>JAHDXS010000003.1:378727-689752 GCA_023384135.1 Alphaproteobacteria bacterium | reverse complement strand
AAAGATGGTGATCGCGCCGGGATTCGAACCCGGGACCTACTGATTAAAAGTCAGTTGCTCTACCGGCTGAGCTACGCGATCTTGGCCGTTTTTCGGGCATGGGCCCGCTTGGAATTGGGGAACAATATGTATTTACCCCCCCTGCGTCAAGCATTCTTGTCCGCTTTTTCATATTTTTTCTTCAGTTTTTCAGATACCTGCGGGGTTACGAACTCCCCGACATCCCCGCCCAGACTACAGATTTCCTTGACGAAGGAGGCTGAGACGAACTGCCACTTATCGGCGGCCATCAGGAAGACCGTCTCGATACCGGGGTCCAGCTTGGCGTTCATTCCGGCCATCTGAAATTCGTATTCAAAGTCGGAAACGGCCCGGAGGCCCCGGAAAATGCAGGAGGCCTGTACGTCGCGGGCGAATTCGACCAGAAGGTTGTCGAAGGCGCGGACCTCGATCAGGCAGCCTTTTTCGTTCATATTTTCGATATCGAGCTTGAGCATCTCCATACGCTCTTCGAGGGTGAAGAGCGGGCCCTTGCGGCGGCTGTGGGCCACGGCGATGATGAGGCGGTCCACGAGGCGGCTCGCGCGGCGGATCAGGTGCAGATGCCCCTTGGTCACGGGGTCGAAGGAGCCGGGATAGACTCCGATCAGGTGTTTGTTTTCAAGCTTGGCCATGATCGATTCCTCAGGCGTTGTCATAGAGGCGGCGCAGGTAGGGCTGCGCGATCGGCAGGAGGCGCTTGCGCGTTGCCGCGTCAAGATTCGGGAAGCCCGTCACCTTGCCCCGGCAGGCCGCCGTGCCGCACAGGCAATCCATCGACCATTCGCCGTCGTTTTCGCAGGTGCTGTAATCCCAGCACAGCTCCTCGTCCTTTTCGATATCGCGCAGGGCGAAGAAAGACTGGCCGTCCGGCGTGAACGCCAGATTGGGGGCGCAGCTGTGGTTCAGGAAATCGTCGATCGTGCCGGTCGCCATGAGATATTCGTCTTCCTCGACCTGAAGCAGGGAGAGGCTACGGTTGACCTCGGAGATTTCGGATTCATGGAGGCGCAGGCCCGTCAGAGGCAGAATCACTTCGTCCCGGTTGATATGGCGCTTGGCGAAGACGCCTGTTCCGGCGATCGTGGAGGTACGCACCTCTGCCGCCTCTGTGTCGGCGACGGATTCTAGCTTCGTGTTCCACTCGTTGTCGATTTTCTTGTTCTCAGCTTTCGCCGGGTTCTGCGTCATCGCTTTCGCCGTCCTCAGTGTCCGTAGAAGTGTTTCCGTTATTTTCGTCTTCGTCCTGGATTAGCCAGGCCACGGACACCACGCTTTCGCCCTCCCCGACCTTGAAGATCGTCACGCCCTGCGCGCTGCGCCCGGTGATGCGGATATTCTCGACCTTCGTGCGAATCAACTGGCCTTTGTCGGTCACCAGCATGATTTGGTGCGAATCCGTGACGGGGAAGGTCGCCACGACCTCGCCGCCATTCTTTTCGGTGAGAGCCATGTTGGTCACACCCTGCCCGCCCCGGCCGGAGACACGGTATTCATAGGCAGAGGTGCGCTTGCCGAAGCCCTTGTTGGTCACGGTGAGCAAAAGCTGTTCGGAGGCCAGAAGGGTCCGGTAGCGTTCGTCGCTCAGGTTGACGGTTGAGTCGGAGACGTTTTCGATTTCCTCATCGCCGTTCGGGGCGCCCATGTCGTCGGGCGCGATGATGCGGTTGGCGGCCTTCATGTAGGCGCCGCGCTCTTCGGGTGTGACGTCGATATGTTTGAGGACGGACATCGAGATGACCTCGTCGCCCTCTTCCTTGAGCTTGACGCCGCGCACGCCCGTAGAGGTGCGGCCCGTGAAAACCCGGATGTCAGAGACCGGGAAGCGGATCGCCTTACCCATCTTGGTCGCCAGAAGGATATCCTCGTCCTCCTTGCAGATCTTGACGGAGACAAGACGCTCGTCCTCGCCCAGCTTCATGGCGATCAGGCCGTTGGAGCGGATGTTCTTGAAGTCCGAGAGTTTGTTCCGGCGGACGGTTCCGTGAGACGTGGCAAACATGATGTCCAGCTTGTCCCACATTTCCTCGTTTTCGGGCATGCGCAGGTAGACGCTGACGCTTTCGTCCTTTTCGAGCGGGAGAAGATTGATCAGCGCCTTGCCCCGCGCCTGCGGGTTGGCGAGCGGGATTTGATAGACTTTCATGCGGTGCACGATGCCGCGCGAAGTGAAGAACAGCATCGGCGTATGGGTGCTGGCCACGAACAGGTCGGTCACGAAATCCTCGTCCTTCATGCTCATGCCCGTACGGCCCTTGCCGCCCCGGCGCTGCGCGCGGTAGGTATCGAGCGGGACGCGCTTGGCGTAGCCGCCGCCGGTGATGGTAACCACCATGTCCTCGCGCTGGATCAGGGATTCGATATCCACCTCGAATTCCGCATCGACCAGTTCGGTGCGGCGGGGGGTGCCGAATTTTTCCTTGATCTCGACGAGTTCATCGACCAGAACGCCCAGAAGGCGCTCGCGGCTGGCGAGGATGGCGAGGTATTCAGCAATCTCGTCGGTGATTTTTCTGAGGTCGTCGCCGATCTTGTCGCGCTCCAGCCCGGTGAGGCGGTGCAGGCGGAGGTCGAGAATTTCCTTCGCCTGAATTTCCGACATGCGGTAGGTGCCCTTTTCGGAGACCGGGTATTCGGGGTCGTCGATGAGGGCGATCAGCGGCGCAACGTCGGCGGCGGGCCAGTCGCGGGACAGAAGGCCCTCTTTCGCCTCGCCGGGGTTCGGGGCGTTACGGATGATCGCGATGACCTCGTCGATATTGGCGACCGCAACGGCCAGTCCGGCCAATTTATGGGCGCGTTCGCGGGCCTTGCCGAGTTCGTAGATGGTGCGGCGGGTGATGACCTCCTCGCGGAAGTTCACGAACGCCTTGATCATGTCACGCAGGAGCATGATCTGCGGCTTGCCGTTATGCAGCGCGACCATGTTGCAGGAAAAATTGGTCTGGAGCTGGGTGTGCTTTAAGAGCTGGTTCAGAACGACATCGCTGTTCGCGCCGGTCTTGATCTCGATGACGATCCGCACGCCGTCGCGGTCGGATTCGTCGCGGATTTCGTGGATGTCCTCCACGATCTTTTCGCGGCCGACCTCGCCCAGGCGTTCGAGCAGCTTGCCCTTGTTCACCTGATACGGGATTTCATGCACGATGATCGCCTCGCGCTTGCCGATTTCCTCGATCGAGGTCTTGGAGCGCATGACGACAGAGCCGTTGCCGGTCTGGTAAGCGGAGCGGATGCCGTTGCGGCCGATGATGAACGCGCCGGTCGGAAAGTCCGGGCCTTGAATAATCGTGTTGAGTTCCTCGGTCGTGATCTGCGGGTTTTCAACGAACGCGCAGCACGCGTCGATGACCTCGATCAGATTATGGGGCGGGATGTTCGTCGCCATACCGACCGCGATGCCGCCCGCGCCGTTGACCAGAAGGTTCGGGATGCGGGTTGGCAGGACGGAGGGTTCGCTTTCCGTGTCGTCGTAGTTCGGACGGAAATCCACGGTTTCCTTGTCGATATCGTCCAGCATCGTTTCAGCGGCCTTGTCGAGGCGGGCCTCCGTGTAACGCATCGCCGCCGGAGGGTCGCCGTCGAGAGAACCGAAGTTCCCCTGCCCGTCCACGAGCGGGAGGCGCATGGACCATGGCTGCGCCATGCGCACGAGGGAATCGTAAATCGCCTGATCGCCGTGGGGGTGGAATTTACCCATGACATCCCCGACGACACGGGCTGATTTCTTAAAGGGTTTGTCGGACGTGTATCCGCCAACACGCATCGCGTATAAAATGCGGCGGTGGACGGGTTTCAGGCCATCACGCACATCGGGCAGCGCCCGGCTCACGATCACGCTCATCGCGTAATCGAGATAGGACTGTTTCATCTCGTCTTCGAGCGAAATCTTCGGAATATCAATTTCCGGAGGCGTGGGGTTTTCCTGACTCATGTTTTATTTCCGTTCAAAATCTTTACGCTTAGTTGGGTGCCCCTGTGCGGACGCGCATCATGGCCTTGTCGATGATCCGGTTGATCTCGGGCTGTACGATCGCGGCCCAGTCGCGGACCTTGGCTGTAGCGCTTTTGGCTTCGGGCTTGCTGTAGTATTCAATCATCGCCTCCAGTTCGCCCACAGTATAGACCTCCGCCATGGCATCAATTGAAATGCGCTCTATGGCCTTGTAATTCAGGATCGTGGACATCGCGGCGATGAACGCGTCCTTGTCTTTCGGAGGGACGGATTCGGAGGCGCGGCGAATGGCGTTGTCCACCTGATCGCGCGTGGGGCGGATCTCATGCATCTTCTGCGCAAGTTCAAGACGTTTCGCCAAGGTGGACGGGTCCTGGCTGGATTCAGGCTTCGCAACAGGCTCCTCGGCAGGCTTGACTTCTTCTTTGGGTTCCTCACTGGCTTTACGGTCCAACAGAAGTTGGTCCGCGCTGACCGCTTCGCCTGCAGCTTCTTCGGCCGCTTGGGCCGGGCTTGCGACCAAAAAGCCGCCAAGCACGGCCAGCATTAAAATCTTTCCTGCCAGTTTGTTGTTCATCACTATTCTCCTTCGGACAGAGTCCGCTGCATTATCGTTGTGACAGAATTAAAAAGATTTGCGGTGCAAACCATCAGAACGGAATCTCGTCCTCGAACTCTTGCACCATCGGGGCGCGGGCCGGGGCGCTGCCGCCGAAACCGGAATCGCCGCTATCGCCGAAGGAACGCCCGCCCCCGCCGCCGGAGGATGCGTAGCCGCCCTCCCCGCCGCGCGAGTCGAGCATGGTCAGTTCGCCGCGGAACGGGCGCAGGACGACTTCGGTCGAATATTTCTCAACGCCGTCCTTGTCGGTCCATTTGCGGGTTTCAAGCTGGCCCTCGATATACACTTTCGCGCCCTTTTTCAGATAGCGCTCGCACACCGTGGCGATCCCCTGATTAAACACCACCACGCGGTGCCATTCGGTGCGCTCTTTCTTTTCGCCCGTGGCCTTGTCCTTCCAGCTTTCGGAGGTGGCAATCGAGAGGTTTACGACCTTGTCGCCCGATTGCATCGCGCGGACCTCCGGGTCACGGCCCAGATTTCCGACTAAAATCACCTTGTTCACACTGCCAGCCACGTCCGAATCTCCTCATATTTTCATGGGTGACTTAATATAGTCTCCCGGGAGGAGATTCTAAAGGCTTTTTTACGGTTTGTTCTCCGTCCCGGCGGGCGGGTCAGGGCGGGCTAAAAGCCCGGTTCGAGGGCGGGGCCGCTTTGGTCCAAAGCGCCTAACCCACCGACAGATCGGGGTCGGTTGTGAGGATGGTCAAGGTTTCCTCCATACGGATTCTATAGTCGCGTTCGAGGGGTTCCTCCTCGTGGCTGTCGCCAATCAGGCCCAGCTCATCCAGACAGTCCAAAGCCGCCCTTGCATGATTGAGTTCCATCTTGCGCTCGTCGGCGGTCATCAGGGCGAATTTCTCGCGCAGGGCAATCCGCGCCTGCGGGCGCTCGCTTGCAAGATTACCGCGTGCACGGAACCAGTCCGCGCGCTGGTCTTCGGTCATCTCTTCGTATGATTCAGGGGCCTGACTGCCCGCCTTAAGTTCCATGGTCCGCTCATCCCTCGATAACGCTTTGTCCCCTATTCTAAAGTTGCCGTGGAAAAAGCGCAACTTTTGCCTGTTTTCGCCTCGGGAAGACCTTGCGTTTGTTCCTAAAATGTTCCATAGAAAGACCATGCTGAAAGCCATTTCCATCCGCGGTGCGCGGGAACATAATCTCAAGAATATCAACGTCGAACTGCCCCGGGACAGGCTGATCGTCATTACGGGGCTGTCCGGGTCGGGGAAGTCCTCGCTCGCGTTCGATACGATCTATGCGGAGGGGCAGAGGCGGTATGTCGAGAGCCTGTCGGCCTATGCCCGGCAATTCCTTGAGATGATGCAGAAGCCGGATGTGGATTCCATCGAGGGCTTGTCGCCCGCCATTTCGATCGAACAGAAGACGACCAGCAAGAACCCGCGCTCGACGGTCGGGACGGTCACCGAGATTTACGATTATATGCGTCTTCTGTGGGCGCGGGTCGGTATCCCCTATTCCCCCGCCACGGGTCTGCCGATCACCAGCCAGACGGTCACCGAGATCGTGGACCGCGTGGCGGCGATGGCGGACGGGACAAAGCTTTACATCCTCGCGCCCATTGTGCGCGGTCGGAAAGGCGAATACCGCAAGGAGCTTAAAGAGCTTCAGAAAAAAGGGTTCCAGCGCGTCAAGATCGACGGCACGGTCTATGAGATCGCGCAGGCGCCTGTTCTGGATAAAAAGCTTAAACACGATATCGAGGTCGTGGTGGACCGCCTCGTGATCCGGCACGAGGTCGAAGGCTCCGCGCAGAAACAGGCTCTCATGACCCGGCTGGCCGATTCCATCGAGACGGCGTTGCGCCTTGCCGATGGGCTTGTCATCGCCGAGAACGCGGACAGCGGCGAACTCAGCCTGTTTTCCGAGAAATTCGCCTGCCCGGTTTCAGGGTTCACGATCCCTGAGATCGAGCCGCGCCTTTTTTCCTTCAACAGCCCGCACGGGGCCTGTCCCTCCTGCGACGGGCTGGGCGAGAAGAACGAGTTTTCCGAGGATCTCGTGGTGCCCGACGACAAGAAAACGATCGCACAGGGCGCCATCGAACCGTGGTCGAAAAGCTTCGCGCCTTTTTACACCCAAGCGCTGGAGGCTGTGGCCGCGTATTACGGGTTCGATGTGAAAACGCCGTGGGCCAAGATGGACCGGGCGCATAAGGACATCATGCTCTACGGCTCGGGCAAGGATATCATTCCGATCGTCTATACGAGCAAGAGCGAGAATACGTGGAAAAGCTCCAAGCCGTTTGAGGGGGTCATCAACAATCTGCGCCGCCGGATTCTGGAGACCACCAGCAACAGTCAGCGTGAGGAACTCTCCAAATATCAGGTCAGTACGCCGTGCGATGTGTGCTGCGGGCGGCGGCTCAAGCCCGAGGCTCTGGCCGTCAGGACCGGCGGCAAGGATATCTCCGAAATTTCGCAGCTTGGCATCGAGGACGCGCATGCATGGTTCGAGGCGCTTTCGGCGCAGCTGACTTCGCAGCAACGCCAAATCGCTGAGAAGATTCTGCGGGAGATCAATGAGCGGCTCGGCTTTCTTATGAATGTCGGGCTGGATTATCTAACGCTCAGCCGCGCGTCGGGGACGCTTTCGGGCGGGGAAAGCCAGCGCATCCGCCTCGCCTCCCAGATCGGATCGGGTCTGACGGGCGTGCTGTATGTTCTGGATGAGCCGTCCATCGGGTTGCACCAGCGGGACAATCACCGCCTGCTCGAAACTCTCCAGCGACTGCGCGACCTTGGGAATACCGTGATCGTCGTGGAACATGACGAGGACGCGATCCGCGCGGCGGATTATCTCGTGGATATGGGGCCGGGGGCCGGGATTCACGGCGGAGAAATTGTTGCGGAAGGTACGCCGAAGGAGGTTTTCAAGAGCGCCGAGAGCCTGACGGCGCAATATATGCGCGGCGACCGGGAAATTCCCGTGCCTTCGCAACGGCGCAAGGGCAAGAAGGGCCAGTTCATCGAGATCAAGGGTGCGCGGGGTAACAACCTTCACGATATCAGCGTCAAAATCCCGCTGGGCGTTTTCAGCTGTATTACGGGCGTCTCGGGGTCGGGGAAATCGACGCTCACCATCGACACGCTCTACCGCGCGGCGAGCCGGGCGCTGATGGGCTCGAAGGAGCATCCCCTGCCCCACGATTCGATCACGGGGTTCGAGCATTGCGACAAGGTCATCGACATCGACCAGTCACCCATTGGGCGCACGCCGCGCTCCAACCCCGCGACCTATACGGGCGCGTTCACGCCGATTCGGGAATGGTTCTCCGGATTGCCGGAATCAAAGGCGCGCGGCTACGGGCCGGGGCGGTTTTCGTTCAACGTCAAGGGCGGGCGCTGCGAATCGTGTCAGGGCGACGGCATGATCAAGATCGAGATGCATTTTCTGCCCGACGTTTACGTTCAATGCGAGGCGTGCGGGGGTAAACGCTATAACCGCGAGACGCTGGAGATCAAGTTCAAGGGCCAGTCCATCGCGGACGTTCTGGATATGAGTATCGAGGATGCCGCGACATTCTTTCAGGCGATTCCAGCGATTCGCGATAAGATGGAGACGCTGTGTTCGGTCGGGCTGACCTATATCAAGGTGGGGCAGCAGGCCACGACCCTTTCGGGCGGGGAGGCGCAGCGGGTCAAGCTGGCCAAGGAGCTGTCCCGCCGCTCGACGGGCAAGACGCTTTATATCCTCGACGAGCCGACCACGGGCCTGCATTTCGAGGACGTTCGGAAGCTTCTGGAGGTCCTGCATACGCTCGTCGATCAGGGGAATACCATCATCGTTATTGAGCATAACCTCGATGTCATCAAGACCGCCGATTTCGTGGTGGATATCGGGCCGGAGGGTGGCCATAAAGGGGGGCGGATCGTCGGCACCGGAACGCCAGAAGACCTTTGCAAGATCGAAAAAAGCTTTACCGGGCAGTATCTTAAGCCGATTTTAAGCAAGAAACGGGCAAAACCGAGGCAGGCTGCCGAATAGCGGACAAATGGTTCAAAAAGCTTGCGTTTCAGGTTTATGTTATGTTACTTCTAGAGGTAATAATAGAATAAGTATAAAAATTTTAAGGGTTGTGGAGTTGATAACATGGCGAAAAATCCAGTCGATGCCGTAAGTAATGCCGCCTCCGGTGCTGTTAACGCCGGTAAAGGTGCTTTGAGTGGTGCATGGGGTCTGGCCAAGGGCGTCCTCAAGGCCGGTATGTTTGTTGGCGGTCTGGTCGGGGTTTTCGCCATAGTCGGTGCCGCTACTGGCGGTGGCGGTCTTGCCGCTCTGGCTCCGCACGTGAATCTGGCCTTTGATGGTGTTAACAACACCCTTGCCGCGCTCAGCAGCGGCGCATCCTGGGTCGGCGCGAAGCTCTCCGGCGTGGCGGTTGCCGCACCCGCTCTGGGCTAAAATTTTACTTCTTAGCGTTTTTCAGGGGCCGCGGTCGATCTGCGGCCTTTTGTTATGGCGCTCCATCATCATGGCCAGTACGTACAGGGCCAAGCTTATATCCGCCCAGCCTCCGAGCAGTCCCCCGATCGCCCCCCCAAACAGGCGCAAGGCGATCCCCAAAGCGAAGAACGCCAAAAAAATGCCGATCGTCCGCGCCGCAAGGTTGAAGGCCGGGTCGTCAAGGCGCTTCGCCACATCGTCGCGGCAATAGATCAGGTATCCCGCTCCATAGGCCAAGCCTGCGAACAGAGCCATACGCGCGATCCCCACCAGCAGGGCGGCGTCGAGGCCGATTTTTTCGGGCGTTTGCGAGAAGGCGGCGACCAGAATCATGCGGAGGCCGTTTACGCTTGCGTCTTGAACGAACAGAGGCCTCAACCACTCCACAGATTCCAGCGCCATAAAGATACAAATCGCCACCAGAGCGGCGGTTCTTATCAGGGCCGCTCTCAGAGGGCTGGAAATTTTGTTGCCTTGAGCAAGCCCCCCTAAGACCTTCGGCGCTTCATCTTGCACGGCGATGAATGCGGAAAAAAGATATAAGAGCATGCTGAGAACCGAGAACACGCCGAACGGACCGGAGAACAGGTCGATCAGAAATATAATGCCGGTGGCCAGAATCAGTATGCATATCGAAAAAACGCCCGCGGATAAGATCAGGACGGTGCGCAAAGCCTCAGCGCCAAGCGCGGCGGCAAGGTGATGGTTCCCCTGCGGTAGGTCTTGCTGATCGGTCAATGCGGACTCCCTGATCTTGTCTTGCCTGCGATTTCACAAACGCTGACTCTGACGGCGCGGATATGAGGAAAACTCCGAGCGATATCAGATAATAAACCCAAAACCTTGCTTTTCTGTTTACATCTTTGCGGATTCTTCCCACTATGGCGGAAATAGCCCTTTTAAATCGTTTTACAGGAGCTTTCCCATGGAAGGTTTGCGTGCGCTTTTGAGCCTTGTCGGGCTTGTTCTGGTGGTCGCCGGGGCGGGTTTTCTCCTTTATGTCGGTATTACCGTTATCAAGGTTATAGACACGCCCGAGGACATCAAGATTTTCAGCGTCCTGTTTGAGAACATCACGGGTGATGAAAAAGTTGTTTATGGAAATGTAGATCAACAGGAATTTAATATTTTCTTTTCCGCGCGACTGCAAAAGATCGTTTATTCCGTTCTGGGTCTGATGATTCTGGCCTTGATGACCCAGGTTATCGGCACCCTGCTTTCGGCGGGCGTCAAGATCATCCGGGTTGCCAATCCGCCCTCCTCGCGCAACGCGAATCAGCGTGCGGACGATTTGAAACGCGTTCTTTAATCCGCTTTTTTTAGATATCCTTGCAAACTCGCGGCAGGCCTTCATCTCAGAGGATTCTGCTCAAAAATATTGCTTTTTGCAGTGCAATATACGATACTGGGAATACAAAGAAGTTAACTTTTTAACGCTTTGTTGTGCCCATAGCCCGCCACGGCTCGGGGTGCGCAACACGGAGAATACATATGCCTTTCCTTCACGTTGCTTTCAACGCTGTTGCCAGTGCAATTGTGCCCGTATGCCGAACTATGCTGTTCGCCAACGTTTCCCGAGACATGGCTGATCATATGAGAGGTCGCAGGCTTTACGGCGACTCTGAGCCCCAGAACGATCAATCCTAACGGACTGGACTTAGTCCAGTTGTCAATCATGGCCAGCGCGGCTTTTAACCGGGCTTAGTCTATCTGCATCCGTCTCTTTGTCCTGATTTCAGATCCGGAGGATTTCGCCGGACGCGATTGTGCGTTCTTGTCCTTGCGCGTCGGTCATGACGAGATTGCCGTTATGATCGACGGTTTTGAACGTTCCGGCGATTTTGGCTTTATCTGCGCCCACGGAAATATCCGTACCCGGCGCAAAGCCTCTTTGCAGCCATTTTTCGCGGAACGGGGCGAAGCCCCTGACGCGCCATTGCAGGTAATCCTCTCTTATATTTTCCAAAACGGCGTCACGCAAATCGGCGAGCGTAATGTTTTGTAAGCGGCTGGCGTTCAGGGCAATTCCGGTTTCGGCGGGGGCGGAAACGAGGTTCACACCTATGCCCGCGATGACGTATTGCAGGGCGCCCTGAGAATCCGTTCCGGTTTCGAGCAGAATACCCGCGCATTTGCGCCCCTCCAACAAGACATCGTTCGGCCATTTAAGTACAACGGATGCGTCGGCCCCGCAGAGCTTTTCCAGCGCCCGCGCGAGGGAATAGCTGATCACAAGCGAGAGCGCCCCGGCCTGAGGCAACGAACATTCCGGCTTGAGGAGCAGCGAGATATAGAGGTTTCCGGGCGGCGAGAACCAGAGTCGGCCCTGACGGCCGCGGCCTGCGGTTTGCTCGATCGCCTGAATGACGAGGCCCTCGGGCGGCGGAGTTTGGTTGCCGCCGGGGGTCAGGCGCACCTTCATTTCGTCCTGCGTGCTTGAGAGGCGCTCGTAGGTTTCAATCGTCCAGTTCAGGGGCATGGGGCGGGACGCACTAGAGCAGCAGCGCCTTGGCGGCGGCCATCGCGCTGTCCACAATCGGATTAGGTTTGAGAATAAAGCCGATCACAAATATCACCGAGATGAACAGAATAACCCGCTTTTCGAGCGTCATACCGCGGTCGAACGGGTCGGCGGGTTCGTCGAAGAACATGATCTTGACGATCCGGAGGTAGTAATAGGCTGAGACGACCGAGCTGAGCACCCCGATGATAACGAGGGCGATATACCCCTGCTCAACAGCAGCGAGGAAGATAAAAAACTTTCCGAAGAACCCCGCGAGAGGCGGTATGCCACTCATCGAGAACATCAGAGCTGCCATGGCGTACGCCATCATCGGGCTGTGACGGGAGAGGCCTGCGAGGTCGCTGACCTGCATGGCCATCAGACCCTGTCTGCGCATGCAGAGGATGACCGAGAATACGCCCGCCGTCATCATCATATAGATAAACAGGTAGAGTATTACGGCCCCTGCCCCTTCCGGCGTTCCTGCGACAACCCCGATGAGGGCATAGCCCATGTTGCCGATCGAGCTGTAGGCGATCAGGCGTTTGATGTTGTCCTGTGCCAGTGCGGCGAAGGCCCCAACGATCATGGAGGCGGCTGACAGGAAATAGACGATCTGCATCCACTCCCCAGACATGGGCAAAAAGGCGTAGAACAAGACGCGCAGCATCAGGCCAAACGCCGCGATTTTCGGCACCATGGCGAACAGGGCCGTGACAGGTGCGGGCGCGCCCTGATAGACGTCGGGGGTCCACATATGAAAGGGCACGGCAGAAATCTTGAAGGCCAAACCGGCCAGAAGGAAAGCCAAACCAACGGTAATGCCCGGGGTGCTGCCCTGTGCATGATCGAGCGTGTTGCGAATAACCTCAAAATCAATAGAGCCGGTAAAGCCGTATATCAGCGAAATTCCGAATAGCAGCATCCCGGAGGACAGTGCGCCGAGGACGAAATATTTGATCGCGGCCTCCGCCGAACGCGGAGAGTTGCGATGGATGCCTGCCAGAACGTAGAGACTGAGGGATTGCAGTTCCAGAGCCATGTAAAGAGCGAGAAGATTTCCGGCGGAGACCATCAGCATCATTCCGACGCCCGCCAGCATGACCAGCACGGGATACTCAAAGCGCGCCATGCGCTCGACCTTGAGATAGTCGACCGACAGCGCCAATGAGATTATCAGGCCGATGAGGATCATGAGTTTGAACAACCCCGAAAACTCATCAAGCACGAACATGCCGTTCAGAATTGTCTGCCCCTCCCATGAAATCTGGAGCAGGAGAATTGCGGCAATCACCATCGCGAGGCAGGCCGTCCACGTCAGGACCGCAGTCGAGCGGTTGCCTTGAGAGACGCCGACAATCAGGAACCCCATCGCGGTCAGCGTCAGGAACAGCTCGGGAAGCAGCGGAACGATATTGAACCCGATCATAGTCCGCTTCGCCTTTCTTCCTTGTTGATGCCCGCCGGGGCACTGTCCAGGCGCGCCTCGTTATAGCCGAGCGGCTCGTGGGACATTTCGTAATGGCGCAGCAGGGATTTGGCAGACGGGGCAACGCGGTCGGTGACCGAGGACGGGAAAACGCCGTAGTAAATCACCAGAAGCGCCATCGGCACGAGGACCAGTTTTTCCATCGCGGTCAGATCCTCCATCGCGGCGGCATCCTTGTTTTTCTGCGGGCCGAAGACGACTTTTCTGTACAGCAGGAGCATGTACGCCGCGCCAAGAACGAGCCCGGTGGCCGCCAGAGCAGCAAACGTCGTGCTGGCCTTGTAGGTGCCCACAAGCGCCAAAAACTCGCCGACGAAGCCCGATGTCCCGGGCAAGCCGACCGAACCGAGCATGAAGATCATGAACACCAGCGCGTAGTTGGGCATGTTTTTGGCCAGCCCGCCGTAACGGTTGATATCGCGGGTGTGCAGGCGGTCGTAGACCACGCCAACGCACAGAAACAGCGCGGCGGAGATGATGCCATGGCTGAGCATCTGGAAGATCGCGCCTTCGATCCCCTGCTCCGTGAAGCTGAAGATGCCGAGCGTTACGAAGCCCATATGGGCGACGGAGGAATAGGCGATGAGTTTTTTCATGTCGTCCTGCACCAGCGCGACCAGCGAGGCGTAGATGATGGCGATGACGCTGAGCGTCAGGACCAGCGGGGCGAAATACATGCTGGCCTGCGGCAGCATCGGCAGGGAGAACCGTAGGAAGCCGTAGCCACCCATTTTCAGGAGGACGCCCGCCAGAATGACCGAGCCCGCCGTCGGCGCCTCGACGTGCGCGTCAGGCAGCCACGTATGGACGGGCCACATCGGCATCTTCACGGCGAAACTCGCGAAGAAGGCCAGCCAGATCCATTTCTGGAACTCGAAATCGAGGGTGGTGTGCATCAGGGCCGGGATATCCGTGCTGCCCGTCTCTACATACAGGGCGATCAGGGCGACGAGCATCAGGACCGAGCCGAGCAGCGTGTAGAGGAAAAACTTGAAGGACGCGTATATGCGTCGCGGGCCGCCCCAGATGCCGATGATCAGGAACATCGGGATCAAAACGCCCTCGAAAAAGACGTAGAACAGCACGGTATCGAGCGCGCAGAAGGTACCGATCATCAGGCTTTCGAGGATCAGGAACGCAATCATGTATTCCTTCACGCGGGTCTTTACGGAATTCCAACTGGCGAGGATGCACACCGGGGTCAGAACAACCGAGAGAAGCACGAAATAGACGGATATGCCGTCAACGCCGACATGGTAGCTGAGGCCTGCGGCGGAGAGCCAAGAGATTTTCTCGACGAACTGGAAGTCGGCGCTGGTTTTGTCGAAGTTGACGTACATGAACAGCGCGAAGGCCAGAACGAAGAGCGAGCCAAAGAGCGAGAGGTGCTTGACGTTCTTTTCGACGATCTCCTCATCACCTTTCTCGCCGCGAATGATGGTGATCATCAGGGCGCAGACGACGGGAAGGAAAATCATGATCGAGAGGATGGGCGGCATGATCATGGCTGCGGCTCCTCCTGTTCCTGAGGCGCGGGCGCGGAGACGGCAGCGGGCGCGGCATTGACAGGAGCGGGCTCGATGCGGAAGACCAGCCACGAGACCATGGCCACGACCGCGATCATCATCACGAAGGCGTATTGATAGACGAAGCCGCTCTGGAACCTACTGAGGCCGCCCGCCGCCTTGCGGGACATCCAGGCGAAGCCGTCAGGGCCGAGGCCGTCGATGAACTCGCGGTCGCCGAACTTCCAAAAGAAGCGGCCCGCGCGGAAGGCGGTCTTGACGAAGAGGACGTTATAGATCTGGTCGAAATACCATTTGTTGAAGAAGAGTTTGTAGACCGGGCCGGAGGCGGCGGCGATCTTCGCCGGGATGTCCGGCCTTGCGACGTAGCCGACATAGGCCATCGCGATGCCCAGCAGGCCAACGACGAGCGGCAGGTATTTGACCCATGCGGGCACGCCGTGCGCGGCCTCAAGAACGTCGTTCTGGTCGCGCACATAGATGGCGTTGTGCCAGAAGAACTGGCGGGACCAGAGGTTGAGGCCGGGATCGTGCGGGCTTCCACCCTTGTTTCCGGAGGTGATCAGGGCGTGTGCGGTTTCCCCGGCTTGCCCTATTTCTTTAAGGTTTTCCTTGCCTTCCTCGATGACGGCCTCGACGGCCTTTCCAACTTTTTCCTCGATCTTCTTGGCGGAATCCTCGATTTTTTCAAGCCCCGTTTCAGGTTTCTTTTCCTCGGCTTCTGGTTCTTCTGCTTGATCTTCGTGCGCAGCCTCCTTATGGCCGGAGCTTTGGGAAGCGCCGTGCATTCCATCGGTAATGGCGGCATGGACCTCGCCGTGGTGGCTGTAGGCCGAGCCGACGAAGCCGCCGTAGAAGACGTATCCGGCCATCAGGGCGCCTGTGGCGAGGATGATCAGCGGGCTGATCATAATAAAGGGGGATTCATGCACGTGGTCCATAACCTGTTTCTTCGCGCGGGGGGCGCCGTGGAACGTCATGAACAGGAGGCGCCAGGTGTAGAAGGCGGTCATGAAGGCGGCGGCAATGCCCATCCAGAACGCGAAGAGGCCTAGGCCGGACTGGTCGGCCCATGCGGCCTCCAGAATAATATCCTTGGAGTAATAGCCCGCGAAGGGCGGGATGCCCGCCAGCGCCAGTGCGCCGATCCACATCAGGGCGTAGGTGAAGGGGATTTTGTCCTTGATGCCGCCCATGTTGCGCATATCCTGTTCGTCGGACATGGCATGGATCACCGAGCCTGCGCCCAGGAAAAGCAGCGCCTTGAAGAAAGCGTGGGTCATGAGGTGGAACATCGCCGCCGCGTAAGCGGATACGCCGAGGGCGAAGAACATGTAGCCGAGTTGGGACATCGTGGAATAGGCGATTACGCGCTTGATGTCGTATTGGGTCATGCCGATGGTGGCGGCGACAAAAGCAGTGAGTGCGCCGAAAACGGTGACCACCGAAAGCGCCACGGGCGCAAATTCAAAGAGCGGCGAGAAACGTGCGACGAGGAAGACCCCCGCCGTAACCATCGTCGCCGCATGGATGAGCGCGGAGACGGGGGTCGGCCCCTCCATCGCGTCGGGCAGCCATGTATGCAGGCCGAGCTGCGCCGATTTTCCGACCGCGCCCGTGAAGAGCAGAAGGCAGATGACGGTCAAGGCGTGAACCTCAAAGCCGAGGAAACCCATCATCGTGTGCTCGTGCTGGCCGGGATTGGCCAGAATGTCGTCGAAGCTGATGCTGCCGAACAGGGCGAAAATGGCCATGATGCCAAGGGCGAGGCCGAAGTCCCCGACCCGGTTGACGATGAACGCCTTTTGCGCGGCGGCGTTGGCCGAATGTTTCTGGTTCCAGAAGCCGATCAGAAGATAGGAGGCCAGGCCGACGCCTTCCCAGCCGAAGAAAAGTTGCAGCAGGTTGTTGGCGGTCACCAGCATCAGCATGGCGAAGGTGAAGAGGCTCAAATATGCCATGAAGCGCCCGCGATCGGGATCGTGACTCATGTAGCCGACGGAATAGACATGGACGCAGGCGGAGACGATGTTGATCACGCACATCATCACGATGGAAAGCTGGTCGATGCGCAGCGCCCATTCGGCCTTGAAGCTTCCGGACTCTACCCAGCGGGAGAGGACGCGGACGTAGCTGTGGTCGCTTAAAATATCGGGGTTAAGAATGACGTTGAAGAACAACACGATGGAGGAGAACGCCGCCAAAATGACAGCGGCGCATGTAATGAACTGGCAACCCTTATGGCCGATCTGCTTACCGAACAGGCCGGCAATCAGGAAAGCCACAAGCGGGGAAAAAACGGCGAGGATTTCCATCCGTTATCCCTTCAGGCTCGAAATGTCGTCCACCTCGATCGAGCCCTTGTTGCGGAAGAAGACCACAAGGATGGCGAGGCCGATGGCGGCCTCAGCCGCCGCGACAGTGAGAATAAACATGGTGAAGACCTGTCCGGTCAAATCGTTGAGGTACGCGGAAAAAGCGATAAAATTGATATTGACGGCCAAGAGCATCAATTCGATGGACATGAGAATGACGATCACGTTGCGGCGGTTCAGGAATATTCCAAACACGCCGATGGTGAAGATGATACCCGCCAGCGTCAGGAAATGGCCGATCCCGATATTTAATACGGCGTCCATTTGCTATACCCCCGTTCCGGGTGTGACCTTGACGATCTCTAGGACGTCCTCGGCGCGGCGGGCGACCTGATCGCCGATATTTTGCTTGCGGACATCCGGGCGCGTGCGCAGCGTCAGCACGATCGCGCCGATCATGGCGACCAGAAGGATCAGTCCGGCCAGTTGGAACGGATAGACGTAATCGGTGTAAAGGATGGAGCCCAGCATTTCGGTGTTGGTCAGCTGCTCCATCGATTCAACGGGCGCGGCGCGGTTGGTTTTCGTGATTTCGGCCATGTTCCAGGTGCCATACAAGGTGTAAAGCTCGAACAGCAAAAGTGCGCCGATGGCCAGACCGAGCGGCACGTAGTGTTTCGCACCCTTGCGCATCTCCGCGAAGTTGATGTCGAGCATCATCACCACGAAGAGGAACAGCACAGCCACAGCGCCGACATAGACGATCACGAGGATCATGCCGACAAACTCCGCGCCGAGCATAATAAACAGACCGGCAGCGTTAAAAAACGCCAGAATGAGAAACAGGACGGAGTGGACAGGGTTTCGCGCGGTTATCACCATCAACGCGCTGAGGATCAGTATTCCGGCAAAAAGGTAAAAGGCAAACGCCTGGACGACCATTGGATGTCTCTATCATTTTGTGTACTTTTCTAATCCTTTCCACCCCCTGCCGCAAGGGCCGAGGTGAAAAAAATGAAAATCCCGGCTGAAAAAAATCCCTCTTGATTTCCTTTTCGGAGTGCGAGATATAATAGCGCTATTCCTCATTACATTTCAGTTCTTTCTGCGTTGTTCTTAAAAAAGATTCTTAACGACAGGATTCAGGGCTGTGCAAAAAATTTTTATCGTAGCCGCCATTTTCGGCGGGCTTTTTTTTGGTCCGATGCAGGCATTTGCCGCCGGTTCGGGCTTTCTTGGCTTATCGGTCGGATATTATGATGTTTTTCCCGAAGATGACGGGCAGACCCTGAATTTCCGCGTCGAAGTCCGGCCCGACATTCCGCTGGTCTTTAAAGAAATCAAGCCCTGGGCCGCGCTCGACCTGACTTCCGACGGGGCGCTGTGGGCCGGGGGGGGCTTTCTGATCGACATCAAGCTGACCGACCATATCTATGTCACGCCCAGCCTTGGCGTCGGCGTGTATAACCGGGGGCATAATAACGTCGATCTGCACTATCCGATCAACTTCCGCTCGCAGTTCGAGATCGGGTATCAGTTCGATTCCGGGAGCCGGCTGGCGGCCAGCTTCAGCCATCTGTCGAATTGCGGGCTGGGCGACGACAATCCCGGCGTGGAGATGATCAACATCTATTACCATATTCCGCTTGAGCGGCTGCTTGCCGGAGCCAGAGAGACCTGATTAATTGATTGTGGGCGCCCAGCCGGGTGCGCTGATGCCGTGCTTCTGACGGAAATCCTCGGGCAGAGCGGCCTTTTCATGATCGGGGAGATTGTGGAAATAATCGGCGGACGGGTGGGTTACGATCATGCGCAGCAGGATCCGCGCGGGCTGGAAGATCGCCGCGCCTTGCGTGTGGTAGGTGCTCTGACGCCCGCGCACCATCTCGAAGTTTTCGGATTGCCTCAGCAACCCCTCCTCCATCAGGGCTTCCGGGGTCATTTTGTTCAGGTTCTGGGCGGGGTCCTTCACGTGCTGCGCCTGAACGACAACGCCCTGCTTATTGGCCAGAAAGTAAACAAAATCCTCCTCGACCGGCTCCTGCGTCCGTGAAGGGTCGGTATGGACAATTCTGGTCGGGACCTGTTCGCTCAGGGTCTGGCGGTAGGTCAGCTCGATGCGGGCGTGGCGGAACATCGGGTTAATCTTCATCTGGTCCTTGATCATCATATTGATCGCTTCGGAGAGATGGTCGTATCCCTCCGGGTATATTAAGCCATCGTTGCCAGAGGTTTTGACGACCATATTTTCAGGCTGCGCACGCCGGACCGGCGCAGCGAATGCCTCGCGGTTATTGAGGAAACCGACATGCTCGGCGGGGGTGCCGAAGGGACGATCGGACTCTTGGCTGAGTGCACGATCAGCCTCCGAGACCTGCACGGACTTCACCCATTTTTCGACGAGATTGCCCTGGGACGCCACCGCGCCATACCCCCTGCTTGTTTTATTTTCTTATTGATTATAATAAAGCAATAAAATTGCGGAAGTCAATTTCCACAATACGGCCGGACTGGGCTTTTGTTAAGCTTTTGATTTTATTGGGATTGGCGAGGCTTAGCGGTAAGGCGCGTCGGCCAGAAGGTTGGCGGCGATCTGGGCTTCCCAGCGGTCGCCGTTAGCGAGAAGGCGGTCTTTATTGTAGTACAGCTCTTCGCGGGTTTCGGTCGCGAACTCGAAATTCGGGCCCTCGACGATCGCGTCCACCGGGCAGGCTTCCTGGCACAGGCCGCAATAGATGCATTTGGTCATGTCGATGTCGTAGCGCGTGGTGCGGCGGGAGCCGTCTTCGCGCGGTTCGGCCTCAATGGTGATGGCGAGTGCGGGGCAGATGGCCTCGCAGAGTTTGCAGGCGATGCAGCGTTCCTCGCCGTTCGGGTAGCGGCGGAGCGCGTGTTCACCCCGGAAGCGCGGGCTGATCGGCCCCTTTTCGTAGGGGTAGTTGATCGTCACGCGCGGCATGAAGAAGATGTATTTGAGGGTCAGCAGGAAGCCCTTCACGATTTCGGTCAGCAGCATGGAGCGGAAAAGACGGTCCATCTTCTATTCTCCGTTTCCTGTATCCGGCGCGGGCGGCTCGTCGGGCGAGATGGTCGGCACGGGGGGCATGCCCTTGAGCGGTTCCGGCGCGGTTTCCGTTTCGATTACCACCGCCGGGATTTCCACGGCGATCACGCGCTTGCCCGGTACGGCGTCGAAGGCGACCAGCGTTCCGGCGGTGACAACGACCCAGATCAGGGTGAAGGGCAGGAAGACTTTCCAGCCCAGCCGCATGAGCTGGTCATAGCGGAACCGGGGCAGCGTTCCGCGCGCCCAAAGGAAGACGAAGAGGATCAGCGCGGTTTTGAGCGCGAACCACACAAGGCCCGGAATGACGGCCAAAGCCTCGATCCCGAACGGGGGCAGCCAGCCGCCGAGGAAGAGCGTCGTCGTTATGCCGCTCATCAGGATCATGTTGGCGTATTCGCCGAGGAAGAACAGCGCGAAGGCCATGGAAGAGTATTCCACCATGAAGCCGCCAGTGATTTCGGATTCGCCCTCGGGCAGGTCGAAGGGGCAGCGGTTTGTTTCGGCCAGAATGGAGATGAGGAACACGATAAACATCGGAAAAAGCAGGATCTGCATCCAGATCGGACGCGGGGCCATGACGATTTCCTGAAGGTTCAGGGAGCCCGCGCACAGGATCACGCAGACGATGATCAGGCCCATAGAGACTTCGTAGGACACCATCTGCGAGGCAGAGCGAAGAGCGCCCAGAAACGCATAGCGGGAATTGGACGCCCAGCCCGCCATGATGACGCCGTACACGCCCATCGAGGAAATCGCGAAGAGGTAGAGTACGCCCACGTTGATGTTGGCCACCACCCAGTCGCGGTCGAAGGGGATCACCGCCCACGCCACAAGCGCGAGTGTAAAAAGAATCATGGGCGCCAGAAGGAACACGACGCGGTGCGCCTGAGAGGGGATGATGGTTTCCTTGGAGAAAAGCTTGATGCCGTCCGCAATCGGCTGGAGCAACCCGAACGGGCCGACGGTCATCGGCCCCTGGCGGCGTTGGATGGCGCCGAGAACCTTGCGCTCGGCGTAGGTCAGGTAGGCCACGGCGAGCAGAAGCCCCACGACCAAAACGACGATCCAGAGAACCGTCCATCCCAACCATTGCGCATAAAGTATAAGCGTATCGGACATTTGTTTTTCCCGCGTTCCGCGTGGTCCGCGTTTTCAGCCCAAAACTGCCTCTTTTTGAGGAGAAAGTAAAGGCACAAAGAAGAGGAAAATAAAAGGCGCAATCAGTTGGTGCGGCTGCCGCCCATGCCCAATTGGGCTGTGGAGGACTGGTCCGTTCCCTCAACGCCGGGACCGGAAGCCGGTTCAGCGCCGGGACGACGAACGCCGGTATCCATCTCGATTCCATAGAGGGCGGAGATCATCATGGCGAGCACCACGAAGGCGCTGACGTTCGCGTTGTTGTTGAAGGCGTCGGTGCCGGAGGTGCTGCCTGCGCCCTGTGGTCCTGCTGCTGTGCCGGAGGGATTATTGAGGAAGGCCGCCAAAGCGGGATCCAGACCTGCGGTCGTGGCCGCGCCATCGCGGTTGCGGGATCCGCCCGCCTGACCGCCTGGTTGCCCGCCGCTGCCCTGCGTTCCGGCGAGGTTCGGGCTGTAATTGATGCCATCCGTTGTTCTGTGCAGGCTGGGGTGGACGTACACGCCCACAAAATTCTGGGGCACGGTGCCGCCCCAGTTGTTGCGGGCCGCATCGGAGACGTATTGACGGCGGCCGCTGGTGTCCACGGTCACGATCTCGACATGACCGAATTCGGCCCCGCCGCCCCGGCCCTGCGAACCGGCGCTGCGGTCATAGACCAGAACCGCACCGGGGGGCGCGTTTTCGGGCGTTATGCCCTCAAGCTTGATCCAGCCGTTTTGCGGGAGAGAATTTTTCCAGGTGTAGGCGTCGCCGCGCTGGCAATCCAGACCGACATGCTGAAGAAGGTTGGCCACGCCCTTTGCGCAGTAACCACTGCCCGCGTTATCCACGCGCGATTGACGCAGGAATACATTGCTGAGTGCCAGTTGATCTTGTGTCGGAGTTGTTCGTAACGTCACGATTATTCACCCATCGTGGCAGTTTATTATCACCGCCGCCTTGTTTTCTTTTTTACGACCCCCTCCGCCGCAAAGCTCCGGTTCGGAGGGAAAACCTTATTACCCAATGCCATAATGCCGGATTTGGCTCTAAATCGCAAATACAAATAATAAAACCTTAATATTCAAAGCTTTAATTTTTATTCGGCGGCCTGAATCTCATCAGAATCAAGGAATTGGGCCAGATTCGGCTTGTAATAGTTGGGGCCTTTCAGGATTTTGCCATCGCTTTCGCGGACGACGGGTTTGCCGTCCTCGCCCAGCTTGCTCATGTTCGAGCCGTGGACCTCGGCAAAGGCGGTTTCCTTGAGATCGTGCAGCCCAAAGGACAGGAACGCCCCGTCGAGGACATATTGGAGGTCGATCAGGGCATCGAGGGTTTCGAGGACGCTTCCCTGTTCCAAGGCCTCTTTTAATTCCTCCAATTCCTCGGCGATCAGGGCGATTCGAAGCGCGTTGGTCCGCGCGTCGGAGATATCCGGCTCAGGTCGAACGGGCAGACCGTAGGTTTCGTGAAATTCGCGGACCTGTTCGAGCGTGGTGCGTTTTTTGGTCATTCGGGTTAAGGCTCCCCTACTCCGCCGCTTCGGACAAGCGGCCCGTGTCGATAAAAGCCTCAACGCATTCGTTCATGGTTTTCGAAGCGCGGCAAATCGGGTTACTGAGATAGAAATTGTCTGTGTAGGGATTGAGCTGCTCGGGCTGGACCTTTTTGCCCTTTTCGCCGAAGCGACTCCACTTCGCGGGGGTCACGGAGTCGATGGAACGGAAAAGCGGCCATTCACCCCGGATGCGTTCGCGCAGTTCGGCCAGCGTGTTATAAGGTAGAGTCTTGCCGAGCTCCTCGGACAAGGCGCGGAGAATTTTCCAGTCCTCGCGGGCGTCGCCGGGCGGGCTGACGGCCTTGCGGCCCAGTTGGGGGCGGCCCTCAGTGTTGACGTAGATGCCGTCCTTTTCCGTGTAGGCCGCGCCGGGGAGAATTACGTCGGCGCGTTCCGCCCCGTGGTCGCCGTGGTGGCCCTGATAGACCGTAAAGCATTTCCAGCCGATATTGACGCGGGCGTTGAATTCGTCGCTGCCGAGCAGATAAAGCGCCTTAATCGTACCGTCCTTGGTGCCCGCGATGATCGAGCGGAAGTCGAGGCCGTCTTCCTGCGGCACGAAGCCGATATCGAGGGCGCCGACGCGCGAGGCGGCGGTGTGGAGGATATTGAAGCCGTTCCAGTCCTTGCTGGCGATGCCCAGTTTTTCGGCGGCGTCGAAGAGCATTCCGTGCAGGGCCAACCCGTCATCGCGGCGGAACACACCCGCGCCCACGATCATCATGGGTTTTTGCGCGGGGAGTTTGCCCGCGAATTCCTCGACGAATTGTTCGATATCCTTCGTTGAGGTGCCGTAATGATCGTACGGGTAGGTGAGATCCCCGCCCTGCCCGATCATCACGACCTTGACGCGGCGTTCCAGCCATGCGCGGCGGATGCGGGCGTTGACCATCGTGGCCTCATAGCGCGGGTTGACGCCCACGAGGATGATGAGGTCGGCGGAGTCGATGCCCGCGATCGTGGAATTGAAGAGGTAGCCCGCACGGTTTTCGACATCGAAGGTGGCGTTATCGGTGCGGCAATCGAGGTTGGGGCTGCCCAGTTTGTCCATGAGGTCCTTCAGCGCGACCATGGATTCCACGTCGGCCATGTCTCCGGCCAGCGCGGCGATGTTGGAGCCTTTAAGGCCCTTGAGCTTGTCCTTTATATGGGCGAAGGCTTCGGGCCACGAGGCCGGGAGGAGCTTTCCGGTGGACTCGCTGCGGATATAGGGGCGGTCGAGGCGCTTGGCGCGGAGGCCATCGCAGGCGTAGCGGGTTTTGTCGTTGATCCATTCCTCGTTGATGTCTTCATTGAGGCGCGGAAGGATGCGCAGCACGTCGCGGCCCCGCGAATCGACGCGGATGTTGGAGCCTACAGCGTCGTGCACGTCGACGCTTTCGGTCTTTTTCAGCTCCCACGGGCGGGCGGCGAAGGCATAGGGCTTTGAGGTCAAGGCGCCCACGGGGCAGACATCGACCAGATTGCCGGAGAGTTCGGTCTTCACAAGTTCCCCGATGAAGGTGCCGATCTCGGAGTCCTCGCCCCGGTTGAGCTGGCCCAGAACGGGGGTGCCCGCAATTTCCTCCGCGAACCTTACGCAGCGGGTGCAGTTGATGCAGCGGGTCATCACGGTGCTGACCAGCGGCCCGAGATCCTTGTCGGTAACGGCGCGTTTATTTTCATGGAAGCGGGAACGGTCAAAGCCATAGGCCACGGCCTGATCCTGAAGATCGCACTCCCCGCCCTGATCACAGACGGGGCAGTCGAGCGGGTGGTTGATGAGGATCATCTCCATCACGCCGCGGCGGGCCTTTTTGACCACCTCGGTATCGGTGCGGACGATCATGCCCTCCCCGCAGGCCATCGCGCAGGAGGCGACGGGCTTGGGCGGGCCGCCCTCGACCTGGACCAGACACATGCGGCAGTTGGCGGGAACGGAGAGTTTGTCGTGGTAGCAAAAGCGCGGAACCTCTATGCCCAGCTGCTCGGCGGCCTGCAGGATGCTCGTCCCCGGCGCGACCTCGATTTCCATTCCGTTGATTGTGACCTTGGGCATCGGCGTAAAATTTCCAGATGAATATTGAAAAGTCCTTTGGAGTACTATTTAATCTGCGCGGTATTGAATATCAACAGTTACTTGGCGCGCGCGGCCCGGAATAAGCTGATCTTATGGCATATCGTATCGAAGTTCTGGGGCATGAGGAAGACGGGCGGGCGCTGCGCATCCGCAACGCGCTGGGCGGAGATGCCGGGGTGCGGGTGGTGGATGTTTACACCTCCGAACATAAGGCTGCGGCCGGTTCCACGTTTAAGAGCGCTCTGGCCAACCCGGTGGTGCAGAAGGTCGATGCTTTGCCTCAAGATTTCGACTGGGCACTTGAAATCGGCTTTCTTCCGGGGGTGACGGACAATACCGGGCATACGGCGGAAGAATTGCTGCGCCTTAGCGTCAACGATCATGAGGGCGGGTCCACGGCCTGTTACTCCGCACGGCTCTACCTGATCACGGGCAAGGTTACGCGCGAGGATATCGCGGCGCTGGCGGGCGATTTGTCGAACCGGCTGATCCAGCGGGCCACGATCAAGAGCCGCGATGAGTTCGTCCGCGACGGCGGTATGGGCGCGGTGGTTCCCAAGGTTATGCTGGACAATAAGGGGCTGGTCGCGGATGCGGTCGAGCTTGAAATCAACGATCAGGAGCTTGAGACTCTGGGCAAACAGGGGATCAAGAATGAAGACGGTTCGCGGCGCGGGCCGCTGGGCCTGTCGTTGCTTTATCTTCAGGCGATCCGGGATTATTTCCGCTCCGAGGGGCGCAACCCGAAGGATATAGAGATCGAGACGCTGGCGCAGACATGGTCGGAGCATTGCAAGCATACGATCTTCGCGTCGCCGATCGACGAGGTGAAGGACGGGCTGTACCGCCACTACATCAAGCGCGCGACCATGGAAATCCGCGAGAAGCGCGGGGACGGCGATATTTGCGTCTCGGTGTTCTCGGACAATGCGGGCGGGATCATCTTCGACGAGGAATACCTGATCTGCGACAAGGTCGAGACGCACAACTCCCCTTCCGCGCTGGACCCGTTCGGCGGGGCGATCACCGGGATTGTGGGCGTAAACCGGGATTGTATGGGGTTTGGCCTCGGCGCCAAGCCGGTCATCAACCGCTACGGCTTTTGCTTTGCAGACCCGCGCCAAAATCCGGGCTATTTCCGCGACCCCAAGGGCACGGACCCGATGCTTTCGCCTGCGAAAATCATGAACGGCGTCGTCGCGGGCGTGGAGTCGGGCGGAAACTGCTCGGGGATTCCCACCCCGCAAGGGTTCGTTTATTTCGACGACCGTTTCGCCGGGAAGCCGCTGGTCTTCGTCGGGACGATCGGCCTGATCCCCCGCACGATCAACGGGCAGCCCTCGCACGTCAAAAAGGCGCGGCCGGGCGATAAGATCGTCATGGCGGGCGGGCGCGTGGGGCGCGACGGGATTCACGGCGCGACGTTTTCCTCCGTGGCTTTGGACGAAGGTTCACCGGCCACAGCCGTGCAGATCGGCGACCCGATCACGCAGAAGAAAATGTCGGACGCGCTCATCAAGGAAATCCGCGAAAAGGGCTGGTATACGGCGATTACGGATAACGGCGCGGGGGGGCTTTCGTCTTCCGTCGGGGAGATGGCCGGGCAGTCGGGCGGGTTTCATGTCGAACTGGAGCGGGTGCCGCTGAAATATCCCGGCATGGCACCATGGGAGATCTGGATTTCCGAATCGCAGGAGCGCATGACGCTGGCCGTACCGCCGGAGCATACGGAAGCGCTGATCGCGCATCTGGCGCGGCGGGGCGTCGAGGCCACGGTGATCGGCACGTACACGGATTCGGGCCGCGCCAATGTGAGTTGGCACGGCGAGACGATCATGGATCTCTCGATGGATTTCCTGCATGACGGGATTCCCGAGACGCCGCTGGTCACCACCTTTACGCGCGGGGGCACGGCGGAGGCGAAGCTGGCCGACAAGGCGGATTACGGGCCGGATTTGCTGGCCATGACGGCGCGGCTCAATATCTGCTCCAAGGAATTCATCGCCACGCAGTACGACCACGAGGTGCAAGCCGGGTCTGTGCTCAAGCCGCTGCAAGGGCCGGGGCGGGTTTATGCCGAAACCAGCATCACGAAGCCGGTTTTGAAATCGCCCAAGGGGGTTATCCTCTCGCAGGCGCTGTTCCCGCGTTACAGCGACATCGACACGGCGGCGATGGCGGCGGCGGGTCTGGACATGGCGGTACGCAATATCATCGCGGCGGGCGGCGACATCAAGCATACCGCGCTTCTGGATAATTTCTGCTGGTGTTCCTCGGACGAGCCCGAGCGGCTGGGGCAGCTCAAGCGGGCGGTCGAGACGATCTACACCCTTGCCGTGCAATACGAGACGCCGTTTATCTCCGGCAAGGACAGCATGTTCAACGACTTTAAGGGTTACGATTCCGCAGGGAAGGCCATCAAGGTTTCCGCGCCCCCTACCCTTTTGATCTCCAGCATCGGGGTGATCGACGATGTGAAGAAATCGGTTTCGATGGCGCCCAAGGCGGCGGGTGATCTGGTCTACCTGCTCGGCGCGACCAAGGACGAGCTGGGCGGTTCGGAATATTACGACCACCTGGGGCATCTTGGATCAAATGTGCCGGAGACGGACGGGCACCAGAATTTGCGGCTTTACAAGCTTCTGGGCCGCGCGACGCGGGACCGCCTTATCGCGTCGGCCTATGCGGTCGGGCTGGGCGGGCTGGGCGTCGCACTGGCGAAGAAGGCTATCGCGGGCCGCACGGGGCTGGATATCACCCTGCCCTCTTCCGGGCTTTCGAAGGCCGCGATGCTGTTCTCCGAGAGTACGGGGCGGGTCGTGGTTACGGTCGCGCCGCAGAACCGCAAGGAGTTCGAGCGGAATTTCAAGGGTTATGAGCAGTGCCATATGATCGGCAGCGTGTCGTTCAGCGAAAACCTTTTGATCCGCGACGTTCTCAGCGTCAAGACGGCTGATCTTGAAGAGGCGTACAAAGCGCCGCTGCGGGGGTATTGATGAGCGCGAATGTTCTGATTTTGAGCGGATACGGCCTCAACTGTGAGGAAGAGACGCTGCATGCGTTCGAGTATGCGGGCCTGAAGGGGCGCATCCGGCATATCAACGATCTGATCGAGAACCCCAAGGAGCTTGAGGAGGTTCAGATACTGGCGGTTCCCGGAGGGTTTTCGTACGGGGACGATACGGGGTCGGGCAACGCGTTCGCGCAGAAGATGAAGCTGGCGCTCTGGGAGCCGGTGCGCCGTTTCGTGGAGCGGGATACGCTCACCATCGGGATCTGCAACGGGTGCCAGATCGTCGCGAATCTGGGGCTGATTCCCGGGATCGACAAGAAATACGGGGAGCGGCTGGTGGCCGTCACCTATAACATGACGGCGCGTTACCAGTGCCGCTGGATCGACCTTTCGGTTAATGAAAACTCCCGCTCTCCGTGGCTTTCGGGCGGCAGAAAGATGCATATCCCCGTTGCCCACGGCGAGGGGCGGTTCATGATGGATGAGAGCACTTTGGTTGCGCTCAGAAAATGCAACCAAGTCGCTATAAGCTACATCAGGCCGGACGGATCGGCGGCGGGCGGGGAATTTCCCTTCAATCCCAATGGGTCGCAGGCCGACATCGCCGGGGTTACGGACGAATCGGGGCGGGTTCTGGCCCTCATGCCCCACCCGGAGCGGGGTATGTTCACGTGGCAGCGTGACGATTACCATGAGCTTAAAGACCGGGCCGCGCGGGAAGGCCGGGAGCTGCCCGAGGAATCCGACGGAATCCTTGTCTTCCGCAATGCGGCGCGGTATTTTGAGGGCTGACCGCCGCGCTCCGTTTCCACGCCGCGCTCCTATTATCGAAAAAAAACTGGTATTTCCGGACTGGATTAGCTATAGTCTGAGTAACTATAAGTACTATAAAAGTACTATAAATGATAAAAAGCGGTGAAAAAACAACGGGGTGACTTCGGATGGCCGGAGCGTTAGGTAAGTACTCAGACGACCTTATCAGGGTTTTCAGATCGGCGGACGAAGTTGCCGATGTGCGCGCCGTTCTTCAGAATATGTCCAGCGAAATTAATACGGTTCTCAGGTCTTCCGATCCTGGTGCTGTTGACGATCTCATTCGCCGGGGAATCGATTCCGGCGATGAGCAAGTCGCCCGCGTTTTTGGGAACGACGCCTTCAAAACGACTTTGAACCGTTCCCGTCAGCGCAACGTTTTCCAAACAGAATTTGAAACCGCCATGCAGGGCCGAGGCCCTGTGGATGTGCAGCAGCTCATGACCAAGCATGGGCTTACGGCGGAAGACCCGATGGTCAAGGCCGCTCAGGACATCGTTACGGCTCGCGGTGCGCGCGGCGCAAGCCAGACCGCCGAAGGGCTTTCGCAACGGGAACGCGACATGCTGCGCCACCAGCAAACCTTCAATTTTTCCGCCGGTGCGTATGCCCGACTGCGCAACTTTGCCGAAAATGCCGGTGTTATGCGCAAGCCCCTGCTTATCACGGCGGAAGGCTATCGCTACGCCACCAGCTCGATCGGATTAATCGGCACAGCGGCCGTTGGGGCTTATGTGGCGCACGCTTCGACCGGGGGCGCCAGTACGGAATGGCTTGCTCAAGCTTCTTACAGCTCTATCGAAGCGTCTGCGGATGTCGTGCGCAACGTATCGCCGGAACTTGCGGATGCCATGATGAAGATGGCTCCGGAAGTGGGCGATTTGGCGCTGGCCTTTATTTCCGCGCCGATCGAGATGGCCGAAATTTACGTTCAGGAAGCCAACCGCCGTTACAATCTGGGTATGGACGAAACCAAGATCCGCATGACCTCGCAAGCTCTCAGCGGGCATTGGGTCGGCGCTGCGCTTGAGTCTCAGGGCATTCATATCGGCCGTGAGGAAATCAGCCGTGTCATCCATGACGCGGAGGCCGCTCCGGACAAGAAAGCCTATATCATCGGCGAAATCAGCCGTCTTTCGGGCCGTGGCCGTGAAGAGATCGACCGGATCATCGGACAGTCGCCCAATGTCGTGGATACACGCAACATGACTGCGGAGCAAATCGCCGAGATGGAGCGTCAGATCCGTGACGGTGAGACCGTAACAGCCGGGGCGCCTGTCGTGGCCGCCGGGACGTCCACAGCCGACGCGATTCGCCGACGCGTCCAACAGGGGCGCGATGCCGCCCGCGATCTGGTCGGCCAAGCCTCCGATCACGCGCAAGAGCTTAACAGGCTCAGAAGCCTATCCGGTGAAGGCCTTACCGCCAAATTCAATGAGGTCGTCGATCAGAAGGGCCTGAATATGTGGAACACGCCAACCCTTATGCTGGTTGGCCTGCTTGATTTTCTGGGCAATCCGTTCGGTTGGGGCGATGCCCTTAAGCGCAATATTGTGATCAGCGAAACCGTTTCGCAGTTCGGCGACCGTTTCAACGTGTTGCGTCAGAACAACCCGCAGCTGAATCTGGATAGCGCTCCGGCTCCGGCAGGTTAAGCCGTTAAATTCCTTTGTTTCGATTGTTTTGAGGCTGGCGCGTCTTGGGGGCGCTCTGGTATCATTTTGTTATGTTTGACGTTTTCAAAAAGAGTAATAGCCGCGCCTCCGTCACCGACGAGCTTCTGATCGACATTTACGCCAATAAAAAAATGCGCGGGCTGGCCATCCTGATCGACAAGCCGTTCAAGAAAAAGCTGCGGCGGCTTGAGCTTGATCTCAACGATAATCATCTTATTTTCATTTTCGATGGCGAGAAGAAAGATCTTGGAACGCCTCTCAAGGAGGAACTTGTGCCGTTTTTTCTGGAGCGCGAGCAGGTCAAGTTCAACATCATGGACATGCAAACCCTTAAGGCCAAGGAAAGCTTCATGATTCCGCTCAGCGTCATCAACGATGAGGAGTCCGACGAGGATGTGCCTCCTGACGCTTGACTGACCATCGTTTTTTGAGTCTTTGTGGGCCGTCATTTTGTTTATGGAGATTTAAGAAATGCCGATTGACTCCCTCGCCGAGCCGTTTGTCGGGGCTTCGGGTATACGTGTCCCCGCCGACGTGCCCGAAGCTGTGCGGCACCATGCCGAGACCGCCGCGCGCAGTTTTCTGACCGCCCAAGTTGAAAATCTACGCGACCAAGGTTTTCAGGACCCCGCCGCGATCCTGTTCAAGGCGCCGGACGGGGATGTAGGGTTTGTCGTGATCGACACGCATAGCCGACTCGCCGGGTCGAAGGCGAAGGCGCTTTTCCCCGAAGGGGCCGAGAGCCTTGGCCGTCCGGTCTATCTGCCGTCCGGCTATGATTAATACACTCAGGCCGCGCGTTTGCGGTATTCCATGATGCGACGTTCCATTTCCGGGCGGAAATGCTTGATCAGGCCCTGCACCGGCCATGCGGCGGCGTCGCCGAGCGCGCAGATGGTGTGGCCCTCGATTTCCTTGGTGATCTCGTAAAGCTGGTCGATTTCCTCGACGCTCGCGCGGCCCTCGACCATTCTGGTCATCACGCGCCAGAGCCAGCCCGTGCCCTCGCGGCAGGGTGTGCACTGGCCGCAGCTTTCGTGCATGTAGAAGCGCGAGAGGCGGGCAATCGCCTTGATGACATCGGTGCTTTTGTCCATGACGATCACGCCCGCCGTGCCGAGGCCCGTTCCGACCTCGCGCAGGGAGTCAAAATCCATGTTCACGGTTTCGCAGATGTCCTTGGGGATCATGGGCGTGGAGGAGCCGCCGGGAATGACAGCCAGCAAATTATCCCAGCCGCCGCGTACGCCGCCGCAATGTTTTTCAAGGAGTTCGCGCAGGGGGATGCCCATGACTTCCTCGACGTTGCAGGGCTGGTTGACGTGGCCGGAGATGCAGAACAGTTTCGTGCCCGCGTTCTTTTCGTTCAGGCCCAGCTTTGCGAACCAGCCCGCGCCACGCCGCAGAATGGTGGGCGCGACCGCGATGGTTTCGACGTTGTTGACAGTGGTGGGGCAGGAATAGAGGCCCGCCATGGCCGGGAAAGGCGGCTTGTTGCGGGGCTGGCCCTTTTTGCCCTCCAGGCTTTCGATCAGCGCGGTTTCCTCGCCGCAGATATAGGCGCCCGCGCCCCGGTGGACGACGACATCGAAGTCCCAGCCCGATCCGGCGGCGTTCTTGCCGAGCAGGCCCGCATCGTATGCCTCTTCCACCGCCTTCATCAGCTCGGAGCTTTCATGGAAAAATTCGCCGCGCACGTAGATGAAGGCCGTGTGTGCGCCCATGGCGAAGCCCGCGATCAGCGCGCCCTCCAGCAGCTTGTGGGGATCGTGGCGCAGAATTTCGCGGTCTTTGCATGTTCCGGGCTCGGATTCGTCGGCGTTGATGACCAGATAGGACGGGCGGCCATCGGGCGATTCCTTGGGCATGAAGGACCATTTAAGGCCGGTGGGGAAACCCGCGCCGCCGCGCCCGCGCAGGCCGGAGGCCTTGATTTCCGCGATGATGCCGTCGCGCCCCTTGGCGATCAGGTCTTTCGTATTGTCCCAGTCGCCGCGTTTCTGCGCGGCCTTGAGGGAGAAGGATTCCCAGCCGTAGATGTTGGTGAAGATTCTGTCTTTATCGTCGAGCATCTCAGACCACCCCCGCCTTCTTGGCTTTTTCCTTGAGCGTCGTCGGGCCGGAGAGGGCCATAGACCCCTTGCGGCCCTTTTGCGAGCCGACCTTGGGCTTCATGCCGTTCGCCAGCGTTTCGAGAATTTCCTTCATCGTGCCGGGGGTCAGGTCTTCGTAGAAATCATCGTTGATCTGGATCATCGGGGCGTTCACGCAGGCGCCGAGACATTCGACCTCCATGATCGTGAATTTTCCGTCTTTCGTGGTTTCGTCGAGGCCGATGCCGAGCTGGTCCTTGCAGGTTTTCACGATCTCGTCGCTGCCGCAGAGCCAGCAGGGCGTGGTCGTGCAGAGTTGGATCAGGTTCTTGCCGACGGGGGCGAGGTTGTACATGGAATAGAAGGTCGCGACCTCGTAGACCTTGATCGGGGGCATGTCCAGCATCAGCGCGATATAATCCATCGCGGCGCGGGGAATCCAGCCGCCATAGGGCGGGTTGGCCTTTGCGCCCTCCTCCCCGACCTGTCTTTGCGCGAGGTCGAGCAGCGGCATGACGGCGGATTGCTGGCGCCCCTTGGGGTAGAGGTTGATCGCCTCCTGCGCCTTCTTTTTATACTTCTCCGTGAAGGCGAAGGTGGCGGGCTGGTAGTCCGCGTCGATTTCGAATTTCTTTTTCATGCGTCTTTTAATCGTTTTTTAGCATCATTTACAAGCTGCGCGTAATTATCCAAAAATGGCTCAACAAGCTGCTTTTCTAATAAACATTCCAAGTTCCACAAAGCTCGCTGCTCAGCAGTTCCTTCCAAGAAGCTATTGTCGTTTTTACTCAACCAAGATAGCAAAACTAATGCTTCGTCCTTCGTTAATTCGATTACAACACTCAACGATCAATCTCCCCGAAGACGATATCGAGCGAGCCGATGATGGCCACGGCGTCGGCCAGCTGGTGGCCCTTGCTCATGAAATCCAGCGCCTGAAGATGCGCGAAGCCCGGAGCGCGGATGCGGCAGCGGTAGGGTTTGTTCGACCCGTCGGAGACAAGGTACACGCCGAACTCGCCCTTGGGCGCCTCGACGGCGGTGTAGGTCTCCCCCTCCGGCACGTGGTAGCCCTCGGTGTAGAGCTTGAAGTGATGGATTAGCGCCTCCATCGAGGATTTCATCTCGGCGCGCGGGGGCGGAGAAACCTTGTAGTCGTTCATCTTGATGTCGCCCTCGGGCATTTTCTCGATGCACTGTTTCATAATCCTGAGGGATTCGTACATCTCGGCCATGCGGACAAGGTAGCGGCCATAGCAATCGCCCGTCTTGGCGATGGGAATGTCGAAGTCCATCTTTTCGTAAACGTCGTAGGGTTGTGCCTTGCGCAAATCCCACGGGATGCCCGAGCCGCGCAGCATAGGCCCGGTGAAGCCCCAGTCCAGCGCCTGTTCCGCGTTGACCACGCCGATATCCACCGTGCGCTGTTTGAAAATGCGGTTATCGGTGAGCAGCGTTTCGAGGTCGGCCAGGAATTTTGGGAAGTTTTCGCACCAGTCCAACATATCTTCGGCCAAGCCAGCCGGCATATCCTGATGGACGCCGCCGGGGCGGAAATAATTCGCATGCAGGCGCGCGCCGCAGATGCGCTCATAGAACTCCATGCCCTTTTCGCGTTCCTCGAAGCCCCAGAGGGCGGGCGTGATGGCGCCGACGTCGAGCGCGTAGGTCGTGATGTTGAGGATGTGATTGAGGACGCGGCCCAGTTCGGCGAACAGCACGCGGATGTATTGCGCGCGCACGGGCGGCGTGATGCCCAGAAGTTTTTCGACGGCGAGCGCGAAGGCGTGTTCCTGATTCATCGGGGCGACGTAATCGAGGCGGTCGAAATACGGCAGCGCCTGCACGTAGGTTTTATATTCGATGAGTTTTTCCGTGCCGCGATGCAGGAGGCCGATATGCGGGTCGGCGCGTTCGACGATTTCGCCGTCCAGCTCCAGCACGAGGCGCAGAACGCCGTGAGCGGCCGGGTGCTGCGGGCCGAAATTCATGGTGTACGGGCGGATCTGGGTTTCCTGTGCCACCACCACGTCGGGGGTTTCGATCTCTTCCCTAAGCGCCATGGCCGTTGCCTCCGTTCCCGGCGGGGTCCTTGTTCACGGGCAGCCAGCCATGCGGCGGGCAGACGGCCTTTTCGTCGCCGGGGAGTTGCACGTCGGTTATGCCCTCCCACGGGCTGAGGAAATCAAAGCGGCGGAAATCCTGCGGCAGGGAGACGGGTTCGTAAACCACGCGGCGGGCCTCGGCATCGTAGCGGACCTCAACGTATCCGGTCAGGGGAAAATCCTTGCGCAGCGGGTGCCCCTCGAAGCCGTAATCGGTGAGGATGCGGCGCAAATCGGGGTTGCCGCTAAAGGGGATGCCGAACATGTCCCAGACCTCGCGCTCGAACCAGCCGGCGGTGCTGAAGAGGCTGACGACGCTGGGCACCATTTCGTCCTCGTTCACGCTGACCTTTACGCGGGCGCGGTTATTCTGGCGGATCGAGAGCAGATTGTACACGACCTCAAAGCGGCCCGCGCGTTCGGGGAAGTCCACGGCAGTGATGTCGATCAAAATCTGGAACTGGCATTCGCGGTTGTCGCGCAGGAATTGCAGCACGTGCGACAGGGCCTTGGGGTCGGTGTGCAGGATCAGCTCGTCCTTGGCGAAGGAATAGCCCGCGACGTCGCCGTCCAGCTTTTCGACGATATAATCGGCCAGATCCTTAAGGGCTTCACCGGGCAATTCGGGTGTCCTCCCGCTGGATTTTTTTCTGGAGTTGGAGCAGCGCGTAGACCATCGCCTCCGCCGTCGGGGGGCAGCCGGGGATATAAATATCCACCGGGACGATGCGGTCGCAGCCGCGCACCACGGAATAGGAATAATGATAGTAGCCGCCGCCGTTGGCGCAGGAGCCCATGGAAATCACCCAGCGCGGTTCGGCCATCTGGTCGTAGACGCGGCGCAGGGCCGGAGCCATCTTGTTTGTGAGTGTTCCGGCGACGATCATCACGTCGGACTGGCGCGGGCTGGGGCGCGGGAACATGCCGAAGCGGTCGAGGTCATAGCGGCTCATGTAAGCGTGGATCATCTCAACGGCGCAGCAGGCGAGGCCGAAGGTCATGGGCCAGAGGGAGCCGGTGCGCGCCCAGTCGAACAAGCGGTCGGTCTGGGTCAAAAGGAAGCCCTTTTCCTGAAGCGTTTTGGAGATCGCCGCGGGGACGACGTCCTGCTGTTTCGCGGGCGGCATCGGCTGGCGCGTGGTCAGATCATAGTCCGGAGCGATGATATAGTGTTTGTCGTGAGCCATAATTCAATTATCCCGATGATTTAGCGACCGCGTGCTGCGCTCCGCCCTACTCCCACTCCAGCGCGCCTTTTTTCCATTCGTAGATAAAACCGACCGTCAGAACAGCAAGAAAAACGACCATCGACCAGAAACCGAAAAGGCCGATCTTGCCGAGCGAGACCGCCCACGGGAAAAGAAACGCAATTTCCAGATCGAAAATAATGAACAGGAGGGTTACGAGGTAAAATCTTACATCGAAACGGCTACGGGCATCTGAGAAGGCGTCAAAGCCGCACTCATAGGCCGAAATTTTTTCAGGGTCCGGGTTTTGTCGGCCCGCCAGCAAGGAACCAAGGATCATCGCTCCGGAAACGGCGAGCGCGATGACGAGGAAAACGAGTATGGGCAGATATTCCAGCAGAAAATCGTTGGGTGCCATCGATACCCCTTATGGCCTTAATTTTTGTAATGTTTTAGCACCATGCCCGGGGAAAGAAAACAGCAATTCGCAGAATTCCGGCTGTAAATTGCCTTTCCCCTTAGGGCCTGAGAATATATTATAGGATTCAATGGCTTTTGCACCCTTTATGGTGTTCCGGGCCTGTTTTGGAGATTTATAAGAGGAGTTGCGCGATGGGCGGCATAAAGATTATGGCAACGGGGATCGTTTTTCTGGTTCTTGGTGTTCTCGCCATCGGGCTTTATCAGGCGCAGGTCGTGCCCAATCCGCTGGTCATGGGCAGCGGATCGATCTGCCTTGCGCTCGGCGGGTTTATGGTTATCTTCGGCCTGTTCGGGGCGGCGTTTAAGGAATTCACACCACGCGAGGGGATTCACCGGGGCAACACGGCCATTTTTTCGCATACGCTGATCCGCTGCATGATCGCGATTACGGTCGCGGATAACGTTCTTGAGGACGACGAGGTCAAGGCCGTACGTAACTTATACAAACGGGTTACGGGCTCGGAAATCGGTGAGGGTATCGTGCGTGAGACCGCTCAGGAAATGCTGAAAGGCGGGGTCGATATCATCACAGAGCTTAAAAATACACAATCCAGCCTCGATAAGGAGTCCAAGGAGAAGATTCTTATCGCCTCGCTTTATATTCTTGCCGCCGACGGCGTGATGGACGAGGGTGAAGAAATGTTCCTTGAAGACATACGCGATGGGCTTAAGGTTCCGATGGCGCGATTCAATAAAATCAAGAAGGACTTTCTGGCCTCCCGCGCCCTTAAGAAGAAGACTGTTTCAGGCTGAACCAGACGCACTAACTTCCTGTTTTTACTCACCTCAGGCTTAAAATTTGCCTTTTATGATTAACGGGCGTAGGATTTCCGTTGCCTGGAGTCATTTTTTATTCGTTTTCATATTCATAAGGCATCTTACCATGGCGAGAAAAATTTACGATCTGGATTCCGTCCTCAGGGGGCTTGCGGAGACTTTGCGCTCCCCACAAAGCGAGGCCGCCTTCAAAAATGATACGTTCGCTTATATTGCCTCGCAGATCAAACATCCCGGCAGCGGCATAGGGCATAACGACACGTTGGTTCTGCTGGGCAAGCGTGATGACGTGGTCCACGCCATCGTTGTGCGCGGGGATAAAATTTTGGCCGACCGCCAGATCGATATGCTGGACATCGATTCTTCATATGATAGCGCGCGCGAGCAATATACTACACGGCTGGCATCCGGGCTTGACAGACAATATGTCCTCGACACCGTTGAAAGGCTGCCCTTACAGGAATTTTACTACCGTCATGGACTCGAACAACGCCCGCTGGTTTATGTCGGACACGATCATTTTTGATTTTTTTGGATTGGCGGCTTATACGGCGATGCCGAAAACAGCCCGGATTTTGTGCTTATTTCCGGATTTTTCTAACGAAATGGCGCGAGTGACGGGACTTGAACCCGCGGCCTCCGCCGTGACAGGGCGGCGCTCTAACCAACTGAGCTACACCCGCGCACTCCGTTAGACCTCAGTTTCTTAATCTCTCGCCTACCAAAAATCAAGCGAAAGAATTAAAAAAGCGCATTTTACGGCCTAAGCGGCCAAAGATGCGGGTCTTTCCGTGTATTCCAGCCCTAGAGCCTGCGCCACGGCCTTATGCGTGATCTGGCCCTTGCAGACGTTGAGGCCGTTGCGGAAGTTCGGGTCGGCGCCGAGGGCCTTTTTCCAGCCCTCCTCCGCCAGACGCAAAGCATAGGGCAGGACGGAGTGGTTCAGGGCCAGCGCCGAGGTCAGGGGCACCGCGCCGGGCATGTTGGCCACGCAGTAATGCACGACGTTATCGATGATGTAGGTCGGCTGGTCGTGGGTTGTGGGTTTGCTGGTCTCCGCGCAGCCGCCCTGGTCGATGGCGATGTCTACGAAGACGGTGCCGGGGAGCATCGTGGGGAGCATGTCTCTGCGGATCAGCTTGGGGGCGGACGCGCCGGGGATAAGCACAGCACCGATGATCAGATCGGACCGTTTGACGTAGCGTTCCACCACGTCGAGATTGGAATAGACGATGTTGGCGCGGCCGTGGAAATGCTCGTCCAGAAAGCGCATGCGGGGATTCGAGCGTTCGAGGATCGTCACGTTCGCGCCCAGCCCGGTTGCCATCTGCGCCGCGTGGAAGCCCGAGACGCCGCCGCCGATAATCAGGACTTCGGCGGGTTTTACGCCGGGAACGCCGCCGATCAGGCGGCCCGTGCCGCCGAGATGTTTTTGAAGATAGGTTGCACCGACCTGTACCGAGAGGCGGCCCGCGATCTCGCTCATAGGTTCGAGCAGCGGGAGGCCGTGACCATGCGGGCCGGTGACGGTTTCGTAGGCGATGGCGACGCAGCCCGATTTCATCAGGCCCTGCGCCTGCTCCGGGTCGGCGGCGAGGTGGAGGTAGGTGAAGAGAATCTGGTCTTCGCGCAGCATCTTGCATTCGTTTGGCTGCGGCTCCTTGACCTTGACGATCATATCGCAGGTTTCGAAGATTTTCTTGGGGTCGGGGGCGATTTTTGCGCCGGCCTCCTCGTAATCCTTATCGGTGAAATTGATGGCCTTCCCCGCGCCCGTCTCGACCCAGACTTCGTGGCCACGGCTGGTGAACTCCTTCACCGAGGAGGGCACGAGGCCGACACGGTGTTCGAGAGTCTTGATTTCCTTGGGAACGCCTATACGCATAATTTCCTCCGTTTTGGCCTTAAATGCCGCGTTATCTTAATAGGTTAGGCCGGGTTGAGCAATCAGGGATTCTGCGGCCTTGCAGCAATTCTAGCCGAACCTTCGTTTTACATAGTTTTCGACGATTCCCTGAAAGTCGGCGGCGATGGCGTCGCCGCGCAGCGTCTGGGCCTTTTCGCCGTCGATGAAGACGGGCGCGACGGGCTGCTCCCCCGTTCCGGGGAGGCTGATGCCGATATCGGCGTGCTTGCTTTCGCCGGGGCCGTTGACGATGCAGCCCATGACGGCGACCTTAAGCGTTTCCACGCCGGGATATTGTTTTTTCCAGACGGGCATTTTGACCTCGAGATAGCGCTGGATGTCCTGCGCGAGTTCCTGAAAATAGGTGCTGGTCGTGCGGCCGCAGCCGGGGCAGGCGCTGACCTCCGGCGCGAAGGAGCGCAGGCCGAGGGCTTGCAGAATTTCCTGACAGACCTTGACCTCCAGCGTGCGGTCGCCGTTCGGCTCGGGCGTCAGGGAGGCGCGGATCGTGTCGCCGATGCCCTGCTGGAGCAAGATCCCCTCCCCCAGCGCGGTGGCGACGATGCCCTTGGAGGCCATGCCCGCCTCGGTGAGGCCGAGATGGAGGGCGTAGTCGGAGCGTTCGGCCAGCGCGATGTAGACCGCAATCAAATCCTGTACACGGCTGACCTTCGCGGAGAGGATGATTTTGTCTCTGGACAGGCCGATGTCTTCGGCCTTTTGCGCGCTGATCAGGGCGGACTGGACGAGGGTTTCGCGCATGACCTCATCGGCGGAGGCCGGGTCGGGTTTCGCGGCGTTCTCGTCCATGAGTTTCGTCGAGAGGTCCTGATCCAGCGAGCCCCAGTTCACGCCGATGCGGATGGGCTTGTTATATTCAATCGCCTTTTCGACCATGATTTCATATTGCTTGTCGCGCTTCTGGCCGAAGCCGACATTGCCGGGGTTGATGCGGTATTTATCGAGGGCGCGGGCTAGATCGGGGTGGTCGGTTAGCAGCTTGTGGCCGTTATAGTGGAAGCAGCCCACGAGGGGGACTTCCAGACCTTCTTTGTCGAGTTTTTCCCGAAGTTTTGCCGCGCCGATTGCGGCCGCATCGTTATTGACCGTCACGCGGACGATTTCGGAGCCGGAGAAGTAGAGTTTTTTGACCTGTTCAAAGGTTTTTTCGACGTCGGCGGTGTCGGTGTTCGTCATGGATTGCACGACCACGGGATGGCCGCCGCCCACCGTGACGTTGCGTACCGTTACGGGGACCGTTTTGTGACGTTTAATGCCGGGCAGAGCCACCATGGCGGTAGTGATAGCCTGAAACGCCGCCGGGGTCAAACGGCGGCCTTTTTATGCAAGTTCGTTGCCGTCCCAATAGGGATGACCGTTCGGTGTGCCAGTCATGATGATCTCGGCCCTAAGGATGCGCGTCTTGGCGGCCCGGTCGGGATTCCACCAGACCTGAACGGTTGGGCTTTCGATGTCGGATTGCTCGAAGAAGGTCTGCTGAAGCCTTTTGGCAAGATCGGCGACCCAGTTGGATTGGAGGACGTTCACCCAGTTGTGCTCGCTTTCTTCGGACATTTCGAGGCCCTTTTGATAGAGCGCCTCAATCTGGTCCTCGGGGATAGGACATTCGGCCAGCTCTACGCCTAAGGCGCCCTTTCCGGGGGACAAGGTCGTGCCGAGATCGGTGTCGGGGGACGTGATCATGCCGGGCGGGATGATGCCGATTAGGTCCTCTCCCGGCGTTTCGCGGGCGCGGATGAATTTCAGACCGATCGTGCCGCGCGTATGCCACGGCTCACCGTTCACTTCATGGAAATTGGAGACCAGTCCATCTTTCTTTTGCTCGATCACGCTTCAAAGGCTTTCCCTAGAGGTCGTCGGCCTTGTCGAGAAATCCTCCCGCCGAGGGGATGGTTCCGTTTATGATCTGTTTATAGGTCTGCGTATTTCTTGCCCATGTGAAATAGGTTTCGTTTCGGGAGGGGGTCAGTAGCGATATGAAGTAGTAGTACCCGCCCGACACCATCACGGAAACCCATAGCTCATACTCCATGGCGTCGTTGGTGCTATCAATCCCTTCGTAAACCTCGGTCAGGGCAAAACTGAAGTTTTTGCTATAATCAAGGTCTTCTTTATTTTCTATTTTCTTTCCGAGCAGCATCCCTGTGCCTTCTAGGTTTTTTTTGTATTGCTCGATTTCCGCAATTAACGATGAGGAGGTTTGTGCCGAAACTAACGTCGCATCAACCTGGCCCTCAATCGATTCGTCCACCCTTCCGATTTTATTTTTGGTTTCACGGATATTGAGGAACTTCACGTTCATGCGCTCTACGGAGGTTAAGGGTTTCGAGCGCACCTTCCAGCTTTCGGGATATTTTACTTCGGCTACGTCAAGAAACTGAAACACGAGCATGTTCTCGATAATCGATTCTGTCGGGTATGTGATGCTAAATGATGAAAGGCATTGGGCCTGCAGCGCTCTTTCGTCATTCCAGAAAAACATCGGCACAAAAAACTGGGCCTGAAGCACGCGCTTACCGTTCAAGATCGTCACTGTCCTCACATAATAGGACGTGTCGTCTTCCATGACGATCATCAGGGCTTCCACCTTATTTTCGCTGTGGACCAGAAAGCCCTCAAGCGTCTGGCCGCTTTCGAGCACGTTTTGCAAAAACCACTGTTCGGCCGTGAGTTGAAACGCCAGATCGACCGCTTTAACTTCTATACGGCTGCGTCCGCCCATTCTGGGCGGGCTATACCAGATGTTGATGCTGGTAAAGAGCTTGGTGTTCAGTTCGAAGTTGCTTGAGCCTTTATCCTCTCCGGCGACCCAATCTTTCGGCCAACGAATTGAATATCCAAGACTTTTATCGCCATAGGGAACGGCCTTATGTTCTTGGGTCATATCAAGAAATTGCTGCTCCGGCATCAAATCAACCGGCGGCATGGGCTTTTTAAAGCGCTCAATGCCATCCGAAACACCGGATGTTGTCGCGGCGGAGGCCCAGTCGCCCGCGAAAACCCCTATCGCTAGGATCAAAGCCGTTAGAACTTTTTTATAGCCAGCGTTTAGTCTCACAGAGAACTCCCGTAGAATATGTTACTCGTTCAGCATATCGTATTCCCGGATTTATCTCAACCTGTCCGAAACTGTTAAAAACCCCGGAATTCCGGGAAAAAGAGTTGATTTGCACCTTCGGGGGCGATAAGGATTGTCTTTCACTCAGGTAACCGACGGACCCGGATCGGCCATGGCTCAGGCAAAAAAAGACACACAGGATTACAACGCCTCGGATATCGAGGTTCTGGAAGGGCTGGAGCCCGTCCGCAAGCGGCCGGGCATGTATATCGGCGGCACAGACGAGCGGGCCATGCACCATCTGGCCGGGGAGATTCTCGACAATTCCATGGACGAGGCGGTGGCGGGGCATGCGGACTGGATCGAGATCAAGCTGGAGCCGGACAATATTCTGACCATCAGCGATAACGGGCGCGGGATTCCGGTGGACAACCACCCAAAATTTCCAAAAAAATCGGCACTGGAGGTCATTCTGACGACGCTTCATTCCGGGGGCAAGTTTAATAATAAGGCTTATAATACCGCTGGGGGGTTGCATGGCGTCGGGATTTCCGTGGTCAACGCCCTCTCGGATTCCATGAGCGTCGAGGTGGCGCGGGACAAGACGCTTTACAAGCAGACCTATAGCCGGGGCGTTCCGCAGACCAAGCTCAAAAATATGGGATCGGTCAACAATCGCCGGGGCACGAGCGTCACGTTCCACCCCGACCCGGAGATTTTCGGCGCGAAGATGCGATTCAAGCCCTCGTGGCTTTATTCGATGGCGCGGTCGAAGGCCTATCTTTATTCCGGGGTTGAGGTGCGGTGGAAGTGCGATCCGACCCTTTTGGGCCCAGAGAGCAAGATCAAGGCCGAGGAGACGTTCCGGTTTCCGAGTGGGCTTTTGGATTTCCTGAATTTTTCCTTGAAAGATACGCCCACGGTCACCCCTAAGCCGTTTTACGGACGGATCGACCTGCCGGACAAGGCGGGCAAGGTGGAGTTCGCGGTCGCCTGGACCGAGCTGGAGGAAGGGTTTACCCATTCCTATTGTAACACCATTCCCACGCCGCAGGGCGGCACGCATGAGGCGGGGCTGCGCTCCGCGCTTTTGAAGGGGATCCGGGGTTACACCGAGATGACGGGAATCAAGAAGGCTTCGATCATCACGGGCGACGATATTGTGGCGGGAACGGCGATGCTGCTCTCGGTTTTCATCAAGAACCCCCAATTCCAGGGGCAGACGAAGGAGCGGCTGGCCACACCAGAAGTTACGCGGCTGGTGGACGCCGCCGTGAAGGATTATTTCGATCACTGGCTGAGCAACGATCCGGCTTCGAGCAATAAATTGATCGAGTCGCTGATCGCGCGGGCAGAAGAACGCCAAAAGCTCAAGAGTGACCGGGCGATGGCCCGCAAGACCGCGACGCAGCGCCTGCGCCTTCCCGGCAAGCTTTCGGATTGCAGCCGTAACAGCGCCGAAGATACGGAGATTTTCATCGTCGAGGGCGACAGCGCGGGCGGCACGGCGAAGATGGCCCGCAACCGGGAGACACAGGCCGTTATGCCGTTGCGCGGAAAAATTCTTAACGTCGTCAGCGCGACGCGCGACAAGGTCGTGGCCAACCAGCAGATTCAGGATCTGGTGCAGGCTTTGGGCTGCGGCGCGGGGAAGGATTTCAAATATGAAAAGCTGCGTTACGAGCGGGTCATCATCATGACCGACGCGGACGTGGACGGCGCGCATATCGCTTCTTTGCTTATAACGTTCTTTTACGATCAGATGCGGCCCCTGATCGAGAACGGGCATATTTATCTGGCGCAACCGCCGCTTTATAAAATCACCAGCGGCAAAACAACGATTTACGCCCGCGACGATCTGAACAAGGACGAATTGCTGAAAACCACGTTCAAAGACAAGAAGACGGAAATTCAGAGGTATAAAGGTCTGGGCGAGATGATGGCCAGCGAGTTAAAGGACACGACGATGAATCCGCAGAACCGGGTTTTGCTTCGGGTCGCCCTGCCCGATCTCGTGGCCGCGCTTGATCTGGCCGGAGGGCCGGATGAACAGGACTTGATGCCCAACCCGATGGCTGTTCTGGACGATCTGGTTAACCGTCTGATGGGCAATAATGCGGAAGCGCGGTTCGATTTCATTCAAAATAATGCCAAATTTGTTGACGAAATAGACGTTTAGAACTGTTTGCTTCGGCCTTTGTTTAGGTGCGTGCAATTAGCTGTTCATAAAACGACTTAAACCTTGTATCTTCTTTGCGGGATGCGAAAACTTTTTGGCTTTTTGCTTTTGTTGTCTGTTTTGGCCGGGTGCGCATATCTTTATGCGCTTTACTTTTTCATACCCGAGCAGATGAAGACACATTTTTCCGAGACCCTGACCAAGGCCGGATTCGAGCATGTCAAATATAAGAGCGTTTCGGTTTCAGGCGGCGGCGTTATCTTTAACGGCGTGACGCTGGATGAAAAGGGATTTGCGTCTGTCGATCGCGTCGAGATCCGGTATTCTCCGATCAGCTATCTTTTCCGAGGCGGGCAAGCCGATCTTGTGAAGATTCACAAGCTACGACTGACAGGCGAGCTGTCGGATTCGCACGCCCTTACGCTGGCAGGCTGGCAGGTGGGTGATGATCTGACCAAGAAACTTGCGGCGTTCTCCGCACACACCGTGCTTATTGAGGAATCTGCTGTTGATCTTTTGTCGCCGGAGCTTGGCGGGCTTAAGTTCGAATTTGAGGGGCAACTCAAACAAGGCGGCGGGAAAAACGGCGAGTTGGGGTTTTTCGGGCGTGTGAAAAGCAAGCAACGCAAGCTGGGGTTCGATTCCTCTGTGACGGGGACACTCTCTAAAAACGGCCAGCTGGATATGACGGCCAAGGCCGATGAATTGCAGATCGAGACGGGCGATCTCAAGCTGAACCGCTCTTCGGCGGAAATTACCTTTATTAAGTTTCCTGATTCCTCGCCTTCCATCGCCATACGCGCCCTAGCCACCTCTTTAAGCTGGCGGTCCATGCCGTTTGGAGACATGAACATCATCATTGAGCGCAAGGACGGCGATCTTAATCTTTTTGCGGAGGGCAAAACTCAGGGCACAGAAAAAATTGATTTTTCCGTCGGGATCAAGTCGGGACAGGAGGAAGCCACAACCTATGAGATCGTGGCCAGCCCAGAGAATTTTTCGCTTCTGACTTCTTATCTGATCCGAAACGGTCTGATCAAGGAGGGACTGCCGCTGCCTCCGCTTATGGCGAATTTGAAGTCCCCTGCCCTCAGCGTTTCTTTCGACGACGCGATCGGCACAACGCCAGAGGCTGTGGGCGTATGGTCGCTTGAAGCGGAAGCGCAGGGTCTTTCCCTCGAAGGCGAATTTGCCAAGAAGGCGGATAAACCCGATACATGGGGTGCGCGCTGCACCAAGGCTTCTTTTACCGAAGAAGCGGAGGAAGGCAACCTTGCCCCGCCTTTTTATACGGATATTCCGCTTTTTTGTGCGATCGAATGGGATAGCCGCGTGAAGCCCGCACAACCCATCTGGGGCATTCGTGCGGATATCCGGGGCGAGGAGCTTCACTTCGGCCCGATCCAACTTATGAAGATCACAGGGCAGGTCGGTGAACGTTATACCGGCACGGGCAAGCCGGAGCGGCGCTCAACGCTGACTTTTGAATTGCCCATCCGCAAGGAGATCGAGCATCAGGGACGGATCAGGATTAATCTCGACGCCACGGGCGGCGGGCTGATCGAGAGCATCAACTTGTCGGTATACGGCGGGACGATCCGCGCTGACAATTTCGATTTGAAGGGTCTCTCGTTCCCGCCCCAAATGACGTTCAAGGTTTCAGACATCAATCTGACCGATTACGTCAAGGATTTGAAACTTTCTAACTTAGTTGTTTTCGGACATCTGGGCGGCGTTCTTCCGCTTGTCCGACGAAAGGGCGGGCTGATGATCAAGGACGGGCTTTTGCAAAGCCAGGAGCCGGGCATCATCAGGATGCCGGAGTCGCTTTCCTACACGCTTTTTCCCGGACCGGACAAACAAATGTCCACGATTCGCGCGGCCCTTAAAAACTATCATTACGAATTTTTTGAGTTACGCCTAGACGGTACGGTTTCGGGCAGTACGATGATCACGCTCAATTCACGGGGCACTAATCCCGATCTGCAGGATAAAAAACCGATCGAGATGAATTTGCAGATTGAGACGCAGATCGGGGTGCTGGTTGAGCATATGCTTGCGGGCAAAAGCCAGTAAGCGCGTTTATCGGATATTGTTACGGATAATCGCAGATGTCGTAATTGACCTTGGCGAAGGATTGCTCGCCCTGGGAGATCGTGAAGCGGTATTCCTTGTCCTTGATGATGATAGAGTGATAGAGCGGCATATGGCCCTCTTTCTCCTCTTTCGTGCCGTCGGCGAGAACAAAGACGAGCTTTACGCCCTTTGACGGGTCGAACCACGCCTCCGCATTGCCCTTGGAGCTTTTGGCGGACTCGCCGCTGCCGCTGATCGTGACTTCCTTGCCGGCCGTTGTCACTTTACTTTCTGGCCCTTTATAGGCCGGGGTCATTACGACGAAGCGCCGCGTCTGGGGTTCCGAGCAATTCTGGGGCGGCCTGACCGAACGGATCACCGCCTCTAGACGTTTGGGGTCCACGCCGCCTTCGAGCTGTTGCTTGAGCAGGTGCGCGAGTTCCTGCGCCGGGCCGGAGGGTAAAATCTCATTGTAGCTGGCCTGGACCTGATGCAGCTTGATATTGGCTGTTCGCGCCTCTGCCCTGAGACGGGTCTGCTCGTCCTGCATCTGCTCCATCTGAATGTCGTATTGGCCTTTTTGCTCCTTTAGAATCCGCATGTCCTGTTCGGACTGCAGGCGCCCGAGATGAAAGCATGCCGCCCCCACAACGACCGTCACCACGACCAAACGCACAAGCGCGAGGGTGCGCTGCGCCGAGCGTCGGCGATATCGTTCATTCGGGTTGTAGTGGCCAAACTCCATATGTTTTGTCTGTATTAGCGGCGGTTTTGCGCGAGATTTCTACGACAAGCCAAAATACTGGCTCGCTATGAAGATATATGTGATCCAGAGCAGAATCACAAGCGGCGCTCCGGCCACCATGAAATCCCTGAACCGATAATGGCCCGGCCCCATAACGAGCAAGTTCGTCTGGTAACCTAGGGGAGACGCAAAGGAGCAGTTGGCTGCAAAAATTACCGTGATGGCAAATACGGTGGTCAAATATTCATGCATTTCTGGGGTGGTCGAGAATTTTTCGGCGAGCGCTACTGCCACCGGGGTGAATAAAATCGCGCAGGCGTTGTTCGTCAGAACATTCGTTGCGATCGCAACGATGATAAATAAAATCGAGGCGGTCCAGAGCGGGGAAGACGCCAGAGGAGACGCCAGTATGCTTTGAGAGAGATACTCCACGCCCCCGGTCACCTGCAATGCCTGTCCGAGCGCCAGCATTGATCCGACAAGCAGGAAGATTTTACGGTCGATCGCGCGGGTCGCCTGCTGCATGTCCAGACACCCGGTCGCGACCATCGCCGCCGCACCGGCAAACGCCGCAACAGGGATCGATAGAACGCCCGTGGCCGCGAGGGTTATCGTGGCGATAAAGACGGCAAACGCCACAGGCGCCTTACCGGGTACGGGAAGGTCTTTCTTAGAGCCGGAAAGCACGATGAAATCAAGGCTGTCGCGAAGGCTGTTGATCACGCTGTTTTTTCCAGCAATCAAGAGGACATCGCCCGGTTCGAGTGTTATGCGGCCCAGACGCCGCCGGACAACTCGCGCACGTCTTTGGATACCCAGTATAATGGCGCCGAACTGATTGTGGAAGTTCATCTGCTCAAGGGACATGTCGGCAAAGCGCGAGGCCGGGGTGATCATGATCTGTGCCAGCACCCGGGTTTCGGCCGATTGGAGCGCGGTTTCGGACTGCTCATCCAGACCGGTGAGCATGATTTCCTTTTCTTCCTCGGACAGGAGGAAGCCCGGGTATTGAGAGAGCAGGCGCCCTAAGCTTTCCCGCGTTGCAGAGACGATCAGAATATCGCCCGCGTTGATTGTAAATCCCTCGAATGGCGGCAGAACGATCCTGCCGCCGCGCTGAATCAGTTTGACGTTCATGTCCTGAAGCGACGCGAATTTTCCATCCATGCACTCAGAGCCTACAAGCTTGCTGTCGGCTGCGATGTCCAGTTCGGCCACGAACTCCTTTTCGTCGCCGACGATTTCGTCTTTGATCGACGCCCTTTTAGGCAGTATATGGGGCGCGACGAGCAGCACGTATGCCATTCCCACGGCCACAAGGATCAGCGCGGGGTAAGTGAACTCGAAAAAACCCAGGGGCCGATAGCCCATTTCAACCATTGTGCTGGAAACCAGAAGATTTGTAGATGAACCGATGAGGGTCGTCATTCCGCCCAAGATGGCCGCGAAGCTGAGCGGCATCATAACGCGGCCCGGGTCGATGTTCGCCGTTTGCATAAGGCTTTTCATGATGGGGATCGCGATAATCACCAGCGGCGTGTTGTTCATGAAGGCGCTGAGCGCCGTAACAAAAAGCATGATTATAAAAACAGAAGCCAGCGCCCTTCCCTTTTCAGGGGAAACCAGACGGGTGGTCACGAAACGGAGGGAATCCGTTTGAATCAAGCTTTGGCCTATAACCAGAAGTGCCAGAACGGCGATCAGCGAGGGGTTCGAAAAGCCCGCAAGCAAGTATCTCGCACTCATCCGGTTTACGCCATCGGCGTCTTCAAAGGTAAAAGCCTGACCGTAGAGCAGGAGGACGCTCATCAGCACGAGGCAGGTCAGTTCAAGGCTGAAGCGCTCACGCATGAAGGAATAGACGGCGCACGCCGTCAAACCCAGCATGAACCACATATGAAACTCAGGCGGTATCGTCATGCCCATAGCGGAATCTAACATGCTCTGCCGTTTTTGCGTTGCCGTTTTTTTTGATTATTTCTTACGTCCGGGCGATTTACTCATCGTCCTCGGATGACGATTTTCGGTCTGACAGGCTGAGGCCGGATGTCTCGAATTCTCCAAGATTTTTGAGGCCGATTCTGAAGAGCACTTCGGTGCCGTTGTCTCCGGAGGTATCCTCCGTCAGATTACGGCGGCCCGTTACGGACCATGTGAAACACTGTCCAAAGTAGTCTACGCCGACCGTTGCATCGCGCAAACCGGGATCTTCACCCAAATCATGCCGAGCGGTGCCGCGCACACGCCATTGGTCGTTGATATAATAGCTCGCACCGTTTTCGATTTGCTCACGGGTTTCCTCAATTTCCGTTCCCTCCAAGGATTTTGCGAAAAGGTATCGTGTCGATATGGTAAAGGACTCGAAGTTCGCGCTGGCGTCCACCTCGTGGCGTTGAGCCGCGAGGTCGTCGTTGTTGAGCTGGAAACGATAGTCGAGGCTGTAATCGTTTTTATACCGCCCGGAAACCTGCCCTACGAAGTCGGACTGGTCTTCCTCAAGGCCGGAGCCCTGAACGAAGGGGTTGTCGTCTTCGTCCAAACGCTGGCTTTGCCCCAGAAAGATATCGCCGTAGCTCCCGTCCATGGCGTAAAGCCCGGTTCGCACCCCGTAGGTCACGTGAGACTGGTCCTCTACGCGGTCGAGCCCTGGGAAGCGATTGGCTTCGAAGATGTTCAGCGCGTCGATCTGGACGTCCTGGCTGTCTTCGTTGGGGATGCCGTCGTCCTGATCTATGTCGGGAGACAGGGTTATGGAGGCGAGCGGCTCGATTACGACCTGATAATTGCCGAAGTTGCGGGCCACAGGGTAGCTTGTTTTTGCGTCGAAGGACGCGAAGGCGCGGGCTTCACTGCCGTCGCCACTTTGATCGTCACGGTCTGAGATGTGATAGGTTTCCGTGCGCGCGTTGGCATTCAGAACGGAGACCAGACCAAAATCTGTGACCAGGCGGCGCTGCCAGCCCACACCGAGACCGAGCCGGTTCATGTCCTGACCGCTATCGGCCTCACGGCGGAGGCCGAGGGCTGAGCCTTCGAGGCTCCAGCGTCCGCCTATGAGCGGCATGGCGCCGGGTTCGCCGATGAAGCTGGCCTGAATTTCAGGAAGGACGTCGGGCTGATCGACCTTTTCTTCATCCACGCGCAAATCCTGAAACGCGAGAAGGCGGCCCACAGCGTAGTTCCGGCCGGAGAATCGTTCGAGAAAGATCTGGCTTTCCAGCACGTCATCATCCTCGGTTTCGAAATCGTACTGGCGCAGATACTGATCGTCGGAGGAGAGGTTGATCTCCGTCCCCGCTCGCCATTCCTGATTGATGTTCCAGAGCGCGTTTGCGAAGATGTGTCCGCGCACGTCCTCGTCCTGACGCTCACTTTCGTCGTCGTCATCGCGGTCGCGGTAGTCGGAATAGGTCAGGCTGCCCTGCATTTCAAGCGCGGCGTCAGCCCATCGCTGGCGCCATTCGCCCGTGGCCACGGGGGCCTGTTTGGTCATCGCGATTATTCCGAATGTGGCATCTTTTTCCGGCGCTATCGACCAATAATAGCTTGTTTCAACGAACAGGCCGAGGTCGCTTTTGTATCCCGCCGAGGGCGTAAGGAATCCGCTTTTGCGCTTTTCGGTTCCGTCGGGGTGCTCAAAGTACGGGAGGTAGGCCAGAGGCACGCCCATCCATTCGAAGCGGGCGTTTTCGTATGAAATGGTTTTGTCTTCCTTGTCGTGCTTAACCTCGGACGCGCGAATTTGCCAGAGCGGCGGCTTGGATGGGTCTTCTTTACACGGCTCACACGGGGTGTAGGTGGCGTCTTTCATGGTGGTGGTCATGCCGCCCTCGTGCTTGCCCGTCTTGGCGGTGAAGCGCGAGCCGTCGCTCAGAGAGGTTTTCAGGCCTTCGACAAAACCGTTTTTCATGGAGTCGTTAAATTTAACGTCGTCGGCCAGATGCCGGTCGCCGTTCACATCCGTGAACTCTACATTGCCGTGCGCCGTCACCGTGTCGTTGCCCAGGTCGTAGGTGACCTTGTCGGCCTTCAGAGTGCGGCCATCCTGCACCATCACCACGTTGCCGGATGCGGTCACGGTTTGCGTCGCCTCGTCATGGGCAAGCGTGTCGGCCTGAAGATCTACGGGTGACTGGCTTATTCCCTCGACGGCAAGCGCGGAGAGCGGCATCAGGCAGGAGACGGACAGAGCCAGACAGGATAGCAGGACCAGATCGGTACGCGCCGATTTGGCTTTGTTTTTATGCGTATACTGTTCGGGGATCATTTTCATGGAGTGGGGCGCGTACTTAGTGATTCAATCTTAACCATAGTGAAATACTGGAGACGAAAGTCAAGGAGGATAAAGCGCTTAGCCCCGAAATTGCTATGATTTTGGCCTCAAAAAGGCGGGGATATCGTCACCAAAACCTGAGGAACCTGATGAGTCATCGTCTTCCCGCGGTTTTCGATGCGGTGGCTGGTGCGCTTTCTTTGCCGGAATATGGCGTTCAGAGCCGTGTTTATGGTTCGATTCCCGTGGCGGTTTGGGCGACTCTGCCCGCTTTTCCTCGCGAATTGCGGGGTCGGCCTCTTTGCGGGTCTCAGCCCCCCTGCCCCGCGCTTTGGGACGGTGCCCGGAGCGGGAAGCGGAATCCCCGCGCCCGCCGGATTTCTCTTCGGAATCTCCGGTTTCGCCCTGTTTGTGTGCGCCCAAGCCGATATCGGAGACCTGAATCTTGATCTTGATGTTCTTTTCGATGGCCTGAATCAGTTTTTCGTCTTCCTTGGTGACGATCGTCCACGCCCGCCCGGTCATGCCCGCGCGGCCCGTCCGGCCGATGCGGTGAACGAAGTCGTCGGGGTTGTTGGGCACGTCGTAGTTAAAGACATGCGAAACGTTGACGACGTCCAGACCCCGCGCGGCCACGTCGCTGCACACCAGTATAGGCAAGGTGCCATCCTTGAATTTACCCAGCGTTTCGGTTCTGTGGGATTGCGCCATGTCGCCGTGCAGTGCGAGCGCATCGTATCCCTTTTTCTTGAGCCATGTAGCCAGTAAGTCCACGTCGCGCTTGCGGTTGCAGAAGATAAAGGCGTTGCGGATTTTCTCGTGGACCATGATTTCGTGCAGGAGTTCCTTTTTCCGGCGCGGGTCGGCGTAGGCGAGAAAGATTTCGACCGTCGAGGACGTCGTTGCGGGCGGCGCGACAGCGACCTCCTTGGGCGAGGACAGAAATTTCGTCGTCAGGCGGCGGATCTCCGGGGGCATGGTCGCCGAGAACAGCATCGTCTGGCGCAAAGGCGGCAGGAGGCTGCAAATCTTTTCGATGTCGGGGATGAAGCCCATATCCAGCATCCGGTCGGCCTCGTCGATCACGAGGATGCGGATATCAGTGAGCAGGATATTGCCGCGCCCGAACAGGTCGAGCAGGCGCCCGGGGGTGGCGATCAGCACGTCCACGCCACGTTCGAGGATGCGGATCTGGTCGTCCATGGACGATCCGCCGATCAGGAGGGCCTTTGAGAGCTTGGAGTATTTGCCGTATGTGTCGAAGCTTTCCGCGATCTGGGCGGCGAGTTCGCGCGTGGGCGAAAGGATCAGGGAGCGCGGCATCCGCGCCTTCGCCCGGCCCCCGGCCAGCATTTCGATCATCGGCAGGGTGAAGCCCGCCGTTTTGCCGGTTCCGGTTTGGGCCAGCCCTACGACATCACGCTTCATAAGGATGTAGGGTATGGCCTGTTCCTGGATCGGTGTGGGCGTATCATACCCGCAATCCTTGATCGCTTTCATCAGGTTCGGGCTGAGCCCCAGATCCTCAAATTTCATGCCTTATCCGGCCCTATCTTCTTTTGCATTATTTTCTTTCGCCCCAAGAGCTAGTATAAAAATGCAAGAAAATCAACATATGAGATGCTTCATGCCCTTAAGAGTTGCCGTGCAGATGGACCCGATCGAGCGGATCGCGTACGATTTCGACAGTACGTTTGGCCTTATGGTTGAGGCTTGCAAACGCGGGCATGAGCTCTATATTTACCGCCCCTGCGACCTTTCGTACCTTGACGGGCGGATTCTGGCGCGGGCGCGGCCGATCGCGGCGCGGGCAACGCCGGGGGATTACTATACCTTAGGCGAGGAGCGTGTTCTGGACCTGCGGACCGAGGCCGATCTGGTGCTGATGCGGCAGGACCCGCCTTTTAATATGGAATATATCACCGCCACGCATATTCTTGAGCATCTGGAGGGGGATACGCTGGTCCTCAACGACCCCGCCGCCGTGCGGAACGCGCCGGAGAAGCTGCTGGTTACACGGTTCCGGGAATTTGCACCGCCGACCCTGATTTCCGCCGATCCGAAGGCGATCCGGGCGTTTTACGAGGCGCACGGGGATATCATTCTCAAGCCTTTGTACGATTACGGGGGGTCGCTGGTCTTTCATGTGGACCGGACGAGCGACAATATCGGCTCGCTGATCAGCATGTTCGGGCGGTTTTACAAGGAGCCAATCATCGCGCAGAAATATATCCCCGAGATCAAGATCACGGGCGACAAGCGCATCCTGTTCATCGAGGGCGTGGCGGCGGGCGGGTTCGCCCGGGTGCCGCAGGGGCAGGAAGTGCGCGCGGGGCTTTATCTCGGCGGCAAGGCGGTGGCCAGCAAAATTAGCGCGCGGGAGCAGGAAATCTGTGACGCGCTGGGGCCGGAGTTGAGGAAGCGCGGGCTGGTGTTCGTCGGGATCGACGTGATCGGCGGCTATTTGACGGAGATCAACGTCACGTGCCCCTCGGGCGTGCGGGATTACAACCAGCTTTACAATACGCGCCTTGAGGAAAAGGTCTGGGACGCGTTCGAGCAGCGCGTGAAGGAGTTCAAGCGGCGATGAGCAAGGATATGGAGGAAGGTCTGGCGTTCACCCCGCGCTTTGATGCGAACGGCCTGATGCCGTGCATCACCGTGTGTCACGAGACGGGACGCGTTCTGATGATGGCGTATGTGAACGCGCAGGCTCTGGCGAAAACGCTTGAGACGGGCGAGGCGCATTACTGGTCGCGCAGCCGCAATGCGCTCTGGCACAAGGGGGCGACCAGCGGGTTCGTGCAGAAGGTGCATGAGATGCGTACGGATTGCGATCAGGATTGTTTGTTGATCAGCGTTACTGTTGTAAAGCCTGAAGATTCGGAGACTCCAGAAGGTACTTGCCATACCGGGCGGGAGAGCTGTTTTTACCGGGCGGTCGATCTCAAGGGGCCGAAGGATAAGCCTAGGCTGGTTTTCGCCGACGATTAGTGCGCGTGATCGTGCGCTTCGTGTTCTTCGGACTCTTCGTGGGCCGGGTGCTCCGCGTGGCTCACGCCTATGCGGTCCAGCCCCTTGTGGAAGATCAGGAAAACCGAAATATTCGCCATGAACAGAATAGTCGCGATCTTGAGGATCGTGGTCGAGCTTTTCTTCTTCGGTTCGCAGGGCGGGTGGTGGCAGCCGTGGTCGTGGCAATCCATGCGCTCGCTTACGACATGCAGGGTCCAGCCGAGCGCGAGAATGACGCCCGAGGCGGCGATCACGGGCAACTCCCAGTCGTGCATCGCCTCGTGCAGGCCGCCCAGCCAGAGGGGCATGGCGCCGGCGACGCCCAAGCCGACGAGGATGCCGACAATGCTGAAAACGGTCGGCAGGACGCAGCAGAAAACATGGCTGACCTCGGAGAGGATCACCATACCGTTCAGGAGCGTGCGCGTGCGCTTCATTTCCATATTTTTCCCTAATTTTTCAACAACTTAAAGGCCGGAGGAACGGTTCAGCCCTCTTCCGGCCCGGCGGTCATTTTTACAAATAATTGAAATAATGTAACACCCATTATCCACAATATTTCCCAAACGACAAGAATAAACATTTCATGCGCCGGGAAGTAGAGCGCGGCAAGGCTTATCGCTAGGGCGATATTGTTGTTTCCGCCCATCAGGGAATAGCTGATGCGCGTGCGGCGGTCGCGGCGGGCGAAGACGAACCAGCCGATGGCGTAATAGACGAAATAGGCCACCGTGCCGACCGCGAAGGCCTGTATGAAGAAGACGGGTTCGGTGAAGAAGCGGTCGCGCTGGTAGGCCACGACGATCATAATGACGCCGAAGATCAGGAGGATCGCCATCATCGAGGCGTTTTCGCGCATCGTCAGTTTCAGCGGCTCGAACCGGCGGAGCAGCCCGAAATAGACGATGACAGGGCAGAAAATCACGAAAAATAAGGTCTGGAACATGCCCCAGAGGTCAAGTTGCAGGTCCAACGTGCTGAAGATTGCGAACATGGCGAAAACGGTGAAGGGGGCCAGCAGGCCCGAAATCGTGGTCGCCGTGAGGCCCAGCGCGGGGTTTCCGCCCAAAATCCCCATCATTGCCGGAAGCGTCGCGCCGCAGGGCATGAGCCCCAGAAGGAGGAGCGCGTATTTGTATTCGGGCACCGTCCACGCGGCCATGAAATACATAGCGACGGGCAGGAGGATGAAGCGCAGGACGTAGAAGCCCGCGATTTCCTTAGGCCGAAAGCCCTGAAAATCGGCGAGTTTGATCTTGGAGCACGCGAAGAGGATGATCGCGGCCTGTAGAAACAGGATGACGTTTTTGGGCGTATCCTGCACGCCCGGCACGGTGAGGCCCAGCACGAAGGCCAGCAGAAGGAAAATGCCGAAATGGCTTTCGATTATGGTTCGTATTGCCGCCAGCATATCCGTCCGCCTTTCCCGCGCCCGGTCTTATAGCGCGGTCAGGCGGTTTCCGCCAGAAGGGTGCGGGAGGATTTTTCGGATTGCGGGAGGGCGGCGTCCTGAATGATCGCCTCGGCGCTCTGGCGGCCCTGCCATTCGTTGATCTTGAGGGTTACGGCGAGGTCGATGGATTGCGTTTTGTTGCTGAGGAGAATTTCGCCCATCTCCGTGCCGACCGCGCGGAAGGCCATCGCCTTAAGGCGCGGGCCGCCCTCGGGGTCGCCGACGAGAACGCGGATGTGCTTGCTCGCGAGGATGTCGGCCTTGTGGATGCGCAGGTTGGTGAGGGCGAAGACGGGTTCGGGGTGTTCCTGCCCGAAGGGCCCGAGGCGGTCGTTCATCAAACTCACGAGGCTAAGCGTCGCGCCGCGCACGGTGAGCAGGCCGTCGATGCGGGTTTCGATGTTGATTGTGCCGGATTCCTGTTGTCTCCGGACGTGGTCTTGCAGGAACGCGCGGAGGTCGGGGATTTTTTCGGGTTTCACGGTAAAACCGCCCGCCATGGCGTGGCCGCCGCCCTTTTGCAGCAAGCCGGCGGCGCGGGCGTCGATGAAGGCCTGCGCGATGTGGATGCCGGGGACGGAGCGGCCCGACCCCCTGCCCTCGCGTTCGCCGGACATGGAGTGTGCATACGCCACCACGCAGGCGGGGCGGCCATATTTTTCCTTGAGGTTTCCGGCGACGAGGCCGCTTAGGCCCGGATGCCAGCCTTCGCGGTCCACGAGGATCACTGGATCGTCCTGCATGCTTTGCTGCTCGACCTGCGCCATGGCCTGTTTTTCCATTTCGGCCTGAAGATCCTTGCGGCGCTTGTTGCAGTCGTCGAGCGTCCACGCGATGGTGAGCGCCTCCTGCTCGTCGTCGGAACTGAGAAGCCGTGCGCCGAGGTCGGCCTTGTGGACGCGGCTGCCCGCGTTGATGCGGGGGCCGAGCGCGAAGCCCGCGTCGTAGGTGGTGAGCGGGGCCTTGATGCTGGCGACCTTCATCACCGCGCGGATGCCGAGGTTGAGGCGGTTTTCGGGAACAGCGAAGCCAGCGCGGACGAACAGGCGGTTGGGGCCGGTGAGCGGCACCATGTCGCAGACCGTTCCGAGGGCCAGAATATCCATGAAGGATTTGAGGTCGGGTTCCTTTAGTCCCTTCCGCTCATAATATCCGCGCGTGCGCAGGCGGGCGTTCACTGCGACGCAGGCAAGAAACGTCACGCCGCAGGCGGCCAGCATGGTGAAGCCCGAGGTGTCGTCCTTGCGCTTGGGATTAATGACGTGCCATGCGGCGGGCAGGGTTTCCTCCGCCTCGTGATGGTCGAGGATGATTATTTTCAGGCCCATATCGGCGCCGGATTGAATGATCTCGAAGGCGGTCGTGCCACAATCGAGCATCAGGAGAATATCCGTGCCCTGTTCGCGCAGGGATTTCAGGGCCTCGGTGTTCGGGCCGTAGCCCTCCTCCACCCGGTCGGGAATGTAGATCACGGGATCGAAGCCGAGATGCCGGAGGAAGCGGTAGAGGATGGCGGACGAGGTCGCGCCGTCCACGTCGAAGTCGCCGAAGATGGCGATGTTTTTGTTGTCCTCGATCGCCTGCGCCAGATCGTCGGCCATTTCGGCCATGCCCTTGAGCGCGAAGGGATCGGGGAAGTGATCTTTCAAAGTTGGGTTGAGGAAGCCCGGCACCTGTTCGGAGGCGATGCCGCGCGCAGCCAGAAGCCGCGCCACGATTTCGGGGAGGTCGTGCGCACGGGCGAGCCGTTCGATGTCATTTAAGGGAACGTCCTCGACCACCCAGCGGGCCTGCTGGAGCGAGCGTTCGGTCAATATGGCTTTGGTCATGGGTTCAGGATAAGGGTTCGCGCGGCCTTTCAGTAGAGACGGCGCGGCGAAAGCAAAGGTTATCCACAATCGCTAGATTGATTGCACCCACGTTTTGCGGCGGAAATTGTGGCTCGCCTCGATCTTGCGGATCGTGCCGGACTTTGAGCGCATAACGATGGAGGAGGTCTTGGCCCCGCCCGCCGAGCGGCGTACGCCGCGCAGCATCGCGCCGTCGGTCACGCCTGTTGCCGCGAACATCACGTTCTCGCCGCTGGCGAGGTCGGAGGTGGCGTAGATGCGGTTGAGGTCTTTGATGCCCCAGCGTTCGGCGCGGGCGATTTCGTCGTCGTTGCGGAAGACCAGACGGCCCAGCATCGCGCCGCCCGTGCATTGTAGGGCGGCGGCGGCCAGAACGCCCTCGGGCGCTCCGCCGGAGCCAACGTAAAGGTCGATGCCGGTGCTGTCGGGGTCGGTGGTGGCGATCACGGCGCTGACGTCGCCGTCGCCGATGAGGATGATGCGCGCGCCGGAATCGCGGACGGCCTTGATGAGTTTTTCATGGCGCGGGCGTTCGAGGATACAGACGGTCAGGTCGTTTACGTCGGCGTCCTTTTCCTTGGCCAGACGTTTGAGTACGTCGCCGATGGGGTCGTCGAGGCTGAGGATTTTCGGGTCGATGCCGGGGCCGACGGCGATTTTTTCCATGTAGACGTCGGGGGCGTTCAGGAAGCCGCCCTCGTCAGTCATGGCGATGACGGCCAGCGCGTTCGGGCCGCCGCGCGCGGTGATGTCGGTTCCCTCCAGCGGGTCGAGGGCGATATCCACCTTCGGGCCAGAGCCGGTGCCGACTTCTTCGCCGATATAGAGCATGGGGGCTTCGTCGCGTTCACCCTCGCCGATGACGACCTTGCCGCGAATGTTGAGGGAATTGAGCGCCTGACGCATAGCGTCTACCGCCGCCTGATCCGCGCCGTCCTTGTCGCCGCGCCCCACGAGCCTTGAAGCGGCCAGCGCGGCGGCCTCGGTCACACGCACGACCTCAAGCGCGAGGTTGCGGTCCATACTGGTTTCCAGTTCGGTTTCAGTCTGTTTCATCGGCTTGGCCTGCATCGTCTTTCCTTGCTTTACAGCTCTTCAATACACATTGCGCGGGGTTTTTCCACACAGCAGTCGAGTTTTTCGATCAGTTCGCACGCCGCCATCATATCGGCGTGGCGGGTCTCGTGGGTCGTTATGATGACCGGAACGGGCTGGCCGGGGTCGCGGCCGCGCTGGACCAGCCCCTCGATCGAGATATTTTTGTCGCGCAGGATGGCGGACACGTCGGCGATGACGCCCGCGCGGTCGAGCACCATCAGGCGCAGGTAGTAGCTGTTGACCGTTTCGCCGGGATCGGCCCAGACAGCGGCTTTCAGGTCTTTTGCCGGGATGCCGAAAGCGGGGAGCCTGTGGCCTCTTGCGAGGTCGATCAGGTCGGAGACCACGGAGGAGGCCGTCGGCCCCTGCCCCGCGCCCTTGCCAGTGAAAAGCGGCGTTTCGACGAAATCGCCCTCAACGTACACCGCGTTGTAAACATCGTCGATGATGCCCATCGGGCTTTCGATCGGGACGAGACACGGCTCCATAACCTGAAGAATTTTGCCGTTTTCGCGGCGGGCGATGCCGAGCAGTTTAATGCGGTAGCCGAATTCGGTGGCGTAGGCGATGTCGGTGGTGTTGATGTGGCGGATGCCCTCGATGCTCAGGGATTTGAAGTCAGGTTTCACGCCGAAGCCGATGGCGGCGAGGATGCATAGTTTATGCGCCGCGTCGATACCATCGATATCAAAGGCCGGGTCGGCCTCCGCGTAGCCCTGCGCCTGAGCCTCCTTCAAGACATCATCGAAGCTGCGGCCCGTCTGACGCATGGTGGTGAGGATGTAATTGCAGGTGCCGTTCAGGATACCGTAGATGCTTTTGATTTCGTTGGCGGCCAGACCTTCGCGCATGGCCTTGATGATCGGTACACCCCCGGCAACGGCGGCCTCGAACATCAGGCAGGCGCCCTTTTCGTCTGCGAGGTTTGCGAGTTCGTCTCCGTGCAGCGCGAGCAGCGCCTTATTGGCCGTCACGACATGGCGGCCGTTTTTCAGGCTGGCGCGGACCAGATCGGCCGCCGGACCTTCGGAGCCGCCGATGACTTCCACCACGGCATCCAGATCTTTATAGTTCGCGAGATCACCAGTTTTTTCCACCCAATCGTAGGCGGAGAGGTCAACGCCCCGGTCGCGGGTGCGGTCCTTCGCGGATACAGCGGCGATTTCGATGGGCCGCCCCGCGCGTTTTTCCAGCAAATGGCCGTTTTTCTGAATGATTTTGACGACGCCCGCCCCGACGGTTCCCAGCCCTGCCAGCCCAATGCGAAACGGTTTGCTCATCGCCCCATACCCATAAAAGAATGTTTTATCCGGCTCTGTTCTACTCCGCTTCCGGCCCTGTTTCAAGAACAGGAATGGCTTTTCGGCAACACCCCGGCCAAAATTTGGCGCTAGAACGTGTTTTTATTGATTTAGGGAACGGGCGCTGTCACTTTTTTTGTATGAGTTTTTATCGTTTTTTCCTGAAATCCCCTTTCTGGATGCTTTTCCCCGCCCTTATTATCGTCGGGCAGATCGGTCTTGAGATTTTCGTACCTGACGAGTACATGCCGGAGCTTCATTCCGAGTATGGGCCGCACGAGATTTTGCAGGGGCTGATCCTTTTTCCTGCCATTCTGCTGGCTCTGCGGGTCATCCAGCTTGCGCCCACGGCACCGCTCAGGGGGTGGGGGATTCTGGCGCTGATCGGGTCGGTTTATGTCTTCGGGGAGGAGTTGAGCTGGGGGCAGCATCTGTTCGACTGGACCACGCCGGAGTTCTGGAACCAGATCAACGATCAGGGTGAGACGAATTTTCACAACACCTCTTCGTGGCTGGACCAGAAGCCGCGTCTTGCTTTGGAAATCGGGGTGATCGTGTGCGGCATCCTTTTGCCGCTGCTCGGGCGGTTTGCGCCCCGGCTTGTGCCCGCCCGGCTTGCGCCCATACTTGGCGATAAAGAGGTTATTCCGAGCGCCGTGTTTTTTGTTTTTCTTAAAGTCATAGATAAAACCTACGACGCGCTGGAGCTGCAGCCTTTGTTCTGGCGATCCAGCGAGGTGGAGGAGCTTTATATCTTCCTGTTCGTGGTGATCTATCTGTCCATCCTGTGCCGCCGATTTGCCGCGCACCGCTCTGTTGACGGCTGATCCCTCCATTCATGGCTTGATTTTTTCAGGCGGTTGCCGCAGACTCTTGGGACTCATTCTTATTTTTTCCCTCTAAACCCCTGAGAGCGCATGAATAATCCGATGCCCAAGCAAGCCCCCCCTTCTTCTCCTCCGGATGCCGGGTATAAGATGCCCGATGTGGTGGCGTTGAACCGCGCTCTGATCGATGCGTACGGTAAAGCGCTTCCGCTGCTTGATAAATTCATAGAAAATCACGGACATACAAAGGGATTAGAAGATTTTCTTAATCGGGATTTTGATCCGCTTAACATTCGGGAGAGCTATCTTGCGTTTCTGGATCGGATCGTGGCAGATCCATCGCGTTTTTTTGAGATGCAAGCCAGGTTCGTTCACGACTGGATGAATCTCTGGCAGGAGAGCGCGCGCAAATTCATGGGACAGGGCGAGGGCAAACCCGTTATCGAGCCGGACGCCGGGGATAGACGTTTCCGCGCGCCGGAGTGGCAAGAAAGTGCGCTGTTCGATTTCATCAAGCAATCATATCTCCTGACCTGCCGATGGATGGACGATACGGTTCGTGATACTGAGGGGCTGGAGCCCAAGCAACGTGAGAAGCTGGCCTTCGTTACAAAGCTTTTCGCCAACGCGCTTTCCCCGACCAATTTCGTGATGACCAATCCCGAGGTGATTAACGAAACGCTTAAGACCGGAGGAGAGAATCTCGTCAAGGGTTTAGAGAACCTGATTGAGGATATGGAACGCGGCGGCGGAGCGCTTAAGATCAGCACCACGGATTACGATACGTTCGAGCTTGGAAAAAATATTGCCATCACACCGGGGCGTGTTGTGTTCCAGAACGATCTTATGCAGCTTTTGCAATACGCCCCGACGACGGAGAAGGTTTTCGAAACGCCGGTTCTTATCATTCCGCCGTGGATCAACAAGTATTATATCCTTGATCTCAAAACCGAGAATTCCTTCATCGCGTGGGCGGTGGCGCAGGGGCATACGGTGTTCACGATTTCGTGGGTGAACCCTACGGCCAAGCTGGCGAAAAAGCGGTTCGAAGATTATATGGATGAAGGGATTCTTGCTGCGCTCGAACAGATCGAGGATCTATGCAGCACGGAGAAAACCAATATCATCGGGTATTGTCTCGGCGGGACGCTGCTGTCTTGCACCCTCTCGTATCTGACGGCCAAAAAGAAGGCGGGGCGCGTGGCATCGGCCACGTTCCTGACGACGCTTCTGGACTTCGAAAAGGCCGGAGACCTCAAGATTTTCCTCGATAAGGAACAGATCGAGCAAATCGACAAGAAGATGTTCGAGAAGGGAATCCTTGAGGGCAAGGACATGCAGCAGACGTTTAGTTTGCTGCGCGCGAACGATCTGATCTGGTCGTTCGTGGTGAATAACTACCTTCTCGGCAAGGAGCCTTTTCCGTTCGATCTTTTGTACTGGAACGACGACTGCACGAACATGCCCGCCGCGATGCATAGTTTCTATTTGCGGAAAATGTATCAGGAGAACGCGCTGATCAAGCCCGGCGGTATTTCGATGCGCGACGTTCCAGTGGACCTTGGGACCATCAAGACGCCGTCCTTCTTCCTTTCGACGCGCGAGGACCATATCGCGCCGTGGAAGGCGACCTATGAGGGGATGAAGCGGCTGGGCGGGCCTGTCACGTTTACGCTGGCGGCATCAGGCCATATTGCGGGGGTCATCAACCCGCCCGCGAAGAAGAAATATTGCTATTGGGATAATACCAAGACGCCCGAGAACCCCGACGAATGGTTTGAGAAGGCCGTGCAGCACGAGGGTTCGTGGTGGCCGCACTGGCAGGACTGGATCAAGGATTTCACCGGAAAACAGGTCGCCGCGCGGACGCCTGATCAGGGCATCGAGCCCGCGCCGGGAAGCTACGTCAAGACCAAGACCTGAGGGGGTTGAAACTCTGCGATATGGAGCGGATCATGTTCGGGGAGCCGGAGATTGGAAGTTTAGTGCCAAGGGCTGTGCGTGAAGATTACTTATTAGTCTTTTAATTCCAAGAATATTTGACCTTAGATTCTTGATTTAAAACTATAATCTGGAATGGGATATTTGAAAAATCTAAATCTCTTATGTTGTTATCAATTATAGGATTCATGTCTATATCAATAAGTAAAAGTATGGCGTGAGACTGATTTTTTATCATTTTTTTCTCAATAATATGCAATAGGGCCTTTTTGTACTCATCAAATACGTAGCCGCCTCTGTTGTGGTTTACAATTCCGGCACTAACGTATTTTTCTTTATATTTTTTTTGCGATTGCAATCGTATTGAGAGAGTTTTGTTTTTAAATGCTAGGCTTTTTACTTTTTTATCGTTGTTTCTAAACCATTTCTCCAAATGCTTCTTTTGTTCTTTTTCTAATTTTTCTGCCCCTGAAATAGTCAGGAAAAAATAATAACCTTCTCCGTCTTTACAGTTGTATTGCTCTATTAAGGCTTGAACCATTTTCAAAATTGGCGCTTCATGTTCTTCAACACATCTGTGATCTAACTTTTGATATAGTGAAGATACTTCAAATTCTTGACTGCCACATTGAAAATCCGGAAACGTCGTGTCTCCATTCGGCTCGAACTTTATTTCTGAAATGGGATATAATTGCTTGAGATAATTGTAAGCAATTTTTTCTGAAGAATCCATTAGCAATTCTCCTTATGCTCTTCCCCTAACTTCCGGTAATGCTCGGCGGACCAGAGGACGTATTTGTTTTCCTCCTCCGTCATGTCGCGCATGAATTTGGCGGGGCGGCCCGACCAGAGTTGGCCTCTTGGCAAGCGCTTGCCGGGGGTCAAGAGCGCGCCCGCCGCCAGCATGGCCATCCCCTCCACCACCGCGCCGTCCATCACGCAGGCCTGCATGCCGACGAAGCCGTAATCCTCCACCGTGCAGGCGTGGAGAATGGCCAGATGGCCCACCGTCACGTTATCGCCGACCGTGGTGCCCTGAAAATTGCTGGTCGTATGGATGACCGCGCCGTCCTGTATGTTCGTGTTCTTGCCGATTTTGATGGGGTTGACGTCGCCGCGCAGGACGCAGCCGTACCAGATGTTGCTGCCCTCCCCTATTTCCAAGTCGCCGATGATGCTCGCCGTGGGGGCGATGAAGGCGGTTTCGTGGATTTTCGGCATGACGCCGCGATAGGGGTAGATGAATTTGCTCATGCGGTTTCCTGTTCTTGATATGCGCCTATCATATATTTGAAACACGACGATCACAACGCGCACGAGCGGGTGGCGGTTTCGTCATTGCGAGAAGGCCGTCAGGCTGACGAAGCAATCCATCTCTTCGGCATTGTGGATTGCTTCACCCGCTGTGTGCGGGTTCGCAATGACGACTTTCCCTCTCATGACTAGATCCCCGCCTTCCTCCTACGCCAAGGCTTCGGAGGACAGGTCGCGGGATGACAAGGAGGGTGTGGTTCGCAGGTCCCTGCTTACGCAGGGATGACAGGCGGGGGGCGCGGGGATGACAGTTTGCCAAAAGCAAACACCCCCGGCGGGCGGGGGTGTTTGATAATTTCGTAAGCCTGGCAGCGATTAACGCTTCGCCCACTGCTTGGTCCGGCGTGCCTTGTGCTTGCCAACCTTTTTACGCTCGACGATCCGCGAGTCGCGGGTCATCATGCCGGCGTCTTTCAACGGCGGACGGAGAGCGGGGTCAAAGTTTTCAAGCGCGCGGGCGATGCCGTGGCGGACCGCCCCAGCCTGACCGGAGAGGCCGCCGCCTGTCACCGTCGCCATCACGTCGAAGCGTCCGACGCGGTCAACGATCAGGAAGGGCTGGTTCAGGATCAGGAGGTGCGTCTGGCGGGAGAAGTAGATGGACTGCTCCTTGCCGTTTACAACAACCTTGCCGGAGCCGGGCTTGAGCCATACACGGGCAACCGCGTTCTTGCGGCGGCCTGTTGCGTAGGCGCGGCCCAGCTTGTCGAGCTTGGGTTCTTTTTTCTCAGGCTTTGCAGAGGTTTCGCCTTCAGAAGGCTTCGCCTTGGCTTCGGCCACAACGGTTCCGATGGAACGGAGGTCCTTCACGGCCTCTTCCTTCTTGCCGCGTCTGGCGCCGGATTCTTTTTTGGTGTCTGTTTTCTTCGTCATGTTTTCAAGTCCCGTCAGGCAGTGCGTTTGTTTTTGGGATTCAGGGCGGCTACGTCCAGCACTTCGGGCTGTTGTGCCTCATGCGGGTGTTCGGCTCCGGGGTATACGCGGAGATTTTTGAACACGGCGCGGCCCAGAGGACCCTTGGGCAGCATACGCTCGACCGCGTTTTGCACAACGCGCTCAGGGTATTTACCGTCAAGCATTTGGGCCTTTGTGCGCTGCTTGATCCCGCCGGGGTGACCGGTGTGCCAGAAGTACACGTCGTCTTCGCGCTTGTTACCCGTCAGCTGGATTTTCGCCGCATTGATGATGATGACATTGTCACCGCAATCCATGTGGGGGGTGAAGGTCGGCTTGTGCTTGCCGCGCAGGCGCATGGCCACAACGCTGGCCAGACGGCCGAGAATCAGATTTTCCGCATCGATAATGATCCATTTCTTCTCAATATCCGCGGGTTTTGCAGAATATGTCTTCATGTGAAGCTCTTTCTTAATTCAAACTTGTTGGTCTTCGAAGTGCCGTGTTTATGCTTTAGCGGCAGCGCTTTGTCAACAAATTTCCGCAATAAAAACAGTTTATTAGGGTTGCGGTATTATTGTACCGTCTCATTAACTATCCACTCCAGAAAGGCTTTCGGCCCTTCTTCGATCTCCCAAGCCACTATACAGGGGCAATCGTAGCTGTGGAGCTCGATTATGCGGTCTTTCAGGGCCTCGAAGGCGGTTTCCGTGGTTTTGAACAGGGCGGCGGTCTCGCTGGCGTGCTGTACCTCCCCCTCCCATCGGTATATCGAATGGTGGGGCGGGAAGATGTTGGCGCAGGCGGCTAGGCGCTCATTGACAACGGTTTCCGCAATGGAACGGGCCTGTTCCTCGCTTGCGAAGGTGACATAGACGGAGAAGAGTTCCATGGGCTTAGCCTCCCGAGTTACGAAAATTGACAGATTCGCCGAACTGCGCCAGTATAAGCAAAAAAGCGGGTTTTAATCCATGACGGGTGATCGTCTAAGTTCAGGCTTTACTTCTGCGCATAATCAGGGTTTTGCGCCTTCGGTCCACGATGACGAGGTGGGCGTGATGCTGCGCGAGGATATGACGCTGGAGCAGGCCTCGGCGTATCATCTGGAGCGCTGGGGGTTGCCGCCTGATTTCAATCTGGAGCATGATACCGCGCATATTCTGATGGCGCTGAGCAAGACTTTGCCCGGCGCTCCTTCCGATTATCCCTATCAAGCCGATTACGAGGCCGAGATCTACAGCGTTTCCGCCGAGATGGCTTTGTTTGACGCGATGCAAGGAAAATCCGACGGCGACGATGCCGCGGCGAAAGCGAAGTTTCTTGAGCGTGTGCAGGAGAATTACGGTATTTACGGGCCTCTGGGCAACCTCAACCGGGTTGTAAGCTGGGGGCTCGGACGGGTCGCGGGCATCGACGGGGAGCAGGTGCGCCGCGAGGTCTCGTTCAAGGACGCCGCATTTTATCAATACGCCGAGCCGCACGGCATCGAGGTCACGCAGGATCAGGAGACGTGGGGCGTTGATATTCCGGGGATGGACGAGCGGTTCTGGTATGTCGATGAACGCCGCCATTACATGCCGGACGATATCGAGGAGGTCGAGGACTTCACCCGTTTTTCGCGGCCCAGCGAGGCGGAGGCCGGGGCGATTTACGACCGGATCAAGCCGGGGCTGGACGCGCTGACGGATTTTATCGAGACGCGGATTGCGGCGTACGGCGATGTTCCCACCCATTCCATGCCGTTGCGGCAGGATCTGGGGTCGGTCAGGGTGCGCGATCTTCACGCGGTGATGGTCGCGGGGTTCAAGCCCCCTGCCCCCGGCGCGGATGCGGATGCGATGGAGCCGAGGCATTGAGATGACGGGCGGGTTCAAGGCATTTTTCGGGAATTTGATGCGCGGGCTGGGCGAGGCGCCGGACCGTCTGGCCACGGGCGGACGCGGCGAGGAGTTGCAGACCATGCTGTCGCGCGACATGACGTTGCAGCAGGCGGTCGATTATCATACGCGCACGGTCTGGAACTTCGGCGGTTATGAGGAAGCGCTGCCCCACGAGGCCGGGCATGTGATCTTGGGTCTGGCACTCAACGCGCCGCCGCGCGACGAGAATTTGAGCCAGCACCCGTATCAGGGGACGTACGAGGCCGAAATTTACAACATTCCGATCGAGCATATTCTGAACGCCACCGTCACGGGGCGTTACAAGGGGCCGTATAACGACCGGCAGAAATTTATTATGGACGTTCTGGCGACCTACCGCGAGTTTGCCGTGCAGGAGAACCTTATGCGAACGCTGGGGTGGCTGATGGAGAAGCAGACGGGCCGGAGTTATGAGGCCTTGCGCGAAGATGTTCATTACAGCGACGCCGCGTTTCAGGACAAGGCCCGAGCGATGGGCATCACGATCGAGCGGAGCGAGGATCTCAAAAGCTGGACCGTGACCGCGCCGGGGTTCGAAGACGCGTTTTTCTATCATTCGCCCAACGACGCGATTTTGCCCGGCGACCTTGAGGGGGTGGAGGATTTTCCGCGTTTCGAGCGGCCGAGCGTGCATGAAATCGTTGAGATTTATGACCGGGTTCTGCCCGCCATTCACCTGTTGCAGAACAAAGCGTTCCAGCTCAACCGGGCCGGGCATGAGGGGATGGGATATTATCAGGCGGGCGACAACGCGCTGGGCGATACGAAAATACGCGATCTTTACAAGGCCATCGTCAACCGCCCGGCGAACGAGCCCGTGCCGGAATGGGACGAGCCGCATACGATTTCCTAGTCCCTGCCCCGCCCGTCTTTATAGGCGGGCATTTTCTTGTGCAAGAGCGTCACCAGCACGAAGCTGATAATCATCAGCAGGAACCACGCGCCCATCTTGTGCGGGGAGACGATCGTCCATTCGTGGGTCTGGTCGGGGTAGCGCCACGCGGCGGCGAAGGTTCCGGCGTTCTCGGCGATCCAGATAAAGAACGACACGAGGAAGAATCCCAGCAGGAGCGGCATTTTCTGGTGCGTTTCGTGCGGTTTGTAATACACCCACGTGCGGGCGTAGAGGATGATCGTGAAGGCGAACAGGAACAGGCGGATGTCGGCCGTGAAGTGATGCGTGAAAAAGTTTATATAAATCAGGGCGCAGAGCAGCACCGTGAGGTCGCGGCGCGGGTAATTGGTGAATTTGAAATCGAAGATGCGCCAAACGCGCGCGATGTAGCTGCCCACCGCCGAATACATGAAGCCCGAGAAAAGCGGGACGCCGCCGATGCGGATCAGGTTTTCCTCCGGGTAGGCCCATGAGCCCATGTGAGTTTTGAAGATCTCCATCACCGTGCCGACGATGTGGAAGATGAAGATGACCTTGATTTCCTGTGGCGTTTCGAGCCTTAAGCGGACGAAGGCGATCTGGACCGCGATGGCGAAGATAAACATGAAATCGTAGCGGCTCAGGGGGAGGTCCGGCGACCAGAGGAGTTTCGTGATGACCAGCGCGGCCAGCATGAGGCCGCCGAACAGGCAGGCCCAAGCCTGTTTGAAGCCGAAATGGAGGAATTCGGAGAGGACGAATTTAAGCCTCGGGCGGGCGGCGATCAAACGCGGCGCGGTGAGGATGTTGACGAGCCGGGTGAAGAAGGCGGTGGGGTCGGGTGCTTGGTTTTTCACTGCACAGACACTCTGAACTTACCAAAATCGTTTGTTGGCAAATGCCTTGCCCGACCCAGACTTTAGATAATATTCAAATTCCTGAGCTTTGCGTTTGTCCTTGAAGGCATGGAAGACGACGAGTTCCCAAGGACAGAATTTTGCGGTGTGCTTTGATTCGCCCGCATTATGCTCTTTGAGGCGTCTTTCAATATCTTCGGTAAAGCCCGTATAGCGCTGTTCGGGGAAAGGAATGCTTTGAATCTGATATACGAAATACATCGTATCTCGTCCTCCTACGCCCTAGGGCTTCGGAGGACACGCCTTCGGCCTAAGGGGTTTCGTATGTCTTACTGGCGTAAGCCACCCGAAGCCCCTAAGGGCGAAGGGTGGTCGGAACGACAGGATTTGAACCTGCGACCCCTTGCACCCCATGCAAGTGCGCTACCAGGCTGCGCCACGTTCCGATGCCTGAAAAACAATCCTAGCTTAGTAACGTATTTCAATAGCAGAATCAAATGGCAAAACGCCATAAAAACCTAATCGGCGGGCGATTTTACTGTTTTTTGGGTTTAATGAGGCTGCGCAGCTCCCGCAACTCCTCAAGCATCGTCTCAAGGATCGTTCTCTGACGGTCGGTCAGGCGGGGATTTGCGGGCTCGGCGGGCAGTTGCGCCGCCCGGGATTGCTGCGCGACCTGCGCGGTCACGACGGGGGCGGGCTTGCGCTCGTTCTCCTGCGGCGTGTCGGGCACGGGGTTCTGGAGCAGCGCCTGCGACGTGCCGGCGCCTTTCAGGACCTGATTCTTGCCGACATCTTTCAGGAGCTTTTGAACGCCCTTGATCGTGTAACCCTCAACGTACAGGAGGTGGTGGATGCGCTTGAGCAGATCCACGTCCTCGGGGCGGTAATAGCGACGCCCACCGCCGCGCTTGAGCGGGCGGACCTGTGAGAATTTAGTTTCCCAGAAACGCAGCACGTGCTGTTGCACGCCCAGTTCGTCGGCCACTTCGCTGATCGTGCGGAACGCGCCCGTTGCCTTGCTGGCCGCCGCGCCGCCTCTGGAGGCCTGCGTCTTGCGGGTCGCCTGTTCGGCCTGATCGCGCGCGCGTTCGGCCTGAAGCAGGGCGGCCTGTTCCGCCGCGTCGGCGTCCTTGCGGTCCTCAACGGGTTGTCCGGTGTTTTTGGTCGTGGCGGCGGTCATTGGCTTTGTCACTCTTGTATTTGGTTAAATTATTACAACCCGAATCGGTGCTTACACGCCCACGTTAATCTTGTCTTTGAGGACGTGAGACGCGCGGAAGACCAGAACCTTGCGCGGGGAGATCGGAACCTCTACGCCCGTCTTGGGGTTGCGGCCCACGCGTTCGCCCTTTTCGCGAATCGTGAAGCTGCCGAAAGAAGAAATCTTTACGTTGTCGCCCGCTATCAGGGTATTTGAAATCTCGTTCAGAAGAACCTCGACCAAATCCGCAGATTCATTGCGGGATAACCCAACCTGCTGGTATACGGCTTCGGCCAGATCCGCCCTTGTTATCGTGCGCGCACTCATAAACTTCTCCTTGTCATCTAATAGGTTTAAGACTATCGCGCCCTGCCCGGAGCGTCAATCTTACGCTTAAGGATAACCACAAAAAAATGATTCAATTCAATAGGTAAAGCCGTCTTGCTTAGTTTTTTTCGTAAAACCGGGCTTTCCGCGCGTTTTTGCAGCGCACAAAAGGGGCGCTTTCGTTACGGATTTTTATGGGAATTAGAGCCGGACCAGCGCCGAGGCCCAGGTCAGCCCGCCGCCCATGGCCTCAAACAGCACGGTCTGGCCGGGCTTGATGCGGCCATCGCGCACGGCCTCGTCGAAGGCGAGCGGGATGGAGGCCGCCGAAGTGTTGCCGTGGCGTTCCACGGTCACGACGACCTTTTCCATGGGTAGATTGAGCTTTTTGGCGGTGGCTTCGATGATGCGGCTATTGGCCTGATGCGGGACGAGCCAGTCGATATCGGCGGCGGTCATGCCGTTGGTTTGCAGGGCTTCTTCAACGACTTCTGCCATCAGGTTGACGGCGTGCTTGAAGACCTCGCGCCCGTGCATCACGATGTGGCCGCTCTGCCCCGTGGTGGACGGGCCGCCGTCGGTGTAGAGGATATCCTTCAGGCGACCGTCGGCATAAAGATGGCTGGAGATGATGCCGCGATTCCCTGCGCCGTCCTGCGCCTCCAGAATCACCGCGCCCGCCCCGTCGCCGAACAGGACGCAGGTCGTGCGGTCGTCCCAGTTCAGGAGGGCGCTCATTTTCTCGGCGCCGATCACTAGGATGCGTTTGAGCTGTCCGGCCTTGATGAAATTATCGGCGACGCTGAGCGCGTAGACAAAGCCGCTGCATACGGCCTGAATGTCGAAGGCGGTGCAGACGGGAATGTCCAGAGCGTTCTGAACGCTTACGGCCACGGCGGGGAAGGTCTGGTCGGGCGTGGTGGTGGCGACGATGATTCCGTCAATGTCCTGCGGGTTTAATCCGGCGCGTTGCAAAGCCGCCAGCGCGGCCTTCATGGCGAGGTCGGAGGTTTTTTCCTCCGGCGCGGCGATGCGGCGTTCGCGGATGCCCGATCTTTGGACAATCCATTCGTCGGTGGTCTCGACGAGCTTTTCGAGGTCGGCGTTGGTCATGATCCGTTCGGGCAGATAGCTTCCGGTCGCGCGTATAACAGATTTGATCGACATGCGTTTACTCTTTCCCGCTTATTCCGACGACTCCGGGTTCAGGAAGGTTTCCTGCCGGACGACGTTGTTAATGTCTTCGATCACCTGTTGTATGTATCCGTATCTGGCCAGACGAACGGCCAGAAGCACGGCCTGAGAAAAGGCCAGCGCGTCCGCGCCGCCGTGGCTTTTGACGCACAGGCCGTTGAGGCCGAGGAAGACGCCGCCGTTATAGAGGCGCGGGTCCATGCGGCGTTTGAATTTTTTCAGGGAGCCGTAGGCGATCAGCGCGCCGACCTTGGCGAGCGGCGAATTGAAGGATTCGGTGAAGTAGTGTTTAACCAGCTGGCCGACGCCCTCGGCGGTCTTGAGGGCGATGTTGCCCGCATAGCCGTCAGCGACGATCACGTCCACCGTGCCCTTCATAATGTCGTCGCCCTCGACGAAGCCGTAATAGGTTCCAGGAAACTCGATACGTTTGAGGATTTCGGCGGCGGCGCGGATATGTTCGGGGCCCTTGATCTCCTCGGAGCCGACATTGAGCAGGCCGACGGTGGGCGTCTGGATCTTTTTTTGTTTCTGGGCGAAGGCCGCGCCGAGAACCGCGAACTGGACCAGCGTTTCGGCATCGACCAGCACGTTCGCGCCGAGGTCGAGCATGATCGTCTCGCCCTTGATGCCCGGCATGACGGAAGCGATGGCGGGGCGGTGGATGCCCGGCAGGGTTTTGTAGACGATTCGGGCGAGCGCCATCAGCGCCCCGGTATTTCCGGCGGAGACGGCGGCCATGGCCTGCCCTTCCTCCACAGCCTCCAGTGCCATGCGCATGCTGGTGCCCTTGCTGGCGCGGAGGGCGGCGGAGGGTTTTTCGTCGCTCTCGATCGTTTTTTCGGTGTGAATGACCGTCACAGCGCTTACCAGCGCCGGGTGGCGCGCGAGCGGCCCGGCAATCGCATCCTTATGGCCGAAGACCAGAAAGCGCACGTCCGGCCTTTGGGCCAAGACCGATGCGAGCGCTGGCACGATTTCAGCCGGCCCGTGATCGCCGCCCATCGCGTCGATGGCTATGACGATATTTCCCGTTGATGGCGTGGCGGACAAGGATTGTCCCTTTCAGATGCGCGTGGACCCAACACTTCAAGGATGGATTATAACAAGACGACAAATGAGGCAAGAGCGTTCTCTGCCTCATTCGTAAAAGTCCTGAAAGGCCGATCTTTCGATCAGCTCTTCTCCTCAATCACCTGACGGCCCCGGTAGGTTCCGGTTTTCAGGTCGATGTGGTGGCGGCGCACGGGTTCGCCCGTGTTCGCGTCCTCGACCCAGTTTTCCGTCTTCAGGGCATGGTGGGAACGGCGCATATTGCGCTTGGAGGGCGATGTTTTTCTCTTTGGTACAGCCATAGTCCTGATCCTTAACTTTGTAGAGTGTGGTTTCTAAACAAAAAGCGCGGGGCTTGCAAGGAATATTTCTGGATAAAATGCCGATTCAGGCGTAAAGAAGGGCCAGTTTGCGCCGGGCATTTCGCCCGCGCAGCCCCCTTTCCCGAAATATTTAAGGCCTTGATCCGATTATGAATACCAGCGATCCACTTAGCAAGTACAGGTTTATGGATTCCCTTGAGGGGGTGCCGGAGCCGCCGGGGCCGGAGCACGAGCGATTGGGGGCGTTTTTAAAGGCCATCGCGCCGGGCATTATGGTTTGCGGGCTGGTGACGCTCGCGGCCATGCTGATTTCGGAGCATTACTCCACGCCCGTCATGCTGATGTGCCTTCTGCTGGGCATGGCCTTTCATTTTTTGTTCGAGGACCCGAAGACGCGGCGGGGCATCCAGTTCACCTCGCAGAATATCCTCAAGATCGGGGTGGCGCTGATCGGGGCGCGGATCGCGCTTTCGCAATTCACAGCGCTCGGCCTGCCTGTTCTGGCGGGGATTTCGGCGATTACACTGTTTATTCTGATGGCCGGGCCGGTTCTGGGGCGGCTGTTCGGGCTGGACCGGGAACAGGGACTGCTCATCGGCGGGGCTACGGCCATTTGCGGGGCTTCGGCGGCGCTCGCGATTTCCTCGCTCTTGCCACCGTCGAAAAAGCTGGAACGGCAAACCCTGACCGCCGTCATCGGGGTAACGGCCATGGGCACCGCCGCGATGATCGGGTATCCGGTTATTCTGGGCATTCTGGGGTTTGATTCCTATCATTCCGGGATCATCATCGGGGGCACCATTCATGACGTTTCGCAAGTCGTGGGGGCCGGGTACAGCATCTCGCCCGAGGCGGGGAACGCCGCCGTTCTGATCAAGCTGATCCGGGTCTTCATGTTGTTGCCGATCCTGCTCGGCTTAGCATGGGTTTATAAAAACGCGCGTCCGGGCCAGACGCTTCGCTTTCCGTTCGTGCCGCCTTTCCTTCTGGGTTTTATTCTTCTGGCCGCTCTGAATTCACTCGGCGCCCTGCCGGGGCAAATTCCGCACGGTATGGAGGTTCTGAGTAAATGGATGCTGGTGATGGCGATTGCGGCGGTGGGGCTTAAAACCTCGATGAAAGAAGTGGTTTCGCTCGGTTACGGTCCGGCCTTACTGGTGGTCGCGGAGACGGCCATATTGTTCGGGTTTTACTGCGGGCTTTCGGCGCTTGGCTTGATCTAGGGTGGGCCGATCAGCTTTTACCTTCCTTGTCGCGCCAGTTTTTCAAGGCCTCGAACGGGTTGTGATACGCCTCCCCGGTTTTGTGGGCGACGGTCACATCGTCATCGCCGAGCGCATAAGACGCGCCGATGGCGCGCGGGTACGGGTCGATATTCAGCGAGAGATGCTGAACCACGAGTTCGCCCAGATCAATCCGGCCATCCACCACGGGCTCTGGATCCTCGGCCTCGTCGAGGATGGGTTGCTCGATATTATCCTTTTCGATGTCCCGTTCGCGTTTGGCTTTTGTGAAAGAGAGCGTTTGCGAGGAGTCGGCGTACCACGCCTCGAAGGGGGCCTCTATATCGATTTCCAGCGGCGCGAGCGTGATTATGCATTTCTGGAAGGCTTTGGCGGTTATTATCCCCTGCACATGAATGACCATGTTGCCGTTGTTCCGGCGCAAGGTTATGCGGGCCTCCACCCCCTCAAGCCCATCGATACCCAAACGTTTTACGATTGTTCGTGTCTGGCTCTCGTCCGGGGCGATTTTCAGCGTTGCGGGTTCACGGCCCAGGGCTTCGGTATCGAAAAGATATGACCATTCCGATTCCAGGACATTATTTTCGTTGCCTCGTTTTTTCATCTCTCAATCCTAATCAAGGCTACGGCGCCTTCTTTTCGTCGACGATTTCTCCGGGCGGTATGAACTTTAAATTCCCCAGCGCGACCTCATCCAGATTTTGTTCATAGAGGTACAGCATGGTAAAGCGTACATATTTCACCATGCTGACTATCACAGAGTCCTGCGGTTTTTCAACGGTTCCGTACAAATTCCTCCGTAGAGCGTCGAATAAAGGATGGCCGGGACCCAAGGGGACGTTGGGGTCTTCTTTTACATATTCCGCGGCTTCCTTATAGGCGTGCATCCGGCCATTAAAGGCCTGCATCATCTTTTTCATATATTTGGGGACGCCAACATCCCCTACCCCGGCCTCACGCAGGCTTTTGTCCATATTCTTGAAAGCCATGTCGAAGATGCACTGTGAGATATCTTTATAGCGCGGATGGGGGCGAAGGCGGAAAAACACCATGTACAGATGGAGTACCAGAATGTCGAAACGCCCGTCCACCGTGTCGGGCACGCCGTATTTCAGGAAAAAAATTTCCTGCCGGGACTGGGCTATGGCCGCGCGGTAAAGGTCTTGCGCCGCGAGAAGGTCCGTCCTGTTGTAACGGGAAATTCCCTTTCGAAAGAAACCGAACATTGATTTTTGCGCCAAGTTTTACTAAACAGGTGTCACTATAGATATCAAAATCAAATGTCGCAATCGGGCTTTATATGTATGCATCCGTAAATTTCCTGCGGTTCTCTTGTGTTGTCATGGTGGCTCTGGCCGCCTGTTCGCCGGTGAAGGCCAAGCGCGGGAACATGATCGAGAATCATCAAATGCAGGCGATCACGGCCGGGGAAAGTACGCGGTCTGACGTTCTGCGGGTCATGGGGTCCCCCACGACCGTCTCCACGTTTAACCCGAACGTTTGGTATTATATCGGGCAGGATACTGAAAAGCGCGGAATTCTCGACCCTAAAGTCGTCGATGAACGCATCGTGGCCGTTGTGTTTAACGGTGAAGGTGTGGTCGACGACATACAAGATATCGAAAACGGGCGGGAGGATATTCCGATCGCGCGCAACAAGACGCCCACGCACGGAAACGATCTGACCTTTTCGCAGCAATTGCTGGGCAACCTCGGGCGGTTTAATCCGCCTGCTAAGAAGTAATTTTTCAATTTAACGGAAATTTTTTAGATCGGGCGCTGCTGAACGACCTGGAGCAAGACTTCCTTGACCGTGTCCTTGCCCATTATGTCTTTGGTGATGACGTTCAGGCGCTCTTTGATAACGGCCACCTGCACCACCCCGCCCTTCATCGCGGCATGCTCGTTCAGCATGCCGTACATGTCCTGAATATAGGCGTCCTTGAGCTTAGGGGACATGGATTTTACCTTGTCCTTGGCCGACGGGCCGGGGACCTCTATTGCGATGACGAGGCTTACGACCTGATTGACGCCGCTATTATCCAGGATCGGAAGGATCAGGGGATCGAGTTCGACGAATTCGCTTTTGCCCTTTTCACCGTGGGCGTCACCGCCCCCCTCGGCATGTTCGGCCTCTTCACCTTCCTTGGCTTCGCCGTGGGCCGTGTCGCCGTCTTTAAGGGCCGCCGCCTGCGCGGGCTGCATAACAAAGACATAGTACGCGCCGCCGCCCCCGCCGCCGAGGACGAGCAAGACCACCAGCAATATCAGTATTTTACGCACTTTTTGTTATCCTTGAAGCTTTGCCTTTACCCTTAATTGTAGCCATTAAGGGTTAACGGGGGCTTAGGAGCGGCCGGAAACCGCAAATATTTCATAGTTTTGAATGGTTTGCCGGGATGGCAGAAATCAGGAATTAAGGTCAGGGCCGGAGGATTCCGGCCACGGTGTCCAGAACGCCGTTTACGAGGGAGACTTCGCCCTTATCGTAGAAGGCGCGCGTGACCTCAATATAGTCGTTGATTATCAGGGGGGCGTCAATATTGGTGTGTTGGAGGATCTCGGCTATCCCGCATAAAAGGATCGCCTTGAGCAGAGGCTCGATCTCCTTGCGCGGCTGCTCGGGGTCTGGGTTTTTGGAGGGGGTGTTGGCTTTGAGTATATGGGCGATCTCCTCACGCCGGCTCTGGACCGTGCGGGCCGTGCTGAGGAAGAGTTCGCGGTCGGGTTCCTCGATCTTGACGTCGCCGATTTCCATACCCGTGCGGTTGTCGATATAGTCACGCAGGACCTGTTCAAAGGGTTCGCCGTTGTGGCCCGCCTCATAGACAGCTTGCACGGCCATCAGGCGGGCGGACATTTTCTTTTTGTTGCCGGAATTCTTCTTCACGGCTTCGGGCACGTTCGGCTTGGCCATCTCAGCGGACCCCTAAAACAGTTTTGAGTTCGAACAGAGCCATGGCGGCCCGTGCCGCCTCGCCGCCCTTATTGAGCTTTTGCGGGTCGGCGCGTTCGAGGGCTTGTTCTTTCGTCTCGCAGGTCAGGATGCCGTTGCCGATCGGCATTTCGTGTTTGAGCGCCAGTTTGGAGAGGCCGCGCGCACTTTCGTTGCTCACGATGTCGTAATGGGTGGTTTCGCCGCGCAAAACGCAGCCGAGGGCGATGAAAACGTCGAAGCGGCGGCCCTTTGTGCCGCGCCCCTCGGGGCGGAGCATGCCCAAGCGGACCGCCAGCGGAATTTCGAGCGCGCCGGGAACCTGAAACACCTCGTAGGTGTTGCGTTTTTCCTCCAGCGCTGCGATCGCGCCCTTTAGGAGAAGATCGGAGATATCCTCATAATAACGCGCCTCGACGATCATGTAATGCGGCATGGTGTTTTCCCCGTGTGTTCAGCTTACGGGCCTGTGCCCGACGATGTGCAGCCCGTAACCTTCCAGACCTATAACATGTTTCCGGCTGTTTGAAAGCAGGATCATGTCGCGTACGCCCAGATCGAGCAGAATTTGCGCCCCGATGCCGTAGTCGCGCAGAGCTTTTTCCTTCTGTGCGGGTGTCTTCGGCTGCACGAGGCGTTCGGAGAGGCTTTGGGGGTTCGGTTCGCGGATCAGGACGACGACGCCCCTGCCCTCGCGCCCGATTTGTTCCATGGATTTTTGCAGGATCGATTCAGCGCCCGCGCCCAGAATATCCCCCATGATGTCCACTGCGTGCATACGCACGGGCACGGGGTCCGTATTTACGGCGATATCTCCCTTCACCAGCGCGATATGCTCGGCGTATTCAAGGGTGTTGGCGTAGACGATCAGTTTGAACGCGCCGCCAAAACGGCTCTCCAGCGTTCCCTCATGAATCCGTTTGACGAGGCTTTCGCTGCGGCGGCGGTGGGCGATGAGGTCGGCGATGGTGCCGATGCGCAGATTATGTTTTTGCGCGAAGGCGACGAGATCGGGCAGGCGCGCCATCGTGCCGTCGTCGTTCATAATCTCGCAGATTACTCCGGCGGCGGACAGACCAGCGAGACGCGCCAGATCGACGGCGGCCTCGGTGTGGCCGGCGCGAACCAGAACGCCGCCCTCTCTTGCCACCAATGGAAAGACGTGGCCGGGAGTTGCGATGTCGTTCGGGCCGCTTTGCGGATCGATGGCAGTCAGGATGGTTTTAGAGCGGTCAGCGGCGGAAATGCCCGTCGTCACGCCTTCCTTTGCCTCGATGGAGACGGTGAAAGCGGTGGTGTGGCGGGAATTGTTTCCCCGGCCCATCAGTTGAAGGCCGAGGCGGTCCACTATCGCTTCCTCCATCGGGAGGCAGATCAGGCCGCGCCCCTCGCGGGCCATGAAGTTGATGTTTTCGGGCGAGGCCATCGAGGCGGCGATCACCAGATCGCCCTCATTCTCGCGGTCCTCGTCGTCTACGATAATCACGGGCTTGCCCTTGCGGACGTCTTCCAGAATTTCGTGGATGGAAGAGAGGGCTGGGAGTTCGCTCATTTGCCGATCTCCAGAGCGCGGGCGACATAACGGGCCAGCATGTCGATTTCCATGTTGAATGCCTCGCCCGGCTTTTTAACGCCCAGAGTCGTCTTTTCCCATGTGTGGGGGATGATGTTGACGCCGAAGCTGTTCGCGCCCACCTCGTTCACCGTGAGGGACACGCCGTCGAGGGATACGGAGCCCTTGGGCGCGACGTAACGGGCCAGCGCGTCGGGCAGCTCGATCGTCAGGCGGTGCGAGCCGCCCTCGGGTTTGCTTTCCAGAAGTTTTACGACCGCATCGACATGGCCGAAGACAAAATGGCCGCCGAGTTCGTCGCCGAGCTTGAGGGAGGGTTCCAGATTGATGTGCGTTCCCACGGTCCATTCACCCAGCGCGGTTTTGGAAAGGGTTTCGGCAGAGACATCGACGAAGAAGCTGTCTTTTGTTTTTTCAACCACCGTGAGGCAGCAGCCCGAGCAGCAAATCGACGCGCCGAGCGGGACGGGCGCGAGATCGAGCGCCGTTTCAATTTCAAGGCGCAGGTCGCCGCGCGTTTTATCAACGCCGCGCACCTTGCCTTTATCCTGAACGATCCCGGTAAACATGGCCGGAGACTAGACCTTACGGCGGTAGATTTCCAGAGAATCTTGCTCGATCAGGCGGGTTTTTGAGGGGGTTAAGCCCTTCCGATCCGCGAATTTTTTGATTTTTTCGGGTGAAAAGACCGCTTCGCCCCTGCCGCTGATTATTTCCGACGATCTATAGACGGTTATTTCATCGCAGAGGCCTGCCTCCATGAAGGCCGTGTGGATGGCCGGGCCACCCTCGACCAGCAGGCGGGTCATACCCTGCTCCGCAAGGGTGTGCATGGCGGCGGCGAGATCGCGGGACGGGATTTTAAAGAGCTTCGCGCCAACGGACTCCAACTCCCCCGCCCGGTTGTTCGGGTCGTTCGCATAGAGAATCCAGAGGGGGATAATTCCAGCGGTTTTGCAGAGGTTCGCATCGGCGGGCAGGCGCAGATGGCTGTCCAGAACGATCCGTACGGGGGAATGGTGGAAGCCCGGAAGGCGCGTGGTTAGCATCGGATTATCGGCCATCGCGGTGCCAATTCCGATCAGGATCGCATCGAATTTCCGGCGTTGCAGGTGCACGAGGTTGAGGGCTTGCGGCCCGGTGATCCAGCGGCCCTCGGGCGGGGTCATGTAACCCTCTTTAGTGCAGGCGGCCTTGAGGCAGATATAGGGGCGGTTTTCGGCGATGCGAGTGAAGAAACCCGCGTTCAGTGCTTTGCAGTCTTTTTCCAGCACGCCTATGCAAACCTCGATCCCGGCGGCCTTGAGAGCCTCTATGCCCTTGCCCGCCGTGCGGGGGTCAGGGTCGATCGCGCCGATCACGACCTTTGCGACTTTTGCGGCGATCAGGGAATCAACGCAGGGCGGTGTCTTGCCGTGATGGGCGCAGGGTTCGAGCGTCACGTAAACGGTTGCGCCTTCGGCCTGCGGCCCCGCCTGTTCCAGCGCGAGCGTTTCGGCGTGGGGGCGGCCACCATCGGCGGTGCGGGCGCGGGCGATGATCCGGTTGTCCTGCACGATCAGGCAGCCGACAGCGGGATTGGGCCAGACACGCCCCAGCCCCCGGTCCGCCATTCGCAGCGCGGCCTGCATCAGGCGTTCTTCGGCGGCCATGATCAGGAGACCTTTTTGGAGGCCCGCCCGGGCTTTATTTCGAGATTTTTGAATTCGTTCAGGAAGGCGTGGAAGTCTTCGGGCTGGCGGAAGTCTTTATATACGGACGCGAAGCGGATATAGCCAACCACGTCGAGGCCGATCAGGGCCTTCATCACTTCCTCGCCGATCGCCCCCGAGGTGACTTCGGTTTCGCCCTGCGATTCCAGATAGCGCACGATGCCGTCGGCGGCGCGTTCGATGTCGGCAATGTCCACGGGGCGCTTACGCAGAGCGACCTGCATCGAGCGGATGATCTTGTCGCGGTCGAAGGGCTGGCGGCGGTTGCCCGCCTTCACCACGGTCATTTCGCGGAGTTGGACGCGCTCGAACGTCGTGAAGCGCTGGCCGCATTCCGGGCAGGAACGGCGGCGGCGAATGGCCGCGTTGTCCTCGCTCGGACGCGAGTCCTTGACTTGAGTCTCGTCGTGTCCGCAGAACGGGCAGCGCATGGTTTGGTTACAAGTCCATCGTTACAAGTTGCAAGAGTCGTTATAATTTCTTTATCAAACTGAAGAGCATTTTGGAAATTTCAATATATTCCTGCACCCGCTTGTTGAGCCTAAATATCTTGTAACCTGCCACCTTGCACTTGCAACTATTCCTTCGGATAGATCGGGAATTTCGCGCAGAGGGCTTCGACCTTTTTCTTCACGGCGGCTTCGACGGCGGCGTTGCCTTCGGGGCCGTTCGCCTTCAGACCGTTCAGCACTTCGGTGATCATCTCGCCGACCTGGTTCCATTCCGCCGGACCGAAGCCACGGCTGGTCGCGGCGGGCGTTCCGAGACGAACCCCGGAGGTGACCATCGGCGGCTCGGGATCGTACGGCACGGCGTTCTTGTTGCAGGTCATGCCGGCGTGCTCGAGGGATTTCTCGGTCACGGTTCCGGTCAGGCCCTTGGGGCGCAGATCGACCAGCACGATATGGCTGTCGGTTCCGCCGGAGACGATGTCCACACCGCCCGTCTTGAGGGTTTCGGCCAGAATACGGGCGTTCTCAACGATCGCCTTTGCATAAAGTTTGAAGTCGGGCTTGAGCGCCTCGCCGTAACATACGGCCTTGCCCGCGATGACGTGCATCAGAGGGCCGCCCTGAATCCCCGGGAAGATCGCGGAGTTGATCTTTTTGAAGATCTCCAGATCGTCAGTCAGGATCATCCCGCCGCGCGGACCGCGCAGGGTCTTGTGGGTCGTGGTGGTGGTGACGTGCGCGTGGGGGACCGGGCTGTCGTACGCGCCGCCGGCGATCAGGCCGGCATAGTGCGCCATGTCCACGAACAGGTACGCGCCGATGGAATCGGCAATCGCGCGGAAGCGTTTGAAGTCGATCTGGCGTGGATAAGCGGATGCGCCCGCGATGATCATTTTGGGCTTGTGTTCCTTCGCCAGCGCCTCGACCTCATCGTAGTCGAGCAGCGCGTTATCCTTGCGCACGCCGTATTGGATGGCGTTGAACCATTTGCCGGACTGGTTGGGGGCCGCGCCGTGGGTCAGGTGACCGCCGGAGGCCAGCGCCATCCCGAGGATGGTATCGCCGGGCTGGAGCAGCGCCATCATCACGCCCTGGTTGGCCTGCGAGCCGGAGTTGGGCTGGACGTTCGCGTATTTCGCGCCGAAGAGCTGTTTTGCGCGGTCGCGGGCGATGTCCTCGATAATGTCAACAAATTCGCATCCGCCGTAGTAGCGGCGCCCGGGGTAGCCTTCGGCGTATTTATTGGTCAGGACGGAGCCCTGCGCCTGAAGCACGGCGCGGGAGACGATGTTTTCGGAAGCGATCAGTTCGATCTGGCTTTGCTGGCGGTCGAGTTCGAGCTGGATGGCGTCGAAGACGGCCTTGTCCGCCGATTTCAAATCCTCGGTGAAAAATCCGCTGAAGTCCCCTGCCGTGTGTTTGATGGCCGCGTTTGACATGTGCTGTTCGTTTCCTTTCGGTCGTCGTTAACTCAACATAATTTCGATAATTTATCGACGCGCTTGGCGTGGCGTCCTCCTTCATAGGACGTTTTCATAAAGGTTTCAACAATATCGAACGCGAGTTCGGCGCCCGTCAGGCGTTCGCCCAGCGCCACGATATTGGCGTCGTTATGAAGGCGCGAGAGGCGCGCCATGGTGGAATCCGTGCAGAGCGCGCAGCGGATTTCAGGGAAACGGTTGGCGGCGATCGAGATTCCGATGCCCGAGCCGCAGATGACGACGCCCTTTTCCGCCTTGCCCTCGATCACCGCGCGGGCGACGGCGGCGCCAAAGTCGGGGTAATCGACGGATTCGGGGGTATTCGTGCCTAGATCAATCCATTCAAAGGTGTCTTTAAAACGCTCCTTGATGGCGTCTTTCAGGCGGAGGCCGGCGTGGTCGGAGCCTATGGCGATCTTGGTTTTCATGCCCCTTTATAGGGGGGCGGAGGGATTTAAATCAATCCCTTCTTTTTCAGGACGTATTCGAGGCGTTTGACGGCATTGCGCTTCAAAATCTCCTCCCCCGCCGAGGCGGGGCCCTGAATCGCGATTTCGGTGAGGGTCTGGGTGTCCATGGCCGAGACCCTGACGACCGCGCCCACGGGGCGGAATTCTATGATGATTTCGCGCCCGTGCAGGAGGTCTTTGGCCATAACTTGCGATACCGGGGTTTAGAACCCGCCGGAGAAGTTGGTCTGATGCGCCCAGAAGCGTTCGAGCATCTTGAGGGTCTTGTTCAGTTCGACCAGGCTTTGGGCCTTGATCTCGGTTCCGCCGAGGGTTTGCTCGTGGCGTTTGAACATATCCGAGATCATGTTGCGCAGGTCGGTGCCCTTGTCGGACAGGCGGACGCGGATGGAGCGTTTGTCGTGGACAGAGCGTTCCTGCACCAGATAGCCGTTTTCGACCATCTTCTTGACGTTGTAGGAGACGTTGGAGCCGAGGTAATAACCGCGGATCGTGAGTTCGCCCACGGTCATTTCCTCATCGCCGACGTTGTAGAGGATCATGCTCTGAACGTTGTTGATGTCCTGAATGCCGCGCTTGTCCAGCTCGACTTTCAACACATCCAAAAAGTGGCGGTGCAGGCGTTCGATCAACTGGATGGATTCGTAGTAAGGTGTCGTCACGATATCTATCTCTGTTTTTTATCCGGTTTTTGCCTCGCCCTTTTGATTACAGGCTTTGGGGCTGTCTTAATTGCGGTGATCATAATAAACAATTGATCAATGCACAAAGATAATTTTTAATGCGTTTGATTTAAAGAAATGTAAAAGACATGACAAATTTCAAGTATTTTGACGCTTTTCCTGCCGTTCGGATGAGGCGTTTGCGCGCCCAGCCTTGGATTCGCGACCTTGTGCAGGAAACGCGAGTTTCCGTAACTGACCTTATTTGGCCGCTTTTTATCATCGAGGGCACAGGCGTGCGTGAGGATATTCCGTCTATGCCGGGGGTGCAGAGGCTGAGCATTGATCTGGCGGTTGATGCGGCACGGGAGGCCCGGGATCTGGGCATACGCGCCATTGCGCTGTTCCCCGTCACGCCCGCGCACAAGAAAACCGAGGACGGGCGCGAGGCGGGCAATTCGGAGAATCTCATCTGCCGCGCGGTCTATGCGATGAAGAAAAACGTGCCGGAAGTCGGGATCATCACCGATGTGGCGCTGGACCCCTATACCACACACGGGCATGACGGGCTTTTGCGCGACGGGGTTATTCTCAACGATGAGACGGTTGAGGTTCTTTGCCGACAGGCTCTGGTTCAAACGCAGGCGGGGGCGGACGTCATTGCGCCCTCGGACATGATGGACGGGCGGGTCGGTGCGATCCGCGCCGGGCTGGACCGAGCGGGCTTTTCAAACACAATCATTCTTTCCTACGCCGCTAAATACGCTTCGGCGTTCTACGGGCCGTTCCGGGACGCGGTGCAGTCGAAAGGCTGCCTCACGGGCGACAAGAAAACCTATCAGATGAATCCGGGGAACGGCACGGAGGCACTGCGCGAGGTCGCACTCGATCTGTCTGAAGGCGCTGATATGGTTATGGTCAAGCCCGGTCTGCCCTATCTCGATATCGTGCGGGACGTGAAACAGACTTTCGGCGTTCCGACCTTCGCCTATCATGTGAGCGGCGAGTATGCGATGCTGCGCGCGGCGGCGGCGAACGGGTGGCTGGATTATCCTTCCGCGCTGATGGAGACACTCGCCTGTTTCAAGCGGGCGGGCGCGGACGGCATCCTGACGTATGCGGCAATAGACGCCGCGCGTTTGCTGGCCGGAAAATAGCTGCCTAAAACTTTTCTTTTATGCCCCCCTTCCCTTGCGCGGGGCGCGGAAAGATTCAAGAATATTCGTGTTTCTGAATATCCGGTCGGTGTTCTCTCCGGCCTCTTTCTGCGTTCATTTCTGCGTTTTTTCCGTTCGCGCTGTTGGGGTAAGATTCCGGTGTTACAGTTATGAAACTTCTCGGCCTTCTTCTCGTTTTAGTCTCTACGTTCGGCGGGCTTGTCATGACCGCCGGATTCGAGAAGGCCATGCACCTGCTGACGGGCGCGATTCTGCCTGCCGCGCCCGGCGAGATCGTCATCATCATGGGCTGTGCGATCAGCGCGTTTCTGGTCGCGAACTCGATGGACGTGATCAAGGGATCGGCGAAGTATATGAGCGCTCTGGCAAAGCCCTCGGCCTATTCCAAAGACGATTACGTGGAATTGCTCTGCATGATGTTTGCGGTGTTCAAGCTGGCGCGGTCCAAGGGCTGGCTGGCGATCGAGCAGCACATCGAGAAGCCCGAAGAGAGCGAGCTGTTTAAAAATTTCCCGACATTCCAGCATAACCATCATGCGATCGTTTTTTTCTGCGATTACCTGCGGATTATTTCCTTGGGGAACGAGAACCCGTTCCAGCTTGAGGCCTTAATGGACTCAGAGATCGAGGTGATCGCGCATCATGAGGCGCATCCCGGCCACGCGGTTCAAGCGATGGCGGACGGGATTCCGGCTCTGGGTATCGTCGCGGCGGTTCTTGGCGTTATCAAGACGATGGCGTCTATTTCCGAACCGCCGGAGGTTCTGGGGAAGCTGATCGGCGGCGCACTGGTGGGGACGTTCCTCGGGGTGTGGCTTTCGTATGCGTTCGTCGCGCCGATCGCGTCGGCCATGACCGCCAAGGCCGAAACGGAAATCACATATTATAAATGTATCAAGACCGGGATCATCGCGTTTCTGAACGGCGCGGCGCCGCAGGTGGCGGTGGAATTTCCGCGCAAGCTTCTGCCGCATGACGTGCAGCCGACGTTCCAGGAGCTTGAAGCGAAGCTGAACGAGATGCCCGCGTTTTAACGGGCCGGAGTAATGAGTCGTGGCCGAAGCCGCAAAGAAAGAAAAAGGCGATGACAAGGCCCAGCCGATCGTCATCAAGAAGATCGTCAAAGGCGGCGGGCATCACGGCGGGGCGTGGAAGGTCGCGTATGCCGACTTCGTGACGGCGATGATGGCGTTCTTTCTTTTGCTGTGGCTTTTGAACGTCGCAACAGACGAGCAGAAGAACGCGATTTCCAACTATTTCGATCCGACGCACCCGAAAGTCTCGCAGGACACCAGCGGCGCGGGCGGGGTCATGGGCGGTCTTACCATGTCGCCGCAGGGGGCGATGGCCTCCACACAGAATCCCCTCACCCCGCAGCAAATCAACAAGGAGCGGCTGCGGGGATCGTCCAGCCAGTCCAAGGTGAATTTGAAATCCGCCGCCGAGAAGGCGCGCGAGGAGGCGGAGAAGAAAAAATTCAAAGAGGTCGAGCAGGCGCTCAAGCAGGCGATCCAGAAAAATCCTGAGCTGGCGAAGCTTGCCAAAAATTTGATGATCGACATGACGCCCGAGGGCTTGCGCATCCAGATCGTCGATCAGGAGGGCGAGCCGATGTTTCCGATCGGCAGCGCGAAGATGTTCCCGAAGACGGAGGCGTTGCTCAAGCAAATTACCTCTGTGGTGCTCGACATGCCGAACGAGCTTTCGGTTCGCGGGCATACGGACAGCGTGAAATATTCTCCGGGGGCGACCTATACGAACTGGGAGTTGTCCGCCGACCGTGCGAACGCCAGCCGCCGGGTTATTCTTGAGGGCGGCATGCCGGCGGACCGGCTGAACAACGTGATGGGCAAGGCGGATACGGAGCCGTTGATCGCCGAGGACCCGACCGACGCGCGGAACCGGCGGATTACGATTATTCTTCTCAAGGAGGAGCTGACCAATCCCCTGCCCCCGGATGAGGCCGAAGCCGCCGAAGGCGAAGGGACCGAGGGCGAGCCGGGCGATGAAGCCGGGGATGACGGCGCAGCGCTTGAGGGCGAAGGGGGTCTGGAAGGCGAAGAAGGCGAAGACGCGCCGTCCGGTGACCGTCCGCCCATGCGGCCCATCGGCACGTTCCGCAAAACGCCGGGACAGGTTGAGTTTCCTTAGAATTTATAAACACGGCGCTCACAGCGAAAACAACGCTGGGCGTTGCAGGATGCCCCCGAGAGGCTAGAAATCCAGCCGTGAATCGCAAAGGCGCGAAGACGCCAAGCTTTTCGTGAAGCACAGCGATTTTGGAAGGTCCTAGTATATTCTTATCTTCACGAGGATGGTGTTAAGCTGATTTTAAGCGTTCGTATTCTTCCTTGGCATCGTCGTCTACAGGCACGTCCTTGATGCTTGAGGCCCAATGCACATTCGACCCACGTTTTTTTATACCCGAAACCCAGTATTCCTGTCCGGTTTCTACATCAAAATAATTACCGCTAACGCCCTTAGTCGTTCTTTCCAGTGTTTTTCCGCGATAGTGGACGCTTAGGCCTGTCTTTGAAAATGTTACCCACCCGATCCGTGCGCGTTCACCATCAATATTGCCTTGCTTGTTTTCAACATACATGACTCGTTGCTTTTTACCCTGTGTCAGTTGATTTTTCTTGGTCATCAAAACCTCGACTAATCAAACCTGTTCGTCTTCGGGAAGCCGTTCGGGGGCATGCGGCCCGCCGAGGCGCGTGCGCCGACCCACGGGTTGAGGTCGCCGACGAAGGTTTCGCCCGCTCCGTATTTGAAGCTGAGGCCCTTTACCCAGTTGAAGGTCTTGGCGTCGGAGAGGCCACCATCCTTGAATTTTTGCAGGCGTACGCCCTTGCCCCGGCTCATGACCGGCAGTTCGCCGATTTCAAAGACCAGCATCTTGCGATTTTTTCCGATGACGGCGATGTGGTCGTCGCCCTCCTCCATGTAACGGCAGACGGCGGCCTCGGACTTGCCGGAGACGTTGAGAATCTGTTTGCCGCTCTTGGTCTGTGCCAGAACGTCATCAGAGGGCACGATGAAGCCGCGCCCCTCGCTGGAGGCCACCAGAATTTTTGCGCCGGGGCGGAAGACCATGATACCCGTGATGTCGGCATCGTTGGGGATATCGGCCATCAGACGGACGGGTTCGCCGAAGCCGCGCGCGGAGGGCAGCCTGTCGCAGCCCAGCGTATAGAAGCGGCCGTTGGTAGCGAAGACGAGGATTTTGTCGGTGGTCTGTGCCTCCAGCGTGAAGCGGCCCCGGTCGCCGTCTTTATATTTGAATTCCTTGGGGTCGTGGCCGTGGCCCTTCATGCCCCGGATCCAGCCCTTGTCGGAACAGATGATTGTGACGGGTTCCTTTTCGATCATGGCCTCGTTGAGGTCCACGGTGATCGGCGCGGGCGGCTTGCCGATTTTCGTGCGGCGCTTGCCGAGCGCAGTGTCGGGGCCGAACATTTTTTTCAGATCGCCGATCTGTTTTTTGATGTGGCTCCACTGACGCGCCTCGGACTTGATGAGTTTTTCGAGGCGGTCGCGTTCCTTTTCCTTGTCTTCGAGTTCTTGCTTGATCTCGATTTCCGAGAGCTTGTTCAAGCGGCGCAGGCGCATGTTGAGGATTTCCTCGGCCTGCAGGTCGGTCAGCGTGAAGGTCTTGATCAGCTTGTCTTTCGGATGGTCGTCGAAGCGGATGATCTTGATGACCTTATCGACGTTGAGGTAAATGAGCATGAAGCCCTTGAGCACTTCAATGCGGTCCAGCAATTTGTTCAGCTGGAACTGCGAGCGGCGCACCAATACGTCCTGCTGGTGGTCCAGCCAGTTTTGCAGGGCTTCCTTGAGGTTCATGACGCGCGGAACCTTGCCGCCCTCAAGCACGTTCAGATTCATGTTGAAGCGCGTTTCGAGATCGCAGGAGCGGAAGAGCGCCTCCATGAGAAGCTCAGCCTCGACGTTGCGGCTCTTGGGCATCAGGACGATGCGCATATCCTCGGCGCTTTCGTCGCGCACGTCGTCGAGCATCGGGATTTTTTTGGTTTCGATCAGATCGGCGATGCGCTGGATCAGCTTAGATTTATCGATCTGATACGGTATTTCGGTGACGACGATCTGGTATGCGCCCTGTTTGAGTTCTTCCTTGTGCCATTTGGCGCGTACGCGGAAGGCGCCCCTGCCGGTTTCGTAGGCTTTGAGTATTTCGGCCTTGCCCTCGACCAGAATCCCCGCCGTCGGGAAGTCGGGTCCTTTGACGATTTTTACAAGTTCCGCCACGCTCGGGTCGCTTTCGAGCATCAGCTCCATCGCCTCGCAGAGTTCGGCAACGTTGTGCGGGGGAATGTTGGTGGCCATGCCGACCGCGATGCCCGAAGAGCCGTTGGCCAGAAGGTTCGGAAAGCCGCCGGGAAGAACGACGGGCTCCACGTCCTGATTGTCGTAGGTCGGGCGGAAATCGACCGCGTTTTCCTCGATGCCTTCGAGCAGGAGCAGCGCGACATCCGTGAGGCGCGCCTCGGTGTAGCGCATGGCGGCGGCGTTATCGCCGTCGATGCTGCCGAAGTTGCCCTGCCCATCCACGAGCGGATAACGCTGCGCGAAGCTCTGGGCCACGCGGACCATCGTGTCGTAAATCGCGGTGTCGCCGTGCGGGTGGAATTTACCCATGACATCCCCCACCACGCGGGCGGATTTAACGTGCTTCTGGTCCGGCCAGAGGCGGAGCAGATGCATGGCGTAGAGAATCCGGCGGTGAACGGGCTTCAGGCCGTCGCGCACATCGGGCAGCGAGCGGCTCACGATCGTCGAGAGCGCGTAGGACAGGTACCGCTCGGAGAGAATATCGCCGAACTGCTGGTCGATGATTTCTGCGGCGGGGGCGGTGTTTTTATTCTTGGCCATAATATCGTTCAGTTTTTACGCGCTTGAGAGGAACCTAGCCTGCGTCCTTCAGGGGCGCCCGGTGCTCTGTTTTCTCAAAACGCTCGGCAAAACGCAAGTGCAACATGCGGCGAGCCTCCGGAATCCCCTCAGAATGGTGGGTAAAGGCCCAGTGTTCGAGGAAATAGCCGGTCAGGCGCAGACCGGTCAGAATTTCCGTATCGTCTGCCGGACCGCCGTTGGGCTTGAGGAAGGCGGGCAAATCCAGAAGGCGGGCTTTATAGGTTTCTCCGGCGGCGTAGCTGACCGCCCGGCCCGTCTTGGGGCTGACATAAGCCAGCGTCCGGGAATCGCCGCCCGCCGCGCAGCGGCTCAGGTCGAGCGAGAAGCCGAGTTCCTTTAGGAGGGCGATTTCCCATATTATATAGGCCGCGCCCCATATGTCTTCGCGGAACGTGTCCAGAAGCGCCACGAAGCCCCGGTAGAGGCCGGGGTGGCCTTCGCGTTCGGGCAGGCTCTGGTCGCACAGGGCGCAGGCCGCTTGCAGGGCGGCGAGTTTGAGGGAGTCGCCCAGAAAGGGCGCGGCGGCGCTTTTTTTCAGCTCGAATTTGAAGGTGCCGAGATTTTCCTCGGTCCGGGCCTGCCAGTGAACGTCCACGACGTTGCCGATCTCAAGCGTGCCCCGGTTGCGTGATGAAAACGCGCCGTGCAGGAATCCGGCGCGGCGGCCATAGTTTTCCGTAAGGACGGAGACGATCGCGCCGTTCTCCGCGTAACGGCGAGCGGCCAGCACTATTCCTTGATCTTGCCACTGTTCCATGCTTATTGAGTATCGTGATTTTCGGGATAAAAGACCAGAGTCTTTGCGGATGAGTACAACGCGGAACACGGACGCGATCAAGGTCGGCGTCGCCGGGATCGGGGCTATCGGACGCGCAGTATGCCGGGTGTTGCTCTCCGAAACCGGGATCGACGGGTATGTTTTGCACCGGGTTTCGGATGTTAAATCTGTGCCGGACGTTCCGGTTCCGAATGTCGATTTTGAGACGTTGGCGAAGGAATGCGACCTGATCGCCGAGTGTCTGCCCGCCGCGCAGGTTCCCCCGTTGGCCGATGCGGCGTTCGCGCACGGGCGCGATCTTATCCTGATCAGCAGCGCGGCGCTGTTGCTGTATCCCGAGATACTTGAGAAACAAAAAGGTTCAGGCAGTCGGATTTATGTTCCCTCCGGCGCTCTGGCGGGGCTGGACGGGGTCAAGGCGATGCGCGAAATGGGGATCGAGCGGGCGCTGATCGCCTCCATCAAGCCGCCGAAGGGTTTCGAGGGTGCGCCGTATATCATCGAACAGAATATCGACCTTGGGGCGATTAAGGACAAGACTCTGATCTTTTCGGGTAACGCGCTGGACGCCTCCAAGGCGTTTCCGGCGAATGTGAACGTCGCCGCGACGCTGAGCCTCGCCGGGATCGGGCCGCAGGATACGCAGGTCGAGGTCTGGGCCGACCCCGCCGCCAAAGGCAATACGCACGAGATTAAGGTTTCGACCCGGTTCAGTACGCTCAACGCACGGATCGAGAACATGCCAGACCCCGCCAACCCCAAGAGTTCGGTTCTGGCCGCGCAAAGCATCGTTGCCATGCTGCGGGATATGAGCCGGGCTGTTGTCATCGGATAGGAGATTTTTAATGCTGCCCTCACGACATTTCTACATGATCCGGCACGGAGAGACCGAGGCCAACGCCGCGAAGATCATGGCGGGGAGCCTTGATTCCCCCCTGAACGACAATGGGCGGCGGCAGGCGCAGGAGACCAAGGCAATTATCGAAAGCCTCCAGCACAAGCCGCGTGTGATCGTGCACAGCCATCTTTCGCGCGCGCGGGATACTGCGGCCATTCTGAATGAGGTGCTGGGGGTCGCGATGCACGAGGATGCGGGGCTGGCCGAGCTTCACGCCGGAGACTGGGAGGGGCAGCCTTATGATGTCTGCCGGAGTCTGCTCACAGGCTGGCAGGACCCGCCGAACGGCGAGAGTTTTCAGGATTTCTGCGCACGTCTGCAACGTTCCAAAACCCATGCGCTCAATACGCATGACGCGCCGGTGATGATCGTCAGCCATGGCGGCGTGTTTCGTGGGCTCGGCAAGATTTACGGGCTGGAGGTGCCGGGGGTTTTCAAGAATTGCCAGCTTTATGAATTCATGCCGGATGAAACGAAACGTACTTTTCCGTGGGCGGTGTGGAATTACCGCATTGAAAACGGGCAGACCGTGCGGGAGCGGACGGATGTTTTCGATTCCTGCATCGCTTAATTCATTGCCTTCCAGATTTTAAGGGCCTGAACCGTTTCGTGCACATCGTGCACACGCAGAATTTTTGCGCCCGCCTCGACACCCCTCAGCGCCGACGCGAGGGAACCGCCGAGACGGTTTTCCGGCTGCGACTGGTCATTTGCGGCGGCAGAGATGAAACTCTTGCGCGACGTGCCGAGCAGCACGGGGAACCCGGTTTCGACGAAACGCGCAAGATGGGCGAGCAGCGTGAGATTGTGCGCGAGGGTTTTTCCGAAGCCGATGCCGGGGTCGATGATGATCTTTTCCTTTGCAATCCCCGCCTTCATACACAGTTTCGCGCAGGCGAGAAGATAATCCAGAACCTCTTGCACCACGTCTTCATATTGCGGGGCGGATTGCATGGTCTGCGGCGTGCCCTTCATGTGCATGAGGCAGACGGGAACGTTGGCGCGCGCGGCGATCTCAAGGCTTTCCGGGTTTGCCAGCGCGGTCACGTCGTTGATCATGTCTGCGCCCGCCGCCAGAGCCGCGCTCATGGTTTCGGGGTTGCGGGTGTCGATGGAGAGGATCGCGCCCCTGCCCTTCAGCGCCGCGATCACGGGAGCGGTGCGGCGGATTTCCTCTTCGACGGTTACAGGCTCCGCCCCGGGGCGGGTAGATTCGCCGCCGATGTCGATGATGCCCGCGCCTTCCGCGATCATTTTCAGGGCACGGGCCACAGCCGCCTCCTGCGTTTCGTGCAATCCGCCGTCGGAGAAGCTGTCGGGGGTCACGTTGAGGATGCCCATGACCAACGGGCCTTGCGCTATCATTTTTTGCAGATCGTGTTTCATAGCAACGTCTGGATCAGGAGTTTTTCGCCGCGCCGGATTTGCTGATCCTGCGGCAGGTTTTCGATTAATTCCGAAAGCGGTATTTCCAAAGCGGGATGAAGCCAGTCCGGCGCGATTTCCTGTAAAGGGTAAAGCACGAAGGCGCGCTCGTGCATGCGGGGGTGCGGCAGGATGGGCGCGTCCATCGTGATAAATTTTCCGTAAGCAATGATATCGAGATCGAGCGCGCGTGGCGCGTTGCGCTCGCGTTCCTCCCGACCTGCATCCTTTTCGATCTTTTTAAGGCGTGCGAGCAGGGCTTTCGGAGGAAGGTCAGTTGTCACGGCGCACACGGCATTCGCGAACCAGGGCTGGTCGGAGACAGGCACCGGCGCGGAATGCCAGATCGACGAAGCCGCAACGACCTCGATTTCCGGGTCGGCGCCGATTTCATCCAGCGCGGCCTGTATCGCCTTTTCGGGTGGGCCGTATTTTCCGGGCACGTTGGCGCCCAAGCCGAGATAAATCATCGTGTCCTCTCCCGCCTTGGCGGGCTAAAAAGAAAAAAGGGCCTGCACGGCCCCGTTTCCATATCATGTCTTTTTGGCGTTTACCAGCTTCGCACCTTGCCCGTATCGACGTGGACGAAGTTGCTGCGCGGGTAATAGCCGACGCCGCCCGCGCGGAGATCGAGCGCGGTGTTGCGAACAATTTTGGTGTTCTGGCCGGGGATGCGGATGTCGATCGCCTGCCCGTACATATGGAAAGAGTTGCGGGCAACTCCTGTCCCTTCGCCGCGCAGCATGGCGTTGGTCTTAGGGCTTCGGTAGCCGGAGAGAACCTGATAGGATTCCGAGGCGTCAAGGCGCTCGTATAACAACGAGAGAATATCCAGAATGCGCGGGTCCATCGGGAAAACTTCCTCGGTGCGGAAATCGCGCAGGACGTAATTCATTCTTTCGAAGGCTTCGGGAAGGTATTTATCGCCGACACGGTAAACGCCCGCAAAGGTCTCGCCCGTATGGGCGTGGCGGAAGGCGATCTTCCATGATTTGAAGCTTCTTTTCGCCCAAGCCTGACGCGTGGGAAAAAGCGGGAGTACGGATGTAAGGAGAGCGCCCAAGCCCATCTTGACGATTTCGCGTCTGTCGAGATTGAGCTTTTGCCCGGGGGCTTCTGTATCAATAGTACTGCTCAGCACAAAATACCTCGCACTTCTAATGTTTCGCTATCACATAGAACTTAATTTCTACGCTAACCGGGAAGAGCTATTGGTATCCGAATTTCGATCAGGAGTAAAGCTGAAAAACGAATCGCTTTAATCCTCTTGGCACTTGCAAAGCGCAAGGATTCCTGTGCGGACCAAGATCAAAGCCGCTGTTATTCTGCGATTGAGATCATCATTTCATTTTCGCTTCCGGGTATAAAAATTCCCTTCGTGCGATTGAGCGCCTGAGAAAGTTTTTTGTCGTTGCCGTAGATATCCTCACCGAATACGACCTGCCCCTCCGGCCCGACCCATGCCGTGTTGTAGAGCAGATAGACAGGAATTTTTTCGGGGATCATGATGTCGCGGGTTTTCTTGCCTTTAAGATTTTTTTGCATCTGGTCTTCGGTCCAACCCGGTTTGGTCGAGAGAATAAAAGCGGCCAGTTTTTCGGGTTCCTGTACGCGGATGCAGCCCGATGATTGTGCGCGGTCGGAGCGGCTGAAGAGTTTGCGGTCGTTGGTGTCATGCAAATAGATATTGTGCGCGTTGGGCATGAGAACGCGGATTCGGCCCAGCGGGTTATGTGCGCCGGGAATTTGCACGAGGCGCAGTGTTCTGTATTCTTCCTGGGTCATATTCGCCCAATCCACGACCATCGGATCGAGAGTCTCGGCCTCCGCGCCGTGACCGCTATAGACCTCCATGCCCTTGTCCACCAAAAGGCCCGGGTCTTCGATCAGCTGCGGCAGGATATCTTCCTTTTGAATGGTTGGAGGCACGGTCCAGTCGGGGTTGAAGCGCACGCCTGTGATTTCGGTCCTGAACGAGAGCGTGGCGCGTTTCGGTCGGCCGACGATCACCGGCATTTCGAGAACGGGCTTTCCGTTTTCCAAAGCCCAGAGTGTTGCGGAGGGCAGGTTAACCATGACCACGCGCTGCGCCGTTTCATGGGGCATCCAGCGCAAGCGTTCGAGATTGACGGCGAGTTGCACGATTTTATCGGCGATGCTCTGATTCAGGACGTAGAGTGTTTTCGCCCCGATCACGCCGTCGGGCTTGAGGCCCTTTTGCGCCTGAAATTTTTTGACGGCTTCGGCGAGCGTTGCGTCATATACTTCGCTGTTGCCGTTGTCCGCCGGAGCCCCTATGCCCAAGCGGCGGCGCAGTTTTGGCACTTCCTTATGCGCACGTCCGGGCGAGAGCGGCGATGAAATCAGGACGCGCTCGACACGAGATTCCGGGTCCTCGCGCATTTTTTTCGTCAGGGCAATCAGTTCCTTTTGAAGCGCTTTATAGGTCGGGCCTTGCGGGGTCACACGGTCGAGCGCCTTCTGAAGGCTGTTCTTGCCATCGCCCTCCTCCAGCAAGGATAACGCATCAGCGGGGGCTATTGATTGCCGCCAGTGTGCGGCGTTCAAGCCCAGAGCGGAGGCCTTCACGCGCATGCCGGACAGGTCGGTGACATAGCGAACATAGGCATCGGTGAGCATCAATTCAAAGGTCATCACTGCGTCGGCCTTTAGGGACAGGCGCATACGGTTTCGAATTTTGCCGCCGGTTACAGCCGTGATCGCATGGTCATGGTAGGCTTCGGCATTGAGGCCATGAGTCCAGGATTTGTTGATTGCCTCAATCATTTTCACGGCGTTGGCGTTCAGGCGTACGCCATCCAGCCAGAACGGTTCCCCGCCCCGCTTCTGATAGAAGGCTTCAATCGCGGCCCGGTCGATCAGTTTGAGTTCGTGCGGTTGATCCGGTTTCTTTCCGTATTCACCCTGATACGCGTTTTCGGCGTGCAGGGGCGAGACTTGCGCAAACAAGAGCGCCGCAGAGAGCAGCCAGAGCAACGGGAGATTTTTATAGACGCGGTGCGCGATCATGCGAATACGAATGTTGCAGAAAAGCGCCTCCTGACCAGGAGGCGCGAAGGTTCTTTAGAAATCGCATGCAAAGCCGGGCGAACGCAACGAAAAGGCGCGCGTTTCGGGAGGCTATCCCCAGTTTACAGATCAACGAAGGTATGGGTTTCGTCTTTTGCACCCGGGTGCGTGACGGCACCTTCACTGGCGGGGCCGACGAGCTGGGCGTATTTCCAGAGCGCGCCGGAATTATAGTTGTTCGCGCGGGGCTTCCATTCCTTGCGGCGTTTTTCCAGCTCTTCCTCGCTCAGGTCCACGTCCAGCGTGCCCTTTTCGGCGTCGATGCGGATGATGTCGCCGTCTTTGAGCAGTGCGATGGGGCCGCCAACGGCCGCTTCCGGCCCGACATGGCCGATGCAGAAGCCGCGTGTGCCGCCGGAAAAACGCCCATCGGTGATCAGCGCGACCTTGCCGCCCGTTCCCTGTCCGTAGAGCGCGGCGGTGGTGGACAGCATTTCGCGCATGCCGGGGCCGCCTCTGGGGCCTTCGTAGCGAATAACGAGGACCTCGCCTTCCTTATATTCTTTTTTCTGAACAGCGTTGAAGCAGGCTTCCTCGCCGTCGAACACACGAGCCGGGCCGCTGAAGACCAGATCGGTCATGCCGGCGATCTTAACAATCGCGCCGTCGGGGGCCAGATTGCCCTTGAGGCCCACCACACCGCCCGTGGGGTAAATGGGTTTCTTGACCGGGTAGACGACATCCTGATCTTTCGGGAATTTTACGTCCTTAAGGTTTTCCGCGATCGTTTTTCCGGTGACCGTTATGCAATCGCCGTGGATAAAGCCGTTATCGAGGAGTTCCTTGAGCACCACGCCGACGCCACCGACATCGAACAGGTCCTTGGCGACGTATTTGCCGCCGGGGCGCAGGTTTCCGATATAGGGCGTCTTTTTGAAAATCTCGGCGACGTGGAACAGGTTGAATTCGATTCCCGCCTCATGCGCGAGCGCGGGCAGGTGCAGCGCGGCGTTGGTGGAGCCGCCCGTCGCCGCGACGATGGCGGCGGCGTTTTCCAGAGCCTTGCGGGTTACGATATCGCGCGGACGCGGACCGCCGCTGCGGATCAGCTCGACCACGGCGGCGCCCGAAGCACGGGCGTATTCATCGCGGCTTTCGTAGGGCGCGGGGGCGCCCGCAGAATTGGGAAGCGCTAGGCCGATCGCCTCGGATACGCAGGCCATGGTGTTGGCGGTGAACTGGCCGCCGCAGGCTCCGGCGGAGGGACAGGCCACACATTCGAGTTCGTGCAGGTCTTCGTCAGACATGGTTCCGGCGGCGTGCTGGCCCACGGCTTCGAAGACGTTGACGACATCGACATCCTTGCCCCGGAATTTCCCGGGCAGGATCGTGCCGCCATACATGAAGACGCTGGGCACGTTCAGGCGGATCATCACCATCATCATGCCCGGCAGGGATTTATCGCATCCGGCCAGGCCGACAAGTGCGTCGTAGCAGTGGCCGCGCATGGTCAGTTCGACGGAGTCCGCGATCACGTCGCGGGAGACGAGCGAGGAGCGCATGCCCTCGTGGCCCATCGCGATGCCGTCTGTGACGGTAATCGTGGTGAATTCGCGGGGGGTGGCGCCGCTTTCGGAAACGCCGACCTTGACGGACTGCGCCTGACGGTTCAGGGCGATGTTACAGGGCGCGGCTTCGTTCCAGCAGGTGGCCACGCCGACCAGAGGCTGGTGGATTTCCTTTTCCGTCATGCCCATCGCGTAGTAATAGGAGCGGTGGGGGGCGGATTTCGGGCCTTCGGTCACGTAGCGGGAGACCAGACGGTCCTTGTTCCACTGGGTGCCTTCGGCGGTCTTTTTATGTGATTTTTTCTCGTCAAACATGACGATACGGATAACGGCTTTTTCCGCTAAAAACAAGTGTAGAATCGAGCGTGAGCGCGATTACTTTGCGCGGCGCGCGGCCTTCTTCTTGGTCTTGCCCTCAGGAGGTTCGGGCAGATCGCCGACATCATCTTCATGAATGCCTTCCTTAACGAGGGTTATCTCGTTGTGGTAACGGCGGAAGGCTTCGGCGTTGGCTATGTAAGGGATGCGGATAAAGCGTTGCCCCGTGCCCATAACCACAACCGTGGCATAGCCGAAGATGTGACCGGGAAGCATACGTTCGAGGTCAATGCTCTCGATCTTGCTGAAGCGGATATCAACCACATCCATCTGAAGCAGGCCGTATCGGGCCAAAACGCGCTTATTGGTAATGGCGAGAAGCAGATAATGCTTTGTGATAATTGCGAGGATCAGCATGATCGCGCCTACGACCAGCAGGAGTACCCCCAAAGGCACAGCTACGAAAAACAGAAAAAGAACCGCGATGCCCAGAACGGCAACCGCCTTCCAGTAGATGGCGTTGTGGAGTTCGGCGCGGAGCACGACCTCCTCCCCGGACACCATCATGCGCTTGAGTTCCTGATCCTGAAACGTTTCCTGACCGCCTGAAGAAGATTTCGGTTTGGCCGGTGCCTTTTGCTCTGCTGTCGTCATAACGCCTTCGCCTTTTCGATCGCCTTTCTGAACGCAATAGGATCTTCGATCGGTGGCAGAACCACCTCTCCCACGCCCATACCGCGAACCATGATACGGCCGTAGTTGAAGATCCTTCCCATAATGGTTTGCAACACGTTCACCCCTTCGATCCGGTCGATGTTGATTTCACCGACCTGACGCGCCACGAGGCCCCGCTTGAAGATCAGGCGGCTGTTCGTGATCGCGATTTCCGTTGTGGCCTTGATGACCATCATATGCGCGAATTTCAGAAGACCAAAAATGAATACAAAAAACGCCGCGAGTTTGATGATCGGATGCAGAATCTGGATTGATTCCAGCACATCCGCATTTTTCATCTGATCGACACCCATGATATCGTAAGCTTTGATCGCCACAACGATAATGACGATGCCGACAAACAGGCCCCAGACGATGGAGAAAAAGGCGCCGACCGTGTACATCCAGTGGAACTGGCCGATGTGAACGAGTTCTTCGTCAGGCCCCAGAGATTGTTGTACGTAAAGCATTTGAGGCTAGTCCCTTTCATCCCGGAGTCGGGTTAAAATCTTGTAATTCCGGTGAAAGTTTAGCTTTACTCATGACTGCCTGCAAGACTCAAAAAACTCAAAAAAAGCTTATACTCTGTGGACAGTTTGGCGCCGCAGATCGAAATATGGTAACAGAAAATTCAACCCTTTGCTACGCATCACCGAAAGAAATGCCCAAGGCCCGCGCCGTGCGGACCAGAACACCGCCCGTGGAAACCGTGCGACACTCGCTGATCGCGTCTTCTATGGGGACATCTATAACGTTCATATTGTGCCATGCCACCATGCGGGCGAATTTTTCCTCCCGCAGCAAATCCACGGCTTTTACGCCCAGGGCAGAGGCCAGAAGACGGTCGTTAAAGGTAGGGCTCGCGCCGCGCTGTACGTGCCCCAAGACCGTCACACGGGTCTCGGAATTGGTGGCCTGAGCGATGCGGACGCCCAGATACTCCCCTATTCCGCCGTAGCGCGTCTCGCCGCCGTGGTAGACGACCTCGAATTTCTTGCCGTCGGGGGTTTTGACGGCCTCGGAGACCATCACAAGCGCGAAATTGCGGCCTCCGGCCTTTACTTCCGCGATTTTCCGGGCCACGCTTTCGACCGTGTAGGGGATTTCGGGGATCAGGATGATGTCGGCTCCCCCTGCGATTCCAGCGGTCAGCGCGATATGGCCGGCGTCGCGGCCCATGACCTCCAAGATCATCACGCGGTCGTGGCTGGCCGCCGTGGGCTGGAGCCTGTCGAGCGCCTCGGTCGCCACGGCCACGGCGGTATCGAACCCCACGGAATAGTCGGTCATGTTGAGGTCGTTGTCGATGGTTTTGGGGATGCCGATGAATTTCAGGCCGCCCTTTTTCATCAAGCGGTTAAGGATTCGGAAGCTGCCGTCGCCGCCGATTCCGATCACGTAGTCGATCTCCAGCGCCTTGAAGGCGGCGATCAACTCGTCGGAACGGTCGAGAACCTTGCCGTCGGCCATTTTATATTCAAACGGATTGCGGGAATTGGTGGTGCCCAAAACCGTTCCGCCGAGGCGCATAACCGTGTTGTCGAAGTTCTCGGGCGTCAGGCGGCGGTAGGCGGGCGGGCTGTCAAGAAGGCCCGCCGTGCCGTTTTCTATACCCAGAACTTCCCAACCCAACCGGGAAGCCGACAGGACCACCGCGCGCATCACCGCGTTCAACCCAGCGCAATCGCCCCCGCTGGTAAATATGGCGATTTTCTTTTTCATGACTATTTTCCTATTTTTCTTGTTCCCATGCGGAGGCGGGCAGAGGAAGTTTCCGGAATCGCCCGCCCCTTCTTCATTACAGGCTGTCCGCGCAAAGCGCAATCGGGCTGTTCGCGTCTGATTTTTTTTGTGCGCTGCCGCGTTTTGTGTTAATAAATATGGGAATTTATGCTAGAATTATTCTTTTACAGATTTATACCAGAATGTACGATTTTACACACATGGAAGACCAACTTGAAATGCGCGCAAAGCTTGCCGAGTACAAGAGCGAGCATCAGGCGCTTGACGATGTTCTGCAACGGGCAACCGAGGGTGATAAGCCTGTAAATCTGCTGCATGTTCAGCAACTTAAAAAGAAAAAGCTTTGGCTTAAGGACATGATCCAGAAGCTGCAAAGCGACCTTATCGACGACATCATCGCCTAATTGTTGTTCATGTTTTCTCCCGCCCCGATGAAAGTCGCGGGTTCGTGTTGATTTTTCCGCTCCCTTTGCTATAAACGGCTGGTGATACAGCAAGACAGTCAACCCCTCGTCGGCGTTATTATGGGCTCCCAGAGCGATTGGGAAACCCTTTCGCATGCCCATGACGTACTGAAATCCCTTGCCATTCCCCATGAGTGCCGGATCGTGTCCGCGCACCGGACCCCTGACCGCATGGTCGAATACGCACGCAGCGCCCCCAAACGCGGAATCAAGGTCATTATCGCGGGCGCGGGCGGCGCGGCGCATTTGCCGGGGATGGTGGCGAGCCTGACGCATCTCCCCGTTTTGGGCGTTCCGGTCAAGAGCAAGGCGCTCAAGGGCATGGACAGTCTTTTATCGATCGTGCAGATGCCGGGGGGCGTTCCGGTCGGCACGCTGGCCATCGGCGCTCCGGGCGCACGCAATGCCGGGATTCTGGCGGCCTCCATCCTTGCTCTGTCCGATCCGGGCATCGAGGCGCGGCTTAAGGCGCTTCGCGCAGACCAGACCGCCGCCGTGGCCGAATTTCCCGATGATGCCTGACCCCCGTTATCCCATGACCCCGTTTTGCCGATTATGAGTGTTAGAACCCTTGGCATTCTCGGCGGCGGGCAGTTGGGGCGGATGAGCGTAATGGCCGCCGCGCGTCTTGGCATCCGGTGCGTGGTGCTGACCCCTGATGAGGATTCTCCGGCTTCGCATGTCGCGTGGAGGACTCTTCGGGCGCCTTATGAGGACCGGGCGGCGCTGACGGAATTGGCCGGGATGTGTGAAGCCGTCTCTTATGAGTTCGAGAATATTCCCATTTCAACCGTCGATACGCTCAACTCTCTCAAGGCGGGGATCGTTAGGCCGGGGCGGAAGCTTCTGGAGGCTTCGCAGAACCGGCTGGTCGAGAAGGCGTTCCTGAACAGCCTCAACATCGAGACTGCGCGGTGGGCATCCGCCGATACCGTAGAGGAGATCGAGTCCATCGTGAACGGATGGAAAAGCCAGTCATTCGTTCTGAAAACCGCACGATTTGGTTATGACGGCAAAGGCCAGATTTTCTGCGACGCGGCCGGATTGAAAGATAATCCGGTATTGGCGGACTTTATGAAGGCGCATGCGGGTTCGGAACTGATCGTCGAGGACGCGATCGACTTCATTGATGAGATTTCCGTCATCGTCGCGCGTGACGTGCACGGCGCGATGGCGGTTTACGGGCCGATGCTGAACGAGCACCGCAACCATATCCTCTACAAGACCACCGTCCCGGCGCCGCATAATCTTGAGATCTGCGCGCAGGCCGTGCAGAAGGCCAAGGCGCTGGCGGAGGCGGTTGGGCTCGTCGGCGTCCTGACGCTTGAAATGTTCGTGACGCGCGGCGGGCGGCTGCTGGCCAACGAGATCGCGCCGCGCACACATAATTCGGGGCATTGGACGATCGACGCCTGCGCCGTTTCGCAGTTCGAGCAGCATGTGCGCACCGTTTGCGGCCTGCCTGTCGGGCCGGTGTTCGCCCATTCGGATGCCGAGATGATCAACCTGATCGGGCCGGACGTTCTGAGTTCGGATCAATATCTTTCGCAAAAAAACGCTTGCCTTCATCTTTATGGCAAGCAAGATGTGCGGGAGGGGCGCAAAATGGGACATGTGACATTTCTTAAGGAGAAGAAACAATGAGCAAGGCCGCCGTTAATGTCAGCAATTCGGGCGCAATCCGCACCGAGACCGATTCCTTCGGCCCCATTGAGGTGCCCGCGCACCGATATTGGGGCGCGCAGACGCAGCGCTCTCTCGGGAATTTCAAGATCGGCGGGGAGCGCATGCCTGAGCCACTGATCCGCGCACTCGGAATTCAGAAGAAGGCGGCGGCGCTGACCAACATGCAGCTCGGGGTTCTCGATTCCAAGCTCGGCGAGGCCATCGTCGCGGCGGCGGATGAAGTGATCGACGGGACGCTGACCGACGAGTTTCCGCTGGTTGTCTGGCAGACCGGATCGGGGACGCAGACCAACATGAACGCGAACGAGGTGATCTCCAACCGCGCGATTGAAATTCTGGGCGGCGAGATGGGCAGCAAGAAGCCCGTTCACCCCAACGACCATGTGAATATGGGGCAATCGTCCAACGATACGTTCCCGACGGTCATGCATATTTCGGCGGTCGAGCAGATTCATCACGAACTGATCCCCGCGCTGCAGAAACTTCACGCCGCGCTGGACGCGAAAGCGAAGGCGTTCAAGGATATTGTAAAAATCGGGCGTACGCACCTTCAGGACGCCACGCCGCTCACGCTCGGGCAGGAGTTTTCGGGCTACGCGAAGCAGATCGAATATGGAATCCTGCGGGTTCAAGCCACCCTGCCCCGCCTGTTGCAACTCGCGCAGGGCGGAACGGCGGTCGGCACCGGGATCAACTGCAAGGCCGGGTTCGCTGAGAAATTCGCCGAAAACGTCTCCAAGATCACCGATCTGGATTTCATCACGGCGGAGAACAAGTTCGAGGCGCTGGCCGCGCATGACGCGCTGGTCGAGGCTTCGGGTGCGCTGAATGTTTTGTCCGCATCGCTGATGAAAATCGCGAACGATATCCGCCTGCTTGGCTCCGGGCCGCGCTGCGGGTTCGGGGAGATCGACCTGCCAGAGAACGAGCCGGGATCGTCGATCATGCCGGGCAAGGTCAACCCGACGCAGTGCGAGGCGCTTACGATGGTGTGCGCACAGGTCATGGGCAACCATGTCGCCGTAACGGTGGCGGGATCGAACGGGCATTTCGAGTTGAACGTGTTTAAGCCGGTCATGATCTATAACGTGCTGCAATCCATCCGCCTGATCGCGGACGGGTGCAACAGCTTTACCGATAACTGCGTGGTGGGTATCGAGGCGAATGTTGCGCGGATCGACAAGCTGCTGAACGAAAGTTTGATGCTGGTCACAGCGTTGAACCCGCATATCGGGTACGACAACGCGGCGAAGATCGCCAAGAAGGCGCATGCGGAGGGCACGTCTCTGAAAGACGCCGCTGTGGCGTTGGGGCTTTTGACGGCGGAGCAGTTCGCGCAGTGGGTCAAGCCTGCAGACATGATCAAGCCTCGCGACTAGTGGGTTTTTCCAATAAACCTTGCCTTATAAGGGGGGTGGCGCCTATTCTTTTACGAGGATGGGTTTAGCGGCGTTAGGGTTATGGTGATCAACGATCCCGGTGAACAGATCAGGCAGTCTCTTTCCGACCCCGCAGTCCGGCGGGGCGTTGTGGAGGCGTACGCGCGTACATTCCGTTCGGCGGGGGTGGCGCAGGGCCAGACTTTGGCGCTGGCCGAGCAGGTGATCGGAATTTTGGAGCGGGCACCGACAGAACAGGCGCAGGCAGAGATTTACGAATTGTTCGCACGGACGCCCGCCAAGACGCGGTTTACGGCGCAAACGACTCTGAACGAGACGTTTCCGTCATTTCTGAGCTTACGGGCGAAGGCCTTTTCCTCTCAGGTGATGTTCATTCTGCAGGATTTGCCCGAGGAGAGCCTCATCGCGAATGTCTCGCCGCATCACGATCCGCTGAGCCAGCGGGTTCCCAAGTTCAAGATCGTCGAGGTCGAGGACGCGCAGGGGCTGCGCGGGCCGTTTCAGGTCGCCGTGCTCAATAACGTACTGCACCATGAGGCGCCCGAAGAGGCGCAGGCCTTACTGGATGCCGTGAAGGAGAGCGATGTCGAGCGCCTCATCGTTATCGAGAACGCGACGCTGGGGCGCAACGCGGCCGAGATCGAGCGGGACCGCGCGGTGCAATATGTGCACGAATATCTGTTTCACAGGCTTTTGCAAGGGCCGCGCGGCGCGGCGACGCCCCTGCCCGGCAATTACGACACCGCCGACGGCTGGCGCGCGAAGCTCGAGCAGATGGGCTGGCGCCAGAGCCAGCGCGACAGTTTTATCATGGAGCCGCATCACACCGTCATGGTGTTCGAGCGGGAGCCGTAACGCGCATGAAAAAGCGCTCGGTCAAGATCGCCGGACATGCGACCAGCGTCACGCTTGAGGACGAATTCTGGGAGGCGCTGGGCGAGATTGCGGCGCGGCGCGGCGTGAGCCTCAATCAGATCATCGCGGAGATCGATTCGGGCCGCAGCGGGAATCTTTCGAGCGCGATTAGGGTGTTTGTTTTGAATAAAATCAAGGATGGGCGTGATGAACGCGCAGATTGAGAGCGGTTTAGTGCGCTTTCTCAAATTTACGGCGTTTATATTTTTGCTTTGGTTCTTTTACTACGCACTTTTTTCTTTGTTTGTTTTTATCAATAACAGTCTTGGGTTTGAGCCTTTGAACTATTTCAGGCCTTACTTTGGCAGTACGGCGATCAGCTCCTATCTTCTGTTCCTTCTGATTATCGTCTCAATGCAGTGGCTGCGCTGGCTGTATGCGCTTTATCAAAAGCATGAGGTTACTGATCTTTTCGTAGAAAATTATTTTCTTCCTGTTCTTTACGGCAGTGCGTGCTCTTTTTTTATCGTCGTGCTTATCCTCATCCTGCCTTTTGAGATTAATGATGGTTACACCCCGCTATCTGATCTATGGATCATCCCTTTTCTTGCTTTTTGCTTTCACGTGCCTTTGTTTTTTCTTCTTGTAGCTCTCGTTCGCATATCAGGACGTTTTGCAAAATATCCCAGTGACCGTGGCCTTACAGCGACATGCCTCGCAGGTGTATTACTCACGGCCGTATTTGATTTTTTTGCCTACACCCAAGGGGCTACGACATTCTATCCTTTATGTCATTTGAGCGAGTATTCTGGCCAAACGCTTTTGGCCTCGTGTGTCTTTTTTAAAAGCACAGAGTGGATTGCTCGTCCATACTTAAGCGAAGGATATAAACCTCATCATACGGTTTTTGCCGTACCTGCATGCATCGTGATGTTTGTTCTGTTTTATATCAACCTTCTGAGCGGAATGGACGCGCTTTGTTATGATTGGGGATCGCATGACGATCCTCTTCTTTTCAACGCAACAACCCTTTTAGAACATCCTTAACCACGTCTTCGGCATCGGGTTCCTTGGGTTTTTGCTGCTGAGCCGGCGGCTCTTGCTGCGCGGGTTCCTCGGCGGGCGGCTCCTCGGGCGGGGGCTCTTGTGAACTTTGCGGGTCGAGCACCTGGCGGATGATGTCGTCGGGGGTCAGTTCCTTTTTCGGTTCGTGCTGTTCGGGTTCCTGACCGCTGCTGGGCAGGACTTCCTGCGGTGTATTTTGCTGATCCTTCTGCCCCGGGATACCGATCTTGTCGCCCAGCATTTTTTCAAACTTGCGGCTGATCTTGCGGTTAAGATAATCCTGCAGCACACCCTGGCCGAAGGTCTGGGCGGGGTTGTCGAGCGAGCCGCTGAAGGACATTTCAAAGGGCGGCACGTCGGCGGGCACGTCGCCCTGAGGCTTGACGGTGATCTTGTGCTTGGTCGCGAGCGTCCATTGCGGAAGGTTGATGTTTCCGGTCGTGGCGATATTTGCCTCCGGCCCGTCGAGGTCGAGCTTCTGGATCGTGATCACACCTTCCCGGATGACGTAGTTGCCGTCGAGCGTGTCGAAAGCGGTCTGGCCGCCGCGCGTCGAGCCCTGCCAGAGGCCGAGGACGGAGTCGCCGGGTTTGCTTTCGTCGGAGAGGGCGGTGGCGAAGTTTTTGACGTCTACGCCTTTCAGCACGATATCGGAGCCGGTCACCGTGCCCTGCCCGCCCAGATCATAGACGAGCGCGGCGGCGCTGGTGCCCGAAGTCGTGATGTCGAGATCGCCGTTGACCTTGCCGGACGCGTCGATCATCTGCGATCCCGCTAGGGCGCGGATGAGTTGCGCGAGCGAGACGCCGTTCAGGGACGCCTTAGATGCGATGTGCACGGGTTGGCGCGGCTGCGCGGCGGATTCGACGGTGGCGTTCATGGCCAGCGCACCCTCGAACAGGCCCGCCTTCATGTCGGAGACGTTCAATACGCCGTCTTTCAGAGCGATTTTCATTTCCGGAGCGATCAGCGGCCACGGGCCGTAGGTGATGGAGGTTGCGGAGATCGCCAGATCGGCGTTCAGGGCGTGAAGGGCCTGCGCGTCTATCGGGTCCTTCGACCAGCGTTCGCCCTTCACTCCGGGCTTGCCGCCCGGTTTGCCGGAGGTCACGCCGGAGGCCAGAACGACCTTGCCGAATTTCAGATTTCCGGTCAGGTAGGGTTTCGCGCCCGAGGCGTCCACCTTCGCGTCGCCCTGCACGGTGAAGCCCGCGAGGTCGCCCTTGAGGCCTTTCAGATCGTAGGTTTTGCCCGTCTGGGTGATCTTGGCGTAAATATCCATCGGCTTGGCCAGAGACGCATCCTGCTCCGCCGCGCCGCTGATTTTCTGGATCAGTTCGGCCATGTTTTTATGCTTGACCTGAAGGGCGAGGTCTTCGAGCGTCGCGGCCTTCATCGGCTGGCCGATTTTGCCCTGCGCGATGAATTCGCCGTTCAGCGCCGCGACGTTCGCGGTCATGTCCATCGCCTTGGCGGAGCCGGTCAGGCGGGTCTTGAGGTTCACGGCCTTCACCTGTTCGGGCAAGCTGGAGGCGTCGAGTTTCAGCGCCTTGGCCAGTTCGCGCGCATCGCGGGCGTTCACGGCCAGATCGAGCGTGATGCCGGATGCGGATGCGACATCCTTGATTTCGCCGCTGGCGGTGATGTCCGCCGATGCAAAATTCTTGACGGAGACGCCGGAGAAGCTGAATGCGTTTTCACGGAACTTTAGGTTCGCGCCGACCTTTTCGAGGCTCTGGCCTTGATATTTTAGTTTGCCCGCATTCACGCCCAGATCGAGATCGAGCGGCAGGGCCACGGAGCGGAGCGAGGATTCGAGATCGGCGTTGGCGGTGTCCTTTCCGACGGACATCTTAGCGGCCAGCGCGTCGTAATCGAGACTGCCGGTCGAGAAATCAATATCCGCCTTGGCGCGGCCGGATTTGCCCGGCGCGGCGTATGTTCCCGAGAGCTTGAATTCCTGCGCGTCCAGTTTTACATCGCTGGGGTGAATCTTTGCGGATTTCGCGTCGCCCTCAAGCTTGACGTTGAAGATGGCGGTCTTGAACATCGGAAGCTGCGGCGCGATCTTGGCGACCTGCACACCCTTCGGGGCCTTGATCTCCAGCGCGTATTTGAGCGGGTCGAACAACAGGCCGAAAGAACCGGAGAGCGGCTCTTCGCCCAGCAAAATTTCAAAATCGCGGTAGTCGATCTTGGTGGCGTCGGCGGTCAGAACGCCCTTCATCTTGAGCGGCGTATCCTTGCCCGCGAGCGCGCCGAGCTTGAATTGCTCCAGGACCCGGCCGAGGCTGGGGGCGCTGGCGCTCAGGACGCCCTGCCCGCCTACAGGATCCTTCGTATTCAAGGTTCCGGTGTAGCTTACTTCCAGATCGGCCGGGCGGAGCGTGAGTTTGAGCTTGGGCTGGAGCTGCCCGGTCTGGGGGTCGATCTTCGCGGCCTTGAGATCGAATTCCGCCGCGTGGCCTTCATAGAAAAGCGAGCCCACCGCCTCGTAGGGACCTTCGAGCGTTTGCGCCTTCAGGTCGGCGTTGATGTTCCTGACGATCGTTTCGGTCTTGGCGGCGTGGTCGTAATAGGAGAAGGTTCCGTTGTCGATCACGAGCTTGTCGAGCGAGATTTCCGGTCCGGCGGCCTTGGCGGATGTTTCGCCCTGCCCGGATTGGAGCGCCTCAAGCTCGGGCGTCATGGCGTTGAGCTTTCCGGATTCCAGCTTTTCAAGATTGATCTCGGGTTTGACGAGCGTGACGTATTTCACCGAGACCTGACCGCTCAGGAGGGGCATGAGATCGACGTTTACGTCCAGACGCTCCACGGAGGCGAGAGTCTGGGCCTTCGATCCCTCGGGGGCCTTGATGGTGACCTTTTCGGCCATGATGCGCGGAGACGGCAGGATCGTGAAGCCGATATCGCCCGCGAGTTCCAGATCGAGCCCGGTCATCGCCTTGACCTGCTGCTGCGCCTGCGGCTTGTATTGGTTCCAGTCCATGAAGCCGGGTGCGATGACCGCGACCGCGAGCAGGACGACAAGAATAGAGGGAATAATGACCAAGGCGCGCTTCATGAGCAGGCTCCTTATATTTTCAGCAGGTTCTTTTGGGTTGCGCCCTTTTTATAGCCAATATGGCTTACATAGGGCAAGGCTAAACACCTATTCGCGGCTTTTTATGCCTTGCTTACTTTAATATAGGGCTCGGCACGTTGCACGAAACGGTCGAACAGGGGCAGTACCTCGTTCTTGAAGTTCTCCTGTTCCTCTTCCGTTAGCCCCTGCGTCTCTACGATTGTCTCAAAGATCGCGCCCGCGAGGTCGATCATGTCCTGCACGTTCGGCTGTTTCTTGTTGCTGTGGGTGACCAGCATATTCCCCGCGCCCAATCTTTTGATCAGCATGTCCATGACGGCGCGAATGGTGGGATCGGTTTTTTCCAGTTTTTCCTGAAGGACTTGTTTGGAGATGATAATCAGGTTGGCGTCCTCGACGACTCTGACGCTCGCCGTGCGGCGCTTTTGGTTGAACAGTGCCATTTCGCCGCAGATTTCACCGATACCCAGCCGCGCGAGTTCGACCTCCTGACCTTCCCCGGTCTTGGTGAAAACGCTGACTGTGCCGGACTGGATGAGGTAGGCGCAGTTTGCCTCGTCGCCTTCGTTGATCAGGATCGCCCCGGCGGATACGAAGCGGCGCTCCAGAATGATGGTATGTTTCGGCATTATGACTCCCCTTCACACAAGCGTGTTTACTATACGCAATCTTCGCTTGCGGGCAAACAGGAGAGTTACACCATATATTGCCCGCCGTTGGCGGCAATCGTGGCCCCGGTGATGAAGGCCGCCTTGGGCGAGGCGAGGAAGCAAACGAGGTCGGCGATCTCGTCGGGCTTGCCCATGCGGGTGACGGGGATCTGGCGAATGATGGAGTCTAAAACTTCCTGTTTCATTCCGGCGGTCATGTCGGTTTCGATATAGCCGGGGCAGATCGCGTTGACGGTTACGCCCTTGGCCGCGACCTCCATCGCCAGCGCCTTGGTGAAGCCGAGCATTCCGGCCTTGGCGGCAGAATAGTTGGTCTGGCCGAACTGGCCCTTCTGGCCGTTGATGGAGCTGATGTTGATGATGCGGCCATAGCTGCGTTCGCGCATGCCGGGAACTATCAGGCGGCACATATTAAAGCAGGATGTCAGGTTGGTCTCGATCACCTCGTGCCAGCTTTCCTTGGCCATCTTGTGCAGCATGCCGTCGCGGGTGATACCCGCGTTGTTGACCAGAACCTCGATCGGGCCGTGGTCTTTTTCGATCTGCTGCACGGCCTGTTCGCAGGCGGCATAGTCGGCGACGTCGAACTTGACGGCGGCGCACCCGGTTTCGTCACGGAATTTCTGCGCGGCGTCCTCGTTGCCGTGATAGGTGGCGACGACGGAAAAGCCCGCCTGTTGCAAACCCAAAGAAATGGCGTGGCCGATGCCGCGCGTGCCGCCGGTGACGAGTGCTGTTTTTGTCATGATCTTATGCCTTTGTTTTTCTTGGTTCAGCCTTAAGCGACTTTTTTCCAGTCCTGCCCCTTCGTGCGCTCGACGGTCAGGGCGATGCCCATGCCGCCGCCGATGCAGAGCGTGGCTAAGCCTTTTGCAGCGTCGCGGCGGGCCATTTCGTGCAGCAAGGTGATCAGGATGCGCGTGCCGGACGCGCCGATCGGGTGGCCCAGCGCGATCGCGCCGCCGTTGACGTTGGTTTTTTCGGGATCGAAGCCCGTTTCCCTGAGGACGCTCAGGGCTTGCGCCGCGAAGGCCTCGTTCGATTCCACGAGGTCGAGGTCCTTGACGCTCCAGCCCGCTTTTTCCAGCGCCTTGGCCGAGGCCGGGATCGGGCCGGTGCCCATCACGGAGGGATCGACGCCCATCGTTGCCCAGGATTTGATCGCAGCGAAGGGGACAAGGCCGCGCTTGTCGGCCTCGCTCTTGCGCATCAGGACCACGGCGGCGGCACCGTCATTAATGCCCGAAGCGTTGCCCGCCGTTACTGTACCGTCCTTTTTGAAAGCCGGGCGGAGCTTGCCGAGCGCTTCCGCCGTAACGCCCGCGCGGGGGAATTCGTCCTGCTCGACGGCTACGGTTTCCTTTTTCACCACAACGCTGATCGGCGCAATCTCGGCCTTAAACTTTCCGGCTTTGATGGCGGCCTCGGCCTTGTTCTGCGATCCGGCGGCGAAGGCGTCCTGCTGCTCGCGCGTGATCTGATATTTTTCCGCGATGTTTTCGGCGGTGATCCCCATGTGATAATCATTGAACGCGTCCCAGAGGCCGTCCACGATCATCGTGTCCTTGAAGTCCACGTTGCCGAACTTTACGCCCTCGCGCATCATGATGGCGTGGGGGGAGCGGCTCATGCTCTCCTGTCCGCCCGCGATGACAATGTCGCTATCGCCATACATAATGGATTGAAGGCCGAGCGCCACCGTGCGCAGGCCGGAGCCGCAAACCTGATTGACCGTCATGGCCGTCTTGTCGTGGGGGATGCCTGCTTTTACTGCAGCCTGCCGCGCCGGGTTCTGGCCTGACGACGCTGTGAGAACCTGCCCCAGAAGAACCTGATCCACCTCTTCGGGCTTTATGGTTTTAGCGTCTTCGAGGACCGCCTTGATGATCTGCGCACCCAGCGCGTCGGCTGACAGAGACGAGAGCGCACCGCCCAGATTTCCGATCGCGGTTCTTTTTGCTGCAACGATGACTACGGGATCCTGGGCGCTCATATGCTTCTCCTGAAAAAAAAGAATTAAAAAATACGGTTGGGACAAAATAACAGCCGAAGCAAAGTTTTCAAGTGCAAAGTCGCGATTTTCCGCGACTGCGAAGGGATCGTCACCCGGCAAGCCAGCGCACAACGGGCGCCCAGACTTCGGCGACGGCTTTGCTCCCCGCGATCAGGCCGATATGCCCGCATGCAAGGCGATGCGTTTGTGCACGGCCGGAGTGCATGGATCGTGTGACCGCCTGTGCGGCTTCGAACGGCACAAGGCGGTCGGCGTCGGAGGCTACGACCAGTATGGGCCTGTCCAGCGCCGAGATATCCACCTTGCAGGCGCCGACCGTCCACTCACCCCGCACGGGCGCGTTGAGCGCGAACCATTGTTGCAGCACATCGCGGGCGATCGCCGGGGCGAGATCGACTCCCTCGTTCAACCAATCCTCAACCGCCACAAAGAGTTTCGCTTCGAAGGATTCCTGATCCATGTCGGCGAAGCGGGCGAATTTTTTTGCGGACCCCTCGGGATCGAGCGTTGCAAAAAGGGTTTGGGTCCACTCCGCCGGGAGGCGTCCTCTTTGATCGAGTTGCGGCAGGATAAGCGGCGCCCATCCGCGGACGCGGTCCGAGAGCAAATTTTGACCCGCGCGGAAATCCCACGGCGCAGCAAGAAGGACCAAGCGGTCAATCTCATGAGGCGCGAGCGTGGCCGCAGCCAGCGACAATGTTCCCCCCATGCAGTAACCCACCACCGAGACGGGTTTTTGTGCGTGAGCGGTCACTGCGCGCAAGGCGGGAATCAATCGCTTTTCGATCACGGAGGAGAGGTTAAGCGGGTCTTTGTCCTTCGCCGTGTCGCCCCAATCCAGAAGGTAGACTTCATACCCGTTTTGACGCAGGAAACGCGCCATCGAGCGGCCTTCACATAAATCGAATATTGCGGACGAATTAATCAGGGAGGGAACGAGCAGAACGGCCTTGTCCGCCTGCGCCCCCTCCTGCCCCACGTAAAGACTTCTTAGGGTGGCGCTGCCCTTTTTCCAGACTCTCGTCCCCACTTCCTGCTGCGCGCGGTAAGGGTGGCTGAGATACATCTGGATGCCCCGCACGACATGCTCGATCTTTTTTATTTTGAGATCAGAGAAATATGGCGCGGCATGCTCGGCTATACCCTCGTGCATATCCGCCTTTGATGCAGCGACCATGCCCAGATGAGCAAGTAAAGGGTAAGGTCCTTTCCTTTGATTATTCGTGCTGCTTTTTGTTCTTTTTGTCATCTTGCAGCATTATAAGTTTTGCGTTAACCAATGAGTACTTTTTTTTGCAGCATTTTTGTGCATAATGTAAAATAACTCACGAAAATTGAAATGTTGATTGCGAAGGTGCAGCATGGCCAGAACACGTAACGGCAAAGATGGGCCGACTATTATCAAGAAATATGCGAACCGCAGACTCTACGACACGGGGCGCAGCAGCTATGTGACTCTTGACGATTTGTGCGAGATGGTCAAGGAAGGTCACGACTTCGTGGTGCAGGACGCCAAGACCGGTAACGACATCACGCGCTCTGTCCTAACGCAGATCATCGTCGATCAGGAATCGCAGGGCGAGAATCTTCTGCCCACGAATTTCCTGCGGACCCTGATCGGGTTTTACGGCGACAAGGTTCAGAATTTCATTCCGGGATACCTTGAACAGACGCTCGACCTGTTCGTGAAAAATCAGGAACGCATGCGCGAACAGATCAACAAGTCGTTTGAGGGGGTGCGGACCATGGAGGGTATGTTCCCCGGCATGACGAGCCTTGAGGAATTGAGACGCCAGAACATGGAAATGTTCGAGAAAACCCTCAAGATGATGACGCCTTTCGGGACGACTTACGGACAGCCTTCCGAAGATGACAAGACGAAGAAGCCGAAGTAGGCTGTTTTGCATTCGATGTTCAATCAAACGAAACGGGGCGCAGGCCCCGTTTTTGTTTTCATTGCTCTACCGCGCTGCCTTCAGCCGTTGGTGTGGATCATGCGCTTTTCTTCCGGCTTGCTCGCAGCCGGCTTGCGCTCTTCTGGCGCGGCGCTGTCATTGCGCACCTGCTTGATACCTTTATCTGTTTCAATGAGCGCGGCGCCCGAGTCCGTTCCCGACGCAGGCTGGATGGCGGCGGGCGCAATTTCGTTAATGTCCGGCAGCGCATCGCCGCCGAGATTTTGGGTCACGGAGCCTGAATCTTCTGCCATGAGCTGACCGGCGGTCGGCATTTCAGGAAGCGGTTTGTAATTCTTACGGATGAGCTGAACGTTTTTGGTTTCCGGCTCAGTTTCCAGCAACTCGCTTGCTGTCGGCATTTTTGGCAAAACCACAGGCACCTCCGCGACAGGCACGGCCTCCAGAGCGCTTTGGCGGCCCTGCTCCTGCGGCGCTGATTTCCGGCCCTGGCCGGATGCGCCTTCCAGCAGTTCGAGGCGCGCGCGAAGCTCCTGATTTTCAAGCATCAAAGCCCGGACCTCAGGCGCATAGACGCTTTGCCCTTCGGTTGGCGAGGGCGCAGCGCCCTGATCCTGATATTGCTTAATCATCTTGCGATATTCCGATGTCGCTGCGCGCTCCTTTTCAAGACGCTGCTCCAGATCGCGCACTTTAACCAAAAGGGCCGTGCTGTTGCCTGCGCCGGATTGCGCCGCGTCTTTTACATTCAGGCCCGCCTGACGCAGTTGTTCATTTTCCGCCTTGAGGTTTTGGACCGTCTGTTTCAGCCCTTCAAGACTGGCCGCATCGACGCCGCCTTCGCTGATCTGTGTTTTAAGGGTCGCGATTTCGGCTTGCAAAGCCCTGACGGTCTGCTGGCTTTCCTGAACACCGCCTGCTCCCTGTTGGAGTGCCAGTTTAAGATCGGCATTCTCCTGCTTAAGGCGCGCATTCAGTTTGATTGCGTCGTCGCTGGCCAACAAGGCTTCGTTCTGAGCCTGAATCGTCTGACGGAGGCTTGAATTCTGGGCTTTGAGTTCTTCAACCTCAGGTCCGCCCGAGCCCTTGCCGCTCTTCTTAAGAGCGTTATTTTCCGCTTGAAGCGCTTCATATTTCTGTTCGAGCGCGGCGAGGCGGCTCTTGGCCTCCTGCCCTTCGCGGGCGGCCAGAGCGTCTTGAGTACGGTTCTTTTCAGAGGCCAGCGCCTGTGTGCTCATTTCTGCCAAGGCCTGAGCGAGTTTGCGATTTTCGGCCTGAAGCTCTCCCAGCATGTTCTGCAACTGCGTCATTCTTTCCGGATCGGCGGCAGATTGCATTTGGGCGCTGCGGGCTTCCAGCTCCTCGATTCTTTGCTTGAGGGCGTTGTTTTCCTGCGCCAGCCGACCAAGCTCCTGCTGCCCGCCCTTCTTGTTCGCGGCGGCCTGTTTCAGGCTTTCGTTTTCCTGCCGGGTTTGAATCAGGGCCTTCTGGCTAGCATCGAGGATTCCGGCATTTTTCTGGAGGCCCTGCGCGAGTTCGCCGATCTTTTGCTCCAGTTCCTTGTTCCGGCGCTCCAGTTCGCGGATTTTTTTGTTATAATCAAGGGCCTTACCCTGCACCTGGTCCGGCTCAATCTGAACCTGGGGCGAGGGTTGGAGGTTTTCCTGAGGGATCTGGGGAACCTCGTTGCGGGAACGGTCAAGGATATTCCGGAGCTGCTCGTTCTCAAGCTCCAGTTGTTTCAGGCGATCCTCAAGCTGGCTATTGCTGATTCTTTTTGCAGCGTATGAGTCTGACGGCAGGGCGACTAACGCCACCGAGGCCATTAAACCGATTGCAAAAAGATAGCGTCCGGCACGGCCTTTATACGCCTTACGCGTCTTCGCATCCGCCGCAGCTTTTCCGCCGTTCTGCATGATTTCTGAGCACCCTAGTATTTACGAAATTCGGCCCCGATCATACACGTTTACCCATAATTCTCAAAATATAATTTCAAAAAGTCCTTTAATGTCCTGAAATTAATGAAATTATATGAATTATAGGTTGAGATGAGTTCAAGAACGGGAGCGACCTGCGCCAAGGGCTAGGCTGGCTTCCAGAAATTCATCGAGGTCGCCGTCCAGTACGCCCTGCGCGTTCGAGGTTTCCACTCCGGTCCGTAAATCCTTAATCATCTGATAGGGTTGCAGGACGTAGGAGCGGATCTGGTGGCCCCAGCCGATGTCTGTTTTCTCGCCGTGTTCCTTCGCGGCCTGCTCCTCGCGCCGGTTGAGTTCGGCTTCGTAAAGCTTGGCCTTAAGGAGTCTAAGAGCCTCGGCCTTGTTTTGATGCTGGGATCTTCCGGCCTGGCAGGCGACGGCGATGCCTGTGGGGATATGAGTCACGCGTACGGCACTGTCGGTTGTGTTGACGTGCTGGCCCCCACTGCCGCTGGAGCGGTAGGTGTCGATGCGCAGGTCCTTGTCCTCGATCTCGATATTAATGTTGTCGTCAATGACGGGCGAAACGGCGACGGAGGCGAAACTGGTGTGGCGGCGCGCGCTCGAGTCGTAAGGCGAGATGCGCACGAGGCGGTGGACCCCGGTTTCGGTCTTCAGCCAGCCGTAAGCCTGCAGCCCCTCGATCTTGAAGGTGCAGGATTTCAGGCCCGCCTCCTCCCCATCGCTGCGTTCAATCACGCTCACCTTGTAGCCGTGCTGTTCAGCCCAGCGCATATACATTCGGGCCAGAATTTCGCCCCAGTCTTGGGCTTCCGTGCCCCCTGCTCCGGCGTTGACCTGAAGATAGGCGTCGTTATTGTCGGCCTCGCCGCTCAGGAGGCTTTCGAGACGCTTGCGCCGCGCGGTTTCCATAACCTGATTGAGCGCTGCTTCGGATTCCGCGACCATCTGGGCGTCTCCTTCCGCCTCGGCCAGCTCGATCAGCTCCAGATTGTCGCGCATCCCCGCTTCGATGGCGCGGACGCCCTCGACCGCGTTAGCGACCTGTGTGCGCTCGCGCATGAGCTTTTGCGCCTTTTCAGGGTTGGACCAGAGATCGGGATTTTCGGTGAGGTTGTTTAGTTCTTCGAGGCGAAGGACGGCGGCATCCCAGTCAAAGATTCCTCCTCAGCAGGGCCAGCGACTCTTCGATGTCACTTACAACTGCTTGAATTTCTGCGCGCATGACGTGTCATCCGTTCATTTTTATCTACCAACCCCTACATATGCGAAAGGGCAAGCGGAAATCAAGCGGCTTTGTTCTGTTTGTCGCCTGCTCGAAGGTCTTTTTCACCGGCCGGTCCTTCCTGGACCGTCAGTTTCTTAAGGAAGCTTCTGATTTCCTTATTAAAAGCGGGATTTCTGGACGACAGCGTCAAAAGGTCGCCGCTGGCGGCGGAGGAGGCCTCTGTCCATTCGCCGCCGACCGTGCGGATATCAATAGCGAGTTCCTCGGGCCCGGCGACCGCTCTGCCGTTTACGATTTCTGCGCCGCCCAGAAGCAGCTCGACCGCGTGGTTGTATACGATGACGGGCCTTTTAGAGGCCAGGAACGCCTGTAGACGCGGCGTAAGACCGGGCTGAAGCTTGAGTTTTTCAACGCTTCTGCGCCCGCCCGGAATAACGAGGAGCCCATAATCACCGACCGTGATGTCTTCGATTCCGCCCGAAACAGCGAAAACATTGCCCCACGCGCCGCCTTTCCAGCCGCGTACGCTCTGGCCGCCCGGGCCGATAATCCGCGTAAACCAGCCGTCCTTTTCCAGAATTGAAACCGCATCTGCGTAATCGGCCTCCGAAAAGCCGTTTTCGACGAGGAACGCGACCTTTCTGACCTGTGCTGTTTGTGCTGCCATCTTTTTGCTCTCTGTTCCTGTTCCCGTTGCTTAATCAACAGCTTCGAGTATACGCCGCCCAATTTTTTGTGCAATGCAAAAAAATATTCCTCCACATTCTTTCACCCATAAAAAATCTTAAAAATCATAAACTAAGCTTTACTTTGCATTGTTCTACATATAAAAACTGTATTTGGATGTTTTCGGTGGGTGCATAACTCGGTGGGAAACGTTTTTAGAGTACAAAGTCAAGCTTTGCTTTTATTTGAGGGGGCAAAAATTATGAAATCCTTGCGTAACGTTATTTTGGCAATGGGCACGGTCGCGCTGAGCGGATGTACGGTGTTTGACACTTACAGTGAAGTTGATGCCCTCAATGAGGCCAAAGCCGTCGGAAGCCCCTTTACGCAGGCCTTGACCGCCGAGTATCAGACCTTCGCAAATCGCGAACTCAAGGACATGTTCGATTATCCTGACGCGCTGCACTTCGCGCGCAAGGGACTGGCTGCTGCCTCCGGTGAGAGCGTTATGCCCGAACCCGTCAACGACTGGAACCTCAGCGAAGGTCATATCAAGGAACTGGGCGCCGCGCGTGGCCGTCTGGTTGTCGCCTTCGACCTTGGCGGACGCGAGATTGCGCCCGCAACGGCTGCAAAAGCTCAGGTTAATTACGATTGCTGGATCGAGCAGCAGGAAGAAAACTGGCAGACTCATGATATTCTGTCCTGCAAAAAAGCTTTTGAGGACGCTATGAACGAGCTGGAAGGTCTGGTTCACCAGACGCCTCAGGCTGTTTCGGCCGACGAGCCACCTCCGATGATCCCCGAAGAGGCGATGTATCTCGTGTTCTTCAACTGGGATGCCTACGATGTCAGCTCCAGCGCTCAGAGCGTTCTGGAAGCCGTTGCCAAGGAAGTGGCCAAGAACCCGCCCTCTCAGGTGAATATTCAGGGCCATGCGGATACGTCCGGCCCGTCGGATTACAACCAGCGCTTGGCATTCAAGCGTGGCTCGGCCGTGCGCGACTCACTGGTCAAGCTCGGCGTTCCTGAGAACCTGATTAATATCGAGAGCCGCGGTGAGGACGAACTGCTTGTTCCGACTCCCGACAACGTTCGCGAGCCGGCCAACCGCCGCGCCAACATTTCCTTTAGATAAGGATACGCTCTCTCAGAGTATTTAAAAGAAGCGCGGGATCAACTTGCGCTTCTTTTTTTTGGCTTTATCCTTAAGCCAGTTTCTTTATGCCGCCCTTTTTTGCGCGGCTTCAAGCGGGGACAACCGTGCAGCTTCGACCGATCCTTTTCATTAACGGCATTCTGCTTTCGATTCTGGCGCTGAGCATGACTCTGCCCATGCTGGCCGATTTTTATTTCGGACATGATGACTGGAGGGTCTTTTTTATTTGCATCATCATTACGGCCTTCTTTGGCGGGGCCATGGTTCTGAGCAATACGGGCGGGGATTTTTCTCTGTCCATCCGTGAGGCGTTTATTCTGGCCGTCTCGTCGTGGGTGATCCTATCGATCTTTGCGGCTTTGCCGTTCTGGCTCTCCTCACTGCAAATGACTTGGACGGCCTCCTTCTTCGAGTCTATTTCGAGCCTCACCACAACGGGCGCAACGGTTATAACGGATCTTGGGAAGGTTCCCGCAGGGCTTCTTCTTTGGCGGGCCCTCTTGCAATGGCTGGGCGGGATCGGGATGATCGTTCTGTCCGTGTCGCTTCTGCCTTTCCTCAATATTGGCGGGATGCAGATTTTCCGGCGCGAATATGCTGACTCGGAGAAAATCTACTCACGCACCATGCAGCTGGTGACGAGCCTCTTTATGCTTTATCTCGGGCTCAGCGTTACGTGCGCCCTATTATATATGGCGACGGGCTTGCAGGTTTTCGACGCCGTTGTTCTAAGCATGAGCACTATTTCGACCGGCGGGTTTTCAACCTTTCCCAATTCTTTTGCCTCTATAGATAACGGCGCTACGGAAGCCGTGGCCATTGTTTTTATGATCATGGGCTGCTTGCCTTTCGTGCTTTACATCAAGGCCGTGCGGGGGAATCCGGGGCACATTTTCCGCGACATGCAAGTGCGCTGGTTTTTGACCGCCGTGGTGCTCAGCGTGCTCGTTATCAGTTACTCTCTTTACAGTCAGGGACTTTATGACGGGCCGGAAGCCCTGCGCACCGCAACGTTCCATACGGTTTCCCTCATGACCGGGACGGGCTTTTTCTATGAGGATTATACTGTTTGGGGGGGATTTTGCCTGACTGTCATGTTCTTTCTCATCGCGGTCGGCGGATGTTCAGGTTCATCGACCAGCGGGATCAAGATTTTCCGGTTTCAGATTCTCTATTCGGTCGTGAAGGTGCAACTTTACAAGCTGATCTATCCGCATGGCGTTTTCCTGCCGCACTATAACCGCAAGCCCATGCCCGCGGACGTGCCTGTATCGGTTATGAGCTTTTTATGTGTCTATGCCTTGTCCTTTGCCGTGATCTCTGCCGTTCTTTCGCTCACCGGTTTAGACCTTGTGACCGCACTCAGCGCGACTCTCGGATGCCTCTCCAATCTGGGCACGGGCTTCGGCCCCACAGTCGGGCCGCTCGGCAACTACGCGCCGCTCAGCGACTTTGCTTTGTGGGCGCTTTGCTTCGCCATGCTTCTGGGGCGTCTCGAGATGTTCACGGTGCTCGTGATCTTCACGCCCTATTTCTGGCGCCGTTGATTTAGTAGGTGTGGAGAATGCGGAAATCTTCCTTCAGGACCTGCTGGATCGAGCTGTCGAGGTCGTCGAGCAGGTTGTCCAGCGCCTGCATCTGGAGCTGTTCGCGCTCGGCCAGCGTATAGTGCTCCGGCACAGTGATCATGCGGTTGGCGATCACGTCGATGCTCTTTTTCTCGAACTGACCAACGCCGAACATGGCCATGTGCACCACAACTTTCATGTCGTAGCGGTCGCGGTTATCCACCTTCATCCATGCGCCGACCTTATTGTCGGAAGGCAGGACGCTCTTTTTCAGCGAGGCTTCCTTCAGGACGGCCAGAAACTTGCCGTTCGAGCCGACCGAGGAGAAGCGGTGGCGGAGGTAATCCTCGACCGTTTTGTTGACGGAGGCGACGAAACCGTCTTCCTGCCGCTCGTCCTGCGGGATGAGCCCGCTGGCCTCGGGCGTCTGGTTCTGGATTTCATAGGAGGCGACGTAGATCGGGAACGGATCGAGGCTTTCGAAGGTCATACGCTCCACCGGAGGCGCCTTCGTCGTCGTGCAGCCGGTCAGGGCCACGGAGGCCAGACCCGCAAGGGCCAGGGTTTTCAGCGTGTGTGTCTTTGTTTTGGTTTTCATGCCTTTTGTCCTTTTGCTATGATGTCGTTCCTTAGGAGATCGTAGGTGCGGCCACAAAATTCGCATTTCATGTCGATCCTACCATCTTGTGCGAGTGTGTCCACCTCTCGCGGGTCCATCGCGCGAAGCAGGCTCTCAACCTTTTCCGGGCTGCAACGGCAGCCATGCGCGAGCGGGGACGGATTATAGAGTTTTATGCCCTCTTCGTGAAACAGGCGGAATAGCAGCTCGGACTCCGGGATTTGCGGGTCGAGGAGTTCGGCGTCCGTGCAGGTCTGGAGCAAGATCATCGTGCGCTGCCACGATTCCTGAGGGTCTTCGTCGTTTTCAGACACGGTTCCCGGGACGCGCTGCAGCATGATGGCCCCGCCGCGCCAGCCTGCTTCAAAACGTGCGGCGGCCAGCCGGATGCCCGTCTGGATCTGTTCGGACTGGCGGAAATAGTGCTGGACGCATTCGGTCAGGCTGCCGCCTTTAAGTTCCACGATGCCTTGGTAACGGTCCCCTCCTCCGGCCTGATCGACGGTAAAGGCCAGATGGCCCGCGCCGAGCAGTTTGAAGGGCGCGGTTTCCGTCGATTGGATATCTTCGGCATTAAAGGATGCGCAGGCGCGGATGATTCCTGCGGACGTCATATCGGCCACCAGCATGCGCACGGGTCCGTCGCCCTGCGCCTGCAAGGCAAATATCCCTTCGAATTTCAGCATTGAAGACAAAAGCGCCGTGAGCAGGACCGTCTCCGCCGTCAGGTGTGCGACCGATGCGGGGTATTCGTGGCGGTTCAGGATCTCATCGAGTACGCCGTCCAGACGCACGATCCGTCCGCGCAAATCGGGGCGCACGAGATCAAAGGTCGCGACGGTATCCGGCATGGCAGGGTTATCCCTTAATCTTGTAGCCGCTCTTGAACATTCTATAAGCCAGAACGGTCAGAGCCGTGTTCAGGGTCAGGAGCATCAGCACCCCGGCCAGAACGCTGCCGTCGGCCTGTCCGATAAAACCATACCGGAACCCGTCGATCATATAGAAGAACGGGTTCAGGTGGGCGGCCAGATCCCAGGGCTGCGGAAGAATATCGATTCTGTAAAATGTTCCCGAAAGAAACGTCAGGGGGGTGACGATAAAGTTCGTGAAGGCGGCGATATGGTCGAATTTTTCGGACCAGATGCCGGCGATCAGGCCGAGCGCGCCCATCATCCATGTGCCCAGAACGGCAAACCCCAGGATGGCGATGACCGCGTGAAAAGGCAGCGGCACGAAGACATACAGCAACGCCAGCGTGGCAGAGCCGACCGCAAGGCCGCGAATGACCGAGCCGACCAGATAGCCGGTCAGGATTTCCCCGGCGGAGAGGGGCGGCATGAGCAGATCGACGATGTTGCCCTGAATTTTTGAAATGACCAGCGAGGACGAGGTGTTGGAGAAGGCGTTCTGTGCCATCGCCATCATCACGAGTCCCGGCGCTAGAAAGTCCAAATAGGACAATCCGTTATCCATCTTTCTTTCCAAGCCGCCGAAGGCCAGTGCAAAGACCGTGTAGAACAGCAGCGTCGTAATCGCCGGAGCGATCAGCGTCTGGGTATAGACTTTCAGGAAGCGTTCGACCTCCTTGCGGACAAGGGTGTAGAGGCCGATATGGTTAATGCCCTTTATGCGGCGTTCGCCCGGCTCCGTTATCACCATTTTCATACGCTTTAACCTAGGATAAGTTGGTTTTATGCAAGGTCCAAAGCATAAAGCAGAACCGAATACGGTCAACAGCAAAAGCGGGGCTGCCCCCACAAGGGACAGGACAGCGAAAAAGATTCCCAAAAAAATTACGGACACATACCTGCATAATTCCGGGCTTTACTATTTGCAGCGTTTTTCGGCCAGTACTGCACATTTCAAGAGCGTTATGATGCGCAAGGTCAAGAGATCCTGCATGGCGCACCCGGATCAGGATTTCGACGCTTGCCGGGCGATGGTGGACGCTCTGACCGAGCGGTTTGAGGCTTCGGGGCTTCTGAACGACACGGTTTATGCGCGCGGAATGGCGGACTCTCTCCGGCGGCGGGGGCGGTCGCGCAAGGCGATCATCGCCAAAATGACCGAGCGGGGATTGCGCAAAGACCAGATCGAGGCGGCTCTTGAAAGTTTAAGGGAAGAAAGCGGCGTTGCCGAGAGCGAGGCTGAGCTTGCGGCCGCCCTCAAATTCGCGCGGCGTAAACGGATCGGCCCGTTCCGCGCGGGGGAGAAGGACCCCGCCCTTTTGCGCAAGGATCTGGCGGCGCTGGCCCGTGCGGGTTTTTCGTATGATACGGCGCGCAAGGCGCTCGATTTCGACGGGGAAGATGCGTTTTAAAGCGTATCGCCGGTGTTCTGAATATTCAGCGTGGGCATGCCGGGGGACTTGCCCGTCGGGGCCTTCTTTTCGCGCCAGGAGACTCGCTCGGGCGGGAAGATGAGGCTGACGGTCGTGCCGATGCCCTTTTCGGAGAGAATTTCAAGATCGCCGCCGTGAAGCTGCATCATGGATTTGGAGAGTGTCAGCCCCAGACCCGCGCCGGAGCCGGAGCGGTCGAGCGCGTTGTCGATCTGGCCGAAGGGCGAGAGCGCCTTCTGGATTTCGTCCTTGCTCAGGCCAACCCCGGTATCGGAGATGGAGAAGCGCAGCGAGCCGTCATGATCGAAGGTGGACATCAGGGTGATGCGGCCGCCGTCGGGGGTGAATTTGACCGCGTTGGAATAGATGTTTGTGATGATCTGTTTGACCGCCAACTCTTCCCCGATGATATGAGGCAGATCCTTGGCGTTGTTTGCGATGACGATGTTTTTGTCCTGAACCTTGGTATTGTGAAGCGCCAGACAGGTTTCCAGCACGTTGGCGAAGGAAAATTCGCTTTCATTGATTTCGCGGTCGCCAGACTCGATCTTGGAAATATCAAGTATCTCATTAATAATCTTCAATAAGCCCTTGCCGCTCTTATATATATCTTTGACGTAATCGCGGTACATGTCCGCGCCGAGCGGCCCCATAACCTCGTTCTTCATGATCTCCGAGAAGCCGATGATCGCGTTCAGGGGCGTGCGCAGCTCGTGACTCATGTTGGCGATAAATTCGGTTTTGGCGCGGTTGGCCATATCGGACTGGACCTTCGCTTCGCGCAAGGCTATTTCCGCTTCTTTGCGTTTCGTTATATCTTCCATGCTGCCCTCAAAGTAGAGTACATGGCCGTGCTCGTCCTTCACGCAACGGATGTTCTCGCTGACCCAGATTTTTGCGCCGCCTTTTTTGAAAACCTGCGTTTCGTAACCGTTGATCTGGCCTGCGCGCATCAAAGCGTTCACGAAGGCTTCGCGCTCTTCCTTGTCGATATACACCACGCCGTTCGCATTCTTGACGTCGCGCAGCAATTCCTCCACTCCGGCATAACCCAGAATGCGCGCCATTGCGGGGTTGGCGCTGAGGTAAATCCCCTCGGGTGTCAGCTGATACAGACCGCCTGCGGCGTTTTCAACGATCGTCCGGTATTTCTTTTCTGCTTCGGCCAGGGCCCGTTCTGCGCGGCGGCGCTCCTCGACGTCCGTGATCGTTCCCACAACGCGCAGGTTTTTGTTTTCGTCCTGCCGGATCATGGAGATGGCCAGTTCGACGGAGCGGAAGGTTCCCTCCGCCGTGCGGATGCGCGTGAAGGTGCGGTAGGCCTGCTTCTGGCCGCGCACCATCATGTCGAATTCCTTTTTTTGCTTCGCCTGATCTTCCGGGTTGAGCATGGCGAACAGGTTGTTGCCTTTCGAGCGATCCTGATCGAAGCCGGTAATCTTGCGCCATGAGGCGCTGAGGAAAAGAATATTGCCCTCGGTATCCGTTTCGAAAATAATGTCGCTGACCGAGTCAATCACCGCGCGGTTTTCGCGGTCGGCTTTTTGCAGTGCGCTGTTCAGGCGCTCGCGTTCACCGATCTCCGTCTCAAGCTCCAGATTTTTTTGCTCCAGCGCCTTGTTCATGAGGGCCACGCGCTTGGACTGGGTCTGGTTGTTGCGCACGAAAAGTGTGCCAATGACCGTCAGGGCAATACCGAAGAGCAAGATGAGGTAGGGTATCTGCTCGATATAGGCCATGTTCTTCTTTTTGGAGAATTGCAGAAGAATCTGCCATTCGCTGTTGCCTACGGAAAAGTTGTAATTTTGCGAATAGGCGACCGACTGAACGCCGTTGCGGTCGTTCTCCATATTGTAAATGTTTCGCCCGGTCGTGGTCTCCTTGATGCCCAACGTATAGACCGAGCCTTGCTTCTCCAGCCAACTCTGGTCGATCAGGTTTTCGGGTCGGCCGATCCCGAAAATCACGCCATCCTTGGAGCTATTCTTTCTTACGACTTTCACATAGGCGAAGGGCCGCTCCATCGTTGGCGGAGAACCGCTGGTTTCAACATAGTTCATCCCCGGAAGATCTGTGACCACCCGCAGGCGGTCGTCGTCAAAATATTTATCCTGTACGATCTGGGTAATCAGCTTCTGATTGGGAACCAGAGAATAATCGGCCTGCTTGCTTGCGATACGCGGGGATTCAGAAAGCGTTTTATATTGCCATGCGCCTGGAGAGGCTTCGTAAATCCAGATGACCTGTTCGAAGTTGCTCAGGCCCGGGACGTTTCTCCTGATTTGTTCTAAAACGTGGGTTTTATTCGTATTCTCTGAGAGCATCAGGACGCTGGAGATCAGGCGCATGGTGTTCTCCTGCCCCGAAATTTCCTCCACAAAGACCCGGCCTGCGTCTTCGGCGATCGAGCGAAACTCCTCGTTCGACATGCCTTTGACAAAAATATTGAGAATATAGAAGGCGGTCACGGTCAGGATCACCCCGTTCAGCAGCACCATCGCCTGCGCCAGACCGGAGGTCAGCCACAGGCCGGGGCGTGCGCCCGAGCGCTTTTTGCTCCATTTGCCCTTTTTATTCTTCATTTTTATTCCAGTTGCCCCTTTGAAGCGGGCGGAAACCGCCAGCCGGAAGCGTCCTTTACAGGGATACTCCCAACTGTACAGTGCCGGAAAGGCGTTAAAAGATCGCTAAAATGCTCAAAAAACTGGGAAAATACTTGCCTATCAGATTTTCATAACAATAAAATCCGGGCGTATCGGCGCAGCAATATTATCCACTGCTTCGGGATTTGTGCAGGGCGTAAACTTCTTGACTTCGATTCTATTAAAATCTAGCATGTTTGAGCATCATTATTTTCATTCGGTTTTAATTTGTTAGGGGCTTTTCATGGCGCAAGATTTCAATTTCAAGGGTTTTTTCCCCTACACTGAATTTCTCAAGGATAACGGCCTTACCAAGGCGCCGTTCGACGTTAACCGTCTTATTGAGACGCAGCGCCGCAATTTTCAAACTCTGGCCGAGGCGCAGCAAATTGCTTTCCGCAGCTTCCAGTCCATCGCCACCCGTCAAGCGGAGATCTTCTCCCAGATCCTGAAGGAGCAGAACTGCCTGACCTCCGAGATCCTGAAGGATGGCACGTCTGAAGATGCCATCGCCCGCAATGCCGAACTCATCAAAAAAAGCTATGAGACGACGATTGCCGGTATGAGCGAGATCGGCGAGATTGTGCGCAATTCCAATGCCGAGACGTCCGGTGTCCTTAACCGTCGGCTCAAGGCCAGCATCAAGGAAATCAAATCCGCGATTGACAGTGCTCAGGACGACGACGACAAGCGCGCGGCCTGATCGGCTTGCGGATTAAGGGCTTTTTGATTATTAAAGCCTGATGACTGTTTCATGCACTTATGACGATTTTCTCAAGGTCGATGTCCGCATCGGCACGATTGTTGACGCGCAACCTTTCCCCGAAGCCCGTAAACCTGCCATCAAGCTCGTGATTGATTTCGGGCCAGAGGTCGGCCTTAAGAAAAGCTCCGCCCAGATCACCGCGCATTATACGCCCGAGGCGCTTATCGGGAGACAGGTCATGGCTGTTGTGAATTTTCCGCCCCGGCAGATCGGCCCGTTCATGTCGGAGGTGCTGACGCTCGGGTTCGCGGATCAGGCCGGGGAGATCGTTCTGGCCAATTGCGATCAGGTCGTGCCGAACGGGGCGCGGCTGCTTTAATCTCTTTGATTTCGGGTTTTTATTGCGGCAGCCGGATCTTGACGGCCAGACCGCCGTGGGCGCTGCGCTCCAGCCAAATCGTGCCGCCGTGCGCATGGACAACATCCATGGCGATCGGAAGCCCCAGACCCACACCTCCTGTATCCACATTTCGAGACGCATCGACGCGGTAGAAGGGTTTGAAGACCTCTTCATATTGATCTTCGGGGATGCCGGAGCCGTTATCCTCAACGGTCATGAGGACGGTTCGCTTTTCCGGCTTTTCAACGGAAATCCAGACTTTCGTTGCGTATTTTGCTGCGTTGCCGATGACGTTCATCAGGCAGCGCCGCATAGCCAGCGGGCGCAGCGTCATCGAGAGGCCGTCCTGTCCGTCATGCGCGAACGCGATATCGCAGCCCTGCCGCTTGGCCGAGACGATCACGCCCTCGATCAGAGGGATCATGTCGGTCAGCACCGGTTGCTCATTGCCGTCGCCGCGCACAAAATTGAGGTAGCCCTCGATCATTTTTTCCATTTCTTCGATATCGCCCTTGAGCGCGTCGATATCGGGGCTATCGCCCAGAAGGGCTAGTTGCAGTCGCATGCGGGTCAGCGGCGTGCGCAGATCGTGCGAGACGCCGGCCAGCATGGTGGTTCTTTGCTGGATCTGTCTTTGGATACGGGTGCGCATATCCATAAAGGCCTGCCCGGCCTGACGGACCTCCTTCGCGCCCTCGATCTTGAAATTTTCGACATCCCTGCCCTTACCGAAGCGCTCGGCAGCGATTGAGAGCTTGCGGATCGGGCGGATCTGGTTGCGCATGAACAGGACGGAGATCAGAAGCAGGACCGCCGACGATCCGTAAACCCAGAGCAGGAAAATATAGGTGGTGGAGGTGAACAGGCGGCGCTGCGGCAGCGAGACATGCATGACGCCCTCTTTGAGCTGTAGGCGCACCTCGACCCATTTTTCCTGAAAATCGACATCGACGGTAAAGGGGTTTTGGGTTTGCTGCCTCAATTCCTCCGTGAAACTGTCCGCAATATAATTCGCCCAGCGCCCCTCGGGCCGGATGCTTGTCCCTTCGACTTTTTCACCGGGGCGGTAGCTGACGATCAAATCCAAACGGTCTCCGGCCAGCGCGGCCAGAGACTCCGCCGCCACCGGGTCCGGGTTTGCCTCGATGAGGTTGGCGATCAGCACGACCTCTCCCGCTACGGCGTAGGACAAGCGGCTGGCCATCTTGTACCAGTGGCGATCAAAGAACACATAGGTGGAGATCACCTGTATGAGGAATACGGGCGTAATCAGGATGAGCAGTGAGCGGCCCAGAAGTGTCTTGGGCAGGACGGTCTTGAACCATTTGCGTTTTTTTGTTTCGCCGCCCTCCATCGCCGTGATCTCCTCCCCTAGCCGATCCGGTCGGCGTGGAGCATATACCCCTTGCCGCGCACGGTGACCAGCGCACGCGGGTTTTTCGTGTCGTCCTCGATCTTGCGGCGCAGGCGGGTGACCTGCACGTCGATGGTGCGCTCCCCGGCCGCGTCCATGCCGCAGCGGACGGCCAGATCGTGGCGGCTGAGGGGCTGGCCCGCGCTTTCGCAGAGGGCGCGCAGAAGGTTGGCCTCGACGGTCGTGAGTCTTTGGAGCGGTTTGTCGGCGGCCTCGTGTTCGAGCTCGGCCCGGTTGACCCGGAACAGCCATGATCCGACGCGGAAACAGGCATCGCCTGATTTTGCAGGAGCGGCGGGGGCGCGGCGCAGCACGGCGTTCAGGCGCAGCACAAGCTCGCGCGGCTCGAAGGGTTTGGGCAGGTAGTCGTCGGCCCCGGTCTCCAGCCCCGCGATGCGGTCTTCGACCTCCCCCAGCGCGGTGAGGAGAATGACGGGCACCGTGCTGGTTTTCCTCAGTTCGCGGGTGAATTCAAGGCCGCTCTGGCCGGGCATCATCACATCCACGATCAGGGCGTCGAAGCTGAAGCGTTTTATCATTTCCGCCGCCTCCTGCGCATTTTCGGCGGTCTGGACCACGAATTGCTGCGCCATCAGGAAGCGCGAAACGAGCTGGCATATCCGCCTGTCGTCGTCCACGACCAGAATATGGGGTTGTTGGGCCAGAGCGCCGATGAGGCCTTGAAGGGACTGCATGATCTTCTTTACAAAACAAATATGCGCGTATAGCTTGTTTTTTCACGGTTTTTGACAGCGTAGACCGAAATCCGGCATGCGTAAACGTAAAAGATAAGGACTTGAATCATGACTTTTGTGCCCTTCGACGATCGGGACGGGTTTATCTGGATCAACGGAAAGATGCTCCCGTGGCGCGAGGCGAAAATCCATGTGCTGAGTCACGGCTTGCATTATGCAAGCTCCGTCTTTGAGGGCGAGCGCATGTATGACGGCGTGATCTTCAAGAGCCGGGAACACTCCGCCCGCCTGATCCGCTCCGCCGAAATTCTGGGCATGGAGATGCCGCTGTCGGTCGATGAGATCGAGCAGATCAAATACGAGGTTATGGAGGCGAACGGCCTCAAGAACGGCTATGTGCGCCCGGTCGCGTGGCGCGGCGGCGAGCAGATGGGGGTTTCGGCCCGCAAGACCAAAACGCATGTCGCGGTCGCCGGATGGCACTGGGGCACCTATTTCCCGCAGGAAAAGCTTGAGAACGGGATCCGCCTCAAGACCTCCCCGTGGCGCCGCCCCGCGCCCAACACCGCGCCGACGCAGAGCAAGGCCGCCGGGCTTTACATGATCTGCACCATCTCCAAGCACGCTGTGGAGGACGAGGGATACGACGATGCGCTGATGCTGGATTACCGGGGTTATGTCGCCGAGGCTTCGGCCGCGAACTTTTTCGCGGTCAAGGACGGGGTTCTGCTGACTCCCACGCCGGACTGCTTCCTGAACGGGATTACCCGCCAGACCGTCATGGCGCTGGCGCGGCAAATGGGTATCACGGTCGAGGAGCGGCATATCAAGCCCGAGGAGCTTTCCGGCTTCCAGGAGGTGTTCCTGACCGGGACCGCCGCCGAGCTGACCCCCGTGGGCGAGATCGACGGGATCAAGTTCAAGCCCGCAGCGGTCACCAAGCGGCTTCAGGACGCCTATAGCACCCTTGTGCGCCAAAAGGACCACGACAAGCTGGTCAAGGCCGGGTAACCCGCTGATTTCCTCATATTTCAGGGCTAAAGCCCCTGCCTTCACGAATGTTTGACAAAACAGGCGGCAAACCCGTATAATTTGTCAAAATATAAGAATTAATATCCCGTCAATGTAAACGGGGTGAGGGTTAAATGCCGGATAGTCCTTTAGTCGAGCTTAAGAAGGCGCTCAACACCGTTGTTCCACAGATCGTGGACCGGGGTCATACGGCGCTTGCGCTTAATGAGAACGCCAGCGAAGCGGCTTTTACCCAAAGCTACAGCCGTACCATCGAATCCATACAGGTTTTCCTTTCCACCGCCGCGCCGGATCTTCGGGCGCTTGCGGGCAACCGCGCCTCCCTGCTGACCGACGTCAAGGTTACGGGCGAGTTGGACGCGGCCACGCTGGCCGCGTTGCAGATGCTGGGCGAGGCCAGAGCCGCCGATACGGCCAATCAGTATAGCGCCGGGGTCAAGCAGACCGTGGGTCTTATCAACGATGTGGTGGCACGGGCTCAGGCTTTGCCCGAAGCGCAGAAAAGCACTCTGAACACCGAATCGCGCCGTCTGACCGCCGCGCGCAACCCCGCCGCCTCGAATAACAGCGCCGGAGCGGAAGCCCGCGAATTGATGGCCGTGGGCGACTCGTACCTCGGCATTACCGGAAACCCGGCGTCGAACACCGACGTTCTTGAAAATACCGGGCGGGCGCTCAAGGATTACCTCAAGGAACAGCAGGCCGCGCACCCGGAAATCGATGTTGATTTCGCGCCGCAGAGCATTGACGGGCGCACCGTCGCGTTCATGCGCGAATTGATGCGCCAGAAAATGGAGGCCGCGGGGGTCAAGCAGGAAGATCTGCAGACAACCCTTTTCCAGCTCTGGATGATGCAGCGCAACGGTCAGGAACACCCAAACCCGGCCATGCGCGATCTGGGCCGGACCGGCGCTATGAGCGCCCTTGTGGATTACGCTTTGGGCGGACGTTTGCCTACCGGAGCGCGGACGGAGATCCCGCGCACAGACTCGCCCTGGGAAAATCCCGTCAAGGACCGGTTCTTCAACCGGGCGGTCTATGTGGACCTTCTGAACGGCGACACAGTTTCCAATAAATCCCTGCTGCGGCCTGACGGCGCGGACCCGGGGCAGCAGACCCTTATTCGCGAGGCGATGCAAAAACTCGGCATCAGCGATAATCAGCAGACCTATACCCGCGATCAGGTCGGCGCGATTGCCACCGAGATCATGGTGGCGCAAGCACGGGCCCTGTGCATCGAGGAAAAGGACATTTCCGCAGCTATGCTCACCGGGCGGTTCAACCCGGACATGGATGATATTTTCCTGGCGCATATCGGCATGGGCAAGCCAGAGCGGAATCAGGCCCGCGCCGAGCAGCTTGAGCGGATCGGTATTTCGCGCGAGGAGCAACATGATGTGTTTTTCGATGCGCAGTTCCAGCGCCACCGCGATGCGCAATGGAGCCAGCGGTTCGGCGGCGTCACCGACGAACACCTGTTCCGGCTGGCGCAGCGTCTTCGGCCCGACGCGATCCCGCAGAACCTTGATCTTAAATATTCTGATTTAAGGGGCGACCCGAACGTTGAGTCCCTGATGAACGACCTGCGCAGCCGCAACGTCTCTCCGGCGGGGCTGTTTATGTGGGGCGGTCGCGGCGGCGGCGATCCGTATAATTTCCGCGAGGTTTATCGCGGGATGCGCGAGAATACCTATTTGCCCAAACTGCGCGAACAGGTCAACGAAAACGGCCTTAATCTCTGTGAACCCGGCAGCGGTGCCCGATCGGGCGGAACGGGCGGCGCTCGCCCCGCGACGGGCGATGACGGGCGTTGCTTCGCCGACGATGCCGCCGGACCGTGCGATCCGAACACCGGAGCGTCAGGTTCGGGCTCCACTGGCCAAAGACCGCCCAATGTCGGCCAATGTTTTGCCGACGATGTTGACGGCCCCTGCGCCACAAACGGATCGGGCAACCGGACCACAACGACGGGCGGCGGAGACGGGAAATGCTACGCCGATGATTTCGGATCGGCCTGCGGCACGCCGAACGCCAGCACGGGCGAAGCCATCCGCTCCAACGCGGGGGATTCTACGGGCCAGACCCCGGCGGACGTCGAACGCTGTTATGCCGATGACGTCGCGGGACCGGACTGCAACAAGACCCCGCAGGTTGTGCCTGTCCGCTAACCTTGATTTGATTTTTTCATTCGGCGTTCAAGCTTAGACTTGAAGTTTGACAAGCCGTAACTTAGGTCTCTAATCGACATTTTTGTTCTTTGGGGCGAGATGTTTTCCCAACCAGCGTTCATGAAGGCTGTCAACGCTAAAAACAAACCTTTCTGCCTGAATTGTGCTGCTATAATTTGTCTGTTTGGCAAAGCGCTGAGGCGTAACGCGCTGCATCCTTCTTAGGTTTTCAGGGTGGTTTACGGCAATAAACGCTGCCTTCGGCGTTAAAGGCAGAGCCCACACAGCGCCGGGATGATCGTATCCCCTAATCCGGATTAAAGGGCGATCTGACAGCACCAAAGAGCCTTCGTGCTCACCCAGATGCTTAATGTACCAAAGCGCATTAACGAGCCGTCCGCCGACTTCGGGATTATCAACAAGCCTCTGGATACTAGAAAGACCCATATCCTTGAATGAAATGCCTTTATGCCTTTCGTAATATGATGATGGTGGCTCGTCTATTCCGGCTTCCAACATAACTGACAAAATTTCAGGATCGCTATCAAAACTGGCCTTATTTGTTTCAGTCCCTTCGTTCCGCAATTTTTCGACAATTATAGGTCGCCGCACATCTAGAGATAAGAGAAGACGGGCAAAATCACAGCGTTGCTCTCCTGTAAGAGATTGCGGGCCTGATTGCAGCAAAAGATCGCGGGCTATTGCGCCTTTGGTATCCACTTCACCGAAGAAAATACGCTCAATCGCGTCCCGCCCTAGATTGTGCGATTTCAGCGTTAGTAGATCTAGTTGGAAACAGAAACCATCTAGTCCCTTTTCCTTTTTGCACATTTGACCGCTCCGCCCATCCCAGAAGTAGCCGTAAAGGACACTCTGGTTTTTGGCGTTCTGTCTCAGCCAAGGCCGAAGCAAGAACTTGGGGACAAAATGATGTTTTCGTGACTCTTTTGCCATAAACGTACATTTATGGACTCTTCAGATATCTGTAAAGATTTAGACGTTAAACCGGAACAAAATGACGTCTCCGTCTTTCACGATGTATTCCTTGCCTTCCTGGCGCATCTTGCCCTTTTCCTTTGCCCCGTTTTCGCCGTTGCAGGCGATGTAGTCGTCGAAGGCGATGACCTCGGCCCGGATGAAGCCGCGCTCGAAGTCGGAGTGGATGCAGCCCGCCGCCTCGGGCGCCTTCGCGCCGATGCGCACGGTCCAGGCACGGGTTTCCTTCGGCCCGCAGGTGAAGTATGTCTGGAGGTTCAGGAGCTTGTGGCCCGCGCCGATGACACGGTTCAAGCCCGGCTCCGTCAGGCCCATGGAGGCGAGGTATTCGGATTTTTCCTCCTCGGATTCCAGCTGGGCGATTTCGGATTCGATCGCGGCGCTGATCACCACATATTGCGCGCCCTTCTGTTTGGCCATCTCGGAGACTTTTTTGGTCCATTCGTTGCCGTTTGCCGCGTCGGACTCTTTCACGTTGCAGACATAGAGCACGGGTTTTGACGTGATGAGCTGGCACAGCTTCATCCAGCGGGCCTGATCCTCGTTATCGACGGAGACGGTGCGCGCGGGCTTGCCCTGATCGAGGGCCTCCTTGAGGCGCAGCATATATTCATATTGTCCCTTGATTTCCTTATCGCCGGATTTGGCGCGGCGCTCGATCGTGGCGATCTGTTTGCCGAGACTTTCCATGTCGGCGAGCATGAGTTCGGTCTCGATGACCTCCTCGTCCCGCAGGGGATCGACCGAGCCCTCGACATGGATCACGTCATCGTCCTCGAAGCAGCGCAGGACGTGGATGATAGCGTCGGTCTCGCGGATGTTGGCGAGGAACTGGTTGCCTAGCCCCTCCCCCTTGCTGGCGCCCTTCACGAGGCCCGCGATGTCCACGAATTCAAGCTGGGTCGGGATAATGTTTTGCGAGCCCGCGATTTTGGCGAGTTTTTCCATGCGCACGTCCGGCACGGCAACACGGCCGATATTCGGCTCGATCGTGCAGAAGGGGAAGTTCGCCGCCTGCGCCGCCGCCGTCGCGGTCAGCGCGTTGAAGAGAGTCGATTTTCCGACGTTGGGAAGGCCTACGATCCCGCAATTAAAGCCCATCTTCTTGTTCCTTTTCTTCCTTGGGTTGCTTCGGTTTTTTTGGTTTTTCCGTCTTCGGCTTCAGGTTTTTCGCAAACAGCGCCGGATCGCCGGAGAGTAGATCGGGCGCGCGGTCCGCCATATCGGCCAGCGCCTTTTCGAGCCATTCTCGGTCGTGCGAGGAGAAATCGCCGAGCACGTGGTTGCTGACGTCGCCACCCATCGGGGGGCGGCCCACGCCGATCCGCACGCGCCAGAAATCGGGGGTGCTGAGCGACGACTGAATGGATTTGAGGCCGTTATGCCCGGCGTTGCCACCGCCCTTTTTTACCCGTATTTCGCCGGGGGGCAGGTCCACCTCGTCGTGGAACACAATGATATTATCCGGGAGGATTTTATAGAAATGCGCGGCCTTGACCACCGACTGGCCCGAGAGGTTCATATAGGTTTTGGGCTTGAGCAGCGCGACCTTCTTGCCCTTGATTTTGCCTTCGCTGATCTGGCCGTCGAATTTCGACCGGAAGGGGCCGAAGCTCTCATATTTGTGCGCGATGGCGTCCGCCACCATGAAGCCCACGTTGTGGCGGTGATTGCGGTATTTGTCGCCGGGGTTGCCCAGTCCTGCGAACAGCCACATGTCGGGAATTTCTCCTGCGGTTTGCTGCGGGTCGGAAAAAGGCGCCGGACCGTTTTTGCGGAACCCGGCGCCTTTCAAAATCAGATCGAGAAGTTTCACTTCTTATCAGCGGCAGGGGCAGCAGCGGCAGCCGGAGCAGCCGCAGCAGCGTCGCCTTCAGCAGCCTTGGCGGCCTCATCTTCATCCGGGCCGACCTTCGGCGCAACAATCGTTGCGATGGTGAAGTCACGGTTGGAGATGACGGGCTTTACGCCCTCGGGCAGCTTGGCGTCGCTGATCTTGACGGCATCGCCAAGGTCTTTGCCGGCCAGGTTAACGTCAATCGACTCGGGAATGTCCATCGCGCTGCACATCAGTTCGACTTCGTGACGCACGACGTTCAGAACGCCCTTCTGGAAGATCCCGGGGGAATCTTCGTGGTTGATGAAGTGAACGGGCACCCAGACCGGAATTTTCGTTTTCGGCGTGACGCGCAGAAAATCGATATGCTCGATAAAGTCCGTCACGGGGTGCAGCTGCACGTCCCGGGCCAGAACAACGTGCGCCTTACCTTCGAGGTCCAGATCGCACAGGGTGGTGAACATATGACCACGGCGGTATTCGATCGTGGATTCGTTCAGGGGCAGGGAAATCTTAACAGGCTCCTTCCCGTCGCCGTACACAACGGCGGGGACGCGACCCTCGCGGCGTAATGAACGTGCGACCCCTTTACCTGCGCGCTCACGATTTGCCGCTTTTAAAGCGTATTTCTTAGACATTTCAATAACCTTTCGATATTTAAAGGCGTGCCGACCTCCAGGGGTGCCGGACACGAACTGGCGCTAAATAAGCTGAAATGGCAGGATTTATCAAGTGTTTTTTGGGTAAATCACTTGAAAAGCTCAGAAATCGAGCGTTCTTCGAAGATCCGGCGGGTGGCCTCGCCGATCAGGCTGGCGATGCTGATTTGCTCGATTTTCTTGGATTTCTTCATGTCCTCTGTGGCGGCGATGCTGTCCGTAATCACCAGCTTTTCGAGGGGGGAGTTGGTGACCCGATCCACGGCGGCGCCGGAAAGAACGCCGTGCACCACATAGGCCGCTACATCGGTTGCCCCCTGCTCCCGCAAGGCCACGGCTGCGTTGCAGAGCGTTCCGCCGGAATCGACAATATCGTCAACGAGGATGCAGGATTTTCCGTCTACGTCGCCGATAACGTTCATCACTTCGGAGACTCCGGCATCTTCCCGGCGTTTGTCGATGATGGCCAGATCGGCGTTCAGGCGCTTGGCCAGAAGACGGGCGCGGAATACGCCGCCCACGTCGGGCGAGACGATACAGAGCGGCTTATCGTCGTAATTCTTTTTAATATGCGGCACGAAGACGGGCGCGGAGATCAGATTGTCCACCGGGATATCGAAGAAGCCCTGAATCTGCCCGGCGTGGAGATCAAGGGTCAGGACGCGGTCGGCCCCGGCGGCGGTGATGAGGTTGGAGACCAGCTTGGCCGAGATGGGCGTGCGGCCCCCGGTTTTGCGGTCCTGCCGCGCGTAGCCGAAATACGGGATGACGGCGGTGATGCGCCGCGCCGATCCGCGCCTCAGCGCGTCGATGGCGATCAGCAGCTCCATCAGGTGGTCGTTTGCGGGATAGGAGGTGGACTGGATGAAGAACGCATCCTTGCCGCGCACGTTCTCCATGATTTCCACGAACACTTCCATGTCGTTGAAACGCTTGATATTGCATTGGGTCAGGGGGACATCGAGATAAGATGAGATCGCCTCCGACAGGCCGCGATTCGAATTACCGGAAATCAGCTTCATGGTGTGTGTGTATGACCCGGCCATGCTTGTCGCCATTATGTGCCCTAAAACGCCCCGTTAACCCAGCGAAATATAAGTTATGGGGGCGATAAATCAACCGTATTTTTATTGCGCCGCCTATAAAGTCAAAGCAATCACCGCGATCTGGCGCCCGTAATCGGCCTCCTTGCGGTGCGTCGTGCGGCGGTAGCTGTAGAAATTCACCTCGTCGGCGAAGGTGTCGCGGCCCAGATCGAAGGCGAATTGAATGCCCGCGCTTTCAAGCCTCCAGAGGCAATAAGCCGGGAGGTCGAACATCAGGTGGCCGAATTTCTGCGCGGGGCGGAAGAAGCGATCGGCCCCGGCGTCCTGTTCAAGGAACGGCTTGTCGAAATCCGCCGAGACTTCATAGGATTGCGGGCCGATGCAGGGGCCGATGCAGGCCGCGAGGGTTTGCGGCTCCGCGCCCCGTTCGATCATGGTTTTGGCGGTTTGCTCCAGAACGCCTGAGACCGCGCCCTTCCAGCCGGCGTGGGCGGCGCCGATGACGGGCGAGCCGTCCGCTTTGGTGCCGTGGAACAGCACGGGGGCGCAGTCGGCCACGAGGATGCCAAGGCCAAGGCCTGGGCGGTCGGTGACCATCGCGTCGGCGTTCGGCCTGTCCTTAGGCAGCCACGGCGTCTCGACGGTCAGGCAGGCGTTGCCGTGGACCTGATAAAGGGAGAGCAGATTTTCCGGCGTTATGCCGATCTTTCCGGCGACGAGGCTGCGGTTTTTTGCGACAGTTTCAGGGTCGTCGTTCGAGCCTTGCCCGCAATTCAGACCTTTAAAGATGCCCTCGCTCACGCCGCCCTTGCGGCCGAAGAAGCCATACGCGATGCCGCGAGGCAGGGTTTTTGAAAACGCGTCATGCGTGAAACCTTGAATCTCGTCAGAAGCCGGACGGGCGGAGGGTTTTGTCATGGCTTACGCACAGCACCTTGAAAAGTTGACCCATGCCCGCCGGGCCGCTGAGGCGCAGCGCGGCGGACTTTATGTCTTGTACCGCATTCTGCGCTTCCGGGCCATCCCTGAGACGCGCGGACACGGCATTGATCAGAGCCTGCGTGCGTTCCGAAAGGCCGAGGGACAGCAGGAAGCGCCCCTGCGTCATAGGGCCGAAGACATTTGCGCCTTCTTCCCGCGCAACGCAGGCGGCGGTTTCAAAATTGACGTGGGCGGTGAGGTCGGCCTCGCCGATCATCTCCAATGCGTTATGGAAGCGGTGATCCCTTACCGCTTGCAGCGTGTCGCCGGGGGCGGATTTCGTGTAGCCGTAATCGATGAACAGGGCCGTGCCTCCGTGTTTTGTGAGGTCCACAGCGTCTTTGACGAACGCATCGCGGGCGGAGCCGATTTCATAGATTTCGCCCTCCTGCGGCTCGCGGGGGAGGTTTTCAAGATTTTCTTCGGGCGCGGGGATCCAGACATATTGGAAGCCTGTGCCTTCGGTGAATCCAACAGCGCGTTCCTTCCACGCGGCGCCGATCCATGCGAACTGGCGGACCGGGAGGGCGTCGAGAAACTCGTTGGCGATCAGGATGACCGGAGCTTGCGGGGTTTTCAAGCCGTCCAGCGTATCGTGAAAGTGCGGATTGAAGCCCTCCAGCGCGTGCGCCTGTTTTTCCCTCAAGGCGGGGCTGGTCTCGATCAGATGAATTTCGGCGGCCTCGATGAAACCCGGCACCGATCGGCCTGCGCGCAGAAGGTCGGCCATCAACGTCCCCCTCCCCGGCCCGGCCTCGGTCATAATGAATTTTCCGGGGCGGCCCATCTGCATCCAGAGGTCAGCGCACCACAGGCCGATCAGTTCGCCGAACATCTGCGAGATTTCCGGGGCGGTCGTGAAATCGCCGCCGCGGCCCAGCGGGTCGCGCGTGATGTAGTAGCCGCGCTGCGGGTGACCGAGCGCGAGGCTCATAAAGGTTTCAATATTCACCGGACCGCTCTGCGCGATCGTGTCCGCCAGAATTTTTTCCAGCGGTGTCATGGCGTGGCGGGTCGGGTTTTACGCGCGTAGATTATGGCGCCGATCCCGATCAGGATCATCGGCAGACAAAGAATCTGGCCCATCGTTATGAACCCGGCGATATAGCCGATCTGGATATCCGGTTCGCGGAAGTTTTCGATGAACATGCGCGAGGCGCCGTAGCCCAGAAGGAACACGCCCGAGACGAGGCCGGGGCGGTTGCGGATGGCGGGGCGGCGGATCATGAACGCCAGAACGATAAAGAGCACCAGACCCTCCAGCGCCGCCTCATAAAGCTGGCTGGGGTGCCGGGGCTGGCCGCTGCCGTCGGGGAAGATCACGCCCCAGCTTACATCCGTAAAGCGCCCGTAGAGTTCGCCGTTGATGAAGTTGGCGATGCGCCCGAAGAACAGGCCGATGGGGGCGCAAGCACAAATGATATCCGAGAGACGCAGGAAGGGAATCCCCCTCGACCTTGCGAACAGAATCATCGCCAGCAATACGCCGAGCATCCCGCCGTGGAAGGACATGCCGCCCTTCCAGACCATCAGCACTTCCTGCGGATTATTCAGGAATATCTCCGGCGCGTAAAACATCACGTAGCCGATGCGGCCACCCAAGACGATCCCGAGAACAGCCCATGTGACGAAATCGTCGATGTCGGATACGGTCGGCGTTTGCGGCTGCGAGCCTTGCGGCCCCTGCCCCCGTGCAGCCAAAGACAGCGCGTAGCGCCAGCCGATCAGGATGCCGACCATGTAGGAGAGCGCGTACCAGCGCACGGCGAACGGGCCTATACTAAAGGCGATCGGATCAATATTCGGAAACGGGATGGCCATGGGGATTTTATCGGCCCGGGGACGGGTTTTGTAAACCCCTTTCTTCGGGCTCTCTCCGCGCTTTGATTCCCGCTTTGCGGGCGTCCTATCCGCGCCGCGCCTTCTCGATTGCGGCGATGTCGATTTTCCGCATCTGCATCATCGCCTCGAAGGCGCGTTTGGCGGCCGCGCGGTCCGGGTCGCCCACCGCCTCCAGAAGCACGCGCGGGGTGATCTGCCACGACAGGCCCCATTTATCCTTGCACCAGCCGCACTGGCTTTCCTGCCCGCCGTGACCGACGATCGCGTTCCAGTAACGGTCGGTTTCCTCCTGAGTTTCGGTCACGACCTGAAAGGAGAAGGCTTCGCTGTGTTTGAAAATCGGGCCGCCATTCAGACCCAGACAGGGTATGCCGAGCACGGTGAATTCGACCGTCAGCACGTCCCCCTGGCTGCCGTCCGGGTAATCGCCGGGGGCGAGGTGGACCGCCTTGACGGCGCTGTCCGGGAAGGTCCGGGCGTAGAAGTTTGCAGCCTCTTCCGCCGCGCCGTCATACCATAGGCAAATTACGTTTTTGGCCATATTCCTTCTCCCTTTTTGTACATCAAATCGTTTCATAAGCGCACTCGTGCGAGGGTGCCATGGAAAGCTCAATGTTTAAAGCATTTACTGAGGTTTAAACCCGGTCCCACCTGCTCTTTATGCACAGCAACAAGGGGGTAAAAAATGCAAAAAAGGGTCATTATTCTTGCAAATTTTTGCAGGGCGTGTTACCTAACGCGCGGTTTTCAGATAAAGGCCGAAGCGGCATGGTATCGCGGGATAAATTACTGGACGATCTGGCACGACTGGCCGGAGGGGCGGCAACCCTTCTGGGCGAGGCGGGCAAACAGGCGAACGAGAATTTCCGCAGCCGAATCGACAGCTTTGCCCAAGGCATCGACCTTGTGCCCCGCGCGGATTTCGAGCGGCTTGAAGTGATGCTTGAATCCGCGTTGGCGGAGATCAAGATTCTCAAGACGCGGATCGATACGCTTGAGGGCGTGACGCCTAAAAGCAAGCCCGCGCCCAAGGCGAAGCCCAAGCCCAAGCCTTCCAAGGCTAAAGCACCGGCGGCCAAAGCCAAGACGGCTAAAAAGAAGGGCTAGGCCTGAAGATTATTTTATTTTGTTTTTTTGTTACGGATTTGTTGAAAAAGATTAAGCGTTAGGGGTTAGTTAGCGATGGTTGGAAGAACGGAAAGCGCATCAAGCGCCGTCAATCCTCTGGACAGTGTTGAAGAGTTGTTATGCGACCAGAACTGGGTCTATGATCGCACGGACGACGATTGCCTGATGGTTCAGGTCAAGGGACGTTCCTGCAATTACAAGCTCCTGTTTGTCTGGCAAAAAAATCTGAATGCCCTTCAGTTTTCATGTGAGTATGAGATGACCCTGCGTCATGACAATATGGGTATGGCCGCCTCGGCCGTGCTGGATATGAATGAAGAATCGTGGATGGGGCATTTCGAGATCGCGCGTAAGACGCTGGTCCCCTCCTACCGCCAGACCTGCCTGATGCGCGGCTATGAGTTCAACGAGAGCAACGCTTATTTCGAGGATCTGATTGACATATCGCTTGCCCATTGTGAGCGTTTCTATCCGGTTTTCCATTTACTTTCGAAGCCCGGAGCCGCGAATTCGGAGAGCCTCTCGCTGGCCCTCATGGAAACGGCCGGAGAATCCTGAGCCAAAACATAAAGGAGCGCCCGATGACCGAAGCAGACGATACAATGATCGATACGCTGCTTCTTCTGGGGTGCGGCAAGATGGGTTCCGCTCTGCTTGAGCGCTGGTTGGCGCAAAAGCTTGCTTCGAATTTCATTGTCGTCGATCCGGCCCCCCTGCCCGATTCTTTTGCCAACGATCCGCGGGTGAAAAGCCTCAAGGAACTTCCCGATCAATTCCACAAAGATCCCGATGTCGTCATCGTGGCGGTCAAGCCGCAAATCCTGAATGCGGTGCTTCAGAAGCTTGCGGGCTATATTTTTTCGCGCACTTTTTATCTTTCGATTGCTGCCGGCAAGCCGATCAAGGTTTTCGAAGAGATTTTGGGTTCAAAAACTCCGGTCGTGCGGAGCATGCCGAATACCCCGGCCTCTATCGGGCGCGGCGTGATCGCAGCGGTTGCCAATGCGCATACGAGCGCGGAACAGAAAAGTGCGGCTGGAAAACTCCTGCGGTGCTCGGGGATGCTCGTCTGGCTTGAGAACGAGGTGCTTATGGATGCGGTGACCGCCGTTTCGGGCAGCGGCCCGGCGTATGTCTTCCTTCTGATCGAAACCCTCGCCAAGGCGGGCGAGAAGCTCGGCCTGCCACCCGATACGGCCATGAAGCTGGCGCGGCAGACGGTGATTGGCAGCGCGGCGCTGGCGGAATCCGCGCCTGAAATTCCGGCCTCTCAATTACGCCAGAATGTTACAAGCCCCGGCGGAACGACCGAGGCGGCGCTTGATATCCTGATGGGTGATGCAGCAATGCAGAAGTTGTTCGATAGCGCCCTGCGCGCAGCCAGAGACCGCGGCAAGGCGTTATCCTAGAACTCTTTAGCGGCCACGTGTGCCGAGACCGATATCCTTCGCCAGCTTGCTGCGGCGACGGGCGTAGTTCGGGGCGACCATCGGATAGTCGGCAGGCAGGCCCCAACGCTCGCGGTATTCCTCGGGCGTCATGTTGTAGGCGGTCTTCAGGTGGCGTTTGAGCATTTTCAGCTTTTTGCCGTCTTCCAGACAGATGATGAAATCCGGTGTGACCGAGCGCTTGATGGGCACTGCGGGCTGCGGGCGATCAGCGGTTACGGAGGTTTCGGTGTTCAGATTGGCGACCGTTTTGTAAACCTGCTCTATCACAGCGGATACTTCGCCAGCCGCCAGAGTGTTGTTGGAGAGATACGCCGCGACGATCTCAGTCGTCATGGCGAGGAGATCCTCGCGCCCGATTGCATCGTTCAGTTTTTCTGCTTTATTTTCAACCATTATACTCTTCCGTATGCTTATTTGATATTATTGAAGGGCTCTTGCCCGGGTAGAAAATATCCACAATACGACTATTCATGCAAGCAAAATAAGAATTATTTTTTGCGATTATTTTATGTTTACTGTGAAACTATCTTTCGGCTGACTGCGGGCATGGTCACGTCCGGCGCACGGAGATAGAGCGGTTGCGTGTCTATGGCGCGTTCCTGAGGGTTCGCGCTCATTTTATCGAATGCGCAGAGCGCGACCGCCGCCGGATCGCACATAGATATTTCCGTAATCACCCAAGACTGTGACAGGCCGTTTTGCTTTGCTTCACTAACGAACCGCCTTACGGCGTCGCCCGCGAGAGTCAGATTTTGGTGATTCTCAAAATCCTTCAAAACGTTTTCCATAGATTGCGATGCGCCCTGTGCGACCGGGTGCCCTTCCTCATCATAGATACAGGCGTAATAATCCGTGCGCTTGGTTTCGATCAGGATCGCGACACGGCCCTGCTCCGCTCCCGTGCGCCTGTGTGTTTTCATCAGCGCCTCGAAGGTTTCGACGCCGACCGCCGGAATATCCAAAGCGAGCGAGAGGCCCTTTGCCGTGGCGAGCCCAATGCGCAGTCCGGTAAACGCGCCGGGGCCGCGCGTGACGGCCACCGCCGCAAGGTCTTGATAGGCCGCGCCTGAATTTTCCAGAACCTGCTCGATCATCGGCACGAGGCGTTCGGCCTGCCCCGTGATCATCGGCTCCTGCAACGATGAGAGCGTTTTTTGCGTGTGCGGATCATAGACTCCGACCGCGCAGCCGCCCATGGCGGTATCCAGCGCCAGAATGAGGCCGCGCGGTTTGGCCTGAATCATGCCCAGTCGTCCTCGGAGGCCGCGCGGACTTCGGTGACTTCGGGGATATAGTGGCGGAGCATCCGTTCGATCCCGCTCTTGAGGGTCATGGTCGAGCTGGGGCAGCCCGAGCAGGCGCCGCGCATCTGGAGGGTGACTATGCCGTCCTTGAAGGATTCAAATACGATGTCGCCGCCATCCATCGCGACCATCGGGCGCACGCGCGTTTCGATCAGTTCGCGGATCTGCGCGGAGATTTCGTCTCCGTCTTCCGTCGGCTTCGTCTCGGCGGCGGTGAAAGTGGGGTCGAGCACCGGCGCGCCGGTCGAGAAATGATCCATGAGGACGCCCAGAACCATGGGCTTGAGCATGGTCCAGTCGGTGTCGGCGGCCTTGCTTACGGAAATATATTCGCGGGCGAGAAAGACGCGCTCTACGCCCTGCAGCCCGAAGAGGCGCTTGGCGAGCGGTGAAGGCCCAGACTGCTCTGGCCCTGCGAAATCCATCGTTCCGGCTTCCAGCACGGTCTGACCGGGCAGGAATTTGACGGTGGCCGGGTTGGGCGTCGGTTCGGTCTGTATGAACATGGCGGACCTTCTTTCTTGCGATATTATGTTATCCGGCGCAGGTTTAAACCTTTAGGGCGGTTTATTCAAGCCTCATACTTCCAGATGGCCGGGTACGATCATCAGCGGCACGCGCAGGCGCGAGAGGCCCTTTCCGGCGAAATAGGTCACCAGCGGCCCGGGGTTGCTGGATTGCGAGTCGCCGCCGAGGATCAGCATGCAGATTTCAGGGTAGCGGTTGATTGTTTCCAGAATCGCCTCGCTGCGCTTGCCCTCCTCGATGCAGACCATCGGGATCAGCCCGGTGCGGTGGGTGATGCGGCCGGCGGCTTCCCAGATCATCTTTTCCGCCTGGGCGCGCATTTCCTTTTTCATCTTGCCCTCGATGTTGCCCCAATGGTCGATATGGTCAATTTCGATAATGTTCAGCAGGGCAATCTCGCCGTTATTGGCCTTTGCAAAGTCGGATGCGTAATCGACGGCCACGTTGAATTCCGCGGTCACATCGACGACCAGCAGGTAAATTCCGCCTTTTTGTTCCTCCTTCTTCCTGCCCATATCGTGATCCTTCTGTTGTTTAAAAATGCCTTTAACTATAACGCTTACGGCCTTACGCGTAAAATCCCTACGAACCAGCCGCTGGCCAGCGCCAGCAGGATGCTCACGATACCATAGAGCACCGCGTGGTCCTGCGCGCTTTCGTGGACGAAGGCGTTGAGGCCGACCTGCTCGACCTTCATCGTATCCGTATCGCTTTCGATCAGCTTCCCGTCCTTGAAGAGATAGCTCTGGATCTTGTAGGTTCCGGTCGGCGCGCTCGCGGGCAGCAGGAAGCGCGTGCGGAAGAAATAGTCGTTGATGAAGTTGAGCTGCTGCGGCTCTTCGGGATAGACCTTCTTGGCGCGCATGGAGTTGACCAAGGCGGCCTGATAGGCGTCGGTCTTGGTGGCGGGGTTTTTGAGGTCCGCCTTGCCTTTCATCAACCCGTCTATGCCGAGGCCGATCTCGCCCATAGTCTCCTGATTCTCAAAGACCTCGCCGCCGGTGTGGGCGTAACCATAGTAGAGCGGCACCCGGCGGTAGCGGATGCCGTAGCGGTTGATCCATGCGCCCAGTATCTGCGCCTTTTTCCAGACGATGATGTTTTTCTCCGGGCCTTTCACCACGATGGCCACGTCGGTGAATTTATCGCGGCGGTGGCCGAAGACTTCGATCTGTGCTCCTGAGAAGCCGGAGGTCACGTCGATATGGTCGAAAGCCAGTTCGATGCTGAGCACCTTTTTGGGCGGATCTTCCTGCGCATGGGCGACCATGGGCCAGATCGTGAGAACCATCAAGACGTGCAATACTGTGCGGGCGCGCCTCATTTGATGACGACCTCGAACAGGTTGGCGGGCTCGATAAAGAGCTGTATGCCCAGTTGCAGACAGACGCCCAAAACCAACAATGCCAGAATGACCCGGGCGCGGGCGCCCGTCACGCGGCGGGAGACCAGTACGCCCAGCTGTACGCCGATGACCCCTCCGGCGATCAGCCAGAAGGCCAGAATCACGTCTACGGTCTGGCTAATCGAGGCGTGCATGAGCGCCGCGAAGGCGCTGGTGAAAATAATCTGATACAGCGACGTTCCCGCCACGAGCAGTGTCGGCATGCCTAGAATGTAGATCATCGCGGGAACAAGCAGGAAGCCGCCGCCGACCCCCATCGTTGAGACGAGGAAGCCGCTGAAGAAGCCGATCCCTCCGGGGACCAGCGCACTGATGTATAGCTTTGAGCGCGCGAAGCGCATCTTGTAGGGCAAACGCGCAATGAGCGGCGGACTTTTAAGACGGTTAAATTCGGAGCGGACGGTTTTTTTCTTCATCATCGTGAAGAAGCCCTCGAAGAGCATCATCAGTCCGATGCTGCCCAGAAGGATGATGTAGAGCAGCGAAATCATGAGGTCGATCTGCCCCATATACCGGAACAGGCTGAAAAAGAAGATGCCGACAACGGAGCCAAGCATCCCGCCGACCAACATCACCGTGCCGATCAGGAAATCGACGTTGCCCCTGCGCCAGTATCCCATCACGCCGCTGATGCCCGATGCCACGAGTTGGCAGGATTGCGTCCCCACGGCTACGGGGGCCGGAATACCCATGAAAATCAGGAGCGGGGTCGTCAAAAATCCACCCCCGACGCCGAATACCCCGGAGACAAAGCCTACAAACGTGCCCAAGATAACGATCAACTCGATCGGAACGGACATTTCGGCGATGGGAAGATATATTTGCACGGCCCTTTTCCCCAATGGCTAGACAATGCCCGAAGGGGAGGATTCTGACAAGGAAGGAATGGTCTTTCGCGCGATTTGTTCGGGATGTAAAACGGCTCCACAGTTTCCCGGGAGCCGTCTTGTATCTCTTTGAATCTGCCTAGAGCTTAGTGGCGGGTGGTCTCGATCTTTTTGGCACCGTTGATTACGACTTCGGGGTCCAGCAGGAACGGGCGGTAATTTCCGCTGGGCAGTTCATGCACGATCTTTTCGAAGTCCACCGATTTGACGATGCTCATGAATGCGGGGCGCCATTTGTAATAAACGCTGGCTTCGGCCGAGCAATCCACGATGTAGGCGCGGTCATGATAAAGGGAAGCGAACATCAGGCCGCGTTTGCGCATAATCGCGCCTTCGGCGGTGGTGTAGGTCGCTTCCGTGAAGCTGCCGAAGCCCTTGCCCAGACCACCGGGCTCGTTAAAGTTATCGACCTGCACGTCGTCGTATTCGCCAAGATAGCTGTTCCAGAAATCTCTGCTGTAAGCGATCTTCTGAATCGAGTCTGCGAATTTGCGAGGGTAGACAAGGAAGCGGCGATCCTCGCGCACACGCACGCGGCACGTTGCGAAATCGGGCTCGCCCGGGCCAACCAAAGTCAGCTTGTCGTCCGGCTTCTGGTTGTTTGTGGTGGACCAGAGATCGGGAAATGTCAGGCTGAAACGATTTACCTGATCTTCAACAAAGAAGATCTCGGCTTTTGCGGAGCTGACCCCGATAACACAAAAAACAGCGGCGAGAATGAAAGACCGTTTGAAGAAGACCATAACGAACGCTATCCCAAATATGTTAACTCAATCGTGTTGCCGCAGTCGGGCTACGGCGGATATGTCCGTCATAATAAACCATAATCTGGGGTTTTGCACCTCAGAATTTGGAGGGTGAGGAAAAAACTCCTTTGTTTCCCCGTCAACCGGGGAAAAAGCCCATGATTTTCATGGCTTCGCGGATCACCGGGCCAGCCTCGTCATTGGCTTTTTCGTTGCCTTTGGCAAGGATTTTGTCGATCTGGGCCTGATCGCTCATCAGATCTTTCATCCGGGCCGTTATGGGGCCGAGTTTATCAACAGCCAGATCAACCAAAGCAGGCTTGAAGGCCGAGAATTGCTGGCCCTTGAAGGATTTAAGAACATCTTCCCTCGATTTTTCTGCCAGAGCCGCGTAAATCGTGACGAGGTTGAGGGCTTCGGGGCGGCCCGTCAGGTCATCAAGCTTTTCGGGCAGCGGGTCGGCGTCCGTCTTGGCTTTTTTGATCTTCTTGGCGATGGTGTCGGCGTCGTCGGTCAGGTTGATCCGCGTCATATCGGATTCCGCCGATTTGCTCATTTTCTGTGTGCCGTCGCGCAGGCTCATGACGCGCGGGGCCGGGCCGGTGATGACCGGCTCTGGCTGCGGAAAGAAGTCTGCGCCGTAGCGCGTATTGAAGGTGGAGGCCAGTTCGCGGCTGAGTTCCAGATGCTGTTTCTGGTCCTCTCCCACCGGAACATGCGTGGCGCGGTAAACCAGAATGTCGGCGGCCATCAGGACCGGATAGGCGAAAAGGCCCAGCCCGGCGCGCTCGGCGTTCTTTCCGGCCTTGTCCTTGAATTGCGTCATACGTTCGAGCTTACCCATCTGGGCCATGGTGGCCAGCATCCACATAAGCTGGGAATGGCCGGGGACGCTGGATTGCACGAAGATATGGGATTTTTCGGGATTGATCCCGGCGGCGATGAAGGCGGCGGCGATCTCGCGGGTGGCGGCGGCCAGGTCCTTCTTTTCATAGGGTACGGTCACGGCGTGGAGGTCGGCCACCATATAGAGGCAGTGCGCGTCCGGCTCCTCTTGCAGCTTCACCCAGTTTTTCAACGCCCCGAGATAGTTTCCGAGGTGGAGCTGGCTGGTGGGCTGCATGCCCGATAAAATTCGTTTGGTCATGGTGTTACGCGCTTTTTCTTCTCAAGTTTCTTTTAATGTCTTTCATGCTCAAAATGCCAAGGCTCAAGACCGACGCTGCGTATACGGCCCCTCCGGCGGACACGATCATGGCCAGCGCCGCGAATTTATAGGCCGAGGAGGCGCCGAAGGTCCAGTCCTGCAAAAGCACGGCGAGTATATACAGGGCCGCCGCCATTATACAAGTCGCGGCGACGATGCGCGGAAAGTTGCGGCGGAAACGCTCGTCCAGATTGGCTTGCGGCAGGGTTTTCACCGCCCGTACGTGCAGGACGTACTGGACCCAGGCCGTCAGGCCGGTGGCTAGCGCTATCCCCACCACGCCCATGAACGGCGCAAGGGAGATTGCCACCACGATGTTCAGGAGAACGCCGATGATCGAGATTTTCACCGGGGTTTTCGTGTCCTGGCGCGCCCAGTGCACGGTCGAAAAAACCTTGGCGGCGATATAGGCCGGAAGGCCGATGGAATAGCAGGCCAGAATGGCTGCTGTGGTTTGGCTGTCGGCGGCGGTGAAGGCTCCGCGCTCGAACAGCACGGTAATCAGTGTCAGCGGGATTACGGCCAGAGCGGCGGCGGCGGGCAGAGCCAGCAGCAGGCAATATTCGAGAGCGCGATTAAACAGGTCGCGGGCCTCGCCGTTTTCCTGCCCCTCCTTCACCGCCCGTGCGAGGGCGCGCGAAAGCATGGGCAGCAGGGCCGTTCCCACCGCGATGCCGACGACGCCCAGCGGAAGCTGGTTCAGACGGTCGGCGTAATAGAGGTGAGAAATCGCGCCCTCGGCCAGAAAGGACGCAATCATAATATCGAAAAAGAGATTGAGTTGAACTACGCCCGCGCCCACAAGCCCCGGCCCCATCAGGCGGAAAACCCGGCGCACCTTGTCGTCCAGCCTCGGGCGGGTGATAACGATTTTGATGTGCGCACGCTTCATGCAAAACCAGAGAAAGCCGAGTTGTAAAAATCCTGAGACCAGCAATCCCCATGAGAGGGCGTGGCCGGGGGTGTGGAAATGGCTGCTGAGGAGCAGCGCCCCGATGAGCGAGAGGTTGAACAACGTGGGCACGAAGGCGAACGGCGCAAAACGATGATGCGCGTTCATCACACCGCCCAGCAGCGCCGTCAGGGACATCAGGAGCAGATAGGGAAACGATACTCTTGAGAATTCGACCGCGTATTCATAGCGCACCGGGTCGTCAGCAAAGCCGGGCGCGATGGCATACAAAATGTACGGCATCAAGATCACGGCCAGAACGGTGAAGACCGAGAGGATACTGAACATGACCGCGAAAGCGTTTCCGGCGAAGCGTTCGGCGGCTTCCTCGCCCTCGTCCTCGATCGTCCTTGAATAGAGCGGAACGAAGGAGACGCTGAAGGCGCCCTCGGCGGTGATGCGGCGGAACAGGTTGGGCAGTTTGAGCGCGATGAAAAACGCGTCGGCGATGGGACCCGCGCCCAAAATGGCGGCGGTCATAATGTCGCGCACAAACCCCGCAATCCGCGAGAGGCCCGTCATCCCGGCGACCGTGGCCATGGCTTTTACAAGATTCATGTGCTAACACCTAACATCATCGCAGGGACTAAGACAGATGAAGAATCCGGAGAGCATATGGTTTGGCGAGACAAAAGTCACGCCGGATGAGAAAACCGAAAAGGTTGTGGGCGTGTTCGACAGCGTCGCGCGGCGTTACGACCTGATGAACGACCTGATGTCGGGCGGGATCCACAGGGTCTGGAAGGACCGGCTGGTGCGGATGATCCGGCCGCGGGCGAAGGTGGGCGAGCGCCCGATGCATTATCTCGACGTGGCGGGGGGAACGGGCGATATCGCCTTCCGCATTCGTGAGAAAGCCGGGCCGGGTGCGAGAATTACTCTATGCGACCTCAACGACAACATGCTTTCCGTGGGCCGGGACCGGGCGCTGGACCGGGGCTGGCTGGACGATTTCCAGTGGGTGACGGGAAACGCCGAGTCGCTGCCCGTGCCCGATTCGTCCGTTGACGTGTATACCATCGCATTCGGGCTCAGGAACGTTACCCATATTGATACGGCGCTGGCCGAGGCCTACCGCGTCCTGCGGCCCGGCGGGCGGTTTTACTGCCTTGAATTCAGCCGCGTGGAGCCGGAGGGGCTGGCGCGGCTCTATAGCCTGTACTCAGATACCGTGATTCCGAGGCTGGGGCAGGTCATCGCAAACGATACCGAAAGTTACCGTTATCTGGTTGAAAGTATCCGCAAATTTCCTTCCCAAAGGCAGCTTCAGCTGCGCTTACAAAAGGCCGGGTTCAAACGCGCGGAATACAGCAATTTTAGCGCGGGAATCGTGGCTGTTCACCGGGGTTTGAAGGCCTAAATTATTTTTCATAATTGCAGATTTTTCTTCTTTTTCGATTGACTTTCGTCTATAAGGAAGCAATTGTTTGCGAACCTCGAAGACCGCATAATTTTTAGAATTCCACAGGAAGGGCATCATGAGCAACTTTACAAAATCCGTTATTTATTCCACGGCCGTACTCGCTATCGGCCTCGTCGGCATCATGGCTATTTCCAGCCAGCGCGACGGTCAGCCCGGCGTGGCCGGAATTGAACCCGCTGCGGGCGAAAGCGACATGGGCGTTGATTTCTCCAAGGACATCCCCCAAGGCGCAGCCCAGGCTGATACCTCTCCGGCTCCTGCCAGCGAAGCACAAGCCGAGATGAACGCCGATATCGAAGCCATCGAGGAAGAGGTGATCGAGAAAAGTTCTACCGATGAAGTTTCTCCCGCTCCTTCTGCTGAAGCTGCTGCCGAAGGCGCTATCGCTGGAGAGATCGCTCCGGCTGAAGCTGCCATTCAGGGCGAAATTGCACCTGCCGAGGCTGCCGGTTCTGCCGAAGATATCGCGCCTGCTTCCGGCCTTGAGAATGCAACCGAGGAGTTGAAAGACGCTGCCGAAAAGGCCGCGGAAGATACCGCCAAGGAACTGGGTCTGGAGTAATTTCCGCCCGTTTATTTAAGATTTCAGAACGGCCCCGCCCATTCGGCGGGGCCTTCTTAATTGTTGGCGGTTTTTTGTGCGGGCGTATATGATTCTATAAGTTTCTTAATGTTCAGGTTTTGATTGAGATGGGCATACTTCAGGACAAACAGATTCTTCTGATCGTCTCGGGCGGCATCGCCGCGTACAAGGCGCTAGAACTGATCCGGCTGCTGCGCAGCGCGGGTGCGGAGGTGCGTTGCGTCCTGACCGAGGGCGGGGCGCATTTTGTTACGCCGCTCAGCCTGTCGGCGCTTTCGGAACATAAAGTCTACACCGATCTCTGGTCGCTGACCGACGAGGCGGAGATGGGGCATATCCGCCTCAGCCGGGAGGCCGACCTGATCGTCGTCGCGCCCGCGAGCGCGGATTTGATCGCCAAAATGGCGAACGGCTTCGCCAACGATCTGGCCTCCACGGTTCTGCTGGCCTCCGACAAGCCGATCCTGATCGCGCCCGCCATGAACCCGCAGATGTGGAACAACCCGGCGACACAGGCCAATATCGGCGTCTTGCGCGCGCGGGGCGTGCGGCAGATCGGGCCGAACGCGGGCGACATGGCCTGCGGCGAGACAGGCTGGGGCCGGATGAGCGAACCCGCCGAGATTCTTGAGGCTATCGAGGCGGCTCTGGGTCCGAAAAAACTCGCGGGGCTTAAGGCGCTTGTGACCAGCGGGCCTACGTTTGAGGCCATCGACCCGGTGCGGTTCATCGGCAACCGATCCTCGGGCAAGCAAGGACATGCCATCGCTGCAGCACTGCAAGAGGCCGGGGCGCTCGTCACCCTGATCACCGGGCCGGTTGCCTTGCCCGACCCGGCGGGGGTGAAGACCGTTCATATCGAAAGCGCAGCGGAGATGCTGGCGGCTTGCGAGAAGGCCCTGCCCGCCGACATCGCCGTGTTCGCGGCGGCGGTCAGCGATTGGCGGGCGGCGAAACCGCAGACCAAAAAGATTAAAAAGTCCGGCGGGAAAACGGCTCCCGAAATCAACCTGACGGAAAATCCCGATATCCTGCGGACCATCGCGGGTCTTAAAAAAGGGCGGCCCAGGCTGGTGATCGGGTTCGCCGCCGAGACGGACGATCTGGAGAAAAACGCTAAGGCCAAGCTCAAGAGCAAGGGCTGCGACTGGATCGTCGCGAACGCGGTCGGGCCAGACGCGAAGGGGCGCGAAAAGGCGTTTGGGGCGGATGAGAATCACGTTACGCTTTTCACCCGGTCGGCCAGCGAAGAATGGCCCCGGGCCAGTAAGCAGGCGATAGCCGCCAAACTGGTCGAACGCATCACTCAGGAGTTCGGACGCCATGACACCTCCCAAAAACGCCGCCCCGGCAAACGCCAATAACGAGCCCGTCGAAGTCACGCTTACGCCTCTGCCCCATGCTGCGGGGCTGCCGTTGCCGTCCTATGCCACGGCGCAGTCGGCAGGGATGGATCTTACGGCCGCCATAGAAGAGGACTTTATTCTTGCCTCCGGGCAGAGGGTTCTGGTTCCAACGGGAATCTCTATTGCCCTGCCTCCGGGGTTCGAGGCCCAGATCCGGCCGCGTTCCGGGCTGGCGCTCAATCACGGCGTGACGGTGCTGAATACGCCCGGAACAATCGACGCGGATTACCGGGGGGAGATCAAGGTCATCCTGATCAATCACGGGCCGGAGCCTTTCACGGTTACAAGGGGTATGCGGATCGCCCAGATGGTCGTGGCGCGTTATACCCAGATTCTGTGGAAAGCCGCAGAAACACTCGACCAGACCGGGCGCGGGTCCGGCGGGTTCGGGTCCACCGGAACGGGCTGACGTTCTTTATCTTTCAAAATGGCCGTATTATCGCAATAACCTTAACAGCTGGTTAACCAGTTTGTTGTTATAGTGTTGTGTAATCTTAATATTTTAACGATAGACCTGCGCCATGAACAAAGATTTCAAAAACTCGCTTCAAGCCCTCCGCACCGCCCTCGCCCCGCTGAACGTCTCGGATTTCATCCGGCATCCGGCGGAGTATATCGCGCTGTACACGCCGATTTGCGTGCCGCCGATGGCGAGCCGCCCGGGACACGGCAATCTGCCGAAACCGTTTTTCTCCATCACCTACGGCGAGTGCCGCGCCCTTCACGCGACGCTGGACGAGATCGAAAAGGTCATGGGGCAGAAATCACGCGGCGGGGAAGCCGCCCGCACGCTGGCGGAACTGACCGAAAAGCTGACCGACCAGTTGCAGGAGATCAAGGTGTACGGCGATTACATGGCCAGCCACCCGAAATACAAGGACGAGGACAAGGCGTATCACCTCTCGACCTTCATTAACGATTTCACCAACTCCACCTCCTCTCGCAAGTCGCCGTATCCCGAGTTCAGCGGAACGAAGCGGCATACGATGACGGTTGCCAATCTCAAGGCTGTCGTGGCGGCGCTGCGGAGCATCGAGGCGTCCGTTCACAGCTCGGGAAACTTCATGCCGACTGAGACGGCGGTTGCGGAGTTGCAGCCCGCGCTTTAAGCGCCCGGCTTATAACCTTTGCCAATTCCCTGTTTGCAAGATTGCGCCAATCGCGTAAGACTTTTCCTATGGCGCACGCACTTGAGTCGACACCCACCGAGGATTCTCCCGGCGAATCCCCCATGACGCCCATGATGGCGCAGTATCACCGCCTGAAGGTGGAGCATCCCGACTGCCTTCTCTTCTACCGTATGGGCGATTTTTACGAGCTTTTCCATGAGGATGCGGAAATTGCCGCCGCCGTTCTGGACATCGCGCTCACCAAGCGCGGGAAGAACCAGGGGCGGGACATTTCCATGTGCGGGGTACCGATCCATGCCTATGAGCCTTATCTGGCCAAGCTGATCCGCGCGGGGCACAAGGTTGCCATCTGCGAGCAGACGGAAACGCCCGAAGAAGCGAAGGCGCGGGCGAAACGCGAGGGGCTGCCCTCCTCCAAGGTTCTGGTCAAGCGCGAGGTCGTGAGGCTGGTCACGCCGGGGACGCTGACTGAGGATCATTTGCTGGATGCGCGGCGGAATAATTATCTGTGCGCCCTGTCCGGCGGCGATGGCGGGCGCTTCGGGCTGGCGTGGCTGGAAATTTCAACAGGCGCGTTCTTCGCGCAGAGCGTGGAGGCGGACGCGCTAGGGGCGGCCCTTGAGCGGCTGGACCCGGTGGAGATTCTGACCAGCGCAGTTAGCGATTTTTCTTCAATTAAAAGTTTAAACTCCTATTCCAAAATTTTGACAAATCTCGATCAATCTTACTTTGATTATGCGCAATCTCAAAAACGGCTTCAGGGTTTTTTCGATGTTGCTTCGCTCGATGCGCTGGGCGCGTTCGGGGCACCAGAAATTTCGGCGGCGGGATGTCTGCTGGCCTATGCCGAACGCACGCAAAAGGGAAAGATTCCCCATATCGAGCGTCTGGCGTCTGTGCGGTCGGGCGGGTTCATGGAGATGGACGGCGCGACGCGGCGGAACCTTGAATTGCTGCGTACCCTTTCGGGCGAGAAAAAGGGCAGCCTTCTCGATACGATCGACCGGACTCTGACGGGTTCCGGGGCGCGGCTCTTACAGGATATGATCTCCGCCCCGCTTTTCGATGTGGAGCGGATCGAAAGACGGCTTGACCGCGTTTCCTTTTTCGCCGCGCAGGTGGAGACACGGCGGGAGGCCCGCACGTTGCTCAAACTTCTGCCCGATATCGAGCGGGCGCTGGGGCGGCTTTCGGCGGGGCGCGGGACTCCCCCCGATTTGCGCGCGATCCGTGTCGGCATCACGACAACGATTAACCTCCGCGCGGCCTTGATGACCGCCGACGGGCGTCCGGCGGCGCTCGATCAGCTTTTGTCCAAAACTGAAATCGGCGGTGCCCTCTCGCATCTTCTGGACGATCTCGAGCGGGCCATCGTGGACGAGCCGCCCAGCCAAACGCGGGATGGCGGGTTTGTCAAAAAAGGCTTCAATCCGCGGCTGGACGAGCTGCGTGTGCTGCGCGACGAGAGCCGCCGCGTCATTGCCTCGCTGCAAAATAAATACCAGAAACTTGCAAAAATCGACGCGCTGAAAATCAAGCATAACAACGTGCTGGGCTATTTTATCGAGGTGCCGCCGCGCCGGGCCGATGCGCTGATGGTTGCGAAGGCGGATGAACACGGGGCAGCTAACCCCTTCATTCATCGGCAAACTCTGGCGAATGCCGTACGGTTTACTACGACCGAACTAGCGGAGATTGAGCGCGATCTTCTTTCCGCCGGAGAGAAAATTCTGGCCATCGAACTCTCTGTTTTTAACATGCTGGTTGAAAAAACCTGCGCGCTGTCTGGCGATCTTTCGCGTATCGCAAATGCGCTGGCGCGGGTTGATGTTGCTGCGGCACTGGCCGAACTTGCGGCGGAGATGAACTATACACGCCCACAGGTCACGGAGGATCTTTCATTCGAGATCAAGGGTGCACGGCATCCCGTGGTGGAGGCGGCTTTGCGCAAGAAAGGCGAGGCGTTTCATCCCAACGATTGCATCCTTGAACCGCAGCAGAGATTGTGGCTTTTGACCGGGCCTAACATGGCGGGGAAATCGACGTTCCTGCGCCAGAACGCGCTGATCGCGATTATGGCACAGGCCGGATCGTTTGTGCCTGCCGATTCGACTCGTATTGGAATCATAGATCGGGTGTTCAGCCGCGTGGGGGCGTCCGACGATCTCGCGCGCGGGCAATCGACCTTCATGGTCGAGATGGTGGAGACCGCGGCCATTCTCAACCAGTCGACCGAGCGCTCTCTTGTGATTCTGGATGAGATCGGGCGCGGCACGGCGACGTTCGACGGGCTTTCCATCGCGTGGGCGTGCGTCGAGCATTTGCATAACGTCAATCAATGCCGGGGTTTGTTCGCCACGCATTTCCATGAGCTGACCTCGCTTAAATCCTCCCTGCCCCGGCTTTCGTGCCATGCGATGGCGGTGAAGGAATGGAAAGGTTCGATTATCTTTTTGCATAAAGTCATCGAGGGCAGCGCGGACCGCTCCTACGGGATTCACGTCGCGCGGCTGGCGGGGATTCCCGCGCCGGTTCTGACGAGGGCGCAAGCGATCCTGAACCTGCTGCAGGACAAGGATCAGACCGGGAAGCTCACCGCTCTAGCGGGCGATTTGCCGCTGTTCTCCGCCGCTCGGCCCCCTGCCCCCCCCGAACCCAGTCTCCTTGAAGAACGTCTGGCAACGATTGAGCCGGACAATCTGAGTCCGCGCGAGGCGCTGGAGGCGCTTTATGCGCTCAAGGCGCTGCTCAAGGGTTAATCCCCGGCCTCAACGGGCTTTACATCCGGGGGGGAATGTCCTATGACACCCCCCAGATTGCTTAAGCTTTAGGGGACAGACATGACCACCCCAGACACCGCAGCCCACCCTATCACTACAGACGTTGTCATCGTCGGCGCAGGTCCTTGCGGGCTGTTCGCCGTGTTCGAGCTGGGCTTGCTCGACCTTAAATGCCATCTCGTCGATATTCTGGACAAGCCGGGCGGGCAGTGCGCGGAGCTATATCCCGAAAAGCCGATCTATGATATTCCCGCCATTCCTGAAATCTCCGGGCAAGGATTGACCGACGGGCTGATGGCCCAGATCGCTCCGTTCAAGCCGGTGTTCCATCTGGGGCAGATGGCCGAAAAGCTGGAGCGGCAGGCAAACGGCCGCTGGACGCTTGTGACCGATACCGGGACGGTCTTCGATGCGCAGTGCATCGTGGTTGCCGCCGGGGGCGGCAGCTTCATGCCCAAGAAACCCCCTGTTCCGGGGATTGACGACTATGAGGGCACCTCTGTTTTCTATTCGGTCCGCCGCATGGAGGATTTCCGGGGCAAGGATCTCGTGATCGTGGGCGGGGGCGACTCGGCGCTGGACTGGACGCTGAACCTCCAGCCTTTGGCCAAATCCCTCACGCTGGTGCATCGAAGGAACGAGTTCCGCGCCGCGCCGGACAGCGTTTCCAAGATGCGGGCGCTTGAGGCCGCCGGGAAAATCCGGTTCCATGCCGGGCAGATCAAGGGGCTTCAAGGGGCCAACGGCATTCTTGAGGCCGTGGAGATCGAAGACTCCGAAGGCGGCGTGGCCGCCCTGCCCTGTGAGCGGCTGTTGCCGTTTTTCGGTCTGACCATGAAGCTCGGCCCGCTGGCGAATTTCGGGCTGAACCTTGAGCGCAACCTGATTCCCGTCGATACGGAAAAGTTTGAAACGGATCAGCCGGGGATTTTCGCGGTCGGAGACATCTGCACTTATCCGGGCAAGCTCAAGCTTATTCTCTCCGGGTTCCACGAGGCGGCGCTGATGTCGCGGCAGGCGTTCCGTTATTGCCGCCCGAACGAGAAGCTGCGCTTTGAATACACGACCTCAAGCTCCTCCCTGCAGGAAAAGCTGGGCGTTCAGGAACCAAAAGAGGCGAAACGCGCCTGATTTTGTGGTTGAATATAGTCCGTCGTTTCGTTCACGGGGTATTTTATGACTACAGACGTTTTTCAAGGACAGATCAAACGGATCCAGTGGAACAATCAGGTCATTTCGGGCCTGATGATGGTTTATTTTCTTATCGGTATTCTGATTTTCGTCTCGCTGGTTTCTGCGTGCTTTGTGCTCGCGGCTTTCGTTTTCGATCCGGGTTCGGCGCAGGATATGCTGTATGAGAGCAAGACGCAGATCAAATTCGTGCGGTTTTACCTGAAGTTCCTGTTTTTTGCTCTGGCCGGGGCGTTCTATTTCGTTTACCGCGATTTTAATCAGGCCGAGCAGATGTTCGGGGCCGTGCCCTTTGAGCTGCGGCCGAACGATCCGTTTTATCAAAGGCTGGAGACTCAGTGCATTTCGCGCGGGCTTCCGGTGCCTGCGCTTTATATCATCAACGACGCCGACAATATGCCGCCGGGCGCGGTTACGGCCGTGGTGTTGCAGGGTCTCGCCAAGCAATCGAAGCTTCTGATTTCCCCGGCGGTTTACCACCAGCTTGATCCCGATCTGCAGGAGGCGTTCATCGCGCAGGCCGTGCAGCGGCTTTACACCAAGGACGTGCTGTTCTTCACCTTGCTGTGCTTTCTGGGCTATTTCCCGTTTCATGTGCTTCAGGAGGCGAACGCGGTCGCGCGGGTCGTCTTCAAGCCGTTTCTTATGATCACCGATGCCGTTCTGGCCCCGGTGCGGCGCATGATTCTGAATTTGCGGATGGCCAAGCTGGATGTCGGATCGCTGGAACTGACGAAGGACAAATCTTCCGCCGTGCGGCTTCTGGACGCGCTCACGCCGCTGGAGACGCTCGGCCAGCATTATCACGAAGCCTATCTGCCGCTGTTCATCGCCCGGTCCGATGGGCCATACAGGCTGCGGACCTTAGAGCGCGCCTAGGGGTTACTCTTCCAGCCCGTCGAAAAGGGGCGTGGACATGTAACGCTCGGCGAAGGACGGCAGGATCACGATGATCTGTTTTCCCTTGTTTTCGGGCATCTGCGCGACTTCGCGGGCGGCGGCCATGGCCGCGCCGGAGGAAATGCCGCCGGGGATACCCTCAAGCCTTGCCAGTTCACGGGCCATTTTGAAGGCCTCATCGCTTTGCACCTTGATCACGCCGTCGATCAGCTTCTGATCAAGCACATCGGGCACGAAGCCCGCGCCGATGCCCTGAATTTTATGCGGGGACGGCGAACCGCCGGAGAGGACGGGGCTTTCGGCGGGTTCGACCGCGTAGGCCTTGAAGCCGGGTTTTTTCTGTTTGAGGACCTGCGCGACGCCGGTCAGGGTCCCACCCGTGCCGACGCCGGAGATCAGGATATCCGCGCCGCCGTTCGTGTCCGCCCAGATTTCCTGTGCGGTCGTTTCGCGGTGGATCTGGGGGTTGGCGGGGTTCACGAACTGGCCGGGGGTGAAGGCGTCGTCATGCTCGGAGAGCAATTCCTTGGCGCGCGCGATTGCGCCGGGCATGCCCTTTTCGCGGGGCGTGAGAACCAGCTCCGCGCCCAGATAGCGCAGCATCTTACGGCGCTCGATGGACATGCTTTCGGGCATGGTGAGGATGAGGCGGTAGCCTTTGGACGCGGCGACGAAGGCCAGCGCGATCCCCGTATTCCCGGAGGTCGGCTCGATCAGGACGGTGCGGCCCGGTTTGATTTTGCCCGCGCGCTCGGCGTCTTCGATCATCGCAAAACCGATGCGGTCCTTGACCGAGGCCAGCGGGTTGAAAAATTCCAGCTTGGCCAGAATGTCGGCCTGAAGCCCGTACTCCTCCATGAAGCGGGAGGTGCGCACCAGCGGGGTCGCGCCGATGGTCTCCAGAATACTGCCGTAGATATGGCCGCGCGTCTCGGCCTGCGGCATCAGCGCCTTGGAGTCATTATTCTTAACAGCCGGAAAATTCATGGTTTAAATCCTTATCTGCTCGTGTTCATTTTTAAAATCAATCAGTCGCCCTCGCCCGGTTTGTCGCTGAAGTGGTCGCGCATCTTATCCGGCACGTCCTTCATCGCTTCGGCTTCGGGCATCGGGTCTTTCTTCGTCGTGATATTCGGCCATGCCCTCGAGCGCGCCGTGTCGGAATACATGCGGTTGACCTCAAGCCACTGGTCGGCTTTCGGGTCCGTGTCGGGCAAAATCGCCTCGATCGGACATTCGGGCTCACACACGCCGCAATCGATACATTCGTCGGGGTTGATGACCAGCATATTCTCCCCCTCATAAAAGCAATCGACGGGGCAGACTTCAACGCAGTCCGTATATTTACATTTAATACAAGCCTCGGTCACGACGAAGGTCATAGTGAGGGCGTCTCCTGGGAGTTTTACTTCAGGGGTGCAGATTAATGCGGCTTTTTAAGCGGTGCAACCCGTTTTCGGGAAAAAACTGTGTATGGCGGGGCGGCTGGGCATGGCCAGAGGGCGCAGGATTTCCTAGTCTTTTAGCCATGATTTCCCGATATGGACTTCTCAGGTTTTTGAGTGTCGCGGTTCTGGCGGCCCTGCTCGGTGGGTGCGGCGGTGGGCGCGAGCCTGCGAGCCGGACGCCGCCTTCCGCACAATCCGGCGGCGACGAGGCCCTGCACGCGGCGGTGCGGCGTTACCTTGCGGATACGGGTGCGCCGCCCTCCTCACGTTATGAATATGCGCGGTTCGACCTGAACGGCGACGGGGCGCGGGAGGGGCTGGTTTACCTCAACGGGCCCTACGGGCACTGGTGCGGGGACGAGGGTTGTGCCCTGCTCGTCCTGAAGGCGGAGAGAGGCGGGTACGCCCCGGTCAGCCTGATCCGCCGGGTGCGCGGGCCTATTTACATCAGCCGCACCACGCATGCCGGCTGGAACGATCTGGCCGTGCGGGTAGCGGCGGGGCCGGAAAAGGCCGAATATGTGCGGCTGTTCTATAACGGGCGCGGATACGATGATCCTCCCGCGCTGGCCGGGCAAGGTACGCTTTTTTATCCTGAGATGAATCTGGCGAAGTTTTTCCGGTAACGGTGCCGCCGCGCCTTGTCAGCGCGATATATTTTCCAGAAAGCGGTTGCGGAAGGAGAACAAGGTCTTGCGGAACCTCTGTTCCTTGCTCTGGTTGTCGCTTTTCTTTTGTCTGCGGGCAGGCACGTAGTCGTCCTCAAGCTCCAGATTGATCTTGCCGACGAGGTCGTCCACGTCGGTTTTAAGGAAATGCGCACGGGCGAGCTTGATGATCGCGCCCTGCTCCTCCGCGCCGAAATCACCGTCGGCCCAGACCAGGCTGCGGGCCAGATCGAAGAACTGGATGCGGTCCTGAACGTCGCTTACGCCCGCGAACATCTGGTCGATATCCTTGGGGTTTGTGATGTCGTCCTTGAGGATGCCCGTCTGTTCGGGCGTGAAATTCACCTCTTCGAGGATTTTCGCCATATATTCGATTTCGCCGGAGGCCAGCACATTATCGGCGTGGGCGATCGCGAAGAGGGTCCGCCACATGCAGAACTGGCTTTCCGTCATAATGATCGGGTTTTTTATATTCATGATTCGCTATCCCTGTAGAAGACCAGCATCTTGGCCACGACATCCTGCATCATGCGTTCCTCGGCCTTTGCGGGGCTGAGGTCCGCCTCCATCGCGGGTTTTCGCTCGATCCAGCGCAACTCGTTCGCATAATCCTTCGCTTCCTCGCCGATGCTTTTGACGACCCGCTGGATCGCCTTGCTTTCCAGCTCGTGCAGGAAACCGTCGCACCAGACGATCGTGCGGGCCATGACGAAAAACTGCCGCCGATGCGCCTTGCTCTTGATTTGCTTGAAGAGCTTGACCACGTCGCGCGGCTTTTTCATGTCCTCCTTTATGGCCTCTTTCTGGTCGTCCGTAAAGCGGAAGACCTCCACCATCGCCTCGACATACTGGAGCTCTTCGGGCGAGACTTTCTGGTCGGCGTGGACCAGCGAGAAGACGGCCCGCCAGAGCTTGAACATTTCCTTGTCGGGGGCGTGGAAATCCCCGGCCTCCATCCACGGCACGACGTGGCGGACGATGGAAGACAGGCTGGCGATCTTTCCGGCGTGTCTCTTGTATTCCTCGTTTTCCAGAGCGCGGCGCAAAGCGCCCGCCGTTCTGGCCTGACGCAAGTTTTCGAGGATCTGCGCCCGGTTTTTGAGGCCGTCCTGCTCGGCGGCGAGACGCTCGACGATTTCCTGTTCGCGGAGGTCATAATCGCCGTCGCTCCAGGCCATCATGGTGGCGAACTGGAAGAAATCGCTGCGGTCGCCCGCGTCGGCAACGCCTGTCAGCATCTCTCCGACTTTTTTGGGGTGGATCAGATCGTCTTTCAAAACTTTTTTCTGGGCGGGGCTGAAGGGAATTTTCTCAAGGTAATGGTCCACGAACTCGACTTCCTCGCGCGTGATTTTCCCATCGGCGTGCGCCGTGGCGAACACGGCGCGCCACATGTGGAAGCGGCTGTCTGAGATCGGGGCGGACATTCTTATCCTTTTGTTTCTCCACTTCTATTGAACCTTTTTCACGGGGTTTCCGCAAGCCTCGCTCAAAAATGTTCTTGATTTGTTCTATTCTTTTTGGTTTAATTTCCCTGCCGCACCGACAACACAGGTTTTTTGCCCATGAACCGGGAACCGGGCCTTAAATGGCTTTTTCTGGATCTCAACAGCTATTTCGCCAGCGTGGAGCAGCAGGAGCGCCCGCACCTGCGCGGCAAGCCGGTCGCCGTCGTGCCGATGGAGACGGATTATACCTGCGCGATTGCGGCCTCGTACGAGGCCAAGGCTTACGGGGTCAAGACCGGCACGATGATCAAGGACGCCAAGCGGATGTGCCCGAACCTCACCTGCGTGCTCGCGCGGCATGACAAGTATGTCGAGTATCATCATAAAATCGTTGATGAAGTCGCGCTGCACACGCCGATCAACAAAATCTGGTCGATCGACGAACTTTCCTCGCGCCTGCCCCCTTCCCGGCGCAGCGTGGAGGCGGCCACAGAGGTTGCGCGGCGGATCAAGCGCGGGCTGCGGGAGCATGTCGGCCCCGCGATCACCTGTTCCATCGGGGTCGCGCCGAACAGCCTGCTGGCCAAGATCGCGGGCGATATGAAAAAGCCGGACGGGCTGACGATTTTGCGGCAGGAGGATCTGCCCGGCCCGCTTTTCGATCTGGCGCTTACCGACCTGCCGGGGATCGGGGCGAATATGGAACGGCGGCTGAACCGCGCGGGCGTGCGCAGCATTCGCGATTTGTGGAACCTCTCGCCCAAGCATGCGCGCAAGATCTGGGGCAGCGTGCAGGGGGAGCGGTTCTGGTACTGGCTGCACGGTTATGATTTCGAAACGCCGGAGAGCAAACATTCGATGATCGGGCATAGCCGCGTCCTCGATCCCGACCTGCGGCGGCCCCCTGCCGCGCGGCAGATGGCGCGAAGACTCCTGAGCAAGGCGAGCGGCCGGATGCGGCGCAAAAACCTCTCCGCCGGGCGGCTGTATTTGAGCGTGCGCAGCTGTGATTACGCCCGCTGGGGCGGGGAGCGGCGCTTTTCTCATGCGAGCGACCCGTTCACGATCTTGCAGCATCTTGAGGATTTGTGGGCGGAGATGATGGCGGCGTTCAACACTTCATCGGGCCTTTCGAGATCATCGCGCGACGGGTTGCGGCTCAAGAAAGTCTCCGTCATCCTGTTCGATCTGCGCGCGCCGCAGGAGGTGACGCTCGATCTTTTCGAGACGAATGAGGCTGAAACACGGGCGCAGCATTTGAAAAACGCCGCACTGACCGCCGCGCTCGACCGGCTCAACGAACGCTACCGCGCGGAGACGGTGAGCATCGGCCTGCCGCCGAAAACGCTTTCGGGTTACGTGGGCACCAAGATCGCGTTTTCGCGTGTGCCGGAGCGTGAAGAATTCTGGAACTAGGCTTCAAGGTTGTGATAGATTCTTGGGAAATTTTTATAAAGGCTTGATTGCTCATGCTGAAACAATATTTTCCTGCCGCGCCTGAATCCCCCTCCTCCCCGCTTGAGGCGGTGTTGGCCGATAAAGAGCTGCGGTTGCTGATCCGCAACGGCGGCGGATACCGCCGGATGGTCGAGATTCTCGATCGCGCCCTCGACGCGCAGCCCTTTCCCGAGAACGATCCGGCCTATGTGCCGTTCATGGAGACGCTGGCGCTGGCGTTACACGAGGGGGAGAATACCATTCAGGCCGACGCCATTCTTGACAAGCTCAAGACCCATCTCAAGGCCCACGGATTGCCGGCTTCCGCGACCGTCGGGGCGCTGGAGCTTTCGCTCAAAAATTCGCCCATTTACAGAAACCAAGGCATCATCGACCCGGAGTTTTCAGGGGTCGAGCCGTAAGCTCGTGCGCCTGATCTTCAGTTTTCTCTTGTTTTTTCGTACGATCCGGGCATGTTCTAGCGCATGACTCAAACCCTTCACATTATCGGCGCGGGGCTGGCGGGCAGCGAGGCGGCCTGGCAGGCGGCGCAGATGGGCGTGCGCGTAGTTTTGCACGAGATGCGCCCCACGGTCGGCACGGCGGCGCACAAGACGGGCGGATGCGCGGAGCTGGTCTGCTCCAATTCGTTCCGCTCCGACGACAAGGATTATAACGCGGTCGGATTGCTGCATGAAGAGATGCGTTTGTGCGGGTCGTTGATCCTGCGCGAGGGCGACCGCGCGGCCGTTCCGGCGGGCGGGGCGCTCGCGGTGGACCGGGATATTTTTTCGCAGCACGTGACGCAGGCGCTTGAGGCGCATCCGCTCATTACGATCGACCGCAGCGAGGTGCGCGGCCTGCCCCCTGCGGAATGGGAGCACGTGATTATTGCAACGGGGCCGCTGACCTCCGATCCGCTGGCGCAGGCGATCCGTGCGCTGACGGGCGAAGATTCACTGGCGTTCTTTGACGCGATCGCGCCGATTGTGCACACGGAAAGCATTGATCTGGGCGTTGCGTGGTATCAGTCGCGCTATGACAAGGAAGGCCCGGCGGGCACGGGCAAGGATTATATCAACTGCCCCATGGACAAGGCGCAGTATGAATCGTTTGTGCATGAATTGCTGCATGCGGAATATGGCGATTTCAAAGAATGGGAAAAGGACACGCCCTATTTCGAGGGGTGCATGCCCGTCGAGGTCATGGCGTTGCGTGGAATTGAGACTCTGCGCTTCGGGCCTATGAAGCCTGTGGGCCTGACTAACCCGCACAAGGATGAACGCCCGCATGCGGTAGTGCAGTTGCGGCAGGATAACGCGCTCGGCACGCTTTATAACATGGTCGGGTTCCAGACGAAGATGAAATACGGGGAGCAGGTGCGCGTGCTGCGGATGATCCCCGGACTTGAGAACGCCGAGTTCGCGCGGCTGGGCGGCCTGCATCGCAACACCTTCATCAATTCGCCCAAGCTTCTGGACGACAGCCTTCGCCTTAAAGTTCAACCGCGTCTGCGTTTCGCCGGACAGATTACGGGCTGCGAAGGCTATGTCGAGAGCGCCGCCGTCGGGCTGATGGCGGGGCGGTTTGCTGCGCAGGATATTCTGGACCTCAACCGTGCTGCACCTGCGGAAACGACGGCTCACGGCGGGTTGCTGCGGCATATCACTGGCGGAGCGATTGCTGAAACCTTCCAGCCGATGAATATCAATTTCGGACTCTTCCCGCCGCTGCGCGAGGACGAGGCGTTCTTTATCGACCCGCGCGGCAAACGCAAATTCTATAAAGGCAAGGACCGCAAGAAGGCGCTTTCGCAGCGCGCCCTGCGTGATATCGCGCCTTGGGCCGGAGCGCTGGCCGATGCCGCGTGACGCTGCGCCCTGTTTTTTCTGGCGTGCGTTATTTTTTCCGGTATTTTTTATGTTCATGCTTTTGTGCGCCGGGTGCGCCGCAAAACCTGAAAATCCTTATAAGACGATATGGAGCCCCGCATCGATGAACGGCCCTGACACTCAAAAACCCAGAGAACTTGTCATTCTGCTGCACGGAATTTTCCGCAACAGGGTGGATATGATGCCGATGAGCCTCTATCTCGAAAAGCACGGGTATAACACGCTCAACATCGCCTACCCTTCGCGGCACCAGACGCTCGAAGATCTGACTGGTTTTGTGCATGCCAAAATCACCGAAAGCCCGCATTACGCCGATGCAACGCGCATCCACTTCGTGACGCATTCGATGGGAAGCCTGATAGCGCGTTACTGGATCGCTCTATACAAGCCGGATCGTCTCGGAAGCGTTGTTATGCTCGGCCCGCCCAATACTGGCAGCGAGTTCGCGGACTGGCTTTCTGAAACGAAGGTGCTGGCCCCACTTTATGAGAAATTGTTCGGGCCTGCGGGGGCGCAGCTCACCACGAAGCACAAGCATATCGACGGGACGATTGACTATCCGATCGGGGTCATCGCGGGGAATTTTTCGATTAACCCCCTCGCCCCGTGGGTGCTGCCCGGCGAACATGACGGGATCGTTCCCGTAGAGCGCACAAAAATCGAGGGGATGACCGACCATATCGTCGTGCCGTCCACGCACACGCTGATGATGTTCAACCCCAGCGTGATGCAGCAAGTGCTAAGCTTCCTCAAGCATAACAGATTTGAACACGACGAATCCGGGCTTGAGTCCGAACTTTAATAAACAGATTTAAAGGCTCGTTTGACCTAATCCATCGGCACGCCGGGCTCGTCCTTCGCCGCGCGGATGCAGAGCGAGGATTTGACCGAGGTCACGTTCGGGGCGCCGGTCAGCTCGTTTTTCAGGAATTCCTGATAGCTGTCCCAGTCTTTCGCCACGATCTTGAGGATGAAATCGACTTCCCCCGCCAGCATGTGGCATTCGCGGACCATGGGCAACGCCTTGACGTGCTTTTCGAATCGCACGAGATCCGGTTCGGCCTGGCTGGTCAGGCGGACCATCGCAAACACCGTGACGCTGTAGCCCAGAACGGCGCCGTCCAGACGAGCGCGGTAATCCTTGATATATCCGGATTCCTCAAGCGCACGGACGCGGCGCAAGCATGGCGGGGCCGAGATGCCAACCTTGCCGGCGAGTTCAACGTTGGTGATGCGTCCGTTTTCCTGTAGTTCCGCAAGAATCCTGCGGTCGATCTTATCGAGTTTGGTTTTTTTCATGGTTTGATACTGCGTTCTTTCCGTTTTCCGTGACGCCAAAACAAGGTTCCGTGTTTGTTTTGACCGGAGCTTTGTATAAACTTGCCTTCAGCGATGCAAGCTTTTTTGAAATATAATTACAACTTTCAAACAGGGCCGATCTGTGGCATTACGTTCCCGGCGGTTTTCGCGATTCGACCGTGAAACCCCCACCCTGTCGCCGACGAATGATTTTCGGCTGAAATTGGCGACTATTGAGGCTGCCAAACGGTTTTATAAGGAGTAAAAAGGGCAGATGACAAACCCCATTCATACCAAAGTTCTGATCATCGGGTCCGGACCCGCCGGATATACGGCCGGGATTTACGCGGCGCGCGCCAACCTCTCCCCCATTCTGGTGACCGGGATGGAGCAAGGCGGGCAGCTCATGATCACCACGGATGTCGAGAATTATCCCGGCTTTGCCGATGTCATTCAGGGGCCGTGGCTGATGGAGCAGATGAAATTGCAGGCCGAGCATGTAGGCACGAAGCTGATCAACGACTATATCGTGAAGGTCGATCTGTCTGCCCGCCCATTCAAGGCGTTCGGCGATTCGGGCGCGATTTATACCGGGGATACGCTGATCATCGCCACGGGCGCGAAGGCGCGCTGGCTCGGGCTGGAGTCCGAAGGCCCCTTCCGGGGCAAGGGCGTTTCGGCCTGCGCCACGTGTGACGGGTTTTTCTTCCGGGGCAAGGAGGTCGCCATCGTAGGCGGCGGCAACACGGCCGTCGAGGAGGCGCTGTTCCTGACCAATTTCTGCTCCAAGGTGACGCTGATCCACCGCCGGGATTCCCTGCGGGCCGAGAAGATCATGCAAAAGCGCCTGTTCGACAACCCCAAGGTCGAGGTGATCTGGGATACGGTTGTCGAGGAGATTCTGGGCGATGAGGCGGGCATGAACGCCTTGCGGGTCAAGAATGTCAAGACGGGCGAGACGTCCGTTCTGGCCAAACAGGGGCTGTTCGTGGCGATCGGGCACGACCCGGCGACCGAGCTGTTTAAAGGCTTGCTGGATATGGACGCGAGCAATTATGTCATCACGGCGGCGGATTCGACGGCGACCTCGGTTCCTGGCGTGTTTGCGGCTGGCGATGTGACGGACTCGGTTTACCGGCAGGCTGTTACAGCGGCGGGGCTGGGCTGTATGGCTGCGCTGGAGGCCGACCGCTTCCTCGCCCATCAGGACAAGGCCGGTTCGCAAGCGCATGCGGCGGAGTAGAATCAACTCTTTCATTTCTAACCCCGGAAGACGCTTATGGACTGGGACAAGCTGAAAATCTTCAAAACCGTCGCCGAGGCCGGGAGTTTTACCCATGCGGGGGAAATCCTGAACCTAAGCCAATCAGCCGTTTCCCGGCAGGTCGGAGCGCTGGAGGACAATCTGGGGCATCCCCTCTTCCACCGTCACGCGCGGGGGCTTGTCCTCACCGAGCAGGGCGAGATCTTGTTCGAGGCGGCGCGGGACGTGTTCGAAAAACTGAAAGACGCGCAGACGCGGCTTTCGGATTCGCGGCTGCTGCCCGAGGGGCTTTTGACCATCACCACCGTGGACTTTATCGCCTCAAGCTGGCTGGTGCCGAAGCTGGCCGGGTTTAAGGATATTTACCCGAAGATTCAGGTGACGCTTTTGCTTGATAACCGGGTTTACGATTTGATGCGGCGGGAGGCCGACGTGGGCATTCGGCTGCAGAAGACGGAGCAGGCCGACGTCATCGAAAAGAAGATCACGACGCTGCGCTTCAGCCTGTGTCTTTCGAAACACTATCGTGAGCGCCACGGACAGCCCAAGACGCTGGAGGATTTACGCAACCACGTCATGATCGGGCATCCGGTCGGGATGGAAACGCCCTTCGTGCGGCCTAACTGGATTTTCAATACGCTGGGAATCGAGCACGAAAACAATCCGAATGTCATGATGCTCAACTCTATGAGCGCACGTTACGCCGCCGTGAAACACGGCGTGGGGATTGCCGCCCTGCCCGATTACGTCAGCCGCCACGACCCCGATCTGGAACCGTTGTTCCCCGATCTGGAGATTCCCAGTGTTGATATGTTTTTCGTCTATCCTCAGGAACGACGGAATTCCAAAAGAATCGTGGTTTTCAGAGATTATCTGCTCAACACGGTTCGCGCCGAATTGGAACGTTAAGCCGACGGCACCCCCTTATTTTGCATGAATCCGATTTTAAGCCATGTGTATTTTGCATGGGTAGAGTGCAAAAATAGCATTGGTTTTTCATTAGATGCTGCGGATATACTCTATTTAACAATCGACAGATTGTCAGGGTCCGCAAGGATCCTTCGTCTCTCAGACGTAAAACCTCCCTGTTCAACTTGCCGGGCTTTTGCCCGGTTTTTCTTTTTCGGGGGTTTTTCCGGTAAATGCGTGTATCTTACGTTTTTTTTTGGTACTATTTACGCATGGCTCAGGAAAAAACAAGACAAGAAGAGCGGACAGGGTAAGGTGGCGTGGTTGCTTTAAAGAGTACCGTTGAAAAAGATTATTCCCTAAAGCAGCTCTGGCGTACCGTTATGGGACTTCCCACAGCGGCGGTGCTTGGGATGACTTCTCTGGCAGGTGGCCAGCTCCGGCTTCCAGACGACTGGGATCAAACCGCGTTCGATTACTTAGGGCCCAGCGGCAAAAAACACGCCGAGGTTTTTGTGATTCCGGCCCACGAGCCGCGCGGGGTTGTCGGGTACCTGCCCGGCTGGAAGACCAGTGCGCTCGACAAGATGGAGGCCATACAGGATATTCGCGATTCCGGGTATTCCGTTCTGTCCGTCAGCCTGGTTAACCCGGGGCTTGAGGTCGGCACACTTGAGGATTCGCTTCAGCGGATCAAGCATTTCACATTCTCGCCTGACTCCCCGCTTTTCCAGGCGTTCCCTGAGAATCTGCCGCGTTTTCTGATGACTCATTCCACCAGCGGGATGTTGTTCCAGCATGCTTTGATCGACGCGCGTTTTGACGGGAGCCGGATGCCGCCCATCGAACATGCGTTTCATACCGCGCCGTTTTTTGATACTTCGGGCTCTTCGGCCCTTTATCATCCTCGCCTGAACAAGCTTTACACCCGTCATGCGCGCAAGCACGAGAACGAGCTGGCCGGGACGCCTTTCATGGACCGTATGTATTATTATTTCCGAGGTCTCAGCCGGCTGCTTTATGAAGAAAACCCCGCCATTCGCCCTACGCACGGGCAAATTCTTGAAATCGCCGAGTATGGACGCAGTTATTTCGAGCGCAAAAATCAGGAGTTGGCGAGCGGTGCGTCTGCGATCACAATCCCGCAAACGTTTATTATCAGCACGGATGACAGTTTCTCTTGCCCCGAGACGGCCAAAAAGGCCGCCCAACTGGAACGGGCAGAGGTTAAGCTTTGTCGGGCGCAGCATAACCCCCTGCTTGATCCGCCGGTGCGGCGTTCGATTATTGAGCGTCTGATTGACCTGACGGTGCCGGAGGAGATCGTGAACTACCTTAAGGATCATGCTGAAACCCTTACCGAGGCTTATGAGCATGAGCTTGTGCGCATCGGGCACTATTCCGACGACGACAAAGGGCCGTTCAACTCTTTTAGCTAAACTTCCTATCCAAACAGAGACTCAAGCCGCCTGCGCCTTGCCCTTGAGGGCTGCGCATGCGCGCTGGATGCGCTTGCAGGCTTCCTGCAACGCTTCGGCGGAGGTGGCGTAGGAAATACGGAAATACGGCGCGAGGCCAAACGCCGTGCCCTGTACGCAGGCCACGCCTTCGGATTCCAGCAGATACGTTACGAAATCCTCGTCGGTCTTGATGAGCTTGCCGTCCGGCGTGGTCTTGCCGATGCAGCCCGCGCAGGAGGGATAGACATAAAACGCGCCTTCGGGAGTCAGGCATTCGATGCCTTCGGCCTCGTTGAGCATTTCCACAACCATATCGCGGCGCTGGCGGAAGCTTTCGTTGCGCTCGATCAGGAAACTCTGGTCGCCGTTCAGCGCGGCCACCGAGGCGGCCTGAGAGATGGAGGACGGGTTGGACGTGCTCTGGCTCTGCATGATCGCGATCGCCTTGATGAGCGCCGCCGGACCGCCCGCATAGCCGATGCGCCAGCCGGTCATGGAATAGGATTTGGAGACGCCGTTCACCGTGAGCGTGCGGTCGTAGAGTTTCGGCTCGACCTGCGCGGGGGTGCAGAACTTGAATCCGTCATAGACCAGATGCTCGTACATATCGTCGGTCATGACGTAGACATGCGGATGCTTGACCAGCACGTCCGTCAGGGCCTTCATCTCGTCCCACGAATAGGCCGCGCCCGTCGGGTTGGAAGGCGAGTTGAGGATCACCCATTTGGTTTTGGGCGTGATCGCCTTTTCGAGATCCTTGGGCTGGAGCTTGAAATTGTTTTCCTTCGGGCAATCCACGGCCACGGGGGTGCCTTCGGCCAGCAGCACCATGTCGGGGTACGAGACCCAGTACGGCGCGGGGATGATGACCTCGTCGCCCGGATTGACGGACGCCATCAGGGCGTTATAGAGGACCTGTTTTCCGCCCGTGCCCACCGTAATCTGCTCGCGTTTGTAGGTCAGGTTATTGTCGCGCTTGAATTTGGCGATGATCGCGTCTTTCAGCTGCGGCGTGCCGTCTACGGCGGTGTATTTGGTCTGGCCTTCGCGGATCGCATTATAGGCGGCCTCTTTGATGAAGTCCGGCGTGTCGAAGTCCGGCTCGCCCGCGCCGAGGCCAATCACATCGCGGCCGGCATCCTTCAGCTCTTTCGCCTTGTTGGTCACGGCGATGGTGGGGGACGGTTTGATCCGGCTCAGGCGGTCGGCAACGAGCGACATGGTTTTCTCCTAACGTTACGTGCAGTGCAGTTATTACTTTTTGTCCATCATCCGGAATTTTTCCCGGATTTCGGCCCCATTCAAATCCTTTATCGGGGCAAAATCAACCCCTTCTTTCGCCAGCCAGCCCTTGAGGGGGGCCAAGGCGGGGTGTTCAACCCCCTTTTTAATGTAATTTTGCAAACGGCTGATATGGATCAGGTATTCGTCCCGCCCCTGCTCGGCGGCCAGTTTGATGAACAGGCCGATGACGCGGCAATGGAATTGCGTGCCCAAAACGCGGTACCAGAGGCGGAAAATCTCCTCCTCCTTCGCGCTCATCCCCTCGCAGTACCGGGCGATGAGGTTTTGCGACAGTTCGTCCGGCACGTCCATGCGGGCGTCTTCCAGAAGATTGACCAGATCGTAGGGGAGCGGGCCTTCCAGCGCGTCCTGAAAGTCGATGAGGGCGCACCGGGCAAGCCCTTCACCCTTTTCCAGAAGCATGAGGTTTTCCAGATGGTAGTCGCCGTGCAGAAAGCCGCGCGGACAGGGCGGCAGGCTTTTTTCGATTTGATTCCAAATCTCCAGAAAATCCTTCGTCAGGCCTTCCGGCGCAGCCTGCCCGCGTGTAAAGGCGACATAATAATCGTTCATCTGGCGGACGTTGCGGCGGATGCGGCTATGCTCGAACGGCTCCAGATTATCAGGGACGCCTGCGCCGCGCAGGTGGCGCAGCGCATCGGCAGCCAGCGTGTAAAGCTCCGCCCTGTCCGCGCCCGCCTTCAGCGCCTTCCCGAAGCTGGTATCGCCCAGATCTTCGATCACCGCGCGGTTGTTCGTCATATCTTCGGCATAGACCGCCGGCGTCCTGATTCCCTTTTGCGCGAGCCAGCGGGCAAGTCTTATGAATTGCCGCAGCTCCGCGCCGCTTTCGACGGTGAGCGGATAAGTCATCACCACGATGCTGCGGCCCTTTTGCCGGCCCCGGTAATACTGACGCGGGGATACGTCGCGCGGCAGGGGCACGAGGGATTCGCACCCGATATCTCTGGCCAGTGCCGTCAGGTCCACGGCTGTCATGGATCAGGTCTTGTCAGTCTTGGGTTTTTTGCGTTCGACGCTGGCGGCCATTTTCATGAGCGCATCGACGTGGCGGCGGGAGGCTTGCCCGCGCTTAGCGGGCGGAGCGCCCGTTTCTTGCCCGAAAATGGCCGCATCGGATGCCGCGACCGCACGCAACAGCTCCATACCGAAATCATCCACTTTCGCCTTGCGGGCGGCGGGCGGCGGGGTCTTGGCGGCCGTTTTGGCGTTCACGCCCTCCTCTTTCGCGGCTTCACCGCGTCCGGACAGCAGGCGGTCAATATTATAGGCGATGATCCCATCAAGATGCGGGCGTGTCAGCGCGTGGAGCAGCTTGGCGTCCTCGTAGGTCCAGGCGATCAATTGCTGGCGCGCGAGGTTCTTGTTTCCTCTGGCTTTCTTCAGCGCTTCGCGAATGCGGTTTTCGACATAAAGGCGTGACGACATCAGGAATCCTGTCTTCGATAACTCGCACAGCATGGCACAATTTGGCCAAAACGCCAAATTCTTATGTCATCCGGCTGAGGAAAAATCGCCCAGTTCGCGCAGCAGACTTTGGACCCCCTTAACGCGCTGGCCGACATTCTCCCACGTGCGGGTGACAGCGAGTTTCTGATCGGGGCGCAGGCGCACCGCGCCGCGTTGTTCGGCCATCCATTTCATCAGGCCGGGGATATCAGGCGGGCTGTTGTTATGGAAGGCAATGACCGCGCCTTTGGGCCCCGCATCGACGTTCGAGACTCCAGCCTTCCGGCTGAGCTGCTTGATCTTCAATATATCGAGCAGGTTTTCGACCTCCGGCGGTATGGGACCGAAGCGGTCGATCAGTTCGGCGGCGAAGGATTCGATATCGGCGGGCTCCAGAAGGTCGCTCAGGCGACGATAAAGGTTCATCCTGACATTTAAATCTTTTACGTAACTTTCTGGAATTAATACGGATGTTCCAATTGCGATTTGCGGCGACCAGCGTTCCTCGATCACGGCGCCCGAATCTGCGCCCGCGCCCTGACGCGCGGCGGCAACGGCTTCTTCGAGCATTTGCTGGTAAAGTTCGACCCCGATTTCGCGGATGTGGCCGGATTGGCTTTCACCCAAAAGATTACCTGCGCCGCGTATGTCCATGTCATGGCTGGCTAATTGGAAACCGGAGCCGAGCGTGTCCAGTGTTTCCAGAACCTCCAGCCGGCGCAGCGCGTTCGGGTTCAGCGTCACGCCGGGGCGGTAAGTCATGTAGGCGTAAGCGCGCTGTTTCGAGCGCCCGATGCGGCCCCGGATCTGGTAGAGCTGCGCGAGGCCGAACATATCGGCGCGGTGGACAATCATGGTGTTGGCGGTGGGGATGTCGATGCCGCTTTCGATGATGTTGGTGGCCAGCAGGATGCCGTAGCGGCCTTCGTAAAACGCCTCCATCCGGTCTTCGAGTTCCGTGGCGGACAACTGGCCGTGGGCGGAGATGAAGCGGATTTCGGGGACGGTTTCCTTCAACTCCTCCTCGATCTCCGGCAGATCGGCGATACGCGGCACGACGTAGAAGCTCTGCCCGCCCCTATAGTGTTCGCGCAACAGCGCATCGCGCACCACGACCGGATCGTGCGGCATGACGAAGGTGCGCACGGCGAGGCGGTCCACGGGCGGGGTTGTGATCAGGCTCATTTCCTTTACGCCCGTGAGCGACATTTGCAGGGTGCGCGGGATCGGCGTGGCGGTGAGGGTTAGAACATGCACGTTCTGCTTGAGGGATTTGAGCTTTTCCTTTTGCTTGACGCCGAAGCGCTGCTCCTCGTCCACGATCAGGAGCGCAAGATTTTGGAACTTTATACTTTTGCTCAGAAGGGCGTGGGTGCCTATCACGATCTGGACGGTGCCGTCCGCGAGGCCGTCCCTGATCTTGCTTGCGTCCTTCGCCGCGACGAGGCGGGAGAGCTGTTCGACCCGGATCGTGGTACCGGCGAAGCGTTTTGTGAAATTATGGTAATGCTGGCGGGCGAGCAAAGTCGTTGGGACAATAAGCGCGACCTGCGCCCCCGACATGGCCGCGATGAACGCGGCACGAATGGCGACTTCGGTCTTGCCGAAGCCCACATCGCCGCAGACAAGGCGGTCCATCGGGTGTTCGGCGGCGAGGCCGGCCAAAACGTCGTCGATGGCGCGTTCCTGATCCTCGGTTTCCTGATAGGGGAATTTTGCGGCGAATTCGTTATATACGTCGCTTGAAATCTGGAGTTTGTCGGCCTTTGAGAGAATGCGCTGCGCGGCGATTTTTAAAAGCTGATCGGCCATTTCCATCAGGTCTTTCTTGGCCCGCGCCTTTCGCGCCTGCCAGCCCGCGCCGCCGAGCTTGTCGAGTTCGACCGTGCCCTCGTCGCTGCCGAAGCGGGAGAGCACCTCCATGTTTTCAACGGGTACGAACAAACGGTCGCCGCCCGCATATTCGAGCTTCAGACAATCATGGAAGGTTCCGGCGGCCCTGACGGTTTCAAGCTGCACAAAACGCCCGATGCCGTGATCGACATGCACGACCAGATCGCCGGGGGCGAGGCTTGAGACCTCCCGCAGGAAATTATCGGCCTTTTTGCGGGCCTTGGATTTTCTGACCAGCCGGTCGCCGAGGATGTCCTGCTCGCTGATGACGGCGAGATCCTGCGCAGCAAAACCATGCTCCAGGCCGAGAACGGCCATCCCGATCTGGCCGGGCTTGAGGGCTTTGACCTCCTCCCAGCCTGCACAATTTTTGATTGGGCCGATGCCCGCATGGTCCATCAACCCCGCGAGACGCTGGCGCGAGCCTTCGCCGTAACAGGCGACAATCACCTTTTTATTTTGCTGCTCCAGCGCGGCGATATGCTGCCTCAAGGCTGCGAACACATCGCCCTTGGGCTGCGCCCGCACATCCGCAAAATCCCGGCCCTTGCGGGCTTCACCCGCTTGCGGCTCCTCGATTCCGGGCGCGCCGAAGGGTGAGAATTCCGCTGCTTCGCCTGTGCGGGCCGCCCACTCGCCTTCCTCTATATAGAGTGCGTTGACGGGCAGCGGGTGGTAGGCGGGGGCGGCGGTGTCTTTCTTCGCAGATTTTTTTTGCGCGGCGTCAAGCATCGTTTTGCGAGAGGCATAAAAGTCCCGTATCTGCACAAGACGTTCGTTAAAGGCGTCGTGTGTGTGTAAATCGAAGGTGATTGCGCAGTCGCCCGCATAGTCGAAGATTGTCTGCATCTTTTCATAGAACAGCGGCAGCCAATGCTCCATGCCGCTGTGGCGGCGGCCCGCCGTGACGGATTCATAGACCGGGTCGTTCGCCGCCTGCGGCCCGAAGCGTTCGCGGTAGGCGCTGCGGAAGCGCGTGACGGAGGCTTCATCCAGAAAAAACTCCGTTGCCGGGACGAGCGCGAAGTCCTTTATATCCCCGCCCGGCAGTGTGATTTGCGTAATCGGGTCGAAGGCGCGGATGGATTCGATCTCGTCGCCAAACAAATCGATTCGGATCGGATTCTCGAAAGCGGCGGGGAAAAGATCAATGATCCCGCCGCGCAGGGCGAACTCCCCCGTCTCGCGGACGGTTTCGGTTCGGATGTAGCCGCTTTGCACGAGAAAGAGCTGGAGCTTGTTCAGATCGAGGGTTTTGCCCTTTTGCGCCGCGAAGCTGGCCTCACGGAGCGCCTCGGCGGGCATGACGCGCTGGACGGCGGCGTTCAAACTGACCAAAAGTATGCGGGGGAAGCGTTCGGGCTGGCGTTTCCATTCAAGAAGCCCCGTGAGCGCCGCCACGCGCGTGGCCACGATATCGGCATGGGGCGAGACTCGGTCATAAGGCAGGCAATCCCAGGCGGGGAGCGTTATCACCTTAATATCAGGGGCAAAAAAGGCGATATGCTCGGCCAGCGCGGCGAGGCGGTTGCCGTCCATGGCCACGTGAACCAGAATACGGTCCTCGGGCATCAGGGCGCGGGCCTTTTGTGCCATCAGCCGCGCGTCATGGCCCTCCGGCGCGCCGAAGACGACCGGCCCGGCCTGCTGCGCCGCTTTTTTTTCCGCCTGATTATTCACAAAACTCTGCGCCCTGCCGCCTAATTGTCATTTGCCTTACTGCGGTTTTTTATATATAGGTTTCAGTCTATTTCAAGGGATAGCTAAGGTCAGGGACACCCGAGATATGAGTGCTGAAGCCTCCGCCACCAGCGACGATACAACTGTTGCGAATAAAAAGCTTCTTAAAGATGCCGTTCAGGGGCACGGTCACAAGCCCGTGTCGAAGCGCGGGATTCAGGACCGTCTTTTCACCCTGATGTTCAGCGGGTTCGTTTACCCGCAGATCTGGGAAGACCCGGAAGTGGACATTGAAGCCATGAATATCGGCCCGAATTCGCGGATCATGACGATCTGCTCGGGCGGCTGCAACGTGATGAACTACCTCACGGAAAGCCCGAAATCCATTCATGCGATCGACCTCAACCCCGCGCACGTGGCGCTCGGCCGGCTCAAGCTGGCGGCGGTCAAGCACCTGCCGGACTATGAGAGCTTCTTCCTGTTTTTCGGGCATGCGAACTCCCCCAAGAATATCGAGAATTACGACCGCTATATCGCGCCGCATCTGGACAGTTTCACGCGCGATTTCTGGGAAAAGCGGACCCTGCGCCACGGTCGGCGCATCAATTTCTTCCGCAAGAACGTTTATAAGCAGGGCCTGCTCGGCAGCTTTATCGCCACGGTTCATTTCATCGCCAAATTCTACGGGCAGGACCCGCGCGACCTTTTGAAAGCGCGCACGATGGACGAACAGCGCGTGATCTTCAACCGCACGCTCGGCCCGCTCTTTGACAAGAAAATGGTGCGCAAATTGTGCAACATGCCAGTTTCGCTTTACGGGCTCGGGATTCCTCCGGCGCAGTTCGACGAGTTGAACAACGATGCGGGCGGCGATATGGCCGGATTGCTGAAAGCCCGGTTGCAGCGCATGGCGTGCGACTTTCCGATCGAGACCAACTATTTCGCATGGCAGGCGTTCGGGCGTGGCTATGACACCGAAAAGCGCAAGGCGATTCCGCGCTATCTGATGGAGCAGCATTACGAGACGCTGAAGGCCAATGCTTCCCGTGCGCAGATCATTCATGCCTCGATCACCGATTTCCTCGGCGACCAGGGCAAGGAAAGCTTCGAGAATTACGTTTTCCTCGATGCGCAGGACTGGATGAACGACAAGCAGCTCACCGACCTCTGGACGCATGTGAGCCGCACGGCGGCTGCCGGCGCGCGCGTCATTTTCCGCACGGCAGGAACGGACAGTCCGCTGTCGCGCTCCCTGCCCTCCGATCTCCTGGGGCTGTGGGACTACAACCCTGTGCGGTCGCCCGAGGCGGTCGCCAAGGACCGTTCGTCGATCTATGGCGGATTCCACACCTATATCAATTCCAAGAAGCAGAGCGACAAGATCGCCGCCTGACGAGGTTTTTTTCGGATGAGCAGCGCCCTCAAGCAAAGCGAAGAGCAGGCCCGGCAGAGCATGGACCGCATGTACCGCTGGACACGGCACGTATACGATGCGTCACGTAAATATTATCTCTTGGGCCGCGATATTTTGATCGACCGTCTGCGCCCCTCCGCCGGGGAAACGGTGTGCGAAGTCGGCTGCGGCACCGCGCGCAACCTGATCTGCATGCGGAAAAAATATCCGCAGGCAAAGTTTTACGGGCTGGACGCCTCGGAGGAAATGCTCAAGACCGCGCAGGGCAACATAAAGCGCGAAGGGTTCGGGGACGCCATTATGCTGCGGCAGGCGTTTTCGCAAACCTTCGACCCAGCCGCCCTGTTCGGGCTTGAGGCCCCTCTGGACAAGATCGTCTTTTCCTATGCGCTGTCGATCATTCCGCCGTGGCAGGAGTCGCTTGATCATGCGCTTGACCTTCTTCCGCCCGGCGGGGAGATTCATATCGTCGATTTCGGCGGGCAGGAGGGGATGCCGCCCCTCTTCCGCAAATTCCTGTTCTGGTGGCTGAAGATGTTCCATGTCTACCACAAGCCTGAGATTCTCGAATATCTTAAGTGTATGGGGCAGGACAAAAAGGGCACGCTGCACTATGAGTCCCTTTTCCGCGGATATGCTTACCGCGCCGTTTTTGTGAAAGCGGTATAAGCGCCATTTTTTTAGAGCCTGGCTACTTTTAGCCGGGTTTGTTTTGGAGAGAGTCTTTGACCTTTATCCTTGTCATTCTTGTCTTGTCGATCATCGGTCTGGCTGTGTGTCTGAACGTCGTCTCGCCGTTGCCGGAATATGCGCCGCTGATGACCGACCCGGATGACCCGCTGATGATCGAGGCCGAGGAGAAGGCCAAGGCCACTTTGCCGCAGTTTTTCGAGCTTTATGAAAAATTTCCGGAGAATGCGCTTGTTAAGCTTTACTTTGTCTCGAATACGGATCAGGTGGAGCATCTGTGGGCCGAGGTTCTGGGGCGCGAGGGGGAGAATTCTCTCAAGGTCCGGCTGGTCACGCCGCCCGTGACGCACAAGGGAACGCTGGAGCGGCTTTACACGTGTGCGATCGCCGATCTTGAAGACTGGGCGGTGCAGGATGACGGCAACCGGATCTATGGCGGATTTTCCGAGCGCGCGATGTTCAAGATCGCCGAAAAGCAGGGTCTTCGGCTGCCCAAGAAGCTTCTGGCCCGCAAGGACCAGTATTACGATCTTTGACTCGCTTTTGCGCCGTTATTTTTTCGGCAGGCGGTGCGCGAGGATTTTCTGGAAAACATCGTCGATGATATTGGCGGGCGGCTGTTCCGAGCCGGAAATCCAGCCGTATAAATCCGGATCGTTATAGGTCAGGATTCGCTCATATTGATCCAGCTCCTGCGGCCCAAAGCCCATGACGTTGGCATCGGCGAAGCTGCCCAGAATCAGATCCATCTCCTTCGTGCCCCGGTGCCAAGAGCGGAATATGAGCCGTTTCTTGCGGTTTATTTCCGGTTCATCCGAAGCGTCTTGATTCTGCGGCATGCGCGGTTTACCCTTTGTTGAAACCCGCACAGCATAGCAGGATGGCCGCCCCATGAAAGCGTTTTTGAAAGAGCATTTCGTCCTGATCGCCGGATTGGCGCTGCCGATCATTCTATCGGCGGTGTTTTTCGTTTCGGCGAATTTCCCGATGAACCCCATCGACCCGCCGCGATACAAGGCCGTTTTCGCGTTCAATTACTATTACAGCCATAATCCCGAATATCCCTATCGGATACAGATCAGCGACGCGGGCGTTGCGGAACTTCATTTCCTACCGCCCAAGAATGAGGCGAATATCCAGCACTGGAACCTGCCGCAGCTTTACCTGTTCGATCCGCAGACCAAAAAGGGTCAGCAGATTGAGATGCCGAAGATCGACGATTTGACCGAGCCGTCGGTGCAACCCATTCCCGCGCTTGAAGGAAAAACTCTCAGCGGCCTCGCGACCAGCCCGGACGGGTTCATCTTCCGCGAGGATTACCGGGGGGGCGGCAACCTCATGACCGCGATTTTTGGCGGCGGGGCCTCGGGCGGATACCGGTATTCCTTCATCAAGGACCGTCACCGCTTCCCCATCGAGCCTGACAGCGGCATTTATTACGGCGGCGGGAAGCTGATCGGCTGGGTCACCGAAGAGAAGACGCCATGACCGGCGCGCCCCCCCTTTTCGAGGCCAAGGCCAAGGCGCTGGCGCAGATCGGCGATCTGGCCCGCGATAACGGGATCACGCCGGACGAGATCGCGGCCTATATGACCCGCGCGGGGCTTCAGGATAAAAGCGCGGCGTGGCTTTCGCGCCTTCTTGGGTATATTGGGGCGGTCTTCGTGTTCGGCGGGCTGGGGCTCTATATGGCCATGATTTGGTCGGACCTCGGTTCATTCGCGCGTGTTACCATCACCTTCGGGCCGGGGATCGGCGCGTTCCTGTTCGGCATTATTACGCTCAAGGACGAGCGGTTCCGCGCAGCCTCTACCCCCCTCTTCCTTAAGGCCGCCGTGTTGCAGCCGGTCGGGATGTTCGTTTTTCTTGATGAATACGCCGATGGGAACGACACGCAGCTCGCCGCGCTGGTCATTTTCGGGATTCTGGCGGTGCAATATCTTTTGTGCTTCGTTGCGTTCCGGCGCACCGCGCTTTTGTTTTTCGGGTATCTGTTTTTCAACGCCTTCGCCGGAATCCTGATGGAGCGATGCGAGGTGGACGAGGATATATTCGGCCTAGGAATGAGTCTTTCCATCCTCATGGTCGCGTGGAGTATCGACCGCAGCATTCATAAACCCATCGCCGCCTTCTGGTATTTCATCGGCGGGGTCGGGCTGCTGTGGTCGGTCTATGATATCGTCCATCATTCGGCGCTGGATATTGTGCTCCTCCCCGTTTCGATTTCGCTCATGTGGGTGAGCGTGCGGATGCACAGCCGCACGATGCTGCTGGTCGGCACGTTCGGGCTTCTGGGGTTCCTCGGCTATTACACGGACGAATATTTCAAGGACATCACGGGCTGGCCGCTGGCGATCATGCTGATGGGGTTTTTGCTCGTAGGGATCAGCTATTACGCGGTGCGGCTGAGCCACAAGATCAAGCGTGAAGCCGCGCTGGCGCCGCCCGAACCCTGACAGGATTATGAGCCGTCCCTTTGATCTCGATCCCCTCTTCCGGCCTCTGGCGATCCTGCCGGGGGTGGGGCCGCGCAATGCGCTGCTTCTGGAAAAACTCGTGGGCGGGCCGAAGGTGCTCGACCTGCTGTGGCATCGGCCCGTCGATTTCGTGGATCGGCGGTTTTCCGGCGGGGTGGCGCAGGCGCAGAACGGGCGCGTGGCGACGCTGACGCTCACCGTGGGAAAGCACAGCCCCTCAAAGCGCAAGGGGTTTCCCTACCGCATTTCCTGCCACGACGATACGGGTGCGATCAGCCTCGTGTTCTTCCACGCGAAAAAGGACTGGCTGCTCAAGCAACTGCCCGAGGGCAAGAGCGTGATCGTCAGCGGGCGGGTGGAATATTTTCAAGGGCAGCCGCAGATGGTGCATCCCGACGCGATCGGCAAACCCGAGGAGCGCAGCCTGATCGAGCGGATCGAGCCGATCTATCCGCTGACGCAGGGGATCACGAATAAACTGCTCAACAAGATCATCGCCAGCGCTCGCGGGATGATCCCTGAACTGCCGGAATGGCAGGACGAGGCTTATAAAAAACGCCATGGCTGGCCGGACTGGAAGGATGCGCTGTTAGCGGTCCACGCGCCGCAGGGCGAGGCCGAACTCTCGCCGCTGCATCCGGCGCGGGCGCGGCTGGCTTATGATGAATTGCTGGCCAATCAACTCACACTCATCCTTGTCCGCGAGCATCAGCGGGCGGTGGAGGGGCGGAGCTATGCGCCCTCTGCCGTGCTGCGCGAAAAGGTGCTGGCCGCCCTGCCCTTCACGCTCACGGGGGCGCAGCAACGCAGCCTTTCGGAGATCGACGCGGACATGCAAAGACCCCTTCGCATGCTGCGCCTGTTGCAGGGTGATGTGGGCAGCGGAAAAACCATCGTCGCCTGCCTTGCGATGCTGAACGCGGTGGAGGCCGGGCATCAGGCCGCGCTGATGGCGCCGACGGAAATCCTCGCGCGGCAACATGCGCAGACGCTCGCGCCGCTTATGCGCGCGGCGGGGATCCGCGCGGTCGTGCTGACCGGGCGGGACAAGGGTAAGGTGCGCGACACGCTGCTTTCGCAAATCCGAAACGGCGCGGCGCAGATTATCATCGGCACGCACGCGATTTTTCAGCGCGACGTGCATTACCACGATCTGGGCCTTGCGGTGATCGACGAGCAGCACCGTTTCGGGGTGCAGCAAAGGCTGGAACTGGCCAGCAAGAATGAGGGCGTGGATTTGCTTGTCATGACGGCCACCCCTATTCCGCGCACGCTGGCGCTCACGGCCTATGGCGATCTCGACGTTTCAAAGCTGGACGAGAAGCCGCCGGGGCGCAAGCCGATCGACACGCTTTTGCTGCCCGTTGAGAAGATGGACACGCTGATTGAACGGCTGCGGACCAAGACGCGCGAAGGGCACCGGGTTTACTGGGTGTGTCCGCTCGTGGAGGAATCCGAGCTGATCGACCTTGCGGCGGCGGAGGAGCGGTTTGATATTCTGCGCCAGACGTTCGGGGAGCGCACGGGGCTTATTCACGGGCGGATGAAGCCCACAGAGAAGGACGCGGTGATGGAACGGTTCATCGCCGGGGACCTCGATATTCTCGTCTCCACCACCGTGATCGAGGTTGGGGTCAACGTGCCGGAGGCGACAATCATGGTCATCGAGCATGCCGAGCGGTTCGGGCTCGCGCAGCTTCACCAGTTGCGCGGGCGCGTGGGGCGCGGGGCGGATCAATCTTATTGCTTCCTTTTGTTTTCCGGGCCTCTGGGCGTCACCGCGAAGGAACGGCTTTCGACCCTGCGGGATACGGAGGACGGGTTTATCATTGCCGAGAAAGATCTGGAACTGCGGGGCAGCGGCGATCTTCTGGGCCTGAAACAGAGCGGAATGGCTACGTTCCGGCTGGCCGACCTCTCCGCGCACGGGGAATTACTGGCGGCGGCGCGGGATGATGCGAAACTTATCGTCTCGAAAGATTCGGAGCTGAAAACCAAGCGCGGCGCGGCTTTGCGGACTCTGCTTTACCTTTTCGAGCGGGATCAGGCCATCGCCTATTTCCAGAGCGGTTGAAATTTTCCTGAAAATTTGCCATAATTGCAAAGCTTTAGCGGGATTTATAAAAATAACGGGTGAACGTGAGCAGCAACCCAAGCGGACAGAGCGGCAATCTTTCAGCCCCGGCTTATGAGCCGGAGGTGTGGAACAGCCGCGTCTCGAACTCCGATCTTACCGCTTTTTCACAGGCCAACCGCGAGACATTGCTGCGGGTTCTGGCGAGCACGGAATACCGCCACCCCGCCACCGAGAGCGATATGCGCATGGCCGCCCACAGGCTGGACCGCGCCCCGGTGGAGCGGACGCAGGACGCGCTGGTACAATTCAATCAGGCCGTGGAGCAATCGAAGGGCGATCTGGATAAGGTAGCGGCGCAGTTCGGCATGACGCGCGCGGAGGTCGATCGGTTCGAGCCGCTGGCCCGCGAAACCTATCTGGCGCAGGGGTTTCAGGATTACGCCAACTGTTATTCCTATGCGATGAACGATATGGACCGTTACCGCCACGGCGGAGACGTTCCGGGCGAGCGCGGCAGTTTTGATTTCAGTTCGCGCAGCGACCGCGACTATAAAACCTTCCAGCAGGAATTGGTCAAGGCCATCGAGGCCGATGGCGCGATGATCGGCGGCGCGAACGCCCAGCCGCTTGAGGGTTATTACCGCGTGGCTGTCTATACCCGCCCGCCCCTGACGGACGCCCGCCAGCAGGGCGACGCTCCGGCGATGGATTATCATTTCGTGCGGGAAAATACTGACGGAACATGGTCGCAGAAAGAAGGCGCACATCCGCAAACGGGCAGCGGACGGGTGACGAACCGCGACGATGCCGGTGCGGTGATTACCGACCCGCGCACGGCGGCGCTGGGGCGTTACGAATTTCTGACGTATGCGTATGTTCCGCAAGGCGGGCTGGATGTCGGGCCGCCCTATGAGCCGAAAACCAAGCCGGGCTCGCTCGATCTGCCGCTTAAGCCGGAGGAAGACTGGATGCGGCGGTCTTCCGATCCCTATACCGAGACCGTTTCGCGGGGCACACCCCTGCGGCCTTGATTTCGATTACTCTGCCGCGTCTTTTTTTAGGCTGTCACAGGGTGTTACGCAATCTTTTTCATCGTTAAGATTGAGCTCTTTCTTGATCTTGCCCATCTCGCGGATCAGGCAATCCATCGTCGTGACGAGGTCGGCCATTTCCTCGCGGCTGGGCATGCCGTAGGCGCGGGCCTTATCGTCTCCGCCGACGACCCGGGCGGGGATGCCGATGGCCGTGGCGTGGGCGGGAATGTCGGTGGTTACAACCGAGTTCGCGCCGATCTTCGCGCCCTCCCCGATCGTGATATCGCCCAGAAGCTGGGACCCCGCGCCGATGATCGCGCCGGATTCGACGGTGGGGTGGCGCTTGCCGTTTACGCCGCCCGTGCGGCCCACGCCGCCCAGCGTCACGCCGTGGTATATCGTCACGTTATCGCCGATCACGGCGGTCTGGCCGATCACTACGCCCGTGCCGTGGTCGATAAAGAGATTTTTACCAATGGTGGCTTCGGGGTGGATTTCTACGCCCGTGAACATGCGCGTGATATTCGCGAAAAACCGCGCCAGCGCCCGCAGCCCCAGATTCCAGACGAAGTTGTTCACGCGGTGCAGGACAACGGCGTGAAAGCCGTTATAGGCGAAGAGCACTTCGGCGAAGGTCGGCTTCGCAGGGTCGCGTTCACGTATGGATTTGATGAGTTCGCTCATGTCTTATTCCTTCTTTCCATCCGGTTCGTCCGGTCTGGCCGCCGTTCAGGGGTTTTCTTCATTCGCCGACAGCGCCGCTGCGACTTCCGGCCCTTGTTTCTTTTGACGCCTTTTCTTCGGATCGGGCGAAATCATACCTCCGGAGACGACCAGTTTTATCCCCTCTTCCACGCTCATTTCCAGAAAAATCAGGTCTTTTTTAGGAACGAACAGCAAAAAGCCCGATGTCGGATTGGGCGTCGTCGGCACGAAGATGTTTATCGTTTCCTGCTCGGTCAAATCCTGAACCTCGCCCTCTGACGTTCCGGTTACAAAGCCCAAGCTCCATATCCCCTTGCGCGGATATTCGAACATTACGACATCACGGAACGCGTTGGACTGGCTGGTCATCACGGTTTCCATGATCTGCTTGGTCGCGCCGTAGATGCTGCGGATAATCGGCATGCGCGCCAAAATCTTCTCGGAGATCAGAATGACGATACGGCCAAGAAAGTTGGTGGCGAGCCAGCCCACGCAGATAAAGAACGTCAGGGCGACCAGAAGGCCGATCCCCGGAATCGTCGCACGCCCGTATAGGGCCTGATACCATTCCTCGGGCAGGACAAACGCGACCTTCGAGTCAATGAAGGTCAGAAAAATGTACGTCAGGTATATCGTTATGGTAATCGGGGCGGTAACGAGAATTCCGGCCAGAAGATAGCCGCGCAGCCGGGCGACGGTTCCTCGGTCCTTGCCGTCCTTACCGCTGATGTTTTCAAGTAACAGCTTGTCCGCGCTGGTCTTGTAGGCGGGCTTTTTGATGCCCGGATTTCTTCCGTCGTCTTGCATGATGCCTGATCCGTTCGGGTGCGGCCCTTGCGGGCATTGAGCGTCTGTAGGCGGGTTTTGTCAAGCGGTCATTGTTTTGCAAGTATACCTTTCAGCAGAGTCTCAACGCCCCGGTCGATCATATTATAAACCCTGTGGAAGCCCTCTATTTCTCCGTAGTATGGGTCGGGCACCTCCGCGCCCTCCATGAAGAGCCGGATTTGGGCCGCCGCGTCGTCCGGCGCGTGAGCGCGAAGGGTGGCGAGGTGGGTATTGTCCATCGCGAGGATCAGTCCGAAGTCTTGAAAATCTGCGGGCCGGATCTTGCGGGCCTTCAGCCCGTCTAGGCTGACGCCGTTTTGCCTTGCGACTGCGGCGGTTCGGGGGTCGGGCGGGTTGCCGACGTTCCATGAATGCGTGGCCGCCGAGTCGATTGTGAAATGATCCAGCCTGCCGTGCTCCTGCAACCTGTGGCGCAGGATACCCTCGGCCGTCGGGGAGCGGCAGATGTTTCCGGTGCAGACGAACAGGATCGAGGTGTGGAGCTGACTCATAGAGGGAATTTTAACGCGAACCGAGGCCGCAGGTAAAGGCGCGTACAGCGCCCGTCATAAAATGCCCGGCCGGGCACAATCCGCTTGACCATAACGGGGGTTTCTTTAGGATATCGCCTTTGGAACACTGCATGCGCGCGCACAGGATAATTTTTGATTGATCCGAAGGCGGTGCGGGCGAAACATTTTTTTATGAGCCTGATGACAGCAGCCCCTCCTCCCGCCATAACAGACGCCGATTCCCCCTCAGCCTTTGCATATGTCCGGCTTGCGAATTCGGGTGCCGAGATTGAGGAAGCGCAGAGACTACGCTACGCCGTTTTTTATGAAGAATATAAAGCCGAACCCAGCGCGGAAATGCTGGCGCAGAAACGCGATTTTGACGCGTTCGACGCGATTGCCGACCATCTTATCGTTCTGGCGCGCGATCCGGCCACGGGCCGGGAGACCATCGTCGGGACGTACCGATTGATCCGGCAGGAGGTGGCGCAGAAATTCGGGCGGTTCTATTCCGAGGACGAGTACGACGTTAAGCCGCTGGTGCGGTCGGGGCAGTCGCTTTTGGAGCTCGGGCGGTCTTGTGTTCTGGCCCCCTACCGCACAAAGCCGATTCTCAATCTGCTCTGGCAGGGCATCGCAGAATATATAACACACCACAAGATCGACCTTCTGTTCGGGTGTGCAAGCTTTCCGGGGACGGATATTCAGGCGCTCGGTCCGCAACTTTCATACCTCCACCATTATCATCCAACCGAGGCCAGCATCCGGCCCGTGGCACTGGCGCACCGATACGTCGAGATGAATATCGTGCCGAAGGAGTCCTTCAACGAAAAGCGTGTTTTCGCGAGCCTGCCGCCGCTGATCAAAGGATATCTGCGCCTTGGTGCGACCATCGGGGGCGGCGCGGTGATTGACGAGCAGTTCAACACGACGGATGTCTGCATCGTCGTGCAGACGACCCTGATGACCGAGCGTTACCGCAAATATTACGAGCGGAAAATCCAGCGCACCATGCCGGGGATGGGCGGGCCGGACGCCGACGAGGCATGAGGAGCCTGATCGCCGTCATCAAGCTTACGGCCTTTGCCGGGCTTGTGATTCTCGCCTGCCCTTTTCAGATGCTCTTGCTCGCGGTCCACCGGGGGCCGGGCGCGTATTTCCTCCCGCACCTCTGGCACAAGGCCATCTGCGCGGTTTTGCGCATCCGTATTCAAGTCGAGGGGGCGCCGGAGCGGGGCCGGCAGGTGTTTTTCGTCGGCAATCATCTCTCCTATCTCGATATTCCCGCCATCGGCAGCGTGATTCGCGGGTCGTTCGTGGCTAAGAAGGACGTTGAGAGCTGGCCGCTGTTCGGGTTTCTGTCCAAATTACAGCAGACCGCCTTCATCAGCCGTTCGCGTGCGGACGCCACGCGGGAGAAGGACGCGCTGGACAAGTTTTTGAGCCAAGGCAAAAGCCTGATCCTTTTTCCGGAGGGAACATCGACCGATGGGCAGAGCGTCGTGCCGTTCAAATCGAGCCTGTTTTCCATCGCCCTGCGCGAACAGGTGCGGGATACGCTTTTGATCCAGCCCTTTACCCTCAAGCTGGTTTCCGCCGACGGGCGGCCGCCGGACACGCAGGCGGTGCGGGATATTTACGCGTGGCACAACGAGATGGACACGCCGCTGCATACGCATTTGTGGCTGTTTGCCAAGAGCCGGGGGGCCGTTCTGGCGCTGACGTTCCATCCGCCCCTTCGTGCGGCGGAGCATCCGGACCGGAAAACGCTTGCCAAGCAGTGCCATGACCACGTATCCAAGGGGCTGCACCGGGATAGACTTACAACGAACCAGAGGGGAACATCATGACGCATTTTACATCCGACGAACTCAGGAAGCTCGAACAATATCTGGCGCGGAAGCTTAAGATCTCGGGGGTGACCCTCAAAAAGCGCGAACGGGCGCAGGATTCCGTCGAAGTGTTGCTGGACGGGGAGTTTGTCGGCACAATTTATAAGGACACCGAAGACGGTGATACGTCTTACGACCTCAATATCGCGATTCTCGATATTGACCTTAAATAAGAGATTTCGGCGCTTTTTGGGCGTCGATTTCTTTGTTTTGGCGATTTTTGCGGTTTTTTGATACAATTTCACGTCTGCTGCGGACATCTTGTGGATTACGACGATGCGCTGTTTTATCAGAATTTTGGCCGCTTTTATTGTCACTTTAGGGTTTTTAAGCCGCGCCCATGCTTTTGAGCCTCTGAATTACGGTCCAAGCTTACCGGTCAGTGCCAAGGTGCTGCTTTCGGACTGGGTCAGCCGTGAAATGGGGATGGATCTGGGCGGGTATGCGGTGGCCATGACCGACCTCAACCGGGACGGGATCGCTGAATATGTGCTCAAGCCCCTGAAATGCTATGATCCGCAGGGGTTTTGCACGTTTTTAATTCTGGCCGATGCCCGGCAAAGCCTGGTTTTGCTGGGTAAAATTTCTGCAAAAAAGCTCGCGCTTGGGGATTCCTATCACGCCGGGGTGCAGGATATTCTTGCATTTCGGAGTAACAACAACGATTATGAATATGATATCTTCGTATGGGATCCTCCCTCGATGGCGTATGTATTAAACGGGCGGACTGAAGGATAGGGATGGTACTTCGCAGCCATAGGTCTTTTTTGGGTTTAGCCCCGGTCTTTCTGGCCGGGCTGGTCTGCGTTCTTTTTGCCGCCTCCCCCGTCCATGCCGGAGCCGCCTGTACGCCGGGTCTTCCCTGCACCGATTATGATGTGAATACCGACACCACGGCCGGAACCGACGCCGCGCTTAACGGGCCGAAGACCGGACGCGCCGCGCCCTATACGGGCGGGATGTGCGACGGTAACTTCATGAACCAGATCTACGCGAAAGCCTATATGGAGGCCAGCCGCGAGGTTATTATTAACGAGCAGCTCATTAACAAACCCGACAGCGTTCTTGAATATACCTGCTTCGATCAGTTTATCGCCCTCACCGCCCACAATGCCGGGATGATCTTCAGCGAAGCCGACACGTTCGATTCCCGTGATGTGGACCTTGAGACGGCGGATGAGACCGATTCTACGACTTACAGCGTGAATTACGACGACGACCATCTGGATATCGTTCTGGATACCCTCCTGCTTGATACTCTCGAAAATTATATCACCAATAATTTTGCCCACACGTTTTTGGGCGGCGAGAGTTCGGTCGATAATACCATGAACCTGACCTCAATCGGCGGGAACAGCTATGACTGCTCGCATATGCAGACTGTCTGGGAACTCGCAAAGTGCCGGGATTTCGGCGAAGACGACCAATTTTTCAGCTTCGAGACGCTTTCAACCGAGGACCCGCGCATCCTGATCAACGAATGTTCCCCGGGTAATAGCATGGCCTCCGGATCGGGGTCGAACACACCGATGACGATTTCTGAAAACCCGCGCTGTCCGGCGGCGGGCGGCGGGCCATACGCCAATACGAACATCACCAACGACATCATCCGTGTGGCCAATAATTGTGATTTCCTCTTTGTGGTTTATGACGGGGTGCTGCGTTACTTTGAGCAGATTATGGCCCCCGGCTCCACCGTTGGGGCTGTGACTTATAACTGCCTTCCCCCCATTCCGACCGGTCTGACGGTTAATATCCGGCGGCATACGCTATACGATTATGCGGGTGCGGGCGTGTCCTTAACGACCATTACGCCTGCGGACAGCACGCATAACGATATGTTTTGCCCGAATCCGGGCTGCTGGTATAATTATACGGCGGGGACCTGTTCACCCCCGCCCTGAGATGTTAAAGATTTGCGAAACTATGGTTTTTTTGTTTAGAATAGCGGTGTGAAACGCGAAGGGTAAGAGAAATGGCATCTATCGGGCTAAAAGCATGGAAGAGAGGCTTGTTTGTTGCGCTTTCCGGAATCCTGGGAGGTCTGAGCCCTTTGTTCGTCCAGACCGCCGAGGCCGGGGCACCTCCACCGATCGCCAGCACCCCTTGCGACTCCCTTTACTATCAAACTCTATCTGCGCGCGCGTGGCTTGAAGCCCAGCGCGAAATTACCCAGAATCAAAACCTGATACTGAAGCCTGACAGTGTTATGGAATATACATGTTTCGATATGTTCCTGCGGGAGTTGGCCGACCACGCCGATGAGATGTTCAGCGAAACCACACAGTTCGGCAGCCCGCTCTCGAGCACAAGTATGGATAACGCGTTGGAGCGCCTTGTCGGAACTTCGCTTAGAAACTTCGTGACCACGAATTTCGGCTATTACGACATGCTTGGCGGACATGCGGCCGGACAGACGATCACGCATACGATGGCGAACCCGATTAACGGCGGAACGTACACCTGCGATATGATGAGACGGGTCTGGGAAGCGGCCAAATGTATCAATTTTGCCTCGAACCCGGCGGAAGATGGTTTCTATACCTTCCAGCAATACAGCACGCAGCCTGACAAGCGTTACCTGCCCACCCGTTGCGTGGGCGTTCCTGCCTCGTGGACGGCGAACCTGACGACTGCAATCAATACGCCGCCGTGGGCACCCGATCCGATGCAGACCTACCTTCCGTTCCTCGACCCCAACAACTGTGTGGTTGGAAACGCTAACAACATCGCCATTCCGACTGGTGTTGTCGTGAACAGAACCTCCGTTGCACCGCCGACGTACAACGAGCATGTCTGTATCATTCCGGGCTGCCGCTACGTTCCGGTCAACAACCGTTGCGAGCCGAACTGATCCCTTGCTCCGGCCTGTTGCGCATGTTTTCGGGTTTGATCGTTTGAACGCCGTGTATTATTCTTGCTTTCGTTGATTTTCGGGCCCTCTTGGCCGGGCGCGTCTTTTTCGCGCCGCTTAGACGCATAGGAAGGCAAGACCAGACGTGCACGACGCTCCCGGATTTCTGTTTTTCCATACCTACCGTTTTCTTACGGGTCGCAGTGCGCCTTTTCTTGCGTCCCTGCTGGACCGCCGCCTGATCAAGGGTAAGGAAGTGGCCGACCGCGTGCGGGAAAAGCGGGGCGAAATCAGCGTTCAACGGCCGGACGGCCCCCTTGTCTGGATTCATGCCGCCAGTGTGGGCGAGGTGCAGTCCGCGCTCATCCTGATCCGAAAGCTTTGCGCGGCTTATCCGGCGCTTAATATTCTTGTCACAACCTGTACCGTTACCTCCGCGCGGATCGTGGAGGGTAAGCTTCCCCCCCGTGCGATTCACCAGTTTTGCCCGTTGGATCATCCGCGCTGGGTGGAGGCGTTCCTCGATCACTGGCGGCCCGATCTTGTGTTCTGGATGGAATCCGAGCTGTGGCCCAATATGCTCGAAGGGTTACGGTTACGGAATATTCCTGCGATTCTGGTCAATGCCCGACTTTCGCCGCGCTCCTTCCGGGCCTGGCTCTGGGCAAAGCCGCTGGCGGCGCGGATGTTGCGTGCGTTCGCGCTGGTTATGGCGCAGACCGATGAGGACGCCGTGCGCTTACGGAGTCTCGGTTTTTCCGGACGGCTTGCGGTCACGGACAATCTGAAATATAGCGCCCTGCCTCTTTCATGCGATCCGCAGGCTTTGGAAAAACTCCAGAGCGCCACGGCCGGACGCGCCGTGTGGGTGTTTTCCAGCACGCATAAAGGCGAGGAAGCGATGGCCGCCCGGATTCATGCCACGCTCAAGAGTCGGGTTTCCGGTCTCCTGACGATCGTCGTGCCGCGCCACCCGGAGCGGCGGGCGGAAATTGCGGACACTTTGCGCGATTGCGGGCTCGGGGTTCGTTTCCGGGGGGTGCAGGCGGACCTGCCGCATCCTGAGGACGATCTTTATATCGCCGATACGCTTGGGGAACTGGGCCTCTTTTACAGGCTTTGCCCGGTTGCCTGTATCGGACGGTCGTTCAGCGACGACGGCGGCGGCGGGCATAACCCGCTGGAGGCCGCGCAGCTCGATTGCGCCGTGTTGCATGGCCCGAATATCCAAAATCTCCAACAGATCTACGACGATATGGGCCGCGCCGGGGCGGCGCTGCGCCTTGCGGATGAAAAGGCCCTGATCGAAACGCTGGCGGAATTTTTTAAGAACGCGGACAGTTTACAAGCCCAGCGTTCCAAGGGGCAGGCCTTCGCTGCGGAAAAATCGGGCGTGATCGACCGGGTGATGGCCGAGATCGAACCGGTTTTGCGCTTGCACCTGCCTGAAGCCAAGGCGGACAGGACGGTGCGCGCATGACTACGTTCAAGACCCCCGGTTTCTGGTACAGGCGCCCGGACTTCCCCGCAGGGAAGCTGGAATGCGCCCTCACACCGTTTTCGTATGTTTACGATGTCATGCAGTCGCGCAAGCGACAAAAGGCCAATCCGCAAAGCGTGGCCGGGCCGGTGGTGTGCGTGGGGAATATCGTCGCGGGGGGCAGCGGGAAGACGCCCACGGTTCTGGCGCTTTACGATCTGATCAGCCGTTCTGGTCTGGCGCGTTTGCCCCATATTCTTACGCGCGGGTATGGCGGACGCATCTTCGGGCCGATCCGGGTCGATCCCGCTGTCCACGATGCGCGGGACGTGGGGGACGAACCCCTGCTCATGGCGTTGCGCGGGGCAAAGGTGATTGTCTGCCGGGACCGCGTTGCGGGCGCGCAATCCGCCTTCAAGCATGGGGCCGACCTTGTTCTGATGGATGACGGGTTCCAGAATCCGGCGCTTAAAAAGGATCTCTCGTTTCTGGTCATCGACGGCGCTGCGGGGTTTGGAAACGGGCGGCTGCTGCCCGCCGGACCTTTGCGCGAACGGCCCGATGCGGCGTTCGCGCGGGCGCAGGCCGTCATCCTGATCGGCCACGATGCGCGCAACGTGCGCGACGAGTTACCGGACGGGCTTCCGGTCTTTACCGCAAAGATCAAAATGCAGGGGCAGCCGGATACCTCCTCCCCCTTCATCGCCTTCGCCGGGCTGGGGCGGCCCGAAAAATTCCGGGCGACTCTGGTTTCGCACGGGGTGCGGGTGGTGCGGTTTCATCCGTTCGCGGACCATCACGCCTATACCGCGCTCGATCTTCAGCGGTTGCGCGACGAGGCGCGGCAGGTGCAGGCGAAGCTGATTACCACGGAGAAGGATTACATGCGCCTTGCGCCCGAACAGCGCGACGGGATTGAGGTTTTGCCGATCACGCTGTCCTTCGACGAGCCGGAGTGGATGGAACGTTTTCTGCGCGCGAAGCTCAACTTTGAAGGCCGGAATAAAGACGCATGAAGAGCCTTCGTTACGCGGTCGAGGCCGCCCTACTCCATCTTCTGTTTGCGCTGTTCCGCCTTCTCGGGCCGGAAAAGGCTTCGGCGTTCGGCGGATGGACCGGGCGCACGCTGGGGCCGCGCATGGCCGTCTCGCGCAAGGCGCGGGCGAATATCGCGCTGGCCTTTCCCCACCTGCCCGAAGTGCGGCGCGAGGAGATTCTCTGCGGGATGTGGGATAATTTGGGCCGGGTCATCGCGGAGTATCCGCATCTTGAACGCCTCAGCCGCGATTATACGGAGATTGCGGGCGAGGATGCGCTTAAACCCTTGTTGGAGGGTGGCGGGCCGGCGGTGTTTATCGGAGCGCATTTCGGAAACTGGGAAATCAACTGTGCGGCGTTCCTCACGCAATTGGGGAAGGAAATCGACCTGACCTACCGTGAGCCGAACAACCCGTGGACCGCCAAGCTTCTGGACCGGGCGCGGACGCTGGGCGGGCGGCTGCGCGGTTTTCCGAAATCGGCGGAGAGCGGCCGGGCGATTCTCGGCTCGTTGCGCGATGGGCGGTTTCTGGGCATCCTGATCGACCAGAAATATAACGAGGGTGTTTCCGTGCCGTTCTTCGGGCATGAGGCCATGACCAACCCGATTTTCGTGCAACTCGCGCAGCGCTACCGCTGCCCGGTCATTCCGGCGAAGGTGGAGCGGCTTTCCGGTTGTCATTTTCGGGGCACGTTCGAGGCGCCGCTGACGCTGTTCGATGCGGCGGGAGAAGCCCTGCCCGCCCAGACGGTGATCGCGGAGGCGCACGGCGTTCTGGAGCGCTGGATCAGAGAGCGTCCCGAGCAATGGCTGTGGCTGCACCGGCGCTGGCCGAAGGATTAGGCCTGTTCACCCGGCTCGCTTTCATAAGGCGCGTTGCCGTTCTCGAAGTCCGCTTGCGCGCGGGCGCGGATGGTTTCGTAGGCGTTCTGGCCCAGCGTGCGGCCCGCTTCGGAAATAAATCCGCCCCGGCAGATGGTTCCGAGAAATTCCAAAACGTCGGAGGGGCGGGCCTGATCGCCTTTGCTTTCCTGTTTGAATTGCGTGGTTTCCAGCCCGGTCTGGGCGCAGGATACGCCCGCAGAATTCATAATATCCGCCTCATGCAGGAACAGGGCGAGCAGCGCCAGATCGCGCCGCGCCTTGAGCGTGTTGTATATCCCCCCGCCCGCGCCGGGCTGGTGGCCGGTCTGCTGCGGGCCGAAATGAACCATCGCGGCGGCCCGCATCTGGGTGAGCGGACAGGCGGGATTATCGGGCCGCGCGGCGTCGGTGCAGACGATCATGGTTTCCAGATCGGCGCGGCTCGCCTCGTCCAGCCCCGCCGCTTTCAGATACGGCGCGGCGTATTCGACGGAGCGGCGTTCGAGCCTGCCGGGGGTGTAGGTTCCGTCCGGCTCGACATTACCCGAGCCGTCATGGCCCAGATCGTGGATGCAGGCGGCGATCAGCAGCAGCGCGACGTCTTTCGCAGGGAGCGGCTCCTTGTGCGCGCCGATCAGGCGGGCGGCGTGAAGCAGGACCTTACGAAAATGCAAGTTATTATGGTAAGGGAGCGTGTGGGGCGTTTCCCCCAGCACGGCGGCTATCAGGAGCGGCGGCAGCCAGAGCCCGCGCGTCTTTCTGTCCGTGCCGGAGTGGCGCAGAAAGGCCGCAGCGGCCAGCGCCGGGAGGGTGGCGTTTTGCAGGCAATTATCGTGGAGTGGGTCATAGGGCGGTTCGAAGAGCTTCGCGTCGTATTCGGCGCACAGGGCGGCGTCGGCCTGCGCCCTTTCGCTCAGGGCCGCCCAGGTCTTGCGCACACCGTGCAGGGGCGCGGAGTCCGCAGCCCTTTGGATCAAGGGTTCCAGAGCGGTCATATGATCTTTCCATAAAGAAAAGACGGTTAAATCGCCTGTGTCCGACAACGTGTTTTTCGCAATCTTTTATAAGATAAATTGAATATATGATAATAGAACAAAACCCGTGTTTCTTATAGCCCTTTTTCTCTGAACAAAGTCTGAAGAAATGGAGATTTTTTCAACTATTCAGCCTCTTTTTGTTAATCAATTTGCCTCCGGGCGCGAATTTATGCATAACTGCGTGTTCTGAAATCGATTTTTGCAAGAGGTGGACTTTAAATGTCGAAAGACTGGACCCCGCAATCGTGGAGAAGCAAACCCGTCAAGCAGCTGCCTGCCTATAAGGACGAGGTGGCCCTGAAAGCGGCCGAGCGCGAAATCGCCGCCATGCCTCCGCTGGTTTTTGCCGGGGAGGCCCGCGATTTGATGCGCAAACTCGGCCAAGTGTCCGAGGGGAAAGGGTTTTTGCTGCAGGGGGGCGACTGCGCCGAGAGCTTCGCCGAATTCAACGCGAACAAGATCCGCGACTCCTTCCGCGTTCTTTTGCAGATGGCGGTCATCCTGACCTATTCCGGCTCGCTTCCGGTTGTGAAGGTCGGGCGGATGGCCGGGCAGTACGCCAAGCCGCGCTCCGATGATATGGAAACCAAAGACGGTGTGACCCTGCCCAGCTACCGGGGCGACAACATCAACGCGCTGGATTTTACGCCCGAGGGGCGCGAGCCTGACCCGCAGCGCATGGTCAAGGGCTACAATCAGGCGGCGGCCACGCTGAACCTTTTGCGTGCGTTCGCGCATGGCGGCTATGCCGACCTCAACAAGGTTCATCAGTGGAATCTCGGCTTCGTCGAGAACAGCCCTCTGGGCGAGCGGTACCAGGATCTTGCCGACCGGATCGACGATGCGCTGCGCTTCATGGCCGCATGCGGGATCACGGCGGATAACGTGCCCTCCATCCGCGAGACGAGCTTCTTCACCTCGCACGAGGCGCTGCTCCTTCCCTACGAAGAGGCGATGACCCGCGTGGACAGCCTGACGGGCGAATGGTACGACACGTCGGCGCATTTCGTATGGATTGGCGCGCGCACCCATCAGGAAGACCACGCGCAGATCGAATTCGTGCGCGGCATTAAAAATCCGATCGGGTTGAAATGCTCCCCGGCGCTCAACCCTGACGAACTCATCCGCCTCATCGACGTTCTGAACCCCGAGAATATTCCGGGTCGCCTGACGCTGATCGCGCGGATGGGCCATAAACAGGTCGAAGAAAAGCTCGCGCCTCTGCTGCGCAAGGTCAAGCAAGAAGGCCGCGCCGTGGTCTGGTCGTGCGACCCGATGCACGGCAACACAATCAAATCCACCAGCGGCTACAAGACGCGCCCGTTCGACCAGATTCTGGCCGAGGTGCGCGGGTTCTTCGCCGTTCACAAGGCCGAGGGCACGCATCCGGGCGGCATTCATATCGAGATGACCGGGCAGGACGTGACGGAGTGCGTCGGCGGCGCGGAGGCCATCGGTGACGAGGACCTTTCCAACCGTTACCACACGCATTGCGACCCGCGTTTGAACGCCAATCAGGCGCTGGAGCTGGCGTTCCTGATCTCGGACGAGTTGAAGGCTTTGCGCTCGCGCGGGAACGATCTGCGGGTTGCCACGCACTCGGCTGCGGAATAGGCTTGCGCGGCACTCGTAACGGCGGTTTACTGTCGGCAGCGCCACACGTATGGTTAAGACAATGACGGCCACCCCCTCGCTTCGTATCGGCATAGCGCAAATCAACCCCACTCTGGGCGACCTGCACGGCAACGCGGATAAAATTATCCGGGCGTGGGCGCATTTCGAGGGGCGCGCCGACCTGATCGTCTTTCCCGAAATGGTGACGTGCGGCTACCCGCCCGAAGATCTCGTCCTCAAACCTGTCTTCATTGATGAAATCGAAAAGCAGGTTGCAAAACTTATCCAGCACAGCGCGACATCAAAGGCGGCGGCTGTCATTTCCACGCCGTGGCGGATCAAAGGCGAGCGTTACAACGCCATCCTGCTGATCGCGGAGGGGAAAATTCTGGCCACCGTGCCCAAGCACGAACTCCCTAATTACGGCGTTTTCGACGAGCGGCGCCTGTTTTCCTCCGGCCCCCTGCCCTACCCTGTGAAATTCCGGGGGGTGATGCTGGGGCTTATGACGTGCGAGGATATGTGGTTCAAACGGGCCGCGTGCAACTTGCAGGATCACGGGGCGGATATTCTCATCGTTCCCAACGGCAGCCCGTTTTCGCAGCGGCATCTGTCGCGCCGCCTGTTGCAGGCCCGTAACCGTGCGCGGGAGACGGGGCTTCCGCTCGTCTACGTCAATCAGGTCGGCGGGCAGGACGAGCTTGTTTTCGACGGATCGTCCTTCGCGCTCAACGCTAAAGGCGAGAAGGTCTATCAGGGGGCGTCGTTCACCGAGGCCTTTGATTTACTTGGCCCCGAGGTCTGGAGCAAAAAGGGCGAGGATCTCTCGGCGCTCTCGGACGATACGCTGCCCGCGAGCGGGCCGGGGGAGGTTTACCGTGCCCTCATGCTGGGGCTGCGTGATTATATCGGAAAGAACGGGTTTCCGGGCGTGCTTCTGGGGCTTTCGGGCGGGATCGACAGCGCGCTCACCGCCGTGATCGCCGCCGACGCGCTGGGCCCGGAGCGGGTGCGGTGCGTGATGATGCCCTCGCGCTATACCGCGCGGGAGAGCCTTGATGATGCGGCGGCGCTAGCCAAAGCTCTCGGCGTAAAGCTGGATGAAATTTCCATCGAACAGCCGTTTGCGGCGTTTAACGACCTGCTGGCTCCGCATTTCGATGAAAAGACGCCCTCCATCACCTATGAAAACATTCAGCCGCGTATCCGGGGGCTGATCCTCATGGCGCTTTCAAACGCCACGGGCGCTATGGTTCTCTCTACGGGCAACAAGTCCGAGATGGCGGTGGGGTATGCCACGCTGTACGGCGATATGTGCGGCGGGTTTAACGTGCTGAAAGATCTCTACAAGATGGAGGTCTACGCCCTTTCGCGCTGGCGGAACGCGCACGTGCCGCCGGAGGCGCTGGGTCAGGCCGCGCTGAACCCCATCCCCGAAAATATTCTCACCCGTCCGCCCACGGCGGAGCTTAAAGACAACCAGACGGATCAGGACACCTTGCCGCCCTATGCCGAACTGGATGCCATTCTCGAAGGGCTGATCGAGCGGGAACTGGGCGTGGATAACCTCGTAAAGGCCGGATACGCCCGCGAAACCGTTCTGAAAGTCTGGCGCATGCTGGACCGGGCGGAATATAAGCGGCGGCAGGCCCCGCCGGGGGTCAAGATTACGTCCCGCGCCTTCGGGCGGGACCGGCGGTACCCGATTACCAACCAATTCCTGAATATCATTGAAAAAGCGTGATATTACGGCTATTCAAGAAGACCCAAGCGGACTTAAGAAAGAAAAAATAATGAGCGTTAGAGTCAGATTCGCCCCCTCACCCACCGGGATGATGCATATCGGGAACGCCAGAACAGCCCTGATTACGTGGCTGTACGCGCGGTCGAAGCGCGGGCATTTCCTGCTGCGGATCGACGATACGGACCTCGAACGCTCCAAGCAGGAATACGAAGATGCCATCGAGGAAGGGCTGAAATGGCTCGGCATGGGTTGGGACGAGAAGGCACGGCAGCGCGACCGGCTGGATTATTACGCCGTGAAGATCGAACAACTCAAGGCCAGCGGTCGGCTTTATCCCTGCTATGAAACCGCTGAGGAGCTTGAACTCAAACGCAAGAGCCAGCTCGCCCGCAAACTGCCCCCGATCTACGACCGGGAGGCGCTGAAGCTGACCGAAGATCAGAAAAAGGCCTACGAAGCGCAGGGGCGCAAGCCGCATTGGCGTTTCAAGATGAATCACGCGCCGATCAAGTGGAATGACGAGGTGCGCGGGCCTGTGCATTTCGAGGGCGGCGATATGTCTGACCCCGTGCTGATCCGCGAGGATGGCAGCCCGCTTTATCACCTTTGTTCCGTGATCGACGATATCGATTACAAGATTACCCATGTCGTGCGCGGGGAAGATCACGTCACCAACACGGCGATGCACGTTCAGATGTTCGAGGCGCTGGGCGCGACGCCGCCGGGGTTTGCTCATCTCCCGCTGCTTTCTGACGCGCAGGGCGGCAAGCTGTCCAAGCGCCTTGGCGCGCTCAATCTGCGCGAGCTTCGCGATGATGAAGGGCTGGAGGCGATGGCGGTGGTCAGCCTCATGGCGCGGCTGGGCACGTCCGATCCGATCGAGCCGTTCACCGATATCAAGGACGTGATCGCGAATTTCGATATTTCCAAATTCGGGCGCGGCACGCCGAAATTCGATCAGGAGGAGTTGAACCGCCTGAACGCCAAGATTTTGCACCATACGTCTTACGCCTCGATCAAGCCGAGGCTGGCGGAGATCGGGCTGGCCGATCTGGACGAAGCATTCTGGGATGTTGTGCGGCCCAACCTTGAAAAACTCAGCGACGCGAAAGAATGGTGGCGCGTTGCGAACGGCCCGGTGCAGCCGGTGATCGAGGATGCCGCCTTTATCGCGGAGGCCGCGAAGCTGCTGCCTGAAACGCCGTGGACGCGCGAGACGTGGAGCCAGTGGGTCGAGGCCGTCAAGGCCCAGACCGGGCGCAAGGGCAAGCTTTTGTTCATGCCGCTGCGTCAGGCCCTGACGGGTATGGATCACGGGCCGGAGCTGGCGGATCTTCTGCTGCTGATCGGGCCGGAAAAGGCGAAGCAGCGGCTGGCGGCTTAACTTTTATTATTGCTCGTTTTTTCTTGTGCTTGGATTGGATGAGCTTTGCCTGGCCAACGATCAACGGGACTTATCACACCAAAACGAATACATCGCGGCGAAGGTGTTCGGCTGCGCTTGCTCGAATTTGTGCCACAGTTCAAGGTTCGTCATCCCTTCATCCTGAAGCCCGTCACCTGCCACGCTTGTGTCACAGATACCCGCGCCATGCGGCTGTAGAGCGCAATTCTCATCAGGCCTCCGTTTTGCACGATTTTTGCAATCTGGAAGCGGCTCGCCCTTAAGCTTTCGGGGTTCTTGACAGTTTGTAACGGGCCTGACTTGCTTGAGGTCCAGAATGGTTTCGCGTGCGCAGGAACGGGATGATGCTCAAAATTTTTGGAATATCTGTGTTTTTAATCGCCTTAATGGCGGTTGCCTTCATCCCCAACCTGTTTGAGACACCGACCTACTACGCGGATAAGATGCTTCATATCCTCGTTTGCGTGGTGGTGTTGATCTGGGCGTTTTTTTCATTTAGAAGCCGCGTTGGAATTATTATCACCTGCGTGGTTCTCTGTGTCGGCGGGTTGGGCGTTGAGCTGTTGCAGGGGCTTATACCCGGGCGCTCTGTCTCGGCGGACGATGTGGGCGCGAATCTTATCGGGGTCGCACTGGGTGTCGTGATCGGCGGACTCCTCAAGCGCGGATACGACGCGGGCGAACGCGATCTCGGATAATTTCTTATGCCCCCTATCCGTGTAGAAACACATTTATCAGGCATTCGTTTTTTTTATTAGAAAAATCGTTTTTCTAGTTATTTTTTTTCTGAGCTTTTTTTAGGTTATGATGTGAGCATGGAACGCAGAAAATCTGACAGGAGAAGAAATAACGCCAACGAGGAGCCCAATGTTCTCGATCTTATCCGCATTGTTTTCAAGCGGGCGTTTCTTGTGGCTGTCATTACGCTGCTGCCCACAGTGTCGGCCTTTATATACCTCAAAAAACTGCCTGATATGTACAAGGCAACTGCGAGCGTACTTCTGGAGGCGCAGGAGATCAACCTCGCCGATTTCAACGATATTCTGACGGGGATGAAATTCGACAATCTTACCGTCCCCACGCAGGTACAGGTTATCGGCTCCCCCGCGCTGATCAAGCGGACGCTTGCGACTTTGGACCTTGCGATGGATTCGAAGGGTGCGCTCAAGAAACGCTCCACGATCGCGGATGAAAGCGGGACAGCGGCTCAGGGCGCCGATCGGGATGCGCAGGACTATAAGATTTTTAAAGCGTTCTCCGACGCTCTGGATGTCAAGCAGCAGGGCACGTCCAGAGTCATTGAAATCACCTTTACATCTTCCGAAGCCGCTCTTGCCGCCGAAGTGGTCAACGCCCACGCGGAACAGTACCTGCTGTCAAAACAAAAAGACAAACAGGATCTCGCCAAGACCATCGATACGTGGCTGACCAAACAAATTGGCGACCTGAAAGACCAAAGCCTAAAAAAATCACGGGCCGCACAGCAGTTTCGGGCTGAAAACGGGATGGTTCAGGGCGAGGGTTCGCAAGAGCTGATCTTCGCGCAAATTTCGAGCCTGGCCAAGGAGATCGCCAGAATTGAGAGTAAGGCGCTGGATTTGCAAGCCCGGCATGAGTTAATGAGCAAAAACGGCGCTTATGGGACTTCGGATGTTGTAGGCTCGCCCCTCATACAAGAGCTCAAATCGCGGGCCAGCCTTTCCGCACAAAAACTTAAATCGCTCAGAAGCCAATACGGCCCCAATCATCCCGAGGTGACCGCCGCCCGCGACGAGGTCGCGCAGATCAATCGGGATCTCGACCGCGAAGTCTCGAATATCAAGAAATCCGTTGAAAACGAGCTGGTCGCCGTTCGAAACCAGCAGCAAATATTGGAACGCAACCTTGAAACCCTGCAAACGGCCGCTTCGGGCATGCAGGAAAAAATGATCATGTTGCAAACCCTTAAAACCGAAGAACAGGCCAGCATGAATCTGCTGGATAGTTTTCTTGCCCGCTCGGAAGAGATCAAATCGCAGATCGATTTTACCCGGCCGGATGTTTCTATTTCGTCCTTGGCGGATATTCCCCGTGATCCCGTCAGCTCAAAAAAGCTTCTGATCCTTTTGGCTGTTTCAGCTTTTTCCTTCATGGTTGCGCTGTGTGTGGTTCTTGTTCTGGAAATCAGCGAGCGCGGTCTTAAGACGCGCGATGAAATCAACAAGCTTGCGGGGCTCAGCGTTACGGGCGCCCTGCCCCGGACACGGCTTCCGATTTCCAATATTATTAAAAACGACCGCTCGCTGTTTATCGAGGAGATCAAGCGGCTGTTTATTCATATTAGCGCGGAGGGCAAGGGCAAAACCCTTTTATTCACGTCTTCCCGCCGCGGCGAGGGGAAATCCACTCTTGCGGCTGCCGTTGCCTATTATATGCGCAATATTGGCCTCAAGGTGCTTTTGATCGATGCCGATACGCTCAACCCGGTTATGGCGGGGGTCACGATGACACCCCCCTCGCCCGGACTTTACGAGATGCTGTCAGGCCGGCAGCCGCCGGATAAAGCGTATTCGCGCGATCGGCACGGGCTGTTCGTGATGCCCTCGGGCGAGCGAACGCCCTATCTTTCCGATCTTATTCTGGGGGGCAAGTTGCAACCTTATCTTGAACGGTTAAGGACGCAGTTCGATTTCATTATCTTTGACTGCGCTCCGGTTCTGAGCGTGTCCGATGCGGAAGCCCTCTCCGCCCTCGTCGACCAGACCCTTATTGTTCTTGAATGGGGTGTTACGCCCCGCGAGGAATTCGTTAAGGCCGCCGAGATTCTTATAAAAACCTCGAAAGTCAAGCCCAGTGTGGTTTTCAACAAAGTCAGGCTATCGGAAATTGAGTCTTTTCGCGTTTATTAGCTTTGGCGGTTTCCAACGCCCTGATTAAGGCCGCCTTGAGGGTTTGCCTTTGACAGGGCTTAAAGATATGCACTATGTTCTGGCCCGCAAATTGCAGTGAAACTGCGCCCGCGGGTGACGCAGATTTCCCGGCGTTTTAAAAAGAACTTCTTGTAACAGAACGGTTAAAGTCCATATGAGTGCTCATCCCTCTTTCGAACATCCCATCCTCGTGACCGGCGCGGCCGGGTTTATCGGTTATCACACGATTATCTCGCTGATCCGGCAGGGCGCGACCAACGTGATCGGGATCGACAATATCAACGATTACTACGACCCGAACCTCAAGCTGGCGCGCTTGGAGAGCCTCAAGCAGTTCGGAAATTCCATCCGGTTCGAGAAGCTGGACCTTGCGGACCGGGAGGGGCTGGAGACGCTGTTCAAGAAATACAAGCCGCGCAACGTCATTCATCTGGCGGCACAGGCGGGCGTGCGTTACAGCCTTGAAAATCCCTATGCCTACCTGCAATCCAACCTCGTGGGCTTTATGAATATGCTGGAGTGTGTGCGGCATAACGAGGTGGAGCACATGGTGTACGCTTCGTCTTCGTCCGTCTACGGCGCGAATACGAAGCTGCCCTTTTCAACGCACGACCAGACGGACCATCAGGTGAGCCTTTACGCCTCGACCAAGAAGGCGAATGAGAGCATGGCGTTTTCCTATAGCTCCATGTACAAAATCCCGCTCACGGGTTTGCGGTTTTTTACCGTTTATGGGCCGTTCGGGCGGCCGGACATGGCGTATTTCAAGTTTACCAAGAGCATATTCGAGGGCAAGCCGATCACGGTTTACAACAACGGCGACATGATGCGCGATTTCACCTATATCGACGATATCGTGGACGGCGTGATCAAATGCATGAAGTCGCCCGCCAAGGCCGAGCAGTTCGGGGAATACAGCGTGCCGCATAAGCTTTACAATATCGGCAACAACAACCCCGAGAATCTGGGCAAATTCATTCAGATCCTCGAAAAGCTGACCGGGCGCGAGGCGGTGAAGGAATATCTGCCGATCCAGACCGGGGACGTTTTGAGCACCTATGCGGATATCGACGATATTCACCGGGATTTGGGCTTTACGCCCGCCGTGCCGCTGGAACAGGGGCTGGCAAATTTCGTAACGTGGTACAAAGATTTTTACGGCGTTCAATAAGTTTCTGGAGATCAACGCTTTGCCCAAGATCCGGAGAGGACTGCACAATGAACGGCTCATGGGCACCCCCTAGGGACGGGTCATCGCCTTATGCGAACATCCTGTTCGGGATGACGGTCGTCTATTTTTTCCTGTCTATCGCGCTGGTGCGATTCATGGTGGGCGGGCTGCCGGTACGTTCGCTGTTCGGTGTCCTGATTTTTTGTGCCGTCTATGCTATTCGGCCCGCTTTGCTTTTGCGGGCTCTGGCCGATAACTGGCGGCTGCTGTTACTCATCGCTTATGCGGCGTTTCTAGGGCTCATGGTGAGCCTGTTCAACGACGCCACAATGGGCGATACGCTGCGGCAGCTTCTGGAAATTCATTTTCAGGCGGCGCTTTGCCTCCTCACCGGGTATGGGCTTTTGCATCTGATGGGCGCGAGGCGTCTGGTCTATGCGTTCCTCATTATCGCCTGCCTGTCGGGCGTGCTCGCGATTATGCAATCGGTGCATTTCGACCCGGCATGGGTCGTGCGGGAAAAGCTTCAGCTTTTTCAGGAATACGATGCGGAGGCGCTGTTCCTCTCCAAGCGAATGCGGGCGATGGGGTTCTCCTTCTCTCCGGTGCATCTGGGGACGCAGATTTGCCTGGGTTTCGCCGCAGTTTTTCTGCTTTACAGCGCTTACAACAATAACCGGGAACTACCCGTTGCCATGAAAATCGGCCTGTGGCTGTTCATCATGTTGTTCATCGCGCTGGTTTCCGGGAACCGTTCGCCCATTCTGGGGTTTGCCGTCTTCGCCGGGGTGTATGCGTTTTATGTCCGGCCCGCTTATGCGACGCTGGCGGCGCTGTTCCTGCTGCCCTTCTTCGGGCTGGCCTATATCAGTTTCGTTGAGAATATCGACTTTTTTGCCGATACCGAGGTCCGCGCCCTGCGCGTGGGCGATAAATCGTCGGAAGGGCGCGAAGCCCTGCGGGCGTTCGGGGGGCTTCTGTTCATGGACCGGCCGTTCGGTTATGGGTTGTTGTTTAACAGTCTTTTGCACGTGGAACCTTTCTGGCCGGAGCTCCAGCATTATGAGAACGCTGAGACGGTCTGGGGCAATGCAGTGCATAATTATTATCTTTTGATTGCGTTAAAATATGGAGTTTTGTTTATTCCTGCGGTCGTTTACAGCATTTATCGGATTATTCGCAATTTTGGCATAATTCTTGGATTTATACCCTATGCCATCCACATTTATTTTCATAATGATGGGCCACTTCAGAGCGATTTCATGATCTGGTTTTTCCTGCCGTTAATTGGCTACATCGATACTATGAAAAATTTTAATTGGGCAGCAGTATACGCGCCTCAGGCTGAAGAAATCAGACCTGAAGGCGAATCGGAACGAAATTGAAAACCATAGAGCTACATAAATAGATTGGCGATGATGAAAAAAATAGCCTTTATTGAACAACTTAGAGGCGTGGCACTGCTTTTAGTGCTCGCTTATCATTATACGGATCGCATTCCATACAGTATCATGGGATCACCTGAAGCGCCGAGCCTGATGTTTTATACAGGCAAGATAGGTGTTTATCTTTTCTTCATTATCTCTGGCTACCTGATAGCTAAAACAATTGAAAGCTCCAGTAATTTGGCAGAGTTTTATGCGAAGCGCCTTTCCAGAATTTGGCCGCTTTTTCTGCTTGCTAATCTTGTTGTGTTTTTATATGCGCAGTATTTTATTACCCCCGTTGTACCTGATGGAGTTAAAGACTTTGATGTCAGTGGCAGAACATGGCTCGACCTAATAGGAACAAGTTTCTTTTTAGAAGACTTAGGGTTTCAGTGGGTAGACGGAGTTTACTGGTCAATTTTAGTTGAATTAAAATACTATTTTTATGTGGGCATATTTGCTGCATTATTTAAAAAGAATTTTGCCAAATATTTTATCTTATTTTCTCTTTCTATGGGGATATTAGATTTATTTATTGCAGCTTTCTTTCATGCTGAAGAATATCGCATACTAAATAAAATTTTACATGGTCTGCTTATAGCGCAATATCTTCCATACTTCGCGATAGGGATGGCTCTCTATAAAAAGTATTATGATCTACCCTTGCTTGTTTGCTGTCTTCTTGCAACTTGTCAGCTTATCTTTGTCGCCTCATATAATCCTGATTTTGATATGAACATGACATTGAAGTTTGGCGTGGCCTTTTGTGTCTTCGTTGCTATCGACCACTATCTATTTAAGGGTAGAGTATTAAATATTGTTGGACATTACAGCTATTCCCTTTACCTTTTTCATCAAGTCATTGGCTTGTCGCTTATAATGTACTTCATACCTTTTGTGGGCATAAATCTTGCAATTTTGTTGGCTTTTGTGATCGTTTTCGCTTTTTCAGCCTTAGCTTCATGGCTTGTCGAATGGCGCTACAGGCGTGCGCTTACTACCTTTATGCTGAATGCTTTTTCAAAGCTTAAAATTAATAAAATTGAGTTGAAGCTAGAAGAAAAGGCGTGACTGTTAGGCATATCAAATTTAAATCGCGGCTACGAAAACCCCTAACTCTGAATAAATGATGGTTAATTTAAAATTTTCGGTTGTAGTTTCTACGGTTGGCTCGCAGAAGCTCCCGCAGGTTCTTGCGGCGTTTCTGGACCATTATGAGCAGGTCGAGGTCGTTCTGGTGCTGGATAAGCCGGGGTTGCAGGCGGAGGCGCTGCTGCCGCCCGCGCTTGTGGCCGATGCGCGGCTCCACATCATCGTGAACGAACAGAATCTCGGCCCCACCAAATCGTTTAACAAAGCCATCGCTCTGGCCAAGGGTGAGATCATGGTGCGGGCGGACGACGACGATATTCCCGCGCCGGAGCGGCTCTCGGAGCTGGCCGCGTTTTTTGATGCGAACCCCGGTGTCGATATCGTCTATTCCTATGCGCAGGGCGTGGACGAGGCGACCGGGCGGACGTGGATCATCGACGGGCCGACGGACGACGCGGCCATCAAGGCCAAGCTGCTTGAACGAAACTTCATCGTTCACGCCTCCCTCGCCTTCCGGCGGGCGCGGCTGGCGGAGATCGGGTTTTATGATGAATCGTTCCGGTTCGCGCAGGATTATGACCTTTACCTGCGCGCGATCCGCGCGGGGATGCGGTTTGGCTGTCTTCCCAAGGTGCTGGTCACGCGCTATTACCACGGGGATTCGATTACCGTGCACAAGCGCAAGAAGCAGATTTTGAATTCCATGGCGGCGCGGCTTCTGCATGTCGCGTGGCTTGAGAATACCGAGTCGCCGTGGCCGGTCATCGGGCGTTATCTCTATCTGCTCGCGGTGCCCAACTGGGCCAGAAATTTGAGAAGGACGCTGGGCCTTGGCAAATAAGCGACCGCGCATCCTGATCGTGGGGCCGCGCGGGCTGTTCGGCTGCGAGGGCGGGATCGAGAAATTCACCGACTCGTTCGTGCCGCGCACCCTTAAACATGCCGATATCGACGTTTTGACGATTATCCCGCCCGATTGCGCCCTGCCGGAGGGTTTGCGGGTCATCAAGGTGCCGCGCTCCAAAAAATTCAAGACCGACAAGGCAATGTATCTTTTGTACGCGCTGTCCCGCCACGCCACGCAAAAGTACGACCATGTGTTCATTTTCGGTACGAATTTTGCCGTTCTGGTGCCGTTCCTGCGGATGATGTTCTGGCGGCGGGCGAAGGTTCACCTGCGCAGCGGTTCGGTGGACCATGTGCTTTTGAAATGGGGGCCAGTGGTGCGCAAGCTCCTGGCCGTCACGGAAGGTTTCTGCCGCTATGCCGATACGGTGATCGCGGTCGCGCCGAGCATCAAGACGCATCTGGCGACGCTGGGCATCAAGGCGCATCTGATCCGCAACGGGGTGGACAAGCCCGAGAACGGGCCGCCGAAGGCTGAGCGCAGGCCCAATACGCTGGTGGCCGTGGGGCGGGTGACGGTGCAGAAGAACTACAAGGTTTTGATCGGCGCGGCGCAGATTCTGGGCGCGCGCAGCCCGGAGATCACGATCATCGGCGGGGCCGATCTCTCGGACGAGGCGCAGGCGCTTAAAGCCATGATCCGCCCGCAGGACCGCATCACCTTTACCGGGGCGCTCAAGCGCGAGGAGGTTTTTGCAAATCTGCTGACGCATGCGCTTTATATCAACTGTTCGATCCATGAGGGCATGTCGAACGCCGTACTAGAGGCCGTGCAGCAGGGCATTCCGGTCATTCTTTCGGATATAGACGCAAACCGCGATCTTGCTTTGGATGGTCGTTTCTATTTTGATCCCGAAAATCCGCAGGTTCTGGCCGATAAGATTCTGGAGGCGCTGGCCGACCCGGCCGCGTTTACCGTGCCGCCGGAGACGTTTGATGACTGGGACACCGCGATCGAGCGGATGCTCAAGCTCACCGGGGTGATCGCATGAAGCTCCTCTTTATCCTGACCTTCAAGGGGTCGATCAAGAAATGGTTCAAGGAAGGCGTGGCCAACCGCGAGATGGAAATTCCGATGGAATATCTGCGGCGCGGGTATTTCACGCATATCCAGATTTTCAGCTATTCCCCCGACGACCGGGAGGAAATTAAAAAACTTAACTATCCGCCGGAGCTTCTGGACAGGATCGAGCTGATCTGCCCGGATCAAAATCCCGGCGGGTTTTTTGCACATCTGAAACACTCGGTCGATCTCAAGAAAATCCGCGCGGCGGTCAAGGGCGGCGCGAAGGTCGCCAAGACCAATCAGATCAACGGGTGCTGGACCGCTATCCTCGCCAAATTCTGCGGATGCACCATGTTCCTGCGCTGCGGGTATATTCTTTCCCGGCGCTTATTTATGAACAAACAGTATTTCGCGGGCGCGGTTGCGAGCATTCTGGAGTTTTTCTCGTTCAATCTCGCGGATATCGCCTCCGTCACGACACAGGACGCGCTCGACTACATCAAAAAATTTATGATTTTTGGGCGCGACAAGGCGTTCATCGCGCCCACTTATGTCAACACAACGATTTTCAGCGGCAATATCAATGAGAAGCCCACTAAACCTGACGTGATCTTCGTCGGGCGGCTGGAGACGCAAAAGAACGTGTTTGCGTTTTTACGCGCCTGCGCCATCGCGCAGTGCCCGATTACTCTGGTCGGCAAGGGAAGCCTTGAAGCCGAGGCGATGGCGTTGGCGAAGGAGCTGGGGCTGAAGCTTACGCATCATCCCGCGCTTCAGAACGAGGAGATCGCGGCTTTGTATCGACAACACCGTTATTTTGTGTTGCCCAGCCTACATGAGGGCCTGCCCAAGGTGCTGATCGAGGCGATGGCGGCGGAGATGGTGTGCGTCGGTACGCCGACTTCGGGGATCACCGACCTGATCCACCCTGGCAAGACGGGTTACATGGCCGCCGATTTCAGCCCCGAGGCCATTGCCAAAGCGATTATCGAGGCCCAAAATGACCCGAAGGCTGACACGTACGCCAAGGCGGCGCGGCAGTGGGTGCTCGACCATCATTCGATAGGGTCCTATGTTGACCGTGAATTCGGATATATTCAGACCGCGCTTAAAGCTTAGGCTTTTTTGCCTAGCCTTGTTCTGCGCTTTTGCGATGCCTGCGTTCGCGCAGGACGTACGAAGCGATGGCGGCCTGATCGCCGGAAGCAAAATCGTGCGCGTGACCACACTGGCCGATGACGGGCGGGGCTCCTTGCGTGCGGCGCTGGCTCAATGCGGGCCGTGCGTGATCGTTTTCGATATCAGCGGCGTGATCGAACTCAAGAGCAATTTGGCCATCCAGAAAGACCATGTGACGCTTGCCGGGGAAACCGCGCCTTCGCCGGGAATCCTCCTTCATGGCGGAACGCTCAATATCCGCGCGAGCGATGTGTTGGTGAGCCATATCGCGGTTTACGCAGGATCTTCGGATGATCCGAAGATCGCGGAGAACCGGGACGGGATTTCGATTTACGGATCGGAATCACGGAAGCACACCATCCGCAACGTCATCCTGCGGAATGTCAGCGTCGGCTGGGGCGTCGATGAGAATATCGGTTTGCAGGGGCTGGTGGACGGGGTGAGGATCGAGCGCAGCCTGATCGCGCTGCCGCTGCGTAACGGCGGGCACCCGAAGGGGGTTCATTCAATGAATGTCCTGCTCAGCTCCGGCACAGGACGGGTGATCATGGCCGGGAATATTCTGGCCGGGGCGGAGCAGCGTAATCCGCGCATCAATACCGGTAACCGCGTCAGCTTCGTCAACAACCTGATCGCCGGGACGGGCGCTTATACCGGTCAATTCGATACAAGTCTCAAGACCCGCCAAAAAGGTCTGATCGACATGATCGGCAATCTTTACCTCCCCTCCTCCGCGACATCGTGTAAAAACAAGGCCATTCAGCTCGATGAGAAATTTTTAACCGCCACACCGCAGACCAAGGTTTATCTGGCCGACAATCAGATTGATGAAACCTACAAGGCGGATTGTCTTGAATTGACCAACGCCGATGAGGCACTTCTGGCCGATGCCCCGTTGACCGCGTTTAAGGGCTGGGAAACCCTGCCCGCAGAAAGCCTGAAGGACGTTTTAATCGAAAGCGCGGGCAGTCATCCGGTTTCGCGTAATCCGCTCGATCAAGCCGTCATCGGGCAGATTCTGGATGGCACCATCGCCCCGCTGGAGAACGACAAGACGGCCAAGAATTTGCTCAAAAAGATCAAGCCTAAAGAAAGTGTCGCATGGGAAAAGGGGGCCGGACCGGTCATCTTTGTTAAGGATATAGGGGGGATGAAAAAGTCTCTCTGTGCGCGGTTCAAGGCCGTTGGCGGCGCGGGCGCATGCCCCTATCTCTAGCCCTTCGCCTTCATACGCAGGCTGGAGAGAACCCAGACCGTTCCGGCATGCCAGACAGGGTAATGCAAGGCGCAGGCGATCATCGCCCATTTTGCGGGCAGGGCCGCGCATAAGGCGAAAAGCGCATAACAGGCGAGGCTTACGGTCGTGTTTGCGATCAGAAAGTGCCTTGTGTCGGCGTTCTTGTTGATGCCGTAGGATTGCGTGTAGATCGCGTCCACCATCGCGATGCCGTAGGACAGGAAGAAGATATAGACTACGGTTTCCGCGCCTGCGAATTTCCCGAACGCCGGGATGTAGAGCGTGCAGAAATAGAAGATCACGCTCAATCCGATCCCGAACAGAGAAAACGCGATCATCACGTAATTCAGCAGGCGTTTGGCGGGCAGCGCATCGACGTAATGGCGGTAATAGATGTAAAAGGCGGGTTTCAGCGCGTTGTAAATAAAGCGGCCCGTTGAGAAGGCGAGCGTGTAAAGGCCCAGCGTTTCCAGCCCGAAAAAGAACCCGATGATCATCTTGTCGGCGTGTTCGAGTGTACTGGGCAGGATTTTGGCGACGCTGAGGGTGAAGGCGTCGCGGATATTGCCTTGCCGGGCCAGACTGAGAGGATTGACGCTGGCCCATGTGACGGCGCCCAGTATCGGACGCGCCAGCCAATAGGCGAAAAACAGTGCGTTTATCGCAGACATCGTGGCCAGTTGCAGGACTGTCGCGAAGACCACCCCGTAACCCATGAGCAGCGCGGAGATCAGAACGCTGAAGGCCAACAGGTATTTCAGGAACGTGAGGGCGGCGAGCCTGCCGAACTGCTTTTGGGCCTGAAAATTCGCAATCAGCATGTCCGCGGGATAGTGGATTGCGGCCAGAACGGAAACGAGCAGTAATTCGTCCGGGAGGCCCCAACTCTCGGTCTGCCGGTCATACAGAACCGCCAGTGCGGTCAGCGCGACACAGAACAGCATTCCATAGGTTCGCGCGAAAAAGATCGAGGCCGTCGTCGTCATATCTTCCGAGGCGGACGCCCGAACCTGTACCTTATTGCTCTCTACCAGCGAGAGAAGGCCCATCAGGACAAAATAGGACATCAGCAGGCGGTATTGCCCCACATCCTCAAGCGAAGCCTGGGCCGTGAGAAACAGGATTGCCGCATAGTTCACGAAACCTGATAAGGATGAGGTGATAATGGCTAAAGGCGCGTTTTTAAGAAAATACAGGATGCTCTTCTTATTTCTGGCGATTTTTTTGATCATGAAACACGCATATTGTGAAGCTCCGTACGCCAACCCCTTATCTAATAGCGATGCCCGTTAAAGACAAGCCGCAATCATATAAGAGAGCGCCGTCCTTATGTTATCCCCCCGTCCCGAGCCAACTCAGGCCTTCTCTTTGCATTTCCGCGCACTGGGCCATTGCCTGCGCGGGTCCCATCCTTTCTTGGTGGATATACACCATCGCGGCGTAAAGAACGACGCTGGCCAACAGCGATGGCAGAACGGTGTAGCGGGCCTTGAGTTTTTTGACGCGCCAGAGGACCAGCGCCACGGGCAAGGATATCCATGCGAGCAGGTTACCCCCTAAAACGAGTAAAATCACGGAATCCGGGATGCTAGACATCTTGACGCTGCAGGCGAAGGCTGGGCTCCGGCCCATCGCGGCGGCCATGACAAACAAAGATAAAGCGATCCGCCGTAAGGACTTTTTCATGCACCGATTATACGCGGTTTCGCCTGTGATGGGAAAGCCGACTGCGCAGGGATGGGCTTGTTACCAGGCTCTAAACTTTCACTTACTGGTCGAGCGCCGGTTCGCGGTCGGAGATCTGTATTTGTCCGCTTCCGCGCAAGATGACTTTTTTGCCGGTCGTGTCCGAGGGTTGGTAAACCGCGACGTCGCCCTTGCTGGGATCGGGGATCAGCGCCCGGGCTTCCGGCGGAGTCCCGAGAAATCGAAAAGTCGCCTCCTCGCCCGCGGGATTATGAGATTTGACCGTAAAGCGCTCGGAGAGGTCGATGCCGTGATCTATCCGCGCAAAGCGGCCATCGGCCCGCTCCGCGAAAATCATCGCCCCGGAAAAGTCGCCGATCACACTGAGGACGGGTTTATCGTTTTTTGCCATTTTCATAATCTTTTCCAGTTGCTTTCCGGCACTATACCACAGCTTCATGAAAATGCACGGTTTGTGATGAGCTTGGTGCGGGTGGTCGGAGTCGAACCGACACGTCCTTGCGGACACCAGATTTTGAGTCTGGCGCGTCTACCAGTTTCACCACACCCGCTTGCTCAATCCGTTCCCGGATCATAGCGGGGTGCGCGGCAGGATCAACAGAAAAATCATCCCGCGCCCTCCCCTGCCCGCCTTTTCCCCGTCCGGCCAAGGGGATAAAATGCGCGAACGCCAAGTTTTTTTGAAATTTTTAGCGTTTTTGCGCGAACATACGCTTATGAGTGCCCTTCTTTCCTTCATCAGGGAGCAGATTGCCCGGCCGGAGCGGTTTTACGGCCTGATCCTGTTTGTGTGCCTGTTTTCGCTCGGTATGGCGTTTGCGGCGGAGGTGTTCTTTGGCCTTGAGCCTTGCCGTCTGTGCGTCACCCAGCGCTATCCGTTCGCGATCGGCGCGGCGGGGGCGCTCCTCGGACTGATCCTGCGCAAAGGCGGGGCGACGTTTCACGCGGGGCTTTCGGGGGTGCTTTCGCTTAACTTCCTCACCAACGCGGGCGTCGCGCTCTATCATTCGGGGGTGGAGCGGAAATGGTGGCCGTCGGACGAGCTTTGCCGCCTGCCGCCCGTCAAGGGCGGGCAAAGCTTCATCGAGAATATCCTGAGCGCGCCCATGGGGCGTTGCGACGAGATTCCGTGGGCGGACCCGCTGCTCGGTCTTTCGATGGCGAATTACAACGTGATGCTGTGTCTGGGGCTGGCCGTTCTGTGTGCGCTCGCCGCCCTCAGACGCCGGGGCGGCGAAGGCTCCGTTTAAATGCCGCTTAAATGCCTAGCGTGCGCACGACCGCCATGACCGCGAGGATCAGGGTGGAGTGGAAAATAAAGAATCCGAACGACTCTTTGAGCGTGCGTTTTTTGGCGAAATCGAACATGTCCTTGATCATTTTTTCGTCTCATCTTGGGGTGAACACCGCAGTTTCTAGCGGTTTTTGTTGCTAGAGTCAAGGTTTCTGCGGGTTTTGGAGAATATTTCTGCAGATAAAGAAAGCCGGGAGAGGATCCCCCGGCTGAATGTTTTTATTTCAGGGCCGTTGCGTCGGCCTTTTCTTATGAGACGTTTTTATTTCGTCGTCTCAACCGTGGTCAGGTACGATACAACGACCATACCCAGCAATACGTCCACAGTATAGGACAGGTAAATACCGACCAGAGCCACAATCACGGCCATCAGGTCGTTGGTCAGTTTTTTCCCGGACAGGATCATGCTGGACAGTATTAACGTCCATCCTGCGCCGATCATGGTGTGGAGATGGCCCCCGTCGAAGAAGGTTCCCACCGTCCCGCCCTCAACAAGTCCGAGGGTTCCCATGTAGTGTCCGAGGAAGGTAGACAGACCCACAAGAAGAACCGTGTAGAATAAAAAGAATCCTAAGGCCTCCGTAATGGATCTAACGTGTGCAAGGTTTGTGATATGCGTAAACATAGCGTCCTCCTTATTCATTGCACATTATGCGCTCAACCGGAACCGCCCGGCCTTGCGCCCTTTTCGGCTGGCCACATGAAACCGCTCTCCGTGGCAAACCAAAAACCCAATTCCTAAAAACTCTCTCGAACCCGGACGAATTTCTTATTCTTCGTTCGTTCAGTCGTCCTGCAGTTCGGTATCCCAGTATAAAAAGTCTCCCCAGCTTTCGTGCAGGAAGTTCGGCGGGAACCTCCGGCCGTGGTGGTGCAGCTCGAACACCGTCGGGCGGCGCGGGTCGGTGACCGGAAACATGCCGGATTCCGAGGGCATCTTGTTGCCCTTTTTCGTATTACATTCGCGGCAGGCGGCCACGATGTTTTCCCACGTCGTTCGTCCGCCCCTCGACCGGGGGATCACATGGTCGAAGGATAATTCCTGCGTTTTGAAATTGTGGGCGCAGTACTGGCAGGTCCACTGGTCGCGCAGGAATACGTTAAATCTTGTGAAGGCGGGCGTACGCGCCATCGGCACATACTCGCGCAGGGCCAGTACGCTGGGCAGCTTCATGCTGAGGCCCGGGGAGCGTACGACACGGTCATATTCGGAGATCACTGTTACACTCTCGCGGAAGACGGCCTTCACCGCTTCCTGCCATGGCCAGATCGAAAGCGGGAAATAGCTGAGGGGCCTGAAGTCCGCGTTGAGGATCAGGGCGGGGCACCTCTCCAATGGCATAACAGTATTCATACACACATTCTCCTTCGTTTAAACCGCTGTCGCACCCGGTTGCCAGACGGGGCCTTTTGCGGCGGAACCTGTGTGCCGGGCCTTGGAGCCCTTGGCGAAACACGGTTCGCGCACTCAAGGAAATTATATCATGTTTGAAGAAAATTCCTTACTTTCTTTAGATATTTCTGTGCTGCACCCCACAAATTACTGTGCCGCAGCAAATATTCGCATGCGCTCATACGATCTGTTTATTCAAATCGTTGCGATGGTTTTCTGATGTATACTCTAAGGTTTTTGCAGCGCAGAAAAAACGTGTGAAAATCTAATTTTTCTGCGCTTTTTCAAGGTTTTATAAAAGTATTATAAGATCGGATATTAGAATTTTTCTTCAGCCTGTTTCACTGAAAACGTTTTTCAAAAACACTGCTGCTTCCTCGATGCCCTTCTGGTCGATGCTATGCGGCAAGCCCCGGCAGGTGAATCCGCTGACGGGAAATCCTTGTGCCTCCAGCGTGAGTTTGGCGTGGAACCAGGCCGTCACGGGGACCACGTCGTCGGCTTCACCGTGAACCAGAAGCGCGGGCGGGCGGGATTTCAGTTCGATCTCCATCCCCTCCTCCCATAACAACGCGCCGGAATAGCCGACGATTCCCGCGATGGGCGATTGCAAGCGCGGGCCGACATGCAGGGCGGTCATCGTGCCCTGCGAGAAGCCGACGAGGGCCAGAGCGCTTGCGGGTAGTTCGTACTTTTCCAGAATCTCTTTTATGAAGGATTGTAAAATCGGCGTCACGCGCCGTACGCCTGCCAGCATATCGTCCATCTCGCGGGACATCAGGGAGAACCATTGATAGGAATCCGGGTAGCCGGGCGGCGCCATATCGCAGGCGAAGGGGGCGTCGGGCGAGATAAAGAGGGCATAAGGCAAAGCCTGCTGCCAGTAAGGGGCCAGCGAGATCAGGTCGCGGCCGTTGGAGCCGAGGCCGTGCAAGAGCATCACGATCTGCTGCGGGTTTCCGGTGAGCGGCGGGCGGGTATAGAAATTCGTGATTTTCGGCTGCGACATGGTTTTTGCTTATCACATCCGCTTGCTGGGCAAAAGGTGATATTCGCCTTGGATGCGTCTTTGGGTTGGGCTATAAAGAGGCATGAACAGCGTATACTCCTTTCTTCTTGTTTCCGCCTCACTTTGCTGTGTCCTCTTCAATGCGGCATTGGCGCATGCGGATGACAGCAAGGCTGAGAAAAAAAGCCCTACTTACGTCAGTCTGGCCGTCGAAAACGACAATTTCGGCGGTAATTCCGACCGATATTATTCCAGCGGGGTGCGCCTCACATGGTTTAACGAGGGAATCGACGTACCGCCGGGGATTGACCAACTGGCCGAGCATGTCCCAACTTTCGACCTGAACGAGACGACCAGCGTTTTTTATACGGTCGGGCAGAATCTCTATACGCCCAAGGATATCCGCATCGAAGACCAGCCGGACGACGACCGCCCGTGGGCGGGGTTCTTGTACGGCTCGGTGGGCCTCTCCACCACGACGTGGAACGAGGATATCCCCGCGCATGTCGATGAGCTGGAATTCACGCTCGGCGTCGTCGGGCCGGAGGCGCTGGGCAAGCCCACCCAGCGGTTCGTGCATAAATATTTCACCGGGTCGCCCGATCCGCGCGGCTGGAAGAACCAGTTGGAATTCGAGCCGGGGGTGATCCTCTCGTGGGAGCGGCGGATTCCGCGTGCGCTTTCCTATGACGGCAGGTTCGTCAAGATGCGCGTGGAGCCGAATTTCTCCGTGGCGCTCGGAAATATCTACACGCATGGCGGAGTGGGCGCGACGCTGGTTCTGGGTTCGAGCCTTGAAGAGGATACGCCCACGCGTGTTCGCCCCTCTATTCCCGGCACGGGGGTTTTCCGGGGCGCTCCGGATGAATTGAACTGGCAGGTTTTCGCGGGGCTGGACGGACGTGTTGTCGGGCGGAACATCTTTCTGGATGGGAACACATTTTCCGACAGCCACAGCGTGGACAAGCATATTCTTGTCGGTGATGCCAGCGCCGGATTTTCCCTAACCTACGGCGATTATCGGATGTCTTATACGCTCAACGCCCGGACGAAGGAGTTCGAGTCGCAAGACGAGGAAAGCATCTTCGGTTCCGTTACGCTTTCCACACGGTTTTAGAGGTTTTCCGCAACCCGTTGTGAAGTTTCCCGCTTTGCGCTTTTTAAATACGAGTCTTTTGCTCTATGATCTTCGTGGAGGGAGGAGCCATGAAATACGATCTGTTGCATATTCAGGGCAAGCCATACGTTCTTGTGCCTCTTCACGACTACCGGACCATGACCAGCGATCAATCGGACACGGACCTTCCGCCGGAGATTCTCGACCAGTTGATGGCGCGGCAGGATAGCCCGCTCAAGATCATTCGCAAGCATCGCGGGTTGACCCAGAAAGAACTGGCCGACCTGACCGGAATCTCGCGCCCTTACCTCACCGAAATCGAGACGGGCAAAAAAGACGGCTCCATCCGTGCGATGAAAACTCTGGCGGACGCGCTGCGCGTCGATCTCGGGCTTTTGGTATAAAAAACCTTTCTTTCAGTATCTTAGCTATGGTACATTAACATAATGTTGAGACATGCCGAACCAAACGATATTGATTCAATCGTGGCGCTGGAATGCGCGGCGTATAATGTTCCGCCCATATTTATCAATACGAACCTGCCCTTTATGAAGCAGGAATGGGTTCAGGCCATCAAGGACGATAAGGTTTTATGCCTTGACGGTCCGGAGGGCGAGCTTATAGGCGCGATTCACGTTTCAGAAAGCGATGCTGCCGAGGCTGGGCCAAACCGTACGCTTGTCTCCCTGATGGTTCATCCCGAACACCAGAACGGCGGTATCGGCGGAAATCTTCTGCGTACATTTTTAGGGGCGTGCGACCGGGAGGGGCATATCGCGGCGCTGAAGGTCGATCCGTCAAACCGCGGTGCAATCCATCTTTACGAGCGGCATGACTTTCAACCGCTTGGACGCGAGTCTGACGGGCTTTTGTGCATGATGCGCAACCCTCACGCGGATGACGGACAAGACTTCGTCTTCTAAAATCCGGATTTTGTATTTCCTTCCAAAGGGCTTTTTCAGCGCTTGAACGATCCCATGATGCCGCGCATGATTTCGCGCGTGATCTGACGCCCGAGCGAGCTGCTGACCGAGCGCACGACCGACATGACGGCGGCCTCGGCCACGCCCTGACGGCGCGGGGCGGCGCGGCGGGCGGGCGTTTCGGCCCCCCAGCCGCCGGTTCCGGTCTTGGCGGCGGGTTTTTCGGTTTCCACGGGCGCGGTTTTTTTCTGTGCGCGCTGCATGAGGATTTCATAGGCGGATTCGCTGTCTACGGCCTGATCGTATTTTTTGCCCATCGCGGAGCCGGAGAGGACCGTCTTACGCGCCGTATCAGAGGCCGGGCCAAGCTTGGCCGAGGGCGGGCGGATCAGCGTGCGCTGGACGATTGAGGGCTGGCCCTTATCCTCCAGCGTGGAGACGAGCGCCTCCCCCACGCCCAGATCGGTGATCACTTCGGCCACGTTGAAGGCCGGGTTTTCGCGGTATGTCTGCGATGCCTGCTTGATCGCCTGCTGCTGGCGCGGGGTGAAGGCGCGGAGCGCGTGCTGGACACGGTTGCCGAGCTGGCCGAGGACGGTTTCGGGGATGTCGTCCGGGCTCTGCGTCACGAAGAACACGCCCACGCCCTTTGAGCGGATCAGGCGGACGACCTGCTCCACCTTTTCCAGAAGGGATTTCGGCGCGTCGTTAAACAGCAGATGCGCCTCGTCAAAGAAGAACACCATTTTCGGACGGTCGGAATCGCCCGCCTCGGGAAGTTCCTCGAACAATTCCGAAAGCATCCAGAGCAGGAAGGTGGCGTAGAGGCGCGGCGAGAGCATCAGGCGGTCGGCGGCGAGAATGTTGATGATGCCGAAACCGTCGGAATCGGTGCGCATGAAATCGCGCAGGTTCAGCGCGGGTTCGCCGAAGAACTGCTCCCCGCCCTGTGTTTCGAGATTCAAAAGAGCCCTCTGGATCGTGGCGATGGATTGCGGGGTGACGTTGCCGTAAGTCGCGGAAATCTCGGCCCGCTGTTCGTTCATCGCGTTCAGAAAGGCGCGGAGATCCTTGAGATCGAGAAGCAGAAGCCCCTGCTCGTCCGCGACGCGGAAGGCGATGTTTAGCACCCCCTCTTGCGTATCGTTGAGTTCGAGTATCCGCGCCAGAAGCAGCGGCCCCATTTCCGAAATCGTGGTGCGGACCGGGTGGCCCTGCTCCCCGAACAGGTCCCAGAAGGTGACGGGACAGGCGCGGGGTTTGAAATCCGCCGTGAAGCCGATCTGCTCGGCGCGTTTGGTAAGAAAATCCTCACCGCCGGAGGGCATGCAGAGGCCCGTGAGGTCGCCCTTCACGTCCGCCATGAAGACCGGGACGCCCGCGTCGGAGAAGCCCTCGGCCAAGACTTGCAGGGTCACGGTCTTACCCGTGCCCGTAGCCCCGGCGATCAGGCCGTGGCGGTTACCCCATTTGAGCGGCAGATATTGGGGCGCGGCGCCGTCGCCCACGCTCTGGCCGATATAGATCGCATCGTCGCGCAGTTTGGTCATGGTTCTATTCCGTGTTTGTGATGTCTTATTCTTAACGGTTTTTATTGAACCGTTCAAATCCGCGTTCCAGATCGGCGATCAGGTCTTCGGGATCTTCGAGGCCGATCTGCAAACGCAGACACGCGCCCTTTTCGGTCCAGGGGTTCGCCGAGCGGCATTTTTCCAAGGATTGTGGCTGGAGCAGGCTTTCGTATCCGCCCCAGCTGCTGCCGATGGGAAACAGCTCCAGCCCGTTGACGAATTGGGAGACGGCCTTTTTCGGGGCTTCCTTCAGCAGGATCGAGAGCAGCCCATTCGCGCCGGAGAAATCGCGCTTCCAGAGCTTGTGGTTCGGGTCGCCTTTGAGCGCGGGGTAATAAACGTGCGCGACTTCCGGGCGTTTTTCTAACCACTGCGCCACTTTAAGCGCGTTCTGCGCGTTCTGTTTCATGCGCACGGCCATGGTGCGCAGGCCGCGCAGAGCCAGCCAGAGCTCGTCCGGCGCGGCGCAGGTGCCCAGATGCAGCGCTCCGCGTTTCAGTATCTTGTAGGTTTTTTCCGTATCCGCCACGGCGACGCCGAGGCTGATATCCGAATGGCCGCCGACATATTTGGTGACGGACTGGACGGCCACGTTCACGCCATGCTCGATGGGGCGGAAAATCAGGCCGCCGGACCAGCTATTATCCAGCATGGTCAGAATTCCGCGTTTTTTCGCGGCGGCCACGATGGCGGGCACGTCCTGCACCTCGAATGTCCCCGATCCGGGCGATTCCATATAGATCAGGCTGGTGTTCTTGCGGATCAGTTTTTCGATGCCCTTGCCGATCAGCGGGTCGTAATACTCCACCTCCACGCCCATGCGTTTGAGGGTTTCATCACAGAAAATGCGCGTGGGCGGATAAACGGCATCGCAGATCAGGACGTGATCGCCCGTCTTGACGAAGGCCAGAATGGCGGTGGTGATCGCGGCGAGGCCGGAAGACGCGGTGATGGCGTTGTATCCGCCTTCCAATTCGCTCATGGCCAGTTCGAAGGCTTCGCTCATCGGGTTGCCGACACGGCCATAGCGGAATTTGTGGTTGGGGTTTTCGTAAGCCTCCAGCGAGGGGTAGATGATTGTGGAGACGCGCCCGACCGGAAGGTTGGCAAGGCCGAAAAAGGCGTCGGGGTCGCGGCCCGCATGAACGAGGCGCGTATTTTTTCCGTGATTGTGCTTGGCGTTTTTCTTGCGGCTCATGGTCTCCCCTTATACGCCCTATCGTGCGTGAGCGACGGGATGCGTTTGCGCGTGGTTTCGATTTCGGAAAGATCGAGGTCCGCCGTTATGATTCCCGGCGACTCGCCACCGTCGGCGAGAATTTTTCCCCACGGATCGACGATGAGGGAATGGCCCCATGTCTTGCGGCCCCCTTCATGCTCTCCGGTCTGGGCGGGGGCGATCACGAACGCGCCGTTTTCAATCGCGCGGGCGCGGACCAGCGTTTCCCAGTGGGCGCGGCCCGTCGGCACCGTGAAGGCGGCGGGGATGAAGATCATGCCTGCCCCGGCCTTCGCGAGATCGCGGTAAAGATGCGGGAAGCGCAAATCGTAGCATACGCTCAGGCCCGCGATGCCCCACGGGGTTTTCGTGGCCACGGCTTCGCGCCCCGGCTCGATATTGTCGCTTTCGGCGTATTTCTCGGTTTCGGAGAGCACGACGTCGAACATATGTATCTTGTCGTAATGCGCTGCGAGATTGCCCTGATCGTCGAACAGGAAACTGCGGTTGTGGAGTTTCGTCTCCGAAGCGCGTACGGCGATCGAGCCGATCAGAAGCCAGACCCCCAATTCTTTCGCGAGGTCCGCAAAGCGTTTGACGCCGGGGTGATCCTCCTGTGCGATGGGCTTTTCCAGCTTCGCGGCGGCGGGGGTGCGGATCTGGCACGTATTTTCCGGCGTGGCAATCAGCCTTGCGCCTACACCGGCAGCCTGCCGGATCATGCGTTCTGCGGTTACGATGTTTTCCGATATCACCGGGCCGCTGTTTAACTGGATACAGGCGACTTTAAGGCTGCTCTCCATTCTCTATGCCCTCCCGCACTCAACCTTTGAGAACCGGATCGAGTTGGCCCTTCGCGTCCAGCGCGTGAATGTCGTCGCAGCCGCCGTAATGTTTATCGTTTATGAAAATCTGAGGTACAGAGTCGGGTCCGCCCGTGCGCTCGATCATCTTCTTGCGAGCCTCATGGTCGCCCGTGATGTTGTATTCGGTGTATTTTACGCCCTTGGAATCGAGCAGCGCCTTGGCGCGGATGCAGTACGGGCAGGTCGTCCAAGTATAGATTTCGACTTTGGGAGCGGGCATAGCGTTACTCTCTCTTGCTTTGTGAATACAGGGGGAACGTGCGGTTTACGTTGCCTGTTTTCGCGTTCGGGCGTAAAAGAGTTACAGCCCTTTCACGTCAGACTCCTAGGACTTTAGCATGAACCGCGCAAAAGGAAACAGCAAAGCCGCCAAAAACCCCGACCTCGTGATCGCGGGCGGCGGGCTTGCGGGGCTGGCTCTGGCGGCCATTCTGGGCCGGGCCGGGGTGCGCGTCGATATCATAGATCCGGGGGCGGCGCCCGCACCGCTCGCGGGCCTCAAGGCTTCGGGCCGGACGGTCGCTCTGATGGAAAGCTCGCTTCATATCCTGCGGGCTGCGGGGATCGGCGCAGTCATCGAGGACTATGGCTGCCCGCTTGAGAATATGCGGATCGTTGACGATAGCCGCGCGGGTGACGACCCCATCACGCGTGATTTCGAAGCGCATGATATCGGTCTTCCGCGTTTTGGCATGAACCTGCCCAACAATATTCTGCGCTCGGCGCTGTTTGAGACGATTTCTGCCGCGAAGGCCGTGCGGTTTCATGGTGGGCGGGTCGTCGAGCATTTTGAGGCGGAGGAACAGAATATTCTGGTGAAGCTCGATAACGGCGAGACGCTCTCGGCGCGGCTTCTGGCCGGGGCAGACGGGCGGAGATCGGCTGTGCGGGCGCTGGCCGGGATCGAAATCCGCAAGCATGAATACGGGCAGAGCGCGATCACGTGCGTCATCAACCATTCGCGCAGCCATAATAACACGGCGACCGAGTTCCACCGTCCCGGCGGGCCTTTGGCCTTCGTACCTATGAAGGGCAACCAGTCGAGCATCGTGTGGGTCGAGACAACCGAACAGGCCGAGGCGCTGATCGCCCTGCCCCGCGATGCCTTCGAGCAAACGCTGCAAACCAAGAGCGCGAATATTCTGGGCGGGATTACTCTGGAGACTTCGCCGGAATGCTGGCCGCTGATGAGCCTGCGCGCGAACGCCCTGCAGGCCCCGCGCACGGTGATTCTGGCGGAGGCCGCGCACGTCATGTCGCCGATCACCGCGCAGGGGCTGAATTTGAGCCTGCGCGATGTGGCGGCGCTGGCGGAAACCGTGGTCGATGCCCTGCGGCTGGGTCTGGACCCCGGTTCAAGCGCGGCTGTGCGCGGGTTCGAGAGGCGGCGTGTGCCGGATGTTCTGAGCCGTGTGACGTGGGTTGATCTGCTCAACCGCGTGGTCAGCAACGATAGCGAACCGGTCAAGGATCTACGTCGCGCGGGGCTGAAAGCTGTTTCACGGATCGCGCCGCTACGTCATGCCGCGATGCGTTACGGGCTTGCCCCCTCTATCGATCAGGGACGGCTGGCGCGGGGGCTGCCGCTGTAGATTTTTTCAGATTTCCTTGGCCGTCCGGGCAAGGGTGAGCACATCCACCCGCAGCGCCCCGGCGGCCAGCAGCGTCTTGGCGCATTCGCGCACGGTCGCGCCCGTCGTATACACATCATCTACCAACACCACCGAACGGTTACGCAAGCGATCCTCGAAGGGCGGATCCACGGCGAAGGCCTTACGCACATTTTCGTGCCGCTCCGACGCGCTCAGATATCCCTGGCTCGGCGTGGGGCGGATGCGGCGCAGCGCCAGCGTAAATGTGGGTATTCCCGTAGCCTTCGAGAGCGCGTCGCACAGAATCGCGGACTGGTTATAGCGGCGGGCCAGCAGCCGCCAACGATGCAGCGGCACGGGGATCAGCATGTCGGCCTCCGCCAGCATCTCCCGCCCCGCCCGGCTGAGCCACGGAGCGAACGCGGCCGCCATATGCGTTTTATCGCCATGCTTGAAGGCGAGAATCAGGCGGCGGCTGGAATCGTCGTATTTCAGGGCGGCGCGGGCCGTGCGATAGGGAGGGGGCCGGTTCAGGCATCCCACGCAGACGACCGTGTCCCCCATGCCCGCGAAAGTCGGGGCGGGATCGTTGGCGATTTCATAGGCGAAGGGACTGCCGCACCGGGCGCAGAACGGGCGGGCGATGAAGTTGAGGGCGGCCCAGGCTTCGGGGGCCAGCATGCCCTGCGCCTCCACCTTTTGCCCGGTCAGAACGCAACGCGGCGGCAGAACCTGGTCAACAAATGCCATAAAAGCATTTGATATTAAATGCTTAGCTTTGTTCATGACGGATTATATCCTGCATCTTTTCGTTGATCCGGCCCGGTTTTCATCCTATTCATAGGGACTGTGTTTTGGCAATTGCCCGGATCGGCGCAATTAAAGCTGGTGCTTTTCGGGCCTATTTTGCATAATACGGAAAAAACTGAACGTTTATAACGGGGTAGATAGAATCATTCATGACCACCGACCCGACCATTCATAAGCCGGACGATGACGACCGGCCGGGGTCCGGACTGGAGGAGTACGAAGGCCTTTTTGAGGAAAAGCCGCCCGATTATATCGAGGAGCGGAATTACCTTTTGAAGGATATTCCGTACGACACGGTCCGGCAGGCATGGTTTACGCTCTCGCATCTTCTCGTCGATCCGGATTCGAAGATCGTCCATATGGGTTGCGGCGACGGTGAGATGACTTATGCAATGGCCGTCCTGCGCCCGAACATGAAACTGGTCGGGGTGGACAAGAGCAAGCGCAGTATCAACAAGGCGCGCGAGAAATTTAAGCTTCATAATCTGGAATTCAAGCACGGGGACATTTCCAGCGACCTGTTCCCGCCCGGATCGCTTGATGTCATCATCAATTCCTTCATCCTGCACGTCGTGTTTTCCAACGCGCGGTATAACGAGCGGATCGTCAGCGATACGCTGCGCAAACATTTTCACATGCTCAAGAATAACGGCGTCATGTTCCTGCGCGATTTCGCCCGCCCGCCGCCGCAGCAATACGTACTCATGGAGATGCACGACGAGGAGAGCGAGGGCGAGGATGTCAGCGAGCTTTCGGAGGCCGACCTGCTGGTCTGGTATTCCGAACATGCGCGACCCAAGCAGGACCCCGGCTGCGGAGGCTTTTTCCTTGAGGAGCTGCCGCCGCGCTTCCCGCGTACGCGCTTGTTCCGTTTGCCCTTTAAGTGGGCTTATGAATTCATGATGCGCAAGGACAACCGCGAGAACTGGCAGCATCATCTTCCCTACGAATACACCTTCTTCACTGTTGAAGAATTCCGCAAGGAGCTGCGCGGCCTCGGGGCGCGGGTGCAGTATTCCGGCCCGCACTGGGACGAGACGTTCGTCGCACAGAATTTCGACGGGCACTTCCGGCTTTACGACAATGACGGGAACCCGATGGGCGACCCGCCAACCAGCTTTATCTCGATCGCGCGCAAAATGTCCGAGCGTGAGAGTCTGGTCGTTATGGAGCGCCGGATTTCAGAGGATGAAGGTACGCTTGAGGTCAAGGCGCTGCGGAACGAGAAGACCGGGGAGCTGCTCGATATTGTTACGCGCAAAATGGAGATCGCCGAGATCCTGCCCTACCGGATCACGGAGGACGGGCGGCTCAACGTTCTTTTGCATGACGATCTGGTGCGCGGGATTGTTAACGCCGTTCCCCGCTCGGGGCTGAACATCGACGGACGGCAATGGTCGGGCCACATGGTCGAGCCGATGTCCACGCTTTACGATCATATCCGCGATATGGACGTGATCGACGAGGCCAACACGCGCAAATTCGCGCGGGAATTTCTGGGCCTCAAGCCCAAGCGCGAAGCCTTGATGACGCGCGGGGCGGAATATTACCCGGACCCCAATTATATCGACGAGCGGGTGCATACCTATTACCTTGAAGTCGAGGATCCCGGCGGTCCCCTGCCCCCGAAGACAAAACTGTTTCACAACCGCCAGTTCCGTGCGAAAAGCTATATCCGCGAGTTTCCCGCGCAGCTGATCCTCGACGCGATCTCCGTCGGGTTGATCCCCAACGGGCGTCTGGAACTTCAGATCCTCGCGCTGTTCCAGCATCTCAACATGAAGGCCGAAAACTGGACGAGCAAGGATATCTCGATTATAGCGGGCGAGATCGTCGGCAAGCTGGACGTGAAGGATTTCCTCAAGCAGGCCGCCGAGAGCGATCAGCGCTTTCGTGAGGTCAAAGGCGCGGCGGGGCAGCTGCGCACCGTCAATTCGATTTTCGTGGAGGAAGGGCAGAGCCAGGGCGGACGCGCGGGCCTGACCTCCGACATCACCGACTTCGTGATTTCCGACGACAAAACGATCAACACTGCCGTCGTCGTGCCGCTGACCAAGAGTTTGAAGGGCGACATTCACGCGGGGTTCCTGATCAAGCATACGCCGGTGCCGCAGCGTTACGAGGGGAACGGGTTGACGGTCAGTGCGCCGCAATTCAACATCCCGAAGGAAATCACCAATTTCAAAATGCTCAAGCAGTTCATCGCCGAGAAATTCGGGGTAACGCCGGACATGGTGATCAAGCTGGGCGAGAGCTATTACAGCCATTCAGGAATTACGCCCGAGCGCATTCATCCGTTCTGTATCGCCGCTCCGCCCGCTTACCTGAAAGATCCCACGATTAAGTTCATGCCGATCTATCAGTACATGCTGCTCTGGCGGAGCATCTCGAAAGAGCCGCACTTCATGACCACGATCGCGCGGGCGTACCGATTCCTGCCCGGCCACATGCGTTCGCAGGCGAAGATCGACGTGAAGAAAATTCTTGAGGAGCGTTTCAAGCAGGCGCAACCGGATTGGACCGTTCCGGCCTCCTTCGAGCCCGCGACTCCGCAGGCGTTCAAATCCGCAGGGCGCTCCTTCTCCGAACGCACGAAGGCCGAACCTAAGCCTGTACCGCCTAAAGGTGGTGGCGATGGCGGAGGCGGATCGAGCGGCGGCAAGGACGGCAAGGACGATCCGAAAAAGCCGCGCGAACGGCAGACCGACGCCTCGGCGCTTTACGGCACCAACAAGCCTTCGGATTACTACACCCGCAAGGAGCAGGAAAAGAAGGAAAAGAAGGAACGCGCCAAACGGATTTCCGGCCTGAAGCTGGAGCCAAAGCAAGGCTCTTTCAACGCGACGCTCGACCCGGACGATGTTGAGGAGGACAAGCCCAAGGATCTTGACGTGGATATCACCAATGACGATGTGTATATCGTGCACTGGGATCAGGCGGAATTCGGCATGCCCGAGGATGACGGCGATACGGGCGGTTCAGGCGGTAAAACGGACGGCGAGCAGCCGGAGGCCGAAGACAAGAACAAGCCTGAGGGCGATAAGCCCAAAAAGCCCAAGCACGATTCCGAAGATCTGAGCCTAATCCGCGAATTTGAGAAAGAGATCAAGGCGATCAAGGACGCCCTGAACGACGACGAACCCAAGCCCAGCAATGGCTGACCAACGCAATTCCAAACCGCCTCCCTTCTCCGCGCCCGATTATGCGGTGTTCGACCGTGCGCGCGTTGCGGCTCTGCGGGCGCGGGCCGTGAGGGGAAATTTTTCGGAATACTCCTTTTTGTTCGAGTGGGCGGGGCGCGAGCTTTCCGAACGGCTGACCTTCATCAAACGGAATTTTCCGCGCACGCTGCTGATCGGGGCGCGGGGGCCGTTGCCGCAGGGTCATGCGCAGATCGGGGATATGGTTGTCATGGATTTGGATTCTTCCCTGCGCGTCTCCGATTCTGCTCCCTTCGTGACGGGGGATGAAGAATTTCTGCCCTTCGCGGCGGGCGCGTTCGATCTTGTTTCCTCCTGCCTGTCGCTTCATGCCGTCAACGATTTGCCGGGGGCGCTGGTGCAAATCCGGCGGTGCCTGAAGCCCGACGGTCTGTTCGCCGCCGCGATGTTCGGGGGCGAGACCTTGCACGAGTTGCGGGCCTGCCTGAGCGAGGCGGAGATGGAGTTGCGCGGCGGAGTCAGCCCGCGCGTATCGCCCTTCGCCGACAAGCCGCAGGCCGGGGCGCTGTTGCAGCGGGCGGGGTTTGCGCTTCCGGTCGTGGATTCGGAGATTCTCACCGTCACCTACGATTCGATGTTCCGGCTGATGGCCGATGTGCGCGGGATGGGCGAAGGCAATGCCATTCTGGCCCGTGACCGCACATGGCCGGGCAAGGCTTTGTTCGCGCGGGCCGCGCAGCTTTACGCCGAGCGTTACGGCGAGCCGGATGGGCGCGTCACGGCGAGCTTCGAGATTCTGTTTCTCAGCGGCTGGGCGCCGCACGATTCACAGCAGAAGCCGCTTCGCCCCGGCAGCGCGGAACATTCGCTGGCCGAGGCGCTGGAGACGACTGAAATCAAAACCGGAGAGGCCGCCAAGCCATGATCGAGGTCACCATCATTCCCGTGCTCAAGGATAATTACGCGTATCTGATCCGTTTGGGCGACGGCACCAGCGCGGTCGTGGACCCCGGAGAGGCCGCGCCCGTGATCGAGACTTTAGAGCGGCTTGGGCTCAAACTTGATTACATTCTGAACACGCATCATCACGGCGATCACACGGCGGGCAACGCGGCGCTCAAGGAGAAGTACGGGGCGCTTGTGCTTGCCCCCGAGACGGAGCGCGGGCGGATTCCGGCGGTGGACCGGGGCTTGCGCGAGGGCGAGATCTTCATGCTGGGCGGAGACGCGATGCATATCATCGAAACGCCGGGTCATACGCTCGGGGCTCTGTGCTTTCACTTTCCCGAGAGCCGCGTTTTGTTTACCGGAGATACGCTGTTTTTGATGGGCTGCGGGCGGCTGTTCGAGGGGACACCCGCGCAGATGTACGAGTCGCTTGGCAAAATCGCCGCCCTGCCCGACGAGACGCTGATCTATTGCGGGCATGAATACACGGTCGAGGCCACCGAGTTTTGCCTGTCTATTGAGCCGGACAATGCGGATTTGAAGCGCCGCCAGATCGAGGAACGCGCGAAGGAAGCGCGGGGCGAGCCGACCATTCCGGCCACGCTGGCTCTGGAGAAGAAAACGAACGTGTTTCTCCGTGCACGGACGCTTGAAGAATTTACGGCGTACCGCGAAAAGCGGAATCATTTTTGAGCCCTTAGTTTTTGGATTCCTGTTCTCATCGCGAAGACGCTAAGACGCCAAGCTTTTTTTGAACCATAGCGGGCACAACGCACACGGCGCTTTTGTCATTGCGAGAAGGCCCGAGCCGACGAAGCAATCCATTTTATCCTGGTCTATGGATTGCTTCACCCGCCGAGGCGGGTTCGCAATGACGCCTTCCTACCCTCCTCCGTCATTCCGGCGGAGACCGGAGACCTCACCCGGTCCCTGCTTACGCAGGGATGACAAGGGGGGTGTGGGGATGACAAGCGAGAGGGGATGACAATAAGGGCCCAAAAAAAACAAAAAGCGGGCCGTCGCCAGCCCGCGTTTCATTCATATTCCAGCACGATCAGCTGTTGGCGTTGTGCTCGGCCGATCTTGGCGGCGGACGGCGGCGGCGCGGGCCGCCCTGCCCATCCCTTTGTCCATCCCGATGTCCACCCTGAGAAGACGGGCCATGGAAATCCTGCTGGTCGTCGTCAGAATCCGGCTGGCTGTCCTTGGTCGAAGACCTGTGCGAGGGGATGGGAATCGGCTTAGAGGTGACGTCTTGGCGTTCGCGCACGGCCAATTCGATCTCCAGCCGCGAGGCGACCTTGCGGAGTTCGTGGATGGCGCTATGTAAACTTTCCTGAGCCTTGGTATCGGTCTTGCGGGTCCGCCATTCCTCGTACGTTTTAATGCACGTCTCGGCGGTTTCCTGAAGGCGTTTTTGAATTTCGTCCATCGACGGCTCTCCCCTAAGTCACTTTGGATGACACACTTTAGACAGGCACGGCGAAGTGTGCAAGCAACGCATGCATGCAATGCAAAAAAAATTGGCTTGCACTCTGCGCAAAAATCCGGCCCGTCACTCGTTTCCGAAGACAGTGTTGAGCTGCTGGCTCACGCGGATGAAGGTTGTGCGCTTGGAGAGTTCCTTCAACTTTCTGGCGCCCACGTAAGTGCAGGCCGAGCGCAGACCGCCCAGAATATCCTGCAAACTCGCGGATACGTCGCCCTTGTGCGGGATTTTCACGGTTTTGCCCTCGCTGGCGCGGTATTCGGCCACGCCGCCCTTGTGGCGCTTCATCGCGGTGTCGCTGCTCATGCCGTAGAATGCGACATATTTTTTGCCGTTCACCTCGACGATTTTTTCTTCCGCCTGATCGTGGCCGGCCAGCATGCCGCCCAGCATCACGAAATCCGCGCCGCCGCCGAAGGCCTTGGCGATGTCACCGGGGACCGTGCAGCCGCCGTCGGCGCAGATCAGCCCGCCGAGGCCGTGGGCCGCGTCGGCGCATTCGATCACGGCGGAGAGCTGCGGATAGCCGATGCCGGTCATCTTGCGGGTCGTGCAGACGCTGCCGGGGCCGATCCCGACCTTCACCACGTCCACGCCCGCGAGGATGAGCTGTTCGACCATTTCTCCGGTCACGACGTTTCCAGCCATGATGGTCAGGGTCGGGTGCTTGGCGCGGATTTTCTTAACGAAATCGACGAAGCCCTCGCTATAGCCGTTGGCCACGTCCACGCAGAGTTTTTCCACCACGCCGGGATTTTTCTTGACGAAGGCATCCAGTTTTTTCTCGTCGTCGGGAGTCATGCCGATGCTGTACCAGACGGCGGCTGCGGTTTTTTTGGTATAGAAATCAACAAGCTCGTCCAGCGCGTAATGCTTATGCAGAGCGACGGTCAGGCCGTTGCCATCTCTCATGAAGGCCTTGGCCATGTCCATGGTCCCCACCCCGTCCATGTTGGCGGCGATGATCGGCACGCCCTTGAAGGTCTTGCCGCTCCAGCGGAATTTATATTCCCGGCTGATATCGACCTCCTTGCGGCTGGTCAGCGTCGAGCGCTTGGGGCGGATCAGCACGTCCTTGAAATCCAGTTTTACATCTTCTTCGATACGCATATTCGGGTGTTCCTTTTTCTTAGATTCTTTTGGTTCTTCTTATGGTTATTCGGGCTTTTCAGCGAAAAATTGACGAGGCGGCGTCCTGGGACGTTTTTTTCTTTTCCATATCGGCCTGGACGCGCACGATCTCGGCCTCAAGATCGGCGATATATTCGGCCAGTTCGGCCACAGAGAGACGCTCCAGATTGCGCGGGAAGACCGCTTCGGGCTTCTTTTTGGGCAGTTCCTCATCAAACATCACGCAGGCTCCACACGGTTCGATCGGATCAGATTAGTGGCGCGGGCCGAGGAATGCAATCGGCAGAACGCCTGCCCTGCCCGGCGGTTCCACAAAAAACTGGATTTTTGGGTTTTTTTGGCCTATACAGGGCCTGTTCCCTTACAAAGATCATTTTTGTTAAAGCGTTGACCAAGGGACGGGTCGGCAGCAGAGAGCTTTTGCCTGACGGCTGCCAGAGAACGAGCACAAGGATTTATAAGGAGAAAAACCATGGCCGCAGCGCCCAAAACCAAGACCAACGGCCTTTTGATGCCCAAGGCCACCGCCGTTTGGCTGATCGAGAACACGATGCTGACCTTCCGGCAGATCGCGGACTTCACCCTTTTGACCGAGATCGAGGTCGAGGCTCTGGCGAACGAGGAGATCGGGCGCGGTCTGGTCGGGCGGAACCCTATCGAGCACCGCGAACTGACGCAGGACGAAATCACGAAGTGCGAGGCCGATCCCGCCGCGCGCCTCAGACAGGCCAAGCGCGAGCTGCCGCCCGTGAAAACGCGCTCGAAAGGGCCGCGCTACACCCCGATTTCCAAGCGGAGCGACAAGCCGGACGCGATCGCGTTCATCCTTAAAAACCATCCGGAAATTACCGACGCGCAGATCTGCAAGCTGGTCGGCACGACCAAGCCCACAGTGGCTTCCGTGCGTGACCGTTCGCACCCGAATACCCCGAACCTGCGCCCCCGCCACCCGGCGGAGCTGGGGCTGTGCACCTATCAGGAGTTCGAAACCGCCGTGGCCAAGGGCCTCAGAGCGATCGGCAAGGATCCCGACACGGTGAAGGCCCAGATCGAGGCCGAGCGCCAGAAGCAGTCTGACGCCCTGCAAGAGAGCGAGAACGAGCGCAAGAAGGCCAGCGGGTTCGACTTTTCGAACTTCCTGTCCGGCGCGATGGGCGGAAGCAATTCCTCTTCGTCGTCAGACGACGACTTTCAGCAGTAATTCCGCGACAATCGAAAAAGCCGACCCCGAGGGGCCGGCTTTTTTTAGTTTTGTCGATAAATGACTAAATGGCCTACAGCCTGCAATCCTTATCCCTCAAGGATGCCTTCGATTTTCTCCTTAATCACAAGCTTCTGCTTTTTGAGCTGAGTCAGGTAATAATCCGTCGTCGAGCGAGACTTGCGCGCCTCTTCAATCTGGCGGGAGAGATCCGCGTGCCTTTCCTTAAGAGCTTTGATGTGGGGGTTCTCAGGGGACGCAGATGCTGCGGCTAGTGACATGTACATTTCTCCTTAGATGAATGTATGAACTAACAATTAATGAATGATCCAATTTACACGAATCTTTGACCCTTGGCAAAATAATCCAAAATATAACTGTGTTTCCTTGTTTATTTTCAGTTATTTAATATGATTTGTTGAAGTCATACAGGAATACCCGGTCTTTCGCCAAACGGTTTTCGAATCGTGCATTCTAATATTATGGCAATCAATTGGTGAAATTTTGGTTAATTTTTCTCGCGCATGCAGCATAAACGGGCGGGGCTTTATCCGGCCTCGCGCAGGCCCTGAAGATAGTCGCGCTCCTGCGGGGTATCCTTGCGGCCGAGGTCGGCGTTGCGGGCGGGGAAGCGGCCAAAACGTTCGATCACAGCGCGGTGGCGGAGTGCATGCTCATAGCCCAGCGGGTCGTCCTTTTTCATGGATTCGAAGAGTTTGACAGACCGGGACTGATCCTCAATTTTTTCGCTGTGCATGAAGGGCAGATAGAGAAAGCGGCGGCGCAGCGGCGGCAGGATCTGGTCGAAGCCCTTCTGGATCGCCTCCCGCGCGACTTGGAGCGCCATTTCATCGAAGGCGTATGCCATCGGGCTGTCGCGGAAGATGTTGCGCGGGAACTGGTCGAGCACGATGCAGAGCGCAAGACAGCCGTCCGCGTCCGAGGCCCAGTGGCGGCTGAGGCCGTCGGCGGCCATCTCGCAGGTCAAAAGAAAACGCTCCCGGATTTCCCGGTCGAAGTCCTCGTTGACCTGAAACCACTGCTGGGGCTGGCTTTCTTCAAACCAGAACCGCAGTACTTCGTTTTTGGTATCCCGCATATTTATCCTTCTTGGCCGCTCAAGCATAGCGGCACGTCCGGGCGGGCGCAATTCAAAAGGGGCTTGAGGAGATGACGGGGTGCTTAGTGCACGTCTTTCCAGATTTTCTTTTTATAGGCGTACATGACGCCCGCGAAGACGATCAGAAACAGGATCACGGCGATGCCGGTCTGTTTGCGCTCTTCCATATAGGGGTCGGCGGCCCACATCATGAAATGCGAGACATCTTTTGCGTATTGTTCGAGGGTTTGCGGGGTGCCGTCTTCGTAGGCGATCTGCCCTTCGGCCAGCGGCGGGGCCATGGCGATCACGTGGCCGGCCATGTACTTGTTCCAGTACTGGCCCGAAAGCAGCGTGTGGCCGTGGGGGGCATGCTCCTCATAGCCTACCAGAAGGGAGTAGAGATAGTCAGGTCCACCCGCGCGGGCCTTGGCCATCAGAGACAGGTCGGGCGGCACGGCGCCGTTATTGGCGGATGCGGCCTGCTTGTCGTTCTCGAATGGGCTTTTGAAACGGTCGCTTGGAAGGCCGGGACGCTCGAACATGTCGCCCTCGTCGTTCGGACCGTCCATGTAGGTGTATTCGCGGGCGATGTTTTTGATCTGCTCCTCGTTATAGCCCAGCGCCTCCAGATTGCGGTAATAGAGCAGGTTCATGGAGTGGCAAGCCGCGCAGACCTCGCGGTAAATTTTGTAGCCGCGCTGGAGAGCGGCCCGGTCGTAGGTTCCCGTCGGGCCGTCGAAGGTCCAGGTCATGTCCAGAGGCTTTTCGCCACCGCCGGCGGCGCGGGCAGGCGCGGAGAGCATGGCGGGCGCGAGGGCCAGAGCGGCGAGGACGACCAGATATTTCGCGAAGGTGCGCTTGATCATATTTTCGTCTCCGCCTTGATCTGTTTACCCAGAACGGCCTCATGGATGCTTTCGGGCAGCGGCTTGGCCTTTTCAAAGCGGCCCAACAGCGGCAGAATGAGCAGGAAATACGCGTAGTAATAACCCGTGCCCGCGAGGCCGACGAGGATGAGCGGGATGCCCGCGATGGCAGCATCGGCGGGTTGCGATCCGACATAACCCAGGATCAGGAATATGACGACCAGCAGCAGGAAGCAGACGCGGTAGAGCGGACGGTAACGGGCGCTGCGCACCGGGTGCGTGTCCAGCCAGGGCAGGACAAAGAGCAGCGCCACGGAGCCGAACATGGCCAGAACGCCGCCGAGCTTGGCGGAGACGGGCGCGGTTTCGGCGCTCATGAACGGCAGGCCTTGCAGTGCGCCGCACAGGCCCTTGAAGCCCGCGTTGGCTTCCAGCCATGCGGCGTCGATTCGAGCGCAGGAGTCGCCGGTAAAGCCGATCAGGGCCAGAAGGCCGCCTACGGCCAGAAGCGCGATCCCTGCGGAGGCCGACGGAATGTAGACGGGCTTTTTACGCCAGACGAACTCGACCAGCAGGACGGCGAGAATGGCGAAGCCCGCGAGGAAATAGAGGTTCATGTTAAAGGTGATCGCGCGCAAAATCGCGTAGAACGGCAAGAAGTACCATTCGGGCACGATGTGCGCGGGGGTGACCAGCGGGTCGGCCTTGATATAGTTGTCGGGGTGGCCGAGCGCGTCGGGCATGAAGAAGATGAACACGCAATAAATGATGATGAAGACCAGCAGACCGAAGGAGTCCTTCATCGTGTAATACGGATGGAAGGGCAGCGTGTCCTGCGGGCCTTTCGGCTCTATGCCCAGCGGGTTGTTGGAGCCGCTGACGTGCAGCGCCCAGACGTGCAGGAAGACCACCGCGAAAATCACGAAGGGCAGCAGGAAGTGCAGCGCGAAGAAGCGGGTCAGGGTCGGGTTATCGACCGCGAAACCGCCGAGCAGAAGGGTTTGCAGGTCTTCGCCTACGAAGGGGATGGCGGTGAAGAACCCAGTGATAACGGTTGCGCCCCAGAGGCTCATCTGCCCCCACGGGAGGACGTAGCCCAGGAAGGCGGTCGCCATCATCAACAGGAAGATAAGGGAGCCTAAAATCCAGAGCAGCTCGCGCGGCTTTTTGTAGGAGCCGTAATACATGCCCCGGAAAATGTGGATATACACGGCGATGAAGAAGAAGGACGCGCCGTTCATATGGATATAGCGGATCAGCCAGCCGCCGTTCACGTCGCGCATGATGCGCTCGACGCTGTCGAAGGCAAGGTCGGTGTCTGCCGTATAGTGCATGGCGAGGAACAGGCCGGTCGCAATCATCACAACCAGCATGAATCCGGCGATCGCGCCGAAATTCCAGAAATAGTTGAAGTTGCGGGGAACCGGGAAAACGCCGTATTCCTTGTTCAGGAGCGTGAAGATCGGCATGCGGGAGTCGATCCACTCGACCACCGGGTTTTCAAAGGGTTCTCTGTGTCCGCTGCCCATGACCTTTGCCCCTTATCCGATCTTGATCTTGGTGTCGCTGAGGAATTCATAAGGCGGCACAGCAAGATTTTTTGGGGCCGGCCCCTTGCGGATACGCCCGGACGTGTCGTAGTGCGAGCCGTGGCACGGGCAGAACCAGCCGCCGAAATCTCCGTGGTTGTCCGATTCCTTCTGGCCCGCCGGGACGCAGCCCAGATGGGTGCAGACGCCAACCGTGACCAGCCATTCGGGCTTTTTGACCCGCTGCTCGTCCGCTTCCTTGTCGATCAGGCTTTGTGTGGCCACGCTGCGCGCGGCCTCGATCTGTTCGGGCGTGCGGTGACGGATGAAGACGGGTTTGCCGCGCCACATGACGGTCTTGGCGGTGCCGACCGGAATCTCCGAAAGCTCGACCTCGATGGTGGCCAGCGCGAGCGTATCCTTGGCGGGGTTGAGAGAGTTAATGAGGGGCCAAGCCGCTATGGCGGCTCCTACGGCGCCGAACGCGCCCGCCACAAGGGCCATAAAATCCCGGCGGGTTTCGCCGTCCTTGTCATGGTCTGATTGGGTGTGGGCTGACATGCTCTCAATTTCCCTAGCGTATCGTAAGTGTCTTTGAAGCGGCTTTTGCCTGTTTGACGTTGTCTTTTAATCCTCTATTTATAGAAGATCAACCCCCGACAATCCATCGGGAACATAAAATTTTACACGGATTATCTATGGCTTCCTCCCCTCTTACACTCGCGCTCTACCAACCCGAGATTCCCCAGAATGTCGGAGCGGCCATAAGGCTGTGCGCCTGCCTCGATATCGGGCTGGAGATCGTCGAACCGTGCGGGTTTCTATGGGATCCCCGACGGATCCGGCAATCGGCCATGGATTATTTCGACCGGCTGGCCCCCAAGCTCCATCAAAACTGGGAGGCGTTCCTTGATCTTCATCAAGGGAAGCGGCGGATCGTGCTGCTGACGTCCCGGGCCGACACGCCCTATCTCGACTTTTCTTTCCGGCCCGGCGATATTCTCCTGACCGGACAGGAAAGCCGGGGGGCGCCCGAGTCGGTGCATCAGGCGGCGGATGCGCGAATCGGCGTCCCGATGGCGCCGGGGCTGCGTTCCCTGAACGTGGTTAACGCGGCGGCGATGGTTCTGGGCGAGGCAATACGGCAAACCCGTTGGAATGACCGATAAAGTTCTGCTACAAGTTTTGTCATGAGCAAAGCGCCCCATTCTCAGACTGCCGAAGATCCTTTTAGCCTTGAAGACAAACAGGATCAGGCGGCGAACTGGTTCTATTCGCTGCAGGCGATGATCTGCACGGCGTTCGAGGCGATCGAGGACGATCTTTCGGCCGGACCCAAGGCCGGGCTTCTTGCGGGACGCTTTGAAAAGACGCCATGGGAGCGCGAGCAATCCGGCCAGCCGAACGCCTCCGGCTCCGTTCTTCACGGCGGCGGAACGATGGCGGTCATGCGCGGGCGGGTGTTCGAGAAGGTCGGGGTCAACGTTTCGCGCGTTCACGGCGTCTTTTCGCCCGAATACGCCAAGAACATCCCCGGCGCGGAGGAAAGCGGCGGGCATTTCTGGGCCTCGGGCATTTCTCTCGTCGCGCATATGCAATCGCCGCTGGTGCCCGCCGTCCATATGAATACGCGGATGATCATGACCTCGAAATCGTGGTTCGGCGGCGGGGCGGACCTGACGCCCATGTTCGAGGACGCGCAGGATACGCAGGCGTTTCATCAGGCCTTCAAGGATTGCTGCGATCAGCACGACCCGGCCTACTACCCGGAATTCAAAGCGTGGTGCGACCGCTATTTCTTCCTGCCGCACAGGAACGAGCCGCGCGGCATCGGCGGCATTTTCTATGATTATCTCGACCGCAAGAGCTGGGCGGAGGATTTCACCTTCACCAAAGACGTGGGGCGGACGTTCCTTGAAATCTATCCGCAACTCGTGCGGCGCTCGATGAACCGCGAATGGACGGACGAGGAGCGCGAGCATCAGCTGATCCGGCGCGGGCGTTACGTCGAGTTCAACCTTCTGTACGACCGGGGCACGCAGTTCGGGCTCAAGACCGGGGGCAACACGGAGGCGATCCTGATGTCCATGCCGCCCGAGGTTAAATGGCCTTAAATATCTCTCTTTTGCAGTGCAGCAAGGAGTTTTGTTACGCGCAATGGCCTTTTTTGATTATCATCCCGCATAAGCAATGGAGAGTGGTAATAATGCATGGAAGACGAAGAGGGTCATAAATACCTTGCGTCCTATATGATCGACGCATGGCGCGCGCGGGGCGGACACGCCGCCGTTCCGGCCAAAGTCCGACGCGAGTCGTTCTGCGACAGCCCGGAAATCATTTTCACGCACGGCGAGCGGCAGTTCAGCTTTTTTTTCGGCAAGACGCCCTTTAATGATCCTCAGGCGGACACTCTGATTTCCGATAAATGGCTTCTGTTCCAGACCCTGGGAGACCAAATTCCCCTGCCCTATACCGAGTTTGTCGCCAAGGATGACCCGCGCGACGACGCGGCCCTGGTGCAGGCGATTTTACAGAAGGCCGAAGATCCTCATTCCCCGCTCGCTTTCCCGCTGGTGGTCAAGCCGAGCGAAGGTTCACTCTCCCGTAACGTCTTTATAGCGCATGAAGCGCATGAGCTTGCGCGCGCGATCCGGGCCAACCGAGATGATCCCGATAATGGTCCGGGTATCCTGCTCCAGCGCTATCTGGGCGACGAGGAGGGATTATTCCGGGAGATCCGGGGGATATGCCTCGACGGTCGAACGATGATCGCCTATGAGCGTACGACGACGCAGCCCATCCCCGACAACGTCCTCACCGATCCGGCGCACTGGCCCGGGGTGGTGCGCCGCGAAGTGACCGATCCGGCGATCATCGAACAGATCGATTCGATCGCCGACCGGCTGCATGAGGATTACGGCGTGTGCTATGTTGCGTTCGATATGAAATGCGACCGGGACGGCAAAATGTGGGTTCTGGAGGGGAATGTTGCGCCTCTGGGGCTGGACGAGATTGAGCGGCAAATGCCGAACGGCGGCGCGCTGATCCACGCCATGGCCGAGAAAATGCTGGACAAGGTTATGGCGCACGCGCCGCAGCTTCAGTACCATCAGGATTATGATTCACAGGGAGCGGCCGGGCCGCCCGAGCCGGATTTCTCATGATCTTTTTTGCCTTGATTATGATTTTAGGCTTTCTAGCAGCGCCTTACGGTCGGCGGCGAAATCCGATGCGATCCAGTCGTTCTCCAGCTTTTCCAGAGCCTCCCCGAGTTCAGGGCCGGGGCTCATCCCCGCGTTCAGAAGGTCGTTCCCATCCACCGGGAGTTCGGGAATGTCCCACGTTTGGATTATTTTCAGAGCTGTGGGCGCAAAGGCGTTCATGACCCGATCCTGCGCCAGTTCGATCATCAGCGCCTGCGCCGTGATCGTGCGGCCAAACCGATAAACGCACACACGTACGGCAGAGTCGCACGAGAGGTCAGGCGCGTTCAATGCGCCTTCTATGGCCTGCATATCTTTCAAAAAAACTTTAGGGAACAGGATCAGACTTTCCATCGCCGCGATATTTTTCAGATTCATGCCCGCCTGCAAATACAGACGCGCGGGCAGTGCCACAAGGCGGTAGCGGTCCTGAAAATGGCAGACATGCTGCAGAAGCTCGGGGTTTGAATCAGGAAAATCGAATTCGGACAAAATGTTATTGGCGAACATGACCGCGAGGATGCCGCGCGGGTTTGTTGACGCCAAGATCTTGAAAAATTCCTGCGTAATCCGCTCGCGCGAAAGGGTTTTTATCTTCGCGGCGGCGGCGCAGCAGGCTTCGAGCGCCTGCGCGTCGAAATCCCCCTTGCCGTAAATCGCGTGGAAGCGGAAGAAGCGCAGGATGCGCAGATAATCCTCCGCGATGCGCTGCGCGGGTTCGCCAACGAATCTGATGCGCCGCGCCTCCAGATCGTCGATTCCCTGCCCGGTCGGGTCGAAGATTTTTCCAGCCTGATCGGCCAGAAGCGTGTTCATGGTGAAATCACGGCGCTGCGCGTCCTCGATCCAGCTTTCGGTGAAGCCGACTTCGGCGCGGCGGCCATCGGTCTCAAGATCGCGGCGCAGGGTCGTGATCTCGAAGTGCGTGCCGTCGATCAATGCGGTGACGGTGCCGTGCTTGATGCCTGTGGGGATGATGGTGATGCCTTTGGCCGTGCAGCGTTCCGTGACCGTTTCGGGCGGAAGCGGCGTGGCGATGTCTACATCTTCCACGGGCAGGCCCAACAGCGCGTTGCGTACACAGCCGCCGACGAACAGCGCGGCGGGGCCTTCGGTCTTATTCCGCCCATCCTCCAGCGCGGCCAGCAATTTTTTCGCCGGGGCGGAGGTCATCCAGTCCTGCGGCGCGATGGTTTTGACGGGGCGAAGGCCTGCTCCCTTACTCACCGTGCTGATCCTCCTCGGCTAGTTGATAGGTTTGCCCGCCCAGCGTGAGGCGTGCGCCGTAATTCGAGAGCAGATCGTAATAAACTGCGCGGCCCATGCGGGCGTAAAGACCGCCGCGCACCTCGATATAGGGGATTTTACCTTCCGCCGCGGGATAGGCGCGAAGCTCCAGCGGGCGTTCGGGCGACACGGTCACGCGTTCGCCCAAGTTGGTTGTGAAGATCAGCGCCTCACCCTCGATTTCATAAGCGGTGATGACGAAGGGCACGTCCTCGACCTCCACCGCGTATTTCTCGAACGGGGATTGCAGCCAGTAGCGGCCCTGATCGTCGCGCTTGAGGCCGCGCTTGGCGAACAGCGCCACGATCGCGTCGCGGCCGATGGGGGCGCCGTCATGGTACCAGCGCCCGTCGCGGTCGATGCGGAAATTCTGCGGGTCGGCGTCGGGTTGATGTTGTGTCATGGGGCCGATGGTTCTAAGATACGCGCGGAGCGGACGGTTGCGGCCCTTGTTCTTGGCCGTGCCCGGTTGTCGCCAGTATAATCGCCATCCCTTTTCCAAGGAAGGAGTTTCTAAAGCCGTGAGCGAAGTCAAGATACACAGGAACCCCAAGGATTTCGCCGACGAGGCGGGCCAGAAACTGTTCCGCGCGCGTTCGGAAATCTCCAAGATCATCTTCGGGCAACAGCCGGTCGTGGACCTCACCCTCACCACGCTGATTTCCGGCGGTCACGTTTTGCTGGTCGGTGCGCCGGGCCTTGCGAAAACGCTGCTGGTGGAAACCACGGCGCAGGTTCTGGGGCTGAACTCCAACCGGGTTCAATGTACGCCCGACCTTATGCCCGCCGATATTCTCGGCTCCGAGGTGCTGGAGGAAGACGAAAAGGGCAAACGCGCCTTCCGTTTTATTCCCGGTCCGGTCTTCACCGAATTCCTGATGGCGGACGAGATCAACCGCGCCAGCCCGCGTACGCAGTCTGCGCTTTTGCAGGCGATGCAGGAAAAGCAGGTTTCGGTCGCCGGAAAACCACACGCGCTGCCGCGCCCGTTCCACGTTCTGGCGACGCAGAACCCGATTGAGCAGGAAGGCACCTATCCCCTGCCCGAGGCGCAGCTCGACCGTTTCATGATGCAGATCGACGTGGATTACCCGGACGAGCGGGCGGAGCTTGAGATCATCCTCAGCACCACCAGCAACGAGCATTACGAGCCGCAGGCCGTGATGAGCAAGCAGGACCTTATCGACATCCAGACGCTGGTGCGCGATATGCCGATCGGCGAGGAGGTCGTGCAGGCAATCCTGAAACTGGTGCGGGCTTTAAGGCCCGGGCCGGACGCGCCGGATTTCGTGAACGAATACGTCACGTGGGCGCCGGGGCCGCGCGGATCGCAGGGCCTGATGCTGGCGGCGCGCGCGGCGGCGCTGCTGGATGGGCGGCTGATGCCCGTGCTGGGTGATGTCACGGCGCTGGCGGTTCCTGTGCTCAAGCACCGGATGGCGCTCAATTTCAAGGCCCGGGCGCAAGGCGTTGACGTGGCGGACATTATTGGAAAGGTCGCAGGCGGACTTTAACCCTCCAGCACCCCTTCGGAAGGAGCCCGCCTGTGCGGCCCATGATGCGTTTTACGGATATTATCGCCCTGCGCCATCAGGCGGACCGCGCGTCGGCCAGCCTGCCCTCGCTCATGATGCGGGCGGAGCGCGTGGCGAACGGAATTCTGCATGGCGACCACGCGCTGCGCAAGGCTGGGGCGGGCGAAAAATTCTGGCAGTTCCGCGATTATGAGCCGGGCGATCGGCCGCAGGATATCGACTGGCGGCAATCGGCCAAGGGCGACCGGATCTTCATCCGGCAAAAGGAATGGCAGATTGCGCAGAAGACGTTCTTCTGGTGCAGCGGCAGCGCGGGCATGGAGTACGCCTCATCCCGCAGCCTGCCCACCAAGGGCGATGCGGCGCGTGTGATTACGCTGGCGCTGGCGATTCTGCTTTCACGCGCCCACGAGCAGGTCGGATTTTACGGCGAGCCGCGCACCGGACGGAGCGAGGCCAATTTGCAAGTTCTTGCGCAGCGGCTTTTGCGTCCCTCGGGCGATGCGGACGCGACGCTGCCTGAAGTGGATGGTTTCGCTTTGCCCCAGAACGCCTCCCTCATCATGGCCGGAGATTTTCTTGATCCCCTGCCTCGGCTGGCGGAGACCTTCGATATGCTCTCGGCCTCGACCGCGAACGCGCTGGTCGTTCAGGTTCTGGACCCTCAGGAAATGGATCTCGATTTCACCGGGCGGGTCATGTTTCAGGGGCCGCGCAGCGACGAGCGCGAGACGGTCAATAATGTCGGGTCTGTGCGGGCGCAATACAAGGCGCGGGTACAGGAGCATCTGCAAGGCGTGTATGCGCTCTGCGCCGGGCGCAACTGGCCGTATGTCCTGCATCGCACGAATCATGATCTCGCGGAAACCGTCATGGCGCTTTGGCTCATGATCGGGGCGGCGAATCAGGGGGTGCGGGGATGATGGGGCTGTTCGCCAATATGGTGTTTCTTCAGCCGTGGATCCTCTCCGCGCTGCTGGCGTTGCCGGTGCTGTGGTATTTGCTGCGTGTCACGCCGCCCGCGCCGCGAATCGTTTCGTTTCCCGCAACGCGGTTTCTTGCGGGCCTCATTTCCGACGAGCAGACGCCGAGTAAGACGCCGTGGTGGGTTCTCCTGCTGCGACTGTTGATCGCGGCGCTCATCATCATCGCGCTCGCGCGGCCCGTCTTCAATCCCGCCGAGGGTATTTCGGGCTCTGGTCCGGTGCGGCTCGTTCTGGATAACAGCTGGGCGGGGGCGCAGAGCTGGGGCTTTCAGATGGAGGCCGCCGAGGAGGCGCTCAAACAGGCTTCGCGCGACCAGCGGGAAATTTATATTCTGACCACCGCGCCGCAACCGGGCGAGACCTTGCCGCTGCATCAGGGGCCGATGGCGTATCAGGAGGCGGTTTCTGTTCTGCGCGGGCTTGCGCCGCTGCCGTGGCCTGCCGATCTCAAGGCCGCGACGGAGGCGCTTAAAACCTCTGCGAGCAAACAGAGTGTGACCTCGCTGTGGTTCGGGCACGGACTTGACGAGGGCGGGATGAAGCTGTTCGCGCAAGCGCTGCAGGCGCAGGGGAGCCTGCGTTATACCGGGCCTGAGGGGAACCGCTTGCCGCTGCTGATCCGTCCCGGATCGCCCGAAGAGTATGCGAAGAACAATCAAAAGACCGGCGGGGTGCATCTCACGATCGAAGCGCCGGAGGGCGTGCCCGACGTGTTCCCGGCGGCGGTGCAGGCCGTTTCGCGGGCCGGGCAGATTCTGGACGTTCTCAACGTCACGCTGAACAAAAAGAAAACGCCGCAACCCGTCCATTTCGAGTTGAGCGACCGTCTGCGGGCCGAGACGAGCATGTTCCGAGTCGGAGGCTTGCGCGGCGCGGGCGCGGTTTTGCTCATGGACGATCAGTTCGTGCGGCGGCATGTCGGGATCGCCGAACCGGCGGAGGATTCGGACACCGCGCCGCTGGTGAAGGCCGGGTTTTACCTGCGACGGGCGCTGGAGCCACACGCGCAGATCACGAGCGATACGATCGACGCGCTTTTGAAGATCGAGGATCTCTCCATGATCATCCTGCCCGATGTCGGCGCGATGCCTTCGGATACGCTGAACGCGCTTGAGCAATGGGTGAAGAATGGCGGTCTGCTCTTGCGGTTCTCCGGGCCGAAGCTGAGCGAGGCGCAGGGCGAGCAATATCTCATGCCCGTGCGGCTGCGCGCGGGCGGGCGGGCGCTCGAAGGATCGCTCTCGTGGGACAAGCCGCAGGCCCTCTTGCCGTTCGCGGAAGACAGTCCGCTTTACGGGCTGGAGGTTCCCAAGGAGGTGCGGGTGCGGCAGCAGGTTCTGGCTGATCCGGCGCAGGATCTGGAGGATAAAGTCTGGGCGCGGCTTGAGGATGGAACGCCGCTGATCACCGGGATGGCGCTAGAGCGCGGGCTGGTGGTCCTCGTACATACGACGGCCACGCCGGACTGGTCCGATCTCGCGCTGTCGGGCGTTTACGTTGAAATTCTCAAGCGGATCGGCAGCCTCGCCGGGCGGGCGGTGAACAAGGCGCTGCTCAATAAACAAAGTTTTCTCGATCCAGTGCTGATCCTCGACGGGAACGGGGCGCTTGGCCCGCCGCCGGCCTACGTGCAATCCCTGCCCGCCGATGCGACGGAGCGGTTCGTGCCGGGGCCGCTGCATCCTCCGGGGCTTTACGGTTCGGGCGGTGTTCAGTTCGCGCTCAATCTCGGCACAGCCCTGCTCCCCTTGCGCATGGCGGACCTGCCCGCGAGCGTGCAGCGGGCGTTCTACGAGACGGAATACGAGGTGGATCTCACACCTTCCCTTCTCTACGGGGCGCTGATGCTGTTCTTCGCCGACTGGCTGGCGATGATGCTGATTCTCTCGGGCGGGCTGGCGGCCCTCGCTGCGCGTTATGCTCGGCGGGCGGCGGCGGTCCTGATTTTAGTTGCGGCGTTTTCGGGCGGGGCAAGAGCCGAGGACGCGCCTGCGATCTCAGAGGACGATATCAAATATGCCGGCGGGTTTTACCTCGCGTATGTGCAGAGCGGCGACAGTTCGGTCGATGCGATCACGCGGCGAGGGCTCGAGGGCCTTTCCGACATTCTCACCCGCAGGAGTTCGGCGGAGCCGGACGGGATCGTCGCGGTGAATCCGGAAACCGACAATCTGGCGTTCTTCCCGCTGATCTACTGGGCGGTTGCGCCGGGCAAGTCGCCCTATTCCGGCAAGGCGATGCAGAACGTGCAGAATTATCTCGATCACGGCGGCACGATCCTGTTCGATACGCGCGATGGCGGGCGCGGATCGGCGGAGACGGAGAGTTCGCGCACGCTGCGCTCGATTACCGAGACGCTCAACATTCCGCCGCTGGTTCCGGTGCCCGAACAACACGCGCTCAAGCGTTCCTTCTATCTGATGGAGGATTTTCCGGGGCGCAGCGCGGCGGGCGATGTCTGGGTTGAAGCGCACAGCGCGGGCGGGCGGGACGATGTGTCCTCCGTTATCATCGGCGGGAACGACTGGGCCGGGTGCTGGGCTGATTCCGGGACGGGCGGCATGCGCTCCCCGGTCTTCGGGCGTTCGCGGCAGGAGGAGCTTTGCCTGCGGTTCGGGGTCAATCTCGTGATGTACGCGCTCACCGGGAATTACAAAAACGATCAGGTCCACCTGCCGCATATCCTGCGGCGGCTGGATCAATAGGGAGGCGAAGCGATGAACGGTCCCGCTCTGCGCCTGCATTTCTCGCCGCTTCTGGACGGCTGGTGGCTCGGCCTTGCCATCGCCATCGGCGTGCTGTTTGCCGCCGCCGCGCTGTGGCGTTCGCGGCGGACGCTCGCGTTCCGCATCGTCGCGCTGGCGTTTTTCATTCTGGTTCTGATGAACCCTTCCCTTTTGCAGGAAGAGCGCAAGGGCGTGGACGATGTGGCCGTTATCGTCGTTGACCGCAGCCCCAGCCAGGATATGGGCCAGCGCAGGGCGCGGACAGACCGGGCGCTTTCTTCCGTGCGGGCGCAGCTTGAACAAATCGACGGGCTGGAGGTGCGGATCATTGAGGCGCCACAAAGCGGGACGCTTGAGAACCGCACAAAATTATTTGAGGTGCTCGACCCCGCCTTCGCCAGTGTGCCGCAGACGCGGCGGGCCGGCGTGATTTTCATCACCGACGGGCAGATCCACGATGTGCCGTTCAACGATTCGCAGTTTGCGCAATACGGCCCGGTCAGCACGCTTCTGAGCGGCGACCGGAACGAGCGGGACCGCCAGATCGTCATCAAGACCGCGCCCAGCTACGGCCTCGTCGGGCAGAGCGTGACGGTCAAGTATATCGTCGAGGACACGCCCAATATCGGGGCGCAGACAGCCAACGTTACGCTGCGCAAGCATGACGGGAGCCGCGAATATTACACCGTCCCGGTGAATGCGGAGCAGAGCGTTACCCTGCCCGTCGATCATCCGGGGCAGAACGTGTTTGAGCTCAGCGTCAACGTCGCGGCGAATGAGCTGACGCCCGCGAATAACCGGGCGGCGATCCTGCTGAACGGGGTGCGCGACCGGCTGAAGGTCCTGCTGGTTTCCGGACGCCCGCATGCGGGCGGGCGGACGTGGCGGGATCTTCTGACCTCCGATCCCGGCGTCGATCTCGTGCATTTCACGATCTTGCGCGAGCCGCAGAAGCTGGATCTCACGCCGCAGCATGAGCTTTCGCTGATCGCGTTTCCGTTCCGCGAGTTGTTCGAGATCAAGCTTTACGATTTCGACCTGATCGTTTTTGACCGTTATCACCTCAACCGCATCCTGCCCAACCAGTATTTCGACAATATCGCGCGGTATGTTCAGGAGGGCGGCGCGTTCCTGGAGGCCAGCGGCCCGGCCTTCGCAGGCGAGGATTCGGTTTATATGACCAGCCTGATGAATATCCTGCCCGGCAGCCCCACGGGGGCGGTGATCGAAAAGCCCTTCCGCCCCGGTCTGACCGAGCTCGGGCGGCGGCATCCCGTGACCAATAACCTTGAGTGGGGCGGCGTGCGTTCCGCCGACAAGGGTGCGACGCCGAAATGGGGGCGGTGGATGCGGCAGGTCGATCTTCGGGCCGAGAGCGGCGATACGCTGATGGATGGGTTCGATAAAAAGCCGCTTTTGATTTTGGACCGGGTGCAGAAGGGCCGCGTGGCGCAAATCGCTTCGGACCATATCTGGCTGTGGTCGCGCGGATACGATCATGGCGGGCCGCATGCCGAGCTTTTGCGGCGGGTCGTGCACTGGCTGATGAAGGAGCCGGAACTGGACGAACGCGCGATGAATGTGCTGGTGCATAACGACACCATCATCGTGCGCAAGCATATCTACGACAAGGACAGCGAGCAGATTGCCATGACCGCGCCGGACGGCGTGCCATCGACATTCACGCTTGCGCCGACATCCGATGGATGGCTGGAGCACCGGGTGAAGGCCCAGTCGCTCGGCATCTACGGCTTCGAGGATGAAAACCGTGAGCGGCGATATGCGATCATCGGGGATATCAATCCGCCCGAACTATTCAGCGTCAAGACCACGCCGGACCGTCTGGCCCCGGTCATGGCGGCCTCGGGCGGCGGCGCGGTGTGGCTGGACGATGTGCCGGAGCCGCGCGTGCGACTGCTGACCAACACACGGACCTACGCCGGGAACAACTGGGTGGGGCTGCGGCAGAATAGCGGCTATACGGTCACGGGTGTACGGGATATCGCTCTGATGCCGGAATGGGCCAGCCTCGTGCTGCTTTTGTGCCTTCTGGTCTTCGCGTGGTGGCGCGAGGGGCATATGAAATAAACTGTTGCTCCGCTGGATTCAGTGCGCAGGCTGCTTTGGCTCTGCTTGCCTGGATTTGGAGGCGTTAAGAGTCGTCTCAATCTGTTCCGCCAAAGTATCCTTAGAAACAGGCTTTTTCAGGATCGCCTTGATCGCCGGGTGGTCGTGCGCCATATCCTCAAGCTGCTGTTTTGTATATCCGGTGAGCATGATGAAGGGAATATCGGGAAAATCGTAATGTACCTGATGCACCAATTCCGTGCCGCTCATTTTCGGCATGTTTTCATCGGTGATGACGAGATCGAATTCATTCGGGGATTGGCGCAGCATATCCAGCGCATCCAGCCCGGAGACACTTGTTTTTACGGTGTAGCCCATGCGCTTTAGCATGTCCTGCATCATGTCGCGCACCGAGTCCTGATCCTCGACAAGCAGAATATGGGCCTCACCCTTGGCTTTCTTTTTGCGCGGCTTTTTGTCCCGCTTTTTCCTGAGGCCACTCTGATCGACATCCTCATTCGCTGCGGGAAAGAAGAGTTCGAATACCGTGCCCTTGCCCAGCGTGCTCTCGATGACCATCGCTCCCTGATGACCTGTTACCACGCCGTGCACGGTGGCCATACCCAACCCGGTGCCCTTATTTACGGGCTTTGTGGTGAAGAACGGTTCGAAGATATGTTCCATCACCACACGGCTCATCCCGCACCCGGTATCGGATATCCGCAGCACGACATAATCATGGTCCCTCGCGACACGGCCCAACACGAGGCGGGTCGTTCCGGCGTTTCTATCTTCAACCCATGTCGGCGGTTGCTCGCCCGGATCGGGCAGGTCGTTTGCGATGGCCTCGGGGAGCGGAAAATCTTCGGCGTTCTTGGTTGATACGCTTATGCCGATCGTGCCGCGATTCGTGTCGATCGCGTCGCGCGCGTTTACGGACAGGTTCATGAAAACCTGCATAATTTGCGAGGCGTTGCCTTTTATTACGGCTTGCGGCACTTGATAATCGGTTTTGATCTCGATGGATTTAGGCACGCTGGCATTCAGGATCGAGACGGTTTCCTGCAAGGACAGCAAAATATCGACAGGCTCCATGGCGCTGTCCTTGCGGCGGGAGAAGGCGAGCATCTGGTCGATCAGGGCCTTGGCCTCGCGTCCGGCGCTGAGGATGTTTTTTGCGAAGCCCCGTTGCGGCGAGTCTTCGGGAAGATCTTCCTCGAGAAATTCGGCGTAACCGGAAATCGCGGCGAGGATATTGTTGAAATCATGCGCGATCCCTCCGGCGAGGCGGCCGACCGCCTCCATCTTCTGGGATTGATAGAATTGCTCTTCGAGCTGCTTTTTTTCCTTTTCGTTATTATGGCGTTCCGTCACGTCGCGCGTGGTGCAGATCAGGCCGCCGTCGGGCAGGCGCGAAAGCGCGAGGTCAAGGCGTTGCACGGCGCCGCCATCAAGCTTGAGTTCGACGGGGCCTGTCCAGAACCCTTCGCGCTCGATGGACGCGAGGGCCTTGTCCACCATGAATTTCGCCTGATCGTCCGGAAACAAACGCAGCCAGTTTTCGCCCAGAAACTGGTCTTCGGCTTCAGGCGGAATGCCGTAGATGTTGAAGAGCGCGTTGTTCATATAGGTGAGCTGCGAAAAGCGGTTGATGATCGCGATGCCTTCCTGTGAGGCCTCCATGGCCATCAGGCGGTTTTCCAGAAGGCTGTGCGCGGCTTCGTGGGCGCTCAAAAGCTCGTGGTGGCGGCGGCGGGCGTGAAGGCTTTGCAATATGGTCTCGACGGCGAAGGCTGCCGTCGCGATCAGGCCGATGAATAGCACGAGGCTGGCGAGAGGCTGGCCGCCCGCAGAGGCAACCCACGCCAGAGGCAGGGCGATCACGCTCAAAACGATCACGAACACCGCCGGGCGGATCGTGCTTGCTGATTTTTTGCCGGCCTGTTCGGAATTCATTTACGGCCTCTGCCGGAGATTTGTTGGGGTCAGTCTTTATCGGACTCTTTGCGCGGGTCGCGCACCGGGCCGAAATCGCGGAGTTTCAGCGCCGCCTGCGTGCGGTTCTTGACACCGAGCTTGCGACAGATGCTGCGGACGTGCAGTTTGACGGTCACGACCTGCAGGCCCAGCGCCTGCGCGATGTCCTTGTTGGTCGCGCCGGAGGTGAGGAAGCCCATGATCTGGGTTTCGCGCGGGGTGAGGCCGAGCTTGTCGAAGTTCGCCTGCGCCTCTGCCTCCGCCGCGCCGGGTTCGGGCGGGTCTTCGTAATAGGCGGGCATGTAGCTTTTGTTGTCTGAATCATACGGAACGAACATGTCGCCCTTGACGATGGACTGAATCGCCTCGATCAGCGCCTTGCCGGAGAGCGTCTTGGGAAAATAGCCTCTGGCGCCGAGTTCGAGCGCCTGCTTTACGTTGGCCTGTTCGGCCACGCCGGACATGATCGCCACGGGTTTTTGCGGGAATTTTTCGCGGATATATTTCAATCCCTCGAAGCCGCGCATGCCGGGCATACGGAAATCGAGCAGAATGAGGTCGAAGTCGCTTTCAGTGTCCAGAATTTTTCTGACTTCGCCGAAGTCCTTGGCCAGAACAACGCGGGAGCCGGGGCTGGCGCGTTCGATGTACTGCACCAGGGTGTCACGAAAAAGCGTGTGGTCGTCTGCGATGAGGAGTTTCATGTCCCGAGAATTGGTTAATAATGAATTAAATACGCAGTACGCCTATCATCATAATACAATTCGATTCTTAAAAAGCCCATAACACAGAATATATCATATTTGGGTACGAATGTATGCGGTTCAGTCGGCGGCGACGGTTTCCGCAGCCCCGTTCATCTCGCTGTCGGCCACGAGGATCACCTGATCGGGGTCGCGCTGGATGCCCTTGAGGCGCAGCCTGTAGACGTAGACGTTTTCCATGACGCGCTGGACGTAATTCCGGGTTTCGGAAAAGGGAATCAGCTCGATCCAGTCGATCATATCGATGTCGCCCCTGCGCGGGTCGCCGTAGGTTTTCACCCATTTATTCACCCGGCCCGGCCCGGCGTTATAGGCGGCGATGGCCAGAGGATAAGCGTTGGCGTAGCTGCGCAGGAGGCCGCGCATATATTCGGTGCCCAGCAGGATGTTATGGTCCGGGCGGGCGGTCAGCCATTCGCCTTTGTGCGCAACCTTGAGTTTGCGGGCGGTGTCGTTGGCGGTGCCGGGCATGAGCTGCATCAGGCCGCGCGCGCCCGCCGAGCTGAGCGCGTTGTAGTCAAACATGCTTTCCTGCCGGATGACCGCGTGGATCAGCGCCCATTCCACGGAGTCGATCTTCTCGATCCATTTGGTAATCGTCGGGTAGGATTGCGCGGTCAGGAACAGGCCCTTGCTGGTGGCCTTTTTGGAAATCTTGATCGCCTCGTGCATGTTGCCCATCTGGGCCGAGGTCTCGGCGGCGTAGCGGTAGGCCTTGGGGCTATCCTCGGAATCGATGAAGGCGGTCATGAAGCGGGTGAATTCCTTGTCCATCCCGGCGGCGGCGAAGATTTGCGCGGATTGCGCCAGATCGTTGGCGGCGAATTTATCCTTGTCGGCGCGCGTCAGGACGGGCGGCGCGACTTTCGGCAGCTGGTTTTGCATGCGCAGCTTCAGGGCGGCCAACTGCCCGTAATACACGGTCTGGAAACCGGCGGCCTTTTTGTACCAGCCTGTCGCCATGTCGCGCTGCTTCATCGCCTCGGCGGCGCGGCCCGCCCAATAGGCGGCGCGGGACTTGCTGATCGGGGTTTCGACCTTGCCGAACATGGCGCTGAAGCGTTCCAGCGCTTCGGTCGGCTTGTTCATAAACCTCAGGGCCAGCCATCCAGCCAAAAACTGCCCCTCCGCATACGGAACGCCCGCATGCTGCATGTGGTCCTTGGCCAACAGATAGGCGCTTTTATAGTTTCCGGCCTCAAGCTGGCGGCGGATGATGATCTCGCGCTCCTTCCACCAGTCCTCGGGATTTAAAACCTTATCCGGATTGGGCGCGGCGTGGAGAATCTCCATCGCGCCGAAATCCTCGTTGTTCTTGCGGCGCCAGCGCAGCCGCTCGAACAGCAGGCCGGGGTCGTTCTGAAGATTTTTGGGAACCTTTTTGATGAGGCCTTCCACGCCCTTTTTGCCGCTGGAGAGGGCGATGCGGGCCTCGGCCAATTCGGGGTAGCCGTTGCCGAGAACCCCGGCGATGGCGCGGGCGCTGTCGTCCTTGCCGCCCTTGAGCAGCAGCGCGTCGAAACGGCGCTTGTGCGCCTCAAGGGGCAGATACTCGCCGTATTTCTTGAACAGGTCGCGTTGCTGGTCGCGGGAGATCATCGCGTCGGCCCACCAGGCGGTCAGGAATTTCTTCGCGTCCTTCTCACGGCCCTGCGCGATCATCGCCTCCATGTAGCGGCCCATGCCGCGCGCGGTGACGGGCGGATAGTCATTGAACCACGCCATGATATCGGCGGAGGGCAGGCTGGCGGGCATCACTTCCTCAGCAAGGGATTTCATGCCCTTGATGCCCGGCCAATCATGATTCTGGCGGATGAAGCGGGTCAAGCTGGTATAGAGCGAGGGGTCCCAGTTTTTGCGGTCGCCGGTGAAGATCAGCCAGTGATAAATCTTGGCGGCGAGCGGGTCGCGGCTTTCGGCCACAAGTTTGCGGGCGACGTCCTTGCGGCCCTCCCGATAGGCCTTGATCGCCTCGATCGTATTCTTGCGGGCTTGTGCGGTTTGAACGCGGCTAATCTCCGTATCCTTCGCCGCGAGCGGCGCGGGAAGCGCCAGAAGAACCATGTGAAAAATCAGGACAAAGCCCATCAGAGCCTTGCGGAACGGGCGATCAGGGGCTAAATTGGGCGAAATCAAAGGATTACCGATAAAGAAAGACGGGACAGAATGTTTAAAGGCTCCATTACAGCCCTGATTACCCCCTTTGCGAATGGCGAGATCGACTGGAAGGCTTTTGAGGATCTTGTCGAGTGGCAAATCGAGCAGGGTACGCATGGTCTTGTTCCGTGTGGCACTACGGGCGAAAGCCCTACTCTTTCTTACGATGAAGATATGGCGGTTGTCGAGCGGTGCGTGCAAATCGCCAACAGAAGAGTCCCCGTCATCGCGGGCACCGGATCGAACGCGACGCGCGAGGCCATTACCCTGACGCAGCACGCTAAGGCCGTGGGCGCGGACGGCGCGCTGATCGTCACGCCCTATTACAACAAGCCGACGCAAGACGGAATTTATGCGCATTACAAGGCGATTCACGACGCGGTCTCCATACCCATCATATTATACAACATTCCGGGGCGGTGTGTGATCGATATCTCGGTGGACACCATGGCAAGGCTTGCAAAACTGCCGAATATTGTGGGTGTCAAGGACGCATGCGGCGATCTGAGCCGTGTTCTGGAGACCCGCAACGCGATCGGCCCGGATTTCTGCCAGCTTTCGGGGGATGACATCACGGCGGCGGCGTTTCTGGCGCAGGGCGGCGTGGGCTGTATCTCGGTGGCGTCCAACGTGGCCCCGGCACAGTGTGCGCAGCTCCAAAACGCCTGGGCGGCGGGCGATCTCAAGAGTTTCGCGAAGATGCGCGACCTTTTGCTGCCGCTGGCCAAAAATTTGTTCTGCGAGAGCAACCCCGCGCCTGTAAAATACGCGGCGTCGGTTCTGGGCCTGTGTTCGGACGAGGTGCGGCTGCCGCTCGTACCCGCTTCGGCGAAGGCGCGGGCGCTGGTCGATGCCGCGATGTCGCATGCGGGGCTGAAGCCCGTGCAACGCGCGGCCAAGCGGGCCTGATTTCCTTTTATTCCTTGCCTGTACCCCGCGCAGACTGTACCCTCGCCGTTTCTGAATGAACGAGCGTTTTAGAGCCCCATGGCCGCGAAAAAAGACAAGAAAAAAGGCGCGATGATCTCGACCGACTCCGTGGTGGCCGAGAACAGGACCGCGCGTTTTGATTATGAGCTTTCCGATCGGTACGAGGCCGGGATCATGCTGACGGGGTCGGAGGTGAAATCGCTGCGGCTGGGTCAGTGCAGCATCAAGGAATCGCACGTGGGGCCGAAGGGCGGCGAGATCTGGCTGTGGGGGGCGAACATCGCCGAATATAAACAGGCCGGGCCGCATTTCCAGCACGAGCCGACGCGCCCGCGCAAGCTGCTCCTGAATAAAAAGGAGATCAACAAACTGCTCGGGGCGGTGGCGCGCGAGGGTATGACGATCGTGCCGACCAAAATCTATTTCGACAAAAAGGGTCGTGCGAAGATCGAGATCGCGCTGGCCAAGGGCAAGAAGAAGCACGACAAGCGCGAAACGGAAAAGAAGCGCGACTGGGCGCGGCAGAAGCAATCCATCATGCGCGCGAAGAATTGATCTAAGCGGCCATTTATCATCCTCATCGCGCGGGCGCTCCTTTGTCATTCCCGCGAAAGCGGGAATCCAGATAGAATCGCAAAGACGCGAAGACTCCAAGCGGCCTATGAAACACAACGATCACAGCGGACACAACGCGGTTGGTGCTTTCCCCCGTCATTGCGAGGAGGCTCTCGGGCCGGCGAAGCAATCTAGCACCTGTATATGGATTGCTTCACCCGCTGGCGCGGGTTCGCAATGACGCCCTCCTACCCACCATCATGATCGTGACGCGAGCGGTGCTCTTTTTTGTTATCCTGAGCGGAGGCCCACAGGGGCCGGAGCCGAAGGATCCAAGATGGGCGTTTCTTGGCGTTTTATATCCTTCGCTGCGTTCAGGATGACAAGGGGAGTGCGGAATTTTGTACGCAGGCGCGGGGCGGTTTTGGTAGACTGCTTGCGGCGTGCGGCCACGGGTGCGCCTTCGAGGCGCAAAAGATGTCTGGCTACGGAAATTTCAAGGGCGGGCGGCAAGCGCTGCTGATCATCGATTCGCAGCGGTTGCATGTTGACCCGGATTTCAACGACCCCGCGTACATGTCGTGGGGCGTGGATAGCGGGATGCAAAAACCCAATGGCACGGCGGAGACGCGGGCAACGGCGGAGCGGTGCCGCGATCTGGCCGACGAGGCGCGCGGGGCAGGCGTTCCGGTGTTTATCGTCTATTACGCGTTTGACGATGAGGATTTTTCCAGCGCGAATGGCGGGCTTTATATGGTGGAGTACAAGCCGGAGCGTGGCGATCTTCTGGTGCCCAAGGACGAGATGTCGGTGTTTCAGGGCAGCGATCTGGATGTTTATCTGAAAAAGCGCGGGATCGACACGCTGTTTCTGGCGGGGTTTCACGCGTCGCGGTGCATCACGGAATCGGCGATGGACGGGGTGGACAAGGGATACCGGGTGAAGCTGGTCGAGGCGTGTATCGGGGAGAACGACCCGCACAGCGACATCGCGGTTTCGCGGGCGCTGGGCGCGCTGGAGGCTTACGGGGCGGAGCGCGTTACGGAGGCGCAGGCGGTGTCGGCGATGCGCAGGGTTCATCACGGAGATTTTGAGCCGGAGGTTATCGAGCCGGCGTAAATCAAAAAGCGGAGTGGACTAAGCCCGGTTCTAAGCCTTGATTTCCATGCGTTTGAAGTGGGCTTAGTCCGGTCGGGTTTTGACTCTCATCGCGCTTTGTCAACGGTTCAGGGTGCGGACTTAGTCCAGAGGACCTTGGCCACACCCCTTGCCGTTCGACTGTCCTTAAAATGCGATCTCTCAGGCCGACTTTTTGCGCTTGCCGCCGCCGGATTCATCGTTGGCAGTGGATTCGGCCGCGTCCTCGGCGGCTTCTTCCGCCGATTCGGGGCCGACGAGCATGGCTCCGGCAACCAAGCCGGCATTCTGGCGGATCTGGCTCTCCAGCTTTGCCGCCAGTTCAGGATGGTCCTTCATAAATTGTTTGGCGTTCTCGCGGCCCTGCCCGATGCGCTGGCCGTCGTAGGAAAACCACGCGCCGGATTTTTCGACGATGTTGGCGTTGACGCCGAGGTCGATGAGTTCCCCGGTCTTGGAGATTCCCTCGCCGTACATGATATCGAATTCGACCTGGCGGAAGGGCGGCGCCATCTTGTTTTTGACGACCTTCACGCGGGTCTGGTTACCCACTACGGTTTCCTTATCCTTGATCGCGCCGATGCGGCGGATATCGAGACGGACGGAGGCGTAGAATTTCAGCGCGTTACCGCCCGTCGTGGTTTCGGGCGAGCCGAACATAACGCCGATCTTCATGCGGATCTGATTGATGAAGATGACGATGGTGCGCGAGCGGGAAATCGAGCCGGTGAGCTTTCTGAGCGCCTGTGACATCAGGCGGGCCTGCAAGCCCACGTGGGAGTCGCCCATTTCGCCCTCAAGTTCCGCCCTCGGCACGAGCGCGGCGACCGAGTCGATCACCAGAACGTCGAGCGCGCCGGAGCGCACCAGCGTGTCGGCGATTTCGAGCGCCTGTTCGCCCGCGTCGGGCTGTGAGATCAGGAGATTGTCCACATCGACGCCGAGCTTGCGGGCGTAGCCGGGATCAAGCGCGTGTTCGGCGTCCACGATGGCACAGGTGCCGCCGCCCTTTTGCGCCTCCGCGATGACCTGCAGCGCCAGAGTGGTCTTGCCAGAGCTTTCCGGCCCATAAACCTCAATGATGCGCCCGCGCGGAAGGCCGCCAATTCCCAATGCAATATCGAGACCCAAGGACCCCGTCGAGATCGCCTCCACCTCCGCCGTCGCCTGCCCGTCGTTGAGCTTCATGATCGAGCCCTTTCCGAAGGCGCGTTCGATCTGCGCCAATGCGGCGTCGAGGGCTTTCTGCTTTTCGGTGGAGTTCTGAGCCATATTTTTATCCTTGTCCTGTCTGAGCAGCGTAATGGTCATAGCGGAGATTCCCTTTTGGCATAATTGGGTGTGATGTGCAAATCCCGAAGGGCCGTTGAAGCGCCTTATGCACATTACTATGTTCTTGTTTTATTCCCCTGTCAACGGAAAAGAACAAAAAAAGAACATTGTCATAATCAGGTTGCACGTGAGACGTTGCAAGTTACAGGTTTTGGATCCCCGCATGCGCGGGGATGCCAAGGAGGGGCGCGGGGATGGCAGAGATATAATGGTGATCAGGTCCCTGCTTTCGCAGGGATGACAGGAGGAGCGCAGGGATGACACAGGCAGTCCCTATTCCTCCAACACCTGTTTCACCTTTTCGGCGAGTTGTTTGAGGGTGAAGGGTTTGGGCAGGAAGTAGATGCGTTCGCCCATGTGGTCTTTCAGGCGTTCCTCGGTATAGCCGGAGATGAAGATGATTTTCAGTTTCGGGCTGGCCGCGCGGATTGTTCTGGCGAGGGTCGGGCCGTCGATGCCGGGCATGACGACATCGGTAATCAGCAGGTCGATGTTTTTATTCTCCGCCGATTCGAACAGGCGAAGGGCGGTGTCCCCGCTTTCGGCGGCGATGACTTTATAGCCCTTGTTCGCCAGCGCGCGCTGGCTGAAGGTTCTGACCGCGTCTTCGTCCTCGACCAGAAGGATCGTCTCGGTTCCGGTCAGGTCCCTTGGTTTTTCGTCTACGTCCTCCGGCGCTTCCTCGGCTTCCTCCTCCTCACCCTCCACGGCGCGGGGGAGGTAGATGAGGAAGGTCGTGCCCTGCCCCACCGTGCTTTCGACATCAAGGAAGCCGCCGGACTGGCGGACGATCCCGAACACGGTCGAGAGGCCGAGGCCCGTGCCCTGCCCCACCTCTTTGGTGGTGAAGAACGGCTCGAAGATGCGGGCGAGGTTTTCGCGCGTGATGCCGTGGCCGGTATCGGTGACCTTGATCAGCACCCATTCGCCGGGGGGCATGTCTTCGTTGTTGATTTCGCGCGGGCGGGCGTTGGTGTAGTTTTCGGTGGTGATTGTGAGGGCGCCGCCGCCCTCCATCGCGTCGCGGGCGTTGACGGCGAGGTTGATGAAGACCTGTTCCATCTGGCCCTCGTCCACCTTCACGAGGCGGAGGGCGTCACCGTGGACCATGTTGAGATCAATGTTCGCGCCGATCAGGCGGCGCAGGAGGTGCGAGAGTTCGGTCAGGATGTCGGTGATGTCGTGCAGGCGGGGCCGCAGGGTCTGCTGGCGCGAGAACGCCAGAAGCTGGCGCACCAGATTGGCGGCGCGGTTGGAGTTCTGCTTGATCTGCATGATGTCGCCGAAGGACGGGTCGCCGGGCTTGTGGCGCAGCAGCAGAAGATCGCAGAAGCCGATGATGGCGGTGAGCATGTTGTTGAAGTCGTGCGCGACACCCCCGGCGAGCTGGCCGATCGCCTGCATCTTCTGGGACTGCACGAATTGCTCCTCCAGCGCCTTTTTCTCGGTGGCGTCGATGAAGTGGAGGACGATGCTGCGCCCCTCCTTGAAGCGGCGGGCGTGAAGTTGTGTCGAGACGGGGCGTTTTGCACCCTTGAGCGTAACTTCCATGGTGCCCGCGATCTGCTGGCCCTTTCCGGTGCCGCCCAGCGCGTTCAGGACGGTTTCGCGGTCATCGTCGGAGAGGAGGTTGCGGAAATCGGTGCCTTCGATCCCGGAGACGTCATAGCCGATCATTCTTGCGAACTCGCTGTTGCAATCCTCGACGAGTCCGTCCTGATTGACGAGGATGATGCCCAAAGGGGCTTCCTCGAAGAATCTGTGGAAGCGGTCTTCGGAGGCCTGCAGGGCGGTGCGCATCTCACGTTCGGCGGTGAGGTCGTGCACGACGGCGCGGGTGCGCACGGTGCCGTCCTCCATGTGCATGATGTTGTAATTGACGGAGGCCAGAAAGGTGCGGCCCGCGTGGCCCTTCATCAGAAGCTCGACGACCTGATTGGCGGCCGGATCCTGCGTCAGTTGATAGGGCGGGACGTCCTGCGGCGGGGATTCGAGGTAGGTGTGGAGCCGCCCCTGCGCGAGGAGATAGCGGAGATCTTCGCCGAGCCAACGGGAGAAGGTGGCGTTCGCGAACTGGAAGCGGCCCTTTTCATCGACGGAGAAAAAGCCGACGGGCGCGTTGTCGGTGAAGTCGATGAGTTTTTCGCGTTCCTCCTGCACCGCGCGTTCGGCGGTGTAGCGTTCGGTGACATTATCAACGCGCCAGTGGATGTGGCCCGCGTGGCCGGCAATCGGCTGGGCTGTGATCTGGTACCAGCCTTCGAGGTCGCGGCGGTCGCAATAGAGTTCGATGGAGTCGGTGAGGCCGCGGTGGGCCTTGTCGGATACGGCGTCGAGCAGCGCGGAAGCCTTGTCGTTGCTCTCGAACATGCTGATCAGGGTTTCGTAGCCGTATTTTTTTTGAGGGCCGCAGGTTTCGGCGAATTTCTGGTTGTAGTAGAGGGTGTTGTCCACGCTGTCGGTGATGAGACGTCCGCCGCGGCTGCCTTCCAGAACCTCCTTGAGAAGGACGAGGTCGTTTTCCTGCCGCGCCTGAAGGACCTGGGCGCGTTTGGCAGCAAAGGCGACCAGCGTGGCGGCGAGGAAGACGAAGATGGAGACGAAGACCGTGGTGCTGTCCACCCTTGCGACGTTGACGACGAAGACCATCACCACCAGATAGAGCGAGAGGATCAGGAACACCATGATGGTGTTGATGTCCTTGCTGGTTTCCGGTTGGTGGCGCGCGCCGGCTTTTTTGTGGTGGCGCTCGATGAAGTCTTTATGGTCGATGGTCATTCCCGGCTCTGATCCGCCTTGTAACCCTAGTATTGCGTTTTACCAGCGGAAATCATGGCATAAAGGCGGGGCTGTGAACAGCCTCGGCGGGCCGAAAATTCGCGATAATCCGCCAAAAATCGTGGTTTTTACGGGGTTATTTGAGGGGTTTGCCCTTGATTCTGTAAACATAGGAGATGACCTCCGCCACGGCCTTGAAATGCTCCTGCGGGATCATTTCGTCCACCTCGACCGTATCGAAGAGGATTCGGGCGAGCGGCGGGTTCTCGACGATGATGATTTCGTGCTCTTTCGCGACTTCGCGGATGCGCAGGGCGAGATCATCCACGCCCTTGGCCACGCAGACGGGGGCGTTCATCTCGCCGGGGTCGTATTTGAGGGCGATGGAGAAGTGAGTCGGGTTGGTGATGACCACGTCGGCGGTCGGGACGGCCTGCATCATCCTCTGCCTTGCCTTTTCGGCGCGGAGCTGGCGCAGGCGGCCCTTGACCATCGGGTCGCCTTCGGTCTGTTTGTATTCGTCTTTCAGCTCCTGCTTGGTCATGCGCATTTTTTTGAAATATTCGTGGCGCTGATAGACCACATCCATCACGGCGATGACGAGCATCAGGACGAGGATGCCGGCCATCATCTTCATCACGAGGTATTGCAGTTCACCCATCGCGGCGGAGGTTTCAAGGTCCATGAGATGCTCGAAGCGGTCGAAATAGGGATAGATGATGATGGCGCAGACCGCGCCAACCAGAACGAGCTTGACGATGCCCTTGGCGAATTCGAAGAGCGAGCGCATGGAGAACAGACGGTGGAAGCCCTTGATCGGGGAAATCTTGCTCATATCCGGGCGGATGACCTCGGGCGCGATCAGGGGACCGACCTGCATGAAGGGGCCGAGGAAGGCGGCGGCCAGAAGCAGGAGCAACGGCAGGAAGAGAATACCCAGAACGCTCCAGCCCAGTTCGCCGAACACGGCCGAGAGGCCGCCCGGCATGGCGGGCATGTCGTGCGGGTGCTCGATGAAAGCGCGCATCAGCACCATGAGCTGTTCCATCATCGGGCCGGCCAGCACGCCGATCAGAAGGGTTCCGGCCAGAAGCATGATCCAGTTGTTCATTTCGCGCGAGAGGGCGACCTGCCCGCGCTTGCGGGCATCCTGAATCTTTTTCGGGGTAGGGTCTTCGGTTTTCTGACTGTCGTCCTGATCGTCGCCTTCGGCCATCGTGCTCTCCCCTGCCCTTTACGGGCTTGCGGCCTCAAAGAACACGATCAGGCTGTTCTCATAGAAGGCGACCCATGTCATGAACAGGGCGGAGCCCATGATCATCAGCAGAATGAGAGACAGCAATATTTGCACCGGCAGGGCGAGCAGGAAGACCTGCACCTGCGGCATCAGGCGGGAGAGGACGCCCATCGCCACGTAAATGAGCATGGTGAGCACGATGAAGGGCGTGGCGATCTTTACGGCAACGGCGAAGCTGGCGGCGACTGCGCGCACCATGAGTTCGGCCATGCTGCCGGTATCGGGGATCTGGCCGACCGGAAACATCGAATAGCTTTCGACCATGCCGGTGATCATGAGGTGGTGGAGGTTGGTCTCAAAGAGGATCAGCACCCCGGTGACGGAGAGCAGCGCGCCCATGAGCGAGCCTTGCGTCGCCAGCGAGGGGTTGAAAACTTGCGCGTTCGAGAGACCGGATTGCATGGAGATGATCATGCCCGCCGTGTCCATCGCCGTCATAAAGACGCGGGCCACGGTGCCGATCAGAAGGCCGACGATAAATTCGCTCAGGATCAGCACGAAGAGCATGAAGGTCTGCGGCAGCGGCGACGGGATCGAGGGCAGAACCAGTGGAAAAAGCACGAAGGAGAGGCCCAGCGCCATGTGCAGGCGGATGCGCTCGGACACAAACGAGTCGCCGAGGCCCGGCATGATCATGACCGTGGCGCCGATGCGCACGAAGGTCAGAATAAAGGCCAGAACCCCGGTGGCGAGAAAGGTTTCGAGTGTGCCCTGCATCCCTGCCCGTCCATTTCCGCGCTAGCCGCCGATGATTTTCTGCGCCAGCTCCTGCATGAAGATTACAAGCGTATTCATCATGAAGGGCAGGAAGAAAAAGAGGGAGAGGAAGATCGCCACGATTTTCGGCACGAAGACGAGCGTGATCTCCTGTACCTGCGTCAGCGCCTGAATCAGCGCGATGGTCACGCCGACCAGCAGCCCCACCAGCAGCACGGGCAGGGAAATCTGGATGGTGATGAGCAGCGCCTCGCGCACGGTGTCGATGACTTCGGATTCCGTCATGGGGGAAAGGGTAGCAGAAAGGCGGCGGCGGGACTATTGCGCGGCGGGGGTTGGGGCGGAGTTATCCCCCTCTCCCTGCCCTCTCCCCCGCATGCGGGTGAGAGGGTTGAGGAAGGGTTATTCGCCAGCGCCCTTTTCGGATACATCTTCAAAGAGATTTCCGAATAGTGTGTTTCCCGTACCTAAATTCGATGTGAGATGCTAAATTACGCTCCATCATGATTCTGGAATTTTTCATAGGATGCTTGGTACTTTATAGTCCAAAGGGGATTTATTCATGACCTCTTGGGAAGGCTATTTCGATGAAAGCGGCAGCTTTGAAGAAGACCCAAAAATTTTCTGTATCTCTGGCTATTTCTTGGAAGAAGAAAAAGCCAAAGCAATGGATGCAGAGTGGGAGAAAGTTCTCAATCACCACAAAATACCATATTTTCATATGGTTGACTGTGCGCATGGTAACGGGGTGTTTAAAAATATAGCGCGCGACGAAAGAGATCAGATTGTCAGAAAACTGATAGCATTGATAAAAAAGTATACTCTTTGTGGTTTTTCTTTTGTGGCCAAAGAAGACCAATATATGTTGCCAGACGGCACGCCCGATATATACAGCGCTCTTGTTTCAACTTGTGTAGATCATTTAGATGCGTTTCGGGACTTTTGTCGCATCAAGAGCGATGTGGCTTATTTTTTTGAGGCGGGTCATAAAAATAAGGGTAGTGCCTATAATCATATTGCGCGCAAACTTGCAGACTATTCGTCATCGCTAACTTTTGGTGACAAACAAAAAGTCCGGCTATTGCAAGCGGCTGATCTTTTGGCTTGGCAGAGCACTAAATTCGCGAAAGACCAGCACTATAGTAAGAAACGACCAGCGCGAAAAGATTTTCTGAGTCTTATGGAGCATCATCATGATATTTTATTCATTACCTTAGAGGGTGAGACGAAATTTACAGTTGTTGATACTTGGCCATTAGGCAGAAGAGGCTCTAACCCCGCTCTTCTCGAATTTCATAGGGAGGGTCCCATTACCTATTACACAGAGAATGGCGTGAACATTCCCATCATACAAGTTATGAGCACGAAGGGGTATGCAGAGGGGAGTGGGAAAGATGCCTACATCGTTTTTGATGGATTAGATAATAAAGTTTTTGCTCTAGCTTTTAACGAATATCTTCTCATGGAAGCAGCTTTAATTTTGATACAAGCCAAGAAAATTTATGGACAAAGCGAGCCTAGTATAAACATAACCGCCTCTGATGTGTCTCTAATCTCTGATCAAAGCGAGTGCGCACTGAAAATTAATATGCCGAATGGAACAAATATACGTTTTAAGTGCCCGAGAGAAGCTCTGTTGGCTCTTAAGGACGCTTTGAATAAAATCTAAGCTTTGTTAGTTGATTTCAGTATTTTTTGCGGGCGGCTTAAAACAACTAAATCGGCATCCGCATGATGTCTTGATAGGCGGAGACGAGGCGGTCGCGGAGGGCGACGACGGTTTGCAGGGCCAGTTCGGCCTCGGTTACGGCCTGAACGACATCCGTCACGTCGGCCTGTCCGGTTATGGCCTTGGCGGACATCTGTTCGCCCGCCTTGATCTTATCGACCGAGGTTTCGAGGGAGTTTTTGAGGAAATCGGAGAAGCTCACGCCGCCGTCATCGCCGGGGGTTTTGGCCACGGGCGCCTTCGCGCCGATGTTCAGCGAGTTTCCGTACGCCTTCGCGGCGAGGTTGGTGTCGAAGATTTTATCGGCCGGCATGGGGGAGAACTCCGAAGATCATGTGATTTTACCCTGTCCTTACGCCCTTAGCAAATCAATCGTGCGCAGGATCATTCCGCGCGCCTGTTCGATCAGGCCGAGGTTGGCTTCGTAGGATCTCTGCGCCTCGCGCATGTCCATCATCTCGATCAGCATGTTGACGTTGGGCATCTTGACGTAGCCGTTGGTGTCGGCGGCGGGATGATCGGGCATATATTGCAGGGTGAAGTCGGTGTTTTTATCGGTGCCGATGCGGTCCACCTTTACGGTTTGCAGGCCGGTGGCGCGGTCGATCTCGTTGGCGAAGCTTATGGTCTGGCGCTTGTAGGGGTCGTCGCCGGGTTTCTTGCCGGTGGTATCGGCGTTGGCGACGTTTTCGGCGATGACGCGGACGCGCGCGCCCTGCGCCTTCATGCCGCTGGCCGAAACCATCATCGCGCCGAACATATCCGAACTCATAGCAATCCTCCTTTACCCTTGCGGTTATCTGACGCCGAGGGCGATCTTCATCATGCCCATCTGCTTCTGGTAGATGTTCAGCATGAGATTGTAATCCATCACGTTGCGGCCCGCGCTGAGGAGCTGTTCCTCGATCACCACGGCGTTGCCGACGGGGGCGACTTCGTAGACGTGCTTTTGATTTTTCTCGCCGCCGCCGGAGGCTTCCGGGGACGCGCCCATATGCGCGGGGTCGGTGGCCTCGGGCCGCACGCCCATGCCATTTGAGACACCCTTGAGGATCGATTCAAAATCCACGGGCTTGAGGTCGTGCGGGCGGTAGCCGGGGGTGTCGGCGTTGGCGATATTCTCGGCGATCACCCGGTGGCGCTGGCCCAGGTAGTCCAGTTTCGCCCCGAGGGCCTTGAAGAGACCGATCTCTTGTCCTGACATGGTATAGTCCTTACACTCTAGTTTCACTCCGGGCCCCTTTCGGGGGGTGCCGGGGGTAACCTTCAGTGCATTGCAGGATCTATGCCAATGACGAATTTCTTCGACGACGGCAGCGATGCGGGGGATAAAGACCCGCTAAAGCCTTTAAACGCCTCGATAATTCCGAAAAACAAGACGGCCGTGGCCCTTAAGGACGCGCAAGGCGGGAAAAAAGTGCCCCGTATCGCCGCCGCCGGGCGGGGGACGCTGGCCGAGAAAATCGTTCAGCTGGCCTATGAGAACGGGATTCATGTGCGCGAAGATGGTGATTTAGCTCAGCTTTTGGCGAAAATCGAGCTGGACAGCCCCATCCCGACCGAGGTCTTTCCGGCGGTCGGGGAGATCCTGTCGTACGTGTACCGGGCCAACGGGCGGCGCGATCCTTTTGACACGGATGAGAAATTTAGCGAGAATAAAGCTGTAAGAGATTGAAAAAGAGTGTTTTATGACGGTTGAACCCGGAGGCATTCAGAGCTTTGAGCGCGAGATCGACGCGATCTCGGTGACGATCGCGGAGGCGATCGACACGCTGCGCGGCGGGAAGGCGCCTGTGCTTACCGGACTCGGGGTGCGTGTCGAAACGCTCTGCCGCCGGGTGGCCGGGGTGGACGCGCCGACGGCGCTGGCGGTTCAGCCTCTGATGGCCGGAGTGATCCGGACGCTGGACGAGCTGGCGGCGGAGATCGAGCGGTATCAGGCCGATCTTGCGGCCAAGGAGGCGGGCGCATGATGGATTTCATCACGCGGCGACGCGCTTATCATATGTTACGCGCGGGGCGGAATTTCAAAGGTCTGTTCAAGCTCATCAAGCCGCATATTCTGGCGAAAGACCCCGACGCGCTTTACATCTATTCGTGTTTTACGCTTCCAGAGTGGGCCGAGGATGACGCGGCGTTTTTCAAACGGCGGTTCAAATATTTACGCTTCGCCGCACAAGCCGGTCATATTGAGGCGCTGCACGAAGTGGGGCTGATCTATCATACTGGGTTTGGCGGCGTGGAACAGGATAAGCGCAAGGCCGCGCAGATTTTCAAGGCGGCGGCGGAAAAGGGGCATCCGGCTTCCATGCTTTTTTACGGGCTGGACCTTTTTTATGGATCGTGCGGGATCGAAAAGGACGAGAGTCTGGGGATCAGCTATGTCACACAGGCGGTTGACAACGGCGTCAAAGACGCGCGGTATACGCTCAACAAGCTTTTGAAGCTGGTCGAACTCTCGAAACAGCAGAGCGCGTCATGAGCGGGGATATGATGTTTGAATTGGGGCGCATGATCGCCGCGCTGGTCTTCGTGATTGCGCTGATGGGCGGATTCGCCCTGCTTCTCAAAAAGCTCGGGCTTTCAGGGCCGGTTTCGGTCAATACCGGGCGCAAACGCCTCAAGATCGTTGAATCCGTTCCGCTGGACGCGCGGCGGCGGCTTGTTCTTGTTCAGTGCGACGATGCCCAGCATCTTGTGATCCTCGGCCCCGGCGGCGAGACGGTCATCAAGACCGATATTCCGGCGAACGACCGCACGGACGCTTTTTCCTTATCTTCCCCCTCCCCCTGCCCCTCCCCTGTGGATGCTTCGGGCAAATCCTGAGGCTCCGCTTTTGCGCCGCCCTGCCCGCGTGTAGGATTCCGCAAACGGAACCGATTCATGATTCTTTCTCGGACAGATGTTCGCCGCCTGTTTTCCCTGCGGGGCTGCTCCCGGAGAACAGCTTTTTTCGCAGCGGCGGTTGTTCCGCTCGCGCTGATTTTTGCCTTGCCCGCCTTCGCGCAGGGAATATCGATCGATTTCGGGCAGGAGGGGGACGCGACCGCTAGTGGGCGGGTGATCCAGATCGTCGCGCTGCTTACGGTTCTTTCGCTTGCGCCGTCCATCCTGATCATGATGACGTGTTTTACGCGGATCATTGTCGTTCTGTCGTTCCTGCGTACCGCCATCGGGATTCAGCAGACGCCGCCGAATACGGTGGTGATCTCGCTCGCGTTGTTTTTGACGTTCTTCATCATGACGCCGACGTTACAGGCCGCTTATGAGTCCGGCGTAAAGCCGCTGATCGAGGAGCAGATCGACGAAGTGACCGCGTTCGAGCGGACAACCGCGCCGTTCAAGCGGTTTATGCTGGATAATACGCGGGTGAAGGATCTTGAGCTGTTCGTGGGTTTAAGCAAGGCCGGGCCGTTCGACTCTCCCGAGGCGATCCCGCTTCAGATCGTCATTCCGGCCTTTATGATCTCGGAGTTGCACCGGGCGTTCGAGATCGGGTTTATGCTGTTCCTGCCGTTTTTGATCATCGACCTTGTGACGGCCTCCATCCTGATGTCCATGGGGATGATGATGCTTCCGCCCGTCACGGTGTCGCTGCCGTTCAAGATTATCTTCTTTGTTCTCGTGGATGGATGGAGTCTTGTTGCGGGCTCTCTGATCCAGAGCTTTGATTCAGGATTAGTTCCCTAGCGTAGCCCGAACCGTCAGGACGAATGGCCAGAACCGCGCTTTGATAGCGTGACCCGGCCCCCGAGCGAATCAAGAGGACCATCACCACGAGAAATACAAAGCACACAAAGAGCAGAAGCACCTGTGTGGCTTCCTCGTAGCGTCTTTGCTTTATGTTATTCCTAGATTCTTCGGACTGTGTGATCTGCGCGAGGATTTGCTCAAGCAGAAGCTGTTTCGCATGCTCGTCCAGCGCTTCGATTGCGGCCGTTTCCTCTCGGGCTTCGTGTTCGTCCTCTGCACTTTTGTGACTTTCGCTCATCGGACGCGGATCCTCGGTCAGTGCGAGTCGGGAGCCTTGGCGGCCCCTGAGGACTCGGCCGGCGGCGGGTCGGCGGCCTTGTAGGCATTGAGGAACTCTTTGAACAGATCGACCTCGGAGACCACGGACATGAGGGTTTCGCGATCGGCCAGAACGGCGTTGCGGCGTTCGCGCGTGATGACCTCAAACTGGTGCGCCTTCGCCGTTTTGGTCATGGCTTCGCCATATTTTTTGCGGAGGTTGGCGATGGCGATGCGGTCGTTGGCAAGGTTGAGGGCAACGGCCAAATTCATAACGATCTGCGTGTCCTTTTCATCGAGCGGCGCACCCCCGGGGGCTTGATCTTCGAGCACCTGCGTCAGGGCATCGGCGGCCTCGGCCCAGAATCCGGCCTGCCAGGAGATATCGGCGCGCAGGCGGTTGATATCGCCGTCAGGCTTCATATCCTTAAGCAGGGTCAGGGCCTGTTCCGCCCTGTTATCCTGTGCGTAAGCGCGGGCGCGCAGGAGCGTCATTTCGTATTCGGTGTTCTCCCTGTCCGGCCCGATGGGGGCGATTTTGAGCGGGTTTTCGAGTTTGGAGAGCGTGGCCAGCGCTTTTTGCGGCTGGCGATCCAGCAGGTAGATCACGGCGAGGCGCTTGCCGACGCGGATCAGGTCGTCGCCCTTCAGGCGGTTGTTCACCTGATTTTCAAGGATGGCGGCGGCGCGGGCCAGAAGGTCGGCGCGCACGAGATGTTCGGAGAGCATGCGCGCGAGCTTGTCGCCTTCGGCCCCCGGCGGGCTGAGTTCGCTGAATTGTTCATACAACGCAACGGCGTCGAGGGCGGAGAGTTTTTCAAGATCCGGCCCCATGAAGAGCGCGGTGAAGACCTTGCTCATGTCCGTCGTCACGCGGCGGCCCAACTCGGTTTCGCCCGCCACTTCAGCGGCGTCGCGCATGATGGAGAGGCCCTTGACGTAATCCTTCTTGCGGAAATAGGCGTCGCCGAGCCAGTAATTCACCAGCGCCTCAATCTCATCGCCGCGCCACGCGTAGCGGAGGCGCTCCAACCGGTCGATGACTTTTTCGGTCGGGATCGCGCCCTCTTCGTCCAGCAGGCGGGTGACGGCCAGCCCGGCCTTGACGCGGTAGAGGTCGTCCGGCCCGGTTTCCAGTTCGCGCCAGATATCGACGGCTTTTTGTTTTTGGCCTCTCTGGCGGGCGGATTCACCGCGCAGATAGGTCAGAGCGGCCAGCATGGGCGCATCGAGATCGGCCTTATAATGTTCGATCAGGGCCAGCAATTCGTCGGCCTGATCGGCTTTGCCCGCGCGCAGCAGAACCTCGGAGAGGACCAGCGCGACGCGGCGGCTGACCTGTCCGGGATATTCATAGAAGGGGCCGAGGTTTGCGGGCATAACGTCGATGGCCTGCTGCCAGTCGCCGAGGTCCGCCAGAACGTAGGCCTTCCAGTAGCCCACCTCTTCGTAGGGTTTCAGTTCGGGCTTCTGGAGGTAGGCGAGGGCAACATCGGTTTTTCCATCGAATGCGGTTGCCATGCCGCGCAGGGCGATGAATTCCGGGTTTTTTGCGATCTCGGGCAATTCCTGTGCCGCGAAATCGAGGAAGCCCAGCGCCTCCGCTCCCATGCCGCTCAGCAGGTAGGCCTTGGCGAGGGCGATGAGGTCTTCGGCTCTCGCGCCCTTGGTATATTGCGGGAGCGCGGCCAGAACGAGCGTCTTATTTTTCTCGAGCGCTTCAAAGGGAATTCTCTGCCATTCTGAAAAATTAAATATGCGCGGGCCCGACGCGACCGGGGTGCCCTTGTGAACGGGCCGTGAGTCCTGTTCGAGCGCGGCGCTGCTCACCGTGCTACCGGACAGGATGGCGAGACCGCCGGGGCGCGAGATTTCAATGCCTTGCGCGGTGATTTCGACTTCGAGATCGTCGACCTTCGGCAGGATGGCCAACCCGACGACGGAGCGCACCATCGTGAAATCCACGAAATCCCTCTCCGGCCCTGCGAATTGTTCGGCGGATTTTACGGTGACGATTTTAAGCACCTGTCCGGTTATGGGGTCGGGGATTTCGAGAATGGCGGTCGCATCTTTGACGGGCCAGATAATCTTGCCGCCGCGCGAAAAATTACCGCCGCGCGCGATGCGCTCCGGTTCGATGGGTTTGTCTGTTCCCTCCTGTTTATCGAGAATGATTTTCCAGGAGAGTTCTCCGCCTTTCGCCTTTGCGAAGTAGCCTTGGGGGAAGGTGGTTCTGTGCGCCTGTCCCCCCTTGATTTCCTGTCCTGTGAACGGGGCAAAGATTTCCGGGGTCTTGCTGTTGATCACGGGCACGAGGTGGCGCGAGTCATGGTCGGTCACGAACCAGAGTTCGCCTCCGCGTTCAAAAACAGACACGCCCACGGATGAGGTGGAGGTTACCGTCAGAACGTGCATGGAGGCCGGGTCGGCCTTGATCTGGGGCGGAGGCGGCGCGGCGGGGGCTTGAGTCTTTGGCTCGTCTTTGGTCTTGAGGACGGGCACGGGCGTTATGCCCGCCTCGTCGCGCTGCGGCTCAGGCGGCTTGGCCGCCGTCTTCTGTTCCGGGTTTTGTTCTGGTTTTTGTTCTGGTTTTTGTTCTGGTTTTTGTTCTGGTTTTTGTTCCGGTTTTTCTTCGGGCTTCGCCTCGGTGACGGGCGCGGGCGGCGGAGGCGTCTGCGCCTTCGGCGGTTCGGCGGGCTGACCGTCGATCGGCGGCGGTTTCGGGGAGGTCAGGGTTTCGGGCACCAGCGTGATGTTGAGGCCAGGGGCTTTGGCTTGCGCCTCCGGCGGCAGGGAGTGCGGCAGCTCCGCCGTTTTTACGGGCGGTTTTTCCGGCGCGGGTTCGGGCGGCTTTTCGGCAGCCTTTTCAGGCTGCAGCTTGGTTGGCGTGGGCGTCAGCGCGGCAGTGTGCGCAGGCGGCTCCAGCGGCGGGGCGGGCGGAACGGCTTCGGTTTTTGCGGCTTCGGTTTTTTCCGGTTCGGGGTTCGGTTTTTTGGCCGGAACGGGAATGTCTTCGGGCTTCGCGGCGGCTAACGTTTCGGGTTTCGGTCCGTCCTTGGGCTTTTCGGGGCTGTAGACGTCCACGACGAAACGCTTGCCCATCAGCATGAAGGCCTTCACCTTACTGCTTTCCGGGACGATCATTGAGACGATCAGGGGATCGTTTTTCAGAACGCGGAAGCCGGTTACGTTGTCGAGCTTCGAGGGATCGAATCCGGAAAGATCAAGGCGGGCGGCGTCTTTGAAGCGGACGATCAGGAGATCCTTCTTGCTTTCGTCGATTTCGAATTTGACCTCGCGGCCCCAGTCGAAGACGACGCGCGAATACGCCTCATGCTCCCCCGATCTCACCGCAATCTTTTGCTGGGCGAAGGATGGCTGGGGGTACGCACAAGTGAACGCGAAAGACAGGACAGAAAAGCCGAACAAAAACAATCTTTTCATGTTCATCAGGTTGCCACATGCGCTTGCAGCGGTCCAGTGGGTTCGCAAGAGTCGCAAAAGTTAAGAGTGCCCGGAGTTAAAGTTGCAAGATCCTTCGCTGCGCTCAGGATGACAGGTGGGAAGTTTATCAGGTCCCTGCTTGCGCAGGGATGACAAAGGAGGTGCGGGGATGACAGAGAGGGTTATTCGATGACGAGAAGCTCGCGTTCCAGCCCGTTGTCGCGCAGGATCACGATGTCGATGCTGTTGCTGTCGGGCGCCTGCGCCCCCTGCCCCGGCGGCGCGGCGGCGCGGGTTATGATGTCCCTTGTGTAGCCGGTTTGGCGGAAAATAAGGGCCGCGCGCAGGCCATTATCCATGGATTGTTCCCATGTGGCGCCGTGGCCGATGATCTCTATGCGGTTTTTTATCCGCGCAATCGTGTCGGCCAGTATGACCATCGCGGCGCGGGTCTTCGATTCCTGCGGCGGCGGGGCTGGTTGCGCCGAAGACGGCGGCTGTTCGGCCGTTCTGAGGATATCGTCCGGCAGCGCGATCACCAGACGGTCGCTAAGTTGCGTTATGGAAAAATTTGTTATTTCGCGCTCCCTGAATGTCTGCTCCAGAAGGCTTTTGAGGTATGGCAGACTGAGGGCGCGGGTCAGGTCGATCTTATCGATGCTGATCGTTTCCTGCGGGCCTGCGCGATACGGCTCCGCGAATTTCTTGGTGAACTGGCTGCTCAGCGCGGTGGAGACTTCTTCCCATTTGTCCTCCTCAGGCACGGACATGGCGTAGAGCATTACAAAGAAGGTCAGCATGAGGGCGATCACGTCAGTGAAGGTAATCAGCCAGAGCTTGACCTCATCCTCGTCTTGCGGCTGTTCGACCCGTTTCATATAGGCCGTTGGGCCTTCCGGAGGTTGTTTACGCGCGGCGGCGGGTTTTTCGTCCTGATCGGCGCGGTCTTGCGAGTCTTCTTCGTCTTCGCCGCCGTATTCGTCCGACCATGTTTCAGAGGATGCGCTCATTACAGGGGCGCTCCTTCGTCTTGAGAGTCGCCGGGCGGCGGTTCATAAGGTTCGTCGCGGCGGAAGTAGATGTCGATGAAGCCGTTTTCACCGCGCTCCAATCCGGTTCCCATCAGCGTTCCGGGGATGCCCGCGCGTTCAAGGCTCTGCGCCATGGTGCTTACGGAGGTCAGCTTTTCCCTGAGCGCGGACGGGTTGGAGGCCGCCAGCGCTGCGGGATCATCGGGCAGCGCCATCATCATGTCCATGCGGTAAGGAATTCCGGCGGATTGGGATTGCAGGAGCGCGACCAGCATCGGCAGGAATTTTCCTTTTTCCGAGCCCGTCGCGGTCGCTTCTGTGGTGTCTATGCCGATTTCGAAGGAGCGCACCGGCAGACGTATGCGCATCATGTTGCCCAAACGGTTGCGCTTGGCCTGGGCGTCGGGCAGGTGGCTGTTGAACAGAGATTCTATGCGTTCGAGCGTTTCCCCCTCGCCCGTGAAACTGTGGGGCACGAACTCGCTGAGCGGGGCTTCGCCCTGCTCGGTTGTTGTGTTGGAAAAGGCGACAGAAAGGCTGCGCATTACAGGACGCGCCTTCGATTCCTCGAATCCCGAGGTGCCGTTCATGATGATGAAGAACGATAGCAGCATCAGGAACAGGGACAGGGACATATACTGGTTGGCCATGGAGGTTCTGGTCATTGGTTTCCCCTCCGGAAGTCTACACCGGATCAACGCAAAAGGCGAACCGTAAACGGTCCGCCTTCGCAGTAACCCAAACTCAAAAACCCAGTGTTACGCAATTTTTACGCTTTGAAATTTAACGCAGCACACACACGAAACGCATTTAGGAATAGGTGAATTTTTTTAGTCGAATTCCGCCAGAAGCTTGTCGATATCATCTTGTGAGACCGCCTTTTCGGGAAGCTGCGGACCGTTCAGGAGCCGCGCGTCGCCGACGCGTGTATCGTCATCGCCTGTAATATTTCCGGCGCGGTCGCCCAGCAGGGAGATGAGGCGCTCCACGCGCTCCTCGATGCTGCGCAGGGTCGTGACGACCTTTTTGATGCGCTGGCCGGTGATGTCCTGAAAGGAACAGGACTCAAAAATTTTCATGACTTCGGCGTTGATCTTGTCGGCCGCCTCGCCGCCGATTTCGCCCGCGGCGTTCTGGATGGCGTCGCAGGAATCCATGATTTCCGCCGTGGCCTGAGCCGTAGCCGCGATGACCGCGTCCAGTTCGTCTGTGGCGGTGGGGATGTCTTTTCTTTTGATGTCGCCGGGACGGGCGATCGTGATTTCCTGTTTGGATTCCTCGATCACGCGTTTGAGCTCAACAAGCTCGCTATACATCGAGTCGCGGGTCTGGCTGCTGGCCTGCTCGACCTTATCGAGCATTGTGCCGATGATCTTGACCAATTTATCGCGCTTGGAGTTCCCTTCCACCGCATTCGTGATTTGTGCCGCACTCTCGCTCATATCCGCACCTAAAATTCTTTCAATCGTTTATCCGTAATATTTTAAAACTCGCCGAGAACGGCGGCAATTTTGGTTTTCAGCGTTTCGGCGTTGAAAGGTTTGACGATGTAGTTGTTCACACCCGCCTGTTTCGCGGCCACGACGTTTTCCGTCTTGCTTTCCGCCGTTACCATGATGAAGGGGACGTTTTTGAAATCTGCGGTCGAGCCCCGCACCTGCTTGAGCAGTTCGAGGCCGGTCATGGGTTCCATGTTCCAATCAGAAATAACGAGGCCGTATTCCTTGGTTTTGATCTTCTCAAGGGCCATCGTGCCGTCGGTCGCTTCGTCCACATTATTAAAGCCCAGCTGCTTGAGCAGGTTCTTGATGATCCTGAGCATTGTCGTGTAGTCGTCCACGATCAGGACGTTGATGTTCTTGTTTACTGCCACGGTGATCTCCTTTTAGTTCGAGTCCAACAGTGTTCTGCCGGGATTTATTAGATAAGCAGTTGAAATACTGAGCTTCCGTTATCGCATTATGTCCACAAAAGGTTAACGCAAGGTAAGCGCAGGAAAAAAGACGCAGAAAAAAATTCGGGGCGGCGCTCTAGTTGCCCGTGGGCAGCGTCGGGAGCTGCTTTTGCTGGGCGAGCATAATGGTGACGGTGCGGGCGCGTTCGGCGTTCATGGCGGCCAGAATGGGCGACATCTTGCGCTCGGACATGCGGGACATGACTTCGATCAGAATATCGAGGTCGAGCGTGTCGAATATGCGGGCTGCGTCCTTGGGTTTCATGCCTTCGTAGACCTTTACGAGGCTTTTTACCCGGGTTTGCTCTTCCTCGGATTGCTGTTTGAGCAGACCCTCGATCTCTTCCTTCAGGCGGGTGAGTTCCTTATATTTACGGTCGAGTTCCTGCTCGGCGGCCTTTAGCAGGGCCTCGCGGGCGCGGACGTCCTTTTCCATGGTATCGAGTTTGGCGCGGCGGGCGGCCATGTCCTCAACGACTTCGCGCTTAACGTCGGAAAGGCCGATTTCGGCATCGCCCGCGTCTTTCCATTCGGGCATCTTCGCGTTGTTATCTTCGTAGACCAGCGGTTTCTTGCCGTCCGCCGGGGGGGCAGGCGCGGGCTTTGCATCCGCTGCCGCGGCGGTTTGGGCCGGAGCCGCCGGGTCCTTGCCGAGGGTTTCCTGCGGCGGCGGGGGCGTTGCGGCATCCTCGGCGTAGGCCGTGCCGGAGATGTCGCGCAGGCCCGTGACGACCTCCGCCAGTTTCAGGGAAAAGCTCAGAAACGCCACAAGGATCAGGGCGGGCAGAAGGCGGTGAGGCGCGAAGGCGGACATCACCCCTGCCCTCCGTTCGCGGCCTTGCGCTTATTTTTCTGCAGGGCGGCGTAGAGTTCGCGCTCAGCCTGACTTTGCAGGGCGGCGGGGATGGGGGACTCCTCCTCGTCCTCGTCTTCCTCGAAGACATCCACGAAGCCCCGTCGCGAGTCCAGCGCGGGTTCGAGGGCGGAGGCTTCATCGTATTCGCGGTCGCGGATAAAGAAGGACGGAAACGAGGCGTCGGGCGCAGATTCTTTCGGCGCGGTCTGTTTGGCGGCGGGTTTGGCGTGCGATGTGTTCGCGGGGGCGGGAACCTTTACCGCCACGGCGGAGGGTTTGGTTGCGACCGGGGACGGGGCTGCGGAAACCGGGACGAGCGGCTCGTCATCTTCGTCGTCTTCATGCGGGCGGCTGACGCGCGGGGCCTTATAGGGGGTCCGGGCGTCGAAGCCTTCAACGATCTTGCGGTTCTTTTCGGCCAGTTCCTCCAGCCGGTTGGCCATGTTGCCGCTGGCCTCGTTGACCATGCGGAGTTCCTCGGTCATCTCGCGGGCGTGGCGGATCAGCTCCTCCAAGTTTTGCGCTTCCTGCGTTCCGGTATTTTTGAGGTTTTTCATCGCCTGCTCGGCTTGGCCGATGCTGGAGATCAGCTTGGCAACGACGTGCTCGAAATCGTCGCGGTGTTCGCGGAAGCTGCTGAGGCTTGAGTAGAGGCGCATCGCGAAAAATATGGTTGCGCCCAGCAGGGCGACGATGAGCATATCGAGCAAAAGGGCGAGAACGTCGATCATTAATTGTCACCCTCTTTTTCGGGTTCGATATACTTGTCGATCATCACGGCGATGTTGCCGCGCCGCTGGCCCACCGGCCCCTTGAACATCGGGAAGTGACCGCAACGCATTTCAAGCTCCTCGTCGGTGCGGGTGTTGAGGAAAATCTGGTCGCCGATTTTCCAGTTCAACATGACGCCAAGCGGAACGGTGATCTCGCCCAGAATGGCTTGAATCTGAACGTCGGTTTTGTGAAGTTCCTGAGTCAGGTGGCTTTCCCAGATGGAGTCGCGCCCAAACTTCTCGCCCATGAACATCTGGAGCAGGAGCTCGCGGATCGGCTCCAGCGTTGCGTAGGGAATCAGGATCTCGGCGCGGCCTCCACGGTCGCCCATGTCGATGCGCAGGCGGGCGAGTACGCAGGCATTCCCCCCTTGCGAGATGGTCGCGAAGCGCGGGTTCGTCTCCATGCGGTCGAGGTTGAAGGTGACGGGCGAAAGCGGGTCGAATGCAGAGGACAGATCGCCCAGAATAACGTTGACCATGCGTTCGACCAGTTTGCTCTCGATCGTCGTATAGGGGCGCCCCTCCACACGGATCGACGGGGTGCCCTTACGGCCGCCGAGCAGAACGTCCACAATCGAATAAATCAGCGCGCTGTCGGTGACGAGCAGGCCGTGGTTGTCCCATTCCTCCGCCTTGAAGACGGAGAGCATGGCGGGGAGCGGGATGGAGTTCATGTAGTCGCCGAAGCGCACGGTGGAGACCTGGTCGAGGGAGACCTCCACGTTGTCGCTTGTGAGGTTCCGCAATGTGGTGGACATGAGGCGCACGAGGCGGTCGAACACGATGTCGAGCATCGGCAGGCGTTCGTAGTTCACCATCGCGGAATTGATGAGCGCCATCACGCCGGAGGTTTCTGCGCCGAGCCCGGTATCGTCGTCGAAGCCGAGAAGGCTGTCGATTTCCTCCTGGTTCAATATACGCGCGTTGCCGCCTTCGGACTCGGGCGTGGGTACGCTGTCGGCGGTCTCGCCCTCCGCCGAGTCATCCTCGGCCATGGACGACCACTGCTCCATCATGGCGCGTTCTTCGGCGCTCATTTTTTCCGTTTCTTCGGTGGAGACGGTTTCACTCATTTTCGTTCAATTCCAATCTTAAAAGGCCGCGCACCTTAACGTGCGAGAATCCACCCGGAAAATATAGCAAAAATCATTCCGGTATGAACAGGAATCAGCGATTGCGCATCCGCGATCATTGAATCAGGATTTCCTGAAAAAGGACATCCTTGATTTTTTTCGGGGCTGCGGCCTGATTAACCCTTGAGAGCAGCTCCATCTGGAGCCTGTAAATTCCCGCCGAGCCGCGAAGATCGCGCACACGCAATTCGCGGAGATATGTCTGGAACTGATCGACGACGCGAGGCGTTACAGCCTGCACGGCTTCCTTATCGGCAGGATTGTCCAGTTCGAGCTGGACCGTCAGGCGCAGATAGCGCGGCGTTCCGTCCTCGCTTTCGAGGTTGACGATCATGGTCGGGATTTCTATAAACGCGCCGCCCGCCGCTTTGCCGTGGCCATCGCCGCCGCCGTGGCCTTCATCTTTGGCTTCAGTTCCGTGGCCTTCGCCTTCGGCCGCGTGTTCCTCACCTTCCGCCGCCGCCGGGGCCTTGCCGAGAAGCGAATCCAGCATTCCGGTAAAATAGAGGCCCGCACCGCCGCCCAGAAGCAGAATTACGGGCGCGGCGATCATAATGATCTTTTTCTTGCTAAAGCCGGCTTTGCCACCTTCGGGAGCACCCTCTTCCGCACCTTCGGTTTTTTCTTCTTCGTCCGCCATACCCGGCCATCATTTCCAAAGCGTTGAACTGGTTTAGCCCACAGATCGGGGCACGCAGAGCACAGAGGTTTGATTATACGTTACGAATCCCCATGCGTCTAACGCGCAAGGGGAAGTATCCATAGGGAATTTCGCTGTCGGGGTGTGGCCAAAAGGCGGTCAATTTTTCCATATGCGGGATTTGCGTGTCTGTCTTTTGTCCGGTCTGCGGTTTCGGCAGAGGCTTATGGCGCGGGCGGTTTATTTCTATCTCCTTGTTATTCCGTTTTTTTTGAGCTTGGCACGATACGTGCAAATCCCCTTTCGAACCCGTATGCCGATTCCATATCGGCCCCGGCAAGGATGTGTAACTATGGAAAACTCTATTTATCTCGGCTTGTCCCGGCAGATCACACTTCAGACCAACCTGGACATCGTCGCCAACAATATCGCCAACGTGAATACCAGCGGGTATCGCGCGCAAAGCCCCATGTTCGAGGAATATATCACGGATCCGCGAGGCAACGGCGATCCGCTCTCGTTCGTTCTGGATTACGGGCAGTTCAGCAGCACCGCACCCGGCTCTATGACGCCGACGGGCAATTCCTTCAACGTGGCGCTGAACGGTCCGGGGTTTTTGACCGTGCAGTTGCCGGACGGGTCGTTGGCCTATACGCGGGACGGCGATTTCCAGAAAAACCAGCAAGGGCAGCTTTTGTCCGCAGGCGGATATCCTGTTGTGGGCGCGGGCGGGCCGCTTACGGTTCCCGCGGATTCTACGGCGTTTATCGTAGATGAGCGAGGGGTGATCTCCGACCAGAAGGGGCAGATCGGGCGGCTTAATATCGTGGAATTCGAGAATCTGCAATCGCTGAAGCCTACGGGGGGCAACGCCTATACGAGCAAGGACCAGCCGGTCGAGGCGCAAAATACGACCGTGGCGCAGGGGTTTCTTGAGGGATCGAACGTGCAGCCGGTGGTCGAGACAACGCGCATGATCAAGATTTTAAGGCAGTTTCAAAGCGTCCAGCGGATGCTGGAGGCCGAGCACGAGCGGCAGCGGACGGCGATCCAGAAGCTGACGGGCGGACAATAGAGAAGATCACGGTTTTTGGATTATTTATCGAAGGAGTATAGGACATGAGATCACTGGATATCGGCGCAACGGGCATGATGGCCCAGCAGACCAATGTCGATGTTATTTCCAACAACATCGCGAACATGACGACCGCCGGATACAAGCGGCAGAGAGCGGCGTTCGCGGATTTGATCTATCAGAACATCAACCGTCCGGGCGCGACCTCCTCCGATGCCGGGACGACGGTGCCCTCGGGTTTACAGCTCGGGCTTGGCGTACGCACGGGCGCGGTCTACCGCGAACATTCGCAGGGGCCGATCGAGATCACGGATAACGACCTTGATCTGGCGTTGGCCGGGCGCGGGTTTTTTCAGATCGAGCTGCCCAACGGCGACACGGCCTATACGCGGGATGGAACGTTTCAGATTAACGAAAACGGCGAGATCGTAACGGTTCAGGGTTATAGCGTCCTGCCGGGGATCACGATCCCCGCAAACGCCACAGGAATCGATATCAGCCAGTCCGGCGAGGTGCAGGTTTCCATCGCCAACCAGACGGCGACCCAAAATCTGGGGCAGATTCAACTGGCCGATTTCATTAACCCGGCGGGGCTTGAGGCGATCGGCGGAAATTTCCTTCTGGAGACGGATGCGTCGGGCGCGCCGGTGGTGGGAAACCCGAATTCGGAGAATTTCGCGGAGATCCAGCAGGGCGCCCTTGAGCGTTCCAACGTGGACGTGGTTTCGGAGATTACCGAGCTGATTACTGCGCAGCGGGCTTACGAGATGAATTCCAACGTCATTTCGACGAGCGACGAGATGCTTTTGACCCTTACTCAGTTGAGATAAGCGGCGAATAGTCAAAAAGGCAAGGAGAGAGGCCCATGACGACGATATCGAAATCATACCCTACAGCTTCCGGCGCGCGGCGCGTCTGGGCCGCGCTGGCGATGGCCGCGCTGCTGGCGCTGCCCGTGCGGGGGTCGCTGGCGATGGGGTTGAAGGACAATGTCATCGTCACCGAGAATACGATCAAGCTCGGCGATATTTTCTACGGGCTGGAGGGCGATCAGGACCGGGTTCTGGGCGTCGCGCCGCGCCCGGGGCAAGATATGGTTCTGAACGCGCGGACGCTTTTGCGGATTGCTATCGCGCTCGATCTGCCATGGCGGCCGACGAGTTCGGGTGAGCAGGTCGTGATCCGGCGGGATGCAACGGTGATCGGGCAGAGCGTGATTGAGGACCATCTCAAGGATGCGATTTTCAAGGAAGGATACACGGGCGATTTCTCGCTTCGGATACCGCCGGACTACACGCAGATCGTCCTGCCCCGCAGCGAGCCGGCCAGCCTTGAGGTTACGCAGGTTTCCCTGAACCGCTCCAAGAATACGTTCGAGGCGACTGTCTCCGCCCCCTCCGCCGAGAAACCGATCCAGAAATTTCAGGTCACCGGGACGATCCATCCGTTGATCACGGTTCCCGTGTTGCGCTCGAACATCCAGAGCGGAGAGGTCATCGACGCGAACGATATCGACTATATCCAGGTGCCGGAATCCGAATTCATTCAGGGCACGATCGTTGACGAGCAGGTTTTGATCGGCACGACGCCGCGCCGGTTCGCGATTGCCGGCCGTCCCCTGCGGGCGGGCGATATGACCACGCCGAAGATTGTTTCCCGTGGCGATCTGGTCACCGTCATTCTCGACGCCGGGGTTCTGAGCCTGACCGCCAAGGGCAAGGCGCTTGAAAACGGATCGAAGGGCGATGTCATACGCGTCGTCAACACGTCGAGCAATGTGACCATCGAGGCCCTTGTGACGGGCATCAACGAGGTGCGGGTGGCCGCGCCGTGAATGTTATTTTCTGAGTAAATCCCCACAAGAGAGAGGTGTGGTATGCGTAAAACTGAAACCATCAAAATAAATCAAACGGGCCGGATGCGGGCGGCGGTGTGCGTCGCGGCGCTGGCCGTTCTGGGCGGATGTGCGACGGCCGATAAACTCTCCAAGGTCGGGAAAGCCCCGGAAATGTCGGCCATCGCCAATCCGGTCACGCAAGACAATTACCAGCCCGTCAGTTTGCCCATGCCCGCCCCGACCAAGGTGGTGCGCGAGAAAAACTCGCTTTGGCAATCCGACCGGGTGACGTTTTTCAAGGATCAGCGCGCCAAGAATATCGGCGATATCATTACGGTTCTCATCGATATCGACGACGAGGCGGAGATGGATAACAGCACGCAACGCAGCCGTTCCGGTCAGGAAGGCGCCGGGCTGGACGCACTGTTGGGGTATGAGCAAGCGCTGAACCGCCTTTTGCCCGAAGCGGTGAACAACACTAATCTTGCGCAAGCGGACTCCTCCTCCTCCTACACCGGAAGCGGCGCCATCGAGCGCGAGGATAAGATCGAAATGCGCATGGCCGCCCTCATTACGCAGGTTCTGCCGAACGGAAATATGGTGATCCACGGCAAGCAGGAAGTTCTGGTGAATTTCGAGAAGCGTATTCTTGCGGTGGACGGCGTGATCCGGCCCGAGGATATCAGCGTGCAAAACACCGTGCAGTACGATCAGATCGCCGAGGCCCGCGTGGTTTACGGCGGCGAAGGCCATATCACGGACGTTCAGCAGCCGCGCTACGGGCAGCAGGTTTACGACGTGATCTTCCCGTTCTAAGAGAGTTACAAGACAAAAGTTACAGGATGCTTCGTTGCACTCAGGATGACGCTAGAGAACGTCATTCCGGCGGAGGCCCGAATCCACGGTATGAATCGCGAAGACGCCAAGCGTTCTTTTGAAACACAACGATCACGACGAACACAACGCGGGCTTAGGCTTTATTCGTCATTGCGAGGAGGCCGTCAGGCTGACGAAGCAATCTATCTTGCGGAATAAATGGATTGCTTCACCCGCTGGCGCGGGTTCGCAATGACGGGTGTCCCGTCGGCGCTGACAGGCCCCATCACTCGTCGCGTTTGGTGCGCTCCAAGCGCTCGTGGCGTTCCTGCGCCTCCAGCGAGAGAGTCGCGATGGGGCGGGCCTTGAGGCGGGCAACAGAGATCGGCTCCCCGGTTTCCTCGCAGTAACCGTATTCACCGAGATCAATGGACTCGAGCGCGGAGTTGATCTTGCTGATCAGCTTGCGTTCTCGGTCGCGGGTGCGCAATTCCAGCGCATGATCGGTTTCGGCAGAGGCGCGGTCGGCCATGTCGGGCTTTTGCAGTTCGGTGCCTTGCAAGGTTTGCTGGATCGTATGCTCGGATTCTTTCAAAAGCTCCGTACGCCAAGCGATGAGTTTCTGGCGGAAATATTCCAGCATTACGGGGTTCATAAAGCCGTTCTTGTCTTTTTCCGGGTCGTATTTCGGAGGAACGGTTATTGCGGTCGATGCCTTCATGTCTCTTGTTATCCCTTATCCGTCAAGTTTGGACACGATCACTTTAAAAACTGAAAATTTATAAGGGGAACAAAGGTTAAAGACAAGAAAATAAGCCTAAGGCGCTGAAATGGCCGGGGGAGCAACTGCATAAAGTGAGAGAAATCAGCCTAAACCCGGGGATTTCAGCCGTTCATGGCGACGCGCATTTTGGCCAGCTCGACCTGCGCCCGGAGGTCGATTTCGTCCATAATATCGGTCAGTTTGGGGTCCTGGATCTTTTCGCGGTGGGAAGCCACGACATCGGCAATGTCGATCATGTGGCCGACGGTCAGGTCGCCCGTCAGCATGGCGACACGGATTTTCTCCAGCCCCTCTATGATTTTGTCTGAGCGTTCCCGCATCCGGCCCCGCGCCGCGCGTTCGGTGGGGTCTTCGGCAGCCTGAACGGACAGAAGCGAATCGACGTTGGTGATGGCCCGGGCGGTCGAGACCGCCGAGGGTTCCTGCCCCGACTTTATATACTGGCTGAAGTCCACGCCATCGGCGCCGGAGGCCGACGATTTCTTGGAGGACGACGCGGACTGCGATTTTTTCGGACCTTCAACCTTCATGGTTTTCCTTTTCCGTTTGTCTGGTCCCCATTGTTCAAGTTTACGCCTTAGGGGGCGGGCTTTGCAAGCGGGCAAGAATTGCCCAGTCGCCTGAGGGGGTTGGACAAAAGCGCCCCCTGCGCCGGTTTTGCAAATTTCCTGCCGCTTCTCTTTTTCACTAACAACGCGCTTTTTCGCCCGCCTGAAACTGGCACGGGTTTCGCAAGGGGGTTTTTGGACGATTGTGTTTTTGATTACGGAAATACGATCCTCCACGGGGGCGAGAGAGGCCCCAAACGGACAAACGGCCACCGCGCGAGCGGGCGCCACGCAGCGTAGAAGGGTATTATGCTCAGAACGGTCAGACAAAAAGATTTTCGTGCGGGCGGCAGGTTCCTCCCCTGCTCCGCACAGGACCAAAAGGACGGGCGAAGCCGCCGCCGGTTCGGGATGCTTGGCGTCCTGACGGTGGCGGTCGCGCTTTTTGCTGCGGGCGCCGGTTCCGCGTGGGCGAAGACCTCGCGGATCAAGGATATCGTAGACGTCGAAGGCGTGCGGGAGAACCAGCTGGTTGGTTACGGTCTGGTCGTCGGGTTGAACGGTACGGGGGACGGGTTGAACAATTCGCCGTTCACCGAGCAGAGCCTGATCGCCATGCTTGAGCGTCTGGGCGTCAATATTCGCGGACAGAATTTGAATACCGGAAACGTGGCCGCGGTTATGGTCACCTCTACCCTGCCCCCGTTCACCAATCAGGGCGCGCGGATCGATGTGAACGTCTCCGCGCTGGGCGACGCCAAGAGCCTTCAGGGCGGAACGCTGCTGGTCACGCCGCTGATCGCCGCCGATGGGGAAGTTTATGCCGTCGCGCAGGGCGAAGTGAATGTCTCGGGATTTTCCGCCGAGGGCGAGGCCGCGAGCGTGACGCAGAACGTGCCGACCGCCGGGCGTATTCCTTCCGGCGCGATCGTGGAGAAGGAAATTCCGTTCCAACTGGCCGATATGCAGGAAGTGCGGCTGGCGCTGCGCAACCCCGACTTCACCACGTCGCGGCGCATCGCGCAGGCCATCAACGGGTTTACGGGCAGCACGCTGGCGGTCGCGGAAAATTCCTCCAGCGTCCTTATCAAGCGCCCCATGGATTACCAAGGATCGATCGTGGATCTGGTCACCGATATCGAACTTTTGCCCGTGCAGCCGGACCAGCCCGCGAAGGTGGTCATCAGCGAGCGTTCGGGCGTCGTCGTTATGGGCGCGGATGTGCGGGTGAGTTCGGTCGCGATCGCGCAGGGCAACCTGACGCTCAAGATCAATGAAACGCCGCAGGTTTCGCAGGCCAATCCGTTTGCGGATCAGGGGCAGACGGTGGTTGTGCCGCGCACCGATGTTTCGGCCAATACGGGCGAGGACGTGAAGCTCGCGGTTCTGGATTCCGGCGTGACGTTGCAGGACCTTGTGACCAGCCTCAATAAGCTGGGCGTCAAGCCGCGCGACATCATCACCATTCTTCAGGCTATCAAGACCGCCGGCGCGTTGCAGGCAGAGATCGAGGCGATGTGATGATCAATTCCGTCGCGCCCGGCACAGAACTGACGATGATGCAGCTTTCTCAGACGGACGGGCTGCGCGTGACCGAGCGGCTGGCCGCCACGCGGAACACGAAGAAGATCGAGGAGGCGGCTCAGGAGTTCGAGGCCGTGTTCGTCACCGAGATGATGAAGCCGATGTTCGAGGGGCTTTCGACCGACGGGATGTTCGGCGGCGGCAAAGGCGAAGAGGTTTTCCAGGGATTCCTGCTGCAGGAATACGGACGGAACGTGGTCAAGGCGGGCGGATACGGGCTTTCGGCCGCCGTGAAGGCGGAATTGATCCGGCAGCAGGAGGCACAAAGCCTCGCCGCCGCAGGACAGTAATTGTGATCTTTTTGTGAGAGAGAAGGACGAGTGACATGACTAAAACACCCCTTAAGAAAGTCGAACCTGAAACCGGTCCCCTGCCCCGCGACCCGGCGGCGGCGTTGCGCGAGTTGATCCGACTGACCAAAGCGCTGCGCGATATGGCCGAGCAGGAGACGCAGGCGCTGGTCACCAACAACATGCTCCCGTTTGCATTTTTGCAGATGGACAAGGAAAAGCTGGCGCAGCGTTATCAGGACGCCGCCGAGGCGTTCCGCCTGCGGCTTGAAGAGTTTCGCGGATCGGACCCTGCGCTTTTGAAGCAGCTTGAGGCGCTTCAGAATGAACTGCGGGAGAAGACCGAAGCCAACAACGTGATGGTCGATCAGATCCGCCGCCGTTCTCAGGCAAGCACGATGGAGAGTCTTTTCATCGCGCAGGAGCTGGGGCAGCGCGTTGAGTGGCCTGGCAAGGCCCCGCGCGGCGAAACGCAAGAAGAGAGGATTTAAGGGATGACGAACCACACGGCAGATCCGGCGTCCGGCGCGTCCAAGCCGATCAATGAAGCTCTTCGCGAGATGATTACGGTCGCGCGAGCGCTGCAATCGGTTTACGAGGAAGAGACGCAAATTCTTAAATCGACCGACGGTAAGGCGTTCCTTGCATTTCAGGAGCGCAAGTCGGAGGCCGCGCGGGCCTATCAGGCCGCGATCAGCACGTTGATCCTGCGCAAGGAGGAAGTGAAAACCGCAGACCCCGCGCTGCGCGAGGAGCTGCGCGCGACGCAGAGTCATTTTTCCAAGGTCATTCAGGTCAATCTGGAGCAGCTCAACCGGATGCGCAAATGCACCGACAGGCTCGGGCAGACCATCCGCAACGCGGCCATCCGCGCGGCACAGGAAAAGAGCACGTTCAGCTATGGCGATAACGGCCGGTTGAACACCTCATCCAACAGCCTTCGGGTTTCAACGGGCGTAAGCGAAACGGCCTAGAGCGGGACATCATGATGAACACAGACACGCTTTTCACATTTACGACCATCCAGAAGGATTTGCCCCAGCCTGCCAACGATCTGGCGGCGAAGGCCAAGGTTCAGACGCGAAAAGCGAGCGAAACGGATTCCGCCAGCAAGGCCCAAAACAAAACCGTTCGCGCGAAGGATAACGAGGACCGGACGAAGCAGAAAAGCTTTGACGATTATATCTCGGACACCAAGGGCGACGCCGCACCGAAGCCCGCGCAGGGCGAAAGCGCCCCGGCGGCCTCAACGTTCTCCCAGCTTCAGGATTTGCGTGATCTTCTGGCCAGCCTGCTTGAGGATCTGAAGGACGGCGACCCGTCGAACGATCAGGCCGCCCTTGAGGCGTTCTCGGACGCAACCGACGAACGAAGCCCGGAGGATCTTCTGCTTTCCCTGATCGCGGGCGAGCAACGTGCGAGCGAAACCGGCGATGACCAAAACGGTTTGACGGAGAATACGCGCGGGCTTTTCCTTACGCAGACCGCCTTGCAAGCTCCGAAACAGGATAACGGAGCCGATGCCGCCCCGCAGGGTTTGCTGAATCTTTTAAACACGCCGGGCGCGCGCGAGGGGCTTCAGGCTCTGGCCGATTTTCTGAGCCGTGACGATCTGAGCGCCATCGACGGTTTGACGCCGGAAATCCTGACGCAGTTGCAGCAGGATGTCGAGACGGCGCTTGAGGAAGACCGGAATTTTGACTCCTTTGCCGCGCTGAACGATATTCTGACGCGGATCGTCAAGCTTATCGAGCCCGCAAAGACCGGGGAAACCGTTCAAGCACAGGCCGAGACGGCGGAAACGCCCGAGATCGGGCACACCAAGAACGAACGGTTCGAGGGCCGTTATGATCTGGACCGTTTCGGGCAGACGGGGGCGAGCCTGCCTGAGGATGCGGCCTATGATTTCAAATCCGCGCTTCGCGCCGCGCAGGCCGTGCACTCTCCCGCCGAGCAGGGGCAACTTAAAACTTCCGTTTCCACCCCTGCCCTGATGCTGGCGCTGGGCGCCGAGGGCGGGTTGTTCGCGCAGCCGGAGGGCGGATTTATGCCGCCCGCCAATGCGGGAAGCGCCGCCGTAATCACCACGCCGACCCTCACCGGGCCGAGCCTGACCAGCCCCTCTCTGCACGCATCCAGCGCCGCGCAGCCACATCCGGCCGTGCAGACCGTCGCCGCGACCATTCAGAAGGTCGGAGCCGAGAAGCTGGATACGCGTATCACGCTCCAACTCGATCCGCCGGAGCTGGGCCGCGTAGAGGTGAAGATGAGCGTGAACAAGGACAATGCCGCGAAGGTGGTTCTGACCATCGAGAAGCCGGAGACGTTCGCCATGTTGCAGCGGGACGCGCATGCGCTTGAGCGGGCGCTGGCCGATGCCGGATTGTCGCCGGACGGTTCGGGGCTTGAGTTTTCTCTGGCCGACGAAGGATATGCTTTCGGCCGCGAGGACGGGCAAGGCGGCGGGCCGGGCAAGAGATATTCCGCGAACGGCGCGGAAGACGAACAGAGCGTCATTATCGCCAGCTCCATGGGCTGGAGCGTCAACCCGGTCACCGGGCGGATGCAGTATGACGCGCTTGTGTAACGATTTTAGGAGGATTTAAGCATGGCCAGCGATGTCACCGTTACGAAAGCCGCCACGGCGCAGCAGAGAACGCTGAACGCAAGTTCGCAGCTGGCGGAGGATTTTGACGACTTCCTGCGGCTTTTGACCACGCAGCTGCAGAATCAGGATCCCTTGTCGCCTATGGATACGAACGAATTCACCAGCCAGCTGGTGCAGTTCGCGGGCGTGGAGCAGCAGATCAACACGAACCAGAAGCTGAACGATCTGGTCGCGCTGGGCCTTGGCACGTCGTTCTCGGGCGCCCTGGGGTATGTCGGGCTGGATGTGAGCTATCTCAGTTCCGAGCTGAATTATGACGGGAGCACGCCGGTCAAGATCGACTATGCGATCGAGGGCGTGTCGAAGGAGGCCAACGTCAATATCTATGACGAGGACGGCGAACTGGTCTTCACGCAGCAGATCAACGGCAATGACGGCGTGGACTCCTTCACGTGGACGGGGGCGCACAAGGGCGGCGGGACCGTCGAGCCCGGAACGTATACCGTGCGGATTGACGCGATCGATTCAAGCGACAAGCCGCTCAAGACGTCAACGGTTGTGACCGGGAACGTGCGCGGAATCGAGACGCAGAACGGGCAGACATTCCTTCTGATCGGCGATCGTGCGGTGGCGATCGGCAGTGTGATTAACGTCAGCAAACCGCAAAGTACGGCTTAAGGCCGGAGGACCGGATTATGAATTTTAACTTTAAACAGATCAAACCAGCGTAAGGAGAACTCACATGGGACTTTTCGGAGCATTGTTCACAGGGGTTTCAGCCCTGTCTGCGCAGTCGCAGAAAACGGCGATCATCTCCAACAACATCGCCAACGTCAACACGAACGGGTTCAAGCGCTCGGAAGCTTCGTTCTTCAGCCTTGTGACGACCTCGACCAACACGTCGCGGTATTCGCCGGGAACGGTCACCGTGAACCGCATTCAGCGCGTTTCGCAGCAGGGGCCGATTTCGCAGTCGGAATCCTCGACGGATGCGTCGGTTTCTGGCAAGGGGTTCTTCGCGGTGAAGCGGGACTCGCTCGACAGCGCGCTGACCGAGTTCCTTTATACGCGGAACGGGCAGTTCAGCGAGGACTCGCAAGGGTTCCTCAGAAACTCCGCCGGGTTCTTCCTTTACGGATGGCCGCTGGACGTGAACGGCGCCCTGCCCGCCAACCAGGGGGATCTGGACTCGCTGGTGCCGATCGACGTTGCGTTTCTGGGCGGATTGACGCGTCCGACGACGACGGCGGAGCTGGCCGTGAACCTTGACGCGGCGGAGGTGGACGCGGATTTCGCCTCCGTTCTGGCCGGGCAGCCGGACTTCTCCCGAGGATTGACGGTTTACGATACACTGGGCAACCCGCAGAACCTGACCTTCCAGTTCTCCAAGACCTACGGGCCGCAGGCGGCAGCGATTTCCACGCTGGCCAACCAGACGGCGGCCACGAACCTGATTACCAATCTCGGCATGACGGACGGCGACCGGTTTACGGTCAATGACGGCACTACGACCATCACGCTTGAGGTCAATGACGGCGGCGCAGTCGGCGGCGGCGCGACGGGCGTGGAAACGGTCGGCGATATCATCAACGCGATTAACGCGGGGCTGACGGATGCCACGGCGTTCATCGGGAATAACGGCGAGATCGTCATTCAGCATAACGAGTTCGTGACCGGCACGGAGACTTTGACCATCGCCAACACGGTGGGCACACCGCTCTCCGAGCTTGGGTTCACCGCCGGCGCCTTCGTCTCCGACGATATCGGCACCTCGGGCAACTACTCGAACGGTACGTTCGCGGACTCCCCGCCCTATAGCGGCGGCGAGTTCCCCGCCGTGCAGTTCCTTCCGGGTGACCCGCTCTATAACCCGCGCGGCTGGTGGCAGATGCGGATCATGGACCCGAACAATAACTCGCTCTCGGTCGGCCTCGTCAACTTCAACGGCGACGGGACGCTGAACGCCCTGCCCGACAATGAGGGGAATATCGACATCGAGCTTTCCAACATTAACTGGGGCAACGGTTCGGAGTTGCAAAACATCGATATCAACGTCTCAAGCTTCAGCCAGTTTTCAAGCGATTACACGGTTCTGTTCTCCGATCAGAACGGCGCGGAACTCGGCTTGCGGACCGGGGTGCAGATCGACCGGGAGGGGTTCGTGATCGCCCAGTTCTCGAACGGCGCGACCACGCGGCTTTATAAACTGCCGCTTGTCACCTTCGCCAACCCGAACGGGCTGCGCGAGGTTTCGGGAACGGCCTATACGGAGACGGAAGATTCCGGGGAGGAAAACCTGCGTGAGGCCGGAACGGGCGGCGCGGGCTTCCTTGAGCCCTCTACGCTTGAAAACTCCAACGTGGACCTTGCGGACGAGTTCGCGCAACTGATCGTCGCCCAGCGGGCCTATTCCGCCGGTACGAAGGTCATCAACACCGTGGACCAGATGACGCAGGAGCTACTGCAGCTGCGGTAAGCGCGGCTTTAAGGGTTAAGGCTTCCGGGTGGATCCCCGCTTTCGCGGGGATGCCCCGGGAGACGATAGAATAAGGAAGCCGTTTGTCCGGCGACGAGATTCGTCCCTGACCACCGGATTTCACGGTTTCCACGATGCGGAGCGGATTCGCCCAGAACGGGCGGCCCTTTCGCAGGCTGGACGCACCGGGGCTCTCTCTCCAACGGTCTTGCGACCCTCCCGGTGCGTCCTTTTTTTATTCTTATTGTCCCCGCTTGACTTCCCTACCAGTATCTGCCTCAAACCTGCATTTTCCCCCTACGCTTGCATGAATTTTTTCATTTTATACTAAAAGTTGTTGCCAAAAGCCGTTGATTTATGAGAGTAATTTTCTTTTGCAGTTTCCCTTATTACGAAAATTATATTGCGTTGCAGCAATTAATAACCCGCGCCGAAGCGCACTTATTTTTAAAGATTGATTGTCATGAGTGTTTTTTTGAGACTTTTCAGGACTTACAGATTTGAAACCTGTCTTCTGGCCGGGTTACTGGCTATTGATTCCGCGCTGCTGGCCGGGCATATGGCCGATGCGTTCAGCCACCTTGGGGAGCCTGCGGCCATTCGCACCCCCAGCCCGTGGAATCTCTCGACCGAATGGGGCATTCCCGAGATGTTAGAATATCTGCTTACGGCGGTCTGCGGCCTCATGGCCCTGCGGCTGTGGCGCGTGACGGGGTCTGGAACTTATGGTTTCTTTGCGTTTGTCTATTTCGCGGCGATGACCGACAACGCTTTTTCCCTGCATGAGGGGGCCGGGCACGCGCTGGAGCCTTACGGGCTGGCGGATCATTTCGGGCAGTTTATCGCGCTGTCGGTTTTCGGGCTGATCATGCTGCTGGCGTTTTTCAAGGTTTTCAAGGCCGTGCCTGACGCCGAGCGGCTTAGCAGCCTTGTGCTGTGCGGGCTGTTCGCGGGGCTGGCGTTTTTCTCGGTCGGGCTTGATGTTCTGCATGTTCCGGTCGTGGTGGAGGATGGCGGCGAGCTTATTATGCTGAGTGTTCATACCGTCTTTCTCAAGGGACTGAGCCGGGTGCGGGGCCTGAGCCTCTCCGAAGCGCGGGCGGATCAGAGTTTGAGCGAGGCGGTTTAAACCTCCAGCGCATTAATGATTTTCGGGGCGGCGAGGATTTCATCGCGGGCCTCTTCGCGGCACACCCAAAGCTGGTACATTGAGGCGAAGGATTCGGGGTGCTTGCGCTCGAAGGCGTCCCAAAGTTCGAAGTTACGGTAATTCTCAGGCCCCGGATGCTTGCGCAGGAAATTGGCCAGAACATCGGGGAAGATGAACGAGAAATCGACGAAGGCGAGGCCGTGGCGTTTGAACATATCGTCCAGCTGCGGGAAGGTGTAGCGGTGTTCCTGCACGTGGAAAATGAGATCGCGGACCATCGACATGGAGTAATAATCGCGCCAGCGGGTGACGTAGCGCAGCTCATGGTCGGGCGGGAGGTTGTTAATATAATCACGGAAGGCGTGGATGCCCGCGGTATTCGGCTGCCAGCCCTTTTCGGCCACGAGGTTGCGCAGCTTTACCACCGTTTGGCGGGCGCGTTCGCTATAGAGCCCGATATTCATCAGGCCCTTGGGCTTCAGAAGGGACAATAGCACTTTCAGACCGGCTTCGGGCTCCTGCATGTGATGGAGCACGCCCGAGCAGGCGATGAAGTCGAATTTTTTATTCAACTGGCCGAGTTCGAGGATGTCGGCCTGCATGAACTCCACGTCGCCGATGCCGAGTTCCTGAATCTTTCGTTTCGCGTAGGAAATGCTTGAAAGGCTGAGGTCGATCGCCGTGATTTTGGCGTTCGGGTACATATAGCGTTCCTGGAGCACCTGTTTGCCCGTGCCGCAGCCGGCGATGAGGAGATCGTAGGGTTTCTTGAAGTGGTAGCTTTTGGATTCGTCCTCCTGGGCGTTCGCGTAGCGCCAGCGGGGGTAAGGGTTTTCCTCGTACTGTTCGCGGACCTTGAGGGAGACTTCGTTTTGCAGGCGGCCCAGCGCGGGGATGGTGGAGCGCAGGCGGAGTTCCTCCAGCGGTTCGGCGATCTGCAGCGCGACGAGGCTTTTCCAGAAGGGGTGGAGGTCATCGGGCAGCGCGCGGGCGAGCGCCACGATCTCCGCTTGCTCCTTATGAAGCGGCCCGTAACAGGCCAGAAGGGCGAGGCGCAGGGCGCAGGGGCCGGGATCGTTCTTGCCGATGTCCAGAATTTCCTGCCGAAGGGGACCCAAGGCGCCCTCCTCCGCGTTTGACATGGCGGCGGGATATTCATGGACAAAAAAGTTTTCAGCCAGTGCACACAGTATTTTAAAGAGCGTCTTTGAGTCTTTGGACGAAGCGGTTTTACCGGCACCCTGCCCTATATGCTCCCCCGCGAGGCGGCGGAGGTTGCCGAGGAAAATTTCATAATCGACGGCCTGATTGTAGATCAGCCGCAGCGCTTGCGCGCAGAAATCGTCAGACATCAGGGCGCAGATTTTATAAAGGTCGGCTTCGCCTTTAAAATCATCGTAGTTATGGAGCTTCGTTAATTTATGAATATAAGTGTAGGCCGGGTCCATCAGGAACAGGCGGAGCCAGACGACCGAGAGGTTGTGATGCTCAATGTTCTCGATATTCAGGCAGGCGATCAGGGCGTCTTTAAGGTCCTGTGAGAAGGTCGAGAAGGACAGGTGGCGGCCCATCGCGCTGAGCTGGGATTTTATGAAGGCGCTGCCGGGGTCCACCTTTAGCGCGGCGTGGAGCGTAAAGAAGGCGTCGTTGTATTTTTCGCCCCGGAAATACGCGCGCGCGAGGTTAATACGGAAATTCTTGTTCTTCGGGTCCTTTTCGACCGCTTTATTAAAAAACACGACGGATTGTTTATAATTTTTGGTCTCGAACAACAGGACGCCGACATTATTATTGGCCTCACCCGAGTCGTTTAATTTCAACCCTTCCTCGTAGATTTTTGCGGCTTCTTCGTATTTCTTGAGGTGCATCAGTGTGTGGCCGTAGCTGGTGCGGACGATTTCGGCTTCGGGGTTCAGATTCAAGGCCATACGATAGTATTCTAACGCCTCTTCCGCCCGCTGCGTAATCACAAGGCAATCTGCGATCCCCTTGTAATTGCTATAGTTCCCGGGGTCTATGGTGGATGCCTTCGTGAAGAAAGCGAAGGCGGGCTCCAGGCTGCCGATGGAGAAATACAGTTCGGCGATCTGGGTCAAAAGCTCCGGTTTCTGGGTCTTTTTGAAGGAATTCTCAAGCTCGGCGATTTTCTTTGCGGACAGGTTGTAATCCAGCTTTTCGGGTTTTGCCGCCGCCGAGGATGTTTTCGAGCCTTTTTTTGCCTTTTTTACCGCCATGAGCGCCGTTAATCCTTAATTTCCTTGATTTTCCGTAGAGCGTACACCCGGCCTTACGGGCCTGAAAACCCTTAATTTACACAGAATAAGTTTTGTCCCGGTCATTTAATGTTTAACGGTATTTTAATTAAGTGCTATTATTCTAGAGTCTTAAGGCCGGAATAGGATTTTCCGGTATATCACCCTAGGAAAGGAGTACTACTATGTCATCCGATGTAGTTCTTACCGCAGCATTGCGCAATAACCTGCTCTCGCTGCAAAATACCCAAAAATTGATCGACCAAACCCAGCTCCGTCTCGCAACGGGTCTGAAGGTTAACTCCGCTCTGGACAACGCGCAGAACTTCTTCGCCGCGCAAAGTCTTAACAACCGCGCGAGTGACCTGACCCGTCTTCTGGACGGGATCGGACAGTCGATCCAGACCATCAAAGCGGCCGACAACGCCGTTTCGTCCTTGCTCAATCTGATCGAGCAGGCCGATTCCGTTGCCACGCAGGCCCGTGACGCCCTTGCCGGCGGTCAAACCGAAGCCAAGGTCACGGGTAACCGCGATCTGAGCGGCGTGACCAACGTGACAAGCGTCAACGGCATCACTGACACCGACACGATCGTTATCTCCGTTACCGATCCTGACTCCACGACGGCGGGCGCTCTCGTTGACTTCGACACCGTCAACGCCAACCAACAGGATCTTACGATCACCTTCAACACCAACGATTCGATCGAGCAGATCATCGCGGAAATCAATGACAACAACAACCTCACCGAACGTGTGGTTGAGGCGCGTCTTGACTCCGAGGGCAATCTGGAAATCAAATCGCTGAATGGCGGCGACGTACGGATCAACTTCCTGACGGCTGCCGGCACCGACGCCGCCAACCTCGGTCTCGCTCAGGCCCTCGGCTTCGCCGATCTGGCCCTGATCCGCGCCGACGGCGGCAACGGCACCAACAACGTCGAAGTGACCTCGCTTGCTTCTCCGGCCCTCACCTCCTTCGCGCTTTTCGAAGCCGCGGGCGATGTGGCCGAGCGAAGCGATCTGATCTCCGCTTTGACCGACAATGCGGGAGCGGCGCTCAACACCGGCATCAACAACGCCGGCGACACGTTCTCGATTGGCGTTAACGGCGGAACGGCCGTGTCGTTCACCTTGAACGGCGCGACCATCCAAAGCTTTATCGACACGATCAACACCAACACCAGCCTTAACGAGCTGGTCGAGGCGACGTTTGACGACGAGGCCGGTCAGATCACCATACGGGCGGTCGATGCGAGCGTTAAAACCGTGCAGATCGGGTTTACCGGTAACGCGGCCAACGACGCACTTGATATTGGCTTCGGTACGGCGGCCCTTACTTCGGCTACGGCGGCCAACGCCCAGTTCGAAAACCTGCTTCTCGGCTCTGCGGCCGGCGAGCTGGCGACTTTGGAAGAGGAATACACCAATATCCTCAACCAGATCGACGAGCTGGTGGGCGATGCCGGATACCGGGGTACGAACCTTCTGAACGGCGATGACCTGTCTACGTTCTTCAACGAAGACCGTTCCAGCTTCCTCGTCACCGAAGGCGTCGTATTTACCTCCGGCGGTCTGGGTCTTTCCGAGGCTAACTTCGGACGGATCGACAGCGTGGATCAGGCGATCAACGAGATCCGCGAAGCCACCGACACGGTCCGCCGTTTCGGTAACAGCATCGCGAACGATCTTGCGATCATCCAGACCCGCGAAGACTTCACGAAGAACACCATCAACAACCTGGAAGAAGGATCGGACAAGCTGATCGTTGCAGACCAGAACGAGGAAGGCGCAAACCTGCTCGCTCTGCAAACACGGCAGACCTTGGGCGTTACCTCTCTTGCACTGGCTTCCCAGTCGCAGCAGGCGGTTCTCCGGTTGTTCTAAAACCGAAATTCTTATTCTACTCCTCTACAAAAAGCCGGCGGAAGAAATCCGCCGGCTTTTACTTTGCGCGCGTTTGGGCGCTGTTATCTCTGCAAATTTTTTATGCGGCTTTTTACATACGCTGCTGGCACTGATAGGTCACGGGCTGCGGCGTTTCCGGGTTGATGACCATCGTGAGGTAAGCGCCCTGCGCCACCATCTGTACGCGGAAGCGCTCGTTCGTGTTCATATCGGTGAAGTCCGCGTACTGGTTTTCGCCGGTAAACACATAGCGGGCGGAGGCGGAAACAAGTTCGCCCTGATAATAGGTCGTCGTTTCGCCCGTGCCGATGACCCCGGTGATCCAGCCATCTGAATTCGTCACCGCGCCCGCCGTGTTGATCGTTTCAATCTGCGCCGTGAGTTGACCCGGCGCGCCGCCGAGATCGCAGATATAGCTGACGGTCGAGATGTTTTGCGCGGCGACCGGGGCCGAGACGCTTATGAAGAATATACTGAGTAAAAACGCCTTTTTTGCCTGATTCATGGCTTTTCTCTCTAAAAAAATATGTTGGGTAATAATCTTTCTTTTAGCACGGGCCGGTTTTTGCGTCTTTTGAAAATTTGTGGACCGGACGCGGCGGGGCGGCGATAAGATTTTATCAATCAAACTGTGCTATGCTATGTTTGAGTTCCTTAAAGGCAGAATGCTTAACGTACAGATTGGAAGGATTCCATGGCGCTGGTGATCGATTTAAAGCCGAACGAGAAAATTCTTATCGGGGAGGCCGTGATCACCAACGGGGCCCAGCGCGCCCGGTTTCAGATTGCCGGGGATGCGCCCATTCTGCGTGAAAAAGACGTCATGAAGGAAGACGAGGCCGATACGCCGTGCAAGAGAATCTATTTCCTGATCCAGTGTATGTACCTGGCGCGCGCGCCGAGGGAGTATCACAAGAAATATTTCGACATGGTGCGGGAAATTCAGACCGCCTCGCCGTCGAGCTCGATTTTCTTCATGCAAATCAACGACCACATTATTTCGGATTCCTATTACAAGGCTCTGAAGGTGGCGCGGCAACTGATCGACCATGAGAGGGAATTAATCGACAATGCGCTCAAAAAATAACAACCCCTATTCACAGGCTGCCGGGGCGTATGACCAGAACGCGCAGCAGAATACGCCCGACCAGCGCGAGCTTGAAGGGCGTGTGCTGCTCAAGGCTTCGCGCATGATGCAGGACCTCGTGCGCGACTGGGACAACCGGACGCCGGAGCTGCTTGAGGCGACGCTGGTCTATAACCGGCAGATCTGGATGCTGTTCTACGACACGGCGCTTGAGAACCCGGAAGGCAACCGGCCCAACGATCTGCGGAGCAACATCATCAACCTCGCCAATTTCATCTTCAAGCGCGAGCTTGAGATTCTCTCCGACCCGCAGAAGGAGAAGATCAGCGTTCTGATCAACATCAACAAGGAAGTGGCCGCCGGGCTGCTGGCCGGCCAAAAGGCCGCCCCCGCCGCGCCCCCCGCTCCGCCGCCGGGCGCAGGTTCGAGCACGAATATTGAGGGTTAGGACTCACGCCCGCGCTACACTTAAACAAATAGACATAAAAAAAAGCGCACCGTTCGTGCGCTTCAGTCTATCAGAGACAATGACGCTTAAGCCAGAACGCTGACGCGGGCCTGAGGGGTCTGGGGCGCGGAGGAACCGCCGCCGGAACTGCCGAACGCGGCCGTCGCGGCCTGCGGCGAGGTGGAGTTGTTGGCCGGGGGCGCGGAGGTCACTTCCTGCACGGTTATGATATCGCGGGAGGCCGGAGCGCCGGACAGGCGGCTCAATTCCGTGGTTTGAGGCGCGGGCTGCTGCGGCTCGGGCTGCGGCGCGGCGTCACGAACTTCGGCGCTGCGGGTTTCGCGGAGCTGCTGGAGTCTGCGGACCTCAAGACTTTCCTCAGAGGGGAACTGGCGCACAACGTCGCCGGTGTCGGAGTCGCGGATTTGCAAGACCGCCTTGTTGTAATTCGTGTCGATGGAGATGTAGGGGCTGATGTAGGGAACCTGCGGCAATTCCGGAGAGGGCTGCGCCACCTCCTGCACACGCGCGGGATTCGCGGCCAGGGCGCGTTGCGCACTCACCTGATCCGCCGCGCCGCGAAGGGCGGAGGCATTCGACACTACTGAATTGACCGCTTCTATCATCTCGTTCAATTTCAATTCATGTCCCAGCTGCGTATTCAAAAACTCCGGAGCCGGACGTTGCACCACGGTCAGCCTCTAAAAACATTGCCCAAAATTCAGGCACATTCCAGACATACTAACCTATGATTATGCTACACCAAAAAAAGCAAATTGTCAAACGCATTTAAAGTAACCAACAGGATTTTCCTGCCCTTATCGCCATAGCTTTTAGCGAGTTTTTGCCAATTCCATGACTTTACTGTCAATATATCTCTTAAATATTTATTAATTCGTATGCTTTGATACAGTAATACTTGTTATTTTAGATGGCGCGTGGTGACTTTACGGCTAAAATCCTATGAAAAATCAAACAGTAGCCGTGTATAGAGCTGCGGCTTGGGCGTCTTAATTATGTTCAATAACGAATTATTCTGATTGTTTTTTTTGATTTTAGCCTCCGGGCCGCCTGTGGAAGCGGCTTTCTGCCCAGAGAGCCGCCTCTATTTATAAAAAGTTTACGTTTTGACACGTTTGATATTTGCCAGAACACAAATTCTCAAGTAATTTAGTCGAACTGCAATGCCTTGCGCCTTGCGGTATGACGTGCTTGTTCTGCTACCCCTATCCTCCTTGGGGTTCTAGCTTACGCGAAGAGACGAGGTTGCGCGACCGTGAACAGTTTTCTTGACACATTAAGGCAGCTTGGTGCGGCGAGGCTCATGATGATGGCCTCTATCGTGCTGGGATTGCTTGTCTTTTTTGTGTTCATTTCGCTGCGCGTTTCTACCCCGGATATGAAACTTTTGTATACCGATCTGACGGTTACGGATTCCGCAGCGGTCGCCGCGAAGCTTGAGGAAATGCAGATTCCCTATACGGTTACGGCCGACGGATCGCGGATTTCCGTTTCCGGCAAGGAGGTCGGGCGGGCGCGGATGCTGCTGGCGCAGGAAGGGCTCCCGAACGGCGGGTCCATGGGTTATGAGATTTTTGACAAGCAGAGCGGCTTCGGCACCACCAACATGGTGCAAAACATCAACCAGGTGCGGGCTCTGGAGGGCGAGCTGGCGCGGACGATCGGCAGCCTTGAGAACGTACGCAGCGCGCGGGTTCATATTGTCTTGCCGCAGCGCGAGCTGTTCAGCCGGGAGAACCGGGAAGCCTCGGCCAGCGTGTTTCTCGGGATCCGTTCCGGAATTATCTTGCCCCGGCAACAGGTGGCGTCCATCCAGTCTCTTGTCGCCTCATCGGTTCCCAGCCTTAAAGCTTCCAGCGTTTCGGTCATCGACAGCAACGGAAATCTTTTGGCGCGGGGCGGCAACGAGGAGGCGGATCTTCTGACCCTTGAGGCCGAAGACCGGCGGCGGAATTTCGAGTCAAATCTTGTGGGCAAGATCGAAGAGCAGGTCAGCCGCGTGGTGGGCGCCGGAAAAGTCACGGCCATCGTGACCGCCGACATTAATTATGACCAGATCAGTATGAACGAGGAAAAATACGACCCGGAGGGGCAGGTCATGCGGTCCTCGCAGGTTACACAGGAAACCAGCAGTGAGCGCGAAGCGCAGGGCGGAGACGTTTCGGTGGAGAATAACCTGCCCGGTCAGAGCGGCGGACTTCTTCTCGGCGACGAACCTTCGGCCGAGAGCAACAGGAACGAGGAAGTTACGAATTACGAGATCAGCAAGACGGTGCGCAACGTCGTGCGGCAGGTCGGCGTGATCAACAAGCTTTCGGTTTCGGTTCTTGTGGACGGGCGTTATACAGAAGACGAGGAAGGCAACAAGACCTATGCTCCCCGGCCGCAGGAGGAGCTTGACGCGATTACGTCGCTGGTGCGTTCGGCCGTAGGGATTGACGAGGATCGCGGGGACGTTCTGCAGGTCAGTAACCTGCAGTTCGCGGAGGTCGATACGGCACAGGAGATCGTGGATGACCGCTATATTCTTGGTTTCGAAAAGGCCGATCTGATCAACGCGGCAGAGGTGATTACGATCGGCGTTCTTATGATTCTCGCGGTGCTTCTGGTCCTTCGGCCCATGGTCAACCGCCTTCTGACTATTGAAGGCGGCGGTGGCGGCGGCGATGTTCGCCGGAGAGTCGAGCCCGACATGCTTACGGCCATGCCGGGCAATCCCGCGCTGGCCGCACCTACGGGCGCATCGCCGGGTGTGGCGGAGCCCTCTTTCGCTACGCAGGTTGACGATACGCTTGTCAATGTTCAGGGGGTTGAGGGCAAGGTGAAGGCGTCCACCTTGAAAAAGGTCGAGGAAATTGTCGATAATTACCCGACCGAGACCGTATCGGTCATACGCAGCTGGATGACACAGGAGGGGTAGGCCAGATATGCGCGTCCGCGAAGATTATCGCTCCCTTTCCGGGCCTGAAAAGGCCGCCGTCCTCATTCTCTCGCTCAGCGAGGAGCAGGCCAGCAAGATTTTCGGGCTTATGGACGATGAGGAAATTCTTGAGCTTTCGCAGATCATCGCGACGCTCGGGCGGATCAGCCCCAGCGTCGTGGAGCGGCTGTTCATCGACTTCGCCGAGCAGATGAGTTCTACCAACGCGCTCGTCGGGTCGCAGGACAGCACGGAGCGGCTCCTGCTCAAAGCGGGCCTGAGCGACGACAAGATCGAATCCATTATGGAGGAAATCCGGGGTCCGGCCGGACGCACCATGTGGGAGAAGCTGGGCAACGTCAACGAGGACATCCTTGCGAATTTCCTGCAGAAGGAATATCCGCAAACGGTCGCCGTGGTCCTCTCGAAGATTTCCACCGACCACGCGGCCCGCGTTCTGGGGCAGATGCCCGAAGTTTTCGCCGTTGAGGTCATCCAGCGGATGCTGCGCATGGAAACGGTGCAGAAGGAGATTCTGGACGAGGTCGAAAAGACGCTGCGCAAGGAGTTCATGTCCAACCTCGCTCGGACTCAGCGGCGCGACAGCCACGAGGTCGTGGCCGAGATTTTCAACAATATGGAGCGTTCGGTTGAGGCCCGTTTCATGGAGGAGCTTGAACGCGCCGTTCCGGAATCCGCCGAGAAGATCCGCAGCCTGATGTTTACGTTCGAGGACTTGAGCAAGCTCGATCCGGCCTCCGTACAGACCCTTATCCGCGCGGCGGACAAGGAAAAGCTGCCGATCGCGCTCAAGGGCGCCACGGAGTCCATGCGCGACCTGTTCTTCTCCAATATGTCGGAGCGCGCCGCGAAGATCATGAAGGAAGACATGGCCGCGATGGGGCCGGTGCGCCTGAAGGACGTCGAGGAGGCGCAGCAGTATATCGTCAACGTGGCCAAGGATCTGGAAGCGCGCGGTGAAATCGTGATTGCTTCGGGCAGCACACAGGACGAGATGATTTATTAATTTTTTTGCGACCGGACGTGACGGACCGACCCGCAGGAGCAAGAACGTAGCCAGATATGACCCAGCGCAAAGGCCAACCTTTTCTTTTTGACCATCATGTCTTTGACGATGACGGGCAGATGTCACTCAAGCACAAGGGGCCGCCCCTTGAGTTTACCGCGCCCGATCTGGAACAGGCGCGGCAGGAAGCTTACGAGCAAGGGCGCAAGGCGGGGTTCGCCGAGGGGCAGGCCGGACTGGTCAAGAACATCTTGACGCTTGTGCAGAGCATCAAGCAAAACGCCAGCATGCTGTTTGCCTCAGAGGACGAGCGCAAGGCTCTCTACGAGACCGAGGCGCTGCATCTTTCCTATACCGTCATCCGAAAAGTTTTTCCGTTGCTGCATCGCCATTCGGGGATCGACGATGTGCGCGAGCGGCTAGGCGAGGTTATGCGCTCGGGCGTCAAGGGCCGCGCCCTTGCGATCGAGGTTCCCGCCGACGTGCTGGAGGAAACCCGCACCTATATGATTCAGGAAGGGCTGACGCCTGAAGCGGGGTTTCAGCTTTCGGGCTCCCCTGCTCTGCGCGGCACAGAATGCCGGGTGTCGTGGGCCGATGGCGGCGCCATCCATGATCCGGCGGATATCGCCCGCAAAATTCTGGCTATTTTCGAAGAGACTCTTGCGGCGAAAGGGATTCCCGTTCATGATGCGGGGGATGTCTTTTTCGATCCCGCCTATGAATCCGATGCCGCCCGCGCGGCTGCGGACAGGGGCGCGGGGCCTGCACCGGGTGCGTCGGGCAGGGTCGCCGTTCAGACCGGACCGGAAGAGCCGCGCAGCGTTCCTAAGAAAGCCTCGACCTCCCGGCGGGGCGCCAAGAAGAAAGACACCGGAGACCATGCCGGAGACTAGTACTCAGGAGAGACTTCATGAGTGACGATAAGAAGGCCAGCCAGGACGACGTGGACAACATGTTTTCCAACGCGCCGGCGGGGGCGAGTATGAATCTGAATGAAATCGACGAACCGGACTCCCTCAAGAACAGAGACGAGCAGGATTTTGAAATCGGGCAGCCTATGGCGGGTGATGTCAGTGCTATTTACGATATTCCTGTACAGATTTCGGTCGTTCTGGGCCGGTCCACCATGCAGGTCAGCCAGTTGCTGAAGCTTGGGCGGGGTGCTGTCGTTGAGTTGGACCGGAAGGTCGGCGAAGCAATCGATATTTATGTCAATAACCGGCTTGTCGCGCGCGGCGAGGTCGTCGTGGTCGATGACAAGCTCGGGGTCACCATGACGGAAATCGTTAAATCCGACCGGGCGTAGGGTTTTTCCTCGCGGGGCGGCTGGGTCCGTTTGTGTTCTGAAGTAACCGGAGAGACAGCGTTATGAGCAGCGATGCCGCACAAGCCGCAGCAGCCACGGACAGCGCGAGCGTTCCGGTCGTGCGTGTGCCTGCGCCCGTCATGCGGCCCGATCTGGCGACGTTTTTCGGGCTGGTTCTTACGATGGCGCTTATTCTGTTTGCGATTTTTTCGTCACCGAGCGATGCGAATTTCATTAATATTCCTTCTGTACTGATCGTGGTGCTCGGCACCATGACGGCCACTTGCACCGCCTACACCACACAGGAAATCATGCAGACCGGCGGTGTGATCCGCACAACGTTTTTCCGTCCCGTACGCGAGGCTTCGCGGCTGGCGCGGAGTCTTCTGGATATCGCCACGGTGGCGCGCAAGCGCGGTCTGCTCGCGCTGAGCGCCTATGAGGGCGAGATGCGTAAGGAGCCGTTTCTGGCGAAGGCGCTGGGACTCGTTGTTGACGGGTACAGCGCGGAGGACGTGGAGCGGATGCTGCGGGTCGAGATCGATAGTTTCATTGAGCGCCAGAAGCGGGCGGCGAGCGTTTTGCGCCGTGCAGCCGAAATCGCGCCCGCCATGGGGCTGATCGGGACACTGGTCGGCCTTGTGCAGATGCTGGCGGATCTTGAAAACCCGGATACGATCGGGCCGGCGATGGCGGTTGCGCTGCTGACCACCTTTTACGGGGCGATCATGGGGACGATCATTCTGTCGCCGCTGGCTGTCAAGCTGGAGAAGTTTACGGCGGACGAGGTGCAGATCATGAATCTGGTGCTGAAGGCTTCGCGCTCTATCGCCAACCATGAAAATCCGCGCGGGCTGGAGATGATCCTGAACGGCGAGTTGGCCCCTTCGGACCAAATCCGCTATTTCACTTAATCCCGGTTTCGGGGGGGAGGCTGTCGCGCAGGCGGCGGTCGCCAACGAGGATCAGGCGCGGCTGGTCGGATTTCGCAGCACGGTGCACGAAGGCGCGGCGGCGGTCGGTGGACAGCAGTTTACGGAGCAGCTTCGCGAATATTCCGCCTGTTTTATTACGGACACGCTGTTTCCAGATATCGCCGGGGCGGAAGGCGAAGACAGGCGCCCCTTCCTTGCAGATCGCCTTATGGCCCTGCACCCGTAGCACGTCCTCGTTGCGGACATATTCCGTAACCGGGTTGTTGTAGCAGGTCATGAAGCGGTCGAAATTCCGCATCACGCCATCGACATGGAAGTCGTGGGTGGTCGCGTCCTCCGTGTACGTCTTGAGGATGCGTACGTGCGGACGCGCACCGGAGTGATGGAAAAACTCCATATCCGTCAGAACGATGTCCAGCGCAGCGCGGAGCGGTCCCTCCTCCAGATCTTCGCGAAAGGCTTCGAGTTTATGCTTGTCGGCGTATTTGATGAATATCTCTTCTTCCTCCAGGCCGAAATGCGCGGCCATGCGTTCGGCCAGCGTGTCGAAGTCCCCCCGGAGGCGGCGCGGGTAGAGGATGACGTTGGCAAACGCGCCAAAATCAGTCTGCAACAGGGCGCACAGGTCGCTCACGACCTTTATCCCCTCATATCCGGCTGGTATATAGTTTTTTTCCTGCATATGTATATAGTGTAGCAAATATGGGTTTTTTTATCGTAAAAATTCGTATTATGACCAGAGCGTGCGGGGGTTTTTACTTATGCGTCTTATGATTATCGGCCAACTTGAGGGATATATCTCGCAGGCGGGGAAGATCGCGCTTCAGCGCGGTGCGAAGGTCATTCATTGCGAGGATACCGTGCAGGCGCTGGGCGCCCTGATGAACGGCAAGGGCGCGGATCTCGTGATGATCGACGTCAAACAGAAAATCGGCGATTTTATTGAACGGCTTAAGGCGGAGCGCATCCATTTGCCCGTAGTCGCCTGCGGCGTCGGGACGGACGCGCGGTCGGCCGTGAAAGCCATTCAGGACGGGGCCAAGGAATATGTTCCTTTGCCGCCGGATGCCGAATTGATTGCCGCCATCATCGAGGCCGTCACGGACGACAATAGCAAGATGATCGCCAACGATCCGTCGATGAAGGCGGTCGTGGCACTGGCCGACAAGATCGCGCCGTCGGAGGCTACGGTCCTGATCACCGGAGAATCCGGAACGGGCAAGGAGGTCATGTCGCGGCATATCCATACGAAATCGAAGCGCAGGAACGGGCCGTTCATCGCGGTCAACTGCGCGGCGATACCGGAAAATCTTTTGGAATCCGAGCTGTTTGGGCATGAAAAGGGTGCGTTCACGGGCGCAAGCGCGCGGCGGATCGGCAAGTTCGAGGAGGCCAACGGGGGCACATTGCTGCTCGACGAGGTGAGCGAGATGCACGTACAGCTTCAGGCCAAATTGCTGCGCGCCCTTCAGGAGCGCGAGATCACCCGCGTGGGCAGCAACGATTCCGTCAAGGTGGATGTGCGGATCATCGCGACCTCCAACCGGAATATGGAACAATCGGTGCAGAATGGTGAGTTCCGGGAAGATCTTTATTTCCGTTTGAACGTGGTCAACCTGCCCCTGCCCCCCTTGCGGGAGCGGCCGGGCGATATCAAGGTTCTGGCGCAGTTTTTTATCGACAAGTACGCCGAGGCCAACGGAATGCCGACCAAGAAAATCTCGGCGGAGGCGATGCAGCTTTTGTGTGATTGCCAGTGGCGGGGGAATATCCGCGAGCTTGAGAACACGATGCACCGGGCGATCCTGATTTCCGCCGAGGCGGAGATCGAGCCGGCAGCGGTTTTCCTTCAGAGCGGGCCGCTATCCACCCCCAGCGGGGAGCCCGCCAGACAGCCTGCCGTTGCTGCGGGTGAGGCCAAGCCGGTGCAAAACGAGGGCGCGGTCGAGAATTTGATCGGACGGACGATTGCGGATGTCGAGCGGGATATGATCCTCAACACGCTGGACCATTGCCTTGGGAACCGGACGCACGCGGCGAAGATTCTGGGGATTTCCATCCGCACGCTGCGGAACAAGCTGAACCAGTATAAAGACGAAGGCTTAAACGTGCCCGCCGGAACAGCCTAGGCGGTTTCTTCCGCGCGTTTGCAACTGGCGAAATTATATTCCATCGAGCCGAGCTTGATCAGGCCCAGAAACAGCGTGAGCTGGAAGATCTGGAACAGGAAAACGCCGAGAGTCAGGGCGTGGAAAAAGCCGATGTTGAAAAACCCGCCGACCAGCGACCAGATCAGGAAGAAATCGACCGCGCTCTGTAAATTCCATCCGGGGTCCCTGCCCCGCCTGTTCAGAAGGCTGCGGTGGGTGCGCCATGCGAGGGCGAGCATCCAGAGGTTTGCAGCGATGAAGAAGGCTAGAAACGCCATATTTTGGTCTTCCCTATCCGTTCATTTTACCACGGGCGGGGGGCATTTGCATGTTTCGCGTTCCGGGGCTAGAATGAGAGCGCGGAACGGGTTCCCGTTCGCGCAAGTTTTTTTGTTGTTCTTATTGTCCGTATTTTTCCATGGCCGGTCCCACTCCTAATCTTCCCGCCTCCCGTCCGGGGTCCGGTGTCACCGGATCGATCGACCGCATGCGCGCCAGCCCTACGGGCGTGAGGCTCGCGCCGATCTTGCGGTCAGACGTTCTGTTTGCGCTTGGGATTATTACCATCATCCTGTTTATGCTGATCCCCATGCCGACGATCATGATGGATGCGGGGCTTTCGGTTTCCATCACGTTTTCGGTTTTGATCCTGATGACGGTGCTGTTCATCCAGACGCCGCTTGAATTTTCCACTTTTCCCACGGTGCTGCTGATCTCCACCGCTTTGCGGCTGGGCCTGAACGTCGCCTCGACGCGCCTGATCCTTGAGAACGGGCATGAGGGGCTGGACGCGGCCGGGGGGATTATCGAGGCGTTCGGCACGTTCATCATCAAGGACAGCTATGTCATCGGGGCGATTGTATTCTCGATTCTCGTGATCGTGAATTTTGTCGTTATTACTAAGGGTTCCGGGAGGATCGCGGAGGTGGCAGCCCGGTTCACGCTCGATGCGATGCCGGGAAAACAGATGGCGATCGATTCCGATCTTTCCGCCGGGATGATCAACGAGGACGAGGCCAAAGCGCGGCGCAAAAAGCTTGAACAGGAGAGCAATTTCTTCGGGGCCATGGACGGCGCGGCGAAGTTCGTGCGCGGGGATGCGATCGCGGGCTTGCTGATCGTCTTTATCAATATCATCGGCGGGATTGTTATCGGCACGGTTTCGGAAGGTATGACGCTGGCCGAAGCCGCCTCGAATTATACGATCCTGACGATCGGGGACGGGCTTGTGAGCCAGATTCCCGCGCTGATCGTTTCGGTCGCAGCGGGTTTGCTGGTTTCCAAGGCGGGGATCGAGGGCTCGGCGGAGCAGCAGTTATTCGAACAATTCGGGCGGTATCCCCGCGCGATGGCGATGAGCGCGGTTCTGACGCTCACCCTTGGCCTCGTTCCGGGCATACCGACCCTGCCCTTCGTCGTTCTGGCCGCTCTTATGGGCGGGATCGCTTATGTGTCGTTCCTGCGAACGGCGGACGCAGAGTTTGCCGCCGCCGAAGCCAAGCCGAAGCCGGGACAGCCGGGCGGACCTGCGCCTGCGGAGGAGCCGATTTCGAAGGCTCTGGCGATGGATACGATCCGGCTTGAGCTGGGGTACGGTTTGCTGCCGCTTGTGCAGGGCGAAGGGGGCAACAAGCTCACCGATCAGATCAAAGGGCTGCGCCGTCAACTGGCGGAGGATATGGGGTACGTACTGCCCGCCGTGCGGATTCAGGATAATCTGCAACTGCCGTCGAGCACTTATATTGTGAGCATCAAGGAGATCGAGGCGGGGCGCGGGGACATCCGGCCCAACATGCTGCTTTGCATGGACCCGAACGGCGACCCGATCAGCTTGCCCGGCGAGAATACGCTGGAGCCGACCTTCGGCTTGCCCGCCATGTGGATCGACCCGCAATACCGGGAGGAAGCGCATTTCCGGGGTTATACGGTGGTGGACGCGCCGACGGTGGTGACCACGCATTTGACCGAGATCATCAAGGACAATATGCCGGACCTGCTGAATTACGCGGAGACGCAGAAGCTGCTCAACGAAATGCACAAGGATTACCAGAAGCTGGTCGCCGATGTGATTCCGGGGCAAATCTCGCTGGGCGGATTGCAGCGGATTTTGCAGAATCTGCTTTCCGAGCGGATTTCGGTGCGGAACCTGCCCACCATTCTGGAGGGGATCGCGGAGGCCGCCGTCTATACGAAAAGCGTGGCTCAAATCACGGAGCATGTGCGCAGCCGTCTGTCGCGGCAACTGTGCGATTCCTATGCCGACCAGAACGGGGTTCTGCCTCTCGTGACGCTCTCGCCCGACTGGGAGGGCGCGTTCGGGGAGGCGCTGATGGGCGACGGGGAGGACAAACATCTGGCCATGCCGCCCAGCAAGTTGCAGGAGTTCATCAACGCGATCCGCACGACCTATGACGCGCTTTCGCAGCAGGGGGTGACGCCCGTTCTGCTCACCTCTCCGCCGATCCGGCCGTATGTGCGCTCGGTCATCGAGCGGTTCAGGCCGCAGACGGTGGTGATGTCGCAGAACGAAATCCACCCGAAGGCGCGTATCCGCACCATGGGGCAGGTTTAGGGCGCGCGGTCAATTATGTGTCGTTCGCGGGTTTGGGAAGCGCGTAGCTTTCCTTGCGGTGCATGGCGATGATGCTTTCGGCATCGCCTGCCTCTATTCCGGTTTTCTCCAGCAGAATTTTTACAAGGCGCAGCGAGGATTCGTAGGCTTCGGGCACCACGGCGGTCGCGCCCGCATCAAGGTAGCGCTGCATCGCCGCGTTATCACGGGAGCGCAAAATCACGGGCAGGAGGGGCCAGCGGCTGCGGACGTAGCGCAGGATATTCTCGGTGACGGAGAAGTCGTCGATGGTGATGACGACGGCCTTGGCCTTATCGACGCTCAGATGGTTCCAGATGGCCGGTTGGGCGGCGTTGCCGACCACGACCGGATAGCCTTGCGCATGAAAGCCCGACACCTGCACCGCGTTGCGGTCGATGGCGAGATAGGGAATTTTCTGCCCTTCGAGAATGTGGGCCAAAGTCTGCCCTACCCGGCCGAACCCGGCGATGATGACATGATTTTCGATATCCCTGTGGCCGGGCGGACCTGTTCCCTCAGCCGCCTGTTCGCGGCCCATGGTCATGAGGCGCTCGGCATACGGTGCAAGGCGCACGGTGAGGGGCGTGAGCAGCAGAGAGACCGCCGAAACAAGGAGGAAGAACTGGGCGTCCCCGGCGGGCATCAGGCCCCCGGCCAGAGCGAGGCCGATGACCATGAAGGCGAACTCCCCGCACTGGGCAAGGTAAACCGAAGCCTGCGCCGCGTGGCCCGCCGAAGCGCCGAACAGGCGGGCGACGGGGTAGAAGCAGACCGCCTTGATCAGAAAAATTCCAATCACCGAGGCGGGCAGCCAGAGCGGGTGCTCCAGCACGGCGGCGATGTCGGTTTCCATACCCACAGACAGGAAGAAGACGCCGAGCAGCAGGCTTTTGACGGGCGCGAGGATCACGGCAACCTCGTGCCTGTATTCGGTCTCAGCGATCAGGATCCCCGCGAGGAACGCGCCGAGCGCCGCCGACAGGCCGAAGGATTCCGTCAGGGCGGCGCAGCCGATGACCAGCAGAAGCGTGATGGCGAACATCCATTCCGCGTTCTGGGCCGGGGAAAGGGCGCGCAGCAAAGGGCGCAGCAATTTCTTGCCCAGAAGGATAATCGCGCCCACGACCAGCGCCGCCGTCAGAAGCGCACTGGCCAGTTGCGTTAGCAACGATCCCTCGCCCTGACCCGCGAAGACGCCGACGAGCACGAGGATGGGGACAACCGCCAAATCCTGCATCAGGAGGACGGAGAAGCTGATCTGCCCCGCCGGGCGGGCGATCATGTGGCTGTCCACCAGCAGCTTCATGATGATGGCGGTCGAGGACAAGGCGAAGGCCGCGCCGATCAGGATGGAGACCTGAAGGCTGTTGCCGAATGTCCAGGCGGTGACGCCAATCACCAGAGCGGTGAGCTGAATTTGCGCACTGCCCATACCCAGCACCCATTTGCGCAGATCCCAGAGGCGGGAAAAGGTCAGTTCCAGCCCGATCGTGAACAAAAGGAAAGTGACGCCCAGCTCGCCGAACAGGTGGATCAGCCCGGTGTCCGTGACAACCAGAGGCGCGATGAGCGGGTAATCTTTCGCGAGCAGACCCAGCGCATGCGGGCCGAGAAGCAGGCCGCAGAAGAGATAACCGATGACGGGCGATATCCGGCGGATCTGCAGCGCGGGGATGATAAATCCCGCCACGGCAAGAATCAGCAGGATTCCCGAGAGTAAATCGGTCACGTTGTGGGGCATATCCATCGCGTCAGTCATGGTCAGGGGCCGCCTTGCGCACGTTTTGCCGTTGCGCCTTCGCGGCGACGGTCAGAATTTAAGGGAAAACGAGTCAGGGTCCAGTTTGCAGAAACCGTACGTAAATGCAATGACCTGCGTCAATTTTTCGGTTCGAGCACGACCTCGACATTGCAACGGCTTTTCTCGAACCGGATCAGGCCCGCCGGGCTGATGTTCAATTCGTCGTCGCAGAGCATGGACTGTTCGGCCTTCATCAGCATTGCGCCTTCGGGCGACACAACCCGCACGAAAGAAATGCCAAAGGAGGTGTTCTTGACCTTGGCGTGCTTGCCATCGTCGGAGAGTTTTACGGCCAGAAGGTTGGTCTTGAGGGACTGGACGCGGCTGGTTCGGGCGCCCTCCTTCGTCTTGAGGATCAACTGGCGCTTATCGAGGGTCATTTCCTCTGTCTGCGCTTGCGGCGCGCCGGGGACGCGGGAGATGATCTTCATCCAGGCGCTGAGTTTTTCGTCGGCGTGTTTTTTTATGAACTCGACGGTTTCCTCCGTCCCGGCCAGTTGGGCGGCGACCGAGCTTTGGTAGAATTTCTCCACGGCCGCGCGATCCATGGCGGCGGGCTGGGCGGATTGGGCTGGCTCCGGCGCGACAGGATCGGGCTGCGGCTGGGCCGAAGCCGCCGAAATCAGGGCGGGAGCGACCAAAAGAGCCAGAGCGGCGCTGCGCAACCATTTTCCGTAGTTCGATTTCATGGACCTGAACGCTCCCTGACTTTAACGCGATTTTTTTCATTTTACCGCAGAACGCGGCGCATGACAAAAGGTTCGTGGGGCGGCTCGGCGGGCAGCAGGCGCATCTTTATTAAGATAATTTCGTGAAGGTGGGGATTTTTATGTTTATACTCTGGCGCACTGATTCGGGACAATTTACAATAAAAGCGTGATTCGCTGCTGATTTTCCATGCGTTTAAAGACGTTTACCGCCAACACAATGACCGAAGCAATGCAAATGGTACGAAAGGCTCTGGGCGAAGAAGCGATTATCGTCGCCACCAAGGAAGAGCCTGGCGGTAAGACCGTGCGCGTTACTGCGGCGGTCGAACCCGCGTTCGAGATCGGCCCGCGCGGACTTCGGGAAAAAGAGGACTGGCTTCAATATGACCGCGAAGACGAGATCGGCGCGGTCGCGGAAAAGCTGACCGAGGCGATGCTGCGCCATGCGGTTCCCGATGAGATCACCGATCAGGTTGTCTCCTGCGCGACCGTCATGGGTCTGGAAGAGCCGGGAATCGCGCTGATCGCGTCCATCGAGCACCTCTTTTCTTTTAAGCCGTTGCCGATCGCCGCGCTGAAAAAGCCCGTGATGCTGGTCGGGCCGCCGGGGTCGGGCAAGACGCTGGCCGTGGCCAAAATGGCCGCACGCGGAACGATGAACGGCCTTAAGATCGGCGTCATCTCCACCGATACGGTGCGGGCGGGCGGCGTGGAGCAGCTCGAAGCCTTTACGCGGCTGCTTGAAATCCCTTTGCTCAAGGCACGCAACCCCGCCGAGCTCAAGGCGCTGACCGACAAGCTGACGGAGGAAAAGGATCAGGTGGTGGTCGATACGTCCGGCCTTAACCCCTTTAATCTGGAGGATGTGAAGGTTCTCGCGAAGCTGATCGTCACGGTTCAGGCGCGGCCCATCCTCGCCCTGCCCGGCGGGATCGACGCGGACGAATCCGGTGAGATGGCGCGTGTTTTCGCGACGATCGGAGTCACTGAGGTTTTACCCACAAGAATTGATATCGCCCGCAGACTGGGCGGTATATTGGCCGCTGCGCACCATGGATCCTTGAGTCTGAGCGATTACAGCCATACCCCGATGGTCTCGCAGGGGCTTGCGCCGCTTAGCCCAAAGACGTTATCTAGATTGTTGATGCCCAGCGCGTATCGCGACACGCGTACCCGGCGCATCATCAAGACCACGCAAACCCCAGGGAAACGGACATGACCGACGACACGCCAGACGAGTCCAGATCGCCGCTTTCTGCGCCGCTTGCCTTGCGGCGGGCGGACAATCTCATCGCGATCGCCAGCGGCAAGGGCGGCGTCGGGAAGACGTGGTTTTCCGTGACGCTTGCGCATGCGATGGCCAAGGCCGGAAAGAAGGTTTTGCTGTTCGACGGCGATCTTGGGTTGGCGAACGTGGACGTGCAGCTCGGCCTTATGCCCAAGCGCGATTTGAACGATGTCATTCGCGGGCGGCTCGGGCTGGACCGCGTCGTGCAGACGTTCGAAGAGGGTAAATTCGATATTATAGCCGGGCGTTCCGGGCAAGCTTCGCTTTCGGCGCTGCCGAGCCAACGGCTTGCACTGTTGCGGGACCAGCTTGTGGATGTCGCCGCGCAGTATGACGTGGTCATCGCCGACCTCGGCGCGGGCGTAGACCGGACGGTGCGTATGTTCTCGGCGAGTTCCGCCTGTACGCTTTTGATTACGACGGACGAGCCGACGGCGTTGACCGATGCTTATGCCTTCATCAAGCTGGGCAATGCGGCGGGCGTTTCGCGCAATATCAATATCGTCATCAACATGGCTTCGAGCATTTCCGAGGGTGAGAAGACCTACAAGACGCTGCTCAAGGCGTGTGAGAATTTTCTGCGGCTTTCGCCGCCGCTTATGGGCCTTATTCGGCAAGATTCGCGCGTGAAGGATTGTATCCGTTCGCAAACGCCGATCTTGAACCGCACCCCCAACGCCGACGCCGCCATGGATGTCGAGAAGATCGCCAAGAAAGTTCTGGCAATGGTCGATGACGCCAAGCTCAAATCCGCGCGGCGTTAAGTTTTTCCTGCAAGACAGTCTCTAATACATGAAACGCGAAGCTGCGAAGCGTTCTCTGAAACACTACGCGCACAACGATCACGACGATATTTGCGCTTCGTTTGTCATTGTGAGGAGGCCCTTGAGCCGACGAAGCAA
>JAHDXS010000003.1:0-378627 GCA_023384135.1 Alphaproteobacteria bacterium | reverse complement strand
TCCATCTCTGCGGTTTCATGGATTGCTTCACCCGCAAGGGCGGGTTCGCAATGACAGGGCTTTCTGTCATTCCGGCGAACGCCGGAATCCATGGTTGACGCATGACTGGATCCCCGCCTTCGCGGGGTTGATAGGGAGAGGAGCTTCCGTCATTGCGAGGAGGCCGTCAGGCTGACGAAGCAATCCATCTCTGCGGTTTCATGGATTGCTTCACCCGCAAGGGCGGGTTCGCAATGACGGGGGCTTAGATGAGAGCGGGGGGTGCAGGAAAAACATCAGCGGAGATCATGATGGTTGAGTGCGGGCACTTGGGTGCGATAAGCTTGAATCATGTCGGACACTCGCATCCCCTCCTCGCTTCCGCCCCCGCCCGACGCCGCCGCGCGCGAGGCCGCGAATACGCGCACGGTGCGGCTGATTAGCGTTCCCGAGCGAATCTATGAAATGCAGCAGGCCGCGCGGGTGCGGGCCGAGGTCGTGCGGGCCAATTCGGACGGCACGGTGCAGTTGCGCAGCGCCGCGGGCGAGATCACCGTGCGCCCCGAAAAGCCCGACCAGTTGACGCCCGGACAGACCGTGGAGGTGCGGATTCCGGCTGAGCGCCCGCCGCGCACGGCGGAAATCCGCCCCGCACCGCCCGAACGGCCCGCGCCCTCTCGCGGAACGCAGACGGATGTTGATGTGCGCGTTTCCCGGCCGGATACGAAGCCGGATCAAATTCAGACGCCCGACGATCTGATCGGGCGGATCGTGCGAGCCGTGCCTCTGCCGCCGTCGCAGGTGCCGCCGGAGATTCCGCAGGAGCAAAGCGGAGCCGCGCCGAACCCTGTTCTCGCCGCGCCCGCCCTGCCCCCGGAATTCTCACAGGCCGAAGTGATCGTGCAGGCCATACAAAAACTCTTCGCCGTCCGGGCCGAGACGATCGCCAAAGCCGCCGTCCAAACGATTTTGACGCCGCTTCAACCGACCCCTCCCGATACGCCTGAAGCCGTTCTTGTGCGGCCCGTTGCGGGCACACCGCCCGTCCTGACCGCGCAGGGCGCCACCGAGATCGAGAACATCCTCAAGGGCGTTCTGGGCCTCGCGCCCAACGGGCTGCAGGTTCCGCTCGGCCCTTCTGCTCCCTCCATCGCGCCGCCGGACACAGCCTTGCCGGAGCGCGGCTCACTGCTGTATGCGGTGGGCGGGGTTACATCTGCGCCTACGGCCAACCCTTTGGTCGCGCCGTTCGATTTTTCTGTTCCCCCGCCGCATTTAAAGGCAGGCGAGGCGGCGGCGCAGGTGATCGGCCCGGTGGCGGGCAAGGATGCGCTGGCCGTTGCGCTGGTTTTCCCGGCGAAGGCGGAGGGGCCGCCGTCCTATTTTGCACTGCTGGAGCCGGGGTTCATCCCCGCGCCCGGGGCGTTGCTTTCGCTGATGCCGCTCGCTACACCGCAAGCGGTTTCAAACGCGCCCATGCCGCCCCTAGCGGCGGATCTTGCCGCGTCCGTTCCGCCGATGAGCCCGGCGATGTTGGCCGCGCTGCCGCTCGGCATCCCCTATTTCCTGACGCCCGAGCCGTGGCCCGCGCTGCAGGAGATTGCGCAGATTCTGGCGCAGGCTTCGGCGCCTATAGCGCAGGCGTTTTCAAATATGATCCCGAATCCCGCCGCGCCGCAGCAGATGGCCCCCGCCGCTTTGTTCTTTCTCGCCGCAATGCGGGGCGGAGACGTCGAGGGCTGGCTGGGCGGGCGGGCGACGGATGCCCTCCGCCGCGCGGGACGCGGCGATCTGATCACCCGGCTTTCGCGGGAGGGTGCGACGCTTTCGCGCATGGGGGCGGAGCCTCTGGGGCAGGAGTGGAAGGCGACCAGCGTGCCGCTCTCGTGGCAGGAGCAGATTCTCAAAATTACGGTCTATTATAAACGCAGCGAGGATGAGCGCGGCACGGGCAACGAGCGCGGGGACGGGATGGTGCGGTTTGTGATCAATCTCGATCTTTCGCGCATGGGCAAGATGCAGATGGACGCGCTCTACCGCGAGGCGGCGAAGCGGTTTGACCTGATCCTGCGCAGCACACAGCCCTTCACCAAAGCGGCCGAGCACGAGATGCGCGGGATTTTCGCCGGGGCGCTGGAGGATCTCGGCCTGCGCGGGGAGATGGGGTTTCAGACCGGGGCGGAGAAATGGGTCACGGTCCAGCCCGATAAGCTCTATGAGTTTTCCGCGAATTTTTGAGGCTGTACCCCCACTTTCGTGGGGATGCCATCTTTGTTGGGTCAGCAATCTGTGAAGCATTCCCGCGCAGGTGGAAATCCATGATGATGGCTTTATCAGGTCCCTGCTTTCGCAGGGATGACAAAGGGGGGGGCGGGAGTGACAACGGCGTGTTTTCGTCATTGCGAGGAGGCCGGAAGGCTGACGAAGCAATCCATCTCTGCGGCTTTATGGATTGCTTCACCCGCTGGCGCGGGTTCGCAATGACGGCTGCGCCCACTGCCGTCATTCCCGCGCAGGCGGAATCCAGCCAAGAATCGCAAAGGCGCGAAGACGCGAAGCTGGTTTTTACCGCACAGGTTAAGGCGTTTCGTCATCCTGAGGCGAAGCCGAAGGATCTCTGCCCGGTTCTATGCTTCAGATCCTTCGCTACGCTCAGGATGACAAGGGGGGCGCGGGGATGACAAAGGGGTGTTTTCGTCATTGCGAGGAGGCCGGAAGGCTGACGAAGCAATCTATGCCGAATGGATTGCTTCACCCGCAAGTGCGGGTTCGCAATGACGGGGCCTAGGCGTCCTCTTCCTGCCGTGCGCGGAAGCGGTCGAGGCCGATCTCGTCGAGTTCCTGCGCTTCCCGTTTGGCGCGTTCCTGCGCCTCTTGTTTTTCCCGGTTTTCCTGAACGATCTCGATACGGCGCAAGTCCGCGTAGGCTTGGCGCATATCGTCCTGTGCGACCATGATCCGGTTTTCGAGGCGGGCGATGGCGGCGTCGATTTCCTCCATCCTGATATCCACGGCCTTGGCGTAGGCCCCAAAGAAGCCCAGCATATCCGCGCCCATTTCCTGAATGGTCCGGCGTTCGTGCGCGAATTCTTCGGTCAGTCTGCGTTTTTCGCCAGACTGCTCCTCCGCCTGACGATAGAGTTCGGCGAGGTATTTCTGTTTTTGCTCGATAGCGTGTTTGCGCACGCGGATCAGAGGTTTCAGATTGGCCATGGCTCAAGAGACAGAAAAAGTTGAGATCAGACGATCTCGGGTTCGGGTAGGGATTGTATCTCGTCCTGCCCGTAATAGACAATCCTGCTATGGTCTTTCAGCGGGAGGCGGACCATTCCGCCGAGCGGGACCATTTCGGCGGCGCGGCGCTTCCAGTCCTCGCCCTTATGGCCATGCGCGACGGCGTGGTTGAAGACACTCAGGCTGCCGCGCACGAGACCCTGATCCCACAACCCTGAATGGACGGCGACGCTGTTGGGGTTTTCCTTGCCCCGGAAATCCGCGCTTAGAATTTCGGTTTCGTATTCCGCGAGGGCCTCCAGTACGTCCGCAATCAAACCGTCCACAACCGGGCCACGCATACGGGGGCCAACCAGGCGGACCTGCGTGCCCTCGCCGCCGACCATCGTGAGCATTTCGCGCAGGGCCTCTTCCCCCTTCACGGAGAGCGATTCATGTTTTTGCCCTTCGGGTGTGAGATGCGCAAGCCCGATCACCCCGGTTTCCGGGTTGCGGGCGATTACGGCCATGCCCGAACCGACGGTGACCACGCCGAGCGCCGGATATTTCGATTGGGGCGAGGCGATTCCGGCCATGTTCATTTCGACGTGGACCGCCTGCCGCGCGTCAAAGACCTTGGCCGCGTTCTGTATATACGGCGCGGGCGGCAGATCCATCAGCGTCTTCAGCCATCCTTCGCGGTCTTTGTCATAGGTCGTGAATTTCAGGGACATGCCGCGCGCCTCACCCGATTGCCGGAGGTTCCGGCGCGGGGCCGGTTTCGCTGAGGCCGTCATAGGCCAGATGGCCGGAAGATCGGCCGGGGGCGCTCATTTTTTCGAGATTCACACATTCGGCGTGGAGTTTCGCGACCGCGTCCTTACCGCCTTCGGCGTTGGCGCTCATGATTTCGGACATGGTGACCTTGCCACGGATCAGGCCCTGATCCCACATGCCCGCATGAACGGCGAAGGCGCTCATGCCCGCCTTGTCGCCCAAATCGGCGCTGAGGACCGTTACGTCGTAATCTTCGAGTATTTCGGCGACGTTATCCACGAATTCGGCGGCGAGATACCCCCCGACGTTCGGGCCGACCATGCGGACCTCCAGAGGTCCGCCGCCCTGCGCCACGCGGTCCATCATCGTTATGAGAGAGAGGCGGCTTTCCTCGCCGATTTCGGTGCTTGCGCCGTCCTGCGCGAGGTGGGCGAGGCCCGTGGCCTTCGTGCGCGGGTTATGAACGGCGAGGCCCATGCAGGTGGCCAGATTTTCGGTGCCCAGAGCGGGATATCTCGCGTCCGGCCCGGTCACGGCGGCCCATTCCATGCCGACGGCGGCCGCGGTTTGCGGGTCGATGCGGGTTTTGGCATCGGGCATGTACGCGGCCTTGGGCAGATCGACAAACGCCGCGATCCGCTCTTTTCCGCCTTCGATGTCGTCCAGTCTGACCGGCATGTTTTCCCGCGTTTTATTTACAAAACATTACATGTAGGACATATTCCGTTCATATATTTTTGGCATTATTAGACGTAATCCGCCACTAAAACCGTGAGATTTGACCATGAACCGTGTAAAAAGATTCTTTTTTATCGCTTTATCAATAGCTTATGCAGCCACTTTCAGCGCCCCTGCGCTGGCTGAAAGCGTGCCCGCGCCGCGCCCCGGCTTGCAGAAGCGCATCGATAACCTTACCCCGGAGCAAAAGGCAAAAATTCAGGAGAAGAAAGAAATTTTTGAGAGCCTGCCGCCGGAGGAGCAGCAGGCCATCGTCGAGGAGGCCAAGAAGAAGGTCGCTAATTTCCAGAGTCTGACGCCCGAAGAAAAGCAGGCCGCCATTCATGAGGCCGCCGCCAAACGCTATGAAGGTATGAGCGAAGACCAGAAGGCGCAGGTGGACGCGCGGCGCACGAAGGTTCAGAACGCCAAGGCCAAGTATGACAGTTTGAGCGACGAGGAAAAGGCGCAGGTCAAAGCGAAAATCAAGGAGAAGCGCGCGGCGAACGGCGGCGTCAACGGCGAGAGAGGCAAGCGGTTGAAAGAGAAGATGAAAAACCGGCAGGCGCAGTAAGCTCAAGCACAATTCGTAAGGGGGCGCGGTGCGCCCTCTTTCTTTTTGTATCGGCTTACGACTTGATGCCCAGAATGGCGGCCAGCTTCGAGAAGCTGTCGTCGATGGTGGATGAGTCGTCCTTGTTTTGGGTCAGGAAGGCTTCGAGTTGGGGGTAGAGGCGCACGGCCTCGTCCACCGCCGGATCGGTGCCGCGCCGGTATGCGCCCAGACGGATCAGTTCGGCCATATCCTCATACGTGGAGATCACCTGCTTGGCCTTGCGGACCACGCCGTTCTGCCAGTCGCTGAAGACATTCGGCATAGAGCGCGAAATGGATTTGAGGATGTCGATAGCGGGATAGCGACCCCGGTCGGCGATCTTGCGGTCCATGACGATATGGCCATCCAGTATCCCGCGCACCGAGTCTGAGATGGGCTCGTTGTGGTCGTCGCCTTCCACGAGGACGGAGAACAGGCCCGTGATCGCCCCCTGCCCAGCTGTTCCGGCTCCGGCGCGTTCGAGCAGGCGAGCCAGCTCGCCGAAGGTGGTGGGCGGGTAGCCCTTGGAGGTGGGCGGTTCGCCCGCCGAAAGGCCGATTTCGCGCTGGGCCATCGCAAAGCGCGTTACGGAGTCGATCAGGCAGAGGACCTGGCGGCCCTGATTGCGGAAATATTCGGCGACGGCCAGTGTGAGATAGGCTGCCTGACGGCGCATCAGGGCGGGTTCGTCGCCGGTTGCGACAATCACGACCGAACGCGCGAGACCGTCGGGGCCAAGATCGTCCTCCAGAAATTCCTGTACCTCGCGGCCCCGCTCTCCGACCAGCCCGATCACCGAGACATCGGCCCCGGTATAACGGGCCATCATCGAGAGCAGGACGGATTTCCCCACGCCGGAGCCGGAGAAAATGCCCATACGCTGGCCTTGCCGGAGCGGGAGGAAGGTATTCACGGCGCGGACGCCGAGATCGAGTTGCGGCCCCAGCCTTTGCCGCGCGTGAGCGGCGGGTGGACGGTTGCGCAACGGTATGCCCTGAAGCCCCTGAGTCAGGCCGCCCTTGCCGTCGATCGGTTCGGCCATGCCGTTTATGACCCGGCCCAGCCAATAATCGGAGGGATTGACGATCGGTTCCTGTGCCTGAATCACCGCCTTGCAGCCGAGGCCGATGCCCTCCAGCGTGCCGAAAGGCATCAGAAGCGCCTGTTTGTCGCGGAATCCAATGACCTCGCACGGAACGATTCGGCCATTTTCTGCTCGCAGATGCACGACCGAGCCGACGGCGAGGCGGTCGCTGACGCCCGCGATCTCCACGAGCAGGCCGAGAATCTTGGTCACCTGCCCGTAAAATTCGGTCGTCGGCAGTCTTTCAATTGCGGCAGCGGCCTGTTCAGCCAGTCGGTCCATGGGAAATAAAACCTAAAAACAGGAGGTTAATCAATTAACGCCCGAGGCCAGCCATAGCTTAATGAAAGCAAGGGGTTCCCGACTTTGGGCATTCTATCAGCATTCCCACAAAAAGAGAAATGAGAGAATTTCAAGCCCAAACATGCACTTATAAAAAAAATTTAATGGTTTATAAATTTAGAAAAGATTTGTTAACCTTTTTAATATTTGTTAAGATATTGGTTAATAAAGTGACCGCTTTATATCTTGCACTTTCGTTTTCAGGGGATCTTTTCATGCGTGTATTGTTAGTCGAAGACGACACCTCCACCGCCAAGAGCATTGAGCTTATGCTCAAGTCCGAAGGCTATATCGTTGACACCACTGATCTGGGCGAGGACGGCCTTGAGATCGGAAAGATCTACGATTACGACATTATCATTCTGGACCTCATGCTGCCCGACATGGACGGGTATGACGTTCTCAAGCAGCTCCGCGCCTCCAAGGTCGAGACGCCGATCCTGATTCTTTCGGGCCTCACGGAGCTGGACAACAAGATCAAGGGTCTTGGGTTCGGGGCCGACGACTACCTGACCAAGCCGTTCGACAAGCGCGAGCTGGTTGCCCGGATTCAGGCCATCGTGCGCCGTTCACAAGGGCATTCGCAGAGCACAATTCAGACCGGAAAGATCAAGGTCAACCTCGACACGCGCACGGTGGAGGCGGACGGCAAGCCGCTGCACCTTACCGGCAAGGAGTACGGGATTTTGGAGCTTTTGTCGCTCCGCAAGGGTACGACGCTGACCAAGGAGATGTTCCTCAACCACCTTTACGGCGGTATGGACGAGCCGGAGGTCAAGATCATCGACGTGTTCATCTGCAAGCTTCGCAAAAAGCTGGCCGAATCCACGGACGGCAGCAACTATATCGAGACCGTCTGGGGACGTGGATACGTTCTGCGCGATCCCGAAGCCGAGAAGGACAAAAAGGCCGCGAACGCCTGAGACGCGCCTGTCATTACGCCAAAGACTTGAATCCACGCTATAAATCGCGAAGGCGCGAAGACGCTAAGCTGTTTTTGAAAAACAACGCGCACAACCAACTCAGCGCGGGCGGTGCTTTCTTTCGTCATCCCAAGGCGGAGCTGAAGGATCCCTGTGTTGATATAGACCTAAGATCCTTCGGTGCGCTCAGGATGACAAGATAAAGTGCCGCCCTCACGTCTTTGCGAGGAGGCCTTTGAGCCGACGAAGCAATCCACAAATGAAATGGATTGCTTCACCCGCCGGGGCGGGTTCGCAATGACGGCACGGTCCGGCGTTGACAGGTTTGATGGCTCCGCGCATCATGCGGCATGGCTTTATTCCCGACCTTCGCGCGGCCCGTCTCGCGGCTCGACTCCTTCAATAACTGGATCAGGCTTTTCTGTATCCTGCTGGCCTGCGCCTATATTCTCTCACTGGGGGCGGCGTATTTGTGGGTGTTCGACCTGTTCCGGCATTTCATCGTGCAGTATGCGATGCTGGCCCTGTTGTTCGGGGGGCTGGCGGCGGTACGCAAGCTCTGGCCTTATCTGGGGCTGATGATTGCCCTGACGGGGGTTTGCGGTTACGAGGTTGTCAGCCGACTCGATACCGTTCCGTTTCAAGCCGCCGAGGCGCTTGAGGGCGCCAACCTGCTCAAGGTCGTCGTCTATAACCGCCATCACAGCCTGAAAGAGCATCAGGCGATGGTGGATTTCATTCTGACCGAGGAACCGGATATTTTCTTTATCCTTGAGGCTAACGAGAGCCACGCGCAAACGCTTAAAACCGCATTGGCGGACGCATACCCGCACCAGTTCCTGATGCCCAAGGGGCATGCGTTCGGGATGGTGGCAGGCAGCAAGCATAAATTCACCCTCAAATGGGCGCCTCAGAGTCATCTTGTGGAGGGGCTGGAGGGTGTGCCGAATTTTATCATGTTGGCGAAAATTCAGCCGGAGGGGGCCAAGCCGGTCAAATTCTACGCCCTTCACGCGCCGCCGCCGATGCTGCCCGTCTTTTTTCGGCAGCGTAACGCGGAGCTGGCGCATGTCGCGGCGCTGATCAACCAGCAGAACAAAAAGCCCACGGACAACGTCATCCTTCTGGGCGACTGGAACATCACCCCCTACTCGCCGTTTTTTGGAAAATTACTGGCGGATACGGGGATGAAAAACCAAACGACCGCGCCCTATTTCCTGCCGACATGGCCGGCGGAGCTGCCTTCGCTTTTGCAGATTCCCATCGACCATATTTTGCACCGGGGCGGGCTGACGCTGATTGAAAAACGTCGCGGGCCGTCACTAGGGTCGGACCATCACGCGATCGTAGCCGTTTTCAAAATCGAGCATTGAGATTTTAGATGAAGTTCGAGGCGTATCTTTTTGGTTTAAATGCGAAGTGGTATTTATTGGCCACCGGGATTCTGGTCGCTTGTTATGGGCTGTCGCATCTGGCGCGGTGGCACTGGACGCTCGACCTGCTGAGTCATTTTCAGGTGCAGTACGCGTTTTTTGCAATCGTGTTCTTTGCGATCTTCGTCGTTCTGAAAATGCCGCTGGCCGCCCTTGTCATGCTGGCGGTGTTTGCCGGAGCGTTTTACGAAACGCGGGTGCCGCTTGCCCAGCCGTGGCAATTTTCTCCGCCGCAACGAATCGAAACGGATCGGACCGCGCTACGCGTCCTTCATTACAACAAATATTATTCCAACAAGCGGCATGACCAGATCGTTCAGTTTCTTAGAAACGGCGGACAACCCTTTGATGTCGTTTTTCTTATGGAGGTCGAGCCGGACGATGCCAAGGTTTTGCGCGCCGCGCTGGCGGACACGTACCCCTATTCCCTTCCGGCGGAGGGGATCGGGCCGGATTTTTCGTTGATCCTTTCGCTTCATAAGCCGCTTTCCACCGAGCACCGGATTGTCGCGCCGGAGCATGTGCGGACGCGCGGGACACGGTTTACGATCCAGCCCAACGGATTCGCAGAGCCCCTCTCGCTCTACACACTGCATACGCGCGTTCCTATTGCCGCGCAGGGGCAGTTCCGGCGGAATGCCGAACTGTCGGGGATGGCGCGGTGGATCGCTTCCGACCCCTCGCCCCATAAAATTCTCGCAGGGGATTTCAATATCACGCCCTACTCTCCGTATTTCCACGATTTCGTGCGGGAATCGGGCCTGACCTACCAGACGTACGGGGTGTTTCCACCGGGGACGTGGGTTTCGTTTTTTACCCTGCCGTTCCTGAAAATCCCCATCGACCACATGATGGCCGGGCCGGGGATGCGGCTTCTGGAGCTTACGCCCGGCGCGGCGAAGGGGTCGGACCACCATTCCCTGATCGGGGTTTTTTCTGCTGCGCCGTGAAGGTCTGTGCCGCTATCTTTCCCCTCGTGTTTGGATTAAGCTCAGGGCTATGGAGCTGATCAAAAACAATCTTGCCAATATCCTGACCTGCGCGCGAATGGCGCTGCTGCCGTTCATGATTGCCCTGTTTTACGCCGAAGCATCCTGGGGCGGGTTCGCGGCCTTGCTGTGTTTCATCCTGTACGCGGTTTCGGCGATCACCGATTATTTCGACGGGTACGTGGCGCGGAAATATAATCAGATCACGCCGCTCGGCACGTTTCTTGATCCCATCTCCGACAAGGTGTTCGTCACCAGCCTGCTTTTGCTGCTGGTCGCGTTCGGGCGGGTTGAGGGTTTATGGATACTTCTTGTGCTGCTGATTTTTGCGCGGGAGTTTCTGGTTTCGGGGTTGCGGGAGTTTCTGGGACCGAAGAACATCAAGATGCCCGTGAGTTTTATGGCCAAATGGAAGACCACCGCGCAGATGGTGGCCACGGGGTTCCTGATCCTCGGCCCGCACGCGCCGTATGCGACCGAAATCGGGCTGATTGCCCTTTGCGCCGCCACGCTCCTGACCGTCATAACAGGCGGGCAGTATTTTATGAAAGCGCTTCCGGTGCTGCTTGCGAAGGATGAGCCGTCCGAGGAGCCTTGAGACTCCGGGTTTCGGCAAACGGGCTTTTATAACTTTTATCAACAACTTGCTGGGGATGATTTCGGGGAACGATCTGGACCGTACCGGGGAAATTGCGTAGCCTTTTTTTGTGCTAGGTCTTTATAAACTCGCCCGCCCGGTTCTGTTCAAGCTGGAACCCGAAAAAGCCCACCGGATGACCCTCAAGATCATGAAATCTGGGTTAATGCCGGTGCCGCCGCGAATCAAGGCATCAGAGCTTGAGCAGCAGATTTGGGGACTCACGTTCCCAAACCCTGTCGGCTTGGCCGCCGGGTTCGACAAAAATGCCGAAGTGATCGGCCCCGCCCTGTCTTTGGGATTCGGTTTCACCGAGGTTGGCACGGTGACCCCGCGTCCGCAGGCCGGCAATCCGCCGCCGCGCGTGTTTCGTGACGTCAAGAGCCAGTCCATCATCAACCGCATGGGTTTTCCGAATGAAGGCCTGCGCGTATTCGAGGAAAATTTCGAGCGTTTCAAGCACGAAGAAGTGCCTCCGCCGGGCGTTGTGGGCATCAATATCGGCATGAACAAGGATCAGAAAGATCCCGCGGCGGATTATATCACCCTCATCAAACATTTCGCCAAGAAGGCGGATTACCTGACGGTTAATATCTCGTCCCCCAACACGCCGGGGCTCCGGAATCTTCAGGATGAGGACACGCTGCGCGCGCTGCTGAAACAGCTGATCGCGTCGCTCAATAACGCCGTGGGCGAATACCCCCCGCCGCCGCTGCTGGTCAAGCTGGCGCCCGACCTGACCGAAGAGCAGCAGGAACAGATCGCAGGCGTTCTTCTGGAGACGGGGGTCAGCGGGATTGTTCTGACCAATACCACCGTTGCGCGCCCCGAGAGTCTGCCGCAGGCGTTCCGCTCTCATCCCGGAGGGCTGAGCGGGCCGCATTTGCGCAAGGCCTCAACACAGATTATCCGAAACTTTTACAGACTCACGAAGGGCAAGCTGCCGATCATCGGGGTTGGCGGCGTTTCGAACGGACGCCATGCCTATGAAAAAATCCGCGCCGGGGCCTCGCTTGTGCAGCTCTATACCGGGCTGGTTTATCGCGGGCCGGAGGTCGCCCACTTGATGTGCCAAGAGCTTATGGCTTGTATGCGCAAGGACGGGCTGAGCAATATCAGCCGCGCGATTGGCGCGGATCACCGAAACAATAACGGCGGAGCGGAGAGCGCGGCATGATGAGACCCGAGGGGCGTGTCGGCAGCGAGGGCGAAGAGCCCGTTCAAACCGGGCGGACAGATGCGTTTATGCGCGGCGTTGCCGCGTCTATGTTCCTGATCTGCTGCGTCATGGTCGCGCTTTTGAGTTCTATTTCGGTCGAGCTGGCGCTGTTCGTGTCGTCGGTCATCGTTGTCGGGTGCTTCTTCAACATGACGAACGAGCGCAAGGACGAGATCAGCATGGAGTTCATGGAGACCGTGCGGCATCTTTACCGCCGGGTGAGTGCGCTGGAAGGCACGGTTTCGCAGCACGGCTCCGATATTCAGGGGATGCGCGAGACGATGGAAGAGCAAAGCGCGGAGATCGGGCGGCACACCCCCGCGCGCAAGAGCGTTATGGGCCTTAAGGATACGATCGCCGAAGCCTCCGGCATGGAGCAGATCGTGCCTGCTTTTCTTAAACCAGCGGGCGGTATACCCGCGCCTTCGAACGATTCGCGGGCGCCACAGCCGCCCTCTGCCGAGACACTTCATGTTCGCCGGACCGCACATGTGGTGGCGAACGAGGATTTTTACGCCAACAGCGAGGCGCTGACCGATATGGCGGTGCGGGAGTTGCTGCACCACGCCGTACGCAGCCGCCAGATCGACATTTTTCTTCAGCCCATCGTGCGTCTGCCGCAGCGGCAGACGAATTTCTACGAGCTGTTCGCGCGTATCCGGGCGAAGGCGGGCTTATACCTGCCCGCCCAGCGCTATATGGAACTGGCGGTCGAGGAGCGGCTGATGGAGTCCATCGACAATCTGCTGCTGCTTGAATGCCTCAAGGTTTTGCAGGTGAATTACGAGAGCGAAAAAATTTCGACCTACTTCATCAATATCAAGCCGTCTACCCTGCGGAACGCGGATTTCATGGACGACCTTTTGAAGTTTATCGCGCAGAACAAGCGGATGGCGCCCTCTCTCGTCTTCGAGATGAAGCAGGTCGATTTCGACAATCTTTCAAGCGGGGAGCGGCTCATTCTGGATGGCATGACGAAGCTGGGCTGCCGATTCTCACTGGATCACGTCAACGAGCTGCCCGAGGATATCCTCTCGCTTTACCAGCGCAACGTGCGGTTCATCAAAATTCCGGCGCGGCGCTTTCTGGGCAAAGACGAAGGCTATGCGGATTTCGCGCATATGGTGCGGCGGAAACGGCGGCTGGAGGTCAACGGGATCGAGGTCATTATCGACCGGGTGGAGAGCGAGCCGGAGCTTCTGGAGCTTCTGGATTACGAGGTCAATTTCGGGCAGGGATTCCTGTTCGGGCGGCCCGATCTTGAAGGCGTCTACAAATTCCGCAGAAGCGCCTAAAACGCCGTTTATTTTCAATTCATACGTGACTTTGTGCGACGGGGCGCTAGAATAGCCGCGTATTATATTCCGATGTCTTTGACGCGATCTAAAGGTGTTTGCATGAACCGGGCTACTTCTTTTTTCCTTCTTCCCCTTCTGGCTTTTTTGCTGAGCGCGCTTCCGGGCCTTTCCGCCCATGCGGACGAGAAGCCGCCGAGCGGGCCGCAATACGCCATCGCGCTGCACGGAAAACCCAAATATCCGCCGGATTTCAAGCATCTGGATTACGTTAACCCGGACGCGCCCAAGGGCGGGACGCTTCGGGTCGGCGTGGTGGGGACGTTCGATTCCCTCAATCCGTTTCTTTCCAAGGGGGTTTCGGCCGCCGGCCTGACGAATATGAGAAGCTACCTCGTCTATGAGAGCCTGATGCAAAACGCATTCGACGAGCCGTTCTCTTTGTACGGCATCATCGCCAAGTCGATCGAGATGCCGGAAGACCGGGGCTGGGTAAGGTTCGAGTTGCGCGAGGAAGCGAAGTGGAATGACGGGGTTCCGATTTCCGCCGACGACGTGGTTTGGACGTTCGAGACGCTGACCACCAAGGGCGAGCCGTTCTTCAAGGCTTACTGGGGCGACGTCGAGAGCGTGACGGCGGACGGGCCGAAGACCGTGACCTTCAAATTCAAGGTCAAGGGCAACGCCGAGCTGCCGCTCATCATCGCGGAGATGGCCGTGTTGCCGAAACATTACTGGACCGCCGAAGGGCGAGATTTCGCTGATTCCAGCTCCCTGACGCCGCCGCTGACCAGCGGGCCTTACATGATCGGGAAAATCAACGCGCCGCGCTCGATCGAATATGTGCGCAACCCGAACTGGTGGGGTAAGGACCTGCCGTTTTTCAAGGGGATGAATAATTACGAGCGGATCGTATTCGATTATTATATGGACGAGAAAGTCGCGCATCAGGCGTTTCTTTCGGGTGAGTTCGATTACAAGAACGAGAATAACGAGCATTTATGGCAGACGACCTATGACGTGCCCGCCGTGAAGGACGGGCGCCTTATCAAGGAGTTGATCAGCCACACGCGCCCGGCGGGGATGCAGGCCTTCGCCTATAACACGCGGAGGGCGCACTTTGCGGATGTAAAGGTGCGTGAGGCGCTGGCTTATGCCCTGGATTTTGAATGGTCGAACAAGCAGCTCGCGTTCGGGGCTTACACGCGCACGAACAGCTATTTCGCCAATTCGGATCTGGCGTCGTCGGGCCTGCCGAGCGCGGAGGAGCTGAAAATCCTCGAACCGTTCCGGGGGAAAATTCCCGAGGAAGTCTTCACCACCGAATACAAGGCCCCGGTGACGGACGGGTCGGGCAACGCGCGGGCGAACCTCAAAAAGGCCGCCGATATGCTGGAGGCCGCCGGATATGTGATGGGCCCCGACAAGGTGCGCGTCAAGCAGACGGAGAAGGGCCCGGTGAAGCTGGAGTTCGAGATTCTGCTGAATCAGGTTGCGTTCGAGCGCTGGACGCAGCCTTTCATCCAGAATCTCGCGCGGATCGGCGTGAAGGCGAAAATCCGCACGCTGGTTGACGCCGCGCAGTATCAGAACCGCCTCATGGAGTACGATTTCGACATGATCGTGCATACGATCGGGCAATCGGATTCGCCGGGGAACGAGCAGCGCGAATACTGGGGTTCGGACAAGGTCGATATCCCGGGCGCACGTAATCATATGGGGGTCAAGGACCCGGTGGTTGACGAGATCGTTACGCAACTCATCCACGCCACTTCGCGCGAGGATCTGATCACCAAGACGCGGGCGCTGGACCGGGTTTTGCTGTGGAACCATTACGTGATTCCGATGTGGCATTACGATAAGTGGCGCATGGCTTACTGGAAAAAGCTCAAGCGTCCCCAGACGCTCTCAGGTATCGCGCCTCTGGTCGAGCAAACGTGGTGGATCGACCCGGCGGCGCAAGAGGCGGGGACGAAGCCAGCGCCATGACGCAGCCGCCGCGCCTTGCCATCGCCATTCCGGCCCGTTACGGCTCCTCCCGGTTTCCGGGGAAGCCGCTGGCCGAGATCGCGGGGCACTCCATGCTGGCGCGGGTCGTCGATCTGGCCAAACGCGCGGTGGTGGTGAGCGGCATTGCCGACGTCGCCCTGTTCGTGACCAGCGAGGACAGGCGGATCGCCGCGCATGCGGAAGAACTCGGCGTTACCTGCATTATGACTCCCCCTACGTGCGCCACGGGTTCGGACCGGGTTCTGGCGGCGCTGCGGCAACTCGATCACTGGCCGGATTTCGTTATCAACCTTCAGGGGGACGCGCCGTTCACGCCGCCCGCCGTTTTGCGTACGATGTTCGAGGCGTTCCGCACCAATCCGCGCCACGAGGTCATCACGCCCGCGCAAGTGTTGAGCTGGGGCGATCTGGACCGCCTGCGAAAATCCAAAAAGAAAACGCCGTTCAGCGGCACGACCGTGACGGTGGATCAGTCCGGGCGGGCGCTCTGGTTTTCAAAGACCATTCTCCCCGCCATCCGGGACGAGGATAAGCTGCGCACACAATCGCCGCTCTCCCCGGTGCGCCAGCATCTGGGGCTTTACGGGTTCCGCACGGATGTGCTGGAGAAATTCTGTTCCCTGCCCCAAGGGGTTTACGAACAGCTCGAAGGGCTGGAGCAGTTGCGGATGATCGAGAACGGGATTGCCGTTCAGGTCGTCGAGATCAGCCTACCCGAGGGTGAGTTGCATCCGGGCATCGACACGCCGGAAGACCTCAAGCGGGCCGAAAAATACATCAAGGCCAAGGGCGAGCCGCTGTCATGAGCGCGGCCGTCAAGACCCTGATCGTCGCGCGGCACGGCAATACGTTTGGCCCCGGCGATACCCCGACGCGCGTCGGGGCGCGGACGGACCTTGCGCTGGTCGAGTCGGGTATCCAGCAGGCGCGGCTTCTGGGGACGCACCTGCGGGCGCAGGGGATTTTGCCCGAGGACGTCTATGCCTCCCCCCTCAAACGGACGCAGGAAACCGCGCGAATCGTCCTGAAGGCCTGCGGTCTCGACCTGCGGATCAAGACGCTGGAGATGCTGCGCGAAGTCGATTACGGGCCGGATGAGAACCAGCCCGAGGAGGCCGTCATCGCCCGAATCGGGGCGCAGGCCCTTAAGGACTGGGACGAGCGGGCCGTGGTGCCCCCCGGGTGGCTGGCCGATCCGGCGCGCATGACCGCCGACTGGATCACCCTCTCTCAATATCTTATAAAATCAAGGAAAAATGTGTTTTTGGCCGTTACGTCGAACGGCGTGGCCCGCTTCGCGCCGCATATCACCGGGGATTTTGAGGGGTTTCGCGCCCGGTTCGACCTGAAGCTCAAAACCGGGGCGTACGGGGTTTTTAAATATGAGGGCGGGCGCTGGTTTGCGGAACGCTGGAACTTCCGTCCCGGCCATTAGGGAAAATAAGGAAAAAATTCCAGAAAAAAGTTTGCCAAGGGGGGGCAAAAAGGAGTAGTTTTAGGGTACGTGAGAGCTAAAAATAGCCCACGATAAAAAATATAAAACAACTGTGATAATAGTTGGGGTTGAATCGAAATGGTACCAGAAGAGATTTACGCCGTCAGTGCGTCTTCTTCAAAGTTTCAATATTCTCATCCGTTGAGCCATTCCACCGTCGATGACGGCGCCTTACGTGCGCGTCTGGCTTACGACCTTATGTCTTTCATGCGCCGGTCCGACTGCCCCTACTTTCTGAACCCCGACTCGCTGCACGGTTTCGATCCGCACGAGAGCGACGATGAAGTGGATATCCTGATCGTGGACGGGTTTTACAAGGAAGCCGAGATTATGATTTCCGCCCGTCTGGCCGCCAACCCGGACGATGAGAAATCTCAATTCCAGAAGGCGTTCATCACGCATTTGCGCGATCAGTACGCGAAGCTTCTGGTGCGCGAGGAGCGCGTTCTTCGCAACGACCCGTACAATGTGAATGCGCTTGTGAACAAGGGCTTCGCTCTGGCCAACCTCGGCCGCGAGCAGGAGGCGATTTCGGTTCTGGATCAGGCGCTGGCTGTTGATCCCGAAAATCTGCTGGCTTTGGGCAGCAAGGCTTACATCGCCAAGAATCTGGGTCAGGACGAGGTGCGCGAGCGCAGCCTGACCGACGCCTACAACGTCACGGCCCGCCGCCGCATGGCCGAGATGGAACGCCGCGAGGCCGAGATTTTGAAGGATTTCGGAGCGTTCTTCCTTGAGAAGGATGCGCCGTCCGCGTTCGACGAATTTAATCTGCGTAGCGCAGAGGGTTACACATCCGTCCACTAAATGAGACGGAGATAAATATAACCGCACAAAAAGGCATGGCACACTCCTGAAAAGTGCGTGGACTTGGCAACCATAGCCTCCTATGATCGGGGCTATGGTTTTTTATATCCTCAAACGCCTGCTGCTTATGATCCCGACGATCTTCGGGATTCTTCTCATCAGCTTCGTCATCATCCAGTTCGTGCCCGGCGGGCCGGTCGAGAAGATGATCGCGCAGCTTCAGGGGCATGATACCTCCGCCACCGCGCGGTTTTCGGGCGGCGGCGCGGGCGATGTGGCGGGCCCGGGCGGCGCGGGGACCTCCGCCGGAGCCGGCAGCAGCTATCGCGGGGCGCAGGGGCTGGACCCTGAGTTCATCAAAGATCTTGAGAAAATGTACGGGTTCGACAAGCCTGCGCACGAGCGTTTCGTCCTCATGGTCGGGAACTACCTGACCTTCAATCTGGGGGAGAGCTATTACCGCGACGTGGATGTGTTCTCGCTGATCCTTGAAAAGATGCCCGTTTCCATCTCGCTGGGGTTCTGGACGCTTTTGATTATCTACACGATCTCCATTCCGCTCGGCATCCGCAAGGCGGTGAAGGACGGTTCCGCGTTCGACGTGTGGACCAGCGCGGTGATCTTCATCGGCTATTCCATTCCCTCCTTCGTGCTGGGGGTTTTGCTGATCGTGCTGTTCGCGGGCGGGGTCTGGGATTTCTTCCCGCTGCGGGGCCTCACGTCCGACAACTGGGAGGAATTGAGCCTGACGGGCAAGATTCTGGATTATCTCTGGCATCTGGTGTTGCCCATCACGGCGATGGTGATCGGCGGGTTCGCGGTCAAGACGATGCTGACCAAAAATTCGTTCATGGACGAGATCGGCAAGCATTACGTCCTGACGGCCCGCGCCAAGGGGCTGGAGGAAAACCGGGTTCTCTACGGGCATGTGTTCCGCAACGCCATGCTGATCGTGATTGCGGGGTTTCCGGCGGCGTTCGTCGCGATCTTCTTTACCGGGAACATGCTGATTGAAATCATCTTCTCGCTCGACGGGATGGGGCAGCTTGGCTACAAGAGCATCGTAGACCGGGATTATCCGGTGGTGCTGGGTAATCTCTATATTTTCAGCCTGATCGGGCTGGTCGTCCATCTTGTGCGCGATCTGGTCTATGTGTGGGTCGATCCGCGCATCGACTTTACCTCCCAGAAGCATTGAGGTTTCACCCACGATGCATGAGCGGCAGGCGACTCTGGGCGGCTTTGCGGCGATCCTGCTGTGGTCGTTCACGCCGCTGCTTGTGAACCTTACGGCCGAGGTTCCGGCGCTGCTTTACCTGTGCCTCGCGAATTGCTGCTCCTTTTCGGTTCTGGCCACGCGCTGGGTGAGGAAACGCACGAACCCCCTGCCCTATTTCACCGGGAACCCGAAGGTTTTGCTCTGGACGATGTTCGGCCTGGGGTTTCAATCGATGTGCCTTGTGTATGCCATTCGTATGATCCCCGTCGCGGAGGCAAGCCTCATCAACTATCTCTGGCCGATGCTCACGGTGCTGGCCGTTTCCGCCCTGCCCGGCCATAAATTCCGGCCCGAATATATTCTCGGCGCGCTGATCGGTTTCGGGGGGGCGGCCTTGCTGGTGCTCAAGCCCGGAACGCTGATCCCCGATCTGGCGCTTGGCCATCTCGTGGCGTTTACGGGCGCGGCGGCGTGGGCGGTCTATTCCGCCGGGACGCGGACGATGAAGCGGCATCCGGGGGATTTCAACACGGCGGGGTTCCTGTGCAATGCCGTCCTGCTGTTCATCGCGCATCTGGCGCTTGAACCCGGCTGGACGTTCGACTGGACGATCGGCTGGCTGATCCTGCTTCAGGGCAGCATTTCGGGAATCGCGTATCTGCTCTGGGATTCGGCCATGAAGCACGGGCACGCGCAGATCGTCGGCGTGGCGTCGAACTCCATGCCGGTTCTCTCCACGGTTTACCTGATCGCGTTCGGGCAGGTGCTGTTTAACTGGACGATCCTGACCTCGGCGTTTCTGGTTCTGGGGGGGACGCTCATCGCCTCACAGGAAAAGTTGCGTGCGCTCTTTACGAAACGCGGGCGGACGCTACAATGAGCGGGATCAATTCAAGGGCCGAGTCATGAACCTTACCCCCATCACCCGCAGGAGGCTGGCGCAGTTCCGGGCGAATAAGCGCGGGTATTGGAGTTTCTGGATCTTTATAACCTTCCTCATCATCGCCTTAGGCGCGGAGTTCGTGGCGAACGACCGGCCTTTAGTCGTGCAGACGGGCGGCAAGACCTATTTCCCGGTGCTGTTTTTCTATCCCGAGACCGCGTTTGGCGGGGAATTCGAGACGGAGGCGGATTACCGCGATTCCTTCGTGCGGGAGCTTATCCAAGGGGCGGACGGGTCGAAGGGCTGGATGCTGTGGCCGCCGATTCCCTATAGCTACGATACGATCAATTACGAGTTGGCCGCGCCGCCGCCGACGCCGCCGTTTTTCGGGGGGAATCTTCTGGGCACCGACGATCAGGGGCGCGATGTGGCCGCGCGGGTGATTTATGGATTCCGGCTGTCGGTGATGTTCGGGTTGATCCTCACGGTCATCAGCTCGATCATCGGGATCACGGCGGGCGCGATTCAAGGCTATTACGGGGGCATGACGGACCTTGTTATGCAGCGTACTCTTGAAGTCTGGGGCAGCATGCCCAGCCTTTATATCCTCATCATCTTCGCGGCGCTGTTCCCGCCGGGGTTCTGGACGCTTTTGTTCATTTTGCTGCTGTTTTCGTGGCTGTCGCTGGTCGATGTGGTGCGGGCGGAGTTCCTGAGGGCGCGGAATTTCGATTACGTGCGGGCCGCCGCCGCGCTGGGCGTCTCCAACCCGGTCATCATGTGGCGGCACGTTCTGCCCAACGCGATGGTGGCGACGGTGACGCTGATGCCGTTTATTCTGACCTCCTCGATCACCTCCCTTACGGCTCTGGATTTCCTCGGGCTGGGCCTGCCCCCGGGCAGCGCGTCGCTGGGCGAGTTGCTGTTGCAGGGGAAGAACAATCTCTCGGCTCCGTGGCTGGGGTTCACGGCGTTTTTCTCGCTGGCGATCATCCTGATCCTGCTCAATTTCATCGGGGAAGCGGTGCGGGACGCGTTCGACCCCCGCAAGACCGGACTTTAAGAGAGGCCAAGACCGCCATGCCCGTACGCAACGCCATCGCCGACCTTAAAGACGAGTTGACCGAATACCGGCGGCAGATGCATCAGAACCCGCAAACCTCGTTCGAGGAAGTGTTCGCCAGCACGCTGGTCTGCCACAAGCTTTCGGAATGGGATATTCCGTTTGAACGCGGGCTGGGCAAGACGGGCGTCGTGGCCACGCTGCGCGGCTCGAAGCATGATTCCGGGCGCTCCATCGGGCTGCGGGCGGATATGGACGCGCTGGATATTCCAGAGGAAGGTGATAAGGCTTGGCTTTCGCGCATCCCCGGCAAGATGCACGGGTGCGGGCATGACGGGCACACGGCCATGCTTTTGGGCGCGGCGAAATACCTTAAAGACAATCCGCATTTCAACGGGACGGTCCATCTGATCTTCCAGCCCGCCGAGGAAACGGGCGAAGGCGCCAAGGCGATGATGAAGGACGGGCTGTTCGAACGGTTTCCGTGCCATGCCGTATACGGCCTTCATAACTGGCCCTATACGCCGCTGGGGCATGTCGAGGTGAACCGGGCGGCGGCGATGGCGAATGTCGATTGTTTTCGCGTCACCATCACCGGCAAGGGCGGCCATGCCTCCAAGCCGCATACGACCGTGGACCCCATCGTGATCGCGGCGGAGATCATCACCACGCTTCAGACCATCATCAGCCGGGGGAAGGACCCGTTCGAGCCGGCGGTGCTGAGCGTCACCAACATCAACGGCGGGACAGGCGCGTTCAACGTCACCCCCTCCTCCATTACCTTCACGGGCACGGTGCGGACCTATTGCGACACGCTGCGGGAGAAAATCCGCTGCCGGACGCTTGAGATCGCGCAAGGGATCGCGGGCGGGTTCGGGGCGAAGGTGGATTACGAATACGATTTCGTCATCGACGCCACGATCAACGACCGGGAACAGGCGGAATTTTGCGCTTCGGTCGCCTCTTCGGTGGTCGGAGAGGCGCATGTCAATCTGGACGCGCCGCCCTCTATGGGGGGCGAGGATTTCGGCTCCATGCTCAAGGAGCGGCCCGGCGCCTATATCAAGATGGGACAGGCCGTGGCCGGGGAGCCGCTCAACCCCTGCAGCCGGGGCCTGCACAACGCGCACTATGATTTCAACGATGATTTGATCCCGCTGGGCGTCGAATATTGGGTGAAGCTGGTGGAAAGCGCCCTTCCCCTGAAATAGTCCTGCTCCGCTTTCATCGCGGAGGCGCCGAGCGGCTTTTGAAACACGGCGTTTAAAGAAGCTTAAGGAGTCTCGTCATTGCGAGGAGGCCGAAAGGCTGACGAAGCAATCCATCTCTGCGGCTTTATGGATTGCTTCACCCGCTGACGCGGGTTCGCAATGACGCTTTCCGGCCCTCCTTCGTCATTCCGGCGGAAGGCCGGAATCCATGGCGATGGGCTTACTCGGTCCCTGCTTACGCAGGGATGACAATAGTGGGGGGTCATCGCCGTTATCAGAGGGGTTTAAGGCCTCTATTTCAATAATTCATTGACAAGGGGCGGCGGGATGTGTTTGTGATACGGACATGAACACGATGAATACACCATCGCTGCCACGACGACGACCGCGCTAAGCGCCAGCGGGGGCCTTGCCTCGCATCTGTTTTCCGGAATTTCACCCCTTTAGAAGTACGCACCGCCTGAGCCGGACAGGAATTTAGAATTTTCCAAAGATAACCGATTGCAGGACCCCCCGTTTTTGGGCATGGTTAAGGCTCTGCCAGAGCCGGGGCAAGAATTTGGAAACAAAGGATAATTACAAACAAAAACCGCTTACAACCGGACGAATTCGAAAGACACCGTTATGAAGAAAATCGCACTCGATAAAATCTGCTCCGTCACCAAGAACCTCGCGCTCAAGCATGTCGAGACGATCATCGACAAGCCGACCGTGCAGCTGCCCTGTACGATGGGGACGGTTTTGGCCGCCGAGGTGCTGGAGGATAAATCCATCTATAACGAGATCGAACTGCCTTCGGGGCGGATGTCGAAAATCAAGAAGGGCGACATTCTCGCCGTCGCGCTGGGCCAGCGGATGGCGCTCAAGGGGTTTGTCGGGCGGCTGCCCTCCTCTCTGCGGCCCGGAGACGTCATCCACCTGCTCAATTTCGGCGGCGTGGCCGGGGAGTGCATGGGCGCGAACGTGAAGGAGGTCGGCGACCCCCTGCGGATTCGCGTGCACGGCGCGATTACGCGCAAGGGCGAGATTTTGAATATCGGGCAGAAGGCCTTGTTCGCGCCGAAGAAAAAGATGAAGAGCGAGATTCCCCTCATCATCACCACGGGCACGAGCATGGATAGCGGCAAGACGACCGTGGCCATCGAAGTGGTCAAGACCCTGACGCGGATGGGCATGAAGCTGGCGGGCGCGAAGCTGACGGGCGTGGCGGCGATGCGCGATCTCTACAAGATGCAGGATTACGGCATTTATAATGCCGTTTCGTTCGTCGATGCGGGGATCACCTCCACCGCCAACATCCCCGACGAGATGGTCAAGGATGTGGTGCGGGGCGCTCTGGATTATCTGAGCGAGGACGAGCCGGACGCGATCATGATCGAGTTCGGGGACGGGCTGATGGGGCGGTACGGGGTCAACGCCGTTCTGAACATGCCCGAGATTCAAAAGAACGTGCGGCTTCATATCGGCTGCGCGAGCGACCCCGTGGGGGCCATCGGTCTGGCGCGGGAATGCAAGCGGATCGGGATTCCGATTGATGTGATCAGCGGCCCTGTGACCGACAATCAGGTCGGCAAGACGATAGTGAAAGAAGAACTGGGCGTTCTGGTTTACAACGCCTTTAACCCCACCAGCGAGTGGATTGATGTGGTGATATCGAGATGGCTCAGAGACTCAAAGCTTCCATTGTCGGCGTAACGGGCTATACGGGCCTTGAACTTTTACGGATGCTGATCGCGCACCCGCAGGTGGACATTGCCTATCTGACCTCGCGGCAGAACCCGAACACGCCCATCGGCGATCTGTATCCGCATCTTTCGCACCTAAAGCTCAACGTGACCGATACGGACCATGAGACGGTGGCGAAAGAAAGCGACGTGGTGTTCCTCGCCCTGCCCCACAAGACGGCGCAGGACACGGTGGCGGCGATGCACGGGAAGACGAAGATCATCGACATGTCGGCGGATTTCCGGCTGGATGATGCGAAGACGTACGAAAAATATTATGCGACGCCGCATGTCTACCCGGATCTATTGAAAGAGGCTGTTTACGGCGCGCCGGAGATTTACCGGGAGCAGATCAAAAAGGCCGGGATCGTGGCGAACCCGGGATGTTTCGCGTTGCTCGCGCAGCTCATGCTGCTGCCCTATGCCGGGCAGATCGAGAGCGTGGATATCATGGCGATCACGGGGTCGAGCGGGTCGGGCAAGTCGCCCGGCGAGGGCACGCATCACCCGGTGCGCAACCATAATCTCAAGAGTTATAACATCAATATCCACCGGCATATCCCCGAGATTATCCGCACGGCGAAGATCACCGAGGCCCAGCTGAATTTCGTGCCGACCTCGGGTCCGTTCACGCGCGGGATTTTCGCCACCGCGTTCGTGCGGACGAAGGCCGACGCCGCCCTGCCCTGCGCCGCTGATCTATATGAATCCCACCCGTTCGTGCGGGTGATGGAGGATGTCGCGCTGGCGAATACCATCGGGTCGAATTTCTGCGACCTCAGCTATAAAAAGGTTTCGGACGGGAACTTCATCGTGCAGGGCGCGCTGGACAATCTCGTGAAAGGCGCGGCGGGCTGCGCGGTACAGAACATGAATCTGATGTTCGGGCTGGAGGAGACTCTGGGCCTTTCCGTTCTCGCCCCGGTTTACCCGTAGGAGGCCATGATGGATCTGAAAATCATCGGCGAGCATGAAGAGAAGACGATCGCGCAGATGAAAAACTGCGTCAATTATGGCGGGGTCAAGGGCGTTCTATGCGCGGACGGGCATCTGGGATACGCGCAGCCCGTGGGCGGCGTCGTGGCGTACCGCGATGCGGTTTCGATCTCCGGCGTGGGGTTCGACATTGCCTGCGGCAATATGGCGGTTAAGCTTCCGGTCAAATATGACGAGATCGCGCACAGGCTGGACGAGATCGGGCTGGCGATCGCAAAGAATATTTCTTTTGGCGTCGGGCGTTCGAACAAGACTTCCGTCGAGGCGGAGTGCCTTGATGAGGACGACGCATGGACCATCGACGTGGTGGGCGATCTGCGCGACATGGCGGCGGCGCAGCTCGGCACCGTGGGTTCGGGCAATCATTATGTCGATGTGTTCAAGGACGAGCAGGATTTTATCTGGATCGGCGTTCATTTTGGCTCGCGCGGGCTGGGGCATAAATCCACCACGCATTTCTTGAAGGCCGCAGGCGGCAAGGACGGGATGCTGGTCGATCCGTGCGTCGTTGACCTTAAATCCGACCTCGGGCAGCAATACCTGAAAGCCATGCGGCTGGGCGGGCGGTATGCCTATGCGGGGCGCGAGTGGGTGTGCGACGAGGTTTCGCGGATCATTCAGGGTTCGACCGAGCGGCTTGCCGAGGTGCACAACCACCATAATTTCGCGTTCGAGGAAGAGCATGACGGCGAGACGCTGTTCGTCGTGCGCAAAGGCTCCACGCCCGCCTTCCCGGGGCAGAAATGCTTCGTGGGCGGGTCGATGGGCGATATTTCCGTGATCCTTGAAGGTCAGGATACGCCGGAGGCGAAGGAGAATCTTTATTCCACCATTCACGGCGCGGGGCGCGTGATGTCGCGGACCGAGGCGGCGGGCAAGAGCGTCTGGAAAAAGGGCCAGAAGATCCGCGTTTCCGAAGGCAAGATCAACGAAGGCGAGATGCGGAAAAGCATCGCCGCGCAGGGCGTGCGGCTTTACGGCGGCGGCGCGGACGAGTCGCCGGAAGTTTACCGCAAGCTTGACGACGTGCTGGCCTATCACACGGACAGCGTGAAGGTTTTGCACCGGCTGACCCCGATCATTGTGGCGATGGCGGGCGCGGACGAATTCGACCCGTATAAAGATTAACGCAAGGACCAAAAGGAGCCTTTCAACATGGCCAAGAAAAAGAAACCCTTACCGGATTTTTTCATCAACGCGTTCTATGAGAGCAAGTTCCGCGACAATCTGTTCATCGTGAAGGCGAGCGGCGCAGTGATCGAGAACCCGGACGCGCTGGATAATTTGCTGGCGAACATCCGCTCGCTCACGGTTCACGGGGTCAAGGTCATCCTGATTTACGGGCATGGCGGGCTGGTCGATAAGGCCGTTGAGGCGCGCGGGATCGGGACCAAGCGGCAGGACGGTCGGCGCGTGACGGATGCCGCGACGATGGGAATCCTGCGCGAGGTGGTGGGCGGCGATCTGGCCCTTCGCGTCTATCAGGGGATGTTTAAAAATAACCTTGAGGGGATGGCGCTGAACGCCGTTCCGGCGGACTGGATGCGGGTCGAGTTGCGCCCCAAGAAGCCCGTCGATTTCGGGTTCGTGGGCGATATCAAGGACGTGCACAAGCGGCCCATCAACCGCCTGTTGCGCGTGACCAACTTCATCGCCTGCCCGTGCCTGACCATGAGCCGGGAGGGGCATCTGGTGAATATCAACGCGGACTCGGTTTCCACAGAACTCGCCATCGGAACGGGCGCGCACAAGCTGATCTTCCTGAGCGATGTGGACGGGGTGAAGGTGAACGGCAAGACCGCCTTTATGATCACCTCCAAGCAGATCGCGCAGTATATCAAGGACGGCACCGTGACGGGCGGGATGAAGGTGAAGCTTGAGAATTGCCTGCGCGCGCTGGAGGGAGGCGTCAAGCGCATCCACCTTATTAACGGGTTGCGCGAGGACGCGCTCTACAAGGAGATTTACGAGTCGGTCAGCCCCGGCACCATGGTGCTGCCCGAGGAGGAGCGGCAGAGCTACCTCAACGAAGTCGAGGTGCAGAAAATGATCGAGGCGAGGAAGTGAGCCTGCAATTCTTGAACCCGTGGATCGGACGGATGAACCGGCAGCAGTTTCTCGCCGGGGCGTTTATCTGCGGGGGCGCGATGTATCTGGGCACTGAGTATATTCCCGAGCCTGCGCTCGTCGTCGTTTTCAACTTTTTCTTCGGTTTTATGCTTTTTATCTTCGTGTTTCGGCGGCTGTCTGACCAGCAAAATGATGGGATTGCGCATATTCTTGACCACCACTCTATTGGCTTCACGCCTCAAGATACGGCAAATGCCACTTATAAAGCGATCTTCATACCGCTTTTGATCGCGCGGGGCTCTTCAGGGATGGATCCGGTCTTGGCCTGCGTCCTGATGATTATGATCGGGGCGCCCCTTGCCGTTTTATTTATGTACATGGCGATTCCTGCGCTTATTATTTTAGGGATTTTCATTTTTTTCATCTTTATGGCTGCTGGGAATCCCGAGTCCAACGCCTACGGCTATCCGCCCGTCGGGATGGATTTCCGCACCACCATTCCGGCCACCTATCCCGATGCTCTGGCCGAGCAGTTCGAGGTGCGCGAGCGGGAATTGCAGGAGCAGCTTGAGCGAGTCAAAGCCACGCGGAAGGCCAAGACGGGCGATTCCTCGCATTATGTCGATTTCCGGGGGCGGGCGTGATGTGGGCGCTTCTTGATATACGGACCGGGCGGGCGAACAGGGCGCAGTTCATTTTGCTCATTCTGCTCGCTATTGCTATTCGGATTCCAACTTCTGTTTATTTTCCTATCAAGTCTTCAGGAGTGCGTGTCGATTTTGCTGCGCTTTTGTCTAACCCTGGGTTTTATATTCATATTCTGATTTACTATATTTTTTATCTTGCTGTTTTCAGACGGTGTCGGGACAGGGGTTCAATGAAGGTGGCGTTTTTTATGCTGGCATGGACTTTGTTCTGGCTTTTACCGCTACTTATTCCGCCTCTTTTTGGTATTTACATGATCGTCGGTTACTTTTTAATAATGAGCGGCGCCTCTCAACTTTTCTCTGTGATTATAGCAATTGTCTCCCTTATTTTTATTGTCTATCTCCTCAAGCGTGGCGATCCAAGCCCTAATCAATACGGCTATCCGCCGATAGGTTTGAAGTTCAGCACGATGACGATGGCCACTTATCCGAAGCGTCTGTTAGAGCAAAAGCGCGAGAGCGAAAAAATGCGGTTTGCAGAAGAGGCCGCGCTCGAAGAGCAAGAAATCAAAAAACGCGAGGCTTATTATCGCGAGAGCTTGAAAGGCCGGGAAACTGAAACTCAAGAAACCCAAGAATTCAAGGGGAGAGGGTGATGTGGAGGATGTATGACATGCGACGACGAACGCTTCTAACCAAAAGAACACAGAATTTAACAGTCAAAAAAGGAACAAAAAAATGACACACCCCAACGCCCAAGAGATTATCGAGAAAACCAAAGCCGTTTTGATCAGCACGTATGACGCGCAGCCGGTGGTTCTGGACCGTGGCGAGGGCTGCTATGCCTATGACACGGACGGGAAGAAGTATCTGGATTTCGCGGCGGGCATTGCCGTGGCCTCGCTGGGGCATGCGCATCCGGCAATCATCAAGACGCTCAAGCATCAGGCCGCGCGGCTGATGGCGTGTCAGGCGTCTTATGCGACGCAGGAAAAACTTGAGGCCGCGCAGCTTCTGGTCGATCATTCCTGTTTCGACCAGATTTATTTCTGTAACAGCGGGACGGAGGCCGTCGAAGCCGCCCTGAAATGCGCGCGCAAATGGGCTTATGATGCCAAGGGGCCGCATTGCTATGAGATTATCGCGTTCAGAAACAGCTTTCACGGGCGGACGTACGGTTCGGCCAGCGTGACGGAAAAGCGGATGAGCCAGCCCTATTTCGGGCCGTATCTTGAGGGCGTGCATTTCGCGAAGTTCAACGATCTGGAGTCGGTGAAGCCCCTGATCTCCGAAAAAACGGCGGCGATCATCGTGGAGCCGGTGCAGGGCGAAGGCGGGCTTGCGGCGGCGGAGCCCGCGTTCCTGATGGGGCTGCGGAAGCTCTGCGACGATCATAATATCTGCCTGATCTTCGATGAGGTGCAGGCGGGGTTTGGGCGGCTGGGCACGTTCAACGCCTATGAGGCGTTTTCGTGCTGTCCCGAATGCGTAGAGACGGGCAAGCCGATGCCGCGCAAGGCCAAGCCGATCGAGCCGGATATCGCGGCGTGGGCGAAGGGCATGGGCGGCGGGTTCCCGGTGGGCGCGATGGCGGCCAAGCGGAAATTCGGATCGGCCATCGTGGTCGGCACGCACGGCACGACGTACGGCGGTAATCCGCTGGCCTGCGCGGTGGCGGCGACCGTCATGAAACAAATGCTCAAGCGCGGGTTCATGGCGAACGTGCAGAAAGTCTCCGCGGTGATGTTCGAGGGGCTGAAGCAGATTCAGCGCGAATCCAACAAGATCACCGATATCAAGGGCAAGGGCCTCATGATCGGGGTGGACACGAACACGAAGTGCACGGAGCTTCTCAAGGCGTTGCAGAAAAACGGGCTGATGGCGACCAAGGCGGGCGATAATACGCTGCGGCTCACCCCTCCCCTCATTCTGAAAGAAGAGCAGGCGCACGAGGCTTTGGGCATCATCGGCAAGACGCTCAAGGAGATGGGTTGAGGCATATTATGAAACACAACGCGCATAGTGGCCGTTTCGTCATTGCGAGGAGGTTTTTAGACCGACGAAGCAATCCCGTTCGTTTACATTCGTGGATTGCTTCACCCGCTGCGCGGGTTCGCAATGACGGGTTTTCGGCTCTCGTCGTGCGCGTTGTGTTCGTTGTGTTTAAAAATTTTATAAGGAAACCGACATGAGTATCAGGCATTTCATCAATCTTCCCGATATCGGGGCGGAGACGCTCAAGGGGATTTTGAAACAGGCGCATTCGCTGAAGGCGGAGAAGTTCAACCCGCCGCAGATTCTTGAGGGGCTGTCGCTCGCGATGGTGTTCGACAAGCGTTCCACGCGGACGCGCATTTCCTTCGAGGTCGCGATGAAGCAGCTCGGCGGGCATACGATCGTCATGAGCATGGGCGAGATGCAGATCGCGGGGTCGGAGACCATCGAGGATACGTCAAAGGTGCTTTCGCGCTTCGTGGACGCCGTGATGCTGCGGATGAGCAGCCACGAGAATATGGAGGAGCTGGCGCGCTGGGCCTCCATTCCGATCGTCAACGGGATGACGAACGAGTCGCACCCGTGCCAGATCATGGCGGACCTACTGACCATCGAGGAAAAGCTCGGCAACGTCGAGGGTAAAAAAATCGCGTGGTTCGGTGATTACAACAACGTGTGCAAGACGTTCGAGCAGGCCGCGCCTTTGTTCGGGTTCGATCTTGCGATCTCCACGCCGCCGGATTTGCAACCCGCCAAGCCGGGTCCGCGCACGACGTATCACGAGGACGCGCAGGCGGCCGCGAAGGGAGCGGACGTCATCGTGACCGACACGTGGGTTTCGATGGGGCAGGAAGGCAAGGCGATCGACAAGTTCATGCCCTATCAGGTCAATTCCGCGCTGATGGCGCAGGCGAAGGAGCACGCGATCTTCATGCACTGCATGCCCATCCACCAGAACGAGGAAGTGACGCAAGACGTTCTGAAAACCAAGGCCAGCGTGATTTACGATGAAGCCGAAAACCGCCTGCACGCGCAGAAGGCGATCCTCGCGTGGTGTCTTGAGGAGGCCGGGGTCAGGGTACGGAAGCGGGGTTGAGACGGATGCGCGGTGGTTTGAAATTTTTGCCGATATTTGTTGCGGTCTTTCTCTTGGCTTTCGAGTCTCAAGCCATCGCTTGCGGTGTGCAAAAGAAACGAGAAGAATTTTTTGTGCTGTCGAAAAAAGATAAAGGGGATAAATGCGCTTCCGTAGAGGTTCATTTTCTTGAAGAAACGCCTTCGCGCGAAGATTGGGTGTGGTCAAATCCTTGGGTCACTTTTGAAGCTCAAAACATGCACTTTAATTTAGATATTTTTGGCGGCGGACAAAATAAAGCAGGTTACTCTTACGTCGGATTTTGCTTGCCGGAAAATATGCTTAAAGACAGTGTTGTAACCATTACCTATGAAGAGTATCCGACGAAAAAGCCGAAACCTAATAAAGAGGGAATCACGATGTATGAAGTGTCCTTCTGTAATCATAGTATCGTCATCGACAATCTCGACGAACTCATAGCCCAAAAGAAATAATTTTTTTAAGGCGCCTGCGTGAGGGCGGGCGTCGAGTCGATGGTCGAGGCGGCGTCGAGCGTTCTTTCGCCCGCAACGAGGCCCGCCGCGTTGCCCCACCAGTTGTTTTCGGCCTTGAGCTGGTCGCCGTCGATATCGACGCGAATGTCCGTTCCGCCGTTCGTGTGGATGCTGTTATTCCCCTCCGAGCCGAGCGTGCCGCCGCCGAAATCCACGATCATGTTCTGTCCGGCCTCGTCGTCGTCGAGATACGCGCCGTGGATCGTGTTGCCGGTTGCGATATTGCGCGAGAAGTTTACGGTCAGGCCGCCGGTGAGCTGGCGCAGGAGAAAGCCGTAGGTGGTGTTTCCGGTGGCCTCGTTATCGGTGACGGTGAAGACATCCATGCCCGTGCCTTCGGAGCGCAGGGCGAAGCCGGACTGGCCGTTAGTCTCCGCGATATTGCCCCGGAAGGTCGTGGTCTGGGCGAAGCTGTCGCGCGAGGATGAGCGATAGCCGTCGTTGCCGTTGCCGTTCATCGTGTTGTCCTCGATCAGGATGGTTCCGGTTCCGTTGCCCTGCAAGAACACATAAAGCCCCTGCTGCACGTTGTCACTGAAGGTGCTGGCGGTGACGCTCAGATCAAGGTTCGCGCCGCCGAAGGTGCGGATATCCGAGCCGCGTACGCCGTTATTGATCGAGGTCACATCGTCCATCGCGAAGGTGAAGTCGCCCGGCACGGCGAAGTTTCCGAAAATTCCGGTCTGGGTCGCGCCGTCCACGGTCACGCCCGCGATCTTGACGTTATTGGCCGTGACTGTGATGCCGTTGCCTGCCAAATTCGTGTTGGTGATGACCGGGTCGGCCCCGGCGGCGGCGATCAGGGCCGATTGCGGGGCGCGGCCGTTGGCAGTTGTAAATCTTTCCGCGTCATAGACGAAATCCACCCCGCTGCCGATCAGTTGCTGGCCCGTTTTGTTCATGAGAAACCCGGTGCTCTGGCCCGCCGTGGTTCCGTCGCCCCGATGCAGGTAGATGATATCATGCGCGGCGGAGGCGGCCTGCGCGGCGGCCAGCGTATTGAAGGGGTTTTCGGCGCTGCCGTCCCCTCCTCCGGGTGCGGTGTTATCGACGTGCAGAATAGTTTGCTGCAAGCCCGTCGCGCGGTTGAGAACGACGATATTCTCGCCGCTCTCGATTTGCTCGGTGCCTGTCACGATATCGATATCGCGTTCGGGGGATTCATCCATGCGGGCGCGGAGACCTTCCGCGCGGTAGCTTTTTTTCTTGCCGAAGGGAAAGCGCAGCGTGGCCTCCAGAAAGCCCTGCGAGCCGCGTTCGCCGTCGCGCTGGAACCGCGCGCCGATTTGAATGTCGCTGGTGATATCCGCCGCGACGCGGGTTTTCCATCCGGCCGTGGGGTCGGTGTCGTCTCCGTCGAAATAATATCCGCCGCCGTAAACGCGCAGCGCGTCTGTATGCTCCGCGACCCAAGCGGACGCGCCGCCGACCTCCCAGCCGATTTCGGCATCCACGCCGCCCTGCGATTCCTCCAGCACTGTGCCGTTCGTCTGCACCACGAGTCCCGTTCCGGTGAAGGACGCGCCCGCCCCCTCGCCGTCCGCGACCTCATGAAGCTCGTCGCCTGAGAGCGGGATGTAGCCGTTCACGCGCAGATCCCAGTCGCGGGCCAGCCATTCGCCGCCGACCGTGACCTGATTGAAGCGGGAGTCGTAATCGGTGATGCGATGGTCGAACCAGATCGCGGCCCCGGCTACGCCCTGCCCCACCACCGGGGCCGCGACGATCTGGCGGTATCCGACGCCGACGTTGCCTTCCTTGTTGTCCTCGCTGTCGGCCATCATGCGGAGATCGCCATAGATGACCGCGCGTTCGTTTTGCGAGAGGGGAATCCAGAATTCGGTCATGGTGATGGTGCGTTCCGTTCCGGGGCGGACGTTCAATTCCGCGCGCGGCTGCAACGCCTCTTGCGCCATTGCGGGCGCAGGCAGAATCAGGGCGGTTGTCAGAAGGAGCGAAAATCTATGAGCCATCAAATCACTTTAATTTTAATAAAATTGATTTTAACGGCGGTTCGCTTAACAAGTATTTAATGAAAACAATGATTTACAGATATATCCTTAGTTGTTTTGATTGACCTTTTCTTTTTTGTTTCAGACCTTTAAGTATGTTTATAAGGAGAATTTTTTCGTCATGTCCCCGTCCGGCCACCTTGTCCGCGAGGATTTACACGGGCGCACCGTCATCAGGCGGGCGCTGGTCGGGTTTGGCCTTTTTCTCGTTTTCCTTGGCGCGGGGGGATACTGGGAATGGTTTCTGGAACTTTACGGCTACACGCTTGAAGGGCAGCATTTTGCTTCGCGTTTCTTTGTTTTGTCCGCGCTTCTGGCGTGTCAGGCCTATCTTCATATGCGCCACAGGATCGCGTACGAGTCCTTTGCCGTCAGCTTTTTTATGTATCTGGCCGTCTTCGGCGGGCTGACCCTGCTTCTGCCATACCGTGACGACAGTCTGGATTTTATGGTCGAGCCCGACAAGCCAAAATTTCTTCAGAACCTCATAGAATTCATCCCCGCCGAGTGTCGGCCTTATATCAACTTGAGCGGCGCGGTGCAGTCGAAATGCCCCATCGAGTCCGTGAATCTTTTGTGGTTTTTTATGCTCGGACTGCCTTATGAGATTCTGGGCATCAACGGTCTGGGCGCGGATTTTTTTACCGGTCTGACGTTTCTGAGCGAAGACCGTTCGGCGATGCTCGGATTTTTCTTTTTGCTGCGGCCCCTTCCGTTCGTTTTTCTTTTTGTCGCGGCGATCGTCACGCTGCTGCGTATTTCCATTTATGCGGCGTTACGATGGGGCGGCGCGATCGTCTTTCTGTTCTTTTATCACGGCTATATGGGCGGCGGGGCGTTCGCGTTCTAAAGCCCAAGACGCTTTAAAATCGTCTGCGCGATCACGGAGTCCTCGTCCCACATGGCGGTGCACATGGCGCGGTGAGAGAGGCCCGGAACGACGGTCACGCGCGCGGCGTTGCCGGATTTCACAAGCGCGGATTCCAGCGCGCGGCTTTGCTCCACCGCGTCGGGGCGCTTGGAGGTCACGAAAATCTCGAAGGGCGGCAAGCTTCCCCCGCCCGCCTGCGCGGCGTGGATTGTGGGCGAGGCGTCTTTTAAAACGGCTTCGTCGGACCCGAAGGCCTTTTGGTGCATCTTTTTCTGGCGGCGCACGGCGAGGCCGTAAGGCGAGACGGTGAGATCGAAGCTGGCGGTGTCGGACGGTATGACGGCGCGGAGCATATCGGGGCGCAGCCCTTGTTTTTTGAGCAAGGCGGGGTGCGTGCCGATCAGGGCCACGAGATGCGCGCCCGCCGAATGGCCGGAGAGGACCATCGTTTTTCTGTCGCCGCCATATTCGCCGATATTTGAGTCGATCCATTTGACCGCCGCCGCGAGATCCTCCGCAAAGCCGGGGTATTTGGTCTTCGGCGCGAGGCGGTAATTGAGCGAGACCAGAATGGCCCCCCTTTGCGCATAGAACGGCCCCATTTTCACGGCCATGCGCTTGTCGCCGTGGCTCCAGCCGCCGCCATGGACGAAGATATGGACCGGGAACGGCCCCTTGCCATCCGTCGGCACATAGAGATCCAGCGTATGCGCGGGGTCGGACGATCCCTCGATGTAGGGGATGTCCTTAACGATTTCAGGCCCCGGCTCCTGCGCGTAAGCGGGCGATAAAAGGCTCAAAAACACGCATAAAAAAGCCACCAGCGCATAAAAAAAGGATTTCACTTTGTCTCTCCAAAGCCTTGGCTTAGCAACAACATCACGGCATCCGTAATGCTGGATTGATATGACATCGCTTCTTCTCCTTAGCGAATTGAATCAAAAATACTACCGGCAATCATAGGGATTACAGTCTCTGACATCAGATCAGAATCGGGAGAGTTTTTATTATTAGGCATGTAAGCAGAAAAAGGCACTAGTACCGACTGCCTGGGATCTATGCGCACATCCGGTCGGAACAAGACGGCAGTGATAGCAAATGTATCGGCAGCGTTTTCAAGACCACCATATCTTGAAGAATTCTTTTTTTTTTTGTGCCCAGCGAAATGGATATCTTTTGACATAAACGATTAAATTACCGGCCTCCTGAACGGCAACTTCATATTTATCCGTATCCAAGGGGATGGCTCGATGCCCAAGATAAAGGATTTCAACAGGCCGATTGTCCCGCCAATAACATGAAAGAGTGTCGGGGTCATATTCGCTTCTTGGAATAGGTTTAAGTTTTTGCTCAATGGACTTTTTTAAATTTTCACCAAAAACTTTCATCTGAAAAGGCTTATCAAAATTTTCCTCATCATATTTAAATCTCGGAAAATCGATCACGATGACAATTTTTTTTACACCGTTCAGCCTTGGGTTCATCCGGGCTAGCTTGTCCTTGATATGATGCCCGCAATAAGGCTCGCTATCGACAGGCAACTCCTCCGCTTTTACAGTCGTAATCGGCGAGACAAAGGCTAAAAAACCGAAAGCAAAAAACAAGCTCAAAAATCTCATACTTAATACTCCTAATATTGCAGCACATTACTTTGGCTCAGTTCAATTTTAGGCCTTGTTTGTGGGCGTCTGAAGGGCTGGAAAACGCTCGAAACGCGGATAAAAAAAGCCGCCAGCGCATAAAAAAAGGATTTCACTTTGTCTCTCCGGGGGGCTAAAAGCTTATGGATATTGTATTTAAGGAGCGCGGCATGAGCAAAGGCAAAATCGTTCTCGCCTATTCGGGCGGGCTGGACACCTCGGTTATCCTGAAATGGCTGATCGAACAGGGATACGAGGTCATCGCCTTTATCGCCAATGTGGGGCAGGACGAGGATTTCAAGGCCGCCGAGGCCAAGGCGCTCAAGGTCGGCGCCAGCAAGGTCTATATCGAGGATCTGCGCGAGGAGTTCGTCACCGATTATATCTTTCCTACCTTTAAATCGCAGGCGGTTTATGAGGGGCGGTACCTGCTGGGTACGTCTGTTGCCCGGCCCATCATCGCCAAGCATCAGATCCGCATCGCCGAGAAGGAAAAGGCCGAGTATGTCGCGCACGGGGCGACCGGCAAGGGCAACGATCAGGTGCGGTTCGAGCTGACCTATTACGCGCTCAAGCCCGACATCAAGGTCATCGCGCCGTGGAAGATGCCGGAGTTCCTGACCCGCTTCAAGGGCCGCACGGATATGCTGAACTATGCCGACCAGTACGGGATTCCCGTCACGGCGACGCGCAAGAAGCCCTATTCCGAGGACGATAACCTTTTGCATATCTCGCACGAGGCGGGGATTTTGGAGGATCCCGGCGCGGCGTGCGACGAGGAAATCTATTCCCGCACATCCCACCCCGACCAGTGGCCGGACAAGGCGGAGACGATCGTTCTGACGTTCGATCAGGGGATTCCGGTCAAGGTCGAGAATAAAGACGACGGCACGAAGAAAACGGGCGCGCTGGAGCTGTTCATGTATCTGAACAATGTGGGCAGCCGCCACGGGATCGGGCGGATGGATATGGTGGAGAACCGCTTCGTCGGCATCAAGTCGCGCGGCGTGTATGAGACGCCGGGCGGGGAAATCCTGCGGCAGGCGCACCGCGACCTCGAAGGCCTGACGATGGACCGCGAGGTGATGAAGCTGCGCGATATGATGGCGCTTAAAGTCGCCGAGTTGATCTATAACGGTTTCTGGTTCGCGCCGGAGTTCGAGTTGCTGATGCATTTCATGGACAAGGCGCAGGAGCCGGTGAACGGCGCGGTGACGGTGCAGCTGTTCAAGGGCCGCGCTTACCCCGTTTCCCGCACCTCGCCCAACGCGCTGTACGATCCGCTGCAATCCTCCATGGATGAGGAAGGCGGGTACGATCAAACCGACGCGCAAGGGTTCATCCGCATCAATGCCGTGCGCCTGCGGAACAATACCAACGTGCGCAAGAAGGCCGGGAAAAAGGGCAGCAAGGCGGCTTGATTAAAGCCTGAATAGGCCGGGCAATGGGAAGCGAGCTACTCAAATTATGGCTTATCGTTTGTTTATCTCTGGTTTTTATCGTTCTCTCTATTAGGTATGAAGAAAGAAAGAAAAAAAAATTTCTAGAAAAGCTATTCGAGGGGCGCACGTCTCTTAGCAAGGAAGAATTCTATAGAGCATTTTACAGCGAAACAGATGTTCCAAAGGATTTGGTTATTAAAGTTATACAATTTCTAGAGGATTACCTAGACTGCGACTTCTCTCGGATTCTGCCCTCAGACAGTTTTTCATCGAACCTTCAGTTTTTTCTGCATGAGGATGAATGGGCTGGTGTTGAAATTGAGAGGTCTTTGGAAATGGATTTTTCCATCCAGATTTCGGAAGATGAGGCGAATAACGCCCACACGATTGACGACCTGATCAGACTGGTCTGGACAAAAGTTCAGGCGGCTTGATCTTTTCTTGAAATATCAAGTCCTTTCATAGGCTTGCCTGTTTCTGGTTCCCCTTCCCGCCTCTATGCGGTAAAATTTGGGGGTCGGGAGGTGTTTAGCCGTGACTGCCGGTTTTATTCAAAATGGACCCCTGAGTTACAAGAATCTGCTCAATCAACGGGTCGAGGACAAGTTCGCGCGCACCACGCGCAGGCTGGCGCTTGAGCTGGATATCCTGCGCCGCCGCGATCTCGATCTGGAGCTGAGCCGCGTTCTCTCGGGCGCTCCGTCCAAGACCGCCACGCCCGCGCAGAACGATTTCATCGCCCAAAGCATCAAAAAGATTCTCGATATCCGCAAGCGTCTGGGCATTGAGGCCCCCGCCGGACGGAACACACCCCTGGATGACCTTCTCAAAGCCCCGAAAGGCACGTTGATCGACAAGACGAGCTGATCCAATCGGCCGGGACGAGGGTTCAGGCGGCTTGATCCAATAAACCTCCCTTGCACAGCCACTCTAAAACCAAAAATTCTCTCCCTGCGGGAATGAAAAATATATTGCCCTGCTGGTTGCATAATCTTCTACGGACATCGCAGGAATAAATTTCGTCAGGCATTTCCCAGTCAAAGAGGCAATCTATTTCGTCGGTGATTTTCCAAGCGACCTGATATTCGTTCCCCACCCTGCCCGCAAAAGCATTCCGTATGTATTTCGTGAGAACCCGGCTGCTTATCTTGCAAAAATAAGAATAATTGTAATCGTCTCCGGGAATTTTTCCGAAAATAGATCTCCTGTCCTCTACGAATGAGGCGTAAGATTCTATGATGTTATTTTTACCAAGTTCGAAAACTTCTGCTCTAAAAAGATAATCATAGGGCTGCACCCCCATGGACATAGATAAAAAGAGCAAAGCCCCATTGATGTGGGCCAGTCTTTCTTTGTCAATCATTGGTAATTTGTACTGTGCGCGTACAACAAAGCTTGTCTTATTCCTCCAGATTAGGAGAAATGCCATAAATTGGCAAACACTAACCAGTATCCCGGTTTTTGCCCTTGGGGGTTGAATTCGGTTTTCCTTATCTTTAGGCTTTGCCGCAGAGCAAGACAACCGGAAGGACGGCATTATGGACCCCAGCGTGTTTTTTGCGACGGTCGGGTTTTTGCTGGCCGCGTATTCGGTGGTCGGTAACGATGCGGTTCAGACGCTCGGCACGTTCATCGCCTCAAACGGCAAGGTTTTCAAGTGGTATTGGCTTTGGGCGGCGGCGGCCTCGGTGATGGTGGCCACGATCGTTTATAGCTGGGTGATGTATAACGGCGATATTTCCTTTGGCCGGCTTGAAAAAATTCCGCCTGTTGAAATCAAATGGTATCACGCCGCCGCGCCGTTGATCCTTGTCGGGCTGACGCGCTTCGGGATTCCGGTCTCGACGACGTTTCTGGTTTTGTCCACCTTCGCCTCCGTCGAGGTTCTCGAGAAGATGCTGGTCAAGAGCATCGTGGGTTACAGCCTCGCGGCTATCGTCGGCTATACGCTGTGGATGGTGATTTCGCGGTTCATGAACGAAAAATATAATATGGTGAAAAAGGAAAACCGCACGAAGTGGCGCGTTCTGCAATGGGTGGCGACCGGGTTTCTCTGGTACAGTTGGCTTTCGCACGACATGGCGAATATCGCCGTGTTCCTGCCCCGGCAACTGCCCTTGTGGATGCTGCTGGGCACGCTGTTCGTGCTTTGCGGTTGGCTGGCGGTCATATTTCGCACGAATGGCGGCGAGATTCAGAAAATCGTTCTTGAGAAATCAGGCACGCGGTTCATACGCTCGGCCACGATTATAGACTTTGTCTATGCGCTCATTCTGATCTATTTCAAGGAAATCAACTCGATCCCCATGTCCACGACGTGGGTGTTCGTGGGGCTGCTGACCGGGCGGGAGCTGGCCATCGCCACGACCTACCGGGCACAATATAAGTTCGGGTATGTTTTCCCGCTGATCGGCAAGGATTTCTTCAAAATGATGATCGGACTGGCGATTTCCGTCGGGCTGGTCATGACGATCCAGTATGTGCTGGACCCCGTCCAGTTTGAATAAAGGGGCTTTTTTCTTTCTCAGGCCGCCGTTTTTTACTACACTGCCGTATAACCATAATAAGTATTCGGACAGGAGAGACCTTATGAGCGCCAACGGAAACGGGCACCCTCACAGCCCCTTTATCGATGTTACCCCCATAAAGGACGAGCATCCGGGATTATCCTGCGAGGATTTTTCCACGGGGCTGCGGCTTAATCTGCGGCAAATGAACGGGACGGGGCTTTCGCAAATTCTCTCCGGGGAGTTCAGCGGCAAGGTCGCGGAAGAGCAAATCCGCGAAGTTCTCATGGGTGCGATGGAACAGGTTCACGCGATCATGCAGGAGCACGGTTATCATGCCGTGCGTCCGCCGCCGGGCCTTGAGCGGGAGATGTAGGTTTGTAATTTTCTGTCTTAAAATCAGGCCGGTTCGGCGTCGGGGCGCGGCTGCGCTTCCTTGACGGTCAGGCTCAAATCCGCGCTCTGGGTTATGCAGTTTTTCGGCTTGCGGCCTTCGAGTCGCAGCTGGCCGCACATGTCGAAGGCCCTATCTGCGTTTTCCAGCACTATGCGGTTGTTGCGGCCCCGTTCGGCCATATCGTGCCGGATATCCTCCGGCGAAAAGTAATGATCCAGCCCTGCATCCGCCCAGAGGGGCGTCGAGAGCGCGCGGTTATGCGGGTCGCCGCGCATATGGGTCAACGTGTTATCATCGCGAATTCTGTCGCGCCAGGCATTCACGATCTGGGCTTCCGCCTCGGGGGCTGACCCCATCGGGACATCGACATAGACGCGGTCGGATTCGTCCATTTGCCGGCCGATCTCAGAGAAGTCTGCGACCTCGATATTCGTGCTGAGTTTTCCGGCACGCTTCATTTGCAGCAATTGTTCTTTTAGAATTTCAAGCGCTTCGGGTTCCGGGGTCGTGACGGTGAGAAAGTTATCCCTGTTTTTCTGGCGGTTTTCAGAGACCCTGATGATGCCCTCGGTGAAGGCGCTAACGATACCGCCCTTTCCGACGCTACCGATGACCAGCAGCTTATCGCCTTTTGCTTGTCCCGACAGATCGCGCGCGGAAATCTCATGGCGCTGATATTTGAACGCAGAGGCTATATCGTTGCGGATGAAATTGACGTCCTCGTTCAGCATCCCGACCAAGCGCTGATAGGATTCGGCCTTATCGGGGTATTCGTCGTTGAAACAGCGCCAGCCCTCGTAAAACTGGCTTTTTACATGGGTTTCGCCGAGGCGATTGCTTTCAAAACCCGATATGACTCTGAGCAGAGCCGAGTAGGCTTCCGCGCCGTTCAGGGTTTTCACGGCGTCTTTGTTCGCGGGATAGGGAAAATCCTTAAAATCTTCGGGCGTGCCGTACCAAATCTGGCGGGAACAGCTTGCAGCAAAGGGAACGGCGGCGTTCTCTTTCCACGCCTGAATTTCCGGCGTCAAATGCTTTGAATGGAAATCGATGACCACAAGGTCAGCGACGAGGACATCCTTACCCAATTCCTACCCCTATTTGCATTTCGCTTTGCTTTTTTTCTTACTATATTCAATTTTCAATAATAACAACAGCTTTTTAAACTGGATCAGAGCTGTTAATTTGGGTTACAAAGCTTGGCGTATCTGGCCTTAACCTATTGAAATAGCGAAAAATAAGATGAAAAAGCAGAAATCCGGCACTTCCAACACCATGTGGGGCGGGCGGTTCGAGGACAAGCCCTCGGACATCATGGAGCAGATCAACGCCTCCATCGGCATCGACAAGCGCCTGTGGCGGCAGGATATCGCCGGATCGATGGCGCATTGCGAGATGCTGGCCGCGCAGGGGATCATTCCCAAGGCCGACGCGAAGAAGATTCTCAAAGGGTTGGAGCAGATCGAGCGGGAGATCGAGACGGGCGCGTTCACCTTCAAGCGGGAGCTGGAAGACATTCACATGAATGTCGAGGCGCGGCTGAAGGAGATTATCGGGGACGCGGCGGGCAAGCTGCATACCGCGCGTTCGCGGAACGATCAGGTGGCGACGGATTTCCGCCTGTGGGTGCGGGATGCGATCGACGAGTTGTCTTTGCTGATCTGCGACCTGACGGACACGCTCAAAGACCTTGCGAAGAAACATAAAAAGGACGCGATGCCGGGCTTTACGCATTTGCAGGCCGCGCAGCCCGTGACGCTGGGGATGCATCTGGAGGCTTACGTGCAGATGCTGGAGCGCGATTTGTCGCGTTTTTCGGACTGCCGGGCGCGGATGAATGAATGTCCGCTGGGTTCCGCCGCGCTGGCGGGTACGCCCTACCCCATCGACCGGAAGGCAACGGCGAAGGCGCTGGGGTTTGATCGGCCCACGGCGAGCACGATGGACGGGGTTTCGGCGCGGGATTTCGCCGCCGAGTTCCTGTTCGCGTGCGCCCAGTGCGGGGTGCATCTTTCACGGCTGGCGGAGGAGATCATCCTCTGGTCCACCACCCAGTTCGGGTTCGTGCGGCTTTCGGATTCGTGGAGCACGGGCAGCTCGATCATGCCGCAGAAGAAAAACCCCGACGCGGCGGAGTTGATCCGTGGCAAGACGGGGCGGCTGCACGGCAATCTGATTAACCTTCTGACCGTTCAAAAGGCGCTGCCGCTGGCTTACAATAAGGATCTTCAGGAAGATAAGGAGCCGGTGTTCGATTCGTTCGACACGCTTTCACTGGGCTTGCAGGCCATGCGCGGGATGCTGGAGAGCGCGAGCTTCAACACGGCGCGGATGCTCGAAGCCGCCGAGGACGGGTTTACGACCGCCACGCGGCTGGCGGACTGGCTGGTCATGGAGCTGGGCATCCCCTTCCGGGAGGCGCACCATATCACCGGAACCATCGTGAAAATGGCGGAAAACAAGGGCTGTAAGCTGCATGAACTGGCGCTTTCGGAGATGCAGGGCGTCGAGAAGCGGATTACGCAGGACATTTTCCGTGTGTTAAGGGTTAAAAAGGTATAATTTCTGCGGCATGAACCCTCGGAAACCGACACAGGACGAGCTTTTGCAATCGGCGCGCAACGTGGCGAGCAATATCTGCGCCTTTGCGGAGACGGTGCAGCAGCGTGGGGAGACGATGGCGCAGAATATGGACGCTATCGACTATCAGCTTGATTGTTCCTATGACGAATTTATCGCCCTTCTGAGCCGGGCGGGGCTGACGACTCCCGAAGCCGCCGGAAAGGCGCCCGACGAGGATCTTCGGACCAAGGTTGACCCGCATCTGGCCGATCTGGGGCTGAGTATGGACAAGGTCTATGAGGATGCGCGGACGGGCCGGGTGTTTCTGGCGCAATCGCTCTGGAAAACCATGCGCGACGCGCCGGAGTTTCCGCAGGACGCCAGCGCGGATTACGACTCCCTGCACTATTCGCTCGAATTTCTGGGGATCGCGCCGGGGTCGCCGGAGATGTGCGCCCTTTTGGAGACAACGCCGGAGCAGTTCCGCCGCGTGGACCAGAAATACGCCAAGGAGAGCGTCTATGAAGACCTGCTGTTCCGCCAGTCGATGATGAATTTCGCGATGATGAAAACGATGTCGCCCGGCCGCCCCGACGTGAAGCTTTCGGACCTCTTCAAGACCGCGCGGGAGTATGACGAGATGTACGATCGGAACTTCGCCGATTTCGAGGCGGAGACCGCCAAGACGCTCAATCGTTCGGGCCTGAGCGAGGCGGAGATGACATTTTACATTCTTGCGCGGCTGGAGGCTGACGGGCGGCTGCCCGGGGCCGATCCGCGCGCGCCGATGAACTGATTGAGCGGCCTAAGATGAACGAGCAAGACGACGAGCACCGGAACATGATTGAGGCCCTGCATGAGATTGCCGGGAACATCCGGACTCTTGCGCGGGACATCGAGGGCGGACGGACCGAGCCCGTCGAGCGGTTTGATTATCTCAACAACGCGACTTACGAGGCTCTGCTTTCCCCGCTTATTGAAGCGGATCTCGCCGATGCGGAGGATTGTGACCGACCGCCGACCGAAGCCTTGCGTGCGCGGATTAATCCCCTGCTCGCGGGAACCGATACGACCATCGACGCGCTTTATGCCGATGCGCGGACTGGCCGCATGTTCGTTTTGCGCAACGCGTGGAATGAGATGAAGGCCCATCCGCAGTATCCGGAGCATGCCTCGGGCACATATGACTCCCTGCACTATTCCCTCAAATTTCTGGGGATCGAGCCGCGTTCCCCGGAGATGTATGCGCTGCTTGAGACGGACGAGGCCGAGTTTAAGAAACTTGATAAGGAATATGCGCTGTCTTCGGTCTATGAGGAAATTCAGGATAATCACGCGCTGATGAGTTTGACTCTGGGGCGGCTGGCTCTGGAACACGCGCATGAGGGCGAAGCGGGCGAGCAGCGCATCGCGGATGAGTTCCAATCCCGCGTGCACAAAGGCCTGCGGATCGTTCTTGAGGATATCGACGCGATCAAGGCGCGGTCGGGGGTTCAGAACTTTGAAATCATGTTTTACGTCAATACGCGCTTTCAGATGGCCGGGCTGCCGCTTCAGGACGGTCCGGCGCTCATACAATAGCGAATACGCCCTTTTCTCCCCCTTCAAAACCTATATAGTGGCGTGATGTTCGAGCCGCTTCTCCAGATTCAAAATCTATGCGTGGATTTCAAGACCCCGGCAGGTCTGTTTTCCGCCGTGAAAAATGTCAGCTTTAGCATCGGCAAGGGCGAGACCGTAGCCGTGGTCGGGGAGTCGGGCTCCGGCAAGTCGGTGACGGCGCTGTCGGTCATGCGGCTTTTGCCCGCCGCCGCGACGCAGCACAGCGCGGACACGCGAATTTTGTTCGAGGGCAAAGATCTTCTGAGCCTCAAAGACAAGGATATGTGCGCCATTCGCGGGCGGCGGATCGGCATGATCTTTCAGGAGCCGCTGACCGCGCTCAACCCGCTGCACACGATCGAGCGGCAGGTGGGCGAGGTTTTGAAAATCCATCAGGGGATGAACAATGCGCAGACACGCGCGCGGGTTCTGGAACTCATGGATCTGGTCGGGCTTTCCAACATGAAGGGCCGGATGGATTCCTATCCGCACCAGCTTTCGGGCGGGCAGCGGCAGCGCGTGATGATCGCGATGGCGCTAGCGAACAACCCGTCCCTGCTGATCGCGGACGAGCCAACGACGGCGCTCGATGTTACGATTCAGGCTCAGATTCTGGAGCTTCTGGAGGAGTTGCAGACCCGGCTGGGCATGGCGCTGATGCTGATTTCCCACGATCTTTCGGTCGTGCGGAAGATGGCGGATAAAATCTGCGTTATGAAAAGCGGGGAGTTGGTGGAGATGCAGCCCACGGAACTTTTGTTTGAAAAGCCGCAGCACGATTACACGAAAAAGCTTTTGGCCGCGCAGCCCGCCGGGCGCGTGAAGCCCGCCGACCCCGCCGCGCCCGCGATTCTGGAGGGGCAGAACGTCAAGGTCTATTTCCCCCGCCGGAAAAGCTTTTTTGGAAAGCCGCTGGATTTCGTCAAGGCGGTGGACGATGTGAGCCTGACCCTGCGGCGCGGGCATACGCTGGGCGTGGTCGGCGAATCCGGATCGGGCAAGACGACGCTGGCGCTCGCGATGATCCGCATGCTGCCCAGCACGGGTACCATCGTCTTTACGGGGCAAAGTGTCTCGGCTCTCTCGCGCCAGCAGATGCGGCCGCTACGTTCCAAGATGCAGATCGTGTTTCAGGACCCTTTCGGCTCCCTCTCACCGCGCATGAGCGTGGCGCAGATCATCGACGAGGGGCTGGCGCTGCACAAGCGCGGGCTTTCGAAAGCCCAGCGGGATGAGTTGGTGGTCGAAGCGCTCAAGGACGTGCAGATGGACCCGGAGACACGCCACCGCTATCCGCATGAATTTTCGGGCGGGCAGCGGCAGCGTGTCGCGATCGCGCGGGCGCTGGTTCTGGCCCCGGATTTCGTGGTGCTGGACGAGCCGACTTCGGCGCTCGATGTCTCGGTGCAGGCGGAGATCGTGGATTTGCTGCGCGAGTTGCAGCAGAAGCACAGCCTGTCTTACCTCTTTATCAGCCACGATCTGCGCGTGGTGCGGGCGATGTGCCACGAGGTGATGGTCATGAAGGACGGCAAGATCGTCGAGTCCGGGACCGTGGACCATATCTTCGAGAGACCGCAGCAGGACTACACCAAGACCCTGATCGACGCGGCGCTGAACCTCAAGACCCGCGCGGCGGGGTAGGCTTCGGCGCTAAGCTGTTTTAAAACACGACGATCACAGCGCGCACGACGCGGGCGGCGGTTTTATTCGTCATTCCGGCGAGAACGGGCATCCCGATATGAATCGCAAAGACGCGAAGGCGCCAAGACTTCCGCGTCATTCCGGCGAAGGCCGGAATCCACGCCCAAGGTTTAACTGGATCCCCACCTACGCGGGGATGACAAGGGAGGGCTTGTCATTGCGAGGAGGCTTCGGGCCGACGAAGCAATCCAACATCTGTATTTGTGGATTGCTTCACCCGCTGGCGCGGGTTCGCAATGACGCTCTCTTTCTACTGTCATTCCCGCGAAGGCCGGAATCCCCGGATATGAATCGCAAAGACGCGAAGGCGCTAAGCGATTTTTGAAACACAACGATCACAACGAACACGACGTTTTTTGTCATCCTGAGGCGAGGCCGAAGGATCTATTCCCGGGATACGCTTCAGATCCTTCGCTGCGCTCTGGATGACAAGGGTGTTTTTGCCGTCATTGCAGCGAAGGCCGGAATCCATGGTGATGTCCTGACTAGGTCCCTGCTTTCGCAGGGATGACAAAAAGGTAGCGGGATGCAGGATCACTTCGCCGGGACGAGTTCGGGTGTGACGCCGATCTCCGCCCCCTGCTCCTCATCCCATGAAAAGGGTTTCCAGTTTGCGTGCGGGGTGGCGAGACGATCGGCCACCGCCGTCCAGACATCGAGATTTACGATCATGCCGCAATGGCTGCCCTCCACTTCGACATTTTCCGCCTTATGGCCCTTTTTGCCGCCCCACGGGTTGACGGCGGCCTTAGGCGCGACCACGCCGTCCGTATAGGAGAAGAACGAGGTCACGGCGGCCTCGGGCGGGCCGTCTTTCATATAATCGGCCAGTTCCTCGACCAGATCGTCGTCGTTGGGATTCAGAAATTCATACGCGCCGTAAATCAAGCGATTCGCGCCGCCCCGGAGCTGCGCCACGCCGAAGGGGCTGCCCATCGTGACCAGCCGCTCGACCTTGTCGGGGTGTCGGTAGCTTAAGAGCAGGCCTTGAATCCCGCCGAGGCTGTGGCCCGCGATCGAGACCTTTTTGCCGTGCTGGTCCGCCATCCGCACGAGGCGTTCCTCCATCCGGTCGATGATATGGCCCCGGACGCCGAGGTTGAAACCGATATCGGGGTCGAAGCTGTTATGGCCCAGATCGTCGAGATGGCGGCGCATGGTCCAGGTCGTCAGATCGTGCATCCCGAAGCCCTGGACGACCAGAACAGGCGTGCCCTGCGCCTCCGGCCCGGCCTGCTTGCCGAAGACCAGCGAAGGCAGGGTTTTATAGGCGGCTGAGCGGACCAGCTCGAAGCCCGTCCGAACGCCCTCGGTGGCGCCGTGGATCAGGTCCGGTCCGGGGATCGTTGGGGGTTTCCTGCCTGCCAGTGTACGGTCCCTCCTGCCTGCCGTTTTGCCCGTTTCCGGGCCGCTTTTGCGCTTTTTTTCGATTTATCGTATAATAGGGAGGTCTTAACAGGCCACCGGATTATGTGCTGCGGCGCGGCATGCCCGCCCCTTTTGAGGGTTCCGAAGCGAAAATTTTTCTTTTTTTTTGGCTTCGGGGGTGTTAAGACACTGGCAATCGATACGGAATTGCGATAGAACTCTGCGTTCTTTGTGGTATTTATGTGAGCCCCGCGCGGGCTGGAAGCAACAGATTTTAGGGAGTGAAGACCTTTGGTTAGTGTAAGTGTCAAGGATAACAACGTCGATCAGGCGCTGCGCGTTCTGAAGAAAAAAATGCAGCGCGAAGGCCTTTTCCGCGAAATGAAGCTCCGCCGCAACTACGAGAAACCCTCCGAGAAGAAGGCCCGCGAAAAGGCCGAGGCCGTTCGCCGTTTCCGTAAGATGGAGCGCAAAAAGCGCGACCGCGAAGGTTACTAGGCCCTGTTTCAGAGAGATTTTTAAAAGCCGCCGAAGTCACGATTCAGGCGGCTTTTTGCTGGGTTCCCCCGGTCTTGGCATGGTCTCTGCAGAATGTTCCGGGCCCGCCGAACGTTGTATTTTAAGGTCAGGCAGTGTAAAAAGCTTTAGCGCCCTGCGTGTTTGGTTTTGTTTTATTGAGGATAACGGTATGAACCGGACGGTCATGAGAGCACCCTTTTTTCTTTATCTTTTTGGCTTTGGCCTTTTGGGGATGAGCGGCTATGCGCTGGCTCAAAAAGTCACATGGGAGTTCCATAAATCCCTCACGGGTGCGTTCGATGTCCGCTTTCCGTCCAAATACAAGGTCAAGTCCATTCCCTTGCGGATCGACGCAAAGACCGTTCTCTTCCGAAACGAAATCGTCGCCACGGTCGGAGACGGGCCGGATGGGAAAGAGAACCAAAAAGTTTTTCTTGTTAAAGTTGACCAAAGCATGGGTTCGCTTCTCAAAAGCAAGCAAATCGCGAAAATGCTGGAAGTCGATGCGTATAAGTACAAAAAAGCGGCACAAAGAGCCGGTGGGGTTATGCTCGCAAACGATCAGTTTACGAGAGACGGCTTCAAAGGCCGGGAGATGTATATCACCTACGGCGATGGCGAGAACAAGCAGGGTATGCGCGTCAAGATCATGTATACCGACATCTCGAGAGTGGAGATGCTCCTGACCGGACCGTCCAGCAGCATGTACGCGTTCAAGTCGAATGACTTTTTTGAATCTCTCAAACTTTATGACGGGCCGGGCAAGATTGACGGAACCCCCGGTGAAAACTGGAAAGAATACGAATCGCCTCTTGGGCTGTTTACCCTCAAGCTTCCGGATGAGAACAATAGCTTTACTGCCGGGCCTCCGAAGTTTGCAAAAGAACAAAAAAAGGAAAGAGGGCGGTATGTGTTCATCGATCCCCTTCTCTCTTATAGGACCTTCTTCAACTTCTACGGCTATAAAATTGACGAGAAGATGAATTTCGATAAGGTCAAAACGCTTCTCCTGAGCGCACACGTCGCGCCTTACGCCGATAAAGTCCGCCTTGAGGATCTCAAAATCGACACCAAGACCGCAGAAGACGGTACTTATGCCACGGTTACGACGCTTGTGCGCATGCGTCCGCTTGAAAAGTATCCTTATATCAACACGGTTCTGCTTCAGGCTATTTTCAACGATCATGGCGTTGTCGTTCTCGAATTTCTCGGTGCCAACACGCATGTCGATACGCCCCTTGGTAAAACCCTCTTCTCGCTCGTGAAGTTCCACCCGGAGAAATATTCTGAAGATCGGGCATCAGACTCCGGCGCGGCGGGCGATGAAAAATCTCTTGATGCCGACGACGAGCAGAGCAGCGATGAAGAGGTTATCATGGATGACTCCGACGAGCAGACCGAAGGTCAAGAGGGCGCCGCCTCTGAGGATAAGACAACCTTAAAAGCCACCATCAAGCTGGGTGAAAACGAAGAAGCGGCGGGTTCAGGTCCCGATGCCACGAACACTCAGGATGCCAAGGCCGCCGCCCCCGCTGCGGAGAACGCAAAGGTCCCGGCACAGCCCTCTACCCCCAAGGTCACTGATTCTAAAACGCAAGAGGCTGTTCCCGCCGTGACGCCGGCTTCCGGCGAAAACGGCTCTGGTGCGGAGACCACGAAACCCCAGCAGGCCGTTCCTCCGGCCGCGCAGGCCAAGCCTGCCGTATTGCCTCAGAGTTCGGCGCCCTAAAGCTTTTTTGATCGCTAAAGCAGTCGTTATCAAATAAAGACATTTGTCTGCGCCGCAAGCCATTTGCGTGCTTCCGGGCGCAGCAGCGGCCCGATGATTTCCTCGATGTCGAGATAATAGGCGCGCAGCCAGCGGCGTTCGTCCTCGTTGATCTCCTCTTGCAGAATCAGGCGCGGATCGTACGGCACCAGGGTCAATGTGCGGAAACCCAAAAGCCTGCGCCCGTCCGGCTCTTCCTTTTCGACCCGGACCTGCATGATGTTCTCGATGCGGATGCCGTATTCCCCGGCGCGGTAATAGCCCGGCTCGTTGGTCAGCAGCATGCCGGGTTTCAAAGGCTCGCGCCCGCGCGGGGAGATGGAGACCGGCCCCTCGTGCACGCCGAGATAACAGCCGACGCCGTGCCCGGTGCCGTGGGCGTAATCCAGCCCCGCGTCCCACAGATGCTGGCGGGCGAGCGTATCGAGCTGCACGCCCGTCGTGCCTTCCGGGAATTTGGCCCTTGAGAGCGCGATATGCCCCTTGAGGACCAGCGTGTAATGTTTTTGCATGTCCGGGGTCGGCTGGCCGATCGCCACGGTGCGGGTGATGTCGGTCGTACCCCATGAATATTGCCCGCCGCAGTCGATGAGCAGAAGGCCCGGCGGCTCGATTTTCGCGTTGGTCTCGGGGGTGGCACGGTAATGGATGATCGCGCCGTTCGCGGCGAACCCGGCGATGGTGGCGAAGCTCGGCCCCTGATAGCCGCCTTGTTGAATTTTGTATTGCTGGATTTTCTCGTCTACCTCGATTTCGGTCAGGCGGCCCTTTTGTGCTTCGCGGTCGAGTTCGTGCAGGAGTTGAATCATAGCAATCGCGTCGCGCATATGCACATCGCGGATCGCGGCGGATTCCGTGTCGCTCTTGATCGCCTTGCGCGGCTCGACGGGATCTTTCTGCGCGATGATCACCGCACCCGCCTGCTCCAGTTTCTGTTCGAACCAGACGGGGGAGCGGTCGCGGTCGAACATCACCTTGCGATTTGCGAACTGGCTCAAGCGCAGGGGCATATTGTCGGGCGGGATGACGTTCACCCCCTGCCCCACATGGGCGATTATGGCGGGCGGCACCTTGCGCGGATCGACGAACCAGTCGAGCGCACCGTCCGCATGGAGCAGCGCGTGAGATTGCACCAGCGGCGTATAGAGCACGTCGCGCCCGCGCACGTTCAGAAGCCAGCAGACGGAGTCGCAGGCGGTCAGCAATAGCGCATCCGCGCCCTTGGCCTTGATTTCGGCTGCCAGATCCATGCGCTTGGCCAGAGAGTCCGCGCCCGCCACATCGTGCGGAAACGGTTCGGCGGGGTTCATGGGGCGGCCGGGGCGGTCCGTCCAGACGGCATCCAGCGGATTCGCGGGCACGGGCTTGAGGGCCATACGGTTTGAAACCGCCTTATAAATCGCTTCGATCTGCGCGGGGGTGTGCAGCCACGGGTCGAAGCCGATCTTGTCGCCGTCCTTCGCGTTTTGCGCGATCCAGTATGCGGGGGTTATGCGGGTGCTGTCCTGCGTCTCGAACAAGGCTGGGTCCACCTCCCGCTCGACCTGAAGCGTATAGCGGCCATCGGTCAGAACGACGGCACGGTCTTTCAGAATGACCAGCGTTCCGGCGCTGCCCGTGAAGCCGCTCAGCCACGCCACGCGCTCGGCGCAGGCGGCCAGAAACTCCCCCTGATATTCGTCCGTGCGGGGTAGAATAAAGCCGTCTAGGCCCATCTCTTCAATCTTTTTTCGAAAAGCGGCAAGCCTGTCTTGATATGGGTGTGTGTTTTCTGGCATCTTTCCTCAGAAGCATTTTTTGTCACTTTTGATTGTTCACCATTATAAGGATGCGTCCCATCAAGACTCAAGAGCAGGCGCACATTATTGTTTTCGGGAACGAAAAGGGCGGGTCGGGCAAGTCCACCGCGGCGATGCATACGGCTATCGCTCTTTTGCGGCTCGGCTATAAGGTGGGGAGCCTCGATCTGGACGCGCGGCAGGGCACGTTTACCCGCTATCTCAAGAAACGCTTCGATTTCATCACAAGCACACGCGACCACCTGCCCAGCCCGACGCATCTTTCGATTCCCCGCAGCACGGCGGACAGCGTTACAGCGCAGGAAGAGGAAGAGCGGACGTTCCTCTCCCTCGCGCTGCAGGAGCTTGGCCGCCGCCACCATTTCATCGTGATTGATACGCCGGGAACGGATTCGCACCTCAGCCGCCTCGCGCACGGGTATGCGGATACGCTGATCACCCCCATGAACGACAGTTTCATCGATCTTGACGTTCTGGTCGATATCGACCCCGATACGCTCAAGATCAAGGGGCCATCAGTCTATGCGCAGATGGTTCAGGATCTGCGGCGCAAGCGGCAACTTTGCAACGCGGGCGACCTCGACTGGATCGTGATGCGCAACCGCCTCGCCTCGCTCAACGCCCGCAACAAACAGGTGGTGGGCGACATTCTGCAGGACATTTCCGGGACGATCGGGTTCCGGCTGGCTCCGGGCTTCGGGGAGCGCGTGATTTTCCGCGAGATGTTCCTTAAGGGGCTGACGCTGCTCGATATCAAAGAGGGGCAGGACAAGCCGCTCACCCTTTCCCAGCTTACGGCGCGGCAGGAGGTGCGCAACCTCGTGGTCGAGCTGGCGCCCGAGAAACTTAAGGGTCGGGTCCGGCCGGTTTCGTAGGCTTTTACGCTTTCATCGCAAAGGCGCGAAGCTTACCGCGCGTGGCGTCATTCCGGCGAAGGCTGAAATCCGTGGTGCATGACCTTACCCGGTCCCTGCTTTCGCAGGGATGACAAGGGGGAGCGAGGATCACAAGAGGGCGTTTCCGTCATTGCGAGGAAGCCAGAAGGCTGACGAAGCAATCCATCTGCTTATGTTGTCTGGATTGCTGCACCCGCTGGCGCGGGTTCGCAATGACGTGAGGGCCGAGCGGCATGCGGATTGCATCCCCCTTCCCCGCCTTCGGCTGACCGGGCTTGCATTGGCGCGGCGGGCGTGGCAGTAATTTGGTGCAACGCAAAAAGTTAACGGACTGATTCATGAGTACACCCCCCACGCCCCGGCCCGTCAAAAAGGCCGTCTTCCCCGTCGCCGGACTCGGCTCGCGCTTTCTTCCCGCCACGAAGGCCATGCCGAAGGAGATGCTGACCATTTGCGACCGGCCGCTGATCCAGCATGTCGTGGAGGAAGCCCGCGCCGCCGGGATCGAGGAGTTCATCTTTGTCACCGGCCGGCACAAGGAATTGCTGGAGGAGCATTTCGACCTGCAATTCGAGTTGGAGCAGACCCTGGAATCGCGCGGCAAGACCGCGCTGCTGGAAAAAGTGCGCGAGGCCGAGCTGCCCGCCGGGCGGCTAATCCTGACGCGGCAAGCGAAGCCGCTGGGCCTTGGCCATGCTGTGTGGTGCGCGGCGCGGATCATCGGGAACGAGCCGTTCGCGGTTCTGCTGCCCGACGTTTTGATGAAGGGCCAGCAATCGTGCCTGAAGCAGATGGTCGAGACCTATAATAAAGTCGGCGGCAATCTGATCGCCGTGGAGGAGGTTCCGCGCGCGGAGACCAAGAATTACGGGATCATCGACACGAAGGACCAGACCCTTCCGGTCATGCCCGTCGCGGGGCTGGTCGAGAAACCGGAGCCGGACAAGGCGCCCTCCACCCTTTCGGTGGTCGGGCGCTACATCTTCCAGCCGGAATTGTTCGAATATTTGAGCGCGTTCGAAAAAGGCGCGGGCGGAGAGATCCAGTTGACCGATGCCATGGCGAAGCTGATCGGCAAGCAGCCGTTCAACGCCATCCGCTTCGACGGCAAAAGCTACGATTGCGGCAGCCGCCTCGGGTTCATCGAGGCGAACATCGCCTACGGCCTGAGCGATCCCGAAATTTCACAAGGTGTCAAAGAGGTTCTGAAACGCTATGTCTGAGACCGCCCGTAAAACCACTACAGAGAGTGCATCCACCATGAGCGCCTACAGCTTTAACCCCACGATCCTGCGCGAATACGACATACGCGGGCAGATCGGCAAAAATCTCTCCGAGCAGGACGCCTATGCGCTGGGCCGCGCGTTCGGCACGTATGTGGCCGGGTTGAAGGGCACGCATGTCTGCGTGGGGTACGACGGGCGCGTGAGTTCGCCGGGACTGGCCGAGGCTCTGACCAAGGGTTTGCGCGAGGCGGGCATGGATGTGACCTTCATCGGGCTGGGGCCGACGCCGATGCTCTATTTCTCCGTCAAGCACCTGAAGGCCGATGCGGGGATCATGGTCACGGGTTCGCACAACCCGCCGGATTATAACGGGTTCAAGATGACGCTGCAGACCGGGCCGGTGTTCGGGGAAAAGATTCAAGAGATCGGGCGAATTTCCGCCTCCGGCGCGCTGGCTTCCGGGGCTGGTGGCCGTACGGACAAGGACGTGAAAGAGGCCTTCGTTTCGCGCCTGATGCAGGATCTTACGCTGACGCGCGACCTCAACGTCGCGTGGGATGCCGGAAACGGCGCGGCGGGCGAGGTTCTGGAGATGCTGACCAGCCGTATCCCGGGCAACCATATCCTGCTGTTCCCCGAGATTGACGGGAACTTTCCCAACCACCACCCGGACCCGACGGTGGACGAGAATCTCATCGACCTGCAAAAGGCGGTGCGGGACAATCAATGCGATCTCGGCATCGCGTTCGACGGCGACGGCGACCGGATCGGCGTGGTGGACGAAAAGGGCGCGGTTCTGCGCTGCGATATTCTCATGACGATCTACGCCAAGGAGGTTCTGCGCAACCGCCCCGGCGCGGCGATCATCGGCGATGTGAAATGCTCGCAGGTCATGTTCGATGAAATCCGCAAGCTGGGCGGGAACGCCGTCATGTGGAAGACCGGGCATTCCCTGATCAAGGACAAGATGGGCGAACTGAAGGCGCCGCTGGCTGGGGAGCTGAGCGGGCATATCTTTTTTGCCGATAAATATTACGGGTACGACGACGCGCTTTACTGCGGCGTGCGGCTTTTGAACGCGCTTTCGGAGGCCAAGGGCGGGCTTTCGAGCCTGACCGCGCACCTTCCCGTTCTGTTCAACACGCCCGAAGTGCGGTTCGACGTGGACGAGGAAGGCAAATTTGAGCTCGTGCCGCGCGTGGCGGCCAGTCTTGCTCTGCGCAAGGATCCCGACATCGCGGTCAACGATATCGATGGGGTGCGCGTCTCCACGCCGGACGGCTGGTGGTTGCTGCGGCCCTCCAACACGCAGAGCGTTCTCGTGGCGCGGGCGGAGAGCGACAGCGCAGCGGGTCTGGAGCGACTCAAAGCCATGGCGCAGGAAGAAGTGAAAAAACTCGGATACACTCTGGTATTCGCCTAGCGAATCGTTTTCACTGTAAGGGTTCTAAAACTTCGGTTGAATGGCGATGCACGATCAAGACTGCGTTAAACTCATCGAACTGATGGCCTCCAAGGTCTGCCACGACCTGATCAGCCCGATCGGGGCGGTTTCGAACGGCGTCGAGTTTCTCGAAGATGCCAGCGGCGGCGAGGGCATGGATGCCGAGGCCGTCAACCTGATCGCGTTCAGCGCCGGACAGGCGGCGGCCAAGCTGAAGCTGTTCCGCCTCGCCTATGGCGCGGGAGGCGCGGACGCCTCCATCAAGCCGGAAGACGTGCATAAGATTTTCGCCGACTATATCGGCGGGGACAAGCGGATCAAACAGGACTGGGACCCGCACGCGCCTCTGGGCCTGACCGATCCGCCGCCGGGGCTTTGCAAAATTTTGGCCTGTCTGCTGCTGGTGATGATCGACACGCTGCCCAAGGGCGGAACGGTCAAGGCTTTCGACGGCGGGGACGGCTCGCTTCACGTCCAATCCATGGGCGAGCATGCGAGCTTCCGCGAGGGTTATAAGGCCGCGCTGACCGGAGCGGCGAAGCCGGAAAGCCTCGAACCGAAAACCATCCACCCCTATCTCACCCATGTCATGGCCGGGCATTACGGATATTCTATCCACGTCTTTGATACGCAAGAAAATTCAATTCTCTTGAGCTTGCGTAACGCCTCGCTATCCTGATTCAGGGTCGTATACTGCCCCTTTTTCTTAGGGGCCTTCAGAGATACTCCCCCCGCCTTTTCGGTTCTTTCTGCGTCCTCTGCGTTAATCTTATTTTAATTTGGCCCCGCGTATCCTTTTTGGGCTCGGGGATTTGTTGCAGGTTCTTCGCGCCTTCGGGATCGGCGCGGTTACTGCCGGTTTTATGATTTTAGTGCGATCAGGGATAGTGCGCCATGGATGACCTTATTGTCGAGTTTCTCACCGAGACTAACGAGAGCCTTGATGAACTCGATCTCGATCTGGTCAATCTCGAACAGCATCCCAACGACAAGGCCCTGCTTGGCAAGATTTTCCGCCTGATGCACACGATCAAGGGGACGTGCGGGTTTCTGGGCCTGCCGCGCCTTGAGAAGACCGCGCACCACGCCGAGAACGTGCTGGGGCGCTTCCGCGACGGCGATCTGGACGTGACGGCCGAATACGTCACCCTGATTTTCGAATCCATCGACCGCATCAAATTCATCGTCGGCAAGCTCGGCGAGACGGGCAAGGAGCCGGAGGGCAGCGATCAGGATCTTATTGCCAAGCTGGACGCCGCCTATGAAGGCAAGTCGATCGGCGGCGATGCTCCTGCTGCGCCCAAGGCGCCCGAACCGAAGCCCGAACCCAAGACCGTCGCGCCGCCTGAACCCCTTCCCGGCGAGGTTTCGCTCGAAGAGCTTGAAGCGGCGTTTCTGGCCGCGCCCGGCCCGAACTGGCCCCTCCCCCTCCTCCTCCTGCAGCGAAGCCTGCGGCCAGCGGCGGTGAGGATGCTACAGCCGCCAAGGAGGGCGCGGTCGGCTCACAGACGCTGCGCGTGAATGTCGATGTGCTTGAGAATTTGATGACCATGGTCAGCGAGCTTGTGCTGACCCGCAACCAGTTGCTGCAGATTTTGCGCAGCAACGCCGAGAGCGAATTCACCACGCCGCTGCAACGTCTTAACCATGTCGTCTCCGATCTTCAGGAAGGCGTGATGAAAACCCGGATGCAACCGATCGGCAACGCCTGGCAGAAGCTGCCGCGCATCATCCGCGACCTCAGCATGGAACTGGGCAAGAAGATCGACCTCGACATGCGTGGGGCCGATACAGAGCTGGACCGGCAGGTGCTGGAGATGATCAAGGACCCGCTGACGCACATGGTGCGCAATTCGGGCGATCACGGGATCGAGAAGCCCGCCGACCGCGTGAAGGCGGGCAAGCCGGAAACAGGCAGGATCATGCTTGAAGCGTTCCACGAGGGCGGACATATTCTGATCAAGATTTCCGACGACGGAAAGGGCCTTGCGCTTGAGAAGATCAAGCAGAAGATTCTCTCCAACGGCCTTGCGACGCAGGAAGAGCTTCAGGGCATGTCTGTGCAGCAAATCCAGCAATATATTTTCAAGGCCGGGTTTTCGACCGCCGAGAAGGTTACCTCCGTCTCCGGGCGCGGGGTGGGCATGGATGTGGTGCGCACCAATATCGAGAAGATCGGCGGCTCCATCGAGATGAACTCCGTTGAGGGCAAGGGTTCGGTCTTCACGATCAAAATCCCGCTCACGCTGGCCATCGTCTCTGCGCTGATCGTCGAGGCGGCGGGCGAGCGTTTCGCCATCCCGCAGCTTTCGGTCCGAGAGCTTGTTATGATCTCTACGCAGGGCGACAACCGCATCGAATACGTGCATAACGCGCCGGTTTTCCGCTTGCGCGAGCGGCTTCTGCCGCTGATCTCGCTGGGCGACGTGCTCAAACTGCGCGAAGAGAGCGACGCCGATCAGGGGTTGATTACGCGGGGTTATATCGTGGTTACGCAAGTCGGCAGTTTCGAGTTCGGCATCATCGTGGATAAGGTCTTCGATACCGAAGAAATCGTCGTCAAGCCGGTCAGCAAGCTTTTGCAGGGTTTGAGCCTTTTCTCGGGGAATACCATTCTCGGGGACGGCAGCGTCATCATGATCCTCGACCCGAACGGGATCGCGGAGACGACCGGGACGCTGGCCGAGGCCGATCGGGAAGAATCCGAACAGGCCGGCAACATACCGGATTCCCACAAAAAGACTTCCCTGCTGCTGTTCCGTGCCGCCGACAGCGCACCGAAGGCCGTTCCGCTGGCGCTTGTGGCACGGCTTGAGAATGTACGCCTCGACAAGATCGAGCGTTCCGGCGGGCAGATGATGGTGCAATATCGGGACACGCTGATGCCACTGATCCCCTATCACGAGAGCATGGAAATCGGCAGCACGGGTGAGAAGCCGGTGCTGGTGTTTGCTGAGAGAAACCGCTCTCTTGGTCTGATTGTCGATCAGATCATCGACATCACCGAGCAATATGTCGATATCCAGATCAGCGCCTCGCGCCCCGGTCTTCTGGGCAGCGCCATCATCAACGGCAAGGCTACGGATGTCATGGACCTTGCGTATTTTCTGGCCAGCATCGACAAGGACTGGTTCAAGGATCACGGGGACGAGGATTTCGTGACCGCCGCCGACTTGTCCAACAAGAACCGCAGGCGCAGCATTCTTTTGATCGATGACAGCCTGTTCTTCCGTAATATGCTCACGCCTCTGCTCAGCGTTGCCGGGTATGACGTGACGACGCTGGAAAGCCCGTTGCAAGCGCTCAAGCTTTGCGAAGACGGTGCCCATTTCGACGTGATTATCAGCGATATCGAAATGCCCGAGATGGACGGGTTCGAATTCGCGCAGCGCGTCCGCGACAACAGCCGCTGGCAAAACGTGCCGATGGTGGCGCTCTCCTCGCATGCCACCCCGCAGGATATCGACCGGGGCCGTAAAGTCGGTTTTAATGATTATGTCGCAAAATTCGACCGGGACACGCTCCTGAACTCCCTCTCCGAAACCGTGGCGAACGCCCGCATGGCGGAGCGTGCGTCCAAGGCTACGGCCAGAGGCTAGGTTCCGGGCGTCCGGCGAATGTAACAGTGATATGAGGCCATGACCATGAAGGCGGAAAACGCACATCAGACCAGCAAGACGCTCGAATATCTGACGATCCTGATCGACGATCAGAAGTTCGGGATCCCGGTCCTGCAAATCCAGGACGTGCTGCGCGAACAAAAAGTCACGCGTATTCCCCTCGCCTCGCCGGAGGTCGCTGGGTCACTTAACCTGCGGGGGCGCATCGTCACGGCCATCGACGTGCGCAAGCGCCTGAACGTCAAGATCGACCCCAGTAAACGCAGCATGAGCGTGGTGGTAGAGTATAATCAGGAGCTTTACAGCCTGATCATCGACAAGGTCGGGGACGTGCTGAGCCTTGATCAGAACCGGATCGAGAAGAATCCGGGTACGCTGGACAGCAAATGGCGTGATATTTCCGATGGGGTCTGCCAGCTTGATTCCGAGCTTCTGATCATCATGGACGTGCCGCGTTTGCTGGATTCCATTCAGGCACGGGCCAGTTAAGCGGCTTTTGGCCCCTCCGTTTACAAAATCCTCTTAACAAAGTGGTAACTTTTGGCGGTTAGATTTGGATCGGGTACCGATTTAAAGTAACCTGTGACTTAGTATGTCTGCCACTTTCCGCTAGGATAGAACGATGAAGACCTGCCTTATAGTCGATGACAGCCGCGTGGTTCGTAAGGTCGCAAGCCGCATCGTGCACGATCTGGGCTTTCAATGCCGGGAGGCCGAGGACGGGCAGAAGGCTTACGAGGCCTGTCAGGCCTCCATGCCCGACGCGATCATTCTGGACTGGAACATGCCGGTCATGAGCGGGATCGAGTTTCTTGAAAAATTGCGTCAGATGGACAACGGCACGCATCCGAAGGTCGTATTCTGCACCACCGAGAACGATATCGGCCATATCCAGCGGGCCATGTCGGCGGGCGCGGACGAATATATCATGAAGCCGTTCGACAGCGAGATCATTGAGAACAAGTTCGTGCAGGTGGGATTGATCAAACCGTCCGACTAGAGCTATGCGTTGCGTGACGACTTTGGTTTTCCGACACACTTGCGTGGTAATCTATAGTAAATAATATGACAGTTCCTTCCGATAGCGCCCCTGAAGATTTCGTCTCCGTCGTGCTTGTCGACGATTCAAGCGTGCTTCGAGGAATCCTGCGGCGTATTCTCGAAGCCGATCCAGAGATCAAGGTCGTTGCGTCGGTCCAGAACGGAGAGTTGGCCATCAGCGCCGCCGAGTCCAAAAAACCGGACATCATGATCCTTGATGTCGAGATGCCGGTGATGGACGGGCTGACCGCCCTGCCCGGTGTACTCAAGGCCTCGCCCGCCACCAAGGTCATTATGTGTTCGGGCCTGACCGAGCGTGGGGCCAGCGTCACGCTGAAGGCCATGCAGCTGGGCGCGGTGGAATGCATCGTCAAGCCCGGCAGTGCGCTGGACAAGGGGCCGGGGTCGGCGTTCGAGAAAAATCTTATCGCGCTGATCAAATCGCTTAAGGGCGCACGTCCGCACCGGGCGAAAAGCGCCGCCACCTCCCCGCTCATGCGCCGCACGGAGGCGCCGAAGGATCCTGCCGCCGATGCGCCCGCCTTCACGCTGCGCGACGATACGCGGGCATATCGCGGAAAACCTCGTATCCTGGCGATCGGCAGTTCGACAGGCGGGCCTCATGCGCTGTTCACGGTTTTGAAAGAGCTTAAGGGGCTGGATATTCCCATCGTTATCACCCAGCACATGCCGGAGACCTTTACCAAGACTCTAACCGAACACATCCATATGCAGACGGGAACACCCAGCCACGAGGCCGAAGACCTTATGCTCGTCGAGAAGGGGCATATCTATATCGCGCGGGGTGGCAAGCACATGCTGTTCGAGCTGCACGGCGAGGAGTTGCGCATACGCCTTGGAAACGGCCCGCCTGAGAATTTCTGCAAGCCTGCGGTCGATCCGATGCTGCGCTCGCTGGTGGAGATCTACGGACAGAAAATTTTGTGCGCGATTCTGACCGGCATGGGGGCGGACGGAATGCTCGGCGCCCGAATGCTTGTTGAAAAGGGCGGGCGGGTTATTGCGCAGGATAAAGAAACAAGCGTAGTTTGGGGGATGCCCGGCGCGGTTGCGACGAACGGTCTTTGTTCGGCGGTGCTGCCGTTGGCTGAAATCGGTCCCTGGCTCCGCCGAGCGGTTATGTAGAGAGAGGGCGCATCATGCGTATTACGGACTTTGAAATATACCGGGACCTGCTGAAGCAGAAGTCCGGTCTCGTCCTGACGCCCGACAAGTCCTATCTTCTCGACTCGCGCCTCAACCCCGTCGCCAAAAAATGGAATTACCCCAGCATCGACGCGATGACGAACGTGCTGCGCGCCATGCCGTCGAAGGAGCTGGTCAACGATATCATCGAGGCGATGACCACGAACGAGACGTCGTTCTTCCGCGACACCAAGCCGTTCGACACGTTCAAGAATTTCGTGCTGCCCTATTTCAAGGCCCAGGCCGGGCGGCCCAAGAGGCTCCGGATCTGGAGCGCGGCGGCCTCCAGCGGGCAGGAATCCTATTCGCTCTCCATGCTTCTCAAAGAAGAATCTGCGACTATGCCGGGCTGGCAGTACGAGATTGTCGCCACCGACATTTCCCATGAAATTCTGGCGCAGGCCCGCGAGGGGCTGTTCACCCAGTTCGAGGTGCAGCGCGGTCTCCCGATCCAGTATCTCATGAAATATTTCGTGCAGGAGCAGGATCGCTGGCGGCTCAAGCCCGATATCCGCAACATGGTGAAGTTCGAGTATTTCAACCTGTTGGAAAAGATGGGCGGGCTGGGGCAGTTCGATGTGGTGTTCTGCCGGAACGTGCTGATCTATTTCGACCAACCCACCAAAAAGGGCGTGCTTGAGAATATCGCCAAGCAGATGCCGCCCGATGGTTTGCTGTTCCTCGGCGGGGCGGAGACGGTTCTGGGGCTGACCGATGCTTTCGCGGCGGTGCCGGGGCAAAGGGCGCTTTATGCCAAGCCGGACAGCGTTCATTGCAAGAAGCCTGCGGCGGCCTCGCCGGGGGCGCAGGCTCTTGCCTAACCCGCCTGTTTATGTCTATAGTCCGCCCCCGTAAGGCGGGCTTTTTTATTGTCTGCGACCTGCCGCCTCACGCCGTTGAACGCGCAGACACGAGCGCAAGGTTTTTCATATGACACTCGCATCCCCCCAAGATCCCGGCATGATTTCCGGCGCGGTCACTATCCGGCGCGCCCTTATTTCCGTCTCCGACAAAACGGGGCTGATCGAATTTGCCCAGGCGCTTCACGGGTTCGGGATTGAGATTCTCTCGACCGGCGGGACGGCGAAGGCGCTTGCCGAGGCCGGAATCGCGGTGCGCGAGGTCAGTGACGTGACGGGTTTCCCCGAGATCATGGACGGGCGGGTCAAGACTCTGCATCCGCATATTCACGGCGGCATCCTCGCGCGCCGGGCCGATGCCGAGCACCGCAAGGCGATGGAGGCGCACGGGATCGAGGGGATCGACCTTGTTGTCATCACGCTCTATCCCTTCGTGCAGACCGTTTCCAGCGGCGCGGATTTTGCGACCTGCATCGAGAATATCGACATTGGCGGCCCGGCGATGATCCGCGCGGCGGCCAAGAATCACAACGACGTGACCGTGATTACCGATATCGCCGACTATGGGCGCGTGATTGCTGAGATGAACGCGCAGAAGGGCGCGGTGGGGCCGGAGCTGCGGCGTGCGCTGGCGATGGATGCGTTCTCGCTTACGGCTTCTTATGATTCCAGTATTTCGACGTGGATGGCGGCGCAGACCGGGGAGACCGCGCCCAAGCGGTTCAGCGTCGCGGGGCGTCTCAAGCAGAAATTGCGCTATGGTGAGAATCCGCATCAGGCGGCGAGTCTTTACGTCATGGACCACAGCCCCCGCCCCGGCGCGGCGAGCGCCAAACAGGTTCAGGGCAAGGAGCTTTCGTACAACAATATCAACGACACAAACGCTGCGTTCGAGCTGGTGGCTGAGTTCGATGCGCCTGCCGTTGCGATCATCAAACACGCCAACCCATGCGGCGTGGCCGTATCGGGCGATCCGGTCTCGGCGTACCGCAAGGCGCTGCTCTGCGACCCTGTGAGCGCGTTCGGCGGGATTATCGCCGTCAACCGCCCCCTATCCGCCGATCTGGCCCGCGCGATCACCGAGCGGTTCGTCGAGGTCATCATCGCGCCCGCGATCGAGGCCGACGCGCTTGAGGTTCTGAAAAAGAAAGAGAATATCCGCGTGCTCGACGCGGGCTCCCTACCCGACCCGCGCGCGACCTATCAAACCCTCGCGCGAATCGCCGGGGGATTCCTCGTGCAGGACGCGGACACCCATGCGCTGGACCCCGCCACACTCAAGGTCGCTACGGCGCGGGCGCCTTCTGAGAAGGAAATGGCCGACCTTCTGTTCGCCTTCCGGGTTTGTAAGCACGTGAAATCCAACGCCATCGTTTACGCCAAGGACGGGGCGACAGTCGGGATCGGGGCGGGTCAGATGAGCCGCGTGGATTCCTGCCGGATCGCCGCGTGGAAAGCGCAGGAAGCCGCCAAGAGCGCGGGGTTGGCCGAACCGCTGACCACGGGGTCCGTGGTTGCATCTGATGCCTTCTTCCCCTTCGCGGACGGGCTGATCGCCGCCGCCGAGGCGGGTGTGACCGCCGTGATCCAGCCCGGAGGGTCAATCCGGGATCAGGAAGTCATCGACGCGGCCAACGAACGGGGGCTGGCGATGGTTTTAACGGGGATTCGTCATTTCCGGCACTAAAAGAACCATTTTCGGAACTATCTAGTATTTGTAAAATAAAATATGATTTATACTGTTAGTAATAATTAAAAATATTTAAGCAAATAAACAAATAGTTTTTACTTTTACAGTAATTTTTTATTAGTAAATTTTTTATGAATACGCAAAAATTTTATTGCTTATCCTTTTTCATATCCGCTATAATCGCCTTAACATAAGAGTAAATCGGCATATAAGCCGGGCCTTTAGGTTAGGGTAAAATTTGCATCCCTGCAGCGGGCGGGGATATAATGAGGCGGAGCAACCCATAAAAAAATAGTGGGGCACGCCGGCGGGAATATAAAAAAAATACAGACCGTAGTTTTTACGGCACGAGGGTCGAATGGGGTTTTTAGACTGGTGCAGTAATGCCGCAAGCAACGTAGTCAGCGGGGTTTCCTCCGCTGCTAGCTGGGTTGGCGATAAGGCTGTCGCTGTTGTCGATGGACGGGCTGTTAATGCCGTCGTTGACGCCGCCAGTTGGGTCAATGATAAGGCCATCCAGCCCGCTGCGAGCTGGGTCGGCGAGAACGCTCCCAAACTTCTTGAAGGTGAAACCTGGCGCGCCGCCGGGCAAGGCATCGCTGATTACAGCAGTTTCGTCTGGAACAATCCCGCCCTTGCGGGCCGTCAGGCCGTTCAGGGGCTGAGCAACTCCGTCACCGGCCTGACCGGGTTTGTCGCGGATGTCGGTATTTACGCCATCGAGGGTGGGTTAAAGCTCGCTTACAACGCAGGCGCGGGGGTCGTGAATCTCGGCGCGGCTCCGGGCGAACGCATCGTTGATTATGCTGGCATGTCCGATTTCTCCAAGGTTCAAGCCTTCATGGAAGAACATACCGGCAGCTGGGCGGGACTTTCCCGCGCCGAACTCGATCAGATGGTGCGCGACGGGCGCATAACCGAACAGGAAGCCTCGTTCGCCGCCGGGACCAAATACGGGTTTCAGGCGGTTGGGGAAGTGGCCAGCTTTGTTGCGGTCAGCGCCCTTACGGCAGGCGTCGGGGGTGCGGCTATGGCCGGTGTGCGCGGTAGCGCCATTGGCATCCGCGCGGCACAAGCCGGAAACGCACTGGCCAATACCGGGCGCATCGGCGAGGTCGTTGCACGGCCCCTGCTCTGGCTCGGTAAAGACGTCTCCCTGATTCGCGGCGCTCCCTATCTTGAGCGGGCCGCCGCTCTGGCAGAGACGGCCGCGCCTGCACGCGGATTGGCTTCGCAGATTTTCCTGCCCGGCCCTATGCGGGTTTTCCAACCCAGCCAGACCTCCCACGCCTTCGCCTCGTGGTTTGGTGGTGTGACCAACAACACCGCAGGCTACGGATTGCGCGCTGCCGAGGGCACCTTCAAGTTCTTCAACCCCCTTCAGGCCAACGGGCGCAGCGTCATCGCTTGGAGCATTGAGGGCGGCGGCGCGACGATGTCGTGGGTTGCCAACTCCGGCAAGGAAACTGCCGAACTTGAGATGATTCGTGCGCTTGACAGCGCCGACCAGAATAGCGCCCAACAGCAGGCTGATGAAATGCGCCGCCGCTATGGGCTGCCCGTTCCGGGCGAACAGGGCGCCACCCCCGGACCTGCGCCTGTTACCACACCTGACAGCACGGGCACCGACACTGTGCCCCAGAATATCAGCCCGACTTTTCAGGATGTCGCCCCCCGGGATCCGGGCATTACGCATGATTTCAAGATCAATAACGGCCTTGTCCAGCCCACGGAACTTGACCCTCTGGGCGGCCAGCGCGGACCGCAGGACCGGACCTTAACCCCGAACGGGCCAGGCCCCGGGGGAGGGAATCGTTAACGGGTTCGAAAAAACTGGCTTTTGTGGCTGGGGATATGGTAAAAGTATACTAAATATAATGTCTTAAGATAAAAGACATATAAGGTGATAAAAAAAGGGTTAGACCATGGGTCTTGGTAGCGTTTTCAAATATTCCGACGATCTGATTCAGGGACTCACCGAGTTCGGGAAGACGGTCGCTCATGCGGAAGAAGCAGCTAAACTTGCCGAAAATGCCCGGACGTTCTTCGCCGGGAAGACCTCCGTAACAAATGCCGACATCAATGAATGGCTGCGCACCGCCCAAAGAACCGGCGAGTTTGATAATATTCTTCGCACCTCCACCCTTAGAGACCGTGTTCGGGCTTTGGCGACCGATTCCAGACACCGGAGCGAGTTCGTTACCCAGTTCGACGCCATGATGGGCAGAAGCGCGGGCAACCTGAGCGATACAGAAATCGAATCTCTGGCCCGCACCCATAATCTGTCACCCGACAGCCCCTTCGTTATGATTGCTCGCGAAGCCCGCGACCAGCGGCGTGCCGCAGCTCAGGCGGGCCAAACGAATCCGGCGGCGACGGGCGGCACGACAACGCCTCCGAATCCTAATCCTACTGTTAACGCTGCCGATAATACGGCGGGCGCAGGCGCACGGACCGGCGATAACGCCGGAGCAACTGACGATGTCGGCGATGGCGCGCGGACCGTAGACGATGCCGATGCGGCTGACGAAGTCGGCGATGCCGCGCGCGTCGATGCTGACGATGTCGGCGGCGGCGGCGCGAATGCCGGACGCAACGCCGGACCGAACGGTCGGAATGGCCGGGTCGAGGGGCGGATCCTGCCCGAGAATTTTGCACACTGGACGCACCGTTTGGCCTCCTGGCACCCCAGCTCGCTTTTTGAGCGCGTTCCCGTTTTGGGCAAGATGTTCAGCTTGGGTAGCCTGAGAATGAGCCTGCCGAATATCGGCGTGGTGAAGCACTTTATCCGTCCTGCCGTCGATCATGTCGACAGCGCGTTGAGAAGCAGCGGCGTTGTCCAGAAAGCCATCGACCTGCAAGGCCAGTTCCGGACTCTTACCAACGATCTTGCGAACGGAAATATTACGCCGCAGGGCATGACCACAAGAATCGACGAGATTTTCGGGGCTTTTGCCGATAATGCCGATAATGTCCGCAGTATCGATGCCGCGCTGGTCGATATCAACCGTCTGCTGGATGAAGTCAAAGACGGCCGCTCGGTGCTTCCATCAAAATACCCCGGCTTGACCGGCCTTACGGATCGTCAGTCCGCCAATATGCAAGTCTGGCTGACCGATCTGCGCGACACGCTGACCAGCATGAGACGCGGCCCCGACGGCAGCCTTGAAATTGCAGACCGCTACAAAAAGGTTATTGAAGGCCTTATTCAGAGAGGCGCGGACAGAACGCAAATTTCCGAGACGTTCGGCAACATGATCAACAGCCGTTTGAACCGTATCGGGGAAGATGCCCGGATGCGCCTCGATGGCACGGTCAACGTACGCCAAACCACGAATCCTGACGGAACCATTACCGAAACCGGAGATCCTGCGCTGCTTCAGAACAGAGCGGCTCTTGAGCGCCAGCTCGAGTCCTCTTCCTATAACCGTTTTGACCGTGCGACCCCGACCGTGAGCACGAAATCGCAGAACGTGGAGTTGCACGTTTTCGAGATGCTGAACCAGTATAAGAAGCGCGAAGCGGGCGGCAACTGGGACGTTGAGGCCGCGAACACCTTCTTTGGCTGGATGGAAGCGTTTTATAAATCCGGGGTCGAGCATGACGTCAACCGGGTTATCCGCATCCTGAAGGCCAAGATGGGTGGCAGTGCGCTGCAGACCGTTCCCCAGGGGGTTATGGACCGTATCGACAAGGCTATGGCTGCGGCCGACCCGCATAAGAGAGCCTGGCTTGAAAGCGTTAAGGACGCTCTGGTCGATAACAAAGACCGCGGCACCAAATTCGGTCCGCGCGAAGTCGAGCGCCGCTACTACGCGCCTTTCGCCGAGTTCATGATGATCGCCACCGGTTACCCGACGCCTCGCGGCTCTGCCAACTTCTGGACCGAGATGGCTGTTCCGACGATCGACAACTATCTCAGAACGCCGATGTCCAACGCGGCCAAAGAGGCCTGGACCTATGTTACGGGCGGGCGCACCGTTGGACCGACCGGCTTCAAGGAAGGCGAAGTGACAATTGACGCCTCTCACAAAATCAGAGAGATGCGCTATGACTGGTGGTTCCGCCGCGCTCCGCGCGACGATGCCGGCAATGCCGTTGCGACCAGCACCGGTTTGCTTGGCCGTGGAACCGATCGTTCCCTTTTCGGCGTTCTGGGCCGTGACGGTCATCTGGACCGGATGCCGTGGTACCTGAAAATGCCGATGAGGCTGGCTTCCGGGGGCATGATCTCGACCGAGTCGCGTGTCGGTCTTACCTTGCCTGGCAAGATTCTGATCGGCGGCGCTGCCGCGGCTTATGGAATTGAGCAAGGCTCCGCTCTGGCCGGATGGGGCAACGGCGACGGCGATCCCGGCTGGCAGACCAGCATGGACCCGCGCGGTGCGATCAACCTTCTTCAAAGAGGCGGTCTCGGGTTCTACGATTTCTGGTGGGATGACCTGTTGGGTGGCGGTACGCGTCTGACGACCGGGCACGATCTGGGTATCGACATCGATTCGATCGGCGTTCCCTTCAGCGACATGAATATCCGTCAGTGGGTTCTGTCCTGGACGGAAACGGGCGATGCCACGCCGCAGGAACGGGAGCGTCTGCGCGAGATCAGCGATGAGATGAAGGCCCGTGCGCAGGCGATGTTTGATGAAATGCCCACGCATGCCGGCGAAGTCGGCAACCTTTATCAGTCCACCGAGCAACTGATGCTCAAGCTGCGCGAGGAAGCTGCGGCCGCCCGTCAGCGCGGCGAGACCGACAAGGCGAACAAACTCGACCAGTTGACGCAGCAGCTTGGCAACGACCAGACCCGGATGCAGGCTCTGATTACCGGTATGGCCGCGAAGCGCGATGAGACGCAGCAAGCCATGGATGCGTTCCGCAACTCTACGGACGTTCTGGCTGCCGAGGAGGCTCTGACCCATCTCGAAAACCACCGCAACGACATGCGCGAGATGAGCGTGCAGGCCCGTCAAACCCATGATGCCATGCGCGCGAGAATTCAGGCCGTGCCTGAGGCTGCTGCCGTTCTTGGTGCGGTCACCGTTCCGCCGTCCGTGGTCGTCACGACCCCTGATCCTTCGACGACGACGACTCCTGATCCTTCGACGACGACGACGACCCCCGATCCTTCGACGACGACGACCCCCGATCCGAATGCCGGAGGTTCGCAAGGCGGCCCGGTCTTTATCGGCCCGACCACTTCGGACAATACCCGCACGGGAACCCCCGAGCAGCAGCTTGCCGCTGTCAAGGCTGAAGCCGCTCGTTCGGCCCGCAACGCCGCCGACTCGGCGCGGTCTTCTCAGGATGCCGTGACGTACCTGAACGACACGGTGCGCCAGATTCGCGAATTGCAGGAATATGCCCGCGATAACGGCGGCACGCCCGCCGCTTTCGATGCGCCTTTGGCGGAAGCCGAGCGTCTGGCGCAGGAAGCCAACATTGCTGCGCAGGCTGCCCAGGAAGCCAATCGCCGGTCCGCAGAAATTCTGGCGCAGATCAATACCGCGACCGTTTCGACGCTTGAAGACGCCCGCGCCAAGATGCAGGAGATTCAAGGCCACGCGCAGACGGCCCGTCAGGCCCAGCAGCGCGCCGCGCAAGCCAACACCCGGATGCGCGAGACGCTTGAAAGAAACACCGAGTTGGACGAGCAGCTGCACCGCAGACGTCAGGAAGACCGCGTGCGCTCGGTCACTGGTTTCGTCGATGGCGGCAATAACGGCATTCTCTCCAATCTGACCCGTGACCGCGGCCAGCCCGGAGGCACAAGCTTCCTCGGTCAAGCCTTCAACTCAATCAGCGACGCCTTCGGCGGCGTGCGCGACTGGTGGACCCGCGACGTTGCCCGTTACGCTTCCCGCTCGGAAGGCGGCAAGATGATGTATCAGGGTGCGAATATCGCCATGGGCGGTATTGCGGCCCTTATGGGTATCGGCCTTTGGAACAGCACCATCGGCAAATGGACAGGCACGCAGGTTTCCGGCGGCATGAAGCTTCTGGTTGTCGGCGCCGTGCTGCTCTATATGTTCCGGGGCAGCAGCGATGTGGGCGACCGTCTGGACCGGATGGCCGGACGTTACCGCGCCACGGGTGACGATTACACTGGCGGCGGCGGCGAAAACGGCCCCTCGCCGTTCCGTACCGGCACCGTTTCCGTTCAAACCTTGAGCGGCGGAAGCCGTGATGTGACGGTTCCGGGCGGCGGCGATGCCACGCGCACCTTCTCCCATGACGATGGCCGCGTGTTTCAAGAGACCGTGGACCGGGCGCGCCGCGAAGCCAACCTGCAAGGCACGGGCGGCAGCCTGCCCGCAGAAACCGGCGAAGTTTACCACCGCGCGATCCGCGTAACCAACTCGGATGGCCGGGTTCTGGGCTCCGAAGTGATCGACTTCCGTGCTGGCGGCACCCAGCAAGAGCTTGCTCCGGCCCAGTAAAGGAGAGCTGTTGTTATGACTTTCAGGCATGAAGGACAAGTGATATGATGGCCAATGGTGGGATGATGTCACACGCATCCTTGTCGCTGGACCAACAGGCCCTTCTGGCCGCACTGATCATGTCTGAAGATAACACTGAACAGCCGCCGCCGAGCAAAAAAAGCCCGACCAGCATGAAGGGTGACTGGGGCTCGTCCCTGCGCACCTCCCGCAAGGCGCTTTTCGACAAAAAAGATTTCGACATCTTCTGCGACAAGGAAATGGGCGAAACCTTCATTTTTCACAGTGCGGATCTGGGTTGCACCATCGACTATATGGAGTACGACCCTCAGAACCAGCGCGTGACCGTTTTCACAAATGACGGGCAGCAGCTCGACCTGGGAACACGGATTCAGTGGCTGATTCGGCCCTATTTCGCGAAACCGCAGGTGATTTTGATGGTCCGGACGCAGAACGGGCGGGCCGTCGAGGGGTTCGAAGTCCGGCTTAAAGTGCGCGAAGAAGCAGAAAAAATAATGAACTGACAAAAAAAAGCGGGATTTTTTCCCTCTGGTCAGCTTATAATAAAAGGGTTAGTTTAGGGTTATGAACGAGACGACCGAACAAGGCAGAGAGAGACCCGTTTACGGGGACCTAACGGACTTTGTCTACGGATGCGAGGATGGAAGTCCTCTGAACATTCAGGTCGCTGTGAAAGAGGATGGGCGGTGTGCGATTTTTCACAACAAGCCTTTTAAAAATGCTCTTTCGTGGTTGGAGTTCGACCTTAGCACTTACAGATTGGATTTCGTCATGGACGATGGTGAGATCCGCGATGCAGGACTTCCGCTGACGAAGGATGTATCGAAGAATATGCAGAACTCGCACCAGGTGCTGATGATCCTTCTGGATGATCAAACCGGTGAGGCCAAGGAAGGCCACTACATCCCCCTGATCCTTCACCGGGCATAGGGATGCAAGAATAAAAAGAGATTTGTGTTTGGGTTATTTGGGTTTAACAAAAAAGTAAAATAGAGGAGTGAAATATGAGCGTAGCAAACATCCAGCAGATTGCAGACAGCTTCCGTGACGGGACCGCCGCCACAGTTGATTTACAGATCGTTGCCGGACAAGGTGCCCAGCTCTTTAACGGGGCTTCCAACAACATCACGCCTGACCTGACCAACGATGGTGGATTCGGCTCCGGTCCGCGCCTGTAAGCGGATTGTTGCTCTCTCCGGCTAGTTGCGGTTGACGCGGTTGCGTCTGTTTATTCCCGTTTTTATATGGGCTTGACCGCGCTTACATCTGGTTTGTGGTTATGAAAAGAATTTAAAAGCCGGCGGCGGGCACGCTCCCCTCCCCGGCTTTTTCATGCCTTGTCTGCTTGTTTCCGCTGTGTTTAGGGCTGTTTGTGTTTGTTGGGATTTTTCCTGAGGTATTCCTCGCGCTGTTTCTTCGTGCGCCCCTCGATCAGCCTCTCCTCGGCCTTTGTGCGCTCCAAGACCGCCTGTAACGCTTTTTCGCGGTTGTCGGGCTGACGGACGGCGGTTTTCCAGAGCATGGTTCCCAAGGCCAAGATGATGACCACCACCATCAAGATGGGCATCGGCGCCTTGCGCTCCTGCTCCGCCACATCGCTGAGGAATATGACTTTCTCTTCCGGTTCCAGCAGGTTGTTGGGGTCATTATTCATAAATTCCAGCCTCTTTGACGTTTTATCATACCAAGGGTTTTTTCAAAGTAAACAAACCGCCCCAAAAGGCCCGCCATCCCCCGTAAATTTTGATTGAACGGGGGGCGCAAAGCCCTTATGTTCGCGGACATGAGCAAGCCAGAGACCAAGCCCCTGCAACATATACGCAATTTTGCGATCATCGCGCATATCGACCATGGGAAGAGTACGCTGGCCGACCGGCTGATCCAGACCTGCGGCGGGCTTGAGGCGCGCGAGATGAAGGAGCAGGTTCTCGATTCCATGGATATCGAGCGCGAGCGCGGCATTACGATCAAGGCGCAGACGGTGCGCCTCGCCTATACGGCCAAGGACGGGATCGAGTATCAGCTCAATCTGATGGACACGCCGGGGCACGTGGATTTCGCCTACGAGGTTTCGCGTTCGCTGGCGTCGTGCGAGGGGTCGTTGCTGATCGTGGACGCCTCGCAGGGGGTGGAGGCGCAGACGCTGGCCAACGTGTATCAGGCGCTCGACAATAATCACGAGGTCGTGCCGGTCATCAACAAGATCGACCTGCCCGCCGCCGACCCGGAGGCCGCCGCGCAGCAGATCGAGGACGTCATCGGGCTGGATGCTTCGGAGGCCGTTTTGTGCTCCGGCAAGTCGGGGATCGGCATCGACAATCTGCTGGAGGCCATCGTCACGCGCCTGCCGCCGCCGCGCGAGGGCGACCCGGACAAGCCGCTGCGCGCTCTGCTGGTCGATTCCTGGTACGATTCATATCTTGGCGTCGTGGTGCTGGTGCGGATCGTGGACGGCACGATGCGCAAGGGCCAGAAGATCAAATTCATGAGCAACGGGCGTACGCGCGATATCGACCGCGTGGGGATGTTCACGCCCAAGCCCGTCATGCTGGACGTGCTTGGCCCCGGCGAGATGGGGTTTATCACCGCGTCCATCAAGGATATTTCCGAAACGAAAGTCGGCGACACGATCACGGACGATAAAAAGCCGTGCGAGAGCGCCCTGCCCGGTTTCAAACCCTCGATCCCCATGGTGTTCTGTTCGTTCTATCCGGCGGACGCCAGCGATTTCGAGAAGCTGCGGGATTCGCTGGGCAAGCTGAAGCTCAACGATGCGTCGCTGCAATATGAGATGGAAACGTCGCAGGCGCTGGGTCTGGGTTTCCGGTGCGGGTTCCTTGGCCTTTTGCACATGGAGATCATTCAGGAGCGATTGGAGCGCGAGTTCGACCTCGACCTCATCCCCACCGCGCCGAGCGTTGTGTACCGCCTCAACATGAATAACGGCGACCAGATCAGCCTTTATAACCCCGTGGACATGCCCGATGTCGTGAAGATCAAAAATATCGAGGAGCCGTGGATCAAGGCGACCATCCTTGTGCCCGACGAATATCTGGGCGGGCTGTTGCAGCTCTGTCAGGATCGGCGCGGGGTGCAGATCGACCTGACCTATGCGGGGAACCGGGCGATGCTGGTTTACCGCCTGCCGCTCAACGAGGTGGTGTTCGATTTCTACGACCGTCTCAAGAGCATTTCCAAAGGCTATGCCAGTTTCGATTATGAGCTGGACGGGTACGCCGAGAACGATCTCGTTAAGATGGATATCCGCGTGAATGACGAGCCGGTGGACGCGCTGGCCATGATCGTGCACCGCTCGGCGGCCGAAAAGCGCGGGCGCGGCATGTGCGAGCGGCTGAAGGAACTCATTCCCCGCCAGATGTTCAAGATCGCCATTCAGGCCGCGATCGGCGGCAAGATCATCGCGCGCGAAGACGTTTCGGCCATGCGCAAGGACGTGACGGCGAAGTGCTACGGCGGCGACATCACGCGGAAGAAAAAGCTGCTGGAGAAGCAGAAAAAAGGTAAAGCCAAAATGCGCCAGTATGGCCGCGTCGAAATTCCCCAGAGCGCGTTCATCAACGCCCTCAAGATGGGGGATGAGAAGTGAGGGTCTGCTCGGCGCGTTAAAACGCGCCTTAGCCAGACCCTCATCCCCGCGCAGGCGGGGATCCGGATTGAATCGCAAAGGCGCGAAGACGCGAAGCTTTTTATAACACAACCACACATCACGTCATTCCGGCGACTTGTCCTCCGAAGCCTTGGCGGTGGAGGAAGGCCGGAATCCATGGCTGCCGCCTGACTGGATCCCCGTTTTCGCGGGGATGAGATACCCATCCTATCTAACTGATATTGCTTTATATTTCATTTTATAGTATTCTACACATAGTATGCACAGATACGGCGAATCAATGACTTAGCCGAAAAACCTGCACGGATTCTGCACAGGATGAGGATACCATGACATTCATCATCGACAAGGAAGAACTCAAACCCGGCCTTATCATCTTCCGCCGGGGTGATGTGGAGCATAAGAACTGGTATTGCCGCATCAAACTTCCCAAGGCCGATCGCTACAAGACGGTTTCCCTCAAAACGTCCGACCTTCACGAAGCGCGGAACCGCGCCTTTGACGTTGATGCAGACGTCAGATTCCGCATAAAGCACGAAGTCCCGATATTCAACAAACCCTTTAGCGAAGTAGCCAAGGAATATACCGAAAGCCAAAAATCCCGCGCCAAGATGGGCGAAATCACCCATGAGCGGGTTAAAAAGATAGCATCCGTTATCAATGCTCAACTCAACCCTTATGTGGGAACCACCCAAATCAGCCTGATAGGGCAAGACCGCTGGGCTAATTATCCGGCATGGCGGCGCGAACATGGTAAAGGGTCAATCCGTGAGCAAGTAAGTGATTCAACCATCAAATTTGAAATGTCAATTTTCGGGGGGATTATGACTTTCGCCCTTAAGAAACGCTATATCCCGGCCAGCCAGAAATTCGAGGGAAGACCGAATTTCAAGACCATGCGCCGGGATGCTTTTTCAATAGAAGAATACCGCGCCCTGCATACGCGGGGCCGCGCATGGGTTAAGGCGGCGGACAAAAAGCCCGCCAGCCAGTGGTATCGCAATGTAACCTATAACTTCGTTCTTATCATGTGCAATACGGGTATGCGCCCGCCGGAAGCGCGGAATTTGCGCTGGCGGGATATTTCATACGGGAAGGACAAGGACGGACGGGAACTTGTAATACTCTCCGTGCGCGGCAAGGACAAGGCGCGGCAGCTTGTCGCGCCGCCTAGCGTGGGGGAATATCTTGAGCGTGTCCGGGTACTCTCGAAAGCAACGGAGCCGGACGATCCCGTATTCAGCACCTACGAAGGCGAACCCGCCAATTCTTTATACAAAGCCCTTATCAGGGATTTACTGACAGAAACAAAACTGCGCGAAGGCCCGTCAGGGATTCCGCGCTCAACATATTCTTTCCGCCATACCTATGCCACTTTCCGCTTGAGCGAAGGGGTGGATGTGTATTTCCTCGCTCAACAGATGGGAACCAGCGTGAAGATGATTGAAGATCACTACGGCCATGTGAACGCCGTCAAACACGCCGACCGCGTTTTGCACGGCATGGGCAGTTGGGAACCTGTCACTCAATCAGAACCCGGCAAGCCAGAAACCAGCCAAAGCGGCAAGGCGGGGACGGTGCGGCCCGCACCTGACCGACCGCGCAGGAACCATAAAAAGAAACCTTAGCTTCTGTTTTGTGGTGGGTGCAACAGAACAGCGAGCCTCGCTGTACCAGCCCGCCCTTTTACTTGCTAGCAATCCGATGCGCCGCTGGCGCGATTGAATCGGTGATGATGGCCGGAGCCGAAAGGCCGAGGTAAAGGCGAGTTGAGCTCAATTCGCCCCAGTTGACGGCACTAGAAATTATTTGTTCTGTATTGTATCACCAAGCGTATGTTGGTTGAGGGTGTTTATAAATTCATTGCTGGCATCGAACAGATAATGCTTCAGATTACAGGTCTGCGTCACACGGCAGGTATTTGTTGCGGCGTCAAAGCACTCCACCATGAACATATTCGGCTCCAGCTGCTTTACAATATCGCCAAGACGCAGGTCTTGTGCCCCTTCGGCAAGCCGAATGCCGCCGCCCTTGCCCTTGCTTGTCTCAATATATCCAAGCTGTGACAGGCGGTGAACTATTTTAACCAGATGGTTGCGGGAGATTTTATAATATTCGGAAATCTCTTTTACACTGGATAACTTATCAGGGCGTGCGGCCAGATACATCAGACAACGCAGGCCGTAATCGGTAAATCGTGTTAACTGCATAATGCTGTACTCATCATAAATTTATCGCGGACAGGGTTGCATAATTAGCCGCGATCTATAATATACATACCAAATACATATTAAGAAAGGCAATTCCCATGCTGTCCCAACAAACCATCGATATCGTCAAATCCACCGCGCCTATTTTGAATGAACATGGCGAAACGCTGACCAAGCATTTTTACAAGCGCATGTTCAGCCATAACCCGGAAGTCGCGCCGTTTTTTAATCCGGCCAATCAGGCAGGCGGTACGCAGCAACGCGCGCTCGCGGCGGCAATTTGCGCGTATGCGGCGAACATCGACAATCTGGAAGTACTGGGCGGCGCGGTGGAATTGATCGCCCACAAACATGCCTCTTTGATGATTAAGCCGGAGCATTATCCGATTGTCGGTGAAAACCTGCTGGCCTCTATCCGTGAGGTGCTGGGCGAAGGTGCAACTGATGATGTAATCAATGCGTGGGGCGAAGCGTATGGCTTTCTGGCAGATATCCTGATCGGGCGGGAAAAGCAGCTTTATGATGAGAATGCAAATAAAACCGGCGGCTGGGAAGGTTTCCGCGATTTCGTGGTTGATCGCAAAGAAAAGGAAAGCAGCATCATTACGTCCTTTTACCTCAAGCCCAAAGATGGCGGCGCTTTGCCATCCTATATGGCGGGGCAATATATTACGGTGCGGATGCCGACAAAGGACGGTTCAACCACAATGCGCAATTACAGCCTGTCCGACAAACCCGGTCAGGATTATTTCCGCATCAGCGTGAAACGTGAGGTCGGCGCGAAAGCCGATACGCCGAAGGGCTATGTATCCAACACCCTGCATGATGACATTAATGTGGGTGATACACTGGAAATCGGACCGCCCTGCGGCGAGTTTTTCCTGAACACGAACGACAAGCACCAACGCCCGCTGGTATTGCTGGCGGCAGGGGTCGGCATTACCCCAATCCTCAGCATTCTGCATACTGCGTTGGAGACTATGCCGGAACGCCAAATTATACTGATCCATGGATGTCTGAATAAGGATGTACAACCATTTAAAAACACAATCGATGCGCTGAACGCCAAGCATGAAAATCTAACCGTTCATTACCGTTACAGTGAGCCAACGGGCGGTGAAGACAAGGCGGACACGAACTGCTCCGGCGGATTTATCGATGCCACGCTCATAGAGAGCCTCGTGCCCTCACGTCATGCGGATTATTATTTCTGCGGCCCGAAGCCTTTCATGGTGAATATTTATCACGAGCTTCTGGTCTGGGGCATTCCCGGCAATCAGGTACATTTTGAATTCTTCGGCCCGCGGGAGGAACTGGATCCCAGCAAGCTAAAACAGGCAGCGTAAAAAATTACTCGGTTTCTCGCATTAGAGACATAAGTTCGGCGCCTAATATAAGGTCGTGCTCATGTCCCATTTTATGCTTTCGCAGGCGTCCCTGCCTGTCAATCAGCAATAATGTTGGTGTGCCTCCCATGTTATAGGCACGCATGGTTTTTGGAATGGGATCTTTATCATCGCCAGAGGGGATATCGATGCCGACAGGAAATGTAATGCCGTATTCATGCATAAAAGCCACAAGAGAGTTTTCGCCCATGGCGCTGTGATGCTCGAAAACCGTGTGCAGTCCAATGACCGCGACATCATCCTTTGAAAACATGGCATTAACGCGCCGCGCCTGCGGGATGGAATGCTCGACACATCCGGGGCAAAGCATTTGAAAAGCAAACGCCGCAACGACTTTTCCTTGCAATGACTGAAGCGTTATATCTTCATCAGTATTCAGCCACTTGCAAATGGTCCATTCCGGCGCTTGCTTCAGTTTAGAGGGCATTGCTTTACTGCCTTATTTTACTTTTCCGGGTAACGATAAATCCCCGGAAGCGACGTCAAAGACATTGACGACGCACAGGAGCGGCGCATGGGCACTTTCATTGACGCGCAATCCGGCCGTAACCCCGTCGAAGGCTATACCCTGCAGTTCCTTGGCGTTACGAAACGGAACACGAACTTCGACTTTAACATCATCCATCACAGGGGAATAACCGGGGCTATCAATCAAAATCGGCAATCCCGGCCAGGTGCGCGGCAGCGCTGGCGTTGTGCCTTCCGGGATATCCTTAACTTTTAGTGCGCCTTCACCGCAGGTATCATCCGGAACCAAAACGACCCAGTGGGAATGCCAGACATTGCCGTCATTTTCCAAATTCCCGTCATTATTCTCATCAAATAACGGGGTATCATCAAAATCCGGATGAGATGTGATTGCCATGGCCAGAATGCCTTGCTCTTTTTCAAAGCCTACGGCAGAGCTATCAATCTTGGTTGGCCAAACATAAGAAAACACATCGCTGCCTGCCAGTTTTCCAGTTGGCGTAGGTTTTGTTTTTCCAGCCTTCTTACTGACATGCATGTGGAAGCTTAGCCAATTATCGCTGGCCGTGATTTTTGCGTGAACGATATCAAAATCAGCCGTTTTGGCATTCCCGTTTTCAGCATAGATTTCACCGGGCATGTTTTTGTCATGACCGTGATGCTTGCTGTCAGCGTGACCTTGGGTGCTCATAGAGACGGAGAGCAGCATGGCGGCTCCCACGCTCAAAATTATATGTTTTAGTTTCATGGTATTTTCCTTTCGTGTTTAAAAAACGGGTTTGGGGCAGCCTTCCATTTGCAGGATGTGATAGCCCTGTTTTTGAATATCGGCCTGTACATGGGGTCTGGCTTGTTCCGCATGACAGAAATTGCAACGCGATTGGTCCAGTCCCTGTGCATCTTCACCAATTTCAGTCAGCCATTTTTGCGCATAGGCAAAAGCCTGATCCGCCCCTGTCCCTCGCGGGACAAGCACATCGAAGTGGATCGTGTGTCCTTGCTGTGATTTGGCGTAAGTGTCGTAAACATCAACTTCCATTCTTTGTCCTCCTTATCGGGCAGAGTGGAAAGAGGTGTTTTTGCCTCTTTCCCTCCCGTGCCATTTATATCAAGCCGCCTGCCGCAGATTTGTTTTTGGAAAATCATTCTCTACATTAAAGGCTTCGTTGGTGTAGTTCGTAAAAATATTCAAGGCAACATGTGCCAGAATTTCAGCAATTTCTTCATCACTGAATCCGGCTTTACGAACCGCCTCGACATCAGATTTGGAGATTTGGCCACGCTCGTTAACCAGCGTAGCGGCAAAATCCAGAGCGGCTTTGGTTCTGGGATCGGAAGAACGGCCAGCCTGTGCCTCGGCCATTTCTTCTGCGCTGACTCCGGCTTTTTGGCCAAGAACTGTGTGTGCAGACAGGCAATAGCTGCAACGGTTCATGTCCGCCACGAGTACGGCAATCTGTTCACCCAGCTTGGCGCCGAGTTTGCCTTTTCCTAATGCACCAAACGACGTCCACATGCTTTCAAGGGCGGCGGACGAGTTGCCGATCACTTTGAACATATTAGGAATAACGCCAAATGTTGCGTTAATCTCATCAAACAGGGCTTTGTGCGCGCCTGATGTGTCTGCAGGGTTTTTAGGGGGAATGTGTGACATGGTATTGTCCTTTCTTGTTAAGTTAACGTTTATATAGTTTAGAAACTAAACTATATAATATCAGGATATAGCACGTAAAATTTGATTGTCAAGAAGGTTTAGATACTATACTATATAAATATGATAACTGATACCTACATATGGCTTGAGCGCCTGTCTTCCTTGCATCGCAGCCTGATGAGAAAAGCGGCAAATGCTGAAGGGATGCAACTTGTTCAGATCGAGATTTTGCAATATCTCGCGATGTGCAACCGTTATTCCAATACAGCGCAGGCTTTGAGCGAATATCTTGGTCAGACCAAAGGCAGCATTTCCCAAAGTCTTAAATGTCTGGAAGAGCAGAATTTGGTAGAGCGTAAACCCTGCACCGAAGACGGGCGTATTGTGAGGCTCTATTTAACCGCAAAATCAAAAGAAATCATGAAGCGCATTGAAAAACGGCTCACACCGGATATCCATGATGATGAAAAAACAATTGCCGCGTTCAAGTCTATTTTAAAAACATGGCAAAGACAAAAAAATCAAAAAGGCTTTGGCCAGTGCCGTTCTTGCCGTTTTAACATTGATAAGGGCGATGGAAGCTTTTTGTGCGGATTGACGGATGAGCCTCTGAAAAAAGCCGAAACAATGCAAATTTGTCGAGAACATGAGTTTGCTTAATCAAAAAATGCTTATGACTTACTATCGGGTATTGGGCGCGGAATGAGGCAGTAGCTGTTCAATGTTGCTTGCTTGTGCGGCGATCATGGCCGTTAATGCGGGAAGTTTTTAGTGTTAATTCTTAAGTCGTTCCTCAAGATTCTTTAGATGTTCTGCGTGTTTATCGGGGTTTTGCTTTATCAGCTTTTGGATATTCAGCAGCTTCCATTTCACGGCGGGCATACGGGGTAGATTTTCCAAAGGAAATAATGACCAGTCCGGCTTTCCCTGTTTGAAGCCGAGCAGAAAAGCGCGGTCATTGTCCGACCAGCTTTTATTAATTTCCTGAACCAGACGTTCTCGCGTATCTTCAAAGTCCGCGTAGCTGAATGGCGTAAACGCCATGCCCGAAAATTGCGTTTCAAAAGCCTGTTTCTGGTCTTGGAAATTTGGCCGTATCATTTCATGGATGGGGCGGGAATGGCCCAGAAGCAAAGCCATAAAACCCATACGAATATCATCCGTCAGCCCTTCATTGTTCATCATGTGGTGAACGTCAAATAAATCGCGGGGGTGTTGGCGATCAAGCGCGGCGCATATCTTCCCGCCGAATAATTCCGCATGGGATACGACATTGACCGACATAAACCGCCCAAACTCGGACTCCACCGTATCGGCAACGTCCATCATGCGCGGCGGTAACAAACTACCCCGGATGGTGGTATTCACCTCCACCTTGATTTGCGCTTTTTGGGTTTGACAGGTCAATTTTGCTTCCTGCCCGTCACTTTGCGGAACCAAGGCAACCTTGGACGCGGGAATAGCGGTTTCCACCCGCGCCTTGACGCGCCGCAGGGCATCCGCAATGCCCGCAAGCGCGGTTGTGCGGTCGTCAAACGGCAGCCAGGACAAATCAATATCCACCGACAGGCGGGGCATATCACGGACAAACAGGTTAATGGCCGTGCCGCCTTTGAGGGCAAAGGATTCCTCTTTCGCCACATGGGGCAAAACCTGTAACAGCAAATCGACTTGAGCGCGGTAGGTTTCTGAAATCATAATTTTACTAACTCCTCTGGCACGGTCAGGCCATAGCGGGAAACATAAACCCCGCCCTTGGTAACGGTTCTGGCCCCCGCGCCCAAATCGAATTTAGCGGCATCCAGCCGCTTGAACCAGTCATGCCCTGCTTTTTCTGCCATGTAGAGAAACAGCCGCTTGACCTTGACCGAGCCGCATTGCTCCAAAAGAGGTTGCAGTAGCTTGGGGCGCAGGGTCGTTAGCCCTTCCATGACCTGATAGCACTCCACCAGATCGACCGTTTCTGGCGCGAGGTGCAAACATTCCAGAAAGGCGCGTTCTGGCGCGGATATTTTGATGGAGAACGCCCCGGTCTGATAATCCGCCAGCGCGAGGCCGGGCGGCAAGACGGATGTTTTGCAATGGTGGATTTTCTGCCCCCAATCGCGGTTTCTGAACCATGCGGGCAGGCTGGTTTTCGGGGGCGAAAACAGAAAGACGGTTTCCGCGCCAAGGCGAAGATAATGGGCGTAGCCTTGCAGGGCCAGCGCGGTCAGCGCCCCGGCATGAACGGCCAGCCCGCTTTGGGCTTGCAGGGCGTACAAGCCCCCTTGCCATGTCACTTGTTCACTAGGGCGCTTGAAAGCCCCCGTGCCGACTGTTTCCAGCCAGCCGCTTGTGCGGTAACGCTGTTGAAGCGCCCGCGATATGCCGCGCCCTTCCAGCCAAGCCGCCATATAGACGGTTCCCGGCAAGTGCGAGTCCAGCAGTTTCTTTAATTTTTCTTCGTTATTTATACTCATAGTATCAAAAATACGATATTTTTAATGAAACCGCCAGCCTTTTCTTTTCTGTGGCGGGGCCATCCGTTCCCCATTGCCATCCTCAAGAATCGCTTTATAGTCTAAAAAAATAAGGGGTTAGCCGCCCCTGATATTTCCGTAAAACAATCCTTAATTTCCCCCTGCTATCCTGAAAGTAAGGGCTTAAGAGCGCACTTACGCAAACTGCGTTTGCCCCGCTTCGCGGGAGTGCTTTTGCGGCCCTGCCGGGCCTTGGGCGGCTTGCGCCGCCTGTGTTGCCAAACCGCCCGGCAATTTGGGAACCGGGCGATTCGGCAACACATGAACAATGATAAATCGCCCGACAAGGGAAAGGCTTTGCAGCCTTGGCGATTTACCATTGTTCATTGCGGGTATTTTCCCGGTCTGACGGCCACTCTGCCGTGGCCGCCGCTGCCTACCGCGCCGGGGCGGTGCTGCATGATGAACGGCGAGGCTTTACGCACCGCTACCACAACCGCAAGGGCGTTGTGGCCTCGTTCATCCTCACACCACAGCAAGCTCCTGAAACCACCCGTGACCGCGTTGCCTTGTGGAACGCGGTCGAAGCGGCGGAAACCCGCAAAAATTCCCGCGTGGCGCGGGAGATTATTTTAGCCCTGCCGCATGAATTGCCAGCCCCGGCCCGCGAAGCATTAGCCCGCGATATGTCCTTATGGCTGGTGGAACGGTACAACGTGGCCGTTGATACGTCCCTGCATAGCCCGGTTGCCGGGGACGGACACGACCCCCGCAACCATCACGCCCATCTTTTGTTTACGACTCGTGAGGTCACAAAAGACGGGCTTGGCAAGAAAACCCGCATCCTTGACGACCGGGAGCAAGGCCCGCAGGAGGTCGAATTAATCCGCACCATATGGGAAGCCCTTGCCAACAATGCCTTGGAACAGGCCGGATTAACCCATGCCAAAATCGACCGCCGGACACTGGACGATCAGGGCATAGACCGCATCCCACAAATCCATATCGGGCCGGAGGGTAAGGCCGCCAAGGAAAAGCGTACAGACAATGACGATGAGGATGAGGATGAAGATGAAGATGAAGACAAGGAAGGCGACAAAGACGGGGACGATGAAGAAGGCAAATCCGGCGACAAAAGCGGAAAGCAGGGCGGCGGTTCTGGTGATAAAGGCCCAGCCCCCGCGCCAGTCAAGGACAAGGAAGCAACCACGGAAAAAGAAACTGCCAGCAAGAAACGAGATGTTGATTATAAAACGATAGACCAAGGCCGCAGCCGTTCCGACCTTGTGGAAGAAATTAAACGGGTGAACGCCGAGCGCAGTAAATGGCCCGCCTTGCCGTTAGTAGAACAAATTAAAACCATCGAGCAAGAAATGACGCGGCTGGACAAACGAGTCCGGCAGTTTGAAAACATTTATGCAAAGACAAGCCTTCCCAACGTCATTAAAAAATCCATTGTCGAGATTGTCCGGTTCTCAAAAGACCTTTTATTTACCCGCATCCTGAATCGTGAAGCCTTGCGCCTGTCAGAACAGGAATCGCAAGCGCGTATTGTGCGGCAGAGTTTTCGTTACGGGCGATCTTACAGAACAGGGATTCACGAGCAAATACAGACCATGAAAACCCGGCTTTCCATGCTGGAAGAAAGCCATGAACACTACCGCAAATATAAATCATTCGTGGATGGAATAGAAAAGACGCTGGCAGAAAATCCGGCAATAAAATTCACGGAAAGCGCAAAGTCAAAAACAATCACCGATTTAGAATTTTCTATCAAACTCAAACTGAAATCCGAATTGTTGCGCGAGGGTGTGCCGGAGATATTCAGGCCGCCGAAAGAAACGCCGCGCATAACAGACCCCGTCAACAAGCAAGGCGCTATTCCGCCGCCATCAAAAACACAGGAAACGAATTCCCGGCCCGCAACTGCGACAACGCCAATAAAACCCGGAACGGAGCGCAAGGATTGGCTTATCCCTGCGACAGATAAAACACGCGCTTTGCAAGAACATATCGACAGGGAACTGGCAAACAGGATTCCCGCAGCGCAACCGGATAAAGCGCCTTCGCCCATGCGAAGCGCGTTTAACAGCGCAAGCCAGAACAAGCCGCCGGAGAAATTCACAACGACCGAATATGTGCGCGAAAAAGTCAGGGCAGAGGCCGCCGCCATACGGGAGAAAATGCCCCCGGAATTTAAAGCGCAACCCTATCCAGACAATACGCCCAAAAGCGCCACTATGTCCGGCGCGTTCAACCGCTCCAGCCAAAGCCATCAGCCGGAACAACGTACAACAAATGAATATGCCCGCGAGAAGGTCAGGAAAGAAGCCGCGACAATCAGGGAAAAGATGCCACCGGAATTTAAGGCCGAACCTTACTCCGCAGACACGCCGAAAAGCGCAAAAATGTCTGGTGCTTTCAGCCGTGCCGCAACCAACGACACAGACAAGCCCAAACCATCACAAAAGCCCGAACCGGATTTTGAGCCGTAAGGTTTCCCCTGCATGGACAAAGCCCCCAAAACGGGGCATATTCAGGCGTATTTTTATGATTTGTGCAGGAAAGTCCTGCACAATATCTACACAGGCGAAAATGGCTCATTTTATCTATTTAGTTTCAATTAGTTAAAATGACTACCACATATCACGGGGATGACAAAAGAGGCGGCGGGGATCCATTCCCGACCCGATCCCTGCTTTCGCAGGGATGACAAAAGGCGGCGCAGGGATGGCAAGAGCAGCTCGGGGATGACAATCCTGTGCGCTTGCCCTAAAATTCCCCGCATGTCCCCTTTTACGCTCATACTGCTCGATCACGGGTTTTACGGGTTTCACCTTGCCCTGACGCTGTTTAACGTCTTTGGCTGGATGTTCGCGCGGACGCGGCGGGCGCACCGCTGGTGCGTGGGGCTGACGGCGGCGTGTTGGCTGACGATCGGGCCGCTGATGTATGGGACGCTGGGGTATTGCCCGCTGACCGACTGGCACTGGCAGATCAAGGAGGCGCGCGGGCAGATCGCCCTGCCGGACTCGTTTATCACGCTGCTGCTCAACCAGATCGGGCTGTTTCCCGCGCCGGAGAGCGTGGAGATGCTGACGGGCGTCACGTTCGCGGGGGTGATTGCGGCGACGCTGTTTTTGTGGCGGCGGGAGAGGTGGGGCGAGGCTTCCATCGCAAAGACGCAAAGCAGCGAAGCGTCGTTTTGAAACACAAAGACTTGATAGGCAGGTAAACTCAAATGAAAGATAGTTCAAAAAAACTTATAAGAATTTTAATGCCTGTTTCATCTGGATGGGCAGGGCTTCCTGAGAATACAGAAAAAGCGTTGGACACAATAATCGATGGAAAATTTTTATTGCCTATGGAGTCTTTTTTCCATGATTCAAATTTACAGATTTCTTTTAAAAAAATAGCTAGAGATTCTTTGAAGCATACTACTTCTGAGCATCCCATAATAAAACAATACTTAGAGGCTTCATGCTTGGTAAAAATTGATTCTAAATTGATAAATGCCAAAAAAAAGTTTTTATGGAAGCACAAGGAAGATGAATTAAAGTCTTATTTATTACATACAATAGACGAAGTTATTGAGTATCTATTACCATTTATCATTTGCTGTAATCTTGCAGCGCCTTCTGTTTTGAACTGCTATGAAAATATTATTGTCTATGTTGATCAGGAAATCTGTTTTTATCCTTTTTCTTTTGGACATGAATTTCATGAATTTTTAGATGATGAGAGTGTTTTTTATAAAAACTTAAAAATATTAGATATTCCAGAAACTTGGAACTGGATTACAAAGCAATCGGGATTTGTTGATGGTCAGTTAAGTAACACTAACGTATCCAGAGCAATTTGTGCTTTTTGTCACCTTTTTAATATTGAACCCTCTTACCTAATGTCGTTTCCAAACTATTTTATCTGGAGTATGCTTGGCTTAGAGGCATTATACGCTGATGGTACTCAAGGTATTTCATACCAGTTGAAGAATAAAGCATCTTTAATTTTTAACTTTGATGCTGAGCAGAAAAATAGAATAAACAAGTTATATGATCATCGCTCTCGTTTTTTTCATGGGCAAACAAACCTCTGGAACCCTTGGCTTTTAGGAATTTTATCTAGTGATGCTGTGCAAAAAGAACATAAGCAAGCAGAATTTCATTACGAGGCGTTTATATTATTTTTAATATCTTTGCAGTTTTGTGCGGAGAATAAACTAAACAGCCTAGATTTTGGTTATATCCATAAAAAATAATGACCCTACAGGAAAAAATTATTTACTATGACCCACACTGTTTATGTTTTTTGGATTTAAAATGACCTCCTCCCTCCTCACAGTTTGCGATTTGATCCGGTATGGCACCTCCAGCTTCGAGGCGGCGGTGCTGACTTATGGCCACGGCACGGACAACGCGTTCGACGAGGCGTGTTTCATCGTGCTGGAGACGCTGCACCTCGCGCCCGAGCAGTTGGAGGCGTTCTGGCACGCGCGGCTGACCGAGGCGGAGCGCGCGCGTATCCTCTCCCTGTTCGAAGCCCGCGTGAAAACCCGCAAGCCCGCGCCGTATCTTGTCGGCAAGGCGAAATGCCAAGGCTACAGCTTTTTCTGCGACGAGCGGGCGATCATTCCGCGGTCCTTTATCGCCGAGATACTCTGCGGCCCCGATACGCCCGTGCCGGACGCGGACGAGGTTTCCCGCGTTCTCGATCTTTGCACCGGGGGGGCTTCGCTCGCCATCATCGCGGCGGATTTGTTTCCGCTGGCGAAGGTGGACGCGGTGGACCTTTCGCCGGACGCGCTGGCGCTTGCCAAGAAAAACGTCGAATCCTATGGCTTCGAGGACCGTTTGACCCTTTATCACGGCGATCTGTTCGCGCCGCTGCCGAAAAACGCGCGTTACGACCTCATCCTCACCAACCCGCCTTATGTCGATGCGCCGGGGATGGGCAATCTGCCGCCCGAATACGCCGCCGAGCCGACCATGGCGCTGGATGGCGGGGAAGACGGGCTCGACCTCGTTCATAAAATTCTGCGCGCCGCGCCGGATTACCTCAAGCCGCAGGGGATGATGATCTGCGAGCTGGGGCGCTGCGGCCCCGCGCTGCAGGCGGCCTATCCCGACATGGCGTTTGCGTGGATCAATACCGAGAACAGCCAGGGGGAGGTGTTCTTCCTGACGCGGGAGGAATTGCTGGAGTTGAAGGAGATGGCGGCTTGAGGTGGCTGGCTTTATTCTATGCGCTCGTACTTTTAACCCTTACCTTTCCCGGTGAAGCGGAAGCCGTTCTTTCTCCTGAAAAGAAAGCGCGATTCCGGAATCTTCAGATCTGGTCTTTTCAGGCGGTGTCGGCGGCCCTGACGTTCAATATTGATACTTTTGAGTCACGCCTTAGGGAGAATTCAGCCCTGTTCACACCGGCAGGCTGCCGGAGCTTCATGCTTAGCATGTTGAATTATGGACTTTCGGACGGCGCTGCGAAAGATCAAGACTCGATAATCGTCAAGGGCATATGGAAGAAGCGGGTAGTTACTGACATTCATGACCAGATTAGGATCGATGAAGAAGAAGAGGACAAGGCGCGTAAAGGGTTTTATACATGGCAGGTCGAGGTGCCGCTGCTCCTGACGCTGACCAACGACCACACGGCACGAGATTACCGTTTTGTCGTTGTTTTGCGGATTAAGCAGGTCGAAGCCCAAGAGGGCGGCTATAAAATCAGTGGTTGGTCTGTCAACCCTCACCGCGACAGCATTCAGCCGAAGTTTTTCAAAGCCTATCGCCCCCGAAAAGATTATGCTTTTTGTTATACGCTTTATCCTGATGATGATTGAGGCTTGGCGATGAAACAGTTTATTCTTATTTGCGTTCTGGCGCTCACCCTCTCCGGCTGCATGAGCCGGACGACGAACCGGATGGGCGACATCTTCAACGACAGCGCCAAAAACGCGGGTACACGGTCAGGCGGCGGATAAGACATAAAAGCCGATAGGCAAGCGCCCTACGACCTGCTAGAGATAATTTATGAGAACAGCCATGCTTATCCTTTGCCTTTTCAGCCTCACCGCGTGCGGTATCGTCAAACGGTTCATACCCGGGCGGCCCTCGCCGCGCGTCATTCTCACGGGCGGGCATCTGGCTTCCCTTGCGCCCTGCACCATCGACGAGGCGGACATCGTACTGGCCGCGTATTACAGCCGCGATGCGCTTGGCCGCCTGCCGTCCTGATCCTGATGAATTCCGATGCTCAAATCCTTATCGCCGGGGCGGGGCCTGCGGGGCTTTCCTGCGCACTTGGTCTGCTGCGGCTCGGTTTGGTCCCGCGCATCGTGGAGCGGGTTCCGGCGGGCGCGGCGCGCAGCTCTCCCCGGGGGCTAACGCTGCGGCCCCGGACGCTGGCGCTGCTCGAACCTCTGGGTGTCGCCGAACGCCTGATCGCAGCGGGGCATAAAGTCTCCGCCCTGCGGGTGGAGGAAGGCGGGCGCGTGCTGGCGCGGTTCGATCTGTCGACCTTGGCGTGCGGCTTTCCGTTTGTGCTTTGCCTGCCCGAGGATGTTCTGGTTTCGATTTTAATGGAACGGGTCAACGAACTGGGCGGGCGGATCGAAGCCGGGCTGGCGGTGACGAATATCCGTATCGAGGCGGATTCGCGGGTGCAGGCGCATTTCAGCGACGGGACGGAGGCGGTTTATGAGCGCGTGATCGGGGCGGACGGGGCCAACAGCGCCGTGCGCACGGCCCTCGGGATTCCCTTTACGGGTTATGAGTATCCGGGCGGGTGGTTTTTCTCGGATGAGGCGGTGGACGAGACGCCGGAGGCGGGCGTTTTGAGCCTTCTGCCCGGCGGGGGGATGGCGTTCACCCTGCCTTGCGGCGCGGGCCGTGTGCGGCGGGTTTCCACCATCGCCTTTGAGGGCGCCCTGCCCTTGCCCATCTGCGTGCGGCGGGCGCAAAGCGTTGAGCGCGGCGGGGTCAGACTGATCGGCACAGCGGCGGCAGCGCACGGCCCGTTCGGCGGGGTCGGGATGAGCCGCGCGGTCGAGGACGGGCTCTCATGGGCGCCTGCTCCTGACGACAGCGCCGGGACGGGCGCGACGGATCAAACGCTCGCGGCAATGCTGGAGCTTTCCGAGACCGTCTTCCGGGCCGGCCGGATCAAGGGCGGCGCGGGAAGGTTTTTCCGGGCGTACGTCCTGTTTCTCTGTGAGAAGGTGCCGGGGTTCCGGCGGCGGGTGCTTCGCGCCCTGTCGGGCGATCTCAGCGATTAGGCAGCAAGGATTTTACTGGCACTGGCCTTCGATGCAGGAAGGGCGGTAAGGCCTGCACTCCGGACTTTCGCAGAGATGGGCGTCCTCGGCCGGTTCGCCGCAGGAGGCGCTCAGCCTGACCTGATGCTTTTTTACCGCGGAGATCGCGATCGGCATGCCGCAGTCACAGCCGCCGCAGCGCGTGCTGACGGCCGTGCAGTCGTCGGCGGCATGGCAGATCCGGTCCGCGCCGGGAATCTTAACGTCATAGCCAATCCCTATCACTTCACGCAGGGTTCCGATGATTCCGCTATCCTCCGCGTCGCTGATTGCCGACGAGGGCCCGCAGAGCGGCACCCAAAGCATGTTGCCGACCTGTGTTTCCGCCACGATCAATGCATCCTGACCGAAATTCAGGGTGTCACCCCAGTGGGCATTGAACAGAACGTTCACGCGGGCATCTCTTTTCATGCCCTTCCAATTATGGATCACCTTGTATTCGTATATTTTGAGCCCTGCATCGAACACCTGATCGTGCTGTTCTGCGGCGGGGCGTTCCCCGCTGGCGACGTCCTTGGCCGCGGCGCGCTCTTCTTCGGTCAGATCGCGCGTGCGTTCGAGACGACCCTCAAATATAAAGGCCGCTTGCTCAATCGTTTCATGATCAAGCGCAGGTACGCCTGAACATTTAAGCGCTTGCGCCTCAGAGGCAGAAAAAGCAGCGAGGCAAATTATTAGGACAAAGGTAAAAAAACTTAATCTGGCCATAGCTCATTCTATAACAGGTCACCCCGGGTATGCATTATCAATTTTTCCTGAACGGGACTTAGGATTTACGAGAATCAGGTGCTTGTCTCTTCTTTTTTTCTCTATACTTTCCTGCGCCTCAAAGCGCATAAAATCAATCACTATTTTACTATTTTTTGTAAATGGGCGGCGGGACGTTCATTTATCTTGCCAGCCGTGGCAATAGTTCGGTAAATTTTATCCATGAACGCTTCGACCGTACAGAAGAAGCCTCCTCTTTCCGACGCGACGGCGTCGCCTCAGGGGTATTCATCCGATGATCCAGAAGACGGTGCGCCCGATCTGGAAGCCTATTGGGAGCACAGCAAGATTCCTCCGGACCGCGACCATCCTGATGTTCCGATTCTTCCGCCCTATCTTTTCGGCGGGACTCTTCTCGTTGCCCTGATTCTCGAAGTCTTCACGGGCGGGGATTTCTTCCGGCCCGCCGCGCAGATTTCCGTGGGTCTGCTGACGCTCAGCCTCGGCGCCGGTCTTCTGGCGTGGTGCTTTACGCTGTTCGCGAATGAAGGGACGAATATCGAGCCCTACAAGCCCGCGAACACGCTCGTCACGGTCGGGCCTTACGGATTTTCCCGCAATCCCATCTATATCGCCCTGTGCGCACTTTACCTCGGACTGTCGGTTCTCTTCGACATTACGTGGGGGTTCGTGCTGTTCCCCGCGTTGGTCGTGGCCGTGCAATACCTCGTGATCGTGCGGGAAGAGATCTATCTCGAAGAAAAATTCGGGCAGAAATACCGCGATTACTGCAAGTCCGTGCGGCGCTGGTTATAGAGCCTCCTGATCCTCTCTTTTTTACATTTCCATCAAGGATTTGCTTGCACCGTTTTGTGCGGGCTGGTTAGATAGAACGCATGAATGATGAAGAACAGATTGATGTGCGCACGCCCTCTACGGATACGCTTGAGGAGCTGGGCCGCGTTGATGAGGACCGTTTCCGGAAAAGTCTTGACGAACTCATCATCGAAGCCGAGGAGATGCGCCTCTCGCGCATGAAACAGCACCGTACGCGCGGCTTCATCGCCATGAATATGGGTATCCTGTTCATGCTGATCGGCGTTGGCGCGTTCGGCTGGTTTTTCCTGGTCATGACCGATATTCCGATGGCCACGCTCTGTATCGTGCTGTCCGCCATTCCGCCGATCGCCCTGAATATCTGGGCGGGGCGGCCGCTCAAGCTTTATGCCTACGAGCACAAGACCAAATTCATGCCGAAGCTGGCCAAGGCCCTGAACGGCCTGTCCTTCTACCCCGAGCGCGGGGTGAGCGCGAAGGTTCTGGCGAAGCTTGCCATTCTTCCGGCCTTCGACCGCTATGAAGCCGAAGATTGCTTCATGGGCACCTATAAGGGTGTGAAGGTCGTGTTTTCCGAGGCGCGGCTTTTTTCCAAGGCCAGCAAGGACGGGCCGGTGTTCGACGGGATTTTTGTTCTTCTGGAAATTCCTGGGGACGTGATCGAGGGGCATACGATCCTCACCTCTAATACCAAGATGGTCAAGGCGTGGGAAAAGACGCGCTGGAAGACCATGCAGCGGGTCTATGTGAGCGTCTCCAACCCCAACTGGGACCGGTTCGAGATCTTCTCCACCAAGCCCGAGGCCGCCGAGCTGATGGTCGGGGAGCGGCTGCTCAAGGAGCTGTCCGAGGCCTCTGATATTTTTGACGGGGCGCCGCTCAGCGTGGCCATGTTCGGCAAAAAATTTGTCTTTATGATGATCCCGAACGACACCGATATGTTCGAACCGTCCAACCTGTTCGTGCCGGTCACGACCAACCAGCACGCCCTTCAATGCAAGAAGGAAATCGAGCAGATCCTCGAAATTATCGACGTGTTCGACCTGTACCAGCCGCTGAAGCGCTGATCGAGCCTTTAGACCGCTTTTCCCTATATTTTACCGTCACTTACGCCTTTCGGTCAGGGTTTGAGGCCCTTTTCGGGCCTTGCTGCGGGTGCGTAAAACTTTGTTAAGAAAACGGGCGTATACTCACAGGGAGTAAAAGGGGCATTTCCTCAATGAGAGCACAGAGCAAAGAAGCCGAAGAGGGCGCCGCCGATATTTTCGGCGCGGTCGAGGCCCTGAACGCGCAGCTTAAGACGATCGAGAAGTTCGTGGCGCGCCGTTTCGATGAGATTTCCATGGAAATCAACGCCACCGCACAGCAGGTGGACATGGCCGAGGACGGGATCGTCCGGCGGTTTCAAGAGATTCTTGAGGTTCTGGGCGCTATTTCCTATAAGGGCGACCATGCCACGGCGGCCAATTCCGGGGTCGAGCTGGAAGCCGTGATCGTGGATACCGAACAGGCCGCGACGCGCATTATGGATGCCGCCGACCGGATCGCCGAGTATGTGGGCGAGAACCACGAAAAAGACTGGTCCAAGGACGAGACGCGCAACGCGCTGCGGCTCAAGATCAACGACGATATTCAGGAAATCCTGATGGCCTGTACGTTCCAGGATCTGACCGGGCAGCGCATCCGCAACACGCTTAACAACCTGCACGATATCGAATCCCGCATCAGCGGCGCCTTCGAGAAGCTCGGCATCGACGTTAAGCCCAGCGAGCAGGCGATCGAGGAGCGGGTCGGGCAAGCGTCCAGCCAGGACGATATCGACTCCCTGTTCAATTAAGCTTCTGAGATTTCTGTACTAGATATCCGGCCACAGATCATGCGGCGCGGCCGCGAAGTTCAACTCGCCGTCCTCCGGCACAGATGAGGACGAGCGGTGCACGAACCCCTCTCCGTACACGACCATATCGCCGGGATTCAATTCGCGGACCCGCGCCTCGACATCGGGGTCTTTCTCGATCGGCTCAATCTGCCGGCCGCCCAGTTGACGGCGCAGGGTTGTCCATTGCTCCTCCGTGACGCCGCCCACGAGATATTCCAAGGGCGCGTGGCCGGAAATATGCGCCGTGATGCCCTGATCGAAACGCAGGCCCGGCTCGCCGCCTTTTTTGCCCGCCCCGCTTTCGGCCCAGAAGACCGCCAGATTTGTCTGGCGGCGCGGGAAACGCTGCGCCAGCCAGAAGCCCAGATCGTTGAAGAGCCTCTGGCTTGGTTTGTCGTCCGCCCTGACGGCCAGCATAAAGTCCGAGACATCGTGCGCCACACGCCGAACTTCGGCGGCGGGCGCCCATACGGCGCTGGGGTAGAAAAACTCCGAGAGCTTATGAAACGTCGTGCGCACAGTCAGGGGCAGCGCGCTTTCCAGCTCGGCGCTCGCGCGCTTGCCGGAAAAATGCTCGTGCAGGCGGCCGTCGCGCATGAAGAAATGCTCCCCGATGCCGCCGAATTTTGCGATGCCGGTATCCTGAATTCTCCATGTGTCCTCCGCGAAGGACAGGGATTCTTCATGCGTGGCCGGGATAATCGCCGCGTCGATGACGCCGTTGCGGATGAGCGGGACGATCAGGCGGGCATCGTTCGGTGCGTAGACGATGCGTTCGTCCTCCGGGTGCTTTGTCAGCCCGGCGTGGCGTTCCATCACCTCTTTCCATGCATATTTAGCCGTCATGATTCAGATCGTAAGGCCAGCCGCTGTTTCCGGCGGGTTCGGCGGCGAAGTTGAGTTGCCCCTTCTCGCCCGCAACGGGCGAGGAGCGGTGAACGAATTCCGGGCCGAACACGACCATATCGCCGGGGTTGAGGCGGCGGATTCGATCTGCCAGTTGCGGGTAATGCGTCAGAAGCTGGTCGCGCTCACCCATGCGGTTTTTCTGAAGAATCTCCCACTGATCATCCGTCACGCCGCCGACCAGATATTCCATCGGCGTATGGCCGGAGAGATGGACGGTTACGCCCGTATCGTTATGAAGATTGGGCATCACGGTCGCCTTGCCCTGCCCCGCTTCCTGCCAGAGCAGCAAAAGGTTCGTCTGGCGGCGCGGGAAATGGTCGTCCAGCCATCCCGCCGTCTGCGTGACGGGCTTTTCCAACTTCGCACCGGGGGTCCACGCCCAGAGCAGGTCGCTGGCCTTGTTGGCAAGCTGGCGCAGCGGCTTGAGGGGCGTCCAGTTTTCCTTGGGGTAAATAAACTCCGAAAGGCGGGTGAAGGATTCGCGCACCACACCGGGCAGCGCGGCGGCCTCTTCGTCCGAGAGTTTTTTCGAGCCCTCGTAAAGATAAAGATTATCGTCGCGGACGAAGAATTGCTGGGCGATCGTGCCCTCGTCGTAATCCTCGACCTCGTATTCCTGCGCGCGCCATGTCAGCCCGGCGAAGGATTCGCTGTCGGCTGCGGGGATGATCGCGGCCTTGATAAAGCCTTCCTGAATTAAGGGAATGACAAGCTCCCGGTCCTCGGGGGCGTAGACGATGCGCGGGTCCTCCTCGTGCCTTTGAAGGAAGGAGAGCAAATGCCCCAATTCACCCCGGTTATATTTTCTTGTCATGCCCTCGAAAATACGCGGTTTTCCGGGATTTTGCAAACGGGCGGAGGCAAGCCGATAAAACATTCATAAAATTAAATCTAAATTCTATTAAAGTATTGATTAAATAATAAATCATTAATTATTTCGGATTTTAAGTATAGTTAAAGCCGTTTTTACTTCCTCAGCCTTAATATTAAAGAAAATGAGGAATTAAAAAATGAACGCCAAGGCCCTGCAAAATACCCAACGTCAAGCCCTGACCGGAAAGATCGCCGCTCTGGCCCAGCAGATTTCCAAACTTGCCCCCCACCCCGACAAGCCGGGCTGCCGGGGGCCGCTTTTCATTAAGTCCAGCCCGAACGCCCGCGTCGCCAGCGACCATGACGGCATGCTGGGCATGATGATGATGGAGACCATGCTGGCCGACGTGTTTTCCGACGCGATGTCCGACACGGTGGGCGAGTGGAGCAAAGACCTCGATCTGGCCACCACGCTGGAATGTTACTCCGAATACATCACCGACATCGCTGGCAAGCGCGACGAGCAGCATATCCGCGCGCACGGCCAGGGCACTCTGGCCCGCCTTTCGGGCAAGAAAATCGCCAACAGCTTTAACATGCGCGGCTCGATCAGCGCCGGGATGCAGGCCTTTATGGACGACCTGCCCGCCCGTCTGCAAGCCGAGAAGGAACTGGCCTACTACCTGCGCCAGTTGGAAGCTCTGGATGCGCCCGCTCCGGTCTACGCCCCGGCCCCGGCTGCCCCGGCTCCGCGCTTCGCCGCTTAAGATTTTTCACCCCTTTTTGCCTCCGGCACGCCCCGCTCCTCCAAGCGGGGCGCTTTTTTTGGCTTTCTATCAAGTGTTTCTTTTCCAGTCGTTTGAATATGTTATGATCAGGTGTGAAGGTTTGATTTTCCTTCGGGACGGGCATGGATATCGATACAACCCTTGTGCGCGAGCGTTTTGTCATCAAAAGCGCAGATCCTGATCTCAGGGATTTGGCCAAGCCGACCTATGCCCAGAGCAACCGGATGCCCGTGTCGCTTCAGACCGGCGGGATGACGGCTGAGAAATATGTCGTGCGGGCCCATAATATGCATAGCTGCGCCCGTATGGTGGCGCACATGATTAGAGATTATGAAAAAGGTGGCCCCCTGCTGCACCGGGTTATCCCCTATAAGTGGCAGGAAGTCTGGAGCGACGTGGTCAGCGATTATGAGCTGGCCTACACCCCCGAGCGGTGGGTCTGCGTGTATCATCAGGGCGATCCGGTTTATCATTTCGGCAAGCGCAACCCGTTCCTCGATATTGTCGAAAAATGCGCCTTCGTGAGCAAGGGGGATTACGATTCCTCGATCAAGCTGGCCGAGGAGGCCTACCGCGCGGCGGGCAAGAACGTTCAAATCACCTATGAGGGCGGAATCGCGATCGTCGTGAAGATCGAACGGGAGCGCGGGCGGCTCGGGATGATTTTCCGGGGGCCGGAGCGCTCTACGACTTTCAATTTTACCGTGGAGATGGCCAAGACCGTGCCGATCAGCGCCTATCAGTGCCTGCGGGTCGCTGCGGCGCTGCTGGAGGGCATCCAGCTCGGGTTCCTTGTCGGGCTGGCGAATGAGAAGATCAAGGAAAAGCTTATCGATGCAACCTCTCATGAGGCGCGGCAGGCACGGGAAGCCAAGCGGCGGCTTTCGATGCTGAATGGCGAGATTTCCGCGCTGGAGACGCATTACAGGGTCCATTACCGGCCCGAGCGGCCTGATTTTAACCGGATTATTCTGGAAACGGAGAAGATGGCGCCGCGCTATCTTGAAGGGCTTACCGACACAAGCAAAAAGAACCGCGATCTGTGGGAGTGAGCCTTGCGCTGCGGCGCGGGCGTATGTAAAGCGTACGCTTTTTTGCGGTTTTTCTGAGATCATGCGTACGCCCCGGGGCCCAAAAGAAATCAGGGGCCGGTCAAAAACCAGCCCCTGTTCCGAGGTAATCTCTCTCAATTACCCTCTAACTCTAGCAAATCAGGGCGATCCGTCAAGCCGCAATTCGGCGCAGGACGTAATGAAGGATGCCGCCGTTGCGGTAATATTCCAGTTCGTCCAGCGTGTCGATGCGGCAGAGCAGACGTACATCCTGCTCCGATCCATCGGCGTAAGTGATTTTCATGATCATTTCCTGTTTCGGGGCGAGGCCCTGGGCAATGCCCCGGATCTCGAAATGCTCATCGCCCCGGAGGTTCAGGGATTTGCGCGTCGCGCCCGCCTTGAATTGCAGCGGGATGACGCCCATACCGATCAGGTTTGAACGGTGGATCCGCTCGAAGCTCTCGGCCACCACGGCGCGGACGCCCAGAAGGCGCGTGCCCTTGGCCGCCCAGTCGCGGGACGAGCCGGTGCCGTATTCCTTGCCCGCGATAATGACCAGAGGCGTTCCGTCCTGCTGATACTTCATGGAGGCGTCGTAGATGCTCATCGTCTCGCCGGAGGGGATGTGTTTCGTAAATCCGCCCTCCACGCCGGGGATGATTTCGTTCTTGATCCGGATATTGGCGAAGGTGCCGCGCATCATGACCTCGTGGTTCCCGCGGCGTGCGCCGTAGGAGTTGAAGTCCGCCGGGGTGACACCGTTCTCCATCAGGTATTTTCCGGCCGGGGAGTCCTTTTTGATCGATCCGGCGGGGGAGATATGGTCGGTGGTGACCGAGTCTCCGAGGATAGCGAGCGCCCGGGCGCCCATGATATCCGCCGTGGCCTCGGGCTTGCCGGTCATGCCCTCGAAATACGGGGGGTTCTTGACGTAGGTGGATTTGTCCTGCCAGTCATAGGTCTGTCCGCTGTCGCCGCCGCCGATGGCCTGCCATTCGCGCGGGCCTTTGAAGACGTCGGCGTAACGGCCCTTGAACATCTGGGACGTGAGACAGGCGTTGACCGTGTCGGCGATTTCCTTACTGCTCGGCCAGATATCCTTGAGGTAGACGTCCTTGCCGTTTTTATCCTGCCCGATCGGGTCCTTGGTCAGGTCGATCCGCATGGACCCGGCGATGGCGTAAGCCACGACCAGCGGCGGGGACGCCAGATAATTCGATTTCACGTGCGGGGAGATGCGGCCTTCGAAGTTCCGGTTGCCCGAAAGAACGGCGGCGACGTTGAGGTCGCTCTGTTCGATCGCACCCGCGATGGGGTCGGGCAGCGGGCCGGAGTTGCCGATACAGGTCGTGCAGCCATAGCCCACCGTGTGGAAACCCAGCGCGTCCAGATCCTTGCTCAGGCCGGCCTTGTCGAGGTAATCGGTGACGACTTGCGATCCGGGCGCGAGGGAGGTTTTGACCCACGGCTTGCGGGTGAGGCCCAGCGCCAGCGCCTTGCGGGCCAGAAGGCCCGCGCCGACGAGAACGGAGGGGTTGGAGGTGTTGGTGCAGCTCGTAATCGCCGCGATGACCACGTGGCCGTGATCGAGCATGTATTTCTCGCCCGCGACCTGCGTGGGTTTTTCCTCGGGCACGAGTTCCTTGAAGGATTGCGCCGCGCCGGAGAGGGCGATGCGGTCCTGCGGGCGTTTGGGGCCGGAGAGAGACGGCTCGACATTCGCAAGATCCAGTTCGAGGGTTTTGGTGAAGACAGGTTCCGGGGCCTTCGGGTCGCGCCAGAAGCCCTGCGCCTTCGCGTAAGCCTCCACGATTTTGACGCGGTGCGGGTCGCGGCCCGTGAATTCCAGATAGCGCAGCGTCTCGCCGTCGATCGGGAAGAAGCCGCAGGTCGCGCCGTATTCGGGCGCCATGTTGGCGATGGTCGCGCGGTCGGCCAGAGAGAGATTATCAAGACCGGGGCCGAAGAATTCCACGAATTTGCCGACGACGCCGAGGTCGCGCAGCATCTTGGTAACGGTCAGAACGAGGTCGGTGGCGGTGGTGCCCTCCTTCATCTGTCCGGTGATCTTAAAGCCCACGACTTCGGGGATCAGCATGGAGACGGGCTGGCCGAGCATCGCGGCTTCGGCCTCGATACCGCCGACGCCCCAGCCGAGAACGGCGAGGCCGTTGATCATCGTGGTGTGCGAGTCCGTGCCCACCAGCGTATCAGGATAAATCACGGTGCGATCGGGACGCGCATCGTCCTTGTCGGCCCAGACGGTCTGCGCCAGATATTCGAGATTGACTTGATGGCAGATGCCGGTGCCGGGCGGCACGACGCGGAAATTGTTGAACGCCCCCTGCCCCCAGCGCAGGAAGCTGTAGCGTTCGCCGTTGCGCTCGAACTCCAGTTCCACGTTTTTCTGGAACGCGCCGGGCGTACCGAACGAGTCCACCATGACCGAGTGGTCGATGACCAGATCGACGGGGCTGAGCGGGTTGATTTTTTCGGGGTCGCCGCCGAGGGCGGCCATCGCCTCGCGCATCGCGGCCAGATCGACCACGGCGGGAACGCCTGTGAAATCCTGCATCAGGACGCGCGCGGGGCGGAACGCGATTTCATGGTCGGAGCGTTTTTTCTCCAGCCAGCCATGCAGGGCCTTGATGTCGTCAACCTTGACGGAGCGGCCGTCCTCGCAGCGCAGGAGATTTTCCAGCAGCACCTTGAGCGTAAAAGGCAGGCGCGAGATATCGCCGATCTTTTCGGCGGCGGCCTTGAGGCAGTAATAATCGTACTGCTTGCCCTCAACCTCCAAAGTCTTACGCGTCTGAAGAGAGTCCTGCCCAACGGTCGTCATGTATTTGTCCCCATAAATCGAAAAAAGAATAAAAGAAAGCGCGGATCGCGCTCCGAGAGTCTACATTATTAAAGCCAATTGATTAACAAGGAATTTAGAAAAACCGCGAATTTCGGGCGGCTTTTCATAATGACAGAATTTTTTTGTTACGGTTATCAACAGGTGTTTTTTCTTTTATTTTCAATGTGCTAGCAAAATTCCCCAAAAACGGCTCGAACGGATCATTTTTTCGCCATATTTGAGGCTGACAATGGGTTTTAGATAGTTGAGACGCCTCGAATGGCAAGATTTCAGGTTCCTCCTCAGTTATCGACTCGCTTACTTACCATTTCAGCCGCTGCTTTAGCCAAATAAGCAGCGGTTTTTTCTTGGGCGCTTCGTTTCGATCCCCCACGATCGTCATTGCGAGGAGGCTCTCGGGCCGACGAAGCAATCCACAGACTGAATGGATTGCTTCACCCGCTGGTCCGGGCTAGCAAGGACGGTCGCCCTCATCTGCGGAGCGCGGAATAAAGATCGGAAATTGACAAAGCGCGCCCCGTGGCCAATAGATAGGGCATGGATAAGAAAAACCGCAAAAGGCGCACCTGCGTGGTGCAGGCCGGGCTGGGCGATCCGGTCAATTACCGGGCCGTGATTCCGCCGCTGTGTCTCTCCTCCACCTTCCAAATGGACGAGATCGGCAAGAAGGCCGTGCACGAATATTCGCGCACCCGCAACCCGACGCGCGACCATCTGGCGCAGGCGATGGCGGAGATCGAAAAAGGCTACGGCGCGTGCGTGACGGCCTCGGGCATGGCGGCGCTGACGCTGATCGTGCATCTGCTCAACCCCGAAGATTTGCTGATCGCGCCTTATGACTGCTACGGGCGGTCGTACCGGATGCTGAGCGCACTGGCGGAAAAGAAACATTTCCGTCTGAAATTCGTTGATCAATATAGCGCGAAGGGTATCGAAGAGGCGTTTTCCGAAACGCCGAAGATGGTTCTCATCGAAACGCCCAGCAATCCCGTCATGCGGATCGCGGATATCAAGGCGATTGCGGCCAAGGCGAAGGCGTGCGGCGCGTTGACGGTCGTGGACAACACCTTCCTTTCGCCGATGCTGCAGCAGCCGCTTACGCTGGGGGCGGATATCGTCTACCACTCCACCACCAAGTTTCTGAACGGGCATAGCGATGTCGTGGGCGGGTGTGTGGTGACGAATACGAAAGAGCTTTGGGATCAGCTTGATTTCTGGGCGAACTCGCTCGGCCTGATCGGCGCGCCGTTCGACTCTTACCTCACGCTGCGCGGCCTGCGGACGCTGGAGCTGCGCGTCCACCGGGCGCAGGAGAACGCGCTGGCGATCGCGCAGATGCTCGAGTCTCATCCGAAGGTTTCCAAAGTTTATTATCCCGGCCTGCCCTCCCACGCGGGGCATACAATCGCGGCTTCCCAGCAGGAAGGGTTCGGCGCGATGCTGAGCGTTGAACTCAAGGGCGATCAGGACACCGCGCGGCGGTTCGTTGCGGCGCTCAATCTTTTCCGGCTGGCGCAGTCGCTGGGCGGGACGGAGAGCCTCATCAACCATCCGGCCAGTATGACGCATGTCTCGATGGGGCCGGAGGCGCGGGAAAAGGCGGGCGTAACGGACCAGCTTCTGCGCCTGTCCGTCGGCATCGAGCATATCGAGGATCTGCTCTCCGACCTGCGCGGGGCTCTGGCGGCGGTTTAACGCGGCGGACCCTATTGAAACACAACGATCACAGCGAACACAACGCGGGCGGCGGTTTCCTTGTCGTTGCGAGGAGGCCGAAAGGCTGACGAAGCAGTCCAATGTCTGCATTTATGGATTGCTTCACCCGCCGGGGCGGGTTCGCAATGACGCCTTCCTCCGTCATCCTGAGGCGAAGCCGAAGGACCCATTCCCTGGGATATGTTTCAGGTCCCTGCTTTCGCAGGGATGACAAGGGGGGCGCGGGGATCACAGACAAGAGAAGACGGACGGCAAGGCGGGCCTAGCGTTTCTGGCGCCCGGCTTTGAGGCTTTCATATAGTTTTACGTTATGGAGCCGGAAGCTCTCGCATTTTTTGTCCACGCTCTCATATTCCTCAAGGTTGTCTACGGCGCGCTGGCGCTCCATGCGGTCGATATCCATTTTCTGAAATTCGAGTTCCAGAATCTGGATGACCACCTTCTGCATCCGGTTCACGGTTTCCTGTCCGTATTCGGCGGGGATCGGGCCGGCGGAGAACCCGCGGGACTTCAAATCGTTATAGAGCTTTTGCCCGATGGATCTTGCATAGTCATTCACGACCTGCCGGTCCACCATCACATGCTTGGATTCATGACCGATCAGGGCCTTGCGCATGCAGAGATCGTTATACAGCTCCTTGGCGATCACGATGGTCGGGGCGATTTCGATCCTGACTGTGATGTCCTCGTACCAGAGGCAATAGGCGTTATATTTTTCAAGAAATTTATGATCGAGCTTCACTTCATATTTGCGCACGATCTGCCCCTTCATGAAGGCCTGTGTAATCGTTGCGGTATGAAAGCCGTAGGGATTCACCGTATCCATGCTGTAGCCCTGAAGCTGCGCGAGGGTCTGGGTCGTATCGAAGCTGATCTCCGCCGTGGAGGGCAGCATATTGATTTTGGTCGGCGGCGGGACCGGGCAGAGATTGGGCTTGGTCCCGGCCAAAATCAGCAAGGTCGAGAGCGTCAGCGGGTCTACGGGCAGCATGGCCATCCTTTCGTTCAGCTTCAATTATACCCAATAAACTGAAAAATTGGTGAAATTATCGGGTTTTGCGGCCTTTTCCTGAGGGGACAAAGGGTCTATAAAGGAGGCAGGTCCGTTACCTTAGGAGATAATTTCGATGTTTATATTCGCCACGCTAGCCTGGATTTTGGGAACGATTATCCAGATTTTTATCCTGATTATCATTCTTGAGGTCGCGCTCAGCTGGCTGATCGCCTTCGAACTGGTCAACGCCAATAACGAGGCGGCGCGGAACCTCACAAACCTGCTCAAGCGCATCACCGACCCGGTTTATAAACCCATCCGCAAATACGTCCCCCCCGTTGGCGGGATCGACCTGACGCCGCTGGTGGTCATTATCGGGGTGCAGATTATTGCGGGATTGATTTTTAGAGTCCTTCTGGGCGTTTCTTTCTTCTGATTTTTGCAAGCCGGGTTTTTGCTTATGAGCGCCATAATCATAGACGGGAAAACGATTGCCCAAGGTTTGCGCGAGCAGGTCGCGCGCGATGCCGCCGCTCTTCCGGTCAAGCCGGGGCTGGCGGTGATCCTTGTCGGGGACGACCCGGCCTCCCAGATTTACGTGCGTAACAAGATCAAGGCCTGCGAGGGCGCGGGTATCCGCAGCTTCGAGTCGCGCCTGCCCGGCAAGGTGAGCCAGGCCGAGGTCGCCGCCGAAATTCAGGCGTTCAACGATAACCCCAACGTACACGGAATCCTTCTGCAACTGCCTGTGCCCGCGCATCTGGACGGGAATAAACTTGTGCAGATGATTGCGCCGGAAAAGGACGTGGACGGGCTGGGCATCGTCAATGCGGGCAAGCTGATTCTCGGCACGGGCGGCGGGCTGGTGGCCTGTACGCCGCAGGGCGCGATGATCCTGATTAAAAGCGTTCTGAAAGACCTTTCGGGGCTGGAGGCCGTGGTGATCGGGCGCTCCAACCTGTTCGGCAAGCCGATGGCGCAGCTTCTTTTGCAGGAAAACTGCACAGTGACCAGCGCCCATTCGCGCACGAAGGACCTGCGGGAGGTTTGCAAACGTGCGGATATTCTCGTGGCCGCCGTGGGGCGGGCCAAGATGGTGAAGGCGGACTGGGTGAAACCCGGGGCCTGCGTGATCGATGTCGGGATCAACCGGGACGAGGCCGGGCAGCTCTGCGGGGATGTGGATTTCGCGGCGGTGAAGGGTGTGGCCTCCTCCATCACCCCCGTTCCGGGCGGGGTCGGGCCGATGACGATCGCCTGTTTGCTGTCCAATACGGTCCTGGCCGCGGCGGCGACTGCCAAACGCCGTGCCAAAGCCAGCGGCGAACCCTAAGAGGTTCGCGGGTTCATTTCGATCTTATCAATAGCATTCAGGATCAATAAGACATCAGGGCGAAGGCTTGATACTTCTTGATGGCGTTCAGCTTGGCTTGACGGGTCTGATAGAGGTTGAAGAACTCGATCCGCTCGTGCGGGCGCAGGAAGATCAGCTCGGGGTAGTCAAGCTGCACATAGCTGAATGTATCGAGAATGTTCATCAAAAGGCGCTCGTTTGAGTCCACCCAGCCTTGCAGATCAATGACGAAGGTTCGCGTAACCTGTCTGTTTTGCTTGAGGGCCGTCCAGACAGAGGAGGATGAGTCCTGCTCCGCCACAACCTTTTCGATTTCCTCAACTTCCTTTTCAAGATGCTGCTGCCAGAAGCGAACGATCACGCGCGCCTTACGCGTATTCCTGATCTGCTCGATCAAAAATTCCTCGTCCGTGTATATTTTGGGGTTGCCCACGTGGGACATGTAGCGGCGGATCTCATAACCATACTGGTCGTATTCGGGCGGGATGTCCACGTTAATTCCGTGCACCAATCTGTTCACGCGATCAAGAAGCCCGCGCGGGGGGGTATCTTGCAAAAACGTGACGGGTACGATGTTGGGTTCGTTGGGCGGAATGCTGTCATTGTCGATTGTAATGACGTTGTCTTTCATGGTCGGCATGAAGACGAGATCGTAGCCTTGCGCGTCTCTGTTTTTCTTCTTGGCGTTAGCAGCTTCCGTGTGGCCGGCGACCAACGCCAGACTCATAAAGGTTACAGCGAGTGTAAGAAATCTTGCCTTCATTCCCATGTCCTAAAAACACCTGTCGCTTAAGTTTCCAGCGATTTCTTGTTATTATACGCTGCCCGGGCGCATAACCTGCCCATATTATCGTTTTTTATTCGCCCTGTGCAACTGTAAAGCCCTTCTTGCCGTCAAAGGTATAGAGGTTCTCGACCTTGACGAAGGCCAGCCCGGCCTTTTCGAGATTGGCGAGTTGCTGCATGATCGTGACCGGCGCGAGGTTATCCCCCATAAAGCGCAGGCACCAATGATCGGAACAGAAGGTTCCGGGCTGCCCGTTCGGCCAGACCTTGACGCCCCGGTTGGCGATGACGTTGAGGTCCAGCCCCTTGACGAGGGTCGGCTTGATCTGTGCGGCCAGATCGTCGGGTTTACCGTTCCAGTCGAGGAAAATATCGGCGCCGACCAGCAGCTTTTTCTCCGTCACGCGCGGCTTGAGCGGCGGGAGGGTGAGGCCCTTGCCGCTGCCCTGCCCGTAATCGACGGGGGTGAATTTCGCTGGTTTTTCGCCCAGACGCTCGATGACGGCCTTGGCGAAGTCCTTGGTGCCGACCTTCTGTGTGCTTAAGGCGGGGTCATAGATATCGCCTGTATGGATGCCGTCCTCGATCGTCTTGTACCACGCGTTGTGCACCTTGGTGGCGACGGGGTTCTGGCCGATATGGTTGAGCATCAGGATCGCGCCGAGCAGCAGGCCCGAGGGGTTGGCGATCCCCTTCCCCGCGATGTCGGGGGCGGAGCCGTGGACGGCCTCGAACATGCCGAAATCGGTTCCGACGTTACAGGAGCCGCCGAGGCCGACGGAGCCTGTGACCTCCACCGCCACGTCTGAGATAATATCGCCGTAGAGGTTTTCGGTGACGATCACGTCAAACGCGCTGGGGCGCGCGGCGATGCGGGCGGTGCCGATGTCGATGATGTAGAATTCCTGCTCGATGTCCGGGTATTCCTTGCCGATCTCGTCAAAGACGGCATGGAACAGGCCGTCGGCCATCTTCATGATGTTGTCCTTGGCCATGCAGGTGACTTTTTTCCGGCCATTCGCGCGGGCGTATTCAAAGGCGTAGCGCACGATGCGCTCAGAGCCGGGGCGGGAGATGAGCTTGATAGACTGCACCACGTCCTGAGTCTGGCGGTGCTCGATCCCGGCATACAGATCCTCCTCGTTTTCGCGAACGATCACGAGGTCCATGTCGGGGAAGTTGGTCTTGACGTAGGGGTGATAGGCGACGCAGGGGCGCACGTTGGCAAACAGGCCCAGCGCCTTGCGCACCGTGACGTTGAGGGATTTAAAGCCCCCGCCCTGCGGCGTCGTGATGGGGGATTTGAGGAACACCTTCGTGCGGTGGAGGGATTCCCACGATTTATCCTCGATGCCGTTCATAATCCCGCGCTCGTACACGGCCTTGCCGATCTCGATTTCCTCGATGTCCAGCGCGGCCCCGGCAGAGGTCAGGATATCCAGCGTCGCGGCCATGATCTCGGGGCCGATGCCGTCGCCGTGCGCAACCGTTATGGGTGTTTTTTTGGTCATGGGCGATCTCCCTGAGAATTTGCGGCGGCTGGCGGTGGGCGTGAATAAGGGTTTGTACGAACGTACGGGGGAGATATTAGCGTATTTTCAGGGGGATGGCTATATGGGTTTCAGATTAGGCTAAGAAAATAAGTAGCAGCTTATTTCCTACGGTAGTAAAGGCTCCTTGGGAAGTTCAGAATTAAGGACCGTAACAGGAATTGTCCTCAGGATTATCCATTCATCCTCATCTTCATGTTTAAATACTATTTTTAATTCTCCACTTTCTTTTGCTTTAAGTGGCAGCCCCGTAAATGAAAATGCTGGCATTTCGTATGATTTTGGAGCCTCGGAATATTCTACTTGAGCTCTTATACTAATTTCTGCCTTTGGATCAGGTCCTAGAAGCTTAAATTCAGCAAGAACCAATCCTGCTGAGCTAACCTCAAATGGCACCCATAAGGAGAGAAAAAGAGGTTTTGGTATACTTACTGGTTTATTTAAATCGTCGCTTTCCTGATCCAAAGACACTCCACTTTCTTTGGGCAACTGAAGTATTATACCGCCTCCATATGTTCCAACTATAATTTGCTTGTTATTTGACTCTTGCCTAATGTCATCGCAAACTACAGCCATAATAGGGCGGATTTTTATTATATTTTTCTTATTGGCCATTATTTGTCTCTACATGATAGCTTAATGACGCATGTTGTGCTGCACTAGACGCTGTATGTGAAATGGGCTTAGTTGAATCATATGTGTGCGTGTATCTAAAAGTAGTTAAAGAATCAGAATTTCGTCGCGCCTGTTGGTCATTAATTTCATAAACATCGAAATTTAACTCTCCGTTACAAATGGCTAAGGTGAGATCGCTTATTGTATCTAATGTCCAGTTACCGGGTGTAGATAGCCACCGTGTAATCTGCTCGGGCCTTTTCCCTAAGCGCCTAGCTAATTCGGCTCTAGTTAATTTTCCTAATTTTTCTTTTTTCAGAAAACAACCAACAATAACGTCAAAAAGTTTGTTTCTTTGACGCTCGCGAAAATACGCCTTAGCCCCTTCGGAAAGAGGCATATCTGGGTCAGTTATCTCAGTTAATAATGATGTTCGATACGTAGTCATTTGGCCCTCCTCCTGTTAATGGTGTGTACTCTAAAAATAATTTTTTCCATTCTCTTTTAGATTTGATCATTATCCATCTCCATTGAAGAGAATCTACAGACCCTAAAAATAATCTGGTCGCCCATGTCAACGCGATAAAGACATCTTTCTTTACAAAATATCCCACAATTCTTACCCCTGGTCTTGGGTCAGTCGCCCTAATTTCCCATAATCCATCCTCTTTAGGTTCAAGGCGAGCTAGCTTGTGGCGATTTTTGTTAGGTTTTTCATTGTCTGCAAGACTCATTAATCTCCCTGCAACAAAAGAGTCCATTGTAGATGCAACAGTATTCCATTGGTTTTCTTCTAATTCGTTTTTCCAAGGGCCATTAAGCATTCCGTGTATTTCTCTGGTAACAAAAATATGTCGTATTATTGGATCAGCGGAAACTAATGGATTAAGTGCGAAAAGCACTCGTTCTTGACAATAATTATCCACCATTTTTATTATTTCATCTGTTGACATATAAGTCAATAAATCCGTATTTTATAATTTATATCTTATACTTATCTATTTATTGTGGATGTTTTTTGTGAATCGGGTCGATTGTGATTATAGCCGTTCTTATACAGGTTATCATCGCTAATGATCTATTTGAGAAATTTATTTCTCTTTTCCTTCCCCTCCCTCGGATTCCAGAAGATCACCTCCCTTTGGGCGGCGGAGAGCAGCTTTTCCCCGCTGCGGCGGTAGACGTAGATGCCCAGAACCGAGAGGCCCACGGCCCAGATGGCGCTCAACGACCCCATGGCGGAGAGGACCACGCCCGCCTTGTCGGTCTCGAACACGATGACATAGGCGACGGCGAACATCTGCGCCGCCCATGTCAGGGCCATGAGGTAGCCGAAGGTGGGGCGCATGCGGCGGACATATTGATCCTCCGAGGCGACCTCGGCGCGCAGGGACTGGTTCACCTGTTCCAGCGCCGTCTTGCCGTCCAGCGCGTCCAGCTCCGCCATGCGTTCGGCGTGGCGGTTGGCTTCGGCGAGTTGTTCGGGCGTGATGGCGCCGGATTTGAGCGCCTCGTCCACCTTCGCGAGCGCCTTCGCGGCGCTTTTGGCGGCGGCGTTGTCCATCCCGCCCAGAATGTCGGAGAGGATGGAGACGGCGACGGGGATGCCGATTTCGGCGATGAGGGGCGCGGCCATGGATCAATCTCCCTTCTGTGCGCCGAAAAGTTTTGCGCGGAGCTTTCGGAATCCGCGTTTGATCTTCGCGCCGATCCTGGCGAAGAACGCTTTGATTTTTTCCCAGAGAATTTTTACTCCGGCCTTGAGGTTTTGAACGCAGCTTTTGATGAAGTTTTTGATGAGGTTTTTCATGTCGGTTTATCCTTCGATGAGTTTGTAGAAAATGTGGCGGCCAATGGTTTTGACGGGCGTCTGGCCACGCGCCCAATAGGGTTCCACGTAATCGGCGTGGTAGTGCGTCGCGCCCTCCGTCAGGTCTTCGAGCGCTCCGGCCACGGCGCGGCGGGCGATGCGCAGAGCGGTGGCGAAATAGAGGTTTTTTTCGTCCACGGCCTGAAGCTTTCGGAAGGACGGGTCGGAGCGGTTCCAGCAGGAAAACTGATAGGGTTTCTGGCAGACCTCGATGATGCTGCCGCCCCACCAGAATTTGCCGCGTTCCTGCGCGATCCTTACGCGGTTTTGCACGACGTTGGCCACGGCCTGCATCCCGGCTGTGCCCTCGCCCCGCGCCTCGCCCCAGAGGGTGCGCGCGAGAATGTCGGCGGCGATGGTGTTATAAAATTCATGCATGTCGCGGTCTTTATCGTCACCGGGCGGATTATGGGGCGGATCATGGGGCGTGCCGGAGCCGCCCGACTTGCCCCCTGTGAGGGCGGTCAGTTTGGGTGGTTTCATGGTATTTCCTTTTTCGGGGTTTTTTAGTCGTTGCGGGGTTTGGGGCCGAGCAGGCTTTCGGCCTTCAGGGCGGTGGCGTCGAGTTTCGCCTCGATCCGCAACAGGTGATCGACGAGGCGGGCTTCGAGCGCGCGCAGGTCGGTTTGCGAGGCATAGGTTTTGGCGACCTCCAGCTTGAAGGCGTTCAGCGCCTCGCGGAACTGCTCGCTGCGGTGGTCGAGGGTGAGGCGCAGGCGTGTGAGCGCCGCCTCGCCGTCCTGCCTGGTTTTCCAGATCATCCAGAAGAGGCCCGTGAGGGCCGGCAAGTCGATGACCGTGATCCACCAGACGAGATCCGGGGAGAGGATCGTCATGGGTTTTACTCCGGTTGATATGGATTAGGTTTTACCGCGAACGGCGCCGTGAATCGCTAAGACGCGAAGGCGCAAAGCTTTCCGTGGAGCATCACCGGCTACGCGATTAATTTTTTGTCATTCCTGCGTAAGCAGGAACCTCGGAAGACTTCTCTCATTTTGAAACACAACGAACACAGCGATTTTTTTGTCATTCCGGCGCAAGCCGGAATCCACGGCTAAAGCCCCATCAGGTCCCTGCTTTCGCAGGGATGACAAAAGGGGATGCGGGGATGACAAGGGGTGCGGGCATGACAAAGAAGGCCAGCTGGCCACCTACATCGAAAGGATCTGATACGCCTCGGCGAGGACGAACAGGGCGACGACCCCGAAGATCGAGAGATAGAAGCCCACGAAGGCGCCGATCACCGCGCGGTGGCGGGCGGGGCGTTTGACACGCCAGAAAAACACGGCGCCGATGAACGCGCCCAGAAGGATGCCCATCACGACCAGCTCGAGCGAGAGATTGTACGTCCAGTAGAAAACCAGTTCCGGGTCAATTTTCGATTGGACGATGTCGCGGGCCAGTATCATCGGATTCCCTGCTTGCGGCCGTGCTGTTTTGGGCCTGCGTTTTACTCGGCGGTCACTTTACACCACAATTTTGCCTCATTCCATTCAAACCTTAAAGTCCGTGCGGGCTTGTGCCTGCGCCGCCGGAGCCATCCAGACATGGCCGCCCCGGCGGGGGAACGGGCCGGTGCGGTCAGGCAGAAGCGAGAGCGCCCCGGCCACGGCGTCCAGCCCGTCATCGCGCCCTTTTCCGCCGGGCCGCCATTCGCGTATTTCCACGGCGAAGGGCGTGCACATCACGTTGCGGTGAACATGCAGGCGGCGGGCGGCGAGCAGCGCGTCGAAAGATTCCAGAATGCGCAGATCCTTGGCGCGGGTGCTGCTGGTCTCCAGGACGCTGCACGGTACTCCGGCGCGGTTCATCTCTCGCCTGAGAATATTGGGCAGGAAGCGCCCAATGCCGTTGATCTCCACCGTGACGGAGGGGAGATAATTCGCTTTTGCGAGCCGCGTCACGATTTTGCATTGCTGGGTGGCTTCGTCGTCCGTTCCGCCTTCGGGCAAGGCGATATATTCGATATGGTGCAGGTAATAATCCCCCTGCCCGTCTGCGAAGATTACGGCCACGACGCTTTTGTCGCCGGAATGCTTTCCGAAGGACGGATCCCACCATGCGGCGGCGGCGACCATTTTTTTCTCGCCGATAAACAGCGCACCGACTTCGCGCGTGTAATCGAGCGGCGTATCGTACAGGCGCAGCGCGGCGGGGTCGAGGCGGCTCTCCGCGATGTTGACCGGACGCAGCATCATCTGCGATTCAAATTTGTTCGGACCGGTCGCGATTTTCAGGCGCTCGATGTCCTCCGCCGTAAAGCGTTCGGGCCACTGGCTCTCGCCATCTTCGTTCACGATCGGCAGCATGAATCTTGTAAAGCCGCGCAGGAATTCCGCCTCCTCGCCTAAATCCGCGCGCGGGGCGTCGGCGTAGATCGAATGGTAATGGTGCGGGGTGCCCAGATAAAGCTGCGTTCCGCCGGGGGTCAGGACGTAGGCCATCTCCGCCAGACGCGCGCGGAGCTGTTCACGCTTTTCGGCGGAATCACACGTTGCGGGCACCTCAACATCGTCGCAGATTACCACGTCCGCGCGGCTGCCCGTGATGTTGCCGCCGAGGCCGCAGGCGAGCATGGACGGATCGCGCAGTTCAAGAGTCCTGCCCACCGTGAAGCGGTCGGCGGCCCACTGGTCCGGGTTCGCGGGTTTGAGATGCGCGGTCAGCGGGTGGCGCTCGACGATGCGTTTAACATTCCGCACCATCTTTTTCGCCAGACTCTGGTCGGCCGCCAAAACAAGGATACGCAAATCCGCATTGCGAAACAAAAGCCAGGCCGCGAAGATCCCCGCCACTGTACTTTTCCCTGCGCTGCGGAACGCCATCAGCAGCAGGCGCGTGTTTTGCTCCGTCCATGCACGCTCCAGAAACTCCGCCATGCGCAGATGGAGTTTTGGCGTGCGCTGCCCCTGCCTCTGGTTCCAGAGGACGAGGAAAAGCGGGAGGGAGCATAGCGATATTTTGTCCATGGTTTTCCGGTTAGGGCGTTGATGCACCCTGTGTTTTGACCACTGAGATTAAAGTCTTGTCATTGCGAGGAGGCCGAAAGGCCGACGAAGCAATCTATCTCTGCGGTTTTATGGATTGCTTCACCTGCTTGCGCAGGTTCGCAATGACGGTGCCTTGTGTCATTCCGGCGGATGCCGGAATCCACGGCTAAAGCCCCATCAGGTCCCTGCTTACGCAGGGATGACAAAAGGGGATGCGGGGATGACAAGGGGGTGAGTTCGCAGTCACTGTTCTTCATGTCTGCTTATTCTTGCCATCTATTTCATGCTGGGCGAGCGCCATCAGGCCCGCCATATGTGTGCGGGCGACTTCGTCCTCGCCGTTCGCGTCGGGCAGGTCGGCGAGGCGGGCGAGCTTGAGCAGCAGCTCGATATGCGCGAGCGCGACCTTGCAGGCGTCATGGTGCGCCTTGAAGTGCTTGGCCTTTTCGTCCTTGCCGATTTCCTCTTCGCCTTCGGGGGCGGTGGCTTGTTCTTCCGAAAATTCGTGGTAGGACAGCAGCGCGGTTTCGAGCGCGCGCGGCAGGAATTTCGAGACGCGCTCGCGCATCCCGGATTCAAATGTGGTCATTGCTTCTCCTTGATGGGGCTTTAAATTTATCTCATGACGTTGAGATCGACAGGGCCGTCTATGCCCTTCACCCGCGCGTAGTTGGCGTATTGCCAGATGTGCCAGCCGGGATAAAGCGTTTCGTCCGGCGCAGTCCAGATATTGCGTATCCAGAGCGGATATTCCGTAAAGCGCGTTCCGGCGAGATAGGCAGCGTGAAACTCAGCGGTGGCGTAGATCACGGGTTTTTGTTCGTAATGCGCCTGCACCTGTGCGATGAAAACTTCCAACTCCGCCGCGAATTCGGCCTTCGTGGGGCGCTTGCCGCAGTTGCCGCCGAACTCCACGTCGATGGCGGGCGGCAGCGCGTCCGGCTCCACGGGCACCGTAGCGATAAAATTTTCCGCCTGATCTGCGGCGGGGCGGCACAGGGTGAAGAAATGGTAGGCGCCAGCCTTGAACCCTTGCGTCCTTGCCGCGTTCCAGTTTTCCTCGAATTTCCGGTCGCGCCAGTCACCGCCCTCGGTGGCCTTAATGTAGACAAAGGCGTATTCGTCCTTTGGAATTTCATGCCAGCGTATGTCGTTCTGATGGTGCGACACGTCGAGGCCGTGGACCATGCTAGGGCCGCGCGGGGGATAGTTGAACCGCCATATCCCGGCGACGAACGACCAGTATCCTGCGCCCAGCCCGACGGCAAGAACGACAGCCGACAGCACTGTCTTTATGATAATATTTTTCATGTGCTTTTCCGTTTATGATGCTCAAACCTCATATGTTTATAGGATATCTTTTTCATTTCACAAATGCTTGCTCACGATGAACCACTGGCCGCCGTCGGAGACGACGGTGATGGCGCTGTAGGGGCTGGCGAGCGGCTGGGCGGCGTTGTCGGGGCCGGTGCCGCCCTGCACGGTCACGGTGACGGCGTTCGATGACACGTCGGTTTTTTTGATCGTCACCGTGCGGCCGATGGATTCCGCCGCGTTGGCGGGCGGCAGCCGGGCGGTCAAAGCGCCGCCGAAGCTGGAAAGCAGATAGGTATCCACCGCCATATCGATATCGTAGGTTCCCGTGCCGTCGAAAAAGCGCGTGTTGCCCGGCGAGCGGTTGGAGGCAATCACGAACCATTCCGCGCCGTTGGAGAGCATCATCACATAATCATTCTCCGCGCCCAGAAAGACGCTCGATCCGTCCGGCCCCGGCCCGCCGTCCTCGGTGATCGTAATCACATTTTTCGAGGAGTCGGTTTTCTTGACCGCCATCATCACGCCCACGGCATCGGCCGCGTCGGGCAACTCGACCGTCAACGCGCCTCCGAAGCTTGAAACCAGATGCACGGAGTGCGAGAGGTCGAGGCTCACCGAACCGCTCGCGTCGATATATTCGGTGTCGAAGCGCTGGAGCGTCGCGTTCATGTCGGTGACGGTCGTGCGTTGCAGGCGGTTTTTATGCGGGAAGCCCGCGTTGTACGCGCTGTATTCCCCGCCGGAGAGATCCCAGATCGCCGCGCCGTTGCTGGCGGAGAGCAGGTTATAAATCGAGGTTTCGAGCGAGCCGGATTCAAGCTTGATGTTCGGCACCTCGTTGTTGCTCTCGGCGTAGGGGTTCACCAGCAGCGTTTTGTTGGACCCTGCGCCGATGATGAAGCATCCTTGCGCCGTGCCCTTCACGTTCGCCTCGCAGTCGATGAAGGCGTTGTTGAAGCTGCCGTGCTGGATATAAAAACCCGCGCCGGAAATATCCGCGCCCAGAGAATAGGCGCGGCAGGCGTAGAATTTATTCGCGTTCGGCGTGTCGCCCGCGCCGGATTTCGTGAGGTGGAAGCCGTTCACCGAGGGCTGTTCCACCAGCACGCGGGCAAAATTATTCCAGTAGCAGGGTTTGTTCGTGTCGGTGTAGCCGTCGAGCTGAACGCCCGTCTTGGGCGCCACGATTGTGATATCGCTCACGGCGGTCTGCACCACCGGGCGCGTGAGGCCGTACAGCTTGATGCCGACATCGCCGCCCTCGATGCGGAAATTGCTGAGCGTTACATAATCCTCCACCACCTCGATGACGTTGAAGGTATCGGCGGCGGCGGCGAGCACGGATTTCTGGCCCGCGCCGAAGAGGCTCTGGCGGGCGGTGAGGCGGATGGTCGCGGTCACGCGGTATTCGCCCTCGGGGATGAACACGGCGTTCGCGGCGGCCAGCGCGTTGATGAAGGCGTTGGTATCGTCCGCCACGCCGTCGCCGATCGCGCCGAAATCCCTCACGGAGATCAGGTCAGAGAATTTATCGTGGCTGGTGCGCGTGACGGCCCCGGTTCCGGCGGGGGTGAAATCGGGCGCGGCCATGGAGCCTTCGAGCGTCACCGCGACGGGGTCGCCGTTACCGTCGAACCCCAGCGCCTTGTTCGCGCGGATGGCGCGGTCCGGGATGTTCACCTCGCCGGGCGATTCATGGTTGGCGTAGCGCAGCATCGTGTCGTTTTCACGGTTCACCTGTTGCAGCGCCGCGATGAGGTAATCGAGTTCCGTGTTGATCGACTGCGCCGAGAAATCGCCGCCCTCCAGATAATCCGTCATGCGCTCGATGGGCAGTTCGCGCGCGAGGGTGACGATCGTGTTGAGCGCGGGGGCAGTCTCGAAGGTTACGGTGCCGCCTGCGGTCTGCCCTGCCCCTTCGATCGTGAAGCCGCTGGCCTGCCGCGCACCGTTTAGGTACACGGCCAAATCCTCGCTTGCGAAGATCGGGAACGGATAGGCGAAAATCGTTTGTGCGCCGTTCGCGACGTAACGCACGATCGGCGTCACATCCGGCATTTTGATATGCTCGGTCATTTAAAATCTCCTGATTTTAAGGGTTTATTGATGCGAACAATGCTGCGCATTGCTTCGCGGCGTCACGTCCGGCATTTTGATATGCTCGGTCATGGGGTGTTCCTTAGTGTTTGAAAATAAAAAACCCCGCCTGGACGGGCGGGGTTGTGCGTTGTGCCTTAGCTAGCAGAAATCGATCAATTCAAATGCCGTACCAGATCGCGGGCGCCGGGGATGTGGCGCATATCCTGTTCCTCGGGCGTTTCGCGGGCGGCTTCGAGGCAGCGCTCCATGACTTTGAGCGCGCCCTCCTCCGTGCAATAGGCGTAGGAGAGCATCGGGCCGCAATCGCTCTCGACCGCCTTCAGGTTTGGCTGGCGGCCGCTTAAAATCGCTGTGTTGCCGTCGGTATAGAGCACCACGATGCCGTGCGCCTGTGCGCTGTGGCCGATCAGGGCGTCGAAACCGTTTTCGCTGAGGCCGCTATAGATATTCACGGGTGCCTGCGTCACGCGGTCTTCCTCGTAGGCGAAGTTGGCAATCACGAGGAAGCTTTCGAGCGCGGCGCCGTGCCGGATCTCGTCCGCCACACGGCCATTAAGAATACTGCTGATTTTGTGTCTCATCCCTGTATCCCGTTATATGCTTAATAGCTTAATTTTTTATACCACAACCGGACTCGCGGATGCATTAACATAATACATTCACGGTTCTATTATCTGTGCGTAAATCAGGCGTCGAGGCGAACTTCGCGGAACTGCGATTGGGGAATGCCGCCCGCGCTGCGGGTGTAGGTTACGTATTCCTCAACCTTTTTGGCGTCCACGAAATCGTAAGAGAAGCGCGCACCGTTTTCAAGCTGGAGCGTGCGGAAATCGTTAAGGTCTCCGGTGATGATCGAGACATCCTCGCCCGCCAGCATGATCTGGCGGTTGCGGCGGTCGCAGAATTCGCGCATCAGGGCGTGGAAGGCCGTTTCGCTGATCCCGCTCTTGAAATTGAAGCGGCGGCGGCGACCATCGATGGAGAGCGGATCATCCTGAAAGAAGAAATTACCAACAATTATGAAGTGACTGTTGCCCGAACGGGTCAGGACCGCAGGGTCGAAATCTTCAAAATCCGGGACGTTCGCAAATCTCATGCCGGTCGTTCTCTCCCTGTTAGGCGCTCTTGTCGCGGGTTAGCCCCGTCCTTATATGAGCGAATTTTAATAAAAAATAGGCCAGCCCGTCAAACTTAATTACGAGCCTACCACAGATTCGCGATTAAAGAAATATCTCCAAGGGGTTAGAGAAACTGCCTCATCAATCGCTGGCGTTCCGCCAGTTGTGTGCGCTGCAGCACGTTCAGGGCGCGGCTCTGGCCTATATTCTGATCCAGAGCGGTCAGGCGGAGGCTATCCAACTCCTCGCGCTTTGTGCGTTCATCCTCGGATTCGTCGAAGAGGCCTAGAAGAACGGCCTGCGCGGAGCCCGTGCCGCTGCCCACGCCTTGCGAGCCGAAACTGGCCCTCTGACGGGCGACGGCGCGGCGCAAGGCTTGCTGGCGCTGCTCCTCGGTCTGGCGGGTGTTGAGGGCGATCTGTTCGCGCTCCAAAACGGCGCGGTCTTCGAGCTGTTTCTGCTGGAGGGTTTGCTGACGGCGGAGCTGGTCGAGGGCGAGGTTGTCTTCCCTCTTTTGCTGCTGCCTGCCGACGCCGGCGAGGTCCTGCACGCCGCCGAGGATGGCGTTTCCGGCGGAGACGACGCTGCCGACCGTGCCGAGCAATGAGAGTACGGGGGTTAAGGCGGCCATGATGGGGGTCCTTTCAAATGTTAGGGTTATTCATTCACCTTCAACTCCGTGGTGACGGAGAGAAGCTCGAAGGGCAGCGGGGCGGATTGCTCGATGCGCCAGAGGGGCTTCGTGCCGTCCTTCTGCCAGCCGAGGGCGCGCACGGCGATATCGCCGCTGACCAGCGGCGCGGGTCCGTCGAGGATTTCATCCTCCCCGATCTGGCGGAGCGTTATATCCTTTAGCCCCCTTCCCGTATCAAGGCGCAAGGATGCCGTATCCTTCAGCCGGAAGAGGCCGCGCACGAGGCGTACCTTGCGGCCCGGCCCAACGGCGGTGGTTTCGTTCGGCGGCAGGGGTTCGATGATGTGCGTATAGGGTAGACCGATTTCCACCGCGCTCGCGGGTTCGGAGAGCGTCACCGCGCCGCCCGTCACGAGATGGCCGGGCAGGAGCGCGCCGTCGGCCTTGACGCTGACGGTGCGGCCCTCCAGATGGTCGAGGCCGGACCATACGGTTGCGGGGCTGCCTGCCTCCCCGGCCAGCGCGGAGTCGAGATGGAGGTTTGAATCAAAGAGTTCGAGCAGATAGTCCCCCGCCCGGTTGATGAGCATATACACCTCGTCGCCCACCACGGCGACGGATTTCACGAGCCCGTCGGTTTCGTGCAGCGTCCAGGCGGAGACGGCTTCGGCGCGGAAGACGGTGAGGGTCGCGAATTTCCCGTCCTCGCGCACCACGAACAGAAGGCGGTTGCGCTGGTCGTAATCCTGATCGACCGGGTTTTCGATCACATGGCGCGAGAGCAGCGCGAGGTCGGTGGAGGTGTAGGCCTGCTCCAGATCGGTATAGAGAAATTCATGGATCTCGCTGCGGCTGCGGGCGACATACAGGGTCGCGCCGTCTACGTTCAGCGGCGGGATGTAGCGGTTGATGACGGAGCCTGTGCGCGTCTGCCGCCGGATTTGCACCGCGCCGGGGGTGAGCGGGTCGCCCGTGACCATCCATTCCGCGCCACTTGTGAAGACCTGTAGATGGCGGCTTGAGAACACACCCCGGATCGCGTTGACCTGATCGGAGAGGATGGCGAATTCGATGGCCTCGTCGTCCAGCCCGGTGCCGAGGTCGAAGTTGAACAGGTCGCCGGATTTGGAGAACCAGAGGCGGTTGGGCAGGTCGCGGCTGCCGCCGATCACGAGGCGGTCCTGATGGAAGGCGACGGTGACGGGGTATCCGCGCACGGGGGAAAAGGCCTGCTCCGCCCAGTCGATGGTGGCGGACGTGCCCGCCAGGGTTTCGATCACGGTCGCGCTGACCACCGTGGGGGAGTCGAAATCGGTGATGAGCACTTCTTTCCCGCCGACGCGCAGGCGCGTGTTTTCGTGCCCCGCCTCGAAGACCGAGGCGGAGGATGTCAGGGTGATCGCGCCCGTCGTCGCGCTGGGGGTCAGAGTGACTTCGGACTCGGCGAATTTATAATAAGGCTGATGCGTCACGTTGTTTTCGGTGAAAAAGCTCCAGTTTGATAGCGTCCATGTTCCGCCTGTTCCGCGCGTGAGCTTGCGCGGCGGCACGTCGGGGTGGACGAGCAGCAGCGTGTCGGCGCTTTGAATCCAGGCGAGCTGCGCGATCTGCGATTCCTCCCACGGCGCGGCGATGGTGGCGGCGAGCAGGCCGCCCGTGTAAATGTCGATCCGTTCGTGCGTGAGGAGCAGCAGCGCGGTCTGTTCGGTGTTGAATTCAAACGCGATGATCTTGCCGTTGCCCGGCGCGGTATCGACAAAGCCGAGGCCGAAGCGGCGGCGTACCCCGCCCGTGGGGTTGATGAAGACGTTGCGCAGGGCCAGCGCGCCGTTATCGTAGGCGCGCAAATCGCCGCGCCCCAGAAGCGCGCGGGAGACTTCGCCGGCGGTGAAGGTGGTTTTCACTTCGGTGATCAGGGTCATGGGGGTTTCCTTTTTTTGATTACTTACTTGCGTTCTTTTCCGCGCCTTGCAGGCGTGCTAACTTTTCGAGATGATGCGCTTAAAATTTTTGATTGCCGTTCTCAGTCTGTTTGCCCTTGCCGCCTGTGCGGTGGCGAGGCCGGGCGGAGCGCCCGTGTGTCCCTCCTCGGCCACGACCGTCATCAAGGACGAGGCGGAGGCGAAGCTGCTTTACGATCCTGAACTGATGCAAAACCAACTCGACATCACGATTCCGCGCGGACAGCACGGCCTCGGTAAAGCCGTCGATTTGATCCGTTCAGCACAAGGCGAAACCCGCTCACCCGGCTTTCTTCTGGTATCAGAGGGCCAGCCTGAGAAGCCTGGCTGTCCGCGCGGCCCTTACACGCTGATGGGCTGGCATGAATACCGCCTAGAGGACCGCGGCAGCGCACAATCCGTCAATGTCGGCATTCTCAACGGCAACATTACCGAAATCAGGACTTATGAATTCGACTTCACAGGCACGATCAGCGGCACTTATGGTGATAAAAATACGAAAGCGGAAGATTACCGTTTTACCAGAGGATTTTATCAGTTGAGCGGCACCTATACGTTCTCGCGCAAGGACCATCCCGATTACTGGAGCCTTGTATCCGTTATTGAAAGTGACCTTGACGCGCAGGATTATCTTCCGCCGATGGACATTCTTACAGGGAGCCCCGCCAAGGATTTGATCGAAAAATACAAAAAATCGACGGCGGACGGGACCTTATAGGATCGCGTCTTTCTATTCTTCATCTCGGAAACGGAAATAGTCGTTGCGGGCCTTTTCCTCTCTCCTTCTCGCATTGGCTGAAAATTCAAGAAAGCTTCTGGCTTTTCGGGGGTCCTTTGCGATTTCCTGAAGGGCTTTCAGGGTCATGCTTCTAAATGCACCACCTTTCCCTGTATCCTGCTCGGGGTCGGACAGCCTGATAGAGTTTTGGATAATTTCAGATCCTTTGCCCGAGCCCTCCCTAAAAAGCATATCGGCAACTGACGACGCTATTCTTGGATCTCCTATAAGCCCTAGAATCTGGTACCCTTCTATTGCTCTTTTTTGGCTCTTCAAATTATATGTCTTTGCCGGACCTTCAAAATGTTGATTGAAGAAGCCCTTGTAAACATCTTTAACATCCTGAAGATCGAGATCATCCGTCTTAATTTCCTCTCCTTTCCGGCCTACTAGCGGCTCCACTCTCTTTCTCGTGATCAAGTCATTCAATGTCGTCTGTAAAATTCCTGCGACTGCGGAGCCGCCGGGGGCTTTTTTCATTCCGCCCTCTGCGGCGAAAATGTCGTGGAACGCTTTTTTCTCAGCGCCTGAAAGCGTTTTGTCCAGCTGCAAAATCCGGCTCCAGTCGTCCCATTCGGTCCGGCGTTCGCCCTTGAAGACATCGCGGCGATAAGGGGGCGGTTCCATGCCCGTTGTAGGCTTGCGCTTTGGAAGCGGGGTCTCGTTTTGTGTATCCCAATCGCGGATGATGCGGCCCGTCGCGTCGGTGCGGGCGGGGGTGCGGGTATCGGGCATGGCGGTTTCCTTTTCTCAATAAAAAAACCGCCCGGGGGGCGGTTTGCGATTGCGTTCTTGATGGTCAAGCTTTGATAGCTTTTGGATAAAAAATTTTATTCTGCGTTTAGCAGGAATTGCGGATGATTATGGGCGCATAAGGATGTGATAGAGCCCTGCGCTGATAAGCCCCCCCGGGATGCCATACACAGGGCCGAATTGCCATGTCAGCTGACTTGCAAACGCAATCACCGCTATCACAACCGCCCATCCATGTACGCTTTTATTATAGAATGGGGGTTTGGCGGGCTTTTCCGGCTGAAGATTTTCCAATTTCAAATCTCTATTTAATTTTTTCGCCTGCAGTTCAGAAGTCGCTCGCGAATATGCGTTTCCTCTTTCTTTTTGTTTTCGTACTCAGGGCTAAGAGTATTTTTTATCGAGTTTAACACAGACAATAAATTTTTTTCAATTTCCTGTTTTTTTCTTAAAAGATTTTGTTTTTGAAAGCTCAAGGCTATATCTGTTCTTGTATTGCTGTTTATGGAATCACCTATTTCTTCTAAATATTGGCCTATTCGCCCTCCTAGCAGCATCCCTTCTGCGCCAAGGGCCATCATACCTCCCGGCCCGACCGGCATGCCTATAATCGCGCCGATGGGGCCAAAGATCTCCGCTCCACGATTGATCGCTCTCCTTCCCTGTTGTTTTTCCTTTTCGATTTCCCGTTGCAAAACCGCCAGTTCGTTTTCAAGACGTTCTTTTTGCTCTATCAGGCTTTCGCGCTCTTTTTCCGCGCGGCGAAGGTTTTGTTCGGCGATGTAAACTTGCGCGCCTGCGTTCGTATAATCCGCTTCGAGATCAGCGCATATTTTGCGTTCATTATTCCAGTCGCGGATGATGCGGCCCGTCGCGTCGGTGCGGGTTAGGGTTCCGTTTTCGGGCATGGGCTTTCCTTATCTCAATAAAAAAACCGCCCGAGGGGGCGGCTTGCGTTGCACTTTTGTCTTAATCTGTGTCAGAATTTAAGGATGCCGCAAGTTTCTATAAAGCTCAAAACCTCTCATCCATCCTGGGCTAAGATTCATCAAAGGACGAGGCTTGCGCTTGCGGAGGCCGATCCTGATTTCTGGCACCAATATTTGAACTTTACCGATGAGTTGTATGCGGTCATTCACTTTCGGAAGGAGATTCCAAAAACTATTATTGAAGGCGATATTAACAGCAACACCGATGAACTTCACATCATCGTGCGGCAGAAGAAGTACAAGCCGGACGTTTTAAAATTCATAGAAAAAACGATTCAAAAACATTACATGCAAGAGCTTGTTAAGATCGAGGTGACAGAAACGCCTTCGGCTTAAAAAAAACCGCCCGGGGGGGGGAGGTTTGGTTTTCCGGTTCGCAGCGTATGCGCTCAGCCGATGCCGAGGAAAGGTTCGTCATCGTCGGGGATGGGGTGGACGACCCCGGCGAAGGCGAATTGTTCGGGCGCCGCCGCGACAAGAACCGGCTGGGCCTCAGAGTCTTCGGGGAAGACCGGGAGCGTGAAGCCTGCTTCCTCGCCTAGCCCATAGCCGGGGCTGTGGTCCTGGGGCTCCTGTTTGCCGCGCCCGAGAAGGGCCGCGAATTTCTCTCTCCATGCCATTGGCCTTACTCCTGTGTTTCATTATCCTATCTGGAGTTTTAGGCTTTTTACTGAATATTTTCAAGCTTTACCGTGCCCTGCCCTGCAACGCTGCGGAATGTGTGCGTTCTCGTGCCGAGTTTACGTAGGATCGGGTCCATGGCCCCGGCCCGCTTTGCGTTTTTTTATTCCTGAGGCTGCCCATTTGAACATTTCCCATGAGACGACTGCTAACACCAGTGTTTCTGTCATGTGAAAAACTTCAAATCTTTGATTTAAGTATATCTCGATCAAGGCGATGCGATAAACAGCATCCCAGAGGCAGGCGAATATTCCCAGTGCGCCCAGCGCATATACCATGTAGAGCTGGGTATGATTAAAACGCTCCTGAATATCGGGCTCTTCCGGGCCGCTCCTTTTATTCCTCCACTTTAAGCATGTGTAGGCCCAAATAAAAATTTGAATGCTTATGATTGCTGTCACGATACCCCAAAAAAAAGGTTCGCTGCCTATGTCGTTTTGCTGACTTTCTATTGCGCTCCTGATTGCCGCGAAAACCTCGATCAGGCTCAAAAAAATCCCTGTGCTTCCCAATAAAAGAAAAAAATAAAGTCGGCGCGGACCATATCGCAGCCATACTTCGCGACGGCATAAAAGATTCCACCCGCCAGACATTTGTTCGGCGGCGGCAGGGCTGCCCTTCATGATTTCTCTCTCCGGCAGGTTATGAGGCGTTCCCGCAAATCTCTCTCCACACGCTTTCGTTTGTCGTATTCCATCTGAAGCGTACGCTCTATCTTTTCTATCACGAATTGTATTTTTTCTTCAATATTGCGCCTTTTTATCAGCAATTTCTTCAATTCATAATCCAAAGTGAAGTCGGTACGCGTGTTTGGATTTAGCGCATCTCCTGTCTCTTCCAGAGCATAACCCAGAGTTCTGCCTACGCGCATCCCAGCTGCGCCCAAACCCATCACGGCTCCAGGCCCTACAGGAACCCCGATGATTCCGCCGATGGGGCCGAAAATTTTTGCGCCTCTTATCTCAGCTTTTCTTCCCTGCCGGCTTTCTTTTTCCATTTCGCTTAACAAAACTGCCAGATCATCGTCTATACGCTCCCTTTCGTGCATCAGCCCGTCACGCTCGCCTTCCGCGCGGCGGAGGTTTTGTTCGGCGATGTAAACTTGCGCGCCTGCGTTCGTGTAATCCACCTCAAGATCACCGCATTTCCGGCTTTCGCTCTCCCAGTCGCGGATGATGCGGCCTGTGGCGTCATGACGGACTGGTTTATTTCTGTCTGGCATAATTTAATCCCTGACCGTGACCAGCGTGAAATCCTCGATGCGGCCGGGGGTGTCCTGCTGCGCGTCGATTTGCCGGGCACGTTGAAATTCCTGTTCGGCCAATCTGAACAACGCCTCGGCGCGGGAGGTGCTTTCGGTCACGGGGATGCAGAATTCGGCGGCCAGCCGTGTGATGAGCGCCTGATCGAAGTAAGGCGGGAAGCTCTCCTCCTCCGGGCGGAAGATATACGTCAGGGTCACCGCGCTTTCATTCGTGTGGATGGCTCCGGCGGCGATGCGGTAAGTCGCGCCGCGCCCGCGCGTTCCGGTGCCGAGCGAAAGGGCGCGCAGGAAATCGGCGGGCAGTTGATAGGCGTATTGATAATCGGCCACAGGGGGCGTGACGAGCTGGGTCAGGTTCGCCTGCCCGGTTGCGAAGCTCCAGCCATAGGCGGAGAGCAGCGCGTCACACACGGGGCGGAACAGCGCACCCGCGATTTCGGACTCGGCGGTGCCGTCAGCGAAGGATGTGATGGGGGCGGCGCCGATGCGGATGAGCGCACGCGCGGACAGGGCAATATCGGATAGTGCCATGAGATTCTCCTAAAAACTGTTTAAAAAAAAGGAAGTGCAGCCCCTCACGCTGTAGACATGAGGAGCTGCACCGGGGGCGTCGATAGGGTCCGGGCGCGGATCGGGGCCGCGACTTTACGGCACGGGGGCGAGCGTTACGGACATGTGAGGAGGAGGCTCACGCGCTCAAGCCCGCGTCGTCTCAGGCTCCGGCGTTGATGGCCGGAGCGTTCAGGGCAGGACCCGCCCTGCTCTCTTGGGTTTTGGCCGTTGCTGTGGATCCCCGCTTTCGCGGGGATGCCGTCAGCAAAGGATGAGCCACCGTTAAGAGTAGGCGGCGATGACGACGGTCGTGCCGTTGTTGCTGGTCACGACATAGAAGGTCGTGTCCGGCGTGCCGTCCGTATCGACGTTGGCGATGATCAGATCGTTCACGCGCAGCATATCGACGGCCTTGTTGAAATAGCCGCCGGCGGTGACCGAACTGTCTGTGGTGGTGTAGTGCCAGAGCGTGAAGTTATTGGCGTAGGCCAGAACGCTCAGGTCGGATGCGATGAAAGCCATGATGGTTTCTCCTTATGTTTTCTCGGGTTGGATTAATCAGGCGTTTCGTCGCACTTGATGGTGACGATGCCGCTCTGGTCGATCAGGCCCGCGCCCTGGCTCATCATGTTGTTGACGAAGTGGGCGGCGCGGTCGCCGTGCCAGGTGATGTCGGTCTTCACGTCGCTGGCCGCCGCGTGGCCGACCGCCGTGCGGTGGTAGTAGAAGCACGAGCGGATATCGCTACCGTCGATTGGCAGGCCGGAGTGCGGGATGAAGACCGTGCCGAGGAACATTTTCGCCTGCGTGATGCTGGCGAAGGGCAGAGATTCCTTGCCGATATAGTCGGCGTTGACGAATTCCTCGACCTCCAGAAGCTCGCTCCACTGTTTCCAGCCGACGATGCAAAAACGCTGGCCGTCGTCGGGCACGTCGTTGGTGCCGAAGGTCTGGAAGGCGGACAGGATTTTATCCTTGGTCATGCCGATGTTGGAATCGACGACCGTGTGCGCGGAGGCGGTGGCGAGCGCATTAATGATCAGTTCATCGGTCTTGCGGCCCAGCGCGTTCGCGCCGGCGTTGGCGATGACCTGACGCTCGTCGATATTCGTCTTGAGTTCGTCGAGGCGGTCCACCCAGTCGCCCGCGTAATAATCCTGAAGCACGACCTCTATGCTGGTGTGGTTCAGGTTCATCACGGGGACCATGCCGTGGGTGGATTTGGTGGAGGCCGTGCCCTTGCCGACCTTCTGGAACACGGCGGAGCTGCCGTTGACGTTGCCGATGGTGCGGACGGTGTTGCGGAGCTTGCTGCCCTGCCGTTGGTAGGCTTCATGCACTTCGCGTTCGAACTGCTTGATGAAGGCGTTATCGAGAGTGGTAGACATTTCTAACCTCTTTCATAGGATTGTTGCGGGGGGTGAAGGCTCCGGCGCGGTTGTCTCTGGTGGCGAGGCCGAGGGGCGGAGGACGGGGCGCGCGGGCGCGGCGCGGAGGATGTCCGCGCGGGGCGTTGTCTGCGATTCCCGGAAAAAAATTTCGCCGGACGCATCCCTTTGAAACGGGCGCACTTCCGGCGTTGATAATCGTATAATATGAATTAATTCCTACGGTGTCAAGAAAAAAACGTGCATAGTTTGACGGGCGTTCCGGGCATTGCTTAAGTTGTTCTGAAAAATGGCCTATGATCGATTCGTAATCGTGTATCTCACTCATTCGGGCGGCGCCATGTTCGGTAAAATCATCTCCAGTTTCACCTCCTCCCCCCAAGACGAAAGCGGCGACGATGCGACGCGGCGGCGCTTTGCGCGGCGGGCGGGCGATAGCTGCGTGACCATCATCGACGGCAAGATCTATCCGGTCGAGAACTGGAGCATGGGCGGGTTTATGATCGCGGCGGACGACCGGCTGTTCGCCGTGGACGAGCCGTTCGAGGTGACGATGAAATTCAAGCTGCGCGATACGATTCTCGACGTGCCGCACATGGCGAACGTGGTGCGAAAGTCGCAAAACCGCGTGGCGATGCAGTTCCAGCCGATGACGAAGGCGATCCGCGACAGTTTCCAGCAGGTGGTGGACGATTTCGTCTCCCGCAGCTTTACCGACTCGCAGATGAGTTGAGCGGGTAGAGATTAAGTTTCAAGTTTTGAGTTGCAAGGATTTGCGGCTTGTTTTTTCGGGTATGCCCGTTAAGCCTGCAAGCCCTATGTGAATCGCGAAGGCGCCAAGCTTTCCGTAAAACACAAAGATCACGGCGTACACAACGCTATTGGCGTTCTCTTCTGTCATTGCGAGGAGGCCCTTGAGCCGACGAAGCAATCCACCTCAACCGGATTTATGGATTGCTTCACCCGCTCGCGCGGGTTCGCAATGACGCCTTCCTATTCTCCTCCGTCATTCCGGCGCAGGCCGGGATCCACTCTATGAATCGCAAAGACGCGAAGACGCTAAGCGGCCTATCAAACACAACGATCACAACGCACACGATGCGCTCAGAGGATTTCGTCATCCTGAGGCAAAGCCGAAGGATCTGTTTTCGGGATTATGCTTGAGATCCTTCGCTGCGCTCAGGATGACGGGTGGGGCCTGAGGGTAAACGGATTTTTAAAACGGTTCGGGTTCGTCCCCCGCGACGGCGTGGTGCGCGTCCTCGTAGCGGGAAGCGCCGGGCGTTTTGTCGGGCGCCGGTAGAGCGAGCGGCATTTTATACTGATAGACCGGGGTTTTGCCCGCCGGGTCGTTATCGTTTACGGCTGAGAGCCTTTGATATTCGTCGGCGAAGGCTATGCGGGTCGAGAGCGGCTTGCGGCCGAAGCCCGCCTGTCTGCGGCGTTCGGTGTAATCGTCCCATGCGCTTTCAAGCGCGACCATGAATTCCCGGTCGAAGACGCCCTGATGCCCGACCTGCGCAGCGTATTCGCGGATTTCGCCGATATGTTTTTCCAGCGACAGCATTTCCTGATCCGTGGGGTGGCCCATCAGGCACGGGTCGATGATTTTCACCACCGCCTCGAAGGCCAGACGCTGGTCTTTCAATTCCGGGTGGCCGCCGAATTTATTGCGGTTGTATACGGCCTTGCCCATTTTTTCGAGATTGACCATGTAGAGCACTTCGGCGATGCAGCCAATGAAGGGGGTTTCATAACCTTCGGGGTTCAGGATGCCGCATTCGAACACGCGGTCTTCGGGGGCGCGGGTCTGATCGGCCGTCGCTTCCTGCGCGTAATCGTCTTTCAGTTCGGCCTTTGAGCGGAGCTGTTCGTTGATGCGGCGCGGCGGGTTGCGCGAGATGCCGACATAGTATTTGTCTTTTTTGCGGTTCCATATGGAATAGATATAGAAGCGGCCGTTTTCCTGAGCCGCTTCGAAATTCAGGCGCAAAGGCACAAAACCGCTGGTCAAGCCGTCGGGCATGGCGATCGGGACATTTCTAAACAGTTTCTCCGCATTCTTTATATGTCGGCCTTCGCAGATGCAGCAAGAAAAAATTAGCGTCAGAAAAAAAGGCCCGCAGGTGCGCGGGCCTTTCGAGTTTTCATGAGGCAGTATTCAATGAAAAGCCGTGTCGTTCATACGTTCAACGTGGCCTTCATCACCCCATTCGGTCAGAGGAGCCATAAAGTTTCTTAAAACCTTCGGTGACTTTTTCAACGAAGGCTGGATCGCGTTCGCGCCAGTAGCGCGGGTCGCGCATCATCGAGGATAGTTCGCGCTCGCCGGGGGTTTCGCCGCCCTTGGAAGGGGTGCGGCTGAGTTTGGGTTCCTCCCCCTTCATCATGCGGTGGAGGGCCAGAACGCCTTCAAAAGACGAGGACAGGCTATCCAGAACTTCGGGCGGCAGGTTTTTCTGGCCGAAGGCGAGAAGCTGGCGGGAGATTTCGCGCCAGTTTTCCGCGCCGCCGAAATGGGTGACGAGTTTTTCCACCTCGCGGTCGGCCTGAAATTCGGCGGCCAGTTCGGCGATCATCGGGATCAGCTTTTCGGCGGCGAGGTTATAGACCTCCTGCGCCTGTTCCTGGGTGAAGCCCATCTGATGCAGGCGGGCGTTGATCTCGGCGTCGGGCTTGAAGAGGCCGTGGGCGCAGTCGATGCAATATTCATCCGGGCTTTTGGGCGCGGCGGGCGTGCCGGAGAGTTTATTCTCCAACGCGCGGTAGGATTGCAGCAGGCGGTCGAGTCGCAGCTCGCCGCTTTCGGGGTCGAGGAATTTCTCGGGGATCTCGTTGGTGAGCAGGTTTTCGGTCATGTTTGACTCCTTGGGTTGAGGTTCGGGGTTCGTTATGCGGGGTTCCGGCCACGGTCGATGAGGCGCAGGATGGTGGCGACCATCGCGCGCTGCCCCTCGGCGTAGCGGAGTTGCTGGTCGGACGAGGCCGGGCTGAGCGCACGTTGGAAGGTTACGGCCTGAAGATAGCCCAGGGCGCGGCGACCGTCGTCGGTGGAGAAAAGACGCGCGAAGCATTTCTCGATCTCGCGCAGTTCGAGATTTTGCGGCTCCGGCGCACGGTAGACGAAGGGGCCGTTGGGATCTTGCGGTTCGTTGCGGCGTGTGAACATGGATCAGTCCTTTCGTTCGGGTTGGACGGGAATCGCGGGCTGGAGAAGTTCCGCGCGGATGAGATCGGAGGGCACGGACAGCGCCTCGCCCAGAAACCGCGCGGCAGCAGGGAGGTTCACGCTCTGGGCGGCTTCGGGGCCCATGGCGAGGACGGAGGTGATCCAGGTCAGGGTGTTCTGGACGTTCCTCTGGCCCTGCGCCTTTGCCAGCGGCGAGCGGTAATCGACCGCGACGAGGCGGCCATCGAGCGCGATGTCGGGCACCTCACCCCGGCGGCGGAGGATGGAAAAGGCGCGTTTGACGAGCGGGGTCAGAAGTTCGGTCTGCAAGCGGCCATAGGTGGCGCCCAGAAGCAGCGACATTTCCGCCGAGCGTTCGAGCACCTCGGTCGCGGTCATGCGCGGCGAAGATACGGGCGAGAGCTTGTCGGTCAGGAGCGCGTGGCGGATGCGGGACTGGAGATTTTCGAGGATGAGCTGCGAGACATCGAAGCGGCCCGGCATGTCGAGCGGCTGAAGCCCCTTCGAGCCGATGGCCTTGGGGATGATGCTGCCCGGAACAAGCTGGATATTCGCGGGGTTCAGAACGCCGTCGTCGTCGGCCTGCCAGATTCCGGTCACGGCGATGGAGGCGTTTTTCAGGATCAGCTCCACCACCTTGTTCGCCGTTTTAATGTCGGGCAGCGCCTTCATGACGGGCGAGCGGCCATAGGTTTCGCCGGGGGATTTGATCCAGCGGAAGCTGATGACGGGCGATTGCTCGAACGCGCCGGATTGCAGGATGCGCGGCGGGGCGGAGGGGTCATCGAGCAACGCGGTGTATTCGAAATTGAGGCCCGCAGGCAGGACGGATTCGAGAACGACGAAGCGCGTCTGCGGATCGCGGGAGGCGACTTCGAGCATATTCGCGGGGATTTCCGCGTAGGGGTAACGGTCGAGAATCTGGTCGAGCGTTAAAGGGATGCGGCGGTAAGCGCCTTCGAGGCGGCCGTCCGGCCCCTCCTCCAGCACGACCTGCGAGAGCGGGAGGCAGGAGAATTTGAAGGCGGAGAAGCCGCCGGGTTCGGCCTCCTCGAACGAGAGCGAGGCCGTGCCGCCCACCACCATATCGAGATAGCATTGGTGAATCTCGACGGTGAAGTTGGAGCGGTCGAAATGGGATTGAATGGTCTTCGCGGCCTTTTCCAGAACGGGCGCGAGGGCGGCGGCTTCGGCGGGCGAGAGATCGGGGCCAGGCTTTAGGCCGAACCATTGCGACCATGCGGGCGTGAGGTTCGCCAGCAGGCTGGAGGCGAGCTGGTCGGCGGCGTCCATCGCGGTGGCGTCGTAGATATGATTGTTGCGGGGCGCACCGGGGATAGGCTCACCCAAAAATCCGCCGCGCTGGGGCAGCGCGTATTCGTAACATTCCTCCCACAGGCGGGTCCAGTCGCCGCGCTTGCGGCGGGCGGCTTCGTAGCGCTCGATGATACGGGCGGCGGCGTTATCTTCGCTTTCCTGCGTTTGCGGGTTGATGCGGGTGATGGTGCGGGGTTTCATCGCTTATTCTCCGAGCAGGGTTTTGCGGTTGGTGGTGTTGTTCGCGCCGAGCAGGCCGCGAAAGCCCGTGCCGATGGTGCCCAGCACGCCGCGTCGGCGGGTGAGGAGATCACGGGTGCGGGCCTGCGCGGCCTGTTCCGCCGGCGTTGGCGTCGCGGGGGTTTGCGGGTCGGGCGTTGCCACCGAGGGAGTCGTCACGGCGGGGCTTTGCACGATCACGGTGCGGGTTGCGGGCGCCTTGGGGCGCGAGGTTAGACTTCCCATGAGAGGGTTCCTTTCGTTTGGTTCTGTTGCATCTGTTGCAGGCTCTCGAAGAGGGCGCGGCGGGTTTCGGGGCGGCAGGCCTGTGTGTGCAAATGGCGGTATAGCTGCCACGGGGTGAAGATCAGGCGGGCGCGCAGGCCGAGGATTCTTTTCACGGCCTCCACGCAGGTCAGCGGCATGAGCGGCGCGGGGCGCGCGTGGTTTTCGGTGCGGGCCTCGATCACGGTGAGGCCGCGCGAACGCAGCCACCGGGGCATGTCGAAGCCGTTCGCGGCGGAGTGGACGCTTACATCCATGCGGTTGGCGAGCGGGTCGAGCGCGATCCAGTTCCCCTCCTCCCTGATGATGGCGAAGCAGTGGCGGAAGCCGGGTTTGAGCAGGCGCAGGCAGGGCAGCTCGGTCTGCCCGGTGAAGGCGACCCAGACGGTGCGTTGCGATTCGGCGTTTGTGTGTTCGGTTGCGGCGGTCATTCGGCGGCGATCCCTTCCCAGAGGTTGCGTTGCGGTTGCGGTGTGAAATTGGTGTGCGGCTTTTGGCGGTCGGGGTCGAAGCGGATCAGCCAGCTGTTGGCGCGCAGGATGCCCTTGGATTCGAATACGGATTCGAGGCGGTCCATCGCCTGCCGCCAGAGTTTGCTGGCGCGGACCTCCTTGATGCGGCGCGGGTCGGGCGCCATGTTGCGGCGGCCATAAAAGCGCAGGACCATCAGGTGATCCATCGTCAGGGTGCGCTGGCGGTAGAGGCGGTCGAGAATCTTGAGGATGTCGAGCGGCTCACACGGGCGTTCGACCAGCGCCTGCCCCGCCGTGATTCGCGCACCGTCGATTCGGGCCTGCTGGGCCGCGATGAACCAGAACCAGACGTCCTCCACCGTGTCGAAGGGGACGGTTTTTGCGTCCCGGAGGACCGGGATTCCGTGTTTTTGCCTGTTTGTCATGGTCTTGCCTTTTGCCTTGGGTGTTTTTGCGGGGGGTGCGGGGTTTTCGGGGTGTTTGTTTTTGCTTTGTTCCTTTTTTTGAAAAAGAATGTTCTTATATTGTTCTCTTTTATGCTATAAGATTTTTCCGGTGTCAAGAAAATAATTGTGATAATATTCCTAATCGACCAGGTGTGTGCGGGGGTATGGGACGGGGGAGGCTGAATCGCGAAGGCGCGAAGACGCTAAGGTGTTTTTTGAAACACAATGATCACGACGCGCTCGACGAGAACCAGCGTCATTCCCGCGTAGGCGGGAATCCATTTAGACCGCGATTTGTGTTGGTATGGTAGGCGTGTTGAGTTTAGGTTTTAAGCTCTGTTCCATTTTTTTGAGGTTATTTGGTCATGCCTATCAATAAGGTGACACATAGCGCTTTTCTAAAAATTGAGAGAGCGTCAGAGCATATCGAAGACATAAAAAAAGTTCTTCGTGACGATCCGCCTTTTTCATATGTCGTACAAAGCAATACTCACATTAAACGACGACAGGCTCTGGTTAAAAGAAATACCGCCTCTATAGAGCGTATTGCGATTATCTCAGGTGATGCAATTCATAACCTCAGGGCTGCGCTTGACCATGTTTATTGGCAGATTGTTTCTCCGCATGTTACCGATCCGAGAGCTAGAAAAGGTATCCAATTCCCCTTCTCTGATACAGCGGGCCGGCTTAACGAGGCTGTATCAAGTAGAAGTGCTGAAAAAGTTAGCGCTGGTTTTTTTAATTGTTTGATTGACCTTAAACCTTACCTTGAATATGGGGGAAATAAACCTCTTGCTCTCATACATGCTATGGATGTCGAGGATAAACACAAGCTTTTGATTCCTGTGGGAGACTACAAAGAAATCACTAGTAGCTTTATGCGCAACCACTTCTCCGACTTTCCATCTAGTCTTACCCTTCGTGCTGGCCACAACATGGTGGATGCCGATTGGGGTATTAGAACAACTAAGGATAATATGGGCGATAACATTGAAGCAGGCATCTTCGAAAAGAAAATTGACGTGCCTGTTAATGTGGTTTTTGCAGTCGAAGGGCTTAACTATAATGATTCAGTTGTTCTAACTCTCAATAATTTTATTGATGTAACTAAGTTTGCTATTACTGCAATGGTTTCGGCGGCGTTCCCTAACAATTCCTGACTGGATCCCCGCCTGCGCGGGGATGACAAAAGAGGTGGTCGGGGATAAGTCTTTTTATGAATTTTTTCCCTGTTTACCTTTTGGAAACGTAATGGGACTATTATCCTATCATGTTTACGCACGCTCAAATCTGGCTCGGTCTTGATCGGCTGGCCGCTTCCAAAGGGTACTCGCCGTCCGGGCTTGCGCGGCTGGCGGGGCTGGACCCCACGTCGTTCAACAAGAGCAAGCGGCACAGCCCCGACGGCAAGCCGCGATGGCCCTCTACGGAGAGTCTTTCCAAAGCCTTGTCGGTCACCGGATCGACCATGACGGATTTCATCGCCCTGGTCGAGGCGGTGGAGGACGAGCATGGCGGGCGCAAGCTGACGCGCAAGAAGGTGGCTTTGGATTCCGCCGAAATTCTGATCAAGACAAAATCCGTTCTGTTCAACGCGGCGGAGCCGTTCACGCTTAAATCGGGGAAGAAGAGCCCGGTCTATATCGACTGCCGCCGTTTGATTTCGTTCGTCGCGGAGCGCAAGGCGCTGATGGATTATGGCGCGTGGCTGTTGCGGCAGGATGCGGACGTCAAGACCATCGACCTTGTGGCGGGCGGCGAGACGGCGGGCATCCCTTACGGCGCGTTTATCGCGGAGCGTCTGGAGAAGCCGATGGTCTATGTGCGCAAGGAGCCGAAAGGCTATGGCCGCATGGCGCAGATCGAGGGCGTTCTGCCGGAGAAAAATTCAAACGGCGAAGCGCCGCGCGTTTTGCTGGTGGAAGATTTACAGACGGACGGCGGCAGCAAGGCCGTGTTCGTCAACGCGCTGCGCAACGCCGGGGCGACGGTGGAGCATGCCTTTGTCGTGTTTCATTACGGCATCTTTGCCAAGAGCGAGCAGAATATGGCGGAGCTAGGGATTACCCTGCACGCGCTCACCACGTGGTGGGAGGTTCTGGAGGCCGCGAAGAAGGGCGGGTATTTTGACCGGGCGACGTTAAGTTCGGTCGAGGCGTTTTTGAACGATCCGAACGGGTGGCAGGACAAGCAATGAAAATCTGTTTCCATGCCTCGGGCAAGGCGCAGGCGCAGGCGGCGCTTGAGGAATACACCAAGAAATACGGGAATACGCCGATCGAGGACGCCGAGGTTCTGGTCGTCATGGGGGGCGACGGCACGATGCTGCATTCCCTTCATTCGTTTATCAAAGACGATCTGCCCATTTACGGGATCAATCTCGGCACGCTGGGGTTTTTGCTGAACGAGCACCGGAAGAAGGATTTGCCGGAGCGGATCGCAGCGGCGCGGAAATATACGATCTTTCCGCTGCGGATGGACGCGACCGACAAGCACGGGAAGATCTATACCGAGTTGGCGTTCAACGAGGTTTCGCTTTTGCGTGAGACGCACAACACGGCGAAGATGATGATCTTCGTCAATGACGAGGTGCGGTTGCCGCTGCTGGTGTGCGACGGGATCATGCTGTCCACCCCCGTGGGCAGCACGGCTTATAATTCATCGGCCTCCGGGCCGATTGTGCCGCTGGGCGCGAACGTGTTGCCCATGACGCCGATCAGCGCGTTCCGCCCGAGACGCTGGCCGGGGGCGCTTATTCCCAACACCAGCCGGGTGCGGTTCGAGATCATCCGCCCGAACGAGCGGCCTGTGAGCGCCTCGGCGGACTATAAAGAGATCCGCGATGTTGTGACCGTGGATGTGCGCGAGTATAAGGAGATTTCCAAGACGCTCCTGTTCGACCCGGATAATCATCTGGAAGAGCGGATTTTCCAGGAGCAGTTCGCGCCTTAATTTCTTGAGCTTTCACGATATTTTACATATATAATTGGCGCATGGAACGTTCTCGCCCCGCCGAGGAGTTTGAGGTGCTGACCGGTTTTGCCGGGCTGTCGCGTGATTACGTCTTGTCGCAGGATTTTCACGCGCAGGCGCAAAGCCTTTTGGGCGTGATCGGGCGGACCGCTCGTGCCGGGATGACAGCCCCGCATTCCCGTTCGGAGGCGATTATCGCGGATGCCTGCGATTTCGCCCGGGAGTTCAATTCCCTGTCCTGGCCCGTCTCGAAATTTTCCAAAGACTGGGCCGCCACGCTTCACCAGAGGCTGAACGGCCTGATCGACGCCGTGATCGCGCAGAATCCGGGGTCGGGTCTGGAGCATGTTCAGATCGACCGGAACGACCTTAAGCAGGTTCGGGATTTTTTGCTCGGCGTGACGTCGGGTTTTACGCCTGAGGATATTCAATATTACATGCACGACATGCCGCAGACACCCGATTGCCGGATCTTTGACGAGCTTGTGCGGCGCGGGGCGAAAATCACCGAGGATATGCCGATGTTCGAGGGGTATATGAACAGCGTTCATATCGAGGCGCTCGGGCATAAGATCGGCACCAGCATCGGGTGGCGCCCCTCGCCCGTGACGCTCGAGTCCATCAAGCGGCAAGCCGGACTGGAGCACTGGAGCCCCAGCGCCGAAGAGCTTGAGATGGCCGAGATCGAAGTGCTGGACAGGGATCACCGTTCCGTCAGGTTTTCGCAACCGACGCAGGCTCCCGACATGAGGCCGGGCGCGGACGGCATGGGCTAACGTTCCCTTGAGTCTCCGCCGGACGTGAAGGACTGGCTGTAGCTAGGCCCGATGTATGACGCGAACGCATTGGAGCCGGGGACGCAGAACTCCTTGCTGGCGCCGCAGACAAAATATTTGTAGTTCATAGCCGCCACAACCAGAAACGCCGACATTATGATGATCACCAAAATGCGTATCGCGGTGATCATGTGCGCATGCCCTAAACCTTACGAGGCTTACCGGGATTGAGTTCGCGCAGGCGGCGCTGCTGGGAGAATTCGTTCTCGATCAGGGAGAGCTTATCGGCCAGATTTTCGTTGAGGTTTCCGCCCTCTATGATTTCCTGCGGCACGAGGCCGAGGCGTTCGGCGATGTAGTGGTAGCCCTTGACCTGATCTTCCATATCCAGACGGAAGCGGTCCTTGTCCATTTTCTCCTTGGTTTTTTCATCCCAGAGGCGGCAGTTGTCGGGCGAGATTTCATCGGCGAGGATGATGTAAAGCTCGCCGTGTTCGCCCCAGAGGCGGCCAAATTCCAGTTTGAAATCGACCAGCATTACGCCCAAGCCCGCGAAGAGGCCGTTGAGATAATCGTTCACGCGCCAGGCCATAGCGACCATTTCGTCCAACTCGTACGTATCGGCCCAGCCGAAAGTGATGATGTGGTCGTCGGTCACCATCGGGTCGTTCAGCGCGTCGTTCTTATAGTAAAATTCAACGAGGGGGCGGCCCAGAACCGTGCCCTCCTTTATGCCCAGACGTTTAGACAGCGAGCCTGCGGCGATATTGCGCACAACGACTTCGATGGGGATGATGTCCACGGCCCGCACGAGTTGCTCGCGCGCGTTCACGGAGCGCAGGAAATGCGTGGGGATGCCCATACCCTCCAGCCTTGTCATCAGATGGGCGGAGATGCGGTTGTTCAAAACACCCTTGCCCGCGATGATGGCGTGTTTTTTGCCGTTGAGCGCGGTGGCGTCGTCTTTGAAATGCTGGATCACCGTTCCGGGCTCCGGGCCTTCAAAGAGGATTTTCGCCTTGCCTTCGTAGAGTTTCTTTTTTCTGGCCATGGGGTGGTTTTCCGTTTCCTTTCTTGGGCACGTGCGCCGCCTTTTTTACAGGATACCCCTTCATATAACAATGGATTTACGGGGATTCAAATGGTAGAAGTATCGAAATACTGACTTTTTGCCACTTTTATCGCTGGAGATTTTACGATGACCACGTTTGACGACCGGGAAAAAGCCTTTGAAAGCCGCTTTGCACATCAGGAAAAGGTGGATTTCGCCGTGGAAGCCAGAACGTCCAAACTGTTTGGCCTGTGGGCCGCCGAGAAGCTTGGCCTGAGCGGCGCGGATGCCAATACGTACGCCCAGTCGGTTGTGGCCGCGAACCTTGAGGAGAAAGGCTTTGACGACATTCTGCGCAAGGTCCGCAAGGATTTCGACGCCAAGAGCATCGAGATTTCCGACCATCTTATGAATGTGGAGCTCGATAAGGCGCTGGCCGAGGCGCGCAAGCAGGTTCAGAGCTCCTGAGCATTATGACCCCTCATGGAAGAATTATGAAAAACGGCCTGATCGGGGCCGTTTTTTTGTGTCTTTTGTCCGGCGCGGCGATGGCTGTTAACCCTTTTGCGCTCAAGGCCAAAGGGGATAAGGCGCTGGGTTTATTGCAGGACCGCGCAGGCAAGGGGTGCGCGGTCGAGGCGATCATGCCGAAAATCATGCAGGTCAAGCCTTTAGGTGACGCGGGAAAGCTGGACGAGGCCGACGCGTTGCTGGACGAGATTCTGGAGTGGTTTGCGGATACGCCGTGCGCAGGCGGTCAGGCCGCCCTGCCCGACACGAAGATGAATCAGGAATGGGGCGACGACCGGGCTGTGACGATCACGGGTTATGACGGCGACGCGATGGAGCCGTTCATCTCGCGCGACGGGAAGTTTTTGTTTTTCAATGACGATAAGACGGACGCCAAGGACAAGGATATGTTCTGGGCCAGACGGATTGACGATACCACGTTCGATTTTCAGGGCGAGATCAAGAACGTGAATTCCAAGGCCGTGGACGGCGTGCCGAGCATGGACGATGCCGGGCGTTTTTATTTCATGTCGGCGAAGGATTACGGGCTGTTTCATAAGAACACCGTGTTCAGCGGACTGTTTGCCGACGGCGCGGTGACGGACATCACCCCCCTGCCCCAACTGGCGCTGGGCAAGCTGGGGTGGCTTAACATGGATATCGAGATCAGCGCGGACGGGCGGACACTTTATTCTACCCAGACGCATTTCGGGCGCGAGGGAATTCCGCTGGAGTCTTATTTCTTCTATGCGCGCAAGGAGGGCGATGCGTTCGTTCCGCAGGCGGATTCGGCGGAGATTTTTGCGGCGCTGAATAAAGATAAAGTGATTTACGCGGCCTCGATCTCCCGCGACGAGAAGGAGATTTTCTATACGCGGCTTTTGCCCGGTTTCATCTTTCAAAGCCTTGTCGCCAAACGAAAAGACGCCAAAGACCCGTTCGGGGAGCCTGAGGTGATTTCTGCCATTACGGGGTTTGCCGAGGCCCCCGCCCTGAGCCCGGATGAGACGATGCTTTATTATCATAAGAAAAGCGAGGCCTCCGGGCGGTTTGAGATTCGGGTTTTGCATCGGTAGAGGCCGCAAAGAATATGGAACTTTTAGTCATCCTCCTTGGCGAGTTTTTATTTTTTCCGTTTATCGCTGCTGCCGCCACGGCAATTTCTGCAGTCTTCGCTTTCATAGGCGCAATTATAGACTTCCTCATATTTATGCCGATTTACAGGAATCATCGTGAAAAAGGAGATGAGTATCTTTTAAAAGCGCATAAAAAGGCCTCCCCTTATCCATTCAGGGCTGTCTCCACGATCGCATCTTGCGTCTGTCTTTTGCTTATTCCTTTTATCGTTATGCTCAACCTGTTTTTCTTTGAGCCAACCGTCAGGCAGATCGCGGCGCAAGTCGCGCAGCAAAAGGGTATGCAGATTTCGTTTGAATCCGCGCAGGGCAATCTTTTTACCGGGCTAGTCGAGCTTCGCGGGCTTACCGTCAAAACGGAGAACGGGGCAAGGCGGATTACGATCTGCAGGCGGAGCATGTTCTGGTCGATCTTGATGTTTACAGCCTGCTGTTCAGCCCGGTTATCATTGAGCAGCTTGTTGTCGATGGGGTATCGGGCGATGTGGAGAGCAAGGCGCAGCCCCCGCAGGCGCAATCCGCCCGTTCCGAGCCGCTTAAGCCTAAGAAATCCTTCGTTATTTCGGATATGAGCGTTCGGAACGTTACCCTTAAACTTCTCAAAGGTGAGGCCGAGCCTCTGACGCTTACGCTGCGATCCATCGAGAGCCAGCCTTTCCGCAGCCAGTACGCGATCTTCGATGCGTTTTTCCGTTCCAACATCACGGGCGATCTGGACGGGCATACCATCCAGATTACTTCGCAAGACACCGGGAATGGCCGGGAGACGCAGTGGCGGCTTGAGGATTTTCCGGCGGGCGTAATCGCGCGATACGTTGATAAAGCGCCGATCAACTGGTTTGCGCAAGGATCGCTTGACGTTCTGGTCGAGGATCGCTGGACGCTGGGTGATCATGCCGAAATTGAGATGGACTGGTCGTTGACATTAAACGATGTGCGGGTCGAGCCGCCGCAAAACGCGACGATTTTGCAAAAGACCGTATCCGCGCCGATCGTGAACTATATTAATGGCAGAGAGGGGCCGCTCGATTTGTCGTTTTCATTGCTGATGAATGAAGATGAATTTGAAAGCACGTCCTCGCTGGGCGCGGCGGGATTATGGGATGCGGCGGTCGGGGCGCTCGCCCGGCAGCTGGCGGAGAGGACAGGCGAAAAGGCCGAAGCCGTCAAAGAGGGCGTGAAGGGCAAGGCGGAGGCGTTCAAGGATTTTCTGGACTCCAAGCGCAAGAAACCCGAAGAGCCTTGAAAAATAAAAGCCCCGGGGTGAACCGGGGCTGTTACAGCTTTTTCACTTATAACGTATTCTTATTTTTACACCTTCTCTTACCAACTTGGACTTCGTCCGTGCCGTTGTCCGGTCAACGAAAACGCCCTTATCGGCATTCTCACAATCGCTATGCAGCCATGCACTAGCCGCATATTCGCGTTGCGTTTTTTGCTTAAAACAATCGTTACAAATCGCACCCGGTTTGCGCAAGAAAAAAATCATTTCGGGCGTAAGAATCTTTTTCCACGGCTCTTTTGCCCCCTGTTTCACGGGGCGGGGCTGTGCTATGATTTTGGCAGATTTTCCTTGAAAAGGCGCTGATTCCGGGCTATTTCAAGCCCGAACGGCGGAGATCGGCATAACCGGGAGGGAGCCTATGGCCATGGATGCGGCAACGATCGAAAAGATGATCCTGGAGGGGATTCCGGACGCGACCGTGAAGGTCGAGGATCTGCGCGGCGACGGGGAGCATTACGCGGCCTATGTCGTTTCGCCCTCCTTTACGGGGAAAAGCCGGGTTCAGCAGCATAAAATGGTCTACGACGCCATGAAGGGCAAGATGGGCGACGAGTTGCATGCGCTGGCGCTGCAGACCTCCGCGCCCGAGTAATTTTATTTCAAGCATTAGGGAGTTCAATCATGGAAAACGTTATCTTCGACCGCATTCGCAAAGAGCTGAACGAGAACGATATCGTTCTGTTCATGAAGGGCACGGCGGCGTATCCGCAGTGCGGGTTTTCGGCGCTGGTGGTGCAGGTGCTGACGCATCTGGGCCTGCCGTTCCGGGATATCAACGTGCTGGAGGACAACGATATCCGCGAGGGGATCAAGGAGTTCACCGACTGGCCGACCATTCCGCAGCTTTACGTGAAGGGCGAGTTCATCGGCGGGTCGGACATCGTGCGCGAGATGTACCAGACGGGCGAGCTGCAGGAGCTTCTGGCGGATAAGGGCTTGCTGAACGCGGCTTGATTTAAGGTCTTCGCTGTTTTTTACCACAGAGGTTAAAGAGCAAAAAAGCTAAGGAGTCTCGTCATTGCGAGGAGGACCTTGGGCCGACGAAGCAATCCACCTCTGCGGCTTTATGGATTGCTTCACCCGCTGGCGCGGGTTCGCAATGACGCTCTGCTCCTGCATCCTAGCGTGGGAGGAAAGAATCCAAGGGTATGAATCGCGAAGGCGCGAAGACGCCAAGCTTACTGTACCCGCCGTCATTCCCGCGAAGGCGGGAATCCAGAAAGGTTTTAATAACTACAGAGATAAACAGAGATTTATGCGCTTGTGGTCTCTGTTTTGCTCTGCGGACTCTGTAGTTGATTTTTGCTGGATCCCCGCCTGCGCGGGGATGACAAAGGAGGGCGCGGGGAAGGCAACAGAGGTTGATTTAACGCGTCACCTTGCTGTGGCGGTAGACGTGGCAGGACATGATGAGGCCGAAGCCCGCAAGGCAGGCCAGCATCGCCGTTCCGCCGTGGGAGATCATCGGCAGGGGCACGCCCACGACCGGGATCAGGCCCATCACCATCGCGATATTGATATAGATGTGCAGGGAGTAGTTGATGGTCAGCCCCGCCGCGAGGTAGCGCCCGAAATTATGGCGGCAGCGCAGCGCGATGCGCAGGCACACGATGAAGATGAGCGCGAAGAGCACCAGAAGGGCGATGCCGCCGACGAGGCCCCATTCCTCGGCATATAACGTGAAGATGAAATCCGTCTGTTTTTCTGGCAGGAAGTTGAGGCGGCTTTGCGTGCCCTGCATGAAGCCCTTGCCGTACATGCCGCCCGAGCCGAGGGCGATTTTGGATTGCGTGATGTGATAGCCTGCGCCGAGGGGGTCGGATTCCGGATCGAGGAAGGTGAGAACCCTTTGGCGCTGATAATCGTGCATGAGCTGCCAGCCGATGGGGATCGCGGTCAGGACGGCCGCGATGCCGGAGATGAAAATCCAGAGCGGTGCGCCCGCGATGAAGACCAGCCCCGCCCCCGCCATCAGGATCATCAGGGCCGTTCCCAGATCGGGCTGAAGCATCACGAGGCCAACGGGCGCAATGATGATGGCGGCCGGAACGATCAGGAAGGTCAGGCGGCGGGTTTGTTCCGGCCCGGCGCCATGGAAGTGGCGCGCCAAGCACATGATGACGGCGATCTTCATGAGTTCGGAGGGTTGAAGCTGGATGAAGCCGAGATTGATCCAGCGCTGCGCCCCCATGCCGATGTGGCCCATAATCTCCACGAGGATCAGGAGAATGAACACACCGATATAAAACGGCCAGGCGACGCGGTACCACCATTTCACATCGACCATCGCAATGATCATCATGATCCCGAGTCCGAACATAAAGCGCACGAAGTGGTTGCCCGCCCATTTGTTTAAATCCCCGCCCCCCGCGGAATAGAGCGCGATCACGCCCACGGCCATGACGCAGCAGAGGAGAATGACCAGAACCCAGTTGAGGCTCAGGAACCTCTGGATCATGCTTTGTTCGGGCGAAAGAAAGAGCGAGTCGCGGATCATTGCGGGCCAGCCTTTCTTTTGGGTTTGACGCCGGGAATAATCAGGCCGCTCTTACGTTCGGGGACGCCCATATCTTCATGCGTTTCATTTTCAGCGGGCGGCAGGATTGCGCCCCCCTGCTCCGGCTGCGCGTATAAGGCCGTCATGGAAGCCGGGTCACGGCTTTGCGCACGGATCAGGAGTTCCTTGGCGATGGGCGCGGCGGCGCGGGAGCCGCCCACACCGTGTTCCACAACGACGCTGCAGACGTAGCGCGGCGCGTGGATCGGCGCATAGCCGACGAAGAGCGCATGGTGGCGCTGTTCCCACGGCAGATCTTCGTTTTTGACGCGCAGGCGGCGCTGTTCCTTTGTGATGCGGACGACCTGCGCCGTTCCGGTTTTGCCGCCCATTTCCATTCCGGGTTCGGTGATGCGCGAAGCGAAGGCCGTGCCGCCGGGCTCGTTTACGACCTTTTCCATGCCCGTTAGAATCAGTTTGAGGTGTTCGTCCCGGGCGGATTCAATTTTCGGCCAGCTTTCAACACCGCGCACCGTCTCTCCGACTTGCGCCGTCAGCCAAGGCTTTACGGCAAACCCTCCATTAACGAGGCGGGCGGTCATCACGGCCAGCTGGAGGGGCGTTGTCAGGACATAGCCCTGCCCGATCGCGTTCACCACCGTTTCGCCGCGATGCCAGCGTTCACCGAAGCGGGCGTATTTCCATGCGCGGTCGGGGATGATGCCGGGGCGCTCATCATCAAGATCGAAGCCATACTTCTCACCGAGGCCGAAGCGTCGGGAGACTTCGGCGATGGCATCGATGCCCATTTCGTTGGCGATTGTATAAAAATACGTGTCGCAGGATTTCTGAAGCGCGGTGATGACGTCTACGCGGCCGTGGCCTTCGGGCTTCCAGCAGTGGAACTTATCTTTGCCCATCATATAGAAGCCGGGACAGTAGACCGTACGTCCGGCGGGTATTCCATGTTCCAGCCCCGCGATGGCCGTGAGCATCTTGAAGGTCGAGCCGGGCGGATACTGGCCAACCAGCGCCTTGTGCATGAGAGGGAGGGACGAGTCTTCCTGAAGGCTTTTCCATATATTGCGCGGGATGCCGCGTGAGAAGAGGTTGGGGTCGTAGCCGGGGTGAGAGGCCATAGCGTAGACCGCGCCCGTGTGCGCGTCCATGACGACCGCAGAGGCGCTGCGCTCCTTTGACAGGACTTCGTGCGCGTAACGCTGCAACTCGGCATCAATCGTCAACGTAATCCGGTCCCCGGGTATGGGGTCTTTATGGCTTAGCTCGCGGACCTCCCGCCCGACGACGTTGACCTCCATCTCCGCCGCGCCCGCCTTGCCGCGCATCTCGCGGTCATATTGCTTTTCGATTCCGATCTTGCCGATTTTGAAGCCGGGGAGCGAGAGGACGGGCTGCTTTTCACCCTCAGCCTTGAGGATATCCTCGGATACCGCGCCGACATAGCCGGTGAGGTGCGAAGTGGTGAGGCCGAAGGGGTAGGTCCGGGTTTCGCCCTTGTCGATCAGCAGTCCGGGAAGTTCGGGCAGATTGACCTCTATGGTCGCCACCTCTTCCCATGTCAGTTCCTCCTTGACCTTCACGGGCAGGAATTTGGGAATTTTCGTGGCCTGTTCGATTACGCTGTCGATCGTGTGCTCCTCAAGAAAAATAAAGCGGCGCAGGGCCTCCAGAGAGGCGCGCATGTCACGCGCCTGCTCACGGATGATGTGAACCTGAAAATTCTCGACGTTCAGAGCGAGCGGAACGCCGAAACGGTCCACGATGAGTCCGCGCGGCGGGGCGATGAGGCGGATGTTGATGCGGTTCTGGTCGGAGAGCATCTTATAGCGGTTGCCCTGCACCAGTTGAAGGTACGCCAGACGTCCGCCCAAAATGCCCAGACCGACGACCTGCAACCCCCCGATGAGCACCGTTCGGCGGGAAAAGGTTTTGAGGCCATCATCATCGTTTTTTCTTTTGGCCATGATGCCTCAAAGTTTTAGTCTGTAGCCACCCGGACCAGCGGGCAGAAGCTGGTGCGTGGCATGAAGCAGGATGTTCACCGGGGGGAACAGAACAGCGCCGAGCGCAATCATCGCCGGGATTGTCTCCGGTGCGCTCCACGAGAGGTTCAGCGCGCCGTAGATCACCCATTGCGAGACGGCGGTAATCGCGCAGACAATTATAAAGCCCAGCCAGACGATCATGAACGACTGGCCCATCAGAAAAAGACGCTGGTCTGTCACCAGCCACCGGGCCGCCACAAGCACGAACGCATTGAGGCCGACGGGTCCGCCGCTCAACAAGTCCAGCATGATGCCCAAAATGAAGACGAGCCAGAGGGGCACCAGAGTCGGGCGGTAGGCGGACCAATAATAAATGCCCATCAGGAGGAAAGGTGCGCCGGCATCTCCGGCGGAGAGCAAAAGCGGGGCCTGCACATTCACCAGAAAAAGGCAGACGATTAAAATATAAGCAAGGGCGAAGCCTGTAAATTCGGCGGAGAGGTAGGCGTTATCGGTCATTGCGGGATCCCCTCCTCCTGCGGGCCTGGTTCCCCGCCGTTTTTATTCAGAGGCTGAAGGATATTGGCGTACGGAGCCTTTTTTGCGTGCTGTTTGAGTATCCGAACGAAGCGCAGACGGTCGAGATTCGAGAAAAGCTCAACCGTCTTTTCGCCGTCCTCCCCGGTCACGACACGGCCCACGGGCAAACCCGGAGGATAACCGCCGCCGTGGCCAGAGGTTACGATGCGCGCGCCCTCGGGGATGTCGCTGTCTTTTGAATAATGGATGAGCTCGGGGCGGTCGGCGTTGGTGCCGCGCATGATCGCGTGAAGCAATGTATCCTCGATCAGGACAGGGACGCGGGAGTTGATGTCGGTCAGAAGAAGAATGCGGCTGGACGCGACGCCGGTTTCAACCACACGGCCCACAAGACCGACACCGGAAAGCGCCGTATCGCCCTTGGCCAAGCCGTCCGACGCGCCAGCGGCAACGAGTACGCTTTTGACGAAATTCTGGCCTGCGCCCGCGATGATACGTGTGCTGACGTACTCATATTCCGGATCGGCCTTCAGATTCAGCAATTCGCGCAAGGATTTGTTTTCGGATTCGAGCAGCAGAGCCATGTGATACCATTCACGCAAGCGGGCGTTTTCAGATTCCAGCCTTTGGGATTCGGCCCTCAGGGCCGCGATGTCCTGAATGTTCGTAAAAAACGACGCCATATTTTCAAAGGGTATGGCGACAATTGAAAGCACGGGCGCGAATCGGTCGGCCAGCGCGGTGCGTATGCCTTCGAAATAGGCGGGGCGCAGGGTCGAGAGAATCATCAAAATCAGGCACAGCACGATCAGGACAAGCGACCAGAGAGCCGTCACCCCGACTGGAAACGGGGCGATCCTTGCGATCTTTCTGGTCAGCGCGTTGCGTTTCAAGCGTCCTGCTCTTTATGTTCTCTGATGCTTATGCTTCTCAGTGTTAGAGAAGGGCCCGGTCAATTGCAAGACGCGCAAATCATCACCGTCCCCGCGCGGCTTCCGGCGGGATACCCTGTCTTCGAACACGTCAGTCTTTATGTTTTGTCTTTATCTTTTTCGAGGCCGTCAGTACGTTCCGATCAGAACGTGACGCAGCGCCTTGCCCGCCTCCAACGCGTGGCCGGTGCCGAGCGCGACGCAGGAGAGCGGATCGTCCGCGAGCGTGATGGCGAGGCCGGTGGCGTGGCGGAGCACGAAATCCAGATTGGTGAGCAGCGCGCCGCCGCCCGTCAGGACGATGCCGCGATCCACGATGTCGGCGGCGAGTTCGGGCGCGGTGTGTTCGAGGGCGACCTTTACGCCCTCCACGATCTGGCCCACAGGTTCGGCCAGCGCCTCGGCGACCTGGCGTTCGGTGACCACGATTTCCTTGGGTACGCCGTTCATCAGGTCGCGGCCGCGAATTTCCATCGTGCGCCCCTCCCCGTCGCCGGGCAGGCAGGCGGAGCCGATTTCCTTTTTGATGCGTTCGGCTGTGCTTTCGCCGATGAGAAGGTTATGAACGCGGCGGATGTAGGCGATGATCGCCTCGTCCATCTTGTCGCCGCCGACGCGCACGGAGCGCGAATAGACGATGCCGCCCAGCGAGATGACCGCGACTTCCGTCGTGCCGCCGCCGATATCGACGACCATGGAGCCGGTGGGTTCGGTGACGGGCAGACCGGAGCCGATAGCGGCGGCCATGGGTTCCTCGATCAGGTAGACCTCAGACGCGCCCGCGCTTTCTGCGGATTCCTGAATCGCGCGGCGCTCAACGGCGGTGGAGCCGGAGGGCACGCAGATAATCATTTTGGGGGAGACAAACGAGCGGCGGTTATGAACCTTGCGAATGAAGTGTTTGATCATCGCCTCGGTCACCTCGAAATCGGCGATGACGCCGTCGCGCAGGGGGCGGATGGCCACGATGCTGCCGGGAGTCCGGCCCAGCATCTGCTTGGCCTCGTTGCCGACGGCGAGGGTCTGTTTCTTGCCGCCCACGATGGACATGGCCACGACCGACGGCTCGTTCAGCACGATTCCCTGATCCTTGACGTAGACCAGCGTGTTCGCGGTTCCGAGATCGATCGCCATATCCGACGACATAAACCCAAAAAGCCTGGAAAACATAAGCGTTTTGCCTGTTCGAGAGAGGTATTACAAAAAAGCGCAGAGCTATTTACGGTATAGCAAACCGCAGAGCAGATTGCACTATCCCACTATACTCTATCACAAGACTTTCAACAGGATCGCACAGGATTTTTTTCGCGGCGCGATGCCCCGGCACACAGATTTTTGATAATGTGGAAGAAATCAGGAAGAAACAGCCAGCGGCCGCCACACGCCCGTGTGGCGGTCAACGCCGATTAGCCTTGGCGAGCCTTGTAACGCGGATTCTTTTTATTGATCACGTACAGGCGACCCTTACGGCGGACGATCCGGCAGTTACGGTCCCGTTTTTTCAATGATTTCAGCGAGTTAACAACCTTCATGGTCCCAATTCCATCGGCAATATTCTTGTCAGAGGCGGACAATAGCGGCCCGCCACGCCCGTTGTCAAGGATTGAGTTGGAAAAAAGTACCTAATATTATGAAAAAGCTTAAGGTTTTTCTCCGCGTTAACCGGACACTAATATAAAGTCTTCATAGTGTAACCACTTGTGCGTGTGTGTGTGGGCATCATCAGTCATGGAAACAGCCGATTCGAGGAAGGTCTTCAAGGCCGGCGAATTCATTATAAAACAGGGCGATCCCGGGGATAGCGCCTATATCATCGAAGAGGGAAAGGTGGAGATCCGCTATACCGATTCGGAGGGGCGGACGCGCGTTCTGGGCACGCGCGGGGCCAACGCGATGATCGGGGAAATGGCCATCATCGACAACGCGCCGCGTACGGCCACGATCGTGGCGCTTGAGGATTCCAAGCTTCTGGAGATTACGAAGGACGATTTTTCGCGGCGGCTGGAGCATGCCGATTCGGTTTTGAAGATGGCGACGCAGGTCATTCTGACGCGCTACCGGGATACGCTGACGCGGGCGGAGATCTGGGGCGAACGGTATCAATGGCCGCCAGCGGAGATGGTCGAGCTGGGTTATGCCGAGACGACGGATGCGGTGCAGACGATCACTATCGCCAACGAGTTCCGCGATGCGCTGCTCTCTAAATTCGTGCAGCTTTACTATCAGCCGATCATCAGCCTTTCGAGCGGCGAGATCACGGGGTTCGAGGCGCTCATGCGCTGGAACCACCCGAAGAAGGGGTTTATTTCCCCTGCTATCTTCATTCCGGTGGCGGAGGAAAGCGGCCTGATTATCGAGGCGAGCAAGTGGGCGCTGCGCGAGGCGTGTCTGGCGCTCAAGCGGATCGAGGCGGCCGTCAAGCCCAAGGACAAGCTTTATATGAGCGTGAATTTCTCCAGCGCGGATTTTTCGTCGGACGATTTCATCGGCAGCGTCTATAACACGATCAGCGAGACGGATGTGGCCGCCGAGCAGGTGCATCTGGAGATCACGGAGCGCGTTCTGATCCAGCAGCCGGACCGGGCGAAGGAGACCCTGAGGATGTGCCGGAAGGCGGGCATGGGTATCGCCATCGACGATTTCGGGACGGGGTATTCCTCGCTTTCCTATCTGCACTATTTTCCCATAGACACGCTCAAGATCGACCAGAGCTTCGTGCGCGACATGCATAAGAACGAGCACAGCCTCGCGCTGGTCAACTCCATCGTCACGCTCGGCAAGAACATGCGCATGATCACCGTGGCCGAGGGAGTGGAGGCCAAGGAAGAGGCGCACAAGCTGCGGGAGATGGGCTGCGAGCTGGCGCAGGGGTATCTGTTCGCCAAGCCGATGAGCGAGGCGGATTTGATTGAGCGGCTCAAGCTGTGGGCTCCGGTGAGGTTTTAGGGGGGGGGGTGATCAGGTTTTTTGTTTTGGCAGCGTTGATGTTCCTTTTTTGCGCGACCGATGGCGCCCGGGCCTTTGCTGATGACGAGAAAACGTATGTTCTGGATGGGGAGATTTACACCAAGGCGAATATTATTAATGATTTTCTGAATGTAGCCTTCACAGAGAGGAATTGGAATTCTGACCTAGGGAAAGAAAAACAAAAAGAATTGCTAGATAGTTATTTCAGCGCTTCTCCAAACCCCTCGATTAACCTTCATAATCTTGGTGAAATCAGCGAGGGTTCTGTGCCTTGGTTGGCGCCACACATCGGAGAAAAACTCAATCAACCACTAAATTCTCGTAATGTTTTATCCAAATGGGACCATGATAGAATATACGTAGGTATCGACTGGCCACGATATGTAACCGCCGAGGCAAATTATTTTATTGGAACATGGTATACATATTCTGGTTATCCTGAGAATGCCGCTACGCCGTTTTCTATTAAGGGTGCAGAACAGCATTACTCCTTATTCCTTGAGGCTATTAAGGATCAAGTATATAGAATTTCAGAATCTACAGGCAGAGAAATCGGTATAGTAGAGCCATGGAACCCTCAAGACATATCAGTCAATCATGCGAAAATAAGGATTGTGCCCAGTTATGGGCTTCACCCAAGAAATTTTAAAAATTTTTTTGAATATGGACACACATTCAGCCCTGAGGATTTGGAACCTGTACTTTTCAATGGTGTTTTATTTGAAAGCTACACTGACACCTATTTTGATGGCTATCTTCTGCCCAAAAAGGACTTGTCTTTAGATATCTCAATTTGCAAAATTGATCCTTCATTACCTCCGGAATTTTTTATTCCTTTGCTAAACGAGTGTTTGATAAGAACTTTAGGCTTACCCGGCATGTCAGTCTCCCATAATTCATTGTTATCCCGCTGGCACTCTCCTCCGGGACAGAATAAAGTCTGGTCGAAGTTAATTTTTTCTTATAACGACGAAGAATTTCGTTCGTATATTTTTTCGGATCAAAGCCTCAACTTAAGACATCATTATTCCGATAGTCCTAAACAACCTGCCCAGAACTATTATGGCGCAGAAAAAATTTTTGAACTTGATCCTAGCCAAATGAATCGTTTTCGCAATTTACCGGCTTACGATCTGGTCATGCTTTCGCTTTTATATTGCCCGGCATTGAAAAGCGGCATGACGCCCGAGGAGGCCCGCGGTGTTCTTGAGAAAAGCGAGGCGTGCTTTCAGTTTCTGGAGCGAATTGCGGCCAAGCCCTCGCCGGTTTCGGATGATTGACGCACAGGCTTTTCTTTAAACACCACGCGCACGGCGCTTACTCCGTCATTGCGAGGAGGCCGAACGGCCGACGAAGCAATCTATCCCCGCTTGGATTGCTTCACCCGCAAAGGCGGGTTCGCAATGACGGTGCTTTTTGTCATTCCGGCGCAGGCCGGAATCTATGGCTGCCGCCTGACTGGATCCCCGCCTACGCGGGGATGACAAGGAGGGGCGGGGATGACAAGGGCGGAGGTTCGCGCCGTGAATCGCCAAGGCGCAAAGACGCGAAGCTTTTTTTGAAACACAACGCGCACGGCGATCACAACGCGGGCGGCGCTTACTCCGTCATTGCGAGGAGGCCGAAAGGCCGAAGAAGCAATCTATCGCCGCTTGGATTGCTTCACCCGCAAAGGCGGGTTCGCAATGACGGCTCCCCCTCCGGCGGAGGCAGGAATCCATGCTTATGACTTTACTGGATCCCCGCTTTCGCGGGGATGACAAAGAGCCTTTACTTTTCCTTCGCCTCGAAGATGGCGTCCCAGTCTGCGGGGATGTCTTGTTTCTTCAGGGATTTTATGCGGGTGGAGAGCATCGCGTAATATTCATCCAGCGGACCGCCGAGGGGCGCGGAAATTGTTTTGCAGAGCTTGAGGATTTCCAGAGCCTTGTCGAAGTCGCGGGCGCGGTAGCGTTCGATCATCGCCTCGTGCTCGATGGACCATTTGCCGAAATCGCCGTGGGCGGCGTAATCCGCGTCGCCGATCAGGGCGAAGATGCGCACGGCTCGGCTCTTGCCGACCACGCGGATGAGGTCGAGTTCCAGCGCGGCGAAGGCGGGCACGCTCTCGCGCACGTCCTGTGAGACGATAATCGAGACGGAGTAGAATTTCGTGAGGCCCTCCAAGCGGCTGGCGAGATTAACAGGGTCGCCCAATGCGGAATAGGCGAAGCGCTGGCGCGAGCCCATGTTGCCGACCGCGCAGGGGCCGGCGGCGATGCCGATTCCGGTTTGCAGGGTCACAGAGTCATTTCCTTTCGCCCGCGCCTCCTCCGCCAGCGCCTTGTTCAGCGGTTCGAGGGCGGATTGCATCCGCAGGGCAGCGCGGCAGGCGCAGGCGTGATGCTCCGGCACGTCGCGCGGCGCGTTCCAGAAGGTCATCATCGCGTCGCCGATATATTTGTCCACCGTGCCTTGCTCCTGAAGCACGATGTCGGTCATGGCGGTCAGGAATTCGTTCATCAGGTGGATGAGCTGTTCCGGGCTTAATCCCTCCGAGATCTGGGTGAATTTGCGGATGTCGGTGAACATCACGGAGATTTCGCGCGTTTCCCCGCCGAGCTTGAGGTTTTCGGGGTTTTTCTCAAGGTCGCGCATGACGTCGGGCGCGACATACATACGGAAGGCCTGTCTTATCTGGCGGCGCATGGATTCGGCGCGGGCATAGGAGAGGATTGTCGAGACCACGAATATGCACAGGACCGCGAGGCCGGGATAGACCGGATCGAGCAGCAGGCCGTCGTTTGTGTATTTATAATACGCGCCGAGGAAGGAGACGACGATCACGCCGACGCAAAGCGCGGTCGAGATCAGAACGCCCACGAACGGCGCGAAGATGATGAAGAACAGCCCGGCGACGGCGATATAGACGGCTTCCGCCGCGCGGGCGATATCGGGGCGCAGGAGGAATTTGCCCTGCACGATCTGTTCGAGCGCGTTGGCGTGGATCTCGACGCCCGGGCGGAAGGGCTGGAGCGGCGTGGAGCGGAGGTCTTTCAGGCCCTCGGAGCTGGAGCCGATCAGGACGATCTTGTTCTTGATGAGGGGCGCGACCTCTTCGGCGAAGGCGGGATCGAGGATCTTGCGGGCCGAGATATAATCCTGCCGCTTGCACTCGAAGTGGCCGCTTTTCATTTCGTATTCGTTGCAGTAGCGGCGGAAATAGACGTTGAGCAGCCCGTCGCTTTCGACCGGGATCGCGTGATCGCCCACCACGATGCGGTAGGCGGTGTCGATGTCTTCACGTTTTTCCTGCGGTACCTCCACGATCCGCGCCACGCCCTTGCGGCCGAGTTCGGCGATACGGAGGGTGGCCAGAGAGAGGGAGGGGTAGATTTTTTCGCGGTCGGAGAAGACCAGCCCCGTGCGGCGTAAAACCCCGTCGCGGTCGGGTTCGGCCATGAAGCTGCCGTTATCGGCGGCGTTTTCGGTAAAGAGCGGGAGGTTGACCGTGGCGGCCAGAAAAGCGGGCGCGCGCTTGACGAACGCCTCCTCTACCGTCTTATCGCCGAACTGGATTTTATTGCGGCTTAAAGGCTTGTTGTCGGCGCGGTCGGTGCGCCCCCATGTGAAGCCCGTCACGAAGCGGTCGGATTTCTTGATGGCGGCGGCGAACATGGCGTCGTGGTCGAACATGTTGTTCACGTCGGCGGTGTCCACGGAGTCGCGGGGTTCAAGCTCGCCGTCGAAGAAGTTGCGGGCGAGGTCGTCTTTGGGAAGGTTCTCAAGAAAATATTTGGGCGAGGTGCGGTCGGGTTCGGCGAAGACGCCGTCGAAGGCGATGACCTTCGCCTCCATCATTGTGAGGTTATTGACCAGATCGGCCATGATGTTGCGGGGCCAAGGCCACTGGCCGTAGATTTCCAGCGCGACCTCGTCGATGTCCACGATGATGACGGAATCGCCCGCCGGGCGCGGCGAGAGCATATTAAAGGTGTCGAACACGTCGTTTTGCATGCGGATGCGGATATGGTGTTCGGAGACGCTGAAGAATACGAAGAAGGCCAGAAGCGCGAGCAGGAAGCCGTAATGGATGGTCGTCCAGCGGTCTTGGCCTATTTTGGCGAACATCGGAGGTCCCTTTTCGCTTATCGCGCCTAGCGTTCGGCCAGAGCGCGGTCCATCGTCCGACGCAAAGGCTTGAGGAGATAATACATGATCGTGCGGCGGCCCGTCACCACGTTCACTTCGGCGACCATGCCGGGCGTGATGGGCAGCGGGCTTGCGGCGTCGCCGAGATAGTTGCGCACGGTCTTGACCTCGATCTCGAAGGTCACGTTGCCTTCGCGGTCGCTTGTGCTGTTGGCGGCGATGCGTACCAGTTCACCGTCCAGCGCGCCGTAAATCTGGGAATCATAGGCGCTGATTTTCACCTTCACGGGCTGGCCGCGCTTGAGGAACGCGACATCGGAGGGCGCGACCTTGGCGATGATTTTCAATTCGTCGTCTACGGGCACGATCTCGACCAGCTGCATCGCCGGTTCGACCACGCCGCCCACGGTCTTGAGCCGGATGGCGTTGACGAGGCCGGATGCGGGCGCGCGGATTTCGGTGCGGTCTACGCGGTCGCCGATGGATTTGAGGCTTTCATTCAGTGCGGATATCTGGGTTTCGACCTCGTTCAATTCGGAAAGGGCGTTGGAGCGGAATTTTTCCACCTGGCTCTGGCGTTCGTTCTTCACGGCGCTGAGTTCGGCCTCCAGCCCCTCTTTTTCCTTGGAGCGGGCGTTGATCTGGCCGCCGATATCGGCGAGTTCGCGTTCCAGCCTTATTTGTTCGAGTTTGGGCACGGCGCGTTTGGCCACCATGTCGCGGGTGATCGTGTATTCGCGGTTGAGCCCGGCGCGGCTGTTTGTGAGGCGGCTGATCTCGGCCTTGACCTCCTCCAGATCGGCGGTGGCCTTGTTGATGCGGTCGTCGAGGATGGTGAACGAGGTTGCCAGTTCCTTTTGCCGGGATTCGTAAAGGGCCTTTTCGTTCTCGGCGACCTTGGGCGCCTTTGGGAGAATTTCGGGCGGGAGGGTAAAGGCGGTTCCGTCAGCCTCGGCCTTCAGACGGGTTTTCTTGGCGCGGAGGCCGAGAGAGCGGGCTTCGGTGCCGCGTTCCTCGGAGGAAAACTGGACGTCGCTGATGCGCAGGAGGATCTGGCCCTTTTCCACGCGGTCGCCTTCGGCCACGAGAAGCTCCTGAAGGATTCCGCCCTCAAGACTCTGAACAACCTGAATATCGCGGGTCGGCACGACCTGCCCCTGCCCGCGCGCGATTTCCTCGACCTTTGTTATCGCGGCCCAGAGGATGAAGGCGGATATGAACGCCGCCATGGCGACGAGCAGCAGGATGGCGGGGCCGGAGGGTTTCTCGCGGGTCGCGGCTTCAAGCTCGTTCATAAATTCGGTTTCGCGGACGGTCATGGGTTCAGCCCTGCCCTCCCTTCGTCTTGATCTGCCCGGATTGGAGGGCGGCGATGATCTCATCGCGCGGGCCGTCCATGATGACGGTCCCCTGATGCATCAGTATGAGGCGATCGACCAGCGGCAGCATGGAATGTTTGTGCGTGATCATAATAAAGGTGCGGCCCTGCATCCGGGTCCTGACGTAATCGCAGAAGATCAGTTCGGCTTGCGAGTCCATCGCGTTGGTCGGCTCGTCGCACACAAGAACACGCGGGGCGGCGATCATCGCGCGGGCGAGCGCCACGGCCTGCCGCTGGCCGCCCGAGAGAAACTGGCCCATCTCGCCGACGGGCGCGTCGTAGCCCATCGGGTGGAGGGCAACGAAATCATGGACGCCCGTAGCCTTGGCCGCCGCGAGGACCTGTTCCTCGGAGGCCTGGGGGAATCCGGCGGTGATGTTGTCGCGAACGCTGCCGCTGAAGAGGACCACATCCTGCGCGACACAGGCCATGACGCGGCGGAGGTCAGCGGGGTCGATCTGGCGGGCATCGGTGCCGTCGATGCGGATGGTGCCGCTTTGGGGCTCATAGAGTTTGAGCATCAGGCGGGCGATGGTGCTTTTGCCCGAGCCTACGCGGCCGATGATTCCGACCTTTTCGCCGGGCTTGATTTCAAAGGAGACGTTGTGAAGGACCGGGACAGGCGCGCCGGGATAGGCGAAGCCGACCTTATCGAAGACGACATGGCCGCGCAGATCGGGGCGGTGCAGGAAATTCTGGTTCGCCGGACGCTCTACGGGTTTGTCCATGAGGGCGTTCAGGGTTTTCAGCGCCCCCTGCGCCTGATGATAGCGGGTCATGAGATTGGCGAGTTGACCGATGGGCGCGATGGCGCGGCCCGAGAGGATGACGGCGGCGATCAGGGCGCCGACGGTGAGGTTGCCGTCCTGCACCAGATACATGCCGATCAGGATCAGGATGACGGAGGCAGATTGCTGGACCAGAAGCGCGATGTTGACGCCGAGGCCGGAGAGGAAGCGGGAGTCGCGAGCGGTGTCGGCATTGTCGCCGACGTGGGTTCCGTAGCGGACGCGGAAGCGGCCATCGGCGCCGAGCGTTTTTATCGTCTCAAGCCCCTGTATGGTTTCGACCAGAAGGCCGTGGCGGGCTTCCGCCGATTGCGCGGAGCGGCGCACGGCCTTGCGCAGGCCGAACTGGATCAACAGGCCCGCCGTGCCGACCAGCGCCATGAGGCCGAGCAGGACAAGGGCCATACTCGGGCTGATCTGGGCGATTACGAACAGGAAGATCAGCGTGAAGGGCAGATCGACGAAGGCGGTGATGGTGGCGGAGGTGACGAATTCACGCACGGCGTCGAAGTCGCGGAGCATGTTGGCGAAGGCACCGCTGGAGGGCGGGCGTTCGGAGAGGCGGATATTCAGGAGCTGGTCGTAGATGCGGCGGGCGGCGCGAATGTCGATGCGGCGGCCCGCGAAGTCGATCAGATAGCCACGCACAGTGCGGAAGACGAAATCGAAGGCGAAGGCGGCCAGCGCCCCGATGCCGAGCGCCCAGCCCGTCTCGATCGCGTTGTTCGGCAGCACGCGGTCGTAGACGTTCATGACGAAGAGGGGGCTGGCGAGCGCGAGGATGTTGATGAAGACGGAGGCGAGGATCACGAAGCCGTAGATTCCTGCGTTTTCGCGCACGAGGCCCCAGAACCAGCCGGATTGAACCGCGTCCTGCCCCGCTTTTCCGGGGTCGTGAAATTCCGGGCGGGGGTGGCAGTACAGGGCGAAGCCGGTGAAGCTGCGGTCCAGCTTTTCAGGATCGACGGACATCACGGCGCGGCTTTCGGGCACGAAGATCTTCGCGGATTTTCCATCGGCGGCGCGTTCGAGAAGCACAAAAGCCTGACCGCCGTCGAGGACGATTACGCAGGGCAGGACGGCGGCGGGGATCGCGCGGAGGTTTTTGCGGCGGACGATGGCGGCGTTGAGGCCGAGATTACGCGCGGCCTCGCAAAAGAGGTTCGGCCCCATCGGCTCGCCGTCCATCGCGAGACCGGAGCGGATCGAATCCGCCGAGCGGGCGCGGCCGAAATGCGCGAGTAGATGGACGAGACATTCCAGAAGCGGATCGACGGGGCCGCCGGGGTCATGTGCCCCTGCTCCGGTTGGCTGGGGCGCCTTTGGCTGCGGGGGCGGTTTTTTCCGGTCTCCGGTCATCGCCTTATTCCTGCGGGCTACCGGCGGCAGGCTCCGTTGCGGCGGGGTTTGCGGGGGCTTGGTTTTGCGCGAGCGTTTCGCCCGCGAATGTGCCGTTCAGGCTTCCGAGGCTGGCGAGGACGGCGTATTCGGCCAGAAGGGCGCGATGCTGGGCGTCGGAAAAGTCGATGCAGGCCTTGTAGAGCTGGCTTTCGGCGCGCATGAGGTGGAGCAGGCTTACCCGCGCGCTTTCAAATTGCAGGGTGTAGCTGGCGAAGAGGTTTTTGTTGAGGCTGACGCGCTCGGCGGCGAGGTCGCGCTTTCGGCGGAAGGTTTGCAGGTCGGCGTAGGCCTGATAGATGGTGCGTTCGAGACCCCGGCGGAGTTCCTCGGTGCGGGCGGTCGCGCCCTTATGCCGGGCGCGGCTGTGTTCAATCGAGGCCTGTTGCTCTCCCCCGGTTGCGAAGGACCAGTTCAGGCGAACCACGGCGCGGGCGTCTTCGACCTCTCCGCCGATCAGGTCTTTCTTGTCGCTTTTGAGGTAAGAGAGTTCGCCCATAAGGTCGGGGAGGTATCCGGCCTCCTGCGCCTCCAGCTCGTGCCGGGCGGCTTCGGTTTCAAGTTGCGCGGCTTTCAAAGCCGGATGGTTCAATACGGCGGCCTCCACGGTCGCGGGCAGGTCGGCGGGCGCGTCCACAGAAAGAGCCGCCGGGAGCACGAGGCTTTCGTCCGGAACGCGGCCCGTCACCTCACGGTAGTCGGATTCCGCGATACCCAACGCGCCTTCGTAGTCGTTGACCAGCGCGTTCATCACCATCACCACGTCCTGCGCCTGCTGGCGCTCGGTGTCGTCGGCGACGCCCTCCTCCACCATGCTGACGATGCGTTCGTGGTAGGAGACCATCCCGGCGCGCTGTTCCTTGAGCAGTTTGAGCGCGGCGCGGGCGCGCAGGACCTCAAGGTACGCGGAGGCGGTGCGGAAGATCAGGCGTTCGCGCACGTCGGCGATGTTGTTTTCGAAGGAGCGGACGCGGGCCTTTGCGGCCTCCACGCGGTTTTTGGTCTCGTAGCCGTCGAAGAGATTCTGGCGCAGGGCCAGCGAGCCTTCGCCGTAACCTGAATAGGCCGCGCCGCGATCGACGCTCAAACCCCGGCTGGTCGCGTTGTCCTGATAGATACGACCCAAGGTGGCGGAAGCGGAGATTTCAGGATAGTAGGCGGACTCCTCCATCTTCTGTTCATTCTGCGCTGCGAGGAATTTGGAATTCGCGACATCCAGGGACGGGTTTTTCTTCAGCGTGTTCTCGACCGCCTCACGCAACGTTTCCGCCCCGGCCCGGGGACTCCAGAAGGAGGCGGCCAAAAGGCAGGCGATCAGGCCTGTGTATTTACGAAGTGAGATCATGTACGCGCAGAGTACCCAAGAAGATTACACACACGGAAAAGAAGGCGAATAAGAATAGGCAATAGAAACGGAAGGCTTCGGGAAAAGCCTTGCACCTGATAAAGGTAATTTAGATTACTCTTAGTTTCAAGGCTGGCGCAAGTTTTCCCACGAATTATTTGTTACGCCTCTTCACAAAAACTTGCAGATGGGGCATCCTCATGGCGCGATCATCCCTTTAACAGATATTATGGCAAGGAGTTCTTCGTGAGTCTGACGGTTTTCATTCCGAAAGAGAGCGCGGCGCACGAGCGGCGCGTTGCAGCGTCACCGGAGACGGTTAAGAAGCTCGGCGCTTTGGGCTGCGTTGTGACGGTCGAGGCCGGGGCCGGGGCGGGGTCGAGCATTCTCGATAAAGATTATGAAAACGCAGGAGCCAAGGTCGTGAAGTCCGCCGACGGGTTTGCTGGCGCGGATATCGTTTTGGCCGTGCAATGTCCTGACGGAATTAATCTTATGAAAAAAGGGGCGCTGCTGGTCGCGATGCTGGCGCCCTATTCCCAGCCGGAGGTCGTTAAAAACTGCGCGAAGGCCGGGATCACGGCGTTCGCCATGGAACTGGTGCCGCGCATCAGTCGGGCGCAGAACATGGACGTGCTGTCCTCTCAATCCAACCTCGCGGGATACAAGGCGGTGCTTGACGCCGCCGCGCATTATGCGCGGGCGTTTCCGATGATGATGACGGCGGCGGGCACGGTTCCGCCCGCGAAAGTGTTCGTGATGGGCGCCGGGGTCGCCGGACTGCAGGCCATCGCCACGGCCAAGCGTCTTGGCGCGGTGGTTTCGGCCACGGACGTTCGCCCCGCCGTTAAGGAGCAGGTCGAGTCGCTCGGCGCGACGTTCGTCGCCGTGATGGACGACGAGTTCAAGCAGGCGGAGACGGCGGGCGGATACGCCAAGGAAATGTCGGACGATTACAAAAAGAAGCAGGCGGCGCTCATCGAGCAGCATATCGCCAAGCAGGATATCGTCATTACCACGGCCCTCATTCCCGGGCGGCCCGCGCCGAAGCTGGTGACCAAGGGCATGGTCGAGAGCATGCGCACAGGGTCGGTGATCGTCGATCTCGCGGTCGAGACGGGCGGGAACTGCGAATACTCCAAGGCCGGAGAGGTCGTCGAGGCCAAAGGCGTCACCATTATCGGGCATCTGAACGTGCCGAGCCGATTGGCCGCCGACTCCTCGGCCCTTTATGCGCGGAACCTTTTGAACCTTCTGGGCCTGATCATCGACAAGGAGAATAAGGCGCTGGCGATCAACTGGGACGACGAGATCGTCAAGGGTGTCGCCCTGACGCGCGACGGCGAGGCCGTGCATCCGAAATTCGGGGGAGAAAGCGCGGCCCCGGAGGCCGAAGCGCCCAAGAAAAAGAAGAAGAAAAAAGCCGAGGGCGAAGGTGAGACCGAAGGCGACGAGAGCGCGGCGGAAGGATAAACGCCGCGCGGTTTGAGATAGAATTTTAGATACAGGAGACGCACCATGGAGAAACAGAATTCCGTTCAGGAAAGCGCCGCCGACATTCTGGGCCAGATGCAGGAGCTTTCGGAGAAAATCTCTACGCTCGCCATGCAGACGGGCGATATGGCCGCGCAGAGCGCCCATGCGGAACCGTTCATCGTTACGGGGCTTACGGTTTTTGTCCTGGCCTGTTTCGTCGGGTATCACGTGGTGTGGCGGGTGACGCCCGCCCTGCACTCCCCGCTTATGGCGATCACGAACGCGATTTCGTCGGTGATCATTGTCGGGGCGCTGCTGGCGGTCGGGCCGTTGGAGGGGCCGGGCTTTTCAAAATTTATGGGGTTCCTCGCGGTGATCCTCGCGTCGGTCAATATTTTCGGCGGGTTCATCATCACGCAGCGGATGCTGCATATGTTTCAGAAGAAGGGATCCTAAATCATGGTGATGTCGTCCCTCGCCTATCTGGTCGCCTCGATCTGCTTCATTCTCGCGCTGCGGGGACTTTCGCACCCGGAGACGGCGCGGCGGGGCCTGCAATACGGCATGGGCGGGATGGCGCTGGCCATCGTCACCACCCTGGTCGCGCCGCAGGTGAACACCTATGTTTTGATCGTTCTGGGCATCGCCATCGGCGGGGCTATCGGGACGACCATCGCCAAGAAGATTGCCATGACGGAGCTGCCGCAGCTCATGGCCGCGTTTCACTCGCTGGTCGGTCTGGCGGCGGTGCTGGTCGCGGCGGCGGCTTTCTATAACCCCGAAGCGTACGGCATCGGGACACATGACGATATCCACCTGACCAGCCTGATCGAAATGTCGCTTGGCGCGGCGATCGGGGCGATCACCTTTACGGGGTCGATCGTCGCGTGGGGCAAATTACAGGGCACGTTTTCAGGAAAGCCTGTGACCTTCGAGGGGCAGCACAAGGTCAACGCCATTCTGGGCGCGGTTTTGCTGTTGCTTGTGTTTTTGCTGTGCCTTACGGGCAGCAGTTTCTATTTTTGGATGATCGTTATTCTTTCGCTCGGCCTTGGCGTTCTGATGATTATTCCCATCGGCGGGGCGGACATGCCGGTCATCGTCTCCATGCTGAACTCCTATTCCGGCTGGGCGGCGGCGGGGATCGGGTTCACGCTGCATAACAACCTTCTGATCGTCACCGGGGCGCTGGTGGGTGCGTCGGGCGCGATCCTCTCGTACATCATGTGCAAGGGGATGAACCGTAGTTTCGTGAGCGTGCTTCTGGGCGGGTTCGGCGGCGAGCAGGCAGCCGGCGCGGCGGCCGTTCACGGCGACCGCAACGCCAAGATCGGCGCGGCGGAAGATGCGGCCTATATCATGAAGAACGCCGCGCGGGTCATTATCGTGCCCGGATACGGGATGGCGGTTTCCCAAGCCCAGCATGCGTTGCGGGAGATGGCGGATATTCTTAAGAAAGCGGGCGTGGACGTGAAATATGCGATTCATCCGGTCGCCGGGCGGATGCCGGGGCATATGAACGTGTTGCTGGCCGAGGCGAACGTGCCCTATGATTCCGTTTTCGAGATGGAGGATATCAACCGCGATTTCGCGCAGGCCGATGTGGCTTATGTCATCGGTGCGAACGATATCACCAACCCGTCGGCCAAGACCGACCCGACCTCGCCCATCTACGGGATGCCTATTCTTGACGTTGAGAAGGCCAAAACTGTGTTGTTCGTCAAGCGGTCCATGGGGTCGGGCTATGCGGGGATCGACAATCCGCTGTTCTTCGCGGATAACACGCTGATGCTGCTGGGCGACGCCAAGAAGATGACCGAAGAGATTATCAAGGCCTTAGAGCATTGATTTTACTGGAACTTTTGGCTCACCCTGTTTTTTAGGCCTGGATTTCCGCACTTTTCAGGTTTGTTAAATTTTTTTCTGGCATACTTTAGGCTGAAAATAAGAATAAACTTGAGCATATGACGAAGGCACAATCATCAGGCCCTGCCGCTGTTCCGGACCTTGAGGAGCGTTTTCGAGAGCCTCTGGGCTGGCGCTGGCACAGTTTTACGCGTAACGGGCGCAAAATCCGTTTTGGGTCGGCCTCTCCGCGCGACAGTATTCCCGACGCCGTTGTGGTCTGTTTCCCCGGCCTTGGCGAATTCGCAGAGAAATATTACGAGACGGCGAGGATGGTCCTTGATGCCAATATGGCGTTCTGGGTCATGGACTGGATGGGGCAAGGCGCGTCCGGCCGGTATCTTCCCGACCAGCCCGAAAAGCGCCACGGCGGCCCATTCGCGGAAGACGTTGCCGACATGCATTATTTCATCATGGAATATATCAAACATTCGAGCGTCCACCCCGACCGGGGACGGATTCCCATGGCGATGCTCGCCCATTCGATGGGTTCGAACATTGCTTTGCACTATCTTGCGCAAAATCCGGGACGCTTTGAGTGTGCTGCGTTTACATCGCCGATGATCGGGATCAAGGCGCTGGCGGGCGTTCCGAAGCCTCTGGCCTCGCTGGCCGCGAATATCTGCGGGGTCTTGATGGGGAAAAATTACATTGCGGGCGGCGGCGGGTGGACCGTGCAGAAGCACACGCCCGAGGGACCGAAGCGCCTTTCGGCCGATCCGGTGCGCGGGGCGGTTCATAATCTGTGGTGCGCGGCGAATCCTTACCTCAAGGTCGGAGATCCGACTTACGGTTGGCTGATGCATGCGCAGCGCTCGTGCGCCGCGCTTTTGAAACCCACGGGGTGCGCGGCCATCGAGACACCGTGTTTCTTCGGGCTGGCGGAGAACGAGCATCTGGTCGATAACGAAGCGGCCCGCGCGGCGATCAAGAGCATGAAGAACGCAGAGTATCTGGATATTCCTTGGGGGCACCACGAGTTGCTGATGGATGCGGATGAGGTGCGAAGCGTTTTTATCGAACGGTTTTTAAAGTTGATCAAGGTGACTATTTTAGACCGGCCCGAGACCTTGAAACCTTTTTGATAACAGTGCAGAATAACCGCGAAAAAGGGGAGAAACGACCATGGAACTCGACAGACAGCAGATACGCCTGAGCGACCGGATATTGTCTGCCCTTGAGCTTGCGCTCGAACAGGGCGACGTCAAGATTTCCGAACTTCTGACCCGCGCGCTGGAGCAGGCCATGACCCGGAATACGGGCGGCGGCGAATTCGTGGAGCGCCGCGACTATCCGCCGGAGATCGAGCACGCGATGAACCGGCTCTTTGAGCTGCGCGATAAGGAAAAGGCGATTTAGGGTTTTTGCTCTATCACAGGATTTATGCGTCCCCGCCCTTACGGCGGGGATGTTTTTTTGGGTCTTTATGAAGCCCTGACGCCATCGCGAAGACGCGAAGGCACCAAGCGACCTTTGCCTTAAGATCCTTCGCTGCGCTCAGGATGACGGCTTTTTATTCTTGTCATTGCGAGGAGGCCCTTGAGCCGACGAAGCAATCTATGCCGAATGGATTGCTTCACCCGCACGTGCGGGTTCGCAATGACGCCTTCCTACCCTCCTCTGTCATTCCCGCGAGGGCGGGAATCCAAAAAGAGTTTAAACACTACAGAGACAAACAGAGATTTTTGCGCCTGTGGTCTTTTTCCCCTCTCCCTTAGGCTTACGCCCTTTCCCTCTCCCCGCAGACGGGGAGAGGGATTAAGGGAGAGGGGTATGCGCTTTCGGGGCTTAGGGTGCGCCGATGAGGGCGAGCCAGTCGTCTTCGGTGAGGATTGTGACGCCGAGTTCCTGGGCCTTTTTGAGTTTGGAGCCGGCATCCTCCCCGGCGATCACGTAATCGGTTTTCTTTGAGACGGAGCCCGCGACCTTCGCGCCCAGACGTTCCGCCCCCGCCTTGGCCTCCGCGCGGGTGAGTTTTGTTAGCGTTCCGGTGAAGACCACGGTTTTGCCCGCCACGGGGCTGTCCCCGGTTTTCGGGGCTTCGTAGGGCTGGATGGTGAGGAGGGATTCCAGCCGCTCCAGCTGCTGCAGATTATGATCCTCCGCAAAGAAGCCAATAAGGTCGGCGGCGACGCTGGGGCCGATATCCTCGATCGCCAGAAGGTCGGCGCGGGCTTCACCTGTTTCATCCTGAGCGGCGATCAGGGCGGATTTCAGGTTTTCAAGCGTGCCGTAGACAGAGGCGAGTTTCTTGGCCGTGGCTTCGCCGACCTGCCTAATCCCAAGCGCGTAGATAAAGCGGTTGAAGGGGACCGTGCGGCGGGAATTGATCGCGGCGAAGAGATTTTTTTCGGAGAGATCGCCCCAGCCCTCCTTCGCCCTGATCGGCGTGAGACTGGTTTTGTTGCGTTCCTCCAGCGTGAAGATGTCGGCGGGGGAGCGGACCAGATCCTCTTCCCAGAACTGCTCGATGATCTTGCTGCCCAGCCCTTCGATATCGAAGGCGAGGCGCGAAACGAAATGCTTCAGGCGCTCGACGGCCTGCGCCGGGCAGACGAGGCCCCCGGTGCAACGGCGGATCGCTTCGCCCTCCTCCCGGATCGCGTGGGAACCGCATATCGGGCAAGTATTTGGAAATTTATATTCCGGTCCTGGATTTTTTGATCTCTTCTCAAGAACAACACTTACGATTTGAGGAATCACGTCGCCCGCGCGCTGGATCACCACATAATCGCCGACGCGGATGTCCTTGCGCCGGATTTCGTCCTCGTTGTGCAGCGTGGCGTTGCTGACCACGACGCCGCCGACGGTGATGGGTTCGAGCCTTGCGACGGGGGTGAGTGCGCCCGTGCGCCCTACCTGAATGCTTATCGCTTCGAGTCTTGTGACCGCCTGTTCCGCCGGGAATTTATGCGCGACGGCCCAGCGCGGAGAGCGGGAGACGAAGCCGAGGCGTTCCTGCCAGTCTAGACGGTTGACCTTATAGACCACGCCGTCGATTTCGTAATCGAGATCGGCGCGGCGTTGGAGGAGGCTTTCATAGAACGCCATGATTTCGGCGGTGTTTTTGCAAAGCTTGTAGGGCGTTTCGGGAATGCCCCATGCGGCGAGGCTCAGGCGGATTTCCTCCTGCGAGGTTGCGAATTTTTCGCTGACCTCGCCCAGGGCGTAGCCGAAGAAATGGAGCGGGCGGCCTGCGGTTTTGGAGGCGTCAAGCTGGCGGACGCTGCCCGCCGCCGCGTTACGGGGGTTGGCGAAGGGCTTTTTCGTAATAGCCGCTTGCTCAGCGTTCCAACTCATGAACTTTTTGCGGTTCATAAAAATTTCGCCGCGCACCTCCAGAATGTCCGGCGCGCCGGGGTTGAGGGTGTGCGGGATGTCGAGGATGGTTTTCACGTTCGCGGTGATGTCCTCGCCCTCCGCGCCGTCGCCGCGTGTGGCGGCCTGCACCAGTTTTCCATGCTCGTAGCGCAAGGAGCAGGAAAGGCCGTCGATCTTCGGCTCGCCCACCAATTCGATGGGTTCGCCTTCGGGCAGGCCGAGAAAGCGGCGGATTTTATCGAGAAAGTCATTAACATCCTCCTCGCTGAAGGCGTTGGCAAGGGAGAGCATCGGTACGGCGTGGCGGACTTTTTTGAAGCCGCTTGAGGGGGCGGCGCCCACCGTTTGCGTTGGGCTGCTTTCCGTTACAAGTTCGGGGTATTGGGTTTCCAGCACCTCCAGCTGTTTGCGGAGTTCGTCGTATTCGGCGTCGGAGACGATGGGCGCGTCGTGGGTGTAATAGGCCTCGTCGTGGCGGCGGATTTCCTTCACCAGCGCGGCGTGGCGGGCGCGGGCGTCTTCGCGGTCGAGATTGAAGAGCGCGTCCGACATGACTAACCGTCCCCCTCCATCATAAAGCGGCCCTGCTCATCGACCCGCGTGAAGGGGTTGAAGGCGATTTCCCAGAGGTGGCCGTCGGGGTCGGCGAAGTAGCTGTGGTAGCCGCCCCAGAAGACGTCTTGCGGCTCCTTTAATATTTTCGCGCCCGCCTTGCGGGCCTGATCGGCTGCGGCGTGGACTTCGTCTTTCGCGTTCACGTTATAGGCCAGCGTGACGCCGGAGAATGTATCTTTTTTCTCGGCGGGAACGCCCGCATCAGCGGCCAGAAGATCGCGCGGGTACAAGGCGAGGACCATGCCGGGGCATTGAAAAAACGCGATGCCGTCACCGTGTTCGTGCTTCACGGGTTTCCAGCCCAGCGATTCATAGAAGGCGCGGGATTTGAGGATGTCGGCCACGCCGAGGGTGATCATGGTGACGCGCTGGTGCATGCCTTTTATTCCGTTCCGGTGCGCAGCAAACTCTCGGCGGCGGCGCGGGCTTCGGGGGTGATGGTCGAGCCGGAGAGCATCCGCGCAATTTCCTCCGCCCGCTGCGCGCGGGTTTCGAGCGGCGTGATCGTCGTGGCCACTTTATCGTCCCCGGTTTTTTCGACGACCCAGTGATTGGAGGCGCGGGCGGCGATCTGCGGCGCGTGGGTGACGACGAGAACCTGTTTTTCCCGCGCCAGCCTTGCGAGGCGTTCGCCCACGGCGTCCGCCGTGCCGCCGCCGATGCCTGTATCCACCTCATCAAAAATAAAGCTGTGGGTGCTGCCCGCCTGCGCGATCACGACCTTCAGGGCCAGCATGAAGCGCGACATTTCGCCGCCTGAGGCGATTTTGTGCAACGGGCCGGGCTCGGCGCCGGGGTTGGTGGCGACAAGGAAGGTCACGCGGTCGCGGCCAGACGGCCCCCATTCGGGTTCGGGGAGCGTTTCGATCTGCGTTACGAAGCGGGCCTTTTCGAGCTTGAGCGGGGCGAGTTCGCCCTGCACCAATTTATCGAGTTTTTCGGCGGCGCGGGCGCGGATGGCCGAGGCCTTTTCGGCCTGTTTAACGTATTCGGCGCGTGCGGTTTGCACTTTTTTCTCCTGCGCGGCCAGACCCTCGGAGCCGTCCGCGATCAGGGCGAGCTTGCGGGCGATATCGTCGCGCACCTTGGGCAGGTCGTCCGGCTCGCAGTCGTGCTTGCGGGCCTGCGCACGCAGGGCGAAGAGGCGCTCGTCGATGGTGGCAAGGTCGTGGCCGGCGTCCTGAAGCTCTTCGGAGGTGTCGCGGATGGTGGCGGTCGCGTCCTGAATTTCCGCCAAGGCGCGGTCGAGCGCGTCGCGGGCCGCCGTGACCTCGCCCCCGGCCCGGCCGGATACGCGGTCGAGCAGGCTCCAAGCGCGGCGCACCGGGTCTTCCTCGGCGTTCAGGAGCAAGTAGGCGGCGTTGAGGGCTTCGAGCACCTGTTCACGGTGCATCAGGCGTTCGCGCAGCATGCCGAGCGTGCCCTCCTCCCCGGTACGCGGCTCCAGCGCGTCAAGATCGTCGAGCGCGGTGCGCAGGAAATTTTCCTCGGTCTGCGCGCGGGCGACGAGGGCTTTCATTTCCTCCAGCGCGTCCTGTTCGGCCCGCCACGTCTTCCATGCATTTTCCGTATCGGCGTTGAGGCCCGCATATTCATCGAGCATGGCGCGGTGGGTTTGCGGATTTAAAAGGCCGTGATTGTCGAACTGGCCGTGGATTTCCACGAGGGTCTGGCCGACGGCGCGCAGAAGATTGAGGCTGACGGGCCTATCGTTCAGGAAGGCCCGGCTTTTGCCGCCCATTCCAACCACACGGCGGAGAATCAGCTCATCCCCCTCGATCTCCATGCCCGCCTCTTCCAGAATCGCGCGGGCGGGATGGGCGGGGGCGATTTCGAACACGGCGGAGACGGCGGCTTGATCCGCGCCCCGGCGAATCAGCCCGGTTTCGGCGCGGGCGCCCAGCGCAAGGCCCAGAGAATCAAGGAGGATGGATTTACCCGCCCCGGTTTCGCCCGTGAGCGCACAGAGGCCGGAGCGGAAGGCAACCTCCAGCTTTTCGATCAGAACGACATCTTCTATGCGCAGATGCGTGAGCATAGACCATCATCAATCGGGTTTCAGGAGCGAGTCAACCGTGCGAGAGAGAATCCCGCGATCATCCTGCATCTTTTTACGCAGTTCGGGGGTCAGGAGGGCATAGGAACGTTCGTACCAGCTGCTGCCCGGGTAGTTGTGGCCCAGAACCATCGCGACCTGCAGCGCCTCATGCTCCAGTCCCAGAGTCATATAACATTCCACGAGGCGGTGCAGGGCCTCGGGGACGTGGGTTGTCGTCTGGAAATGCGCGATGACGGTGCGGAAGCGGTTGATCGCGGAGTTGATGTGGCCCCGGTTGAGGTAATAGCGGCCAACCTCCATCTCCTTGCCCGAGAGATGGTCGAGGACGAGATCGCGCTTGAGTTCGGCGTCGCGGCTGTGCTCGCTGTTCGGGAAGCGGGAAATCAGCGTGTTCAAAGCCTTGAGCGCCTCCACGGTCATCGCCTGATCGCGGCGGACGTCGGAAATCTGTTCGTAATAAGACATGGCCTTGAGGTAGAAGGCGTAATCGACATCGGGGGCGCCGGGGTGAAGCTCGATATAGCGGTCGAGGGCGACGATGGCCTCTTCATAACGCTGGTCGAGATAGGAGGAATAGGCCGCCATGAGCTGGGCGCGCGAGGAGAGCGCGGAATACGGGTGCTGGCGCTCCACCTCGTCGAAAAACTTCGTGGCCTCTTTATAGTTTTCAGCCTCCATTGCGTCCGCCGCTTTTTTGTAGAGCGTGTCGGCGGGCGCGGGTTCCTGCTGCTCCTTCTTGTCCTTGCTAGAGCAAGCGGCCAAAAGGCACAGGGAAAGCGCGAACAGGAGGTGTTTTCTGAAGGTCATCGAAAGCTCCGGTGATGCCGTTTTGTGTGTTTTTCCTACTATGCACAAAAGCGGATAGCGGACAAGGGAGGAGTCATTTGAGCCCACTTTGGTTGCTTGATGTTTGGGGGGTGATTATTGAAAATCCAGACTGCTTTTACAAATTCGGTTTTATAGTCCTTCAAGCCTCGTTATTATGGCACCTCATATATTCAAAAGTGATGTTAAAAGCCATGCATAGGATGTTCCGTTTCTTCACAGGTTTTTTAGTTGCCCTTGTTTTATGTATTAACCCCGGTTTGGCCAGCGCGGAATGCGAGCATGGCTTCCATTTGGAGGGCACGCTCTCTGTTAAAGACTGTGACCCGAAAGTTGATGATTGTATTAATGGGATCCGTTCAATTTATGAATATGGGCAAAAATTAGATGATGGCGGCGATAACCTGCTCACCGTTTCCATTATGTCCAGTCCTTGGAGATTCTATGGCCCTGACATGCGGATCATCCGCCCCAAGGAACTGGCTGAGAGCCTTAAATCAAGCTTGGACGACAAAGTAAAAAGCGTTGTTCTTTACGCTTCCTGGACCGAGAACACGCCTACGGGCCGCACAAAAAGTCTTTCACAAGAATTGTCAGAATCTCTGAAAGGGTTTCCGGTGAAGGGAATTGACGGTTTTTTGTGGATCAAGGGGAATGGGGATTATTATTCAACCAAACAGGCTTTCACCGTTGGCGGAATGTTCCCTTATCGACACAAGACTGACGATGATTTGATGATCGCTCTGCCTTATGGTTCGTACATTCATGCTCAGGATTATTTTGCCAAGGAAAAGGATGCTGAGAGTTTACGATATGCTGCCGTAGGATGGGATGTTTTTATTCTTTGCCCGGAGAAGGCTCTGGCGACCTTTGAAATGGCAGCGGCGCTTTCGGACAATATTTCCGCCTATAATGCGGCGGTCATCCGCCTTGAGCGCGGACAAGAGGGCGATTTTGAGGCGGCCTCGAAACTTCTTACGCAGGCGGCCAACGCAGGCGACGAAAAGGCCCAAGCCTTGCTGGTTGAGATCAAAACAAAATAACAAAGTTTTCGGATCAGGCGACCAGAAGGGCTTCGCGGTCGGCGCGGGAAGGGGCGGCGGGGATGGTCATGTCGGTCAGCGCCCAGTTTTCGCGGGAGGCGAAGAGCGCCCGGAGAATTTGATTGTTCAGCGCGTGGCCGGCCTTCACGCCGTGATATTCGCCCAGAATCGGGCCGCCCGCGAGGTGCAGGTCGCCGATGGCGTCGAGGATCTTGTGGCGGATGAATTCGTCGGCGAAGCGCAGGCCGCCGGGGTTCAGAACCTTGTCGCCGCCCAGAACGATGGCATTATCCATGGAGCCGCCCAGAGCCAGCCCCTGCGTGCGGAGATATTCGACCTCATGCAGGAAGCCGAAGGTGCGGGCCTGCGCGATGTCGTGACGGAAATTGCCGTTCAGAAGGCTGGTGCGGAAGGTCTGGCGGCCGATCTCGGCATGGTCGAATTCGATCTCCCCGCCGTAGATGCTCAGCACGGAAGGCTTGAGGCTAACGCGCTTGCCGTCTTGCTCAAGGGAAACCTCGCGCAGGACGCGAATCGCGCGGCGGGGTGCGGCCAGCGTTTTCAGGCCGACAGAATCAATCGCCTCTATAAAGGGCATGGCGCTGCCGTCCATCACGGGGACTTCGGGGCCGTCGATCTCGATGAGGACGTTGTCGATGCCGGAACCGCAGAGGGCGGACATCAAGTGTTCGATGGTGCCGACGGTCGCGCCGGATTCGTTGCCGACGACGGTGCACAGGCGGGTGTCCACGACATGATCCCAACGGGCGGGAATCACGCGGTTTCCGCTCAGATCCGTGCGGATGAAGACGATGCCGTGATCGGCAGGTGCGGGGCGCAGGGTCATGTGCGTGTAGCGGCCGGAGTGGAGGCCCACACCGTTGATCGTGATCGCGTCGCGGATAGTTTTTTGGCGGCAGTCCGTCATTTTACTCATCTGTCTTTATGTTTGGGTGGCCGTGTGGCGCGGCATCAGTATTCTCGAACAATACCCTTTGCGTTGCGGTGCATCAAATCACGGTTTGTAACGGTTTGTTACATGATTTTTCTATATAGAACAATATGTTAAAAAGGGGAGCCGTTTGACGGGCTCCCCTTCTTCACGACTTGCGCCGTTTGGGTGATTCTAGTTCGCTTGACGACGCAGGAAGGCCGGGATATCGAGCTCATCGTCGATTTTCGAGCCGGGCTTCTTCGCCGGAGCGCTGATATTCAGGCTGCCCTGCGAGGGTTCGGAAGAGACCGCGCCTCTCGTCTGTCCCGGTACGCCCTTGGTCAGAGGTTTGTGTCCGACTTCGTCTTCGCGAAAGCTGTCGATCTTTTGCTGGACCGACCCGGTGATACGCTCGAACAGCGAGGGCGAACGCCGCCCTTTGTTCGCCTGGACACGTTCCGTCGCAGCCGTGACGCCGGACGAGGTTTCGGTTTCGGATTTCTGCATGCCTGAAATGTGGGCGCCGTGGAAGCTGGAGATATGCGGGCCCGCAGGACCTTCGAAGCCCGCGTAGGGAACTTCTACGGGTTTGGGGGGAATGAACGAGCCGCCCATCGTGGAACCGCGGAGCAATCCGCCGCCCGATCCGCCTGCGGCGTAAACTGCTTCGGCGGCTTCTTCATGTTGAACCGGCGGAGGCGCGGAAGGCGAGGCGAAATCATGACTTTGATATAGCTCAGCCTCTTCTTCCGCTTGTTCCTGCGGCTCGCTTGCCTGCGGGGTATATTTGCGGGACGCGATGGACGACGGGGCCTTCAGACCTCTGACTGCCTCTTTGCCCGTCAGCGCGCCAATAGCGGTTTCGCGCATGGCTTGTTGCTGCGCCGCGACGGACGATTCCGCCTTGGGTTGCGCACGATCCAGCGGCGCGGCTGCGCCTTGCTCGGGCAGTTTCATGCCGCCACCGCCCTTGCCGGTGCCACCAAAGATTTTACTTTTGCGGGCTTCGCGGTCGATGCCCGTCGCCACAATGGAGACGCGCATCGTGCCCTCCATCGACTCGTCGAACGTTGCACCGAAGATGATGTTGGCGTTGGGGTCCACTTCGTCGCGGATGCGGTTACAGGCTTCGTCGGCCTCAAACAGCGTCATGTCGTAGCCGCCTGTGACGTTGATGATGACGCCGTGCGCCCCCTTCATCGACACTTCGTCGAGCAGCGGGTTGTTGATCGCGGATTCGGCGGCCTGAATGGCGCGTTTTTCGCCCGTCGCCTCGCCGGTGCCCATCATGGCCTTGCCCATCTGGAGCATGGCCGTGCGGATATCGGCGAAGTCGAGGTTAACAAGACCGGGGCGGACCATCAGATCGGTTACGCCGCGCACACCGGATTGCAGAACAGAGTCGGCCATGCGGAAGGCTTCCGCGAAGGTGGTTTTTTCGTTCGCGATACGGAACAAATTCTGGTTGGGGATGACGATCAGCGTGTCAACGTAGCCCTGCATTTCCTCGATGCCGCGCTCGGCCTGATCCATCCGGTGGACGCCCTCAAAATGGAAAGGCTTGGTGACCACGCCGACGGTCAGGATGCCCTGCTGGCGGCAAGCCTTTGCGATGACCGGGGCCGCGCCCGTTCCCGTTCCGCCGCCCATTCCGGCGGTGATGAAGGCCATGTTCGCGCCCTCAAGGTATTGCATGACTTCCTCAAGGCTTTCCTCCGCCGCAGCCTGCCCGACTTCGGGTTTAGACCCCGCGCCGAGACCGCCCGTGACGGTTGCGCCAAGCTGGACCTTGTTGGTCGCTTGATTCCCTTGAAGAGACTGCGCGTCCGTGTTGCAGACGATAAACTCACAGCCCTCCAGATTTGAGGCGATCATGTTATTGACGGCGTTACCCCCTGCCCCGCCCACACCGATGACGGCGATCTTGGGAGCGAGAGAGCGAAGCTCGGCGGGCTTGATTTTAATATTGATCATGGCGTTGAACCCCTGAGGAATGGATGTTCGGTTGGAATTTCAGAATTTTTTCGTCATTCCCTTACGAATCCCGGCGACAGTTCTTTGCGATACCGGCGTCGATTTTGAAAGCGTGCGAGTCAGACGTTTTGTTCTCTAGACCAAGCTTATCGCATGATTCCCGCAATAGAAAAGGGCCGCGACGAAGGTTTCCACAGATTCGCAAGTATTTTCGGGCGTTTAGGGATGACGTCCGGTTCATTTTCGCTTTCAGATTCGCGATGTAAGTGGCGGATATGATTCAGCTTTCCCAAACGCTCTTAATCTGCGGCAACGGTGGAAAAGAACCGCTGCAGAATATTGTGGATATCCGGGTGGGCAACCTGCCGGAAAAAGGCGGGAAAAAAAGGGAAAAGCGTAAAACCGAGACAGCGCGGTCAGGTAATCAGGTTGCCGTGGGAGTCATACCTGAGGATTTTTTGCTCTTTGGGCGGCTCCGGTTTGGCCGGGGCAGCGGGAATTTGGGTCGCTGCGCCCGCGGACTCCGAGCGTTTCTTTTCGGTTTCCGTGATAATCGCCTGCTGGTAGTCCGCTTTGCTCATGCCGGACATGATGTTCGGCTGGGCCTGAAGCTCCGCGACTTTGCTCTTGGCTTTTTTGTATGCCGCGACGTTCATGGATTCGACGAGTTTCACGAAGTCTTTATCCTTCGCGGTCAACTCGTTGTAGTGCTCCTTGATGTCGGGCGGGATTGTGGTGATGATGTTTTCGATCTTGAAGATTTCGTCCTCTGTCAGGCCGCCCTGAACGAACATATGGATGATTTCTTCCCACATTTTGTCGAAATTCTTGAATTCCAAAACGTTGCCGGAATCGCCGCTGCTCTGTGCGCTCTCGTTAGGTCTGGCGGATGTGGTCGAGGCTGTGCTTGGTGGCCTCCTGCGCGAATTTGAGCTTGGAGAAGACAATCTCGTGGTGCTTGAGGTAATTTTCCAGAAGCATCTTGGTGAGGTCCTGCGACTCGCCGTCAGATACCCATTCGGGCTGTTTGGGCGGGGCGGCCTGCTGGGCCGCCTGGGCCTGGGCTTGCGCCTGCATCGACTGGACACGCTCGACGCTCTGGCGCAGAAGCTCGTCCCCTTCGCGGCGGAACGGTCCCGTAAAAGCGGGATTTTGCGCCCGGCGGCGGTCGGGCCCGGTGTATTTCGCGGTCTTGATCTGCTGGCGCTTGCTGGCCTCGGTCATGACGTAGGCGATCATCTGGCCGATGTCGCTGACGGTGTAGGGCGCCATGATCATCTCGTTGACGCCCGCGTTGCGGGCCGCCTCCACGTAGTGCTTGGTCGCGGGGCCGACGGTGGAGATAATCGGGGTCATCGGATTGGGGGAGCGTTCGTCCTTGCGGATGAAATCAGCGAGCGCGACGACATCGTTGCGGCCGTCCTTGATCTCAGAGAGTACGAAGTCGAACTTGGCTTCCCGGAACATGCGGAACCCCGAGACGACGTCCTGCGCGATCTGGGGCTCCTTGATCCCTAGAACCTTCAGGATGTTGAACAGCATCCGCCGATTGGAATCGTGATCGGAAACGACCAGACCGGTCAGACCTTTAAGGTTGTAGCTCATGAACTTTTTTTCAGAGTTGGAACAGGCGTGTGCCAGAAGAAGGCCTACGCCCATGATTCTATGTGCCCAAAGACTAATGTAAACCGAAAATATTGTTTTCGCGTTAATTTTACAGGCCAAAAGGATGTGTTATGGGAATTGTAGGGCGGGCTACCAATTCTCGCGGAGCCAGATTTTGGCGCGCTGGACGAAGGATTCCGGGCGGACGCGGGCCATGATCTCGGCCGGCATTTCCCCGGTATGTTCGGAGGCGTAGGCGAGGAGACCCGCAGCCGTGGAGAAGGCCGGGCCGCTGACGGCGTCGGGGAGGCCGGAGAGGCGGATCGGGCGGCCAAGGCGGACCTGTTTGTCCAAGACATGCTGGGCCAGTTCACGCAGGCCGGGGGTCTGGCTAGCGCCGCCGGTAATCACCACGCGGCGGCCAATGATTTTGCCAAGCCCGGTATCGGTGAGTTTCTGGCGGATGATTTCAAAGATTTCCTCGAAGCGCGGCTGGATGATGCCGATCAGGAGGGCGCGGGGAATCAGGTTGGGCTTGCTGCGCTCGTTTTCCCCCAACACGGGCACGTCGATCATGTCGGACTCATCCGTATGGGAGGCAATCGCGCTGCCGTACAGAATCTTGAGGCGCTCGGCGTCGGCCACGGAGGTGACGAGGACCCGTGCGATGTCGCTGGTGACGTGCTTGCCGCCGACGGGGATAGCGTCGCAATGGATCATATAGCCGCCGTGGAAGACCGCGAAGGAGGTCAGGCCTGCGCCGATGTCGATCACGGTGCAGCCCAGATCCATTTCATCATCGACCAGAGAGGCCAAGCCGGAGGCATAAGCGGACATGCAGCAGGCCGTTACATCCAGGTGGCTGCGCTCGATACTGGTGGCCAGATTGCGGAGGGCGCTGCGCTCGCCCGCGACAAGGTGAATTTCGACGTGCATCTCCTCGGCGTACATGCCGCGCGGATCGCGGATGCCGTCGTGGCCGTCTACCCGGAAGAAGGTTGGAATGGTGTGAATCAAATCTGTGTCGGGGCCGGCGGCGCGTTCCTGAGCATGGGCCAAGGCGCGCAGCACATCGTTGTCGGTGATGTCGTGGCCGTTGATCTGGACGTCTACGCTGTGCCCCTCGGAGCGGATATGGACGCCGGAGACATTCGCGATAACCTCGCGCAGCGGGTAGCCCTTGACCTCGGGCGCCGCCATTTTCTCGGCGGCATGGACGGCATGGCGTATGGCTTCCTCGGCCTGATCGAGATCCACAACGACACCGCTTTTGACGCCCAAAGACGGGCGGTGGCCGACGCCCAAAACCTCAAAGGCCCCGGTATCATCGACGACGCGACCGATGAAGCATGCAATCTTGCTGCTGCCCACGTCCAGCGCGGCAATCACGGATCCTCTTGGCTTCGGCTTATATATGGTCATGGCCTCAGTAAATACCCTTTTGCCGTTCGTTCGTGCAACAAAAACCCTCAAAAACCACCCTTTACGCCCAATTTCATGGGGTTTTCAGGGCGATTCAAGCCTTATAGGGCCTGGGCCATACCCAGCCCAGTCTTATATTCTTGTACCTTACCCAGTTTGGTTCGGAAGATGATCCGGCCCGGATCGCGCAGGTCTATGGAATCGATGTCCCAGTCCATAATCTGCTCTTTTTCATGGGAGAGCGCAAGAGTCCTGAGCGCCAGTCCAGGATCGTTTTCAGGAAGTTTTACGACCGCTCCGGTTTTGAGCAGAAGGTTCCAGCGGCGGTCCTCGATGCGGTGGGCGCTGTCGATGCGGGATTTGACGGAGGGTTCGGCCTCCAGGAGGGCCAGAAGCTCCGGCGCACGCGCGGGCGCACCCTCCCCCGTTACCAGTGGCAGGGCCCTGAAGGCACGAAGATCTTTTATGTTCATCACCGCCCCGGTTTCGTCAATCAGGCGCATGTCCTTTTCGGTTTTCCAGAGGGCCAGCGGCTTGCGCTCCTCCAGCCGGACGAAGATGGTTGCGGGGAGGCGACGCTCGACCTGCGCCTCGCGTACCCAGTCGGTGGCCTTGAGGGCTTCGCGCACGGCCTGCGGGTTTAGCTTGAAGATGGGGTCGCCGCGCCCAACGCCGAGCAGAGCGATCAGGGATTCGCGGTCAGCGTTCACGCGGCCCTCGACGAGAATATCCTGCACCCGGTAGCCCATGTTGGCCGAGGCGGTCAGGGATTTTTCGTAAACCCAGCTGTACGTGCGCGTGTCCATATCCGTCAGCACAAACCACGCGCCCAGCCATCCGGTTAAGATCAGTATGCCGCCCGCGATTCCGGCGCGACGCAGCCAGACGACGCGGCGATCCTCCGCCGCGCGGCGGCGGCGGATGTCGGATTGTCTTGTGCCTCTGGACAACAGGGCCATTGGGGGTTCCTAATTCGGGCGTTTGAACAGGCGGGCGTCTTTGGGCACCGGGTCGCGCGGCAAAGCGAGCTTGCGGTTTTCGGCGAACGCCTCCTCGATGAGGGCGGTGAGATAATCGGTAAAGAGATGAGGCTGGGGCGCGGCCTCCCACAGGAAATAACCAAGCGAACCGGGGCACGGGTTGACCTCGTTCATCCAGATTTGTCCGGTTTTGGAATTGCCGATGAAGTCGATGCGCGGCGCGCCCGCGCCGTCCAGAGCGTCGAACAGGCGGTTGGCCCATGTGCGGATGTTATTTTCCGTTTCCTTCGGCAGGGACGGGTTGATTTCGCGGGTCAGGGAGAGCATGCCCTCGCTGCTCTGGCCGGGGGTTTTGGTTCCGCCTTTTGCGCCCTTCGTGCCGCCGCCAGAGAGGTATTTCTGTTTGAAGTCCAGAAGCTCATCCTTGGCCTTCGGGCGCTCAATGGCCGAGGTCACGATGGTCTTGCCGTCGAAGCATTTGGAGACGGAGACGTTATATTCGATGAGGTTTTCAACGAACGGTTCGGCAATCGCCACGGGGTCGTATTCAAACACGGCGGGCAGGCAGGCCTTGGCTTCGTGCGCGTCGCGGACCTTGGCCACGCCGATGGAGCTGCCCAGATGCGAGGGTTTGATAATGCAGGGGTATGTCAGGGGGGCGAGCAGCGCCTCCAGCCTGTCTTCGGGGATCAGATACCCCTCTTCCGGCCTTTTGATCACGGCGTAAGGCAAGTAAGGAATGTCGAGGGCGCGCAGGAAATGTTTCGTGGAGACCTTATCCATCAGGATCGCGGAGGCCTTCGTGCGCATTCCGGTATAGGGGATGTTGGCGAGTTCGAAGAGGCCCTGAATATTGCCGTCTTCGCCGATCAGGCCGTGGAAGATGGGAAACGCCACGTCGAACTCAATCGGTTTCGCGCCGCCGAACAGGCCGGATTTCTTGGGGATGAGCACGCCCTTACGGTCGGCGCGGACGTCGATGGTGACGGGCGTGACCTGTTTGAGCGCGTTGGCATCGAGCATGTAGCTGGCGCGTTCGCGCAGGAGTTCACCGACCAACCATTCGCCGTCGGGCGCGATATAGACCGGGAACGGGGCGTAGCGCGTCTGGTCGATCGCGTTCATGGCCTGAAGGCCCGAGACGACGCTCACGTCATGCTCCGGCGACCGCCCCCCGAAAAAGACGGCGACTCGCTTTTTTGTTGTATTTTTGTTCTGTGACATGGGCTTGAGGTCGTATAAGACTTGGAAAGAGAGTGAATAATGTTACTTTATGGTTTCTATATTAACCAGAAAATATGACTCCTTAAAAGGGATTAGGCGTGCAAACTTTCCTTTCACACGGCGCACAGTTTTCCTATCTGCGGCTGGACGAGGCCGGAGCGGGTGCGCCGCTGATCGTTTGGGCGCACGGATGGGGGCAGAATCATGCCGCGTTCCTGCCGCTGGCGGATACGTTACGGAAAATTGGAACGCATGTCCTGATCGACCTGCCGGGGCACGGGGACTCCCCCCCTCCGCCCGAAACCTGGGGGACGGAGGATTACGCCGACGCTATTGCGGGCTGGTTGAAGGACCAGAATTTTCCCCCCGTGATCTGGGTGGGGCATTCGTTCGGGTGCCGGGTGGGCATCCGCCTCGCCGCGAAATACCCGGAGCGGGTGAAGGCGATGTGCCTGATCGCCGCTGCCGGGTTGAAGCGCAAGCGCCCTCCTCTTAAGCGGCTGTATTTTTATTTACGCATCAAGCTGTTCAAGGCGTTGAAGGCGTTTTTGCCGCAAGGTGAGGCGCGGGAGAAGATTTTGGGAAAATTCGGCAGCGCGGATTATAAGAATGCGGGGCCGATGCGCAGCGTTTTCATCCGCACCGTGAACGAGGATCTGAGCGAGACGGCAAAGGGTGTGAAGTGCCCCGTGCGCTTGGTGTTCGGGACGAAGGACACGGAGACGCCGCCGGAGTTCGGGACGCGGTACCAAAGTTTAATGCCGGGGGCGGAATTGCTGCTGCTGGACGGGCTGGACCATTACAGCGTTTTGACGAGCGGGCGGCATCAGGCGGTGAAAGTTGTGAGCGATCTGGTGAAGGAGGCCGGGTGATGCGGATCAGGATTTATGCGTTTATTTTTGTGATTGTCGCTCTGGCCTCTTGGCCGGTTTATGCGGGCAAAAACGATCAAGACATGGCGTTCAAGGATCTGAACGCTTCGTTTTCATATGACGGCGATCAAACCGGGACCGTTGAAATCTGCAACCCGACCAACAGGACCGTGCATTACTCCAATACGTTCGAAAAAGACAAACATTTCTTCCACAAAATTCATCAAAGTCGGAGCGAAGACGATCAGCCGATTATCGCATATTCATTCGTTGCCGAAACCGCAAAAAAAGAGAAGATGGGCTTGCATGTCGGCGCGGACGACGGCAGCATCGTGAGTCTCGTGCCGCTCGGCTGCCACAGCCATAAATTCGATCTGCCGCTTCGAGGCATCATCTCTCACGGCGTCTCGCTGAAGACCTATAAATTCAGGATTTATATCACGATTTTTGATCCCGCTAGCGCCTCTCAAGCCCGTGCGCCCATACCCACACGCGAGGGGGAGGCCAGAGTCGAGGCGATCATGCCTGATCGGCGTTTGATCGGGCGCTCAGAGCATGTCACTTTTGAAAGCCCGCTTTATCAGTATCAGGGCGAGATTCGCTCCGGCGGCGATTTGGCGTTGAGCCTGACGCAGGACGGCGAGCAGACGTTGATCACAGCCTGTAATTCCAGTGATCAAGCCTTGCGTTTCATCGACCATCTGTTTCTGACCGATCCCCGACATGAACCTTTCGGGATTTATGCGGAGTATAAGGTCGCCGAGAACCCGAAAACCAAAAAGACGCGCATCCTTTTCTGGCCGGACCCCCATGCCGTCAACCTCAAGCCCATCGCGGAGGTCACGATGAGGCCCCGATCGTGCCTGTCGCGGGCGGTGGACGTGGTCTCCGTTCTGCGGGCGATGGAGGACCGCGCGGCGGCGAAGGGCAAGCCCATGCGGATCGAATCTTACCGCGTCCATGCCGCCGTTTTCGAGGAAAAGCCGAAGGCCGATCATCGATATGCCGACATGGATTTTGCCGGAAGCTGGGTCGATCTGAAGCAAGCGGCCGGGGAGAGCGAGGCGCTGGATTACAACGCGCTGGACGTGACGTTCAAGACCGAGGGCGCGGAGACGGCGATCACAGTCTGCAACAATGCGGACAAGCCCGTGGTGTTCCGCGACAGCTTGTTTCTGGACCAGCCGGAGAAGAAACCGATCGGGCTGATCGCCGAGGTGGCTTATGATTCCCTGCTGTCCAAATATGAGTTTCTGGACAAGGTGTTTTATCAGGTGAGCCTGCCGCGCGTGCGCGACGCCGAGCTGGGGCCCAAGGACTGTAAAACCAAGACCGTCAATCTTGGGCGGGCGCTCTCTGCCTATCTGCGGGCCAATCCGCCGCCGGAGGGCAAAAAGGTGGCGCAATACCGCCCCGTCGTGGTGCTGTTTGAGGATGTCTGGGATTTTTCGCCGGGGAAGCTGCCGCACCGGATTTTCGGAGGCGAATGGGTGGAGTATAAGGGGAAAAGCGCTCCATGAACCAAAACGAGTTGCCGCCGCTCACGCCTCAAGAACGGAGAAGGTTTGTCTTTTTCATTTTACTTAGCCTTCCCGCTTTTGTTTTGGCCTCTGCGTTTCTGCATCCCGGCGGGCCGGAATGTGTATTCTGCGATTTCTCCTTCGATCTGGTTTGCGATTGTTGCGTCGATTCCGAGGGGCGTTATGTTATTAATTATTACTCACCGTGATTGAGCCACTATGTTTCTTGTTCTGAATTTTCTTCTTTTCCTCTCCTTCCTCGCGTTTGCGGGGAAGCGGCTGTTGATCTATCTGCACGCGTTGCAGCAGGACGATTACAATAACGAGCGGCTGTTCGCATGGATCAAGCAACATCGGGTCTTTGATACCAAGCTCTCGCTTGGGCTGGCGGCGCTGGGGGCGATTTCGATCTTCATGCCGCCTTTTATCACGGCGCTGGCCTGCATCGGCGGTTTCGCCTACACGGCGTATAAGGATCTCGACCCGCGCACGCGGTCGAAAAAGAAACTTGTCCTGACCGCGCGGGCGAAGCGGATTCTGTTTCCTGCCCTCGCGCTGTGCGGGGTTTTCTTTCTGCCGTTCCTGACTCTCAACCCGTTGTTCCTTGTTATTCCTGTTCAAGCCGTGCCGCTGATGCTTGTGCTGTCGAACCTTTTGAACCAGCCGTACGAGAAGGCGGTGCAGAAGAAATTCTATGACGAGGCGGTGGCCAGACTAGCGGAGGTGAAGCCCAAGATCATCGGGATCACCGGGTCTTACGGGAAGACTTCGGTCAAGCATATCCTCGGGCATATTCTCAAGAGCGCCGCGCCGACGCTGATCACGCCCGGGAGCGTCAACACCGTCATGGGCATCACGCGGATCATCCGCGAGCAGATGGAGCCGAACACGAAATATTTCGTCGTGGAGATGGGCGCTTACGGCCCCGGCTCGATCGCGCGGCTCTGCGCCCTTACGCCGCCGGATGCCGCGATCATCATCGCCATCGGGCAGGCGCATTATGAAAGATTCAAAACTTTGGACACCGTGGCGGAAGCGAAGTTCGAGCTGGCGCAGGATACGCTTTCGCGCGGCGGGCATGTGAGCGTGCATGAGCAGACTTTGAATTTTGAGGCGTCGCGGGCGATTTATGAGGCGCATAAGGAGCGTTTTACGGTCGTGGGCGAAGCGGCTTCGAGCGATCTCGTTTTAAAATCCGTGACGCAGACGAAAGACGGGCTTGCCGTCGCGATCACATGGAAGGGCCAGGATTATACGCTCAAGGCGCCGCTCTATGGCGTGCAGCACGGGGGGAATATCGCGCTGGCGTTTGCCTGCGCGGCGGAACTTGGGATTGCGCCGGATGACATTATTATGGCGCTTGCCCGTTGCCCGCAGATCACGCACAGGCTGGAGGTGAAGCCTATTCCCGACGGGACGATTTTGATCGACGATGCTTTCAATTCCAACCCCAAGGGGTTCGCGGCGGGGCTGGAATTGCTGCCCGTTCTCAAGCCCGAGGGCGGACGGACGATTTTGATTACGCCGGGAATGGTCGAGCTGGGCGAGGCGCACGACGCGGAACACCGGGCCATCGGCGAACTGGCCGCGAAGACGTGCGATGTGGTTCTGGCGGTTGCGGCGGAGCGGATCCCGACCTTTACGGCGGCTTACCGATCAGGTGCGCCGGAGGGGGAGCTTTATACCTTCGCGACGTTCAAGGACGCTGAGGCGTGGCTGGTTTCCCACCGTAAGGCGGGCGACGTGGTTTTGATCGAGAACGATCTGCCGGATCTTTACGAGCGAATTCCGAAGCTTTGATTTTTATTTCGCGCGGTTGAAGGCGGATTTCTGTTTGCGGGCGAGCGCGGCGCGGACGAAGGCGAAGGATTCGATCATCTGCCTGTAGTCGCTTTCGTCAATCGCCAGAAGGTTCAGCGCCTCGGGGACGGTCATGCCGAACAGGCCGCTTTCGACGAATCCTTGCACGCCGTCAAAATGGCGATAGGCTTCCTGAGGCTTGTTTTCAAGAAGGGCTTCGCGCATGCGTTCCAGATCGTTTCCGGCGGACCCGAGGACAAAAAGGAAATCGAAGGTGCGGAGTTCCTCCTCATTCGTGCCAAGGACCAAAAGGGCCACGTCGCGGCCCAGCGGAAACGCTTCGATTTCGGAGTCCAGAAGATTGGGGTAGACGTCCGCGGGCGATGCGCCCTCGAAACGGCCAGCACGCATTTCGGACAGATAAAACTCTGCCGTATCCAGAACGTCGAGGCTTTTGTTATTCATGCGCTTGTTCCTCCGGCGACGATCATAGACCGGATACGCAATATTCGCAAATTTGGTTTAAGTTTGCGTCCGGTCCGGCGTCTGGCGTTCGCCGATCCGGCGGATTTCCCAGTGAAGGGTTACGCCGAGAAGGTTTTTCACACGGCTGATGATTTCGTCGCCGAGGTCTTCGAGGTCCGCCGCCGTCGCGGTTCCGGTGTTGATCATGAAGTTGCAGTGTTTTTCGGACATCATCGCGCCGCCGATCTTGAGGCCCCGACCCCCGACGCGCTCGACAAGCTGCCACGCCCTTGTGCCTTCGGGCAATCCTGCGGCGGCCAATTCTTCGGCAGTGGGGTTGGCAAAGGTGGAGCCGCCGGTCTTTTCGGCGATGGGCTGGGTGTCGCGGCGGCGCTCCTTGATCTCCTTCAGGCGGGCGCGGACGATATCCTTATCCTCGCGCTGGCCCTCGAAGGCGGCGGCGGTGAAGATCATTCCCTCCGGCGCGCCGCAATGGCGGTAGCTCATGTGCATTTCATCGAGCATCAGCGCCTCTGAGCGTCCGGTGCGGTCGAGGCCGAAGGCGGCGACAAGAGCGTCCTTGACCTCGCGCCCGTAAGCGCCCGCGTTCATGCGGAGCGCCCCGCCGACGGTTCCGGGGATGCCGGAGAGAAACTCCAGCCCCCCTATTCCGGCCTTGGCAGCGGCGGCGGCGACCGTGCCGTTGAGCGCCCCCGCGCCCGCGACGATGCGGGTTCCGCGAATTTCGATCTCCGCGAAGGGCTTGCCGAGGCGGATCACGCACCCGCGTATGCCCCCATCGCGCACGATGGTGTTGGCGAGGCCGCCCAGAATCGTGACAGGGAGTTCGGGCGGCGTGTCTTTCAGGAACAGCGAGAGATCATCGATATCTGCGGGCTGGAAAAGAATGTCGGCGGTGCCACCGCAACCGAACCAGCTTTCGGCCCCGAGGGGCGCGTTCTGCGTGAATCTCTGCTCGCTCATTTTCATGCGGTCCGCGATTTTTACCAGTTTCGAGAGCATAGGGCACCCTTTCGACGAATACCAGAGCCTAGCCTAATGCAGGCGCGATTTTATAGCGTCGATCTCGGGCGCCAGATCCCGCAACGGCTTGAGACCGGAGAGCGTCATCGGCCCCGGCGGGATGTCGCCGAACTCAATTGCGCCCAGATTGGTCATGACGTCATATTCGCCGATGACCGTATCCAGAAAAAGGAAGCCGACCATGCCGTACATTTTTTCGCGGCGGCGGTTGTAGCCCCGGATGCATACCCGAAGATTGGTTTTGCCGTCCTCGCCGACCTGCGAGGCGTAATAGAAATCGGAGATGCTGAATTTCTCGCCGCCATATTCGATCTGGGGCGTGGAGTGGCGGGGTTTGAAGGCCATCACGCGCCAGCCCGGGATTGCGGGCGCGGCGTTGTAGAGGCGCGTGACGCGGGGGATGAGCCTTTTCACGCCCCCGGCGCTGATGATGAATTCAAAGGTGCCATCGGCGGCCTGCCCCAACTCGAAGGACAGGTGGGAGGAGATCAGGTTGATTTGCGACTGCACGGCGTCCACGACCGCGTCGGTTTCGACGGCGTATCGTTCGATTAAGGGGCGGTTATGGAGGAACCATCGCCAGAAGCGGTCCTCGGGCGTGCGCAGGATTTCGGGCGTGTTGGCCGGGAGTTCGCGCGGGCCGCGCGGAGGTTCTGCGGGAGGTTGCGCGGCGGCGCCCGACAAGCCGGACAGGAAGGCCCGCAGGCGCCTGATCATGCCGCTTTGCCCTTTCTTTTCCGGACTTCTTCCTCCAGCCGCGCGGGCAGCGCGTTCGCCCAGCTTGTGATATCGCCCGCGCCCATGCAGACGACGTAATCGCCGGGCTTGACGATTTCGGCCAGAAGGTCTGGCAGCGCCTCCCGGTTTTCCAGCGCACGGGAGTCGCGGTGGCCGTGGGCGTGGACGCCTTGGGCCAGGGCTAATTTATTCATACCCTCGATCGGGGCTTCTCCGGCGGCGTAGACGTCGGCGATGATCACGATATCGGCCTCGTTGAAGCAGCGGCAAAATTCCTCGAACAGGTCGCGCAGGCGCGTGTAGCGGTGCGGCTGGAAGACGGCGATGACTTTTGCGCCCGGTTCCTCAAGGACGCTGCGGGCGGTCTTCAGGACAACCTCGATCTCCACGGGATGGTGAGCGTAATCGTCGATCACGGTGACGCCCGAGACCTCCCCGGTTTTCGTGAAACGACGCTTGACGCCGTTGAAACCCGCCAGCGCCCGGCGCATGGTTTCGTGCGGCACGTCCATTTCCTTCGCCACGCCGAGGGCAACGAGGCAGTTTTGCACGTTGTGGCGGCCGGGCATGGGCAGGATGAGGTCTTTCAAGGTTTGTTCGCGCCCATCGCCACAGAGCCACGCGGAGAAGGTCAGGTCGAAAGTGCTGCCCTTTGCATCCGGGCGGATGTTGGAGGCGCGTATATCGGCCTGCGGGTTGAAACCGTAGGTGATCACGCGGCGCTGCGAGACCTGGGGGATCAACGCCTGCACCTCGGGATGATCGAGGCACAGCAGGGCGTAGCCGTAGAACGGCAGGTTGAGGACGAAGCGTTTATAGGCTTCGCGCACCTCGTCGAAGGAGCCGTAATGGTCCATGTGTTCGGGGTCGATGTTGGTGACGACGGCGACGGTCGCGGGCAGCCGCGTGAAGGTGCCGTCGCTCTCGTCGGCCTCGACGACCATCGCGTCGGACTGGCCGAAGCGCATGTTGGTGCCGAAGGCGTTGACGATGCCGCCATTCACAACGGTGGGATCGAAGCCGGCGGTTTCGAGCATCTGGCCGACCATCGAGGTGGTGGTCGTTTTGCCATGCGTTCCGGCGACGGCGACGGCGGATTTGAGGCGCATGAGTTCGGCCAGCATTTCGGCGCGGCGGACGATGGGCACCTTGGCCTCGCGCGCGGCGATCACTTCGGGGTTATCGGGTTTGACGGCGGAGGAGATGACGATGGCGGCGGGGAGTTCGCCCTTTTCGCAGAGGATGTTTTTTTGTGCGTGGCCCACGGTAACGCGCACGCCGCATTCGCGCAGGCGGGCAAGGTTCGCGCCTTCGGCCTGATCCGAACCCTGGACCTTATAGCCCAGCGCGTTGAGCAGAATCGCGATTCCGCTCATGCCGATTCCGCCGATGCCGACGAAATGCAGGGTTCCGATGTCGGGGGACATAATGCGCATTTACGAACTTTCTCCGTTGGGCTTTGCCCTTTAAAGCTGCCCCTTTTAAGCCTTTATCAGCGCTGAGACAAGATTTCCGAGCCTACGGGCCGCATCGGGCCGACCAAAGGCGCGTGATTTTTGCGCGGCCTGCGCCAATTCATCGGGATTTTGCAGAAAAGCCTCGATTCTTGCAAGCAAAGCCTCGGGGGTGAAGATATCCTCGGTCATCAGCCAGCCGCCGCCGCGATCGGTCAGGTATTGGGCGTTTTTCTTTTGCTGCTGGTCTTTATGGTGGGGGTATGGAACGTAGATGGCGGCGCGGCCCGCCGCGCTGAGTTCGGCCACGGTGCTGGCGCCGGAGCGGCAAATGATGAGGTGGGCGGCGGTGAGGCGGGCGGCCATGTCGTTGTAAAAGGCGGCGAGTTCGGCCTTGATACCGGCCTGTTCGTACGCCATGCGGGCGGATTCGAGGTCGGATTCGCGGCATTGCTGGACGATGTTCAGGCGGGCGCGGTCGGCCTGCGGTAATTTTGCCAGCGCTTCGGGCACCACGCGGGCGAAGACGGACGCGCCCAGAGATCCGCCCATGACAAGGATATTTAAGGGTCCTTCCGGCGCGGGTTGGGTATAGGGCGCGTCATGCAGGGCGGCAATCTCCGGGCGGACGGGATTGCCCGTGATCACTGTGCGCAGGCATGTGTCCTTATCAAGCCCACTCATGTCGGGGAAGGAGAGCGCGATGCGTTCGGCGCGCTTGGCCAAATTAAGGTTAGCGCGGCCCAGAACGGCGTTCTGTTCGTGCAGGATCGTCGGGATTTTGCGGAGCTGGCCCGCGACTACGCCGGGGACGGACGGGTAGCCGCCAAAGCCCACCACCGCGGCGGGGCGGTGTTTGCCTACGATGATCCAGGCCTGCGCGAACCCAGCTATAAGGTTTAGCGCCCCTTTAAGCTTTCCGGCGGGGCCGCCGCCGATTGTGCCCGCGCGGATGACGTGCGTTGCCGTGCTTTCGGGAAACATATTCGTGAATTTTTTACCCCGATCGTCGGTGATGAGGGCGACCCGGTATCCGCGCCGGACAAGATCGTGCGCGAGGGCGGCGGCGGGAGTCATGTGGCCGCCCGTTCCCCCGCTGCTGATCAGGATCAGGGGCGCGGGTTGCGGGGCGGACGCGTTCATGGCAGATCCCCGGTTTCTTCGGCCCGGGACATGGGCCGGCCCAGTGCGCGCGCCATTCCGGCCCGGCGCTGGCGGCGCGTCAGTGAGAGCACGATCCCCATAGACAAGCCGAGCGAAATCAACGAAGAGCCGCCGTAACTGATGAAGGGCATGGTCATGCCCTTGGCGGGCAGGAGGTGGACGCTGGAGCCCATATGAATAAAGGCCTGAAGCCCGAACATGGTCAGCAGTCCGCCGACAGCGAGAACGGCGAACATATCGTCGCTCTGGCGAAGGCGGTTGAAGCCGCGCAGAACCACAAAGCCGAAGAGGCCAATCAGGAACAGCACGAAGAGGATGCCGAACTCTTCACCCGCCACCGGGAAAATGAAGTCGGCGTGAGCGTCGGGAAGGTTGAGTTTCACGGTGCCCTGCCCCGGCCCGGTTCCGGTCAGGCCGCCGTTTCGGAAGGCTTCGAGCGCCCGGTCGACCTGATAGGTGTCGCCGCTGTGGGGGTAGAGGAAGCGGTCGATGCGGCTGCGGACATGGTCATGCGCAATATAGGCGCCGCCCAGCAATACCGGAGCGATCAGCAGCATCAAGGTGAGATATCTCAGGCGCATCCCGGCCAGAAAAATCTGCGCCGCGAAGACGCACGTCACAACCGCGCTCATTCCCAGATCGGGTTGCAACATCAGGAGGATAATTACCAGAGCGTAGAGACCGATGACGATGAAAAAATTACGCATAGGGGCCTTGTCCTTGGGCGCAAAGGCCTTGGCAAGGATCGGCTTCATGCCGCCGACGCGTGCCCAGGGGGTTTTCTGCAAGGCCATGAACCACGCGGCCACGACAATAAAGGCCGGTTTGACAAATTCGCTGGGCTGGACCGACATGCCTAGAAGCGGAAGCCAGCGGCGCGCGCCTTTAATCTCGGCTCCTATGAACAAAGTCATCAGCATGCCCACAACGCCCGCAAGAAAGACGATGCTGCATATCCGCCAGATGGCGCGCGGATTCAGCATGGACACCCCGAGCATCAGGCCCAGCGCGGGCACGAGCCAGATAACCTGGCGCTTCAGGAAATGGTAGTCGTCGAGATTGTGAAGCTGCGCGACGGTTGGGCTGGCCGTAGAAACCATCGCGAGACCGATGACGGCGAGCAGAAACACGGCCACCATAAGGGTGTGATCAACCGTCCACCACCATGCGCCGAGGAAGGAGCGGTCTGCGCGGGAGAAGGGTTGATATTGAGGTACGGCGTCTGTCATTTTTGGCTTTCTTGGTTCTCTCTTCACTCTGCGAGTTTTGCAATAAGCCGGGTGAATTTCGTGCCGCGATCCTCAAAGGATTTGAACTGGTCGAAGGAGGCGCAGGCCGGGGACAGCAGCACGACCCCCGCGCCGCCGGGCTGGCCGCGACTTTCCTGCGCCATCGTGTGGGCCGCCTCCACGGCGGCGGAGAGGGTTCCGCAGCGGCTGTACGAAATTCCGAAATTTTGCATCCAGACCGCGAACTCCTCGGTCGATTCACCGATCAGGAAGGCGTGGCGGATGCGGTCGGAGAACATTTCCAACCCCTTGAGGCCGGTATCTTTCTTGCGGCCGCCGACGATCCAGTAAATATTGTTGTGGCAGTTGAGGGCCATCGCGGCGGCCTCGGCGTTGGTGGCCTTGCTGTCGTTCACGTAGGAGACGCCGTTGATCGTGCGGACGAGGAACTGCCTGTGCTGGAGGCCCTCGAAGCTCTGCATCGCCTCGAAAATCTGCTCCGGCGCGAAGCCGATGGTGCGGGCGACGGCGTAGGCGCAGACGGCGTTCTGGTGGTTGTGGTCGCCGCGCAGGGATTTGAGGTCTTCCATATCCCCTATCGTCACAAGCTGGCCGGACATGGCGTCCACAAGCATGCCGCCCTCGACATAGACGCCGCCCTCCTCCGCCTTCAGAACGGACACGGGAACAACCTTGCGCAGGCCGCGTTCGCGCACGGATTCCAAAATCGCGCGGGTGTGCTCGTCGTCGGTGCAGATGATCGCCGTGCCGCCGCCGAAACCGCTCTGGCTTTCATCGACGATCTTTTTCTTCACGGCGGCGTATTCCTCGACCCCGCCGTGGCGGTCGATATGGTCGGGGGTGATGTTGATGAGGACCGAGATATCGGGGCGGAAGGTCGGGCAGAGGTCGATCTGGTAGGATGACATTTCCAGAACCGTGTAACATTCGCCCGCAGGGATTTTCAGATCCAGCACCGGGACGCCGATATTGCCGCCGAGGACGGTCTTTTTGCCGCAGGTCTTGATGATGTGGTGGATGAGGCTGACGGTCGTCGATTTGCCGTTTGTTCCGGTCACGCCGATCGTCTTGCCAGTCTTTCCGGCGCGGTAGAAGAGCTCGATATCACCGATCACCTCCACGCCCGCCGCGCTTGCCGCCTTGACGACGCGGTGCGGTTCGGGATGGGTCAGCGGAATGCCCGGCGAGAGCAGCACGAAGGCAAATTCCGAGAAATCCTGCCGCCCCTCGTCGAGGATCTGCACGCCCATTTCGCGAGCGGGTTCCAGACGCTCGGGGTCGTCGTCGCCCGCTACGATCTGCGCCCCGGTTTTAGCCAGCGCGTGAAGCGTGGACAGGCCGCTGCGTCCCAGTCCGTAGACGAGGATTTTCTTTTTATCCAGAGAGTCTATGTACGGTTTCAGTTTCACCATGCTTATCCGAGTCCGATGCGGCGGTTATTTTCCCGCAGTGTTCAGCGAATTTTAAGTGTCGCGAGGCCGACGAGTGCCAGAATGATTGCGATAATCCAGAAGCGTATCACAATGGTCGGCTCCGACCAGCCCTTTTTCTCAAAATGGTGGTGCAGCGGCGCCATCGCGAAGACGCGCTTGCCCGTCATCTTGAAGGAGGCCACTTGAATGATTACGGAAACCGTTTCGACCACAAACAGGCCGCCGACGATGGCCAGAACGATTTCATGCTTGGTCATGACCGCGACCGCGCCCAAAAGGCCGCCCATTGCCAGAGAGCCCGTGTCGCCCATAAAAATGGCCGCCGGGGGCGCATTATACCACAAGAAGCCCAGCGCGCCGCCAATGAGCGCGCCGCAGATTATGGAGAGTTCCGCCGAGCCGGGTACGAAATAGATGAAGAGGTATTCGGAGAATTTGAAATTGCCCACGAGGTAGGCGATCAAGCCGAAACAGGCGGCGACGATGGCGATGGGGACGATGGCGAGACCGTCGAGGCCGTCGGTGAGGTTCACAGCGTTGGAGGCCCCGACCATGACCAGCATGGACCACGGGATGAAGAACCATGAAAGGTTGAACAGGACATTTTTAAAGAAAGGCGGCGCGACGTGCGTGGCGAGATGGTCGGGCAGCGCGAACATAATTCCGAGCGAGGCCAGAAAGCCGATTCCGAACAGAGCGATGAGCTTGAGGCGGCCCGAGAGGCCCTTGGGGTTTTTCTTGGTGAGTTTGAGATAGTCGTCGGCGAAGCCCACGAGGCCGAAGCCGATCATGACGAACAGGGCCAGCCAGACGTAAGCGTTGGACAGATCGGCCCAGAGGAGCGTGCTGATCACCACGGAAATGAGGATCATCAGGCCGCCCATCGTGGGGGTTCCGGCCTTTTTGAAGTGGGTTTCGGGACCGTCCTCACGGATGGGCTGGCCCTCTTTCTGTTTTTTCTTGAGCCAGCGGATCATGCGCGGGGCGATCACGAAACAAATCACCAGCGAGGTGATGACCGCGCCGCCCGTGCGAAAAGTCACGTAACCGAAGAGGTTGAAGGCGTTTATGTATGCGTGGAGCGGGAACAGGAGATTATAGAACATTTACGCCTCGGCCGGCTTCGCTTGCGGGATACATGACGCGCAGGGCGTCCACCATCTTGATTTTCTGTTCCTGCTCGTCCTGGCGGAACACAAGGATATCGCCCGGGCAGAGGACTTCGGGGACGATTCGTTCGATCTTGGCATTTTTGTACAACTCAGAAATCAAAACACTGATATCCCTGATGGCCGGCGTGCGGCGGGAAATGTAAACAAAATCCAGATTACCCATTTTAAAGGGAATTGCCAATTCGTTGTTTACCCCCGAACGCCGCGCCGAAGCGGCTTTTTGATCGGGGTGTTCGAGATGATCAAGGAACACCGTCTGGCGCCCGCTTCCGATATCGATGATTTTATTTACGGAAAACGCCACTCCCCTTATTCCCTCTCGCGGGCGAACGCTGACGGTCACGCTGCGGGTTTTCAGGACGGACCAGTAGAAGCGGTTATTCTCAATCATTTTAATGTGCTTTCAGTTTTTTTAATCAGCGTTGGTTTGCGGGGTTCAGGGTCTGTCAGGGCATGGCGTTACGGACCTCCTGTGCATCGTCGAAGGGATGAGTGACGGTGCCGACCGTCTGGCCGGTTTCGTGGCCTTTTCCGGCCACAAGGAGGACATCGCCCTCCTTCATGTCTTCCATGGCTTCGCGGATCGCTTCGTGGCGGCCCGCGATTTCGTGCGCGCCCTTCGCGCCCTTCAGGATCGCGGCGCGGATTTTGGCGGGGTCTTCGGAGCGCGGGTTGTCGTCGGTCACGATCACGCGGTCGGCAAGTCTAGCGGCGATTTCACCCATGATCGGGCGCTTGCCGGGGTCGCGGTCGCCGCCGCAGCCGAAGAGGCAATTAAGATTGCCGCGCGTATGCGGGCGCAGGGATTTGAGCGCGTTTTCCAGCGCGTCGGGCGTGTGGGCGTAATCGACATAGACGGCCTTCGGCCCCTCGATTTTCTGCATCCGGCCTGGGACGCCTTTAAGATGTTCAAGCGCGGCTACAAGCTTTAGGGCGGTTTCTTTGGATTTTCCTTCCGCCGCCCAGACGAGGCCGAAGGCGCAGAGGACGTTCCAGGCCTGAAACGCGCCGACGAGGGGGAGCTTGACCCGATGAGACTCTTTGAGCAGCTTCAGCTTCATCACCAGGCCGTCCGTATCATGGATCAGTTTTTCGATCCGAATATCCTCTGCCTCGTGCCCGTAGGTGATGATGTGACGATCGTCGTCTTCACAGGCTCTGATGATCTGCCCGGCTTCGGGCGCGTCGGCGTTGATGATCGCAGCGGCGCCTTGTGGCAGGAGTTCAGAGAAGAGGCGCATCTTGGCCGCGAAATAGCTGTCCATGTCCGCGTGGTAATCCAGATGGTCGCGGGAGATGTTGGTGTATCCGGCGGCGGCTAAGCGCACACCATCGAGGCGGTATTGTGCGAGGCCATGGCTGGAGGCTTCGAGGCAGAGGGCCTCTATGCCCTCCTCCGCCAATTCCGCCAGATCGCGGTGGAGCGTCACGGGGTCGGGCGTGGTCATGGACGAGGCCGTGCGGATTTTTCCATCGACCATAAGGCCGAGCGTGCCCATGCTGGCGGATTTTTTCCCCAAGGCCTTCCAGAGCTGCGCCGCGAAATGGGCGGTCGAGGTCTTGCCGTTGGTTCCGGTGACGGCGACGACGGTTTCGGGTTGCTTATTATAATAGGCGGCGCAGATTTGAGCGAACCTCAAATGCGGGTTGTCGTCTTCAATCAGGAGTATCTTTTTTCCGGTTTCGGGTAAGGCCGTTCCCGTCCGCGCGATGATGGCTGTTGCGCCCTTCTCCAAGGCCTGCGGAATGAAGTCGCGCCCGTCCGCGCGCGTTCCCGGCAGGGCGGCGAAGATGTAGCCCGGCTTCACGGCGCGGCTGTCCTGCGTGATCCCACTGAAATCGGCGAGAGACGCGACATACTCCAGATTTGCCGTATCAATTCGAGGCAAGCTTCTTTTTCTCCGGCGTTTCGGGTTTGACGTATTGTTCGAGCGGCAGGCTGATATCCTGCGTGGGGTCGTATTGATCGGACGGCAGGCCAAGGATCGCGGCCATGGAGGTCACAACGCGCGCGGCGGCGGGCGCGGCGACCCAGCCGCCGGTGGCGTAGCCGTAGCTTTTTTTGGTGCCCTGCGGCTCGTCGATCATCACGAAAATGACGTATTCGGGGTTATCCATCGGGAATGCGCCGATGAAGGAAGAGAGCAGGCTTTTGCGGTTGTAGCCTTTTTTGCCGCCGCTTTTTTCCGCCGTTCCGGTCTTGCCGCCGACATTATAGCCGGGTACGTCGGCCTTTTTCCCCGTGCCCTGCGTCACGACAAGGCGCAGGAGCGCGCGCATTTTTTGGGAGGTTTCCTCGGAGATCAGGCGGGCCTGCGCCTTGATGACGGATACATCCCCCGATGCGGGCAGCAGAAGTTTCGGGTGGACCTGAAGCCCGCCATTGACCATCGCCGCCGTCGCCGCGCAGAGTTGCAGCGCCGTGATGGAAATGCCGTGGCCGTAGGAGACGGTGATCGTCGAGGATTCGCCCCACGGTTTGGGCGTGAGGGGTGCGCCGACCTCAAGAATGTCGAACTGAGGCCGGTTCATAAATCCGAGATCGCTCAGGAAACCTTGCAGTTTTTGCGCGCCGACGCTGCGGGCCATCAGGGCGGAGCCGATGTTGGAGGAATGCATGAAGACTTCGGGCACCGTCATCACGCGCTTCTGGGCGTGATAGTCGTTGATTGTGTAGCGCCCGATCTTGAGTGGCTTGCGGGCATCGAAGGTCATGGAGAACGGCGCGTCCTGCGTCTCCAGCAGCGCGGCAGTCGTGAAGATTTTAAAGACGGAGCCGAATTCGTAAACGCCCAAGGTCAGGCGGTTGGTCAGGATTTCCTTGTTCTTTTCGGGATCGGCGGCCAGAACGCTGGTGAAGTTCAAATCGTAATCGGGCAGCGATACCCCCGCCAGAATTTCCCCGGTGCGGGCGTTCATAATCATGCCCGCGCCCGCCTGCGCGCTGAATTCCTCGATGGCGCGCTTCATTTCGCGGTGGAGGGCGTGCTGGAGGCGCACATCGATGGTCAGAGTTACGTCGCGCCCTTGCGCCAATGTTTTCTGCGCGCCGCGTTCGATGCCCGCCAGCCCGGTGCCGTCGCGGCCCGTGTAGCCCAGAAGATGCGCGGCCAAAACGCCTTGCGGATAGATGCGGCTGTCGGCGTATTCAAACGCGAGGCCGGGCTCGCCGAGTTCGAGGACCTTGTCCTGCTGCGCGGGGGAAAGGTTCGGGCGCAGCCAGGCGTAGCGGGATTTGGGGACGCTGATTTTCGTGAGCGTCTCGGCCTCTTTGAGTTCGGGGAAAATTTGCGAGAGCGCCCGGGCGATTGCAGGTTTATCGAGGATCAGCGCCGGATCGGCGTAGAGCGCGGGCGTTTTGAGGCTGGTCGCCAGAAGGACGCCGTTGCGGTCGTAGATATTGCCCCGACGGACCTGCGCTAGGAGATCGCCGGAACGGGCGAGACGCGCGAGTTCTTCGGCCTCCTGCACACTTTCGGCGGACGCGCTCTGCACGATCATCAGGTCGATCACGCGGACCGCCACAACCCCGTAGGCCATAACAAAGACCACGCCGAGAAGCAGAAGCCGTCCGCAGGCGAGCTGGAGCGCCGTGCTTTGGGCGGGCTCCTTACGCGGCGGATTTTCGCTGCCGGGGTTCGGGTTCATTCGCGTGTTTCTCCCTGCGCCGGAGTGTTTGAGGATGCCTCATGTTTTTGGGGTTTGCGCGGGAGGTAAACGGGCGCGGTCGCGCCGTTACCGCTATCGAGGGAGGCAGGAATCAGAATCCCCTCCTCCTCAGCCTGCAAAGCTTCGAGTTTTTTGGGGTCGGATACTAGTTGCGCGGCATCGGGCAAATCAAGATCGAGATAGCGCTTGGCCAGCGCCTCTATGCGCTCGGGGCTGTTGAGCATGCTCCACTCCGCGCTCAGGACGCGCAAGGCTTCCTTTTCGCGCTCTATGGAGAGATCGAGGCGGGTCAGATCGCGCTCGGCGCGTCGGACGCTCTGGCTGACATGCATCAGCACTCCGCCGCTGACGCACATGGCCAGAAAGACGGAGGCTTGGAGGAGCATGGATTTTTTCATTTCGATTTCTCCTGTTGAGGGGCAGGTTCGCGGATCGCGGCGCGGAGCTTGGCGGAGCGGGAACGGGAATTGCGGTATTGCTCTGCATCGGACGGGATCTGCGCCTTGTTATAAAGCGCGATGAAGGCCGGTTCAGCCGTTTGTTTTTGGCCCGGCGGAAGATGGCGGGAGCCGCCGGGGATGCGCCCGGATTTTTCGCGGATGAAGGCTTTCACCAGCGAGTCCTCCAGCGAATGGAAGGTGACGACAACCAAACGCCCGCCGGGGGCGAGGATGTTTTCGGAGGCGGCAAGCGCCCGCTCCAATTCGCCCATCTCATCGTTCACGGCGATGCGCAGCGCCTGAAAGGTGCGGGTGGCGGGGTCGCTTTTATCCTTGGGCGAGCGTGGCACGACAGAACGGACGGCATCGGCGAGATCGAGCGTTGTCTCAAAAGGTTTTTCCGCGCGGAGGCGGACGATTTTCGATGCGATCTTGCGGGATTTGCGCTCCTCGCCGTATTTGTAGATCAGGTTGGCGAGGTCTTCTTCGCGCATCCGGTTGACCAGATCGGCGGCCGTTGAAATATCCGCGCTCGTGTCCATACGCATATCGAGCGGCCCAGTGAAGCGGAAGGAAAAGCCGCGCTGCGCCTGATCGATTTGCATGGAGGAGACGCCGAGGTCGAGCACGAAGCCGTCGACGCGGTCATAGCCGTTTTGTTGCAGAAGGGTTTCCACATCGCCGAAGCAGCCGTGCACGAAGACGAAGCGCTTGCCGTACGCCTCGCGCAAGCTTTGTACGTACACATCGACGGACGGATCGCGGTCGAGCGCGATCACCGTGCAGTCGGCGGCTTCGAGAATGGCACGTGTATAACCGCCCGCGCCGAAGGTGCCATCGACATAGACCGCGCCGTCGCGGGGGGAGAGGGCTTCGAGCACCTGCGGGAGCATGACGGGATCGTGGGGCGTGCGCTCGATCGCCGTCATTCCGCGCCTTCCCTTCCCGCCGGAATGGTCAGGCGGCGCTCGCGCACCTGTTCGTGCGCTGCCTTTTTGCGCTCCGCGAAGGCTTGCGGCGACCAGATCTGGAATTTGCGGCCCAGACCAACGAAGGTCGCCTGCTCGCCCAGTCCGGCATATTCGATCAAATCCTCCGGCAGCATCACGCGCCCCTCCCCGTCGAAATGCAAGTGGACGCTTTCGCCGAAGATCGCGGTGGCGAGATCGTCCTGCTCGTCTGAGAAGAGATCGAAATGTTCGAGGCGGCGGCCGATCTCTTCCATGCGGCTCCACTCAAACCCTTCGAGGCAGGCGTGACGGTGTGCGCGAAACAACACGACGCCCAGATGCGCACGATCGCCCAGCGCGGCGCGGAAGGACGCGGGCACGGAGACGCGCCCCTTGCGATCCAGCCTGTTCGTGAATGTCGAAATAAACAGCGCCACGTAAATCCCCGGAGAAAAAGACGACCGCCGCGCGAATTTCGCGCGAAGCTCAAGATATTCGATCCTGACGCCGTCATCCTCTCAGCGACATGGATATTTATGGGATATCATGGTCTGGTTTGGGAGGTCAACTGAATCTCTTGGTAATTTATTCATAAACAACAGTTTTTTGTCTTTGTGCGCGGGTTGAACCTGCCCGATTGTGGACAGGGTTGTGTATGGAACGTGTATGGGGTTATTGGCCCTTTGCTTCTGGACTGACCAAAAGTATGGAAATTCACTATGAGAAATCTAGGAGAGGCGACCGCTCACTTGTGCCTTAATGCATAATTTATTCACTAATTGCTATTAATAATATATTTACGGCCTATAAGTCGTTGTTCTGGAAATATTTTTTGACATAATCCCGAGGGCTGTGTTAGACATAATACAAATCTAATACATTCTTTGTGTGGGGAGCGTAGCGATGATGATGACGTTTTTAATGCTGGTTATGGCCGTGAGCGGCGGATTGTTTCTGGGAACGATCCTGTATTCCGGGGCGCGGGCCTTTATGGATGAAAAATGCCCCGATGAGCGTTGACTCAAAAGGGTTTTTTCGGGCCTTTCCCGTTTGTGTGTACGGGTCTGGCTAAGTGTGGGGAACTTTTTTTACAGATGACCCTCAATCGGGAAGCCGCCGGAATAACCCCCCGGCGGCTTTCTTCATGCCCATCGCTTCCCGATTATGAAAAAAGTGTCCAGAGGGGCTGTAAGCCGGGTTCTGTACCGGGCGAAGATCACTCCGCGCCCGGCGATGGCCATTCATCTGGGACAAGGGTCGCCCCTTGCCTCTAGCAACCTACCCGGACCGCGGATCCGGAAAACATCCTAGCAGCCGAAGCCGCTGTGCGGTCCCTATTTGGTCTTGCTTCCGGCGGGGTTTGCCGTGCCGCTCCTGTTGCCAGTCGCGCGGTGCGCTCTTACCGCACCTTTTCACCTTTTCCCCTTCCGAAGAAGAGGTAGTCTGTTTTCTGTGGCACTTTCCGTCGAGACCATAACGCCCCTCCCGGGTGTTACCCGGCGCCGTCTTTCCGTGAAGCCCGGACTTTCCTCCCTCCTCTTTAAGAAAAGAGCGGCCATCCGTCCCTCTGGACGGGGTGGAGAGTGCCCGTTTTTCGGGGGGGGCGCAAGTTTCTTGCCTATAGACAGGAAAAAATATGTATAAACAGCCGCTTACAGCGCGGGCTTATGGCCGGACTGGCGGATCAGGGCGACGAGGCGGAGGGCCGTCGTGCGGTCGGACTTTTCCTGTTCGCCGGTCTTGAATTTCTCCGGCGCGTAATGACGGTGGAAGGCGCTGAGAACGTCCATGTAGGCGGCCATGGGATTATAGCCGAGCTGGGTCAGGAGGCGCTCGATCTCGTAATCGTTATGAATCGCGTCGGCCACCTTTTCATCTTCGGCGAGCGGGCGGGGCCAGAGGCCGACCCCCTGCCCGGCCAGCCATTCCCATGGAAAAAGCTCGCCGGGGTCTTTCTTGCGTTCGGGCGCGATGTCGGAATGGCCGAGCACGTATTCAATATTATGGCGGGACTGAATCCCGCGCGCGAGTTCCATCACGGCCTGCATCTGCGCCGAGGGGAACGGGGCATAGCCCAGATCGTGGCCGGGATTGACGATCTCTATGCCGATCGAACAGGTGTTGATGTCCGTCTCGCCGTGCCAGTAGGACAGGCCCGCATGCCAGGCGCGTTTATCCTCGGGCACCAGATCGTAGACCTTGCCGTCGGTGTCCACGAGATAATGGGCGCTGACCTTGCTTTCGGGGTCGGTCAGGCGCTGACGCGCGGCGAGCATCGAGTCCATGCCCGTATAGTGCATGACTATGATGTTGGGTTTGGCGTTTTTGGCGCGATCTTCGTAATGAAGCGGTTTGGACGATTTCTTAAGAAACATTTTTCGATAACCAGCGAATAGGTCTGCACAGGCGTTCCGTTTATGCGAAACACCTCTATTTTACACCAAAACCTTAACAAACAGGACAGGAAAAGATGCGGATGTTTAACCTTTTGATCCTTGCGATCACTCTTGGTTGCGCCGCGATGCTTGTCCTGCGGCCCCCCTTGATGGCCGATGATGCCGGAGGACGAATTTTGAGCGACGATCTTATGGATAAAAAGCCGGAGAATTTTCCGGTGGCGACCCTTGCGGCCGGATGTTTCTGGTGTGTCGAGAGCGAGTTTCGCGGGCTGGACGGCGTTCTCTATACGCGCGTGGGGTATATCGGCGGGCATCTTGAAAACCCGAAATACGACGACACGCACGACAGCAAGAGCGGCCATGCGGAGGCGGTGGAGGTGACGTTCGACCCCGCGAAGATTTCCTACCGGCAGTTGCTAGAGCATTTTTTCTTGAAGGCGCACGACCCGACGCAGCTCAACCGCCAAGGGCCGGACGTGGGCACGCAATACCGATCCGCCGTGTTCTATCACGACGCGGAGCAGAAAAAGCTCGCGGAAGAGCTGATCGCCGAGCTGACCGCCAAGAAGGCGTTTTCCAACCCGATCGCGACGACGATAGAGCCCGCCGGGACGTTCTGGGAGGGCGAGGATTACCATCAGCAATATTATGAGAAGTACGAGGATAAATACGGCAAGCCCCATATCAACGACTGGCTGAAGCGGCAGGCGAAGGGGCTGGGGATCAAGGGGGATTGAGGTCTATCGCTGCCCCGCATTTTATGAGAAACACAACGGACACAACGATCACAACGCGGGCGGCGCTTCTCGCCTCATGCCTGCGCCCTAAGTCTTTCGTGGACCCCGGCTTCCGCCGGGGTGACGGGTAGCGCTCGGATTTGGCTTTTGCCAAGGCTGTCATTCCGGCGCAGGCCGGAATCCATGGTCATGACGTTATCAGGTCCCTGCTTACGCAGGGATGACAAGGGATCTAGGCGGCCTCACTTTTTTTTTGCGCGGCCACGGCGTCGGTGCAGCGGTTGCAGAGGGATGTGTCCTCCTTCACCTCGGGCAGGACCTTCCAGCAGCGGGCGCATTTGGGGTCGAGGAGTTTTTCAGCAAAAATTCTAAAATTACCTGTATCAAATTCAATATCTAAATCAATCTCATTGCCTAGTAGATCTTCAATTTTTTCGAGAAACTGATCGGTAATATCACCATGTGTGTGCGCCTGTGTGACATGAACACAAAACTGAGATGCGATACACACTTCGGCCATATCAACAGCCTGCAAATATTTTTTGGCGACCCTCTCACGAAAATAAAACTCTAACTTTGCTTCTAATGATGATCCAATCGCTTTACTTGCCCTTAACATCTCTAGCTTCTCGTAAGCATACTTGCGGATTTCGAGCACACCGTCCCACTTCTCCGCCAACTCATCGTTTTTGAAATGCGCGGGCACTACGGGGAAGGTGCGGAGGTGGACGCTTTCCACGTCCTCGAACACGCCCTGCGGTCTTTGCTGCCACGCCTCCTCCGCCGTGAAGGCGAGGATGGGGGCGAGCCACGCGGTGAGGCTGTTCAAGATTTCCGCCATCACGGTGCGGGCGGCGCGGCGTTCGAACAGATCCGGGCGGTCACAGTAGAGGCGGTCCTTGCGGATATCGAAATAGAACGCCGAGAGGTCTTCGTTACAGAAATCGTGGAGCAGTTTCGCGACCTTGCCAAATTCGTAATTCTGGATGTAGGCGCGGACCTTCTGATCGACTTCGTACACCTTATGCAGCATGAGCTGTTCGAGTTCGGGGAGTTTTTTAACGTCACCGAGATCGACCGCTTCTTCCTTCGTGAAGCCCTCCAGCGCGCCGAGGAGAAAGCGCAGCGTGTTGCGGATGCGGCGATACAAATCGCCCACGGTGGTCAGCGTATCCTTGCCGATGCGGATATCCTCGGCGTAGTCGGAGGTCATGGTCCAGAGGCGCAAAATATCCGCGCCGCTTTCCTCCATGACCTTGAGCGGGTCCACGACGTTGCCCAGAGATTTGGACATTTTGTAGCCCTTTTCGTCAAGCACGAAGCCGTGGGTCAGCACGACCTCATAAGGCGCATGACCGCGTGTGCCGCAGCTTTCGAGCAGGGAGGAATGGAACCAGCCGCGATGTTGGTCGGAGCCTTCGAGGTAGATATTCGCCGTGCGTTTGCCTGCGGGGCGTTTAAGCTCTTCGCGCTGTTCGCACACGAACGCGTGCGTCGAGCCGGACTCGAACCAGACATCGACAATGTCGAAGACCTGTTCGTAATCTTCGGCCTTATAATCGTTTCCGAGGAAGTCCTGCGGGTTGCGGGACCACCACGCGTCGGAGCCTTCCTTTGCGAAAATTTCGGCGATGCGGGCGAAGATTTTTTCGTCTTTCAGGACCTCGCCCGTTTCGCGGTTGAGGAAGAGCGCGATGGGCACGCCCCAGGCGCGTTGGCGCGAAATGCACCAGTCGGGGCGGTTTTCGATCATGGCGGTGATGCGGGCTTCGCCCTTGCCGGGGACCCATTTGGTTTCGCGGATGGCTTTCAGCGCGGTTTCGCGCAGGCCGAGCGCGTTATCCATTGAAATGAACCATTGCGGCGTGGCGCGGAAGATGACAGGCGCCTTGGACCGCCATGAGTGGGGGTATTCGTGTTTGAGCGAACCCTTGGCGACCAGCATTCCGGCCTCCTCGATCGCCTTGATCGGCGCGAAGTTGCCCTGCCCCATCTTGCCATTTTGATCGTAGATTTCGAGGCCCGCGAAGAGCGGCACGTGCGGGCGGAAGCGCCCGTCGTCGGTCACGTTGTCGGTGATTTCGAGGCCGTTGGCCTTACCCAGAATAAAGTCGTCCGCGCCGTGGGAAGGCGCGACGTGCACGAAGCCCGTTCCGGTGTCGGTCGTTACAAAGTCGCCCGCCAGCAGCGGCACAATAAATTCGTAACCTTTTCCGCGAAGTGGATGAACGCATTTCGTTCCTTCCAACTCACTACCTTTGAAGGTTTTTATAAGATCGAAATCGATATATTTACCTTGCTTAGAAAACTCCTCTGAAAGCGCAGTTGCTACAATCACTTTATCTTCAAGATACTTATCTGACTTATCAATGTAGCCAACTTTATACAAACCATATTCAATGTCTGTTCCATAAGCGACTCCTCGGTTCGACGGCAGAGTCCAAGGAGTCGTTGTCCAGATTACGACATGAGCCTTTTCTATGTCTTTAATTGTAGATGTAACGACCGGAAACTTCACCCAGACGGTGATGGATTTGTGTTCGGCGTATTCGATTTCGGCTTCGGCCAGCGCGGTTTTCTCGACCGTGGACCACATGACGGGCTTGAGGCTTTTATAGAGTCCGCCGTTCATCGCGAATTTATGGATTTCCGCCGCGATGGCCGCTTCCGCCGGGAGGTTCATGGTCAGGTAGGGATCGGCCCAGTCGCCGGTGACGCCCAGCCTTTGGAACTGCGCGCTTTGGGTTTCCACCCAGTGGCGGGCGAATTTGCGGCATTCCTCGCGGAAGGTGAGGATGTCCACGTCGTCTTTATTTTTCCCGGCCTCGCGGTATTGTTCCTCGATCTTCCATTCGATGGGCAGGCCGTGGCAATCCCACCCCGGCACGTACGGGGCGTCGTAGCCCAGCATGGCGAAGGATTTCACCACCACGTCCTTCAGGATTTTATTCACCGCGTGGCCGATATGGATATTGCCGTTCGCGTAGGGCGGGCCGTCGTGAAGGATGTATTTCTCTTTGCCCTTCGCGGCTTCGCGCATTTTTTTGTAAAGGTCCATCTTATGCCACTGCGCCAGAATTTCCGGCTCCTTCTGCGGCAGGCCCGCGCGCATGGGGAAATCCGTCTTGGGCAGGAAAACGGTCTGGCGGTATAGGTCTTCTTTTTTCTTGTTTTCGTTCTTGTCGGTCATAATGGTCGCAGCGCTCCTTTGAACGCCCTGTAATCTAGTGTTTTTTGGTGAAAGTACAAGGTGGCTTCGGCTTTAAAATCAAGCGAAAGCGGGGAAATCCCGGTCTCAGGCCCTTATGCCCCGAGCCGGGCCTGTAATTCGGATGATGCTGTACAGGCGCGCGTTCATGGGGGTAATATGGCTGCAAGGGTTATAAATTTCAAGCTTTTAGGTGAAATCAGCTAATAGCTGATGTATGTAATTAAATCTTTGTCCCTTAGTTTTTTCAGCCATTTAGCCGATTCAACCTCGTCTTTGGGGAAACCGTGCAAGCCTGATGCATAAGCATCGGACACAAACTGGATCGCTCCTTCAAATTTCAGATCAGCAGCTTTTAGAATAAATTCGATACCTTTTTCCTTGTTTTGGGGAAGTCCTGTCCCGCCATAAAGATTTAAGCCGTGGCACCACATGGCGTAGGGATGCCCGGCCTCTGCGGCCTGTTTGAAAAGCGCCGATGCTTCCTCTCGGGTTTTGTCTTCGTCCAATTCACAGGCCAGACGAAATTTTGCTTCTATGCTTCCGGCTTCCGCAGCCTCGCGTAACAGGGACAAGAACAATTCGTGCGATTTCTCTTCTGAATATTCAGGATCGTTGGGGTCAGATTCTACCCAAATACTTAGATAAAGGGCCTCAGGTTGCTTTCGTGCAGCCAAAGGGGCCAAGAGCGCAAAAGCTCTTTCTCTCAACTGTTCGTGTAAATCGAAGTCAGAGCTGTAATCCACAGCCTTGAGAAGAGCTTTAGCTTCATTAATTATGCTTTGGTCTGACCTGTTGAGTTGATCTTCGGACATCTGAGGTAAAGCTCGTCTTCTGCGTGCAAGGTAAGCTTACGGGATGGTCGGCGCTCTGACAATCAAACAAAAAAGAAAGGCAAGGATTCGCTTGGAATCCCTGCCTTTAACCAATCAAGTCAGTAAGAGGAGTGTGTAAACTTGAAATTCTAAACCGTTCTCCGCTATCCCGACCTTGGGGTGTTACCCCATCTGAACAGAGGCGTGTTCCGTGTTCACGCCGTGCTGTTTTATAATCTCATCTTCGTCCGTTTCGCCGAACTGGCGGGTTTTCGCCTTCACAGGCGCGGCGGGCTTGACGCCCGGGTCGCTCCAGAGGGTTTCGTTCGTGCCCTGTTGCAGACGGGGCGTGCTGGCGTTCGTAAACGCCTTTTCCAGCGCGTCCGGCTCGCCCATCTGGCCGTTTCCGGGCGCGGTGCCGAACATCGCGTGGTCGTTATCGCCCATCTGGTACGCCATGACGGGGATTCCTTAAAGCTGCTGCTGCTGCATCATCGCCTGCTGGGCGCGGAGGCGGTCCAGATCGGTTTCGGGGCGCTGTTGCTGCTGGTTATAGAAGCGCGGAGCGACTGCGGGGGCCGGGGCGCCTGCGGCTTCGGTTTCAAACTCGGCGCTCAGAGCCGCTTCTTCGGAGATCTCACGATCCGTCATCATCTTTACTCAACCTTGGTTTTCACTCAGGAGCCGCTGAATCTCAGGGCTTACGGGGGCAGTTTGTACCTCTTTAGGGGTAAAATGGCACGTGACTTTTTTGCATGGCTGGCATGCGCGAAACGGGCTGCTAGCGTATGCCAAGCAGCCAGATCATGGCGGGGATATAGACCAGCGCGAAGACGGTTCCGGCCAGAATGGTGGTGGCGGCCTTTTCGGGCTTCATGTTCATCTGGGCGGCGAAGGCCGCGATGTTGGCGGCGGGCGGCACCAGCGACATGATGAGGATGAGGTTATGGATATCGGGGGTATACCATTGCAGGACGATCCGGTCGAAGAGGACGAAGGCGTAGATCAAAACGGGCCATACCACGAATTTTCCGAAGAAAACCAAAGACATAAAGCGCGGACCGAAGACGAGTTTGTTCACCCCCGCCAGCGCCGCGCCGACGATCATCATGCCCAGAACGACGTACGCGCCCTTGAAATAGGCCCAGTAGGTCCAGAACAGTTCGGGCGGCTCCAGCGCCAGGCGGTTGACGATAATGCCCGCCGCGATGGCGTACAGGCCCGGAAATTTGGCGAGTTTTTTAAGGCTGGTCTTCACGTCGAACGCGCCGCGCGCGGCGAGGTAATAGCCGAAGGTCGCCTCATAGACCGAGCCGCCCAGCATGGTGAAGATATAGATCGCGGTCTGTTCCTCGTTGAAAAAGAGGAAAACCAGAGGCAAGCCGAAATAGCCCGTATTGCCCATCGAGCAGCACATGGCCATGAGGTTGGCTGTGCTGTCGCCGTAGATTTTGCGCCCGATCCAGAGGAAACCGAGGCCAGTTATGATGCTGACGGCGAAAATCACAAGCGGAAGAAGGATATAGCTGGGCTGGAACTCCAGATTGACCACGAAGCCGAAGACTACGATGGGCATGAACATGAAAATGGCGAGGGAGGCCAGGCTCTGGCGGTCCACCTTGAGATAGCGGGCCGCGATAAAGCCCATGCCGATCAGGATGTAGAGCGGCAGCAAATTGGTCAAAAGGGAGAAAAATACGGCCATTTTCCGGGTCCATGCACGAATAAGCCCCTAGGCATAGCAGGTTCTTCTTTGCTTTTGCAGTGGATTTTGCGGTATAAGCTCCTTTAATATTATGATGAATCCGGGGCTTAGGGTGATGTGGGCGGACATACCCCCTCATCCGGGCTTCTGAGGTTATAAAAGAAAAAAACAGCAGCGGGAGTTATGGGGCCGTGGGACGGGACGTCACTTCAGAAAACTATCTCGATAAGATGCAGATCGCCTCGGTGCGTTTGGCCGACACGATCTATGGATTTTTCAGCGGAAACCATCCCGCGACAACGATCGACGGCGCCCGCGCGGTGAGCGAGGTTCTATCGGGCGTGAAACAGTACCTCCACAAAAGCAAGGCGATCGACAATACCGAGCTTGAGTTCGAGGAGAAGAACGATGAGTTCATGCTCGAACTCAAGAGAAAATCGAACTTCACGAAGCATGCGGACAGGGATACCAACCGTCTGGCCGAAATGAGCGAGAAGCTCTCTTATGTCGCCTTGCGCACAACGGTCATGGATTATCAAAATTTAATGAATGAGTTAATCGATAAAGGGATGGTCGTCCCCGACGAGCAGGACGGCGACTGGCGTCGAACGGCGTACGGCTCCGGGAACAGCACGCTTATCTTGTGCAATCTATTTGATTTATGGGATAGGGACGGATTTGGTCTGGATATTGCCATGGAGCATCAAGATGAGGCGTTCTTTTCCGTATTGAGCAGAACGTTCGATCCCCAAGCTAGAGACAGCCGAGACGAAGATATGGCTTTTGTGACGGGCAAAATGGCCCACGTCCTTAACCAGATTCAAGATCGGCGCGTTTCCAACAGCGATCTTGAAGTCAAACGACAATGGCGTGACGTTGCGGACGATTTGATGTTATGGCCTGTGCCGCATTCCGGCGGATTAAAGCTGGCGCGCGACAAAGGCTTGGAATTCAAACATTTGGACCTGTAAAAAGCTGCTCAAGGGTCTTCGGCCCCTCCCCTACTCCGGCGAGTTGATGGAGCCTTTGCGCGCTTTCCTGCCCGTGGACCTCGACGGGGAAGGATTTCGCGCCGTGTGCGATCAGCCAGAAACTGCGCGTCACGCCGTTGCTGAAGCCCACATAATCCTTGCCGAACAATTCATATGCGTTGACTTCGGCGAGTGGTACCGGGTTTTCGCGGCCCTCGGCGAAGCCATCTTCGGCGTGGCGATATTTCCGGTCCTCGGGCATTTTTTCGACCGGGACGCAATCGCCGCCGCTTTCCATCGTGGATTTCAGCCAGTGATAATAGAAGCGGTCGGCATCGACCTCTACGACATAAATTTCATCGTTAATCCCGGCATATTTCGAGGCGCTGACGAAAGCCTGCCCGCCGTCGCGCAGGGGGATGGACCAGACCGCCTTGCGTCCGTCATTTTCGAGCATTTCGGGGGGTGGCGCGGTGGCGCCATCCTTGAACAGCTCGGAGAGCCGCCGCAGTTCGCCCTGCACGGGGTTGTCCGTCTTATCGCGCTTTAGAAAGGAAAACATTACGCCTTATCGCCCGCTTTTATTTTGTCTTATCAATAGCATACAGCATGAAGACTTGCACATTCTTTAAAAAGATTACGATTTTCCAAGGATTTGGCGGGCCTGCATGCAATCTTTTTCCATCTGGGCGATCAGATCCTCAAGATTGGCGAATTTGGCTTCGCTGCGCAGGCGGGCGACGGGGCGGACATGCAGAATCTGCCCGTAAATCTCGCGGCTGAACTCGAAGATGAAGGTTTCGACCTGCGCCAGCGGGACGGTAAACATCGGGCGGATGCCGATATTGACGGCGGCGGGGCGCCATTCGCTTTCGCCCTCGATGCGGGCCCGGGCGGCGTAAACGCCGTAGGCCGGATGAAGAGTCTCACCGAGCGCCATGTTGGCCGTGGGGTAGCCGAGATCGCGGCCGCGCTGGTCGCCCTTGACGATCTCGCCCCGGATTTCCCATTCCCAGCCGAGCAGCGCGTTGGCGGCGTCGATCTCGCCGCGCCGGAGATGCTGGCGGATGCGGCTGGAGGAAATTTCCTGCCCCTGCTCCAGTTTTATTTCCTCGATAACGGTGAGCGGCAATCCAGCCTGTTCGATCATTGCGGGGGTGCCCGCGCGCATCTGGCCGAAGCGGAAGTCGAAGCCCACGATGACATGCGCGGCGGCGAGTTCTTGTTTCAGGATGACGTCGATGAAGTCCTGTGCGCCCAAGCTTGCGAAGTCCCAGTCGAAGGCGCGGACAAAAAGCAACTCAGCGCCCGAAGCCGCGAGGCGCTCGGCCTTGAGTGCGCCCGGGGTGATGCGGCAGGGCGGCTCGTCGGGGCGGAAGAGCTCGCGCGGGTGCGGCTCGAAAGTGAGAACGGCCAGCGGACGGCCTAGCGCGGCGGCCTGGTGCTTCGCGCGGGCGAGCAGCGCCTGATGGCCCTTATGGACGCCGTCGAAATTGCCGATGACGACCACGGCGCCTTTGGCCTCGCCGGGGATGGGCTGCTTACCAATATCAAACAGTTTCATATGCCGCGTTTCCTTGAGGCTCATCCTTAGAAAGTCCGAGGGCAAAAAGCTATCAAAAACGACTCCCCCGGGCGGAAAAAAAATGTAACGATGGGGGCCATCTATCGAACTGCGTATGTGTGTTTCAACTGTTCATTATTGAGGGAATTTTCATGACCAATACGAAAAAAATCAACACTCTTCTGGCCGGAGCGGTCGCCGCGATGACCATCGGCATGGCCGGACACGCCGCCGCGATGGGCCCGGACGCGGAAAAAGAGAAATGCTATGGCGTCGCCAAGGCCGGGAAGAACGATTGCGGCAGCGCAGACAAGGCGCATGGTTGCGCGGGGCTTGCCAAGGTGGACGGCAGCGGGGTGGAGTGGATCGCCCTGCCCAAGGGTCTTTGTGAAAAGCTGGTGAACGGTTCGCTGGAGCCGGTTTCGGCCGAGGCTCCCGCTCCCGCAGAAGCGCCGGCAGCCGCCGAGTAAGATGGGCCTCCCCCCATATATCAACGGATGGGCGCGATGAGAGAAACCGCGCGCCCGTCTTTTCCGTTTTCGGACCCTGTGGGGATCGGGCTTCGATATCCCTATTATCAGGAGATTTTGGATACGCGGCCCGCCATCGGCTGGCTTGAGGTGCACCCCGAGAATTATTTCGGCGGCGGTCTGCATCGCCGCTTCCTCAGGGAGATCAGCGGGCATTACCCGATCAGCCTGCATGCGGTCGGGCTGTCGCTGGGTTCGGCGCACCCGGTGAGCGAGGATCATCTGCGGCAGATCAAGGAATTGGTTGATTTGTGCCAGCCTTTCGCGGTGTCGGACCACGCGTCATGGAGCGCGAGCGGCAACGCGCATCTCAACGATCTGCTGCCCCTGCCATACACGGAAGAAACGCTCGCGGCGCTGTGCCGGAATATCGAGCGGACGCAGGAGTTTCTGGGCCGAACGATCCTCGTTGAAAACCCTTCGACCTATATCGCGTTTAAAGACAACGCGATGAGCGAGGCGGAGTTCATGAACGAAGCGGCGCGGCGGACGGGATGCGGCCTGCTGCTGGATATCAACAATATTTATGTGCAGAGCCGGAATCACGGGCTGGACCCGTTCGCGTATATCGACGCGATCGACGCGGGCAAGGTGGGCGAGATGCATCTGGCGGGGCATACGGAGCGGCCCGCCGGGGAGAGCGTGATCGTGGTCGATACCCACAACTGCCCGGTGCGGGACGCGGTGTGGGATTTATACGAACACGCCGCGCGGCGGTTCGGGCGCGTGCCGACGCTGATCGAATGGGATCAGGATTTTCCGGCGCTGGAGGTGTTGCTGATGGAGGCCGCAAAGGCTCGGCGGATCCTTGGGGCCGCGCAGGAGGTCCGCGATGCGGCTGCATGAGTTTCAGGAACAGTTCAGGGATTTGATGCTGGACGCACCGGAGGCGCTTGAATCCCCGTCCGAAGGTTTCGCGGCGCAGTTCGAGTCCGGGGATATTCCGCTGCCCGAGCGGCTTAAGGTTTACCGGAGCAATATCGTCGGGGGGATTGCCGAGACCCTGTGCAAGGGTTTTCCGATTCTTGAAAAGCTGGTCGGGGCGGATTTCCTGCGCGAGATGGCGCGGCGGTTCGTGCTGGCGCATCCGCCGGAGGCCGGGTGTCTTAATCTTTACGGGCGGGGGTTTGACAATTTTATCCGGGCGTACGCACCCGCACAGGGCTTTCCGTACCTGCCCGATATGGCAGCGCTCGAGATCGCGATGAACGAGGCGTATTATGCGCCGGACGATGAGGCTCTTGGTGCAGAGACGCTGGCCGGGCTTTCGCCGGACGATCTGGGGGCTTTGCGGCTTGCCTTGAGACATTCGGCGCGGATTGTTTGCTCGGACTATAATTTGGCGGTGCTGCGGGCTTATTGCCTTGCGCCCGAGGGGCCGATTCCAGATTTACGTTTGCCCTGCACGCTTTTGATTTACCGCCCAAATCTTGAGGTTCATCTGGTGCCACTTACCGAGGCTGAGGCGTTCATGCTGGGCCTTTTGCAGGGCGGGGCCGCGCTGGGCAACGCGGCGGAGCGCATAGTTTCAGATCATCCCGATTTCGATCCGGGCGCGTTTCTGCAAAAACACCTTACGCTGGGCAGCTTCCGGGCTCTCTAAAATCCCACTTGATCCGCGCCGATAAACATTTACCCTGTAAGGCTTGGTGGACATATGATTTTGATCGGCTCGCCTTGAGCCAGCGGAATGACGGGCCGTGCTTGATAAGCTGAAGAAAAACAAGGAAGAAGAAGTCGATACGCGCTCTCCCGAGGAGATCCGCAAGGACGAAAAGCGCGCGCGGATCCGGGCGCGGATCAAGGCGTTTGAACGGGGGCAGATTCAGAAGAAGGTCAAATACGTCTATCTCGCGGTTTTGATCCTCGTTTTGGATCAGATTACCAAATGGTACGTGATGGAGCACATTATGCGCCCCATTGCCCGCGTGCCGGTCAAGGAGGGCATGGGGTTTTTTGACTGGATGCTCTACCCGCCGCCGGTTTTTTTCATGCGCGAGGCTCTTCAGGTTACGCCCTTCTTCAATTTCGTGCTGGTCTGGAATACGGGGATCAGTTTCGGGCTGCTCGGGAATTTCAGCGTCTATGGCTATATCATCCTGATCGTGATCTCGCTGATCATCATCGGGTTTTTCTGCCTTTGGGCCTATGAGGCCAAGACACGGGAATATATGATCCCCTATGCCATGGTGGTCGGCGGGGCGCTGGGCAACGTCATCGACCGGGTGCGGTTTCAGGCCGTCATCGACTTTCTTGATTTCCATGCGTTCGGCACGCATTTTCCGGCCTTTAACGTGGCGGACATGGCGGTGGTTTCGGGGATCGGGCTGATCATCATCATCTCGCAGGTCAAGACCGTGAACCGCAAGAAAAGATGGCGGAAGGCCGCCCATGAACGGCGAAACAAAAAGTACCGATATGGCACTACTGGACGCAAATAAACACATGTGTATACTGGCGGCCTTGGTTTCATATATTCATTTACGAAACGCTTGACGATGAGCAACATGACCCCTTTGCATAGACGCACACACAGCCTTTGGTCCGTTCTTGTTACTCTGCTGTTCGCGCTTCCGTTTTTGACCGGATGCGGCGGCTCCGAGTCCGTCCGGGATAAGCTGGGACTGACGCGGGAGTCGCCCGACGAGTTTGCGGTCGTACGGCGTGCGCCGCTTGAGATTCCGCCGGGGCTGACCGCCGCCTCGCTGCCGCCCCCGCGCCCCGGCGCGCAACGCCCGCAGGAAGCTACGCCCTCTCAGGAAGCGCGTTCGGCACTGGTCGGCAGTGAGAACACGATTTTTGCCAACGAGGCCAGCGAATCCGAAACCGTCCTGTTGCAAAAGGCCAACGTGGGCGAGGCCGACCCGGCCATTCGCCGAACCGTGGATCAGGAAACAGCTGAAATCAAGAAACAGAAACAGCCGGTTATCCAGAAACTCACCGGGCTTGTGAAGGAACAGGAAAATACCACAGCCACGGTCGTGGACGCCAAGGCCGAGTATGAGCGCCTCAAGAAGAATGCCGCGGAAGGAAAGCCCGCGACTGAAGGCGACACGCCCTTTATTGAAGATTAGCCGGGAACGCTGATCCACCTTTCAGTTTTTTTATGACTGCTTTTTTACTGTTGGTTTTTGAAATCCGTTAAACAGAAGCGTGACCATGATTCGACTCCGCCCCGTTCTTCCTGTTTTTTTCCTGATGCTTTTTTTATGTGCGGCGATTTTATCGCCCGCGCTGGCGAAAGAGGCTGATGTTGCCGCACCCACGCCGCCTACGGACAAGGTTTTCAACGCCCAGACTTTTACGCTGGATAACGGCCTGCAGGTCGTTGTCGTGGAAAATCGCAGTATCCCCGTGGTCACGCATATGGTTTGGTACCGTGTGGGGGCCGCCGACGAGCCGCCAGGAAAATCCGGAATCGCGCATTTTCTTGAACATCTGATGTTCAAAGGGCAGTCGTATCCGGGGCTGGGCGAGATCGCGCCCGGCGAGTTTTCCAAGATCGTCCGTTCCCTGGGTGGTAATGACAACGCCTTCACGGCGCAGGATTACACGGCATATTTTCAGACCATTTCCTCGGCGCATCTTGAAACGGTCATGAGAATGGAGGCCGGACGGATGCGCGGGTTACAGCTTCCGCGCGAGGCAGTCGACTCAGAACGGCTGGTTATTCTTGAGGAACGGCGGCAGAGGATCGACAACGACCCGCGTGCGCAGTTCGACGAGCAGCTGGGCGAGGCTTTGTTTCCCAACCACCCTTACGGTACGCCCGTGATCGGCTGGTTCCATGAGATGGAGCAGTTGAGTTGGGAAGACGCCACGGGTTTCTATCAGCGTTACTATGCGCCCAACAATGCGTATCTTGTCGTATCCGGAGACGTTAGCGTTGAAGATGTTCGTGCTTTGGCAGAAAAGACCTATGGACTCATTCCCAAGGGCGACGTGCCGGAGCGGGCGCGAACGATCTCTCCCCCGTTTATCGCGCGGACCAGCGTCAAGATGACCCATCCGGTCGTCAAGGAGCCTGTTTTCCAGCGCGAGTACCGCGCCCCGAGCGCTCGCCAGAACGCCAAGGACTCGCTTGCGCTTCAGGTGCTTGAGGAGATAATGGACGGCGGATCGACTTCACGGCTCTATAAATCACTGGTCGTTGAGAAAAAAATCGCCAGTTCGGTGAGTCTTTCTTATATCTCCTTCGCTTGGGACGATGCGACGCTTGCCGTTGGCGGAACCGCGATGGACGGATTTACGCCCGAGCAGGTGGAGGCGGCGATCGACGATGAGTTGCGGTTATTGATTACGGGCGGTGTCCGCGAGCAGGAGCTGAAAGAGGCCATTCTGCGCTTGCAGGCGCAGGCGATCTACGCGCGCGATAGCGTTGCCGGTCCTGCCATGGTGGTGGGGTATACGCTTGTGACCGGCTCGAGCCTTGACGATCTTGAGACATGGCCGCAGCAGATCGAAACCGTTACAGCCAAACAGGTTCAGGATGTCGCCGCGAAGTATCTTAACCCCGATGCGCCGACGTCCACGCCGTTCGTAAACGGATACCTGTATCCGCCCCAGACAAAAGCCGAGGAGAAGGCGCCATGAGACAATCCGTGCGTGTTATATTCGCACTCTTTGCCATCGTCGTAGCGGTCAACGGTGTTTCCGCCCCCGCTGTGGCCAAAGACCTCAAGGTTGAGACGCAGGCGGGCAAGTTCATCGACATCAAGGAGGTGCGCAGTCCCGGCGGGATCACCGCGTGGCTGGTCGAGGATCATACCGTTCCGGTCATCGCCGTTGAGTTCGGCTTTCTGGATGCCGGCGGCAAACAAGACCCCACCGATAAGCAAGGTCTGGCGCAGCTTGCCTCGAACATGCTGGATGAGGGCGCAGGGGAACTGGACAGCCAGGGCTTTCAGGGCGAACTTGAAAACCTCTCTGTTCGTCTGCGGTTTAGCGCGGGGCGCGATCATTTTTCCGGCGGCTTTAAGACCCTCTCCCGGAACAAGGCGCGGGCGTTCGAGCTTCTGAAACTGGCGCTGACACAGCCGCGTTTCGATAGCGAGCCGTTGGGCCGCATGAAAATTGCCAATCAGAGCCGGCTTAAAGGTTCGATGACGCAACCGGACTGGATCGCTACACGGATACAGAACGACCGCATTTTCGAGGGCCACCCCTATGGACGCAATAACGGCGGCACGCTTTCGAGCCTTGAGGGTATGACCGGAGACGATTTGCGCGGGTTCATGAAACGCCTAGGGCGCAATAATTTGCGGGTCAGTGTGGCGGGCGATATCACGGCCGAAGAGCTTGGCGCAATTCTTGATGAGGTTTTCGGGGCGCTGCAGGAATCCTCTATCCCCGAGGATCGTCCGACCAGTCTTCAGAGTGCGGGGAAAGTCTATCTGCACGTAAAGGACGTGCCGCAGACCGTGATCGAAATGGCGCAACCCGGTATTTCGCGCAAGGATCCGGATTATCACTTCGCGCAGGTGATGAATTTCATCCTCGGCTCCTCGGGTTTCGGGTCGCGCCTCACCGAGGAGGTGCGTGAAAAGCGCGGGCTGACCTATGGGATATACAGTTACTTTATGGATTATGAAGATGTTCAGGTTCTTCATGTTTCGACTTCTACGGCCACGGCCAGCGTCAATGAGGTCATCGGGCTGATCCGCGCGGAGTGGGCGCGGATGACCGATACGGATATCTCGGAGAAGGAACTCTCGGACGCGAAAAGCTATTTGATCGGATCTTTACCGCTTTCGATGACCTCGACGGACAGGATCGCGGGGCTGATGCTCTCTTTGCAGATGGATGAGTTGCCGATCGATTATCTGGATGAGCGCCAGAAGAAGATCGAGCAGACGACGGTCGCGGACGTGCGGCGCGTGGCGCAGCGCGTGCTCAAGCCCGAGCTTTTCACCACGGTTCTGGTCGGAAAGCCGGAAAGCTCCAAAGACGCCGTGCTGGTCGAGCGCCTGCCCAATGTGGAATAATGGGGCGATGAAGAATCACTCTGAGCGCCCGACGACAGACTCCCCGCCCTGCCCGCGCCGTTCTCTGGATTCATGGGACGTGCTGGAAGCTCTGGCGCGTGAGGTGCAGGATTTTTCCATCAAAGACGCGTTCGCCGGCGATTCTCGAAGGTTTAAGAAATTTCATGCGGAGGCCTGCGGCATCCTGCTCGACTTTTCCAAGCAGACGGTTACGCCGGATATTGTGACGCAGTTGATCAGGCTGGCGCAGGATTGCGATTTGGCGGGTTGGCGGGCGCGGATGTTCGGGGGCGATGCGATCAACGAATCCGAAGAGCGGGCCGTTTTGCATACGGCTCTGCGCGCCCCGGAGGGCGTTCCGGTGATGACAGGCGGCCGCGATGTCGCCGCGCAGATTCATGAAACGCTGGGCCGGATGAAGGCGTTCAGCAGAACCATCCGAGCCGAGGGGCGCTTCCGGCATATCGTCAATATCGGGATCGGCGGATCGGATCTCGGGCCGCATATGGCAAACGAGGCGCTCAAGCCTTTCACCGCGCGCGAGATCGACATACATTACGTGTCGAACGTGGACGCGGCCCATCTGGGCGAGGCGCTGCGGGTTTGCGATCCGCAGGCAACGCTGTTCATCGTGACCTCCAAGACATTCACGACGCAGGAAACCATGACGAACGCGCAGAGCGCGAAGGCGTGGCTGCAAGACAATCTGAAACGCGAGGATGTGCGCGAGCATTTCGTCGCCGTGACTCAGAATATCGCCAAGGCCGAGGCGTTCGGCGTTTCGGGGGGGCGGATTTTCCCGATGTGGGATTGGGTCGGCGGGCGGTATTCGCTGTGGTCCGCCGTGGGACTGCCTCTATGCCTGTCTTTGGGGTTTGCGCATTTCCGAGCCATGCTGGACGGGGCGCACGCGATGGACCGGCATTTCGCCGAAGCGCCGCTTGAGGAAAACCTTCCGGTGCTGCTCGCCCTGACCGGGGTTTGGAACCGGACCTTTCTGGGGCACAGCGTTCTCGCGCTCCTGCCCTACAGCCAGCTTTTGCACAAGTTTCCTGCCTTCGTGCAGCAGCTGGACATGGAATCGAACGGCAAGAGTGTGGACCGGGAGGGGCGTCGGGTTTCGTACCCCACCGGGCCGATCGTGTTCGGCGAGCCGGGCACGAACGGTCAGCATGCGTTCTATCAGCTTTTGCATCAGGGGACGACGATCGTGCCGTGCGAGTTCATCGCCGTGGGCCAGTCCGAATACGATTTTGAGGGCCATCAGAGTAAACTTCTGTCGAACGTCATCGGGCAGTCGAAGGCCCTGATGGACGGGCAAGCGGATTCCGATCCGCAGAAGCGGTTTGAGGGGAACAGGCCGTCAACCACGCTTGCGATCAAGCGGCTCGACCCGTTCACGCTGGGGGCACTTATTGCGCTTTACGAGCATAAGATTTTCACGCAGGGCGTGATCTGGAATTTAAACAGTTTCGACCAGTGGGGCGTAGAGCTTGGCAAAGCCATCGCCGGGCAGGTTTTGAAACATCTTGAACCCGGCGGCGCTCCGGGTCGTCTGAGTAGTGATGAGTCAGACTCCTCCACACTTGGGCTGATCGAGGCCCTCCGGGATGCGCCATGAGCGGAGGCCGGAAAAAAAGCGGAATTCCCGATCCCGATAAGCTTGAGATTCTTGCGCAGCAGGATTTCAACGTCATGATCGACAAGCATTTGATGTTCGTACGCGGGCAGAGGGGCGGTGCCCGTGTTGTTTTAAAATACCGGAACCTCTCCTATCTTAATTTCCACAACGCCAATCTCTCGCAGGCGGATTTTACGGGTTCTCTCCTGATGGGGGCCGACCTTTCCTTCGGGATTTTCCGAGGCGCGTCGTTTTTCGCATGCGACCTCCGCAACGCCGATATGAGCCGGGCGGATTTCTCGCGGGCGGATTTCCGTGGGGCCACGCTTTCGGGCGCCGATCTGACAGGTGCAGACCTGACCGGTACGGATCTGCGCGAGGGCAAAATCATGACCAGCGGCCCCTCGGGCGGGCTTGAGGACCGCAAGCGGCCAGGGTCGCCCAATAATTCCCGCACGATTTTCACGGGCGCGAAGATGATGCATTGCGACCTTTCGGGTTCTCTGGCCAAGGCTGCGGATTTTACCGAGGCCGACCTCAAGGATGCCGTTTTTCGCGATGCGCAGATGAGCGGCGCGAGCTTCAAGAATGCCAATCTCAGTGGCGGCGATTTTACGGGTGCGGATATTTCCCATTCCGATATGAGGGGTTCGATCCGGCCCGGGCTCATTACGTTTGAGGCCGACCTGTTTGGCGTTAACACGCGCGGCTCCATGGCCGAGGGGGAGACAGGCGCGAAGCTGGACACCGCCCCGGATGTTCTGGAACAGCTTTTGCGGGAACATACGGCCTGGGTATCCTCCGCCGGGAAAAAAGGGCAGCGTCTTGACCTGAGCGGCTACGATCTGCGGGATGTCATTAACCTGCATCTCTACCCTCTTACCGCGATCAAGGCGGAGGGGGCGAATTTCGTGGGGCAGGAATTGCGGCGTGCCAATATGCAGAGCGGTGTATTCGATCACTCCGATTTCCGGGACTGTGTGCTTGAGCAGGCCGATCTGCGCGGCGGCAGCCTCAAAAATTCCAAAATGACACGAAGCAACCTGCGCGGCGCCAATCTCAGTGCGCTTTTTTTCAAGCGCGGAGGCGAGACGCGTATGAAGCGCTCGGATTTAAGCGGTTCTGTTCTGCGTTTTTCGGATTTGCGGGGAGCGAACTTGCAAGATGCCGTGATGATGGGCGTCGATCTGACCAGCGCCAACCTGTCAGGGGCTGACCTGCGCGGGGCGGATTTTACCGGCGCATCCATAAAAAATGCCAAATTTGACGGGTGCCTGCTGGATAAGGCAAAGATTGATTTCAGCGGAATGTAAGCGTTTTATCTTTACTTATCCACCTTTCCCACAAGCCCGCTCCCGGGCTTTTACTGACAAGCTGCGCATGGCGAGCTAGATTTCGCCCATGCGTATCCGTTATCTGCCTGAAGACCTGATTAACCGCATCGCCGCCGGGGAAGTCGTTGAGCGGCCTGCGGCGGCCGTGAAGGAGCTTGTTGAAAACTCCATCGACGCGGGCGCCACGCGCATCGACATTTTCATAAAGGGCGGCGGCAAGAGCGCGATCGTGATTTCCGACAATGGCGGCGGGATGGACCGGGTGGAGCTCAGCGCCGCGCTGGACCGGCATGCGACCTCGAAGCTGCCGGGGGACGATCTTTTGAATATTCTTCATCTTGGGTTCCGAGGGGAGGCTCTGGCCTCCATCGCCTCGGTCGCGCATGTCACGATCCAGAGTGCGCGGGACGGCGAAAGCTGGCAGATCGTTTGCGATTCCGGGCGCAAGGGCGAGGTTGAGCCCTGCGCTCTGGCGGCGGGCACGCGGATCGAGGTACGCGATTTATTTTATTCAACGCCCGCGCGGCTGAAATTCCAGAAAAGCGAACGCGCTGAGTTCATGGCGATCAAGGATACGGTCAACCGCCTTGCCATGGCTTACCCCTCCATCGGGTTCAGCCTGACGCATGACGAGGTTTGCGCGCTCAAGCTTCCGGCGGGCCAGAGCTTGCCGGAGCGGCTGGGCGCGATTTTGGGGCGCGATTTCGAGGACAACGCGATGCGGATCGAGGCGGAGCGTGAGGGTGTCTTGCTCTCGGGGCAGGCGGGGCTGCCGACCTATCACCGGGGGACAGCGCAGCATCAATATCTGTTCGTGAACGGGCGCAGCGTGCGGGACCGGATGCTGGGAGCCTGCGTCCGTGCGGCCTATGCCGACGTTTTGCACCGGGAGCGGCACCCTGTAGTCGCGCTCTTCCTGTCCTGCCCGCCCGAAGAGGTTGATGTGAATGTGCATCCGGCCAAGGCGGAGGTTCGGTTCCGCGATGCGGGCCTTGTGCGGGGCCTCATGATCGGGGCGATGAAGCAGGCCATCCATGCGGGCGGATTTGCAGCCTCCAGCACCGTGGCGCAGGGGGCGCTGTCGTCGTTCAGAGCGCCCATCGGCGCCGCGAACGGCCCGGGCCTGCCCTTGTCGCGGGGCGGGCAGCGGCCTGCACCGGGGCTTTTTTCCGCGCGGGGATATGGAAATCTGGCGGAGCGTGCGGAGACGGACGGGTTCGAGACCCTTCTTGAACCCTCGGCCCGAAGCGAAGCCGAGCAAGACGTTATGACGGATACCGTCCACACTCTCGGCGCGGCGCGGGCGCAGATTCATGAGAATTACATTATCGCGCAGACGGCAGACGGGCTGGTTATCGTTGATCAGCATGCCGCGCATGAGCGGCTGGTCTATGAACGGTTCAAGGCGCAGATGCAGGCGGAGGGGATTGCGCGTCAGGGGCTGCTCACGCCGGAAATCGTTGAATTGCCCGCCGAGGAGGCCGATCTGCTTCTGGAACACCAGGCTGCGCTGGCGCAGCTTGGGCTTGAGGTCGAGCCGTTCGGGGCCGGGGCGGTGGCCGTTCAGGCCATCCCTGCCCTTTTGGCCGGGCGGGCGGACATCATGCGCCTTGTAAGGGATATCGCCGACGAGCTGGCCGAGCAGGGCGTGACGCGGACTCTGGAGGAGCAGCTCAACCATATTCTCTCGACCATGGCCTGCCACGGTTCGGTGCGTTCGGGGCGGCGGATGAACGCGGACGAAATGAACGCGCTTTTGCGGCAGATGGAGCAAACGCCGCTTTCGGGTCAATGCAACCACGGGCGGCCGACTTTTATAGCCCTTTCGCTTAAGGATATTGAAAAACTCTTCGGGCGCTCCTAAAAAACATGTAAAGTGCTGTTTTTATAGATCAGGAGCGGTTTTTATGACCAAAGATGAAGGCGTTGACAAGATAATCGGCCTTTATGCGGCGCTGCTGATTTCTGTGGCCCTGATCCCTGTTCCGCATTTGGTCGTCAGCGTCATGAGCGGCGCTTTTTTCGTCTGTTTAGTGCTGTTCGCCTACATGATCCGGATGGATAGCGACCGGACGGGGGTGAACGGTTCGCACGCGCATTATATCATCAGGACCTTCTGGGTTTCTGTTGTGGTTTTTGCCGTCTGCATGGCCCTCGCCGCTGGCGGAATGAGCCTTTTAATGCTTTCCGGGAATATGCGCACGGGCGCTTTATCCGATTGTTCCGGCGGGGAAATCGGCCCTTGCCTGCCGCTTTTTATAAGCCAGAACAGCCTGAGCTTTTCTGCGGCTTCTTTTGTTGCGCTTGGGCCTTCTATCCTGTACCTTTTGTTCCGGTTCGCGCGTGGTTTGATCCGAGCGCGGGGTGGGACGGGGCCTGTTGTGTAGTTTTACGCAAACATAACCTCCTAAAGAAACTTTACTTATGGCGGTGTTGGCATGAAAGACCGGGCTTTGTCCTTCTATACTGGCGTTTTTATGATTTCAGGGATGGTCATGGCCCTGCAGGTCATGCAGTCCCGGATTTTTTCTGTCACATCCTGGTATCACCTCTCGTTTCTTGTCATCAGCGTGGCTATGTTCGGCCTAACACTCGGTGCGCTCAAAATTTACCGAAGCGACGAGGAGGATTTTCGCAAAAATTATAACGTGATCGCCCGTAATCATACAGTTGCGTTCGCCTTTTTTATCCTCATCGGGCTCTTCGCTCAGCTCTATATTCCTCTGGTTTCTCAGGACATTTTCAAGACTTTCATTTATCTGCCGATCGTTGCGGCGGCCACCAGCGCGGCTTATTATCATGCGGGCGTCGTCATCACCACCGTCCTGACCCGCTCGCCCTACCCGATCGGTCGGGTTTACGGGGTTGATCTGCTGGGGGCGGGGCTTGGCTGTCTTGCCGTCCTTCTGGTGATGGAAACGATCGACTCTCCGACCGGCATCCTGTTGCTTTCGGCTATGGCTTTTATCGCCGCCCTGTGTTTTCCGGTTCCTGCAGATCATCCCGGTCGCAAGCGCCTTCTAGGCGGTACCACGTTTGACGTGAAGGATCTGGCCGTTGTCTTTTCGGTGGTACTTGTTTGTGTCTCCGCGGCGAATCTGAGCGTGAAGAGGCCTTTTATCTATCCCTTAAACCTCAAAACCCTTACCGTCACGCAGGACGATGTTGATTACGATGGCTGGAATTCCATTTCACGAGTTCTTGTCACCAAAGAGCGCGAAGATGTCCCGCCCTTTCTCTGGGGTCCCTCGCCCGTGCTGCCGAAAGATTACAAAGTTACGCGCAAGCAGCTTGTCATCGACGGGGATGCGGGTACCCCGATCACCAAGTTTGATGGTGATTTTTCGAAGCACAGTTATCTGGAGTACGACGTTACCAACATCGCCTACACTGCGCCTGGTATCGAAAAGGCCGCGATTATCGGCGTTGGCGGCGGACGCGATTTGATGTCTGCGCGGTATTTCGGGGTCGATCAAATCTGGGCGATGGATGTTAACCCAATTCAGATCAAGCTGATAACGACCGAACCGGGGTTCGCCGAGTATATCAATCTCAAAGACCTTCCGGGTGTGTCGATTTTCAATCAGGAAGCACGCAGCTGGTTCCGCCAGAACCGCGAAAAGCTGGATCTGATTCAGATGAGCCTGATCGACACGTGGGCGGCCACAGGCGCGGGTGCGTTCGCACTGTCGGAAAACGGTCTGTACACAGTCGAGGCTTGGAGCATTTTCGTTAACAGCCTCAGTGAAACAGGTCTGTTTACCGTTAGCCGCTGGGCCGAGGATACAGAACATGAATTTACCCGAACGCTTTCGGTGGCCATGGGCAGCTTGTTTAATCTGGGTGTAACAGATCCTTCCAAGCACATAGCGATTTTCCATTCCGAACGTATTTCCACCATTATTGTCTCACGCTCTCCTATGACCACGGAGCAAATCGAAGCGATGCGTAAGACCGCTCAGGACAAGCAATTCGAGATCGTTATGTTACCCGGCTATGCTGTTCCGGGCGATGTTCTGGGCGAAATTGCAAAAACGCGAAGCGTAGAGGAAATCAAGCAGGTATCGGACCGCCTACCCATGGATGTCACACCCTCCACCGACATGCGGCCGTTCTTCTTTAATCAGGCCCGTATGTCGCGCCCGTTTGAAGTGATGCGCATGGCCCTGACCGTGGACAGCCAGTACAATATGCTTTACGCCGGGCAGGCCAAGGCGTTGTTCAACCTTCTGATCATCATCGCATTCTCGCTTCTGATGGTGATTTTTGTGATTATCGGGCCTCTGCTTAAGACCGTTCAGGACAAAGGCAGTCTCTTTATCAAGGCTGGCAGTCTTTATTTTGTGCTCATCGGGCTTGGTTTCATGTTGATCGAAATTTCTTTCCTTCAAGCTCTGGGCGTGTTTCTGGGGCACCCGATCTATGGCCTTAGCATCGTTCTCTTCAGCCTGATCCTTTCGGCCGGTGTGGGAAGCCTGATTTCCGAGCATGTGCCGCTCAACAGACTCAGCCGTCAGCTCGCCTGGGCTTTCCTGACGTGTGCCTATGCGGTATGCATTTCGCTCTCCATGCCCAGCATCTTCGACACTTATGCGGAGTCCGAACTTCTGACACGTATTCTTGTGAGTATCGCCATGATCTTCCCCGCCGGGACGCTTATGGGGTTCGGCTTCCCGACCGGGCTGACGCTGACCGAAAAGTTCGATACGCGCGCCACGGCCTGGTTCTGGGGGATTAACGGCGCCGCCGGAATTCTCGGCAGCACAGTCGGAATCGCGCTGAACATGGGCATCGGCATCGACCGGACAATGATTATCGGCGGCGCGTGCTATGCCCTGCTTTCGATTTGCTTCCTTGGTCTTCATGCTGCGGCCAAGAGAAAGGCTTTGGCCTAGGCTGGCCAGGCTTTTTGATTAAGTCCGCGCCAGAAAGGCGATGTATCTTTGGGCAGCAGCGAGATCTGTTTCCATCTGACTGCGCACGGTTTCGAGCATGGGATCACGGCCATGGACGTCCGCGTTATAGAGTCTTTCCTTATAATCCTCTTCTACAAAGCGGGCAGACAAAATTTCGTTCGCGCCGAAGGCCCCTTCTGTGAATGACAGCGCCATGACGATTGATCCTGCGATCGCGGTCACCCATTGAAGGATCGTAAAGGTATCATCGTCCAGCGCTTCAACCCGGCTTCGGACAGAGTTTTTTACAGTTTCAGGCTGTGCTACAGCCCTTAGCGCGGTCGTTATACTGAGCGGGTGGCCGAATGCTCCGGCGAACCATTCCGTGAAGCGGCTCCATTCCTTTTTCTGGAGTTCGTGCAAATCTTCGGGATCAGGCGCAGGATAACAAATCAGATCGGTGTCCAAATATTTCAGAATGGCCTCGGTCATCGCCTTCCTGCCGGCGGCCACGCGATCAATACGCGTATTCAGGATCTGCGTAAAGGGCATCGTGTCGGGCAAAATTTCATCGGTTTGCGCCGACCATTCACGTACGATTTCGTCTGCGATCGCGCGATTGGGAGCGCAGAGGACATTCCCCATACGGGTGCGCACCGGACGACCGTCGAGAAATATGCCAAAACCGCCCTGAAGAGGGTCTGTGTGAACCAGATTGTAGAAACGCTTGCGAGTCATACCATACGCTCAGGAGAATTTTGATCCTGCTAATCTATCCCTGCACTCAGGATCGCCAAATCGCGGCAGGGGCCCTTGTAGGGTTCGATTTTACCCTTTACGGGCGTGACGGTCAGTTCTCCGGCCTTGTTCACGGCATCGAACTCCATCGCCTCAGCGACCTCCTTGCCCTCTTCGGAAATCTGCTTATCGACGACAAATTTCACGTTGAAGTCGTAGCGACAGATAAAGGCGCGTTCTTTTTCCTCGACCTTTGTTTCGCTGTCCTTTTTGTCTTTGTTTTTGGCGTCCTTTTGGTCGTCCGCTGCCTTTTTCTGTGGCACAGCGATATCGAAGGCCAGCATTTCATGCAGGCTGTTCACGAGCGCTATCGGACCCTTTGTGCCGGTTACGTGAGCCTGATCCAGCTGCAGGCTGGTGATTTTTCCGGTCACATTCACGATATCGCCCCCATAAGCAACGAGCAGGTCAGGGCTGAATATGCTTGCCGTTTCACCGCTGGTCAGCCTTCCACCAAGCTTGACCAGTTGGCCCTCAAGAAGGGAGACCGACAGTTCGCCCTTGAGGGCTTCCTCCGGCAGACCCAGCGAGAGGTTTTCAATTTTTATATAATCGCTGATCTGCTCACTGAGTGTGGCTTTTATGCGCAAATCGCCGACTTCGAGGGCGATCGTGCGGTTCCGGCCTATGTGGTATGTATATCCGCCGACCGCGCCGCTCACTTCCAGGTCCATGGACATCGTCCAAGGGTCATCCTCCAACATACCGTTGGCGCGCACCATGGCCTTTTGTGTGCCCTTGTCATGGTCGATAAACATCTTTTCGATCTTAAAGCCATTCCGGCCCAGAACGCCCTTACGGATATCAACATTTTCGAGATAGATCGACTTTATACCCATACGGCCCGATACAAAGCCCCAGAAGGTGACGAACAGCCGGACTTTTTCCGCAGAGACCGTTAGGTCCTGACTGGCCATGGTTTCCTTAATTTCCAGTTTTTCGAAATCGGCCCCGACGGTCGGGAAGAAGCTGACGCGATTGAGCTTCATCACCCTTGTGGGCCGTCCGGCCAAACTGTCGCTGATGAGTTTTTCCAGAGATTGCTGCAGCATCTCCGAGTTGCCGCCCATATTGAAAAGGATCGTAACCATCACGGCAAAGAAGGCGGCGATGAAGAAGATCAACTTCAGGAATCCCATCAGGAATCTGCGTTCCTTTGCGGGCAATTTCGGATCGGTTTCGTTCATAATCCTGTTTTCGTCAGCTCTTTGCGGTTGTTAAGGCCTGCTCTTAATTAGGCACATCTCGAAGCATCAGTCCATATGTTCGAAGGGGTTCTCTGCGTTGTTGGGATTGAAGCCCAGCGTTTTCCAGCTTTTGATGAGATCGGGCGGCAGCGGGGCTACAATGTCCAGCATGCCCTTGCGTATCGGGTGCGAGAGGATAACCCGGCGGGCGTGAAGGTGCATCCGTTTGGCGAGATTCAGGCGCCCGAGATCGGCCTCCGGCGGGATGTGCTCGTAATCCTTCTCATTCTCCGGCCGCCTCAGCTTATATTTGCCGTCGCCGATGATGGGGCTGCCCATCAGCTGGGCGTGGACGCGGATCTGGTGCGTGCGGCCCGTGCGCGGCCAGAAGGCCACGAAGGCCGCCTGTTTTCCGGCGCTTTCCAGAACATAGAATTCGGTGACCGCCGACTTGCCCTTTTCGTCATCGATCAGCATTTTTTCCTTACTGCCGGCTTGCCCCTTCACGATCGCGGCGCGGACGGTTCCCTGAAGCAATTCGGGCGTAGGGGAGAGCAGAGTCCAGTAGATTTTTCGCACGTTGCGGCCCTTGAAGGATTCGCCGAGCTTGCGGGCGGCTTCGGCGGAGCGGGCCAGAAGAAGCACGCCGCTTGTGTCCTTATCGAGGCGGTGGACGAGGCGCGGAACCACGCCCGCCCTGTTTTTCAGACCTTCGAGCATGCCGTCGATGTGGCGGCGGGTTTTGGTTCCGCCCTGCACGGCGAGATCGGCGGGTTTGTTGAGCGCGATCACGTCGCCATCATCGAAAATCACGAGGGAGCGGATAAAGTCGATATCGGCGGGGGAGAGTTTAAGCTTTTTCTCCTGCTGGCTCTTGGCCGCGATTTCCTTGGCGTCAGGCATGGGGATGCGGATATCCTGCCCCGACGCCAGACGCATGTCGGGCTTGGCGCGCTTGCTGTCCACGCGGATCTGGCCTTTGCGCATCAGTTTTTGCGCGAGGCCGTAGGAGAGTTCGGGCACGTTGGCCTTGATCCAGCGGTCGAGGCGCTGGCCGTCATTATCCTCGGTGACCTTGAAGTGGCGTATGTCTCTCATGGGGTTCCTTTATGCGGTCAGAGCACGCATGACCGCGAGGCCAGCGAACAGGGCGAGAATGGACAGGATGACGCTGGCGAGCATGTAGCCCATCGCGATCAGCGTCTCGTCGCGCTGCCAGAGCGTCGCGAAATCAAGGGAGAAGGTCGAAAAGGTCGTAAACGCCCCCAGAAAGCCCGTGGTGAAAAAGGCTCTGGCCTCCTGCGAGACGGAGTCCATGTGCGCGAATTTGACGATCAAAAGGCCCATGATAAAGGAGCCGAGGATATTCACGATGAGCGTGCCCCACGGGAAATTCACGCCCCAAAGCTGCGACGAGGTCACATTTACGCCGTGCCGGGCCAGTGCGCCGATGGCGCCGCCCGAAGCTATGGCTGCTATTGTACTGAACATTCAAACCTCATAGACTGCCTGCGTTTTATAGACGATCGGCGCCCTCATGTTAAGCGGTTTAAACCCCACGCAAAAGGGAATTTTTCTTGCAGTCTGCGGGTTTAGCGCCTTCGCGGTCTCGGATGCCTGCGCGAAATGGCTGTCGCCCGCCTATCCGGTCTTTACGATTGTCGGGTTTATCGCCCTTTTTTCCGTAATCACCGGACTTGTCGCCTCTCCGCTTCTGGGCGGCTTGCAGCGCACCCTGAGAACGGAAAAGCTCTGGGTGCATACCGGGCGGGGGGCGAGCAATATCCTGCTGTGCTATTTCGCGGTGCTGTCTTTTGCGCATATTCCGCTGGCGGACGTGTATACGATCCTTTTCCTCGCGCCGTTTCTGGTCACGCTGCTGGCCGCGCCGATCTATGGTGAGAAGGTGGACCGGGGCAGCTGGGGGATCATCGCGCTGGGGTTTTCGGGAATCCTGATTGCGTATCCGCCGGGATTGGCCGAGTTCAGCCCCTGGATCTTCGCGCCGTTCGCGGCGACGGTGTTTATCGCCTCGCTGGGGCTGCTGGCCCGCAAGCTGGGGCCGGACGAGACGGTGCTTTCGCTTTCGTTCTATCCCAGCCTGTTTTCGGTTCTGGCGTTCGTTCCGGTGTCTGTCTGGGGCGGGCAGTGGCCCGCGATTGCGGATGTGCCGGTGTTCATTCTGGGCGGCGTGATGATTACGGTGGGGCTGAGCGGGATCGCGGGGGCGTTTCGCATCGCGCCGTATGCGCTGGTTTCGCCGTTCAACTATCTTCAGATGATCTGGGCGCTTTTGCTGGGGGCGCTGGTCTTCGACGAGATGCCGACGCTCAATATGTTGCTCGGCGCGGCGGTGATCATCGGCAGCGGGTTGATGCTCGTGCGGAAGGTACGAGGAGCCTAGTCTTCCTGCTCCGGCTCCTCAACTTTTTTCTTCTTCCGACGATAGCGGGTTTTTAGTTCCACCACGCGCTGTTTGTATTTGGGCGTGTAGAGGTCTTTGGCCACGGCGCTGCGCTTGCGGCGGGTTTTTGTTTTCTTTTCGCGCGTCATGATTTGCCGCCCCGTTCGGCGCGGAGTTTGCTCCAATAGTCCAGCCGTTTTTTGATCTCGCGCTCGAAGCCGCGCTCCACGGGTTGGTAAAATTCCGGGCGGGGCATGCCGTCGGGAAAATAGTTCTGGCCGCTGAAGGATTCTGGCGCGTCGTGGTCGTATTCGTAGCCCGCGCCGTAGCCTTCGTTTTTCATGAGTTTCGTCGGGGCGTTCAGGATATGCTTGGGCGGCATGAGGGAGCCGGTTTCCTTCGCGGATTTTACGGCGGCCTTATAGGCGGTGTAGGCGGCGTTGGATTTGGGGGCGGTCGCCAGAAACACAAGCGCCTGCGCGAGGGCCAGTTCACCCTCCGGGCTGCCGAGCCTTTCATAAGCCTCCCACGCGGCGAGGGTCGTGGGCAGGGCTTGGGGTTCCGCCAGACCGATATCCTCCACCGCCATGCGGACCATGCGGCGGGCGATGTAGCGCGGGTCTTCGCCGCCCGCCAGCATCCGCGCGAACCAGTAGAGGGCGGCGTCGGCGTCCGATCCGCGCACGGTTTTATGCAGGGCGGAGATCAGGTTGTAATGCGCGTCGTCGCCCTTATCGTAGAGCGGCGCGCGGCGCTGAACGAGTTCCAGAAGGGCGGCGGAGTCCAGAGGTTTTTTGGCGCCTTTGGTTTGCGCGATGATCTGCTCGGCCATCGAGAGGATGTAGCGCCCGTCGCCGTCGGCCAGAGTTTTCAGCAGGTCGCGGGCTTCGGCGGTTAAGGGCAGTTTTTCCCCGGCCTCGGTTTCGGCGCGTTCGGTGAGGGAGTCCAGCGCCGCGTCGTCTAGACGTTTTAAGACAAACACCTGCGCACGGGAGAGAAGCGCGGCGTTGAGTTCAAAGGACGGGTTTTCGGTGGTCGCGCCGATCAAGGTGATCGTGCCGTCCTCCATCACCGGGAGGAACGCGTCCTGCTGGGATTTGTTGAAGCGGTGGATCTCGTCTACGAACAAGAGCGTCCCCTGCCCGTTCTGATGGCGGATGCGGGCGGAATCGAAGACGCGGCGCAGGTCGGCCACGCCGCTGAAGATCGCGGAAATCTGTTCGAAGTGCAGCCCGCTGTGGTTGGCGAGAATCCGGGCAAGCGTGGTCTTGCCGCAGCCGGGCGGGCCCCAGAGGATCATGGAGGCCAGAATTCCGGATTCGGCCATTTTACGCAGCGGGCCGCCGGGGCCGAGCAGATGATCCTGCCCGACCACAAGGCCGATCTGGGCCGGGCGCAGACGGTCCGCCATGGGGCGCGGGCCGCTCTTTTCCGCCGTTTTTACCGACTTTTGTGCAAATAGATCCGTCATTTCCTTGACCTTGGGCGCTGAATATGAAATATAGCGCTTTTATTGCTGTCCTGTTAAGGTCAAAACCATGGAAACGCAGCGCCTGGACTATACACAAGAAGTTGCGGCGGCAACGGAAGCGGTCTATCAAACCCTGTCCCGCCACTATGCGATGGACCACTGGAAGTCGCTGGCCCCGTATGTCTACGAAATCAACCGCCTGAAAAAAGAGAAGAACGCCGTTATTCTGGCGCATAACTATATGACGCCGGATATTTTCTTCGGCGTGGGCGATATTGTGGGCGACTCGCTCAAGCTCGCGCAGGAAGCGGCCAAGACCAGCGCCAATATGATCATCCAGTGCGGTGTGCATTTCATGGCGGAAACCTCCAAGATTCTTTGCCCCGAAAAGAAAGTTATTATTCCCGATGTGCTGGCCGGATGCTCGCTTTCGGAATCCATCACGGGGGCGGACGTGCGGGCGCTGAAGGAAAAATATCCCGGTATTCCGGTGGTGACGTACGTGAACACCTCGGCAGACGTGAAGGCGGAGTCGGATGTGTGCTGCACCTCCTCCAACGCGCTCAAGATCGTCAATGCGTTGGGCAAGCTGGGGCACGATACGGTCATCATGACGCCGGACAAGTTTCTGGCGCAGAACGTGGCGGCGCAGACGGACGTTAAAATCATCTATTGGGAAGGCACCTGCATGGTGCATGAGCGTTTCACGCCGCAGGATATCCGCGATATGCGTCAGCGGTACGACAATATCGTCGTGCTGGCGCACCCGGAATGCCCGCCGGACGTGATCGCGGAATCCGATTATTCGGGATCGACCGCGCAGATGGACGTGTTCATCAAGGAAAAACAGCCCGGGCGGGCGATGCTGATGACCGAATGTTCGATGAGCGACAATATCGCCGCCGCGAACCCGAAGGTCGAGATGATCGGCACGTGCCAGATGTGCCCGCATATGAAGCGGATCACCCTGCCGAAAATCCTCAAGGCCCTGCAAACCGAAGGGCCGGAAGTGACCATCGACCCTGAGATTTCCGCGCGGGCGAAAAAATCGGTCTTGCGGATGCTGGAGTTGAGCTAGGTTTTTTATCTGCGCTCAGAGTTTTCTAACAATTCGGCAGCCGTTCTGCTCATGTCATTTGTGGATGCAGGCTTTTCCAGAACTTCTGGAAGTATTGAGTAGGACACCCACATCACCCATGCCAGCGTAAGAACGATTAGTAAGATTAGAATCATAGCCCGTTTGCGACCGTTGCTTTCCATCTCTTAATCTCTTTTGTCACTTTCTCAGTTGGCTTGCTCGAATCGCTGCGAGCTTATTGCTGTCTTGGGCCAACTTGTTGAACATGCGTGGCCGATGTCGGCGCAGGCCTCATAGGCATCACGTATATGCATAGATTTCCTTTGGTCTTACTACATAACCAAAAGCGATTGTCTTCAACGGTTAATGCAGCCGCACCTAGACAGATAATTAGCATTATCACGGCTAAAAAAGCTTTTATGAGGCGAGACGAGTTTTTCATGCTTGATGCTATCAATCCTCAGCTAGCAGTAGAACATAAAATTTTAACGCCCTTTTTTTCTTAACTTTAAATATCAAGACACAGTGGTTATTGATTTTTTTTTGTGAATAGGCGTCTGCTCGTTTGCAAACTGAATATCTGCTGTTTTTTCATAAGCTTTTGTTTTCTTTTATCTTTATGGTAGAACATCCTTGAACTCAATAAGGATGACGCCTCATGGATCTTTCGCCCCTTCTCGTTGAACAGGCTGTGCGCGCCGCTCTGGCGGAGGATCTGGGTCATGGGCACGACATCACCACGCGCGCGGTCGTCGCGCCGGGAACGTTGGCTCGCTGCGTTCTGCGGGCCCGAAAGGCCGGGATTTTGGCGGGGATGGGCCCGGCGGTTCTGGCCTTCGCGCTCTGCACCCCGGACGTGCAGATCGACCTTAATGTGCAGGACGGGGCGCAGATCAAACCCGGGGATACGATCGCCAGCATTGCAGGCGAGGCTTCGGGGATTCTTACGGCTGAGCGGACGGCGCTTAATTTCGTTATACATCTTTCAGGCATTGCCACGATGACGCATAAATATGTCGAGGCGGTGCGGGCCACAAATGCCAAAATCTGCGACACGCGCAAGACTCTGCCGGGTCTGAGAGCGCTCCAGAAATACGCGGTGCGCACGGGCGGCGGAACAAACCACCGCTTCGGGCTGGATGATGCGATTTTGATTAAAGACAATCATATCGCCATGGCGGGCGGCGTGGAGACGGCGCTGCGCCTTGCGGGGAAAAATTCCGGCCATATGGTGCGGGTGGAGATCGAGGTGGATACGCTGGCGCAGCTCGACGCGGTGCTGGCCTATCACGCGCAGCATGGCGGGGTGGATGTGGTGATGCTGGACAATTTCACCTTGCCCGACCTTAAGACTGCCGTGGCGAAGGTGGGCGGGCGGATCGTGACGGAAGCTTCGGGCGGCGTCACTCTTGAAACGGTCAAGGCGATCGCCGAGACGGGCGTGGATTATATCTCCGCCGGGGCGCTGACGCACTCGGCCCCGGCGCTCGATCTCGGGCTGGATTTTGAGGATTTATAAAAAATCCAGGGTTAGTGTTTTGCAGCTTCAATCATGTGATTTATTTCAAAGTATCTGGATTTTAGCATTTCATATTCAGTGAAAGGCTTATTGAGTCGGCGAGAATATGAGTGGTGAACGTATAATCCGCTTGGGTGAACATATTTTGCGACACAATAATGATGCGTATACTCTTCGCGTATTTCTTCGCTTCCACTGCACTCTATGATTATAGGTTGGTTGTTTCGTGTTTTTAGAATTTCATTCGGGATGAAGAATCTATCCATATGTTTTCCCCCATACTGAAACATTCCGCTTTCCAGCCTTTTATACAGCCCTTGATCGAAGATACTTTGAGTGGTTCTCCCATATTCCTCAAAAGTGGTTTCCCGCAAGGTTGAAGATATACTCATTCTCTCCTTATTATCAAAAGGATGAAAGTGAACGATTTCAATTTTGTTAATTTCATTTATGCCACAGTTGTATTTATAGCTGTCCTTTCCCAAATCCCATCGATTTCCTTCTCTTCTTGCCGAATATGAGCGGGGCATACGCAAAGAAATTAGACCGACTTTTGTAAGTACGGTCCCCTCACAAAAAGGCTCGTCATAGCTCACCATTTTATCCTTATTTATCGTTGTGTTTTCAGTAAGGATGGAGGATGTAAATTCTTTCATACGCCGATCATAATTTTTTAAATCTTCAAAATGTGAAGAATGAAATCCGTATTCAATAAACAAGTTATTTTCAAACAATGTATGCAAAGTGCAGTTTTTTTCTATGCTCTGGTCCTTCGGATCAGGTTCTAAAATCGTGCAAACAATTCGGACGGGACTTCCAAAGTAACTATCAGGCGGTATTAGCAACTCTCTGATTGACGACTGCTTGTTATCACGAACATCATGAATTGCTCTATAGGCTTTAAAACCGTATTGGTCGGTGCTTATAAATTCGTCATACGTCTCCTCCATCTGTTTGAACTCACTTTTTACTAATTCAGGAGCGCTTGCTTTGAGTTTTATATTATTAAATATTTGAGTGCTTTTTTTTCCGCTTTTACCGTACATATCTGAAAGACAGGCAGGACTCATATCGTCAAGCTTCACTTTTATCTTCACAGAATCTGTTGAGCTTAGACTGAGATCAAGTCTGCTTCCAAAATAAGCTATGGGGAAATTTAAGGTCGTTTTTGAATAGGGTCCTAAGAGGACATGACTCGAATTAGCCGTGCTTTTTATGCAGCCGTTTACGCCTGTCTCACTCCTTAAAAGCACTGACGCCAAAATTAGGATTATTAAGATAGGCAAAGCTAAGTTAGAAAACTTTACTTTTGGACGATCAAACATAGTCAAGCACCCTGCAGCCTAGAGCCTTAATTCGACTTTACTGTAAAACTATACTTTTTGGGATTTTTTTGCAGCCAAGTCTATAGATTAGCATCACCCCCTGCTGTGCGGAATTATAAAATCCCTGCCTGACGGAGTTCGTCTTCCAGTTCGGGGGAGAGTTCGGTGTCGTCCTGGCCGGTGTAGATTCCCTTGTCGGGCGGCGCGTCGGCGGGCTTGAGGTAGCGCCAGCCCTGAAACGGGCGTTTCGGCGCGGCCACGGTTTCGATCATCCGCGCGTCCTGCACGATCATACACATCGTGCCCTTATGCGAAGTCTCGACGGTTTCAAAGCCGAGGATGCGGTGGCGGCAGCGGATGCGGTTTTTAATCACGCGGTAGATGGAGCCGCCGGATTCCAAAATCTCCGCGCCCCGGCTGGGTTTGTGGCGCGTCCAGCACGGGGTGGCGGGCACGCCGTGATAATCGAAAATTTCCGTCTGGTGCCAGCCGTAATAATCCTTGAGGTCCTCGACCCCCACGACGAGCTTGATGATGTGAATTGATGCCATGCGGGAAACTTTAGAGGGCTTCAGCGTTCCGGGCAATGGGGCGGGACGCCGTCGCGCTTATATTGGGCGATCTGATCTTCGGAGCAGCCCTGACTGCGCTGGCGGCTTTCTATCCTCTCCTCTTCGGTGGGCGGCTTGGAATCCGGCTCGCTCATGCCGATGGCGAACAGGGCCGTGAGGCCTGCGGCCTTTAGAAATCCGCTGATCCTTTGTTTGGTTCCATAATTCATCGTGCGTTCTCCTTGCGGGGGGGAGTGATACAGACAAATCGGGAAAAAGTCCATATAATCTTAGGCTTATAGCTGAGGGGATTATGGCTCGGATCACGGTGAAGCTGACGCCCGGGGCGAAGACAAACGCGGTAGCGGGCTGGGAGACGGATGCGGCGGGGGAGCGGTTTCTGCGCGTTTCCGTCACGGCCGCGCCGGAAAAGGGCAAGGCGAACGCGGCGCTGATTAAGCTGCTGGCGAAGCATTGGGAGATCCCCAAGAGCGCGATTGAAATTGTGCGCGGGGAGACGAGCCGGGTGAAGGTGATCGAGGTTGAGGGTATCGACATCAATTTAAAAGGGTAAATGCAATGCCGATGTGGGAACTTTGGCTTGAAGAGTACGAAGAGATTATCGAAGGGAAAGCTGTTAAAGGCGAGGATTATCACTTTTTTCCAGCTGATAATGAACACTATGAAAAAAATGTTCGGCTTTGCGGTGAAAACGCCAAGCTTATATGGACGACTGAAGCTCTGGATTACAACGACGCGCAGAGAAAGTACCACGCCTATATGGGTTGGGGCGAATACAAGCCTATGGAATAAGTTGAGGTTATTCTTGGCGCTTTAAAGCCTCTCAACCATCATTTTCTTGATCTCGGCGATGGCCTTCGCGGGGTTCAGGCCCTTCGGGCAGGTATTCGTGCAGTTCATGATCGTATGGCAGCGATAGAGGCGGAAGGGATCTTCGAGCGCATCGAGACGCTCCCCGGTTGCTTCGTCGCGGCTGTCCACGATCCAGCGGTAGGCCTGGAGCAGCACGGCGGGGCCGAGGAAGCGGTCGCCGTTCCACCAGTAAGACGGGCACGAGGTGGAGCAGCAGAAGCAGAGGATGCATCCGGCGGGGCCGTGGCCGTCCGCGCCGTTGAGCTTGTCGGAATCCTCAGGCGATTGCAGGCGCTCGCGGTTCGGCGCGGGCGAGTCGGTCTTTAGCCACGGCTCGATGGCGGTATATTGCGCGTAGACATGGTTAAGGTCGGGCACGAGGTCTTTGACCACAGGCATATGCGGCAGGGGCGTAATCTTTACATCACCCTTGCAGTCGGCGATCGATTTCGTGCAGGCCAGCGTGTTGGTACCGTCGATATTCATGGCACAGGAGCCGCAGATCCCCTCCCGGCAGGAGCGGCGCAGGGTCAGGGTCGAGTCCACCTCGTTCTTGATATAGAGCAGCGCGTCCAGAACCATCGGGCCGCACTGGTCGAGGTCGATCTTGATTTCGTCCATCCGGGGGTTTTTGGCCTCGCCCTTTTCGTTCACGTCGTCGGGGTCCCAGCGGTAGACGCTGAAGGTCTTGGCCCGTTTCGCGCCGTTCGCGGCGTCGATGTGCTTGCCCTTCTGGATCACTGAGTTTTTCGGAAGTGTAAATTCGGCCATGGGAAAGGTGCCCCGGAAAAAGTTCTTACTCCCCTGAAATTAGTCCTAATGGGGCCAAAAGTGAAGCCCCGGCGGGGGGAAAATCGTAGTTTTGACGTTTGTTTGCGGTTTCTGGTATATAATCGTGAAATATTCTTACAAGGGGTTTGATTTATGGACGGTTCGGGCGGGGTTTCCCAAGGGTTTTCAGAGAATGCCGGAGCGCAGGGCAGCGAAGGGCCGGATGCTTCGGCCTTGCGGGAGGCGCTTTCGGCCCCGCTGGGCGTCATGCTGGCCAAGATGGGGGCGATCAGCCCGGAGCAGCAGGAGCAAAGCGCACAGAAGCAGGCCCTTATGGTGGCCGTGCGCAACGCGCTGGAGATGAAGACGCTTGCGCCCGAAGATTTGCCGCAATTCAAGGGGGAGATAGACTTTCTGGCGCTTTCGACCATGAAGGATCACGAGGTTATGCCCCTGCTTACCAAGGGCGGGATCGACGCGAAGGAAATCCATCTTGCGCGGCGGATCGTGGACTCCAACGCCGGGGTGAACAATAAAACCGAGCAGTGGAAGGTTCCGATGATCGGGCAGATTCACGCCAAGATGCATGGGAATCAGGAGATCGCGCAGGCCGCGTTGGCGGTGCAGCAGGCGATCCGCGCCGAAGACACCGCGCTGCGGCTTCAGAGCGGCCAAGCCGACCCCAGCCAGCATGAGGGCAAGCGGGAATTCAACTTTGCGAACCCAAAAGACGATCAGCGCGTGAAAGACGCCGTTGAGGTTCACCGGAGGCTGAGCCTTGTTGAAAAGGACGCGCAGCCGGGGACGGCTTACGATATATCCGCGCATCTGCCGGGGATCAAGGCGAGCTACGCCGATGCCGCCGCGATGTTCGAGCAAGCTGGCCTCGGCGCTGTGGCGGCGCATGTGCGGATCGTCGCGCAGAGCCGGGTTTCACAGTTCCATCAGGGCGGAGTTGCGCCGGAAGGTCCCGGAGGGGCGGGTTAGGCCCACTTTTCAGATTCAATTCAGGGACGGGTCGGAGGAGGTCAGGTGTCCTTCGAGCATCTGCCGGGCCTGATGATCGGCGCGGGCCTTGACGCGGAGCAGTTCAAGGCGGGTATTTTTCGGGTGGAAGAGCTCGTGCTTGTTCTCTTCGGTGTACTGGCCGTTGAACCATTTGTCTTCGTACATGCGCTTGTCGGCCAGTTTTTTCATCTCGCTCATGATGTCGTGCGGCTCGCTCCAGCCTTCGAGGGTCGGGTCATTCGATGAGACCAAGCCGATGCTGGCCCCGATGGGGTAAGGCTGGTTGCCTTCCTGATCCCAGACGTAAAGCCCGGCCAGAGCGTCGCGAATCCATTCCGTTGCGCGGTCTTCGTGGAACTGGTTGTTGTCCTCGAACGGCATAATGATCACGATTTCGTCACCGCCGATGCGGCAAACAATATCGGTTGTCCGGAAGCTTTCCTGAAGCCTTTTGACGACCTCTTTGAGTACGTTGTCGCCCATTTCGTGACCGAACGTGTCGTTCACGGCCTTGAACCCGTCCAGATCGACATAAGCGAAGGCGACTTCCATATTGTTGAAGCGGCGCATTTCGCTGATTTCGTGGATCGCGACACGCTCAAAGCCTGCGCGGTTGGGGGCGCCGGTCAGGACGTCGGTCTCGCTTTTTTCGGTAAGTTGCTCGTTTGCGCGCTTAAGGTCCCGGCGATCATTGCGCAAAACCATGTCGCTGCGGACCATACGCATGCCCGTACGCAGCATATCAGCAGCCAGAGCCATCTGGCCGCTGCGGCGAAACTCTATGCCCAGCTCAAAGAGCCGGTCCGCCATAGCGTCGATATCTTCAGATTTGACTTCCTTGACCATCCCGCGGCCGCTCTTATCTTTTTGTTATTCTTGGTGTTTTTTATTTTTTTAAATGCCCCATGCACCCCGCGAAACGCCGCAGGGCACATTCCCACTTTCTCATACAACCTTATGAAAAAGCAAGAAGTTTTAGCCCCATACGTTCAACTCCTTAGTATACCCTTGCCTTCGGTGGGACGGCCTCAACCTCGTCGGTCAGGGTCGTCAGGGTCACGGGGCGGTAGTCGATGCGGGTTTTGCCGCTGGATTCGACCCATGTCACCGTGTGTTTGAGCCATTTCTTGTCGTCGCGTTCTGGGAAATCCTCCCGCGCGTGGGCGCCGCGCGATTCCTCGCGATTCGCGGCGGAATGCAGGGACACCACCGCCTGCCCCAGCAGGTTGTCCAATTCCAACGTCTCCACAAGATCTGTGTTGAAGATCATGGAGCGGTCCTTGATGCCCAGATCGGCCCTTGCGGCGAAACATTCGTTGATGAGCGCCACACCTTCGTTCAACGTCTGCGCGGTGCGGAAGACGGCGGCGTGGTTTTGCATCGTGTGCTGCATCCGGTCGCGCAGGTGAGCGGTGGACGTACCGCCGCTTGCGTTGCGGAAACGGTCGAGGCGGTCGATGGCCTTGGAGCCGTCGTCGCCGCTGAACTGCCGGTGCGGCGATCCGGGGATGACGATTTCTCCGCAGCGTTTAGCGGCGGCGCGGCCAAAGACCACGAGGTCGAGTAGCGAGTTGGAGCCGAGGCGGTTCGCGCCGTGGACGGAGACGCAGGCGGCTTCGCCGATTGCCATGAGGCCGGGGACGACTTCGCTGTGGTTTTTCTTGGTGGAGGTCACGACCTCGGTCATCACATTGGTCGGGATGCCGCCCATGTTGTAATGAACGGTCGGCAGGACGGGGATGGGTTCGCGGGTCACGTCAACGCCCGCGAAGATGCGCGCGCTTTCGGCGATGCCGGGCAGGCGGTTATGGATGATCTCCGGCTCAAGGTGCATGAGATTCAGGTGGATATGGTCCTTCTTCGGCCCCACGCCCCTGCCCTCACGGATTTCGATGGTCATGGAGCGGGAGACGACATCGCGGGAGGCGAGGTCCTTCGCGCTCGGCGCATAGCGTTCCATGAAGCGTTCGCCTTCGGAGTTGGTGAGGTATCCACCCTCGCCGCGCACGCCCTCGGTAATCAGGCAGCCCGCGCCGTAGATTCCGGTGGGGTGGAATTGCGTGAACTCCATATCCTGCAGCGGCAGTCCGGCGCGAAGCGCCATGCCGCCGCCGTCGCCCGTGCAGGTGTGGGCGGAGGTGCAGGAGAAATAGGCGCGGCCATAGCCGCCCGTCGCCAGAATCGTCTGGTGGGCGCGGAAGCGATGGAGCGCGCCGGTATCGAGATCCCACGCCATGACACCGAGGCACTGGCCGTCGTCGGTCATGATGAGGTCGAGCGCGAAATATTCGATGAAAAATTCGGCGCGGTTTTTAAGGGCCTGCGAATAGAGCGTGTGCAGCATCGCATGGCCGGTGCGGTCGGCGGCGGCGCAGGTGCGCTGGGCCGTGCCCTTGCCGTAGTGCGTGGTCATGCCGCCGAAGGGGCGCTGGTAAATCTTGCCCTCGGGCGTGCGGGAGAACGGAACGCCGTAATGCTCCAGTTCGATGACGGCGGGGATCGCCTCCTTGCACATATATTCGATCGCGTCCTGATCGCCGAGCCAGTCGGAGCCCTTGATCGTGTCGTAGAAGTGGAAGCGCCAGTCGTCCTCGCCCATGTTGGCGAGTGCGGCGGAGATGCCGCCCTGCGCCGCGACGGTGTGGGAGCGCGTCGGGAAGACCTTGGAGATGATGGCGGTATGCAGGCCCTGCTCCGCGCAGCCGAAGCCCGCCCGGAGACCTGCGCCGCCCGCGCCGACGACGACGACGTCAAACTGGTGGTCGATGATTTGGTAGGATTTGGTCATTTTCTTTTATCCTTTTTTTGCTGAGCCAGCCATCGCTAAGACGCAAAGGCGCAAAGCTATTTCGGTTTATACACTAACCGGGGTTATTTCCAATAATACTCCTGCCTCGCTATTAGATTTAACTTTTGTTTTTTGGGCTATCAGAGAAATTATGCAACTATCTTTGCCCAGTGCCTCTGAGAAAATTGTGTCATTCAAAGCATCAAGAAATCTTTTTAGGAGGTTGTCCAAGTCTGAACCATACGGAAAGTCAGAAGGGAATTTATCTGGAGGTAGTAAAAAAGTGACTTTGAGCATACAAGCTTCTTTTACTTTGGGGCTGCTTTTGGTCTGCTTTTTAATTGCTTCTGTCCACTCCTTAGGAGCCTTTATGTTTCCTCTTGTTTTTGCTTTTCCGTAGGGAACACCTGATATTTTAAGAAAGAAGTGCTGCATCTATTTTCTTATCAATTTTCTATTGAGGCTTTGCGATTCCATCTCTGAACCCACTCACTGCCCGAGGGCGATTTTCAGGACGCTGAAGATACAGGCCACGCCGATGGCGAAGAAGAACAGGCGAATGCCGATCAGTTTGGCGGTGCGCAGGCAGGGGCTGGCGATATAATCCTCGATCACGACCTGAGTTCCCAGCCGCGCGTGGTAGAGCGTGGAGATGAGCAGCAGGATCATCAGAACCGCGTTGAGCGGCGCGGCGAGCCACGCCGTAAATTCTCCGTATGACGCGCCCTTGAGATCGACGATGGAATAGACCAGCCAGATGACCAGCGGGACGTTGGCGATAGCGGTGATTTTCTGGTGCAGCCAGTGGTCTGCGCCGTGATGGGCGGAGCCGTGGCCCCGAGCCTTGGCGAGGGGGGATTTGAGGCGGTCTTGTTCGGTATTCTTCGGCATGTCTTTTCCCCTCAAAGAGTCATGATGGCGCAGGCCCATGTCGAGACCGTGAGCGCGGCAGCGCCCGCAATGACATAGTAGTTGGTGCGCATCGCCGTGTTTTTGTCCAGACAGCGGCCAGTATCCCAGATCATATGCCGGATGCCGCTGCACAGGTGGTAGTACAGCGCCACAGACCAGAAGAAGAGGATCAGCTGGCCCAGCGGGCTGGAGGCGATGCCCATCACCGTATTGTAAGGCCCCTCTCCGCTGGCGGCGGCGAGCAGGAAGGCGGCGACAAGAATGGTTCCGAGCGAGAGGCCGACCCCGCAAATCCGGTGCGTGATCGAGCACAGCGCGGTCAGCGGCAGCTTGTAGACCTGCAAATGCGGAGATAGCGGGCGCGGGACTCTCTTTGTGGGCGTATTTGACATATTGTACCTAAGGCCTTTTGTTTGGCTGTGGTGGCTTTTGCGCACCGTAATCATCATAAAGTCTGCGGCAAAGATTTCAATCACTTAAAGGAACGTTTTGCAAAGGGTTTTTTAATCTCTGGGCGCTAATCTCTAGCGTAAGGGGCTTTCGTCCTTTAATCTTTTATTAGGTTTTCAACGATTTTTCAGGGGGCACCCTTGCAGACAAAAAAGGAATTCGGGACCGCGCAAGTCAGTACGAGCAAGTTTACGATGCTGCGCTGTCTGATCGCCATGGCCCATGCGGACGGGGTGGTCACGGAGGAGGAAATCGCCTATGTTTCGGCGCTGGCCAACCGGATGCCCCTAACCGCCGAACAGCGCGGGATTCTGGAGCGTGACCTGGACGTTCCGCAGGATATCGGCGATCTGTTCCGACATATCAACGACCCGAATTACCGCAGCCAGGTTTTGTATTTCGCCCGGCTGATGGCCTTCAAGGACGGGGTTTTGCACCCTTCCGAGCAAGATCTGCTGGACCGGCTGCATGCGCTGGCCACGGACGGGCTGGACATGGACGAAATCCGCAAGGATGTTCAGAAAGTCGTAGAGGCCGAAATGACCCTGCACGATATCCGTATCGACGAGAACCGGCCCAAGAAAGGCAAGCATTTTATCCCGTGGATGCAATGGCTTGACGAAATTCTTCTGGCTTTGGGGATCGATATTTTGCGCGATTGAAGACCTCGCGCTTTGGTCAAGCCGTATATAGATTTCTTCGCCTTTCGAATATTTGACTTTTGGGTCGGCCGTGATTACATTTTGGTGTAATCATAACTAGTTAGGGGTGGTCTTTTGTCAGAGGGTTCGATTAATTCCAACAGAAAGTCGTATCGGCGTGTGAGCAGCGTTCAGGAGGGGCTTGATCTTCTGAATAGCGATCCAAACACAATGTTCGCTTTCATTCCCTTGAGCCGCACGCAAGCTCTTGAGGCATTTACAGCCAATATACGCGATAAGGCTCTTTGCAGCTTCTTTGCAGGCGTGTTTAACGAAGAGACCAAGGGCTATCTCGGCGATATGTTCCCTGAGGCGCACGCGCCACTTTTGCTCGAACCATCCAAAAGTCCCGGAGATTATCTTGTCGTACCGACACGCCGCGGGGTTTTCAACGATCTCAGTAACCGCCCTGTAAGTCTTGAGGCCAACCTCCCTGGCGACCTGCATATTCATAAAGTTGCCATACAGAGCGATAATCGACGATCAATTAGCCGTAACCTGCATAGGGATACAGCGATTCTCACCGTTAACATATATAGTGAGGGCGACCCGTTACGTTACAGGATCGGTGGGCATATGATCCATATCAAAGCCCCTGCGATTTTCATGCATAGGGGAATCAAGCATCCTTTCGGTATAGACGCTGCTGTTGAGCATCAGGGGCGTGAGCAGACAGGTGCCCGCGCGAATGTTGCTTATGAGTATGATTACGGTGCGCCTTCTGTTGGAATCGATGTCTACTAACTCGCGATTCTGATCTGCGCGATCGTGTTTTTTATAATCATCAGTTTTTCTGGATGGAGCGTTTGACCGCCCGCATAAACGCCGATGAAAAAGAGCGCGGCCAGAAACGTGTGCTTTAGAATATCGTAGCCGATATTTGCCGTAGCAGAATAAGGCAGAGCGTAAGGTTCCGTTCGCTGGAGGGCGGTCCGCAGCGCGTGAAATGTTACAAGCGTCAACGGATACGCCGTCAGCCATGCGAGGAACAGCGCCGCCGTGGCGCTTTTCTTCCATTCGATTTGCGCGGTCAAATGTTCGTCAAACAAGAGCAGGTACACCGCCGGGAATGCCATAAGGAAGGATGCCGTTGTCACCTGCCCGCCCACCTTGCGGAGCGAGTCGGTGAAGACCTGCAGGGCGTAGGGATAGCGTTTGGCGCGCGCGTACAAGACGAACGTAAGAGCCAACGGCATATAGGCACAGGCCGCAGCGGCGATGAGCATCGCGTCATTCACGAGTTTTCAGCCGGGTTAAGCGGCGGCCTTCGCGCTCTTGCGGGTCAGGAGTTCGGCGATCTGAACCGCGTTCAACGCCGCGCCCTTGCGCAGGTTGTCGGAGACGCACCAGAAGCTGAGGCCGTTATCGACGGACTCGTCCTCGCGGATGCGGCTGACGAACACGTCGTCCTCGCCCTGAATTTCGAGCGGGGTGATGTATTCGCGGCCCTCAGCGGCATCGTCCACGACGCTGATCCCCTCAAACTCGCGCCAGAGTTCGCGGGCCTGATCGGCGGTGATTTCGCGTTCGCATTCGACGTTGATCATCTCGGAATGGCTGATGAACACGGGTACGCGCACGCAATGGGCGCAGACCTTAATGCTTGGGTCGAGGATTTTTTTGGTTTCCACGACCATCTTCCATTCTTCCTTGGTCTTGCCGTCCTCCATGAACACGTCGATCTGGGGGATCAGGTTGAAGGCGATCTGCTTCGGATAGACCGAAGGGTGGGGCGATTGATTCATGTAGATGCCCTTGGTCTGGTCGAACAGTTCATCCATCGCGGCCTTGCCGGTGCCGGAGACGGACTGGTAGGTCGAGACCACCACGCGCTTGATTTTGGCCGCGTCGTGAATGGGCTTCAGTGCCACAACCATCTGGATGGTCGAGCAGTTGGGGTTGGCGATGATGTTCTTTTTCGTGTGCTCGGCGATCGCGTGCGGGTTCACTTCGGGCACGATCAGGGGCACGTCGGGGTCCATACGCCAATAGCTGGTGTTGTCGATCACAACCGCTCCGGCCTTCGCCGCCTTGGGCGAATATTCCGCCGAGACCTTGCCGCCGGGGGAAGACAGCGCAATGTCGATTCCCTTGAAGTCGAAGGTCGCGAGATCGCGCACCTTAACCGTATCGTCGCCAAAGGACACGTCCTTGCCGACGGAGCGGCTGGAGGCCAGCGCTACGATATCATCCACGGGGAAATTGCGCTCATGCAGGATTTTCAGGATTTCCATCCCGACATTGCCCGTCGCGCCTACCACTGCAACCTTGTAACCCATCATTCAGACCTTTCACGTTCAAATTAACTTATGATGCATGGTCATAAGCCTTGAATTACTATAGGATTGTTGAGGTTTTTTCAATCTTTTGATCCGCAATACAGTCCTTAATTTTTCCATGGCCGATCCTACGGAATCCTTTCCTGACGAGAGTTTTGCCGACCTGCGCCGCGCGGCGGACGAGGCGAAGGCGCTGGCGGAGATGAAATCGGGCTTTCTGGCGATGGTGAGCCACGAGATCCGCACGCCTTTGCAAACCATCTACGGGATGCTGGAGCTGATCGGGCAGGAAGAGGCGCCGCCCAGCATCCATACCATGACCAAAACCGCCAAAAACGCGGCCAGCGAGCTTCTGGCCGTTCTGGACGACGTTCTGGACGTACTCAAGATCGAGGCGCACAAGCTGGAGCTTGACCGGTTCGAGGTTCCGGTGCGGCTTCTGGTCCACGGGATCATCGAGGCGCTTTCGGCCAACAAGGCGAAGACCGACACGAAGGTCCAGATTCTGAGCGATATCGGGGCGGACGTGCCGCAGGTCATTATCGGCGATCCGCGACGCCTGCGGCAGATTTTGATGAATTTGGCTGTGAACGCCCTCAAATTCACGCGGCAGGGCACCGTGATGATCCGGGTTTCGCGGGCCTGCCAGTCCCTGCCCCCGCCCGCCGACGGGATCGGTCTCCGTTTCGAGGTCGCCGATACGGGGATCGGCATGCCCACCGAGGTTCAGGCGCGCCTGTTCCAGCCGTTCTATCAGGCCGGGCAGACGACCACGCGCAAGCACGGGGGCGCCGGGCTGGGGCTTTCGATCTGCAAAAAACTGGTGGAACTGATGCACGGTAAAATCGGCGTGGTCAGCGAGGAGGGCGCGGGATCGACTTTCTGGTTCGAGGTTCCCACGCAGGAAGTCGGGACGGGCATGAATACGGTCAGCCTGCCGGACCTTGAGGGGATTTCCGTGCTGTCGGTGGACAGCCATCCGCAGGGATCGAAGGAGATCGCCAACTCGCTGCGCTCGATGGGCGCAAAGGTTGAAAGCTGTGCGACCTACGAGGAAGGGCTTGAGCTGGCGCGGCGGATGCCGTTCGACGTGGCGGTGGTGGACCAGAGCCTGCCCGACGGGCTGGGGGTGCATCTGCTGCAGGAATTTTACGCGGTGCGGCCCTTCATGGGGCTGGTGATGTACACTGTGCGCAACGATCCGGGCCTCGTGCAGTCGCTCAAGACGCTGGGCGCGGCCTACCTTACGAAGCCCGCCAGCCGGGTCGGTCTGGGCAAGGCCGTGGTAAAGGCGGCGCATATCCGCAACCGGCCGAGCGCGCTTTCGGCTCCGGGCGATGTGTGCCGGATCCTGATCGCGGAGGATACGGAAAGCGTGCGGGATATCCTTTACCGCCAGTGCGAGAAGCTTGGGGTACAGACCGAGTTCGCGCTTTCGGGGCAGGAGGCGCTTCAGCTTCTCGACACGCGGACGTTCAATCTGCTGATTACCGATCTGCACATGCCGGACATGGACGGGTATGCGCTGGTGCGGGCGATCCGGGACCGGGAGACGCGCACAGGCGCGCGGCTGCCGATTATCGCGCTGAGTGCGGATGTGATGATGTCGGGGCGGGACGCGTATCTCGATCAGGGGTTTGACGAATCACTGGTGAAGCCTGTGACGCTGGGGCAGTTGCGGCGGCTTTTGATCCGGTGGGGGCTTCTGGACCCCGGGGATGCGGAGGCGGCCGGTCTGACGCGCCCCTCGCGGGAGGTACAGTATCACAGCGGCAAGAGCCTGCCCGCGCTGGACCGAGATTGCGTGGTGGCGCAGATGGGCGCGTTCGACCAGAGCGCCGTCGAGATGCTCAAAACCTTCGTGCGGACCACCGATCCGCTGGTCACGCGGCTGGCGGCGGCGGAGAGCAGCCAGAATTTTACCACCCTTGCCGAGGTCGCGCACAGCCTCAAGGGCGCGGCGCGGTCGGCCTGCTGTTCGCAGCTCGGCTCTCTGGCGGCGCAGATCGAGATGGCCGCGCTGGACGAGCGGCCCTGCGCGAATTTGATCGTGGCGGCGGTGCGGGAGTTCGGGAGGGCGCGCGTTGAGATTGAGGGGCTTACGGGCGGGGCAAACACCTAAAACCGGGCTTATGCCCGTTTCCCCAAGACGCGGGTCACGGTCTCGACCAGCGTTTCGCGCGAGACGGGTTTCTGCAAGATCGCGCCGACGCCCCACATTACGGGTTCGCGCTGGAGGCCGCCCGTGTCGTACCCGGTCACAACGATTACGGGGACATGGCGGTCCATCGCCTTGAGGCAACGGATGAACTCCATGCCGTCCATCGGTTGCATGCGCAGATCGACCACCGCCAAGCCGATATCATCGTCCATCGCGCGGATCGCCTCCTCCCCGTCGCGGGAGAGAGCGGTTTCAAACCCCTCCTCCTCAAGGAAGCGGGCGAGCTGCATGCGCACGAAATCGTTGTCTTCCACAACGAGAATTTTCGGGGATTTATCCATTTTCACACACGGTTGATCAAATAAAAATTCATTACAAACAAAAGGCTTACGGGGCATGCTTGGCCAAAAAATATTATTATGACAATAATAAGCATGATACGCCCTGCCGCTTAACAAGACTCTAATAATAGGCGGGATTTTATGGATTTCGGTCCTGCGGGGCCGGGTGTTTTTGATCACCCATGTGCTTTTGCCTTCAAAGGCTATATGGGCTTGCGAGCGCTCAAGACAGGGCGATTCACTCCGTTCCAAGTAGATCATCTCATTAGCGATGTATACGCGTTCTCCCATGGCCATGACCGAGGGCGCGTCAACCTCGATTCCCCGTTCCCAAGAGACACGACTATTCACTTGAAGCGTAACCTGGCAGGCGATGCGGTTTTCCTTTAAGCACGCAAAGCTGTAAATATATCGGGCGTCGTAGGGATCAGGGAGCATGATGCGCCATGGCGCGGGGGCGGTTCCATAGTATTTCTGTATTTTGGCGCTCTCAGAAAAATAGGGGCTAAAGGCGTATGGAGGGATCGCGCACACGCGGTCCCAGTCTGTTTTGGGCAGGATATCCTCCAGCTTTATCGTGGTTTTTCCCTCATCCAGCTGTTGCTGAAGATTTTTCAGAAACTCGATCTGAGCCCGTGATTTTATAAAGCTTGAGGGCGGATACATGATTAAGAAAATCGCGAGCGGCACTCCGAGCGTCAATATTAATATTATTTCTATGAACTTTTTGAACATGGGGTTGATTTTAGCATCGGGACGATTTGAGTCAGCTACAATCTTTCCTCTGGAAAGTTGCGGGGGAATATGCTTTTCCTTGTAGCATCATGAAACATCTTCTGGGCATCAGCGACCTCGACGCGGATCAGATCCGCAACATTCTGGACCGCGCGGCGTATTACGCTCGGGCGCTGGAGGGCGGCCAGTGGGACCGCGAAAAGCTTGAGAACAAGATCGTCCTGACCCTTTTCTTTGAGACCTCCACGCGGACCGTGACCTCGTTCGACATGGCGGCCAAACGGCTGGGCGCGGATGTCGTCAACTGGAACGCGGAGTTCAGCTCTCTGAAGAAGGACGAGACGTTCACCGACACGATCGACACGCTGGGCGCGATGGAGCCGGACGCCATCATCATCCGCCACCATGAATACGGCGCGCCGGGGTTTGTGGCCAGCCGGGTGACGTGCCCGGTCATCAATGCGGGCGACAGCTGGCGCGAGCATCCGACGCAGGCGCTTCTGGACGCGCTGACGATGGAGCAGGAAAAGGGCAAGCTGGAAGGGCTTGAGGTCGCCATTTGCGGCGATGTCGCCCATAGCCGCGTTGCCAATTCCAATATTCTCCTGCTTTCCAAAATGGGGGCGAAGGTGCGCGTGGTCGCGCCGGAAATGCTGATGCCCGAGAAGCTGGCCGTTGAGGGCATTCCCCGCTTTACGAGCCTTGAAGAGGGGATCGAGGGCGCGGATATCGTGATGATGCTGCGCATCCAGAAGGAACGGATGGAGCGCTCGCTGATCCCTGACGATGCGGCGTTTTTCCGCAAGTACGGGCTGACCGCCGAGCGGCTGAAGCACGCCAAGAAGGACGCGCTGGTCATGCATCCCGGCCCGATGAACCGGGGGCTGGAGATCGCCGACGAGGTGGCGGACGACCCGGAGCGGAGCCTGCTGCGCAAGCAGGTGGCGAATGGAATCCCCACGCGGATGGCGGTGCTGGATATTTTGCTGGGGGGGTGACTGTGGCCGCTGGTAGCTCAGATCTTCAGGCTTTGGCTCAAGGAATGATATTCAGCGATGGGGGGCTTGATGCCGCTTTTGCTGTCGGCATTTATTCCGCCTATTTTATTGGCTCTATTCCTTTTGGTCTTCTGCTTACGCGACTTTGCGGTTATGGCGACATCCGCAAGACTGGTTCTGGTAACATCGGAGCTACAAACGTACTTAGGACAGGCAATAAAAAGCTTGCTTTAGCAACACTTCTTCTTGATAGCGTTAAGGGATCACTGCCTATTCTATTTGTTTCGGCTGTTGTGTGTGCGCTTCCTTCACATTGTGTTGACTATGTAACTGACAGCGGGCGCAATAACGCGCCCGGTGAGTGTGCGTATTCTGCACATTGTCTTGACTATGTAATTGAAAACAAAGAAGTTCTTCTCTTCATGGGTTTATTAGCCATCCTCGGGCATTGCTTTCCGATCTGGCTGAAATTCAAGGGGGGGAAGGGCGTGGCGACGGCTTTGGGCGTTTTGCTGGTCGCTGTGCCGCATGCCGGATTGTCGGCATGCGCGACATGGTTGCTTATGGCGCTTATTTTTAAATATTCGTCTCTTGCGGCGCTCGCCGCTGTGGCGGTCGCGCCCGTGGTCACGCTGTTGGTTTACGGCGCTCATCCAGCGGGCGTGTGCGCTTTGATCGCCCTGCTCGTCTGGGCGCGGCATGCCGCGAATATCAAGCGCCTGCTGAAGGGTGAGGAACCGAAGATCGGGGCCAAAAAGATGGAAGCAGCCAATCATCACGAAGACGCGCAGACGCCAAGCGAGTTGTGACTGGCTGCGGCTTTCTTGACCTTAAGGGATTGTCATAGCGCAACTTCAATGACACTCTTAGAGCCGTCATTCATTCTTCCAAGCGGTTTTCATGGCACGTTTCCAGATTTCAAGACCAAGCCCGGATGCCCGGGCACTTTCCGAGACCGACCTTATCGACTGGCTGCGCCTGACGCGCACGGAGAATGTCGGCCCGGTCACGTTTTATCAACTCATCGCGCGGTACGGATCGGCGGCGAAGGCCCTTGAGGCGCTGCCCGAGCTTTCGCGCCGCGGCGGTCGGGCCAAGCCCCTCACCCCGCCCTCGCGCACCGAGTCGGAGCGCGAATTCAAAGCGCTTCAAAAATTTGGCGGGCGGATCGTGACGGCGGCGTGCGCCGAATATCCGCTGGCGCTTTCGACGCTGGACGACGCGCCGCCCGTGCTGAGCGTTCTGGGCAAGGTTGAGCTGCTCAACCGCCCGTGCGTGGGAATCGTGGGGGCGCGGAACGCATCCCTGAATGGCCGGAAATTCGCCGAAAAGCTGGCGCGGGATCTGGGGCAGCGCGGGTTCGTGATCGCCTCGGGCCTGGCGCGGGGGATCGACACGGCGGCGCATCAAGGGTCGCTCGATACCGGAACCATCGCCGTCGTGGCGGGCGGGATCGACGTGATCTATCCCGAGGAAAATACAGACCTTTATCAGCGCGTGGCGGAGCACGGACTTGTCGTGGCGGAGAGTAAATTCGGCCAGAAGCCGTTCGCTCAGAGTTTTCCGCGCCGGAACCGGATCGTTTCGGGGCTTTCCAAGGGGGTCGCGGTCGTCGAGGCCACGATGCGCTCGGGCTCGCTGATTACCGCGCGGCTGGCCGGGGAACAGGGGCGGGACGTTTACGCCGTGCCCGGATCGCCGCTCGATCCGCGCGCGGCGGGGCCGAACCACCTGATCCGCGAGGGGGCGACCCTGATACGCGGGGCGGAAGACGTTCTGGAGGCGCTGATGAGCTTTTCGGGGCAGAGTTTTCGTGCGCCCCTGCCCGTCTCCGACACGCTTTCAAGCCCCACAGGGTTTGAGGAGGCGCCGGGCGAAGATGCGCGGGAATCCGTTCTTTCCCATTTGTCCTTCAGCCCGATAAATATTGACGAATTGATCCGGGCGTGTCATTTGACAGTGTCTGCGGTCCAATCGGTGCTGCTCGAACTTGAGCTGGCCGGACGGGTGCGCAGGTTGCCGGGAAACCGCGCCAGCCTTATACACGGCGGGGATGACGCGCAGACCGGGCCTTGAGTTTTTACACTGAACGACCTAGAGAGACCGGATATTGAGCGCGCCCAATCTAGTCATTGTCGAGTCGCCCGCCAAGGCCAAGACGATCAACAAATACCTTGGCCCCGATTTCGAGGTGATCGCCTCCTACGGGCATGTGCGCGACCTTGTGAACAAGGACGGCTCCGTTCTTCCCGACGAAAATTTTGCGATGAAGTGGCAGCTCGGCGACCGCGCGGACAAGAACGTGCGCGACATCAAGCGGGCCGTTAAAGCGGCAAAGACCCTCTATCTGGCGCCTGACCCGGACAGGGAGGGTGAGGCGATCGCGTGGCATATTCAGGAAATCCTGAACGAGGACAATCTTCTGGCCGGGAAAAGCGTCAAGCGTGTTACGTTCAATGAAATCACCAAGAGCGCGGTGCAGGAAGCGTTCAACAATCCGCGCGAGTTAGACATCCGCCTGATCGACGCTTATCTGGCGCGACGGGCGCTTGATTATCTCGTGGGCTTTAATCTCTCCCCCGTCCTGTGGCGCAAACTGCCCGGTTCGCGTTCGGCGGGGCGGGTTCAATCGGTCGCCCTGCGCCTGATCTGCGAGCGCGAGGCGGAGATCGAAAAATTTATCGTTGAAGAATACTGGAGCATCGAGGCGCGGCTGCGCACGCCCGAGGGAGCGCCCTTCACCGCGCGGCTGACGCATCTGGCCGGAAACAAGCTGGACAAGATGGATATCGGCAATCAGGCCGACGCGCAGAAGGCGGTTGACCGCATACGCGCAAAAACGCTGTCGGTTCAGAAGATCGAGAAGAAGCAGGCGCGGCGCTTCCCCGCACCGCCCTTTATTACGTCGAGCCTTCAGATGGAGGCGTCGCGCAAGCTCGGCCTTTCAGCGGCGCAGACCATGCGGGTCGCGCAAAATCTTTATGAGGACGGTTACATTACCTATATGCGTACGGACGGTACGACGCTTTCGCAAGAGGCCGTGCAGCAGTGCCGCAGCGTCATTAAAAAGGAGTATGGCGAGAAGTACGTTCCCGAAGCGCCGCGCCTTTACAAATCAAAGGCGAAGAACGCGCAGGAAGCCCACGAAGCGATCCGCCCCACAAATCTGTCCGTCCTGCCGGGGCGCTCCGGAGCGCCGATGGCGGAGGATCAGCGGAGGCTTTACGAGTTGATCTGGAAGCGCACCATCGCCTCGCAGATGGAGAACGCGGTTCTGGAACAGGTTAAGGTCGATCTTTCGGACGGTACGGATGATGTTGTTTTGCGGGCCAACGGCTCGGTCATTCTGTTCGACGGATTCCTTGCGCTGTATCAGGAAGACACGGACGACGATTCGCAGAGCGGCGAAGACACCCGCATCCTGCCGCCGATGCAGGAAGGCGATGCGACGAAGCTTACGGACATCACGCCCAACCAGCATTTCACGCAACCACCGCCGCGCTATTCCGAAGCGTCTCTGGTCAAGCGGCTTGAGGAACTCGGCATCGGGCGGCCCTCGACCTATGCTTCCATCCTGCAAGTTCTGCGCGACCGGGATTATGTGCGGCTGGAAAAACGCCGGTTTATTCCTGAGGATCGCGGGCGGCTTGTTACGACCTTCCTTGCAAAATTTTTTACACGTTATGTGGATTACGGTTTTACCGCCAATCTTGAGGAAGAGCTTGACGCCATCGCCTCGGGTCATGTGGCGTGGAAAGAGGCGCTGCGGTTGTTCTGGGCCGATTTCAAGATGGCGGTGGACGACACCAAGGAACTGACTATCACGGACGTGATCAACCATCTGGATGACGAGTTGTCGCCGCATTTCTTCCCGCCGGAAAAGGACGAGCAGGGTCACGCGATCGATCCGCGCAAGTGCAAGGCCTGCGCGGGCAATGCCGCCCTGCCTGACGGCAAGCTGGGGCTTCGGCTCGGCAAGTTCGGCGCGTTTATCGGATGCTCGAATTACCCGGACTGTAAATTCACGCGGCCTTTGGTCGTGCCCGATGCCGAGAGCGGCGACGGTGCAGCCCTTGCGAACGAGCCGAAGATTCTCGGCAACGAGCCTGGCACCGGTCGCACGGTTTCCCTGCGGCGCGGGCCTTACGGGCCTTACGTGCAGATCGACCCCGTGCCGGAAAGCGCGGAGGTGATCGCCGCCGAGAAAGCCGAACTGGCCGCCTATGAGGCCGCGAAGGCGAAGGCCAAGGAAGAGGGCAAGAAAGCGCCCAAGAAACCTAAAAAGGCCGCCAAGGACAAACCCAAGCGTCAGGGACTGCCCAAAGGCATGGCGCTGGACGAGGTGACGCTGGAAGGTGCGCTGAAGTTACTGGCGCTGCCGCGCGATGTCGGTGTGCATCCCGAGACGGGCGAGTTGATTCAGGCGGGGATCGGACGCTTCGGGCCGTTCCTCAAGCATGCCGGAAAGTTTACCTCTCTGCCCAAGGACGACGACGTTCTGCATGTCGGGATGAACCGGGCGGTTGAGGTTCTGGCGCTGGCCGCAGAAAAAGCCGCCAAGCGCGAAGCCGAGGGCAAGACGCCGCGCGGGCGTTTTTCCGGCGGTAAGAAAAAGGCCGCAGGCGGCAAAAAGAAGGCTTCCGGCAAAAAAGCCGGCAAGGCCAAAGAATGATCCCGCGCCGCGCCCTTAAACGTTTTTCCTTTTCGATGATTGGCCGCCATGTCTCTTGAACTTTCAGGGGTGCTTGAATTCATCCGGGCGTCGTCAACGGCGGTGACCAAGCGTGAGGTCGCGCGGGCGTTCGGCATCAAGGGCGGGGACCGCCGCGTGGCGCTGAAGCAAATCCTGCGGCAGCTTGAGAAAGACGGGCTGATCGTCAAGCAACCGGGCGGCGCGTTCAGCATCCGCGACGGTCTGCCCGCCGTCGGTTTGATCGAGATTGCCAAGATCGACATAGACGGCGATGTGTTCGCCGTTCCGACAGAATGGGATAAGGCCACACAGGGCGATCCGCCGCGCATCGAAGTCGCGCCCGATAACAAACATTTTCCAAAGCTTTCCGAAGGCGCACGGGCTCTGGCCCGGTTCGAGCGTCTGGCAGACGGAACATTCGCCGCGCATATCATCCGCGCGATCGATTCCGCCGCCGGGCGGGTTCTGGGGATCCTTCGCGCGACGAAGGGCGGCGCGGTGATTCAGCCGACCGAAAAGAAGGCCAAATTCGAATTCGAGGTCGCGCTGGACGACCGGAACGGCGCGGTGGACGGCGATCTGGTGATCGGCGAGATTTTGCCCGCTCGGGACGCACGGCGGAAGAAAGCGCGTATTGTGACCGTACTCGGGCGGCGGGACGATCCGCGCGCGATCAGTCTGATCAGTCTCCACGAAGCGGGTTTACGCGAAGAGTTTCCCGACCGTGTTAATGCGGAAACCCATTCCATGCGCGTGCCGGAGCTTGCGGGGCGCGAGGATTTGCGATCCATTCCGCTGGTCACGATCGACGGGCCGGACGCCCGGGATTTCGACGACGCGGTGTTCGCCGAGAAACTCGATAACGGCGATTACCACCTTATCGTCGCCATCGCGGACGTGGCGTTTTATGTGCGCCATGGCACGGCGCTGGATCAGGAAGCGCAGCGGCGCGGCAATTCCACCTATTTCCCCGACCGGGTCGTGCCGATGCTGCCCGAAGCTTTGTCGAACGATCTTTGCTCCCTGCGCCCGAAGGAGCCGCGCGCGACGATGGCCGTGCATCTCTGGATTGATTCCAACGGCGGGCTGAAAAAATACAAGTTCGTGCGCGGGCTGATGCAGTCGGTCGCGCGGCTGACCTATGAGCAGGTGCAAACAGCCAAGGACGGATCGCCGGATGATCTGACCCGGCCCTTGATGGATTCTGTGATCGCGCCGCTTTATGAGGTCTTCAAGATTCTCGACCGGGCGCGGGCGGTGCGCGGGGCGCTGGAACTCGATATCCCCGAGCGGCAGATCCTGATTGACGACAAGGGCAATATGATCGGCGTGAAGCCCCGGGCGCGGTTCGATTCGCACAAGCTGATCGAGGAGTTCATGATTCTGGCCAACGTCGCGGCCGCCTCGGCGTTGCAGGGCAAGCGCGATTTCCCTTGCGTGTACCGGGTGCATGACGGACCTTCGTACGAAAAGTTGGAGAGCGCGCGCGAGTTCGTCGAGGGATTCGGCCTCAGTCTGCCGAAGGGGCAGGTCGTGAAGCCCGCGCAACTCAATCAGATTTTGAAGCAAGCGGCGAAGCTGCCCTACTCTCATCTGATCTCTCAGGTCATCCTGCGCTGCCAGAGCCAGGCGCATTACTCGACCGATAATATCGGGCATTTCGGGCTGGCGCTTGAGAAGTACGCGCATTTCACCTCGCCCATCCGGCGGTATTCCGACCTGCTGGTTCACCGCGCCCTGATCGGCGCGTTCGGGCTCGGCCCCGGCGGGCTGGCCGATGAGGAAAAGGTGCGGATCGAGGAAATCTGCCAGCATATTTCGGGGACGGAGCGGACCTCCATGGAGGCCGAGCGTAACGCCGTGGACCGGTTTACGGGCGCGTTTCTTTCGGAGCGGATCGGAGCAACCTTTGCCGGGAAGATCAGCGGCGTTACGCGGTTCGGGCTTTTCGTGGCGCTGGACGAGACGGGGGCGGACGGGCTGGTGCCCGCGCGGAGCATGCGCGACGATTATTACTTCCACGACGAGCGGGCGCATGCCCTGATCGGGCGGCGGCACGGGCGGGTTTTCCGGCTGGGGGCCCCGATCGTGGTGCGGGTGGTCGAGGCCAGCGGGATCACAGGCAGCAGCCTTTTTGAACTGGCCGACCCCTTGGCGGGAGCCGATTTGCCGGGCCTTAAGGCCCCCCGCATCCCCAAGGGGGGCGGGCGGGACGGACGGCCTTATGAGGGACGCGGCGGCAAGGGCGGCCCCGGAGGGGGCAAAAAAGGCGGAAAAAACCGTGGAAAATCCGGAAAACGGCGAAAAGACAGGGATTAAGGGACGGTCGAAAGACTTGACAATTTCCTTCAAAGGCGGCATAAAGCGCACTTCGAATACAGGAGTTTACGACCATGGCAAAGGCCACATACGTTAAAGTACGTCTGGAGAGCGAAGCGGGAACGGGCTACCGTTACTACGCAAAACGCAGCGCACGCGCGGAATACAAACTTCAGAAGAAGAAATACGATCCTTGGGCGCTCAACCCCGAGACGGGCAAAAAAGGCATGCATGTCATGTTCGTCGAGAAGAAAATGCCCCCCTCCAAGAAGCAGTAAGGCTTCGGGCGGGTACGGAATTGAAAAAGCGCCTTTCGGGCGCTTTTTTGTTGGTATTCGAACGATTTGTGCGGGGACATTATAGAGAGGTTGTTGAAGCTCCAGCGCCCTCGTCGTCCTCATCACCGTAACTGATGCGTGCGCTCTCCTGATATTTTTCGGGGTCGATTTTGCCGACATTCTCGAACACCGTACAATTCCGCCCGCTGCGTTTGGCTTCGTAGAGGCATTTGTCGGCACGATCCAGAACTTCGTGAATTTGATGGCCGCCATGCTCAATCACTGCCGCGCCCAGCGAGGCTGTCACTCTTAGCGCACCCCCCTCGATGGCACAGGGGAACGGCGTATCGGCCACCGAGCGACGCAGGCGTTCCGCCACCATGTAGGCGCGTTCCTTGGAAATATCAGGTAGCAGCACCACGAACTCCTCCCCGCCCAGACGGGCCACGAGGTCGAAGCTGCGGAGGCTGCCGCTCATACGTTCGGCGAAGATCTTCAATATTTCATCGCCCACATTGTGCCCGTATGTGTCGTTCACACTCTTGAAATGGTCGATGTCGATCATGATGACGGCCATGGCCTTGCGGCTGACCTTGTTTTTCTGGAGCAGCTTGTCGAGGTGAACCTCGAAATAACGGCGGTTATAGAGGCCTGTCAGGCTGTCTGTCAGGGCCATGTTCAGGCTGATTTCGTAGGTCGAGCGCAGACGTTCCTGGAAGCGTTTGCGGCGGATCTGGGTGCGGACGCGGGCCAGAAGCTCGTTCTTGTCGAGCGGACGCATAATATAATCGTGGGCGCCGATTTCAAGGCCGTGCGCGACGAAAACCATGTCGTCCTGTTCGGCGATCATGACGATCGGCACGGAACGCGTGCGTTCGTTGGATTTCAGGTGGGAGCACAGGCGCAGCCCATCCTCACCGTTTAAATTCAGACTGACCATCACGATATCGAAATCGTATTTGGCAATCAGTTCCATACCCTTAGGCCCCGTGTCGACGCCCATCACAATATTGTGGTCGCGCATAAGGGTCTCGGCGATTTTGTTCTTTTCGTATTCCTTGTCCTCGATCACCAGAACGCGCGCGCCTTCCACGGGTTCGGTCATGACGCTTGGCGATTCACTGACCGCGCCGAACTGGTTGGCGGCGTTTTCGCGCACACGCCACTCATCCAGCGCCATTTTCAGGCGGACGAGTGAACGGACGCGGGCCATCAGAGCGGTGTCGTTGATCGGCTTGCTCAGGAAATCATCGGCGCCGGCCTCAAGCCCGCGGACCTTGTCCTGTGCGTCGGTCAGGGCGGTGACCATGACCACCGGGATGTGGGCGGTATCGGGATTTTTCTTGATCGCCGCACAGACCTCGAACCCGTCCATGCCGGGCATCATGACGTCCAGCAGCACGATATCCGGATTGTCTGTCTCGATTTTTCGCAGGGCCTCGGGACCGCTTGTGGCGGTCAGGACCTCATAATACTCCGTGCTCAGCTTCGCTTCGAGAAGCTTTACGTTGGGGAGAATATCGTCAACGACCAATACGCGCGCAGACATTCCTTATACCGCTCCTTCTCTCGGTTGATTTTCGGGCTGTTTTGCCGCTTCCAGTCCAGATTCCTGCTCTGCCTTATCGAGGTAATGGCGAACGATCTCCATAAACCTCGCGACGGAAATAGGCTTGGATATATAATCTTCGCAGCCACCGTCCCGGATTTTCTGTTCGTCACCCTTCATCGCGAAGGCAGTGACGGCAATAACCGGGACCTTTTTCAGGTCGGGGTCGTCCTTGATCATTTTCGTTATTTCAAGGCCGGACACTTCCGGAAGCTGGATATCCATGATGATCAGATCGGGCCGATGGGCCTTGGCCAGACCAAAGGCCTGACGTCCGTCTCTGGTTTGCACGGTTTCAATTCCGTGGGCTTCAAGAAGATCGTGAAACAGCTTCATGTTCAGCTCATTGTCTTCGACAATGAGAACCTTTTGTTTTGTAACGCTAATCTGGTCTGAACCTGACACTTTGAACCCCGGGCTTCTTACCCTTGCATCCTACGGGCAAGGGCTTTCCAAAACGTTAATTTTGAACGATAAATTACGGTTTTTTAACCGCCTGATCGGGCTTAAGCTTATCCTCCTTTCCTGAACCGGACGCACCGCCAGCGGCAGCACCGCACGTACTTTCCAGAGGCTCCAGCGCGACGAGCTTCTGGGAGACCGTAAAGTCATGATATTCAATAATTATATCGCTTATAAGACCGTTTTCATGGAATACGACATTCATTTCGTAATCCGAGCCGGCGTCTTCCTTATTCAACGGGAAGAAGGCCAGACGGACGTTCCACGCCTTCGTGCGCAGAAGCTTGTCGTCCACGCCCGCGGAAACCTTTATCAGATCGTCCGGGGGAACGGGCTTGCCCACAAAGCTGGTCACCTGCATCGGCCCATCCTGATCGCTGCCGTCGAAAATGGCGGCGCGGAAGAATTTTTTGCCTTCCCGTATTTTTTCAAGAACGGTCAGCGTGTGAGACATCGGAAACAGCGTTTCGTCAGTGAGGGCGAAGGTCAGGCCCTCGGGAATGGTGTATGCCGCCTCCGGCCGCTTGCCGGGCTCCCGGATCTGCGCCCCGCCCCGCAGCTCCTCAAACAACTCGCCGTCGCGGCGGCGCTGGGAGGTGAAGGTCATGCTTTTGCCGTCGAACGGCTCATAGGTTGAATAATCACTGGTGATGCGCATGGCCGGAGTGTCGATATATTCGTACACCAGATTAAAGCGGTGGCTGGACATCCACGCATCGCAGGTGGGTTGCCATTGATAATACATTTGCCCGCTGAGATTCTGAAATTGGGAGTTGCTGTGGTTAGCGATCATTTTTATTTCATAGAGCGCTTTATGCGGCGCCAGCCCCGCCTGTGTCGCGCGGTCAACCGGCGGCGCCGCCAGAGCGCCGCCCGCGGCGAACGTCAAGCAGACCGAGGCGATGAGACGGCAAATACCCTGCCCTCTGCGCGAAAAAAACTTTGACATCATACCCTTAACCGGCCCTTGACCGGAAACTGATTGGTTAGCCCTAGGCTTGTGCTTATTTATGATACCGCAAAGCGGCATAAGCATAAAGGGCAAAGCGGCTAAGGACGCAAAATGGGCAAAGGCTTCCAGCCGACCGGGCAATATTATCCATATTACCTTTTTTGTTGTCTTTGCCATTCAAGGGCCTTATAGGCCAAACCCCTTGATGCCATTGTAAAATAACAGTTATTTGCTGATTTCCGTCTGGCACGGGGTTCGCAATGTGTAGATCCGAGAGAGCGTTTGTCCGGGTTGTCCGGATTAATTGGAAAGGGTCACTTATATGACATCGGATCTTGTACAGACTGTGTATGCCGGAAAGGGCAAGGGTCAACCCAAAGGTCAGGGGCTTGAGCTTACCCGTGCCGAGGGGTTTTTGAGCGGCGTTCAGGATATTTTCGATCTGCTGGGCGGGAAAAGCGACCATCAGGCCGCCAATCCCAGCGAGATCAACGTTATGGAGTTGCTTAAGAGCGCCTACCGCGCCATCGCCAGCTCCGAGAAGACGATCGCGGAACAGAAAGCAAGGATTTTGGAATTGGAATCGCGCCTCACCGTCGATGAGCTGACCGGGATGACGAACCGCAGGGGGTTTTTCGAAGCCTTTCACCGCGAGATCGACCGCGCCAACCGCAACAAGGATGAGGGCGGGCTTTTGATCATGATCGACATCGATAATTTCAAGACGATCAACGATACGCATGGCCATCAGGCGGGCGATGAATGCCTCAAGCGCGTTGGCGCGTTCCTCATGAATGAAGTGCGGGCGATGGATGTGGCCGCGCGGCTGGGCGGGGACGAGTTTATCTTGCTGTTCCCCCGCACGAACCGCGAAAAAGCCATGAAGCGTGCGCAAAAGCTTGCCGTAAGGCTGAATGCCCTGACCGCCGAATGGAAGGGCCAGACCATTCCGATCTATGCCTGCGTCGGTTTGCGGAATTTCGTCGCCGGCGACCGGATCGAGGACATTATCGAGGACGCCGATGCGGCGCTGTATGAGCACAAGAAGACCAGAAAGGCGGGCCGAAAAGCTTCCTAGGATCTTTGAGCACAGTTTTATCAATCAGGTTTTGCGTCTGCCCCGACCATCCCCGACCCTGACCCTGATCCCCCGAAGGGCAGACGTATCCCCCGAGCCCGGATTGCGTTACACCACGTAATCCGGGCTTCTCCTTTGTTTTACATAGGTTTTCCATCGGTACCGCGTGGGTTTTTTGACAAGGCGGATGCCATTCTCTATGCTTGCCGGTATAATAAGAATACAACTTTTAAAGGTGATTATGATGAATACGGGTTTTGCGGCGGAGCCGGTTGCAGACGAAGCCATCCTTGATCTTGACGGCATGGACGATTTTCTGGCCTATCTCGACGGACCGCATTCCGTCGGGCTGGACAATATGCGCACGGAGCTGCGGCATATGATCCTTCTCATGATGGAGTTGCAGGGCTATGAGACGGGCTACCGTTCGCAGCAGATGTTGGGATTCGGGCATACCGGGCTGGTCATGAACGGGCTTTTGCCTTCAGACTACAAAAAACGCAAACTCGATCAGGAATTCTGGGACGAACTGGACAAGCTTCTCGCCCAACTGGACCGCCAGTTCACATATATTGTTTCGCATACGCAGACGCGGATCGTTACGGTTCGTGAGGATATCGTCGAAAAGGTCCGCGCCATCGACTCGCAAATCGCCGCGCAGGCCACCAGTGACGCGCATGCCGAGGCGCTCAAGGCCAACAACGAGGAGCGCACGATCCTGAAATGGCTCAAGCGCCGACTGGAACGGCATGAGGAAGACCTCCAACAGGCCGAAACGGCGGTGGAGGCTGTTCAGGTTCATCAAAAAATGGAGCAGGATATTCAGGACGTGAAGCAGGGCAACGTCAGCGTCAACAAGGCGGCCAACCGCCCTAACCCATTCACGCAGATGGCCGCCTATGCCCGGCAGGTACGCACACCGGAGCCCGAGTTTGATCCGCGCTATGAGCGCGGACCCACGATTGATCTGCCGGGCGATTCAGACGAGAGCAAGGATACGGCCGGAAGCGGCGGTAAAAGCGGCAAGGGTGGAAAAGGCGGCGCGGGCGGCAAGACCGACGGCAAAGCTTCGGGCAGCGCCGCGGGCGAGAAAGACGATCTGCCCCCGCCTCCGGTTGCGCCTCTATAAGCGCATTTCGTATGGATCAACAGAGTGACCCCACGCCACCGCCGCCCCTTCAAGTGGCGATGGATTCGTTGATTTTTCTGTGCAAGAATTATAAATCCGCGCTTCTTATAGCCCTCCCAAACATGGGCTTTTCTTTTCTGTATTTTATATTTCTTGAGCATCCGATGCCTTTTTATTCGGGTCTCTTTTTTATTTTACCCGTGACTCGGGACATCCTGTTTACGTTTTCGGCCTTGGCGTGGATGCGCCTGTTTATTACCGGCGGTGGTCAGGCCTACTCTTTCTTGAAAAGTATCTCTATATTTAAAATTTTAGTTTTAGGGCTTTTATGGTCTTTTGCGCTTAAGATTTTCGATCTGATTTTTGCGTTTTTCCTTTTTATCTTCAGCAGCGCTCTTCTCTCCCTTATGCTTTTTTTAGGTCAGAATACTGCTCCTGAGGCTGATCCTTTCACCGATTTTCTTAGTGTGATTGATCCCATAATCTCACTTTTTCCCTTTTTGTCCGTCTGCTTGCTGTCTTACATCAAGTTTTATGTGTTCTTTTCACCCGGGCTAATCATGGCTGCGCTCGCAGATGAAAAGGAAATTTCCTTCTGGAAGGCTGATTATCTTGCGACAGCAATGAAGCACAGATTTTCGCTAGCCGCCCTTCTTACCTGCTCGCTGCTTGCTGTTTGGTTTGCTTTGAGCAATTTAAACGTATGGCCCGCGTGGCCAGAAGCTCTGGTTTATGTTTACGCGGGGTTTTTCGTGCCTGCCTTCATGCTTATTCTCGCACTGATAGACTCGCTGCAACTCTTTTTATGTGCGGGGTGTACGACTATATATTATCAATGGGCGCTGCGTCACAGGAATGTCGATTTTGAGTCTCCATAAACCTTCAGTCAAAAAAACAATTGCCAAGCCCCCCGCTGGGGCGATTGCTTATGCGTCGTGGGTTTTCCTGTTCAGGAATTTCAGGCATGCGCTGTGGCTGGGGTGGCCTTATTTGGTTATTACCTCTCTGCAAACTCTTTATCTTTCTTATTGGCAGATGACGGTGTTTTATAACCTTCGGGCGCAAACACACCCTAATATTCTTGAGCTATCTCAGCCTTTTTATTTTTTGTTTCTGCTCTTGCCTATTTGGATTTATTTTCAGACCGCGCTTTGCATTAGCTGGATACGATTTTTAACTCAAGGGATTAAGAAGAGCCGTCGCTGTTCCCCAATTAAAGAATATAAGCTTGTTTTATCATGCTTTTTTTATTCTCTTTTTTTACCTTCGATGGTTATTCCTTTTTTGAGTCCGCTTTTTCTCGTGTTTGCGGCTAAATGCAACAACGACATCATAAAAAGGGATGAAGCTTACAGGCTTTTTAAAGGGCTGAAAGCAGGCTACATGAGGTGTTGTATTCTCATCGCGCTTCCGTTTGGTCTGATTAGTCTGGTCTTTACGTATGCAAGCATGTCGTTCATGGCGCCCTCCAATTTTCAAACCTTTTACGTAGGACATGCACTCTTATCGCAAGTCTTAAGTTTTTTTTATTTTGCCTTCTTGCCTTTCCTGTACTGTGGCGTGCTCAGCGCTTATTACTTATGGCTGAAGAAAAATCCTAACTGGCAAGAGCAAGCTGCGCGGTCTGGTTACCCCACAAAATTAAACTTCTAGCCACGTTGCCAGCGGTTCGATCTGTTCGGGCTGCATGAGGTTGGGGACGTGGCCGCAGAAGGGAAACGTTATTGTTTCCATCGCGACGCCCTTATAATCGCGCTGCATCCGGGCGGCGATCTCTTTGGGTAAAATCAGAGACTGGCCGCCGTGGATCAAGAGCAAGGGCTGTTTGATCTGTTCCCACAATTCCCAGAACGCCAGCGTTTCGTTGCCCGTGTCCTTCACGGAGGCACCGATTCCGGGGTCGTAATGCAGGCGGAACGTGCCGTCGGGTTGCGGGAGGATATCCTGCGCCACCAGATGCGCCCAGACCTCGGGGTCAGTGATGCCCCACGCGGCGCAGCGTTTTTTCAGGAACGCGACGGCGGCGTCCTTTGTGGCGTATTGGGTGGGGGCACGGGCGAGGCTTGAGACAAGATCAAGCGCGGCGCCGGGAATTTCAGGGCCAATGTCCACCAGCACGAGTCGTTCCATTTTCAGTTCCGGGTGGGCGTGGAGGCTCATGCCGATAATCCCGCCCAGCGAGACGCCGAACCAGTCGAAGGGTTTGCCCTGCGTGATGTATTTGGCGAGTTCGATGCAGAACGGGAGATACGCGCCCACGTTATAGAGCGCGGGGTCGGGGAACCACCCGCTGCGCCCCCTGCCCGGCAGGTCCATCGCCACAACGCGCCAGCCCTTTGCGGCCATATGGCGGGCGAGAAAATCGTAATCGCGCCCGTTGGAGAGCAGGCCGTGGACACAGAAGAGGATGCGGCCATCTTCATGTCCCTCTGGGGGTCCGGTCTCCGTGTAGGCGATATCGAGGCCGTTGATGGGGAGGGTTTTCTGGCGGATTTCGATGGTCATGGGGTGATCATAATGCGGCGGGCGGGTTTTTGAAATACAGCGATCACGACGAAGTTGTAGTGAATCGCAAAGGCGCTAAGACGCGAAGCTTGCTGCGCCTGACGTTATTCCGGCGGAGGCCGGAATCCACGGCATGGGCCTGACTGGATCCCTGCTTACGCAGGGATGACAATTAAAGGAGATTCGTCATTGCGAGGAGGCCGTCAGGCTGACGAAGCAATCCACGGACAGAATGGATTGCTTCACCCGCTGATGCGGGTTCGCAATGACGGCAGGCTTATTCCGCCGCGTCGGTGATTTTGAGCTTGTCCTTGGGCAGGTCGAGTTTGAGGTGCAGGTCTTTGAGCTGGTGCTCCGCCGCCGGGGACGGGGCCTGCATCATCTGGTCCTCGTACTGGCCGTTCATCACGAAGGCGTAGACCTCGCGCAGGTTCGGCTCGTCCGCCAACAGCATCACGAGGCGATCGATGCCAAAGGCGCAGCCGCCGTGCGGAGGCGCGCCGTAACGGAAGGCGTTCAGCATCCCGCCGAACTTGGCCTCCAGCACGGATTTCTCATAGCCCGCGATGGCGAAGGCCCGTTCCATGATCTCGGCCTTGTGGTTACGGATCGCGCCGGAGGCGATTTCAAACCCGTTGCACACGCAGTCATACTGATACGCGTCGATGGTGAGCGGGTCCTTGCCGTTCAGCGCTTCGAGTCCGCCCTGCGGCATCGAGAAGGGGTTGTGGGAGAAGTCCACCTTCTGCGCCTTTTCGTCGAATTCGTACATTGGGAAATCGACGATCCAGCAGAATTTATAGACGTCCTTCTCGCGGATGCCCATGTCGTCGCAGATCCGGTCGCGGGCCTTGCCGGCGAATTTCGCGGCTTCGGACTCTTTGTTGCAGACGAAGAAGATGGCGTCGCCGTCTTCGAGGGCGGCGATCTTTTTCAACTGCTCCTGCGCGGCGGCGGGCACGAATTTGGCGATGGGGCCCTTGCCTTCTGTTCCTTCAAACAGAATATAACCCAAGCCCGGTGCGCCTTCGCCCTGCGCCCATGAATTGAGCTTGTCGAAGAAGCTGCGCGGCTGGCCTCCGACTTTGGGGGCGCGGATGGCGCGGACGACGCCGCCCTTTTCGATCGTGCCCTTGAAGGCCTTGAACTCCACATCATCGCGGGCGAAGACTTCGGTCACGTCCACGATCTCCAGCGGGTTGCGCAGGTCGGGCTTGTCGGAGCCGTATTTGCGCATCGCGGTCTTGTAATCAATATTGGGCAGCCATTCGATCTTGCGCTTGGTTCCGGTGAAGTCCGCGAATTCCTCGAACACGCCCTTGACCACCGGGGTCATGGTGGCGAAGACGTCTTCCTGCGTCACGAAGCTCATCTCCACGTCGAGCTGGTAGAATTCCGCAAGACGGTCGGCGCGGCCATCTTCGTCACGGAAGCACGGCGCGATCTGGAAATAACGGTCGAAGCCGGAGACCATCAGGAGCTGTTTGAATTGCTGGGGCGCCTGAGGCAGTGCATAAAACTTTCCGGGGTGCAGGCGGGAGGGCACGAGGTAGTCGCGCGCGCCTTCGGGCGAGCTGGCGGTCAGGATGGGGGTCTGGAACTCCTGAAAGTCCTGCTCATGCATGCGGGCACGGATGGAGCGGATCACGCCGTTGCGAAGGCCGATATTGCGCTGCATCTTTTCGCGGCGGAGGTCGAGGTAGCGGTAACGGAGGCGGATATCCTCGCCGGCGCCGTCGTCTTCGGCGACCTGAAAGGGGATCACGTCCGCGGCGGATTGCAGAGTCGCCTGCCCGATCACGATCTCGATTTCGCCCGTTGGCATCTTCGGGTTAACGGTTTCGGGGATCCGGGCGGCGACCTTGCCGACCACAGTGATGACCGATTCGACGCGCCATTGCTCGATTTCGGCCAGAAGGGGGGAGTTTTGCTCCACCACGCACTGGGTCACGCCCGTGCGGTCGCGCAGGTCGATGAAGAGCACGCCGCCGTGGTCGCGGACTCGGGAGATCCAGCCGGAGAGCTTAACCTCTTGTCCGACTTGCGTTTTTCTGAGTTCCCCGCACATATGCGTTCTGTAGGCGTGCATCGTCTTTTACCCTTTAATTCTCGTGAGTTAGAGTGTGTTATAAAGCATTAGACCCGGTTTCTCAAACGGCTTTTTATGCCCTGAAACGGGCCAAAACGCTTGAAATTTGACTTTCAGCATAAATCGAATATATTTTAGTGATTATTGAGTACTTGCGTTATTTATTTAGGATATTACAGAGATGCGCGCTATTTTGAGCAGCACTGATTTGCAGGTTAAAAGAGAATTTCAGGATCTGGCCTACCGTTTACTCAAGATGCGGGAGGAGATGCTGACGTTCTTTGCGCCCGTGCCCGATGCGCAGAAAGACATTGCGAAGATGCTGGAGACGACCTCTTCGCTGATGAACAGCGTCAATACCCTCGATTCTTCCGCCGTCGGCACGTTGCAGACCTGCGAAGGCTTCTTGCAGCAGCTGATCCGCCGAATCAACAACGCCAGTGAGTTTTTTGCGCCCAGAGAGCGCGAGCCCGCCGAACGTACGGCCCGTATCCTTGAAAAAATCATCGTGAAGCTGCGCAACCACGAGGATGCGATCCACAAGCGCAACTTCTCGCGCAGCGCGGCCTGAGACCGCCACTCTTGCCCCTGTTATGAAATTGCTTCTGGACGTGTGCGCGACGTTCTGCAATCATGTGCGGCGTTTCTATTGTTAATTAACTGCACTGACTTGAACTTATGATTATCACCACATCACAGGGCGTTGCCGACTTTTGCCGTTCTCTTTCCCAGAATTCCTTCATCACGGTCGATACGGAGTTCCTGCGCGAGAAGACCTATTATCCTAAACTCTGCCTCGTGCAGCTTAGCGGACCGGATAAGGATGCCCGCGCCATCGACCCGCTCATTAAGGGAATTGACCTATCGCCGCTTTACGATTTGCTGGCGGATACCCGTATCCTGAAGGTTTTTCATGCCGCGCGGCAGGACCTGGAGATTTTCTATAATCTGACCGGAAAGGTGGCCTCCCCCGTCTTCGATACGCAGATTGCAGCGATGGTCTGCGGGTATGGCGACTCGGTGGGGTATAACAATCTCGTGCATGACATCACGGGCAAGGGAATCGATAAAAGCGCGCAGTTCATGGATTGGTCGCACCGCCCGCTGACCGAGCGGCAGATCGATTACGCGCTGGGCGACGTTACGCATCTTTGCGATGTTTACGTTCATCTGGCCAAAAAGCTCGAACATCAGAACCGGGTCTCGTGGGTTTTGCAGGAGGAGGAGATTCTGAACAACCCTTCCACCTACAGTAATGATCCGTATGAGGCGTGGAAGCGGATCAAGCTTCGCTCGCCCAGCCGCAAGACCCTGGCGGTCCTGCGCGAGGTTGCGGCGTGGCGGGAGAAGGCGGCGCAGGAGCGCGATATTCCCAAAAGCTGGATGATGCGCGACGAGACGCTGGCCGATCTGGCTTCGCAGGCGCCGCGCACCGTCGAGGAGTTGCAGAAAATCCGTAACATGCCGAAGGATCATGCCAACGGGCGGATCGGCGAGGCTCTGCTGGACGCGATCCGCAAGGCCCTTAGTGCGCCGAAGGATGAGTGGCCGCAGGTGGAGAAGAGAAAATCCATGCCCCCGCAGGCGGCGGCGACACTCGATATTCTCAAGATGCTGCTCAAGATCCAGAGTTCGGAACATGGCGTGGCCGCGAAGCTGATCGCCACGCAGGACGATCTTGAGGCCATTGTGATGGACGACGAGGCGGACGTGCCCGCGCTTAAGGGCTGGCGGCGGGAAGTGTTCGGGGAAGACGCTCTGGCGCTCAAGGCCGGACGCCTTGCGATCGGGCTTTCGGGGGACAGGATTACGAAATTCCCTGTTTCCTCGCTGCAAGACCCGCTATAAAATTCCTTATGACTACGGACAACCCTGCAAAGCAGCTTTATCTTCTGCGCCATGCGCTTACCCTTCCGGCGGAGGCCGGACAGGAAGACCGCAAACGCGCCCTTGCGCCTAAGGGCGTTGAGGATGCCAAGGCGTTGGCCAAGGTCATGGGTTTGAAGGGTTATCTTCCCGACTCTGTGCTCTGCTCGCCCGCCGTGCGCACGCGGCAGACGTTGGAGCCACTCGAGGCGCGGATTGGAAATGTGGAGATTTCGTATCCGGCGATTCTCTATAGCGGGAGCGCGGGCGATTTGCTGGCGGCGATCCAGAATATTGGTCCGGCGTTTGACCGGCTGCTTCTTATCTCACACAATCCCAGCATCGGCCAGCTTGCACGGGTTCTTGCGGGCGGAGGCGGAGAGTCGCTGTTTCAGCGCGTACAGAACGGCTTCAAGCCGGGGACGCTTGCGGTCTATTCCTTCGCGGGGGACGACTGGGGCGATCTGGGGCCGCAGAGTGCGGAGATCGTTGATTTCATGGACGCGCTGGATTACAACGCCCCCGCCACGCCTGCGCGGTGGACTTAGTCCGTTGCTTTTTCTAGGGCGATTGCAGGCTGCTCAAAACACGGCGCATAAGCGGAATTGATATCCGGCTTTTTTCGGCGAGGGCCATATGGTCGGCGAGACCGACGATTTCCCGAGCGGCGGCAAATGATCTCTCCATGCGCGGCAGGATATAGGCAATGACGTCTTCCCCCACCTTTAACTGACGGTCTGCGAATTGCTTGATGAGCAGCGCGGCCAAAAGCGTATCGTCGGGCGGTTGGATCGTTACGACGGGCGCTGCGCGAAAGCGCGATGACAGATCGGGAATAGCGAAGTCCAGAGAGGATGGCGGGGTGCGCATGGTGACCATCATCACGCGGCGCTCCTCGCGTAAAAGATTATAGAGATGGAAAAGCGAAGTTTCGGCCTCGCGGTCGCCGATCCACGGGTCGAGCCCGTCGAGGATCAGGGCGGGGCCGGCTTCGAAAAGCGCATCGGCGGGCTCCTCCAGCAATCGTTCGGGCTTGATGAAGACGGCGCCGGAGCGGGCGGACCAAACCGCGCAGAGATGCGTCTTGCCCGATGCGGCGGGGCCGTGCAGGGTGAGCATGGGGGCGGTCCAATCCGGCCATTTGTCGATCCAACCGACGGCGGCCTCGTTGCTTTTGCCGATCAGAAAATCGGCGCGACCCATGGCGGAGCGGAACGGCAGATCGAACGGGATCTGGCTCAGCGGCTTTGCTTCGGGGTCGGGCGTCTGAATTAGGGACTCTTGAGCGCTCACGTCTTTTTCACCCGGCGAGGCTTTTTCGTTTCATCAGGCGCCTTATCGAGGTCGTTGTAATACTGGCTTTTTTTATACTGCTCAAGCAGGTATGCGGAGAGCACGCCGATCACGGCGGTGACCGGAACGGCGAGGAACATGCCGACTATCCCGAGCAGGCTTGCCCCGGCGAGGAGCGCGAAGAAAATCCAGAGCGGGTGCAAGCCTACGCTGTCGCCCACGAGTTTGGGTGTGAGGACATTCCCCTCGATCGCCTGCCCGATCAAAAAGATCGCGCCGATAATCAGCACGAACGTCACGTCCGCCGTCTGGAACCATGCGACCGCCAAGCTCACGACCAAACCAACCGCCGAGCCGACCATGGGAATGACCGAAAGGATGCCCGAGCTGAGACCGATGATGAAGCCGTATTTCAGGCCCGCGAGCGTCAGGCAGAGCGCATAAGCCACGCCGAGGATCAAGGCGACGGCAATCTGGCCGCGCACGAACCCGGAGAGCTTGCGGTCGATTTCGCCCAGAATGCCATCCGCCGTTTCGCGGGCGTGGCGGGGAATCAGATCGTGAATCCATTTGGTGAGGGCGGGCCAGTCCTTCATCAGGAAATAGGCGACGATGGGCATGATGAACAGGACGGAGAGCGCATCGAGCACCGCCTGCCCGCCCGATAGCAGGTTACGGGCGATCATGTTGAGGGTATCGACCGCCGGACCGCTGCCGTTTTTCAGGAGGTTTTCGACCGCCTCGTCATGCGTGACGCCCAGCGCGGCCTCGACACGGGAGATCAAAGGGCGGAGGTGTTCAACCAGAGCCTTTAGGTATTCGGGGGCGTTACGGGCCAGTTCGGCGATCTCGCGGATGAGGATGGGCAGGATGACAGAGGCCAGCGCCAGCACGGCCAGCATGAAGCCACCGAGGATGAGCAACGCGGCGGGCCCGCGAGAGAGACCGGCATGGCCGAGCCTCGTCACCGCCGGGTTCAGCAGGTACGCCACCGCCGCGCCTAACACGAAAGGCAGCAAGGCAGAGCGCAAATAGAACACAACCAGAAGGAAGACGAGGCCGGCGGCGGCCCAGAAGATTAGATGTGTCGTTGGTTTTAGTGGCGTGTAGGACATTCTTCCCTGCTTATCCTTGCGGTTGGATCCGGCGGCTCAGGCTTCGCGCAGTGTCGCGACGCCTTAGAAGGTATGGACATCCCGGTTTTCACCCGGGGCCGTCTGCCCCGCCTCCGCGCCCGGGGGGCGGTAGAAGGTCGCGGGGCGGCTGTTTTCCGACACGCCCAGATCATAAATTTCCTTGACCGTGGTCGAATTTCCTACGCCTGCAAAGCGCACACCGCCTTTGTTCGCATAGGGTTGTCCCAGCTGAAGCCCCCTTTCTGCCAGCGTTTCGCGCAGCAAGGACGCATCGCCCGCGAAGCTGAAGCGCACGAACGCCTCGCGCGGTTTGAGGGAGAGGACAGACATTTGCGAGACACCTTCGGTGCCACGCAGGGCTTGCTGGACCTTGACCCACTGGCTGATCGACCGAACGGGCACATGGACGATATACATCTGCGCCGGGCCGGAGGGCCGGGTCAGGGTTTTAGATTTCCAATCGCCGTTGAGAGCAGCATAGGCCGAGGCGACGGCGCGGGCGAAGAACTGCTTGCGGTTTTCGCCCGGAGACGGCGACAAGGCCAATTCCTGCACAGGCTCGGCCTTCTGGCGATCCGTGCGGTAAAAAGTGAGTGTCAAAGCGCCGGAAGCGGCCGAATTATCAGAACCAACAGCCGCCAGACGATCATCTGCGGACGCAACAATAATCGCGGCATCCCCGGCGCCATAGCGGGTCAGCATCCGGGCAAGTCCTGACGGGTTGAAACGGACGCCCTCCGTTTCGCCGATATCGGCCACATCCATCAGATCGCCGATGGGAATCTCCACGGGCTTCGAGCCTGCCCGTAGGTCGGTTCCCCATGCTTTGAGCCAGAGGTTGCTGTCCTGCCAGACTCTCAGGGTTTGCCCGACCTTGTAGAAGGGAAGAACCAGAAGGGGTTTGGCGGGCTCGGCCTGCGCGACCTGTTGCTGCGGATCGGCTCCGGGTATGGAGGGGGTTTTTTGGGCCTGCACGGTGCCGAGCGAGCCGACGCCGAAATACTTCTGCACGGCGCTTTCGCGGAAGCGGAAGGTATAGGTTCCAACATATCGAACAGCGGAAAGTTTTTCGTTTGTGACCTCATAATCCTTAACCATGGCACCGATGGTGATGGGGTCCGGCGTGCGGTAGCCCGTGATCTTTCCTTCGGCAACAAGGCGGTCGGCCAGCATTTTGAAGGCCTTGATTTGGGCCTCCTGAAACGCCTTATCCTGCGCGGCGACCGAGTTTTCGGCCGTCACATCTACTTGCACGTTTTCGACCGTCAGGGGCGATTCTTGCGCCCGGACCTGCCCAGCGGCCAAGACCAAAACCAGCAGAAAAACCGCAGAAACTATTGCGCTCTTGCAGTATGACGCCCGATAGGATATGCCCATAATCTCAATGATCCGCGTAAAATTATTGCTTCGCTTAGTTTTATAACGATCGGGCATTACAGAGCAACATGTATTGGGCACCATGAGCGAAACCATCAAGAACAGCGCGTACAAAGAGGCCGGCGTGGATATCGACGCCGCCGCCGACCTGGTCGAACGGATTAAACTTCATGTCGGCAAAACCAAGCGGAGCGGGGTTATGTCGGGTATTGGCGGTTTCGGGGCGCTCTTCGACCTTAAGGCGGCCGGTTACAGCGATCCGATCCTTGTTTCCTCAACGGACGGGGTGGGAACGAAGATCAAGATCGCCATCGAGACCAACCGGCACGAGACGATCGGGATCGACCTTGTGGCGATGTGCGTGAACGATCTGGTCGTTCAAGGTGCCGAACCTTTGTTTTTCCTTGATTATTTTGCCACGGGCAAGCTGGCCAACGACGTGGCTGAAACGGTCATCGCCGGGATCGCGGACGGGTGCGCGGGCTCCGGGTGCGCCTTGATCGGCGGGGAGACGGCGGAGATGCCGGGGCTCTATGCGCCGGGGGATTACGACCTCGCGGGGTTTTCGGTGGGCGCGGTGAACCGCGACCGGATCATTACGGGCGAAACCATGCAAGCGGGCGATGTTGTTCTGGGCATCGCCTCCAGCGGGGTTCATTCCAACGGCTATTCGCTGGTGCGCAAGATCGTGCGCGATAGCGGGCTTTCCTATGAGTCGGCGGTTCCTTTCAAGGATTCATATGGCAGCAAGACTTTGGCCGACGCGCTGCTGGTGCCGACGCGGCTTTACGTGAAGCCCCTTCTGGCGGCGCTCAAAGTCAACGACTCCAAGGGTCGTCCGGCGATCCGGGGCCTTGCTCATATCACGGGCGGCGGGCTGACCGAGAATATTCCCCGCGTGGTGCCCGAGGCGCTTACGGTCAAGCTGGACGCGAAAAGCTGGCCCCTGCTCCCGGTCTTTCAATGGCTCAAGACCGCCGGAAAGCTGAGCGCCGGGGATCTGGCGCGGACGTTAAACTGCGGGATCGGCATGGCGGTTGTTTGCGATCCTGAAGGCGCGGACGCCATCGAGACGGCGCTGCGCGACGCGGGCGAAACCGTCTACCGGATCGGGACCGTGGCCGCGCGACAATCCGGCGAGGCCCCCATCGAGATCGCGAATATGGACGCGGTATGGGCGTAAATAAACTCAAACTTGCCGTCCTGATCTCCGGGCGGGGCAGTAATCTCAAGGCCCTGATGGATGCCTGCGCCGATGAGGCGTTTCCCGCAAAAATTGCCCTTGTGCTTTCAAACCGCGCAGAGGCCGAGGGTCTTAAATTCGCGCTTGCCGGGGAGTTGCCCACGGTCGTCGTCAACCACAAGGATTTCCCCGACCGTTTAAGCTTTGACATGGCCGTGCATGCCGAGATCGTGAAAAGCGGTGCCAATCTGGTCGTTCTGGCCGGGTTCATGCGCATCCTGACCCCGGAATTCGTGAATCTCTGGCCGGGGCGGATGATCAATATCCATCCCTCGCTCCTGCCCGACTATAAGGGGCTGGACACACATGCGCGGGCGCTGGCGGACGGACAAAGCGAGGCAGGCTGCACCGTGCATTATGTGGTGCCGGAAATGGATAGCGGGCCTATCATCGTGCAAAAGCGCGTGCCTGTGCTGCCCGGCGATACGCCCGATACGCTGGGCGAACGGGTTCTGGAGCAGGAGCACGCCGCCTATCCCGAGGCCGTAAGGATCGTGGCGCGGAGTCTGTTAAAATAGAGCCGGGTTTCCTATTCCGGCCTTGAAGGCGGGGCGGATTTGCGGTTATTCATAAGGTAACGATTATTTCCGGAAGGAGAGGCAGATATGGGCGATCATGGACATCAGGCGGTTGACGTTGACCCCAAGGCGCTGGACGAGGCACAGGCCATGTGGTCGGCCTTCGCGAAGGGCGGGAAATATGCCACAATCGCAACGGCTCTGCTTCTGGCCGTTCTGGCTCTTGCGTTTATTGATTTTTCATAATACGCAGCAGTCCTCGTTCTCTTCGTTTTTCTAAGCAAACCTTAACTATTTTGGGGCACTCTGCTGTGTGTAGAGTACCGTTCCTGCGTTTTGTTTTCTGCGTTCCCTGGGGCATTTTTAAAAAATAATCGGTAAGATGATTACCTCTTGGCCTATATCATCCTTCGCCATGCGAAGGGATCCTTTGAAACATCGGCTTGCTGAGCCGTTGTTGCTGGCCCTTTTGATCTTAACACTCTTGCTTTTTTCGACTTTTGCCCTGGCCGCCGCGACTTTACAACAGCAGGCGTCCAGAGGTTCGGGCGCGGTTTTAACAGCCTCGACGGAGTCGATCCCGGTTGGTCCGTACAGCTACATCACGGCCGATCCGGACGGTACGGTGAATATTCAGACGCTTAAAGAGAGCTTTCAGCATAAAGGCCTTAAAGGGGAAAAACAGGAGCATGAACTTCTGACGATGCCGTTATCAAGTCAGGCGTTCTGGATTACTTTTGAGGTTTATAACGACAGCGACGTTCGGGAATGGGTTCTTGATTTTGGCGATGTTCAGGACGGCCGTCTTAGCCTTGCGCGGGATATTGCCGTCGTCAACCTTACGACGAACAGCGTGTTCGCGCTGTCCAGCGGACTCAAGCTCTCCGGGCTTTCGGATAGCGTGGATGTTCCGTTACCTGCGGATGTTTTCCTCGGCATTTCAGTGCCCGTCACGGTTCAGCCCAAGACGAACAATATTATTGCGATCTACGTCAAACCGGATGCGGGGCTTGGCGTTTCCCTCTCGCCCAGGCTGCTCTCTCAAAAGCAATTCATGGCTTCGCTTTTATCAGGCGATGTCAGCACACTTCTGGGCGGGCTGTTTTTTGTCATGGTTATGGCCGTCTTTACAGCCTTCCTATATATGACCCGGCACTCGGCTTATATTTTCCTTCTTGCTTATTTTTCTTCGATTTGCGTGCTGTTTTTCTGTCTTAACCAGGTTTTCGTGGCCAGTGTCTTTTTACAAGGGCCGGTTCTGCTGGGGTTCTATGTTATTTCGGTGATCGCAGCACTTCTGCATACGCGGGCGCACCTGCGTGTGGAACACAGCGATCATCCGATCGAAAATGCGATTTTGTTCATTCTCTGCGCGCTTACGGCTGGCAGCGCCGCCGCTTATGTCTTTGTCTTTAATGCGGGCGTTACCGGTTTCGCCCTGTTTTCGGCGTGCGTTATTCTTGCCTATATCGGAATCATCGTGATCAGCCTGTTCCTTGACGACACGATGCAGGCGGTTACGCGGGCCTTCTGCGCAGGCTGGTTTGTGCATCTGTTCGTCTTTATGTTTCTGAGCCTTGGCGTAACGGAAATTCTGCCCTTCAGCATCTATAACATACAGGCCTTCTGGCTGGCCTTCATTCCCCAATCGGCACTGTTTGTTCTGGCGAGCGTGCGGAGCCTCACACATGAGGAGGATGTCCGCAAGAAGGAAGCCATGCGACAAAAGCATGACGACCAGACGGTCGCGCGTATGCAGAAATCAAAGGAAGCGGCTGATCAGGCGCGGCTTCTGCGCGTCATCGAGCGCGAGCGGGAATTGATGAGCGAGTTGCGGGAGCGCGAGATTCAACGGGCGGAAGAGATGCGACACGCGAAGGAAATCGCTGACCGCGCCAACATGGCAAAATCGGCGTTTCTGGCGGTGGTCAGCCATGAGATCCGCACGCCGATGACTGGGATCATGGGGATGGTGCAGCTGTTACAGGACACCAACATGAACAAGACGCAAGCCGATTACGTCGACACGATCAAAAAGTCCGGCCAGACCATGATGACGTTGCTGAACGACATTCTCGACTTCGAGAAGATCGAGCGCGGCAGCATGGATATCGAAGAGGTTCAGTTCGACCTGCCGCGTCTTGCGCAGGATGTCGTGACGCTGATGTCCGGGCATGCGGCGCAGAAAAATCTTTCGCTGCGGCTTGAGACGGCGCCGGACCTTCCGCATACGGTCTGGGGCGACCCGACGCGTATCCGGCAGATCCTGCTTAATCTGGTTAATAACGGCCTTAAATTTACGCATGAAGGCGGCGTGACGATCCGCATCAGCTCACGCAAATCAGAGAAAGGCGAGGGCCATCCGGACGGAACGACGCTTATTTTGTTCTCGGTGATCGATTCGGGGATCGGCATCTCCAAGGAGGCGCAGCTCAAGTTGTTTACGCCCTTCACGCAGGCGGAGGCCAGTATTACGCGGCAGTATGGCGGGACGGGCCTCGGGCTTGCGATTTCCGACAAGCTGGTCGATGCGATGGGCGGAAAAATCCGCGTGCGCAGCGAAGTGGGCAAAGGAACGGAGTTTTACTTCGAGTTGCCGATGGCCGTCGAAGATGAGGCGGTCGAAGTCGCAGCGCCGCTGAGCGATGAGGAGCTTAAGACCGATCCGATCCGGATTCTGGTGGTCGAAGATAACGAGATGAACCGCAAGGTGCTTGACGGGCTTTTGTCGAAGTACGGCCACGAAGTGCTTCTGGCCGCCAACGGTTTCGAGGCGATCCAGCTTTGCGAGCAAGAGCGCCCGCGCCTGATCTTCATGGATATCCAGATGAGCGGGATGAACGGGCTGGACGCCGCCCGCAAGATCCGCGCGAACTCGAACGAGGATGTTGCCCGCACGCCGATCATCGCGCTGACCGGAAATGTCATGCCTGACGAGATCGAAGAGATTTACGCGGCAAAGATGAACGGGGTTCTGGCCAAGCCGATTGACGGGCGGCGTTTGAACGAGATTATTTATAATGCTTCAAGAGGCGTATTCGATCGGCCCCTGCCCCCGAAATCTTCGGCTGACCCCTTCGCGTCGCTGGCGACCAAGGAATTGGGAATCGAGTTCGACGAACGCGAACTGTATGAGGATGACTCCGCGAGTTCCATTGGAAAAGAGGCCCCTGCCCAGGACGGCGAGTTTTCCTTCGATGCTTTCCGAAAGAAGCTGGAGGCGGATGAGAAAGAGGAAGTCAACCCGCTCGATTACGGTGCCGATATTACCGAAGCCGCCAAAAAGCGCAAAAACGATCTCAATTTCGGAGATGACGAAGAGTTAACTGAGATCCAGAAATTTTTGCTCGCCCAGCAGGGCGGAGCAGCCCCCGATAACGGCCGTTCTTCCGGCAGGACCGCCACGCCGCCGGCCAAACCCTCCGAACGAGGCTCGGACTCTCTTTTCAAAACCGAGAAGCGGACTCGTGAAGAGAGCGCCGCCTCTATCGCTGCTCCGCCTAAACACCCCACTACCCCCGCTGCTCCCGTTGCGCCCCCTGCCCGGCCTGCGGAACAAGAAAGGAAGCCTGCTATGACTCAACCCGCACCTGCCCCGGTTAAGGCGGAAAAACTGTTGGATCAGGATATGCTGACCAGTCTTGTCGATACTTTGGGCAAGGAACAATTCACCAAGCTTCTCGAAGGGTTTTTGAGCAAGGCCGACGAGATCGTCGCGCAGATCGACCAGGTTCTGGAGACGCGCGACATCGCGGCCTTGGCGGCGCGCTCGCATGAACTGAAGGGTATGGCGGCGAATTTCGGAATGGCGGAAGTCAGCCGTCTGGCCGGGCTATCTGAGAAGGCGGCGAAAACATCGGACGCCGAGCAGGCGCTCAGGCATGCGAAGCTGCTGGCCGAGGCAAACAAAAAAACAAAGGCCGCCTTCGCCGCATGGCTGGGCAGCCTTAAGTAAGACGTTTCGTCTTTATCAGCCTACGATTTCTTCGTTTTTGAAGAAGAACGCAATTTCCGTTTTCGCGTTTTCCAGAGAGTCGGAGCCGTGCACGGAGTTTTCGCCGATATTCAGAGCGTATTTCTTACGGATCGTTCCTTCGGCGGCTTTCTCCGGATTGGTGTCTCCCATGATCTCGCGGTTTCTGGCCACGGCGTTTTCGCCTTCGAGGACCTGTACCACGACGGGGCCCGAGCTCATGAACTCGGTGAGTTCGCCGAAGAACGGGCGGGCCTTATGGATTTCATAGAATTTCTGCGCTTGCTCCAGAGACATACGGATTCGCTTCTGGGCGACGATGCGCAGGCCACCAGCTTCAAGAAGCGCGTTCACGGCTCCGGTCAGATTGCGCTTGGTCGCATCCGGCTTGATGATCGAAAAGGTGCGTTCTACGGCCATTTTTCATTCCTATGTGTAATATTATTCCCGTTTGGCCTCTGTCTATAGCGAGTCTGCCCCGTCTTAGCAAGAGAAGAATGGTTTCAGCCTAAACCCTTATTTTCACTGCGAATAATCGATTGTTGCAAAAATAGTTCCGATTTTGGTATGATCTTCGCTTAAATGAGACTAATATAATAAAAAACCAAAAAATACACAGGGAACGAACGTGCGGGCACTGCTCACAGAGGAAGTATCGAAAAGGTTTCGCGATCAAGCGAGCGGATGCCCCTGTCAGGGCATGACGTACGAGCGTATCGTTGAGACGCGCGAAGAGGCGAACAACGCCTTTCTGGTCTTCCTTCGCGATTGTAAGCGACAGCTGCGGCTACATGACGCGTTCGTCGGCCCTCTGAAAGACCTGACCGCCGCTGAAAACAAGGCGAAGCGGGAATATAACGGTCGCAAGGATCTTGTGACCGACTATGTGCGCGGCAAGATCGTCGTCCGCACCCCCGAAGAGGTGCTGGCCATCAAGGAGACCTTCAAGAACGCCCGTTCCGAACTTATGCAGGAGCACGGGATTTATATGGTGCACCTGACCGACTTTTTCGAGGATCCAAAGGACTTTACAGGCTACCGCGCGTTGAACTATAAACTGGCCGTGCCGGTCGGCGAGGACGATTTTCAGGTCGTTGAGCTTCAGGTGGTCGCGGAGCAGATCGAGCAGATTTACGATGTGACCCATCCTTACAAAGCTGCGGCGGAGGCGATCCACGACAAGGCCGACGCCGAAGGGCGGGATTTGACCAAGCCTGAGCGGCGGGAGGCGGCCTATAACTTCGCGGCCTGCCGTTTGCATAACGGACGTGTGGCCCGGGATGAGGGGTACGACGTTCTTTTGAAACCTGAACTTCGCGGGCGGCACGAATTAACGCGCAACCGCGAGATCAAGCTCTCGGGTATGGTGGACGACCTAGAGCGCATGCACAGAGACCGGTAATTATTTTAGAGTTTTATTTTGAGGATATTGAGATGACGGATAAATTAACAGACAAGGAACTCAAGGGGATCTTCAAGGGTCACGATGACGTGCGCGCCGGCCCTCCCGAGAACGAGGGACCGACCCAAGGCTCGGAGACCTATAAAAAATACGGGGTCTATTCCCCCCCGCACGGCGAGCCCGTTTTCATATGCGTGGTCATGGAGCATAATGACGAGAGCGAAACCCCTGCGGATCAACTGACCGAGGACGATTATGTTCAACACAGCGTCAAGCGCTGGGATTTCGGCAAGGGCGAATGGGTCGGGGGCCACGGGCTTATGAACATGATCTCCCGTTCCTCTTTCAGTTTTATGGAGAAAGAAGACGATTTTTGGGATCAGCTGTTCAAGCACAGGGATCTTGCGGCTGCGCAAGCTTCTGCGCCAGCGGATGCCGCGCCTGAAGAGAGTCAGCCTTGAATCCTTTTGAAGATCAGGATTTCGAGTATGACGAGGACGGCGAGGAAACCGTCATCTATTACATTCTGGGCGAACTTCCGATCAAGGTCACATGCGAGGATTCCTTCCCTTTCCGGGCGGAGCGCGGCGATATCGAGACTAAGAGTTTCGTGCTCGACAATGGCCTGATCCGGCGGATCAACGACTCTTCGGACGTGCGGAAGGTCAGCGAGGCGGATTTCCGCAATTTCTGCCTCTCGCGCGGGATCAAGCCGATCTAATCAATATTTTTGACGTATTTAAGCCAGCGCCTTTTCGATGGCGCTTACCGCGTCGTTCGCCGCTTCGGCGTTGGGTCCGCCGGCCTGCGCCATGTCGGGACGGCCACCGCCGCCCGAACCGCCCAGAGCCTCCGCCCCGATTTTCACGAGTTCGACCGCGCTGACTTTTTGCGTCAAATCGTCCGTCACGCCGACCACGATGGAGGCTTTGCCCTCGGACGTGGCCACCAGAACGATCACGCCGGAGCCGAGCTTTTTCTTGAGGTCGTCGGCCATGGGTTTGAGGTCCTTGGCCGGGAAGTCCTTCAACACGCGGCCCGTGAATTTAATGCCGCCGATCTCGCGCACGTCCCCTGCTCCGTTCGATGAGGTTGCGGGACCCGCCATCGCCAACTGGCGGCGGAGGTCGGAGACTTCCTTTTCCAGTTTGCGCTTTTCATCGGAGAGGGTTTTGACGCGCTCCAGCACTTCGGCGGGGCTGGCTTTCAGAGCTCCCGCGACCTGCTGCAGGGTTTGATCCTGCTGCTCGAAATATCTGAGCGCGTTGGCCCCGGTCAGGGCCTCGACCCGGCGGATACCCGAGGAAAGAGCGCTTTCGGAAATGATTTTCAGCAAGCCGATATCGCCCGTGCGTTTGACGTGCGTGCCGCCGCAAAGTTCAACGGAGAAGGGTTTCTTTGCGCCCGGTTTCGTCGTGCCCATGGTGACCACGCGCACCTCGTCGGCGTATTTTTCGCCGAACAGGGCCATCGCGCCCGTTTCGCGGGCTTCGTCGAGCGGCATGACGCGCGTTTCGACGGGCGTGTTGGCGCGGATTTCCTCGTTGACGATGGTTTCGACTTTTTCAATCTGTTCAGGGGTCATCGCCGTTGGCTGGCTGATATCAAAGCGGGTTCTTTCCGCGTCCTGCAACGAGCCTTTCTGAGAGACGTGCTCGCCCAGAACCTGACGCAATGCTTCGTGCAGCAGGTGGGTGGCGGAGTGGTTGGAGCGGATCATTCCACGGCGGGCGTGATCGACCTCCAGCGCCATCGCGTCTTTTACCGCTATGCTGCCCTTTTTGCATTCGACAATATGGAGCCAGAGTGCGTTGATCTGCTTTTTCGTGTCGAGCACTTCGAGCTCGGCCCCCTCAGTTTTGATCGCGCCCTTGTCGCCGACCTGACCGCCGCTTTCGGCATAAAAAGGAGTCTGGTTGGCGACGATGATGCCTTGCTCACCCTTTTCGAGCTTCTGCACACGCTTGCCGTCTTTCACGATGGCGAGCACTGCGCCTTCGGATTTCTCGCGGTCGTAACCCAAAAACTCCGTCGGGCCGACTTCGTCGAGGATTTCAAACCAGAGTTTTTCGGTGGCTTGCTCGCCGGTTCCGGCCCAGGCGGCGCGGGCGCGGGCCTTTTGTTCGCTCATCGCGCTTTCGAAGGCGGCGATATCGACGGCGATGCCCTTCGCCTTCAGTGCGTCCTGCGTCAAATCCAGCGGGAAGCCGAATGTATCATAAAGTTTGAACGCCACGTCGCCGGGGAATTTCGCGCCGGAGGCGAGTTTTTCGGTTTCCTCGTCCAGCATTTTCAGGCCGCGATCAAGCGTGACCTTGAAGCGGGATTCCTCGCTTGAGAGGCTCTGCACGATCAGCGCTTCAGCGCGTTTGAGTTCGGGGTAGGCTTCGCCCATCTTGGCGATCAACGTGGGTACGAGGCGGTGCATCAAGGGTTCCTTCGCGCCCAGAAGGTGCGCGTGGCGCATGCCCCGGCGCATGATGCGGCGGAGGACGTAGCCGCGCCCCTCATTCGAGGGCATCACGCCGTCGGCCAGCAGGAAGGCGGCGCAGCGCAGGTGATCGGCGATGACGCGGTGGGAGGGGGCATCCTTGCCGTCCGGGTCCACGCCCGTCAAATCGGCGCTGTGCTCAATAATGTCGCGCAGGAGATCAATATCGTAATTCGAGAGTTTTCCAGTCATCAACGCGGCGGTGCGTTCGAGGCCGAGGCCCGTATCAATCGAGGGTTTCGGGAGGGGCTTGCGGATATAGCCGCCCTGCCCGTCCGGCTCCTGCTCGAACTGCATGAAAACATTGTTCCAGAATTCAAGAAAGCGGTCGCCGTCCTGATCCGGGGAGCCCGGCGGGCCGCCCTGCAATTTATCGCCCTGATCGTAAAAAATTTCCGAGCATGGGCCGCAGGGGCCGGTATCGCCCATCATCCAGAAATTATCGTTCGTGTCGATGCGGATGATTTTGGAGTCGGAAAAGCCTGCGACTTTTTTCCAGATACCGGCCGCTTCTTCGTCTGAGCTGTGGACCGTGACGAGAAGTTTGTCCGGATTCATCCCTAAATTTTTCGTGACGAGTTCCCATGCAAAGGCGATGGCGTCTTCCTTGAAATAATCGCCGAAGGAAAAATTGCCCATCATTTCGAAAAACGTGTGGTGGCGGGCGGTGTAGCCGACATTGTCCAGATCGTTGTGCTTGCCCCCGGCGCGCACGCATTTCTGAGCAGTGGTGGCGCGTTTATAGTCACGGTGCTCGGCGCCGAGAAAGACGTTTTTGAATTGCACCATCCCGGAGTTGGCGAACATCAGGGTCGGGTCGTTATGCGGGACCAGCGGCGACGAGGCCACAATCTCGTGGCCGTTCTTTTTGAAAAACCCCAGAAATTCTGTGCGGATATCGTTGACTGTTTTCATATTCTTCGCTCTATTCTTCACTCAACCTGAGACTCAACCCTGTTTACGAAAGTCTATATATATGCAGGAATTTAGGGCGCTTGCCAACAGATTAGCGGACGAGGCCGGGTCGATCATCCGGCCCTATTTCCGGGCCATCGAGACCAGCGAAAGCAAAGCGGACGAAAGCCCGGTGACGGTGGCCGACCGCGCGGTGGAGCAGCGGATTCGCGATATTCTGGAGCAAGAGCGGCCCCGGGACGGGATTTTCGGGGAAGAATTCGGGATCAAAAAGAGCGAAAGCGGCCTGACTTGGGTGATCGACCCGATCGACGGGACAAAGCCGTTTATCTCGGGCCGGGCGACGTTCGGCACGCTGATCGCGCTCTGCGAGGGGGACGAGGCGGTTTTGGGCCTCATCGACCAGCCGATTGTGCGCGACCGGTGGGTCGGTGTGAAGGGCGAGCGGACGACGCATAACGGGAATGTATGCAAGGTTCGGGTTTGCCCGACGCTGAAAGACGCGCGCTGTTCGAGCACCAGCCCCGCCATGTTCTTTCACCGGGAACCGGAGTTCCTTAAAAACTGGAAGCGGCAGGTCAATTTCATTACGTGGGGCGGGGATTGCATCGCCTACGGGCTGCTGGCGTCGGGGCATCTGGACCTCGTGATCGAGGCGGATTTGAAGCCTTATGATTTTCTTGCGCATATTCCGATCATCGAGGGCGCGGGCGGGCTTATGCGCGACTGGCAGGGGAACAGGCTGGGTCTCTCCTCGGGCAAGGAGGTGATCGCGGTGGGCGATCCGTCGCTGCTGGAGGGTGCGCTGGGGATTGTCGCTTGAGATGAAGAATGAACAACCGCCCCTTATCGTTTTACTACCGGGGCTGGACGGTACGGGAAGGCTTTTTGAACCGCTTTTGGCCTATATCGGCGACCTACCACAGCATCAGGTCATCAGTTACAAGAATATACCCCAAAACCTCAACGATCTGGCCGGAGATGTTGAGGCGCGTTTGGATAAAAACCGCCCTGTGCTTCTTGTTGCAGAATCATTCTCCAGCCTTGTGGCATTAAGGCTTTTGGAGAGGGGAAATCTTCAATTAGCCGGGATTTTGTTCTTCGCGGGATTTGCGCGGGCACCCTGCCCATTACTCATTAACGTCGCCCGATTTGCTCCTTCGTTCTTAATCAAGTTTTTTGCCAGCAATCGTCTGTTGGCGAAGCTGTTCTTTCTGACCAACAAGATGCCGCTTGATGTATTCGATTTATATGTAGATGTTGTGCGCGGAATTCCTGCGGATGTTTTCAAAATTCGTCTTCAGATTTTGCATCAGGCCAAGAAACCGCCTTCATTCAAAACACGGGTTCCCTTTGGCCTTTTGCGTGTGAAGAACGATCTTCTAGTTTCAAAGAGAGCGACTGATGAATTAAGCGCGCTTTGTGACGATCTGTTTTTGCGCGAAGCTGACGGTACGCATTTTTTCATTCAAACGCGTCCCGAGCAATCGGCCGGGATTATCAGGGAATTTTTGCAAAAAATTACTGATTAGCCGCGAGTTTGTAGGCGTCGGTTACGCCTTCGGTGAGGGCGGCGTAGCGCGGGGTCTTGCCAGCGGCCAGCGCCTCAAGAGTCTTGGTCCCCTGTCCGCCGCGCAGGCTGTAGATCCAGTAAAACGCCATGACGCGCTTGACGTAGCTGCGGGTTTCGGCCACCGGGATCATCTCTGCGAACAGGAGCGGATCGTCAATATTGCCAAATTTTTGTTTCCAGCGAGCGAGATTGCCCGGCCCGGCATTGTAGGCGGCCAGCATCGAGATCATGTCGCCGTTGACGTTCTTGTCGGCCAGCAGCTCCTTGATGTAGCTCTGACCCAGCGTGAGGTTGTCGGCGGGACGGCCCAGCAGCGGGGCGATATCCGCATCGGCCACATTGACGCCGCGCAGGATGTGGCGGGCGGTGGCGGGCATGATCTGCATCAGGCCGGAGGCGCCGCTATAGCTGCGGGCCTGGGGGTTGAAGCGCGATTCCTGCCGCACGATCGCGTGGATCAAAGCGGGATCGACCGTAAAGCCGCGGCGGGGTTCCCACGGCATCAGCGGATAAAGCGCAGCGTCATAAGGACGGGCGGCCTTATCCCGGCGATTGTCGGCGCGGCTGCCCAGGCGCATGGCGACGGAGGGCAGACCGACGTGGGTGGCGTAGGCCAGCGCGACGCGGCGCATCTCAGGATTTTTGGAATAATCGAAGTGGACAAGTTCACGCTCGGCCAGTTCGTACTGTCCGGCGGCGACGAAGGCGGCGGCGCGGCGGCCCTCCGGCGTTGAGAGCAGCTTCTTCTCATCGCTGTAGGCGAATTGGGGTTCGCGCCAATCGAAGGCCGGTTTGCGGCCCAACGCCTGCGTGGCCAAAAGGCCATAGAAGGTGCGGTCGTGTCTTGCGGCCTTGGTGTACCAGGATTGCGCCTGTGTGCGATTGCCCGCACGTCCGTAAGCGCGTCCGGCCCAGTACGATCCGGCGGAGGACATCCAGCCCGACGCGTAAGGCGAGGATCCGGCAATGGCGAAATTGTCGGCGGCGCCTGCGTAATTGCGCTCATGCCAGAGCGAGAGCCCGGCCACCCAAGCGGCCAGGGGAACCTTTTCGCGCGATCCCTTTACCGCCTCACGCGCGAGGTCGCGGGCGTGGGCGGTCTGGCCCCGGAACAGGAAGCGTTGGGCCGCCTCGGCGCGCAGCGTGTCACGCTCGACGTTATCCATATATTGAACGCCCGCGCTCGTAAAAAGCGTTTCCATCGCCAGCGCAGGCTCGCCCTCGTCAATCAGGCCTTTTACACGGCGCGTCAAGGACGCCACAGCGTGCTGATGCTCGGCACTTCTGCCGGTCACCTTATGACGCTTGCCGCGCTCGATCAGCGGTTCGTGCAGGTCGGGCAGTTCGCCGGGGGGCTTTATTTTCGCCCAGCTTATCTGGGCGTCCGCGGGCTTGCGTGAGAGCGCCAGATTCTGAATTTTAGCGGCTTCGGGATGATCAGGGTAGTTTTTGAGCCAAGCGCTGAGTTCCTCAAAGCTGGAACGGTAGGCCGCCGGGTGCATGTATCTTTGATAGAGGACATCCGAGAGCAGGCGCGTGTCAGTCAGGCGCGCGATTTTCTGGTCTGCCGCCTTGATGCGGCCAAAAGCCTGAAGGCGGAAGATGTCACGGTACAGCGCCGCGTTTTCGGAGGAGAGCGGCTTTTCGCCCGACGGGGCGGATGTCAGGGACAGCGCATTCAGCATCTTATCGTTGAGGCTGAGGAAGCTTTGCCGGACTTTCTTATCCTCAAGCTTTTCGGGTTTTGCGGGGGCTTGCGGCTCCGTGATGGCGGCGAGGCTTTCGAAATCGTCGGTGTTGAGTCTGATGGTGGCGAAGGGCGTTGCGGGCTTGACGCCGGGCATGGGGAGCCCGCCCGACGGTCTTCCACCCGGCAACAGGGCATTTGCGACGAGCAATGCGCAAAAGGCGGCGCATAAACTCTGCTTCCATAGATGGCGAGCCTGCATAACGGCAGGATAAGTAATATACTTGCGGGCTTTTGTCCAGCTTTAAGTGCAAAACGACTTATAAGTTATTGATCTTTTTGTTGATTTCCAGCATGTCGGCCCAGACGAGCTTTTTTTGGCCGGGGGTGCGCAGGAGGTATGAAGGGTGGTATGTAGCCAGCGCGGGAATCGGTCCGCTTGCCTTGTCGGTCAGTTCCTTCGTGCGCGGCATGTAGTTGTGCCAGCGTCCGCGCAGGCGGGAAATCCCCTGCTCCGTGTCCAATAACGCCTTGGCCGGGACGGAGCCGCAGAAGATCAGCATTTTCGGCGCGGCGAGTTGGATGTGCCGTTCGACGAAGGGCAGCGCCATCTCGATTTCCGCCGGGGTGGGGTTGCGGTTTCCGGGCGGGCGCCAGTTGAGGATGTTCGATATATATATACGTGAGGGTTGTTCCTGAGCGTTTCGGTCAAGGCCGATGGAGCGCAGGATTTTATCCAGAAGCTGGCCGCTCGCGCCGACGAAGGGCTTGCCGAGGCGGTCCTCGTCCGCGCCGGGGGCCTCGCCGATCAGCATCACATCGGCGGCGGGGTCGCCGTCGGCAAAGACGAGGTTCGTGGCGGTCTTGCTGATCGCGAAGCCCTGAAAGGCGGCCAGAGCGGCCTTGAGTTCTTCGAGCGTATTGGCGGCGGCGGCGGCGCGCACGGCCTCGGTGCGGGCCTCGGAGACGCCCAAAAAGGTGGGTTGTTGCGCAGCGGCGGCGCTATAGGGTGCTGCCGCAGGAGGGTGTTCACGGGGTTCAAGGTCTAGTGCGGCTGGCGGAGCGGTCATACGCGCGACAGGCGCGGCGTTGATCCAGGCGGTCGCGTCCTGCGGTTCATCGCCCAGGGCATCGGTCACGCCCTGATCGACGTGCCAGCGCAACGCCTCTATCCATGCCTGCCGTTCGGCTGTCTGCACTTTGCGGTTCCCCTTAAAGCCCGGAAAGGTTTTTGTCTTTCGGCCAGCTGACCTTCCAGCCGAGATTGACCGCCGCCTTTTGCTGGGGCTTGAGGACGCTGGTCCAGCGGGTCGCGCCTTTCACGTTCTTGTAATCCGCCTCATAGCCCTGTGTGGTTTTGTCCTTGAGGATTTCGACCAGAATGGTTTCGTCTTTCGAGGCGGGCACCATCTCCATCACCTCGATCTGGATATCCTGCTTGTGGTAGCTCTCAATCTCCGTGACGAAGTTTCTTTCGATGATCTTGCTCATGGCGATCAGGCCGGTTTGCGCGGCTTCATCCTTGAGCATCTCGCGCTTGACCTTCACCGCGTCGTCCACGCCGAAGGACATCTCCCCCTCCTCGCCCGGGCGGATGATCGCGGCGACCCGATCCTGTCCGATGAAGGCGCCGTCGCGGAAGAGGCTCAGCGTTCCCGGCAGGATGGGCGCGTCGCCCTTGAGAGTGAATTTCGCGACCATGAAGCCGTCCGTGCTGACCTGCGGGAGGATTTTCACGAACAGGGCGGTGTCGTTTTCAAGCTGCGCGATCTGCAATTTGGCCTGCGTGCCGTCGGGTTTGACGGTGGCGGGGCCGGTGACCTTGTATTCGCCGATGAAGCCGCTGGTATTCATCTGGACGGCGACCGGGGCCGATCCCGCCCTTTGCACGCGCTCTTCTTGCATGCGGCGCCATGTTTCGAGAGGATCTTCTTGCTCCATATCAATTTCTTCGTTTTCAAAGCCAAACGGGTCCTCCGCTGCTCCTTCGCCTGCATAAGCATTACGCAGCACGCGCTCTTCCTGCATACGCCGCCACCTGTGCTGAGGGTCATGGGTTATAGTCTGTTCTTCCGAATTTTGCAGACGATCGCCCGCCGCTTCGATTGGCGCGGGCATGGCGCTGCTACTCATAACACCCGGCGCCATAGGTGGGCGGGGCGCCAATATAGACAGCCAGATCGGATTAAGATGCGGCAGGGACGCGCCCCGGCTCGGCTGGGCGGTGGAGAGGGACAGCGCTATGCCGTTCCATTCCTCGCCCGTTCTTTGCCAGACGGAGCCGTATTGGACCAGTTCGAGCTTTTTGGCTTCCACGTCGAGGCGGGCATCGTAGGTCGGCTGCCAGCCCACATCAGAAATCTGATAGCTCAGCTCGACGTTGAGGCTTGCGGCCTTATCGGATTCAAAGGGCACGGTGACGGTGTAGCTTTGCTTCTGGTCGGAGAGAAACTGGTTGAGGTCCGCGTCGATTTTTTCGAGCTTTTTGTTTTCCTCGGCGATTTTGAGGTCCAGCGCCAGTTGCGCCTTCATGTTGGCCAGCATCTTGGCGGAGAGGCCGTCGGAGGCCGCGATCCATTTCTCGGGGTTGAGGTCGAGGGGCGTGGCATCGTCGCCGTCGTCTTTGGCGTTCGCCTGTTTCGCCCAGTTGGTTATGAATGAGTTCGCTTCGGCCAATGCGCTTCTTTCAACCTGATAAAGGTTGATCGCGTTCACGATCTCCTGTTTGCGGTCGGCCAGAGCCTGCACGCCCGCGACGACGAAATCTTCGGAGGTTTCGGTTTTATGGCTCAGCGCGCCGAAGGTCACACTGGCCTGCGCGGTGCCGCCGATGCGCAGGGAATTGGTGAACATCTTCATGGGCAGGCTGGAGAAGACCAGATTATGCGCGCCCGCCGGGATCTGGACGGTGGCGGTTCGCGTTACGGTCGCGCGGTCGCTGTAGACTATGGCGGATTTGATCGCGCTTTCGACCTTGATATCGTCGGCGAGGGCCGGGAGGGCAAAGGCGACGGTTGAAACGAAGACGGCCAGACACGACCATTGGCGGATACGGTTCATAGACACGGGCTCCCGGATGTTGAGGACACACCCACAGGTTATCCCATCAGGACGCCGGTCACAAGGTTTTAGGCGGCCGTTTCCAGCGCCTTTAAATGAAATTCACCAACGTGAGCTGGCTGACCAGCGCGGTCACACGGAAGGTTGCCTCCAACTGGACCTGAAGCGTGTTGATTTTCAGCGCGACGTCGTTCTGGTCCACGTCCTCGATGCCCGAGACGATGCTGGTCAGGAGATTTTTCTGATCGACGTGGAAATTTTTCGTCTCGTTCATGGATGCCCGCACAGCTTCCACATCGAAGCGGATGTTGTTCACCTCGTCGAGCGCCCGGTTCACCATGCGGGATAATTCGTTATAGAGTTTGTAGAAATTCTCCTGCTGCTGCGCCAAGGTAAAGCCGGGGGCGCCCTGCGCGTCCGGGGTGCCGGGGAATACGCCATCTTCGTAGGTATTCGCGATGGGCGGCAGGTTTTCGTTCTTCAGGAAGGCCAGCGCGACCATGACATCGCGGAACGGGTCCTGATTGGCGTGGACGGTATAGTCGAGTTCGGAGTTTTCGTCTACGCGCACGAAGACCCTGCCAGCATTGCCCGCGCTGAGGCTGGCGGAATATCCGACCACGCTGTCGGTCAAGGCGTCTGGATTGCCGTTTGCGGTGCTGCGGTCGCGAATGTCTGCCAGAAGCTGGTCGGTCGAAATCGTGCCATCCTTCCAGCTTGTGATCAGGGTGCTGACCGCCGCGTCCAGAGTCCCCGAGTTGCTGAAGGGCTGAGTGAGCGTCTCTGCGCCGCCCAGAACGAAGCGGTCGCCATCCTTGGCGTTCAGGAGTTCAGCCATGCGGTCGAATAGATTTCCTGCCAGATTGATAAGGGTCTGCAATTCGTTGTCCGGCTTGGATGAGGTCATGCCGACCTGAATTTCCTCGTTCACGAAGGGGGTCGAGGGGTCGTCGTACGTTACGATATCGCCCTGCTGATGAACCCCTTGCTGGACGAACCCGATGAAGCCGTTGGAGAGGTTTTCGCCCTGCTTCTGGAATTCCTCGATCGAGGAGAGCATGATCTTGAGCCGCGTGTCGGCCTTGCCGATATTGCTGATGTAAGAGTCCAGTGTGACGACGGCCGAACGCGAACGGATGGACGACAGAGCGTCGGAGCCCAGACCGGAGAAATTCTGGGTTTTCTTGCCTGTAGCGAGCTGCGTGGACAAGTCGGAGAACGTCGTTTGCTGCTTTTTGATATTTTCGATCTGTCTGAGGGCCTGGCCCAGCGTCGATATGCCCGTCATGTTCTGTACTCCCTTTTATTCCATTCTCTAGACTGTGTCCGTCATACCGCTGATAGCAGTTCCTGAAAAATTTCGTCGATCGCGCTAATAACCCGCGCCGAGGCCGCATAGGCCGTCTGTACCACGATCAGAAATCCAAGTTCCTCATCGAGGTTAACGCCCGACTCATCCACCAGCTGCTTTTCGAGAAGGCTTTGCAGGGTTGACTCATCTTCGCTGCGCTCACGGATCAGATTTAACTCCTGCCCGTGCTGGTTGATGATTTTCTGGGCAAAGTCCTCCAGCGTTAACGCTCCCGAAATGTTCGTGTCGATGTTCGCGCCGGGGCCCAGATTCTGCGAGCGGATCGAGACGAACTGGCCGCTGCCCAGTGCGGTTTCAGAGCGGTATGGAATATCGACAATTGGGGACTGGTCGTTGATCGCGCCGCCGCCCAGAACCTCATAGGTACCAAAAAGCGCTGAGATGATCCCGACGTTATTGTCAATCGAAGTGCGGCCCAGCGCGGTTCCGGCGAGTGTTGCGCCGTTTGTTCTTGTCGGGCCGCCGACAAGCCGGATATCGCCGCCGAATTCCGGATTTGTAAAACTGTTTCCGGGGCGAAGTGCCAGAAAACCGTCAGCGTCGATTTCCGCCGCAAGGCCCGGAACGGCATTTAGCTTGGCCAGAAGCTCGACTTCGGTATCGGTCGGTTCGATATAGATTCTCTGAGCGGGGTTGTTGCCCACGCTAACATCGAAGTACGGGTCGGAGGCTTGCTTGAGCCCCACGTTGAATCCGATGAAGGCAAAACCCGTTTCGGTCATCGGCTCGGAACCGCTTTGCACGATCTCTATATTTCCGCGGCTCTGGATCACGAGTTCGCCGTTGGCTCCAGTCGATACGCTGGCACCAAAATCGGCGACGATGTTGGCCCAGTCTCCGTCTGCGGTGATGAAGTTGATGAGATCCTGAACCGCGCCGCTGCCCGATACGGCGACAGACCGCAGGTCAATGGTCACATCATAGGGACCGCTGCCGATGTCGGGATCGTCGAAGCGGAGGATAAACGTATCCGTCTCCGTTCCGGTCTGGCCGAAGGCGTTCGACCCACCCGTGTTCACCATGTCCGCGATGCTGGAATAGGCAGAGAGGTCCACGGCGCCTTTCAGAACATTGGTTGAGCGCAGGCCCAGCCATTCCTGAAGCGTGGTCGTACCCGTCGCGGCGGCGCGAATGTCCACGGAGGTCGCCGTGGTCTGATTTTCCGCCAGAAGGTATTCGGTCGAGGAAAAGGCATATTGCAGGACCCGGCGGATCACCTCGTTCGAGCCGGGCGCGAGCGTTTCATTGTAGGTGCCTTCCTGGATCAGGCTCTGGTCGTTAATGATGGCGCTGTTGACCTGAATGCGGCTGGCGAAACCAACGTATGAAACCGGGACGGGCGGATCGACGCTCGGGTCCGGGGGGGTGTCGGCGGGGATGCTGCCTGAACTGTCAGTAAAAAGCCTGAGCCCCTGCGCGTTGAAGCGCAAGGCCATCTTATGCGCCAGTTCATCGACCTGCGCGGTCTGTCTGGGCAGAATTTCATCGCGCAGCTCGATCAAGCCACCGAGTTTTCCGCCGATCGGCCTTTGCGTCAGATCAACAGCCGTGGGGTCGGTCACCGGATCGCCAATAAAGATGCCTGCCAGAGAGGACGGGTAATAGCTCGTCGCAGAAATCGGCGTGGGCCGGAACGTGAGCTGGCGTGCCTGTTCGCCGGCAAGTTCCGCGCCTTCGACGGTCTGGATCACAAGAACACCATCGCCCCGGCTGAACATGCTGATCTGGATGAGGGAAGAGAGTTCCTTGACGGCCAGATCGCGGCTGTCCTCGATGGCGGCGGAGGTGTTGCCGGAGGCTTTGGCGAACCGGATTTGCTGGTTGAGTTCGGCAATCTGGGTCAGCAGGTCGTTAATGTTGTCCACCACGACCTTTGCTTCGGATTGCGCGTCGTTCCTGAGCGTATTGATAAAGCCCGCGAGTTGGTTGATCTTGTTTGCTGTATCCTGCGCCTGATCGACGACATCAGCGAGAAGGAAGCTGTCTTCAGGCGTGTCAGCCAGCGCCACAAACGCCTCGCGCAGGCGGGTGACTTCTGCCGCGATAGAGATGCCGGAGGTGGGGTTGCCGTGGAAATTATCGACTCGTTCGAGATAAGTTTCCTGCACGTTGTAAAACCCGACCTTGCTGACCTGCGTCCAGAGCTGGCGCTCCAGATTAATATCGACATTTCGGATAACCGTCTGGGCCAGAACGCCCACGGTTTTGCCGTCGATGGACTGGCTGACCTGCGGCAAAATTTTCCGGGTATAGCCATCCGTGCCTACGTTCGCGACGTTGACGGAAATCGTCTCAATCTGCTTTTGGTAGATTTTCAGGCCGGAAAGCGCGGCATCCAATCCTGACAGACCCATAATCCGTACTCCGTTGCGTCTTTAAAGAGCAATACACGTCAGGGCGCAAAACGCCCGCATTTCCTGAATCCTTGCAAGCGCGGTGCCAGATCAGGACGGCCGGAATTTCAGCGATTTATGGAGTTCGGGGATCAAAAAGACCGGAAGGGCCACCAAAATGATAATACCCCAATCCGCAACTCCCAAGGGCACGGTTTGCAGGGCGTGCTGCAGGCCCGGAACGTAAACTGCGGCGATTTGCAGCGTCAGCATCGCGGCTATCGCCATAATCAGCCATGGGTTGGAGAACCATCCCATCGAGCCGACCGTTCCGTGGGCGTTTCGGAAATTGAGAACATTCACCTTTTCCATGACGACCATCGCGGTAAAGGCCATACAATTCGCCGTTGCCCATGAATCCACCCCGCCTTGCATGTAAAACTGATAAAGCACGAGCGTCGTGAAGCCAATATAGGCGCTCAGCGCCGCAATCATTTTAAAACCGTCCCGATCAAGAATAGGTTCGGAAATGCTGCGCGGTGGCTGGCTCATCACATCCTTTTCCGCCTTTTCAGCGCCGAGTGCCAAAGCCGTAACGCCGTCGGTGACCAGGTTCATCCAGAGGATCTGAACCGGAAGCAGGATCAGCGGTCCACCCATGAGGATATTGGCGAAGATGGCGATCATCTCGCCGATGTTGGAGGAGAGCATATACCGCACGAATTTGCGGATATTTGCGTATTGCCGCCGCCCCTCCTCGATCGCGGCGACGATGGACGCGAAATTGTCGTCCGAGAGCACCATATCCGCCGCACCCCTTGCGACATCTGTTCCCCTTATGCCCATCGCGATGCCGATATCGGCCTGTTTGAGCGCGGGCGCGTCGTTCACGCCGTCCCCGGTCATGGCGGTCAAATGCCCCTGCGACTGCAAGATCTTGACGATGCGGAACTTATCCTCGGGCACCGTCCGGGCGAAGAGGATATCCTGCTGCAACAGAGCGGACAGCTCTTCATCGCTCATGTCTTTCATGTCACCGCTGGTGACGGCGCGGTCCACACTGAGGCCGATTTGCCGCGCCACCGCCTTCGCTGTAACAGGGGAATCACCTGTAATAACGATCACCTTAATTCCCGCATGACGCGCACTTTCCAGCGCATGCTTCACCTCCGGGCGCGGCGGGTCGATGACGCCCGTAATCCCCAGAAAACATAAGGCACTCTCTGTTTGCTGTTCGGAACACGCATTATTGTCAGTAAGCGCCTTTCGAGCCAACGCGAGCGTTCTCAGGCCTTCTTGCGCAAACCCCGTAAAGGCCGCCTCGATTTCGCGGCGGCCCTGTTCATCGAGCGTTTCAATTTTTCCATTTTTCAGGATGTGGGTACAATGCGGCAGGATCGCCTCCGGAGCGCCTTTTACATGTGCGATTAAGGAGCCTTCCGTCTGTTCGATAACAGACATGCGTTTGCGGGTAGAGTTGAAGGAGTTTTCCGCGACGATGCAGGTTTGGCTCTCTTCTGACAGTCCGGCCTTACGGGCTGCGACGATCAGGGCGGCCTCGGTTGGTGATCCAATCGCACGCCAGCCCTGCTCTCCGTGTTCGATACGCGCATGATTGCAGGTGCTGGCCGTTTTCAGAAGGGCCATGAGATCGGGGGCCCTGCCGGGTTCGATCCGGCGACCGTCCATTTGAAATTCGCCTTCCGGCTCATATCCTGATCCGCCGACATGAACTACACCGGAGGACAGCCAGATTTTCTGGACCGTCATTTCGTTTTTGGTCAGGGTTCCGGTCTTGTCGGTGCAGATCACCGAGACAGCACCCAGCGTTTCCGCCGCCTGCAAATGCCGCATGAGTGCCTTTTTGCGGGCCATAGCCGAAACGCCCAGTGCCAGCGTCACGGTCACGACGGCGGGCAAGCCCTCCGGCACCGCCGCCACGGCCAGAGAAATTCCGGTCATAAAGGTTTCGATCATCTCCCGCCCGCCGATCAGTCCGATCAGCACAACCAGACCGGAGACGGATAAAGCCAGCGCGCCGAGTTGCCAACCTAGACGGGCGAGTTCGCCCTGCAGGCGGGTCTGCGTTTCACGGATCGATCCGGTCAGGGCGGCGATCTTGCCAAATTCGGTCTTCATTCCCGTTTCGACCACCAGACCCATTCCGCGCCCGTTAACGATATGCGTCCCCATGAAGACCATGTTCAGGCGTTCGGTCAGATGCGCCCCTTCGGGAAGTGTGTCCGTATGCTTCGAGACTGTGGAGGACTCTCCGGTCAGTGCGGCCTCATCCGTACGCAGATCCGTGGCACTCGTCAGCCTTATGTCCGCAGGAACCGCGTTTCCGGTTTCCAGAAGCACCGTGTCGCCAGGCACCAAATTTTCCGCGTCGATCTCCTGCTCCTGCCCGCCCCGCATCACCCAGCAACGGGGCGTAAGCATCTTCTGTAGGTTTTTGATCGCGTTCTCGGCCTTCCATTCCTGCATGAAGCCCAGGACACCGTTCAGGATGACGATGGCGAGGATGGCCAGCGCGTCGACAACTTCGCCGACCAGCAAAGACAGGATGCACGCTACGGCCAGAACCACGATCAGGACGTTGGTGAACTGGCGGATGAGGATGGTTTGCCAGTTTAGACCCTCTTTATTCTCCAGCCTGTTCGGACCGAAATTTTTTGGGCCAGCCTCAAGCGCTCTTTTGATTTCATCTTCACCAAGGGCATGCCAGGGTTTCATCTTGTCCGCCCTCATCCTTTCCACGCAGCCGCCAGAAGACCCGACACGTCGATCGCGTTGGTTTCGTGCGCGACCGTATTGCAGGAGACGACCCGGCCCGCACCCGATTGTTTCAGCGCTTCGAAGGCATCGCCGGCGAACAGCGCATGAACGCCGATGCAAACCGGCGGGTTCATGCCCGCGCGTTTGAGACGCTTGACCGTTTCGATCATCGTGCGGGCGGTCGAGATAATATCATCGACCAGCACGGGCGTATGGTCCTTGTATTTATCAATTTCTGGGACTGATATTTCAACTTGCGTGTCGCCTCGACGTGTCTTCTGCAGAACCGCATAGGGCGCTTCCGCTTTTTGCGCGACTTTTGACACCCATTGATCGCTCTCTTCGTCTGGCCCGATCAGAACGGGATTCTTGATATTCTCGCCAATCCAATCGGCGATGGCGCCTGAGGCATGAACGGTCTTGGTGGGTATAGTATAAAGTTCGTTCAAGTTCTTATAGCGGTGTAGATGCGGATCGACGGTGATGAGGCTATCGAAATTTTCCGACAGGAATGACGCAAAAATTGCCGAGGTGACAGCTTCGCCCTCATGAAATCTTTTGTCCTGGCGCATATAGCCCAGATAGGGCGCAATCAGCGTCACCGATTTCGCCCCGAATTCTTTTGCGGTCTGTGCGAAGAACATCAAGGGCACGGCTTTGTCGTCCGGGCGGTCGAGGCTGCACAGAATAGCAATCTCGTGGCTTTTTATATCCGATTGGATCTGAATAAGGCTTTCACCATCCGGAAAGCGATGGAGGTTCAGTGCGCCGCGCTCGCATCTCGAATGGTTTGCCAGCATATCGGCAAGCCGTTCGGCCCCTGGATAGGCGAAAAGAATCCTCATGCCGCCGCCTCATCTGCAATACTTATTATGCCTTGCTGGCCTTCCAGATAGCCGAGCGCGTAATCCAACTCTCCGGGCGATTCCGCATGCACCGTAAAGAGCGGCTGGCCCTTGTTTATTTTTGTACCAACCGGCGCATGCAGATCCACGCCCGCGACCTTGTCGGAGGGCGCCCCGGCCAGCTTGGCAACACGGGCGATGCGGCGGTTATCTATGGCCACCACTTCTCCCGCCCTGTCGGCTTCAATGATCTGTGTATTTTTGGGTTTCGGTATGTCTCGCAGGCCGCCTTGTGCTTCGCAAATTGCCTGAAATTTCTTCCATGCGCGGCCATCCTCTAATATTCCTAAGGCCATTTTACGACCCTGCCCGCTTTTGACGCCCGGTGAAAATTCCAAAATATGTCCGGCCAGATCGAGGGCGCGTTCGCGCAAATCTTGGGGCGCGGCGCTCTCGTTCCTGAGCACGGACACGAGATCGCGCGCTTCAAGTGCCGGGCCGATCCCGCGTCCCACAGGCTGGCTGCCGTCGCTAGTGTGCACACGCACGCTGATTCCAAGAGCCGCGCCGGTTTGCTCAAGGTACCGAGATAGGGTTTCGGCCATTTGCAGTGTTCTGATCTTTGCGGTCGGGCCTACGGGCATGTCGATCAGGACATGTGATGAGCCTGCCGCAATTTTTTTGGAGAGAACCGAGGCGACAAGCTGCCCCTCGCTATCCAGATCGAGCGCCTTTTCGACGCGGATCAGGAGATCGTCTGCGGGACTGATCGAAACTGAACCGCCCCAGACGATGCAGCCGTTCTCCTTTTCCACGACTCTACGCATCGTCTTGAGATTAAGATCGACGGGAGCCAGGACCTCCATAGTGTCGGCCGTTCCGGCGGGCGAAGTAATCGCACGCGAGGAGGTTTTCGGCATTGTGAGACCGTGCGCGGCGATGATGGCCACGACGATCGGGGTGGTGCGGTTACCCGGCAAGCCGCCCACACAGTGCTTATCTACGACCAGTTTGCGCCCCCAATCAAGGCGGTCGCCGCTCTCGACCATCGCACGTGTGAGAGCAACGATTTCCTTCTCATTCAAACGGCTGCCCGCACAAGCCGTCAGGAACGAGGAGATATGAATGTCAGAATAATGGCCCGCAACGATATCCTTAACGATTGCGCCAAGCTGTTCGGAATCCAGAACGTTTCCGAAAATTTTTGAACGGACATGCCCCAAGGAATGGACAGACGGCGCGTGTGAAAGATGAATGGAGTCCCCCTCCCTTGCCCCCAGTTTTGACCACGCATATTCGGAGAGCGCGGCATGCCCGGGCTTGAGAATGCCGTTATGAATCATGTTCAGCGTGGCCGTCAGTGACTTTCCGTTGACGGTCACCAGCAGCCGCGCCTGAACCTCAAAACCCTCAGCGCGGCAGACGTGACAATCCTGACGCATGTAAATCACCGGCTCCTTGTAGGTATCGATGCCAAGGCGTTTAAGTTTCAAGACCGGCTTGGGCCTGTTCTTCATAACTCTTCCTTATGCAGATATTCGGGTACGAGCACGTTCCAGCCAAATTTTTTCTCGATTTTCTCCTTCATGCTCTGCGCAGCTTCCGGCTCTCCATGAACAACGAAGACCTTGCGCGGAGTGCAGTTGAAATTTTCCATCCAGTGGAGAATTTCCTGATAGTCCGCATGGGCCGACATATTGTCCAGCTTTTCGATCTCCGCATTCACGGCCCACATCTGGCCGTGAATCTTGATTTCCTTTTCTCCGCGGGCCAGACGATCGCCGCGCGTTCCGGCGGCCTGAAACCCCGCCAGCAGGATCGTGTTGCGCGGATCACCCAGATGATGTTTGAGATGGTGCAGCACGCGCCCGCCCGTGGCCATGCCGCTGGCCGAAATGATAACCTTGGGCATGTTGTTGTTTTTATTGTAGATCGCCTTGGACTCTTCGACCGTGCGGGTGCATTCCGCGACCGAGCAGATGTCGGCGCACAGATCGAGCGGCAGACGGTGATCGTTGATATGCTTGCAGAGTAGGTCAGAGGCGTTGATCGCCATCGGGCTGTCGAGGAATACGGGGATGTGGCGCTTGATGCGGTTTTCGCTTTTCAGTTTGTGGACGTAATAGAGCATGGCCTGAGCCCGGCCTACTGCGAAGACGGGAATGACGACGCTTCCGCCGCGCGCCGCTGTTTTATTGATGATGCGTTCGATGTCGTCGGTCGGATCGGATTTATCGTGTAGGCGATCACCGTAGGTCGACTCCACCACAAGATAATCGGCGTCCTGGATTTTCGCCGGGGGTTTCATGACCGGGTCGTTCAAGCGGCCGATATCGCCGGAGAACAGGATCGATGTTCCGCTGCCATCGCTGATGCGGATAAAGGACGCGCCCAGAATATGTCCCGCGCGGTGCAGGGAAAAAGTCAGCTCCTCGGTCAGCTTATGGGGCTTTCCGAAATCAACGGGTTTAAAAAGTTCGAAGGTTTTTCTGGCTTCGTCTTCGGTATAGAGCGGCAGGGCCGGTTTATGTTTTGAGTAGTTGTAGCGGTTGGCGCGTTCGGCGTCCTCCTCCTGAATATGGCCGCTATCGGGCAGGAGGATTTTGCAGAGGTCGAACGTTGCCTCCGAGCAGTAGATCGGCCCCTTGAAACCGGCCTTCACGAGGCGCGGAATATAGCCGCTATGATCCAGATGGGCGTGGGTCAGCAAGAGCGCGTCGATCTGGCGCGGGTTAAAGGGCAAATTCTCCCAGTTGCGCAGGCGCAAGTCTTTCAGTCCCTGAAAGAGACCGCAATCAATCATGATTTTCTTCCCGCCGTCTTCGAGCAGGTATTTTGATCCGGTCACGGTTCCGGTCGCGCCTAAAAAGGTTAGCTTCATTTATTGTGTTCCTTAAAGACTTGGGTTGGCGCCTTTAGGTTAGCGCCCTCGGCCTTTCAGGGAAAGGGGGGTTGAACACATAATGTCCGCATGAGTCATGCGCCCTTAGTAACTTCCTTGATTTTTGTTTTCAAGGTCTACGGCAAAGGATTTACGATACGCGATTGACCAAGACACACCTCGGTATGCGAACCGCCTGAGGTGAGCGCCTAGCGCCGCCAAAGGTTGCAAAGTTGCGCACATGAAAACAATTATTGCGCTTAATTCGCGCTCTCCGAAAAAATTACTCATAGTATATTATTTATCCTGCATGTCATGGAGGATATTTAAAATGATTGCCTTAAAAAAAATTAAAACCGCTTCTGTAACAAATATTTATAGTCATATCACAGCAGGCGTTAATGCCATCACTTCACGTCTCATGATTGTTGATAATGATTTGAACATTCTTTTTGCCAACCCTTCTGTGATAGAATTTCTAAAAAGCGTCGAGACTGATATTCAGAAGGACCTTCCGCACTTCTCAGCCAACAAGCTGGTCGGCGTGAATATCGACAGCTTTCACAAGAACCCCGCACATCAGCGCGGCATGCTGCGAAACCTCAGCCAGCCTTATTCGACCTCAATCCGGCTGGGAGGGCACGTCTTCAACCTGCGCGCAACCCCTCTCAACGACGAACGCGAAGGGCGGATCGGAACCATCATGGAGTGGTTTGAATCCAAGGCTGCCGACAATGAAAGCCAGATCGCCGCAATTCACCGCGTGATGGCTGTGATTGAATTCAATCTCAAGGGTGAGGTCATGGTTGCCAATTCAAATTTCCTTCAGGCAACGGGCTATACCATGGACGAGATCAAGGGCAAACACCACCGCATATTCATGGACCCGAAGGAGGCCGCGAGCGCCTCCTATCAGGAGTTCTGGGGCCGACTGGCGAACGGTGAGCATTTTGCGGACCGCTTCCACCGAAAAACCAAGAACGGCGCTGATCTCTGGATCGACGCCTCCTATAATCCCATCCTCGACCAAAGGGGCGTTCCCTATAAGGTCGTAAAATACGCGACCGACATCACCAAACGGATCGGAATCATGAACAACGTCAAGGCGTCCATGTTCGAGGTCGGGCGCGAACTGGACTCTATCAGCGAACAGACTACCAGCGTTGCCAGCGCATCGGCACAGACCACCTCCAACGTTAACGCGGTCGCATCGGGCGCGGAGCAATTACGCACTTCAGTCGAGGAAATCGCCCGTAATATGTCGCGCGCGCAAAACGAGGCCGACAATGCGGTCTCGAAGGTCGAGGCCGCCGGCGTTGAAACCAAAAAACTCGCCGATGCCGCGCGGGATATGAACGGGATCGTTGAACTCATCCAGGAAATTGCCAGTCAGGTCAACCTGCTTTCGCTGAATGCCACCATCGAGGCGGCGCGGGCAGGAGAGGCCGGAAAGGGTTTTGCCGTCGTGGCCACGGAGGTTAAGAACCTTGCCGGGCAGGCTGGCGCCGCAACCGGCCGGATTTCAGAAGAAATCGGGCGTATTCAGAGTATCGTGGGTCTTACAGTCAGCAATCTTCAGGAAGTCAGCAACGCGATTTCGACCCTCCGCGAGTTCGTTACGGGCGTGGCTGGCGCTGTCGAGGAGCAAGGTGCGGTTTCTCAGGATATGTCTTCCAATATGCAGAGCGCGGCTTTGGCCGTAGGCGATGTCAACCGAAGCCTTGAGGCCATCGCGCGGGCCGTTGAGACGGTGAAGGCGGCTGTCGTTCGCACCACCGAAGATGCGGAGCGCCTGTAAAGCGTTTGGGGTCGTTCAATCAGGCTCAGGTTGCCGCGCCTATTTGCGCTTGAGTTCCTGCATCTGGCGGTCCAACCCCTCAAGGGTTTCAAGGTTGGCTTTCAAGCCGCTCAGGGTTTGCCGCGCGATGGTTTCGTGATCGCCCTGATATTGCGGCAGGAAATAATAATATCCCGCCGGATGCTTGCTGATCCGCTCAAGAAACGCTTCAATCCCCGCAACCTGAATCCGCATCGCCGCCGCCTGCGATCCGGCCTCTATGCGAGCCGCCCTGCCCGCTGGGGCGTGGGTGTTTTGCATGTCCCAGTAAGCGAAAGGCTGTTCGGGGTCGATTTCGCGCGCCTTCGCATAAAGGCGCTCGCTTTCCTCGCGGGTCGTGGCGTACCGCCCAGCGACCAGCAACAAGGTGGCGTCCTTACGCTCGGTGCCTATTTTTTCCATTTCGGCCGTCAACGCCTCCCGCGCCTTGACCTGCCGGGCTGTGTTGTAATACAGCTCGGCCGCGTCAAGCTTGTTTACGTCATACGCGTCATACATCGCCTCAAGGGCCGCCATCGCCTTTGCCGTATCGCGCTGCGCATAGGTGTAAATCCACGCATTTGCGTAATATTCGGCGGCGCTTTTGGGGGCGGCGATAATTTTTTGCGACTGCACCGCTTCGCTGATTTCAACGACATTCTGGCCGATCTCGGCAACGCCCTCGCCTATGACCTCTACACTGTCACTGATTTTTGCGACATCTTTCTGGATCATGCCGAGCCTGTCCACGATCGTTTCCGTTGCGGTCTGCCCCTGCCCGATTAGAATCAAGATCAGGAACGCGGCCGCCGTGAACAGCGAAAAGCGCATGGAATCGCAAACGCGGCATCTTATGACTTCGTCCACCGCCTCGGAATTGCTGGCATCGGCCAGCATCGCCCGCTGGAAACACAGAAGCGCCGACACGACTGCCAATCCAGAGAAAACCGCCAAGAGAATATAGGGCGAAACCAGAGCCGAGAAGAACGCCGTAATATCTGCGAACAACCCGGCCGCGCCGCCGATAATCGCGAATAACGAACCGTTTTGCGGCCATACAATGCGTTTTACAACTGTGCGCGAGAGCTTCATGCCCGCTTCCTCCTCATCACTCATCAACAATCCGAATCGAACCTAACCCGAACCGTTCCAAATGATAAGGGCATAATGCAATTTTGCGGCGGAATGCTTCAAAGATGGGGCGCTGTGCCGCGCTCAGAGTCGTGCCTTCGCTGCACCTCCCTCTGAAGTTCGCGCAAAATACTGATTTAAAAGTCCATTTTAAAATTTTTGTGTGTCGGCAAAATTTGTGTTATAAAAAATTTAGTTAAAATATTAACCTTTAGGGGATTTTGCAATGGGTACGAAATCTTTTGCGGCGGCGGCGGGTGCCGGACTTCTCACAGTTTTTGCCTTACCTCTGGCTTGGCATAGCAGAGATGTGCATTTCTATCCCGAAGACGTTTATAGCATTACGCAGGAATCCGACGGGCCGCATCTTCACGTCACCAATTCGCGCATGCGTGAGCTTTCGAATATTCGCCTAGTTGCCGATGAGAACGGTCAGCTTGTGGGCGAAGGGGTCGTTATGGGCGATAACTTTAAAGTCGTCGTCGGTGATAAAGAGGCCCTCTTTGTGCACGATCACGGCGCGGAGAAGCTATGGCTGGGCCGCGATGTCGTGCATGTCAGACCCGATACGACCGCACAGGTCGATAGCTTGGCGCCTGAGCCGAACTTTTAAGATCGGTCCGCTTGAAAAGAAATTTTTATGCGCTTGGGGTACTTCTAAAAGCCCTTACAGATCACGGTAAAACTGGCGCACATAGGGGGAGTTTGTTCGAACCAGATTCTCGGCGTTTTGGCCGACTGGTGCGTGATCTTGAGGAACCTTCCACCTGAAAATTGAAAAGGGTTGCTCCAGCAACCCTGCCCTCCGGCGAGGATGGGGGTAGCAAGCGCAAGGAGGCTCCGAACGAGGGTCCGCGCGCCACTAAGCGCGTGGAGACGTTGGGATGCCTTGCGCGCGCGAGGGGCAAAGCCCCTTAGAAAGTTTGCGAACGATCAAAACCAAATCGGCGAAACTGCATAAGTGGTCCCGACCTTGCAGGCGCCAAGAAACCCTGTCCAGTAGCCAATAGATCAGCTACGATTGGGAGAGAATCAATCTCTGTAAAAATATGGCGAAGATACAAACGGATACATTGATTAAGCCGGATATGGAGGCCGTTCTCGAACGGACTCACATAGCCTCTGACTTGCATGGTTTCTTGCTCCCCATTTTGGAGGCCGTATCCAATGCTATGCACAGCATCGAGCTAAGATTTAAGGAAGATGCGGCATCCAAGGGCGAGGTCGAGATATCAATTCTAAACCTCAATGATCCGACAAAGATTTTGATCGGCATAACTGACAACGGTGTGGGTCTCGATGACGAGAATTACAGGTCATTCAAAACTCCTTTTTCTGGGCTAAAACTGAAGGAAAAGGGTCGAGGATTTGGACGTTTCATCGCCTTCAAAGTTTTTTCCAGAATTCTTTATTCATCGCGATACGCAATAGGATCGAGCGAAAACATCAGAACATTTCGCTTCGATATCACCAAAGATAACGAACTCATCTTTCATGATGGTGAACCGGACTTCTCTCATTTAGGTTTGAGAGTTGAATACGATTCTCCTCTGGAAGGATGGAACGAACAAATCAAAAACCTCACGCGGGAAGATATTTCAGACGCCATTGGTAGCCACTTCTTGCCGTTTTTCCTGTATAAGTGGCTTCCAAAAATCACGATAAAATATAATGACGAAGCGCCTGAAGACATTACGCAACATTTTCGGGATATTTTTGTCCAATCCGATGCAGGTAAGATCACGTGCGAAATTGATGGCAAGACCGAGGAAATCGAGTATTCTCTCACAAAAGTACCAAAAACACGATCTTTCAAGCACCATTGCTTGTTATTTGCGGCAGCGGATCGGATCGTCGGCAAGCCCCGCGATTTGACCAACATTCTTGGGCAACCGCATTTCACTGATGAGAACGACAGTAACTATATTGTAATCGCGGTCGTTCGAGGTTCTGCATTTGAGAACCGCTTGAATGACGCGCGCACAGGAATCAACCTGAGTCCGACGATCATCGAGGAGATCGTTGGTTTGATTAGCGAGGTCATTCAAAAAGGCGAGAAAAAGCAAATCGAGAAAATTAAGAAAGAGCAGGCAAAGAAACTGGATGAGGCTCTCAGAGAAAACCCGATTCTACGAATTGGCCTTCGAGGCCAGTCGATCTCTGACTATGTTTCTGGAAAACCCAACAACTGGAGTAATCAGCAATTCGTCTCTGATCTCGCGATACACCGCTATCGCGCCTCGCGTGAACTTAGCAAGGAGATCGCGTCTGCGGCGCAAAGCCCAGAAGACTACACCGAAAAGATTCGCGAGATCGTCAAGAAGATTGATGACAACAATAAGGAAGCACTCGCAGAGTATGTGGTACACCGTAAGAAGGTGATTGAGCTTGTGGAGACTGCCCGGAAATTTGGAAACACGGGGAATCATGCACCTGAAGATGTCATACATGATCTTGTGTTCAAGCGGTTCTCTGACAGCGCGAAGACTGATTATTTCGAACATAATCTGTGGCTGATTGACGATGCGCTGGCGTTCCTGCCTTACGTTTCCAGCGACCGAACTATGCATGGAAACCGGCGACAAAAGGGGGATAAGGTCGCCGACCTAGCTTTTTTTGATGACAGCCTTGTCCTTGGTGACAACGACGGCACAACAATCACGATTGTTGAGTTCAAAAAGCCTAGCAGAGATGATTATCGCTTTGGAAACGAGAAGAGCGATCCGGTCCTTCAGGTGATCAATACATTAGAGCAGGCCACCCGATCTGGCGGGATTGCCAAGACCGACGGGACACATTTTGCTTTCGATGGCGTGGTGCGGCGGTTTGCATACATCGTTGCCGATCTCACGCCATCCCTGTTGGGAGTTCTGAAGACGCACGATTTCAAGAACGATTGGAATCCGAAAATCCACTTTCGATACCGCGACAACGAGCAGATTTTCATACAAGCAATGGGTTATGACACTCTTGTAGAAAACGCCAAGAAGCGGAATCAGGCCTTTTTCAGCGTGTTATTTGACGAATAGCGTGCGCCATGAGCACAACTGCTTCATGGCGCCTCGCGGGCAAACCAATCTTGATAGCTCTTGCTCGCTTTTGACAATTCAGTATCCAGATGAATTTCAGTGACTTCAAAGTCAGGCGGGATGGAAAACCGCAGCTCATGCGCAATCAGGCATGACACGACATAGTCGTAGCCCACGGAGGGATCTTCGTGATACTCAATCGAATATATCCCGAAGTGCTTGTAGATCAGAGGATCGATGTTTTTGTATAAAAATTCGAGCGATAGCGCACGCAGATCTATGCCCTCTGGCGAACAAAAATGTTGAATTGAGTTCCGTGCCTTACGGATTTTCTCGAAACTGCTCGGATCGGCGATGCGCTCGCCTGTGGCGACCCACAACAAGCGTGGTAGATGTTCAAAATTGTAGGTCCGTCCATTTTCTATGATCTCGTTGAGACTTATTTCCACATTTTGTGGTTGATCGAGATTGTTAAGATCACGAAATATGAGCAGAGGATGCTCTTTTGCGATGATTGCCTTCAAGAATAGCTCACCAGCTAAGGCTGCATGAAGTACGCCCATTTGGCCCCAGTGCTCATTTCCTGGATCGAGATACACAGCATGAGTATTAGCTTGCGCTAGGGCACCTCTCGCTGTGTCGAGTATTCTAGTAGGGATTTGCTTCAAGGATTTATGCAAGGCAGAATTGTCCGGTTCGGTAATAGTGATTGTCTCAAATTATACTGAATTACAAAAAGCCGCTAATCAATCGGAGCCAGCGCATAGCTGGTGTTTCGACCGCCGCCCGGCTCGCGCACGAGAATGCCCTTGCTGATGAGGTCGTTGATATCGCGCAAGGCGGTATCCGGCGAGGACTTTGTAAGCGCCGCCCATTTGGAAGATGTGAGCTTACCTTCAAACCCGTCCAGCAGCCGATTGATGACTTTGCGCTGGCGCTCATTGAGCGGATGATCTTTGAAGGTCTCCCAGAACCGCGCCTTTTGAATGACGCCTGAAAGCGTCTGCTCGGCCCCTTCGATGGCGCGATCTAGGCAGGCCAGAAACCACTCCAGCCATGCGGTGATATCCAGATCGCCCTTCTGCGTGGCTTCGAGAACGTCGTAATAGGCGTTGCGCTCCAGACGGATTTGCGCGGACATGCTGTAGAAGCGCTGCGGGCTTTGCTCGGATCGCGCCAGCGCCATATCCGCGATGGCGCGCGCAATCCGCCCGTTTCCATCGTCAAACGGGTGGATGGTGACAAACCACAAATGCGCCAGCGCGGCCTTGAGCACCGGATCGTGTGCGGTGTCTTTGCCAAACCATTTCAGGAAGGCAGCCATTTCAGATTTAAGGCGAGACGCTTTGGGCGCTTCGTAATGGACCCGCTCGCGCCCGATGGGGCCGGAGATAACCTGCATCGGGCCTGCGCGGTCGTCACGCCACGCCCCAACGATGATTTTGCTCATGCCGCTGCGCCCGGTTGGGAACAGAGCGGCGTGCCATGCAAAGAGGCGTTCGTCGGTGAGCGGCGCTTGAAATTTCTGCGTGGCGTCGAGCATCATCTCCACGACGCCTTCGACATTCCGGTCAGCCGGGGCAAGCGCGCCGATATCCATCCCAAGCCGCCGCGCGATGGACGACCGGACTTGTTCTTTATCGAGTATCTCACCCTCGATCTCGCTGGACTTGAGAACATCCTCGGTGAGGGTCGCGAGAACGGCCTCCGCGCGGAGGTCAAAGCCCAACGCCTCCATGCGCCCGATCAATCGCCCTTGCCGATGGCGCACAGGCGCAAGGCGCTGAGCCAGCGCCGCTTCGTCCCATCGGAAACGCGGCCAATCTTGCAATTCATGGATATAAGTCAGCATTCTCCGCACCTCTTGCGGAGATTATAGCCGATATTCACCGCAAGCCGCAAGAGCAATCTCCGCACAAAATGCGGAGATTGTGACCAATATTCGCCGCAAGGCCAAGGTTTATGGGTATTTGCGGGTATCGAATTGGGTATCCAGCCCTGTTCAGGGGTTCCAAGGGGCGCAAAGCCCTTTGGTCGTAGGGTGTCCAGAGGGAGAGCGAAGTCTCCCTCGGTCATGGAGGTGTCGGAGGAGCAGGAGCGCTCCTCTGACTGGCGGGTGTCGGGGGCCAATACCCTGACGAGTGGGGTTCAGGGGGCGCGGCAGCCCCTGAGCGATGGGTGCAGGGAGAGCGAAGTCTCCCGCTCGGGGTCAATCGGCGAAACGATTGCTGGCGCGGTCTGGCTCAATGCCGGATGAGCGCCACAGGCCGGGAGGGATGCAACGGGAGGCGCGCTAGCGGGCCTCCCTTGCCAAGGGGGCGTTGTACTACAACGCACACCTTGCGGTGCGCCTGATTGGCAAACCGGGCGCGTACTACAAAAAGCGCTCTGTATTACAAAATGACCCCAGAGGATGAAGTTCGAACCCTGATTTGTGGATCGTTTTCATTCTCCGATTCTCATGCTCGTCTTGATCCCGTGAAGTGCGTTAGGGTGAACCCATGCGCCCAAACGTGAGTCACAAACTGCATCCTGCAAACGCCGTCATCTATGCGCGCGTATCGTCCACCGCTCAGGTCCGCAAAGGCCAAGGCTTGGGATCGCAGGAAACCCGCTGCCGCGAGTTCGCCCGCATGAAGGGCTATGAAGTTGATTGCGTCTTCGCCGATGAAGCCATCTCGGGCGGGATAACGACACGCCCCGGTATGCAGTCGATGCTCGCCTACTTGGGGACGCACTCCGGCAAATGCAGCTTCGTTGTCATTATCGACGATATCAGCCGCCTTGCACGGGATATCAAAGCCCATCTGGAATTGCGGGACGCTATCGCTTCTGTCGGCGCACGCCTTGAAAGCCCATCCATAGAGTTCGGCGAAGACAGCGACTCCATCCTCGTTGAAAACCTGCTCGCCAGCGTCAGCCAGCATCAACGCCAGAAGAACGCGGAGCAAACCAAAAACCGGATGCGCGCCCGCGCCATGAACGGCTATTGGGTGTTCGGCGCTCCTCGCGGCTTCGCCTACCTGCACAAGCCCGGACAAGGCAAAGTCTTGGTCAGGGATGAGCCGCTCGCCTCGATCATCTCGGAAGCGCTCGAAGGCTTCGCCTCAGGGCGGTTCGGCTCTCAGGTCGAGGTTAAGCGCTTTCTCGAACGCCAGCCGGACTATCCGAAGGACTTGCCGAACGGCGAAATCCGTAGTCAGCGCGTGGCGGAATTGCTGACCCAGCCGCTCTATGCCGGGTATATGGAATTGCCGCGCTGGGGAGTCACCTTCCGCAAGGCTCAGCACGAAGGACTGATCGCGCTCGCCACCTTCGAGAAAATCCAAGAGCTTCTGCGCTCCGGGGCGAAAGCACCCGCCCGAAAGGACATTCGCTCGGACTTCCCTCTGCGCGGCCTTGTGGTCTGTTCTGACTGCGAAACGCCGCTAACGGCCTGTTGGTCCACGAGCAAAACGGGCGACAAACACGCCTATTATCTCTGCCCCAAGAAAGGCTGCGCCAGCTATCGCAAATCCATCCGCCGCACCGATCTTGAAGGGGACTTCGACGCTCTCATTGCCGGGATAGCGCCAGACGGTCAAACCTTCGAACGCTTAGTCGAGGAATTGGACGCCTTCGCGAACGGCACTGCCTCCAACAGCGACGACCTTAGGGCGGAGATCAAAAACCGCCTGACCGAGATCGGCGCGCAAATCGAAACCCTTCTGGATCGCATCATGGAGGGCAAGAGCGAAACCCTTGTCGCCAGCTATGAGCGGCGTGTCGAAAAACTCGAACGCGAGAAGCTGCTGCTGAATGAAAAACTCGGCGCTCATGCCAAGCTGCGCCAAAGACCATCGCAAGAGTTCGAACCCGCGCTAGGTTTTCTCAAAAACCCAATGAATCTGTGGCGTTCGGACGATCTCGCGCGCAAGCAAGCGGTGATGAAGATGCTTTTTGCCGCTCGTCCGGGGTACAAAAAGAAAATCGGCGTTCGAACCCCGATTTATGCCAGCCCTGTCAACGCACTAGCTGCAATCTCAGGCGGGAAAAATGAAATGGCGCGCCCGGGAAGACTCGAACTCCCAACCTTCTGATCCGTAGTCAGACGCTCTATCCATTGAGCTACGGGCGCGCAATGTAAGGTACCCTTGAAGTGGGGGGACATTACGCGAAACGATCCGCGATTTCAAGTCTTTGAAGCGTTTTGCGAAAAAAAATCAAAAAAGCCGGGTTTTCGCCTGAAAACCTTTACCGCGGACCTGCGTTTATGGCAAAATTCTTCCAAGAGGCCCTCTGAGCCGTTTAGAGGGGCGTTTTTTTGTTTGCGCCCCCTGCCCGGCTTTTTGGTATAATGCCCTAAATAACAAGAAATTCGGGTGATAGATTATGGTTGCAGTCGAGAGAGATAATCCGGTGGATCACGATCAGGCCGTTCCCTTTGCGTATATCCGGGCACGAGATAGAAGCCACAGGCAGGGCTGGGCCGTGATCGCGGCCCCACAGGCCCAGCATGAGGCCATTCGGGAGGCCGTTCGCGGTGTGCAGAGTCGTGGCGATACGGTCAATCTGCCCAGTCTGATCAGCGCGTTCAAAGGGCAGGTCACGGAGAAAGGCTCTGGAGATGTTCCAGAACATGTCCGGGAAGCGTTTGATCTGCTCTACAGCGCTGGCGAACCTGAACAGCCCAGCCTTGATTTCGGCACGACCTGAGCCCGGAGCCGTAAATGACGACCGAGCACAGCCAGAGCGAACAGCAAAAGGACGCCGGAGCAGGCGGCAAGCCCGTTTCCGTGCACTGGATTCCCGTCGGTCACGACGTTCGGGAGCAGGATCTTCCGCCGCTCAAGGCGCTTGCCGGCGCGATCATTCATTCGGATCAGCAGAAAAAACGGGCCGGGCAAGAATTCACCGACGAGGCGCTTTCGGACGCCGCGTCGTTCGTCGAGGTCGGCAAGTCAAGTTACGTGGCCATTGCCGATGCGTCTTTGGCGCCGATCGAGCATGGACTGTTCGCCTATATTTCGGCCAGCGCGGCCATTTACCTTCTCACGCACATCCATAAAGAGGGCGTGCGAGAGGAAGGGCGGCTCAAAAGTGCGCTGAGCCTTCTGGATGAATACAAGAAAAGCCGCGATTCCAACGTTCTGCATAAGGCCGGCCTTGAGCTTGAGCGTGTGCCGGATATCAAGGTGGACGCGGAAACCTGTGCGCGAACGCTCAAGCTTATGGAGGTTTATGAGATCGGCGACCGCGTGGCCAACACGGATGTCACGACCGCCAAAAGAATCGCGGACACGCTGGCCACGTTCGGGCATGACGCCAGCCATGCCCTGACGCAGACCTTCAGGAATGCCTACTGGCGCAACCCGATGAATGTCGGGCAGATCTTTATGTCGGCGGTGCGGGCGGCGGCGGTTTCTGTGCGGCTGGCTCATCTTAAGATCACCGGCAGCAATGAGATCCGCCGGGATCATAAAAAAGGACTGTGGGACGATTACCGTGCGCAAGAAGGCGGACCGGAGAGTCAGCCGTTCGATTTGTCCGAGGTCGTTATCGAGGGGATGGAGGAGCAGAATCCGGAGGCGCTTGACCCCAAGATCCTCGAGGAAAGCCTGCACATTGACGCGCAGTATCAGGAATTGGCCAAGGAGCGGCTCAAGTTTTTACAGCTTGCCGTGATTCAGGGCGTTTTTATCAGCGCCTCTGTGGCGCAGGGTGTCTATAACGGCCTCAAGGGCGATGCCGGCTGGTCGTTTATCAACTTTTCCAGCGCCAGCGCGGCGTCCGGCCCTTTTAAGTATTTTGCCGACACGTTCGTGGCCAAGGATGCGTTGTTACGCACGCATCGAGCGGAAATGGGTCATAAAATCGCGGCGCTCGCCGGACAGAGCGTCGGCCAGAAACACCCCTCACGCAGCAAGGTTCAGCGCGATACTCATGAAGATGAAGGCCGTGAGGCGGACGACGCGCATCACGACAGGCAGGGCGAGCTTCCGCTCGATCATCCGGAGCCATAAATCCTGATACGGGTTTCACTGAAAAGGGGCCGCGGCAGAGGTTTGCGGTTTTTAGATGCCAAATTTGGACAGCTTGCCAATCAGAGCGGCGGGCCTGCGGCAAAAGATTTGATGAGCTGAGCCTGATCGAAGTCGATCTTTTTCAGGTCGTCCACATACTTTACAAACGTGTTGTAGTGACCCGGGTTGTAAAATGCCACGCCCTTGCGGCCACTATCATAATAATAGCTGCCGCCGTTCGCGAGGATAAAGCGGATAAGCTGGCTGTAGGTTTTAATAAAGTTAGCCTGGAGTTTGAAATACTCGCCGCTTTTCTTTTCGAAGGATTTGATCGCCTGCTCTCCGGTCGCTCTGATCGTCTCGCGCTCGGCTTCCGTGTAAAATTTCGACTGCTCGTCCAATTCTTTCTGGAAGCCTTCGATCAGGCTTTTTGTTTTCTTGTAATTGTCCTTAAGGGCGCGCTTGGCATCTTCTATGTCTTTAGAGAACTCTTCCTTGCGCCTTGTGACCTGGAATTTGAATGGCTGAATCTGCTCAAACATCCTTTGGCGATAGCTTGCATCCAGCTCCGCATAACCATTAAGAACGATGGTTAGGTCGTGGTATTTCAGGTCAAGCTTTTCCGCCTGTCTTACACTGGTCACCTTAGATGAGAATATGCGCGGGACGGTGGGTGGAAGCCCCTCTTCCGGCGGCGTAACGGGGGCGGGCACATACTGGCCTTTTTGCTGCTGCGCCCAGGAGGGGGGCGAGAGCAACGCAGTGACACACAACACACTCAAACAAAACAGAAAACGGGAGCTCTTTTTCATAGGTCGATCATCGCACGATTGGCAGAATTTTTCAACTTGCTTATCGGGTTTGGGGCCTAAAGGTGTCAGGCCCATATCTTGATATGGAAAAGGGCGGCTAAAGCCGCCGCCCCTTTGAGACTTCATGGTCTTTGGGCCTCGCCCTTAAGCCGCCTTTTGATAGCTTTCTGCGGCGGACTGGCCCTGGTTATCATCGCGGATGCGGTTCAGGAAGGCTGACACCGATCTCTCAAGGTTATCCGCCAAACTGGCGATATCATCCGCAGAGGTATTCAGCATCTGCGCGGCGTTGCCTGTTTCGTTGGCTGCCGTCTGGACGTTGAGGATGATGTTCGAGACCTGCTGGGAGGCTTCGGAGACTTCGTCGATATTCCGGGTAATTTCCGAAATAACGGCGTTTTGTTCCTCCACGGCTCCTGCGGTTCCGGCCGAGCTTGCGTCGATGCCTGCAATATCCTTGATGATTTCCTGCATCGCGCGCACGGCCGCTCCGGTCGCCTTCTGGATCTCGGTGATCCGAGTTTCGATTTCCTCAGTCTTTTTGGCTGTTTCGTTGGCCAGTTTCTTGACCTCGTCCGCCACGACGGCGAAGCCCTTACCGGCCTCCCCGGCCCTTGCGGCCTCGATCGTTGCGTTCAGGGCCAGAAGGTTGGTCTGCTCCGCAATGTCCTTGATGGCGACGACGACCTCGCCGATGTTATTGACAAGGCTGTTGAGCTGATCGACCTCGGCGCTGGTGCGCGATGCGTTGCCCGAAGCCTGATTGGCCTTGGCCGCCACGTCGGTGATCTGGTGAGAGATCTCCTTTGCGCTGGCGGTCATTTCCTCGGTCGCGGAGGCCACCGTTGCCGCGTTGGCGCTGGTTTCCTCGGCTGCGGACGCCACGGAGGAACTGGCCTCTTGCGCCTCGCGGGCCGTTCCGGCCATCGTGCGCGCGGATTCCTGCAGTTTTTCCGCCGCCACGGCGAGATTCTGGATGGCGCTGCCGACTTCCTTGTCGAACTGGTCGGCCAGTTCGTGCATCATGCGGCGCTTTTCTATAGCCGCGCGGCGCTCGTTCTCTTCCTGCGCGTCCTTGAGGCGCTTGGCTTCAAGACCGTTTTCCTTAAAGACCTGAACGGAAGCGGCCATCGTGCCGATTTCGTCCCCGCGCTCACGGCCCGGGATTTCGACATCGAAGTTGCCGCGGGCCAGATCTTCCATGGCCGTTGACATCTTGCTTATGGGTGCCGAAATCCGGCGCGCCACATAGAGGCCCGCTGCCGAGACGACCGCCAGAATGGCCAGCGTCACGAGCATTGCGGATTTCTGCATGTCCTTGATCGGGATCATGACGTCTTCAATTGTCTCCTCGGAGAGGATGGCCCAACGCGTTCCCAAGAAATCGAGGTAGCTATAGGCCGAAACGACCTCTACCCCACGATAGTCGGGTTGGATGACGTTTCCGGTTTGCCCTTCGAAGGCCGCAAGGACGTTTGCGCCCTCGATCTTGGCCTGCAAAATGGTCGAGGTCCCCTCAGGTGCGTAGATTGAGTCGCTGCGCATCAAGCCGTCTTTACCGACGATGTAGGAGGCTATGACCGCCTTCTTCTCAGCGCCTTCGGTTTCTTCGGCGGCGACGCCCTTCATAATCGCGTTCAGGCGGCCGATGGGCATCTGGAACACCAAGACGCCCGCGAAGCTGCCATCCGGATTCAGGATCGGCTGGGAGATGAAGCTGGCCGGCGCGTCGTAGCTGGGCTTGTAGGGGCGGAAGTCAAAAAAATTCTGGGCATCTTCCTTAGGATTATCGCGCGCAGCCCGGAAGGCATTGGCGAGATCGGTGTCTTTCCAAGGGCCGGTGTTCATATTGGTCGCGTAGTCCAACTCCTTGAATACGGTGTAGACCAGATTGCCCTCTGGATCGAACAGGAAGATGTCATAATATTCACGGGTTTGAAGCATTTTGCGGAACCACGGGTGGTACGTGCGGTGGAACTGGTCGTAGAGGGTACCCTCTTCCGGCCCGTGCCACGCGTCTTTTTTCCCGATCGGGTGCGGGTTGCGACCCTTTATGTTGTCCACATTAATATAGAGCGCCTGAAGGCGCTCAGACTGATTGAAGGCGAGGTCTTTCCAACCGGCCTGAAAATCCTGCAGGGCCTTGCGCACGAGATCGCTGCTTGCGGTGATCTTGAGATCCTCGCTGATCGAAGCGAGATAGTTGCTGAGCGCCACCGACTTCGCCTGCCCCTGATTGACCAGCGCATGCTCTGTTGCCTGCAGCGCGTCGGCCGAGGCCTTTTTGACGACGAAATAACTGGTTACCCCCGCGGAAAGCGCGGCGAAGAGGACAAACATCAAAGGCAGTTTTTGTGAAATTTTTAGCTTGGAAATACTCATGGCTATCCCTCATCCTGAAAGAAAGTGTCAAAAAAATAAGTAGTCATAAAATTTTATGTCTGCCCTTAGATCAAAGGGGGAGCGGCGGATTTCCCCGCCGCCCCTTGTGTTCCGTTTAGAAGCTTCTGGACACGCCGAAGATGACGCGCTCCTCGCATCCATCCGCGCATTCGTCCGTTTCATCCAAATTGGTATCGACGTACTGAAGAGCCAAATCGAACCCGTAAAGATTGTAGCCGAGGCCCAAGGACCAGTCGTTGTAGTCGTCTACACCGAAGGCATCCTCGTCGTCGATTTCCTGATGACCGAAGTGACCGTTGACGGTCAGGCCCTTAAAGACAGGCGCTTCGAACGCCGCAGAAAAGTAGTGAGCGTCACCGCTGTCGGCGAAGTTATTGGGGGAGTAATTATAAGAGGCGGACAGGGCCACGACTTCGAAGTCATATCCCAAAGACACTGCAAACTCCCAGAAGTCATAGTCCAGATCGCTATCGGCTCCGGGGTACATGTAGTAAAGGACGCCCAGATCGTACGTTACCTTATTGAACTCCCCGGCATAGCCGCCGTAGACGTCAATCTCCACAGTGGCTTCATCGCCGTCGTTGAAGTCCACGTTCGAGCCCCAGACGCCCGCATAAAAGCCCGACGTATGGCTGAGGTCGAAGCCGCCCTGAACCGCCGGACGCTCGTCCGATTGAGCAAGACCGCGGAAGGAGTACTCGGATACAAAGCCAACGTTGGCGGACGGCGTAATGCCCGCCGATTCCAAGGGGTCTGTCGCGAAGGCTGGGCCCGTAGAGGCAACACCCAGAAGCGCGGCAAGACAAATAGCCGTTGTTTTTTCATGATTATCGCACCTTTCAGTTTTTAAATTGTAATAAAATCAATATATTACGCAAATTTTTTGACGGGGTGTAACGCAGAAAGGGACTTAGCGAAGAATCGAAGCGAATGAGGCAGAAATTTGCTTAATGCGCCCAGCGTGTACTTGATAATGTACATACAAACGCAACCAGCTTACCTATCGTCATTACAATTATTTTTTCTTTTTATCAATGCCCTGCCCCTTTTTGTTAACAATAAACGGCCTTGCGTTGCAAAAAAATCACAAAATGCTTGCGCCGCCTGCCTGGCTTTACTATCTTGGGGATTCATAAGAATAGTACATTGCTGGCAACGACCAGTGCTGACAGGGGAGTAGATGCTACGGCGGTTCGCTTTTGAAGCCTGCCTTTCATCTTCTTAGAGATAATGAGTGAAATTAACGAAAGCGCGAACCTGCAAGGCGGAGGCAGCCCATCGGGCGAAGGCGATTCTGCGTCTGATGACGCGGATCTTCTGGCTGCGCTTGAGACGCTTCGCCGGGTTGTAAGCCGCCCTAAAAGAGCGCCTCGTGGGACCAACGATGTCTGGGGCTGGTCAACCGATCAGGAGCATGCGCTGGAACCCGGCACCGAGCCGCGCGAGCAAGTCGTTGCACGCATCAAAAAATCCCTAGAACCCGAGGATGGCTTACCAGCCCCATCGCGCGAAGCCGGAGAGGCCGCTGTTCTTGAGACGATCGCGCATGTGATTGACGCGATGAAGGATCGTCCGGAATACGCGCAGCATGACCTTAAAAGGATCGTCAAGGCTCTTGAGGCCGTTGTTTCCGATAAGGTTGGCCCCGGCGATGCACCGCCCGAACCCTCAAAAATGCTTATCGGTCCGGGCATCAAAAGCAGCCGGCAGATCGCAGAGGAACTGGCCCAGCCCGTTCTCACGCCCGAGGAAGAGACTCTTGATTACGCTTATATCGTCTCGGATCATCCCACAATTGCCGAGCTTGTGCGCGAGCACGGGCTCACGACGGTCTGGAACGAGCTTTTGCGCCTTCGCTTTGATTTGCCAAGCAAAAACGAGGAAATAGCCAGCACCTTGTGCAAGGTCACTTTGGCGCTGCACGGCGACTATTTATTTCCGAACGTCCCCAATCGGCCCGCCCCTAAAATGTACGTTGACGAAAAGGGTGCGCCGGTTATGTATAACCAGTCGCGCAGCACGGATATTTTTCCGCTTGAGCTGTTCTGGGCCGACAGTCAGATTCAAGAAAAGCGCGATGTCCTCAAGGCGCTTGAACCGCGTATGGACAGAAGTGGCCGGAGAGCTGATTATAGTATGGTCGAGGGCCTTGGAGGCACCGTGCCCATTCTTGCGAGCCTTGTCGGCAAACGGGCTCTATGGATTGAGCTTATGCGGCTTCGCTATGGGGCCGGACCTAAAGATCAGAAATTAAGGGACGACTTGAAGGAGATTGCTGAGGACGACCCGAGTTTGCTTGAAATCCCGCCGGGCGAAGAGGGTGTTCCGCCGCGTCTGATTGCTGAACTTAGAAACGAGGTGGCCTCGATCATGCGTCGGGCGATGGAATTGCGAGAGCATAATATGAAGGCCCGCGAACATCGCTACCGGCTCGAGTCCGGGGAGAACGGACGCTATATTCGCCTTGCGCCATGGAATACTTACGTCCCCCTGCCCCCCAAGCCCGGCCCGGCTCCCGATGGGGCCGATCCCGGTGCGGGCAATCAACCCGAGGGGGTTAAGGGCGTTGAGACAACCCAAAAGGGTGAAGGCGGTCCAAGCGATCAAACGATGCATGCGCTTGAGACCCTCGACTCTATCGGACGGATTGCCGAGGAAGGGCTCCCTGCTCCGGCCGCAGGCATTCTTGCGGATGCCTTGCGCCTCGCGGCCAACCAGATCGAGCAACAGACCGGTATCGCCGAGGCTTCCTCGACCAGTTCTGCCTCTGCAAAGGCCAATACACCCCAAAAAATTGAAAAAACTTACAAAGAAGGTTTTAAAATTATTTATACCGAGGGTCAGCGTGCCAGCCTGATCTTCTCTCCTCTCCCCGAGCGTGTTTACTATCGCGAGCTTCTTACCTATTTCGAGCGCGAGAACTACAACAAGCACAAGAGAAATCACAGTGAGGGGCGGGATTTCAATCATCTTTTCACGGAGGGGTATAAAGACGGCTACAAAAAAGAGGTGTGGGGGGGCAAATCCAGCCCCGTAGCGCATCTCGACCGGAGACTTTTGTGGGACCAACTCCACCCTGACGGGCTTGACGTGTCCAACCCCTACTATCCTTTCCCCAAAGAGTATATTGAGTATGCGCTTGGCGTCAGGGAGGCGTATGATGAAACGTACAAAAAATTTGAAGAAACCCAGAGAATTTCCGTACAAGGGCCGGTCGCCCGACTTAAGCAGGTTTGGAAAGATCATGCCGACGGCATTCATAACCGTTTGTGGTCGCCCTGGCAGCTCTACTACTGCAAAACGGTCTTCGCAGCGACACTTGAGTACTCAGAGTATACGAGAAAAACCGGAATGAAGGGCGGTCAGGTTGCGGACTGGCAAGCACTACACAGCTTCAGGGACCTTCAACTTCCAAAAAGCCGCTCTTATTTCGAGCCGCTCATCGTCAACGACAAAGGTTAACAAGCCTGCCCCCCCGGAATTGTTTTCTGGCGTTTTTGGTATAAAACGGTATATAATATTGGCTTAAAGCAATAAAATAAGAGCCCTAAGGGCCGTTACAGGGTGTTTTAATGGGCAAGGATTCGCAATTTTCGACTCTTACGATCGGAATTCCCGTTCATAACGAGGAACAATCGCTTCCTGAATCTTACGCTTCTCTTGTTGAAGCCATCAATTACTTGCCAAAATATCTTCAAGTTGAAGTGATTTACTGTCTCAATGGCTGTACGGATCAGAGCGAGAGCATCCTTCGCAACATGACCGGCCCCAGTTCGCGCATGGGCAATTTCGCAATTATTGAATCCGCCCCGGGCAAGATGAACGCGCAGATGGCCATCGTCGCCAACCGCAGATTCAAGGACGGACCGATCTGTTTTGCGGACGCCGACATCCTGATGGGCCGGAACACGCTTGCCGCCCTATACCACAAGCTCTCAAGCGATCCGGATTGCATGGTTTCGTATGCGCATGTCGAGCCGCATTACGACAACAAGCATAACGGCAACAGCAGTTCATTCCCGGACCTGCTGTTCTCCCATTACAATTACCGCAAGCATCAAGCGCCCCGTAATTACTTTCACGGGCGGACGTTCATGCTGCGGGACGCGCACGACTTTGACGAGATGGGCCATGATCTGGCCGAGCGCGTTGAGCGCGTGCGTAAGATCGACCCTTGGTTTGTCGAGCATCTGGGGCTGGAAAAAGGCCCGCTGATCGACGATATCTATCTTTCGCGCGTGATCGTGGCCGAGCACGGGCTATCCGCGATCGCCGAGGTCCCGGATGCGAAGATCCTGTTCCATCCGCCCACTACGGTTGAGGATTATTTCAGGGTTCTGGAGCGCACCCGGGCGGAGATCAAGCGGCTGGACCTTTTGTACCCCGAGCATGCGCAGATCCAGCAAAACCTTTTCCGCCGCGAATTCGAGGATGCCAGTCTTTACATGCCCGAGGGCGAGCGGCTTAAGCTGCGCCTGCTGCGCGAACTGGAGACCGCATTCCTGAAGCGCGTCGACGATGCCCTGCTCTCGCCTAGCGAGCGCAAAAACCAGCTCGCAAATGCGCATTGGGTGCGGGCGGGAACAACCAAGCAAGCCTTTGGCGGCCTTATCACTGACGACTTTTTGAACGGCAGCACACCGCTCGGCCCTGCGCTCGAGCGCGATCCTGCCATCACACCCGGCGATGCCCTTTATGACGGGCAGAAAAGCCCCGAGGAACGCGCCCATCCGGGCGGGAACGGCCTTGGCGCGACGGGCACCGGGGAACACCCCGATCAGGGCCAGCATCTTCATCACGATGAAGATGGGCCAAAGCCTCCGATGCATTGAGGATCAGGACCATGAGCGAAGGCACGGAAACACATTTTCAAAATCCGGAGTGGGAGGTCGTCGAGGGCGGCCTCAAGGTCAACGGCAAGGTCTATACCAAGCTTAATCTGGCCTGCGGCGTTCCGGCCGATCGCCATTTCCCCGAGCCTTGGCTGAACATCGATGCCCAGCCGGGCGCGGCGGACCTTGTGATGTCCATAGACGACTTGCCCGAAGAATGGGAAGGGCTGTTCGAGGAAGTTCGCGCTTCGCACGTTCTGGAGCATTTTACGCTGGATGAGGCGCCGGACGTGATGAACGAATGGGCGCGGGTCACCGCCGAGGGCGGGAAGCTGCGTGTATGCGTGCCCGATCTGGCGCTGGTCGTCGAATCCTATCTCAAGGGCGTGGACCGCAAGGGGCGCGAGGCATTTTCTGTCGATCACACCACGCATATGCTGACCCAGATTTTCGGGCGCGGTTATGAAAGCCGCGATATGAACCCCTTTATGCGCCACCATATGCTTTACGATGAGGCGCTTTTGCGCCGCATGTTCGAGAAAACCGGCATGGCGGGCGATGTTGTTGTTTACCCTGTCGCGGAGGACCCCTCCCAGACGTTTAATCCGCCCATCAAGAACGATGCCAGCAATACGGCCTATACGCTCAATATGTATATGGTCAAGCGCGCGGGCGCGGGGCATGCGCCTTCTGTCTCGCAAGAGGCCGACCGGCAGTTCGAAACGGAGCCCGGATAATGCCCGGCAAGCAGGACCAGACACCCCCCGGAAAGATCGACGGGCCGTTTCACGCCGCAGGCGGCGCGGAGAGCGAGGGCGAGGGCAAGAAGGCCTCCCCCTTCCGGCTTCTTCCGGCGTCGTACCCGATTTCCGACGAGCAGGTGACGGCGACCCTTCTTGTGCCGTTCATGCAGGACGGGCGCGTTCTCGTGATCGAACATGCAGAGCGGGGCATCGACATTCCCGGCGGCCACAAGGAGCTTTCCGACCGAACCAATTTCGAGACCGCGCGGCGCGAGCTGTTCGAGGAAAGCGGCGCAATGATCGGGCATATCGCGCCGTGCCTTGTCCTCAAGAACGACCAGTATAAAACCGAAGCGGGCGATCCGACTTATATGGTCGTGATGACCGGCGTGGTGCAGGAGCTTGGCCGCTTTACGCCTTCCAACGAGGTGGTGGCGCGGCACCTGCTCAGCCCCGAAGTGTTTCTGGAATGTTACGGCGGCGATCACGCCGAGGATATGGCCTTCATCCTTCAGGCCGCACAGCAGACCATCAATCACGAACGCGGCGAGGCGCCGGAGTTTCACACGGGGCATTGACCCGCGCAGCAGACGGAGTTCAAAAGATGGTTTCGCTCAATACGCCGCCCGTCCTTCTGGAATTCTATTTCATGCGTCATGCGGAATCGACCGCGAACCGCAGCCGGATGGCCAGCGGCAGCGGGTCGGATTCGCGCCTGACTGAAACGGGCGTCGGGCAAGCCGAACTGGCCGCCGATTTTCTGGCGCAAGCCGAGCCGCGCATATCCGCCATTTATCATACGCGCATGTACCGGGCGTTCGAATCCGCCGCGCCCGTGCAAAGACGGACGGGGATTCAGATTCATGAACGCGGCGCGTTCGACGAGCAGATGCTGGGCGAATGGGAGGGCATCTCGTGGGACCGCGTGGGCGCGCTGTTCGCCTCGGGCGAAGACCCGCCGGGGGGCGAATCTTATCAGGAGTTTCACAGCCGGGTTTTTGAAGGGTTGCGGGAACTTTCCGAAGCGCAGTCGGTGGATGGGGAAATTCCCCTCATCGTCTCGCACGGCGGCGTGTGGATGGCGATTCATAAGGTTTGCGGGCTACAGGCCGAAGACTGGCCGGAGAATTGCGATATCTATCATGCGAAGCTGACGGGCAGCTGGGATTCGCCGCGCCTTGAGGCGGAGCCTGTCTTCCGCCTGCCCCCCGCGCCGGACCCGGACCCGGAAAATGTGATGAATAATTAGGCTGCGGCTTTCGCCTTGTCATTCCCGCGTATGCGGGAATCCAGATCACTTATGAACTACAGAGATAGACAGAGATTTTTCTATTTATTTTCCTTTAAGCGCTCAAAAAGTAACCCAATTTCCTTGGTCGGCAGGGATATATCATTGCTCGGGATGTGATGACCTAAGCTAAAAATAGGCAGCGCCGCGCATATAACTTCTGAAACAGCCTCTAACCCTTCTTTTAAGTCAGCGTTGATTAGCTTTAGTTTTTCTGCATCAAAATCTTTGCCGTTATGGGCGAGGTGGTTATGTCTCCATTTTTCTATTTTTTTGAAATATTCCTCTTTTTTATTTATTAGTTTTTCAAAAGACTCTTTTTGATTTTTAGGAATTTTTTTAGGAAGACCGTAAATTGAAATCGTATCATTCTTCTTTTTTGCTCTTTTGTCTGTTGCCCTTGCTATACCTAAAACAATCGCGTGGGATAGTGTTTCCACTAATATCCGTTTGTAAAAATTTGGAGCAAGCTCGGTGATTATTTTGTGTCTTTCATCGTTAATTTCTACAGAGAGTTCTCTGTGGTAATGCCATAGCTCAACCAGCCCATTTACTTCTGTGTACAGCCTCCAAGCGTATGCCCTATGCTCCTCGTTCAGCTGTGCCATCCAAATTAACCCAACCGTCCGGCGAAATCCTCGTAGCCGAAGCGTTTGATGATCTCATAGCTTCCGTCCTCGTGCAGCAGGGCGAGGTCGGGCAGCGGGATGCCGTTGAAGGTGGTGTTCTTCACAAAGCTGTATTGCATCATATCGGTGAAGATCAGTTTTTGCCCGATCTCCAGCGGGCCATCGAATTTATACGTGCCGATCACGTCCCCGGTCATGCAGGTGTTGCCGCCGAGAATGTATGTATTCGGCTCGCTTGCCCGCTCCTGCTCCACGATCTCCGCGCCGAGAATTTCCGGGGTGTAGGGCACCTCCAGCACGTCGGGCATGTGGGTGGAGGCGGAGGCGTCGAGGATCGCGATTTTCTGCGCGTGGGGGATGACATCCAGCACCGTGGCGACGAGATAGCCGCCGTTCAGAACATGCGCCGCGCCGGGTTCGAGCGTGATGCTGCCCGCGAAATCCTGTTTCAATCTTTTGAGCGCGGCGATCAGGCGGAGGATGTCGTAATTTTTATGCGTGTAGAAATGCCCGCCGCCAAGATTGAGGTGTTTGATCTTCGGCAGGGCGAAGGCGAATTCGGTGCGCACGTGTTCGATCAGCTTTTCGGAATCCTCCGCCAGATTTTCGCAGAGATTATGGACGTGGATCAGGTCGATCTGCGCCAGAACCTCGTCCGTCAACTCCTCCTTCTGCACGCCGAAGCGCGAACAGGGCGCGGAGGGGTCATACAAAGCGCTGTTCTTCACGAGCGAGAGGCGCGGATTCACACGCAGGCCGATCACGGCGTTCTTTCGCGCGCTGCGCACGAGGGGCGCGAATTTTTGCAGCTGCGCCACTGAGTTGAAATAGATGTGCGAGGAATATTTCAGAATTTCGCGCAGGGTTTCGTCGGTGTAGGCCGGGCTGTAGGTGTGGACCTCCTTCCCCTGCTCCTCGCCGCCGAAATGGGTCGCGCCGAGGCGGGCCTCGTAAAGGCCGCTGGCCGTCGTGCCGTCGAGTGTACCGCGCATATAGGGAAAAACGGCGGGCATGGCGAAGCCCTTGGTGGCGAGCAGGATTTTCACGCCCGCTTCCGTTTTGATGCGCCGCGCCTTTTCCATGTTTGCGCGGATCGCCGCGATATCGGCGACGTAGGCGGGGGTTTGTATATTCAAGAACTCTTTCATCTGTCATTGCGAGCGCAGCGAAGCAATCCAAGGACTGCCTTTCCGAGCCTTCCTTTCCTCATCCCGTCTTTTTAAGCCGTAATTTTTTCATACAAATCATTCCAATCAGGATTCATGCCTGCAATCAAATCAATCTTCTTTTTACGGCTTCCGGCCTTTATTCGCTTTTCTTCGAGAATAGCTGTCTCCATATTTTCATAGAGAGCATAATAGACCAGCTTTCGGCAATCATACTTATGCGCAAACCCTTTTGTTGTGCCGCTTTTATGCTCATGAACCCTCTTGATCAAATCCGAGGTTACGCCCGTGTAAAGCGTGCCGTTCGTTTTGTTCGCCATGATATAAACGGCTGGTTGCTTGAGCATGGGTCTATGCGCCTTACAGGGAAGATTAAAACGCTCATGCCTTGCCTATGGATTGCCGCGCTCCTTTCAGTCGCTCGCAATGACGATGAGGCGACATCGTCAATATATCATTCCGGCGCGGGTGCGGCTTCGGTTTCCGGGGCGCAGGGCGGCGGGTCAGTCGCCAGATAGGGCATGGAAATCCACTGCGCGATGCCGTAGGTCTGGTTCGACGGGTCCTTTTCGACGCGGAGCATCGTTTTATTCACCTGCGTGTCCGATCCGATGCGCGTCGTGTAGGTGACTTCGAGCGGGACGGTCACGGCCCACGCGGGGATGCCCCCGGCCTCTTCGAGCAGCTTGACCTCGGCGGGGCATTTGAGTTTGGCCGTCATGGTGTTGCCCGGTTTTTTGATCGGGTTCATCGAAAGCGATATGTCCAGCGCCTCATAGAACGAGGCGAAGCCGCTTGCGGTGAAATATTGTTTATTGGCCGCTTTACGCTCATCGAAATTGGCGTGGTCGAACGTCATGGCTTCGGCGGCGGCCTTTTCGGCCCACGTTTTGATCTCCTCCTCGGCGGTTTGCGCCCAAAGCGGCCCGGATGCGCCGAGCAAAACGCCCGTAAACAGGGCCAGAGTCAGGATGAGTTTTTTCATCTTATGCCGCCTTTTTATCGTACTTCGCGCGGCGCTCCGTCAGGTCGCCGAGGCCGGATTTGAGTTCCTTCACGTGCCAGGGCAGGCCCTGTTTGGCGACCTCTTCCATGAACGGATCGGGGTCGAGCTGCTCGACGTTCCAGACGCCGGGTTCCTTGCCCCAGAAGCCCTTGGCCAGCATGATTGCGCCCGTCACGGGGGGAACGCCCGTCGTGTAGGAGACGGCCTGCGCCTGCACTTCCTCATGCGTTTTTGCGTGATCGCAGACATTATAAATCAGCACGGTTTTTTGCTTGCCGTTCTTGACGCCCGTCATAATGCAGCCGATGGAGGTTTTACCCGTGTAATTCTCGGCGAGCGATGACGGCTCGGGCAGAAGCGTTTTCAGGAACTGGATCGGCACGATCTCAACGCCGTTATGCTTCACGGGGTCGATGCGGGTCATGCCCACGTTTTGCAGGACCTCCATGTGCTTGATGTATTCGTCGCCGAAGGTCATCCAGAAACGGATGCGTTTGAGGCCCTTGATATTCTGCACGAGCGATTCCAGCTCCTCATGGTACAGGAGGTAGCTGGCCTTCTCGCCGACTTCGGGATAGTCGATCATCTTGCGGAACTCCAACGGCTCCGTCTCGATCCATTTGCCGTTCTCCCAGTATTTGCCGCGTTGGGTCACTTCGCGCAGGTTGATCTCCGGGTTGAAATTGGTGGCGAAGGCCTGGCCGTGGTTGCCCGCGTTGCAGTCGATGATGTCGATCTCATGGATCTCATCGAACAGGTTTTTCTGGGCGTAGGCGCAGTAGATATTGGTCTGGCCCGGGTCGAAGCCGCAGCCGAGGATGGCGACGATGCCCGCCTTTTTGAATTTGTCCTGGTAGGCCCATTGCCAGTGATATTCGAACTTGGCCTCGTCGATCGGCTCGTAATTCGCCGTGTCCATGTAGTTGACCTTGGTTTCGAGGCAGGCGTCCATGATGGCAAGGTCCTGATACGGCAGCGCCATATTGATCACGAGGTCGGGCTTGATTTTATTGATTAGGGCAACGGTCTCGGCCACGTTGTCGGCGTCAAGCTTGTAGATCTCGATATCCCGACCGAAGAACTCCTTGCAGTCCTGCTTGATCTTCTCGCACTTCGCAAGGGTGCGGCTGGCCAGATGGATGGACTTGAAAATGTCGCGGTTCATCGCGCATTTCTTGGCCACAACGTTCCCGGCTGCGCCGGCTCCGATAATCAGCACGTTCATCGCGTGTCCCTTCCCTGTTGCGTGTTGATTTTTCTTAGCAATTCGCGGGGGTTCGCGCAACAAGGATCATGCGGCGGAGGCTCCCGGAAGCCCATTATTTTCGCGGTGTTTCCTTCGGGGCGGAAAGTTGCTATAAGGCGCGAGGTTTTTAAGGAGGTCGGCGCATGGGCGCAGGCATTCACATTCCGGCGGAATGGGCGCGGCAGGCGGAGGTCTGGACGGCGTGGCCCTCGCACGACGACGAGGACCGCTGGCCGGGGCAGCGGCTGGCCGATGCGCGGGTGGAAGTGGCGCAGATGGTGCGGGCGCTGGCAGCAGGACAAAAGGTCGTTGTTTTAGCTTGCGGCGATGAGAGCGTGGCCGATGCGCGGGCGCAGGTCGGGGCGGCGGCGGAGATCGTTCCGGCCCTGTTCGGGGATACGTGGCTGCGCGATACCGGGCCTGTGTTCGGGATCGACGAGGCCGGGCGGCTGGCGGCGCTGCGGTTCCGGGTCAACGGCTGGGGCGGCAAGTTCATCTATGAACATGACGATACGATCGGCGATTTTATTCTGGAGCGCACGGGCGCGATCGTGCGGCGGTTCGATTTCATTCTGGAGGGCGGCGCGGTCGAGCATGATGGGGACGGCACGGTCCTGACCACGCGGCAGTGCGTTCTGAACCCCAACCGGAATCCCGGATGGACGCAGACGGACGCGGAGGACGCCTTGCGCGAAGCTTACGGCGCGCAACGGATCGTGTGGCTGGGCGATGGTTTGCTGAACGACCATACGGACGGGCATATCGACAATCTGGCGCGGTTCATCGCGCCGGGGGTCGTGGCGTGCCCGGAAGCGTTCGGAGACGATGACCCCAACGCGGCGCTTTATGCAGAGACCGGAAAAGCGCTGGAGGCCGAGGGCTTCGAGGTGGTGCGCATCCCCTCCCCCGGCCTTGTGCGCGATGAGGGCGGCGCGATCGTTCCGGCCTCGCACATGAATTTCGTGATCGGGAACGGGGCCGTCGTGCTTCCGGTCTATGGCACGGCGTCGGCGGATATGGCGGTTTCGGCCTTGCAAAGCCTGTTTCCCACGCGCACAATCGTGCCCGTGCGATCGAATACTTTATTGACGGGCGGCGGGTCGTTCCACTGCATCACGCAGCAGATTCCCGCTTTGCCCATAAAATGAGAGGATCAGATTGATGAGCCGCATCACTAACGTCGCCGCCATACAAACCTCTTTCTCCGCCGACATGCAGGAGAATATCGGCAAGGCCGCCGCGCTGGTGCGCGAGGCCGCGAAGAGCGAGGCGCATGTCATCTTGTTGCCCGAGCTGTTTCAGGGGCTTTATTTCTGCACGCATCAGGACGACAAATGGTTCTCTCTGGCTTATCCGGCGGAGTTGCATCCATGCGTGACGGAGTTGCAGAAGGTCGCCAAAGATTGCGGCGTGGTTCTGCCCGTTTCGATTTTCGAAAAGGCGGGGCCGGAATATTATAATTCGGTCGTGATGATCGACGATACGGGCGGCATCATGGGCGTTTACCGCAAGACGCACATTCCCGACGGGCCGGGCTATCAGGAGAAATATTACTTCAAGCCGGGGAATACGGGTTTCAAAGTCTGGAACACGCGCTTTGGCAATATCGGCGTCGGCATCTGCTGGGACCAGTGGTTCCCCGAAGCGGCGCGGGCGATGACGCTGAAGGGTGCGGACTTTCTGTTTTATCCCACCGCCATCGGGGCGGAACCCTATGACGATACGCTGGATACTAGCCCGATCTGGCAGCGCGTGATGCAGGGGCATGCGGTGGCGAACGCTATTCCCGTCATCGCCGCGAACCGGATCGGCACCGAAAACGCGAACGGCAGCGAGCAGACGTTCTACGGCTCCTCATTCATCGCCGGGCAGAACGGCGAGTTGATGCAGTCTTTTGGCAAGCAGGAGGACGGCGCACTTATTCAGGGGTTCGATCTGGAGGCCCTGCAGAAATACCGCGCGGTGTGGGGATTTTTCCGCGACCGCAGGCCCGAGATGTACGGCGATCTCGCACGCCCTTCCGAATAAATTCGCCTATTGCGGGTTCGATACGCGCTCCAGCGCCTTCGTGAAGCCCTTCAGGGAGACTTCGAGTCTGGCCATCTTGCCATCCGGGCGGAGATAGCCGACCTGCAGGCCGCTTTTGGCTTTCAGCTGCGCGACCACATCGTCCGCCATGTCGAGATTGATAATACAGCCCTCCGGCGAGCAGTACTGAAAGGGTACGGCGGCCTCTTTGTCCTCTTCGAGGACCAGAAGCAGGCCGGGTGGAAGGATCGCGCCCAGAGGAACGATAAAACGCATGCGCGGGATCGGCTTGCCGTCACGCTCGGCGATGACGACCATCACCATCAGAGCCTGCACGGTCTGGTCGCCGTCCCAGAGAAGGCGCTGGTACATATTACAGGTGATCTTGCCCGTATCGTCTTTGCCGCACTCGACGCGCCAATCCTGATGATCCTCGGTCTTGATCTGCTGCTTCGCGCCGACGACGCTGAAATCGGGCCGGATTTCGGCAGGTTGGGCGGGCGCGGGCGGCGGCGGAACTTCCAAAGGCGCTTGCGCAGATGTTTCCATTGGTGGGCGGGCCGTTTGCGAAGCGGGCGGGTGGACGTAGGTTGAAACGGGCTTGGACGGGCTGGTTAGCCTGTCAATTAAATCCGGCGCAAAGACAATGGCTCCGGCCACGACGCCCAGAGTTAGAACGATTAATCCCAATACAAGGTTGGTTTTGGTCATGGCTTATCTTTTTGTGCCGGGTTATGCGGGGTTATGCCGAGTACAGTAGCAAAACTTATACCACGAAATCCAGGGGCTGCGGGGTTTCGATGGTCGGGATATATTGCTTGCGGGCCTCGTTGCAGAGATATTTGAGGCTGACGACCGAGAGCATGCCCAGGCCGCGCTGGTACCAGTCTTCGACCTGCTCGTCGAGGATGCGCTCGTAAGAACCGAAATGCCCCTCATCCTCCATCGCGGAGTCGATAAAGCACTCGAAAATATCCTTGAGGGTGGTGTTTTCGGGATCCTCGACGTAATAGCCGCCCTTGGAGCCCTTGATCGAGGTGATGATGCCCGCGCTGGAGAGTTTTTGCAGGACCGGCTCCAGAGAGCGTTCCTTAAGGTGCGGGAAATAGCCGACAATTTCCGTATTCGGGACGGGGCGATCGGCCCGCCCGTTATAGGCGATAAAGAGGGCGACGTTCATCGCTACTTTCAGTCTGTTAGGCAATAACTCCATGGGCCCATATATTACATATTTTTTTTGTATTTACAATATTTTTTTGTTATTTTATACTCAATATCATACAGGAGCGCTTTTGATGGCTTACATACCCCTGTTTCTGCGGGCTTCCGCCGAAACGCCTGCCCTTATCGTCGGGGGCGGCGCGATCGCGGCCGCGAAAACGGAGGCACTGGCGAGCGTCGGGGCGCAGGTCGAGATTGTTGCGGAAACCGTTGGCGAATCCGTCCGCGCTCTTTGTTCGCAGCATGGTTTTAAGTTTACGGAAGCCCCGTATCAAGCGGAATTTATCAAAGGTCATGCCTTTGTCGTCGCCGCGACAGACGACGACGATCTGAACGGGCGGATTGCCGCCGATAGCCGGGCGCTCGGCGTTATGGTTAATGTTGTGGATAACCCGCCGCTTTGCGATTTCATCTTTCCGGCTCTGGTCCGGCGCGGGCCTCTGCAGATCGCAGTTTCGAGCTCGGGTATCTCCCCCGTTCTGGCCCGCCTGATCAAACATAAAATCGAGCAGGCCGTTCCGTCGGCGTTCGAGAATCTGATCCACTTTATGGACCAGAAGAAGATGGCGATGCGTGAGGCGTTTCGTTCGATCCAGCCGCGCCGCCTGTTTTACGAGCAGATTATTCGCGGGCCGATCGCCGAGGAAGTTCTGGAAGGCAATGCCGAGCGGGCCGATGCGCTGTTCGAGGCGGCGCTGGCCGAATTTCCCAAAGAAAAGCAAGCTGCGCTTTATCTGATTGGCGCGGGACCGGGGCACCCGGAGTTGATCACGCTCAAGGCGATCCGGCTTCTCTCGCAGGCCGACGTGGTGCTTTATGATCGTTTGGTGTCCCCGGTCATCCTCGATCAATATGCCCGCAAGGACGCGCATAAAATTCCGGTCGGCAAGACGCGCGACCATCACCACAAGAAGCAGGAAGATATCGGCGCGCTCATGGAGCGGCATTTGCGCAAGGGCGATATCGTCGTGCGGCTCAAGGGCGGCGACCCCGGCGTGTTCGCCCACGGGGCTGAGGAGATCGAGATCGCGCGGCGCGTAGGCTGCCCCTATCAGATCGTGCCGGGCATCAGTGCAGCGAACGGCTGCGCAGCCTATGCGGGCGTACCGCTGACCGAGCGGGACGGCGCGAAGGGCGTGCGGCTGATGACGCTTTATACCAAGACGCTGCATCAAGCCGATTTCTGGGAAGGCTTGCGTTTTTCCCAGAACGACACGCTCGTCTTCTACATGAGCACGCCGCATTATGTTTTGCTCTGCGAGAAGCTTCAGGGCATCGGGTTCCATCCCGATACGCCTGTTCTGGTCGTCGAACAGGGCACGACGCCCGAGCATCGCGATTATGTCTCCACCCTCGCGCGGTTCGATGCGGAGCTTGGCGAGCATGCGTTTATTTCGCCCAGCCTGATGATTATCGGCGATGTCGTGCGCTGGCACGAACAGAATAGCTGGAAGGAAGCGCCCGCACAGGCGAGCGCCTATTTCGCGCCGCTACCCGAGCGCGAGGACGAACACAGCCCGAAGGAGGCTCAAAATGCTTAGCACGCTCACCCGCAAGGAACAGCTGGCGGCGGAACTGCAAACGCAGCTCGCGCCTTTGGCGTGGACGGAACGGCTTAAAAAGCTTGCTCATATTTCGGGACAGGCCAAAGCGTTCTCCACGAGCTTCAGCCTTGAAGATCAGGCGATCACTCATGCCATCGCCGAGCATACTCTGCCGATCCGCATCTTTACGATCGACACGGGCCGCCTGTTCGCAGAAACATACGAGACGTTTCAGAAGACGCGCGATACTTATTTCGGGATCGAGATCCAGACTTACGCGCCCGAAACGGCGTCGGTTGAGAAGATGGTCAACCGTCAGGGCATTAACGGGTTTTATGAATCCGTCGAGAAGCGCAAGGCCTGCTGTTTCGTGCGCAAGGTCGAGCCGCTCAACCGTGCGCTGGAAGGCGTGGATATCTGGATCAGCGGTCTGCGCCGCGAACATTCGGACAACCGCTCGGACCTGCCGGTCGTGGAATACGATGCAGGACGGGACATTATCAAGGTCTATCCGCTCGTGGATATTTCCGAGTCGGATGTAAAGGCCTATATCCAGAACCATGCGATTCCTTATAATCCGCTGCACGATCAGGGGTTTCCCTCCATCGGCTGTGCGCCCTGCACCCGCGCGGTCGCTCCGGGTGAACATGCGCGTTCCGGGCGCTGGTGGTGGGAACAGGAAAACGAGCAGGAATGCGGCCTGCATATCAAGGACGGCAAACTCGTGCGCACCAAACAACCGGCTAATGCCTGACCATGCTGAATAACGAACAACAGAGACTTCTGCAAACCCTTCTGGACGGGCTGACGCCCGAGCAGAGAATCTGGCTCGCCGGATATATGCAGGGCTTGACCGGAAAACTGCCGGACGGCGCGGGCGCGGACGCCGCTTCCAACAAGCCGGAGGTGCATATTTTCTATGCGACTGAGACGGGTAATTCCAAGTCCTTGTCCCTTTCCCTGATGAAGGCCGTCAAGGGCGCGGGGTTCAAGGTCAAGAGCAACCCGGTTAACCGGATGAAGTTTTCGGATATTCCTAAGGACGGGTTTTCGATTTTTCTGGCGAGCACGCATGGTGAGGGTGATCCGCCGGAGAGCGCGGTGAAGTTTTTTGAATCTGTGCGCGGCGCGCCGGACGGAGCGCTTGCGGGTTTGCAGTTTGCGGTGCTGGGGCTGGGCGATAAGAGCTATCAGATTTTCTGCGGCGCGGCGACGGAGCTTGAGAAGGAGCTGACCCGCCTTGGCGGCACGGTCATTCAGGAGGCCGCGCTGTTTGATGTCGATTATGCGGCGCACACGCCGAAATGGATTTCGCAGACGGTCGAGACACTCAATAAGCTCTCCGGCGATACGGGCGCGTCCGTTTCCGCCGTTTCGTTCGCCGAGCCCTCCGCCGTGCGGACGGGCAAGGGCTATACGCGCCTTGAGCCTGTTTCCGGCCGGGTCAAGCATATCGTCAACCTGAATGATATCGATTCAAGGAAACAGACCTATCATATCGAGATTGAATATGAGGATTCTGTTCCCTATAGCTGCGGCGACGCCGCCGGGATCATCCTGCCGCTCGATGCCGAGGGGAAAGAGCAGACTCCCCGCCTCTATTCCATCGCCTCCGCCCCTTCGGCGCATGAGGGCGAGGTGCATCTCACCGTTGCGCTCGCGAGCTATAAAAAAGAGGATGGAAGCCTCGGGTACGGGGTGTGCTCGAAATACCTCGCCGATATGAAAGAGGGCGACGCGCTTCAATTTTACATCCATCAGAACCAGATGTTCCGCCTGCCCCCCGACGATACCGACATCATCATGATCGGGCCCGGCACGGGCGTCGCACCGTTCCGCTCGTTCGTGTTCGAGCGGGCCGAGCGCGGGGCTTCGGGGCGGAACTGGCTGTTCTTCGGGGACCAGCACGCGCATTGCGATTTCCTTTATCAGGCGGAGTGGCAGGAGTTTCTGGCCACCGATGCGCTGCATAAGATCGACCTCGCCTTTTCGCGCGACACGGATCACAAGGTCTATGTCCAGCACAGGATGAAGGAGCGCGCCAAGGAATTGATGGAGTGGATCGAGGGCGGCGCGCGGATTTACGTCTGCGGCGCGAAGGACCCGATGAGCCATGACGTCGAGAAAACCCTGATCGAGATCATCGCCATGCAAAAATCCCTTTCCCCCGAAGCGGCGGCGGATTACCTTGCGGATATGGGCGAAGCGGACCGTTACCTTAAGGATGTTTACTGATGAGCGGCAAAGACGAACCTCCGAAGCTCTCCCCCGTGGAAGCGATGAAAACCTCCAGCCGGGGCCTGCGCGGCGATCTGGACGCGCAGATGAACGACTCGCTCACCGGGAACGTTACCGAAACAGGCAAGCAGCTTATTAAATTCCACGGCTCGTACGTACAGGACGACCGCGACCGCCGCGCCGAGAGGGAAGAGAAAAAGCTTGAATGGGCCTATTCCTATATGATCCGGCTGCGGATCCCGGCGGGCGACATGACGGCGGCGCAATGGGCGGCCCTTCAGGAATCCTGTGACCGGAACGCCAACGGCGTCATGAAGATCACCACGCGCCAGACGATCCAGTTCCACGGCGTGGTGAAAGCGCGGATGAAGCCGACGATGAAGGATTTCGACGCTCTGGGCCTCGATGCGATTGCCGCTTGCGGAGACGTCAACCGTAACGTCATTTCCGGCTCGAACCCCGCCATCGCACCTTTCCATGCCGAAGTTCACGAATATGCCGCCGCGATCAGCGAGGCGCTGCTGCCCAAGACGGGCGCGTTCAAGGAAATCTGGCTCGACGGCGAGAAGCTGGAAGACGGCAAGGAGGCCGAGCCGGACCCGCTGTACCAGAACCGATACCTCCCGCGCAAATTCAAGATCGCGGTCACCATTCCGCCGCATAATGATGTGGACGTGTTTGTTCACGATATCGGCCTGATCGCCATCGGCAGCGGCGAGATGTTCGAGGGATTCAACGTCTCCATCGGCGGCGGGCTGGGCGCCACGCACGGCAACCCGAAAACCTATCCGCGCCTTGGTAACGTCATCGGCTTCGTTGCGAAGGACAAGGCCGTCGAGGCGTGCTGGCAGATCGCCGCCGTGCAGCGCGATTACGGCAACCGCGAAGACCGTTCGCTGGCGCGGCTCAAATATACGCTTGATCGGCTGGGCGTCGATTTCTTCAAGGGCGAGTTGGAAAAGCGGCTGGGCTTTGCCTTGGCCCCCGCCCGCCCGGTCTCGTTCACGCACCGGGGCGACCCGTACGGCTGGTTCTCCGATCATCACGGACAGTGGTACAACACCATTTTTGTCGATTGCGGACGTGTGAAGGACGAGGACGGATATAACATCAAATCCGCGCTCATGGATATCGCTCAGGAAAATCTTTGCTCCTTCCGTTGCACGGCGAACCAAAACGTCATGCTGACTTATGTGCCGGAAGGCAACAAACCCAAGATTGACGCGGTCCTTGCCAAGCACGGCATCACACAAGGCCATCATACCAAGACCAAGGAAGAGGCGATCGCCTGCGTGGCGCTGCCGACCTGCCCGCTTGCGCTGGCCGAAGCCCAGAGATATTTGCCGGAGTTCGTGAGCAAGGTTGAAAATCTGCAACGCAAGCACGGGCTGATCGGGGATGCGATCACGACGCGGATCACGGGCTGTCCCAACGGGTGCGGGCGGCCTTACGTGGCGGAGATTGGGCTGGTCGGCAAGGGGCCGGGGCGATATGTCCTGCGGCTTGGCGGCGATTATCAGGGCGAGCGGCTGAACCGCGTCCATCTTGAGGAGGCCGACGAAGGCGAGATTCTGGGCGAGCTGGATAAGCTGCTCGGAGCGTACGTCAAAGACCGGAAAGCCGGCGAGCGGTTCGGGGACTATGCAAACCGGACGTTATTCGCTCAGGCTTCCTGAGACACCGCCGACAGGCCGGGTTCAGCGATTTCCCGCGCTTTATTAAGGGCTTCCACATAGTTGTCGGCGTAGAGCACCCCTTCCCCGAAGTGAAGGCGGCTTAAAAGCCCCTTTGGCTGTGGCTGAAGCGAGGAGAAGATGACGAGCGTTCCCGCCGCCTTGCATTTCCTGACCAGATCCTCCAAAGCCGACGCGCCGGAGGTGTCGAGAAACGGCACAAGGCGCATGCGCACGATCAGGACCTTGGGCATCTGGCCCATGCGCTTGAGAACGTCGATCAACTCGCCTGAAACGCCGAAGAAGAACGGGCCGTTGATGCGGAAGACCTCCACATCTTTGGGTAGGCCGTGGCGCTGGTCCTCGTCGTCGGGCTTGGTGCGGCCCGCCGCGATTTCCACGGATTTGCTCATCTGCATCATGAACATCAGGCAGGCCAGCGTGACGCCCACGCCGATGGCCACCGTGAGGTCCACCAGCACGGTCAGCGCGAAGGTGAGGATCATGATGGTTCTATCGGAGCGCGAGAGCTTGAAGATATGGATAAAGTGGCGGATCTCACTCATGCCCCACGCGACCATGAACAGGATCGCGGCGAGCGCGGCCATGGGCACAAATTTCATCACGTCGCTGGCCGCCATCATGAAGATCAGCAGGAAGACCGCGTGCATGATACCTGCCACCGGGCTTTTTGCGCCGGAGCGGATGTTGGTGGCCGTACGGGCGATCGCCCCGGTTGCGGGCAGACCGCCGAAGAAGGCGGACGCGACGTTCGCCACGCCCTGCCCCACCAGCTCCTGATTGGAGCGGTGCTTGTGGCCGGTCATGCCGTCGGCGACGACGGCGGAAAGCAGCGCCTCGATCCCCGCCAGAAATGCGATGGTGAAGGCGGCGGGGAGCACGCTTTTGAGCTTCTCGAAGGTGAAGGCCGGAAATTCGGGATACGGCAGGCCGGAGGGGATGTGCGGGAAGCGCGAGCCGATGGTCTCCACCGGGATATGAAAGAGCGCGACGAGAATCGACGCCACGACAACGGCAATCAGATAGCCGGGCAGCTTCGGGGCCTTTTTGCGGAGAATGATAATCATCGCCAGCGCCATCAGGCCCACGCCCAGGGTGAAGGTATCAAGCGTGTTCATATGCTCGAAATAGACCATCCATTTCTCTATGAACTCCGCCGGGACCTTTTCGATTTTGAGGCCGAGAAAGTCCTTGACCTGACTTGAGGCGATGATCACCGCGATGCCGGCCGTGAAGCCCGTGACCACGGGGTACGGCACGTATTTGATGACCATGCCGAGGCGGGCGTATCCGGCGATGATCAGCATGATCCCAGCCATCAGGGTGGCGAGGAGAAGCCCGTCATAGCCGTGCTGGGCGATGACGTTGAAGACCACGACGACGAACGCGCCGGTCGGTCCGCCGATCTGCACCCGCGAGCCGCCGAGAAAGGAAATCAGAAAGCCCGCAATGACGGCGGTGACGAGGCCCTTATCGGGCGATGCGCCGCTGGCGATGGCCAGCGCCATGGCGAGCGGCAGGGCGACGATGGCGACGGTCAGGCCCGCGATCAGGTCGGCTCGGAGGTCGGCCTTGCCGTATCCGCTCTTAAGCGTGCTTACAAGCTTTGGGGTGAATTCCTGACTTTTATTTGAAAGCATTGATGTCCTGCCTTTGCCGAAAGAAGGGATATTAGGCCTTCCGGATTTGGCCGCCAAGCTCAAATTTTATAAAGGCTTTTTGCACACTGCGATAACAGAGAGGCCGAATGGCAGGTTGCAGTATTTCAGCAAATGCCGCTCAAAGGAGAATATGTTCGTAAGAAGCGTGTTCATCATCAACGTAGACGGCATTTTGAGGTCGTCGCCATTCTGGCGTTTTGTGAAAGATTTCAGCATGCGGATGCAAAATGCGGCTGGAAATAACAGTGTGTTGTAGTACGAAATTTTGCGGACTTCAAAACCCGATCCTTCTAATGCCGCGCGGAAGGTCCCCCGCGTGTAACGCCGGAAGTGATGGTTTGCCACGTCATGGCTGGACCACATAAACATGTAGGCCGGCACCGTGAAAAGGGCATAACCTCCGGGCTTCAGCGCCTCATAAAGGCTTTTTAGGCTGTCCACATCGTTGTCGATATGCTCGATAACGTCGAAGGCGCACACCAGATCGAACTTTTGCGTAAAGGGGATGTTATCCGGCAAAAGTCCATCCTTGATATGGGTTCCGCCTATTTTTTCCGAGAACTCGCGCATATATCCGTAGGGCTCGAAACCATGAACCTTTCCGAAGCGCCCGAGCATTTCGAGGTTCGCCCCTGCTCCGCAACCTGCTTCGAGGATTTCAGCATTCTCAGGCAAGTTCAGTCTGGATATTTGCGCGCCTAAAACGCGCCGCCGCCCCTCAAACCACCAGTGTTTGAACTGCATTTCCGCGACTTTTTCGTAGGCTTTTGCATCCATGAATATTTACGCTTTTCCTGCGACCTTTTTTGAGAATATAGAGGCGGACAGCCCTCTTGGCTATAGGCAGCTTGTCGAGTTGCTCTATATTTGTTAGTTTTTTTCGCCTACCACTTTTAACAATGGATATTCTTACATGCTCGGTATCATCGGCGGCAGCGGCCTTTATGCGCTCAAGGAACTGGAACTGGTCAAGGAACACGACGTCTCTACGCCGTTCGGCAAGCCCTCCGCGCCCATCACCGAGGGCAAGGTCGGGGCCAGCACGGCGCTGTTCCTGCCCCGGCACGGGCGGAATCACGAGTTTTTGCCCTCCGAGGTGAATTACCGGGCGAATCTCTATGCGCTCAAAAAGCTGGGGGCGCGGACGATTTTGAGCGTTTCGGCGTCGGGTTCCCTCAAGGAGGAGATCGCGCCGGGCGACCTCGTGCTGGTGGATCAGTATTTCGACCATACGCGCGGCAAGCGCGAGGCCAGCTTTTTCGGCAAGGGCGTGACGGCGCATATCTCGACGGCGGAACCGGCCTGCCCGGTTTTGACGCAGGACGTTCTGAAGGCCGCGAAGGATATCGGGATCGCGCTTCACTCCGGCAAGGCGTATGCGTGCGTAGAGGGGCCGCGATTGGGCTCGAAGGTGGAAAGTCATTTCCTGCGCGGGGCGGCGGGGTGCGACGTTGTGGGCATGACCAACGTGCCCGAGGCGTTCCTCGCGCGTGAGGCGCAGATGGGCTACGTGACGCTGGCGATCGCCACCGATTACGATTGCTGGCGCGAGGACCCGGACGAGCATGTGAGCGTCGAGGCGGTTTTCAAGGTTTATTTCGAGAATATCGAGAAAATCAAAAAGCTGGTCGTGCAGATTTTGCAGAACGGGATCAGCGAAACGCCGGAGAAAATCCGCACGGCGCTCAAGGGCGCGGTCATGACGCCGGATGAGCGGCTCAACGCGGAGCAGAAGGAGTGGTTGGGGGTTTTGCGGTTATGATCCGCAATATCCCAACTACTCTTCGATTGGTTTTCATCGTTGTTTTAGCGTGCCCTTTTGTTACGGCTTGTTCGACTGGCAAAACGATATTGGAATTAAAGGACACTCAGTTTTACAGTGCGGTGCAAACGGGCCAGTCTCCCGCTACTATTCAGTTGTCCGGCCTAGCGCTTCATAGCTCACTGGCGGTTGGGAATATCAGCTCGACGGAAAACGGGGATACAACACAAATACTGATTAATTTGGTCCCTGCGCGTGCAGGTTTATCTGGAAGATTTGAATATACGTATGTTGTTCCGCATCATGTTAATACCGTGACTTACGGGAGAGAAAACACTCCGATCTGGAATCGAGCTGATGGTTTTGTTCAGCAAAAAAGTGATTTAGATTAAATCGTTATGGACTTTCAAGCACCCCTCTCCCTTTCGGGCAAGAGAAGTTCCATAAAATTTTGGTGATAGATTGTCACAAGAACAAAAACGCGAAAATTATTATAATCCCCCTGCATGTTGGCAACACGCCGCACTTGTAGAAAACTATCTTCGGTTAGCTAAAACTTACAAAGTTCAGAGTCCCCTTAGTTTTCCTGAAGATCAAGGTCTGCGGTTCAGACAACATATTGATACTCTCAATAGGCTTTCTGATCGTATAAAAGAGAATGACGCAGCCGCAATTTCCATTTGCATAGATTTTGTTATTACCCCGGTGATGTTCTGTTACTCTGGCTATATTCGTGCGCGTATGGCCGCCCGCTTAAAGGCGGCGGTATTATCAGAAACTCAAAAACATCATATTCGCAAAGGTTTGCTAAAAATTTTTGAATCAGGCGATTATAACTTTGAATACAACCAGTTTGTTAAGCTGCTCAATCATATAGGATTAGGCGATTGCGAAGACGATTATCGTGCAAGCCTATGCACAGGTTATGGCATGAAGTTTGTCGTCGCTAAGGCTTTAGGTTTGTCTGATTCAAACTAAGCCGCTTTCGCGAGCAGCCCGTTATTCATCCATTTGCCGAACCAGTGGCGGACGCTGCCCATGAAGGCTTCGCCGTCGTCGTCCTCGGGGATGGCCGCGCCCAGCGCCTGCCCCACCGGGACGCCCGCGAACAGGGCCGAGAGCACGATATATTCGCGTTCCTCCAGATCGAGGCGCCAGAGCTGGTCGTTATGGCGGTAGATGGCCAGAAAGCTGGGGCGTTTTTCGACCCGCGCCGGGTTTTCGCCGTTTAAAAACGCCACGTAATATTCGTTCACCGGGTAGGAAAAGGCGAAGAGCTTGAGCGCCTTGCGCGGGGCCAATTTAAATTCCATGAATTTTTCGGGGTCGAGCGCCGCAAGGTCTTCGGGGCTTAGGGCGAGCGTTTCCGGTTTGTCCGCGATCTGCACCAGCTCGGTTTCGAGGATGGAGAGTTCATAGGCGAACGGCTCCTCCCGCTCCCTTACGAAATCGGGGAAGCAGGCGGTGTAGCGCGCGACGTTGAAATGGGTGGAGGGCGTGGCCTCGACATAGGCGTCGATCAGCGCGTTGAACTTCTCCCGGCCCAGCGCGGATTTCAGCGCGGGATAATCCATCGCCACGATGTCGAACAGGCGATAACGGTATCCGTTGATATAAGATTCAATCTGCTCCTGCGGCGAAAAGTCGGGCTTGGGCACGATGCGTTCGTCGGGGTTCATGACCTCCCCGTTTCCTTGCAGAATCGCGGTCTGCATGTCGTCCATCTCCTCGGACAGAGGCGTCAGGCGTTCGGACGGGCGGATATTATGCCGGAAGGATTGAAAAGAAGGGAGCGGCACGGGGCCTTCGGAGGCGGCGGCCCATTTGCGGGCCTTGGCCACCTCCTCCATCACCACGGGAAATTCGGGGATTTTATCGTCCCATTCCACCATCGTGCTGATCGGTCCGGCCTTGGCGATCACATACCGGTAGAGCGCCCAGACTTCGTCGATCACGTGGTCGTCGTGCGTGTCGATGATATGTGTGCCCTTGTTCGTGTGGCCCGCGAGGTGAATTTGCGCGACGCGATGAAGGGGCAGCGCGTCGATATAGGTTTTGGGGTCCCAGCGGTGGTTGTAGCAGGACACATAAACATTGTTCACGTCGAGCAAAAGTCCGCAGCCGGACTCCTCGGCCATGCGGGCGATGAATTCCCACTCGCTCATGGTCGAGCTTGTGAATTCCAGATAGGTGGAGGGGTTTTCGAGCACGATGGGGCGGCCCAGAACATCCTGCACCTGTTTGATGCGGGAGACGATATTTTTCAGCGCCTCTTCCGTGTACGGCACAGGCAGAAGATCGTGCGTGTTTTTATGCGCTACGCCCGTCCAGCAAAGATGGTCGGAGATCCATGGCGGGTTGACCCAGCTTGCCAGATTTTTCAGTTTTTGCAGATATTCGGAATTGAGCGGATCGACCGTGCCGATGGAGAGCGAGACGCCGTGCATCACCACGGGATAATCTTCGAGGATTTTTTCGAGCATCCGCACCGGGCGGCCCCCGGTATCCATGAAGTTTTCCGAGATGATCTCGAACCAGTCGAGCGCGGGTTTGTTCTCGAAAATAAAAGGATAATGGGACGGGCGCAGGCCCATCCCAAAACCGATTCGTTTAAAATGCGGAGCGTTGTCCTGCATCGCGTTACAACTTAATCGTTGTAACGGCTGTCGTCGTTGTGGCCGCTGCACTTGGCTTTGTTTTCACAAGCGGCTTTGGCTTGACAGCTCGCCTTTTCCGCAGGCGCGGCGGCCTGACAGGTGGATTTCGCCTGACAGCTGGACTTGGTGGAGCACTTATTGCCGTCCGTGGGTTTGTCGGCGTTCTTGCAGCCGGATTTGCACGCATTGCCGCCCGTGGTTTTTGCGCCGCAGCCGCTTGCGCTGCAGCCGTTGGAGCCGCTGCCCGCGTAAGCCGGGGAGGCGGAGAAGGTGCCGACAGCCATCATCCCGGCGAGGGCGACGGTCGCGAGTCTTTTATTCACTTTTGATTTTTTTGCAGAGTCAGTCATCAGTCTGTTCCTTATATGAAAAACGTCTAAAATAAAAATTGAACGATCAATTTTCATTCTGTTCGATCCTAGGCGGTTTGCCGTTACATGAACAGGGAACAAAAAATCCGGCCCCCTGCTTTTGCGAATGGGGCCGGATGTTGGTGATTGCCGTTTGTTTATAGCGCGTTAGCGGTTTTCAAAGGCTTTGGCGAGGCGCACGAGATTGATGAACTCCGCACGGTAGCCGAACTCGTCGTTGCCCTTGCCTTGCTGCGCGAGGGCGAGCACATCGTCGAGCTTGTATTCGACCATATTCACCTCGCCGCGAAGGATCTGGGCGAACCCGGCCACGGCGGTGGCGAAGCGGGTATCGTCGCTGGCGCTGGCGGGGCAAGAGTCGGCAGGGCCGCATTCAACCTTTTGCAAGGTGAGTTGGTCCTGTCCCGTCACCGGGCGGGTGATCAGGCGGCTCGTATCCTCGCTGGGCAGCTTGTAGCGGATCTTGAGGAAGGCGTATTCGTTGGCGAAGGGCGAGTCGGCCTTCGATTCCGCGATCGGCGCTTGCACCTCGGCGGCGGGTTTGGCCGCGTAGCGGAGGTCGTCCACGCTGCGGGCGGATTGGGCGCCCACGGGGACGAACTCGTAGATCGCGGTTACGGTGTGGCCCGCGCCCATATCGCCCGCGTCCACCTTGTCGTTGTTGAAGTCCTCACGATTCAGGTGGCGGGTTTCGTATCCGACCAGACGGTATTCGGCGATCTGGGCCGTGTTGAACTCGATCTGAAACTTCACGTCCTTGGCGATGGGGAACAGGGTCGAGCTGGCCTCGTCGAGCAGGACCTTGCGGGCTTCGCTCAAGCTGTCGATATAGGCGGCGGTGCCGTTGCCGTTCTGCGCCAGAGCCTGCATGAGGTCGTCGTTATAATTGCCCTGTCCAAAGCCGAGAACGGAGAGGAACACGCCCGTCTCGCGTTTCTTGGCCACATAGTCCTTCAGTTGTTCGCGATTGGTGATGCCAACGTTGAAGTCGCCGTCGGTGGCGAGGATGACGCGGTTGACGGCTTCCTTATTAAAGTTCTGCTCAGCCAGCTGATAAGCGAGTTCGATGCCCGCGCCTCCGGCGGTCGAGCCTCCGGCCTGAAGATTATCCAGTGCGCTGTAGATCGTCGAGCGCTCGGACACTTTGGTGGGGGGAAGCACTGTTCCGGCCGCGCCCGCATAGACGACGATCGAAACCGTGTCGTCGGGCTTGAGGCTGTCGAGCAGCAGCTTCAAGGAGTTTTTCAGCAGCGGCAGCTTGTCCTGCGCGTTCATCGAGCCGGAGACATCGAGCAGGAACACAAGGTTGCTGTTGGGCTTTTCGCCCGTGATCTCGTAACCCTTGATGCCGATATGCATCAGCTTGCGGCCCGGCGACCACGGGGAGTCCACGATGGTCACGGTCGGCTGGAAGGGCTCCTCCCGGGATTCGGGGACCGGATAGTTGTAATCGAAGTAGTTCACCATTTCCTCGATCCGCACGGCTTGCGCGGGCGGGAGGCGGCCCGCGTTCAACTCGCGGCGCACGAAGCTGTAGCTTGCGGTGTCCACGTCGGAGGAGAAGGTAGAGACGGGTTCCTCCTGCGCGACCTTGAAGCTGTTGGGCTTGTATTCGGGGAAGCGGTCACGGCCCTGCTCCTGATAATAGGGCTGGGGGTAGTAATCGACCGGCGGCGAGACCGGCATGGGCATCGGCTGCGGGTAAGGGTAAGGCTCGGGATAGATCGTCGTGGCCTCGCTGGAGGAGACCGCGCCCTCTCCGGCGTAACCGGGCGAAGACGCGCCGGGGGCTGTGCCCGCCATTTTGTCCTGCGCGGGGGCTTGGGCCTTGCGCTTGGCTTCCTCGCGTTCGGGGGCGGCGCGGGAGTCAGCCCGATTTTGCGCGACCTCCATGCCGTCATCGAGCTTAAAGGCGCTCGGCGCTTTTTCCGGGAGTTGCAGGCGGTCCGTCGGCGCCTCGACCGGAACGGGCATTGTGCTGTCGCCTGTGCGCAGGGCTTTCTCCAGCGCTTCCTCGTTCTTCTCTTCCACCGCCGCGATGTAGGCGGGGGAGGCTTCCGCGGTTCCGGGCGGGGCGGTGACTTCGGAGGCCAGAGGCATGGCTTCGTCCGCTGCGTCCTTCTCGCCGCCGAAGACATCGAATATGCCCGGCAGGCTTAATTTTGATGTTGTTATATTTTGTGCTACATTACTAAAATTGTGTGGTCCTCCGCTCGTCTGCTTGGCCGCATCCTGCATCTGACCGCCCTGCATGGCCAAGCCCGCCACCAGCACGACGGCCAGCGCGGTTCCGGTTCCTGCGAATACAAATCCTTTTTTTCCGAATTTCATGTCGTTTTTCCCTGTCTTAGGCGTTGATCTGCCGATAAGACGGGAGAGGATCGAGGTTCCTTGGGCGGATTTTTCAGATTTTTCCTTCTGGTGGGCTTTAAATTCGGCCAAAGCGAGGTTTGCCGCGCGTTTTTGCGCGTTTGCGTCAACGGGCGGGATCTCGATCTCCTGCATGATTTTCTTCAGCGCGGACTCATCCATATTTCTTCTCCTTGCCGAAGAGGCTTTCCAGCTTCTTGCGGGCCTCGTGGATGCGCCAAGAGACGGTGCTTTCCTTCACTTCTAAAATCAGCGCGGCCTCCTTATGCGACAATCCTTCGCTCACGACCAGAATCAGGGCCTCCTTCTCGCCTTCAGGCAGGATTTGGATTTGCGCCCAGACCTGTTTCATCAGGATTATGTCGTCGGGGGAGGCCTCCGGCGCGGCGACATGCTCGGCCTGCTCAATGCCCGCGCCGGGGTGACGGTTTTGCGACTTGAACCAGTCTTTCGCCGTGTTAATCACGAGGCGGTAAAGCCATGAGGTGAAGGCGGAATCATGCCGGAAGGAATCGAGCCCGCGCGCAAGCTTGATGCACGCCTCCTGCGTGATGTCCTCCGCCGCCGTTCTGTCTCCGCACCATTTAAAGGCCATTTTGAACATGATCCCGTAATAGTCGTTTACCAGCGCCTCGAACGCAGCGGCGTCACCGGCCTGCGCCCGTTTGATCAGCTCTGTGTCCTGCGCGTCCGGCATCCAAAAGCCACTATCCATAGGGTGTGAAGCCCCTATCCTATAACAATAGGACGACGTGTACAGGTGAAAACTTGGAAAAAATTTATGAGGGTGGCGGGGTTGTCTTTTTGTGCCGGGGTGGCGACAATGCGCTGCACCGCACGATGAGGGATCACCCTACTCCATGACCACCCGCCGGGATTTCACCTTTTATTATGTGCTGGCCTTTGCGGCCTTGCCGCTGATTTCCGTTCTTGTCCCACGGGTGATGGCGTTCGGGCCGGTTCTGCTCGGGCTTGCGGGTACGCTCTATCTGTTACGGAACGGGGCAGACCGGCGGGGGTTCAGTAGGCCTTACCTGATCGTGGCGGGCGGGGCCGGGCTGTTGGCTTGCGCGAGCGCGTTGTGGGCCGATTTTCCCGCCGATGTTCTTGAAAAAGGCTTTCTGACCGCGCTCCTGCTTTTATCCGGCGTCTTTACGCTTTATGCCGCCGAGCATCTGGACCGCGAACGGCTGCGGGCCTGTGCGTGGTTGATTCCGGTTCTGCTTCTGGCGGCGGCTGCCGTTGCCGCGTTCGAGTTGGCCTTCGGCATGCCGATCTATCGGCTGGTTCACGGGGTCGGCCCGGACGAGCGGCTTTATACGGCTGTGATCAACCGGGGGGCGGTGAATACGGTTTTGTGCCTGTTCGCGGCGCTGGCGGTCGTGCAGAGCGGCGCGGCGTTCGAGGACCGAAAACATCGTATGGTTTTCCTCGCGGCGCTTCTGGGGATGGTTTTCTTGATGCTGGCCCTTTCACAGGCGCAGGTCGCGCAGCTGGCTTTCGTCGCGGGGCTTATTGTCTATACGTTTTATCCCGCCGGACGGGCGCCGGGAATCGTGTTTATGATTCTGGCTGGGGTGAGCTGCGCCCTGCTTATTCTGTCGCCGTGGCTGGCGCAATGGATGTTCGCGCATCTGGCCGCCGAGACGCAAAATCTGGCCTGGCTAAAGAGCGGGTATGCGGCCAACCGCATGGAAATCTGGGACATGACCGCCCGATACGCCCTGCAAGCGCCGCTGACCGGGCACGGGCTGGACGCCACGCGATATGTGGAATCGTTCGATCATGCGCGGCTTTACCACAGGGAGGCCGGGGTTCTGCACCCGCATAATTTCGCGCTGCAGATCTGGACCGATTTCGGGCTTCTGGGGGTTTTGCCCGCCTGCGCGGTGCTGGCTTATCTGTTCCGCCGGGTTTGTGCGGTCGCGGGGATCGGGGGGCGGGCCGTCATGGCGATGCTGCTGACCGTTCTGCTGGTTGCCGCCATATCCTATGGTTTATGGCAGAGCCACTGGCTCGGCGTGATGATCTATCTGCTGGCTTTGGGCCGGATCGTTATGCGCCTGAACGCGCCTGCTCCCACGGAGGGTTAACCCTCCCTCATATTAGCCTCACTTAATATACGATTAAATTTTGTACGATATGCCTCTTTTTATTCATTACGGAAATTGTTTTTGTGTTTTCAGTGCTTTAATTGGCCCCTAAAAATCCCCTGAAAAGCCAGTACATTCAAGGTTTTTGATATAAAAACCGTTGTGTGAAAAAATTTTCAAAAAAGTTTGCAAATCACAAAAAAAAGGCGTACTTTTTGTAGGCGCTTCGGTCAAAAGAGTCTAAAAGACCAGCCGGAACAGCATGTTACAGGGGGGAAACAATGGGCCTATCGTCTGCATTACAGATGCTCTCAGGCATAACCAATTGATTTCCAAATAAAAGTTATAAGATAGCTCGGCTATTTTATTTACATAATATTAATATTTAGGGGATACCCTCACCGTTAGTATAGGTTTTTCTAGCGTGTGTGGGTTTTAAAGTGAGTGATGTGAGTGCCGGTGTAGCCGCAAATCTTGCCGTTTTCGACGAAGACGAGCTGGACAACGAAATCGAACATAACGGGCCTCTCGGCCTGTCTCCCGCAGAATATTTCGGGGGCCCCGACATCGGAGGAGCCTCCGGCGGCAAGCATCATTATGACGGCGAAGACCGTGGCCACGACCACGCCGCCGAGCTTTCCGACACCGGAAACACCGTTTTCAATTACAGCATGCGCGACCGTATGGACGGCGACGGCGGCACGGCCAACAGCATTGGCTACCGCAACTTCTCGCCTCTTTCGGCTGAAGATATGGACATTGCGGAAAAGCGCCGCAAGGAGGCTGACGAGCGCCTTCATCTTATCCTTGAGCATTATGAGGCTGCGCAGCGTCTGGCGGAAATCGAAGCGCGGATGCACGCATTAGAGCGTCAGATTAAGGATCTCGAAGGCAAAATCGAGGCCTTAGATCGTGCTTTTGAGATCGGCGATGATGCCGACATCAACGATGATTCTCTGGCTGGACTCGCCAAACGTAACCAGATGCGCCGCTCGCTGCGTGAGGCTGGTATTGACGAAAATGAGTATTTCCGCGCGGATGGCACCTTTGATCAGGACAAATGGCTGCGCGATCAGGAAAGAAACCGTGAAATTCAGCGCGCGTATGAAGATCAAGTGCGCCGGGCGTATGATGAGTATCACCAGCTTCAGGTTGAGCGGGAGCGGACTCTGCGTGAAAATCCTGAACTTGCCGACAAGCTTCAACGCCAAGCCGCTGGCGATCCTCAGGCTCAGGCAGAAGTTCAGAGCTTGGCCAGAACCAAGGATGGATTTGTCGATCTTTCCTACACGGTTATCAATAATTCTCCAAATTTGGGTGCTGATGCCAAAGTTGAAGCCCTGACTCAATTCGGGCCGCAGGGCCATGAATTGCAGACTGATATTTCTGTGATTGCTGCCAATGCTTCTGAGGGCGTGTCTTCTGAGGCTGCTTGGGACAATATGGCGAGCTTGCCGGGTGCGGGCAACGATTTGCCCGAACAGCGCGTTGAGGTCGCCTTACGTTTGCCGGAAACACTCCCCGAGCTCTTATCTCCTGCTTTGATGAATATGCCTTCTGGCGCACCTGAGATTCAGGTTCCGAACATCCGAATTATTGACACTATTCCCCAAAACCTCAGGACCTCTGCCACGAGTTCAGGGGCCGAGCGTAGCACGGGCAGCTTGGCTGCCGAGCTTGGTTTCGATACGGTCGATACCGGGATCAAGCCTATTACCGCGACCTTTGCACAGGCTGTAACGAACCAGACCTCTGTACAGCAGGTCGCCGCGCTTGACGCAGAGGCTACCCTTGCAGCCGAGCGGCAAAGACTGTCTGGTGCTACTGGCTCCGGCACGACTGTTTCTTCGCCGACTGGCATGATGGCTTAATTTTTTCATTTCTAAAATTCGGTAGGCGCCGCCAGCCAAGGCTGTTTTTTGGCTTTAAATCCTTAGCTTCGATCCATTTTAAAATAGATTAACCGGCCATGGTCGCATGGCCGGTTTTGTAATTGGTCACTATTAAAGCTTTTATAGATCGGGATTGAAGACCACGGCAGCAATCTCCGTGCTGCCTTTACCGCCAGCAGCGCTATCACCGCTTCCTGACGATCCGCCAGCTGATCCGGCGCCAGCAGAGCCTGCGCCCCCGCCACCAGATGAAGACTTATTCCCGCCAGATTTTTCACCCCCCGCGTAGGCCATAACGGCGCCGGTCGCTCCGATTGGGTTCGCTTCGGCCCTAGCCTCCGCAAAGTAACTCCTTTTTATATTATCCATAAGCTGTGCAAAAAACTGTGTCCGCGAGTACGCACTATCAGGATTCGGCACTTCGCCCAGAGGAACGCCGTTGATGTATATGTCAAAACCGTTTGGATTCGGCTGGGTCGGATGTTGGGGCGCACGCACCACTCCAAAAACAGGCAGGCTCTGCGGCGGTCTTGTATAATTCACAGCCGTGTCGTAAATGGCGCGTGTCGTGGGACCATCTGAGTAGGATATGATTACAATTTTCCGCTCGCGTGAACCGATGATTGCGGCAGTCTGGGAGGCCGCCCAGCCATCGTTTCTTGTCGAAAAGTCTAGATAGCGGACGCCCTGAGCCTGCTGGTTCGTCGCTTGGGCGGTCGTCGTCTGTGGTTGAACGTCCTGCGATGCCGCCGGGCCGGGGGCCGTTATGGCGACCACGCCCGCCAATGCCAACGCCGCCAGAGTACTCGCTTTCGATTTCTCGGACATAATTCTATTTCCCTGATTGTTTCTGTTCGCGTTAAAATACGTTTTTTTTATGTGGTTATTTTATACCTTATTGGTTTGAATAATGCAAACATAAGTGCGCAACGCCCGCGCAACGCAGGGTGAGCGCAATGCATTAAAAAGGCCGAATATATCGCGGAAAACACGCCGAAATACAAGAATCAGCAGTTGAGAATTGTCTAATCCTTGCGGTTGAGACAGTTCATGCCCATACGAACGGCAAAATTGACCGCCGCGTCGTACGATTCTTCGTTCTTGCTGAAGATTTGCTCGACCAGATATACGGCCGGTCCTTCCATTCCCTCCAGAGATGTCCCCTTCACGTCCAACTCCGTCTTACCGAGGTTTTTGACGGTAGAGTCCTTGTCCTTCTTGCGTTTGGCTGCGTCGAGGGCCTTGAGGGTCACGTCGTTTATGCCGCTGCAGGCCTTATACAGGTTGGCGGCCTTGGCTTCTCTTTGCGTGTTGGATTCAGGTTTGGCGGCCTTTCCGCAAGCCTGGTAATCGTTCAAGGTTTTGAGGCTAAACGGGGTGATGCCATCTCGGCCGATTTCTTCATAGATATTCTGGACCAGCGGCTTCATGATCTTCATGTCCGCCAGTTCAGCCGGATCCTTGTTCTTTTTGTACATTTCGCTCATGGCGACCCGGAAAAGGGCACGCTTGGCACAGCCGCGTTTGGTGGCCGGAAACATCGACGCCTCGACATCGATTTCCTCAAGGCCCTCAACGCCCTGCGCGTGGGCGGGGGGCATGAAAAGCAGAGGCAGGGCCAAAAAAGTCGTCAGAAAGGTGAGAGCAATCAATATCCGCATGGCGTTCAGAATCCTTAATTACAGCGACCCGTCCTGCCGCTCGGGCATATCCGGTCCTTTATGACTATAGCAGGGGAAAAGGGGGGAAAACAAAAAAAATGCGTCTGGCCCGGCTGCCGGCCCGGTTATTCAAAAAAACCGCGCGGGGCGGCGATGAATTCGGGGTTGAGGAATTTGGGGTCCGACCCGCCGTAGGTCAGGGGTTTGCCCTGCAAATCGACGATGATGCCCCCGGCGGCGCGCAAAACGGCGTCTCCGGCGGCGGTGTCCCATTCGCTGGTCGGCCCGAAACGGGGGTAAAGATCGGCCTTTCCGGCGGCGATAATGCAGATTTTGAGGGAGCTGCCGCGCTTGACCAGCTTTTCGACCTTATATTCGTTTAAATACTGGTCGAGGCGTTGGCTGCTGCCGTGGCTTTTGCTGGCTACCACGGTCAGCCCCTCCCTCGGCGGGCGGCGGACGCGGATATCCTTTTCCGAGCCTGTATCTTCAAGCCATCTCAGGGCCTTTGTATTGCCGTTTTCTTCCGTGTATCCGGCGTACAGCTCGCCTACGGCGGGGGCGTACACGACACCCAGAACCGGGGCGCCTTTATGTATCAGGGCGATGTTCACAGTGTAATCACCGCTGCCGGATATGAATTCCTTGGTGCCGTCCAGCGGATCGACCAGCCAGAAATAATCGTGGCCCGTAATGTCGGGCTTGTGTCCGGCGGCGCTGGCCTCCTCCCCGATCATGGGGATGCCGGGCAGCATGTCCTCAAGGCGTTTCTGGATGAGTTTTTCGGCTTCCTGATCGGCCAGCGTCACGGGAGAGCCGTCTTCTTTTGCGTCCGCCCCCTCGTATCCGGCCTCGTCGAAATATTCGAGGGTGATTTCGCCCGCCTCCAGCGCGATTCGGCGCACCGTGTTGCAGAGCGCCGCGCGGTGGAGCAGGAGTTTAGACGACATAATCGAGGACCTGTTCCCTGCCCTTGCCCTGTTCGGCGAGGTCGCCGAGTTCGATCTGGCGCTCGATATAGGCCACAATCTGCTCGACGCAGGTTTCTACGTCCTGACGCGCGGTGTCCACGATCATTTCCGGGTTTTCCGGTTTTTCGTAGGGCGAGTCGATCCCGGTGAAATCCTTGATCTCCCCTGCCCGCGCCTTTTTATAAAGACCCTTCGGATCGCGCTTTTCGCAGGTATCGAGGTCGGCCGCGATGTAGATTTCGTTGAAGCGGTCCGGCGCGGCGTTGCGGGCGCGTTCGCGGTCGGCGCGGTAAGGCGAGATGAAGGCGGAAATAACCACCAGACCCGCATCGGCCATCAACGAGGCGACATGCCCGATCCGGCGGATATTCTCCGAACGGTCCTTGGGCGAAAAGCCGAGATCGCGATTGAGACCGTGGCGGATATTGTCGCCGTCCAGAACGTAGGTCGCATGACCCCGCTCGAACAGTGCCTTTTCGACGGCCATCGCGAGCGTCGATTTTCCTGAGCCGGACAAGCCGGTAAACCAGAACACGCCGCCGCGATGCCCGGCGCGGCGGGCGCGGACGTCGTGGTTGAGCAGGTGATCGACCTTATGGATGTTTTCGGATTTGGGGGCGCGTCTGCGGCGCTGGTCGGCGTAGCCTTCCATGCTGATGACGCCGCCGCCCGCGATGTCGTAGCCTTCGTACATCACGATCCGGCCAAGGCGCTCGTTGTCTACGTAGGGGTCGATGGGCAGGAGGTCGCGCGCGCGAAGCGTGATTTCCGCCACCGTGTTGCGTTTGACCTCGCTTTTGTCGGCCTGATCGGCGAGGTCCTGCGTGTCGATGACCTTGTCGATGGATTGAACGGTCACCATCGCCTCATGGGAGCCGTAGCGGATTTTATAGGAGTTTCCGACCTTCAGCGGCTTCTGCGAGAGCCAGAAAATGCTGGAGCGGAAGACGTTGGAGAGCATTGGCGGATTTTTGGTGTGGGAACCGATATGGCCGCGCTCGACGAACAGGCGCTGGTCGAGCGTAATGCCGATGGCCTCGCCGGGGCGGGCTTCGACCTTGTCGTCGTCTTCGGGCCAGACCTCGATGGAGGTCACAGTCGCCTCCTCGTTGCCGGGGGAGAACATCAGGCGGTCGCCCTTGCGCAGGATGCCGCTTTCGACGCGGCCCACGATGATGCGGCGCCCTTGGAAACGATAGACGTCCTGCACCGGGAAGCGCAGCGGGCGCGAGACAGGCGGCGCAGCATGCTCGAAGCTGTCGAGCACCTCGATCAAGGTCTTGCCGGAATACCAGTCCATCGAGTCGCCGCGTCCAGCGATCATGTCGCCGTGGCGGGCGGAGATGGGGATGATGAAGCGCGGCGTGACGCCCATCGAACCGAGATAGTCGCGGACTTCGCGCGCGACGTTCTCGAACGCCTCGGGGTCGTGATTGACCATGTCCATCTTGTTGACCACAACGGCGATCTGCTGGAGACCCAAAAGGTGCAGCAGATAGGCGTGGCGGCGGGTTTGTTCCTGCACGCCCTCGGAGCCGTCCACGACAAGAATCGCGGCGTCGGCAGCGGCGGCGCCGGAGATCATGTTCTTCAGGAATTCGCGGTGGCCCGGCGCGTCGATGATGACGTAATCGCGCTGGTCTGTTGAAAACCATATCTGCGTGGAATCAATCGTGATCGCCTGATCGCGCTCGGCCTGAAAGGCATCCAGCACGAAGGACCATTCCACAACATCGGTGCCCCGGCGCTTGCAGATCGCCTCGATCTCCTCGACCTTGCCCTCGGGCAGGGAGTCGGTGTCATAAAGAAGCCGCCCGATCAGGGTGGATTTTCCGTGATCGACGTGACCGACGATCACCACGCGCAGCTGCTGGTGCGTGCTCTGCTTGAGTTTGGGCTTTTCGCTTTTTACGATCTTGATCGCGGGTTCTGCACTCATTTTCTTACCTAAAAAATCGCCAGTCTCTTTTTTGTCTTGATCCCCGCCTTCGCGGGGATGATTTCGTCTAGGCTTTTTCTGAGAAAAAGCCAGACATCAATCACATGTAGCCAGAAGCTCTAAGCCTCTCGAAGCTGTCCTCGGTTTCTTTGTCCATGGAACGGCCCGCACGTTCGGAGGTGTTGGTGGTCTCCAGCTCGTGCAGGATTTCCTCGATATTCTTCGCGGGGCTTTCCACGGGGAAGGTGATGTTCTTTTCTCCCAGAGAGCGGTAGCGCATCATCTTGCCGGTCTTGGCATCCTTACGCGCGAAATAGAGATCGCAGCAGGGAATATTCTCGCGCTGGGTATACCGCCAGATGTCCAGTTCCGTCCAATGCAGGATCGGGTGGATGCGCAGGTGCGCGCCCTCGGGGAATTCGGTTTTGTATTGGTCCCAGAATTCGGGCGGCTGGTCCTTGAAGTCCCAGTTGCCGTCGATGGTGCGCGGGGAGAAGACGCGCTCCTTGGCGCGGAGGCCCTGCTCGTCGCGGCGGATGCCCGCTATGACGCCCTTGAAGTTGTGCTCGCGCAGGAGGGATTTCAGGCCCTCGGTCTTGCGCATCGCGGAGCGGGTCGCGGGCGGAAGTGTCTGGTCCATATCTTCTTCCGGCGGGCACATATGGTTGATGCAGTTCAGTTCCCACTCTTTAATGATGCGGTCGCGGAAATCGTAAACTTCCTGCATTTCCATGCTGGTGTCCAGAAGGACCATCGGGAACGGCACGCGGCCCAGAAAGGCCTTGCGCACCAACCAAAGCAACGCGGTCGAGTCCTTGCCGATGGACCAGAGCATGCAGAGCGGGTCCACCCGGTTGTAAGCTTCTCGGATAATGTAAACGCTCTTGGCTTCGAGTTCGTCCAAATATTTATACACGTCAGATCACCTTCAATACTTCGCCGGGGGGCGCTCTCATTCGCCGTTTATTATGCTCCGGCCGCCTTTTTCAGGGGTGCCAGCGCTTCGGGGCCTACTTCTTTACGCCCAATCGAGACGTAATGGAAGTTATTTTCTTTCATTTCCGGGATTTTGTAGATGTTCCGGAGGTCTACGATACAGCGGCTTTTCATGGTTTCGCCGAGGCGTTTGAGGTCCAGCGCTCGGAACTCGTTCCACTCGGTGATAATGACCAATGCATCGGCGCCTTTTGCCACCTCGTAGGGGTTTTTGCCCCACTCCACACCCTCGATCATGGTTTTGGCGTGCTCCATGGCTTCCGGGTCGTAGGCGGCCACATCCGCGCCCGCCTGTTGGAGGATCGGGATGATCGTCAGGGACGGCGCGTCGCGCATATCATCGGTGTTGGGCTTGAAGGCCACGCCGAGAATGCCGATTTTCTTGCCGCGCACGTTGCCGCCGATCGCGGCCATAACCTTGTCGGCCATCTTGGCCTTGCGGTCTTCGTTGACGGCCACGACGGTTTCGACGATGCGCTGGGGCGCATTGTGCTTTTGGCCGGTACGGGCCAGCGCTACGGTATCCTTCGGGAAGCACGAACCGCCGTAACCGGGTCCGGCATGAAGGAATTTTCCGCCGATACGCCCGTCAAGGCCGATACCCTTGGCAACCTGTTGCACGTCCGCGCCGACCTTTTCGCACAGGTCCGCGATCTCGTTGATGAAGGTGATCTTGGTCGCCAGAAACGCGTTGGCGGCGTATTTGATTACTTCTGCGGTTTCGCGGCTGGTGAACAGGATCGGGGTTTCGTTAAGGTTCAGCGGGCGGTAGATCTCGCGCATGACATCCTGCGCACGCGGAGAGGTCACGCCGACCACCACGCGGTCGGGGCGCATGAAGTCCTCGATCGCCGCGCCTTCGCGCAGGAACTCAGGATTGGAGGCGACGTCGAACGCGGCGTCCGGGCGTTCCTCGCGGATGATGCGCTCGACCTCCTCGCCGGTGCCGACGGGGACGGTGGATTTGTTGACGATGACGGCATAGCCGTTCAGGTTGCGCGCGATTTCCCGCGCGGCCTCGTGAACGTAGGACAGGTCCGCGTCGCGGCCATAGCGGCGCGACGGGGTGCCCACGGCGATAAAGATCGCTTCGGCGTCTTTCACGGCATATTTAATGTCGGTGGTGAATTCGATCCGGCCCGACTGGATCTGACGGTCCAGAAGGTCTTCGAGGCCCGGCTCGAAAATCGGAATTTTGCCCTGCTTGAGGGTTGCGACTTTCTGGGCGTCCTTGTCCACGCAAATGACCGTGTGCCCGAACTCCGCAAAACACGTGCCCGATACCAGACCAACATATCCCGTTCCAACCATTGCAATGCGCATGACGCCTTAGCCTTTCTGCTATTCGCTTAATTTCAAGGGGCTGCCTTTTCAATTCACGCGAACCTAAACCATTTCTTAAGCCAAGAAAACAAAGAAATGGCAGGATTAAACGGCTTTTTAACCCCTGTTCACGTAAAATTAATGCCGGAATACCCCTGTTTTTTTCCAAAACCGTTGCCAAGCGGAGGGGTCTTTGCCTATGATCCCACAGCTTAAAGCGTAATCGGCAATACAAGAACCATACCAAAGGAATAACCATGGCCCAGTCAGACAATAAAAAATCCGACAAAAAGGACAAAGCCGCCGGATCGCAGAACTCCGGTCAGAGAAAGCCGCAGGCTTCCGGGATGCCCCTGTTTTACAGCAATCCCGAGCCGCTTGAGGTGAAGAAGCATACCGGGCTGTCGCTCAGAAAGAATTTCGGATTCGGTTTTACGCACGACGTCAACGCGGTGCCGATCAACCTCGTGGAAATGCCGCAGGTTTGCCATTCCTATCCCATCGCGTTCAGCCCGGACGGCAACGCGACGCCGGTGGCGATTCTGGGTCTGCGCGACAACGAGAATTTGTTCGTCGATTCGCAAGGACAGTGGGAGCGCGGTTCCTATGTACCCGCCTATATCCGCCGTTATCCTTTTATCTTTTCCGAGATGCCCGCGAAGGACCAGTTGACCCTGTGCGTCGATAACGTCGATAACGTCATCGAGAAGAGCAACGAACAGCCGTTCTTCAGCGCTGACGGAACGCCGAGCGAACTCTCTAAAAACGCCCTTGAGTTCTGCAAATCCTATCACTTCGCCGCGCAAGAGACCTTGGAATTCAGCCGCGCCTTGCAGGCCAGCGGCTTGCTGATCGACCGTGAGGCACAGATTCGCCTGCCGGGCAACCGCGTCATTAATTTCTCGGGCTTCAAGATCATCAGCGCGGCCAAGCTCGCGGAGATGGACGACCACACGTTCCTGGAGTGGCGCAAGAAAGACTGGCTGCGCCATGTCTACGCGCACCTGTTCTCGGGCGTGCAGTGGAACCGCCTGACGGCGCTGCTCAACGAGCGGCTGGAAAAAGAAGCGGCGTAAAAACGTTTGCTTTCCGATTCTTACCTTCGGGTTCTCATTTTGTAGATTCAGAATCTGTGGATGTTTTGACGGCGCGGGTTGATCGCGCCGTTACCGCATGGTACCCAGAATATATACAAGCATTTCGTCAAAGATCGAGGGTCCTCCCATGGCAAAAGTTGGTGCGCAGAGAGCTGCTGTCCTGACCGGTAAATCCAAATCCACAATCCAGCGTGCGATGAATAGCGGCAAGCTTTCATACTCCCTCGACCAGAATGATCGGCGCGTCATCGACGTCTCCGAGCTTGAGCGGGTCTTCGGCATCCGGCCCGAAAGCTTGCAGGCGCAAAACTCCGCGAATGGCGCATCCGCACCGGGCGGTTTTCCCGCCGAGTTCGATATCGACAAGGAGCGCTTGACCCTTGAGATTAAGCTTCTTGAACTGCGGCTTGAAAACGCCAACGAGCAGATCGAAGATCTCAGGGACCAGCGCGACAAGTGGGAAAATCAGGCCAACCAGGTTCTGCTGACCACACAGCACACGCACAAGCAACTTGAGGATTTGCGCTCGGATATCCGCGAAATGGATGAAAAAATCCGGGCACGACGTAGCGCGGCGGCCGGGACCAATAAAAGTGCCCTTAAGCCTATGAAAAAACTTAGCCCGGACAACCAGAACGCCGATGAATCGGCCTCAGCAGCTTCCCGTTTGTTTTTCTGGAAGAAGGCCAAGCGCGCCTGACCTCGAGGTTTCCGGGATTTTTCCTTATTTTCAAAGCTTTCACGCCTCGTATTTTGCTTTAACTGCTGATTAAACTAACGTTTGGCCCTGCGGCCTCGCGGGTGTTATAATTACGGCGGTAGAGTGTTTCGGGAGCCTTTTTTCCATGCGCGCAGTTTTCGCTTTTTTGATTCTTTTTGTTTGTCTGGCCGGGTCGATGCAGGTGCAGGCACAGGACCTTGCGCCCGATCCGTCGCGCACGGCGATCATGCCCGAGGAGCAGGACGCCGCCAAAAAGGTCGAGCCCAAAACCAGCGATCAAAAGCTGAGCGCGACCGGCGCCGAAAAGGTCGATATCTCCAAGGCGACCGATCAGCAAATTGAAGAAGCCCAGCGTTTTTTCAAAAGCTGCACCAAAAATGAAGATCTCAGTCTGGATCATGATTGCCGCTGCATGGCCGGGGAGTTTCTTGCGAACCGGATGGCTTTGGGTGATTCGGTTCCCGCCAAACAGGTTTATGCCGCCGTGCGTCATACGTGCGTGATCGACCCGAACGCAAAGCGTGACGACAACGAACAGGTCGGTATGGGGCAAGAGTATACGGATGCTGAGCTGGATGAAGCTCAGGAGGTTTATAACTCGTGTCTGGGCAATCAGATCATGAGACTTAATCATGATTGCCGCTGCATGGCTTCCACCTTTCTGAAAAAGCGCAAAGAGCGCGGGCGTATTCCTAAGGCCGATGAGATCCTTTCCGGTCTGCGGCACGAATGCAAAAATGGCACTGAGATGGCCGGATATCTTTATACGGATTGCATCAACAAGCCTGAATTCCTGCCCCCTGTGGTGACGGACGCCAAGAAATTCTGCGAATGTTATGCCAGCGGCTATGCCAAGGAATACGAAAGCATGACCGTAGAAAATAACGTCAATACCCGCGGCGCCATCGCGATGATCGTTATGGGGAAATGTCAGAATGAGCAGCGCACCATGAGCGGGCAAGGCGCGGCGCCGGGTTCGCAATAACGCGTAAGATCGGGACTTTCTATCTTCCTAAAATCGGAGCCAGACAAGCGGCAGCGTGTGGCAGCAGGGCACCGCTCACGGGATCAAATTGTTCATGCGCAACGCCCCGCGCGTTGCGGGTTTTGACGATCAGGGACGCTCCGGCGATCAGCGCGAAGGCCTCTAGGTACGAGGCCGAAACTGCGGCGATGCGGTCCATCTCGTTTTTAGCTGCCCAGTCCAGAAGCGTCTTTGTCGCGGCGGCGAGGCGGTCGCGGTCGGCCTGCGGCAATTCGCTCGAGAGCGATTCGATATAGGCCAGCGCGGTCTTGCCTTGATCATGGATGACTTTACGGAAGGTCAGGTCGGCGGACTGGATGCCGTTCGTGCCTTCATAGATCGGCAGGATCCGCGCGTCGCGGTAAAGCTGGGCTATTCCCGTTTCCTCGATGAAGCCCATGCCGCCGAAGACCTGCACGGCCATCGACGTCACTTCGCAGGCCATATCGGTGCACCAGCTTTTGACGATGGGGGTCAGCAGTTCGGCTTTTTTCTGCGCGTCCGCATCCCCGGCGGCGGCACGGTCCAGCGCGATGGCGGCCTCCAGCGTCAGGGCGCGGCCCACCGTAATTTTGGTCTGCATGGTGCGGAGCATCCGTTTGACATCGGCGTGTTCGGCAATCGCCACGCGCTGCCCGGTCTTGAAGGATTTGCCTTGGACGCGGTCATGGGCATAAGCGACGGCCTTCTGATAGGCGCGTTCGGCGATCGCCACGCCCTGCAAGCCGACCGAGAGGCGGGCGTTGTTCATCATGGTGAACATGTATTTCAGGCCCATATTTTCCTGCCCGATCAGGGTGCCGACGGCGCCGTCGAACTCCATCGTGCAGGTGGGGGAGGCATGGATGCCGAGCTTGTGCTCCAGCCCGATGCAGCGCACTGCGTTGCGCGTGCCGCCGTCCAGAAATTTCGGCACGATGAACAGGGAAATGCCCTTCACGTCCTCCGGGGCGTCCGGCGTTCGGGCGAGGACCAGATGGACGATATTGTCCGCCATGTCGTGCTCGCCGTAGGTGATAAAGATTTTCTGCCCGGTGATTTTATAGGACCCGTCACCCTGCTTTTCGGCCTTGGCGCGAATCAGGCCGAGGTCGGAGCCGGCCTGCGGCTCGGTCAGGTTCATGGTGCCTGTCCATTCGCCGGAAATGAGTTTGGGCAGAAATTTCTGCTTCTGTTCGTCCGAGCCGTGCAGGGCAATCGCCTCCACCGCGCCCTGATTGAGAAGCGGGCACAGGCCGAAGGCCATGTTCGCGCCTTGCCACATTTCCTGGATGCAAAAGGCCAGCGCCCATGGCAAGCCCTGCCCACCATATTCGGGGTCGAAAGGAACGGCGTTCCAGCCGCCCTCGCAATATTGCTTATAGGCTTCCTTAAAGCCCGGGGCGGTCATGACGGTTCCGTTTTCGAATTTCGCGCCCGCCTTGTCGCCGGAGTGATTGAGCGGGGCCAGAACACCGGAGGCCAGCTTGGCGGCCTCCTCCAGCACGGAGCGGGCCGTGTCGCGGTCGATGTCCGGGTGCGCGAAGCCCAGAACGTCAAAGAGCAAAAGCAGCATGTCATCGACGGGGGGGGTGTAATCGCTCATATCCAGCCCTCTTTTTCGTAATTGGCACGGGTGTTGCAAATCTTTTCCATAGAGATTGCGTAAAAACCACTGGCCACTGGCTTGAGTATGACATGAACGCATTAACAAATGTAATACACAACAAGGATTTAACGGCCCTCACCCACAAGGCGCCGGAGGGTGTCGTGCAGGCGATCGCACGGGCGAGTGACCGCACGGGGGTTGATTTTGCCTATTTACTGCAGCAGGCCAAGGCGGAGAGTAATTTTAACCCCACGGCCAAGGCCGGAACGAGTTCGGCCACAGGGCTTTACCAGTTTATCGAGCGGACATGGCTTGGCATGGTTAAAGAACATGGACATGAATACGGGCTGGGCGATCTTGCGGACAAGATCGATTCGCGCTTCCGCGTAAAAGACGCGAAGATCAAGAAAGAGATTCTGGCCCTTCGCAACGATCCGGTCGTCTCGGCGCAGATGGCGGCGGAGTTCGCGCTCGATAACGAGAAGACGCTGAACAAGCTCTGGGGCGGCGAAGTTGGCGCAACCGAGCTTTATCTCGCGCATTTCCTCGGCGCGGGCGGGGCGGCCTCTTTCCTCAATGCGCGGGACGAGAACCCGCTAAGCCCGGCGGCGGATTTATTCCCCAAGGCGGCGCGGGCGAATCGGGGCGTGTTTTACGATGCTAAAACGGGTAAAGCCCGAACGGTTGAGCAGGTCTATCAATTCTTCGATAAAAAGTTCCAGATCAAGGACGGCGTACCCGACCCGGCCAGTTTCGCCGTGGCGCGGGGCGAGAATCCCCTGCCCGGCGCGGTGCGGCCTGCCGCTCCTGACCAGAGCGTCAATCTGGCTTCCAATAGCCCGGCGCCGCGCAGCGGGCGGGTTTATAATTTCGAGGAGTTCCGTTCGCTTTATCAGAATACCAATATCGTGCCGCCCCTGCCGGAGCTGCCTCAGCTTCCGCCCGTCCCGGCGCGGCCCGTGCGGAATTCCATTCTGGATACGCCCAAGGGGCTTAAACCCTTCCACAGCCTGATGACCAACCCGGTCGATCTGATGCTGCTCAGCCAGTCCGACCTCAACCCCGCACCGCAGGCCCAAGAGCCCGCCGGGGACAAAAAGGCTTCGGATGACAAATTCCGGCTGAACAGCTAAAACCTAATTCATGAGCGATCACAACGAGCCGATCCATGTGCTGAACAGGCGCGTGGCGCTTTATCAGCCCGCGCAGGGTTTCCGCACCTCGCTGGACAGCGTGATGCTGGCCGCCGCCTGCCCGGCGAAGGCTGGGCAAAGCGTGCTGGATCTTGGCTGCGGGGTGGGCAGCGCGGGGCTGTGTCTGGCGTGGCGGGTGCCGGGGATTCATTTAACGGGGGTTGAGATTCAGGCCGATCATGTCGCGCTGGCGGAAAAAAATGCCGCGCTGAACGGCGTACCGGCCGCTTTTACCTGCGCGGATATCCGTGATTACAAAGGGCCGCTGCAGAATCATGTGATCTGCAACCCGCCTTTTTCCGAGGCCGGAAAGCATCTGCCTTCCCCCTCCTCCGCCAAGGCGATGGCGCGGGGGCATATCGAGGCGGATTGCTCGCTTAAGGACTGGATCGATGCGGGGTTCAGGAATTTGAAGAACGGCGGGTCGCTGACCCTCATCCACATGGCGGCGGAGACGCATACGATCATTCAGGCGCTGGGCAAACGCTTTGGCGCGGTGGAGATCATTCCCCTCTGGCCGCGTGCGGGGGTTCCGGCCAAGCGTGTGATTCTGCGCGCGATCAAGAATCGTAAGACGCCTGCGCTCATTCACCCCGGCCTTGTGCTGCACGAGGCGGACGGGGCGTATACGGCGGCGGCGGATAGGATTTTGCGGGATGGCTGCGCCCTAGACGCTTGAACGCCTGATTTTCTCATGCAGGAACGATTTGACCTTATCCATGTGGATGCGCTCCTGCGCCATTGTGTTGCGTTCGCGCACCGTGACGGTCTGATCGTTCACCGTGTCGTTATCGATGGTGAAGCAATAGGGCGTGCCGATCTCGTCCTGCCGCGCGTAGCGCTTGCCGATATTCTGCTTGATGTCCAGATCGACGGCGAAATCCTCGCGGATGTCGAGATAGAGCTTCTGCGCCAGCGGCACGTGCTCGTCCTTGGCTGTCAAGGGCAGGATCGCAGCCTTTTTCGGGGCCATGGACGGGTGGAAGTTGAGGTAGAGGCCCGAGGGGCGCTTCTCGTCCACCGTATAGGCCTCGCAGATCAGGGCGAGAACGCCGCGGGAGAGGCCCGCCGCCGGTTCGATGACGTGGGGGATGAAACGGTTGGTGTTGTCGTTCGGGTCCATATATTCCAGCTTCGCGCCCGAATGTTCCTGATGCTGCGTCAGGTCGAAGTCGCAGCGGTGGGCGATTCCCTCCAACTCGCCGAAGCCCGGCGCCGTGAAGGGGAAGCGGTATTCGATGTCGGCCGTGCCGAGTCCGGCCTTGGCATAGTGCGAAAGCTCGTCCGAATCGTGGTCGCGTATTTGCAGGTTCGCGCTGGACAGACCCACGGATTTCCAGAAACGCTGGCGCTCGGCGAACCAGAAGTCGCGCCATATTTTTGCTTCGCTGGGGTGGCAGAACCATTCGAGTTCCATCTGTTCGAATTCGCGCGAGCGGAAGATGAAGTTGCGCGGGTTCACCTCGTTGCGGAAGGCCTTGCCGATCTGCGCGATGCCGAAGGGCACACGCACGCGCGAGGAATCGAGGACGTTTTTATAATTCAGGAAGATGCCCTGCGCCGTTTCGGGGCGGAGATAGGCAATCGAATCCTCGCTCTGCATCGCGCCGACATAGGTCTGGAACATCAGGTTGAAGGCTTTGGGTTCGGTGAGGGTGCCGGGCTTTGAAGCATCAGGTCCAATAATTTCTTCAAGAGGAATGCCATCCCCCGAAGAAAATACTAACTCGGGCAATTTTCCGTCAGAACTGATGTATTTTTTATCTACCTTAAATTTTTTGAGCCTTCTTTCTATTTCCTCTGGTGGAGTATCCTGCATAAAAGCAAAAGCTCTGACTTTTTTGCCCTCAACAGTGAAATAAGAGCCGTCTACAGTTTCCAAAACAAAATATTTTATGTGGTCGGCTCGATATCGGAGTTTCGTCTCCCTATCATCCATCATCGGATCAGAGAACCCGCCGACATGGCCCGAGGCGACCCAGGCTTTCGGGTTCTGGATGATGGCCGAATCGACGCCCACGATCTCCACGGGGCTTCCATCCGGCCCAATCGGGGGGGTGATCACCATATCCTTCCACCAGCGGTCGCGCAGGTTGTTCTTCAGTTCCACGCCCAGCGGGCCGTAATCCCAGAATCCGTTGATGCCGCCGTAGATTTCGGAGGCTGCGAAGATAAAACCGCGACGTTTGCAGAGGGAAACGATGTCTTTCATCACCAAATAATCCGTTCATTATTACTTTGCTTATGGACGCATCCCCGGTTCAGGGCCGGAGGGCGACGCGGCTCATAATGAACCGAAATTCCGCATGAAACAAGAGGTTGAGAACAAGCCGGATCAAAAACGAGTCGGTTCCGAGTCGAGCCCAAAAAAAATTTCAAAATCGGAACTATCGTCACCAAAATCGAAACTATCTAGTATTTTATGCTATTTTTACTGTAATAAGTATAAGTCGAAATACCGCTTACTTTATGTTACTATGGCTTTTATTGGGGCATTTAAGTAATTTGACTATCAAAAAATACATGCTTTTTTCTTGACATGACATGGTCGATTAGATAGGATGTAATCATAAGGAGCTTAAAGATGTCTGATGACATTCGTTCTTTCGAAGGTGTGAACCCAACAGCGGGTAATACGGGAGCAAAAGACTCCCCGGGTCGCAACCTTGCCAGAGAACTTAATCGGGCGGCTCCTCAAGACGTAAGAAGACGCGCCACAGGCGGTTTGGGAGGCTCTCTCGGGAGTGTTGCTCAGGCGATGAACGGCTTTCAGCCCTCTTCGGAGGTCGGGAAAGTCAGCTTTGGGAGCGGTGGTTATCTGAACTTCAGTAATGCGATTAAAGAACTGAACAGTGATCGTGATTATGGCTGAGATGGTAGCGGGTAAAGAATAAAAGCGAGCGAGTTGAGCAAGGAACAAAAATACAAGGCCGAAAAGGTCAGACTACAAAAAAAAGACTGAAAACAGTCGGTTACTAAAAAAAAGAGACAATAGGCGAAAACAAGCCTTTGAAGTTGGGGGAAAAGGGCGTCCGAGAAATCGGCGCCTTTTTCGCGTTTGGGGGTGCTGCGTTCCTGTTTAGAAAAAAGGGTGGACTTAGTCCGGTTTAAACGGGCTTCCAGAGCCGCGTAGAGGTGGGCTTAGTCCAGTCCGGCCCTAGCGCATGATGATACGGCTGACCCGCCCGTTGCTGAGGATCGTCAGGGATACGCCGCGAGCGCCGGCGGGGATATTCTCAAGGGCGCCCAGTACGTCGGAAACGGTTTTGATGTCCGTGCCGTTAATTTCCAGAATAATGTCGCCGGGAGAGAGAATGTGCATGTAGCTGCTTTGCGGCACTTTCAGCACCACGACGCCCTGCTCGCGCCCGTTATAGTCGATTTCTGTGGCCACGGCGGGGTTGAGGTTGGCGATCGTGACTCCGCCCAGTAAATGGCGGCCCTTGAGCAGGGTTTCCTGACGCGGCGGATCGTCCGGCGGGGCGATGGCCGCGACTTTGATGTCCAGTGTCTGGCCGTCACGGAGAATTTTGAAGGCGGCGGTCTTGCCGACGGGGACGGTGGCCATGCGGAATTTCATTTCGGCCGCGTCGCGAATCGGGTAACCGCTTACGGCCACCACCGCGTCACCGACCTTTGCGCCCGCGGTCAAGAGCGGACTGGCGGGGTGCAAGTCCGCGATCAGCGCACCGCCGGGGCGCGGCAGGCCGAGGCTGCCCGCAATTTCGGGGGTGATGGATTGCATATTTACGCCCAGCCAAGGACGGATGACCCCCTGATCGCCTTTTTGACCGTTTCTTTCGGCGGCGATGACGGTGGCAACCATCTCGGAGGGGATCGCGAACCCGATCCCCAGAGAGCCGCCGGAGCGGGAGAAAATGGCGGTGTTAATTCCGACCACCCCGCCGTCAAGGGCAACCAGCGGGCCGCCGGAATTGCCGGGGTTGATGGCCGCGTCGGTCTGTATAAAAAAGTTAAAATCGTTGATATCGAGGGAGGATCGGCCCTGCGCGGAGACAATGCCGCTGGTGACCGTCTGGCCGACGCCGAAGGGGTTGCCCACGGCCAAAACCAGATCGCCGACCTCCAGCGATTCGCTGGGCTTGAGCTTAAGGAAAGGCAACGGCTCCGCGCCCGGATCGACGCGCAGCAAGGCCAGGTCTGATGCGTGATCGACCAACGCTATGCGCGCCGGAAACTCCCGACCGTCGGCGAGGATAACCACGATTTCCGCCGCGCCCTCAATGACGTGGGCATTGGTGACGATCAGACCGCCGGCCTCCACGATGGCCCCGGAGCCCAGCGAGGCCTCCATATGCTGGCGCATCGGGGTTTTTAAGCGGTTGCCGAAAAGCTGGCGGAACAGCGGGTCGGCCATTAACGGATTTTGAACCGCTGAGGCCACGATGCGTTTGGTGTAGATATTGACCACCGCGGGGGCGACTTTTTTGACCAGCGGCGCGAATGAGAGCTGTATTTGCTCGCGGCTTTGCGGAACAGCCTGTGTGTCCACCTGCGCAAGGGCGGGCGTTGCGGTCAAAAGTACGGAAAGCAAGGCTGGTATGAGGAAAAGTTTTCTGTTAAGCATAGCGTTGCTATATAGAACAGGTTTTTTCCGAGCGCAAGGACGCCGTTAAAAATCTTTGTGCGTCATGGACTTAGACCATATGACCGAACCTCAAAAACACCCGAGAACCACCATCGCCGATTTGCGCGCCCGCAAAGGGAGTGCGCAGCCGCTGGTCTGTCTCACCGCCTATACGGCCCCGATGGCGAAAATATTGGATGCGCACTGCGATATGCTGCTGGTCGGGGATTCGATCGGCATGGCGTTGTACGGGATGGAGAATACGCTGGGCGTTACGCCGGAGATCATCATCGCGCACGGCAAGGCCGTGATGCGGGCCGCGAAGCGGGCCTGCGTTCTGATTGATGTGCCTTACGGCACCTATGAATCCGGACCGGAGCAGGCCTACGAGACGGCCTCGCGTATCATGGGCGAGACGGGTTGCGACGGGCTGAAAATTGAGGGCGGCGCCGAGATGGCGGAGACGGTGCTTTACCTGACCGCCCGGAACATCCCGGTGATGGCGCATATCGGGCTTAAGCCGCAATCGGTCGTCAAGGATGGCGGGTATAAGGTGCGCGGGAAAGCACCCGAGGAGGCCGAGAGCCTGATGCGCGATGCGCTGGCCGTTCAGGCGGCGGGAGCTTTTGGGCTTTTGATCGAAGGGACGGTGGAGCCGGTCGCGCGGGCGATTACGCAGGCGGTTTCCATTCCCACCGTGGGGATCGGCGCGTCGGCGGCGTGCGATGGGCAGATTCTGGTCACCGAAGACATGCTGGGCCTGATTACCGAGCATACGCCCAAGTTCGTCAGGCAATATGCCGATCTGGCCGGAACGGTCGATGAGGCCGTGGCCGCTTACGCACGGGATGTGCGCGCCCGCGTATTTCCCGATGTGGCCCACACGTATGGTAACGGCGCGGCGAAAAAGGCGAGCGACGCATCATGAAGATCGCCCGCAGCCGGGCGGAGCTGGACGCCCTGCTCTCTTCGTACCGCGCGGCTGGGCAGCGGATTGGCTTTGTTCCGACCATGGGGGCGCTGCACGAGGGGCATCTCTCGCTGGTCCGGTTGGCGCGGGAAAATGCCGATCTTGTCGGCGTCAGCATTTTCGTCAACCCCACGCAATTCGCGCCGCATGAGGATTTCGACGCCTATCCGCGCGACGAAGCGCGGGATCTTGCGATGCTGGAGGCCGAAGGCGCCGATTTCGTATTCCTGCCCCGCGCGGATGAGCTTTATGAGGGCGGTTTTGAGAGCGCCGTTAAACCCGGCGCGGCGGCGCAGGGACTGGAAAGCGATTTTAGGCCGCATTTTTTCGGCGGGGTCGTCAATGTGGTTTACCGGCTTTTTGAGGCGGTCAAACCCGATGCGGCGATTTTTGGTGAGAAAGATTTCCAGCAGCTTCAGGTGATCGCGGAGATGGTCAAGGCGCAGGGCCTTCCCATCACTATCATCGGCGCGCCTATCGCGCGGGACGATTACGGGCTGGCTCTGTCTTCCCGCAATGCTTATCTCTCCGCTTCTGAACTTTCAATCGCACGGATGCTGAACCGGGTTTTGTTCGATACGGCGGCGGCGATTCGCGGCGGTCAAACCGAAGAAGAAGCCTGCGCCGCCGCGGCTGAGCGGCTTCTGGCCGAAGGGTTCCGCTCGGTGGATTACGTGGCTGTCCGCTGGGGCCGGGTTCTGGGTGCGGCGTGGCTAGGCAAGACACGCCTGATCGACAACGTGCCGATCTTTTAATCTTTTGGTTTTTCCGGCGGGATAAAGGCCCGGCAAATCCATGCGCGGGCGGGCTTTTCCAGATAGAGATAGGTGTATTTCGAGAGAATAAAGGTTAGCACCAGCGCGACCGCGCAGGCGGCCCAAAACGGCGCGTCGAAGACCTTAGAGCCATCGAGGGCGCGCATCATCACCGGCACGGGCAGCGCCTCCCATATCACATGGTGCAGCATATAGACGGCATAAGACGCTTCGCCCCAGAAGACCAGTTTTGCACCTTCCAGCGCCGTGTCCACGCGCTGCCGTGACAGTTCCGCCGCGACGTAAATCACGAGCGCATAAATCAGAACGATCATGGCGTCGGGGATGTTCAGAACGAAGCACAAAAACATGAAGCCTACGACGGCGTAGAATGTTCCGGCGCTTGCTTTCCTGAGTTCGTATTTACGGCCAAAGAGGTAAAGGCCGATCCCGAGAACGAAGTCGGGTACGATGCGGATGAAACCCTGCGCCGTAAGGTGGGTAAAGGGTTTTCCGAGGTATAGAAACAAAATGCAGAGCAGAATGATTGCGACCGAGGAGAGCAGCATCACGGCCTGCGGCTTTTTTTTGAGCGCCCAAGCGGCCAGAAGCGGGAACAGAAGGTAGGCGAACCATTCGGCGCTGATGGACCATGACGGGTTGTTGAAGCAGGGTCTTGAGTGGATTCCCCATGCCTGGACCATCAAAATACTTGAGAAAAAGCAGGATGGGGAGTCACCTATATCGAACATTCTTTGCACCAGCACTATTGAACCTGCCGTCGTCAGCCCGGAGAGAAACAAGGTCACAATATGCACGGGGTAAATGCGCGCGAAGCGTTTGATATAGAAATCGCGGGCCGAGAATGTGCCCTCCTCGATCGCGCGGATGTAGCTGTGGGTCAGGATGAATCCGCTCAGGATAAAGAAAAAGTCTACGCCTGTGTAGAAACGGCCCGGCAGGCCTTCGCGGAGCGCATCGATCTCGTAAGTGAAATGAAAAATTACAATCGATAGCGCCGCGAAGAAACGAAGAGACGTGAGGCTCCTGATGTCCTTGGGGTAAGGGGTTTGCGCGGGTTTGAATAGAAAAGCGAACATGAGACGCCGGATTCAGTTTTGTTCTTTCGTCTATTATTTGTAGAAAATGCTCAAACACAACAGAAAACGGCCCTTACGGGCCGCTTTTAATTTTTTTTTCAGGGGTTCAGCTTATCAGGCTGCCTCTGCGTCCTCGATGATTTCATCGTCGAACTGGGACGGGCCGGAGTCCTTGCCTTTGGCTTCGGGGTCGCGGTCAACGAGTTCTATGACGGCCATCGGGGCGGCGTCGCCGTAGCGGAAGCCGGCCTTCAGAACGCGTGTGTAGCCGCCGGGGCGGTCTTCGTAGCGTTCGGCCAGAACGTCAAAGAGTTTCTTGACCTGCGCCTCGTCGCGGAGGGTCGCGATCGCCTGACGGCGCTTAGAGAGAGCCACTTTCGGGTTCGCGGCAGCCTGTTTGCCCAGTGTGATGAGCTTTTCGACGTAGGGCTTGAGTTCCTTCGCCTTCGGCAGGGTGGTTACGATCTGCTCATGCTTGATCAGAGCGGCGGCCATGTTGGCCAGCATCGCCTTACGGTGGCTGCTGGTGCGGTTCAGCTTGCGCTGTTTAATTCCATGTCTCATTTCAGTCTTCCTTTTCCTGCCGGGCTTTGTCCGGCTGCTGCGGCCCTGTCCCTTTTTTCCGTGCGGGGACGAGAACCATTTTATTTCCCTTTGCCACCTGCCCCATTCCGGGGCCGTTTCGCAGAGGGGGCGGACACATCGTCCTTAGTTTTCGCAGGGCCGGACCGATCAGGCGCGGCCCCGCGAAGATTTCTTAGAACTGCTGCTCGTCGATCTTGCGCACGAGGTCTTCGATATTCTCAGGCGGCCAGCCCTCAACCTGCATACCGAGGTGGAGGCCGAACATGCCCAAGACTTCCTTGATTTCGTTCAAGGATTTGCGGCCAAAGTTCGGGGTGCGGAGCATGTCGCTCTCGGACTTCTGAACGAGGTCGCCGATGTAGATGATGTTGTCGTTCTTGAGGCAGTTCGCGCTGCGGACCGAGAGTTCCAGCTCTTCGACCTTCTTGAGAAGGTTGCGGTTGAAGGGCAGCTCTTCCTCTTCGGACTTTTCCTTAACTTCCTGCGGCTCCTCGAAGTTGACGAACACCTGAAGCTGGTCCTGAAGGATGCGGGCGGCGAAGGCCACGGAATCTTCGGGGCTGATCACGCCGTTGGTTTCAACGGTGAGGGTCAGTTTGTCGTAGTCGGTGATCTGGCCGACGCGGGTGTCGGTGACTTCGTAGGTGACCTTGCGGACGGGCGAGAACACGCTGTCGATCGGAATGAGGCCGACGGGGGCTTCTTCCGGACGGTTCAGGGAGGCGGGGCGGTAGCCCTTGCCCGTGTTCACGGTCATGTCCATGTTCAGCTTCGCGCCCTTGTCGAGCGTGCAGATGATGAGGTCAGGGTTCATGATTTCGATGTCGGCGCCGGCCTCAATCTGCGCGGCGGTAACTTCGCACGGACCTTCGGCAGACAGGCGCATTCTCTTGGGGCCTTCGGAGTGCATACGCACGCTGAGCGCCTTGAGGTTGAGAATGATGTCGGTGACGTCCTCGCGCACGCCCTCGATGGAGGAGAACTCGTGCAGTACGCCTTCGATTTGCACCGCCGTAACGGCCGCGCCCTGAAGGGAGGAAAGGAGAATACGGCGCAGAGCGTTGCCCAGCGTCAGACCAAAGCCGCGTTCCAGCGGTTCGGCCACGACCACGCCCGTGTTGGGCTGGCGGCTCGGCTTAACTTCGAGTTTTCCGGGTTTAATCAACTCTTGCCAGTTTTTCTGTATCAACATGTGTCCTGCTCTTTTCGTCTAGAGTGCTGAGTGATTCAAAACGTGTGTAAAAGCCGTTTGAAGGGCGATTACACGCGGCGTCTTTTCGGGGGACGGCAGCCGTTGTGCGGAACGGGCGTGACGTCCTGGATCGATTTGATCAGGAAGCCGACCATCTGCAACGCGCGGAGCGCCGATTCGCGGCCCGAACCGGGGCCCTTTACGAGGACTTCCAGTTCTTTCATGCCGTGTTCTTGTGCCTTGCGGCCCGCATCTTCGGCGGCCATCTGCGCCGCGTAGGGCGTGGATTTACGAGAGCCTTTGAAGCCCATCGTGCCGGACGAGGACCAGGAGACGACGTTGCCTTGCGCATCGCTGATCGTGATGATCGTGTTGTTGAACGTGGAGTTCACGTGCGCAACGCCGGATACGATGTTTTTCTTTTCTTTTCTTTTGGTTCTAGGTGCAGCCATTGTTCAGACTCCTTATGACTTCTTGCCAGCGATGGGTTTCGCCGGGCCCTTGCGGGTACGCGCGTTGGTGATGGTCCGCTGACCGCGCACGGGAAGACCCGCACGGTGGCGCAGGCCACGGTAGCAGCGCATATCCATCAGGCGCTTGATGTTCATGGAGACTTCGCGGCGCAGGTCGCCCTCGATCTTGTAGCCGCCTTTTTCGATTTCGGAACGGATCCGGTTGAGGGTGTCCTCATCGGCCTGCCCCATGCGCTGCTGCACGTCGATGCCCAGCTTTTCGCAGATCTTGAAGGCGGAGGTGCGACCAATGCCGTGAATGTAGGTCAGGGCAATGGGAATACGTTTATTGTCGGGTACGTTTACCCCAGCAATACGAGCCATAATATTTCCTTTCAAATTTTTTCGATTCGGGGCACCCTGCCCCTCCTCAATCCAAACCGTATACGGCTCCGTCCGTTAAACTTTCGCCGCGCCGGTTTGTAAACCTGTTGCGCACGGCGGGCGGATTGATCCGCGCAGGCGTACGCCCCCCTTTCATCGGGATGCCGCATTATAGGAATTCGCGCCCCTGCGTCAACATAATTTATTGGCTTTCCGGGCCTTTTCGGGGGGTTTTAGCCGTTTTTCGCGGGAATCCGGGCCTTTCAGGCGTCCGGGAAGCTCTTCGCGTAGATTTTGCCATCGGACCGGACGACGCCCCGGTGCATGCCCGAGCAACGGTAATCGAGGGCGATTTCGCCGTTTTTATTGAGGGCGATGACCCCGCCCCAGCCGCCCGCCGATTTTATGCCGTCCAGAACCTTCGCGGTGGCGGCTTCGAGGGATTCGCCGAGATAGGCGCAACGGGCGCGGATGTCGTGTGCTGCGGCGGCACGGATGAAATATTCACCGTATCCGGTGGTCGAGACGGCCAGATCGCGGTCGGCCCACGTGGCCGCGCCAATGATGGGCGAATCGCCCACCCTGCCCGCGCGCTTGCCGACCAATCCGCCCGTCGAGGTGGCGGCGGCGAGGTGGCCGTTTTTATCCAGCGCCACAGCCCCGACCGTTCCGTGATTTTTGTCTTCGGGCACCTGCGATTCGGTATGGGAGGGCGTAAAGTAGGATTGGGGGTCTTCGATGCGTTCGAGGCCGCACTCGGTGATGAAGCGGTCGGCTCCGGTTCCGGCGAGCAGGACATGCGGGGTTTTTTCCATCACAGCGCGGGCAGCGAGAATGGGGCTTTTAACGCCCCGCACGGCAGCGACGGCCCCGGCCTTTTTTGTATGGCCGTCCATGATGGAGGCATCAAGCTCATACTCGCCCTCGCTGTTCGGGCCCGCGCCCTTTCCGGCGATGAAGAGGCCGCTCTGCTCCATGGCGATCACGGCCTGCGTCACCGCGTCGAGGGCGGACGCGCCATTCGCCAGATTTTGCCAGCCGGATTTGAGGATGGTTTCGAGGGTTTGGGTGTGGCGGGTATAATCGCGGTCACTCTGAAAGGCGCCGCCGTGAAGGGCCAGAACAAAATCGCCGCTCATATCCGCGATCCGCCTTTAGTGTTTGTTTAGTGTTTTTTGGGCGGTTCGATTCCCAAAATCGATTCGATCTTTGCGCTGACCTGTTCGATGGGCATCATGCCGTCCACCTTGCGCACAAGGCTCTTTTCTTCGAAATACGGCAGAACGGGCGCAGTCTTGGCGCGATATTCGCTGAGGCGCTTTTTGGCGACTTCCGCATTGTCGTCGCTGCGCGCTCCGCCCGATTCCTCGGCACGTTTGCGGATGCGGTCCACGAGCGCGTTTTCGTCCACCTCCAGCACCAGCACGTGGTCGACCTTGCGGGCCATGTGGCGGAGCATGTCGTCGAGCGCCTGTGCCTGCGGCACGGTTCGCGGAAAACCATCGAGCACGAAGCCGTTCTCGCAGTCCGGCTCGCTCACGCAATTACCAATGAGTTCGATCATGATGTCGTCGGAGACGAGCTGGCCCGCGTCCATGATGGATTTGAGCTTCAGGCCCAGATCGGAGCGCCTTGCAACCTCCGCCCGCAGCATGTCGCCCGTCGAGAGGTGTTTGAGGCCGTAAATTTCCTGCAGTCTTGCCGACTGGGTGCCTTTTCCCGCGCCCGGCGGGCCGAAAATGATGATGTTCATGATCCCCTGTCTCCTCGTTCGTATGAGATGGTTTCGCTTATCTTCGCCGTCTGCCCGTCGATGCGCCGCGCAGCTTGGCCTTTTTGATGAGGCCCTCGTACTGGTGCGCGATCAGGTGGGAGTGGATTTGCGCCACCGTGTCCATGGTCACGCTGACCACGATCAGGAGGCTGGTTCCGCCGAAATAGAAGGGCACGTTATATTGCGAGACCATGAATTCAGGCAGGAGACAAATGAAAACGAGGTAGATCGCCCCGACGACCGTGATGCGGGTCAGAACGTAGTCGAAATAATCCGCCGTGTGCTTGCCGGGACGCATACCGGGCACGAAGCCGCCGTATTTGCGCAGGCTTTCCGCATTTTCCTCTGGGTTGAAGACGATCGCGGTGTAGAAGAAGGCGAAAAACATGATCAAGGTGCCATAAACCGCCATATAGACGGGCTGGCCGTGCGCGAGGTAACGCTGGACGTCCGCCCAAAAGTCGCCGCCGCTGACGCCCGCAAAGTTAATAATGGTGAGCGGCAGAAGCAGCAAGGACGAAGCGAAGATCGGGGGAATCACACCCGAGGTGTTGAGTTTGAGCGGGATGTGGTTGGTTTCGCCGCCCATGAGCTTGTTGCCGACCTGCCGCTTCGGGTATTGCACCACGATCCGGCGCTGGGCGCGTTCAACAAACACGATCAGGGCGATCACGCCGACGACCATCAGGCACAGGATCAGCAGCACGATGGGGCTGATCGTTCCCTGACGTCCGAGTTCGAGGGTGCTGGCCAGCGCCCGCGGTAATTCGGCCACAATCCCTGCAAAGATAATCAGAGACGTTCCGTTGCCGACGCCGCGCTGGGTAATCTGTTCGCCCAACCACATCAGGAACACCGTGCCGCCCACGATGGTGATGACCGTCGAGATGCGGAAGAACATGCCGGGGTCGAGAACGGCGGAGCCGCCCTGTCCCTGCATCGCTTCGAGGCCGACCGCAAGACCGTAAGCCTGAACGGAGGCCAGAAGAACCGTCAGATAGCGGGTATACTGGTTGATCTTCATGCGGCCCATTTCGCCGTCTTTTTTCAACTCCTCCAGATTCTTGAAGATGGAGGTGGCAAGCTGCATGATAATAGAGGCGGAAATGTAGGGCATGATGTTCAGCGCGAAGATCGTCATACGCTGCAATGCGCCGCCGGAGAACATGTTGAACATGTCGAGGATGCCGCCGCCCTTTTGCGAGAAAATCTCGTTCCAGACGCGAATGTCGATTCCCGGAACGGGAATGTAGGTTCCGAGGCGGTATACAAGGAGCGCCCCCAGAACGAAATAGATTCTTTTCTTCAACTCCGTGGCTTTTGCAAGCGCACCCCAGTTTGCGTTACGCGCGAGTTGCTCGGCGGCCGATGCCATCGTGTGCTCTCTTTCCGTGCTTACTTAAAAACAGTCAATCAGTCATAAAGAAAAGAGTTCGTATAGACAAGTGGGGAATGGGGCTGCGGGCGCAGAGTTTTAACTTTTAGGCAGGCGCCGTCATTCTTTGTAGCCGGGCGCCAATTTTTCGCCCCATTTCCGGCACTTAGAGGCCACGCGGGCGTATTCTTCGGGGCTGTCGATTTCCTGCTGGGTCTTGATAAGGTCTTGCAGAATTTTTTTGAAGTAGCGATCCATCTGGCTCTGAACATAGGCATTGAGACCGTTTTGCGCCGCCTCTATCCCGCTTTCAGGTACGGGCTCGATGACAGGGATCGTGCGTGCGACTATTTTAAGCTGCTTGCGCATGTTCTTTTCGTTTTTGCGATGGAAAAGCTTGAGGGCCTCCACATGTTTTTGCTCATGCGCCAGAACCTCGCTGTATTCACAGCTGCCCAGTTCGAAGTTGCTCGCGACATGAATCTGCGGGCTTGAGATGAAGGTGGTGTGGGCTTCCTGCATCACTACACAGAAATGCCCCTTACCAGCAGGCATAATTTCGAAAAGCGAGCGGATTTGTATGGCCGTCTTGCCGCCACCCAGACCCAGAATCTGACCGCCGCTCGCGGGGTCCTCCGCGTGGCCGATCTGCCATTGGGTCATATCCTTGGCGGATTTTGTTTTTACAATTTCCGTGCCCTTAATAAACGATTTCATTGAGGTTTGCGGGCGGGATGAAGGGCATTTTGCGGCCCATGCAGGCTCGCCTGCCAGCAGGAGCGCAGCCATTGCCAAGGCCATCATGCCCGAACGATAGGCGCGCCTGTCGTGCCTTGCGGTCACTTACTCCTCGTAAGCCGAGTAGTGGTAGCTCTGCCAGTTCTCGCAGCGGGTGGGGACCAGCCTGTATTCGAGCGGGTCATCGACCTTGTTCTGGCGACGAATGTAATCGGGAATGGCCTTTTGCTCCATATACTTATCCAGATGGGCGCGAATGATATTGACGAGCGCCTCCTGCGCGCCGGCCACCTGCTTTTCGCCAACCGGGGGGGAGGCGGGCAGCTTGCGGGCGATGCTTTCCAGTTCACGGCGCAGAAGGGGTGTGTAATCTCTTTGCCATTGCTTGGTTACGGCGACGTGCTTTTTCTCGTGCTTGAGGATTTGCTTGAATTCGCAGCTTTCCGGCGGGTATTCGGACGCGATATGGACCACAGGCTGGGCGAAGAATCTGACGGTTATTTTGGAGACCTTGACGCACATAACGCTATTGTTATTGCGGACGGGGGCGAAATCGAAGCTGGCCTTATAGTCAGCCCAGAACGGCCCCTTTCCGCCAGCGCCCGTGTGCAGCCCCAGTATTACGCCCTTGCCCCAGTGGCCAGCCCATGCCGTCAGGTACCAGGCGGAGGAGCCGCGGTAGTATTTGGTTTTGAGCGTGATCCGCTTTACTTCCGTCACAGGGTTCGAGCGCGGGCAGGAGTTCGCGTATGCGTCCGCTGCGCAAAAAACAACCAAAACCGTTAAAATCATGGAAAAGAGGGATAAGGTACGCATTAGGTTAAAGCCTGTGTAATCATAAAGCCTGGGAACAGACTAATCTTGGATACAAAATATGTCAAAAAGAAAAAGCCCTTTCCGATGATGAAAAGGGCCTGTTTTCCGATATTTAAGGGGCTTACTTGGCCTTTTTCTTAGGCTTTTTGGCCGCGCGTTTGGACTCGGTCTTGCCCTCTTTCTTGGGCAGTTTTCTCGGGTTCGGAGCCTTTTCGGGGGCCAATTCGATCTTGCCGCCCGCCTTTTCCACCGCGGCCTGCGCCGCTTTGGAAGCCTTGGTGATTTTCAGGTCAACCTTTGCGGTCAGCTCGCCCGTTGCCAGAAGCTTGATACCGTCGCGGCGGCGCGAGACTACGCCCGCCTTAACGAGGGTTTCTTCATCGATCTGTTTTTTGGGGTCGAGCTTCTTGCTGTCGATCGCGGCCTGAAGGTTTTCAAGGGTGAGTTCAGTCAGCTTGGTCGCGAATGCCGTATTACGGAAACCGATTTTCGGCATGCGTTGGTACAAGGGCATTTGACCGCCCTCGAAGCCCTTGATGGCCACGCCGGTACGGGCCTTCTGACCCTTGTGACCCTTGCCGGAGGTCTTGCCCTTGCCGGAGCCGATCCCGCGACCAACGCGGGTGCGAACGGCCTTGGAGCCTTCGCGGGGTTTCAAATCATTGAGTTTCATTGTCTTAATCCCTAGTTTTACGGGTTTATTGTTTAGGCTACGTCTTCGACCTTAACAAGGTGGCTGACTTTCGCGATCATACCCCGAACAGCAGGGGTGTCTTCCAGAACGCGGGAGCGGTGCAGCTTGTTCAGGCCCAGACCGATCAGTGTCGCGCGCTGGTATGCCTTGCGCCCGATGGGGGAGCCGACCTGCGTTACGCGAACAGCCTTGCCGGCCGGAGTTTTTTTCTTGGGCGCAGCCGTCTTTTTAGCAGGCTTGGCGGCGTCCTTTTTGGCAGCAGGTTTAGCAGCTGCAGGCTTTTTTTCCGCCTTTGCCTTTTGCGCCGTTTTCTTTGCTTTTTTCTCTTCTTCAGCCATGGTTCGTATCCTTACAATAATCCTGAGATTTTATTCTTCAGAAGCGTCCGTGTTTTCCGCGCCGGAGTGAGTCTCGCGGTTGGAGACGATCTCGCTCACCTTCTTATTACGGCGGGCGGCAACGTGACGGGGGCTCTGCATTTTTTTCAACGCCGCGAAGGTGGCGTTTACCATGCAATAAGGGTTGTTGGAGCCGATGGCCTTGGCCACAACGTCCTGAATGCCCAAAGCTTCGAACACGGCGCGCATCGGTCCGCCCGCAATGATTCCGGTCCCCTGAGGAGCGGTGCGGAGGTGGACCTTGCCAGCGCCGTCGGTGCCGCTGACGTCATGGTGCAGCGTACGGCCTTCGCGCAGGGGAACGCGGATCATGTTTTTGCGGGCGGCGTCAGTGGCCTTGCGGATCGCATCTGGAACCTCTTTCGCCTTGCCGTGGCCATGACCGACGCGGCCCTTGCCGTCGCCGACGATGACGAGCGCGGAAAACGCGAAGCGGCGACCGCCCTTTACGACCTTGGCGACACGGTTAATGCCGACGAGGCGCTCTACGAACTCCGATTCTTCCTGCTGATGCTGCTTTTCAAACGCACGTGCCATTTTCGCTTATTCCTTTTCCTTCTTAAAATTCCAGTCCGCCTTCGCGCGCGGCATCCGCCAGGGCCTTGACCCGGCCATGATAGAGATAGGGTCCGCGGTCGAAGACGACCTTGCTGACGCCCGCCTTTTTGGCGCGCGCAGCGACAAGCTTTCCGACTTCGGTGGCCGCGTCCATGTTCGCGCCGCTCTTGAGTTTTTCCTTCAGCTCTTTATCGACCGTGGAGGCGGAAGCCAGCGTTACGCCTTTCAAATCGTCGATGATTTGCGCGTAGATCTGTTTGCCGGAGCGGTAGACAGAAAGACGCGGACGAACTTCGCGCTTGCTGTTCTGCTCGATATTGACGCGACGGATCTTGTTGCGCGTTCTGTAGGTGCGACGATCCAGCGGGGTGAGTTTTTTCGATGCTGCTTTGGCCATAACCAGTTTTCCTATTTCTTCTTGCCTTCTTTGTACGCGATGTATTCACCGGCGTAACGGATGCCCTTGCCCTTGTACGGTTCGGGTTTCTTGAATTCGCGGATTTCCGCAGAAACCTGTCCGACCAGATGCTTGTCGATGCCGCTGATGGTAATTTCGGTCTGTTTTTCGATTTCAACCTTAATCCCGGCAGGCACGTTGTAGCGGACCTCGTGCGAGAACCCCAGAGTCATAACGATGGTCTGGCCCTGAAGGTTTGCCCGGTAACCGACGCCGTGGATTTCAAGCTTTTTCTTGTAGCCCTCGGTTACGCCGACAACCATGTTGTTGACCAGCGTACGCATCGTCGGCCAGATTTGCTTGGCCATGACGGTCTCCGTACGGGGAGCCAAGCGCACAACCTTGCCTTTTTTGCCTTCCTCGTTCTCGGCGTCCTCAATGGAGGCGTCGATCTCCTCGTGCAAATTCAGCTTCAGCTCACCGAGCTTGCCTTTTACGCGTACGGCCTGCCCCTGGAGCTGGACATCCACGCCCTCAGGAATTACGACCGGGTTTTTACCAATTCGAGACATTTCAATGTTCCTCGTTCAAACTTCAGTTTCCGCCAGACTTCTCTTAGAAGACCCGGCACAGAATTTCACCGCCAACATTCGCCGCCCGGGCTTTGTAATCCGGGAGAACGCCGTGCGGCGTGGAGACGACCAGGATACCCAAACCATTATAGAAGCGGGGCATGTCCTTGACGCTCGTGTAAACCCGGCGGCCGGGGGTCGAAATGCGGTCGATCTCGCGGATCACGCCTTCGCCTTCGGCATATTTCAGCTGGATTTCCATAAACTTCTTGTTGTTTTCAGCCGTTTCAACGGTGTAGCCGCGAATGTAACCTTCGTCGCGCAGAACGTTGCAGACGCTTTCGTGCAGGCGGGAGTGCGGGCACTCCACGATCTTGCGTTTGGCCTTCTGGGCGTTCCGGATACGGGTCAGCATATCGCCAAGGGGATCATTCATGCTCATTTTTCAATCCTCCTTCTTACCAGCTTGACTTCGTTACGCCGGGGAGCTGGCCCTTGGAGGCCAGATCGCGCAGGGCGATACGAGACAGGTTGAACTTGCGGAAGTGACCGCGCGGACGCCCGGAGAGCTGGCAGCGGTTACGGATGCGAATTTTCGACGAGTTGCGCGGCATTTCGGCCAGCTTCAGCATCGCCTCGAAACGCTCCTCGACCGGCAGGTCAAGGTTGCGCACAGCCGCCTTCAGTTTCGCGCGCTTGCTGGACAGTTTTTTGACCAGCTTCCTGCGTTTCTTGTCTCTTTCAATCATGCAGAGTTTTGCCATTTTCCACGTCTCTCTGTTTTTGTTATCCGGTCTCTAATTACTTTCAATTCTCAGTTCCTGAAGGGCATCTTGAACGCACGGAGGAGTTCTTTCGCCTCTTCGTCGCTCTTGGCGGTCGTACAGACCACGATGTCCATTCCACGGATTTTGTCCACCTTGTCATAGGTGATCTCCGGGAAGATGATTTGTTCCTTCACGCCCAGCGCGTAGTTGCCGCGCCCGTCGAAGCTGCGCCCGTTCACGCCGCGGAAGTCGCGGACGCGAGGCAGAGCGATGGTGACCAGACGGTCCAGGAATTCGTACATGCGGTTGCCGCGGAGGGTGACCTTCACGCCGATGGACTGGCCTTCGCGGATCTTGAAGGACGCGTTGGACTTTTTCGCCTTACAGATCAGCGGCTTTTGGCCGGAGATCAGGGAGAGGTCGGTCACGGCCTGCTCGATGAACTTGCGGTCCTGCGTGGCTTCTCCTACGCCCATGTTAATGACGATCTTGTCCAGACGCGGACGCTGATGCGGGTTTTTGTACCCGAATTTCTTGTCCAGCGCGGGAACGATCTCTTTTTCGTACAGTTCTTTATAGCGCGGTTTCATGGTCTTCTCGCTTTTCTATCTTATTCTACCGTTTCGCCGGATTTTTTGGCGTAACGAACCTTTTTACCATCCTTCAGGACCTTGAAGCCGACGCGGGTTGCCTCGCCGGATTTGGGGTCCGCCACAGCCACGTTGGACACGTGGATAGAGGCTTCTTTCTTTTCAATGCCTCCACCGGAAAGCTGCGAGGGCTTGCGGTGACGGGTCACCATATTCACGCCCTGCACGATCACGCGATTTTCCTCGGTCAGAACCTTCAGGACTTCGCCCTTAGCGCCGCGGTCCTTGCCGGTGAGAACGACGACCTTGTCGCCCTTTTTGATTTTTTTTGCCGATTTGCCCATGTTCAGAGCACCTCCGAAGCCAGTGAAATAATTTTCATGTAACCGGACGCGCGCAGTTCGCGGGTCACGGGGCCAAAGATACGGGTTCCGATCGGCTCGCCGTTGTTATTGATCAGAACGCAGGCGTTCCCATCGAAACGGATTTGCTCGCCGTAGCCGCGCTTCAGGCCGAATTTCGTGCGGACGATGACCGCGCGGCGGACTTCGCCCTTTTTAACGCGGCCCCGGGGGATCGCATCCTTGATGGAGACGACGATGACGTCGCCGATGTTCGCGGTCCGACGGTGAGAACCACCCAGAACCTTGATGCACTGGACTTCACGAGCTCCGCTGTTGTCGGCCACGGCCAGACGGGATTGCATCTGAATCATGATTAGGCGTCCTTTTTCGCTTTGGATTTCTTTTCAGCCGCCGGCTTTTTCGGCGCTGCGGCCTTTTTGGCAGCCTTCACGTCCGCCTTTTGAGCGGCCGGCACCTGGCCGGATCTCAGTTTGGCTTTTTCATTGTTGGTCGGCGGGACCAGAGCCTGGCCATCGCGCAGAACGGCCCAACGCTTCGTCTTGGAGAGCGGACGGCATTCGATAATCTGAACGCGTTCGCCTTCCTTGCAGGAGCTGAGTTCATCGTGCGCGGTGAATTTTTGCGTGCTCTTGATGTATTTCTTGTAAACGGGGTGCATGTACTTGCGCTCGACCAGAACCGTAACGGTCTTTTCGGTCTTCGTGCTGATCACATTTCCTTCGAGTATGCGGCGTGGCATTTTTCGTTGCTCCTCTTATGCGGCCTTCTTGGCCTTGGTCTTTTTCGCGGGGGCCTTGGCAGCCTTTTTAGCAGGGGCCTTTGCCTTTGGCGCGGCTTCGCCGCCTTTTCTGGCGCCCAATTCGGTTTTCACCCGTGCGATGGCGCGGCGTGTCACGCGCACTTGCGCAGTGTTTTCCAACGTGCCCTGGGTTTTCTGGAAGCGGGCGTTCAGCTGGGCCTTACGAAGGTCCAGAAGAAGCTTTTTCAGCTCGTCTTCCGTTTTGGTGCGGATTTCTTCTGCATTCATTACTTGGTCTCCTCTGCGCCAATGCGGGCGACAAATTTGGTCTTGATCGGGAGCTTCGCAGCCGCCAGGTCAAGCGCTTCGCGGGCAAGCTCCTGGGGAACGCCGTCGAGCTCGAACATAATCCTGCCGGGCTTTACGCGGCACGCCCAGAATTCAACCGGGCCTTTACCCTTACCCTGACGCACTTCGAGGGGCTTTTTGGAGACCGGGACATCGGGGAAAATCCGGATCCAGAGCTTGCCCTGACGTTTCAGGTGACGGGTGATCGCGCGGCGCGCGGCCTCAATCTGACGGGAGGTGATGCGATCGGGCTGCAGGGCCTTCAGGCCGTATTCACCAAAAGCGAGCGTTGCGCCGCCCTTGGCGTTGCCATGGATACGACCTTTAAACTGCTTGCGGTACTTAAACTTCTTGGGGCTTAACATATCTTGCTTCTCTGCCTTGCTTTACTTTTAAAACCTTGGTTCACACCTAAAAAACTGTCTGCCTGTCACTTTCAGGCCATCCGGCGGCACAAAAAAACATTGGCCACATGGACTTTTGGTTCTTAGAACCGTAGTTTCCACATGTTCTCGTTTTTCCGGCTGCCTTAGCAAATCCGGCGGCACCTTATCCCATTTCCCAATCAAAATCCAGCATTTTGTGCAGAATTTTTTAAAGGGGCCGGGAGGGCCGTTACGCCTGACTTAGATCTCCCCGGCCTTGCTGTCCCCGGATCTCTTGTCGCGGGCGAGCGGATCGTGATCCATGATGTCGCCCTTGTAGATCCAGACCTTGATGCCGATGATCCCGTAGGTCGTCAGCGCCTCGGCCGTGCCGTAGTCGATATCCGCACGGAGGGTGTGCAGGGGCACGCGGCCCTCGCGGTACCATTCCATACGGGCGATGTCCGCGCCGCCGAGGCGGCCCGAGACGTTAATACGGATGCCCAGAGCGCCGAAACGTAGCGCGTTCTGAACGGCGCGCTTCATGGCGCGGCGGAAGGATACGCGGCGTTCGAGCTGCTGCGCCACACCTTCGGCGACCAGCTGGGAGTCGATTTCCGGCTTGCGGATTTCAACGATGTTGAGGGAGACATCCCCACCCGCACGGCGGGACAGGTTGCGGCGCAGTTTTTCGATGTCAGCGCCTTTTTTGCCGATGATCACGCCGGGACGGGCCGTGTGGACGGTCACCTTCGTGAGCTTGGCGGCGCGTTCAATAATGACCTTGCTCACGCCCGCGGGCTTGAGGTGCTCAAGGATGTATTCGCGAAGCTTGAGGTCTTCGATCAGCTTGTCCGCATAGTCGCGTCCTGCGTACCAGCGGGAGTCCCATGTGCGGTTGATGCCGACCCGCAGGCCTATCGGATTAACTTTCTGTCCCATGAATTATGCCTCGTCTGCTTCTTTGAGAATGATGGTCATGTTGCTGATCGGTTTCAGGATGCGGGTTCCCCGGCCCTTTGCGCGGGCGCGGAAACGCTTCATGATCACGGACTTGCCGACGTGGGCTTCGGCCACGACCAGACGGTCCGCATCCAGATTGTGGTTGTTCACCGCGTTGGCGACAGCGGCCTGGAGCAGCTTGCGCACGCTTTCAGAAACGCGCTTTTTAGAGAACTCAAGGTCGATCAGAGCCGTTGCAGCGCTTTTGCCGCGGATGGTCTGCGCCACCAGATTCAGCTTTTGCGGGCTGATACGGATGTATTTCGCGGACGCCTTCGCCTCGTTTTCCTTGATCCTTTTCGGATTTGCCGGTTTTCCCATTGTCTTCTTCCTTTTACTTTATGACCCTATCGCGTCCATCAAGCCTTTTTGGCTTTCTTGTCCGCGCCGTGGCCGGTGTAGGTACGGGTGGGCGCAAATTCGCCGAGTTTATGGCCGATCATCTGATCCGTCACCAGGACGGGGATGAATTTGCGGCCGTTATGCACACCGAACGTCAGGCCGACCATGTTCGGCAGGATCGTCGAGCGGCGCGACCAGGTTTTGATCACCGTGTTTTTGCCGCTCGTGCGGGCTTCCTCAATTTTCTTGAGGAGGCTTCTCTCGATGAACGGACCTTTCCAAACGCTACGTGACATGTCTTTCGTGCTCCTTAAATTCTATCTTATTTCTTCTTACGGCGGCGGATGATGGACTTGTTGGTCCATTTCGCCTTTTTACGGGTCTTGTAGCCCTTGGTCGGTTTGCCCCACGGGGAGACCGGGTGACGGCCTCCGGAGGTGCGGCCTTCGCCCCCTCCGTGCGGGTGATCGACCGGGTTCATAGCCACGCCGCGAACGGTCGGGCGGCGGCCCTTCCAGCGGGTGCGTCCTGCCTTACCATCGTTGGTGTTCATGTGATCGGGGTTAGAAACCGCGCCGACAGTCGCCATGCATTCGCCGCGCACAACGCGCAGTTCGCCGGAGGCCAGACGGATCTGGGCGTAGCCCTGATCACGGCCCACGAGCTGGGCGAAGGTTCCGGCGGAGCGGACCATCTGTGCGCCCTTGCCGGGCTTCATCTCGATGTTGTGGATGATCGTCCCTACGGGCATGTTTTTGAGGGGCATCGCGTTACCGGGCTTGATGTCCACCTTTTCGCCGGCGATGATCTTCGCGCCAACGGTCAGGCGCTGGGGCGCGATGATGTAGCGCTTTTCGCCATCGGGGTATTCAATCAGGGCGATGAACGCCGTGCGGTTCGGATCGTATTCCAGACGCAGAACGGTTCCTTCGACATCCCACTTGTCGCGCTTCCAGTCGATAACGCGGTAGCGCTGCTTGTGACCGCCGCCAATGTGACGGGTCGTCGTGTGGCCATGGTTGTTGCGTCCGCCGGACTTTTTCTTGCCCTCGGTGAGTGTTTTTTCAGGCCCGCCCTTCCAGAGGTCCTTACGGTCCACCTGAACCAGCTGACGTTGGCTGGGGGTTACGGGATTATATTTTTTAAGTGCCATAGTCTTCTTCCTTACTTTTATCCCTTATCGGCGGATCACCATAGTTTATAAAAACTGAGGGCCTTAGCCTTTAAATTCCGGTTCCCGTGTCGATGGTCTGACCGGACTCGAGGGTTACAACCGCCTTTTTGAAGTCAGAGCGGCGGCCCTTGAAGCCCCGGAAACGCTTGGTCTTGCCCTTTTGAATCAGGGTGTTCACGGCCTTGACCTTCACGCCGAAGAGAACCTCAACGGCCTCCTTGATTTTCGGCTTGGTCGCGTCGAGGGGCACGCGGAACGTGACTTGCGCGTTTGCGCTGCCCATCGTGGCCTTTTCCGTGACGTGGGGCGCGCGGATGATTTCGTACATCCATTCCGCTGCTTCCGTTTTCTTTGCTGCCTTAGCCATAGTCTTTATCCTTTTTCCAAATCCGCTTACGCGCTTTTGAGTTTTTCGGTCAGGTCGTTTACCGCTTCCTTCGTCAGGACCAGAACGTCCCGGCGCAGAATGTCGTATACGTTCGCGCCCTGAGAGGTCAGAACGTCGATGCGCGGAATATTCGCGGTTGCACGCGCGAAATTCGCATCGATTTCCTTGCCGCCGACGATCAGCGCGGAGTCCAGACCCAGTTTCGCCAGAGCGGCGGCCATGGGCTTGGTCTTGTGTTCCTTGGCCGTCACGTCATCGAGAATGATGATCTTTCCTTGGGCCGCCTTAGCGGACAGGGCGATCTTCAGCGCCAGCTTGCGGACCTTTTTGGGCAGGTCGAACGCGTGGGAACGGACATGGGGTCCGAACACGACGCCGCCGCCGCGGTCCTGCGGTCTTTTCAGGTCGCCCGCACGTGCGCGGCCGGTGCCCTTTTGCTTCCATGGCTTCGCGCCGGTTCCGGTGACTTCGGAACGCATCTGGACCTTGTGGGTCCCCGCGCGGCGTTTCGCCAACTGGTAATTCACCATGCGGTGCAGGATGTCCTGACGGACCTCTACGCCGAAGATGGTTTCATCAAGGGTAATTTCCCCGACGTTCTTGTTCTCAAGATTTTTGACTTCGAGTTTCATGGCTTATTCCTTTGCCTCACCGGAATTTTCGTTTTCGGCCGGGGCCGCGCTGTCTTCCTGAGCGGGGGCGGCTTCGGCTTTCGCCTTGGCGTCCTGTTTCAGGCCGGCAGGTTTTGGGGCGTTGTCCGGCAGGGGTTTTTTGACCGCATCGCGGATCAGGACCCAACCGTTATCAGAGCCGGGGACGGCGCCCTTGACAAGAATAATACCTTCTTCGGTGTCTACGCCGACAACGAGCAGGTTCTGGGACGTCGCACGGACGTCACCCATGTGACCGGCCATTCTCTTGCCTTTGAAAACCCGACCGGGATCCTGACGCTGGCCCGTCGAACCGTGAGAACGGTGAGACACGGATACGCCGTGGGAAGCACGCAGACCACCAAAGTTGTGGCGCTTCATGCCCCCTGCGAAGCCCTTACCGATCGTCGTGCCCGTGACGTCCACGAACTGGCCGGCGACGAAATGGTTCACGCCCAGCTCGGCTCCTACGTCCAGAACGTTCTCGTTGCTGACGCGGAATTCGGCCATCTTTTTCTTCGGCTCCACTTTCGCCTTCGCGAAGTGGCCGCGATTGGACTTGCTGGTCCGCTTGACCTTCGCCTTGCCCGCGCCGATCTGGAGGGCGACGTAGCCATCCTTCTCTTCCGTACGAACGGAGACAACCTGACAGTCGTCTACTTTCAGAACGGTTACGGGGACGTGGCGCCCATCCTCATCGAAGATGCGGCTCATTCCTTCTTTTCTGGCTATCAATCCTGTTCTCATAACAGTCTTCCTTTAATTAATCTTGTTGCCCATGTTCAGATCGAGGTCGATCAGATCCACGGGGTTCAGGTATCTTTCGAGCTGCTTGCTCAACGTGTGCAGGAGTTCGTCCTGCTCGGCCGGGCTTCCGCATTCGAACGTCACGTGGCCGTCCATGCCGAGAATCTGGACCACCGGAATGTTGTCCGGGTAGCGGTCAAATTTGATCAAGCCCGTAATACGATCGGGGCTGATCATCTGTCCGTCCTTGAATCTTATCAGTGCCATTGTTCCAAATCCTTGACTGTTCAGCTTTGCCTTACGCCGCCTGACCGATCTTGATCTCGACGTCCACGCCCGCCGGCAGATCGAGCTTCATCAGCGCGTCGATCGTCTGGGGGGTCGGGTCTTCGATATCCATCAGGCGTTTGTGCGTGCGCATCTCGAACTGCTCCTGCGAACGCTTGTCCACGTGAGGAGAACGGATGACCGTAAAACGCTTGATGCGGTTGGGCAGAGGAACCGGCCCGCGAACCCGCGCGCCCGTTCTTTTTGCCGTATGCACGATTTCCGAAGACGCCGTATCAAGGATACGATGGTCAAAAGCCTTCAGGGTAATGCGTATCGTTTGCGTGTCCATTTTTTTGAACCTCTACCTTTCGCGTGCCTTACTCGATGATTTTGGAGACGACGCCTGCGCCGACGGTTCTTCCGCCTTCGCGG
>JAHDXS010000002.1:853575-871258 GCA_023384135.1 Alphaproteobacteria bacterium | reverse complement strand
GTTCCAATGTTACAGTGCGGCTTGTTCCGCTCAAATTTCTCCTTAGCCATCGCTTTTTGCTCCTCGCATCGTGTCTCTAGAGTCTATACGCCATACGCCCGCAGATGCGGGGTTTTTAACCACTACAGTGGTTTAGAAAACCAGAGAGGCCGTGTCAACGGGTTTTTTGGAGCGTATGCCGCCGGATCTCTTGTTATGCGCCGTTTGCGCTTTTACCCTTAAACTTGTGTTTTACGATGGAAAATCATACATTCCCGGCCATGAACAGTCTGGTCAACAGTCTTGGGTTTGCGCGTACGCCACAGGAAACGCGGGTTGTCGTCGCCATGTCAGGCGGGGTCGACTCCTCGGTTGTGGCCGCCCTTCTGCATGAAGAAGGCTATGATGTTGTGGGTGTGACCTTACAGCTCTATGACCAAGGCGCCGCTGCGGCTGCCGGAGGCGTTGTGCGCTCCAAAACCTGCTGCGCCGGGCAGGATATCCACGACGCCGCGCAGGTTGCGGCCAAGATGGGGTTCCCGCATTATGTTCTCAATTATGAAAGCCATTTCCGGGAGTCGGTGATCGACGATTTTGCCGACAGCTATCTGAGGGGGGAGACCCCTATTCCCTGCGTCCGGTGCAACCAGACGGTCAAGTTCCGCGATCTGATGAAGGTGGCGCAGGATCTTGGGGCGGCGTGCCTTGCGACGGGGCATTATATCCGGCGGGACACGGCTTCGGACGGGCAGGCGGCGTTATACCGGGCCGTGGATGGCGGCAAGGACCAGAGCTATTTCCTGTTCGCCACGACGCAGGAACAGCTTGAGTTTCTTAGGTTTCCGCTCGGCGTATGGGGGAAAGACGTGACGCGGGCGCATGCGCAGCGGCTCGGCCTTCTGACCGCCGACAAGCCGGATTCGCAGGATATCTGTTTCGTGCCGCACGGTGATTATGCCAAGGTCGTCAAGAAAATCCGGCCCGAGGCGGGCAAGCCGGGCGAGATCGTGCATGCGGACGGGCGCGTCGTCGGGCGTCACGAGGGGATCGTCCATTACACGATCGGGCAGCGCAAGGGGCTGGGGATCGGCGGGGGCGTCAGCGAAAACAACGAGCCGCTTTACGTTCTTGGAATTGATGCGGCGGCCAACCGGGTGATCGTCGGGCCGAAGGAGGCGCTGGCGCGGACCGTGATGGTTCTAAAAGACTGCAACTGGCTTCTGGACGATTCTGCCCCGAAAAACCTGCCGGTCAGCGTCAAGTTCCGCTCCGTTATGCCGCCGGTGCCTGCGCTTTTGTCGGTTTCCGGCGGCACTGCGGAGATCGCGCTTGCGAACGCGCATTACGGCATTTCACCAGGGCAGGCGGCGGTCTGTTATACCGGCGAGCGTGTGATCGGCGGCGGATGGATCGCAGAGACGCGCTGAAGTCTTGCCCCGAAAATCAAAAGCCCCGGATAACCGGGGCTTTCATGAATATAATAGCGCCATCAGGGCGGTCTTAACGCCCTCCGGGTTTAATTCCCAGAGCGTCATTGACAGCATTATCAATCTGCGCCTCGCGGCCTGAGAGCGCTTGCGCGGCCACCCCGGTCTGACCCTCGTTCCGGACATGCGTGACAGCCGCTTCGGCACCGGATCTTGCGCCACTTTCGACTGTTTCCTTGGAAGACCGTGCCCAGCTTGTAATTGAATTAGCAAGACTTTCGTACCATGCGGGACCATGGGATTTCATGAGCTGCGCTGTGCTAATGTCCGGGCTTCTGTAACCTTGATCCTGAGAGGCCTGCTCACTGAAGAGCGCGCGGCGAACGTTTCTTACGTCAATATCCTCAGGTTTTGTTCTTCGGCTGGGATCGCTGACATCGGCGTTCATTTGCGCCGCCATTTGCTCGCGCATCATTTTTTCCTGAGCCTTGCCGACCTCAGAATTCAGAAAGCGATCAAGGTTGGCCGGTTCCATAAAGTTGCCGACCTTGCTCTGCCGGACATCTACGAACTGGAGTCTCTCTACATCTACTGCTGCCATAATCTTTTCCTCACTCTAAACTTTAAATTTCAAAAAAAGCCGTTTTCATCAAACCCATCAGGCCAGCCCAAAGCCGGGCTTGCTTACGGGCGACGGATCGACCATGATGCCCGGCCGCTGACCGCCCGGACCGTAATTCATGATCAGCTGCGCCTCTGTCATCTTCCCTTCCGGGTTGGGCGCATTGTTCGCCAGGATATCGGGCTGTCTATATCCCATGGTCTGGGATGCCTGTTCGGCGAACAGCGCCCGGCGGATCGTAGTTTCGTTCGGCACCACACCCTGAGCACGAATTTGTTCGTTCAGCAGATTCGACTGTGCCTGCCCCAATTGAGAATCCAGAAAACTCCGCAAATTGTTCGGCGCAAGAAAATCGCCTCGAGTCCGGACAGAAACGTCAACAAAATCAAGAGTTTCTACGTTTACTGTCGGTGTCGGCGCTGTGCTAATATATGCCATAATCATCACCCTAGGATTTCTTATACTTTTTTTCCTTACCCTAACTATAGCCAATTTTTCCGTAATTTTGCAACAAATTGGTTTTTTGAGGCCGCATCTTGACAAACGCACCCGAAAGCGCCATTAAAGAGCCCTCTGCGCCTGTTTTCAGGCGTTTTGCTTGGGGAGATTGGCTCCCTGTTTCATTCTGGGGCTCTGTAGCTCAGCGGTAGAGCAGAGGAATCATAATCCTTTGGTCCGGTGTTCAAATCACCGCAGAGCCACCATTTTTTCCGGTTTTCCGCATTGAACAATTCATTACCCGGTGGAACAAGCGCCGGACTGCGTCCGCTGCCTCTAGACAGGTTAGCGAAATCCTTAGAGCTATGCCGTTAAGGCCAGCTCGATCAAAATTCAAACTTTATGCCTGCCAGAACCGTGAACGGCTTGCCCGGTCTGGCGCCCGCGGGGCGACGGGCCGCGACATATTCCTGATCCGTGATGTTGTCGGCGGTCAGGAACAGGCGCGTATTGTCGAGAATCTCATACTCTCCGGCCATATCGACGATGAAGTGTGAGTCCGTGCCTTGTCCGGCGGGGATCGTGCCCTTTCCGGCCTCGGTACGCATTTCATCGACATATTTTCCGGCCAGGTGAATTTCCCATTTGGGGTGGACGACCCCCGCAGAGACATAAAACTGGTGCTCGGGGATATAGGGGAGTTCATCGCCGTTCTCAACCGTGCCCCATTCCTCGAAGTCGCTGACGAAACTGTTCTGGAATTCGGCATTGGTCCATGTGTAGTTGAAATTCAACGGAAGGCTTACTTCCGTAACGTTCAGCGCGGGTGCGAGGTCATAGCCAAGGCTGAGTTCAATGCCGTGCGCGTCCACTTCTCCTGCGTTGAACTGCTCACCGGTTCCGGCATCACAGCCTGAAGAAATCGTGCACTCGCCGAGCAGGTTTGAATAATCGCTGTAGAAGCCGACCAACTCGGCGCTGAAGACGTCCCGATTATAGCGCAGGCCGAGTTCGTAATTTATGCTTTCCTCGTTGTCGTTTTCGGCGTTGCCCGGGGATGGCGGCGCGAAACCCTTATGCACACCGCCAAAAGCGCTTAGGGAGTCCGTGAAGCTATAGCCCACGCCGAGGCCGGGCACGAAGGCCGTAACAGTGTTTGACACCACATCGCCGTTATTACGGTTTTCGCTTCGCAGGTCGATGTGCTCAAAGCGCGCACCGGGGACGAACGTCCAGTCGCCGTAAGCAATTTCATCCAGAACATAGAGCGCAACCGCTTTCGCGCTTGCATGGGCATTGGTTTGCGAACCCGGCGCACCGGCGGCTGTCAGTTCCATCACACCGTCAGTGATACTGTAGCGATCCTGATGCTGGAAACGGTCTTCCTTATCGTAGTGATAACGTGCGCCGATTTCGATCTTGTGATCGGTCTGACCGATTTGCGCACGCGTCCCGAGATCGGATTGTATTCCGGTCGAGTAATAGGCGCGGTTGTTCGCACGGATGGTGATGTTGTTCGCCGACGAACCGTCCAGATCCGTTTCGCCCTTGATGGCGCTGAGGTGCGCCGCGCTGTCGAGCGCAGGGCCGATCGCGCGCGACACGCCGCCCACGACAACGTTCTGGACCTTATACCAGTTACGCCCGAACTGATTGTGGTAGAGCGTCGTGGTCACGTCGAACCGCCCGAAATCGGCAAAATGGCGCAGTTGGTATTGCCGATGGTCGGCATCCATGCGGTCCATTTGCGAGCCTGCGTAGCGTCGGTAGGGATCGTCGTTGAAGTCTTCTTCAGTCAAGCCGAGATAGGTCTCGCGCGAATTCTCATGCGTCGCGCCTATTTTGAATTCAAGGGACTGGTAAATTTCCGCCGAGGGGTCAGTGCCGATCCGGAACTTGCCCATGCCGTCCTGAATCGAGTAGCCCGTATCGCCCCCCACAATATCGACCGACTTAAATCCATCGGTGGCTTCGTGTCCGAAATCAAAGACATATCCGAAGTTGCCGTACGTGTTGCCGTAACGAAACTGGGCGCGGCGCGTATCGTCCGACCCGTAGCCGAGAACCGCCCTGCCGCTTCTCTCCGACGGTATGGAGGTACTGATCATGTTCACTGCGCCGCTGGTCGTGCGGGGGCCAAATTTTATAGTGCTTGAGCCCTTGCGGACCTCGACGCCTTCCATTCGGCTTACGCGCGGAAAATAGTAGGCCGCGGGCGCCGCATAAGGGGCTGGCGCAATCAGAACACCATCTTCCATGAGGGTGATGTCCGCACTGCGATCCGAGCGGCCGCCGCGCAGACCGATATTGGGGCGGTTGCCATAGCCTTCCTCCTCCTGGAGGTTTACGCCGGGAACCTGCCTGAGGACACGGTTGATGTCGGTATAAGCGTTGCGCTCGAGGGTCTGCTGGTCGATAAACTGGGCCGATCCGGTAATGTCCTGAACGTTTTCGGCATTGCCGATCACCATGACTCGCTCCATCACAACGCGTTCGCGATCCTTTACGCTCTCGTTCTCTGCCTTGGCTTCCTGCGCCTGCGCTTCTGCGGCTTCCTCAGCAAAAGCAGCGCTCTGGGGAATGAGATTTATAAGGGCGGCGGCGACAAGCACAGTTTTGAGGGAGGTACGCATTGAAAAGCCTCGTTTTTTTCTTGCTAGTGAGAATGATTATCATTATTTTGCAAAACAGTAAGTTTGGAATCATTCTCAGTCAAGAGTAATAATCATTCGCATAGCACTTGGCGATATGCACCCGCAGGGGTTTTTCGAAGGCCGGGGGACGGCTCAGCGTTTGGATGCCGGATTGCTCCTGTCGCTGCTGCTCCATGCCGCCGCGGTTTATACACTTCTTGTCTTTCCGGTGGAGACCGTTACCCTGCCCGCGCTTATCGGCACGCCTCACGCGATTGAGGTTGAATTCGTGGCGCCCGCGCCCGAGGTGAAGACGCCTCCCGCATCGAGGGTTCTTACGCCTGAGCCTGTTGAAAGGAAGGCCCTTGCCCCGGTCATTCATGAGGCAGCACCCAAGAAGGCCGCGAAACTCGAAAATTCCCCCTCAAAACCCAATAAGGCCAAGGCCTTGCCCGAGCGCCTGAACGCTGTAGAGCCTGCTTCCGCCGCGCTCGCATCCGCCACGCACGCACAGGGTTCACCCGCCATTTCCGGCTCTTCCGGGCCCGCAGCCTCGTCGGGCGCCGTCCCGGTCGTACGCGAGGCAGGCTTAAAGGGCCGCCGGGTCCAGCCGGAATATCCGTCCCGCGCTTTACGATTGCGGCAGGAAGGGGTTGTCCTGTTGCACGTTCTGGTTTCCGAAGACGGTTCGCAGCAGAGCGTCAAAATCGTTAGGCCTTCCGGCTATGATTTGCTCGACAACGCCGCACTTAAAGCTGTTCAAAAGTGGCGCTTTGAGCCAACGCAGCGCAACGGTCAGGCGATTAAAAGCTGGATCGAGATCCCTATAGAATTCAAGATCCGCTGATTGGGGAGGCCACCCAAGAGCAATCCCTTATTATTCTTCATTAAAAATCGCCTTCTGGCCGAAGGATGTGGACTTTCTGCGCGTATCACGCAACCTGAGCGAAATCGGGCCGAAGTAGGTTGGTGTTCTAAATTATAGGGTGATGATGCCTAGATTTCTTGTCTTTTTGATTGCTTTCAGCGTCCTCAGTCTTTCTGCCGAGGCGCAGCGCCCCGGCCCTAAAGGCCCGACCGAGGTTATCGCGACCATTGTCCGCGCCAAGGATTTCTTCGATAGCGTGGAGGCTCTGGGTACCACCAAGGCCAACGAAACTATCGTGATTACCGCCGATACGGCGGAAAAGGTTACGGCTATTCATTTCGAGGACGGTCAGACCGTCAAGCAGGGCGATCTTTTGATTACGCTGGACAAGGGTGAGGAGGAAGCCGCACTTAACGCCGCTCTCGCCTCTCTGGCCGAAGCCAAGGGCGCGTATGAGCGGGCGCGAACGCTTCAGGATAACAACGCCTTGTCCAAAGGCACTTTGCAAGAGCGTCTGGCAACGCTGAAGCAAAACGAAGCCTCGGTCGAAGAGATTAAATCCCGCATCGAGAAGCGCGATATCAGGGCTCCGTTCGATGGCATGCTTGGCCTTCGGGAAGTCAGCGTGGGCGCATTGGTGCAGCCTGGCGCCAAGATCACCACCCTTGATGATCTTAGCCAGATCAAGGTTGATTTTGACGTGCCTGCGGTATTCCTGACCAGCTTGAAGCCTGGCATGAGCATTACCGGACTGGTGCAAGCCTTCGGTGATCGGACATTTACTGGCGAGGTCCGCACCATCAATACGCAGGTGGACCCCGTAACGCGAACGGTTACGGTGCGGGCCGTCGTTTCCAACGCCGACGGCGCTCTGCGGCCCGGACTTCTGATGAGCGTTATCCTCAAGAAGAACTCGCGACAGGCTCTGGTGATTCCCGAGGAAGCCCTGATCAAAAGAGGAGCCGGCAACTTCGTTTATGTCGTTACTCAGGAGCAAGATAAAATGATCGCGCGGCAAACCCAGATCGAGATCGGCGGGCGCATGCCGGGATTTTTGGAAGTTTTGTCGGGCCTTAAGGCGGACGAAACAATCGTTGTGGACGGGGTCGTTAAGATTAATGACGGTGCGGAGATTGTGGTTCGCGCCGTTGAAGACGGTACGATGCCGCTTCGGGATCTGCTTAAGCAAAACAAGGGGCAGGACGCGGTTCCTGCGGCTTCGGAGAAGGGCCCGTAAAATGCTTTTATCCGATGTTTCCGTCACCCGGCCCGTTTTCGCATCCGTCATGTCGTTGTTGCTGGTTGCGTTCGGGATGGTGTCCTTTATGCAACTTCCCTTAAGGGAATATCCGGATATCGACCCGCCTGTTGTGTCTGTCGATACGAGTTACCGCGGCGCTTCGGCCAGCGTAGTCGAGACGCGCATCACAGAAGTCATAGAAGACCGGATTTCCGGAATTGAGGGCATCAAATTCGTGTCTTCCTCCTCTTCGGACGGACGGTCACGGATCAATATTGAATTCGATACAGGGCGCGATATCGAGGCCGCTGCAAACGACGTGCGCGACCGGGTTTCAGGTGTTCTTGACAACCTGCCCGAAGAGGCCGACCCGCCGGACATCCAGAAGGCGGATTCCAGCGACGATGTTATCATCTGGCTTAATCTTGTGAGCGACCGCATGAGCGGTCTGGAACTGACGGATTACGCCAAGAGATATCTACAAGACCGTTTTTCCGTGCTGCCCGGCGTAGCGCGGGTTCAGATCGGCGGCGGGTTGGAATATTCCATGAGGGTCTGGCTGGACCGCAAGCAGATGGCGGCGCGCGGGCTTACGGTTGAGGATGTCGAGAACGCGCTGCGAACTGAGAATGTCGAGTTGCCCGCCGGGAGCATACAGTCGCGAACGATGCAATTTACCGCGCGTATTCAGCGCGGATACCAGAGCGCCGAAGACTTCCAAAAACTGATTATTGCACAGCAGGATAATTACCTTGTGCGCCTTGGCGATATCGCCAAGATCGAAAAGGCCGCAATTGAGAAGCGCACGATGTACAGGGGCAACGGTGTTTCCATGGTTGGTCTCGGGATCATCAAGCAATCCAAGGGTAATACCATCGACGTGGCGCAGGGTGCCATTGAGCTTGCCGAGCGGCTGGCCCCTAACCTGCCTCCCGGTATGGAGATCATCAATTCCTATGATACGTCTGTGTTTATTCGCGGCGCGATCAAGGAAGTTTACAGCACCCTGTTTCTTGCCATTATTCTGGTTGTGGCCGTCATCTATCTTTTTCTCGGCAGCGCGCGGGCCGTGCTGATCCCCGCGGTTACCGTTCCGGTTTCGCTGATCGCGACGTTCATCGTGCTTCATATGTTCGGGTTTTCGATCAACCTGCTGACCCTGCTTGCGCTTGTCCTGGCCATCGGGCTGGTCGTTGACGACGCGATTGTGGTTCTTGAGAACGTTTATCGCCGTATCGAGGAGGGTGAGTCCCCTCTCTCCGCCGCCTTCAATGGAACGCGGCAAGTTGGGTTTGCCGTCATTGCGACTACGATGGTTATTGTGGCCGTCTTTGCGCCCATCACGTTTGTGGAGGGGGATCTTGGACGTTTGTTCACGGAATTCGCGGTGACGATGTCTGCGGCGGTGATATTTTCAACCTTCGTGGCTGTAACACTTTGCCCCATGCTGGCCTCCAAGGTTCTCCGCAAGGCCGAGCGCAGCCCCATGAGCGCCTATGTGGACAAGGTCTTTCAGGCTTTCAGCGACCGTTATATAGAGCTTTTGAAGCGTGCTCTTCATTTCCGGGCCGTGTTCGTTTTAATCTTCGCCGGGCTGGCCGCTCTGTCGGTGATGCTTTTTGAGAATCTTCCCTCGGAGTATGCGCCGAAGGAAGACCGAGGGGCCTTTTTTCTGATGGTCAACGGGCCCGAGGGCGCGTCGTTCGAGTTCATGCAGGAATACATGAATGAGATTGAAAGTCGTCTTATGCCTTATACCGAGAGCGGGGAAGTCAGGCGTCTTCTGGTCCGCGCGCCTCGCTCGTTCGGGACTCTGGCCAGCTTTAATGACGGTATTATTATCGTTGTACTAGCGGACTGGGCGGTGCGACGAAACGGGTTTGATATCATGAGCGAAGTTTCCAAGAAACTGGCCGATCTGCCCGGTGTGCGGGTCAATGCGAATATGCGGCAAAGTTTCGGGCGCGGCGTATCAAAACCAGTGCAGTTTGTTCTGGGCGGCGGCACCTATGAAGAGTTGGCGCAGTGGCGCGATATGCTGCTCGAAAAAGTTAAAGAAAATAACCCCGGTTTTGTTGATATCGACAGTGATTACAAGGAAACCAAGCCGCAACTGCGCCTGATCATCGACAAGGATCGTGCGGGCGATCTGGGCGTGAGCGTGGAGACGGTCGGACGAACGCTTGAGACCATGCTGGGTTCGCGGCGGGTTACGACCTATATCGACGAAGGCGAAGAGTATGACGTTATTCTGGAGGGTGACCGGGAGCAGCAGAACACCCCGACGGATATGCAGAACATCTATGTTCGTTCGGACCGGACCGGCGCCCTTATACCGCTGGCCAGTCTTGTCAAGATCGAGGAATACGCGGATGCCGGATCGCTGAACCGATACAACCGCGTTCGGGCGGTGACGATCGAGGCGGGGCTTGAGAAGGGTTATTCGCTTGGGGAGGCTCTGTCATACCTTCGTGATCTTACGCGCGAGCATCTGCCGGAACAGGTTGTTATCGATTACAAGGGCGAGTCGCTCAATTATCAGGGCAGCGGCTCTTCTCTCGGGTTCGTTTTTATCATGGGCTTTGTGATTGTGTTTCTGGTTCTGGCCGCCCAGTTCGAGAGCTATATCCACCCGCTGGTGATCATTCTGACCGTGCCGCTGGCTATTGCTGGAGCGTTGCTTGGGCTTTATATCACCGGGAATTCGCTCAACGTTTACACGCAGATCGGGCTGATTATGCTGATCGGTCTGGCAGCCAAAAACGGTATTTTGATTGTGGAGTTCGCCAACCAATTGCGCGATGAAGGGAAGGAATTTTCCGAGGCCCTGATTGAGGCTTGCTATACACGCCTTCGCCCTATCATGATGACCGGGATTACGACGATTGCGGGCGCGGTGCCGCTCATTCTGGCGAGCGGGCCGGGTTCCGAGACACGTATTGCGATTGGCGTGGTGATTTTCTTCGGTGTTTTCGCCGCAATGATTTTTACACTCTTTGTTGTTCCCATCGCATATGATCTTATGGCCCGCAAAACCGGATCGCCGGGTGATGTCAGACGCAAACTCGAACAGGAGATGCAAGCCCCGTGATTTTTGCCCGCAAATTCCAGCGCAAAACGCGGTCGCTCGCCCTGTTCCTCGCGGGCGGGATGGTTTTGAGCGCGTGTTCGGTCGGGCCGGATTACGAGGCGAAGCGTTCTAATTTCGCGGCTGAGTGGTTCGCCCCGGAAACGGATAAAGTCTCGCAGGAGGCCGTTAAGCTCGACTGGTGGACGATTTTTGAGGATCCGCTGCTGGAGAAATACATCTCGCAGGCCGCAGCCAACAATAAAGACGTTCAGGTGGCCACGGCCAACGTGCGCCGGGCGCGTGCGCTCAGATCTCAGGAAGCCTCCGGCTTCTGGCCGCAGATCGACAGTTCGGCGCAGGGCGACCGCTCCAAAGGCAGCGACGAGGTTTCAAACGGTGGCAACGCCAAGCCGGAAAATCTGTTTGGCGCAGGGCTGGACGCCTCTTGGGAGCTGGATATTTTCGGCGGGACGCGCCGGGCCACCGAGGCCGCGCAGGCCCGCCTTGAAGGTGCGAAGGCCGATTATCAGGGCGTGATGCTCTCAACGCTGGCCGAAGTGGCGCGCAACTATTATACGGCGCGGGGTTTGCAAAAGCGGATCGCCATCACCGAGGATAACGCCGAGCTTCTGAAACAGACCTCTGCGCTGATCGAGGCGCGGCTCAAAGCCGGGGAGGCGAGCGAGTTCGATTTCTCGCGGGCGCGGGGCGAGTATGAGCTGACGGTCGCGCGGATTCCGAATTTGCAGGCCGATCTTTATGCGTCGGTCTTTTCGCTGTCCGTGCTTCTGGGGTTGCCGCCCGAGGCGCTTCTGGACGAGATGCGCACGGTCAAGCCCCTGCCTGCACCGCCGGACGTGGTTCCCGTGGGTTTGCGTTCGGATATTCTGCGGCGCCGTCCCGACATCAAGGCCGCCGAGCGCACACTGGCCGCGTCGATCGCCGATATCGGGGTCGAGACCGCGGAGCTGTTCCCCAAATTCTTCGTGACCGGGGATATCGGATCGCAGGCCCGCGTTTTCGGCGACGTGTTCAGCGCGGCGGGCGGGTTGTGGTCGTTCGGGTCGCTGGTGCAATGGCCGGTGTTCCGGGGCGGGGAAATCCGCGCGCGGATCAAGGCGGCGGAGGCCGAGGGCGACGCGGCGCTAGCCACGTATGAGAAGACGGTTTTAAGCGCTCTGGCGGATGCCGAGACGACGCTGACGCGCTACGGGCAGGAGCTTGAGACGCGTAAGCGGCTTACACAAGGCGTGCAGAGCCGCCGCCAATCGGTTGCCCTCGCTAAGGCGCTTTATGAGGCCGGGGAGGAGGATTACCTCTCGGTTCTCGATGCGGAGCGCGAACTGACGGCCAGCGAGGACGATCTCGTGCTGTCCGAGACCAATTCCATTACCAAGCTGATTGCGCTCTATACGGCGCTGGGCGGCGGGTGGGAGGTCTTTGCGGAGGAGCGGGCCGAGGCGCCCTGATTTCGGGGCTGGCCCCTATTTCCCGCCTTGTAGTATGATGGGCCGTTTTTAGGCAGTGGGCGGCTATGCGCGGCGGGACTTTAAGATTTTGGATCGTTCTGGGGTTTTTCGCGGCGGCGCTTTGCGGCCCTGCGCCGGCATTCGCCAAGGAACAGACGGTCTATCATGTTCCGCCCAATAAAATCGCCTCTCATATCGCCAAGAAAAAGGGGCGTAAAAAGGCCGTGGTCGTCTGGGCTTCGTGGTGCCCGTTCTGCCGGAAGAACATGCCCGCCTATATCCGGCAGGAAAAGCGCACGCCCGGTTCGATGATCCTGATTTCGGTCGATCACGATCTTGAGCAGCTGCGTGATTATCTGGAGCGCACCGACCTTGCGCCGATCAAGATCATCATCTCGCAGCGTACGCCCGGACAGAGTTTCGACAAGGCCTTGTCGCGGCTGGGCATCGCTCCGGTCAAAAGCTATCCGACCACGATTTTACTCGACGAGGACAACCGCGTAATCCAGCAGAGCACGGGCACGCCGGAAGAAATCGAGGCTTTTTTGGGGAGCGATGCGCCGGAGTGAGGGAGGGGAAATTGGAGGGTGATGGGAATCACATTTAAAGACCAAGGCCTTGATAGTCAAAAGAAAGTCTCAATGTGAACTTGCGCTCTGCCCCCAATTCTGCCCCCACCTTCGATTTTGAGGCGTTGTAAGCTGGGGGGCGAGCACCAACAGATAGATCATGCCCACAAAGATGATTGAACCTCATGCCGCAATCAATTTGTATAAGGCTACCATGTGCCCTAGTGATAAAATGCAAACCCCGCAGTCTTATAAAGCCTGCGGGGTCTAACCATCTGTGTGTGTGGACAGATAGCGTAATTTACAACTGCCGATCGACCGAATACAAGAAAAATATAATACATACTTGCGTATGCTTTATGCGGCTTGTTTTTCGATTTTCTCTCTATACTCTTTGAGCAAAGGCTTGACCATGTCCGGCACGAATTCGGCGAAAATCTGGTCTTTTTCCCCATTGATGATGAAATTATAGGGATCGATGCCGTTCACCGAGCCTAGGTTCGGCTGGTGAACAAAATAACCCAAGAGCCTTTGGAGTCTTTCGGGCATGGTGCGCAATTCTTCGGCGCTATAAGCCAGATAGTGATTTTCAGCCTGGCGGAGCCAACCGAGGCTGTAGCTGATGACAGCGCCTGTGCGGCGTGTCTGGGTGCGGTTTGCCCCGCCGCAATGGAACAGTGAGCCCAGATATATGAGCACTGAGCCTTTTTTCATGACGCCTTGGGTCAGCATATGAGGTGGCAGGTCCTCATAATTCAGGTTGAGGGCCTGCATTCTGGGCCAGAGGTGGCTTCCGGGCACAAGGACAGTCGCGCCATTTTCTTCCGTGAAATCGTCTATGGCCCACATACAATTCAGCATGGCTTCCTGACCGGGGTGGAGAAACGGGAACATAGGATCATCCTGGTGCATGATCTGCTTGATTTCTTTCGGTCCGATTGAAATCGCCTGCGTCAGGTTAATTTGATATTCGGAGCATCCTTTTAATAGGAAGTGATCCATCGTTTCGAGGATATTTGGCAAAATGGCCATTTTTTGAAACAGTGTTGAACGTGTAAAGAGGGTGCCCAGACGTTTTGTGGCGTAACCATAAAAATCGCCCTGACAGTCTGGGATAGCATCAAACTGTTTTTGCATATCCGACTGCAGTTGTCCTATTTCTTGAGGTGAAAGCACCTGATCTAGGACAACACAGCCATCTTTGTTGAGGACCTCTATGATTTTTGACGAATGTTCGTCTGCACGCAGATGTTGTACGGTTGCCATAATACACTTCCTTTCGTGTGGTCTTTAAAAACTCAGTCTTACGTTTGATCCACTTCCATCAGGCTTTCTTGCGCCTTTTCAAGAAAGTAGCCGGTATGTGTCCAGCCGCGCTCATCACACAGGACCCGCAGACAGGCCAGAAGAGAGAGCATGAAGACGCTCTCGCTCAGGCTGTCTTGAGGATTTTTTAGCAAAGACGCTGAGCTGGCCATGGGATGTAGATTTTGCATCGTCGTGTTCGTTTTATGCGTAGGCATTGCGGTACTCCTTTGTTTTCTGTTCAGAATTTTTGATCATCCGATTCTGCAGGATCGGGGGAAGATCTTGGAACGTAAGGCCCGTCAGAACCCCGGTCTGCGCACTTATGCGCGCCAGCATCTCCTCATTCATGCGAAAACGCCCGACAATCGTGGGCTTTCCATCAACCGGGTGTTCAGCCGAGATGGCTTCGGGAATAAACCCTAAGGGTCTTACGGCGCGTCCAACTTGTGGATTGTAGAGCGTGAAGATTTCTTGTATGCCGCAGAGCACGCACAGTTCAGCCAGGGCGCTAATCAGATGGGCGGTGGTTAGCCGTGTCTGCTCTACATAGGTGCGGTTATCCTGCGCATAACTGTAAACGCCAAAGCGGCTGGCCTCCCAGACATCTTCATGGACAGGTAAAGGGAAATCTTCAATAAACTCTGGCCAAATTTCGCGGACCATTGAGGGAAGCGTTGAAGGCAGAATACGCCAGACCCCAACAACGCGATTTTGTTGATCTCGGGCTAGAATGTAGACCGTTTCGGGCAGGTCATAATTATCGATTTCCAAGCCTTCTTTGGAAATATCAACATTCCATTGCATGCGGTCCCGAAAAATGACTTTTCTGAGCCGGTGCATTTCGATTAAACTCAGTGTCTTGCCGGACTGTCCGGTCTGGATGACCTCAATCATATCTGGACTCCTTAGGGGTGCGTCGGTGACCCCTAAAGGATTAGCAAAATCGAATTGTTATTTTTATAGTAGAATCCTACTATGGTATTCTGTGTTCAATCTGACATTCTGGGCGGTTTACACGCGATATGAAGAGTGGGCGCGTATTGTCGTATACGCGGGGCCGGACCCGATGAATTCTCGGCACAAGCTTAAAGCGGGGCAAGGAGGTTATGGGATAATGAGGCCGTATATGATCGCTTTCGTTGCGGCGTGCGTGCTGTTCGAGACATTTAAACCGTGGCAAATATTCTGCATGTGATTGCGTACGGTGTTTTCTTGTATGGAGAGGATTCGGCTGATCTCCCAGTAGGTTTTACCTCTAGAAACCCAGGTCAGTATTTCTGTCTCTCTTTGGGTCAGAGACAGTCTATTCAAAGGCTTATCGAGGTCAAATCCCATGATTTTTTCATGGGCATAGGTCGCAATTAAGTGTAGCTCGTGGCGATGATAAACAAATAGCTCATCGAATTCTTTATGGCTCATATCATTTGTAACAGAAAAAGTAGCCTTGATCTGGCTTGGTCCGTGGATTGGGACACTGCCTCCCGAACCCATACCCACAGATCGGCTGGTGTCAAAGAGGTGCTGCTGTACGCGGGTCAGTGGAAGCACGTTGGATATTTTTGACCAAGAAAAGGGGACATTCGTACCCATTGAAAAGCGGCCGACCATGTCATGACTCTGGAAGTCATTGGCAATATAATGTTCAATGAATTTTTCAGGGTAGGTCGATATAAAAATAGGGCGCTTTTGTTCTTGGCTAGGCCAGCGCAGCCAATATGTAAATTTGTCAAATCCCATAGTTTGGATCTGTTTTTCAAGGATCCCCGGGATCTGATCGAGATTTGTGGCTCTATCGATCGCGAGAATAAAGCTATCAATTTGTTCAAAGGTAATTCTTTCTTTTGCAGTCATTATTTTGACTCATCTCTGGCAATATCAAGACGTGCATGGATAAATATACTCTACTTTAATTGTTATGCTCGTTAGTGCATACCAAAAAGAACCGTCGCCATCATGCGATCGTATGCATGAATTATCTATAATTGACTGACTTAATGTTAAATGATAACTCACGCGTGCAGCATAAAGACGTGGATTAGCCTCCTTGCGTTTTATGCTGTACCGAAATAATTTAATCAAATATGTCGTAAACGAGTACGCTCGCCCCTAGCGTATACAACTTATTGAAAAGTAATACATTGGTGTATGTACTCTACGACCTTATCTTTTCGGGGAGGCTTCCCCAAAAAGCCTGCAGCCCCTTTTTCCATCGCCGTTAGGACGTTTTCTTTCACGCTATCCACACTCAAGAAAATAATATACGCATCCGGATCCAAACGTAAAATTTGATCAGCGGTGGTGACGCCGTCTCGTCCGGGCAATGGATATCAAGCAACAAAATGTCCGGATTATGTTCGATGTAGGAGGGAAGAACATCATCTCCGCGCTCGACTTGAATGACCGTACCGAAGGGAGCCAGAATTTTGACCATAGTCTTTCGGATAAAGAGGTCATCATCCGCGATCATAATCACATTTTGCTTTCTTCTTTCTCTTGCGCTGAACATATCCGTGATACTACTGCCGCTCGGCTTTTTCATAAAATCGACTTGAATCTGCTTTAAGCCGATTGTCGTCATTTTTTGTATGGTGACCCGGATTTGGTGCGCCATACGTCCTAGAGTGTAGTCCCTTTAATTTTGGTGTAAAAAGATGTCGGTAGAAAAAAAATAAAAGACCTAAGAATCCTTGTGGTTGAAGACCAAAGCGAGGCGCGGGCCATGCTCCGTAATATGCTTGGTGACATTGGGGTAAATCAGGTTTTTGAGGCGACGAACGGCCGGGAGGCTTTTACTTTTATCGACTCCGCCTTCGATCTGGTTAATTTTATCGTGTGTGATTGGAATATGCCGGGCATGACGGGTGTTGAATTTTTAAGACAAGTTCGAAGTGTAGACCCGCAAACACCGTTTCTGATGATCACAGGACGTGGTGATATGAGTTCAGTCACAGGGGCAAAAAACTCTGGGGTTACTGGCTATATCAAAAAGCCGTTCTCAGCGGCCCAGCTTGAGGCTAAAATTCGAATTATTATGCAAAAACAGGCCAACACCGATTGATTGCGCTTCTCTTTTCCTGATGACGATAGCAAGGGACACCAGCTTGCCCTCCCCTCATGAATTTTCACTTCGTCTTGCGTAGTCGTGAATATCCTCATTATTAACCAGCAAGCTCAGATCCTTAAGAGGGCTGCGAAACAACGACATTCTGCGGATCCCGACTACGGTAAGCTGCGTGACGGATGAGGTCCCAGACATACATGGGGATATTCACTGTTCCTCCTTTGCGTGCTCGCGAAGGACCCTCTCAGCTGTGGGAATGGTAGGATAGGGGACATTTTTATCGGCCCTTTCCTGCATCGGCCCGGCACGATACAGGAATCACATTTAAAGTCCAACCCTCTGATAATCAAAAGAATGTCTCAATGTGAACTTACACTCTGCCCCCTTGTTGCAATTTAAACCACAATGAGGCGCCCTGAAGAAACCAGCGCCGCCTCATCAGTAATGCCTGTTTCTGCATACAGGGTGGCTATCTGTATGAAATTATTAGCTCCACCATCGGCATCCACAGCAAGATAAGAATTCGTCCCATTATCAGTAATTCTCACAAAATCAGTTATGATGTCAGTTAGTGGGTCATACGCGGCAAGAAGATCAGAAATATCAATAACATCACTTTCAGAAACGTTGAAATCCTGTACGTTATCGCTGTTGTTAAAGGCTGTAGCGGCCTCAAAAACAAACGTATCAGAACCAGAATTCCCATAGATACTATCTTGACCGTCTCCACCATAAAGCACATCATTGCCATTACCGCCGTTTAGAGTATCGTTCCCTGCATCGCCATAGAGGGTGTCGTGGCCCCCATTTCCATACAGAGTGTCCGCCCCTCCAAGACCAATCAAAGTATTGTTATCCTCAAGACCGTTAATGGTTTCTCCAGAAGTTGTACCTTTCAGAGTCAGATTGTTAACCAAATCAAGTGTTGAATTATCAGCAAATCTGATCTGCTCGATCACGTAACCCTGGCTGGTCCCGTTAATCAGATTATACAGCTGG
>JAHDXS010000002.1:0-853475 GCA_023384135.1 Alphaproteobacteria bacterium | reverse complement strand
CCGGCAAACCCGTAATCGTCTCGTTTGAAGCCGTACCCTTAAGGGTCAGGTTGTTGACAAGGTCGAGAATAGTTCCGTCATCAAGACGGATCTGCTCGATCACGTAACCCTGGCTGGTCCCGTTAATCAGATTATACAGCTGGTTCTGCAAACGAATCTTTTCAGAACCCACGTACACATCAAGATCGTAACTACTATAGCGCTCAAACCGGATATCCGATGCCGTTATCCCCGGCCCCAGAACCAACTCGTCAGACCCCCCGCCGCCTGAACCCTCGCTAATCGTGTCGTTGCCATCCCCGGTATTCCAAATATAATCATCATTCCCCAAACCGCCATCTAGCGAATCCGCGCCCCCCAGGCCCATCAAAACGTTATCGTCCGGCAAACCCGTAATCGTCTCGTTTGAAGCCGTACCCTTAAGGGTCAGGTTGTTAACGGCGCCAAGGAGCACCCCTCCTGAAAACTCGATGTGCTCAAGGGCGTAGCCGTTGCTGGTACCATTGATAAGGTCGTAGAGCTGATTTTGAAGACGGATACTATAAGAGCCGATGTAAACCTTAAGGTCATATGTACCATATCGTTCGTAACGTATGTCCTGAGGAATAAGTCCACCGCCCAGCCACAAACGATCTGAACCACTAGAATCCGAAATGACATCGTCGCCGTGTCCCACCAACCAGAAGTATTTGTCGTTTCCGCCACCTCCCTGAAGAGTGTCTGCGCCGCCGCCGCCAATAATCGTGTTATCGTCAGACAAACCCGTTATGGTCTCAGCAGAGTCGGTACCTGTAAAGGATAGGCTATTAACGATATCCATAGTCGTCCCATCAGAAAAACGAAGGAATTCAACGGAATATCCATAATTTGTGCTGTTATTGAGATCGTATAATTGATTTTGAATTCGGATTTTTTCGGAGCCGATATAAACATCCAGATCATTGGTGCTATAACGCTCTACTCTTATATCTTGAGCGGTGATGCCAGCCCCCAAAACAATCTCATCTGAGCCGCCTGCTTCGGAGATCGTATCGTTCCCATCACCGATATTCCAAAGATATTGATCAGCGCCTGTATCTCCATTAAGAGTATCCGCGCCCTGTTTACCCCAAATAACATCTGCGCCCGAAGTTCCGTTTAAAGTCTCAGCTGAATTTGTTCCTGTTATCGTAGCGGGCAAAGGAGACGAAGTAACAGTCAGTGTTACCGATCCTATATCGGAGTTTGTTCCATCGGAAACTGTATATTCAAATGTATCGACGCCCGTAAAGCTTGTAAGCGGCGTGTAGGTGAAACTACCGTCTGAGTATATGGTGACCGATCCTCCCTCAGTGGTTGACTTCGTCTCTGGCGTAACGGTCAAAGTATCGCCGTTAAAGTCAAAATCTGCACCATTTCCATTGTTATTTAGCAGATTGCCCGTAATATTCTCATCAACTTCGCCTAAAAATTCGTCATCTTGAGCCTGCGGTGGAAGTTGAGAGCCTGATGGTGCAGAAGTTGTCAGAACGCCATCAACATAAACATCCAGATGCTCGATTGTAGATACGCTCAACCCCATCAGGGTAAAGGAGAAGAAGTTTCCGGCCGAAGCTCCCGTATTATAGTTAGCTGTAATAAAGTCCCTGAGATCTTCCAACTCAAAATACAGAGGAGCAGAATATTCAGCTGCGGTCAGATAAACCCTAAGAGTATCTTCATCTAAGCCACCTATAAATGAATCCACCGCGCCAATGTTTTCAGATAATCGATACTCAAGGACATCATCACCGTTATCGCCCTTAACAGTATCATTGCCCGCACCGCCTGATAAAAAGTCTGAGCCTCTTCCTCCACTAAGCGTATCGTTTCCGGATTCTCCGTAAAGAAGATCATCGCCTTCAATAGATGAACTGGCTAAGGTTGTATCCCCTCCGAGAATATCATCCCCTGCGCCGCCCCACAGAACATCATCACCATCATCTCCATATAATGTATCGTTGCCTTCTTCGCCGAAAAGGAGATCGTTGCCACTGCCATCGTAAATGTAGTCGTTACCCGCACCGCCATAAACAACATCATTGCCAGCCTTCCCGTAAAGCTGATCATCACCTCCATAGCCACGTATTACATCGCTTGAAGACAAATCTCCTATATCCATACCATCCAGACGCTCTCCCGCCTCAGTTCCACGCGCTTCAATCTCAATCGAATTAAGGTTTACGACCGTTCCATCATACAGAACGATATTCTCAACACGGTAATTGGCACCATCGAAATGCTTGCTAACCGTCAGCGTGTTCCCGTTCTCATCGGAAATGACCAGATTCTCCCCATTATAACCACCAGTTCTGTATATGGAGAGCGCAGGCACCACACCAAGCAAGATAGTATCGGTCCCAGAATACTCTGTAATCGTATCGTTGCCTTCGCCGAATTGATAAATATCATCGGGATTGGAGAGCGAGGCACCTGCCGTATGATAGGAGTCATCACCGGATGACCCTTGGACAAGATAACTATGAGTCAGCAGATTGATATCATCGTCTGTGCCATTGGCAAAGCTGATCTGATCAAGAGCCTTGGAGCTAGAATAGAAATGATTCACGACTTTAAGTTCACCCAAACCATCTACAATGATTCTAAGGTTTTGGTAATTTCCGTTTGAGTTAGGAATTCGGAAGATATGAACGTCATCCGCATCATATTCCTCGGGTATCAAAAGCGTTTCAAATCCTGAAGAGGCATTAAGAATGTCCATTCCGGCGCTGGCAACTATGATATCGGAGCCACCTTGCATATTAATAGTATCGTCGCCTTCGCCTGCATCGATATAATCATCGCCAAGGCCAGAATAAATTGTATCTTTTCCGCCATATCCATAAATGATGTCATCGTCGCCAGCGCCAGATGACACGCCATAAATAATATCATCCCCGCTAGTGCCTGAAGTTTGAAGATAGTTAAGAGTATTTAGGTCCAGCGTTGACCCATCATGAAACTCAATTGTTTCGAGGTAATGATTGCTGTTGTCAAAATGATCCTGAATCTGGATGCTGCCCACCCCCTCGATCGTAATTAAAAGATGGTCGATGTTTAAAATAGAAAAAGATAAATCTTCTAGTGTTATGCCTGAAGCAAGTCTTACATAGTCGATACCGGCAGTATCATAAATGTAGTCATCCCCCGCCTCGTAAATATAAAAATCATTGCCTCCCTGACCGTAGAATGTATCGTCAAGAGCACCGCCAGTTAGAGTGTCTGAACCAGAGGTGCCATTTATAGTTAAGCCTTGTGTATAGGAATTAAATAGCCCATCAGTGTAGATACCATCGGCAAACAAGATGCGCTCTATCGAAATAAGGGAGTCCTTACCACCTACCCCAACAAGATCGGTAACAGAAATGCTGCCAGTTTCAATAATCAGACTGTAATCTGAATAATCACCAGAAAAAACAGCATCGTCTGTTCCATAGCCTCCATCCAATACATCATCTCCGGCACCACCAGTAAGTATGTCGTCGCCTGAGCCGCCGTTTATAAGGTTATCTTGACTGTCACCAGTCAAGGTGTCAGCGTAATTGGAGCCATATAAATTTTCTATACCAACCAAAACATCTCCTGCGGCGTCTCCACCAGAAGCCGTGGCGTTCGCAAGATTGATAGTTACACCCGAGCTAGAGTTAAGGTAGATGGCATAATCAAATCCCTCACCACCATCAATGACATCAGCGCCACCAAAACCCTCGATATAATCATCACCTGCCATTCCTTGAATGGTATTAGCTCCTGAGCTACCAATAATATAGTCCGATCCGCCAGAAAGATCAGAACCAATTACATTCTCAATTGAGGAGTAGGTATCTCCTTGAGCTAAGCCGCTGTAGCCCTGTGAGAAATTAAGATCAACTTCCACATGTTCGCGGGATAGGCTGTAATCAACTGTATCGCTCCCACCCTGACCTATAAAATTCTCAGCAACAGAAGTAGCAACCAGCACATCATCACCTGTACTACCCGTGCGATCAGGATTGCTTGAGCCTGCAGCAATCAGCTGTGAAAGTGTCATCGCACTGTAATTAGCGAAGGAAAAATACTCAATGTCGCTAATATCTTCAAATGTGAGTGTATTTTGACCAGAACCAAGAGTCAGTATATTCCCGGAAACGCTGATATCATAAGGCGTCCACTTGTCTGAGAAAACAACTGTATCGGTACCCGAAGTGTCTTCAAAATAATCGTCTCCGCCCGAATAGTGATAAGTATCGTTTCCTGCTCCTCCGGCGAAACTATTATCGCCTAAAGAGTCATATAGCGTATCGGCATATCCTGAGCCAATAACACCCGTAATATTAATTAAACTGTCACTATCACCTGAATAGCCATCAAATGAAGTCGCCTGCGTTGCAAGATTTATAGAAATGCCCGCTGACGCATCAGAGTAACTCGCAATAGCCCCATCAATTCCACCATCCAAAATATCACTTCCTGCGCCACCGTTAAGGACATCCGCTCCGAGACCACCTTTTAAAGTGTCATTTCCCGCTTGACCAAATAGCGTATCGTTGCCTTCTCCTCCCAGAAGAAGATCAGCGCCTGAGCCTCCTGAAATAGTATCATTGCCGGCCTCACCATTTATTCGGTCAGCTTCTACATATCCTGAAGCAGTATAGGTGTCGTTGCCAGCGCCTAAACCTAGAATGAGACCGGAAAGGGTCTGCGATGAACTAGCCGAAATACTATCGCTTCCGGCCGTGGATTGGAGATAGAGAGGACTGCTTGCAACAATATCAGCCATCGGCACAACTGAGCCGTCTTGAAGAACAATGAGTGCTCGTGAATTATTAACGGATAGTGTTGCAAAAGTGGTGGATGTATCTGTGTTGATCAGTGAATAATTGCCGCTACCAAGGTCTTGCCATCCGAAATCGGCAAGATCCAAACCATCTACAAAAACGACATTATTTCCGGAATAGTCCGTGATGCTTGCGCTTCCAAGCAGTGCACTGATGACGTAAAGATCATCACCCGCACCGCCTTGTAAAACGGAAGAATCTGATTTATCCCAGAGGATATCATGTCCATCGTCACCAACGAGCGTAGCTGTCCCGTAATATCCTTCGTTATCGTTATCACCGATAAGGAATTCACCGTCTGAAGAAGTCGCGGTTAAAGTGATGCTGGCCGCAAGATTGGTGGGTGACGACACAACCTGAATTGTCTCAAGGGCATCAAGCGCAAAAGGCACGCCTTGCTCAAAAGACAGGCTCTCGAATGTTCCGTTGCCTCCGGCGCGGTGCAGAGCCAGGAAGAGCGTACCGGATTCGTCGGTATCGTCGTTATAGAAAGAAAATGTCGTACCCGTATCGGATACGGAAATGGTATCAACATCCTTCAGCCCGAATGTTGAGATAATAATATTATCAACGCCTTCATCGTCCCCGAATTTATCGTCACCGAACGTGAAAATATATGTATCGTCGCCGCTGCCGCCGAGGATTACATTGTTGCCGCTGCCGCTCAGGATTATATCATTTCCGCCTTGCGCGTGGACTGTATAATCCTCATTTTCCGGAGTGGCCAGGAATTCATCTGCATTCTGCCCGTTGAGCGTGTCGGGATAAAGATTGTTCAGATAGACGAGTGTTGGAGCCTCCGTCACATCTTCAAGCGTGATCGAGCCGCTGCCGACAAGGTTGGCGTAGCTCAAAGTATAGGTATTCCCGGAGAGGTTCGCCGTGACATCGCTGGATTGTATACCTTCCCAGAGGATTAGGCTGGTGACGTGGCTGGCATTGTGTACGACGTCATATCCGCCGCGGAAGCCGATATCGATCGTGCCGAACTGCCCCTCCCCATTCTTTATGGTGATTTCATCATCGCCCGTGCCACCCATGAATGTGAAGGATTGATAGTTTTGCGAGGCATCGGCCTTGACTGTAACGGTATCGCCGAAGTTGCTGCCGATCAGCGTGAAGTGGCTGTCATGAACGGAATTTTCCATCTGGTTGATAGAGTCTTGATAGCTTACGGTCGAGCGTGAGCGCTGAGATTCATAGCTGAAGCTGTGCTCGTACGCCCCCAGACCGACGGTCAGATCGACAACATGCATCGCCTTCCAGATTCCAGCATTCCCGAAACCGAAGCCCAGATAGGTATAGGCGGAAGAGGGTATAAAATCTTCGTTCACATAACCGGCGAAGGAGACGTTGAGGCTGCCCTGATGATCGGAATAGTTATAGACGAACTTGTTATCAAAACCATTATCCTTCCCGGCCATAAGGGTTACATTACTATTCGTGTCGGGGCGGATGGTGCCATCCATGATCTGGACATGCTCGATGCCGCGCAGGATGTCGTAAGTGTTGCTGTCGATGTTGTAGTAAATCTTATCGCCGGACTCGAGAGGGGTTTCATCTCCCTCGGGCAAACTCTGCCCGCGAAGTGCAGGGCCGTGATAAATTACCGTGTCGTTGCTTCCATTCGAGCCATCAATTAAGCGCCCTGCAGGCATACCTTCCAGAATATTGTTGGTGCCGTTTAAGAGATTTGTATCCTCGAAGTGCAGGATATTATTTCCAATTCCAAGCTTAAAGTTCTCGATAGATTCCAAGCTATCGGTGTTGCCCCACCCGTCGACAACGGAGCCGTTGCCGTTTTTGTCAATGCTGGCGGTTATTCCATTCGTCGCAATGTTAAGAGTCTTAGAGGCATCATTATCTGTTGCGTAATCCGCCGTATCCTTCCCAAGCCCGCCGTATAACTCGTCATTCCCCTTGCCACCGTTCAGTATGTCGTCGCCGCTGTATCCAATTTTATCATATTGGGGGTTGGTTTCCTCATCCCATCCGCCCCAGTTTTCATCGGGATCAACATAATCGTTTGTACTGTTGCCATCGCTATCCGCATCAACCTCCAGATCGAGATCAACCCCTAGAAAGCCAATATCTTCATCATAGACAAAGCCGTCCCCATATAATTTGTCGTTCCCCTCCCCTCCAAAAAGGCGATTATTCCATGCATTCCCGATGAATATATCATCATACTTTGATCCAATTGCGTTCTCTACAACTGAAAAATAAGCAATCGCGACGTTTCCGGGGTCCGGGTCGATACTTTCATTACTATTTACGTCTTTTTTGATTGGCGATCCGTTTGTATCATTCCCAATAGAACTGAAACGACCCTGCCTTAGATCAATTTCTACACCGTCGGTAATCTTTGAAATACCGTTTAGTTGACGGACATCAATTGTATCCTCAAGACCTCCTCCATCCCATATTGTATACAAAAAAGGCTTATAAAATAGACTACCATCCGTCTGATGATGCATGGCACCAATATTCCAAAGGGTACCATCGCCTGCAGCTTTATCATAATTTCGCCCAAATTTCTCCTGCAGCGCTGCTATGTCAAACAACTGAAGGCCATAAGCATGAACATCGTAATCAATCCCAACGCCGTCCATTCCAGGAGCCAAAGTATATGATGTCACACTATACTTCTCAGTGCTCAATACAGGATCACCGGCTACGTCCACTTCCTCCCCTTCAGTATCAATACCGAAGGTATGCATGACTTCCTCAAGCAGTACTTTATAGGGCAAGCCCCCTCTATTCCGGCTTAAGTCCTCCCAAAATTTAACTGTGCCTAAAATATTACTTTGTGACTCCTCAATATTGATCAGTATATCACCATGAAAAGAAGAATTACCGCTGAGATTGACTGCCGGATTTATACCTTCACTTGGCCAAACACTATGATTACTGGTAACTTGAGTTATTGCCATCACAGGCTCAATCGGACCACCAGTAGGTACTTCAGCAAAAACAATTTTAGCGACATCCTGAAAAAGCATTTGACTATTTGCGGGATTGTACGAATCTAGGATGGATCTATATAGATTGTCTATACTTGTGTCATATGTGCTATTAGTCGTTGCATGGGTAAGAAAAACTTCATCTTCTTCATCTCTATAACTTAAACCTTCTACATCGGACTGTGTGTCCATAAGGCTGTAGGTCATCACATAATTATCATTGGAATCTTTACCCAACTGAAGGCTTGGCAGCAAAAACATACCATCAGGCGTAGATGTTGGAGTATAAGTCATGAAGCCATATATATACTTCTGATAATCTGGGTATGAGTATGTCGGCATTGAGCGCTCCTAAAGAATTTAGTTTAAAAAATTCTTCCACGAATAAATCTATTAATTTTTTCTGCTAGATAGTTGTTATTTGCATGAATTGATGCAGTTAATGGTGTGTTTTTAAAATCCATTTTATCTAGCAGCCTATAACCTGTCCTCCTGATAGTGACCTGCATCGTAACGACATCGCTTGCTTTGGACGTTTTTTCATCTTCTTCATTTTTGCGATCAATATCGAAAAATTGGACATAAAAATGAACAGCTAAGGTCCCCTCATCCTTGATAACATCATAAAATTTTTTATCCGCTTCCTTTTCCTCGTTGTAGTCATAAAGCATGACAGGCTGATTTTTTCGGTTAAAACACCAGCTTTTGTTTGTCGGGATGATGCCACCATCCAGCTCCTTGTATCTCTCTTCAAAAATACCCTTGACCAGTGTTTTCAGATTTTCTCTCTGCAAAATTTCTGGCAACTCTTTTTCATCAACCTCAAAAGGCCCGGTAATCCAAAATAAAATTGCAACGCGATCCACATTATCGAAAGTTTGAAATTCAGGGCTCTTGGGGTCGGGGATACCCGGCTGCCCGCAGTAACTTTTTTTCTCGGGCTTGGCGTCTTCTGCATACGCAAGGGAAACCACTGAAAGCGTTGTTATCAAAGTGAGCATAAAAATAACCAAGGTTCTCATACTTTAATTCCTTTGTTCATTTAGACACATGCAAAATTGTCACGGAATGCTGTCCATTGACAAGCCGACCAAACAACCTCCCGCATATAGTGGAAATAATTATAAACCGCGCTCTCCAAATCACCGTTTAAATCAGTTAGACAAAAACTTGGTCGTCATACAACCTATTTTTGTATTGCGTTGAAAACACACCGGATTTTTTTTGGTTAATTTTTTGCTCGGCCGAAAAAAATCCCGCCCGATTCGCACCGCGGAATGGCTTGCTCCCTAAAAGAAAACTCAAGCGGCGCAACGATCCGGTTCGTGGATTAAAAATCTCTGTGCACTGCCTCGCATTTGTCCTGACGACATATAGACCCAGATTGCTCAATTACGTGCGAAGCAACCAGCGGCACCATAACGTATTCTTATCTCAGCATTTTTGAGGAAAGTTCCGTTGCCCGCCGAAAATGCGGCCAAATCCGTGGCTTTTATGTAACTTTTATTTTCGAATTTGGCGCGTGCTTCTGCAGAGCTGGGGAGCGGTTTTGACATCGAGACCTTTCAGAGATTGACTACCCCCCCCTACTATCTCGTTGGCGCTTGCTGCAAAAACTCTTTTGCTTCAGCAAAAACTTCGTAGAAAGCCCGTTTGATGCCTCGAAAACTGCAGCTTCAGTTTTACATGCTTTAGAGCTTATAGCCCTTATCTCCTTTTGGAGGCTTGCCCTTGGTATATAAAGCACACCAAGCCGGGAATGCTTTAGTGGGAGAGTCTGGGGGCTCTCTGATACCTTTACGAATAGCCTGATCATAAATGGTCATTAAGTAATAGATATCCCATCCGGGAGCTGCTGTTCGCGCCTTCTTTAAGGCTTCGTCATCCAAGAACACTTCGATGCTGTAAGGTTTAGCGTTAAATTTTTGAGTCGTCTCATCCATATGCACCGTATCGACCCTTGCCTGACGAGCAAAACGATCTATTGGTGTTAATAATATTTTTTTTTAGGTTTGGTTTTATATTTAGCTAAATCGTCTGTTACCGGCGGGCCATAACCATCTTCTTGATCTTGCTGACAATCCCAACGTTTTTCTGCGCCCTTTTTCCCATTTTTTGAATTATATTCTCTTTTTTCCTGTATCTCTTTTATTACGCTCTCGCAGCGTTTTTGAAAAATCTCACCGTTTTCTGTGAAAAATAGATCACCTCTTTCAATCAACTTACTGATAATTTTTCTGCATTTGGCTTGCTGGATATTGCAATTCTTCCCAATAAAATGGGGGTCGTTTTCAATAGGTCGTTGCTTGATATAAATAAGGTTAACTATCTGCATGAGGACTCCTATCTCTTCAGCTTTAAGCTTGGAAAAATCTATGTATGAGTCGTTTGGGTGCCAGGGTATCCAGAATGTTTTTGTTGTCACGGCTTATCCTCCGGCTTAATCGATTTGTATGGAGGAAGTTCGGAAATGTAGCGGTTAATCTCGCTACGTCTGAGCATAAGGCGCTTACCGATTTTTACGGCATTAAGCTCTCCCTTGTTTAGCAACTGATAAAATTTGGTAGAGCCTATCCCTCCAAGGGACTCACGCGCCTGATCCTTATCAAGCAATTCATCGTCTTTCATCATCGTACTCCATAAGGTTAGTGAATGATGATGTCACGATGTCTAAGAAAAAGATTTTCAGCAAAAGGAGAAAATTAGGCGTTTTTTGCCTTAGTTTTTTCACTCTTAAAAACGCGCCTTAGCTGAGCATCTGCTGAGGCATTGACTTCAAGGATAGAAAATACTTTTTTGACAAACTCAAAAAACTCTCCTTGCTCATAACCATCTCTTGAGTTTCTTTTTGGTCTTTCGCCCGTCAGTATCTCGTATGAGTCAAAGAGGTATTCGGTAACCCATTCAGCCGCTATTTTCTTAGGGCGTCTGGGGGAATATTTCTTTTCAGAATGTTTTTTCGAGAATTCTGTTCGGTTTTTTAGCGACAGACGAATGTACTCAATAAGTTGATCCTTTAGTAAGTGGCTGGATATATTAGGATTTACGCCTCTATCTTCCAACATATTCCGAGCAGAGTTATGCATTGTCTGAATGTGCCTAGCTAAGGAAAAGGCCAGTTTTTCGAATTTTTTAAGTTCAGATATAGCTTTTTTTTCACTAGAGCTCATTGCATGGGGTAATTCGTTGTTTTGACCTAGCAATAAACACAAAAAAATCTCCGAGCATATCTGATCTATTTTCTCATCGTTAATATCTGATCTTAACCTGCTTAGATTACGAATTTCCTTTTTTAATTTTGCCTTTTTTATATCTTCAGCCAATTTAAGCTCTCAGTGAATTTTTCTTAAAATTTCCCTGAATGACTTTATCGCCGTTCGCCAGTGCATCCAGATAATCCGCCCATTCCTGCATCATCTTGGTGCGCTCATCCAGAAACTGTGCGCGGTCATAGGCGCGGTCGATCTTGCTTTTGTGGACATGGGCCAGCTGTCGGTCAACGACTTCGTGGCGATATCCAAGCTTTTCCTTGATATTGGACATAGCCAGAGCGCGAAACCCGTGGCCGGTCATACGCTTTTTGTAACCCATGCGCCCGATGGCAAAAAGAATCGTATTGTTACTCATAGGCTGTTTAGGGCGCACCTGGCTTGGGAAGACCCACGGCGTACTTAAATGCCCGGTTTCTTCCTTTTGCTCTCTTAAAAGGGCAATGGTTTGCCGGGATAGGGGGACGATATGAGGATTCCGCATTTTCATCCGCCAGCCGGGGATCTCCCAGATGGCGTTATCAAGATCAAACTCTTCCCAAGTCGCGTTAATCAGCTCGTTTGTGCGAACAAAAGTTAACATTAAGAGTTTGATAGCGCGGATTGTACGATGATAAAGCCGCGCTTCGTTCTTTTCTAACTTGTCTAAAAATTCGGGCATTTCCTTTATATCGATACAGGCAAAGGGGCTGGATCGGTTGGGCTTTAAGGCCCCTCTTAGGTCTGCGGAAGGATCGCGCTGGCAAAGGCCGGTCGCTATGCCGTAACGGAAGACCTGACTACAAATCTGTTTGACCCTTGCCGTTACGTCCAGAGCGCCGCGTTTTTCAATACGCCTTAAAACTTCCAGCAATTCGGGAGGGTCTATGTCGGCTATCGGGCGATTGCCTATATATGGGAAAATATCCATTTCAAAGCGCCGGGTGACGTTCTGCGCATGGTTGGCGCTCCAAACGCCTTTTTGCTTTTCGTGCCATTCCAACGCCACGGCTTTAAATGTGTTTTCGGCATTGCGGATGGCTTCCCGCTTTTCCGCTTTCTTGGCGCCGGAAGGATCGATCCCTTGCACCAATAGCTTTTTAGCCCTGTCTCTGCCTTCACGAGCATCGGCTAAAGTGATGACAGGATATACGCCTAAGGCCAGTCGCTTTTCTTTGTTTAGATAACGGTATTTCAGCCGCCAGCATTTTGAGCCGTTGGGCATGATTTCGAGATATAAACCTCCGCCGTCAGCGAGTTTATAAGCTTTTTTCTTGGCCTTTGCCGTTTTACACGTCTTGTCGGAAAGTTTCACGATGCCCCCAAATTTTGACCTTCGATGCCCCCACGCTTTTTGATCTGCCCCCAGTGATGCCCCCAAAATTTGTGGCTACAGGTGAACGGAAAAATATTAGCACGAACGCAAACGGCTTTGGAGTCCCTTGTGTTTAAAAGACTTTTTGAACGTCAGCGAATTTGGATGAACGGGGGCGGAGGGGAAATTGGAGCGGGTGATGGGAACACACTCCCGTTATATTAATCTCTGAAAGTCCAAGGTTCTTAATATTCCTCATCCACTTTCATCGTTAATTCTGTCCCACATTCTGTCCCAGCTCAAGGGCTTATTTGTCTTTTTCGTTCCTGACGAATGAAAGCCAGATCAGAGGCAAGGTCTTTGAGATAATCTCTGATCTCCTGCGGTGTGATATGACTTTGCGGACGATCATAGGCTGTAGTGAGAATATATTTCAGGGCATTCTCCACCCCAATCTGCAAAATCTTTGCATCGCCGAGATTTTTGGTGCGGAGGGATTTTTTGATCTGCGTCCGCTGGATGATGGGCCTAACGGAATGCGGTACAGTAACGTGCGCGTAATAATAACCGTTTCTGCGTTTGAAAATACGAACAGGAAAGAGATTTAATTGAGGGTACGAAGCATTAATTTTTTTCATACTATTACGCTAGCCGACTGCGCCCCATTTCAGAAGCGTAAAATTTGCAACAGTTTCATTTTTTTCTTTCAATACTTTGATTTTCAGACACATAATTTTTTTTCGATAGGTCTAATTTGTGTTGCGCGGAGGTACTGTAGGTCTAGGGATGAGTGTTTAGTTGTTATACTTAAAATTAAATTGTAAAGAGATAGTATGGGAAATGTACATGGAAATATAAGATTAAGACCTATTCGTATTGGGCTACTTGTTCGTCCAACGGACATAAAGTCTATAAGAGAATTTATGCGTTACAACTCTTGTCTCTGGGGAGGGATTTATAATCCGATTATCCCCGTAACTTCTGGACGCTTACCAAAAGCATGGGAACAAGAAGAACATGGAAGGCCAAAAGGTTTAGAATTAGCTAAAAGATATATAGATTTTTTTGAACCCGATGTTTTTGTAGAAGCAGAAAAGGGTCTGGCATTAAAATTAGGCTATGAAGAGGATGAGTTAAGTTATGGAGATAAACGGGTCGTCACATTAGATCACTTTTTTTCTGCTCAGGATAGATATTCAGCACCATCATTTCGGTTTGGTTTAAACATCTCTGATGTTTACAAAAAGCTTTATAAAGAAGACTTTAAGTTTGTAAAAAAAATTGAATCAAAATTTGCTTTATTTGAAAAAAGCGACCCCTTCTTTGAGGCTGTTTTTGGGGTTTTTCCAAACAAAAAGAATTTGAGTTACCTTAGAAAAGGTTATGAGAATGTTTTCTCAGCAGAGAAAATGTTGACCGACCTTAGTGCGTATAAAAAAGTTATAAAGAATAATATTAAGACCCCGTTTTCTTTATCAGAATACAAAATTGAAACATACTTTCCTTATAGAGTTTATGATCCACTAATATATGTTTTTGACCCAAGAGAGAGTACAGATTTAATTGACTTTTGGAACCTAAATATATTTTCCAGAGATGTTTGGCCCATCAATATACTTTGGTTTGAAGAATTAAAGGATGAAATAATAAATCAGATCAAAAGAAACTACATGCCACTTCCAAGAAATCCGAACGGAGTTATGATTGCGACAACAATCGAGTTTAGCCAGTCCATCTCTAAGGAATATTCAGAAAAACTAGTAAAAAGTAATATATCCCAAAACGTAGAAAAAGGTTCTTTTTCATATAAACAATACTATTCTCCTATATGGAAGGGGCAAACTGACGAGCCTGTCTCATGCCCCAAAAAAGTACATTTAACAGCAGAAAAAGATTTTGTTGAGTTAAACATTAATGAAAAAGAAAAATATGCATATGTGGAATGTCTTACACCTAAATTTCTAGACAAGGATACACTTAGTGAAAGATATAGGTGGGCAAATGTGCTTAATTTAAGCTCAAGATTTCATGATGAAAATATAGCTACATGCTTTCCGCCCCAAAAGAATATTTCTGCTTTTCCTCATCTAACTCGAGGAACTCCTTTGATAGTTTCTCATGAGGGCTTAGTTATTATAAATGAGCATTTGAGAGGTAAGACTTTATTAGATATTCTTTCAGGCGAAGAAGCTTTTATTGAGTGGTTCAAAAGCAACGACCTTGAAGCAGAAATTTCCCCCGCAGGGCGCACGACAAAGCAAATTATTTCGGCAGTTAAAGGTATTTGGGGCACAAGAATTTTTGCACACAAAGAAGTTGTTGAAAAACTAACACAGATGGCTGGAAAAACAGTTTCTAGATCAAATCAAACTGGAGAAACCACAATTGAATATGATGATAAAACGGCAGCCACAAAAGATTGGGTTGATCTAATAAAAATTTTAGGAGAAAAAAAGCGATTTGTAAGAAAATTAACCCTAGATGATTTTACAAAGAATAATATTTTGAAATTAGGGATATTCATAAGTTGTGATTACTGTGAGAAAAAGAATTGGTATGATCTAGAGGAGATAAACTATAATCCTCAATGTGATAGATGCTTAAAACACTTTGATTTTCCTCAGGGTAAGGCACCCACTAATAGGGATATTTTTCGTTATAGAGTTGTAGGGCCGTTTTCTACCCCTAACGCGGCGGATGGTGGATATACCACGGCTCTTACACTACGTGTTTTTTCTGAAACATTAGGTATGGGTGATAAAAAAATAACCTATACCACAGGCGTACAATTTAAGTCCTTTCAAAATAGAGAAATTGATTTTGCAATCTGGTATCAAAGAGAACGTATTTTAGAAGACAACTCTTCGGTTGATATTATTTTTGGAGAAAGCAAAACCTCAGCAAAAGAGGCTTTCAAAGAAAATGATATGAAAATAATGTACGATCTCGCACAAAAATTTCCAAGTAGTTATTTTGTTTTTTCTGCACTTAAAAATGAGTTTTCCGAGGAAGAAAAAGCTTTGCTTGGAAAGTTTGCTTTATGGGGCAGAGAATATCATAAAGGATATACTCAACGCGCACATGTGATTGTTTTGACCGAAAAAGAATTGTTATGTGCTTGGAATATTTCTCAAATGTGGGAGGAGTCGGGAGGTAAACATGCTGAGCTAGTAAAACCTGCTTATATACGTCTTGATAAATTAAGAAATTTAGCAGACTTTACTCAGCAATTATATCTTGGTTTGCCTTCATTTTGGACTTGGCGAGAAGAAAAATTTAAGTCTCGGAAAAAACGTGTAATTCGAAAGTGAGTTACACCATTAAGCTCTAATCTGCATTTCGCGGAAGAACTCTGGGTCTGGGAATAATTGCCTCTGTATTTTGGGTTGGACGTACTATGCCTGCTAAATGCATAGGCCAAGGGCCAGTTTGCAGACGATCACTCCAATACCGTCTTTCGGGCATGGTTTTGCCTCTGGGATCATATCCGATATACATCCCAAGCCACTGCTGTAATCTGCTTCTGTAAACACTGTGTGGCTGGAATGTTTCATGCCACGGCATGATTGCACAGACATTCCGTGTTTCATCCCAAAAGTCCTGTTCCTGTTGCCGCATACGCCTATAAACAACATTGAGGAAACCAGACTCTATCTCATTCCTTAACCGCTGATTTCCAAGATTATTCACGACCTCAAATCCCAAGGCCTGTGACTGTCTGGTCGTGATCTTGTTCATCAATATGGCCTTAAATGGAGATCGGTTGCCTGATGCCATGTCCTGTAAATGCCTGTCCAGTTCCTCCAATGTGCCGTTATAATTTTCCCCCCAGAAGGCACGAATGACATGTCGTTGCGTCAGGCTGACCTCAATCCTGCTGCGTGGCTGTAGGGCGGGTATTATTTGTGACCTCGATTCTGGATGTTCCCTGCGCCGTCTTAATTCGTCTAGTGTTTGGGATTTCCAGTCTTGATACCCCTTATCGTAAAGTTTAATGACCTTTCTGTCCTTACCTATACGCAAGCTCCTGAATATGCCGCTATCCCAGTGATATTCCTCAAAAGGATCATTCACATCTGCATACGCTAAAACAGTTTGTGCATAGTCATAGTATAAGCCAGTGACGAACGGGTAGAAAGGCAGCCTGTAATCAAGCGTATAATCAATCCTGACGACATTACCGTACCTGAAAATATCGGAATGACTACGGGCGTTAATAGTCTGTAATAATCTTCTGAATTCGGGGTATGTCCCAAAACTTGACGGGTTACATTCTATTTTGACTACGCGCATATAATTGTTGCTGTACGCCGCCCCGCGTACCATCATAGCATTCCGTTGCCCCTGAGAGCCGTGAACAAAGAGCTTATATTGCGGTATTCCATTGCTATTCCACTCCTGCACTTCGTCCATTTCATAGCCGAGTTGCGCTATTCCTTCCTGTACACCTTGAAAATCTGGGTGGCGGGGATCAGGTTCAACCTCTTCCCTTTGCCTAAGCGTTAGAGAACGATTACCACGATCACGAAAAGATATATGCAGTGTATCTATGCACATTGATTACTTATTCCAAGCATACCCCTCTATTGGGGGTTTCTATTGCGTAATTATGGATCAGAACCCTATGTGCTTTGATACCAACGCTTATAATTATGGCGAAAACCCTTGTGTTTAACAATCGGGATTTTTCTCCCCGCCGCCTGTTTCATTGCAACTGTTTCAATTTTCTAAAAATAGCTCGGTTGTTTTTAGTGCATGGGCTTTATTGAAAAATCTACCAATAATCGGCACACAAATTTATTGCGTTATCACCGATTATAGTATCTGCAACCCGAATGACTCCATTTTTACTTAATAATAAAACACTAAACATCTGATCGCCTGTATAACCACCGAAGCCATTTTTTGCATTCACGTGCCCGCAATAACTTCCGAATGTAGGATCACCACTGTAGATAAATTTTTCCCATTTGAATTTTGCCGAGTCTGGGTCTTTTAAGTTATTTTTTACCTCAACCGTAATTGCTGATTTTTCTTTTTCCGTCAGCTCTCGTGATTCTGTTTTTACGGGTGCGGGAGGTTTGGGTTCTGTTACATATGCATAGGTATTATATTGTCCATAGCATTCCTGCACATTGCGCGTTTTGAGTATTTCTTTCACCTGTGCTTTAGTAGAAATCTCAGAATAAGGATTTGTAAAATCATTACAGAGTTCTTGATCGGTTTTGGCTTCCAGGATATTCATGCGCTCTATAGCGGGCATACTATCAATTTGATTACCCTGTCTTGGTACACAGGCGGACAAGCAAATGAAGGTGATAAGCGCATAAGCTCTGGAAGCTGTCATTTTATTATTCCCTTTGATTTGAAACGAAAACAGCTCTGAAATTTCTTTCGAGAGCTGGGGAATTGATTTCCGTCACATGAACGGCGCAGCGTATTTACGCTGACGCGCTGTTGTATTCCGCCGCTTCCCCAACATAATGAGAAAGCGCACAAAATTTAACGGCTTGTGCCTACTTAAGCCGCATGTGAAGGGGAAATCACGCCCCCAGATCAAAAAAGCCTGATCTTATAGAGAAGGCTAAAGGAATAAGCGTTTCAGGTCAAATTTTTTATTAAGTCAACTTCAATGCTTACTTAATCTTGATAAGAAGCGTTCCACTGTATATCGTTTACAAATCTCGGTATCAAAACATGTTGCTTAGCGTAATTTTAGATACGAGCAAGGTAAAATTTTATTAGGACGGTAGGATGAAAACTGATTTACAGTCAATTTCAAAAATTTTCACTGAAAGGCTTTTTAGGATACCTGATTACCAAAGGGGTTATGCTTGGACAGAAAGACAACTCAAAGATTTTTGGACAGACCTAGATCAGTTAGCTCATGATCATAATCATTATGTTGGCGTATTAACGCTAGAGGACGTTCCTGAAGATATATATAAAATTTGGCATGATGATTTTTGGATTATTTCCTCAAAAAGTTATACGCCATATTATGTAGTAGATGGACAACAAAGATTAACTACATCTATTATTTTAATCGAATCCATCGCAGAGTGCCTTGAAAGCCAAAAATTGTTGAATTACACTACAAAGGAAGAAATAAGAAAAAAATTTATATTTGAGTCTAAAGATGGTGGTATTTCACGTTCTTATATTTTTGGATACGAAAAAGATAATCCTAGTTACGAATATTTAAAAACTAAAATTTTTTTAGAAACCTCAGATAAATGTATTCCTCCACAAGAAACAATTTATACTCACAATCTAGAGAGAGCAAAAAACTTTTTCGTAGAGAAAATTAAAGGGTTGAGTCATCCTGATTTGGAATTAATTTACAAAAAAATTACTCAAAATTTTTTATTTAATATATATGCCATTTCTGAACATGTAGATACCTTTGTTGCTTTCGAAACTATGAATAATAGAGGGAAGCCTCTTTCGCATTTAGAGCTGTTGAAGAATCGCCTTATTTTTCTTTCAACTAAACTTAACGATACGAATACTGAAAAAAATAAATTACGTCGATCAATAAATGACGCTTGGAAATCCATCTACCATTATCTAGGAAAAAATAAAGAGAACCCGCTCGATGATGATTTGTTTTTACTAAATCATTTTATATTATATTTTGCAGAAGAAATTACAGCTACTGTAGACAGACACCCTAACATTCGAAAATTACATCAAGATTTTAGACATAAATATAAAGATTATTTATTAGAAACGCATTTTTCAGCTAAAGTTGTTTTGAATACTAATAATACTGATGGGCCTTTATCAAAGGGCCTCTCGGTACTAGATATATACAATTACGTACAAAGCATTAAGTCATCAGTCGAAGTTTGGTATTCAATCACTAATCCAGAAGATGGGGGTCATACAAAAGAGATTGTAGATTTGCTTGATCAAATAAATAGAATAGGTATTGAGTCTGTAGCGCCGTTGATTATGGTTTTTTTTCAACAAGAAAAAAGCGAAGCAAAAAAGATTGAGTTTTTAAAATCTTTAGAAAAATTTTTGTTTTTTGATGCACTGATGGGTAATTGCTACTTTTTTTATGAGCCCTCTAATATATTGTTTTATAAAACAACTAGAGAATTACAAAAAGGTCAAAAATCGTCAGACGATGTTATAAAGCTAATTCAAGATAATTTTGAAAAGGCGAGTAAAAATCAGGAATATATTTCAAGAATAAGAGATAGCTTTAGATCTCGTGGATTTTATATGTGGCGTATAATAAGGTATTTTCTTTTTGAGTATGAACTTGAGTTAAAGAAAAAATCGAAGAGTGCGCGAGAAAAGCTAAATTGGAAAGCTTTTAATGAGCATTATGAAACGGATTATTATACTATTGAGCATATTTATCCTAAAAGTTCTAAAAAAAAGCACTGGCAAGATAAGTTTGTAGGGTTATCGACAGCTGAACGGGATTCTTTAAGAGATAGCCTTGGAAACTTATTGCCATTATCAAAGCCAAAAAATTCAAGCCTTCAAGATAAATCTTTTACTGAAAAGAAGGGGTCAAAAGATAATCCTGTTGGTTTCGCTTATGGCTCTTATTCTGAAATAGAAGTCTCTCAATATGCAGAGTGGACGCCTAAAGAAATACTTGAAAGGGGCCTTAAGCTTTTAGATTTTATGGAGCGCCGTTGGGATCTTAATTTTGGGACAAACACCCTAAAAATTCATATGCTGGGATTAAAAAAAGTTCTCAAAAAAATTACTTAGTAGTGCTACTCATTTTAAGATACAGGATTAATTTGGCCATCTACTTTATCTGTCAGTGTGAGCAGATACTGCTGAACATGTAATTCGCAGTTATTTAAAAACTTATATCCCCCTCCCCCTCCGTTGCAGGATTAACCTGTAGAGCATTTTTGTTTCTATTAATCATTCAAATTGCAAAGCTTAATGTTCGGTAACACCATGTTATCGGGCTGGATTTTAGCTATATTCCCTGTGTATATATATGATTATACTTTATTTTTTTATATAAAGATGAGATAGATCAACATCATACTTCGCTTTGGAAATAATTTCGTACTTATCTCGTAAAGATAAATTATTGTGGTCATATACAAGATCGCCTGTCGTCATTTCTTTTTCCGGTTTTTCATGACCTACAATCTGACAAGATAAAATGTTTTGGACTCCTGCCTTGCCTAGTGCAGTTTGAAGATTGTGTCGGAATGAGTGGAAGACCTCACGCCCGTCTTTCTGGGAACGCATACCAATACGAACAGTGTATTCAGAAAAATTTCGACTGTAGTTTTTGATAATCTCCATATTTTTGGGAATAGTAATACCATCTTCAAAAATACGCCCTTTATTTTTGACCACCTTTTTGCGTTCTGTCAGATAATCAGCAAAACCCATTTTTATAAGCTCAGGATGAACGGGCACTAAGCGAATGCTGGGGTCTGTTTTTGCGTCTTTTCCATCGTTTCTGTTCACATCAAAATATAGTATTCCGTCTTCTTCCTTTATATCCTCAGGCGTAAGCTGGAGTATTTCAGCTTCGCGCATCCCCATAAAAAGACCGATTAAAGGTAGCCAAAACTGTCCATCTTTAAGAATTAGGTGACCAGTATCCCATAATTTTCGTCCTCTATTTTTACGACCAGTATAAATCGGTGATGAGAAGAGTGTTTTAAGCTGTTCGTTTGAAAAGGGAGTGCGACTGGTTTTCTTCGGTATGGAAACATTTGGAGTTATATTCGCTATAGGATTTTTCTGGATAAATTCCCTATCCGCTGCCCATGCAAAAAATTCGTTAAAGTGTATCCAGTATGACATGATGGTTCTTGGACCCATCTTCTTATAGTTTTTGCCGCTTTCTATTAGCCCCATGACGCTTTCACCTTTAGCCTGATAGTCGCGGGTGTAATTGGCTGGAAATTTGAGGATAGCGCGTTCAAGCAAAACGCCATCTGGCTGTTTAGAGATACTTCGCATATCTTTGTTCTCACCCAAAATATCGCACATGCGGGCCATGAAGATTTCTAGACGCTTTAAGGTTTTGGCTTTTACGCTTCCTGCCTTGTGTTCAATAAAGTATTTAGTACACTGTCCCAAAGTGATTTGAGCTTTATAGGACGGTGAGAACACATTTCTTGTCCCGATTAAAAGAGGATGTCTGATTTCAATATCGGCAAAATCTTTTTTATGGTAGGCAAGTTCTATGCGCTTTGCCTCCACTAATGCATCCATCATGTACTGAGCCAATTTACCGGAATAAGGATAGGTTTCAAAATTAGCCTCATTCAGAAGGCTCTCTGCTTCGTTTTCTTGTTCGTCTGTATATTCATGTGTAGCAGCCTGACTTTTTGCTTTTGCTAAAGCATTTTGAGCGGCTCTTATCACGCCATAAGGGTCTTTCGATGGTTTATCAGGTTCATTTCCGTAAAACATAGATCGGGCACTATTATAGTCAAACCGCGCTTGTTCAAGTTGCTGCTCGAAATATGAGCGCATAAATTTACGAAGATCATCTTCTGTAGGAATTTTTCTGGTTACCGTCATAAAAAAATCCTCTGCTTTACAGCTCATATGGCGGCACAGATAAGCAGATAGCCTGTAGTCACCTGTTTTCAGTGAGCATTTATATTCCTTGCCAAGGCTATCTTGTAGCGCAAGTGGAACCGCTATACGGAAATAGAATACTTTTCCCCGCCGATGCCTGTGCGCCTGCTGTGCTATCGCCGCCATTTTTAACCTCACTCTGTACCAGTGTCTGTCCCAGATGAGGTTTGCTGTTTTGGATTTTATTCAAAGATCAAAGGAAATCAATGATTTCCTGAAGAAACTGGAGCGGGTGATGGGAATCGAACCCACATATCTAGCTTGGAAGGCTAGTGTTCTACCATTGAACTACACCCGCGCAGGTCTGATGAGGGTCAAGTTATAGGCTTTCGGGGGAGAAAATCAAGAGGAAGTGTCGGGGGGTGTTTCGCGTTTATGAAAATATAAAAATCGTTTGTGTTTGGCCCGGAATTTCAATTAGCTAGAGATATGAAGATTTTCCGGCCCTTTATCGACAGGAAGCCTTGGGCGGCGGCGGTGCTCAGTGTCGTTCTGGGTGCGCCGATTGCCATGATGTATCTCAACCGGGGCTGGCTGGCGCTGGGTTATTTGCTTTTGCTTATCGCTCTGGTGGCTGCCCCATTCGCAGCCTTTGAACTCGGGCTTATTACAGTTTCGCCTTACGATGCTCTCGATATTCTGAATTTGGTTTATGTCGCCCTCGGTGCGCTGCACGCTTTTCTGATCGCCCGCCGTTTCGACCACGAAAGGCCTTTGCGATGTTATGCGCGATGGCGCGGGATTGTTGTTTTGCTTCTTGCCGTGTTTGTTGCTCCGCTCCTGCTTGCCCTGATGGTCAGGACTTTTTTGTTCGAGCCATTTAATCTTCCCAGTATATCGATGGAGCCGAACCTGCCCGTTGGTTCATATATTTTTGCAAGTAAATCCGCGTATGGTTATCCGGTGCCTTTTACTGGTATCAAGTTGTCGCCAAAACCCCCGGATCGCGGCGATGTTGTAATTTTTTGGCTCGATAGTGGCGATGGCCGGCCCTTTTCTCTTATCAAGCGCGTGATCGGGATGCCTGGCGACAGTATTCAGCTTAACGGTGGCCTTGTCATTCTGAACGGGCAGGCGCTTGTCAGGGAAAAACTTCAAGCTGATTTTGAACCGCAGGACAACGGCGATTTTGATCGGCGCTACACGTTATATAAGGAAATACTTCCCAGCGGACGCAGTTATAACATTCTTGAAGAAAGCGACGATAACCTCCTTGATAATACCCCTGTTTTCACGGTCCCCGAGGGGCATTATTTCCTGATGGGCGACAACAGGGACAATTCGCGCGACAGCCGGGTTCCGGTGGAGTTTGGCTATATTTCCGAAGAGCAGATTTATGCCAAGGTTTTCGCTATTTTCTGGGATGGACGGACCCAGGAGTTTTCATATACCCCTATACCCTAGGGGCCGGGCCAGACAGAAAACACTTGTGATTTTTGGCGGGAAACATTAAGACTTACAAGCCTGTACGGCTTTTTACAGGGGTATAGCTCAGCGGTAGAGCGACGGTCTCCAAAACCGTAGGTCGTGGGTTCGATCCCCTCTGCCCCTGCCAGTTTCCGCACAATGCGTGAGTTCCGGACATGCCTGATTCAGCCCGTTATTCCAGACAGACCGTCCTGCCCGAGATCGGGCCAGAGGGGCAGCGCAAGCTTGCCGAGGCCTCCATCCTGTGTGTCGGCGCGGGGGGGCTGGGCAGCCCCGCCCTGCTCTATCTGGCCGCCGCCGGTGTCGGGCGGATCGGGATCGTGGATTTCGACCGGGTGGAGGAGAGCAATCTGCAGCGGCAAATCCTGTTTGCCACGGCGCAGGTCGGGCAGAGCAAAGCCAAGGCCGCCGGGGCGCGGATCGCGGCGCTCAACCCCTTGATTGCGATCGAGGCTTACGAGGGCGAGCTGGACGCGGAGAATGCCGGGCCTTTGTTCAAGGATTTCGACCTTATTCTGGACGGGACGGACAATTTCGCCGCAAAATTCCTGATCAACGATGCCGCCGTGAAATATGGCAAGCCTTGGGTTTATGCCGCGATACAGGGGTTTGCGGCGCACGTATCCGTGTTCAACCATGCGGGCGGGCCGTGTTATCGCTGTCTTTACGCGGAGGAGCCCACGGAGCGCATCCTCAATTGCGCAGAGGCCGGGGTGATCGGCGCGGTGGCGGGCCTTGCGGGCGTGACGCAAGCCTTGCAGGCCCTCCAGATCATCACCGGGCATGAGAGTTTTCAGCCCCTGAGCGGCAAGCTCTGGACCCTTGATGCGCGGACGATGGAGGCGCGAACCATCGCTCTGCCCCGCGACCCGGTATGCGCTTGCTGTTCGCTGCCGCCCGAGGAGATCGTGCTTTCATACACGCCGCAGGTCTGCGCCATCGACGAGGTACGTGAGATCGGCGTAGCGGAGGCGATGGGGCTTACAGGTGCGGTGTTTCTCGATGTGCGCGAGGAATATGAATGGGCGGGCGGGGCGATCGAGGACGCGCAATTCTGGCCGCTCTCGCAGATGATGGAGGGCGAAATGCCCGACCTGCCGCAGGGCCGCACCGTCGTGCTTTACTGCCAGAAGGGCATCAGGAGCCTTCAGGCGGCCTATATCCTTAAAGCGAAGGGGCTCAACAATGTCGTCAACCTTGCCGGGGGGTACGATGCGTGGCGGCGGGCGCAATGAGGATTCGCGCGGGATATATCGGCCCGGTGCGCGGGTTTTTGCTTTCTCAAAGCCCTGAATTTCTATAGGTTTCCGACATGGGCAAGCATACCGTTACGCCATGGACGCATCCGCACGATTTTGGCCTTACGCGCAAGAGCGAGGCCGAGCGGCGGACGCTGATCGTGCTCTGGATTACCCTGATCGCCATGGTCGTGGAGATTGCGGCGGGGATCCGGTTCGGCTCCATTGCGCTGCTGGCGGACGGGCTGCATATGGGTTCGCACGCCACGGCGCTGGGGATCAACGCGCTGGCTTATTATTACGCCCGCAAATACGCCAAAGATTCACGCTTTACGTTCGGCACCGGGAAGATCAACGCGCTGGGCGGGTATACAGGGGCCGTTCTGCTGGCCTTCTTCGCGCTGACCATGGTTTTCGAGGGCGGTAACCGGCTTTTGCACCCACAGCCGATCGAGTTCGACTGGGCGATCGGGGTCGCGGTGGTCGGGCTGATCGTCAATGCGGTGAGCGTGGTTCTTTTACATGTGAAAGAGGACCACGGGCATGCCCATGGGTGCGGGCATGACCACGGCCACGGGCATCATCACGATCACGAGGATTTAAACCTGCGCTCGGCGTACCTGCATGTTCTCGCGGACGCGCTGACCTCGGTTCTGGCCATCATCGCGTTGCTGGCCGGGAAATATCTCGGGGCTGTCTGGATGGACCCGGCGATGGGGTTCGTGGGCGCGGTTTTGATTCTGCGGTGGTCGTGGAGCCTTCTGAAGCAGACGGGTTTAAGGCTTCTGGATCATCAGGCCCCGCCGCAGATACACGAGGCCGTGCGCGAGGCCATCGAGACGGACGAGCAGACGGAGATTTTCGATCTGCATATCTGGCTGATCGCGCCCGGGGCTTACGCGGCTATCATCGGCATCGTGACGCATAAGCCCAAGGCGCCGGAATATTACAAGAAGCTCGTGCCGTCGCATCTGGGCATCTCGCATATCACGGTGGAAGTCCACGAGTGCGAAAACGATATCTGCCGCACGGCGTCGGGGTGAATTTTTCAGCGTTCCAGCGTTTCGAGCGCCATATCCGCTGCGTGCGGGGCGGTTTTGTCTCCCGTGAGGCGGGCATAGAGCGCGTCCTGCTCCGGGCGGGACATCGAGGCGAAACCGCGCAGTTTTTCCGGGCCAAGCTTATGTTCGGCGTGGAGATATTCGTCGGGGTTATTGTCGATTAAAACATCCATGATTTGCGAACGGTAGACGGCCTTGCCGACGACGAAGCCGAACTCCTCCCGAAGCGGGAAGGGGGTGAGCGCGTTTTCCTGCACCCGGGAGCAGAGCGTCACCGGGCGCTGGCGCACATCGCGGGCGTAGCGCAGGAAGGCCACAACGTCTTCATCTGTGCGGATATCGGGGGATTTTTCATCGTAGGAAACCAGCGTGCCGCTGATGTCGCAGAAGATTCCTTCCGCGCGCGTCAGGGCTTCGCCTTCTTCCCGCCCCACATTCTGACCCTGCCGTTTCATACCCCTCGCCTGTCCAGTTTTTTCCAGTTTAAATATCTTATCGAACACTGGCAATTTTTATTGGAAAACTCTAGAAAAGTGGCCTATTCCGCAGGTTTTTCAGGCGCGGGTTCGGGGTTGTCCTCGCTCTTTTTTTCTTCCATAAGGTTGATCATGCCCATCATGCCGGACATCATCTGCTGGGCGCTTTGCATGAACTGGTCCTGTGATTGGGAGATCTGCTCCTGCAGGCTGGCCGTCGTCGAGAAGACGCTTTCCTGAAGGCTTTCGATCGACTGGCAGCCGGACTCCGTGGTCAAAGGGGAGCAGACCGCCACCTGCCCTGTGCGGGTATCCACGCGGTAAGCGGCGGGGATGGTGCCGACGCTTTCGATCTGGTAACGCCCGGTTTCGGCGTGGTAGACGATGGCGCCCGCCACCGCGAGGGCGCTGAGCACAAGGGAGAAGGCCGGGAATTTTTTCATGGGCGAGGACTCCGCAGGAATTGCCTGTCACAAAGGAATCTAAACCTCTATGACAGTTTTTGCAAATCGCGCGGCGCTATTCGATCTCGAAGGTCACCTGAACCGAGGCTGTCACGTTGATCTGGCCGAGCGAGAGGGCGCTTTCGCCCTCTGCGCCGCCGGGCGCGGCGGCCTCTTGCACCACGTTCTGGGCCATCTGGTTGAAGCCGCGTGCGCCGCCGCCGTGACCGTGGGAGAAGTAGGCGGAGTAACTCTGCGTGTTGATCGTGATGGGTTTGCCGACCTTGACGCCCAGAACAGCCGCGATCGCATCCGCCTTTTCCCTTGCGGCTTTGGCGGCCTGTTCGCGGGCGGCGTCGCGGTGCTTGCGAAGGTCGGTGGTCACGAACTGGATGCTGTCGATGTTGGTGATGCCCGATTGCAGGGCGCCCGCAATCAGGGATTCATAGCGGCTTAGATCGGTCAGGCGGATCTGAACGCCCTTGCGGACGCTGTAATAGACGATCTGCAGCGGGTTGCAGCGGCCCGCCAGCTCGTCGTCGTAATTGCAGCTGCGGTAATTGGGCGAAAGGGTCGTGAAATCGGTCTGGATATGCTCCTTTTTCACGCCGAGGGTCTGTGTGGCGTGATCGACGAATGTTTTGACGGCGGCGTCGTTTTTCTTCTGGGTCTCGATCAGGTCCGGCCCCCGGCTTTCGGCGGTGAGGGCGATCAACACCTGATCGGGCACCACGCGGATTTCGGCCTCGCCGCTGACGCTGATGCTGCGGGTGAGGGTCTCGGGCGTTTGCGCGTGGGCGGGCGGAACCATAAACGCCATAATCACAGTGAAAAGCGGGAGCAGAAATTTTTCGCGCATGGCGGCGGTCCTCTCGTTCGATGATTTTACGAGCGTAGAGGATTCGCGGTTCGCGGACAACCGGGTGCGGTCGGGCATAAAAAAACCGGGCAAAGGCCCGGTTTTCGTTGAAGCTTTTACCCGAGTTAGGCCGGGGCGCGCATAGACATGCCCGGTCCGCCCGTGCCGGGCGCGTTGCCCGGTTGATTTTCGGGGCGATAGTCCATCTGGGGCGGGGTGACTTCCGGCTCGGGGGTGCCGAGGGCCGGGCGGACATCGCCTCTGGGGTTTTCCACCTTTTGGCGGTCGAAGAGATCGGCGTCAAGCGCCTGGAAGAATGCGCCGAAGCCCGCGAAACCGGCACGGTTCATCGCCATATCGTTCAAGCCGGACAGCGCGTCACGGATTTGGTCGAGAGATTCGAGCGATCCGCCCTTGCCCATCGCCTTATTCAAGTCATCCCATTCGATTCCTTGGGCGTTCATACTGACCGCAAGGCCGTTAATCGTAGCCCTTACATCGCTGTATACACCGTCCTGATCGTGGCGGTCGCCGACTTGCCAGATCCCGTGCTGGCTGTCTGGATCGAAGACATTCCAGCCTGCTTCCCTGTGCTGTGTGCTGAGTTCCACTTCACGGCTGCCATTGCGGGCCTGTAAAAGGCGGTCAGTCGCCAACTCCAAAGTGTTGTTAAGGCCGAGTTGATCGCCCGTGGTGCTTGCTATTTCCATAAGCTCACTGGCTGTGACTTCGCTGGCCACGTTACCTTGCTGCATGGAAATGACGTCAATGTCATTCTCCGCTAAATTCGGGTTTACCAAGATGTCGTCGAAATATTGTTCACGGGCACGAAAGCTGAGATCCAGATCGGCATCGCCGATATCAAACGTACTTACACCCGCCAAAGCCATTTCCTGAGCGTTCGCTTCAGTCTGCGGATCGTCCTTTTTTTGTCCGCCTGATGTAGAATCGCCTGAGAGATCAATCATGCCTTCCGGCATGGAAAAGGACAGAGACATTTTTTAAGTTCCTTGCTTTATGTTTAGCCGTACGCCGCGTTTTTCGCGCACAGCCCCCCTATTTTCTATACTTATACGAAATTCTACTTCATTTGTAAATTTTTGGCAAAAATTAACGTCATCGGGCCTGTTTTTGGTGGTTTTTCCGCGTTTTCAGGGCTTTAGCCCTTATTCGTCGTGGGCCAGCTCGCGCTCGTACTTTTCGTCGTTTTTTGAGGTTTCGGCAGTCTTTTCACCCAGTTTCTGGGCTGCGAACAGCACGATAGCGCAACCCACAGGGAAGATGATCTCATTGATGCAGCGCGAGGCGATTCCCAGCGCGGGAATCGGTTCCGGGGCCATCGTGACCATCAGATAGACGATGGTGCCGCCGAAAACCAGCCCGATCGCCAGACCGGCCAAAGCATGCTGGGCGAGGGTCGAGGTCGGTTTTTTGCCGAGAAGGCCGATCAGCAACCCGAGAAGCGCATATTCCAGAGCCTTCAGCCCCACGATCAGAAGCGGGGACGGGCCGCCAACCGCCGTCTGGCCCGCGATGGCCAGCGCCTGGGACGCGCTTTTATGCAGGACTTTTGCGGTATAGAACGCAACGGGTGCGGCGATCAGGCCGGCAATTCCCATCGCCTGCGGACGCATCTTGCCCGCCGCCATGCCGACCGCGACGCCGCTACAGACCAGCGTGGACCATGAGACTTTCTGCACGAGGTCTGCGACGATCGTTTCAAGCGCGGGCTCGTTTTTGAAATAGGCGGCGACGATAAGCATGAGAAGCTGCATGAACAGCCCCAGAAGGATGGACAGCCACGCGACATTCAGAAGGGTCTTACCGAGAGAACTTGTTTTGGTTTGATCGGCCATGGCTTGCTTGCGTTTTTTCCTAGACCGCCTTTTTGGCTTGGGGCGTTACGCGCTCGGGGATGTGGTCCAGAAGTCCGCGCTCGGTGATGTACCCGGTCACGTAGCGGGCGGGAGTGATGTCGAAGGCGGGGTTGGCCGCCGGGGATTGCGTGATTTTGATTTTCTCGATTTTTCCGGCCTGATTTTTCCCCTCAATATGCGTGACTTCCTCGGCGCTGCGTTCCTCAATCGGGATGTCTTCACCTTTTTCCAGCGTGTAGTCGATGGTGGGGTACGGCAGGGCGATGTAGAAGGGGATGTTGTTATCGTAGGCGGCCAGCGCCTTCAGGTATGTACCGATCTTGTTACAGACATCGCCGTTGCGCACGACGCGGTCGGTGCCGACGATGCAGAGATCGACCTGCCCGCGCTGCATTAAAAGTCCGCCTGCATTGTCGGCGATCACGGTGTGCGGGACGCCGTGCTGAGCGAGTTCGAAGGCGGTCAGCGACGCGCCCTGATTGCGGGGACGGGTTTCATCGACCCAGACATGCACGGGGATGCCCTCGTCGTGCGCCATATAGATGGGCGAGGTGATCGTGCCGTAATCGACGGTGGCGAGCCAGCCCGCGTTACAGTGGGTGAGAATGTTGACCGGGTGTCCGGGATTTTTCTTCGCGAAGTCGCGGATGATCGGCAGGCCGTTGAGGCCGATGTTGCGGTTGATCTCCACGTCCTCGTCGCAGATTTCGCCCGTGCGGACATAGGCGGCGGCGGCGCGTTTATCGGCGGGCAGGTTTTTGACCGCGTTCATGACCTCATCGAGCGCCCAGCGGAGATTGACCGCCGTGGGGCGTGTCGCGAGCAGGAGATCATAGGAACGTTTCAGGTTTTCGTCCGAGGGGTCGGCGCGCAAAGCCAGACAGAGGCCGTATGCCCCGGTCGCGGCCAGAAGCGGCGCGCCGCGCGTCCACATTTCGCGGATGGCAGTCGCGGCTTGGTCGCGGCTTGTCAGTTCGACAAAAACCAGCTCCCACGGCAGCTTGCGCTGGTCGAAGATGCGGACGGACCAGCCGTTTTCGTTGAGTTCTATCGAGCGGTAATGCTTGCCGTCTATTTTCATGGCTTTTGTCTCAGGCCGCGATTTTATCCGGCTCGATCTCCTCGAAGCTTTTGGCCACTTTGTATTTTGGCGTACCGTCCTGTAGCCCGTCGCGGTCGAGCACGATTACGGGCATGCCCGCCTTCGCGGCGGCTTCAATCTCCTGCGTGTTGTCGGAGAGGAAGAGGATGCGTTCGGGCGCGAGGCCGATCTGCGCGGCGATTTTCTCATAGGATTCGGATTGGAGTTTGGGCCCCGTGGTGGTGTCGAAATAGCCGGAGAACAGCGGCGTGAGATCGCCCGAAGCCGTGTTGGAGAAGAGCAGTTTTTGCGCAGCCACAGAGCCGGAAGAATATATGTATAGGTCGAAGCCCGCCTTTTTCCAGCGTTTGAGGCGCTCGACGGCATCTTCGTAGATATGGCCGTGCAGTTCGCCCGCCTCGTAGCCCGCCTGCCAGATCATACCTTGAAGCGTTTTCAGGGGGGTGAGTTTCTTGTCTTCCTCTATCCAGCGCTGGAGGACTTCCACAACCTCCTCGTCGCTGAGGCTGTTATTATTTTCCTCGGTGCGGACGTCGTTCAGGATGGTTTCGATCTCCTGTGCGTACTCCTGCACGAAGCCGGGAAGATGCCTGTACGCGTACGGGAACAAAACGTCTTTGACAAAGGAGATCGAGCTGGTCGTCCCCTCAATATCGGTGAGGATGGCTTTGATGCCGTTCTTGCTGGTCATGGTTTTCCGTTTGTCCGGGCTAGGCGACATGTTTTTCGTATGTTGGGAATTTCTGCGAGATATCATCGCCCGTGAATTCCGCCACCCAGCCTTCGGGGGTCTGGAAGAAGCGGATGCAGGTGAAGTCCGGCTCGGGCCCCATGTCGAACCAGTGCTTGATCCCTGCGGGGACGCTGATGAGGTCGCCGCGCGCGCAGAGCGTCATATAGAGCTTGCCGCCCGTGCGAAGATAGAAGATGCCCTGCCCCTCCACGAAGAAGCGCACTTCGTCCTCGTCGTGGGTGTGTTCGTTGATGAATTTGTTGCGGGCCTCGGTTTTTTTCGGATTATCGGGGGAGAGGCGCACGACATCCACCGTATTGTAATCGCCGATTTTCTTGATCCGCTCGATATCGTCGGCGTAGGCGTCCATGACGGCCTTGTCGTCCGCGCCTTTTGGCAGGACGCCTTGCGGCTTCCAGCGCTCGAAGGTCACGCCGATTTTTTTCATCTCCTGTGCGATCACCGCGCCGTCTTCCGTGTCGAGTTCAAGGGTGTCGGGCTTATCGTCGGGGAATATTGTCAGGCGGCTCATGATTTCATCCTCTCTTGAGCTTCAGCGTTTCGAGTTCGCAGGATAGCAGAACTTCGAGGCCCTCGACAACCTGCGCGGCCTCTTTCATGGTGCGGCCCCAGCCGTAAAGACCGTGGGCCCGGATCATGTAGGCGGGGGTGGACGGGCGGTCGCGCAGCACGGTCTGCACCTGCAGGCCCAGATCGTCCATATCCTGCGAATTGTCAAAGACAGGGATCGAGACCCGCACGTCGTGGGTTTTTATGCCGGGGAAGACCTTGAGCAGCTCATAACCCTCAAGGTTATAGAATTTGGCCTGCGGATCGTTGCGGGTCAGGACCACGAGCGGGACAGAATGGCTGTGCAGGACCGCGTTCACTTCCGGGAACATGGCATAGAGAACGGTGTGCAGGCGCGTCTCGGCGGAGGGTTTTTTGTCCTCCAGCGGCTTGCCTTCGGCGTCCACGCGCATGATGTCGCTTTGGGTCAATTCGCCCTTATGCGCGCCGGAAACGGTCATGGCGAGGGTTCCGTCATGCAAGCGCATGGAATAGTTGCCCGCCGTGGCCGGGGCGAGGCCCAGACGGTCGAGGCGCTTGCCCGCGCCTATAATCTGTTCCGCCGCGCTTTCAAAGGTGATTTTCATGCCCTTTTTATAGGGAAAAGCATGAGGCTGCGCAAACACTATCCACCCCCGTATAGGAGATGCGAAGAGGTAAACCTTGCGGACGCTGTGTTTATTGTGTAAAACCCGGTACTTGCTGGATCACGGAGCGTAGCGCAGCCTGGTAGCGCATCTGTTTTGGGAACAGAGGGCCGGGGGTTCGAATCCCTCCGCTCCGACCATCCGGCACTGTTCATGGCGTTGAGCCAGAAAGGCTGGGGCTTGCCTATGACGGGCAATCACAGTGAACTCAGGGGTCAAGATCTCTGGCGCGAGCTTGCCGTCAAAGCGCAGCAAGGCGACCAGAGGGCGTATGCCGCGCTGTTGCGCGACATCGTGCCGTTCATCCGCGCCGTGGCTTCGGGCAGCCTTGCCAATCCCGACTGGGTGGACGATCTGGTGCAGGACGTTCTGGTCTCCGTGCATAAATCCCTTTCGACCTATAGCGACGACCGCCCCTTCAAACCTTGGCTTTCGGCCATCATCCAGTTCCGCAGGACCGACCTGTTGCGCAAATATTACAAGAACAGAAGCAATAAGACGGTGGGCCTGGACGATTTGGAATTTTCCGCGCAACATGTAACGAATCCGGCCTTTGCAGGCGAATTAAAGGATATCGAGGCGGCGCTGGCCGATTTGCCTGACAACCAGCGGAAGGTTTTCGAGATGATCAAGATTCACGGATACAGCGCGCAGGAAGTCGCGAACGAGATGGGCATGAGCGTTTCCGCCGTCAAGGTTTCCGCCCACCGCACGATGAACAAATTGAAGGACCGGCTGGGATGAGCGGGAACGAGCCAGAGAACAAAACGGATGCCCTGATCGACTCGCTGTGCGCAGAGCTTAAGCCCTGCTGCAAGCTGCGTCATCCGTTCTGGCGCGGGCTGGGCTGGGTTTCTCTTGCGTTCCTTTATGTTATCGGCAGCGTTTACGCTCAGGGATTCCGGCTCGATATCGCCACGCAGATGGCGAGCCCCAATTTCGTGTTCGAGCTGGCGCTTGTCGCCGCGATGTCGATTTCGGCGGCGTTTTCTGCGGTCTGGCTATGCGTTCCCGACATACGGGGGCAGACGTGGCTGGTTTCGATTCCCTTCACGCTGTTTTTTGCCTTCTGCTTGCTGCTCGGCCTGCGCGCCGGGCTGGGCGGATTCGTGATGCCGGAGATCAACTGGTGCTTTTGTTATAAAAGCTCGATCCTTTACGGAATCATCCCCGCGCTCACGATCTTCATCGTTTCGATGAAGGGGCGCACGACGCATCCGAACCTTCTGGCCTTTATGGTTTCTCTGGCCGTCGGGGGGCTGGGGTATGTCGGGCTGCGGCTCGTCTGCTGGTCGGAGGATATCGGGCATATCCTGATCATCCATGCCCTGCCCTATATTCTGTTCGGGCTGCTGGCCGCGCTTCTGGCACGGCGGATTTACCGCTGGTAAGAACGGGGTTTCTGGGCTATTTTTTGCGTGAATTCAGGCAGAGGAACACGCCATGCAGGTCACGATTTTCAAACCCTCGAAAAACGCGATGCAGTCCGGCCACGGCGGCACGGGCGAGTGGGCTATCGAATATGAATCGCCCAGCGAGCGCCGCCCGGAGCCGCTGATGGGCTGGACGGAGGCCGGAGATACGGCCAATCAGGTCCGCCTGCGGTTTCGCACCCGCGAGGAAGCGCAAAGCTTTGCGGAGAAGCAGGGTTGGGATTATACTGTTCTGGAGCCGCGCGCGCGGCGCGTGAAACCCCGCAATTTCGCGGATAATTTCAAGTACGTTCCGCCGGAAAAGACGGAAAAGGCTTGATCGCCGGGCGGGTTTCGTTGCATCCTGCGCGGCGCTTTAGCGGTCCGATCCCGTAGCTCAACGGATAGAGCAACTGCCTTCTAAGCAGTAGGTTGCAGGTTCAAGTCCTGCCGGGATCGCCATTTTTTTACTATTCAAGGCGGCCCTTCATCGAGCATCCGCAAGCCACATTGGGGGCAGTTGGACAGGTATTTACCCCGCGTGTAGACCGTGGCGCAGCGGGGACAGTCCACCTTGCAGGATTTCAGCAACGTCCGCACAAATACCGTGAGCCACGCCAGCAGCAGGGCCACGACGACCGCAAGGGGCCATTCGTCGGATTGCGGCAAAAGAAAGCCGACCACGCCTATCGGGATCAAGCTGAACATCACGCCCAGAAGCCTGAGCGTGTCTCTGACGACTTTTCTTTTATAATTTTCCCAGTGCTCTGTGTATTTGCCCATCGGCCTTTGTCCGGCGCCGTCTTTATCCTGCGTGCTTTTTGACCCAGCCCACGTAAGCGTTCACCCATTTCTGGAGAAAGTCCTTGCTGTCCGGGCCGATATTGCCGGAGGCGTCGATCAGGCCGTCGGAGGCGCGGATGAAGCCTTCGGGCTGGCCCAGGGTCGGCATATCGAGGTGGGCGAGGATCGTGCGCAGGTGCTGCTGCGCCAGCGCGGTGCCGATCGCGCCGGGCGATACGCCGAGCACACCGGCGGGCTTGCCGGGCCAGACGCTTTGCCCGTACGGGCGGGAGCCGTGGTCGATCGCGTTCTTGAGCACGCCGGGGATGGAGCGGTTATATTCGGGTGTTACGAATAGCACGCCTTGCGAAGCCGCCACTTGCGCCTTCATGCGTTTGACGGGTTCGGCCTGATTGCCGTCGTCATCCTGATTATATAGCGGCAGATCGCCGATCTGCACCTGCTCGAATATAAACTCGTTCGGCGCGAGGCGGGCGAGCCCTGTGGCCAGTTTCGCGTTGATGGAATCCTTGCGGAGGCTGCCGACGATGACCGCGATTGTGTATTTTGACATGGTGTGTGTTCCCCTTGGCACAGGTTTGGTTTGAGACCATCAAACCTATCACCGGGATCGCAGGCGGGACAATACAAAACAACCCGGCAAACCCCTCGTCTGCGTGTGCGCGGGGCCGTGCCGGGTTGGCTCGCTTGGTTCCTTCGCCGGAAGCTCGCGCCTCCGGCGTAAATTTTGTGTTTTCAAATTGAGGGTTCGGGGCCGCCGGGCTCGGCGGCTGTATCGCTCTGAAGTTTTTTCTTGAGATTATCGAGACATTCGGCGTTGTGCGCGGCCATGAACATATTCACGTTCACGGAGGCCGCAGAATGCATAGATTTTTGAACGCCGTCTTCAGAGTGTTGCGACATTGGTAACCCCTATTTGGTAAGCCCTGATATGATTCAGTATATGGGGCAATCCCTAAAGAATGGTTAGGGCTTGGGGTCTGAATATGTTTATTTTACAGTTGCTTAGAGCAATACCTTAGGATAGGCGGCGGGCCGGAAATCCGCGCGGAAAGCGGGTTTGGGCGCGGACTTACCAGCCACCTCCGCCACCCCCACCGCCGCCGCCGCCGGAGCCGCCGCTTGAGGAGGAGCCCGAGGAGGCACTCACCGTGCTGGCGATGCTGTTGGTGATGGAGGCCATAGAAAAGCCGCTGGAGGGCGAATAGGCGGACGAACCGGAATACCATGACGGCCCGCCATAGGCGCGCGTGGCCGTGGCCGCGCCCGCCGCCGTGGCCGCCGCCGCTGCGGCCAACGCGAATTTCTCGCCCCATTTGGAATCGACCTTCAGCGCGATCGCATAGGGCAGGTATTTTTCATACAGTTCGCGCGACATTTGCGGCGGGTCGAATTTCTGGAGAACCTTTTCCTCCACCGCCTCCATGTAATACTGGAAGCCGATGAGGTGGTCCATCACCTCCCGCCCCTCTTTCGTCGGCGCGCGCAGGAGGTGGCGCATGACCACGACGAGGGCGGACATAGCGAACAGAATCAGGATATTCAGGAACGACATGAAGCCAACCACCGCGAACAAAACGGGGGCGCTCAATCCTGAAATTACAAGCGCGAGCGCATGATGCCAGGGCTTTCTTTCGGGCCTCTTACCGGGCTTTCTCAGCAGGCCCAGCGTTCCGAAGATGATGGCGTATACGATCTCGGTATAGACCCAGATCCCCACGCCGATCCAGAAATCCGCGCCCTCGGAGGGGCCGTACGTGTAGACGGTGAAAGCGATCAGGGCGCCCAGATACAGGGCCATTCCCAGAAACCACCAGCCATAATTGTTGTTGTAGTATTTCTTTCTGCAAAGTTTATCGAGGATCGTGGTGTGTTCGATCGAATATTTGGCGAGGGCCTGGCTGCCCGGCTTTAGAACCAGCGTCGATTCGAAGGCCCGGATCACGACTTTTTCGTCCTCTGAGAGAGGTTTGTCGTAATAGACTTGCGGATAGATTCGCGTTATTTCGTAGGTGCCCTTGGACATCTCCTTGATCTTGATAAAGCCCTTGGCGGCCAGCGACACGATGGCGGCGGTCAGGGTCTCTTTCGTGCCCGCCATACCCATATTCAGAATCTGGGCGCTCATGGCCGGGGAGACCCCCTCCGGTGGGTCATATTGCGGGATGATCGCGCCGCCCTTCGGATCGCGGCCCATGCGCATCCACATAAGTACATAGATAAAAAAGATCAGCGCGAGGGCAAAAAGCAGGATTTCAAGGCCCTTATGCGCCCGCCAGAAAAATTCAGCGTCCGTCATGGAGTTATCTTTAGCGAAAGAGCCTTTCGGGAAGTTGACGACGACCGTGATTCCCTCATAGGGGTTGAGGGTGCGGGTCGTCTTGACCATCAGGTGGCCGTTCTCCTGCTTCGATTCAAAATCCCTTCCTTTCCAGAGCGCCCTTCCGGTGAAGACCTCGAAGCTTTCTACCGGAACGCCCGGAGGCGGGACGATATCCGCGCCGCCCTTTTCGATCGGGAAGATCCAGCCCGTGCCGATGACGTTCCAGTGAAGCTCCTCGTGATCGTCGAAAAAGAAAATCTGCTTGGGCACCGTGTAGACAATTTCATACGTGTAGCGCTGGCCCGGATCGAGCAAGGTATGATACTCGCCGATGTAAATACGCTTATTTCGCGGCCCCAGTTCGAAGTGCCAGCTTTCGTCCAGCCCGTCTTTTTTAACCGAGAGAATTTCATACTCGACAGGCAGTACGCCGCCGAAGGACGTATGGCGCACGATCGGCAGGTCGCGGTAGATGCCGCGATTGATCTCTTCGCGTTCCGCCGTGACGACGATGGTTTCCTTGATTTTGAGATCGCCGGATTTCTCGATCCAGAGCTGCGTCAGATAGAAATGGATGATCTCAGCGGCATGCGCCCGCGCGGGGAGCAATGTTAGAACGAGAACGGCCAGACAACAAAAAAGCCTACGCACCATAAGACATCACGATATCGGTTTTTTCATGCCTAAATCGTAGCATAAAAAAACTGCGTGTCTTCAGGTTATTGCTTTTACATCTGCCTGACCTGCGTGAGGAAGCCCTCGACGCGGGTCTGGAGTTCCTCTGAGCGTTCGGAGAGGTCTTTCGCGACGCCCAGCATGGAGGCCGAAGATTCCCCAGTTTCGGCGGCGGCGCCCTGCACCCCGGCGATGTTGGAGGAAACCTCCTGCGTCGCGGCGGATTGTTCTTCCACCGCGCCGGAGATGGCCGTGCTGATCTCGCTGATACGGTCGATGATCTGCGCGATCTGGCGGATCGCGGCGGCGGTGGAGTTGCTGACCTCCTGGATGTTGCGCATCTGGGTATCGATTTCCTCGGTCGCCTTGCTGGTTTCGGTGGCCAGAGACTTGACTTCCGACGCTACGACGGCGAAGCCCTTCCCGGCCTCTCCGGCCCGCGCGGCCTCGATGGTCGCGTTGAGCGCCAGTAGGTTCGTCTGCCCCGCGATGTCGGAGATCATGGTCGTGATCTCGCCCACCTTGGTGGCCACGCCGATCAGGTTCGTGACCAGAGCCTCGGCCTTCTTGGCTTCCTCGACCGCCTCACCGACGATCTTGGTGGAGTTATTCACCTGTCCGGCGATCTCAACAACGGACGCCGACAGTTCTTCGGTCGCGGTGGCGACGGAGTTTGCCTGCGCGCTGGTCTCCTCGGCGGCGGCGGCGAGGGTTTGCGCGGTCGCCTGCAATTCGGTGGAGGAGGACGCGACGATCTGCACCAGCGATTTTACGTTGGTTTCGAATCCGTCGGCCAGTGCACGATTTTCCTGCTTGCGCGGCGTCAGGTCGGTTGCGAATTTCGTCACCTTGTAGGGCCGGCCGCTGGGGTCGAGGATTGGGTTGTAGGAGGCCTCGATCCAGATTTCCTTGCCGCCCTTGCCAAAGCGCTTGTACTGGGCCGCTTGAAACTCGCCCCGGTTCAGCTTGGCCCAGAACTCCTTGTACTCGGCGCTGGCCGCGAAGGCGGGGTCGGCGAACATGCTGTGGTGCTTGCCCTGAATTTCATGAAGATCGTAGCCCATGACAGAGAGAAAATTCTTATTGGCGGTGATGATGGTGCCGTCCATCTTGAAATGGATCACGGCCTGAGAGCGGTTGATCGCCTCCACCATACCTTGCAGCTCGGCCTGCTCCATTTTCTTCTGGGTGATGTCGGTCGCGTATTTCACGACCTTGTAAGGCCGTCCGCGCTTATCGAACAAGGGGTTGTAGGAGGCCTCGATCCAGATCTCCTTACCGCCCTTGCCGAAGCGCTTATATTCCGCCGCCTGAAACTCGCCCCGGTTCAGCTTGGCCCAAAACTCCTTGTAACCCTCGCTTTTTGCGTATTCGGGGTCGGCGAACATACTGTGATGCCTGCCGCGTATCTCGCCCAGGCTATAGCCCATCGCGTTCAGGAAGTTTTCGTTCGCGGTGATGATCGTGCCGTCGAGATTAAACTCGATGGTCGCCTGCGATTTATCCAGCGCGGCCAGCTTGGCCCCCATTTCGGTGGAACTGCCGAAGGATTTGTGGGAACGAATATTCATGACATTTGCTGAGTTTCTGGACATTCCTTGTCCTCCTTAACGTTGTGGGCGCATTGCTTGCGCGATCTTTCCGGCTCATTTGAGTTCTTGCATATCAGTGTATGGCGGTTCGTCCAGCATCAAAATAAAAAAGGCATGAAACCCTAATATAATGTACATAAAAAAATGCAATTATCGCATGTACTTATTTCATATTTCTTTTCGTCGTTGTGTTTGGGGCATAAAATTCCATGAGTGCCCGCGTATTGGTTTTTTTGTTTCGTGAGTCCGGTTTGCTTCCGGGCCGCGATGCTTTATAAAGCTCCATGTCTTCACGCAAAAAAAACCGCCCGCATTTTCAGGATTTCGAATTGTCGATCGAGACGATCGGGGCGGGCGGCGACGGCGTCGGGCAGCATGACGGGCAGCCCGTTTACGTTCCCAAGACCGCGCCGGGAGACCGTGTGCGGGTGCGCGCGGAGCACAAGGCGGGCGCATATTATGGACAGGTGTTAAAGCTTGAGACCGCTTCTGCGGAGCGCGTTGCGGCGCCCTGCCCTTATTACGAGGATTGCGGGGGGTGCTCCTTCCAGCATATCAGCGCTGAAGCCTATCAAGATTGGAAAGCTGCGAAGGTGCGCACGGTGCTTGAGCGGGCGGGGATCGTCCCCGAGATGTGGGAGGCTCCGGCATTTCTTCATGCTGCGACACGGCGGCGCACGACGATGGCGGTTTTGCGGACAGGCGAGACGTTGCTGATGGGTTATCACGCACCGCGCAGCCACCGCGTGGTTCCGGTCGATGCGTGCCTGATTCTCGATCCCCTGCTCGACCGCAAAATACAGACGATCAAGCCCTTGATCGCGCGGCTGGCACCCGTGCGCACCGCGCTTGATGTGACGGTGCAGATGATCGACGGGGCGTTCGATGTCGTTCTGACCGGGACGTGGCGCAAGGGCGATTATTTTACTTTGGAACAGAACGAGGCTTTGGCGGCCCTGATCAACGACCTGGCAGTCGCGCGGGTCAGCCTGCGGGAAAAAGAGAACGAGGCGCCGGAGATGATTCTCTCGCAAGGCCCGGTGATGAAGCGCTTCGGCGCTTTGCGCGTTGCCCTGCCCCCCGGCGCGTTTTTACAGGCCAGCGAGGCGGGCGAGACCGTGCTGCGCGACACCGTTCTTGCGCATACGCAAGGAGCCAAACGCGTGGCGGACCTGTTCTGCGGATGCGGGACGTTTACGGGGCCGCTTCTGGAAACGGGCGCGGAGGTTTATGCCGCGGATAGCGAGGCGGAAGCGATCGCCGCGCTTAAACACCCGCGTTTACGGGCGGAGCGGCGCAACCTTTTTAAAGAGCCGCTGAACCTCACGGAGCTTGCGCGGTTCGAGGCCGTGGTCATCGACCCGCCGAGGGCCGGCGCAAAAGACCAGTTTGAGGCGCTGGCGCAGAGCGATCTGCGCACGATCGTGAGCATTTCCTGCAACCCTGTCACGTTCGCGCGTGACGCGCGGATTCTTCTGGATGGCGGTTACACCTTGAAAACTATCAAGCTGGTCGACCAGTTCGTGTGGTCGGCGCATGTCGAAGTCGCGGGCGTTTTTGTACGGCCATAAAAAATCGGCCCGAAGAGGTGGGTCTCCGGGCCGATGCAGTCGTATGAGAATATGAGGTTTTATTCGTTGCCGCCGAAGGTGGTTTCCTTGGTCGCGGTCTTGCCGTCCTTGCCGGTGTACTGGGTCGTCTTCTTACCGTCGCCCCAGGTGCTGCTTCGGCTGCCGCCGCCGGAGTACTCGGTGTTGGTGGTTTTGTTTTCCTTGTCGTAGGTCGTGCTGGAAGTGCGGTCTTCGCCGTTATATCCGGTCGTGTTGCGGTTCAGGCTTTTGTTCTCCTTGTCGTAGGAGGTAGACGAGGTTTTGGTTCCCGTCTCGCCGTTCGGCCCGGTCGTCGTGCGCGTCGTGTTCAAGGTCTTGGTTTCCTTGTCATAGGACGTGTCGGTCGTCTTGGTTCCGGTCTTGCCGTTCTTGCCCGTGTAAGAGGTCGTCTTGGTTCCCTCATCGAAGGATGTGGACTTCGTGCCGCCGTTCGAGCCGGTCGTGGTGGCGGTCTTGTTTTCCTTGTCCACCTTCGTGCTCGTACTGCGGCTCTTGCCGTTGTAGCCGGTCACGTCGCGGTCGAGCGTCTGGTTTTCCTTGTCCCAGCTTCCTTTGACGGATTTCTTGGCGCTCTTGCCGTTTTCGCCGCTGACGGTGCTTTCGCGGTTGAAGCCCGAGCCTTTTTCGCGGTTGGCCTTACGGTCTACCTTGGCGGTCTTGCCCTTTGCGCCCTTAACGGCGGTGGAGCGGTTAAACTCGCGGGCGTGGGCGTCGCTCGTCAGAACGGTGCCTTCCAGAGCGATGACCGCTCCGCAGAGCATCAGGGCCTTGGCAATTGTCTTGTGCAGTTTCTTGTTCATAGTTCTCTCCATCATTGTTTAAATTAAAGTGTCGGTTGTTAAAGTTTTTGCGCGATCGCCGGAGGCATCACCGCCTTCAGACGACCGATCTGCTCCTCGTTCAGGCTTTCGTAGAAGGCCTTCACCGAGGGCTGGATATTGTCCATCACTTGCAGAGCCGTGGTCAGGACCAGGCGGCGCTTTTCCATCATCGCGGGGAAATCCTGCCCCATCGCGCGGAAGCTCTCGCAGGCTTTCGAGATGATTCCGTCGTTCTCCATCGCCTTGGTGCGGACTTCATCCAGAAGGACCGCCTGCTGCTCCACGGGATCGACGATATAATCCACGGCGCTGATGAGGCGGCTGCGCACTTGCACCCGCTTGTCTCCGCATACGAACTCTTCGGCTTTGGCTCTGATCGCGTTGATATCGCCGCCGGTCATCGCGATGCCGAAAGACACTCCGGGGTTTTCCTCGCCGGCTATGGCCAGAACCTGCTGTGGGCGGATCGTCTCAATGCCTGCGACCAGCACGGCGCTGGTGGCCAGAACGCTCAGGAAGAATTTCGTTTTGCTCGGTTGGGTCATTTCTTTAGCCTCGTGTTAACCGTCTGGGGTTGTTTTGCTCTGTTTCCAGAATGACAGAGAACTGTTAACGGGGTTTTTCAAAAACGGGGTTTTTTGTAACAAATTGTAAATGCAGGCTTCCCGGGCTTCATATCCGAAAAAATGCTGCTATATTAATAGGATGGAAAGTGTTTTCCTTTAGGTTTATCGGTTATGACGCTCTCGGTTCTTGTGGTCGATGACGATCTGGAGGTGCTGGACCTGCTCAAAAAGATGTTCGAGCGGGAGCATTACCACGTGGATACGGCCACGGACGGGGCGGCGATGGACCGCCATCTGGCGGGGCGTTCGTATGATGTCGTCCTGCTGGACGTGATGCTGCCGGGGCGGGACGGGCTGGAGCTGTGCCGCGAGGTGCGGAGCAAGAACCCCGAAGTCGCTATCCTGATCGTTTCGGCCAAGGGGGACGAAGTGGACCGGATCGTCGGGCTTGAGATCGGGGCGGACGATTACCTGCCCAAGCCGTTCAACAGCCGCGAACTGCTGGCGCGGATCAAAGCGGTCATGCGGCGCAAGGCCGGGGTGCCGCGGCCCGCAACCAAGGATGAGCAAGTTCTGATCCATTTTGGAGAATATACGATCCGGACAGCGGAGATGGTTGTCGTTCATGCCCCAAGCGGCGAGCCGATCGAGTTGACGAGTGGGGAGTACTCCCTTTTGCTGGCGCTGGCGGAACGGATGGGGCGCCCGGTGGACCGGGATACGCTGCTAAATATTACTCAGGGGCGCGACGCCATGCCTTATGACCGAAGCATCGACGTGATGATCGGGCGGCTGCGGCATAAGCTGGAGAAAGCTCCGGGCAAGCCCGAACTCATCAAGACCGTGCGCAATCAGGGCTATGTGCTTTTTCCCGGCAAGGATCAGGGAATTTCGGGATGAGCATAAGCCGTATCGTCAACTGGGTCCTGCTGCTGATATTGATCCTGTTCACCGTGCAGACCTTCGTGATCGTCTACGCGGTCCAGACGAACCAGAAGGCGCAGGAAACGCAGAACGAGCCGGGGAAGCTGGCGCAGATTTCGAGCATCATCGAGACGGTTCTGGCGTTAGATGAAACTTCGCTGCGCGTACTCGTGTCGTTGCAGCCTTTTTCGGATTTTTCGGTCGTATATCCGGTTCCGGAGGGTTTGCCGGAGAGTCTGGCCTCCCGCCGGGTTGCGCGGCTCTTGCAACACCGCTTGCAGACGCAGATCGAATTCAAGCGCTCGAACGAGGATACGCCCGCAGCGCCTCCGCGCGTCAAGGCTTTCTGGACCGGGTCGGAAGGTGAGGAGCGGCTGCCCACGCTGGCGCTGCGCGATCTCGTGATCCTTGTGGAGGATTCGGAAGGCGGGCGGAGCTTTGCGCTTGAGGCCAAGGCTTCATCGGTGCTGTCCTATTGGCTCTCTCGGATCATCATTTTCTACGCGGTGTCGTCCATTCTGATCGTCGTGCTGGGATTCTGGATTTTCCGTGTCACGACCAAACCGTTCCTCGCTTTACAGAAAGCGTCCGAGGCGCTGGCGAAAGACGGGACGTTCGTTCCGGTGCCTGTGCAGGGGTCGGGGCAGGTGCGCGACGCGTTCGACGCCTTTAACGCCATGCAGGTCCGGGTGACGGGGCTTCTGGAGGAGCGGCGGCGGATGATCGCGGCGCTTTCGCACGATCTCAAGACGCTTTTGACGCGGTTTTCGCTGCGGGTGGATTACATCCAATCCGAGGAACAGCGGGCCAAGGCGTTCGACGATATCGACGCGATGAACCGCACGCTCGACCAGATGGTTCTTTATGCACGCAGCGAGGATTCGCTGAGGCCTGATCTGAGACATATTGATCTGGGCGTTCTGATCAAACAGGCCGCCCTGCCCTTTGAAACGCCTGAGTTTTCGATCGTGACCGACGGGATACCGGACGATATCGTCTTGGCGAGCGATCCGGTTCTTCTGGAGCGGGTTGTACAGAATATCGTTTCCAACGCCTCACGCTTTTCCAGCCGTATAGAGATTACGGCCGAAATTACCCCTAAGGAGATCCGGGTGAGTTTTGCAGATAATGGCTGCGGGATTCCGGACGCGGAAAAGGCCGAAGTGTTCAAGCCCTATTACAGCGCGGATAGCGCACGGAGCAAGAACAAGGCGGGCAGCGGGCTGGGGTTCATGATCATCCGTAACTTCACCGCGCTGCTCGACGGGCGGGTCGAGCTGGCCGACAATTCGCCGTCCGGCCTCATCGTGCGCGTCATTCTTCCCAGACAGACATAAAAAAAGCCCCGTTGCCGGGGCTTTCTAAAATTCTTTGGTGTTCCTTGCCGATTAGGCGGCAACGGACTCGGAGGCTTTCTTGATCGCCTTGCCGATTTGCGCGTTGACGGGCTCGGCGCTGTCGGTCAGAAGCTTCGTGCCGATTTCGGTCAGCTTGGTGGCGCCGGCCATGAAATCATCGAAGTTCGCCTGAGCGATCTTGTTCTGAACTTCCGCGAACTCGTTGATCGTCTTGCTGCTCATCGCTTCCTTGATGAACTGGGCTTGCTTTTCAGCGGAGCTTTGCGCGATGGACATAACGACGCCCACGAAGTCTTCCATGCCCTTCATCAGGATGGTGCCGGACTTGACGTACGCTTCGGAATATTCGCGGCTCATCTCGGCGGCTTCCTTCGCGAAGTTGTCGAAAGGCACGTTGATGTTTATGTTGCTGCTGTTGTTGCTGTTTTTAGCCATGGTCTTCTCCTTTATAGAATTTTCAGTTTGGGTTTGTGTTTTTTCAATCTTTTCAGATGCTTTGGCGCCGTCTTTGGAGCCCTCAAAGGGCTTTCCGGCAGAGGCTTTGCCAGGCTTCTGGGCCACAGATTCCTGAGGCTTTTTCTTTTTTTGATCCCCCGATGAAGCGGACGATCCTTTCCCTTCCGTTTTTGCGGCGATTTTTAAAACACTGACGTTCGCCGCGCTCCGGGCCTTAGAGGCCGAGCCGGAGCCCGATTTTTTGGAACCGCCAGACGACTTTCCTTTATTCGCCATTGTATTTCTCCTACTCCGGACGCCGCATAGCGCCCATTAGTCTACTGTTTTGTGTGCAATTGTTTTACGCAGATTGCCGTGGAAGGCTAAAGAAGGGAAAAGTACGTCTGGTATGCTTACCACAGTTTACCGCATCGCACAACTATGCAAGGTTCTACCACCTTGGTCCCCGGCCGTCAAGAAAAATTGTGCAGTGCACAAATGAGCGTTTTCTAGACAGATTTCGCGGGTTGCGGTACAATTCTCGTTGTGTCATGGTGTTGGAGGCGGTCGGTTCTTTGCCCGTTTCTTTGGGTTTTTGTCTTTTCCCGGTTTTCTCATGCTGAAACAAAGCATTAGCGCAAACTCTCAAGATCGCAGGGTTCGACCTGCGGTTTTTGTTGCGTGGCTTTGTCTGATCGTTCAAGTCCTTGTCATTCTTCCGGTTTTTGAGGTTCAGGCCGCGAGCAAACCGCGCTATACCTCCCTCGTGATCGATGCCGAAACGGGCACCATTCTTCATCAAAGCGGCGCAAATACCATCGTACACCCGGCATCTCTCACCAAGATGATGACCCTGATGATGGTGTTCGACCAGCTTAAACGCGGGAAGCTCCGGCTTAGCGATCCCATCCGCATTTCGGAGCGCGCGGCCAGCATGGTGCCGAGCAAGCTGGGGCTCAAGCCCGGCTCTACGATCCGCGTGGAAGACGCCATTCTGGCGCTTGTGACCAAGTCGGCGAACGATATCGCGGTGGCGGTGGCGGAGCATTTGGGCAAGAGCGAGAGCAATTTCGCCCGACTGATGACCCGCGCGGCCCAGAAACGCGGCATGTCCAAAACGATCTTCAAGAACGCTTCAGGTCTCCACGACCCCGGCCAAGTTACCACTGCAGCCGACATGGCGCGACTGGCGCACATCCTGATTTACGAGTATCCGCAGTATTATCGCTATTTTTCGCGCAGAAGTTTTACATATCAAGGTAAGACTTATAAAAATCACAACCATCTCTTAGGCTCTTATCGCGGTATGGATGGTCTCAAGACTGGTTTCATTCAAGCGTCAGGATTTAATCTGGTCGCCTCGGCTGTGCGGGGTGACCGGCGGCTGATCGGCGTCGTGATCGGCGGACGGACATCGAAGGCCCGGAATGAAAAGATGGAAGAGCTTCTCAACGCCGCCTTCACCAAGGTCGGCACCGCGATGGATATGGCCGACCACAGGGCCCCGCTGCCGCCCCGCAAGCCCGGCGTTGCAAACGATACAGCCGGTGCATCCGTAGCGGCCCTCTCGGAGCCGGATGCTCTTGAGGATCTGCTGAGTTCAGACACGGGCGGACCGGTTAACCGCTGGGCGGCGCTTTACGGGCCGGGCGGGCGGCTTTCTCAGATGATCGGCGAGGGTGACGACGACCCACAGCTCCGCAAGCGACTTGAGAGCGGGCTGATTTCCGTCTCCGCTATCACGGGCGCGGATATTCCCGACGAGGTTTTCCGTTCCGAGGGCTTGAGCGCGATGACTGCCCCCCGCCCCTCTGTGCAGGCTCCGGCTCCTTCCGCCGCGCCGCAACCGATTTCTCATCTCGTTCTAAAGCGCGGGACGGACTGGTCGATCCAGATCGGGGCCTTCGCCAGCCGAGAGCGGACGGACAGCGCGCTTGCCGCCAGTATGGGCAAGCTTCCCGAGCACTTGCGGAGCGCCAGCGCCATCGTTGCGCCGCTTAAGACCGCCGAGGGATGGATCTACCGCGGACGGATCAGCGGTTATACGCAAGAAACGGCGCATAAAGCTTGCAGCTACCTTGAGGAATGCATCCCGATTCCACCGGAAACGCCCTAAACTATTTCCTGAATTTATTTATTGGGGGCCTTCGAGCCTGATGATCTGCGTGTCGGCCTCGGCCAGACGGCGGATCTCGCTGGAATAGGGCATGGTGTAGTTGAAAGATGAGACAATCCTTTGCGCGCCGGGTTCGAAAATCCGCAGATAGACTTCCAGCTTCTTATCCTTCTTGAGGTATGAGCCGCTCAGGATAAATTGCGGGGCTTCCTGCGCACCGGGCGGGTAGAGGGTGCTGTCCACCTTGCTTGAGACGTGCCGGAGATTGACCGTATACCCCAGCTCGGCAAACCGTTGGCCGATATCGTCGGTCATGCGGCGGCCCAACGCCGAGACGGCCGCTGGATTATCAGCTTCGGTCAGCGCCCGGGCCTCGATCTCGCCCGTGCGGTTGAGGTAGTTGCCGCTTTGCTGGAGCAGGTAGTCGGCCGCCGCGTAATTTTTTTCGCGCAAATTAACTTTCGGGTCGCTAAAGAGGCCCTGAGTGGCCGCCGTGATGGCGGTGGTGGCAATCTGGAAGTTGGTGACTTCGCAGCCGGTCAGAAGCGTCCCCGAGAGCAGAAGCGAGGCTGCGCAGAGCACAAAGGTTTTGCGTTTCCCCTGTCTGCGCGGTTTCGTCATGGGGCGGCGTTCGTCTGGGCGGGAATATCGGTCGCTCCTGCCGGTTCCTCAATTAGCGGTTCCGCTGTAACATGGGTTATGGGCATCGGGGCGGAGGTGTCGTCGGGTGAGGCCGCGGGAGCGTGCGGAGCCGACGTCTTAGCTTCAGTCGGGCGAGGGGCTGAGGTGCCCGTGAAGGCGTATCCGGGGACTTCGTAGGTTCCTGACGCCAGCGTTCCGGCCGCGCCGGTCAATGCCATAACATACATACCCGTTTCGGTCTGGGACGCGGAGGCGTTCACGCTCAGCGCCGAGACTTCGGGCTGGGTCACGAGTTCAAAGCCTCTGTAGGTGAGTTCTTCGCGCAGGACATGATCCATCGCGCTGTAGAATGCGGTTTGTGCGCCTTGCGTAAGGTAAATCCGCTCGACCGCCGGATCGATTTTATTTTCCAACTCCGCGACCAGATCACGCGCGGCGGGGCGCATGGCCTCGATTACCGCCGTGTTGTTCGGTTGCGTGTAGGTGTAGCCCAGGGGCGCGGGCTTGGTTCCCGGCGCGGATTTATAGGGTTCGCGGTAGGATGTGTAGCCTCGGCCCATGACGCCCGTCGGGCCGCAGGCCGTAACCATAAAAGTTGCAAGCAGAAGTGATGAGAGAGACGCGTAACGCATGGAAAAGCCCGGACAAGACAGTTGACGAATAATTATCCCTGAGATGTTAACAGCTTGATTTTTAAGGGTACAGCGTTTTCAGAGGATGTATCGCAGTTTTAAACAGTCTGGTCCTGCGCCGCCTTGCGGCCGGACTCAGACAGGCGACAGAGGGTGCGGCCCCGTCCGGGCGCAAGAAAGACGGTGCGAACGCTGAGGTGCCCGGCGTGCAGGGCATCGCGGACTTTCTCGAATCCGTAATGCTTCGCCACGTCGTCAATCGCCTGTATCGAGTCGGGTTCACCGAAATAGTTTTCGAGAAGCAGAAAGTCCCTGAGCATATTTTTCTCCCTTAGACGCAGCCAAATGCACTTGATAATCATTCTCATTTATGGGGTAAAAGTCAAGTGTATTGCTAGGGTGCAGGAGTTTATCCCCTTACCTGAAGAGCGTTAGTTTTTGAGGATGGCTCTAGGCCGCCCGGCCCGCCTTGATCTTCCTGATGGAAGCGGTGGTGCTGTGGCCTTCGGATATGTCCAGCACTTCGACGGTTCCGCCGTATGTGATCACCGTAGGCGCTTCGGGGATTTGTTCGACCGTGTAATCTCCGCCTTTAAAGTACAAGTCGGGCTGGAGAATTTTTAAGAGGTCACAGGCGGTGTTGTCGTCCCCTGCCTTTTTTGCACCGAAGAATACAACCAGATCGACCGATCCGAGCGCCGCGATCACGGCGGCGCGGGCCTGTTCATCGTGGACGGGGCGGTCGTCGCCCTTCAAAAGCTTTACTGAGGAGTCGATGTTGAGGCCGACCACAAGGCGGTCACAGCGGTGCCGGGCCGCGTTGAGATAGCGCACGTGGCCCGGGTGGATGATATCGAAGCAGCCGTTGGTGAAGCCCACGCTGAGGCCCCTCGCCTTCCAGCGCTCTACGTCTTCCTTCGCCTCCTCCCACGTTCTTGCAACGGGCGCCTCGCGGGTGCGGTCGAGCGACGAGGGCCGGGCAGCGAATCCGGCCAGCCCTTGTCCGTAGGTGTCGAGATTTTCTATGGCCTCGATCAGCTCCTCCGCGCGGATGGGGGCGGTGCCGACTTTGGCGACCACGATGGAGCCGGCGAGATTGGCGAGCGCAGCGGCCTGCACCAGATCGGCCCCGCAGCCCAGACAGGCCGCGATGGTGGCGATTACGGTGTCGCCCGCGCCGGAGACGTCGAAGACTTCTATATCGGAGGCGCTGCGGATATGCACCGCGCCGCCGTGGCTCACAACGCTCATGCCGTCGCGCGAGCGCGTTGCAATGACGGCGCCGATGCGGCAGCGTCTGATGATGTCCTGCGCGGCGGACTCTATTTCATCGTCCTCATCCACGGCGCGGCCGCCAGTGGCGAGTGAAAGCTCCTTGCGGTTCGGCGTTACGGCATCCGCCCCGGCGTATTTCGTGTAGTCCGCCCCCTTGGGATCGACCAGAACGGGCACGCCCGCCTTTTTCGCTATCTCAATGATGCGAGAGGTGAGGCCGTTTGTCAGCAACCCCTTGCCGTAGTCGGAGAGAATCAGCGCCTGGACGGAAGGAATGAGTTTTTCGGCCTTTTCGAGAAGCGCCTTCTCGGTTTCGGGGGTGATGGCCTTCACGCGCTCGAAATCTGTCCGCAGAAGCTGCTGATGGCCCGCGAGGAAGCGGGTTTTTACGATGCTCGGGCGATCGGAGACACTCAGCAGGCCCTCCGTGTCGATGCCGTGGTGGTCCGCCTTGGCGCGGATCTGCGCGCCCGCCTCATCGTCGCCGACGATGGAGAGGATTTTGCCCTTACATTTAAGGTTTATCAGGTTTGATAGCGTATTCCCCGCGCCGCCGAGCATGACGTTCTCGCGCTCGATCGTGAGAATCGGGACGGGGCTCTCGGGCGATATGCGGTCCACGTGGCCGTAAACGAAGCGGTCGAGCATGATGTCACCCACCACGAGAATGGCTATTTCCGCCATTTTCTGCACTAATTCCACGTCTTCGTAGTCGTTTTCCGCCATGCAGCACCTTTTTTCGAGGCAAAATCGCTGAAATCTGAGCTTTTATGCGCTTTTGTTAGGGATTCGTCAATCTTTATAGGGTCTAATTAAGGTGACAAAACAGGGCAAAACGCAAGGATTTTAGGGGCTTTCGCGTGAGTGAGTATAAGAATGGCGTGATTTGTGGATCATCCACTCTCCAGACCGGCAAGGGTCTGTTCGTCACCCTCCGCGCCCTTCTCGACAACAGCAAAATCGGCGACCTTCTGGTTCTTCACGGGGTGATTACCCCGGCGCAGTTGCGGAGCGCTCTTGATGAGCACCGGGCGAGCGCGATTCCCCTTGGGCAAATTCTGATTCAAAACAAGATTTTAAGCCGCCGTACTCTGCTGTTCACACTGCTGCGTCAACGGATGCTGCGGTTTATGGCGGGCGGTTTGCTGTTCGTTATGTCGCTCGGCGGCTTCGCCAAAAAGAGTTTTGCGGATATCGCCGATATTCCAGCGAAGGTCAGCTTGGCCAGCACGGCCAGCTTCGGAGCGCCCAGCGCCTACCCGGCTCTGTTCGGATCGGATGAGAAGCGTTCGGAAAATCTCACGGCGTTTACAAAGTGGTCGGATATGTTCGCCCGCTTCGACCGGACTTTGAAGCAGGATTCCTCTCAAGATGTCATAGCAAAGATGAAGCGCGACATCGAAGGTTTCAGCGGCCTTTCCCTGCCTGACATGGCGGAGAAGGTGAACCGCCTTATGAACAAACAGAAATATATCGTGGACAGCAAGAACTGGGGCAAGAGCGATTACTGGGCGACCCCGGTCGAGTTTCTGACGCGCGGCGGCGACTGTGAGGATTACGCGATCGCCAAGTATGTTGCCTTGAGGGCACTGGGCGTGGTCGAAGAGCGGATGCGCATTGCCATCGTTCACGACAATGTCAAGAATATCCCGCATGCGATCCTGATCGTCTATACCGGAGACGGTGCGCTGGTTCTCGATAACCAGAACCCGGACGTGCTGAGCGCGGACTCCCTGCGTACGCGCTACCGGCCGATCTTCTCCATCAATCGTCAGGCGTGGTGGCTGCACAGCGCCCCCGAGAGCACGCTTATCGCCTCGGCGAAATAATCAAACAGAGATTTCCAGCGAAGTTCAGGTGTGATGGACGCCCTTCACCCTGTGGCGTGTATCGTGCGTGTCGCCTTCGGGATCGACGTGGATGAGGATTTCCGCGTTCGGGAAAACAGCCAGCATTTTGCCCTCGACCTGTCTTGCGATTTCATGCGCGGCCAAAAGAGATAGGCTCGCCTCCACCTCGATATCCACCGAGACGATCACGGCCATGCCGTGGCGGTGCGAACGCAAATCATGCCAGCCTTTGACTTCGGGGTCTGAGTCCAGAATTTCAATGAGGCGGCCCCGTTCGGATTCCGGAAGTTCGCGGTCGAGCAGCATGTCCACGGCCTTCATGCCGATCTTGCGGGCGATCATCCCGAGAAATAAGGCCACCATGAGGGCGAAGAGCGGGTCAAGCCAGAGCGGTGCGCCGTTCATGGTGAGGATCAGCACCAGCATCACGCCCGCGTTGATCAGGATGTCGCTGCCGTAATGGGCGCTGTCGGCCTCAACGGCCAGAGACGGGGCCTTGGAGAGGCTGAGCCGCTGCACATAGACCAGAATCGCCGAGAGCAGCATTGCGAGCACCATCACAGCCACGCCTAGAAGATGCGCCTGCACCGGCTCGGGATGGACGAGCTTGCCCAGGGATTCGAAGACCAGAAAGACGCCGCCGCCCAGAATGACGGCCGCCTGAAACAGGGCCGACACGCCCTCCATCTTTCCGTGGCCGTAGCGGTGGTTTTCGTCCGCCGGGCGCTGGGCGTAATAGATGCTGCCCAGCGCGATCACCGAGACGACCGAGTCCAATATCGAATCCATCAGGGACGAGAGGATGCTGGGCGAGCCGCTGGCGTAATAGGCCCATGTCTTTACGACGATCAGAACGGTCACGATGCTGACGGCGGCGTATCCGGCGTAAAGCGCATAGCGCGGCTGGATTTCCGGGGCGGGCGTTTGTTCTTTTAACATACGGCTATTCTACAGACCCTTGCGCTCCGGGCAAAGCGTTCATGGCGTTACACTTGGTGTATGCGCATTTTATTCAATTATTCAATCGGGCTGAGGGCCGGGCTTTCCAGAAGTGCTTGCCGGATCTCCTCGAAGCGGGAGGGATCGACCTGAGCGGACGTTTCGCGGTCAATAACATAAAACGTGTCTTGGGCCTTAAATGTTTTTCCATAGGTGGAGACGCGGGCGTGCTTGACCTCCAAACCCTGCTCGTTGAAGACCCGCGCAACGTTGTTCAGAAGGTTCGGGCGGTCAGGCGCCGTCACCTCAATCACCGTGCATTGCGCACTGAAATCGTTTGAAAGCTCTACTTCTGGCTGCAGTCTGTAGGGTATGGGCTTCGCTGAGCCGTATGAAGTCTGGCCGCTTAAGAGGACGAGCGGCGGAGCGTCATCCTTAAGCCCCTGTTCGATCTTATCCTTTATTTGTTTGCCTTGCCATTCGCTGAGCGCGGCTCCGTTTTGCGCCTGAGCAAGAATTGTGCTGTGCGCGATTGTTCCGTTGCCGTTGGCTTCGAAGTCCATGCCTACGATGTTGATCTGATTGGCGGCCAGAATGGCCGTTAATCGTTCGAACACGCGCCCGTTCTGCGGCGCGACGATATCTATGACGGTCGCGTTGCGCATAAAATCGTCTTTGAGGCTGACCTTAGGTTCCTCTATTTCTTCTGCGGGAAGAGCGAGGCGCTCCGGTTTGAACTTCTCGCTGCGCATATACGCCTTCGTGCGGTGATAAAGGTTGGCAATACGGACCGCCACGTTGGGCTCCCACGTATCGGGGCCGTTCCCCATGATGTCGCCCGTCGTCATGAGGGTCAAAAGCTCAAGATTTTTTTGGGAACCTACCTTGCGTGCGAACGTCTCTACGGTCCAAGGGTCGTTTAATTCGCGGCGCAGCGCGGTGTGAGCAAGTAAAAGGTGGCTTTCAACCAGCCATGCGGCTTTGCGGGTTTCGGTCTTGTTTAGACCGAGGCGAGGCCCGTACTGTCGGACCATTTCCGCGCCGCGGACGGGGTGGAGGTCCTCGTCTCCGGTTTCAGCTTCGTCTTTTCCGCAATCATGCAGCAGCATGGCTACGGCAAGAATGCGGCGGTCAGAGGGCTTGAGGTTGCGGGCAATATCGACGGCGATCTTGGCCTTCTCCTCGAATTTTCCGGCCCGTAAATCGTTGACGCGGTCCATGGACTGGAAGACATGCTCGTCCACTGTGTATGCATGATAAGGGTCGAACTGCACCTTCATATCGATTCCGCCCATCGGGGGAAGAAAGCGATAGAGCATGTCGGTTTCCTGCATCCTGCGCAGAGAAGCGCCGACTTCACTGCCGGAGGTAATGATATTCAAAAATTCCCTGTTGATCTCGGGATCCGTCTGCGCAGCCTCGTCGAATTTATTCTGGTTGCGCTTGATCGTGCGGAGCGCATCGGGGTGAATTTCAGCGTTTTCTGTTTGCGCGACCCGGAAAATTTTCATCATGTCGGCGGGGCCGGGGTGATCTGTTCCAAAGCGAATTTTGTCGCCCCGGATTACGAAGCCTTCGACATTTCTGACCGGAGCGCTAAAACCAGCTTTTTTTTCCAAGGCCGCGGCGCACACGACATTCGTGAGGAAGCCGACATCCCGCGCATGGAGAAAGTAGAGGCGCATGTAGTCTTCAATCGACTTCTGGCGCTCCTGCGGCTGGAAGTGCAAAATGCCGTCGGCGATTCTGGGCTGGGTTTCCGCCGTAAGCTGATTGCCGCGGCCCTGTGCCTGCAGATGGCATCTGGCCTCAAGCAAGCAATCGTAGGCTTCCTGAACGCGTTTAGCCTCTGCATCGGAGAGCAGGCCCTGTTCGGCAAGGTCTGAGACCGTGCGGGCACCGAAGACGACGTGGGAAATCCACATCATGCTGTGGAAGTCGCGCAGGCCGCCCTTGCCTTCCTTGACGTCAGGTTGAACGAAGTAGCGTGAGTCGCCTTTGTTTTTGTGGCGATTGGCACTTTCGGCCAGTTTTTCGTCGAGGAATTTTTCCCAGTGGGTTTCGTTCAGCTTGTCGATTCGACTCGACATCGCTTCGAAGTGTGCTGTGTTGCCCCATAACATGCGCCTATCCAGCAAGCTGGACCATACGGTCTGATCCTTCAACGCCTCTTGCTCACATTGCACAGGCGTCCGGACGATTGCGCCGGGTTCATAGCCAGCATCCCAGAGCGCCGTTACGAAGCTGCTCCAGTCCTTTTCGAGTTCCGGGCTGAGATCCTGAGCCATTTCTTCGGGCACTAGTAGGAGAATGTCGAGATCAGAGCCGGGATAGATTTCTTGGCGACCGTTACCGCCGGTAAAGACCAGCGAGACAGAGTCTTTGTGATCGCCCAGAAAGTGAGCGGCTAAAACCTGGATGTTGTTGTCGGTTTCGGCGCTGAGTGAGGCCGTAAATGCGCGGGCGGCTATCGCGCCGGAACGCAACTCTGCCAAAAGGGACTCCTTGCGCTCGCGCACGGACTCCCTAAAGACTTTCATGTCAAACGGCTTGACCATTCCTACATTACCGGGTGAACGCCCCGCCCCTGTCCTGAATTATCGTTTTTTATGCGTTTATTTACTATAACACATCATTTTTGGGCCAGAATGCCCCTTTTTTTGGTGAATTGCACGAAAAAACAGGCTTGAAAATAACGATTATGTTGAATTCATTCAGGGCTTCAGCTGGCTGAAAGCCGCTAATTCAGCCAAAGACCTGCGGTCCAGAACGCTGGAGAGGGCGGCGCGGGAATCGACCATGAGGCTTCGCACGGCGCAGGCCTCTTCGTCCACACAATCCTCGCAGCGACGGTATCCGGTCAGGCTGGCGCAGAGCAGCGGCGCGATCGGCCCCTCTATGGCCCGGATCACTTCGCCAGCGGTCATCTCACCGGGCGGCCGCGCGAGCGCATAACCGCCTGAAGCGCCGCGATGGCTTCTTAATAGCTTACGGTTTTTGAGGTCTGTCAGGATGGCTTCAAGAAATTTATAAGGAATTTTTCCCTTTTTCGCGATTTCCTGGGCCGATAAGACGCGCTCCTGGTTTGCCGCCAGAATAGTCATCGCTTTCAGGGCGTATTTGGCTTTGTTCGAGATCATTCTTTAACTCCTATTATTTCTATAGGAATAATATGGTTTATTGTATACATTACCCTGAAATATGGTAGGGTGGAAGCATCAGTCTCCATCCGTTGCGTGTTTGTCACAAGTTCTGGAAAAGGTGTGTCCCGGGCATGATAGATGCATTGAATGTCTATTTAACATTCGCCGTACTGGGGTGCGTGCTGTATGCCTTCGTGCGCGAGCGGCTCCCTCCGCATCTGATTGCCCTCAGCGGGATGTCCGTGCTTCTTGCCAGCGGGGCCATCAGCACACAAGACATGCTGGGCGTCTTTTCCAACAGCGCACCGATCACCATCGCCTGTATGTTCGTCATCAGCGCGGCCTTGGACCGTACGGGCGTTGTGGACGCCATGGGGCGCTTTCTTCTTAGCATATCGGGCAAGAACAAGACGTGGGGCATTATCAGCCTGATTTTGGTCGTTGTGGTTATCTCGGCGTTTATGAACAATACGCCGGTCGTGATTATCCTGACCCCGGTCGTGATCGCGCTTGCGGAGAAACTCAAGCAGTACCCTTCCAAATATCTTATTCCGTTGTCGTATGCGACGATTCTGGGCGGGACTTGTACGCTGATCGGGACATCAACAAACATCCTTGTCGACGGGGTCGCCCAGAAGGCCGGTCTTGAGCCCTTCGGGATGTTCGAGATCACCTTGCCCGGCCTTGCTTTCGCATTCACTGGCCTTGTGTTCATGGCCGTTTTTGGGCGACATCTTCTGCCCGAGCGTACACCGCCCAAGGATGAAATCGACGATCCGGCTTTGCGGAAGCGGTTCGTTTCGGAAGCCATCATCACCGTCAACTCGCCTCTGATCGGGAAGACGCTTAATGAGGTACAGTTCACCGATCATGAGGATTATGAAATCATCGACCTCGTGAGGCGCGAAGCGGGCAACCGCCTCGGGCTCAGCGAGGCGCTGTCCAACCTGATCACGACTTTGCGCGCGCCGTCGGAAGATGCCGACGACAAGCCCCGGCCAATCTCGCCCTTGCGGGACATTCCGCTTGAAGCCGGGGACAGGCTGGTTTTCAAGGCGCATAAGGAAGAGCTTATCGAGCTTAAAAAATATATCGGCATGGCGTTCGACATTGAGCGGCCGAATGTGTTCTCCGAGGCCCTGCCCGCCCGGCAGGTCATGGTGGCCGAGGGGGTTCTCGCCCAGAATTCAGACATGGTCGGCATGCGTATCCGCGATTTGCGCCTGCGCCGCCGCTACGGATGCTTTGTGATCGGCGTTCACCGCCGCGACAAGAATATCACCGGCGCTATCGGGAATGTCGTGCTGATGGAGAACGATACGCTGATCCTTGAGGGGCCTGAAGAAGAACTCGCCAAGCTTTTTGAAAACGAGCAGATCCTGAGCGCCTCACAGATGCGCCAACGCATCCTGCACCCCAAGCGCGCTGCCTTTTCGATTGCTGTGCTGTTTGCCGTCGTTTTTCTGAGCGCGCTGGAGATCATGCCCATCGCTGGCCTGTCGTTCATCGGCGCGATCGCCGTTGTCATGAGCGGCTGCGTTACGCCGGAACACGCCTACAAGGCCATCGACTGGCGCATTCTGCTGCTGATCTTCGGAATGCTGGGGATCGGAACGGCGATGGAGAATACCGGCTCTATGGCGCTTCTGGTTAACACCGCTGTCGATTTCGCACGCCCCTACGGGCCGTTTATGATCCTTGCCGTTGTCTATTTGATTACGTCAATTCTTACAGAAATTATCACCAATAACGCTGTAGCGATCGTCATGACGCCCATCGCGATCGGTCTGGCGCTCTCGCTTGGCTACGACCCGCGGCCTTTCGTCGCGGCCATCATGTTCGGCGCCTCCGCGAGCTTTGCGACCCCTATCGGGTATCAGACCAATACGTTCGTCTATTCGGCCGGCGGTTATAAATTCAAGGATTTCCTTAAGATCGGTATACCCATGAACCTGCTTATGTGGGGCGTTGCAATGATCGTTATTCCTCTTTACTGGGGCTTTTGATAATAAGCCTTGAAAAAAGCGCAGGGAAATTTATGGTTCGCAAGGGATTAGCGAATTCATGGAGTTTCTAGACATGGCTGAAGTTAGAGCGCTTATTGAAGGATACCGGAAATTCTACGCGCGGTATTACGCTTCGGGCGATCCGCTTTACCGCGATCTGGCGCAGCACGGCCAGTCTCCCAAGACGCTCATCATCGCGTGCAGCGACTCGCGGGTCGATCCTTCGATTATTACCGAATCCGGGCCGGGCGATATTTTCGTGGTGCGGAACGTCGCCAATCTCGTGCCGCCTTACGCACCGGATGTTAAGACCCTCCACGGGGTGAGCGCGGCCCTGGAATTCGCTGTGCGGATTCTTGAGGTGCGGCATGTGGTGATCCTCGGCCATTCCAGCTGCGCGGGGATCGCGGCACTTCTGGAGCCGGGCAAGACGGATAACACCGATTTTATCGGCATGTGGGTCAATATCGCCGCGAAGGCGCGGGAGAAGACGCTGGCCGAACGCCGCCCGGACGAAGCGCCTTGCGAGACCCAGCACCGCTGCGAGAAGGAGAGCATCCTTTTGTCGCTTAGCAACCTCACCGGGTTCCCGTGGATACGGGAGAAGGTAGAGGCCGGCACGCTGAAGCTGCACGGCTGGTACTTCTCGATGGATGACGGGCACCTGATGGAATACGATCCGCGCTCCGGGCACTTTCAGGCGGTTAAGACCTAAAGCGCCCCGGCGATCAGAACGGTCACGCCCGCTGCCATCATCGCGCTCACAGCCACCAAGACAATAATGTTGCTCCTGAACACATTCTCATAGCTTTCCTGACGCACGCGCGAGGAGGTCCGCACGATCTGCCATAAAGTCACGATGATGAAGAGGTATGACAGCAGGTAAATCTTGTCGGTCAGCAGGAGGTAATCCACCTCCGGCAAGGCGCTGGTCGCGGTGAGTTGCAGGGCGACGAGCGTCAACAGGGCCGTGATGACAACGCCGAGGCGGCCCTCGATATAAAGCGGGTGAACGAAATAAACCATCGCCGTGCAGACTAGGATCAGCGCAATAGGCAGGAAGATTTTCACGGCCATCGAGACTTGCGGGCGCTTAAGCGGAATGATGAAGTGGCCCCTCGAATATGTCGAGCCTCCCTCAACATTCAGATCGCCGAAGGTGGTGTCGTAGAGAAACGGCTTTACCTCCGCATCCGGCTTTCCAATCGTGAACCCCGGAATATAGATATCCTTATTGATTGTCACAGGCGCGGGGATGCTCTCGTCGGGGACATAGACCAGCGCGTCCTCGGCTGACATGCTGTCTTCGATCAGGATCACAAGCTGCTGGTTGTCGAAGGGAAATTTGTGGAGCGGAAATTTTCCGCTGAACTTTCCCCGTTCCCTCAAAACGGTATAAAGCGAACCGTCGGGCATTTTCTGCGGCTCATTGTAAATCACGTTGCGGACATGATTCTCCGGCTCGAAGGAATTCATGAATTCAAGGCTTTCGGCGGGGTTGATTTCAGGATTGTTCCAACGAAACCAGATATAGAAATCGAGGCGGTAGCTGTGGGTGCGCAGGTCGATTTCCTGCACGTCGTTGATATGGACGCCGACGAAAACTTTCTCCGGTTCTGCGGGTTTGGATTCTTCCTGCGCCATCGCCGCGAGCGGAAAAAGCAGACAGCAGAGCGCCAATAAAAGTCTTGCGATTATCGACGTTTGATTTGGTTGTTCGTTCATCGCGTCCTGCCTGAAAAATTCCGCTTTCAAAAACCTCAGAAAAACGCCTGCAAACCCGTTTGCGCGCGGCCCAGAATGAGGGCGTGGATGTCGTGCGTGCCTTCGTAGGTGTTTACGGATTCCAGATTGCACATATGGCGCATGACGTGGAATTCGTCGGCAATGCCGTTGCCGCCGTGCATGTCGCGGGCGACGCGGGCGATATCCAGCGCCTTGCCGCAGTTGTTGCGCTTCACGAGGGAGATCATCTCGGGCGCGAAGGCGTCTTCGTCCATCAGGCGGCCCACGCGCAGCGCGGCGTGAAGGCCCAGCGCGATCTCGGTCTGCATGTCGGCGAGTTTCTTTTGAACGAGCTGGGTCTGCGCCAGCGGGCGGCCGAACTGTTTGCGATCCAGCGTATATTGCCGCGCGGCGTGCCAGCAAAATTCCGCGGCGCCCATCACCCCCCACGCGATGCCGTAGCGTGCGCGGTTGAGACATTCAAACGGCCCCTTGAGGCCGGAGGCGTTGGGGAGCAGGTTTTCCTCGGGCACGAACACCTCATCCATCACGATTTCGCCGGTGATGGAGGCGCGCAGAGACAGCTTGCCCTCGATTTTGGGCGCGGAGAGGCCCTTCATGCCCTTTTCGAGGATGAAGCCCTTGATCGCGCCGTCATGCGCGTCGGATTTCGCCCAGACGACGAACACGTCGGCGATGGGGGAATTGCTGATCCACATTTTCGAGCCGGAGAGGCTATAGCCGCCTTTCACCTGGCGGGCCTTCGTCTTCATGCCTCCCGGATCAGACCCGGCGTCGGGTTCGGTCAGACCGAAACAGCCGATCCATTCGCCCGTGGCCAGTTTCGGCAGGTATTTTTTACGCTGCTCCTCCGACCCCCAAGCATAGATCGGATACATAACGAGCGAGGATTGCACGGACATCGCGGAACGGTAGCCGGAATCCACGCGCTCGACCTCCCGCGCGATCAGGCCGTACGCCACGTAACCTATGCTCGCTCCGCCGTATTCCTCCGGCAAGGTCGAGCCGAGCAGGCCCAGTTCGCCCATTGCCCGCATAATCCCGGGGTCGAAATGCTCCTCCCGGTAGGCCATGAGTACCTTGGGCATCAGGACTTCCTGCGCGAAGCTGTGCGCGGTGTCCCTGATGGCGCGTTCGTCCTCGGTCAGGGCGGTTTCGAGATTGAGGGGGTCTTCCCAGGAAAAAGCGGCGCGGCTCATGTCTTTGTCAAGGTCCTGTACTATTGGATTTGGGCAAACTATAACATTGATAAAGAAGATTGATAAAGCTCGCACATGCAGGATCGCGCAAAAATCGTACATGAGAATTTTCTAAGGCGCGTGGCGGCGGGCGACCTGCCCGATACGCGGCTTTGCGATCCGGCAGAGGCCGGGCTGTCCGCGCAAGCCCTCGTGGAGATTTATGAATCGCAGGTTTTGAGCCGCAGGCTTGACCTGATTTCCCGCATTTTGCAGGCGCGGGGCGAGAGTTTCTATACGATCGGCAGCTCAGGGCACGAGGGTAACGCCGCAATTTCCGCCGCGCTGCGGCTTGAGGACATGGCGTTCCTGCACTACCGGGACGCGGCCTTTCTGATCCAGCGGGCCAAAAAACTGCCGGGGCAGACGCCGCTCTGGGATATGCTGCTGAGCTTCACGGCGTCCAGCGAGGACCCGATCTCGGCGGGGCGGCATAAAGTTCTGGGCAGCAAGGCGCTCAATATCCCGCCGCAGACCAGCACGATCGCCTCGCACCTGCCGAAGGCGGTCGGCGCGGCGTTCAGCCTCGGGCTGGCGGAGCGGCTGGGCCATGCCGGGAAGATCGCCAAGGATTCCATCATTTATTGCAGCTTCGGGGATGCGTCGGTTAACCATTCCACGGCGGTGGGCGCGCTCAACACCGCGTGCTGGAGCGCGCACAAGCGGGTGGATATGCCCATTCTGTTTGTCTGTGAGGATAATGAAATCGGCATTTCCACGCCGACGCCGAAGAACTGGGTCAAGAATACTTACAGCAACCGCGCGGGGTTACAGTATTTTCAATGCGATGGTCTGAACGCGATTGAGACTTACATGGTCGCGCGAGAAGCCGCCGATTTCGTGCGGACGCACAAGGCTCCGGCGTTCCTGCATATGGATTGCATCCGGCTGTTTGGTCATGCCGGCGCGGACGTGCAGACCAGCTATATGAGTCAGGCGAAGATCGACGCGACGGAAGCGCAGGACCCGCTTTTGCATAGTGCGGCGCTTCTGACCGGGCTGGGGATTCTCACGAACGGGCAGGTTCTGGAGATTTACAACACCATCGGCGAGCGAGTCGAACGCGCGGCGGAGCATGTCATCAAGCGGCCCAAGTTGCGCACCGCGCAGGAGGTGATGAGCAGCATCGTGCCCCTGCCTGCTGACATCGTGCCGCCTGCTTCCGTTCCGCAAAAGGAGCGCGAGCAGAGTTTCGGGCGCGAGATCCCGACGATGGAGCAGCCCCAACACATGGCGCGACTGATCAACTGGGCGCTGCACGATCTGATGCTGGCCTGCCCGGAGGTCATTCTCGCCGGGGAGGATATCGGGCCGAAGGGCGGGGTTTACGGCGTCACCACCAAGCTGCATGACCGCTTCGGGCCGCACCGGGTGATCAATACGCTTCTGGACGAGCAGAGCATTCTGGGGCTGGCCATCGGCCTCGGGCATAACGGGTTTATCCCGATTCCCGAAATCCAGTTTCTGGCTTATCTGCATAACGCCGAGGATCAGTTGCGCGGCGAGGCGGCGACGCTGAGCTTTTTCTCCAGCCAGAAATACACCAACCCGATGGTTATACGCATCGCGGGGCTTCCCTATCAGCGCGGGTTCGGCGGGCATTTCCACAATGACAACGCGCTGGCCGTCCTGCGCGACATTCCGGGGATCATCGTGGCCTGCCCTTCCAACGGGGCGGACGCGGTTGAGATGCTGCGCGAGTGCGTAAGGCTGGCGCGCGAGGAACAGCGGATCGTGGTTTACCTTGAACCGATCGCGCTTTACATGACACGCGACCTGCATGCGGAGAAGGATGGGCTCTGGACCTCTCATTACACTCCGCCCGCGCAGGCGAAGCCTGTTTTGTTTGGCGAGCCGCATATCCACGGCAAGGGCAAGGATTTGTGTATTCTCACTTACGGCAACGGGTATTACCTCTCGCGGCAGGCGGCGAAAATTCTGGAGGACATTCACAAAATCAAAATCCGCGTCGTGGATTTGCGCTGGCTCGTGCCGCTTAACGCGCAAGCCATCGCCGCAGCCGCGAAACCTTGCTCGCATGTTCTGATCGTCGATGAATGTCGCCGAAGCGGATCGCCGAGCGAGGAGATCATGACGATCCTGATGGAAAATCTCGAAACGCTGCCCAAGATCAAGCGGATCACGGCGGAGGATTGTTTCATTCCGCTGGGGCGGGCCTTCGCCTCCACCCTGCCCAGCCGGGACGGGATCCTCGAGGCCGCACTGACGCTGTGCGGGAAAGGGAAGAAACGATGAAGAAAAAAGCATTAGTCATCGCGCCCGGACGGGGGACGTACAATAAGGCGGAGCTTGGCTATCTGCATAAATATCACGCCGAGAAGAAGGAATTGATCGAGACGGTGGATGATCTCCGCCGCGAACGCGGGCAGGTTCCCGTGCGCGATCTGGATTCGCGCGAGGTTTATGCGATCAAGGAACATACACGCGGGGACAACGCCTCGCCGCTGATTTATGCCTGCGCATACGGGGATTTTCTTTCCATCGACCGGGAGAGATTCGAGATCGCCGCCGTAACGGGCAATTCGATGGGGTGGTATATCGCGCTGGGCTGCGCGGGGGCGCTGGACATATTTCACACCGCGACCCTGATCAACACTATGGGAACGTTCATGCAGGACGCGCTGATCGGCGGGCAGATCGTGTATCCGTTCGTCGATGAACAGTGGCACGAGATTCCCGGCAAGCGGGCGGAGCTGGCGGAGATCGTTCGCACGGTGAACGCAGCGCCGGGTTGCGAAGCTTATACCTCAATCGAGTTGGGCGGAATGATCGTTTTCGGGGCCAATACGAAAGGCATCGCGGAATTGCAAAAGCGCCTGTCGCCGCTTCAAGACCGTTTCCCGCTTCTGCTGCCCAACCATGCGGCGTTCCACACGCCGTTGCAGGCTCCGATTTCAGAGAAGGCGATGGAGACATTCTCGCCCGCCATGTTCGATGCGCCCGCCCTGCCGATGATCGACGGGCGCGGCGCTGTCTGGGAGAAATATTCGACCGATCCGCGCGCGCTGTTCGATTACACGCTCGGGCATCAGGTGCGCGAGGCTTACGATTTCACCCGCGCGGTGCAGGCCGGAATGAAAGAGTTCGCGCCGGACTGCATTATCTGCCTCGGCCCCGGCACGACACTGGGCGGCGCGATCGCGCAAAGCCTGATCGCGATCAAGTGGGACGGGCTTACATCCAAGGACGATTTTTCGGCGCGGCAAAAAAGCGATCAGCCGATCCTCTACGCCATGGGCATGGAAGAGCAACGGCGGCTTGTCGTTTGAATCGACTTATCGGCTCATTTTAAGTTAATCTATTACTTCTATACCTTTAGGACGCTTTATTTCTGTGGGAAGGTGCTCTGCGGGCAGGATTCTTTGATAACTCCCGCTTGTTTGAACCATCACTCGTTCACCCTTTTGAATGATAGGCTCATCTTTCTTAAAATACTGCGCTATTGTTATAGTCTTCCCTTTTTCAGTAACCACGGTAAAATCACGGCCTTCTTTATCTTGCATTTGCTGCTCTGCTACTGCGCCAGCTACGGCTCCAGCAATAATTCCAGCTGCCGCTCCTGCTATTTGACCATCACCGCTGCCGAGCTGAGAACCCAGAGCTCCACCTGCTAGCGCCCCTGTCGCGGCCCCTGCTCCTGTATTTTGGCCTTTTATCTTAATGGGACGAACATCTACAACGGTTCCAAATTCAACTATAACCGAGCGCCCAGCTTCTCTGAAATCATATACATTTTGACTAGGTGTTTCACAGGCGTTCAAAAATAAAAGACAAATTAAAAGTGCTAATTTTTTCATTTTTTAAGCCTCAATTTTGTGAAATCAATTTAATTGCGTGCGTGATGTTTTCTCCCACAGAACAGCCGCTTGCCATTCTGAGCCTTATAGCCCCATCGAAAGCATCACCCATGCCTTTTGTGCATGGCACTGTTACAGATTCAGAAAACTCTAAACTGTTATCGCTGGCTTTATATATTTTGTATTCTGTTGTTGTATTGACAGTCAGATTAAAGCCAATCATTGGCTGCTTCATTTCTGACATAAAAGCATCAAGCGCGTATGTGGCCTTATCTTGAGGAGCATATAGATCGGCTTGTCTGAGGGATGAAACCAGAGCAGACCTATATTCTTCTGGAGTTACAGGCATGCTTCCTCCCACTCCTTTTTTTATCTCTATGTTTCTAACAAAAATTGAGTCTTTATACTTTTCGGGACTGACAGAATCATAAAAATCAAATTGCGGCATCATTTCTTGAGACTGCATAGGGACCGCACAAGCTGACAAAATATTTAAAAAAAATAAAAGTCCGATAAGGCGCATAAGATGTTTCCTTTTTATTATGACTAAATATTTTCTATTGTCTTTTCAACTTATAATTTATTAAATGATAGAAGTATGGCTTTTTTTGTGGAATTTTTGGCGCGGCAAAAAAGCGATCAGCCGATCCTCTACGCCATGGGCATGGAAGAGCAACGGCGGCTTGTGGTCTGAATTTACCGGGATCAATAATCAGGGATGAAGGCGTTGCCCATGCCGTTACCGACCGCGACTTCGGCCCCGCCCATCTGCGCGGCCATGTGCGCGGTGCCGCCGCCCAGCCATGTCGCCACGGTGTTCAGCGCGTCAGAGATGCCCAGCGTGTCGAAGGCGTTCAGGATCGGTTCCTTCACGGCGTCGAAGAGGGCTACGCCGCCGGGATCGTAGTGCCAGAGAGCCAGATCGAGAAGCCCGAAGCCCACGTACAGCAACACACCCTTGACGGCGAAGTTAAAAACCTTGCTCAGGGTCAGCTTTCCGCTGTCTTCGGCCATTGCCTGTGCCATGTTCGACCTCTGCAAAAAAAATGAAAATGAGAATAAATCTCAATTGACACAGATAATAGGAATGATTATCACTGTCAATAGATAATGAGAATTGTTCGCAAATAGTCAATTCATCTTTCCAAGCGGAGCCAGACCCATGAGTACCAAATCCCTTCTCTCTGCCACAGCCTTGAGCGTTACGCTTTCGATATCCGCCGCCTTCGCGCAGGAAACGGACAAGTTCCAGAGAAACCCTTTCGCCCCGGTGACGGAGGAGGATATGCGCTACGTGGACCGGCCCGGCAACGAATTCACGGTTACCTTCCGCACCCAGGCTTTCCCCCAAGGGCGGACGGTTACCATCGACCCTGACGACATGATCCCGGTCAACGATCCGCGCCGGAACGGGCGCGTTGTTCTGGCGCCCCGGCTGCGGTTTTTCTATGAGATCAATAACCAGCTTCCGTCGATTCCCGGGCGGGAAATGCCCCCCCTCAGACAGAATGAGGGGCTCAGCCCTTCGGGAGCGGTCACCATGTACCGCCACCTGACGGACACGCCGCTTCTGAACGGCAAAGGCGAGGTGATCGGGGGCGGGCACGGCATCCCCCGGGAGCAAATCCTCGATGCGATGCGGCGCTGCCATGAGGCGCGCAATATTCCCGAGCCCGAGCCGAACGGACAGTAAACAGCGTTTTTTCCCAAGCGGAGTTTATCTTGAATACCGCGCACACCATCGACACGGCCGGGCGGTTTTCCTTCCCTTCCTCTCTTCTTGAGACGGCGGAACGGTACGGGATCACGGTCAAAAGCGCCGGGGGCGGTCAATACCGGCTGAACGCGGGGAGCGCGACGCTTTTGCCCGGCTTCGCACAAAATTCCGAGGGGACGCTCTCGCGCCAGACGGTCCGGCGCGCGCTTGAATTCCTGCACCAGCCGCTGCGGGTCAGCGCGGAGTCTCAAGAATCCTCCAAGAACGACAACCATGTCCGCCGGGTCGAACTGCACAGGCTGCTGCGCTTCGCCGTGAAGGGGTCGGTCGAGATTCCCGCAGACTCGTTCGCGGGGCTGGACAATGAAACGGCGGAGTGCCATGCCAAGACCGAGCAGGCGATGCGCGACGCCGACGGGTGGCTTGGGCATCAGGAGATCGGCAATCCGGCTGAATCGCAAAGCACCCTGCCCCGCACCGCAATCGACCCCGCGCAGGGATTCGTGTTTCATCTCGATCGCCGGACGCTGGGGCTTGATCCTTACGCCGGGAAACACCAGAACGCCCTGAACGCGCGGTTCTGGGATGCGGTCAACAAGGCGACGGGCAACCGTTACGCGGTCAAGACGCCGACGTTGGCGATGAGCGCCCGGGAGCTTGAGATTTTCTGCGCGACCATGATGAAGGTGCCGCTCGGCCCGCTGCTGGAGCGCGTGGAGTTCGAGGAGGCGATACAGCAGAAGCTGGAGTCGATCACGCAGCGCTCGCGCTCGCTTGAACATTCGTTCGTCTTCCGCCGCCTGTCGAAGGACCAGCCCAAGGACCGCACCGAGCAGCTCTATGCCATGATGCGCTGCACGTCCGCGCTCGCTCCGGTTATGGACTCGCACGCCATGCAGAAGCTCTGGGCGCGATACAATTTCATGGAGCGGCACGAAAGCCCGCTGGCGGGGCTCTCGAAGGAATACGGCGTGTTTCTCGCGGTCATGGACACTTTGGCTGCGCGCGGGCCGGTTACGCCTGCTCAACTTGAGGCGCTGTCGCACGAGTTCCTGCCGCTGATTGCGTTTTCCGAGCAATTCGTGAAGACAATGGAGAAGGCGGCGCGCACGGCGGGCGACGAGGCGCAGGCCGACAATCTGCAGAAAGCGCGTGAGACGTTCAAGGGCGCGACCTCTTCGGGCCTGCTCACTTCCGCGCGGGGCTTCAAGGACGAATACGCGCAAACGCTGGCGGTTCTTGAAAAATCAATCGGGCATAGCGGTAACGCGCTCTCGAACACCGCGCAGGCCAGCGTGGATACGGCCATCGACTTCACGATGGACGTTGTGAATTTCATCCGCGAGTCGCCCCGGGTCGCCGCGACCTTCGCGGCACTGGCCACCACGCTTTACGTCATGAACGGCGGGGACACGCAAGCCGCCCAAGTCGCCACCGACACGATCATGACGTTCGACGGCACGGAAATGCCGATCGACATTTCCACCCTGCCCGAGGAGGCGCAGGAGGTGCAGAACTGGCACTGGGACATGGGGCCGTTCGGGCTTTACAAGCATTACATGTACGATAACGCCGTGGTCGGCCCCGCGCAGTCGATCATGGACGGGCTGCGGATCGGCGTGCAGTGGGTTTATGATCTCGTCGGCTTGCCCGTGGACGAGCAAGCCTCGTTCGCGCAGGCGGCAGACAAGGTGATCAAGCCGATGGCGGACCAGCTTTTCAAGCTCAATCTTTTTCAAAACTTCTCCCACGCGGCGTTCTGGATGTACATGGTCTCCAAGGGCTATAATCACGGCTTCCGGGGCGCGAACCGGATTTTCGAACTGCTTTCGCCGATGACCAATCTCGCCGTGCAGGGTGGAAATCGTCTTGGGGAAATCCTGCATCTTAAAAAGAACGCGCATTTGTCCGAACGGATCGCGGCTCTGGGCTACGGTTCGCAGGGCGAGTCGGCGCGGGTGCGTTACGAAGGCGCGTCCAGCACCATGCCCGCCGTGATGATCCCGGCGGTTATGCTGAGTTCGGACGCGCGGTGCGAAGGCCCGGTGAAACGGCATACGGGCGGCTGCGTCGTTCTGGCGCTCGCGCAAGCGGCGCAGGAGCGCGTTGCGATCTCCGACACTCCGGTCGCGGCACCCGAAAAAACCGCGCAGATTCAGTCGCGCAAGCTCAAGCAGACCTTCGAGATCAACGCCGAGACGCTGCCGCCGCTGATGCGGGCAATCGACGGGTTCGATCTGGCCATGACGCATGCCGCCAGCCAGATCGGCGCGGCCGAGCCTTGGAAGAAGGTGTTCGTCGTGGAGCGGATCAACAGCCTGAGGATCGCGCTGCGAAAATTCGGAGCGGACGGGAACAGCGACGCTCTGCAAACCGAGATTTTATCCGCGCTCGAAGATCTGGCGGGGGCGCAGATGGTTCTGGCAGGAGATTCGCCCCTCTACGCTGCGGCGGCCGGCCACGCGCCGGATGAGGCTGAGCGGAGCAACCTGCTCTCCTTCGCTAACGCGCGGTTCGGGCGCCTGAAGCGCGACGCGCGAACGAATGCGCTAAGAGACCGGCTGGCCGCCGGACGGGATCAAGACGGGCAGGCCCTGACCCTGACCGGGGTCGCTAAAACGCGGGCGGCGCTGGCCGCCAACCATATCTGGGGCGCGATGGTCGACTCCGCCCGCACGGTCAAAAAGGCCGTCAAGCCGATCGCCAACAAAACCTCCGTCATCGCCCTTTCGGGGCTGGCGGCGGGGGCGGTGGCGCTGGACATGGCCGGGGCCGGAAACGGGTTCACGGACGCGGTGTCTTCGGGCACCGGGGCGGCGCTGTCCGCCTCCGTGACCACGCTGACGTTCCTGGTCTATAATTTCTGGGAGGATGTTCTGGGCGTCCATGTCGGGGGCGGAGCCATGCTTCTGGCGGCGGGCGCGGCGGCGGGGTATCTCGCACGGCGCGGGATCATGCCCACGGGCCTTGCCGCGTCCGACCTGCTGAATCAGAAAACAGGGTTCGACCCCGTTTCGGCGTGGGGCCGCCTGACGCAGCGCATGGAAAAGGCCGCTGAATCTTTTACCTCGCGCTGGATGCGCTTTAACCTCAAGGCCGGGCAGAGCCTTTCTCCGGGCGGCGGCTCCGGCAGGACCCGCCTTTCCGGGAGCGACGGCAATACGGATAGCGGCACGGGCGGGGTTCCGGCATGCGATCAGTGCCCCTTCAACGCCCACCGCGAACAGGCGGGGCAGGAGCCGAATTTCTAGAGTGTGAGGGGTTCTGTTTCAGGCGGTCTAAGGCCGCCGGAGCGGCCCATGTAATCGTCGAACGAGATCAGGCCTGCGTTTGGATCGTGCAGCGATTTCGGCGCGAAGCTGGTCTCCGGTGTCTGCGGCGGAACCTTTCCCGCGTCATAAATCGGATACAGGGTGTGGAGATATCTGTGCCATGCGTCCAGAACGTCTTCGGGGATGTTCAGGCCGGATTTCGAGGCGTGATACATGTGCGAGTCGATTCCGATCCGCGTGCCTTTCAGGTCCGGCAGGGTATGGACGTTTTTAGGGTGGGCGTCGCCCGCGTTGAATTCAAGGCCGTAGCCCCGCAGCATCTGCGCGAAGGTGTTGACGACGTCCTGATCGACGTTCCCGGGTGGTATCCAGGGGTAGAGCCTTATATGAAAGCGCTCGTCGCGGCCTTCCACCACTTCCTTGCTCAGGGCCGGTACGTGGTAGATCACGTCGTTGACGTGGCTGAGCTCCCGTTCGCCGATGACCTTGGCCACGATGCCGTCGCCCGCATACATGGCCAGCACGGTGGCGGAATTGAGATAATTGCGCGAGAGGTTGATGAAGCGGGTCTGGCCCATGTCGCGCAGCGCGCTACGGACCTTGAGAATATCCTCGTCCGACATGCCCAGACGGGAGATGGTTGCGTTCATGGGGTTGGACATGTTCGCCTCGGCGAATACCTGCAGAAAACCGTCGGGCTGTACCTGAGGCACCCCGCTCACGGTTCTGAAATTACTTAAACTGGCCGGCGACATTTTCCCTGTCCGGTTTTTTCTTTATTTTACAGAAGGTAACCCCGGTTGAACGGCAAAGTCCAGAAGAAAATGGGCTTTCTTCAATCGTTTAGCTGTTTTTGAGTTTTTCGGGTTTTTTGGATGGGTTCCGGCGGATCAGAACTCAAGCGCCTTATGCTCGACACAGGGCGCCCACCAGGTCGTGAATTCCAGGGATCTGGCGGCGGGGTTGTGGATGGATACGAAAGAAAAATCCGTGTCTTTGGTTTGCGGCGGAATTCGGCCTTCTTCATAGATCGGGAAAATACTGCGAACGTAGTCAACCCAAGCTTCCGAAAGTTGGGGTATGGTGAGCCTGCCGTGATAAATATCCTCGTCTACAGAGATCAAGGTGCCGCTTTTGTCTGGCAGCCGATGGATGTTTGTGGGTGTGTCCTCGTTCTCGTTGAAAGTGAGGCCAACGCCGCTGAGCAAACTGCGCATCTCATTAATTGATGCTTGCGTCACGCCCCTTGGCGAAAGCCACGGGTAGGTTTTGATCTGAAAATCGCAGTGCTTTCCCTCCACCGTATCCACCGAAATGGGCGGCAGTTTAAAGAGGCTGCACGTCGAGCGGTCGGCATAGTTTTGAGGGATGATCTTGACGACGATTCCGTTTCCGGCGTAGAGCGGCACGGAGACCATCGCGTCCGCCGATTTTCTGGTCATCTGCACGAATTTCGTCTGGCCCATGTCCCGCAGCAGACGATGAATTTCAAGAACCGTGTCGTCGTCGCCCTCCAAGCTTTTCACGGACGCGTTCAGGGTCATCGCCTGGCTGACGTGATTGAAGGCATTCAGGAAATTTTTCGGCTCGATGATTTCCATCAATTCCACACCCGTTTATTTTTTTTATTAAACGAATTTGAACCGCGAAAGGCGAGCGAAAAACATTGTGCAGAACAGCATTTCCGCTATGCGGCGGACGCATGGTTTTTTTTGAATTTTTCCGGCGCGAACCGGTTATACTGGGAGTTTCCAGAGATTGCCGAGAATGGTTTTGGCCTGCGGCAGTGCGCCGATGGTGTAGTCTGGGTTCGCCTTGCGTAGGCGTGGCTCGCTGATGCATCCGCCCGTGATGCCGATGGAGGTTATGCCGAGCTTGCGGCCTATGTCGGGCTCCTCCATGCTGTCGCCGATGATGAAGGCGTTTTGCGGTCCGTAGCCGCGTTTGACCATGAATTCTGACAGGCGTTCGAGTTTGTTGGTCGCGCTCAGGATCGTCGTGCCGTCGCAATTATTGGCGCTGACGAAGCTGAAAAACTCCTTCAGATTCAGTCTTTCGAGTTGCGGCTCGATCTTATGCGTCAGGTAGTTGCTCAGGATGATGCAGGTCACGTTGTGTCCGCGCAGCCACTCCAGAAGATCGCGCGCTCCGCGCCTTGTGCGCACGTTGGCGGCGAGCTTTTCGTAGAGGCTCTGGAAGATTACGTTCGCCTGTTCGCGGGTTTCGAGCACCTTGTCGATGTCGCAGCCGTTTCGCTTGTAATAATGGATGATCGGGAAATCGAAGGTCTCGCGCTGTTTTTTAAGGGTGATGGGCGGGACGCCGTAAAATTCCAGACAGGCGTTCGAGGCGACCCACGCCTGCTTGGTGTCGGCTATCAGGGTTCCGTTCCAGTCGAACACCGCCAGCTTGCGGGCGCTCATTCCGAAGGTTCGGTCTGCGATCCGCCCTGCTGATCTATATATTCATGGTAGGGGGCCATGGGATCCGGCATTTTCGGCTTCTCCGGAGGGGGCTCATCCTTGAGATCAAGGCGGCGTTTCAGTTTGTCGCCCAGCGTTTCGCCCTTTTTGGGTGTGCCCTCGGCATTACACGGGCAGAAAACCGGCTTAGGGTCGATCTTGGATATCCAGCGATTCAATCCCAATTTGGCATCATACTCGTCGCTCTCGTCTTTTACTTCGACGGTTATGTTCAGAAACTGATACGAGGTTCCGGATTTTGAGGTGTACTCCATCACATAATCGAAGCTGGCCTCCCAATAAATGTCCGAGCCGTCCTCTTGGGGATCCAGCAACAGGATGGGCGAGACGATGTACCCTCTTACGTCCTGATCTTTCTGCCTTATGACATTAATGAAGTTATTTTCTATGCCCCGATAAAAGGATTTGGCTCCTGTTTCGGTAAATAATTTTATATTTTCATCGCGGCGTTCTGAATAATTTGATGCGTTGAAGGCGAAAATCTCGTTGGCTGCTACCGCGATCCAGCCCTTTACGAAGAACGGGGTCACATGAGTTTTGACGATCTTTTTTTCGCCCTCGGCCGGCGCCGTGACGCCCGGAATTTTGGGTATACCCTCCATATCCAGAATTTCAGATGGCACCTGCGCCTTAACTGATCCACACAGACAGAACAGCCCGAAAAGCGCCAACCCGAAAAGGCGGACAAGGGGAATAACATTTGAAAGCATATTCTCTAAAACCCCAAAAGACACTTACCCCCTTCTTATATCATAAGAAGGGGGTAAGATAAACGGGTTGAAGGCTTTGAGGCCTGTAGACTTAAGCCGCCTGTTTCGCAGAGTTTGCGAGGGCTTGCTGGGCCTGTTTCGCCAGCGTTTCGAAATCGCCCGGGCTGGTGATCGCGAGATCAGAGAGAACCTTGCGGTCCAACTCGATCGCGCACAGCTTCAGGCCGTGCATGAACTGGCTGTAGGTCAGACCGTGCAGACGTGCGCCCGCGTTGATCCGCTGAATCCACAAAGCGCGGAAATTGCGTTTCTTGGCGCGACGGTCGCGGTAGGCGTACTGGCCTGCTTTTTCAACGGCCTGAACGGCGGTGCGGAAGCAATTCTTCCGGCGGCCGTAATAACCTTTGGCTTTTTTGATCACCTTGCGGTGTCTGGCGTGGGCTCTGGGGCCCCCTTTAACGCGTGCCATTATTGTGCTCCTTCTTGTTTTTTAGCGGCCGGCTTTCTTTTGCGCTTGCGGCTGTTGGGCAGGAAATTGCGCAGAACGATCGTTGCATCGGCATCGCACAAGACATCCATGCCGCGCGCCTTGCGTTTCATGGATTTGGGCTTGTTCATCATCATGTGGCGAGAGTGGGACTGCTTAGCCTTAACCTTGCCTTTCGATGTCACTTTAAAGCGCTTTTTGGCGCTTGAGTGCGTTTTCATTTTCGGCATTTTCTTCTCCTAAATTATCATTAAACCACGCAGTCGAGGCATGCCGATTTCAGCCAGACCGCTCTTTTGAGTAGCGGTTTATAGCAGCCCTGGAGAGGTCGAATCAAGCTTTTTCTGCAATTTTCAGAGGGGCCTGGCGGCCATAGCGGCTGGCGAACAAGCGGGCGTGGTGGAAGACCATCTGGCGGTGCGCGGTGGCCAAAAGCCCATGTTCCCCATCCTCGAAGGTGGTGATTTCCGCCCGGGGGCCCCTAAAATGCTTTCTGAGAACGTCCAGCTGACTGATCGGAACCTGTTTGTCCTTGGCGCCGTGCAAAATCAGCAAGGGTACGTTCAGCTTGATCAGGCCACCCGAAGTATCGGCATTTTGAAGAGAGTCAATCAGCCCCAAACTTATACCCTGCATCGCGGCGTCCTTATCTTCAGCCAGCGCTTGCTCGAATAATGTTTTGGGGTCCAGGACGGGCCAGAGGAGAATCATAAAGGCCAAATTGGGTGGGAGATTGAGCAGTGCGGCGCTTACGCCCAAGCCTTCGGCGATGTAGGCTAGGCGTTTGTAGCCCTGCTTCTTGGCCCATTTAAGAATCACATGTAGATCGTCGCATGCGGTATTAAGCGTAAAATTTTCGCTGCGCCCGTCGCTCGCGCCACAGCCCCGGAAATCGAAACGGACGGAATGAAGGCCCGATTCCATGAGCACACGCTCAAGTCCGCCGAATATGTCGTTATGGCTGTTTTTTTCGCCCGGGAAACCGTGAGCCATGATGACAAGAGTTCGTTCGCTCGGTTGCTGGGCGGCTGGATCCACCGGTTTGCTAATGAGCGCACTGATCTTTTCCCCTGAAGGGGTGTCTAGCAATACTTCTTCGGCCATGCCCGTCCCCACACAGAGAGCATATGTAAAATCTATATACTTAAGGATAACATATACAGCTTTGAGTTGACGAGAATAAATTACGCATTTGCGAATTAAACTTTTCTGAAGCGGGCGGTTGCGGCCCGGGACGGAAGGCATTAAACTTGGCCGACTTCGACACAGACTTGCAGATTTCGGACGGTTTCCATGAGCACGGACGGCATTTTTGAACGGCCCCGCAAGCCTTTGCTTTTCATCCATTTTTTAGTTTTTTGCGGCGTTTTGACGCTTCTGGCCCTGCCCCCCTTTTCCGCCCGTGCGGAAGACCGCCCCCCCGCCGTGCCGGTGGCGGAGGTTCAGGCGGAGGTTCTGACCCCGCCCGCTCCGGCAGCGGGCACGATGGCGGATTCCCCTGCCGCCGGGGCCGAAGGTTCGCAAACGCCCGCGCACACTCCGGTTGAGGGGCTGGCGACCGGGCCGGTCGTCGTGGAGTTGTTCACCTCGCAGGCCTGTTCGTTCTGCCCCAAGGCGGACGCGCTTCTGGGCGCTCTGGCCAACAGCCCGGGGGTGATCGCGCTTTCGTGCCATGTCGATTATTTCGACGTGAAGACGGGATCGCTCTCGCATCCGTTTTGCGGCGCCCGGCAGGTGGAGTACGAGTCCACCCTGCGGGCTGGGCCGAAATACACTCCGCAGATGGTGATTAACGGGCAGTATGACGTGGTGGGCTACCGCCGCGCGGATGTTCTGACGACCATCCGGCGGGCGCGGAAGGAGCGGGCGCTGGTCACGCCCGACCTGCAGATCACGGATAAGGGCGAGTTTCTGCTGTCCCTGCCTGCTCTTGAAGAGAATGAAGGAAGCGCCGAAGCCTATGAGATTATCATCGTGGCCTACGACACACCCCATACGGTGACGGTCGCGGAGGGCGCGAACGCCGGAAAATCCATCGTCTATACGAATGTTGTGCGTAATGTCGGTCTGCTCGGCCCCTGGGACGGGCAGGTTAAAAGCCTGCGGTTCGACCCGAAAATGAGCGAGGGATCTCAGGGCTTCGCCGTTCTGGCCCGGCGGACCGCCGACGGGCAGATCGTCGCGGCCGCGCAATACACAAAGCCCGCGCCTGCGCCTGCAACTCCCTAGGTTTTATGATCATAGGCCCAGACAGCGAAACCGCCCCTTGCCTGAGCAAGGAGCGGTTTGCTTTCCGTGTGTGGGGAACTTTATAAATTCTTATAAACCCACTGGTCCCGACAGGTTAATGTGCGTGTGTGTGGGGAAACCTGCCGGAACGGGGCGTGTTGTATCATGGTCTCCCAAAAACTGTCAACAGTAAAAATATATTAATTATGCCTTAATGTACATATTTAATTCTGTTTTGGGTGTTTTTTGTGCAGTTTTTCCTAGCGCGTATTTTTAGTGGGCGGACGCCCAGCTTAGACCTGTTCCGGCTTCGGCAATTAACGGAACGGATATGGTTACATCATTGATATGAAATGATTTTTCCATAATTTTACGAACGGCGGCCACGGTGCGCTCGGCTTCGGATTCGGGCGCCTCGAAGATCAGTTCGTCGTGAACCTGCAGCAACATCCTGGCGTTCAGCCCCTCGCAGCGCAGGGCCTCGGGGATGCGGCCCATGGCGATCTTGATGATGTCAGCCGCCGTGCCTTGCAGGGGGGCGTTGATGGCTTGGCGTTCCGCCCCGCGTACGCGGACGGGGTTTTTATCCTTGATGCCGGGGATGACGCATTTGCGGCCAAAGAGCGTGAGGACGTATCCGTTTTTCTTCGCCTCGGATTTAGCGTTCTCCATGAAGGCGGAGATTTCCTGAAAGCGCTGGAGGTAGCGGCGGATAAACTCGCTCGCGTCCGCCACGGGGATGCCGAGCTGGCGCGCGAGGCCGTAGCCGGAGATGCCGTAGATGATTCCGAAATTCACCGCCTTGGCCTGCCTGCGCAAATCGGGGCCGACCTGTTCGAGCGGGACGCCGAACACTTGCGCGGCGGTGAGCGCGTGAATGTCTTCGCCTTTGCGGAACGCCTCCTTCAGCGCCTCCACCCCCGCCATGTGGGCGGAGAGGCGGAGTTCGATCTGGGAATAATCGACGGAGATGAGGACGTGCCCCTCCTCCGCGATAAAGGCCTCGCGGATTTTGCGCCCTTCTTCCGTGCGGATCGGAATGTTCTGGAGGTTCGGATCGGTCGAGGCGAGCCGCCCGGTGCTGGTGCCCGTCATGTGATAAGAGGTATGCACGCGCCCGGTCGCCGGGTTGATTTCATCCTGCAGCGCGTCGGTGTATGTGGATTTGAGTTTGGCGAGTTGGCGGAATTCGAGAATCTTTTTGACGATCTCATGCCCTTCGGCGGCCAGATCCTCAAGAACGTCCACGGCGGTGCTCCAATCGCCGGTTTTGGTCTTGCTGCCGCCCTTCAATCCCATTTCCTCAAACAGCACCTCGCCGACCTGCCGGGGCGAGGCGACGTTGAAGGGGCGGCCCGCGAGGGCGTGGATTTCCTCTTCCAACACCATGAGCGATTTGCCGAATTCATCGCTCATTTTTTTGAGAACCTTCGGATCGACTTTGATTCCCGCTAGTTCCATCTGCGCGATGACGGGCACAAGCGGACGCTCGATCATCTCATAGACCCGCGCCATTTTTTCGCGGGCGAGGCGGGGCTTGAAGATTTTATAGAGGCGCAGGGTCATTTCCGCGTCTTCTGCGGCGTAGTTTGTCGCGGCCTCAAGAGGCACCTTGTCGAACGTCACCCTTTGCTTGCCCTTGCCCGCCACCTCATCGAACGCGATCATCTTGTGGTTACAGCACATCATGGCGAGGTTATCGAGCGAATGGCTGTGCGCGGAACCGTCCAGAACATAGGACATCAGCATGGTATCGTCGCAGGGCGCGATGCGGACTCCGTGCCTTGCAAACATCTGCCAGTCGTATTTCATGTTGTGGCCGATCTTGAGGACGCGCTCATCCTCCAGAATGGGCTTGAGCAGCGCGAGCGCGGTTTGCAAATCCATCTGCTTTTGATCCTGCGGCGCGGAGTCGCCGAACAGGTCGGTTGACGAAAAGGTATGGCCGACGGGAATGTAGGCGGCCTTGCCGATGCGCGAGGCGATGGATATGCCAACCAGTTTCGCCTTTGCGGGCGTCAGGGCCGTCGTCTCCGTGTCCACGGCGAGCAGCCCGGTTTCGTATGCGTCCGCAATCCAGTCTTTCAGGACGGATTCCTCGGTGATCATTGTGTAGAGGTTTGCCTCGGTGGAGGGGAGTTTTTCCTGTTCGATGTGCGTTTCCGCAGACGTATTTGCCGTCTGCGATCTCGATGCGGGGGCAGAGCCGCCGAGGCGGCGGATGATGGAGCTGAAGGCGTGTTTTTCGAGGAAGGCCATTAGCTGCGGCTTGTCAGGGTCGTGGGTTTTTAAATCTTCCAGCGGCACGGGAACGGGCGCGTGATCGTCGAGCGCCACGAGTTGCTTGGAAATTCTTGCGGCCTGCGCGTGTTCGATCAGGCTTTCGCGGCGCTTGGGCTGTTTGATCTCGCTGGCGCGGGCCAGAAGCTCCTCAAGCGTGCCGTAGGTGTTGATCAGTTCGGCGGCGGTCTTCACGCCGATACCGGGGACGCCGGGCACATTATCGACCTTGTCGCCCGCCAGAGCCTGCACGTCCACGACCTTATCGGGCGCGACGCCGAATTTTTCCATCACGTCTTCGAGGCCGAGCCATTTATTCTTCATCGGGTCGAGCATCCGCACGCCCGGACGCATAAGCTGCATCAGGTCTTTGTCGGAGGAGACGATCACGACCTTTTTGCCTTGCTCCAGCGCGAGGCGGGTATAGGCGGCGATCAGGTCGTCGGCCTCGTAGCCCTCCTGTTCCAGCGCGGGAATGTCGAAGGCCTCGGTCGCCTGGCGGATCAGCGGGAATTGCGGGATCAGGTCCGGCGGGGTTTCGTCGCGGTTGGCCTTGTATTCGGGATAGATTTTATTGCGGAAATTTTCGCGGGCGGCGTCGAAAATCACGGCCAGATAGGGGGCATGGTAATCCTGAAGCATCTTTAAAATCATATTCGTGAAGCCGTAGACGGCGCCGACGGGGACGCCTTCCGGGTTCGTCATGTCGCCGCGCCCGGAATAGGCCAGCGCGTAATAGGCCCGGAAGATAAACCCCGATCCGTCGATCAGGAACAGCTCGTCTTGGTGATTTTCGCTCATGGACTGTAAACTGAACGAGTCGGCGGGCCGTGTCCAGAGGGCGGCTTGTTTTTGTGGCCGCAATCCTGTCTATTGGCCCGATGAAAACAGCGGATATCATCGTGATCGGGGCTGGGGCGGCGGGACTTATGTGCGCAGGCGCGGCGGCGGCGCGCGGGCGGCGCGTCACCGTCATCGAGCATACGCGCAAGATCGGCGAGAAGATCAGGATTTCCGGCGGGGGTCGGTGCAATTTCACCAATCTTCATTGCGGGCCGGGGAATTTCATTTCGCAAAATCCGCATTTCTGTAAGTCGGCGCTGAGCCGCTTTCGGCCGCAGGATTTCGTGGAGATGGTAAAGGCGCGCGGCATCGCGTATCACGAAAAGCCCTATGAGCCTTACGCCGACAAGAGCGCGCGCGGGCAACTTTTTTGCGATGAGTCGAGCCAGCAGATCATCGACATGCTGGTCAAGCGCGTCACAGATCATGCCGGGATGATTGATATTGATGTCAAGATTCAGTCGGTCGAGCGGCGGGGCGAGGGATTTAGTCTTTTGACCAGCGCGGGGGAATATGTTTGCGGGTCGCTGGTGATCGCCAGCGGCGGGCTTTCGATTCCCAAGATCGGCGCGAGCAATTTCGGATATGAACGTGCGAAGGATTTCGGGCTTGCGATTGTGCCGCCGCGCGCGGGCCTCGTGCCGCTCACGTTCGAGCCGGACTTGCTGGCGCAGACCGCGCCGCTTTCCGGGCTTGCGGTGGATGCGCGGGTGTCGGCGGGGGGAGCGGCGTTCCGCGAAGGGCTTTTGTTCACGCACCGGGGGCTTTCGGGGCCTTCCATTTTGCAAATTTCATCCTATTGGCAAGACGGGGAGCCGGTCATGGTCGATTTCCTGCCGGGCCGTGAGATTCTTGAGATGCTCAAGGCGGCCCGGAAAAATACACCTAAACAGGTTTTGAGAACGGTTTTGTCGGATATTCTGCCGCAGCGGCTTGCGCATCTTCTGGCGGCGTTGAGCGGACATGACGAGCGGATGGCTGATCTTTCGGATAAAAAGCTTGCGGAGATCGCGTTTGTGATTCAAAGCTGGCGCGTGTTGCCCGCAGGAACGGAAGGGTACCGCACGGCGGAGGTGACGCTGGGCGGGGTGGATACGGACGGGGTTTCCTCGAAGACGTTCGTGGCGAAGGACGTTCCGGGGCTTTATTTTATCGGCGAGGTTCTGGATGTCACCGGGCATCTGGGCGGGCATAATTTCCAGTGGGCGTGGGCGTCGGGCTGGTGTGCGGGACAGGAGGTTTAAAAATATGACGAAAGAAAAATCAGTGCGGCTGGACCGTTTGTTGTCCAATCTGGGGTACGGTGCGCGGAAAGAAATGACGATGGCGATTAAGAACGGCTGGGTCGATGTGGACGGGCAGCGCGTCCATGACCCCGGTCTTTCGATTGCGCCCGAGATGGTGCGCGCGGGGCGCGTGCTGATGGACGGGGAGGCGCTCGACCCGCTTGCGCCGTTTACGATCATGATGAACAAGCCCGCAGGCGTGACCAGTTCGCATAAGGACCCCGGCAAGGTTGTTTATGATTTACTGCCCGAGCGGTTCGCGCGGCGCAACCCCAAGCTTTCGATCGCCGGGCGGCTGGATAAGGAGAGCACGGGGATGGTGATCCTGACCGATGACGGGGAGCTTTTGCACCGGATCACGCATCCGCGCCGCCACGCGTCCAAGCATTACCGGGTGGGACTGCGCGATCCGCTCAAAGGCGACGAGGCGGCGATTTTCGGGCGCGGGGATATGATGTTGGGCGGGGAAGACAAACCGCTCAAGCCCGCGCGGTGGGTGCCGGAGGGAGAAAAGACAGGACTTATGATCCTGGAGGAAGGGCGATACCGTCAGATCCGGCGGATGTTTGAGAAGACCGGGAACGAGGTTACGGCGCTGCATCGCTTTCAGATCGGGAACCTGACGCTGGGCGATTTACCGGAGGGGGAGTGGCGTGTTCTGCAAGCAGAAGATTTACCTTTACTTTGAGGTACCTAAGAAATCTAATTAAGTGACTTAGAAAACTATGTTAAACTTTTCTCAAATCAATCATAGATATGTTGGAAAATTAGCACATGGCAAAGGCTGCAGTCCAAAAATCTCCGGTACCAAACAATGATGATGCTGCACAGGATGATGTAAAACTGTTTATCTCTTATAGCTGGAGTTCTGAAAATCATCAGGAATGGGTTTTGAATTTGGCTACTGCTCTCCGTGAAGCTGGCGTGGATGTAGTTCTAGATAAATGGGATTTAAAAGAAGGGCATGATGCCCATAAATTTATGGAGCAAATGGTTTCGAATCCGGCCATCAAAAAGGTCGCTATCATTTGCGACCAAAAATATGTTCAGAAAGCTGATAACCGAGACGGTGGCGTTGGCACGGAAACTCAAATTATAACGCCGGAAGTATACACAAAAGAGGATCAGAATAAATTTGTGGCTGTTATCGCGGAACGCGATGGAGACGGCAATCATTGCGTACCTGTTTACTACAAGTCTCGTATTTTTATTGATTTAAGCGACCCGGACCTATACGCAAAAAACTTTGAGCAGTTGCTGAGATGGATTTATGATAAGCCTTTACACATAAAGCCTCCTTTGGGCAAAAAACCTGCTTTTCTTGATGATACCCCCGGACCCTCGCTTGAAACTACAGCACTTTATAAACGTGCTTTGGATGCGATCCGATTTGAGCGTCCGGGTTGGCCAGCAGCGTCACGGGGGTACCTAGACTGTTTCTCTAAAAATATGGAAAATTTTAGACTTCAACTGGGCGAGGAAGAAGGGGATGATGTAGGCAAGATTGTTGAAAACATCGAGCAGTTCTTACCATATAGAAATGAAATTGTTGAAGTTTTTCTTGCCTTGGCATTGCATAAAAATACGCCGGAAACCCATAATATGTTGCATAGATTTTTTGAGAGTCTTTTGCCGTATTACGAAGTGCCAGCCCATATAAATCGTAGCACGGGTTGGGATTTTGATAACTTCAAGTTTCTGGTTCACGAACTTTTTTTGTATTGCATCGCCAGCTTTCTGAAATATGAACGCTTTGATGCTGTAGGTTATTTAGTAAGCCAGCATTACTATACAAGAGATAAGGGCCGCAGTGGACAGCCTATGGTTTCGTTTGCCAGTTTCTTCTCTTACATGGAATCTTTTGACGTAAGAGGCAAAAAACTGGGGCGCGTATCTTACCGTGCTGACCTTTTAAAAGAGCGCTCAAACTCTTCCGGGCTTACATTTGAGCAAATCATGCAAGCAGATTTTACTCTGTATATACGTGGATGTCTTGATAGTTTAAAGGCCGATGATCGGCTATTAATGTGGTGGCCTGAAACGCTTTTTTATCGGAGGAGAGGGGCTAGCTTCGAGATATATGCGCGAAGCCAATCCAAGGAGTATTTTGATATGGTGGCCCCTATTTTTAATGTTACAAAAAAACAGGACCTTCAGGTTTTGCAAGAAGCGTTTAAAAATCAAACACTTCCTATTCCTCGAAGAAATTTTTATTCCTTCAACCCGCTTGAATTGCTCTGTTATGAAAGTATGGCTACTAGGGCTTAATCATTTCAAGAAGCAGACAAAATCTCTTTATTTCCAGCTGCTTCCCGTGTAAAAAGAGCGCATGTCCAGTGAGATCAAGAGTTTAAAGAGCGAAATCACCAGCCAGATCGAGGCGGCCAACGACCTTAAGGCGCTGGACGACGTGCGCGTGGACGCCTTGGGCAAGAAGGGCCGGATTACCGCCCTGATGAAGACGCTGGGCAATATGGACCCGGAGGAGCGCAAGACCAAGGGGCAGGAGCTTAACGCCCTTAAGGACGAGATCGCCGCGCTCATTGAACGCCAGGAATCCGCGCTCAAACGGCAGGAGATGGACGGACGGCTGGCCTCGGAAACGCTGGACGTGACGCTGGCCCCCCGCCCCGCCGCGATGGGCCATATCCATCCGATCAGCCAGACGGTCGAGGAACTCACCGCCATTTTCGCGGATATGGGTTTCACCGTGGCCGAAGGGCCGGATATCGAGGACGATTACCACAATTTCACGGCGCTCAATTTCCCGCCCGGGCACCCGGCCCGCGAGATGCAGGACACGTTCTTTCTGCCCGACGACCCGGAAGAAAAAGGCGAATACGCCAAGAAGCTTCTGCGGACGCATACGTCGTCGGTGCAGATCCGGCACATGCAGGCGAACAAGCCGCCACACAAGATCATCTGTTTCGGGCGGACGTACCGTTCGGATTACGACATGACGCACACGCCGATGTTCCACCAGATGGAGGGGCTGCTGATCGACAAGGACATCCATATGGGGCACCTCAAGGGCTGCCTGATGGATTTCGTGCGGGCGTTTTTCGAGATCGACACTCTGCCCGTGCGGCTGCGCCCCAGCTTTTTCCCGTTCGTCGAACCGGGAGCGGAGATGGATATCGCCTGTTCGCGCAAGGGCGGCGGGCTTCGCCTTGGCGGCAACCCGGACGGCAGCGTGGACGGCTGGATGGAGATTCTGGGCTGCGGCATGGTTCACCCGAACGTGCTCAAGAATTGTGGGATCGACCCCGACGAATATCAGGGCTTTGCGTTCGGCATGGGGATCGAGCGGATGGCGATGCTCAAATACGGGATTCCCGACCTGCGCACATTCTACGAGAGTGACGTGCGCTGGTTGCGGCATTACGGGTTCGATCCGCAGGACCGCCCCAATAACGCCACGGGCGTTCAAAAAGACGCATGAACCAGTTCATTTTCAGAAGCCTGAGAGCCGCCGATTACGATCAGTGGCTTGCGCTTTGGGATTCCAACAATATGGGGCACCGCGACGAGGCGGTGACGCGGGAAACGTGGCGGCGGATTCTGGCCGAGGACGAGCCGGTGCACGGGATTTGCGCGGAGCAGAACGGGGATTTGCTGGGCATCACGCATTACATTCTTCACCCCACCACGGGGCATTTGCGGCCGGTTTGTTATGTTCAGGACGTTTACGTTCGGGCGGATCAAAGGCGGCGGGGAATCGCGCGGCGGCTGGTGGAGCATGTCATTCGCACCGGGACGCAGGAACAGTGGGCGCGGATTTACTGGCTGACGCCTAACGACAACGAAGGCGCGAAGGCGCTTTACAAAAATCTCGGCATTAAGCTGGATTTCGCGTTTTACGTGCTGCCGGTTAGCTAGCCGGGTGAAGGCTCTGACGCCATCCGTCATAAATGGAAAAGCCCCGGAAGGGGCTTTTGATAAAACTGTAATCAGAGAGCCGGATGCTTAGCGCGCTCCCGGGCCTCCTACTCTCAAAATAGTCTCCGTTACATCGGCGGATTGATCCGGGGTCTTTGCAAAAGTCTCGCTCAAGTTCGGCGCAGTGAGGTCGACCCTCGGATCGGTCAGAGAAATTCTGAAGGGATCGGGGTTTGAGAGCATGCTAAAGCGCGAGGTCGGGCTCATGCCATTGATCGACATATCCCCGGAGAGCAGGTTCACGCGCGGCGTCGTGCCGAAATTGAAGCCGGCATCGTCGCGGAAGGACGTGCGGAAGATGCTTGGGGAATTCAGATCGAATTGAGGAGAATCAAGGCCAAAGCTAAACATATCGTCGTCCAGGAAATTGAAGCCCGGATATGTGCCAGAACCGAGAGCTCCGCCCGTCAGTGTCGTGGCGCCCGTGAGATTTATGTCCGTAGCTGCGGGCTGAGTTACAACAGGCGCGACTGTGGCGGTGGCGGTCTGATCTTGCCCGGCGCCCGTTCCAGTGGGTGTCGTGGTTGCGCCGGGGGTTGTCGTCGTCCCTGCGGGGGTGCCGCTCGGGCCCGGCGTTTGGCCGCCTGCGGCTTGCTGCTGCGGCCCGTTTTGCATGTTCTGCATAATCGATTCGAGGCTCATCTTGCCGCCCGTAAAGGCCATGATAAGCTTATTAAACATCTGCATGAGCGGGTTATCTTGCATGTTACCAAACATGCTCGACATGTCGCCGCCTGCTGCGGCAGGGCCGGCGGGTCTGCCGGCTCCCTGTTGAGCCTGAACCAAGGCGAGTTGCGCCAGGCCATCCTTATTTTCAGACATAAGCTGCGCAAACCGGGCGGCATCGGTTCCTGCCCTCTGAGCGGCGTCCTTTATGACCGTCGCGTTCTGGGCGTTCAGCTGTCCGGTCTCGAGCGCACGATCAATGCTGGCGTTAACAGCGGTCATGTCGTTGTTATTGACCTGAAGCAGCGACTCATAGGCCATTCTTGAGCGGGCCTCGACCTGGGTTGCGGTCATACCCGCATCGATATTGTCAAGCATCGCAAGCGCTGTCATCGGGCTGGAGGTCAGATCGCGCGCGATGGTGTCTGCCATTTCCTGACGTCTTTGAACGATCGTGTCTGCGAATTTAGCAGAGTCGCCCCCGGCAGAGGTCAGAGCCTCCCTGTAAATTGTCGCCATTCCTTCGGTGATGGCCCCTGCGGATTTGAGAGATTCAAGAGCTCTCAAGGCCTGTTCAGGGCCGCCCAGATTTTGAAGCATCATTCTGTGGGATTGCAGGGCGATGTCCCGGACATGATTATCTTGCAGCCCGCTATCTTGCCTGACGGCCATTGCCATTCGGTCAAGGCCCGACTCTGCGGGGTTGGTTGAAAGTATCTGCTGTTGATCACGCTCTTGCGTTTGACCTTGCGCTCTCGGTTCTACCGCCATTTTCAGATGCCCCTTATAAATCTATTATCCGTCGTTAAGGGCTGCTTTGCAGCCTCCAGTTTTTTATGCCCAAGTTCGTCGCACCAAGGCGCAGACACGTATCGGTCCTCATAGTTAACATATCCTAACATGGCGTAAGGGAATTTGGCAAACTTCTTGTAAACGCCGGAAAGCGCATAAAACCCTTGGAAAATTGGTTGTTTTGGGCTTAGATAGGCACCCTAATATTTGGATAAAACGCTGCCAGAACAGCGAAAAGGGCAGAATATGAAATTTACGGTTTCCTGGCTCAAGCGCCATCTCGACACGCAAGCGGACGGGCAAAGCCTGTGCGATACGCTGACCTCGATCGGGCTTGAGGTCGAAAGTTTCGAGGACAAGGCCGCCCTGTACGCGCCTTTCAAGGTCGCGTACGTCGAATCGGCTGTGCAGCACCCGGATGCCGACAAGCTGCGGGTTTGCATGGTTAAAACCGAAAAAGGGACTTTACAGGTGGTTTGCGGGGCGCCAAACGCGCGGACGGGCATGAAGGGGATTTTCGCCCCCGAGGGCACTTATATTCCCGGTCTGGACGTGACGCTCAAGAAAACCAAAATCCGGGGCGTAGAGTCGAACGGAATGCTGGTTTCCGAGCGGGAGATGTGCTTGTCGGACGAGCATCAGGGGATTATCGAGGTCGATGCGCAATATGAGATCGGTACGCCGATGGCTGAAGTGTTCGGCCTCAAGGACCAACTCATCGAGATCGGGCTGACCCCCAACCGGGTGGATTGTTCGGGCGTGCGCGGGGTCGCGCGGGACCTTGCGGCGGCTGGGGCGGGAACGCTCAAGCCTCTGGAGGCCGCCCCCGTCAAAGGGACGTTCGATTCGCCGATCAAGGTTAGAATCGAGGATTCGCAGGGATGCCCCCTCTTCCTCGGGCGGCTGATTAAAAATGTTAAAAACGGCCCCTCGCCCCAATGGCTTCAGGATTTGCTCAAGTCGGTGGGCTTGCGGCCTATATCGGCGCTGGTGGATATTACGAATCTGATGACGCTTGAATATGCGCGGCCCTTGCACGTGTTCGACGCGGATAAGCTCTCGGGCGATATCGTCGTGCGCGCCACGAAGGCGGGCGAGACGTTCGACGCGCTGAACGATAAAAGCTATACGGTGACCGAGGGGCTGGTCGGGATTACGGATTCGTCCGGCCTGATCGGGTTGGGCGGGATCGTCGGCGGCGTTACGACCGGATGCGGCGAGGATACGGTCAATGTCTTCGTCGAGGCGGCGTATTTCAACCCGATGCGGATCGCGCGGGCGGGACGGGCGATGCAGGTCGAGAGCGACGCGCGTTACCGTTTCGAGCGGGGAATAGACCCGGAGTTTACGGCAACGGGCATGGAGATCGCGACGCGATTGATCCTTGATCTGTGCGGCACGGATAAAACCGAGGTCAGCCATGTTGTCACCGCCGGAGCCGTAACCGAGTGGACGCGGACGATTTCGCACGACCCGGCGCTGGTTAAAAAGCTGGGCGGCGTGGATGTGCCTGCAGACAAACAAGTGCAGATTCTCGAAGCGCTCGGATTTGAAGTCAAAAAAGACGGCGCGGGATTTTCCGTGCAGCCGCCCTCGTGGCGCGGCGATATCGAAGGCAAGCCGGATCTGGTCGAGGAGATCGTGCGGATTTACGGGTTCGAGCATATCGAACCGGTTTCCGTGCGCAGCGCGGGCGCGGTCACGGCCCCGGCGGAGACGGTGACGCTCAACCGCGTGCGGCGCGCGCGGGCGGCGATGACGGTGCGCGGGCTTGAGGAATGTGTGACGTGGTCGTTCATGCCCAAGGACCGCGCGAAGGCGTTCGGGTCGAACGATAATCCGGCGCTGGCGCTGGCCAATCCGATTTCCTCGGAGTTGGACCAGATGCGGCCCTCCATCCTTCCGAACCTTATCGAGGCGGCGGGGCGCAACGCGGACCGGGGCTTCGGCGATATCGGTCTTTGCGAAGTCGGCCCCGCCTTCCGCACGCAAAAGACGGGCGGGCAAGATATGGTGGCGGCGGGCGTGCGCACGGGCGCGAAAGGCGCGAAGCATTGGGCTTCGCCTGAGGAAAGCCGCGCGGTGGATGTATACGACGCCAAGGCGGACGCGCTGGCCGTGCTGGCCGCGTGCGGCGGTCCGGCGGACAGTGCGCGGGTGACGCGCGAGGCGCCGCCCTATTACCATCCGGGGCGTTCGGGCGCGTTGACGCTCGGTAAGAACGCGCTGGCTTATTTCGGGGAAATTCATCCGGCGGTGCTGGACGAGATGGGCGTCAAAGGCCCGGTCGTCGGGTTCGAGGTGTTCGTGGAAAAAATCCCCGCGCCGCGCAAGAAGGACGGCACGGCCAAGCCGCTTTTGAAGCTTTCGCCCTTCCAACCGCTGAGCCGAGATTTCGCGTTCCTTGTGGATGCGAAGGTGGAGGCCGATACGCTTGTACGGGCGGCGCTGTCTGCCGACAAGGCCCTGATCGCGGATGCCCGGGTGTTCGACGTTTACACCGGAAAAGGCGTGGAGCCGGGCAAGAAATCGGTCGCGCTGGCCGTTATCATCCAGCCCGTCGAGAAGACGCTGAACGATCAGGAGATCGAAACACTCTCGCAGAAAATCATCGACGCCGTTGCAGAGAAGGCCGGCGGCGTGTTGCGTGGATGATGTTTTTGTACGCGCCCTGAACCCCGATGATTTTGCGATTTTCCGCACAATGCGGATGAAGGCTCTGGAGGCGCATCTGGAGGATTACTGCGCCCATCTGGAAACCAAGCTGGGGTATGAGGATTCCGACTGGCAGTTCACGCTCAACGGCGAAGGCAAGCAGGTTTTCGGTTTGTTCGACGGTTTGACGCTGATCGGGATTACGGCCATTTTTACCTCGGGCGAAGATGCTTCGGGGCAGACGGGCGTTCAGGCCATGAGTTATATCGAGCCGGACTACCGGGGCAAGAATTACTCCGCACTGTTTTATCAGGCGCGGTTTTTGTTTGCCGCCGCGCATCTTCCCTGGACGCGGCTGACCGTTTCGCATCGCCGGGGGAACGAATCCTCCCGCCGCGCGATCCTGCGGCACGGGTTTACGCTGACCGGCACGCGTCAGACGAACTGGAGCGACGGGACGCGCGACAAGGAATTTTTGTATATACTCGACCTTGAAGCTCTGCGGGCGGCGTGCTGATCGCCGCTTGTTAAGCCGGAGGTTTTTTATGAGCATGAAGGATCTTCATATCCGGCCCCTCGGCCCCGATGACTGGACCGCCTTCCGGGCGGCGCGGTTGCGGGCGCTTTCTATGCATCCCGGGTTTTATTGCGGCACTCTGGCGGATGCGGAGCAGAGAACGCCCGAGGAATGGCAGGAGATGCTGGACGGGAACGGCAAGCGGATTTTCGGCCTGTTTGATGAGGCGCGTTTAGTCGGGATTACGGCCGTGTTTACCTGCCGCGACGATCCCTCCGGGCGGACGGGCGTGTTCGCCATGAGCTTTATTGAGCCGGATTACCGGGGACAGGGTTATGCGGATTTGTATTACAAAGCGCGGATCGAATTCGGCGTGGCACATATGCCGTGGACGCGGCTCTGCGTTTCCCACCGCGCGGATAACGAACCCTCGAAACGTGCGATCCTGCGGCATGGGTTTATGCTGACGGGCCAGGCGGAAAAAGACTGGCCGGATGGGACGCGGATGGAGGAGTTGATGTATGAGTTGGATTTGGTGAAGTTGAGGCAAGCAAAATAGTTTTGAAATTCCGATGGTTAAGTTAGCTCGGTATTGGATTGAGTTTGAAAGGGATGATGGCGGCGTTTTAGTACGCAAAAAAGGCGTTAGTCGAGGTTGCGGCGTGACGGCGTTTAATCTTGAAGACGCTTATAATTTAATCAAACAGCACGTTTTTTATGATTGCGATATGCCGCCCGTTAAAAGTGTTCTTAAAAATTTTGATGTGAACACGCTTGATGAAGGGCATGTCAGGCCGAATATGGGTGTCGTCTCTGTCAGAGGGATATGGTTTCCTAGGGGGTATGAATGGACCCAAAGGCCTAACTAATCTTTCTTCTCCAACTCCTGCGCCACGACATCCTTGCGGGAGAGTTTGCCGATCATGGTTTTGGGCAGCGGCGTGTCTCGGAATTCGTAGAGTTTGGGAATTTCCATCGGGGAGATTTTATCCTTCAGGAATTCCTTCAGATCTTCGGGCGTGAGTTCGCGGTCTTTTTTCAGCTTGATCCAGATTTTTACGATTTCACCGCGCGCCTCGTCGGGCAGGCCCGCCACGATACATTCCTCGACGCTGGGATGCTTATAGACCGCCTCCTCCACATTGCGCGGATAAACGTTATAGCCGTTGGTGATGATCATGTCCTTGATGCGATCCACGATATAGACGTAGCCGTCCTTGTCCATGATCGCGACATCGCCCGTGTGTAGGCGCAGATCGCCCTCCCCGGTCGGGCGCAGGACATCGGCGCTGGCGTCGGGCTTTTTCCAGTAGCCTTTCATCACCTGCGGCCCGCGAATACACAGCTCCCCGCGCTCGCCGACGGGTTTATGCGTTTTCTTGTCGGCGGGGTCGATGATTTCGATGATCGTGCCGGGCAGAGGCAGGCCGATGGAGCCCGCGCGGTTTTCGCCCTGCACCGGATTGACGCAGGCCACAGGCGAGGATTCGGTGAGGCCGTACCCCTCGATCAACACACAGCAGGTTTTTTTCTCGAAGGCGGATTTCACCTCCACGGGCAGCGGCGCACCGCCGGAAAGGCAGCAGGTGAGCGAGGAAAGGTCGTATTGATCGACCAGCGGGGAATGGTTGATCGCGCTGTAGATCGCCGGAACGGCGGGGAAGAAGCGCGGTTTTTTCTTATGGATGACCTTGAGCGCGTCTTTCAGGTCAAAGCGCGGGAGGGCGATAATCTCCAACCCCCTTGCGACGCTGAAATTCATCACGGCGGTCATCGCGAAGACATGGAAGAACGGCAGGACGCCGAGCATCTTAGCCGGGGCATCGTCCAGCATCTGAAACCAGGCGAGGCATTGTTTCGTGTTTGCGTAGAGGTTTTCATGGGTGAGCATCGCGCCCTTGGGCGTTCCGGTCGTGCCGCCCGTATATTGCAGCACGGCGAGGTCGTTTTTGGGGTCGATTTGGGGAATATTCACTTTGCCGTCGTTGAGGATCAGGTCGTCATACCAGAGTATGCTGTCGCTTTTTTCGATCTTGGCGAGGTCGCGGCCCTTGAAGGTCTGAAACAAGACGTTCTTGGGAAACGGCAAGGCCTTTGCGAAATGCGTCATGACAAGCCGCCGCAGCCGTGTGGAGTGGAGCATTCGGTCCATCTTTTTATAGAGCAGATCAAGATCGGCGGTGATGACGGTCTCAACCTCGCTGTCCTCAATCAGGTGGGCCAGTTCCTGCTCGGCGTAGAGCGGGTTGAGGTTGACCACGCAGGCCCCGGTCATCAGGATCGCGTAATAGGAAATCAGATAGTACGGGCAGTTAGGCAGGAAAATTCCCACGCGGTCGCCCTTTTTTATCCCGTGATCCTGCAATCCCTTCGCCAGACGTCGGGAGAGATTGAGCAGCGTTTCCCAGTTATAGCGGCGGCCCAGAAAATCGAAGCCGTAACGGTGCGGGTAGCGGGAGGCGGTATCCTCCAGCAGCGTGAAAAGGGGTCTGGGTTCGACATCAAAATCCCATCTTATGGATTCAGGATAGGTGCCGAGCCATGGGAAATCTTTCTGAGCCATAATTTCTTCCCGTTTTTTACTATTCTAACACACGCGTAACGTGCTCAGAAGCAAAGGTTTAAAATCATGTCGATATATCGAACAAAGTTAACAAAAGGGTGTGGATTTGACGATTGTTTTAAGGCAATATGGATATCGACACAGTGTTCACTGCGTTTCGCTATATTTCTCGTGTTTTTTTAATCGAAGGCATTTCAGGCTTTGCAAAAGAAGTTCGATCAGACCTATCCGGAAGAAAACGTCTCCGTCGTCAGGATGCATCTCAAGTGGTTCAACGGGACGAAGGGGTTCGGTTTTGTGGTACCCGAAGAGGGTAATTACGATGCGTTTCTGCATATTACGACCCTGCAAAAGGCGGGGCTGTATTCGATCGGTGAGGGTGCCGTTCTGGAGTGCCGCGTCTTTGCCGGGCCGAAGGGGCACCAAGTGCGCGAAGTGCTTGAAGTTATCGATCAAGGTGCGGTTTCCACCATGCCCGAGGCCGACGAGGAGAGCGGCACGGTCAGCATGGGCGGGCTTGTCAAATGGTACAAGCCTGAAAAGGGTTTCGGGTTCATCATTCCTGATGACGGCATGAAGGACATCTTTATCCACAAGACCTTGCTGGAATCTCTTGGAATCGACGAGTTGATGGCCGGTCAGCGCGTGCGCGTTACGCTCAAGGCCGTGGCCAAAGGGCGGGAAGCTGTCGATTTACAGGTGATCGGTTAGTTGCCTTTGAGAACGCATAAAGATTAAGGGCCCTTTCGGGCCCTTTTCTTCTTTAGCGGTCTTCAGATCAAAGGGCTTCACAGATGATCGTTCCGTTGCTTCTCACCCCTACGGCATATTGCTTCGGAGGGCCCGCGGGGCAAGCGCCTGTGAAACTGGTACTGCCGGGCACGACTTCAAAATCACAAATGGCCGCACCGTTTTCTATACCCGTCATCGCATGGCCGGGAGGACAATCCATGCCGCCGCCACTGGCGATTTCACCGGCGATGACATTCGTGTCGAAGCAACCTGTCCCGGTGCTTACATTGCAAAATTCTGTGGCCAGAGCTTCGGATGCCTGAATATCGCCCTGTACGTCCAGCCTTTGCACAGGGTTGTTCACCCCAACGCCCACGTTTCCTACGTTGACATTGTAAATGTGTACAGGATTAACCGGCGAGGGCACCCAAAAGTCGTTTGCAAACCAGGTTTCGAAGGTCACCATATCGTCGTTGAAATTGTCACCGCGCTCCTCTGTTTTGAGGCCGCTCACAAAGACCGAGTCCCCGTTGCAGTTTTCATACTCAATGCTGTTCTGGCTGGTAATATCCGGATAAAGCGGGTCGAAGGTTACGGGCACTGTCCCGGGATCGCAGCTTTGGCCCACCAGATTGCCCAGGGCATTATACGCTCCGCGTCCGTTTTCCCCTAAAGACACAATCGCGTAATGAGCGCTGTCATCCGGATCGACAAGAGAGTTATTGAATTCATCTCTCACACTGACCGCACCGAAATAGTTGTTGTAAGTGGCCGGGTCAGTCATCGACTCCGTGACGGCGTAAACGAATTTGTTGCGCCATGAGTCCAGCGTTTGCGTCGCCGGGAAATCCACATCGACCGGCATCATGTCCGTTCCGTCTGTCGGATCGACATCGGAGGGGTCGGCAATCATGTCGCGCTTGATGTTTCTCGTTGGAAAGGCGCCTACAAGAACGGTCTGCGGATCGTCTACACCATCGCCATTCAGGTCGATACTGCGATCAGACAGAACCCGGCAAAGCTGACCCCAGCACGCGCCCACCGCGATGTTGGGCACCGCGACGCCGCCCACGTTCCGGCCGGGGCACATCTCGACGCCATAATTAGCGTGCGTCGGGGGAAGCGAGGGGTCTGTCGGACAGGGATAACGCCCGCGGTCGGTATAGAACTCAGCGACCGCGCTTGTGATCAACTTCGTATTTTCATAGCTTGTTATATCCTTACTCTGACGCAGATAAAGGCCGTAATATTGAGCCGCGCCGGCCATGACGATACCCATCATCATGATGACGATCGCCATTTCAAGGAGCGAGAAGCCCTCCTGCCCTTTTCGCGTTACGGCAGGATCCGGGCAAGCGCCCCGTTGAGCTTCAATTTCCTTTTTTACAGTCATGACGTTTACCCCTTATTCGCACGTGCAGAGGTTGTATTTCAGATAGTTCGGGTCGCCATATTCATAGCATCCCCCGGAGGCCGAGCCGCAAGTACATTCCTTGCCGGAGCGCGGGACGCTGGGCTGGGTTGTCACCTGAACAGGCGTTCCGACCGGCTTCCATACGCAGATGGTGGGCGGCGGGGTGGCGCAGGTGTTGTCGATTTCCGTCCACGCGTTGTTCCAATACCCTGTCGTTGCAGACGTACAGGTGTAGGTGTCCCGCTCTGTGATCGCGCCGAGTTCGGGAGCGGTGCAAGAGACGACGCGCGTGCGTGTTTTTCCGGAGTTACAGGTACAGCCGCTGTAATCGTAAATCCAGCCGTCCCAGGTGGCGCCGGGGCAGCTGAGGTGGTTGGTACGGCTGTATGTGCCGTCCAGACCGCCCTGGCAAGACAGGTTGGTTTCACTTACCGTCTGCTCAACGCAAGCACAGGGGTTGCCGTTGGCCGGATCGTCATACCAAGCGGAAGGTACGAGGATGTTAGACCCATCGCACGTCCAGTCTCTGCGTTCACGGTCTACGCCTTGGCTGAAACCGCCGCCGCAGGAGAGGTTACGATATTCGGTGTATCCCACGCAGGTACAGTCGGTGTTGAAGCCGTTGGTGTAGGTGACCGGCCCCCAAGTACCCGAGGGGCACTGACGCGTTTGCGTGTAGGGGCGCGTTCCGGTGTAGCCGGTGCCGCAGCCCCCAACATTGTTGAGGGTTTGCGTCGGGTCACACGTGCAGACCCCGCTTACGCTGAAGGGGTTGGTTTCCCAGCGGATGACGCCCAGAACCGTTCTGCATCGATAGAGTTCGCTTCGCGAAACGCCGCCGGTCAGAGTATGGTTGGTATTTAAAAGAACCTTGGGTAGGGATTTCGATTCTCCGCAGATGGTTCTGTTTTCAGACTCGCACATTTGCGGGGCGCCTTGGCATTTCAGGGTGCCGTCAGCGTCCATGCCGACCATGAATTGTCCCGAGGGGCAGCGCAGCTCGGATACGGCCGGCTCGGGTGCGCACAGCGGCGCCCCCATACTGATGCCATACATATACTCACCCGGCGGGCATTCCATGCCGCCGCCATCGGCCAGTGCGCCACCAATTAAATCCGGCGTGAAGCAGCTGGTTCCCATTGAGTCACAGATTTGCTGAGCGAGGTAATTGTCCACGGCACGGATCACGCCGTTCACATACAGTGAGTTGTCTGGCAAAACGCTTGCTGCGTTCTTAACGTTGACGTTTACGCGCCCATCTTGGCGCAAGATAATATCTTCGGGATCGGCTTCGGCAATTTCCCAGAGGGAGTCCTCTACGCCGGAATAATAAGCCAAGTTATCGTCAAAGTAGGTTGAGTCGAACTCTCCCTGGCGCTGAATATGAACGAACTTTGATTCGGTTGAACTCAGGTTGCAGTTTTCTTCTTCTATATCTGTTCCTGAACTCGGACAGGCCTGTATCAGCATGCCATCCCGGCTGAAAGCGCCATCACCATCCGCACCTGCGCTCATGACGATGAAGAGCGCGGAGTCGGGCGTTTCAATAAGCGATTGCGGGGGAGATTGCGTATCCACAATCGCAATACCGCCTTGCCGGGGGTTAAAGGTGTCCTGCACGGCTGCGCGTGCCGTGACGGCGTAGGAAAGCCTTTGCCCATAACCGTCATACGCGAATTCCTCGGGCAGGTTAAGATCGCGGAACGGGATGGCTCCCCGCACGACGAGCGGGTTGATATCGTCTGTGCCGTCTCCATCGATATCAATCATGCGGGCGCTTTGTTCAACATAGAATCCGTTGGCGAAGGTTCCCGGCGTCGTATTGTTTGCAGGGGCTTCGTCCCCGGCCGTAACGCCGTCGCGCGCGAGAGCGTTAGGGTTACAGTCCCCTTCCCGGCCATACTCAGCCGATCCGCGGGGCGCGGTCAGGGAGGCCGGGCACGGGTAGCGACCGAAACGGGCGCGATAATCGCTCATCGCACGGCTTGAGAAGGAAACGTTGGAACTGGTTACGACCGTGGTTTGGTGGGTTACGTAATTATCGTACAATTTCAATCCTGCGACCAAAATTATGCCCAGGATCATCATGACGATCGACATTTCTATGAGCGTAAACCCCGACTGTGCTCCACGATTCATCATCTTTGCACTCCCCGTCCTGTTCAAGGTCTTAACGTCGTTTTTCATGGTCTACCCCTTAGATTATCGGCTCACAGATTACGGCGCCTGTGCCGTCTATGCCTGTTACATATTCATTGGCGTTGCATTCGCCGGAAATCAACCCCGGCGGTAATTCCACTTCGCAGACACTGTTGTTCAACTCGACACCGGCCATCGGCACAGAGCCTCCACAGGATATTCCAGAGCCGCCAATCGTCGCCGCGGGCATACAGTTGTTGCCCGTTTCGTCACAATAAGAGCCTGTGCGGGTTCGGCTGGCGGCGCGAATGTTCCCATTCACGTCTACGGCGTATTGCGGATCGGGCGTCCCGATGCCGAGATTGCCGCCGAAGCTGGTGAAAACGTCTTCGAGCGTTCCTGAATAATTCCATGTTCCACCAGAGGGCAGCCCGCTTTGGTAGTAAAAGATATCGTCGTAGTAATCGTAACCATCCTGCGTAGAATAAGCCTGAAGGTCCGTTGTGAATTCATAATCGTTGTCGCAGTTTTCAAGCTCGTTGTAGCTTTTGCTCGCCGCCGCGATTTCTGCCGCCGTGAAAACTGAATTGTCGCAGGCGTCGCCCACGCGCTGCCCTTCTATGGTGTACGCACCGCGGCCGTTTTCGCCGTTCGAGAAATATACAAAGTGAGCTGTGGCCTGACCGCCCTTGTCCTTCGGGTTCGCGCTGTTTACGGGGTCGCCATAGGCCAAAGGCGTAGAGCCATCGGATTTCCAGACCATGATCGAACCACGATCAGGGAGGAAGGTTGCGGAATCCGTCATGGATTCCGTCACGGCGAATGTGAAGCGCCGCTTCCAGCCATCGAGCGCTTCATTATAGGGAATTCCCAGACTGACATAAGGGATTGTTCCGATCAGCACACCATCATGCACAAGGTCACCGTTCGCGTCACGCCCGGATGTACGGCAAAATCCATTCGAACACGCCTCCATGGCCAGGGCCGGCATGGGCGTTCCGTCGCCATCCATGTCGCGTCCGGGGCATTGCTCTAAGCCATGAAGCGGATCGCCCAAAGCCAGGCCCGGAATGGCCGGGCACGGGTAGCGTTCGTGCAATTCGTAGAATTCGGTCATCGCACTTTGAATTGTGGAACCTGCCGTATAGGTTTTCGATTGGGTCCGCTCGATCACGTATCTGTTATAGGCCTCCATCAACGGCACGGCCAGAATGCCTCCGATCAGGAGGAGAAGAGCGACTTCAAGAAGTGAAAAGCCTTTTTCGTCTGTCATATTATTTGCACCGCTTCTATATTCTTCCCTTTTTGAGGGCTTAAGCTTTGTAGATTCCTATTAAATGGCAATCGTCTTAAAATATTAAAAAAATACACCTGATCCTATGGTTATACTATCATCTGAACTATGAAAAATTATTTAAAATTTTAGAGAAATCCCATCTAAAAGCTTCGGAGTGCTGCGTATGCGTGTCTTTTCCAGTCTCTATAAAAATCTTCTAAGTGACTGTTTTTAATGTTTTTTGCTGTTCTCAAAAAAATCATTTGAGCAACTCTCAATGAAACTGTTCTTTTTTATGACTGGCCTTCCTGATTTACAGAAGGCCAAAGGTTAATATATTAATTATATTAAATGCGGGGCTCTGTTTGTCACTTTTCTGATCAAAAAAGGGCCCCTTTCGGGGCCGCTTGTTTGGTGTTTGAGCCAGGACATTATCTCTAAAATCCGACTAACCTGCGCTTTTTTGAGCTTTTCTTTCAGCATTGTGAGCTTTTTCTGCCCGGACATCGACACCCGCGATGGCATTTTCAGCCTGAATGATGCGGTTACGGGTGGCGGCCTGATAGGCCGTTTTGGCATGGTCGCAGCAGTAAGGCAGGCCCAAGATGACTTCCTCGCCACAGAAGCCGAATTGCTCGTCGTGCGGGTCGCCAACAGGCCAGCGGCACATGCGCGGCTTGAGGTCAAGAAGGCTGAGAAGCGAGCCGGCTTCGCGGTCAGGCTGTTTCGCCTCGACCACTTTTACAGGAGGAAGCTCCACGACCGTTTTTTCGGGGCGGCGCTCGACTGTTTTTACAGCGGGCTTTTTGTTGTTCTGCTGGATCGGGGAGACGCGGTTGGAGAGTTTGAGGCGGTGGGCCTTACCAATAACCGCGTTGCGGGTGATGCCCCCCAGCTCTTTTGCAATCTCCGCCGCAGAACGGCCTTCGGTCCAGAGTTTTCTCAAAAGGGCTACGCGATCATCGGTCCAACTCATGAAAATCCTCCACACTAAATTCATAAAACACAGCCGACGTTCCGGCGTCGGTTATGCGTTTTTGCGAGATGTTTTTAAGAAGACTTACTCTATCAGTCGGCGTGCGGGTGCGCTACGACTAAAATTCAAAAAAATTCCTTATCCACATAACATAACGCAACGTGCAATTTTTATGCGCCGGCGTCCAATCCGAAGCGTGTGAAGTAGGATGGACGCTCGGTCCATTTTTCGAGTACGGTCACATGAATTTTCAGATGAACGTCCGTCTCCAGAATTTTTTTCAGCTCCTCGCGCGCGGCGGTTCCGATGTCCTTTATACGGCTGCCGCCCTTGCCTAAAACGATGGCCTTCTGGGTTTCGCGCTCGACGTAGACGGTCTGGTCGATCTTGATGCTCTTGTTGTCAAACTCTTCCCACGCCTGCGTTTCCACGAATATGGCATAAGGCAGCTCTTCGTGAAGCTGTTCGAAAATTTTCTCGCGCGTGATTTCGGAGGCGAGCATCCGCATGGGCATGTCGCTCATCTGATCCTCGGGGAAATGCCACGGTCCCTCGGGAAGGCGTTCCGTCAGATATTTTTTCAGACCTTCGATGCCCGATTGTTTCAGGGCGGAAATCATGAACGTCGCCTCGTAATTGAAGGCGGCGTTCATTTGCGCGGCCATCTCCAGTAGCAGCGGCTTGGCGATCGCGTCCACCTTATTCAGAACCAGAATGGCGGGGTTGGCGTTTTCAAGCATTCTTCTGATTTCCGCGTTGGCGGCGAAGGGGTTTTTCTTCGTCACGTCCACGATATGAAAGATCAGGTCGCCCTCGCCCATCCCCTGTACGGCGGTCTTGACCATCGCCTTTTCCAGCGGGCCCTTGGCCACAAAAAGGCCCGGCGTATCGACCAGAGCGATTTGCGTGTTGCCCTCGATCAATATCCCTAAAATCCGGTTGCGCGTCGTTTGGACTTTGCGGCTGACGATCGAAACTTTCGAGCCGACCATCGCGTTGACGAGCGTAGATTTTCCGGCATTGGGGAGACCGATAACGCTGACGAAGCCGCAGCGTGTGTTTGTGTCTGTGCTCACGTCTTTAGATCCTTGATGTGTTTTTCGATGAATTTGTTGGCGGCTTCCTTTTCGGCTTCCTGCCGGGTGCGGCCCTGCGCGCGCAGAGGCTTAAACCCTTCCACGCGGATTTCGACCTCGAACACCGGGGCATGGTCGGGGCCGCTTTGTTCGAGCACTTCGTAAACCGGGAGCGGCAGGGCGCGCCCTTGCGCCCATTCCTGCACCTGCGTCTTGGGGTGCTGGGGCGGGCGGATCATGCTATCCAGAACCCCGCTCCATTGCCGGGTTATAAGCTCGCGGCACGGCGTCAGGCCTCCGTCGAGAAAGACCGCGCCGATTAAAGCCTCAAAGACGTCGGCCAGGATGTTCTCCTTTTCCGCGCCGCCGGAGTCGCGCTCGGAATCCGACAGCACAATAAAGTCGGCGAGAAAAATTTGCGCGGCCAGCGTGGCGACGGTCGTGCCCTGCACCAGTGAGGCCAGACGGCGGGCGAGGTCGCCCTCGCTTTCCTGCGGGAAGCGCTTATACAGGAGATCAGCGATCACAAGACCGAGAACCCGGTCGCCCAGAAACTCCAGACGCTCGTAATTCTGCTTTTTCTTGGCGCTGGAGTGCGTCAAGGCTTCGCGCAGCAATTCAGAATCCTTGAAGGTGTAGCCTATAAGGTTCTGAAGCTCGGAAACCGGGCGGGTCATGGGGTTCAGCCTTCCGACTTCCCGTCTGAGGGGGGCGCGGGCTGTCCGGCAGGGCGTACCGGATCGAGGTCCATGAAGAACCGCTCGTAGCGGATCGACCACGGCCATTTCCAGATTTCGTAGAGGGCGGCGTAATGGTTCGTGGAGAAAAAGAGGAAGTCCGCGCGACCCACGATGTTTTCGAAGGGGACGAAGCCCACCTCTTCCTGTGCGCGGCTATCACGGGAATTATCGCGGTTGTCGCCCATCATGAAATAGTGGCCCTCGGGGACGGTCAAGATGCCGGTGTTATCCAAAGGCTGGTCGTCGGTTTCTTCGTAAATTGTGTGAATTATACCTCCGGGGAGGGTTTCAATATATTCCGTGGTTTTCACAATCCCGTTTTGGCGACCTTCGAGGTCGTCCTTGCTCTTGTCCTCGTCGAAGGTGCGGACGAATTCGCGGGGGACGATCTCGCCGTTGATATAGAGGCGGCCATTGATCATCTGAATCTGATCGCCGGGCAAGCCGATGAGACGTTTGATGAGGTTGATGCCGTTCTGGCGCGGCAGATTAAAGACCATAATGTCGCCGCGCTGCGGCTCCTTGCCCCAGACGCGGCCCTCGATCGGCGCGATCCCGAAGGGGAAGGAATAGCGGCTGTAGCCATAGGCGGGCTTGTACACAAAGAGGTAATCCCCGACCAGCAGGGTCGGTTTCATCGAGGTCGAGGGGATGTTGAACGGCTCGAAGAGAAAGGTGCGGATAATCAGCGCAATCACTACGGCCAGAAGCGCGGTCTTGGCCAGTTCGCCCACTTCGCCCCGCTCCATGAGGACGGGTTTTTTCTGCTCTTGCTGTTCGGGCTCCTGAGCCTCAGGGGCCTCTGTGTTGTCGGTCATCGATTTTGGACCCGTACCTTTGGTTTGTTCAGTCAGGGTTTACCCGATCCCGGTCTTAAATTCCAGAGGAGATTATGCCAAGGCGTGGGATTTCCTTGTTTTTTGCGGCTTTTGCAGGATTTCTAGCGGGCCTCGATCACCACGACGGCGTAGGCGAAGGGCGGCTCGTCGCTTAAGGTCAGATGCAAAATCGGCTGCATACCCGCCGGGATGAGGGTGTTGAGGCGTTCGAGCGCCCCGCCGGTCAATTTCAGGAAGGGGCGGCCCTTTTCGTCCTCGACCACGCCGATATCGCGGAAGAATATATCTTCGGTAAAGCCCGTTCCCAGCGCCTTGACGCAGGCCTCCTTGGCCGCGAAGCGCTTTGCGTAGACGTGGATATGCTGGCCCGAGGCGCGGCGGCGCTCGGCCTTTTCGCGCTCGAATGGCGTAAAGCAGCGCTCCTCGAAGCGTCCGCCGTGGCGCTTGAGGGCCTTCTCGATGCGGCGTATATCAATCAGATCGTTGCCGATGCCGATGATCATATCTTGCCAGTCCCGTTTGTTATGTTCATAGTCGGGCTGTACCTTATCGCACGGGGCGGCGGCCCCGAAACAAAAAAGTGGCGGCTTGCGGAGCGCCCCCTCAATATCTGACAGGAGAAGGTTTATGAACATTCTTGAACATATCGACGTGGTGCCGGATTTCCCCAAGCCGGGGATCAATTTTTACGATATTCAATCGTTGCTGAAAAAGCCCGCCGTTTGGGATCATATCGTCCAGAAAATGGCTGAAGAGGCCCGTAAAAGCCGCCCCGACATCATTCTGGGGATTGAGTCGCGCGGGTTTTTAACCGGCCTGTCGGTCGCGCAGGAACTTGAGCTGCCCTTCGGCATGGTGCGGAAAAAGGGCAAGCTTCCCGGTCAGGTCGTGCGGCAAGACTATACGCTTGAATACGGAACAGACACGGTTGAGGTTCAGGACGGGCTAATCGAGCCGGGCATGAAGGTTTTGATTGCCGATGATCTTCTGGCTACGGGCGGCACGATGCGCGCGACGGGCGATCTGGTTCGCAAGATCGGCGGCGAGGTTGCCGTGGGTCTTTGTATTATCGAACTGCACGAGCTTGGCGGGCGGCAAAAGCTCGATTTTCCATTCGCGCAGCTGGTGCAGGCGCCGCTCGATCCGTTCGCAACAGGCCTGCGCGGCGCTCCATCACATAGCGCGCCTTAAGGTCTTTTTCTAGCGGCCACGGGCGCGGTCAACGCTGACGACTACGGGCGTTGCGCGCAGGGCGGCGATGATGTTGTTCAGGTGCTTTATGTCCTTGACGTAGATATCCAGCGTCACCTCCCAGAATTCGGCGGAACGGTTGGTCACCTTGAAGTTGGTGATGTCGCCGCCGTTGCGGGCGATAACGGTGGTGAAGGACGCAATCGCGCCGGGTTCGTTGGCGTGTGTGATCTGAAGGCGGCCTACATGAGCCTCTGGCGAGTTCGGCCCGCCGTCGCCCCATGAAACATCGAGCCAGCGCTCGGGCGTATCGGCGAAGGTTTCCAGCGTTTCGCAGTCGATTGTATGAATGGTCACGCCCTTGCCCGTGGTCACGATGCCCACGATGCGGTCACCGGGCAGCGGATGGCAGCAGCGGGCGAAATGCATCGCCATGCCGGGAATCAGGCCCTTGATCGGGACAGGCTGGTCGATGCCGGGTGTGCGCACGCGGACGGTCGCGTCCATTTCCTCCGCCGGGCGCTTGACGATTTCGGTCTTGTGGCTGGGGAAGATCGCCTTGAACACGTCGCGGGCGACCAGAACGCCCGAACCTATGCCCGCGTAGATATCGTCGGTATTTTCCATGCGCAATTGCTTGACGACGCTGGTTACGGCCTTTTCCGTGAATTCGTAGCCTTCCTGTCGGAAGACCTTCTGAATCATCGCCTTGCCGAGGGTTATGAATTCGTCGCGCTGTTCGTTGCGGATGAAGCGGCGGATATGCGAGCGGGCCTTGCCCGTCACCACGAAGCGCTCCCAAGTCGGCGAGGGTTTTTGCGCGTTGGCGGTGATGATCTCCACCTGATCGCCGTTGATGAGCTTCGTGTTCAGCGGCGCGATGCGGCCGTTGATCTTCGCCCCTACGCATTTGTTGCCGATGTCGGAATGGATGGCGTAGGCGAAATCAATCGGTGTTGCGCCGTTGGGCATCTCGATCAGGTCGCCTTTGGGCGAGAAGACGTAGACCTGATCCTGAAAGAGTTCGAGCTTGGTATTTTCCCAGAAATCCTCGGGTTTCTGTTCCTGTTCGAGAATGTCCAGAAGGTCACGCAGCCAGCGGTATTTCTTGATATCGCGCAGGTCGGCCTTCGTGCCGGATTTATAGCTCCAATGCGCGGCAACCCCATACTCGGCCTCCCTATGCATATCCTGCGTTCTGATCTGCACCTCGATGCGCTGGCGCTTAGGGCCCATAATGGTGGTGTGGATCGAGCGATAGCCGTTAGGCTTGGGCGTCGAGATATAGTCCTTGAAGCGACCCGGGACGCTGTGGTAACGGCTGTGGAGGATGCCCAAAACTTGATAGCATTGCTCGGCGGTGTCAACAATGACGCGGAAGGCCATGATGTCGGAGAGCTGCTCGAACGTCACGTTCTTGCGCTGCATCTTTTTCCAGATGGAATAGCGGGTTTTTTCGCGGCCTACGACTTCGGCGTCGATTCCCCCTTCCTTGAGGCTGTTTTTGAGTTCGGTGATGATTTCCTGATCGACCGCGCCGTCCTCGTTGCGCAGGAAGCTGAGGCGGTTGGAGATGCTTTCGCGCGCCTCCGGGTTCATCTGCTCGAAGCAAAGATCCTCCAGTTCCTCCTTCATGCGATGCATGCCCGCGCGTTCGGCCAGCGGCGCATAAATGTCGAGGGTTTCGAGAGCGATGCGGCGGCGCTTATCCTTGTTTTCTATGGCGTCGAGTGTGCGCATATTGTGCAGCCTGTCGGCGAGCTTTACGAGAAGGACGCGGATATCCTCGGACATCGCCAGAAGGAGCTTTCCGAAATTCTCGGCCTGTTTGCCTTCGAGGGTATGACTTTCGATCCGTGTTAATTTACTGACGCCGTTGACCAGATCAGCGACTTCCTTGCCGAAGTTTTTGGTCAGGTCCTCGGATGTGGCCTTGGTATCCTCAAGCGTATCGTGAAGGATGGCGGTGGCCACGGTCGTGGTGTCCATACGCATCTCGGCCAGAATCTGCGCGACAGCCAAGGGGTGCAGGTAATAGGGTTCACCCGAGGCGCGGGTCTGCCCCTCGTGCATTTTCTTTGCGTATTCATAGGCACGCTGCAGGGTCGCCTTGTCCGTCCCGGGATCGTAGGCGCTCATGGTGTTTACAAGTATTTCGAAGGGCTGCTGCATTTCTTGGCGCCGGGCCGGGTCGTACGGTTTGATCAGTTACTCTATCATTTCGGCGGTCAGGCTAGCACGAAAATGCCAAGAAATCATTTGCAAAGAATTAAAAAAGCCGCACAGGGCGGCTTTTTCGGTCGATCATGCCATGGGGCGGGAGTCAGTTTCCAGCCACATCGTTGAGGGTCGGCTCTTCTTCGTCCTCGAAGAGGTCTTCGTCCTCATCTTCTTCCTCGTCGTCTTCGACGTCGGCATATTCTTCACGGGCCGCCGCGTTCGCGCTGGCTGCGATTTCCGCCCATTCCTTCTCACCGTCCATGAGGTCGATCTTCTCGTCTTCTTCGTCCTGGGGCAGGAAGCGCTGGTTCGAGGTTACAATTTCCTCTTTCAGGGCCACGATATCCACGGTCTCGTCGGCAATCTCGCGCAAGGCCACGACCGGATTCTTGTCGTTGTCCCGGTCGATCGTCAAAGCCGCGCCGGAGCCGATTTTACGGGCCCGCTGGGTCGCCAGCATCACGAGTTCAAAGCGGTTGGGGACTTTTTCGATGCAATCTTCTACTGTAACGCGCGCCATATCTGATTCCTGCCTAAGTCGTTAACCGAAGCATTATATAGAGAGAGGCCGTTAGAAAAGCAAGCGTTTCGGTTATTGGGACTTTTTTGGTCGTATTTAAAGAAAAACCTTGCCCTGAGCCGAATTTTTAAATATTACAGGCCTCTAATTTACGGGTTTTCCGCACTTTTTTCCGTATTTTTTTCGGGTATAGTGAAGTTCGGGGTTTTCACAGTCTTAAAACTGGAATAAAAAAACAATATGTCTCAGAGAAACATGATCAACAGCATACCCTTCTATACGGAAGAAAAGGTCGCGATCTTCATAGACGGATCGAATCTTTACGCGGCGGCCCGTGCGCTTGAGTTCGACATCGATTACAAAAAGCTTCTGGAGTGGATCGCCTCTCAGGGGCGCTTGGTTCGGGCGTTTTATTACACCGCGCTGATCGACGACCATGAGTATTCCCCGATCCGTCCGCTTGTGGATTGGCTGGACTATAACGGCTATTCGATGGTCACCAAGCCGACCAAGGAGTTTATCGATTCCCAAGGCCGGAAGAAGATCAAAGGCAATATGGATATCGAGCTGGCCATCGACATGATGGAAATGGCCGATAACGTCGATCATATCATGCTGTTCTCCGGCGACGGGGATTTCCGCCGCCTGATCGAAGCGGTCCAGCGCAAGGGCGTGCGCGTTACGATCGTGAGCACGATTAAATCCAGCCCGCCGATGGTCGCGGATGAGCTGCGCCGTCAGGCCGATCATTTCCTTGAGCTTGAGGTTCTCGCACCTCATATCCAGCGTCACGGACAGCAGAGTGTCAGGAGTCACCAAAACGAAGATTACGATGAGACGAACGGCAATGCTGTGCCGCCGCCACGCCGTAAGACGAGCTAAGGACTTTGTCCGGCGTTTGTGTCTCCTCCTCTAAGCTCGGTATCCCCGCTGATACGGCCTATGGTCCGGGAACAGTTCCGGGGCGTGATTGCCCGCTTTGTCCGCGTCTTTGTGATTTCCGCGCCGAGAACCGCGCGAAATTTCCCGAAAAGCATAATGCGCCCGTGCCTTCGTTCGGCCCCCTTCACGCACGGCTTTTGATCGTCGGTCTTGCGCCGGGGCTGCGCGGGGCGAATTTCTCCGGGCGGCCTTTCACGGGGGATTACGCCGGGGATCTTTTGTATGCCACGTTGCTTAAATTCGGGTTCGCGGGGGGGGCGTATGCGGCGCGGGCGGATGACGGGCTGGCTTTGATTTCGACGCGGATCACCAACGCGGTGCGCTGCGTTCCGCCGGAGAATAAACCCACAGGCGATGAGATGAAAAACTGCCTGCCTTTTCTCTCCGGGGAAATAGAGGCCATGAGCGGCTTGCGGGCCATCGTCAGCCTTGGTCTGATCTCTCACAATGCGGTTCTGAAGGCTCTCGGAGCAAGGGTTTCGGCCTATAAATTCGCGCACGGGGCGCGGCATGAGGTGAAGGGGCTGCGCGTTTTCGATTCCTATCATTGCTCGCGGTACAACACGAATACGGGTCGGCTCACTACGGACATGTTCGAGCAGGTGTTCGCGGACGTTCGGGACGCGCTGTCCTGACTAGCCGATCCGGCGCTTTTTAATCGATCCTCTCCCAGAGGCGCATAAGTTTTTCGGCCCGCGCGGGGTTCACAGCGCGGACAAATTCGATCTGGCCGCGCAGGCGCTGTCTATCAAGAGGTTCGATGGTGGCTCTTCCCAAGATGCCCGCGTGCAGGGTGGCTTTCAGGCGGTCATATTCGGCGCGGGGTAATTCGGATGCGCATTGACCACGACGCCCGTCACGGTCTGTCTTTGCGCCCTCGTCATCAGGCGGGTTTTTTCGGGATTGAGCGTGAAGCCTTCCTGCGCGGCAATCTCGCCGAGCGTTCCGCGCAGAGTGCTGAATTGCCGTTTTAAATTTGTGCCGCCGGAAAAAGTCAGGTCGTCGGCGTAGCGCGAATAGGTCAGGTTCATGGATTCCGCCAGCGATTGCAGCCGCATATCCAGCCCGAAGGCGCAGAGATTGGCCAGCGCGGGCGAGGTCGGCGCGCCTTGCGGCAAATGCGGGATCAGGATTTTCTTGCGCGTTTCGAACGGCAGGGCGTTGAAGCCCGGGCCGAGAAAGCTTGGGTTCGGGGTGTGGATGCAGAGGCTCATTAGGAGCCTTGAGACTTCGCGCGGATAGCCCAGCGCCCGGAACAGCGCCGCGATGCGGGCGGGCGGGATCGCATGGAAAAAATCCTTGAGGTCGAAACAAGCGACATATTCCTTACCCGTATGCAGCCGCGCGTGGATCACGATGGAGCGGTTGCGGCAAAAGCCGTGCGCCGTCTCATGCGGCGGGATTTTGTTCAAAATTTCCGCGAGGATTTTGCGCTGGATTTTTTTAAGCGTAGCCTTCGGGCTTTCGATCAGGCGCGGCGTTTTGCCCCGGCGACGTTTCCAGACGTAGCCGTAATGCAGGAGGCGGAAATCTGAAACCTTCGCCTGTTGCTTTCGTGTATCGGCCAGCCAGTCCAGCTTGGGTGGGTCGATCTCCAGCCATGCGCAGAGGTCTTTGACCGTGTTCAGTTTCGGCAGCGGAAAGGTGACCGGATTGCCCTTCGGCACTGTCATTTGCGGGGGTTCGATTCCCATGCGGAACCAGGCGGGTTTTCCGGTGCGCTCCAGCGCGAGCGTGAAACCCCGGTCGGCGGCGATTGCTTTGGCAAGCTCTTTGAGCGCCGGGGTTTTTCCCTCCCCGAAGCGATGGACCAGCGTATGGGCGAGACGTCTCGATTTCAAGCCCTTCAGCGTGATGGCGTGTTCGATGCGGCGGGCGAGCGGGCCAGCTTCCCACGCGCCGCCGATGATGGAGGCGGCCAGAAGATGCGCCGTCTGCTCAAGTCTCGCCATAGATCCTTTCCCCATAAAAGTGCGCCGGCCGCGCGACCCGTCTCGTCAGGCCTGCAGTTGCGTACGCGCAGCGTACCGCGCCTGTAGGCGGCGATATGCGTCTGTTATAAACCATCCGCGGGGATACCCCGCAGAGTTCCTGCGATAGGCTGGCTAAACATCAGGAACAATCTCGCGCGGCCGGCCACTGGGGATGACGTTAGATGAAAAACGAAAAACCCGCCAGAATTTTGGGCGGGCTCTTGTTCTGTATGGTGTCTTTGCGGAAAATGCTAGCGCGCGATGTTGATCGGCATGCCGACTTTCTGGCCTTCGTCCACGGTCGCCGAGAAGTAATCCACGTCTACGGCCCGGCCGTTGCGGTATTCTTCGATGCTGCCGACCACGGTCGCGCCGCCGTCATACGGTTCGGCCACGACGCGGAACCCGTTGATCAACTGGCCCGGACCGTCGGGGTCGGCGGTACGGCCGAGGGAAAAGCGCGTGCCGTTCTTAGACAGCTCATACGGGCCGAGATCCATGAAGTTTTGCAGAATCATGTTGAGCGCGGCCTGTGGCACCCTGCCCCCGTCTTCGACGGTGATCGTGCCGTGATCATGCAAGGAATTCAGGCTGAGATGATCGGCGCCTACTTCGCCGCCCGGTTGGTTTTGACCCATTTTATACCCCCTAGAGATTTATCTTTATGGGATCATTCTAGGATATTTCTGGGGATTCTGGCAAAAGATTTATTTCTTTTTCCAGCCGCCGTCCGGGCCCTGGTAATAGTGGCCGGGCTTGAGTTTGGCGATGATGGTCTCGGCGGCTATTTTCCCCACTATATCAACGGCTTTTCCGTTCTTGGCGGAGATTTTCTGATATTCGGCCTTGCGCTTGGCGTTGATGTCGGCGACCAGCGCGGAGACGCCGGGGGCGTCCTTGACCACGCCGACATAGCCGTCGAGCCGTTCGCCGACGAGGCCCTGATTGCGGGCGCTGTCGAGATCGAGCGCGTAGACGGGCAGCGCGATCAGTAAAAAGACCGGGAGGATGAGGGCCAGAAATCTTGTTTTCATGTTGTGCTCCTTAGACTAGAAAATGTCGCCGTTTTTGGCGATGGCGTCCTGAACGTCGCGTTCGATCTCAACCTTCACGCGGTGTTCGATATTGACGTTCATGTTGATCTCGATGGGTTTGTCGGGCGCCTCCAGCTTCACGGTGGGGCTGCATGCCGACAAAGCGGTTGCGGACAGCATAATCAAAACGGCTTTTTTCATTTGTTTCCCTGTCTGATAAGGGTCTGCGGGCTGGTGAAAACTATAGCACTGCTGGTGATAAAGTCCAACAGGTCGCCGGTCAGCCGGATATTCAATATTACGGGCCGCCCTTCCTCAACCTTCGGATTATTTCCTTCGATTCGCAGTTTGATGGCGAGGCCGCCTTTTTCCTCCTGCTCGGTCGTGAGGCTCAGCAGCTTGTAATCGAATTGCGCCAGAATATCCCGGGTGAGCTGCATCTGCGCCCCTTCGCCGGGGATGGATTCCGGAGGCATGGAGAGTTGCCCCGGCGCGTCGGCGGTCAGGGTGCCCTTGCCGATGGTGATCTTACCGTCCTGTCCGATCGTGAGCGGGAAGGCGCCGGAGATCGTGCCCGTGGCCTTGACCGTTTCGCCCGTGAATTCCTGCATGAGTCTGGAGACGGAGGCCTTGCTGATTTTGAGGTTGAGGGTGTAGGGCTTGCTCCCTGCGAGCGGGATGCTCACGTCTTTGGTCGAGAGCGTGCCGTCCTGCCACGGCATGGAGAGGTCGGAGAGGGTCAGCGCGGCCTTGTCCGGCGCGGCGAAGGGATAAGTATAGCGGAACGCGCCGTCATAGGCCTTGCTGTCGCCCTTGATCTTCCCAAGCACAGTCAGGGTTTTTTCATCGGCCTCGATCGTGCCGGAGAGTTCGGCGGGGGGGATATCCTCCTGCGCGCCCTGCTGGTGGATTGTCATGGATTTGAGGCTCCACGCGCCTTCCCATTTTTTCTTCTCCGCGTTCAGTGCGGCGGAGGCTTCGAGCGTTCCGGCTACCTTCACGCCCTCGCCCTCGAAGGTAAGCTGCGCGGGATCAAAGGCGAAATCCGGCTTTGCGTCCTTTTGCCATGTCGCCGCGAGGGGCAGGGTCAGCGTCCAGCCCGGCGCGATTGCGGTGAGGTTGGCGTTCTCCAGCCGGATATGATCGGCGGGGACGGCGTTTTTATATTGCTCGGTGACGGGCGGGATCAGCGTTGTTTGGTCCTCCGCCATCGGCCAGCCTTTTAGGGTCCAGCCCTGCTCCACGCGTTCGAGCCGCAGATCGAGGCCGCTCAGCGTCAGGGTTTTCATGCGGCCCGCCTGCACCTGTTCAAACTCATAGTTTGCGGTCACGGTTTCGATTTTGAGCGGGTCCTGCGGATCGCCGAAGGTGAGATTTTCGATGCGGGCCTGATTTGAGCCTATCGCGGCGAGGGAGAGGCGGGCATTGGGCAGTCCGTTTGTCTCAAGCGCCTGCGCGATCCTGTCCGCGACCAGAGATTTCCAAGGCGCGAGCATAAAGAGCACGGCCCCAATGAGCACCAGATTGATGAAAAGCAGGCCGAGGCGGAGGAGAGTCTTTTTCATGCGAGAAGTTTAGCGCAGCTTGGCCGCGCCTGTCACCCTGCGCGTTACGCCTGCTCCAGCCCGATAGCGGGGGCGCGTTCGTCGTGCCAGAGGCCCGCCGTTTTGAGGGAGCGCACGGTTTCCTCGCGCATTTCATAGTTAAGGCCGTTGATGCGGTCTATGCCGTTCGTGAAGGCGATCATGTCGGGCGCGATTTCCCGCCGCCAGGATTTGCCGTTGAATAGGCCGTAATGGCCGACGCCTTGCTGCGTGCGCCTGCGGCGCATCGACGCCGGGATGTTATCGGCGAGGTCGTGGGCGGCGAAGGTCTGGCCCGCGCCGGTGATATCGTCTTTCTCGCCCTCGATGGTCATCAGGCCCGTGCGGTCGATATAGGACGGATCGACGGTGCGCTTATTTCCGGTGAAGGGATCTTCATATTCGAAAATGCCGCGCGCGAGGTGGTGTTCCTGAAACGCGACCTTGATGGTCTGGATGTAATAGGGCGCGGATATGTCCATCACCGTGCGGTATTCCTTATAGAAATCCTTGCGGCGCAGGGCGGTTTCGCGGTTGCCGATCGTGAGCTGGTCGAAGTTCATTTTTTCAACCGCCTCGTTCCACGGGCCGAAGGTCATGCCCGTGGCCATTTCCTGATAGGCGTGGCTGTGGCTGTCGGCGTTCATCATCATGAAGCCGAAGAGCTGGCCGAAGCCGGAATAATACATGCGGCCTGCGCCGGGGTGGCCGAGCGGGACTTCGGAGATCGCGTTTTCCTCGAACCATGAGAGCGGGCGTTCGGTTGCGGTCTGGTTCACCTTGGTGGGGCTTAGCCGCGTGTCGATGGGGCTGCCCATCAGGGTCATGCTGAGCGGCACGTCGGGGCTTCCGTCCTCGGCCATCATGGAAACGGCGGCCAGAAGCGGCACGCCGGGCTGGCAGACCGCGAGGGTGTGCACGGTCGGGCGCGTCGTCCTCGCGTTTTCGGGCTGGTGACGGGCGTTGATGAGCGGCAGCCATTGGTCCTTGAGGTAGGAGATGTAATCGTTGAGGTCGAATTTTCCGGCCTCTAGCGGCACGTCTTTTACGTCCGTCCAGTCGGTGATGTAAACGTCGTAATCATGCATGAGCCGGTAGACGGTTCCGGTCAGCAGCGTGTCGAAGTGGCCCGACATGGGCGCGACGATCAGAAGCGGCGGGCGCGGTGTGCCGTGCGTTTCGCCTTCGCTGTCCAGAATACTAAAATGCTTGAGGCGGCCAAAGGGGAGTTCGTCCACGATCTCGATATTCACGTCCACGGGTTCGCCGTTGATGGTGCGCGGGGCAATCTCCGCCGCCGGGCGGCCCAGTTCCTCGGCCAGGTCGGTCTTGCGCTCGGCGTCCATGATGGAAAAATCGAATTCATGTTTCCTGTGCGGCGCGTAGAGATGCTCCAGAAACTCCATATAACCGCGCGTCACGCGCATCGGCATGGTTTCCGCGAACGGGTTGAAGGGATTGCTGAAGGCGAATTGCGCGGTGGTCGCCATCGCATGCGCCCACTGGCGGGAAATTTCCTCGGCCTGATAGGCCATGCCGCGCAGTGCGTGGACGGGCTGTTTCTGCGGCGTATAGGGAGAGGCGGACTCCCCGTTGAATGGCAAGTTCATGGACACACCCCTTTGTTCTTTTTTCGGAACGCTTCAGGATTAATATTTTTATCTTTGATATTATAGTATGCAGGCGCGCCGAAAAAATAAAGTTTGTTTCACAAAAAATTGCAAAAAGCTTATAAAATTGCTGCGGCGCAGCAGCGAAGTCTCAACCTGCTCATGCGGGGTGAGAGCGGCTAGAGCTTTTCGGATTATAGCGTGGCCGCCGCTGTGGTTTCGCCCGTCTGGGGGTTGACGGAGGAGCGTTTCACCAGCAGCTTGTTGAGCGCGTGGATGTAGGCGCGTGCGCTGGCGACCAGCGTGTCGGCGTCGGCGCCCTGCCCGTTCACAGTCTTGCCCTTTTCCTCCAGGCGTACGCTGACTTCCGCCTGCGCGTCCGTGCCGCCGGTGACCGCGTGGACCTGATAGAGTTTCAGGCGGGCATCGGGGTGCGGGACGATGGCGCGGATGGCCTTGAAGATCGCATCCACCGGGCCGTTGCCCTCCACCTTCGCCTGTTTTTCCTCGCCGTTAATGGTCAGCACCAGATCGGCGGTTTGCGGGCCGCTGGTTCCCGCCACGACATGCAGGGAGACGAAGCGGATGGACTCGTTTTCGCGGATGACTTCATCTTCGACCAGCGCGATCAGATCGTCCTCGAAAATCTCGCGTTTGCGGTCGGCGAGATTTTTGAAACGCGCGAAGGCGTCGTTCAGGGAATTATCGCCGAGTTCGAAGCCCAGCTCCTCCAGCTTTTTGCGGAAGGCGTGGCGGCCCGAATGTTTGCTCAGCACCAGCTTGGATTCGCTGAGGCCCACGGATTCCGGAGTCATAATCTCGTAGGTGTTGGCGTTTTTCAGCATGCCATCCTGATGGATGCCGCTGGCGTGGGCGAAGGCGTTCGCGCCGACGATGGCCTTGTTGGGCTGCACGCCGAAGCCGGTGATGTTGGAGAGCGTGCGCGAGATCTTTATGATCTTCGTGGTTTCGATGCTGTGCGTGTAAGGCAAAAGGTCTTTTCGCGTGCGCAGGGTCATCACGATTTCCTCCAGCGCCGCGTTGCCCGCGCGTTCGCCGATGCCGTTGATCGTGCATTCGATCTGACGCGCACCCGCACTGACGCCCGCGAGCGAGTTGGCCACAGCCAGACCCAGATCGTTGTGGCAGTGGACGGAGAGGATAGCCTTGTCGATGTTCGGCACACGCTCGATCAGCATGCGGAATTTCGCGCCGTATTCCTCAGGCACCGCGTAGCCCACCGTGTCGGGAATGTTGATCGTCGTCGCGCCCGCATTGATCGCGGCCTCGACGCAGCGGCAGAGGAAATCATCTTCGGTGCGGGAGCCGTCTTCCGCGCTCCATTCCACGTCGTCGGTGTAGTTGCGGGCGATGGTCACGCTTTCCTTCACGGCGTTCAACACGTCTTCGGGCGCCATCTGCAATTTATATTTCATGTGCAGGGGCGAGGTGGAGATGAAGGTGTGGATGCGCTTGCTCTTGGCGGGCTTGATCGCCTCGCCGGAGGCTTCGATATCACCCTTGCGCGCGCGGGAGAGCCCGCAGACGGTGGCGTTCTTGACGGTCTTCGCGATCTGGTTCACTGCCTCAAAATCGCCGGGTGAGGCCACGGGGAAGCCCGCCTCGATGATGTCCACGCCCAATTCATCGAGCAGGCGGGCCATCTTCAGTTTTTCTTCGAGGTTCATGGCGCAGCCGGGCGATTGCTCGCCGTCGCGCAGGGTCGTGTCGAAGATGATGACGCGGTTTGGGTCCTTTTTTACGATGTCGTAGGCTCTGGTCATTTTAAGTCGGGCTCCTAAAGATTTGCGCGTCCCCGCACAGGGTTTTACTGCGCTTTTCGTTCTTTTTCAATGTTCTGGAAAAATTTCCGGTCCCCTGTAGCGCAGGCGCACCGTGGCGCCTCATGCCCGCTCAGGGGTTCATAAGGAGGAGGTTTAGGAGCAGCAGCGATGCGCTTTTCTTGTCCATGGGGGCATTAAAGCCGAAAGCGGGCCTGTCACGCAACGATTTTTTGAGATTTGCGGCGTTTTTAGCCGATTTCGTCGAGGTTGTGGCCTTCGGGCGGCTCAACGGGTTTTTGCTGGCCGTCGGCGCCGTAGAGGTAATGGGTCTGGGCTTCGGCGCCCTTGCGGGCGGAAAAGCGTGCGCGTTCGCGCTGTTCCTCGGTGTTCATGCCCTCGTTGTCGACCTTCGAGACGGGCGTGACGCGGCCTGAATATCTCTGCCAGAACGCCCTCAGGGAGTTGCCCAAACCTTCGATCATTAGCGTTGTTTACCCCAGAATATTGTTTATTTCGCCTATTTCAGCATAAACCGCCGGAAAAGGCAAAATTGCGTCAGATCAGCTCCCGCGCCTCCGAGGGCAGCATAATCGGGATGCCCTCGCGGATCGGGTAGGCGAGTTTGGCGGCATCGGAGATGAGTTCCTGCCTCTCCCGGTCATAGCGCAGCGGCGCCTTCGTCACGGGACAGACCAGAATTTCGAGCAGCTTGGGATCAACGTCCATCAGCGGCCTCACGAGAAGAGAATGGAGGAGAGTTTCTTGCGCGCCTCGATGGTCACGGGGTCGGCCTGTCCCATCGCCTCGAACAGTTTGAGCAGTTCCTTGCGGGCGGCCTCCTCGTTCCATTTGCGGTCGATGGCGATGGATTCCAGAAGCTGGTCGGTCGCGGCCTCTTTGTTTCCGGCGGCGTAGAGCGCCAGAGCGAGATCGATGCGGGCCTGATGGTCTTTCGGGTTTGCGGCGACCTTCGCCTCCAATTCCGCCGTCGCGCCGACGGGGGCCTTGCGGGCAATTTCTATGGCGGATTTGGCTTCGGCGAAGTTGCGATCCTTGGCGATGGAGGCGGGGGCGTTGGCGATCATGCCCTCGGCCTGCTCGATATCCCCGGCGGCGAGGAAACAGCGCACCATGCCGACGAAGGCGGGGGCGTTGTCGGGGTCCTGCTGGAGGATGTCAATATAGACGGATTGCGCCCCGGCGATATCGCCCTGCGCCAGCGCCAGCGCGGCAGCTTCGAGCGCCTTGGGTACGTCGATCGAGTCGGGGCGGTTGTTGCGGGCCATCTTGACCAGCGCGGTGATGAATTCGCGCAGTTGGCTTTCGGGCAGGTTGCCCTGAAAGGCGTCGATGGGCTGCGCCTGATAAAAGGCATAGACGGTCGGCACGGACTGGATGCGGAGCATCGCGGCGAGTTGCTGGTTCTCGTCGATATTAACCTTGGCCAGAAGAACCTCGCCTTTCGTTTCACGCACAAGGCGTTCGAGCACGGGCATCAACTGTTTGCACGGTCCGCACCATGGCGCCCAGAAATCAACGATCACCGGCGCGTTGAGGGAGGCGCGCATGACCTTCTCCTCGAAGTCCTGCGCAGAAACATCGTAAACCGAGTCGAGAATTTCCCCTGAGGCGATCGGTGTCGCCGGGCTCATGGTTTCCTCGTTCCTTGTTACGGGTTTGGCTTTCCAGTTGCCGCCGAAAATCATGCGGGAGTCTCCTTGGGCTTATCGGGCCGTTTCATGCTTGAATTGCACTCGCGAAGCTAAACTATCTGCGGGAAAAATGCAAAGGCTTATAGGGGAATCAATCGGGCGCGGCAGGGCGGAGATCCACGATTTCCGGCTTGTGGCCCACATGCTCGATGAAGCGGATGAGGCCTTCGGGAGAAAGGCCGATGGTCATGGCGTTGTCCATGGGGTGGTAGTTCACGAGCGGCGCCTGCATCATTCCGGCATCGAGCATGATGCGGACCTTTTTTCCTTCGTCATTTATGATGCAAAAGGGACAGACCGAGCCGGGGCGGATGCCCAGATATTGCCAAAGACGCTCAGGAGAGCCGAAGGACAGCCGCCCGCTGCCCAGCACATCGGCCAGTTTTTTCATGTCGATGCGGGTTTCGTTGGCGGCGACCACGAGGAACATATCCTCCTTTTTGTCCCGCACGAACAGGTTGCGGCAATGCACGCCGGGGATCGATTCCTTGAGGTGGAGCCCCTCCTCGACGGTGAAGATCGGCTCGTGGCGGTGCAGTTTATAAGCAATATTTAAACTATCCAAAAGCATAAGGAGCTGTTCCGGCGACACCGGAAGATCTTTATCTTGTTGAATATGCATCGCTTTTTCCATGTTTTTGCCCAATTTTCGGAAAATTTATCTCAAATGCTTTTTTTCGTGCAATTCCATAATGCAGCGCGTTACAATGATATTATGACAACATTGCTTTTATTGTGGTCTGAACGACGCCTCTAAGACTTTCTTTAAGGTTTTTGCGTTAGAATTCAACACAATATCGCGTGTGTGGGGATATTCAAATGGAATTCGAAGGGCCAGAGGCGTTGTTACAACGTATGGCGGAGGTGGGCGTAGCCCCTCTCGATAATCAGGCCGTGGCCAACAGCCTTGGACGCGGATTCGAGTCTTACAGCCTGTCAGGCAAGCTGCCGGGGCAGGAATCCTTAATCTCAGACGATCTTTCCGCCGCTCTGCCGGAGGCCGAGCCGGCTCCGGAAGTCGCTGCGGTCGATCCTGAATATAATTTCACAACCAGATTGCCGGGGCTTGGGTGATGAATATCGAGTTGGGCGTTCTGCATGACGGGGGGGTAATGATGGTCAGCGATAGACCCCTGCCCGATATCGTCTGCCGCGTCGAATATTACCGGGACCAGCGCCTGTTCATGCTGGTCTACCACGAGCCAGGGCTTGAGGAAGACCTGATGCACTATGAGGTGCCCGCGCCGATGACCAACCGGGTCGAAGCCAGCCCCAATATCATGATTTATTCCCTGTTCCCCAACCACGAGCCGATCGGCTACCGCGTGCCGCTGGTGCAGGTGGGCGGCCTTTACTGAGGCCGCTTCCGGGCTTTTCAGAGGCCGCAAATTCAGACTTGCAATTCCCCCTCAATGTCCTTATAAAAACCCCACGATCGATTGAATGGTTGTTTAAGCGAGTGTAGCTCAGGGGTAGAGCGATACCTTGCCAAGGTATAGGTCGAGGGTTCGAAGCCCTTCACTCGCTCCATTCATCTCCCCCCCCAACATTGTCCAGTAACGTCCGCAAGACCTTGAGTGTCAGAGGTTTTGGGCTTAGTGTTTGTCGTATGCAATCCAACGATACGACTGTGAAAAAATCGCTTCAGACTCTCCGCGTTCTTGATCTCTCCCGCGTGCTGGCGGGGCCTTATTGCACGCAGATGCTCGGCGATCTGGGCGCGGAGATCATCAAGATCGAAAGGCCCGGTGCGGGCGACGACACGCGCCTGTGGGGACCGCCGTTTCTGAAAGATGCACACGGCAACGACACGCACGAGAGCGCCTATTACCTCTCGATTAACCGCAATAAAAAATCGGTGGCCGTCGATATTAAAACCAAAGAAGGCCAGCAGATCATTCACCAGTTGCTGGAGAGCTCAGACATCCTGATCGAGAATTTCAAGGCCGGAGGGCTTGCGAAGTACGGGTTGGGATATGCGCAGTTGAAGGACAAGTATCCGAAGCTGATTTATTGTTCGATAACAGGGTTCGGCCAGAGCGGGCCGCTGGCGGAGGAGCCGGGGTACGATCTGATGGCGCAGGCGATGGGCGGGCTAATGGCCGTGACGGGCGAGCCGGACGGGGCGCCGATGAAGGTCGGCGTCGCGCTCAGCGATATCATCACGGGCCTGAACGCCACGATCGGGATTCTGGCAGCGCTTCATCACCGCGAGCAAACGGGCGAAGGGCAGCTTATCGATGTTGCGCTGGTCGATTGCACGCTCGCCTCGCTTACGAACCTTGCGCAATATTACCTGACGAGCGGCAAGCCCGCGCCGCGCCTTGGCAATGCGCACAGCACGATCGTTCCCTATCAGGCGTTTGCGGTGAAAGACGGTTACATCGTCGTCGCGGTCGGGAATAACGAGCAGTTCGCGCGGTTCTGCGCGATGATAGGCAAGCCCGAATGGGCGGGCGATGCGCGCTTCTCGACCAATAAAAACCGTGTCCTTAACCGGGCGACGCTCATCCCGATGATCGAAGAGGCTCTGAAGAGCCAAACGAGCGGCTACTGGGTCGAGATGATGCTCGCGGCGGATATCCCGGGCGGACCTGTTAATACGATGGATCAAGTTTTTGCGACCCCGCAGGTTCGGCACCGCGAAATGGAAATTTCCATGGGCCATATTCAGAGCCCTCAGCCCATTAAACTGGTTGGCAGCCCGCTGAAACTTTCGCAAACCCCCGTATCCTATGAACTCTCCCCACCGATCCTCGGCCAGGACACGCAAGACGTGCTTGAAAAAGTTTTGAAATTGAGCGCGGACAGGCTGGACGAGCTGGAAAAAGAGGGCGTTATCGAGCGCGCGAAGGTTCCCTGAAGACTTGTTTGCTCCGATTCAATGCTTGTGCGTTCTGAGGGACGCCCCGCCTCTATGTTACAGGTTTGTTATTGTTCCTCAAAATTTTGGGCGTGTGGCGGTGATCCCGCTTGCCAATATAAAAACACGATCAGGCGTTAAGAAAAAACGCCGGATTGCTCCGGCGTTTCCTGAATTCTTGAATTAAAATTCCTTTACGGAATTTACTCCTGAGGAGCGGCCTCTGCAGGGGCTTCTTCGGCGGGAGCTTCTTCTGCCGGTGCTTCTTCAGCAGCGGGAGCCTCTTCAGTGGCAGACTCTTCAGTCGCAGACTCTTCGGTCGCGGCCTCTTCACCTTCCGCGGCGGCTTCGCCTTCGGCGGGCTCAGTTGCTTCAACAGGCTGTCCGGTGATCTGGTAGAAAACCGTCTTAACCTTCGTCTCGATCACGTTATGGCCGAACTGATGGATCAGCACGACCGTACCCAGGAAGATAAACAGAACGACGATCATCGCGAAGTAAAGACGGCTAGCGCGAGCCTTTCCTTCCGGGCTTTTCGGATCGGGGTAGTTATTCGGATTTTTTGATTCGGCCATTTCGGCTCCTCCTCATGATATTATGTGGGCGTTTACGCCCGTTAATTTATAAAAATACTGCACCTTCAAAGTTTTCACGCATCAGACGGTGCATTAAAACCGTGCCTATCATGAAGTATTTAATGTCACTTTGCAAACCATCTCTTTATTTTATTTCACTTTTTTTACCAAAGACCTCAGGCTTTTGCGGCCCTTCATATTAGAGATTCGTGAATTACCTTGGCGCACGCCTCGTCAAATCCTTGTTGTCCGGGTTCTTCGGCTAGAAGAAGCCACATATAGTCCTTGCCCTACCCGAAAAAGCTGTCACAATGATGCCCTCGTCAGAATGTCAGTTTTGAAATTATGGTCATGCGGAAACTTTCATTTGCCGTTTTTTTGACGGTTTTTATTTTCTTTTGGCAGGCTGCGGCCTTCGCCCAAACGCCCACTGAGGCGCCTCTGCTGCCTTCCGAGCCCAAGGAAATCCAAAAATTTCTGGATGAGAAGCAAAAGCTTATTGATGCCCTTGAGGCCGAGATTCTATCGGGAGATCCCGACTCGCAGGCGTTGAATGGAAAAAGACAGTCGATCAAGGATCTGCGCACCGAAGTTATAAGCCTTGTCGAAGCGATTAAACCGCAAAGGGCGAGGATTGCGGCTGATCTTCAGGATCTTGGGCCTGTGCCGGTGCCCGTGGAGGGCACCCCTGCGGTTCCCGAGCCCGAGGCCATCGTGCAACTGCGCACCCAGCTGGGCGAGCAGTCCCTAACTTTTGAGGGGCTCTCCATACAAGCGGATGCTCTGGTTTCAAAGTCATTGCGTTTGCAGGAAAGAATTGCGGGACTGCGGCGTGAAAACTTCCTGAGCCGGGTTCTGGAGCGACAATCTTCTCCGTTCAGCGTCGAATTGTGGGCTGCTGCTTTGGAGAACTATAACGCGCAGCTTGCGAATTTCAAAAGCGCGGCGGAGGTTATCCAGAAACAAAATCCGTCTTATTCCGCGCTCATCTTTTCAATTCTTATTTTTGCGGCGCTGTTGCTGGCCGGACGGATTTATTCCGTGCGGAATCTCGTGCGAAGAATCAAAAAAGATGAGGAGCGCGGTGTTCACAGGCCGTTTGTGAGGGCTTCCTCGTCCGCGCTGATCAGCATGATCGTCGCCTTGGTCGGGCTGTCTTTCATCCAGCAGTCGTTCATGGCGCAGGGCGTCATTCATGAAGGTAATCTGGCCTTTTCGACTCAGCTGATCTTACTCTCCGGTTTTCTGATTTTTGCGTTTGTCGTTACAGGACGATTCCGGGCTGCGGAGATCATTCGCCCGACGACGCAATGGGTCGCGTGTCTGACCGGTTTTCTGTTCGCAATCGATCAGATCATTCTGGAGTTCAGCGGCAATATGGGCGCGGGTGTCGAGTTCGCCGTGCTTCAGAGCTATGTCTTCACCAGTCTTTTCGGGCTGCTTATCCTGACCGGGTCCGTGTTTGCCTACCGGGCGGCGGGCAAGAAGAATAATTTCTTTCTGCCGCAACAGGCCTTTCTGTTTTTCGCTTTTGGAGCAGCGTTCCTTCTGGCGGCCAATTTCTTTGGCTATGTCGCTCTCTCCCGTATCGTCTTCGAGAAATGCGTGGTTCTTATCGCCTTCCTCACTTTTATCCTGATGGTGCGCTCGGTCGCGCGTTCGTTTCTGCGGCAAATCGACAATTCGTTCCATAAGCCCCTGCCTGGAAGCGAAAAGCAGGAGGAGGAACGGCTGCTCCTTTTCTGGCTCGGGCTGAGTCTTGATCTTGTAATCTTTTCGCTCTGTCTGCCTCTGACTGCTGGTCTTATCGGGGTGGACTGGCTGGAAGTTCAGGAAACGGCTGTCCACGCCTTCTGGGGTTTTAATATCGGCAACGTCAATATCTCTCTGGCGAATATTGCTGTGGGGCTCGGCGTTTTCCTCTTGCTTCTGTTCGTCACCCGGATGTTTCAGAAGGTTCTCAACGACAAAATTCTACCCAAGACGCGGCTAGAGTCTTCGATCCGGCAATCGTTGATCCAGCTTCTGGGATATCTGGGGCTGATTGTCTCCATGATGGCCGGTATTTCGGCGGTCGGTTTCGATCTCAGCAACCTTGCGCTGATCGCCGGGGCGCTCTCGGTCGGTATAGGTTTCGGATTGCAGAGCATCGTAAGCAACTTCGTCTCCGGGCTTATCCTGCTGTTCGAGCGGCCGATCAAGGTGGGCGACTGGGTGGTCGTCAATTCCGGGGAGGGGATCGTCAAGAAAATCAGCGTTCGCGCAACGGAGATCGAGACGTTCGACAAGAGTTCGATCATCGTTCCGAACTCGGAGTTGATTTCTTCCTCGGTCAGGAACTGGAACTTTAATGACCGGACAGGGCGCATCATTATTCCGCTCGGTGTTTCGTATGATTCTGATCCGCGCAAGGTGCGCGAGATTCTTCTCGACTGTGCGCGGGAGCATCCTTCCGTTCTGTCTCATCCCGCACCGATCGTTCTGTTCAAAGATTTTGCCGATAGTGCGCTTTTGTTTGAACTACGCGCAATCATCCGCAACATCCGCGAGGGGATTGATGTCTCGACTGACCTGCGGTTCATGATCTGGGACAAGCTCAAAGAGGAAAACATCGAAATTCCCTATCCGCAGCGCGATCTTAACGTGAAGCCCGACGCTAAAATTCTTGAGTTTCTTGAACGCTCAGACTCCCTGAAGGTCAGAACAGGTCATGGCTGATGATGGCATCTTGCACATGCTCGTTCTGGATGGGCACGGCGGCGCGCGGTCGGCGGAAGGCTCCGAAATCGCGGCTCTGCTCAAAGGCCGCGATCTGGCCTGGGTGCATCTTGACGCTAAAAATCCGAATTCACGGGCTTGGCTTAACGCAGAAATTAAATATCTAGACGCGCTGATCGTCGATGCTTTGCTGGCCGAGGAGACGCGTCCGCGCATGTTCGAACATGAAGACGGCATCATGGTCATCCTGCGCGGGATGAACTTCAACAAGGACGCCGATCCGGAAGACATGGTTTCGCTGCGGCTTTGGATCGACCCGCACCGAATTATCAGCATGCAGCGCCGGCCGATCGCGGCGGTGGAGGAAATCGTGCGCCTGCTTCTGTGCGGAAAAGGCCCGAAGAGCGCCGGTGATTTCCTGTCGCTTGGCGCGCACCTTATGTTCGAGCGCATGGAGCCGGTTCTGGCTAGTCTGGACGAGCGGACGGATACGCTCGAGCAGGAAATTATGGACAGCCCGGAGGTGGAGGAGCGACAGGCGATTATCGAACTCCGCAAGGAGGCGATCATCTACAAGCGCTACCTTCTGCCGCAGCGGGAGGTTCTAAGCAATCTCAGGCTTTCGTCGATTCCGTGGCTCAAGCCAATCCACAAGCGGCAGATTCAGGAGAGCCTTGACCGCGTCGTGCGGTATATCGAGGATCTGGACGCCATCCGCGAGCGGACGCAGGTCATCAAGGATGAGCTGGTGAATATGCTTTCGGACCGTATGAACCAGAATATGTACGTGCTTTCGGTGATCGCGGCGATCTTTCTGCCGCTGCATTTCATGACCGGGTTGCTGGGTATGAACGTGGCGGGAATTCCGGGCGCGGAGCACCCTTATGCGTTCTGGCTGTTTCTTCTGATTGTCGGTGTCGTGGTCGCGCTGCAGGTTTTTATCTTCAAAAAAATGAAGTGGTTCTGATTGGTCCCTGATCAATAAATCCCGCCGGTTCCAGTATCGACGGACGGGGATTCCTGCTGTACGGGCGGCGGGGTATATGGCTGGTCGGGGTTATAGCCTGCCGCGGCGGGGATCTGGCCCGGATAGTCGCCCTCACCATATGCCGATTCGGAATAGCCGCCGTAATAGGGCAGTTCGCGGATTCCCCCTTCATCGAGAATATACATCGTGTCGGTGGGTTCGGTTCCGGCCTTGAAGGATTCCCATATTACGTTGGAATCGCCCGGGTTGGCGCGGGCGCCCGTATTCGCGTTGACCAGAACGCTGCGTATGCCCGGCGGGCGGCGGAAAGGAACGGGGGGCTCGCCTTTGAGCGCCTCACCCATAAAATCCTTGAAGATCGGCACGGCCACGGACGCGCCTTGCTCCTTTTTGCCCAAAGAGCGCGGGCTGTCGAAACCGACGAACACGCCCACCGCCAGATCGGGAGAAAATCCTATAAACCACGCATCGTTCGAGCGGTTGGTTGTCCCGGTTTTTCCGGCAAGGGGGCGGTTGAGTTCTTTCAGTTTGGTCGCAGTGCCCCTTTGCACAACGCCTTCGAGGATCGAGACCATCTGGTAGGCCGTTCTCTCATCAGCGATCTGCTCACGGTTGTCGGGAATTTCGGGAACGCCCTGCCCTTCCCATTTGATCTTGGGCCCGCAATACTGGCAGTCGCGGCGGTCATGGCGAAAAATGGTCTTGCCGTGGCGGTCCTGAACGCGGTCGAAGAAGGTCGGCGTGATTTTCTTGCCGCCGTTCACAAGCATCGCGTAGGCCGTGGTTATGCGCAGGAGCGTGGTTTCCGAAGCCCCCAAAGCGTTGGACATGAGGGGCTTCATGTTGTCGGTGATACCGAAATGGTCGGAATATTTGGCTATGAGGTCGGTTCCCAGAAAGTCCGAGAGTCGCACGGTCATCTGGTTCTTGGATTTTTCCACGCCCACGCGCACTGTGGTGGGGCCATAGGATTCTCCCGAATAGTTTCTCGGGCACCACATATGGCCGGGGCGGTCTTCGAAGCACATCGGCGCGTCGAGAATCAGCGTCGCGGGCGTAAAGCCTTTATCCAGACCGGCCAGATACACGAAGGGCTTGAAGGCCGAGCCGGGCTGACGCTTGGCCTGGGTGGCGCGGTTATATTCGCTGATGCCGTATTTCCAGCCGCCCTGCATGGCCAGAATCCGGCCCGTATGCGGGTCGATGGCGATCACCGCGCCCTGTACGTCGGGGATCTGGCGCAGGAGGTATACGCCTTCGAAGGTCTGCATTTCGGGCGCTTCGCCCGCTGCCTTTTGCTCGGCGGTCTGTTTCTTGGCTTCGGGCGGTTTGGGCTCGACCATGATGACGTCGCCCACATCAGCCACTTGCTTGACGCTGGCGACAGCGGGGCCGAGGGAATAGCCTTCATTAAGATATTTCTGTGCCCATTTCACGTCGGAGAGGCGCAGCTCGCCGGATTTGCTCTCATCAAGGAAGCCGAGTTTTGCTGTGTCCTTGCCGCTTTCGAGAACGACGGCCAGTTCCCATTGCTCGATCATCGCAGGCGGGCGGGCGACTTCCTTGAGCTGGGCGCGCCAGTTCTCCATGGTTTCAAGCCTTTTTATCGCGCCGCGCCAACCGTGGCGCATGTCGTAGGCCATCAGGCCATTGCGGAGCGCACGTTCCGCAATATCCTGAAGACGCGGATCGACCGAGGTCTTCACGACGAGACCGCCTGTGTAAAGGCTTCCCTCACCAAATCGATCTGCCAGCTCGCGACGCACTTCCTCGGCGAAGAAGGGCGCGTCTACCACCGTGCTTTCGTCGCGCTTGGCCATTTCGAGCGGCACGGCATAGGCCAGTTCGGCCTGTGCGCGGGTGATGTATCCATCCTCCTGCATGCGCTGAATGACATAGTCGCGGCGCTGAACCGCCACGTCATGATTATAGATGGGGTGATAATTGTTGGGGGCCTTGGGCAGGGCCGCGAGATAGGCCGCCTCGGCGATGGTCAGCTCCTCGAGCGATTTGTTAAAGTAGTGTTGCGCCGCCGCCGCCACGCCGTACGCGCCGCCGCCGAGAAAAATCTGGTTCAGGTAGAGTTCAAGGATATGATCCTTGCTCATCATCTGGGTCATTTTATAGGAGAGAATCGCCTCGCGGATTTTGCGCTCGTAGCTGGTTTCATTGCTTAGGAAAAAGTTCTTGGCAACCTGCTGCGTGATGGTGGAGGCGCCCTGCGGGCGTCTTCCCGTTCCCCGGTTGCGCAGATTGGTGATGAGCGCGCGGGCGGTGGCGATGAAATCCACGCCGCTATGTTTGTAGAAATTTTTGTCCTCGGCGGCGATGAAGGCGTTCTTAACAATTTCCGGAATCGCTTCGATCGGGATGAAGACGCGCTTTTCCTGCGCGAATTCGGCCAGAAATCGGCCGTCCCCGGCATAAAGCCGCGTGACGATCGGGGGCTCGTAATTGCGGAGCTGGGAATAATCCGGCAGATCCTTGCTGTAATGGCTGATGATGTAGGATACGCCCGCCACCCCGACAATCACGCCGATGATAGTGAGAGAGAGCAGCCCCCAGAATAAATTTCTTAAATATTTCATGGCTTTAATTCAAGACTATCCGCCGCGTTGATGCCGTCAATACTAACAGAGAGAAGGTTCTAGCACAGCCCTTTTTCAAAAGGAATTTTTATTGTTATGGCAAAAAAGACGCAGCGGGTCAGAACCGTGTGTGATTCGTAATCGGGCCGTCGGCGCGCCCGTGGATGAACTGGTCCACGTAGGGGTTGCCGGAGCGGTCGAGATCGGCCACTGGGCCGCACCAGATAATACGCCCCTCATGGATCATCGCCACGTAATCGGCGATCTTACGGACGGAAGCCATGTCGTGCGTGATCGAGAGCGCGGTGGCGCCGAGTTGCTTCACGCATTTGACGATCAGTTCGTTGATCACGTCGGCCATGATCGGGTCGAGGCCCGTGGTCGGTTCATCGAAGAAGATGATCTCGGGTTTCGTGGCGATGGCCCGGGCCAAGCTGACTCGCTTTTGCATCCCGCCAGAGAGTTCGGCGGGGAACAGCTCGGCCACTTCGGGTTTCAGGCCGACATCCTGAAGTTTTTCGATGGCAATTTCGCGGGCCTGCTTCTTTGAGACCTTTTGGCCATGGATCAGGCCGAAGCCGATATTTTCCCATATTTTCAGGGAGTCGAAGAGCGCGCCGCCCTGAAAGAGCATGCCGAATTTCTTCATCAGCTCGTCCCGGTCGGCTCCCTTTAAGGCCATGGTCTCGTGCCCGTCCACCTGAATTGATCCTGAATCGGCTTCAAGGAGGCCCAAAATGCATTTGAGGGTCACGGATTTGCCTGTCCCCGATCCGCCGATGACCACCATCGACTTCCCACGCGGCACGGCGAGGTCGATCCCTCTCAGGATTTCGTTCTTGCCGAACGCCTTGCACAGGCCGCTCAGGACGATCTTGTTATCGGATGAGTCGTTCGCCGCGCCGCTCATGAGAAGAAGACCTGCGTGAGGACATAATTACAGATCAGGATCAGGATCGAGGCGGAGACGACCGCGTTGGTCGTAGCCGCGCCGACGCCCTGCGCGCCGCGCTGGGAATAGAAGCCGTGATAGCAGCCCATCACGGAGACGATGAAGCCGAAGGCCGCCGCCTTATAGAGGCCCGACATGACGTCCATATATTCCAGAATCTCCCATGTCTGGCTCAGGTAGCTCGCCGGGCTGAAGCCGAGGCGGTAGATGGAGACGATATAACCGCCCATCACGCCGATAATATCGCCGATCAGCACAAGAATGGGTAGCATCAGGGTTCCGGCGATCACGCGTGGCGCGATCAGGTATTTGAAAGGGTTGACGGAGAGGGTGCGCAGCGCGTCGATCTGCTCGGTCACCCGCATCGTGCCAATTTCCGCCGCGATCGAGGCGCCGACGCGGCCCGCGACCATCAGGCCCGCCAGAACGGGCGCAAGTTCGCGGGTGATGGAGAGGACCACGACGCCGGCGATGGCGCTTTCGGCGTTGAAGCGTGTGAAGCCCGTATAGCTTTGCAGCGCCAGAACCATCCCGGTGAACAGCGCCGTCATGCCGACGACAGGAAGGGAGTAATAGCCGATATCTATAATCTGCCGCGCGACCTGTGAGGGGAAAAAGGGCGGGCTAAAACAATGGCCGAGCGCGCGCGCCATGAAGAAGGTCAGATTGCCGATGGCCTCCATGAAGCTCAGGAGGCCGCCGCCGACATAGCGGAAGCAATTCAGTACAGCGTTCACGGGATTGAGTGACCGCGCGGCCTTTTGCGATGAGTCCTGCTGCGCTTGTGCCTGCATTCTCTTGAAATTCCTGCTCAAAAATCAGCGAAAAAACCGGATGGATTTTGCATCCCCGCTTTCCGGCCCGCAAACACTAGAGGAAATGACTTTTCTCGTCCAGAAGCAACTTGGAATAATCGCGATTTATGAGCATGATGATCGTCAAAGATCATTATTCTAAGGCCTTATGTTTTGAAGTCTATTCCTCATACCGATCTCGTCTGCCTGCACGACCTTCCCGGGGATTCGGGAATAATCGTCGATCTGGCCTACGCGCGGGCCGATAATTTTCTCTTCGGGGAGCGGATTTACAGCCCTTCGGCGCGCCTTACCCTTCACCGATTTCTTGCGAAGATCGTCATGCGGGCCGGGGCGCTTGCGCGGGAGCGACATGGCTTGACTCTCGTTGTTTATGACGGGCTGCGCACGATCGAGGCGCAAGAGCGGATGCTGAAAACGCGAAGGGTGAGAGAGAACCCGCACTGGGTCGATCGTGAGCCAAGGCTTCTTTCCCGGCCCGGGGCTGGTGGCCATCCCCGCGGCATGGCGGTGGATGTAAGCCTTGCCGATCCGACTGGAGCCCTTCTGGATATGGGCACGCCTTTTGATTTTCTGGCCGAGGATTCCAGCCCGGCCAAAAACCCCGCGCACCGGGAGCACCCCCAGAACGAGCGCGTGACCCACAACCGGGCGATTCTGGACATGTTGATGCGCGATGCGGCCCGGGAGGCTGGGCAGCCCCTGCTGCCGCTACCGCAAGAATGGTGGGATTACCGCCTGTTGCCCGATCTTTACGAGCAATATGCAGCGCTTTCGGAGCTAGATTTGCCTGAACCGCTGAGGCTTATGGGCTAAAATTAACGCTTTTATTCCTACATATCAGTCGGTTAATCGACTTATACGCGCGGATTGTCAAAAACTTGCGTTTTTCGGGACATCTCACTAGAATGGTAAAAAATAATAAGTTTATGTTAATTGCCTTTTTTCTAATATTCGATAAGGCATAAACGCAATAAATTTTATGGGTGTGATATGGCAGAAGCAGATAATCTCAAAACGGTGCGCGATACACTTTTGGCTGAGCGTGAAAAGCTCGGTATCCGTGTGCCCGCGAGCCAAATCGGGACGAGCGGTTCCTCCGCACCCATAGATGCCGGTATGAGCAGCGCCCTTGAGCAGCTTGTGATGCTGGCTCAGCTTCATGCGAGGCGCAGCGAAGGCGACATTACGCGCGGTTATAGCGAGGGCACGATCAATCTGGTCCGACAGTACATGGCGGATCGCGGTGTTGCGGTTGAGACGATCGACCGTTTTACGACCTCCATTCAGGCTCTGGACACGATTACCCCGCCCTTGACCAAATCCACCTTCGACCAGCAATACCGCCCCGGCGCGACCGATCTGACGATGTTCAAGCTCGACAGCCAGCAGCTTCTGGCCGGAACGCAGCGCGGCACGACGATCCCCCCTGCCGGCGCACTGCGCCAAACGTTTACAGGCACAGGTGCTAACGGCGAAGGTGGCACAACGTCTGGCCAGACTGCCGAGCGTCCTGCTACGATTCCGACGACCGGGGATCAGACGCCCACTCGGAGCCTTCAGGTCTCTTATTCTTATGACGACATTACGGCTATTCGTGCCAAGAGTGTGCGGTCCGTGGAGGAGACGGCCGCGCTTGATGCCTGGCAGACCAGCTGGAACCGCTATGCCGGAGAGCAAGGTTACAACACCATTTATAACGCCCGCCAAGAAGCAAAGGCCGCCTACGACAACCGCGTTAGTTCCCGGAATGACATGATTACCCAGCGGACGGGCCTGATGGAGCAAAACGAAACCCTGCTGACCTCTCTCAAGGACAGAGAACTGACCTTGCGGGTCGATGGCCAGACTTACCGCATGTCCTGGAATCAGGTTCAAGCGGACGTTGGTTGGGTTGAGTGGAATGACAGCGATTTCCAGACGAAGTTGCGCACTGCCGCGAACCGTGCGCTCGAGGGGCTCAAGGAAAGCGAAGGTTATAATGCGCGTACTACGGAAATCACAGGTCTGAGCAGGCGCATCGCGAGCCATTTCACCGACACTTATCAGGCGTTGCAGACATCGCAGCGTGCGCTCGACACGGCGTGGGGCAATATTCGCGATGACAAGATTCAGCTTACCCTCAACGTACCCGATTTCGACGCACAGGAGCGGACGATGGTTGCTGGCCGTCCCGATGTGGTTGAAACAGCCTTGCGGACGGGCGGCGGACGCTAAGCGTTCTCATCCATTTCAAGTTTTTGACCGCAGCCTTCGTAGGCTGCGGTTTTGTTTATGGGACGTAGATTCTTTTGTACCGCTGCCCCAGCGATGTCAGAATTTCATAGCCGATCGTGCCCGCCGCCTTCGCCAGAGCGTCGGCGTCCTGATTTTCGCCGAGAACCTCCAGCCGGTCGCCCGGACCCGGAATTTGCGATTCCGGCACTGATGAGAGATCGCAGATGATCAGGTCCATCGAGACCCGCCCGCGTATCGGCAGAGCGTGACCCCGCCAATACAGAACGGCCTTGTTGCCCAACGTGCGTAAAAGCCCGTCGGCGTAGCCGACTCCGACGATGGCGAGGCGCGTTTCCTTATCGAATCGATATGTTGCGTTATATCCCGCCGTTTCGCCCAAGCGGGCGGTTTTGATTTGCAGGACGGGCGCGTCCAGAGAAACGACCCTGCGCATAGGATTTTTCTTTTCCGGCGTGGGGTTTAGACCGTAAAGCGCCATGCCGGGGCGCGTAAGATCGCCATGCCAGCCCTTATCGCCAAATATTGCGGAAGAATTGCAAAGAGAGCGTCTAACTCCCGGATAATCCTGCGCGATTTTAGTGAAGCGTTTCGCCTGTTCCTCGTTGTGCGGATTTTGGCGTTCTTCGGCGCTGATGAAATGACTCATGATCATTTCAATCTTCAAACCTTCAAGCAGGGTTTTGTTTTTACTGAGAGACTCCACCTCGGCAGCCCCTAATCCCAGACGGTTCATCCCCGTATCGAAATGGAGGATGGCCGGTTTGGCGTGACCCGGTTTTGAGTCTGAAGCATAGGCGCGGATTTGTTCAAGGGAATTCAGAACGGGTGTTAAACGACTCCGCGCAAAGTGTTTTTCGTCTTCGGGGGCGTAGCCGTGCAATATGGCGATCATAGCGGGGCCGGACAGGTCGCCGCGCAGACGTACGCCTTCCTCCGGCGTGGCGACGAAAAAGGTGCGGCAGCCCGCCTCATAGAGGGCTTTGGCTGCAGGCCCAGCGCCCGTTCCGTACGCGTCGGCCTTCACGGCGGCCGCGGTTTCGCATCCCTCAGCGCTCAGCCGGTCCAGAAGCCTGTAATTCTCCGCGAGCGCGGCGAGGTCGATCCGAAGGTTTCCGCTGAATGCGCTCATGCCGCTTTAGTAGTCCGCAGCGCTGTGCACGATATCGAGATCGCGGAAGCGGGTCAGGCGGCCTTCGAAGTGCATCCGCACCGTGCCGATGGGGCCGTGACGCTGTTTGGCGACGATGCATTCGCCGATGCTGTGGGCGCGTTCCATCTTTTCCTGCCACTGCATGTGTTTATCCGTTCCGGGTTCGGGCTCGGCCCGTGAGAGGTAGTATTCCTCCCGGTAGACGAACATGACCACGTCGGCATCCTGCTCGATGGACCCGGATTCGCGAAGGTCGGAGAGCATGGGGCGTTTATCCTCGCGCTGCTCCACCGCACGCGAAAGCTGGGAGAGGGCCAGAACGGGAATTTCCAGCTCCTTGGCAATCGCCTTAAGGCCGCGTGTGATTTCTGAGACTTCAAGCACCCTATTTTCCTGTCCCTGTTTCGAGCCGCTGCCGCGCAGAAGCTGGAGATAGTCCACCACGAGCATAGAGAGTCCGTGCTGGCGTTTCAGGCGGCGCGCACGGGTGCGAACCGCGCCGATCGAGAGGGCGGGCGTATCGTCAATGTAGAGTGGGACCTGGCTCAGACGCTGGCTGGCCTCCACGAAGGCACGGAAATCCTCCTGCCGGATGTTGCCCTTGCGGATCGCGTCGCCGGAGATGTTGGAGCAGTCGGCCAAAATACGCGTGGCGAGCTGGTCGGAGGACATTTCCAGAGAGAAGAACCCGACGACCGCGCCCTGTTCGCCCCGGTTTTCGGCGTAGGCGTTGGCCGCGTTGAAGGCGAGGTTGGTCGCAAGGGCCGTCTTGCCCATCGAGGGGCGGCCAGCAAGAATTAGCAGGTCGGATTTCTGTAATCCGCCCAGAAGCTTATCAAGGTCACGAAGGCCCGTTGTTACCCCCGTCACGCTCCCCTCGCTCTTGAACGCCTTTTCCGCGTGTTCGATGGCGACAAGAACGGAATCGCGCAAGGTTACGAATCCCCCTTGCGACTGCCCGCTTTCAGCCAGAGAGAACAGGCGGGCTTCCGCCGCCTCGATTACATTCTGCGCGTCTGCCTCAAGATTCTGGTCGAAGGCCTCGTTTACCACCTCCTCGCCCAGCGCGATCAGTTCGCGGCGCAGGTACAGATCGTAAATGGTCCGGGCGTAATCTTCGGCGTTGATGGTGCTCACGATCCCGGCAGCCAGATCGGCCAAATAGCCTGCCCCGCCGATTTCGGTCAGATCCTGATCCTTCTCAAAATAACCCTTGAGTGTCACGGGGTTGGCGGCCTGCCCCCGGTCGATCAAAATGGTGATCGCCCTGTAGATGCGTTGGTGCGCGGGCAAATAGAAATGCTCAAATTTCAGAAAGTCGCTGATTTTCTCAAGCGCGCGGTTATCGATTAGCAAGACGCCCAGCAGCCCCTGCTCCGCCTCCTCGTTAAAGGGGAGAACCCGATAAGGGCGCGGCTCGTCCGAAGGGTGCGCGTTTTGACGCCGGGCGTGGCCAGCGGGATCAACCAGTAGCTCTAAACTCATAAGGAAAGGCTAGCAAACGCTTGTTTCGTTCGCTAGCCTTCATGATGTTTACGCCGTGTGAATAACGGGGATATAAGGGGGAGGTGTTATTCCTCGCCGCCTTCTTCGGAGGTTTCAGCCTTCTTGGACTTCTTGGCTTTCTTCTCGGCGCGTTCTTTTGTTTTTTCTGCGCGCTCCGATTCCTCGGCGTTTTCTTCCTCTTCCTCAGCCTTGCGGGCCTTCTGGGCTTCCAGAGCTTCTTCATCGAGCAGCTGGTTCAGGGCTTCTTCATCCTGAACTTCGACTGCCGCCGCCTTGCGATTGTCGTCGCCGGCGATCAGAGCCTTTCCGGTTTTGGCTTGCGTTTCGGCTTCGTCAGGCGAACGCGCGATGTTGATCACCACGGTGACCTTCACTTCCGGGTGGACCATGATGTCCACGGGGATCAGGCCCAGCGATTTGAAGTTCTGATTCAGGCGCACCATGTTGCGCTGTATCGTGACCTTCGTTTCCGCCAGAATGGCATCGGCGATGTCGCGCGCGGTGACGGATCCGTATAGCTGCCCTGCTTCGGACGCCTGACGGATCAGCGGAATCTTGGCACCGTCGATCTTGTCGGCGAGCTTCTGGGCTTCCTTCTTGCGCTTTTCGTTTTCGGCGGCGAGGTGCTTTTTCTGCGCCTCAAAGAACGCCACGTTTTGCTTGCTGGCCCGGAGGGCTTTTTTCTGCGGAAGGAGGAAGTTGCGTGCGTAGCCGGGCTTTACGCTTACGACGTCGCCCATCTCTCCCAGATTTTCCACATGCTCCAGCAAAATTACCTGTGTTGCAGACATGTCATTCGTCTCCTGATCTCTTGATTAGCGGCGGCCGGTCGGACCATCCGACTCGTTGCGCACGTAGGGCAGAAGCGCCATATAGCGTGCGCGTTTGATCGCTTGCGCCAGTTCGCGTTGTTTTTTCTGCGAAACGGCTGTGATGCGGCTGGGGATCATCTTGCCCCGCTCGGAAATGTAGCGGTTCAAGAGTTTAACGTCTTTCCAGTCGATCACCGGCGCTTTGGGGCCCGTGAACGGGCACGTCTTGCGGCGGCGGAAAAAGGGACGTTTTACGGTTGGTACATCGGCGCTCATTATGCAGCTTCCTTGTCGTCGGATTGGTTGTTCTCATTGTATTCGTCGCGACCGCCGCCCAGAATGACGGAGGGGCCTGTGGACAGGGCTTCCTGACGCACGGTGAGATAACGGAGAATGTCTTCGCTGATGCGCATAAGACGCTCCATCTCATGAATGGCGGGCGGGGGAGAATCGCTCTCGATCAGGGCGTAATGCGCGCGGCGGCTCTTCTTGATACGGTAAGCCAGAGTGCGCAGACCCCAATGTTCGGTTTTGTGGATTTTTCCACCGTTTTCGGTGATGACTTTGGAAAATTGCTCGATCAGATCCTTGACCTGCTGGTCACCCAGATCCTGCCGCGCAATAAACACGGTTTCGTAAAAAGGCATATTTTGTCCTCTCGGTTTACGCTTTCGGCGTCTGAGCGAACCCATTTCGCCCAATTTTCCGAACGCTAAGCTGACGGACTTGCCGCCAGCGAGGTTTAATGTGGCGGCACTATTGTGTATTTCAGGGCGGAAAGCAAGGTTTTTTTGCGCCAACAGGCGTCTGCCGGAGCGCTGTCCGGGTTTTAGGCCTGAAAAGGGCCGTTAGCGACCGCCCTCAACCGGGCGATTTACATTGGTCGCGCGGGTCACGTAGGATGCCAAAAACCCCGACCAGTTGGCGGAAGGGTCCATAATTTTATGCTTTTTCATACCCTTGCGCAGAATTTGTTCCAATTGCTCCCGGGTCAGGGCGGGGTCGCGCAGAGCATTCTTGAACTGCGATAGCGCCATGGCCGCGAAATCGGCATAGTCAGCGTTAGTGTAACCGTGCATTGAAAAATCATGGTAGGCTGCGCTGGTTTCCTCAATAATATCGAGGACTTCACGCTGGATGGCTTCGTCTCTATTCTTCATGTTCGTATTCCTGAAAATTCTTTAAAAAATCTCTTGCCAAAATTATAGAAAAGTATATCTTCCGGGCAGGTCGGGGGACGCATGTTCGCCGAAGTTCTGCTTTGAAGCCTGTGGTGAACCACACCGCAGACGCAAATTTTCGCATAATTCCCGCTTACCATGCAAACTTTTACTTTGGTGCATTGCGTCAAAGTGCGTGTTTTTCCATGGCCCCGCCTGTGGATACTTTTTGTATTGACACAGCCCGCCTTAAAAATAATGTTTGAGCGAATTTTTCAAAATAAAAGGCAGGTGCTCCATGAAACGCGCATACGTATTCCCCGGACAAGGTTCCCAATCAGTGGGGATGGGCAAGGCCCTTTATGATTCGTTTCCCGAAGCGCGAGCGGTTTTTGAGGCCGTGGACGACGCGCTGAACCGCAAACTCAGCGCGATGATCTTCAACGGGCCGGAGGCCGAGCTGAATCTGACGGAGAACACCCAGCCCGCGCTTATGGCTGTTTCGATGGCGGCGGTCAGGGTTCTGGAGGCGCAGGGGGTCGATTTTGCCGCCAGCGCGGCGTACGTCGCCGGACATTCGCTGGGGGAATATTCGGCCCTTACGGCTGCCGGGACGCTCAGGATCGAGGATACGGCGAAGCTTTTAAAGCTTCGCGGAGAATCGATGCAGAAGGCGGTTCCGGTTGGGGTCGGCGCGATGGCCGCGATTTTGGGGCTGGATATGCCGGACGTTCAGGCGATCGCTTCGGAGGCCGCCGGGGCGGAGGTGTGCGCCGCCGCCAACGATAATTCGGACGGGCAGGTCGTCGTAAGCGGACACAAGGCCGCCGTCGAGCGGGCGGTGGCGCTGGCCACCACGCGCGGGGCCAAGCGGGCCGTGATGCTTCCGGTTAGTGCGCCGTTTCATTGCGCCCTAATGGCGCCCGCCGCCGAGGCCATGCGCGATGCGCTGGCGGCCACGACGTTCAATGCGCCCGCGCTTCCGGTTGTGACCAATATCACCGCGCAGGCGGAGCGCGACCCCGCGAAGCTGCGTGATCTTCTGGTGGAGCAGATTACCGGCACGGTGCGCTGGCGCGAGTCTGTTCTGTGGATGGCGGCGCAGGGCGTCACAGAGATCGTCGAGATCGGCGCCGGGAAGGTTTTATGCGGGCTGGTGCGGCGGATCGATAAAAACATCGTTTGCCGCAACGTCGAGACGCCCGAAGATATCGGCGCGTTCGCACAATCGCTTAAATCATAAAATAGCTGGATTTCTAGAGGGCTGCCGCGTGCACGGGCTCATCGTCACGGTCGAGATCCAGCGCAGGCCCTTCGGGCAGCGGACGCCAGAGGTGTTGCTGCGCCGTTTCGATGTTGGCCACGACGCCGCGCAGGGCCCGGCTGATATCGGGGTTGCCGAAATGGCGCTCATGCAGGTTGGCGGCATCGAGGATCGCCTCGCGGTGGTGGACCAGCGCAAAGAGGTCCTCATAGTCGATTTCGACCATGCCGGCGGCGTTGGGATCGGATTTCTCAAGGATGCCCTGGAGAGCGTTGACGAGCGCGGTCCGCTGCTCAGCCTTTTCGGGGTATACTTCGCGGGAGAAGGCCTCGACAACGGCTTGTCTCAAGGTTTCCACCAGTTCGCGTACGGTCGGCTCACCTGTCATGATAATCGTCCTGCATTATGAGTCTTTTTAACGGACTTAATACCTGTAACAACGTCCTTACATCTATAGCGACAGTCGGCCGTTTGTGCAAACTTAAGTCGCTCAACGACGCCATATAGAATGTCTGTCTAACTTCCGCTGCGGAGATCATGATTGTATTTTACTCTGATTTTTTCTCCAAATGCTTAAAAATATACCAGATTTTATATAAATTCTAGCATTAAGCATTCGATTTCGCAGGTCTTTCAACCGTTTGATCCTGTTGGTTTTTTTTACGTCAATTTTGTGTGTTTTGGCGTTTGTCCATGTGGGTCTTTTGGCCGAAACGGCCAAATTTTCACTACGGCGCATCTTATTGAGAATGATTATCACTGTCAATACCCTGCGGACTTCCTTGCCCCTTCAAGTTTTCTGCCTGCAATTTAGTGACCACAGACCTAATTTTTTTCCAAGCTTTACAAGCCGAATTTGAAACTTTAATCATGACTAGACCATGACCAAGGGGATGGATGCAAGATGTTTGATCTGACTGGAAAGAAGGCTCTCGTGACGGGCGCGACGGGCGGAATCGGAGAGGCGATCGCGCGGGCGCTGCATGCGCAGGGGGCTGATGTCGGCATTTCCGGGCGCAACGGGGAGAAGCTCGCGGAATTGGCGAAGGCGCTGGGTTCGCGCGTTCATGTTCTGCCCGCCGATTTGTCGGACGACGAGGCGATCGGCGATCTCGTCAAGCGCTCCGAAGAAGCCATGGGGCAGATCGATATTCTGGTCAATAATGCCGGGCTGACGAAAGACGGGCTTTCGATGCGCATGAGCCGCGAAGACTGGCAGAGCGTTCTCGATGTCAACCTGACCGCGCCGTTCCGACTGGCGCAGGCCGTGCAGCGCGGGATGATGAAGCGCCGCTGGGGCCGCATCATCAATGTTTCCTCCATCGTCGGGGTCACGGGCAATCCGGGCCAGTGCAATTACGTGGCGTCGAAGGCCGGGATGATCGGCTGGAGCAAGGCGATGGCGGCGGAGATCGCGAGCCGCAACATCACCGTCAACTGCGTCGCGCCGGGGTTTATCGCCACGCCGATGACGGACGTGCTGACCGACGATCAAAAGGCGAAAATCAACGCGACTATTCCGATGGGCCGCATGGGCTCCTCCGCCGACATCGCGGCGGCGGCGGCGTTTCTGGCCAGCGAAGAGGCTTCCTACGTCACCGGGCAGACGATCCATGTCAATGGCGGCATGGCGATGATTTGATGGGTGTATTTCAGTTCCTGTGGGCTATGAAAATATAGGCCTTGGTGAACAGATAATATGCCAGAACGCCGAGCGTATAAATCAGGAAGGCCGGGAAGAGCATAACAAAACAGATCATACCACCAAGAAACGGTTCGCGGGCCTGATCCATCACCGCCCAGCATGTCAGGCCGGTGCCGAGTAAACACAGCGCTATCCATATTTTATGAAAGACGGGAAAGGCGGTTTCGGTTTTTTCGTCGAGATCGACGCCTTTATCAGACAACCGGCCCATGCTTCCCTGATAATGAAGGAAAAAGGCGCCTATAGCTCCGATCAGAATATTGAATAGCGGCATGGCTTAACCTTGTCAGTCCCGATTTGACACCATTTTAATGCAGAGCCGGTTTACAGAGGGTTAAGCGGGCGCTTAGTCAAAGGTCTGGACGAGGCCGTCCTGTTCGCGTTCAAGGCGGACTTCGCGCCCAACGCGGCGCATGTTGTCGGCTGCGGCGACCGGGGCGGCGGCCAGGGCGGTCGCCACCACGGCCAGAAACGCGGCGGCGGTTTTATCGTCGGCGAATTGCTGGCTCCAGTCTACGGCTTGATTGAGGATGGTGAGGCCAATCGGGCCGAGGGTTATGATCCCCGCCTCGCCCGCCAGAGCCTGGCGGTCGGTTTTGGCCTGCTGCACGAAGCCCCGGTACAGGTCGCCCGGAACGAAGCGCAGATTCCCGATATCCCCCGATTTTTCCGGCATTTTTCCAGCCCCGTTGTGTTTTTCTTCTTACTATACTACCCCTATATACACCATGATGCAAAAATTTCCCATAAAACTCGTGATTTTTGACTGTGACGGCACGCTGGTGGACAGCGAGCTTTTGAATAACATGGCGATGGTTGAGGTTTTGCAGGGGTTCGGGCTGGAGAAATACACGCTCGACCATGCACTTGAGTATTTCACGGGCCTGCGGTTCAGCCAGATTCTTGAGGGAATCACGAAGGAAACGGGGTTCATTTTTCCGCCGGATGCGGCGCAGGGGTATCTTAAGGCCGTGCGGCGGCTGGCCCCTACCCATATGAAGCCGGTCGCGGGGGCGGAGGATCTGGTGCGGCACGTGCTCGGCGGGACCAAGGCCTGCGTGGTTTCCAACGGGGAGCGCAATAACGTGCTGACCTCGCTGGAGATGACGGGGCTGCGCCGCTATTTCAAGGACGAGCATATTTTCAGCGGATTAATGGCGGCGGCCAAGCCCGCGCCGGATTTGTTCCTGCTGGCGATGGGGCGGCTGAACGAGACGCCGGAGAATACGATGATCATCGAGGATTCCGTGGTGGGCGTGACGGGCGGCGTGGCGTCCGGTGCGACCGTCTGGGGTTTTACGGGCACGCATCACGCGCCGGAGAAACAGGCGGAGGCGTTGAAGGCTGCGGGGGCGCGTTGGGTTTTCGCGGATATGGCGGTGGCGATGAACAGGCTTGCGGCTCGATAGCGTTCTTTACTCGGAGCATGCCCTTTCGCATTGCAATCTTTCCCAACGGTGCAGGGGGTCTTCGCTTTCGTCGTCTTTCGCCGGTGCAGGGCAGTTGCACCCTCGCTCCTTCCATAATTTTCCACTTTTTTCCTCTTGGGCACGCCTCCACCTGGCCAACGGATCGTTTTCACACTCTTCCTTGTTGTATTCAGCACTCAGGGAATTGCAGTAGTCCGGTGCTTGCGGCTGCGTGTTTATACCGCACGCCAATTCACATTCGCGCTTACCGGAATAGGCAAAAGGATCAGTTTTTTGCTTGTCGTCTTCCTGTATCTCAGAACACTTGCAGCCATTTTTTTGCCATTCTGCTTCTCTTAAGACACGCTCTTCCTGAAGCCGTCGCCATCTGTAGAGCGGGTTTTCGGTCTCGCATTTTTCGCGGTCGTAATCGGGGTGGGATTCGATGCAGTAGGCCGGAGTTGAGAGCGCGGCAGCGTTTTCTTTATTTCCAAGAGGCTCGGAGAGGATGAGCCCGGCGATCAAAACCGGGAATAAAAAAAGCGACAAAATCAGTTCGCTAGTTAACATCGGGCCGCCCTTTTTGAAGCGCCTTTTTGAGCATCAACGCCTTGTTTGTCCGGTCTATTCCGCCGAGTTGCGGGCAGCGAGGGCCGCGTCCTTGGCCTTTTTTTCCAGCTTTGTCTTGCGGACATGCAGGAAGATCAGCATCGTGGCGAGGGTGATCACGAAGCAGACAAAGACGAAGATGAAGAATTTGTCGAGGTCTTCAGGCGCGAGAAACTCCCCGCAGTAATAGCCGAGCAAGGTCAGGCTCACGGTCCAGATCGCACCGCCAAGGACGTTATAAATCATAAAGGTGCGGTAGGACATTTCGGAGGCGCCGGCCAGAAGGCTGACGAAGGCGCGGATCGGGAAGAAGCGCGCGATGACCAGCGCCCAGCTGCCGTAATTGTTGTAAAATTCCTTGGCCTTGTCGAGCATTTCGGCGTCAATGTGCTTGCCCGCCTTGCCCGCGCGGATGGCCGGTCCGGCCTTTTCGCCCAGCCAGTAGCCGATACAGTAGCCGATGATCGAGCCGACGAAGCAGAGCAGCATGACCAGCCAGAGGTCGAGAATTCCCTGAGAGGCTAGGAAACCCGTCACGAAGAGCAGGCTGTCGCTTGGCATGAAAAAGAAGATAATCACTCCGTTTTCCAGAATGATTGAAATGAGGATTCCCAAATATCCGATTGATTTGACGAAGGGAATTAAATCCGGCCCGAGCATCGTTTTCTTTAACTTTTTGCAGCTTCTCTAAAAATCCTGCTGCACTTTATCCTATCGGCGGGACGAAAAGCAAACTGAATAAGAAAAAAAACGATCGTGCCCAAACCCCCTGCTCGTTTGGCTTTCAGCTCTATACCACGGACTTAACCGCTTATCTTTTTGCGGGCGGGGAGCGGCCAGATCAAATAAAATCTAGGGCGGCTATGTGGTTATAAAAGGCTTCCTGATTTTTGATGTCTTCGCTCGGATAGAGCAGCATCAGCTGCATGTAGACCCTTTGCAGCTTTTTGTGAGACGACTCTACAAACTCGTCCTTCTTGTATTGGCTTCGCATTCTTAAGAACATGCTCCCGCGCATACTTGACCATTTAATGAAGAAATCCCTCTGCTCGCCCAATGCGATTAAATACAGTTCTTCAATTTTTTTCAATTCCTCGGTCGGCGCGCGCGTCAGGGTGAAGCTTTCGATGATTTCTTCCATTATTTTTAGATAGTCAGGCAGGTATTTTTTATGCGCCTGAGTCCCCGCGAAATAATATTGCATCATGTTCACGCGCGCCTGCGTGGCCATGTCCGAGGTATAGAAAAGGTGTTCTAGATAGGCCGCCTCGTTTTCCGGAAGCGGACTTATGCTTTTGTCGTAAGGTGTACGTGGCCGATCAAAAAAGGCATACGCTTCCTCGACGGTAAAATTTTTGGGGTGTTTCATATAGTATTCTTCTTCTGCGGCAGCCGGCGCGATGAGCGCAAAGAAGAACAAAACAGCGAATAAAACGCCCGACAGGCGCAGTCTTCCGAGGGTCCCGCTCATGGATAAACCTATATCAGTTTTCTCTCGGTGGATTCTAACATATTTCGAACACATTTTCGCCACAAAATTTATTCCTGTCTTAAACTATGCCTCTGCTATCCGCAGTATGTTCGTTGTACCCGGCTGGCCAAAGGGCACGCCCGCCGTCATCACGAAACGCTGGCCTTTTTGGATGAAGCCATGGCGTAGGGCGATGTCCGCCGCGTGGCGAGCGGGGCCTGTGAAATCGTCGATGTTCTCGCCCTCATGCACCGGAAAAACGCCGTAGGAGAGTTTGAGGCGGCGGGCAACGCCGAGATTGGGCGTCAAGCAGAGGATCGGCACCTCCGGGCGCTGGCGCGCGGTGCGGAGAGAGGTCGAGCCGGACATGGTGTAGTTGACGATCAGAACCGCCTCCACATCCTGCGCCACATAATAGGCGGCGGTCGTGATGGCGTCGGCGCTGGTGCTGAGGGCATCGGGCCGTTCGGCCTCCATCATGTTCTGGTAGTTTTCGTCGGATTCCACCTTGCGGGCGATCCGGTCCATCATCTCGACGGCCTGAAGCGGGTATTCGCCCGTCGCGGTCTCGGCGGAGAGCATGATGGCGTCCGCCCCGTCATAGACGGCGGTGGCGACGTCCGAGGCTTCGGCGCGGGTGGGGCGGGCGTTGGCGATCATCGATTCCAGCATCTGGGTGGCGACGACCACGGGTTTTCCGGCCTCGCGCACGGTTTTAACGATGCGCTTTTGCGCGGGCGGCACGTCCTCGGGCGGGATTTCCACGCCCAGATCGCCGCGCGCGATCATCACGCCGTCGGCAAATTCCAGCAATTCCTCCAGCCGCGCGAGAGCGGAGGGTTTTTCGAGCTTGATCATCAGGGCGGCGCGTCCGGCGATCAGCTCGCGCGCCTCCTTCACGTCCTCGGGCTGCTGCACGAAGCTTTGGGCGATCCAGTCCACGCCCATGCCCAGCGCGGCTTCGAGGTCCACGCGGTCTTTTTTCGTCAGGGCGGGAATTGGCAACACGATACCGGGGACGTTGAAGCCCTTTTTATCGCTCAGGGCCGCGCCGGTGCGAATCTCCCCGATCAGGTATCCGGGGCCTTTTTCGGTGATGCGGATGCGGACCTTGCCGTCGTCGAGCAGAATTTTTCCGCCCGGCTCGATCACGTCCAGAACTTCTGGGTGCGGCAGGCAGACCCGCTCCGCGTTTCCGGGCGCGGGGTCGAGATCGAATCGAATCGACTGGCCCTTCGTCACCGCGATCTTGCCTCCCTCAAACGTGCCAATCCGCAGCTTCGGCCCTTGCAAATCCGCGATGATTCCGATGGGTTGGCCGCGCTTTTGCTCCAGCGCCCTGATGCGGTCCAGAACCTGCTTATGGCCATCATGGGTTCCGTGAGAGAAATTCATGCGGAAAACGTCCACGCCCGCATCGAGCAGGGCCTCGATCATCTCGGAAGTGGCGGAAACCGGGCCTATCGTTGCGATGATCTTGGTCTGGCGTTTTTTCTTCATGCGATTCTCTGATTTTTTCTTTTGGATTTCAATGCGTTCCCAGTTTCGAACTCTACCAGAAAGCCTCTAACACTCATTTAATGAGCGTACCGCCAGACCCTTATTTTGGGTAATATTCTTTCAAATTTGGTTTTTTTCACCGGGGGATAAAAAATTGGATATGTCTGTTTTAAGAAGAAAAAACAGGTGGTTTTTGATTAAATCGGAGTCCTGTAGGAATAAATTCAATTTGGCACGGAATACTGGATATAGTATTTTCTCTAAAGATTAACCGCTAGCCCTAGTGGTTTCTCCTGAGTTCACCTCAAAGCCTTTTATAATTTCTACATTCTTGAACTTTCGTAAGAGTAAGGACAGTACTCATGTTTGACATTGCGCAAATGGAGCGGGGAAATCGTGTGCGGATCGACCGCAATCGCGACGCCTATCTCACCTCCTTCGGAAAAGCCACACTCAACGACCGCTACCTGATGCCCGAAGAGCAGTATCAGGATCTGTTCGCGCGGGTGGCGATGTATTACGGCGATGACAGCGCACACGCGCAGCGTCTTTACGATTATATCTCGAACCTCTGGTTCATGCCGGCCACGCCGATTCTTTCGAACGGCGGCACCAATCGCGGCCTGCCGATCTCGTGTTTCCTCAACGAAACCAATGACTCGCTTGAGGATATCGTCGCGCTGTGGAACGAGAATGTCTGGCTCGCCTCTCTGGGCGGCGGCATCGGCTCCTACTGGGGGAACGTCCGTTCGATCGGCGAGAAGGTCGGGCGCAACGGCAAGACGTCGGGGATCGTTCCATTCATCCGCGTCATGGACTCCCTTACGCTCGCGATTTCGCAGGGTTCGCTGCGGCGCGGCTCGGCGGCGATCTATCTTCCCGTATGGCACCCGGAGATCGAGGAGTTTCTCGAGATCCGTCGTCCGACCGGGGGCGATCCGAACCGCAAGGCGCTGAATTTGCATCAGGGCGTTCTGATCCCCAACCGTTTCATGGAGGCCGTGCGCAACGACGAGGAATGGGCGCTGAAATCCCCCAAGGACGGGCATGTCGTGGACCGGGTGAGCGCGCGCGACCTCTGGATTCGCATGCTGACCGCGCGGATCGAGACGGGCGAGCCGTATTTCGTCTTTATCGACCATGTGAACGACGCGATTCCGAACCATCACAAGATGGCGGGTCTGAACGTCAAGATGTCGAATTTGTGTTCCGAGATCACGCTGCCCACCGGCCGCGACCATCTGGGCAACGATCGGACGGCGGTGTGCTGTCTCTCCTCGCTCAATCTTGAGAAGTTCGAGGAGTGGCAAGGTCACCCGACCTTCATCGAGGATATCATGCGGTTCCTCGACAACGTGTTGACCGACTTTATTCAGAAGGCGCCGGATTCCATGAAGCGCGCGAAATACTCCGCGATGCGCGAGCGTTCCGTGGGCCTGGGCGTCATGGGCTTCCATTCCTTCCTTCAGTCCAAGATGATCCCGATGGAGGGCGTCATGGCGAAGGTGTGGAACCGGAGAATCTTCCAGCACGTCAAGCGGCAGGCGGACGATGCGTCCGTCAAGCTGGCGCACGAGCGCGGTGCTTGCCCGGATGCGGCGGATTACGGAATAATGGAGCGTTTTTCGAACAAGATGGCGATCGCGCCGACGGCTTCGATCTCCATCATCTGCGGCGGGGCCAGCCCCGGCATCGAACCGCATGCGGCGAACGCCTATACGCACAAGACGCTTTCGGGATCGTTCGCGGTCAAGAACAAGCATCTTGAAGAGTTGCTCGAAGAGCGCGGGCAGAATACCGATGCCGTATGGTCCTCGATTTTCACCAACGAAGGCTCCGTGCAGCATCTTGATTTCCTGACGCCCGAGGAGAAGGACGTATTCAAGACCGCGTTCGAGATCGACCAGAGATGGCTGATCGAGCATGCCGCCGACCGCACGCCGTTTGTGTGTCAGGCGCAGTCGCTCAACGTGTTCCTGCCCGCGACGGTCCATAAATCGGATCTGCACCGCATCCACTGGGAGGCGTGGCAGAAAGGCGTCAAATCGCTTTATTACTGCCGCTCCAAATCCATCCAGAGGGCGGAAAGCGATGCGTCGTGGAAGCGTTCCCAGGCGGACGAGTCTGCCGCTGCTGCTGCGGCCGTGGCGGCCAGCGATGCCGCCCAGCAAACCAGCTTTAGCGAATCCGGCACGTATGACGAATGTCTGGCCTGCCAATAGATTTGAGAGGAGAGAGGAATGGATGAGAAGCGCAAAAAGGAGCTTGAACAAGCCGAGTCCTTGAAGCGACGTCGCCGGGCATTAGTTGCTAGCGCGCCAGACCTTAACAGGCAAGAAGCTGCTGACTTACGCCAACTGACCGGAATGCTCTCAAGACGTATTTCTAATGAAAATCGTCAAAAATTTTTGGATTTGGGGCTAATACGGAAAGGCTTGGGCGGATTGGTCGTTACTGATAAGGGAAGATTGGCGATAGCTAAAGCAAAGGCCAAAAGGTTTATATCCTAATGACTTTATTTTGACAGTTTCTCTGCGTACCACTGCGTAAAAACTTACAGCTTTTTTACTTTGTAAGTCTTCATACTTAAACTGCGTAATGGAAAGAGGCTCGCCTGCGGGCCTCTTTTCTTTTGGGCGGGGCGGTAACGGCGGCGCCGGGGTTTGCGAATAGGCTTGTGTGAATGATCCATACGGCTTTAGGGGAAAAACCATGGCCACACAAGGTATTAAGACCGCTGCGCTTGTTATCGCTTGCGCGGCGCTGGCCGGAGGCGGCACAATTTTAGGCTCGGGATACGGGGTTTTTGCGGAGGATCAGGCCGCCCCCGCCCAGCAGGAAGGGACAGAGACGATGAAGACCGACCATCTCAATAAAATGCAGAAATACGTGACCCAGCATGATGGCACGGAGCCGGCGTTCGACAACGAATACTGGGACAACAAGGAGCCGGGAATTTATGTCGATGTGGTTTCGGGTGAGCCGCTGTTCTCCTCGCTCGACAAGTTCGATTCCGGAACGGGCTGGCCAAGCTTTACCAAACCGATCGAGCAGGACACCGTGAAAGAAAAGGTCGATAAGAAGCTGTGGGTTCCGCGCACGGAGGTACGTTCTTCCAACTCGGATTCGCATCTCGGCCACGTTTTCGACGACGGGCCGAAGGACAAGGGCGGGTTGCGTTATTGCATCAATTCCGCCGCGCTGCGGTTCGTGCCTCTGGCTGATCTTGAGAAGGAAGGGTACGGGCAATTTCTTGCGCTGTTCGAGGGGCACGGCATGAGCAGCGCTCCTTCTAAAAAGTAAACAGCTCGGCCCTTACGGCGGTACACGAAGTGCGCTATAGCTTGTGATCCTGAAACACCGCCGAAGGGTCATTTCATGCACTGGTCGTTTTTCACCGCCATGGTTGTTGTCTGCGCGACCGGGATTCATTTCTTTTCGCAGATGGCCAAGAACACGGTCGATCCGGTGATCGCGCTGGTCATCACCACGGGCTCGGCGTTCCTGCTTTCGCTTTGCCTGCTCCCGGCGGCGCAGGACGGGCTGGTCAAGAATCTCAATTTTGGCAAGGGGCCGGTTCTGTATATGCTGGTGGGGGCGTGCATCACGTTCGCGCATCTGGGCATTTTCTATATGTTCAAGGCGGGGGCGCCGATGTCGCTGGCCACGCCGATCGCACGGTTTTTGCCGGCCATTCTGGCGGTTATCCTGGGCGTCGTTGTCTTTCACGAGACGCTTAAGCCCGTGCAGATCGCCGGGCTGGTGCTGGCTGTGGTCGCGGTGGTGCTGACCGTGAAATAAAACTGCGTGGTTCCTTGTGAAAAAATTTCAGGAGGGGTCTTGAACTCCACAACATGTTGTGGCATTTTTTGTATGTGTCTACTAAATGTAGATTTTCTTAATTGTTTTCGAACTATCCCCGTTATCCCCAATGCCGTGTGCTGAAAAGACTCGGCACGGGCGGGGATCGCTCTACACTAACCTAAACTGATTCTTTTCAAGGAGTGCTTCCATGGCCAACGCCAAACCCGCCAACGACATCGCAAACGCCAATTCCCCCTTGCTGCAGGAACGCCATGTGTACAAGCCGTTTTTGTATCCGTGGTGTTACGAGGCGTGGCTGACGCAGCAGCGGATTCACTGGCTGCCCGAGGAGGTGCCGCTGGCGGAAGACGTGCGCGACTGGAAGAAAAAGCTTACGCCCGCCGAGCGCAACCTGCTGACGCAAATTTTCCGGTTCTTCACGCAGGCGGACGTCGAGGTGAATAACTGCTACATGAAGCATTATTCGCGGGTGTTCGGCCCGGTCGAGGTGCAGATGATGCTGGGCGCGTTCGCGAATATCGAGACTGTCCACATCGCCGCCTACTCGCATCTTCTGGATACGATCGGGATGCCGGAGATCGAGTATCAGGCCTTCATGAAGTATAAGGAAATGAAGGACAAGTACGACTATATGCAGACGGCCAACATGGATTCGCGGCGCGACATTGCCAAAACCATGGCCCTGTTCAGCGCGTTTACGGAAGGGCTGCAGCTGTTCGCGTCGTTCGCGATCCTGATGAATTTCCCGCGTTTCAACAAGATGAAGGGAATGGGTCAGATCGTCACGTGGTCGGTGCGGGACGAGACGCTGCATTGTATTTCCATGATCCGGCTGTTCAACGCCTTTATACAGGAAAATGCCGATATCTGGGATGACCAGCTTAAGGCGGAAATTACGGAGTCCTGCCGCAAGATTATCGGATTCGAGGACGCGTTCATTGACCTTGCCTTCGAGATGGGCGGCGTCGAGGGGCTAGAGGCGCAGGCGGTGAAGGATTATATCCGCTTCATCGGCGATCGGCGTTTGCAGCAGCTCAATCTGGAGCCGATCTTCGGGATCGACAAAAACCCGCTGCCCTGGATGGACGAAATGCTGAACGGCGCGGAGCACGTCAATTTCTTCGAGAACCGCGCGACGGAATACTCCAAAGCTTCCACGCAGGGCAACTGGGAAGATGCCTTCTCCAGCGAGGTCTTCGCCGGAAATTACGGCAAGAAGATCGGCGGGGTCGTCACCGTGCCCAAGGGCGATGAGAGCGAAGCGGCCTAAAGGATTCTTATACAGCCACTTTCTGAGATGTCTCACGCAGAGGCCGCATCGCTTCTAAAAAATGGCGGTGCGGCCTTTAAAAAGTCCTTGCGTTTTTATATCAGGAAAACTACGAATAAAGAAAAATACAATGCTGCGCTGCGGAAAAACCGGGGCGCATTGAACAGAACAGGGAGAATATAATGAGACTTCACGCAGCGTTTCCTGCGGCTTTTTGCTGTGCTTTTCTGGCTTTGATTTCCGGTCCGGTGTTCGCGCAGGAGGCCGCCGAGGCTGTTTCTGCCGTTACCGACGCCGCTGCGCCCGCCACTCCGGCCTTCGATTCCGGGGATACGGCGTGGATGCTGGTCTCCTCCCTCCTCGTCCTGATGATGACAGTTCCCGGTCTGGCCCTGTTTTACGGCGGGCTCGTCAAGAAAGATAACGTGCTGGCCACGCTGATGCAGTCGCTGGCGATCTGCGCGATCGTGAGCATGGTCTGGCCGATCATCGGCTATACGCTGGCCTTCACGCCGGGGAACGGGCTGATCGGCAGTCTCGATAAAGCGTTTCTTTCGGGCGTGACGGCGCAATCGGCGACGGGCACGATCCCCGAGACGGTCTTCATCATGTTCCAGATGACGTTCGCGATCATCACCACGGCGCTGCTGGTCGGCGCGGTGGCGGACCGGGTGAAGTTCACCTCCCTTATGGTCTTCACGCCGCTCTGGGTCATCATCGTTTATGCGCCCATCGCGCACTGGGTCTGGGGCGAAGGCGGGTTTCTGGGCGGAGTCGGGATGCCTGACTATGAGGGGTTCCTCGGCATGGGCAAGGCCGTGGATTTTGCAGGCGGCGCGGTCGTTCACGTCAATTCCGGGGTCGCGGGCCTCGTGGCGGCGATCATCGTCGGACGCAGCCTGAGGACCAGCAAGGATCTCTCGACCTCCACGAACCTGACGCTCAGCGTCATCGGCGCGGGGCTGCTGTGGGTGGGCTGGTTCGGATTCAACGCCGGGTCGGCACTCACGGCCGGAGGTTCGGCGGGTTATGCCATGCTGGTCACCAATACGGCGGCGGGTACGGCCACGACGGTCTGGATGGTTCTTGAGCTTCTGCATAAGGGCAAGGTCAACGTGCAGGGGGCGCTTTCGGGCCTGGTCGCGGGCTTGGTCGCCATTACGCCGGCGGCGGGTTTCGTGGACTTCACAGGCTCCCTTATTATCGGAACGCTCTCGGCACTGCTGTGTTATGTGTCAGTGGAGTATCTGAAAGGATGGTTGGGTTACGACGACTCGCTTGATGTGTTCGGTCTGCACGGGGTTGGCGGAATCGCCGGAGCCTTGCTGACGGGGGTTCTGGCGAACCCGGAAATCGGGGGGGTCGCGGGTGCGCTTTATGGAGGCGAAACGCAGCTGGTCGCGCAGGCGCTTTCGATTCTCGTGGTCGGCGCCTATTCGGCGGTCGGGACATTCGTTATCCTCGCCGGGATCAAGGCGACGATCGGGCTTCGGGTCGATCCGCGCGTTGAATATCACGGGCTGGATCTCGCTCTGCACGGCGAGACGGCCGTGGAGTACGAGCGCGAAGTGCGGGCCAAGGCGGGCGGCGCCCCCGCGACCCGAAACGGCAAGGGTAAGGCGGCCTAACTTGGCTAACTTTTGAAACGCAGCCGGTCTTTGTGGCCGGCTGTTTTCGTTTGGATGTTCCGGGTCAATCGGGGGATATGAGGTCTTCGGGCGCGGTTTCAGTTGCGGCGGCGCGGCCCGGGTCGGGCTTTTCGGGCTGGGCGATGGTCAGGGCCAGAATGGCGGGCTGGCTTCCGGCCTTCTCCCATTCGTTTATGGGCAGGTCGATGACCATGACGGAGGCGTAATCGAACATGGCGGAGGCGAGCTGCATATCGTCGGCCTGAGTCTTGAGGGCCTTGGCCAGAAGCGGGCCGGTTGTGGAGTGGGTGACCAGAACGACCGTGCTCCAGTCGTTATCAAGTTCGCGGACGTTGTTCAGCAGGCCTTCGTAGCCGATCTTCGTACCCGAGTCGTCCTTCAGCCATTTTTGCTTTTGAAATGGAAGGACAAGCCCCCTTATTTCGTCGTCCAGATCGTCGGTGTGCAGGCGATAAAATTCGCCCGCGGTCCGAACGGTGCGTTTCACGGGCGAATAGAGCACCGCGTCGATGTGTAAATCGGGATAGGCTTGATAGAGCTGCTCGCGGGCGTGGCGGACCTGCTCTTTGAGGGCCATGTTGTTTTCGGGGTCGCCGTGGCGAATGAGGATAAGGCGTTTGTTGTTGCCGCGCTCCACGGGCGCTGCATGACGGGCGAATGCTCCTGAGGGAACGTCCTTCATGTCAGTGGCGTAATCCAAAGCGCTCTCCATCTTTACGCTTTTTTCGTTACGGCATTATAGTCCGATTTTTTCCCAAAAACCAAGCTTGGTTAATATTTTAAGGAATTTAAGGGGCTTAGCGGTTACGCCTCTAAACGTCGCGGGTTGCGTCCACTTTGAAGCCTTTGGATTCAAGGGTTTTAACGATTTCCTCAACATGCTGGGCGTCGCGGGCCTCGATCACCACGTCGAGTTCGGCGCGTTTGAGGGAGACGGCCTGCATCATACGCTGGTGAATCACCTCAATGACGTTGGCGCGGGCCTCGCCGATGATGCGGGAAATGTCGGAGAGCTGGCCGGGCGTGTCGTCGATCTCAAACCGCAGGCGGGCGATGCGGCCATCGCGGATCAGGCCGCGCAGGATCAGCGTGGAGAGCAGGCGGGAGTCGATATTACCGCCGCAGAGCACCAGCCCGATTTTCTTGCCGCGCAAGGATTCGATATTTTTCTGGATGACGGCCAGACCTGCACCCGCCGCGCCCTCGGCGACGAGCTTCTCATCACTTAGAAGATCGAAAATCGCGGCTTCGATCTCGTATTCGGAGACGCAGTCGATGCGGGAGACCAGTTTGTCTATAATTTTGATATTACTTTCGGACGGTTCCTTGACAGCGATGCCTTCCGCCAGCGTCGAGCCGCCGCCGGAGAAGTTGCGGCCCTCGCGGCGGGCCTTCACGGCATCGTAAGCCTCGCACTGGGCGCCGATGACCTCGATTTCAGGCTTGAGCCCTTTTACGGCTGTCGCCACACCGGCGATCAGGCCACCGCCGCCGATGGGGACGACCACAACGTCCAGATCCGGGCGCTGTTCGAGCATTTCAAGGCCAAGCGTCCCCTGCCCGGCTACGACGGCCTCGTCGTCAAAGGGATGGATGAAAGTCATGCCTTTTTCCTGCGCCCTGCGCATGGTCTCGCCGACGGATTCATCGAAACTGTTTCCGTAGAGAACGACCTGCGCTCCGAAGTCCTCGGTCTTCTTGATCTTGTTAAAGGGGGTGAGGTTCGGCATCACGATAATTGAGGGAATCCCGAGGCGCGTAGCATGATAGGCGACGCCCTGCGCATGGTTTCCGGCGGAGCAGGCGATGACGCCGCGCTTTCTTTGCTCCTCGGTCAGGGTCAGAAGCTTGTTCAGCGCCCCACGCGCCTTGAAGGCGCAGGTGTGCTGGAGGTTTTCGAGTTTGAGATAGAGGTCGATGCCCATATGCAAGGAGAGGCGGACCGCCTTCACCGTCGGGGTTAGGATCGTCGAGCTTTTGATCGCCTCGCGCGCCTTCAGGACATCTTCGAACGTAACGGCCATAACCTTGCAATCCCTTTTAAAAACAGAGGGCTACGCTATAGCGGTTCTTCGGGAAAGGCAACGATTTTCAGGTTAAAGGGCTGCTTCTAGCCCTTGAAACGTGAATCCGCGGGGTTTAGAGAGGCCATCAAGGAGTCCAGAAGCTGTCAATCAGGTTCCATTTCGGCATTTCCACGCCGCAAACCTTATAGCTTTCCTTGACCTCTTCGTGCTGCTCTGATTTCAGGTATTTGGTGAACTCGTCATGGACTTTCATGTAATCCTTACGCATGGCGCTGTTTTCGCCCATTTCTCCGGCCTTGCTGGCACCTATCGATACGTCTTTGGAGAATTTTTCCAGTTTTTCGGCATATGAATCGATGTTTTTCTCATCGGCCTTGGTGCAAACGCGCTCGGTCTTCCTTTCGTCTCTCTGTTCATCGGAACTGGAGGATTTCAGCTGCTTATCGGACAGCGCCGTGTAGTTCCCGGCGAAAGCGGGCGCCGAGAAGGCCGCCATTAGCGCGAGCGCAGGCAGAATTCGTTTGAGAAACACTTCAAGTCGGCGCATGGTCGTACCCTTGTTGCAAACCGTTTTAACACCTCATAATAGCGTGTTTTTAGGGTTTTTGTAAAACACTACCAACATTTTCATGGCGAACCCGCATTTTTATAGGTCGCCCTCCCTGCTTCTGGTAAGATTTGGGTGAAATGGCCGTTCGATGCTCATCATCGTGGAGTCCTCCCCTTCAATCCCCCCAGATTGACCGGTCTTTTTCATCTTTATCCCATCCTTTTGTTAACCTTTATGGAGGCGGTTTCTGACGATGCCGCCGCTGCGTATTTTCTTGCCTTATTCAAACCGCACTCCCCACTTCGCCTTGACTTTAATGTGTTCCCACGCTCCAGCCACGGAAAAGGAGTCTTCATTCCATGTCTAAAAAATCACGGAAAGCTTCACGGAATATTCATGTCGTTCACGGCCAGGACAACTACGCCTCTTCGGGCGCGCAGAACTGGCACCCGCTGGACGACGAAATCGACGCGCAGCGGGACAAGAAGTTTGTTAAGACGGTGCGGCCCCGCTCGGAGGGGCAGGAGGCGCTTTTGACAGCGATCAAGGGTTATAATCTAACGCTGGCGGTCGGTCCGGCAGGAACGGGCAAAACGTATCTTGCCATCGCCGCCGCCGTCGAGGCGCTTGAAAAAGGTTCGGTGGAGCGGATCGTGCTTTCGCGTCCCGCCATGGAGGCCGGAGAGTCGATCGGCTTCCTGCCCGGCGATATGCATGAGAAAATGGCGCCTTACCTGCGCCCGCTTTACGACGCGCTGGGCGACCGGATGGGCGGCAAGAAGGTTCGGCAATATATCGAGGACGGCACGATCGAGATCGCGCCCATCGGGTATATGCGCGGGCGGACGCTGAATAACTGCTTTGTGGTGATCGACGAGGCGCAGAATTGCACGTACGCGCAGCTCAAGATGATCCTCTCGCGGCTGGGCTGGCATTCGACGATGGTGGTGACGGGCGACCCGGACCAGTCGGACCTGCTGGAGGGCGTTTCGGGCTTGCGGGATATCGCCCGCAGGCTGGATGCGTTACCCAACGTCGCCGTATGCCGCCTTTCCCAAGGGGATATCGTGCGGCACCCTCTGGTCGCGGAGATGCTGGAGGTTTTGTAGGCGCTTCTTCTTCAAAAGCTAGCGCTCGGCTCCCGGTGCGTTTCCGGTCTGCGGCCTGATCACGCCGTCGCGGGTCAGGTTCAGAGCCAACTGGTCAGCGATGAACACATAGAGCGTATCGCCGGGGAAGATCGCCAGATTTTTGCCGTCGGGGCTCATCAGATACGTAAAGCGCGTGTGGTTGCCGTAGGTGCCGCCCCGGTCGCCGTCGCCATCCATGAAGCGGGCGCGGAAGTTGCGGGCGGTTTCCATCACCTGCGCGTGCGTCCCGGTCAGGCCGATGAAGCGCGAGTCTTGCGCGTTGATATAGCTTGAGAGGTTGCTCGCGGCGGGCTGGCGGGCGGGATCGTGCGGCGGGTAGATGAAGACCGGCGTGACGCGCGCGGCGACTTCGCGGCCGTAACGCTGCTCGAGGGTTTTCAGCCCCTCGTTGATCACCAGCAGGTCCGCCGAGCAGTTGGGCAGGCGGTAGGGCGTTCCGAAATAGACCAGAAGATATTTGCCGTTGAGGCTGTCGCCCACAGGGCGGCCGTTGTGGGTCAGGTTGGACAGGGAGCCGCCGACCCGCTCATTGCCGGGGATGACCATCGAGTTCACCACAGGCGGTTTTTCCTGCCAGAGCTTCCAGCTCTGCGCGTCCGCCTCTTCGGGCGCGGAAAAGGTCATGGCTGCGGCGAGGCTGAGGGCAAAAAGGTTTTTATTATCCATCGTCGTTCTCCTTAGGGCTGGGCGTGGTCGAGGAAGTTGGCGCGGTGATATTCGCTCAGCGACATGCCGTAAATGTCGCGGGCCTCGGCGTTGATCTCCGAGAGCTGTTCGGGCGACATACCGTCCACCCATTGCGTAAATTGCGCGTTCTGCGCCTCCAGCCCCATATGCGCGGCGTGACCCGCATGGCCCGCCGCCTCGGCTCCTGCGGCGGCCCCGTGCATTTCGTGCATTGAGACAGGATCAATCCCCGATGCCCATGTTCCGGCCTCAAGGTTCGTCATCGCGTCGGGGATGAAGTTCGAGAGCACGTCGGGCGCCATCAGCCAGCCCTCGAAATGCATCTTGATGAACGGGGTGATCGGGTCGAGGATGCCGACCAGCGGCCCCGCCCCCGCGACCACCGCGCCGATGGCCATGAACATCATGCTGAAATCCATGATCGTGTGGCGCAAGTGGTTGAGCTTGTTGAATTTCTGGCTCAGTGTTTCTTTGGGTTGGCCCAAATCGGCCATGTCTGCGGCGTTTGCCATTGTCTTTGCCCTTGTTCCAAGGATTGTCCGTTTGCGCCGCGCGGAAACAGGTTCCGGGCGACGGCTTTAAATGTGCGGAAAATCAGGACAGGGCGGGCGGGCCGCGAGATTGGAAGGGCGAAGCCTGCGCCCCTTTGAGTGCAAAGCTTCCCGCGCCGAGGGGGACCGCCTGCGCGGGCGGATTAACGAGGATCGCGGCGGCGGCGGTGAGCGTATTTTTGCTGAGGCTCGATTGCGCGAAGCAGAAGCCGCAGTCAGAGTCTTTGTGGGCGTGACCGTTATTCTGCGGGGTTTTTTCGGCCTTGGCCATCACGGCGCTATATTCGGCGGGGACCTCGACGCGCTTTAGGCTGCCGTCGGAGAAACAGATCTCCATGAAGGTTTTTTCGCCGGAGATGAACTTACATGCGGGCGAAACCCCGGCCAGAACGAAGGCTAGAATGAAGAAAACGTGCAGGAATTTGGGCGAAATGCTTGTCATCCTGCCCTCTCTTACACCTATTTATGGGTCTTTTCCAGAGTTTTAATGTCGCTCTAGAGGTTCACCACACAGGCCTGGGCGACGAGATCAATCTTTTTGGGTTAATAAAGAGGACTATATTTTTAGAATTACATATTTTTTAAAGACGAATCCAAACCAGCTTTCTTTGCCGTAAGTTAACACCTGTGAGCCGATTTCGAGGCGCTCGTGGTCGTTTTTTTGAACACATAATGCTGAAATAAAGTCGCCGCGCAGTTCTTGGCTTCTCAGGCAATATGTTGTTTCATATGATTTATATCCCCTTCCGGTTATCTTTTCACTGACCGTGATGGTTTTTACTGCCGGAACCCCGAACCATTCTGTGTAGGCGCACCCAAAACCATCGGTGATTGTAAGCCAGAACACCATAGGAAAGAAAAAAACCAGCATGATAATATGCGCTAGCAAGCTGGGCTTTTTTCCATTCTTTAGTTTTATTTTTCCGGTTCTGTGAGCGTGATATAATCCCGCTGTCACCGATAGTGAGAAGGTCATCGATAGGAAGAAGGAAATAGTCTTCCACGCGTCAGAAGGGAAAAAACCCCTGTTCGTAGCTGCGTACGACATGACGAGGATCACAACGAGGCATAATGCCACGAACAGCTTGCGGGCCAGAGACGGATTTTCGGCGCCCCAAAAGATTTTGTTGCGTCTGAGCTTGCTCTCAGAAGCCTGCACTTCGCTCTCTTTAGGGAGACCCGTCACTTTCTCTCAGGTTTACAAATTCACCACACAGGCCTGTGCGCCGGAGAGTTCCACGTCGCTGGGCTTGGCTTCGACGTTGAGCTTGGTCACCTTGCCGTTTTCGACCACCATGCTGTAACGCTTGGAGCGCGTGGCGAGGCCGTAGCCCGAACCGTCGAAATCCATGCCGATCGCCTTGGTGAATTCGCCGTTACCGTCGGGGATCATGGTCACCTTGTCCTTGGTGCCCGCGACTTCGCCCCAGTGCTGCATCACGAAGGGGTCGTTGACGGCGATGCAGATGATCTCGTCGATGCCCTTGGATTTGATGTCCCGCGCGTGTTCGATATAACCGGGCAGGTGTTTTTGGGTGCAGGAGGGGGTGAAGGCGCCGGGGACGGCGAAGATCACGACCTTTTTCTTCGCGATATAGTCCGCGATGTTCAGGTCTTCCATACCGGCCTCGCCGAGGCGCTTGAGGTTGATGGACGGAATCTTGTCGCCGATCTTGATGGTCATGGTCTTTATCCCTTTAATTAACTGAAACTTGGAGGATTCATAGCACGATCCGGGGCGGGTTTCACGCAAAAACCCGCATATACTTTTACCCCGCTTCAGTCTAAAAGTATGGTTTGCGAAGCGGGGTGATCGCATGCAGGGGTTTGACGTCTCCCTCCTTAAAAACCGGGATTTCCGTCTGCTGGTGCTGACGCGGATGTGCGCGATTACGGCGTTGCAGGCGCAGGCGATCATCGTGGGCTGGCAGGTCTATTCCCTGACCGGCAGCACATGGATGCTGGGGTTGACGGGGCTGGCGGAGGCCGTGCCCGCCATTGCCTGTGCTTTCTATGCCGGGCATATCGTGGATGTCAGCGCGCCGCGCAAGGTTTACCGGCTGTGCCTGATCGGGCTGTTTTTGAATACGCTCATGCTGCTGGTCACTGCGGGCGGGTTTGTGCCGCTGGGCACCACCAGCCTTCTCATCTTTATCTTTAGCGGGATTTTTATCTCCGGGCTGGCGCGGAGCTTTATTATGCCGAGCGCGTTCGCGCTTTTGCCGCGCATCGTGACGCGGGAGGAGATTTCCTCCGCCGCGTCGTGGCAGACGGCGGCGTTTCAAGTGGCGGCGATCGGAGGGCCGACGCTGGCGGGTTTGATCTATGCGTTTGCGGGCGCTTCGGGGGCGTGGACGTTCGCGGCCCTGATGATGGCGCTGGCGGTTGTCATGGTCACGCTGCTGCGGGCGGACGTTCCGGCGAAGGATAAATCGGACCGACCTCCGGTGATGAAAAGCATCCTTGAGGGTTGGCGGTTTCTGCTAGAGAACCGGACGCTGCTTTCGATTATGTCGCTTGATATGCTGGCGGTTTTGTTCGGCGGCGCGATCGCGATTTTACCCGCGTTCGCGGACCAGGTTCTGGGTGCCGGGCCGGTGGGCCTCGGGTTCCTGCGGGCGGCCCCGGCGATGGGCGCGATTTTGACGGCGCTTTATTTCGCGATGCGGCCGATGCGGCAGGTTACGGCGGCGCGGCTTCTGATCGTCGTGGGCGGGTTCGGGGTCAGCATAATCGGCTTCGGGCTTTCAACGACCGTCTTTTCGGCCGCGCTGTTTCTTGCCCTGTCCGGCGCGTTCGACAGCGTTTCGATGGTCATACGCGGGACGTTGATGCAGATCCTTACGCCCGAGCACATGCGCGGGCGGGTGTCGGCGGTCAATTCCATGTTCATCATTTCCTCGAACGAGATCGGCGCGTTCGAGAGCGGCGCGGCGGCGACTCTGCTTGGCCTTGTGCCCTCCATCGTCATCGGCGGTGCGGCGACAATCGGCGTGGTGGGGGCGGTGGCGGCCCTCTCGCCCCGGTTCCGGGCGCTCAAGATCGAGACTTAAAAACTCAGGCTTTTTTCAGATATTGGGTTTTCAGCACGATGGTCTGTTTGCCGAAGCGGCATTCGACCTCATCGGCGCGGCGGGTCAGGCGGATATTCTTGGCCACCGTGCCGCGCTTGAGGTTGAGGTTGGAGCCTTTCACGTCGAGATCGCGGATGAGGGCGACGGAGTCGCCGTCTTTCAGCTGCGCCCCGTTGGAATCTTTGGTGATCTCTACTGCGTCGTCGTCATCGTCGTCGCGGGCCATGTTGCTTTTCTCCTTAATCAGTAGCGCGTGTCGCCGCCGTGGGGCTGGGCGTCCAGAATCTCTGCGCAGTCGAGATTACGCGCCCGGACCTCTTCCTGCAAGGCCGGGTTTTCCTTGGCATAGGCGGCGCGGTAACAGAGCGTGTCGGCGCTCATCCGCGCCGGGTCGCCGGACAGGGAGGGGGCGCGGAAGCCCTCGTAATCGGCTGCGGAGCAGGCGGTCAGTAACATACAGGTTGAGAAGACAATCAGCTTACGCAATCAATCCCCCAGTATCCCCGCGAGTTTGAGGGCGTAGCCCATGGAGCCCTGAATCTTCAGGCTGCCGGTCATATAGGCCATGGTGGGGTCAACGGTGCCCTGCGCGATGCCGCGCAGCGTGTCGGCGCTGCATATAAGGGTCGTCTCGGCCTCCGCGTCCTCCTGCGAGATGTCCGGCGGGGATTTGGTGCCGTCCAGAAAGATCAGTCCGTCCGGGCCGCAGTCGAACTTCATTCGCGCCCCGAGGGGGGGCGCGGCGGCCAGTTTATCCATGATGGTTTTTTTAAGATCTTCGATACTCATACACATACTATACATATTTTTTCCCCAAAAATAAGAGCAAAGGAACGCGGAAAAACTTTTCTTCCTTGAAAAAAAGGTGAGAATGGAAGGAGTTATGCGAATCACCTCCGTTCTGGCGGTCCTGCCGGAGCTTTTCTCTTTCTGGTTTTCACCCTCTTTGTCTCTTCACTCCTGAGTTTCGGGAATATGTCCATGGCGAATAAACGTTTTGCAACATCCTTGCTTGGGGCTTGTCTGGCGACGACATGCCTTGCTTACGGCGCGTTCGCAAGCGACCCTTCGCTTTACTTCTATCCAACGCAGAAATGGAGCGTCGCCAAGACAGGCGGCGATGAGGCTTCGCCCTCGTGTGCGCTTTCAAACACTTTCAATAACGGTTTCGGGATTCAAATCAGCGGTACGCCCGCGGGCCTTGCCACTTTGGATATCGATTTCCGGCAGTCCAGCTTCGAGACGGGCAAGCGCTATGAGGTCGTTTATTCCGTTCCCGGACAGTCCCGCGAGATTTTCCAGGCAACAGCCCGCGCGGGTAGCGCCCTTTCTTCCGATATTTCTTCGCGAACGTCCTTTTCTGAAGCCCTAAAAAGCGCGGCGACCATGGATCTCAGCATTCAGGGCAACGAATTCCGGTTGTACCTGACCGGGTTCGCCAAGGCGATGGAGGAATACCGCGATTGTATTTCCCCGCCCGCCGCCATAGCGGACCTTGATGAGATGGAGAGCCCGCCGGAGATCGCGACTTCTTCGATTGAGCCCGATCTTGCGGCCTCCGCTCCGCCGATCATGGCCGAGCCCGCGCCTTCAGGGATTGCCTCGATTTCCTCCGATATACCGGAAACGGGTGAAAAGAAAAAGGAGATGGACGATATCGTGGCGCAGGCCACGTCTCTGGCCGACCGTTACGAGGCCAGCCGCAGCCCTGCCGCCGAAGCGCCGGAGCCGATCGCGTTCGAGGATTCTTCCGAACCGTTCTTCGATGCGCCTCAAGATCAGGCTTCTGCCGGGGATATTTCCGATCCCCTGCCCGCTCTGAATGAAGCTGAGGACGCGTCCGAACCTGCATCCGCACCGCAGGACCGCAAGCGTTTTACAGAGACCTTGCAGAAGGGCATTTCCGAGCGTAGCGAGGAATACAAACCCGCCTCTGCCAAACCTGCGTCTGTCGATCCGGCTGCGACCAATGCGTCGAGCGGCGATGTTCTTAAAACCAAGGACGATGTGATCTTCTTTGATACGCCCAAGCCGCCGCAGAAAGATGAAAAGCAGAGTGCCACTCAGTTCGATGCTGCGCCTAAGCCTAAGCCAGAACAGAAGTCCGTGACTATTCCGGCCTACAAGATGACCAAGAAGAGCTCCAGCATGGAGGCCGATCTGACGGCTGTAGGTCTGCCGCCCGAGGCGACTGAACCCGCCGCCGGCGAGGATTTTGCGGCGTCCGATTCTGTGGACCACTTCGCAAGCGCTTCGGCCGCCCTGGAACCGAGCAGCGGTATCGCGGGAGAAGATTTCATACAGATGCGCGATAAAATCCGCGAACTGGAAGCGGAAGTCAGTCGTCTGGCAACGGAAAACCAGACACTCGACAAAGAACTGAAATCCAATCTGAAAGATGCCGAGGATGAGCGCTTGTCTGTTTCCTCCGACAACTGGAACCTTGAGCGGGCCACGATGCGCTATAACGAGGCGGAGCGGCAGCTCAAGCGCCTCGGACGCCAGCTTCAGGCCGCGCGTCAGCAGTGTACGAGCGAGAAACAGGAGCTTGAAACCATGCTGTTCGATCCGCAAGTCACGGAACAGCAGCAACTCGCCAAACTTTCGGTTATGGAAGAAGAGCTGGCGAAGGCCAAAATCGAACTTCAGAACGCGCAGCGCCGCTACGAGGAGCGTATCCGTATCCTCGAAGGGCAGCTTGCCGCGCAATAGGGATTACTGCGTAACTTGACTGCGTTCACTTGAGTAACACTGCGTAAAAAACTCTCTGCGTTTGCTGCGTACTCAAACAGCGACTGCGTACTGCGTAAATCACTGCGTGCTTCCCGCGTAAAGAATTTGCGCGGCGCTGCGTAAATGCTGCGTTTGAAAATCTGCGTACGAAAAGGCCGGTTGCAAGACCGGCCTTTTTCCATTCAGCGCCGTGAGGAGAGGCGGGTGACTTTGCCGCCACCTTTATTTGGCGGGGAGTCGCTTCCGGGGATATCGCCGGGAAGGATCAGGGCCAGTTCGGCGGGATCGCTCAGGTTGCTCTCGATCACGCGGCGGGCCTGATTGCCGAGCGTTTCATCGAAGAAATTGCGGATGCCCCGTGCGTTGCCCATCTTGTCTTTTCGGTTTGGCTCCATATTGCGGATCACCGCGCGGATCTTTTCCTTTGCCAGATCGCTCATTTCAAACGCATGGGCGGCGCTGAAATTCTCGAATATCCTCGCCAGTTCGTCGTTCGTGTAGTCAGGAAAGTCGATATGCGCGCCGATCCGCGAATGCAGGCCGGGGTTGGAATCGACGAACCATTTCATTTCGTCGCGATAGCCCGCGAGGATCACGACCATATTGCCGCGCTTGTCCTCCATCGCCTTGACCAGCATGGTGGTGACGTGGGCGCCGTAGTCGCGCCAGCTGTCGCGGACATCGAGGTCGTAAGCTTCGTCCACGAAGAGCACACCGTCCTTGGCGCGTTTGATGACTTCGGCGGTGATATGCTCGCTCTGGCCGATATATTCGCCGACGAGCTTGGAGCGGTCCACCTCGACCACGTGGCCGCGTTTAAGATAGCCCAGTTTTTTGTATATTTCGCCGAGCAGGCGGGCGACCGTGGTCTTGCCCGTGCCGGGATTGCCGGAGAAGACCATGTGAAGGGAGGGGCGGTATTCACCTGTCCAGCCGGTCGCGCGGCGGCGGTTGTCGGCCAGCACGATATAAAAGAGAGCACGGATCTGGTCCTTGACGTTTTGGAGGCCGATCAGGGAGTCGAAAGGCTTGAGAATGTCCTCCAGATCGTCCTTGGTCAGCAGCCGCGTGGTTTCTTCGGCCTTTTTGGTTTCGTCAAACTTTATGAAGGTCAGAGGCTTGTCGAGGTCAATGCGCGTGATCTGCTCCTCCTCTTCGTCCGCCGGGCCGGAGGTGAAGATTTTCGGGGCCTGCGGCGCATCCTGACGGGCGCCCGCCGGAGAAGTGAACGCAGGCGGCAGTTCAACGATCCGTTCAAGCCCTTTATTGTAAAGCCAATCATAGGCGTCCCCGACGGGATTGATCTCGGCGCTAATTTTCATCAGGCTGATGGCCTTTTCGATATCCTTATCGCAGCCGTGGCCCTCGGCATGACAGAGGCCGGCGTAGTAATAAAGGCGCTCGCCGACCCAGTCGGCGGCGTCGCGCTCTTCCTGCGGGCTCTCCTCGAACGCCTCGATGCCCTGCCGGAGAATCTGAAAGGCATAGGCCGGGTCGGAGTCCGCGCCGCCGGACATAAGATGAAAGCGGGTATAGTAGGAGAAAAACGCCGCCGGATAGCGCTCGACAATCAAGGCTTGCAGGATGCTCTTGGCCCGTTTGAGGTCCGTTTTCCCGTTTTCGTTTTCCAGAAGGGCGAGCGCCAGCTCATAGCGGCTTTCCGCGTCGCCGGTCGCGGCGGCGCGTTCAAACAGCTCCATCGCACGGGCACGGTTGATCTGGCTGGCCGCGAGAATTTTATCCCAGCCGAAATAATATTTGGCGAGCAAGCGGATGCCCTCCAAATGGTTCTTTTCCTCGGCGTGCGTGAGGTATTTCACGAGCGTATCGGGGTTCAGACCGGTGCGGGCGTTGCCCATCATCATCTGGCGGCAGAGCCAGACTGTGATTCCCATATCGGCTTTCTTTTCGGAGAGATACCGGGCGCAGGCAAAGACCTTGTTTTCGATATTCTCAATATTTCTTGAGCGATCGTGTCGGCCTTCGGGGATTTTTCCCAACATTTCATAGGCTGCGCGGAGGGAGATAAAGCTTTCAACCGTGTATTCAACGGCCATGATTCAACCTTCTTTGTTTTTTGACATTCTGCTCGCATTCTCAAAAAAATACAAACTTATCAAAATCGGTTTATTTAGACGCCCCGCCTCACACCCCAACCTTATTCGGCCCGTATGTATGTATCTATGCAATAATATGCATACTCGTATGTATTCGTCAATAAAATTCAGGATTGATGCGCCTTAAGGCGGCGCGCCACGCTAAAGATCGAGGTTTTGCGAGGGTTGCGCCGTTTCCTTCGACCTGTGGACGGGGGTTGTCTGGGCGGGGATGTCGTTAATGATCCAGCGCATCATTTTCCAGTTGTCCTGCGGCTCGCCGACCGTTACGGACGGGCTGGCCAGAACGTATACGCCTTCCTTGCGGTGTGCCAGCAATTCGTCGGTCAGGATTTTATAGGGGTCGGATTTCAGGACCTCGTCGTGATTCGTGAAGATCAGATTGCTGAAGAGCGGTTTGCCTTCGGGCTGTTTGATCGTGTTGCCCTTGATGCCCTTCGTGGCCTGCTCGGACACGGTCGTCGCGGACGGGATCAGTTGAAAAAGTCGCGGGAAGCCGATTATGCGCGTCTCGCCGATCGGCACGCCCGCGCGGCGGTGCTGGAGCGCATTATAAAGATGTGAGATGTCGTCTTCGCGATGGCCGAGGAAGAAGTTGCGGTACGGCACGACCGCACCCTTGTGCAGGGCAAATACGCGCCCGTTCAGGGGGTGCTCGGAGTCCAGTTCGTGCACCCTGCGGATGGCTGCTCTGGCTTCCTGCGCCGAGTGGACGGGGATGCTGATATAGTTGCCGCGATTGGCCGCGATCCAGTCCTTGAGGTTCTTCGCGCCCTTTTCGCGAAGGTTTTCAAACGATATGGGCCGCCCCGCCAGATCGAGGTTGAGGCTGAGGAGCACCGCCTTGCCCTTTTGTACCGCGTCGGCGAGCCCCTGACCGGCCTCACGGTTGAAGACGTGGTCATGGTCGCCCAGGCCGGGCGGGCGCACCCAACAGGCCTTGACGATCTCCTCGTCGCCTACGCGTGTATGGGAGCGGCGGAAGGTGAGCGGGATCGCGTCATCCACGGAGACGGCCTTAAGCTTTTCGGCCTCTGCGGGGTGAGCCGCGTTGATGCCCAGAGCCGCGTTGCCTTTATACAGCCGCTCGAACTCGGTCGCGGTCATCTCTTTTGAGAAGCCGGTTTCCTTGTTAAATACAAGCGCCACATCCATGATGAATCTCTCCGCCTTGAAACATGATTTTTGTTTACATAAGCTGTTCTAGCAAAAAAATCATGGGCCGTCACGGCGGTTTTATGCTGCGCCGCGCTTGGGTCTTTCGGCTATTTTCAGGGTTTAAAACTGCGCCTCGTCCATGTCCATCAGGGTCGCGGCGCCGGCCATGACCATGCGGAAGCGGGCCTCGGATTCGGGCAGCATCCGCTCCATGAAGAAGCGGGCGGTCTTGAGCTTGGCCTCAAGGAACGCCTTGTCGGCGCTGCCCTGCTCCAGCTTTTCCTGCGCGGCCTTGACGATGAGGCACCACATATAGGCCAGCGCGACCAGCGCGAACTGGCGAAGGTAATCGGTCGAGGCGGCCCCGGCCTCCTCGGGGTTTTTCAATCCCTTCTGCGCGATCGTCGCCGTGCTTTGCTGCAGCTTGGCGAAGGCTTTGGCCAGCGGGAAGACGAATTCCTGAAGCTTGGGGTTTGTCTGTTCGGCCATGATGAATTCGTTCACCGGGTGGAAGAAGCGGCGCAGCAAACGCCCGAAGCCCAGCGGCATCTTACGGCCCACGAGGTCGAGCGCCTGAATGCCGTTGGTGCCCTCGTAAATCTGGGCGATGCGGGCGTCGCGCACATATTGCTCCATGCCCCATTCCCAGATATAGCCGTGGCCGCCATAGACTTGCTGGCTCAGGATCGCGACTTCGGTGCCCATGTCGGTCTGATACGCCTTCACGATGGGCGTGAGCAGCGCGACGAGATCGTCGGCCTTTTGTTTTTCGCCTACATCGGGGTGACGCTGGGAGATGTCGAGGTTCATGCCAACCCAATAAGAAAGCGCGCGCGAGCCCTCAACGAACGCCTTGCCGGTCAGCAGCATTCGGCGCACGTCGGGATGCACGATGATCGGATCGGCGGGTTTATCAGGGTGCTTCGCGCCCTTGAGGCTGCGCATCTGGAGGCGGTCCTTCGCGTAGATGACCGCGTTCTGGTAGGCGACTTCGGCCACGCCCAGCCCTTGCATCGCCACGCCGAGACGCGCCGCATTCATCATGGTGAACATCGCCTTGAGTCCCTTGTGCGGCTCGCCGACCAGCCAGCCGATAGCCCCGTCGAAATTCATCACGCAGGTGCTTGAGGCCTTGATGCCCATCTTATGCTCGATGGAGCCGCAGACCACGCCGTTGCGCGCCCCGGGGGTCCCGTCCGGCTTGGGCAGGAATTTAGGCACTACGAACAGGGAAATCCCCTTCACGCCCTCCGGCGCGTCGGGCAGCTTGGCCAGAACGAGGTGGATGATGTTTTCGGTCAGGTCGTGCTCGCCCGCCGAGATGAAAATCTTGGTGCCGTCGATCTTGCAGGAGCCGTCCGGCTGCGGAACCGCCTTCGCCTTGATGAGGCCGAGATCGGTGCCGCAATGCGGCTCAGTCAGGCACATGGTGCCGGACCATTCGCCGGAAATGAGTTTGGGCAGGTAGAGCGCCTTCTGCTCGTCCGTGCCGAAATGGTGCAGCGCCTCATACGCGCCTTGCGAGAGGCCGGGATACATGCCGAGCGACATGTTGGCGGCGCAGATCATTTCCTGCATCACGGTGTTGAGCAGCATGGGCATGCCCATACCGCCATACTCGGGGTCGGCGCTGAGGCCGCACCAGCCGCCCTGCGCGAAGGTGTCGTAAGCCTCCTTGAAGCCCTTGGGCGTTCGGACCACGCCGTTTTCAAGAACGCAGCCCTCGCCGTCGCCGCTTTGATTCAGGGGGAAGAGCACTTCCTGACAGATTTTGGCGCCCTCCTCGATGATCTGGTCGATCAGGTCGGTGGAAAAATCGCCGTAACCGGGCAAAGTGTTCAGGGTTTCGGCCTTCAACACGTCGTGGAGGATAAAGCGGATATCGGCCAAAGGCGGATTGTAGGACGGCATGGAGCGGGAACCCCCTGATTTGTTCTTAATCTTTTGAAATTATACCCCAAAACTGCCTGTCCGGGGCGTAAAGAATCATGCGCGGCGAATTTTTTGCGCTTTTTGCGGCGGTGTTGTAGATTACGGATAATAAACAGGGGTGTTGATGCGCGCTGTTCGCAATCCGATCGAAGAGCTTCGGCAAATGACCGAAGATCATTACGGCGATTTTGTACTGAATCGGGGACGGCTTCAGCTTACGTTTTCGCGTGAGGCTTCGGGCGATGGCAATCTGCGCCTGCTGCTTTCCGAGATTTGCTCGATCGGCGTGACGCGTGGGGATCTGGGTGTTCTTCCGCAAGACTTTTTTGATCAGCTGGGACCGGATACGCCCTTTCGGCTTGCCCGCAATGTCGATCTTTATTCCGGGCAGGATCCGGACTATCTTATCGTTGATATCCGCACGATGGATCTGGCCTGATGACAAACTCCGATACATACACCGCCGACGAAGACCGGGCCGCCTCGCTGTTCATCACATTCGGGCGCAGCCACGGGGCCGTGACGATGGTTCAGGGCCAGCGCCGCATCATCGACGATTTAGACGAGGGCGTTGATTTCGTGCTTTCCGACGATACGGGGATGGACACATACGACCATAATGCGCCGAATGAGTCCTTTCCGCTGTCGCTGCATTTTAAAGGACGGAGTGCGCAGGAAATCGCCGAAGGCCTCAAGGCCGTTCTTGATGAGCATGGGTTTTCAACGGATCAAAGCCCGACTCTTACGCCTAACGGGCGGCTGCGCGTGATGCGCAACGTCTTCGTGCATCAGCGCGATCAGGACGTTTTCGTCGAGGTGCCCAACCTGCCTTGATTCATGATGTAGGCTCTTGCCGTCAGGTAGAGCAGGATTCCGTTCAGGATATGCCAGAGGAAATGCGTTCCCATCGGCCAGCTCGGGCAAAGGCTCATGTCCAGCGTGCGGAAGGTCAGAGAAACGATGAAGAGGAGCGCAGCATATAAAAGAATGTTGCGCTCGTGCTTTATGTTCCGGGCGTGCCACATGCCAAAGCCGGTGAGGAAGACGAGCGAGGGGATATAACCTGCGGAGCCGTTAAGAATATCGGAAGGAACCGCATCACAGGCCGCGCTTGCACCCATAAACACCACAAAGAGAAGCGCCGTTTTCAGCGCATCGAGCCGCATCACGTAAGTCGCGTAAAAGACGATGAAGGAGACCTGATACAGAAGGATCGGAATCACGTCGCTGCGCTGCGCGGCGTGAGTCGCGAGGGTATGAAACAGCGTGCTGCCCGCGCCGATGGCGCACAAAAGAACGATGAGAATACGGGCAGGCGTATTGAGGGCACCGCGCTTTTTTGCAAGGCCATATGCAAAAAACGCCGCAACAAAAAAGGCGAGATTGGTGATGGCGTTCACCGGCTCGGCCAGCAAGCCCGGCTCCAGACGTTCGCAGTATATGTCGATGTAATTGACCAATGGTCGGCCCATCTTCGGATACGGTTTTGCGCGAGAACGCAGATATCAGAGCGTTATATCACGGACGAGAGGTAAAAATCCCGCCGAAAATTCGGCGTCCTGCGCCACGGCGTCGGTCGTGCGGATCTTCGCGGTGCGGCGGCCGTCCTGTTCATAGTGAAGTTCGAGCATCATGTCGCAAAAATTGCTGCGCTCATCAACATGCTCGTAAATCGACACGCCCGCCCAGTCGCGTTCGGGCAGATGCATTTCAGGCATATGAATCAGCGCGGCCTCGGCGTGAAGGTCCTCGACCCGGTATTCCTTTTGCTCGCCAGGGACCCGCCACTGCTTCCAGACCTGTACCATGCGGGTCTGGTCGGCGCTCGGCTGGAGCTTTTCGGAAACTTGCGCGTCCGGGGGCAGGAACGCGCCCATGACGGTGTTGAAGAATTCGCTTTTGCCGATGCCTGAGGTGCCCTTGATGCCGATCTGGCCGGGGTGGTGAAGGGTCTGGCCGTTATATTCTGCGGCGTAGCCTTGGGCCTCCACAGCCTTGAGCGCGTGCGTGAAGGCGTTGGCAAGGGCGTGGAACTGCTCGTCCGTGGAGATATCGAAGCGGAAGCTCTGCGAGAGGATCTTACTCATGGCGCCGATTTAGCCTGATTTTTTACCGATCTGCAAGTTTTCCGTAATCTGTTAGTTCCGCAGCGGCTTGCCCTTGTCCAGCATATGCTCGATACGGGCCAGCGTGCCTTCGTTGCGCACCAGTTTCATGAATTCCCGCAGTTCAAGCTTCAGGAGGTCGTCCTCGGTTACCTTGTCGGTCAGGTCCGCGCCGCCACCGGTCAACACTTCCGCCAGATGGGCGGAGACGACCCCGTCATAGGGCGTGGCCTTGCCGGATTTCTGGAGGTCGGTGACCGCCATATCAAGGGCGAGCTTGCCGCCTGCTCCGGCAATGCGGATATTCTGCACCTTTTCGGGCGTCTTGTAGTTTTCCGCCAGCTTGAGGGCGCGTTGCTTCGCGTCATACAAAAGCCGGTCGCGGTTCATGGTGATACCGTCGGTTTCCCGGAAATAGCCGATCTCCACCGCCTCGTGCGCGGATTTGGCGACCTTGGCCGTGCCGATGGCCTCGAACGCCTTGCGGGATGCGCCCATCGGCGTGGTGTCGGGCGAGAACCAGACGTTTGTCTTGCCGATTTTTCCCATGTCTTCGCTGAATTTGCTGCGCTCGCGTTCCTGATGACGCAGGATCATTTCCTTGCACCCGCCCCAGCCGGGGATGAGGCCGACGCCGACCTCGACGAGGCCGCAATAGGTTTCGGCGTGGGCCTGCACCGCATCCGAGGCGAGCAAAATCTCGCAGCCGCCGCCCAAGGCCATGCCGCTCGGCGCACTCACCACCGGGAAAGGGGCGTATTTCAGGTTCATGAAGACTTTCTGCCCCTGCGCCACGAAGCTTTCGACCTGCGGCCACATGGCGATGTTGATCATGAAGATCGCGAGGCCCAGATTGGCCCCGGCGGAGAAATGCGAGCCTTCGTTATAGATCACCAGCGCCTTGTATTTGCCGCCAGATTTCTCAATCGTCGTCCGGGCCTGTTCGAGCAGGGCGAAGAGGTCCTCATCGAACGTGTTCATCTTGGTCTGGTGCTCGAAGCAGAGCACGCCGCCTCCGATGTCCCACACCTTGGCGGAGCCGTTTTTGAGGACGGGTTCGCTTGAGAGCTTGAGATCGCTCAGCAGCAATACGCCCTCGGGCCGCTTCACATCGTGATATTTTCCGTCCGTGCCAAAAAACTGGCGCTTGCCGTTTTCGATGCGGTAGAAGGTGCCCTCGCCAACCTTTTTGAGGATTTCGGGTACGTCGATATTTTCGATCTTGAGCTTGGCTGCAAACCATTTGGGGCCGAGCGCGTCGATCATCTCGAACGGGCCGTTCTTCCAGTTGTAGCCGAGCTTCATGGCCTCGTCGATGTCGAAGACCGTATCGGCGATCTCGCCGACGAGGGAGGCCGCGTAATGTAGGGTCTGTTTCAGCACTTCCCACGCATATTTGCCGCCCGCGTCTTCGGTTTCCACGACGGCGCGCAGGCCCTTTTTGCCCGCGTCGGCGCTTTCGGGCTTTTCCTTGGAGGCCTTGGAGGCGGGTTTATACTGGCTTTCCGCGAAGCTGTCGGGGCTGAGGGCCAGCGTCTGTTTGGCTTTATCCTTGGAGTTCGGATCAAGGCGGTAGAAGCCGCCCTTCCCTTTGCGGCCCGTATAGCCCGCCGCGATCATCTGATGCACGAAGGGGTAATCGACGTGCAGCTTGCGGTAGGCATCGCCCTGCGGCAGGTTGGTCAGCAGCGAGTCCGCCAGCTTGGGCATCAGGTCGATCCCCACAAGGTCGATCAGGCCAAAGACCCCCGTCTTGGGAATGCCCACGGGCTTGCTCATGACGGCATCGGCGAGTTCGATGGAGATTTTTTGCTTGATCGCTTCGTTGATCCCGGCGGTCAGCCAGAATACGCCCAAACGGTTGGCGATGAAGCCCGGCGTGTCATGACACAGGACTACGCCCTTACCCAGCTCGATGTCGCAGAAATTGCGCACAGTTTCGATGGCGTCTAACCGCGTTTCCTTGCTCACGATCAGCTCCAGCAGGCGCATGTAGCGCGGCGGGTTGAAAAAGTGCGTGATCATGAAATCCTTTTTGAACTGGTCGCTCTGCCCCTCCGCCAGCTTGTGCAGCGGGATGGTCGAGGTGTTGGAGGAGACGATCGAGCCTTTCTTGCGGTGGTGGTCCAGCTTGGCGTAGGTCTTGTGCTTGATCTCAAGGTTTTCGACGACGACCTCGATGATCCAGTCCACATCGGCCAGAAGGTTCAGGTGGTCCTCCAGATTGCCGCAGGTGATGCGCTTCGCGTTTCCGGGCAGCATGAAGGGCGCGGGGTCGGCCTTGAGCATCTTTTCGACCGCGCCTTCGGCGAAGGCGTTGCGATTTCCGCCGAACTTGGCGAGGTCGGGCGGAACGATGTCCAGCAGCACGACGGGATAGCCCGCGTTGGCGGCCTGCGCGGCGATGCCGCTGCCCATCACTCCTGCGCCGATGACGGCAATTTTGTTTATTTTCATTTTTTACTCTTCGATTTGTTTTTGCTCTTGAAATGATTGTTCCGATACAGAATTCAAAATTATGGAGTCTGAGTAGTTACTCAAAGTGCTTAAAGTTATCATTACTATAGCTTTACCATCATCTTGGCCAAGGGCGTCGGGAAAAGAAACTTTAAAAAAATACTGCTCTTGTGATCCTAAATTTTCTTTACTTTGGAGCGTTGGATTCGTTTTTTGAGTGAATATTTCTAAAACCGCCGTACCCGAAACGTTTTTAGGAGAACTAATGCTACAACTGCCGGAGTCAGATATCATTAGAATTGTCTTTGAGAATTCTCCTTCCATAAACCAAGCCTTTCCAGTTTGTGGATATAAGAGCTTCTGAGCTATGTCAGTATCCAGCTGTTTGTATCCTAAGCTTTCTACTACTGGCAGGGATCTGCTGTAATCATTAACAAATGAGAGACATATCGATTCAAATTGTGCGTAGACTTCTTGTTCTGCTTTATTTTCTTCTGCATATGAATTTCCCGATGAAAATAAGAAAATTGTTGTAAGAAAAATAAACGCTCTGGTCCGAAAGAACCTTGTTATGTTGATTTTCATGTCACTCCTCTTTCTAGCCCTATTCTAAGCATAAAACTGAAACTCGTGCGGGAATTTGCTGTCTTTCAGCAGGGCGCGGAGGTCGCCGAAGGCCTCCTCGTTTCCGGCATAGATTCCGTGCAACATATCCAGAACCATGTAATCGGAATAATCGCCGCGCGGCGGGTGGGTGTCTGTGTGGGCGCAGCATAATTCGATCAGAGCGGGGCCGTTTTTGCGGTCGATGAAGATCCATTCCTCAAGGTCGAAATCGCCGTAATGTTTTTTGACGATCTCCCCGGCGGTGCAGGCGAACACGGTAAAGCGTTCCGGTTCGAGCACGACCTCGACGGTGCGCGAAAAATACCCGCCCTCCCCCTCGCTTTCGTGGGTGTAGAGAACGATCTTTTCGCGGCCTTGCGAGTCTGTGACGAGGTTCATCCGGTGTTTTCCTTGCGGCTGCGGGCATTATAGCATTTTTCGATCCATAATCTCTTGCAAACCGGCAGGGTCAGGGTGGAGAGCAGGTAGCCCACCGGAGGCACGAGCGCGTGCAGCCACGCGGACTGCACGCCCAGAAGCGTGAGGTAGAGTGCCACGGTCAGATAGGTGCAGACCGCGATGATGATGCGCCGGGTCCACGAGGTTTCCCACGCCTTGTCGGCCTCCACCTTCGCGTTGCGGGCCTTGATGGCTTCCAGCGTCTCTGCGCTTGTTTCATCATCCGTCATGCGCGGCTCAATCGGTTTTCAGCTTCATCCCGGCGAGATCGGATTCCGACACCGCCTCCGGGTCTGGATTCTTGCCCTTTTCGCGGATGAATTCCACGAATTTCTGAATTTCGACCGATTTTTTCTCGATTGTGATATTGGCCTGTTTGAAGGGGCCGGCCTCGAAATCGTTAACCTCCTTGAGGGTCATCATCGGGGCGGCGCAGCCCCGCTCGATCTCCTCGATCAGGGCGTGATAGGTCTGAAGCGTGCCGACCTCGGCCCCGATTTTCTCACGCTGGCGCTGAAGCGCGTCCAGCCGCATGCGAATTTCGGGGATGCGGTATTTCTCCAGAAAGTCTACGGTTATGCTGAGTTGCTTTTGGCTGTGCTCCAGAGCCTTGCGCAGCTCGTCTTTTTTCAGAAATATGTCCTCGCCCGCGCTTCTGAGATCAGCCTTAAATTTTTCGGCCAGCGCGATCAGAATATCCGTGACCTCCAGTATGAATTTCCAGCGGCCGCGTTTGAATTTCTTTTTCCGCATAAAAAGGCGCCCGGTTTCCTGCTGCGCGGTTTCGGCCAGCAATTTGTGCGCCTGCGGGAATTTCATCTTGCGGAACAGCTTCGTGAAGTCGTTCAGGACAGGCTTGGCCTTTTCCGGGGTCATTAATTCACTCACGGAGAGTTCGACATAGTTTAGCACAGCCTCGATCATGCCCACGATGGACTCCATTTTCTGCATCCGGGCGATTTCGGCGTTGAGAACGCCCCGGCGTTTGATGGCCACCGCGACCTGAATCGGAAGATCGGTGGAAAGGGCCGTCGCGGGTATTTTGAGCGCCGCCTTGGGGTCGCCGCCGAGGGCTGTTATTTCCTGGCGGATGGACTCTATGGTGAGGTTCATATTCCGCTCGCAGAGCAGAAGCTCCAGAAGCGCCTTGTAGACGCCGCGCAGGATCGAGGTGGCCTTGGATTTGATGGTTCCCGCATCGGTGTGTTCTTTTTTGGACGCAGGGATCGCTGCCTGTAAGCGGGCCAGATCCTCGCGGCGATAGTCGCGGTAGGCATCGCAGAGGTCCTTGAGGGCTTGGCGCGCCTCCTCGTCATTCAGGCCGTCCGCATGCGTTTTCGTGAGGGTATCGGCGCGTTTGAGAAACCCGGAGACAAGCGCCGCATGGTTTTGATCACCCGGTTTGCCGATCAGGCGCGCCAGAACCGCGGCCTTACTCTCTTCCTTATTCATACGCTCCTGCACTCCTTGCGGGAGACCCCTAAAACTTTAAAAAATTCAAAAAATATGCCGAAAATATAAATCGTTTTTAGATGGCTTCGAGAATGGTCGCCACGCCCTGCCCGCCGCCGATGCACATGGTGGCCAGCGCGTATTTCTTCTTTTCCCGGTGCAGCAGGCTTGCAGCCTTGCCGGTGATCCGCGCGCCGGACGCGCCGAGCGGGTGGCCGAGCGCGATTGCGCCGCCGTCGATGTTGATTTTTGCCAGATCCAAGCCTAGCTCCTTTATGACCGCCAGAGATTGTGCGGCGAAGGCCTCGTTCAGTTCGATAATGTCGATATCGGCCAGCGTCAGGTCGGCGCGGGCCAGCGCCTTCTTTACGGCAGGGACCGGGCCTATGCCCATGATTTCCGCCGCGCAGCCGGAGACAGAGACGGATCTTATACGCGCCAGCTTGGTGAGCTTGTTGGCGTCGGCATAGGCTTCAGAGGTCACCAGAACGGCGGCGCACCCGTCGGTGAGCGGGGAAGAAGTTCCCGCCGTGACCGTGCCGTCGCTCAGGAAGGCGGGTTTTAGGCCCGCCAGCGCCTCGACCGAGCTGTCGGGGCGGATGGTGCCATCGACCTTCACATCGCCGATCGGCACGATTTCGCTGTCGAATTTCCCTGCGGCGGCGGCTTTGGCGGCCTTTAGCTGTGAAGCGGCGGCAAAGGCGTCCTGCTCGGCTCTTGAGATTGTGTATTTTTTGGCCAGATTTTCCGCCGTCTCGCCCATAGAGATATAGGCCTGCGGGTATTTCGCGAAGAGGGCCGGGTTGGGCATGGGGTTGAAGCCGCCCATCGGGATGCGGCTCATGCTCTCGACACCCGCGCAGACAAAGGCTTCGCCCGCGCCCATGGCGATCATCCCGGCGGCGATATGGATAGAGGTCATGGAGGAACCGCAGAAACGGTTCACCGTCGCGCCCCCGGCGGTAATCGGCAGGCCCGAATGGTTGACCACGAGGCGGGCGATGTTGAAGCCCTGCTCGGCCTCGGGGAAAGCGCAGCCCATAATGAGGTCCTCGATATCGTCCGGCTTGACGCCAGAGGCTGCGACCAGGGCCTTGACCACCTCGGCGGCCATGTCGTCGGGACGGACCTTGGCCAGAGCGCCTTTATTGGCGAAATGCATCGGCGAGCGCTTGAAGGCGCATATGACGGCGGACGGATCGGATTTGGCAGCTGACATCAGGTTAGTCCTTAATTGAATTTATTACTCATGCGGTTTTCCGTGGCGGCGGGCGGAGCGCTCAAAACGGCCTCAGCCAACGCTCCGTTGTTCAGTTTACAATGAAGATTGCCCCCGGTCCATGCGTAATCCTTTTCTATCCCGGAGACGGCGAACGTCTGTGGTTTGATTTTGAAATTGACAGTCCGGGAAAAATGAGGCAGTCAGACACAGGAGAAAATATAAGCGTATCAAGGGACAAGGAGTATTCCGGTGGCTGCGGCTAAAAAAACAGTTGGGTTCAAGAGAATTTGCATGAGTTGCGGGACGCGCTTTTACGATTTTGGCAAGCGTCCGATCGTCTGCCCGACCTGCTCGACCGAGTACAGCGGAGAGTACAAGGTGCGCGGGGGCCGCAAGGGCCGCGTAGCGGTTGATCCCAAGCGCGAGGAAGAAGAGGTTAAAGTCGCGCAGGTCGAGGCCACTGAGGATGACGGGCTGGAAGAAGAGGAAGAGCTGGAGGTCGTGAGCCTTGAGGATGTCGAGGAAGACGATGCCGACGATACCGAGGAAGAGGCTGCGGAAATCGTTGAAGAAGAAGCGCTCGAAGGTCTGCCCGAGTTTGACGAGGACCTCGACGAAGAACTTGAAGAGGACGAGGAAGACGTCCTTGAAGAGGACGATACCTGAGCCGGGGTCAGGATCGTGTATACGGCCCGCGTTCATCTTCCTGCCGAACTGACCGACGATCAGGCGCAATGCCTTGGTGAGAGCATGGCCGATCTGTGCCTTGCCTCCACGGTTTTTCGGCAAAAGGACAGAAGTCTGATCCTGCAATGGATTTTTGAAGATGAGCCGGGCGGCGATCTGATCACGGCGCGTCTTTCGCTTCAGGCCGCTGCGTACGGCATCCCCGATGCCTCCATCGCTGCCGCGCCCGCGATCGAGAAAACGCCGGATGAAAACTGGCTCCAGAAATGCTACCGCGAGTTTCCCCCCTTCTCCATCGGGCCGTTCTATATCTACGGCAGCCATCACGAGGGCAAGACGGAGGCCGAGGTGCCCGACGGGCAGATCGGGCTTCTGATCGACGCGACCACGGCGTTCGGCTCGGGCGAGCATGAAACCACGAAGGGCTGCATGCAGGCGTTGCTCGATCTCAAGGGCAAGGGCGTGTGTCCGTGGAATATCCTTGATATGGGCACAGGGTCGGGGATTCTGGCGCTCGCGGCGTGGAAGCTCTGGAAGGCCCCCGTTCTGGCGGTCGATAATGACGATGAGGCCGTGCGCGTCACGGAGCGCCATGCGGAGATGAACGGCGTTACGGTCGGCAAGGGGTGCCTGCTGGCGGCGTGCGGGGACGGGTTCAAGACTCCCGAGGTCAATGTCCACAAGCCTTATGAGCTGATTATCATGAATATCCTCGCCGGGCCGGTCATCGAGATGGCGCCGGAGACGGTGGCGGTTCTGGACGAGAACGGGTATGTCATTCTGTCGGGGATGCTGCGCGAGCAGGCGGACCTTGTGACGGCGGCCTATGAGGGGCTGGGGCTGACGCTGACCGGGCGGTACGATCTGGGCGAGTGGACCGCGCTGGCGCTGCAAAAACGCCGTTAATTTTTTTGTTCTTCTTTCAAAACCGCCTCGACCAGCTTGTCCGCGATCACTTCGCGGCCCTTGCCGTTGAAATGGCAGAGGTCGTGGCGGTAGGTATCATCCAGAGTGTCTGAATTGAAATAGACAAGCGTATCGGGGCGGGCGGCGGCGAATTCGGCCTGCGCCGCGATGATATAGGGCTGCGGCGGGTTATAGACCGTGCACCCTGACTGGCTGTGGATCAGGAAAATCTGATTGCCGGGGATTCCAGCCTGCACATAGTCGAAGATGGTCTTCAGGCGTTCGATGTACGTATCCTTGGGCGTTTTATCCATCGCGTCGCGCTGGCCCTGATCGTAGATCACGTATTCGATCGTGCCGCCCTGCTCCGTGTAATTCTTTGCTTCCGTCATGGCGCGGGCCAGCAGGCCGTACTCTGTCTCGCCGGGCAGCCATTGCGCGGCTGAGGTGCCGTTGAAGGCGTAGCTCATGATCACGATCGGTTTGTTCACATGCGGATGGAGCTTCTGCGCGAAGACGGGCCAGAGGGAGCCGCCAAAATCCGTGGGGCCGAGGATCGGGTCGGCCAGCAGGTAGCATTTGCCGTTGAAATAATTCAGCAGGGCTTCGTTGCCGTCAGAGGGCGTTGGCGGCTTCATGCTGTTGGCGCCGTGGCTCTGGCCGATCACGAAGACGGTCAGCGCGTCAGAGGGGCAGGGTTTTTCGACCTTGCCGGACCTGTCGGTCATGAAGAAGTGGTCGATGCCGGGCGGGGGCTGTTGCGCCTTGCCATATTTGATATAGGCCGCCCAGCCGAAGCCGAGCGCGGCGAGGGCGAGGATGGCTAAGATCGCGGGTTTGTTGGGTGCGGGGGTCAACCAGTTATTTATTTGCTTGCCTCTTCTTCGTTTAATTCTGAATTAATTCGATTCTGCAATTCAACTGGCAGATTGTTTATTATATTTTTTGCTTCCGTTTGCTTACCCTGCTTGTCTAAAGCACGAATATAGCCGGAAATAAATTTCCAGGAATTATGCACTATGGGTATTTCCCCCCGATCTAAGCGTGTCTTTATGCCTTTTCCTATCGCCCCTCCCGGCATTTTCCCATTGTAATCTTGGCTTATTGATTTTTCAAAATTCTTCATTCCTCCTGCTTTAAATGCCTTTTCGGCTTTAGGAAAATCGTTGTGTTCCAGATGGAACTCTCCTTGCAGATAGTATAACTCCGGGTTGTCAGGCTGGTAGTCAATCGCTTTGATAAAGGCTTCTGTAAGGGCTTTATATTTTTCGGCTGAAAGTATGTCCTTGGCGTGATAGGAAGCGCACGGTTGGGCCAATAAATAACCTTCGCTTTCTTGAGATTCATTTTTATATTTACTGACTGCAATAACGTAAGTCCTATTCAAATCATATATCACGCTCCAACCTGCACCCATGTGACTTGGAATGTGGTGTATCTCTATGGTTTCTTTTATATCTCCCTTATATTTTTCTATGACCTCGAAGGTAGTTATCATTTCCTCTCCGCCCCAAGATTTTATGCTAGGGTTTTCTCGTGATGAAACTGCTTTTCCTTTAAAAACAATTTCATAGTTTTTTATTGGATCCATCGTTTCGCACATCAAGGCGAAGGCTTGTTGTGAAATAAGTAGAAAAGCGGCTGTTAAAAACAATAATCTCATAAAGCGCCCTACTCCACCGTCACCGATTTGGCGAGGTTGCGCGGCTGGTCTACGTCCGTGCCTTTCATGACCGCGACGTGGTAGGCCAGAAGCTGGACCGGGATCGCATACAAAATCGGCGCCACAAACGGGTGCACCGCGCCCATCGCGACGCTCCACGTGGCCAGCGCCTCCAGCTCCTGCGCGCCCTTTTCGTCGGAGATCAAAAAGACTTTTCCGCCGCGCGCCACGGTTTCCTGAATGTTGCTGGCGTTTTTCTCAAACAGGGGATCGTTGCCCGGCGCGACGACGACGACGGGCACCGTGTCGTCGATCAGGGCGATGGGGCCGTGTTTCATTTCCCCGGCGGCGTAGCCCTCCGCATGAATATACGAAATTTCCTTGAGTTTGAGCGCCCCCTCCAGCGCGATGGGGTAGAGGCTGCCGCGCCCGAGATAGAGCACGTCGCGAGCCTCCGCCACGTCTTTTGCGATATTCTTGATCTGCGCGTCGTGCGTTAAGATCTGCGCGGCCAGCGTGGGGACGTGGCGCAGCGCGGTTGCAAATTCCGCGCCTTGGGCCTCGCTGATCGCGCCCGTTTTCAATGCGGCGGCGAGCGCCATGCAGGCCAGAGTCGAAAGCTGGGTCGTGAAGGCCTTGGTCGAGGCGACGCCGATCTCCGGCCCCGCGAGGGTGTGCAGCACATGGTGAGATTCGCGCTCGATCGTGCTTTCGATGGTGTTCACGATGGAGATAATTTTTTGGTTCTGGCGCTTGCAGTAGCGCAGGGCTTCGAGCGTATCGAGCGTCTCGCCGGACTGGGAGACGAAAATGGCCGCGCCGCCGCCGGGCATGGGCGCCTCGCGGTAGCGGAATTCGCTGGCCACGTCGATCTCGCAAGGGATACGCGCGACCTGCTCGAACCAGTATTTCGCCACGGCGCAGGCATAATAGGCGGTGCCGCAGGCGATTAGGGTCAGGCGCGGGGCGGTTGCGAGAATATTCAAAACCTCCGGCGGGATCGCGATGTGGCCCGTGGCGGGGTTGACGTAGGAGTTCAGCGTGTCGGCGATCACGGCGGGCTGCTCATAGATTTCCTTAAGCATGAAATGCTTGTATTCGCCTTTGCCCGCCGTCGCGCCGGATTGCGCGGTGATGCGGATGGGGCGCTCGACCGCGCCGCCGCCCTTCGTGTAGATTTTCGCGCCCGCGCGCGAAACAGTCACGCGGTCGCCATCTTCCAGAAAACAGATTTTCTTGGTGAGCGGGGCCAGCGCGTAGGAATCGGAGGCCAGATACATCTCCCCCTCCCCGTAGCCCACGGCCAGCGGGGTGCCCTGCCGGACACCGATCATCAAATCATGTTCGCCCGCGAAGATCATCACGATGGCGTAGGCGCCCTGCAACCGATCGAAGGCGGCGTTGGCGGCCTGTTCGGGGGTCATGCCTTCGGTCAGGTAACGGGTGACGAGGTGGACGATGACCTCCGTATCCGTCTCCGAGGTGAAGCGGGCCTGCATTTCCTGCAACTCGCGTTTCAGCTCCGCGTAATTCTCGATGATGCCGTTATGGACCACGGCCACGCGGTCGGTGGCGTGGGGGTGGGCGTTGTTCTCGTTCGCCGCGCCGTGGGTGGCCCAGCGCGTGTGGCCGATGCCCACCGTGCCCTGCAGGGGCTGCGCGGTCAGTTTCGTCTCCAGGCGTTCGAGCTTGCCCTCCGCGCGGCAGCGCTGGATATGGCCGTTGGCGAGCGTGGCGATCCCGGCGGAATCATAGCCGCGATATTCAAGGCGTTTGAGGCCCTCCACCAGAAGGGGGACGACTTTTTGCTCACCGATAATGCCGACGATACCGCACATGGGGACTCCTTAAGATTCTCTCGTTTTCACTATAGCGGGCGGGGGTCGGAGGGCAAATCACGAAGTTTTGCGGATTGTTGCAGGGGGGTTATGGGTTTTCCGCCTGTTTTTTGCGTTTCGGCCACCCGATGTTGTGATCCGGCCCGACATGCCGCGCCCTGCTGCGGAGTTCATCCATCAACTGGTCGGTCTTTTTGGTTTGAAGATGTCCGAGCCTGCGCATTTGCAATTCGCCGTCCGTTTTTACAACCAGAACCTCCAAAAATTCATAGGGCATTGGCATGGGTGCATCACATGGACCCGGCTGTTTATTGTGAACCACGATCAGCTCGTCGAATTTTACGGCGGGATCCGCCTTATAGGCGAGAACGGGAATGAGGCCGGCTTCCTTTAAATAACCCATAGGCCATTGATGGATATATCCGGTTTTCACCAAGCCGATAAAATAGGCTTCTTCGGCGGTCTTTCTTGCGTTTTCATCGTCCACCATCACGCATGAAGCCCAAGCAGAAACGGGCGAGAACGATAGGTATAAAACGGCCGCAAAAATCAGGGATGCTTTCATAATTTTCTATCCTCTGGTTGCACGTACCGAATATTTTCGCGATGCTTCTTTAAATACTCACCCAATCCAAAATCCACCTGCAGAATTTTTATCTCGCCCTGATCCTTGACGAGGACGATTTCAGCGAAGTTGCCTTTTTTCGGTATCAAATATTCGCATAGCCTCGACGGATCGTCGCCGGGGGCATGCCCATCGTCGCTTTTAATCACGATGGTTTTGCTTAAATCAAGTTCAGGATCGGCGCGGTAAACCATGAAGGGCTTAAGCCCGGCTTCTTTGAAGCGCCCGCTCGGATACTCCTGTGAATAGATGCCTCTCACAAAGCCGACAAAATAGGCCGTGTCGATCAGGTTTTGAATTTTACTTTCGTCCGCTAAATCCGACTTTAATGCGCAGCCCGCCCACGCCTCCGGCGCGGCGAGGGTCAAGGCGGCGAGGAGGAGTAGCGCGAGGCGCATCTTATTCGCCCTTTTTCGCGTTCCATTTTTCGACGATATCGCAGCTTCGCCGATAGGTCTCGCCGAAGAAATCGGCGAGTTCGGGGCGGCACTGGATGGAGGCGAGGTAGAGCGTGTCGCATTTACCCAACATATGGACGACGCCGCTTGAGCGCACCAGCGGGGAGTCGATCGCCTTTCCGCCCTTGGGCGCGGGGAAGATGGCCTCCTCGATCCAGATATGCGCGCCGAAGGCCTTGCCGGGCATCCCGGCCAGTTCAACCGTTCCGGCGGCGTTCTCGTAGCGCAGCGAAATGTACGATCCCTCGGCGATGGCGGCGGCCCAGTCGTCTTCCGTGCGTTCGCCCTGATAAAGCCAGCAGGCGCGGGCGGTCTTGCTGAACCCGGCGGTGAGTTCGGCGGCCAGCGGCGCGGGCAATTCAAACGGCGCACCGTTTTTAAATAAGGACAGGCTGGTGCCCGCCGGAGGCGCTTGTGCCGTGGGCGGGGCTTCAGCCGCTTCAGGGGTTGCGGGCGGCTCGGCTGTCGGCGTTTCCTCGGCCACAGGTTCCGGCGGCGGGGCGGCCTCCGCCGGCGCGGGGTAGCTGGCCGTTTCGGATTGCTCAGGCGCTGGCGCTGGTTCCGGTTCGGGCTGCGCGGTTTCCTCTTTCTGAGGCGCGGCGGGGATAGGCTCGACCTTGACCTCCTCCACCGGGACGGCGGGCGGAGTCTGCGGGGCGGCGTCTTGGGGCGGCTTTACGGTCTTCATATTCTTAAAATCGCCGCGCCGCAGGGCCGCCTGATCCTCGGGGGTCAGGAAATATGCGCATGCCGGGGCCAGAACATAGTCGCCCTGCTCCTCCAGCACCATAAACAGCTCGGTTTTGACCAGTTCCTCGGGCGGAGCGCCGCAGCTCGTGCCCGTGTCGGCGTAGATCACGAGGTTGCGGGCGTCGCTGGGCCCCTTGAAGCGTTTTTTGATGGAGACGGTCATGCGCGAATAGGCCGGGTTTTCACGCGGGCGCGAGGCGTCCTCGGCTTCCGGGGCTGCCTCAGCGCCCTTTTCAACCCCCAGAACGCGGCCCGAGAAGATATAATGCGCGGCGGCGATATTGGCGCGGCTGGCTTCGGGCGTGAAGGCGGAATCCGGGCAGCTGCAAGCCAAGGCGGGTGCGGCCCAGAGGGTCAGAAGGGCGGTCAGGGTCAGGACTAATCTCATGCGGGAGAGATTAGCGTTGCGCGGGGCGGCGTTCCAGTAAAAAAACTAGCGGCAGGTCGCGGGGCGGTTTCCGGGGTCAGCCTCGGCGCAGGGCGAGCAGAGGCCGCGCGGCTTGAAATAGTCGTTTTTCAGGCAGTAGTGGCCGCTCAGGCAGTGTTCGTCCTCAAGGCAGGATTGGCCGAGGAGGTCTGAGACGGCGTAATCGACATACTGTTTTTTTCCCACGTCATCGGCGGTCATTCTTAAAATATCGCCCTCGACGCTTACTGACGCTCCGGCTGTTTTTATAATCGCGTCATATTCCCCAATCCTTTTATAGGAGCCGTCTTTTTGTGCGTGGTACAGGGCTAAATAATATTGCTGAATATCCTCATCCCCGTAATTTTCAATCGGGCCGGGATCGTATTCGTATACCGAGATTATTTTCTCGCCTTTGAAATCAATATTCTTGATTTCGGCCTTGGGGTGATTTTTTTGCGCCGATTGCTTCAGCGCCTCTATGTTATTAAATTTTTTGCTTTCCCTCGGCTCATCCGGCTCGAACATACTTTCGGTTTCAGCGTTCTCTGAAAATTTGTAGATGCCCTCTTTAATTTGGTTTTCGTGTTTTTCATCAACATGAAAACAGATCAAAGGAATATTGTAAAAAGGCTCGTTTGTTATATTTAGCGGCAGCACTTTGCCAAAATTGTAAGCGTAAAAAATCTTTCTTTCCCCATTATTTACAAGACTGGGATATTTTTTTAGAAATTCTTTTGCTTGACTGCCCTCTTCCTTAATCGCCGCACCGATCCATCCATCATAGATCGTGATGGTTTTGGTATCGTTTTCACCTCTGTATAACTTATCAATCCGGTAGGTAATTTTTGCAAAATAAGGATTGCCGGGAGGCGGGTAAGACTCAAACATGCGCTCGGGAAGGTTTTCTCCCAGTTCCGGGGGCGAGGATGCGTCTATGACCTTTCCAGCGAAAATATAATCCGCCGCGTCAATGTTCTTTCGGCTTTGCTGCTCGGTGTAATCCTCCTTATCACAACTCATCGCCCACGCTGCGGGCGCAGCGAAGGTCAGTGCAGCGAAGAGGACCAGAAAAAAGCGCATGGCGGATTTTAGCGGGCCAGCCGCGATGGAGCCAGAAAAATGCGCGCCGTACCGCAAGGCCCTAGGATTCAACCTTTTGCGGGTCGGTCTTATCCTTGACGGGTTTTGGTTTTTTCGTCGTGCGCTCGGTCTTCTTCTGGCGGTAGATGGCGGCCCAGCCCTTGCGGACCTCCTCCTTCGCGCGGGAGACGGAGAGCGCATCGGCGGGCACGTTCTGCGTGATGGTCGAACCCGCCGCGATGAACGCGCCGTCGTCGATGATGAGGGGCGCGATCAGGTTAGAGTTGCTGCCCACCATTACGCCCTTGCCGATCAGCGTGTTGTGTTTTTCAAAGCCGTCGTAATTCACCGTGATCGCGCCGCAGCCGAAATTGACATCCTCGCCCATTTCGCAATCGCCGACATAGCCGAGATGGCTGACCTTGCTGCGGTCGCCGATGCTGGATTTCTTGATCTCAACAAAATTCCCGATGCGCACCTCGTCGCCCAGAACCGTGCCGGGGCGGATGCGCGCGAAGGGGCCGATCACGGACTTGCTGCCGATCTTGACGCCCTCAAGATGCGAGAAGGCGCGGACGCGCGTGCCGTCGCCGATTTCCACGCCGGGGCCGAAATAGACGTTGGGCTCGATCGTGACGTTTTCGCCCAGCACAGTGTCGAAATGGAAATAGACGGTCTGCGGGTCCTGCATCGCCACGCCGCGTTCCATGAAATGCTCGCGCATGCGTTGCTGCGCGATGCGTTCGAGGGCGAAGAGTTCGGCGCGGGTGTTGCAGCCGCGCACCTCGTCGTTATCGAACGTCACGTGCACGCGGGTCTTATAGCCATCGCGCGCGGCGATCTCGGGCAGGTCGGTGATGTAATATTCCTTCTGGGCGTTGCGGTTATTGAGGCTGCCCAGCCAGCGTTCGAGGCGTTTGCCGTCCATGCAGAACGCGCCGGTGTTCACGAGGCGGACCTGCTTTTCCTGCAGGCTGGCGTCTTTTTCCTCTCGGATTCTGACGACGTTGCCGTCTGCGTCGAGCAGCAAGCGGCCATAGCCCGTGGGGTTGGCCATTTCGGTCGCGAGCACGGCGATGCCGACATCGGCGGACTGGCGGCGTGCCTGAATGAGGTGCCAAAGGCTGGCGGTGGTGATCATCGGCGTGTCGCCCAGAATGACCAGCACGTCACCGCTGAATTTCTGCAAAAGGCCCATTGCGGATTTGAGGGCGCTGCCCGTTCCGTCCTGCTGCGGCTGGAGCACAGCCTCGCACGGGTGGACGGCCTGCACGAGTTCCTCCATGCCGGGGCCGACGACGACGATAATACGGTCGGGTTCGAGGCGGCGAACGCTTTCGAGCAGCCATTTGATCATGGGCCAGCCTAGAAGCTCGTTCATGACCTTCGGGCCCTTGGATTTCATCCGCTGGCCTTTTCCGGCGGCGAGGATTACGCAGGCAAGGGGTCTGTTGGTCGCGGTCATCGCGGGTTTATCCTCCTGATAGGCCCTGGCATAAACCTTAGGATCATTTGGCAGAGAGCTTAACGCCCTCGGTCTCGTAGTATGTCAGGTGCATGAACAGCGTACCGTACGCGGTCTTGACGCGCACCCTCACAGGTACGGCCACCGGGTTTTTGTCCCCAAGGATTGCGAACCAGACGGTCGGCATCGTGCCTTGATCTCGCCCCTGCTCCTGAATCGAGAGCCAGCCGCGCGGCTTTTTATGCCACTCGCCGCCCCGGGGCTTGACCTCGACCGTGCATTCGACGGCGGGGCCACTATAGACGTTATAGCGCGTGGGCTTGATCATGACGTAACGCTGGTGCTTGAACTCCATGCCGTAACGGCGTTTGCCGTCGTAGATTTCGGAATAGCCGTTACATTCCTTGCCCTGCGCGAGATCCTTCATCATCACGAGCGTGGCGCTCAAAACGTCCGTGGTCTGATCGGTCAGCTCCGCAGGCGGAACTTCTTTCTTGGGCTTCTTTGTGGTGTAAGTGGTTTCGATGTCGATAAATTTTCCATCTTTTCCGTAGCGGTAAGTCTTGACCTCTTTTTCCTTTTTCCACTGCGCGATGGATTCATGTATCTCAGGCTGGTGCTTGCCACCCTGAAGAACCCATCCCGTGGACTCAAACGTGCCCTGCCACGGGACCATACTCGCCAGAGCGCCCTGCGTCGCCGCGCCGAAGATCATTCGATATGTGCCCTTCTGGCTCATATCAAGCTGCATTTCGGCGGTTACGGCGTTGAAACCGCTGGTGTACACCTCGTATTTCATTTTCTGGACTTTTGGCGGGACGCTCGTATCCTGCGCCAGAGACGGCGCCGCAAGCACGCAGAGCACCAAGGTCAGGGCTACCCTAGACCCAGAGGCCCGGCGTTTTGAAGGGATTTGCGCCCATACCGTCCTTGAAGCTTTTGACGCCTGCCGCATGTTCCGCGTCAATCCCGCCCAGATCGAAATCATTGATCGCCCTTTCCTTCAGTTTTCCCACCACGCTCCACAATAAGAGATGGTGAGCACAAAACTCGCGCCCGGAGGCTGTTGTCCAGCCCGCCTGATACGTCGCACTTTTTCCGTGACAGAAGATTAATACACCTGCAAGCGGCTGTCCGTCCAGCGTCGCGCAACCAATCAGCGCATTTTTTCCCTTAAGAAACGCGGCGGACAGGCTGGATAGAACCCCGGGTTGGGGGCCCCTGTATCGCCGCTCTTGCCTGTCCTTTGCGTATCCGCCGATGAACCAGGGCAGGAGGGCGCCCTTCTCATCCCAAATGATCCCCAGACCTGCGCGTTCGGCCTTGCGCAGCGATCCTGCCCAGCCGGATTTGAGCGCGGCACGGAGTTGCGGCGCGGGCTTGCGCAGGTCCAGCCAGAGCGTTTCATAGGAAGGCGCCACACAGCGGAACCCGGCTTTCATGAGGGCGTCGCGGGCGTTTGGCGTATCCGGTGTTTCGGGGATGAAGCGCATCCGGCGGCCAAGGCGCTTGGGGTAGTCGCGGCGAAGCGCAACCAGAAAGGCTTCTATGGCTTCCGGTTTGTCCTCGCCCTCCAGCCAGAGGGGGCCGCGATCAAGGTGGGCGCCGTGGATCATATTGTTCATTAATCCGGCTTCGAGGATCTGCACAAGACCGGATTCACGGCCTTCGTGCAGGATCAAGCCGCGCCGGACGCGCTGGCGGTTCAGGGCTGCCATCGCGTCGCCATAAGGGCGCGATTGCAGAAGGTTTGAACGCGGGATGCGGGCGAACACTGTATCCCAGCGGTACGGCTCAATACCGTCCCATAAAATGGCGCATTCTGCGGGCGGGCGGGTTTTTTCTTGAGTCTTCATAATGCTTGATTTTGCAGGGCCGCCATGCTCAATTCAATTGAAATTAAATGTTTAGCGCCCATCACCAAGAGGTTTACGTCCATGTCCGCATTGCACGCCCAGCTTCAGACCGTCATCGACAAGGCGTGGGAAGACCGCGCACAGATCGGCCCCGACACGGGCGGCCCGGTTCAAGGCGCCGTGGAGGAGGTTCTGGGGCTGCTGGATAGCGGCACGGTGCGGGTTGCTGAGAAGCGCGACGGGCAGTGGATCGTCAATCAGTGGCTGAAAAAAGCCGTGCTGCTGTCGTTCAGGCTGAACGCGATGCAAGTCATATCCGGCGGTCCCGGCGGCGGAAGCTGGTATGACAAGGTGGACAGCAAGTTTAAAGACTGGGACGAAAAAGAATTCAAAAAGGCGGGTTTCCGCGCCGTACCGCACTGCGTGGTGCGCCGTTCGGCCTATGTCGCGCCGAGCGCGGTTCTGATGCCGAGCTTTCTGAATGTCGGAGCCTACGTTGATTCGGGAACCATGATCGACACGTGGTCCACGGTCGGGTCGTGCGCACAGGTCGGGAAAGACTGTCATATTTCCGGGGGCGTGGGGATCGGCGGCGTATTGGAGCCGCTGCAGGCCGAGCCGGTCATCATCGAGGATAACGTCTTCATCGGTGCACGCTCCGAAGTGGCCGAGGGCGTGATCGTCGAGCAGGGCTCGGTTCTCTCCATGGGCGTCTTCATCGGCGCCTCTACCAAGATCATCGACCGCTCGACGGGCGAAGTCCATATGGGCCGCGTTCCGGCGTATTCGGTTGTCATTCCCGGCACGCTGCCCGGCAAGCCCCTACCCGACGGCAGCCCCGGACCGGGCCTAGCCTGCGCCGTCATCGTCAAGCGCGTGGATGAAAAAACCCGCAGCAAGACGGGTGTGAATGAGTTGCTCCGGGATTAATTTAAACGCCCGCGCTTCAAGCCAGCTCCGGTTCTTGAACTTCCCGTTCAGCGGCCTGTTCCTTGGCGGGCTTGCCGATCGTGTTAAAGACAAGATCTACGTCCTTAAGGAACCGTTGCGGGTGCGCGGTCCTGAAATCACCATTCCATAGAGCGACGTTCAAAACGCCTTTCTTGTCGCGCGAGACAATCACGTCTGCGGCGATCTCCTCCGCCAGCTCGAAAAACATATCGTCGTCCGGGTCAGGCGACACGTCCAAAACCACTTCCGGGGTGTGCCAGAGGGCATGCTCCTTGAGAATGTCCTTAAAACTGCGTATTTTGGCCTGGTCGAGATGCGCAAACCGGGGGCTGGTCAAAACCCGGTCCAATTCATCGAAGGTGTCGGGGCTGAAATACACATCGCAATGACGCAAGACATCGGCCACGACGCGCCTATCTTCGGCCTCGCCCGCCAAAGCGTTGATCAGGACGTTCGTATCGATCACCACCTTAAGCCGGCTAATCATCAGATTTTTTCCGCTTTTTGGCTTTCCTGATCTTTTTTAACTCGTCCTGCGCGTCCTTGCGGAATTTTTCGGCGCCGCCCTTACTCTCTATGTCTTGCGCAATGTCGTCTATGAGGGATACCAACCTTTCCGCACGGCGCGCACGGTTATCCTCGTGAGCCTTTTGCGAATCCACAGCTGTACTAAAGGGTGTGCCCATGTCTTTATTCTTGTCTTTCCCGCTCATGATGCCGTTTTAGCAGTTTTTTGCGTGAATCTCGACTTTTTTATAAGGTTATGGGCGTATGTGTCCCTAAGCCTTTATATTCATTATAATTTGTTGGTTTTTGTCGCTTTTTCTGGATAATTTTGGTCCAATATGATAACTAGTCTCAACTTTTCTGAGCGGGTATAAGAAAATATATTCAGGCAGTTGATTTTATGAATTTACGATTTGACGATGTGTCCGCATTCTTTAGAAGTGTCGCACGCGGCGGTTTGTTCCGTCGTCAGGGGACGTTTGCCGAATATCTGACCGAGACCGGGCTTTATAATTCCGAAAACGACGTGATCAAGAACCACGACCGACTCGTCTCGGACGTTCGCAACTGGCTGCACGCCAAAAATTACAATCAAGCCGAGGCGCTTCTCGATTTCATGCTTGATAAGAAGAAGGGTCTGATGCGTAAGGATGGCATTACGCCGAGTTCCTTGCACGAACTCACGCAGGCCGTCTGGTTCATCAGCTGTATCGAAGACGGTCTGGAAGTCGATGATCCCGAGTCCGTTATGAGTATCATCTTCTCGCACGATCTCGGCGAGGATTTCGGGGTCATGCCCGACGATCTTTGTCGTTACCTGCAATTTGACAAGGGGTTTATGCAAACTCCCGAGCTTCAGGAGTTCATCGAGGATTTCGATATCATCTCCAAGCGTTTCGGCAAGGGCGGTACGCCGCGCTACAAGAACGACCACGAATATTATCTGGCGATCCAGAAAAGCCGCAATGCATCGGTCGCCAAAATGATCGACCGGGCGCACAACATCATGACCCTGATCGGCGTCAAGGAAAACGAAGGGCCTGCGGACAAGATCCGCATGATCGAGTATGTGGCCAAGACGCTGCAGCTGCAGAGCGACTTCGTGCGCGACGCGTGCAAGGCTTTCCCATCGCAATCCGAGATGTACCGGGCGCTTGAGGCCGTCATCGAGCAGGAATCGCAGGTCTGCCGTTACTACATCGTTGATACGGGTAAGAAAATCACCGACGACGACGATCTGCGGAGCGAAATGCCCGACAAGGGGTTCCGCAAGCTGCCGAACGGCTTCCACCCGCTGATTTTCGCGGCTGAACGTATCCGCCATACCTATCCTGAAACTCACCTGGGGACCAAGGCTGTTCCGGCTGAAGCTGATCTCGATCACGGCATAATCTCCGGTTCTGCGGGCGGCAAGACGGGCAACGGGTCCGGGAACGGCTCTGCAACCGTTACTGATGACATGCCCGACGTAACCCGCTAAACTCCCCCTCTATGAGCTATGACGTTCTCTCGCTTTCGCAGGGCTTGATCCGCTGCGCGTCCGTAACCCCCGAAGATGCCGGGGCGCAGGTGTTTCTGGCCGAAAGGCTGGCGGCTCTCGGGTTTTCCTGCCATCACCTGCCTTACGGCGAAGTCCCCAATCTATTTGCGCGTTACGGTTCGGGCGGCAAGCATCTGTGCTTTGCTGGCCATACGGACGTAGTGCCGACGGGGCCGGAGAATCTCTGGACCTATCCCCCGTTCGGGGCGGCGGTGCATAACGGCATTCTCTATGGTCGCGGCGCGTCGGACATGAAGGGCGCGGTCGCTGCGTTCGCTGCGGCTTCGGCTTCTTTTCTTGAGCGGGCACGGAATTTCGAGGGCAGCATCAGCCTGCTGATTACCGGAGACGAGGAAGGCCCCGCCGAGGACGGCACGGTCAGGGTTCTGGAATGGATGGCGCAGAACGGGCATGTGCCCGATGTCGCGCTTGTGGGCGAGCCCACCAATCCCGATGAAATGGGGCAGGAAATCAAGATCGGGCGGCGCGGGTCGCTTTCCGGTCTGCTGCGCGTCGAGGGCAAGCAGGGGCATGTCGCCTACCCGCACCTTGCGCACAATCCGCTGCCGCCTCTCATCAGAATGCTCGATGCGCTGAGCGATTATGTTTTCGACAAGGGATCGGCCTATTTCCCCTCCACCAATCTCGAAGTCACCTCCATCGACGTGGGTAACAAGGCGGGGAACGTGATCCCGGCGGCGGGCAGCGCGGCGTTCAACATCCGGTTCAACGACCGCTGGACGTCCGAAACGCTGGGCGCGAAGGTCCGCGAAATTCTGGATAAGGTCGGTCACGACTACACGCTTGAGCTTTCCTGCGGGGCGGAGAGTTTCATTACGCGTCCGGGCGACTGGTCGCATACGGTTTTACGCGCGGTGCAGGATATAACCGGGCGCAAGGCCGAATACACCACGAACGGCGGTACTTCGGATGCGCGCTTTATTGTGAATTACTGCCCGGTCGTGGAGTTCGGCGTACTGAATAAGACCATCCACCAGATCGACGAGCATGCGGCGGTTTCCGATCTTGAGACACTCACGCGCGTTTACGAGCGGATGCTGATGCTCTATTTCGAGCAGGTCTAAAAAAAGAAGGAGAGGCACGCGGCCCCTCCCCCTCATAAGATTTTTCGTGTCGTTTACTTGCCCGATTGCGCAATGGCGAATTTCAGGACTTCGGCGGCTTCCTCGGATTTGATCGAGAAGCTGGGACGGCCTCTTTGCAGTTCAAAATCAATCGCCTCCATCGGCACGGCCACGACCGCATTTTTTACCGGGCCATAGCTGATCTTCATCAGGGCCGCTTCAACGCGCGTTCCTTCCTCAGAAAACAGAATCTCCAGAATCTCTGAAAAATCCTTGCCTTTTTTGGTCACCACATCCTTGCCGGAAAATACCTTGGCCGATAGGATTTTTCCGCCTTTTGAGTCGGGCGCACCCTTCGGGATCTCCCCGAAGATGCCTTTTACTTCGGTTCCGGTCAGGCCGATCGCGTAGCCCTTGCTGGAGCCTTCAAGGCTCATATCCTGCGTTGAGAGGAAAACATCGCCGGAGAGCGACAGGCGGCCCAAAGCGGCCGTAATGCCCTCGACACCACCACCCTCAGCCACGAAGACATCCTTCACTTCGCCGATCACCTTACCCTCGCTGTCGGCCACGCGGCCCTTGAGAATATCGCGGGTTTCGATTAGCACGGCGCCATCGCCGTTGAATTTGGCCAGCTTTTCCTTGAAGGTCAGCTCGGCTTCCTCCTCCTCGTCGTTAAGCGCTGCGTCGAGATCCTCCTCGTTCTTTTCCTTTACCGCTTTGACGTAGGGCGGGTCCTCCGAAGAGTCTACGGCCGTATAAGCCTGAACAGCGAAGGGAACGGATCCCAGAACAGATAAAAGCGATGCGCAGAGAAGAAGTTTTTTCATGGGAATCCCATCCTGTTCAAATAAGTGTTCGCCCATTATTATAGAATTGCCCCGAAAAAGACAATTCCCATGGCCCTTTCAGCCGGGGCGGCGGATTTCAGCCCCGTGCACCAGAACGACCGGCTCCTTCCAGGGGTGGGCCGGTTTCACGGTTTCATTGATGAAACGCTCCAGAGCCTCCCGATCCTTCGGCAGAGAGCATTCAAAACGTGCGGCGGGCACGCGCTCGATCCGGCCTCCCTCGATTTCCCGGCTTTGCTCGAAGCCGCTTTGCGTCCACCAGCAGACATGATCGTAACCGCCCAGAAAGGCCGGGATATGGGGGCTGACGGCGTTGACGAAGGCTTCAAGGGCTTCGAGCGGCACAAAAACGGTCACGCGGTAGCTTTCGATCCATTCACTCATCGTAAAAGACTTTCATCAGGTAGAGCCCCTCGGCAGGGGCGGTCGGGCCGCCGCGCCTGCGGTCGCGGGCGTCAAGGGCGGTTTTAAGATCTTCGGGCGTCCACTTCCCCTCGCCCACAAGGCTCAGCGTGCCGACGATATTGCGCACCATGTGGTGCAAAAAGGAGCGCCCGCTGACGTCGAAATGAAATTCGCGCCCGCCCGCGCCGTCATAATCGCGTTCGGTGATCTCGATACGATCCAGCGTCTTGACGGGCGAGGCGGCCTGACATTCCGCGTCGCGGAAGGTGCTGAAATCGTGATGGCCGATCAGATAGCCTGCCGCCTTGCGCATCTCTTGCGCGTCCAGAGGCTTGCGCACGTGCCAGGCCAGCCCCTTGTCGATAGCGAGGAAGGGATAGCGATTAATCACGCGGTAACGGTAAAGCTTGCCCTTCGCATGATAGCGGGATTCGAAATCCGGCGCGACGGGTTCTGCCAGAATGATACTGACGGGCTGCGGGCGCAGATAGGCGTTGATCGCCTTGGCGACCTCGAAGGGTTGCATGGGTTTGGAAAAATCCTCAAGGTCTGCGTGGGCGATCTGGCCCTTCGCGTGGACGCCCGCATCGGTTCGGCCTGCGACGTGCAGGGTGACCTTCTGGCCGCTGAAGGAGAGGATGGCTTGCTCGATGGCGTTCTGGACCGTCGGCACGTCGTCCTGCCGCTGCCAGCCCGCGAAGGGTGCGCCGTGATATTCAATCGTGAATTTCCAGCGGGTGGGCATGGATCAGGCGCCGAAAATCTGCGTATTGTCGCCGATATAGCCGCCATTGAGAACCGAGATGAAATCCATCGGCTGCTTGCCGTCGGGCTGGAGCTTGGCGACTTTAAGCACCGTGCCCTTGCCGCAGGCGACATGGCCGAGGCGGTCGAGGATCGTGCCGGGCTCCTCCTTCGTGGTCTGTTTTGCCTTCGCGGCGGAGAGGATCTTAAAGCGGCGACCTCCGCAGGCCGTCCATGTGCCCGGCCACGGGTTGAGGGCGCGGATCTGGCGGTCGATGGCGGCAGAGTCCTGCGTCCAGTCGATCTGACCGTCCTCCTTTTTAAGCAGGTGGGCGTAGGTCGCTTTGGCGTTATCCTGCGGTGTTGCTTTCACCTCGCCGTCTTTCGCCAGCTTATCGAGGATTTTGAGGATCAACTCGCCGCCCTGCTTCGCCAGATCGTCATGCAGGGAGGATGAGGTCGTCTGGTCGTTGATCTGGATCATGCCGTGGTCGATCATCGCGCCGGTATCGAGGCCCTCGTCCATCTGCATGATGGTCACACCGCTGTATTTGTCACCCTCCCAGATCGCGCGTTGGATGGGCGAGGCGCCGCGCCAGCGCGGCAGAAGGGAGGCGTGGATATTGAGGCAACCGAAGCGCGGGGCGCTCAGGATCGCGGGCGGCAGTATGAGTCCATAGGCGGCCACCACGGCCACATCAAGATCATGCGCCGCGAATTCGTCCTGCGCGATTTTGTTCTTCAGCGTCGTGGGGGTGAGGACCGGGATACCGCGCTCCTGCGCGAAGGCGTGGACGGGGGAAGGCTGGACCTGCTGGCCCCTGCCCTTGGGCCGGGGGGGCTGCGAATAGACGCACACGACCTTATGCGGGCTGCGGAAAATCGCGTCAAGCGCGGGCACCGCGAAATCGGGCGTTCCCATGAAGGCGATGCGCAGGGATTTGCCCATTATAATACCTGCTGTTTTTTGATTTTTTCGGCTCTCTTGAGGATCATGCTGCGCTTGAGGCGCGAGAGGTAATCCACGAAGAGCACGCCGTTCAGATGGTCGATCTCATGCTGCACGCAATGCGAGAGCAGGCCTTCGGCGCTGAGTTCGGCCTCCTTGCCGTCGTAGCCCAGATATTTCACGCGCACGATGGCGGGACGCTCGACATCGGCGGCTTGACCGGGGATGGAGAGGCAGCCCTCCTCCAGAACGCTGATTTCCTCGGACTCCCAGATGATTTCCGGATTGGCCATGAAGATGGGCGCGGCGGGCGAACCCTCGGTGCGCTTGCTGAGGTCCATCACAAGAACGCGGTTGAGCAGGTTGACCTGATTGGCGGCGAGGCCGATCCCCGGCGCGTCGTACATCGTCTGGAGCATCCGGTCCATCTGTTTGCGGACCGCATCGTCCACGCGCGAAACGGGCTGCGCGGTCTGGCGCAGCACCGGGTCGGGGACCGTTATGATGTCATAGGTCTTCATCTCGCTCATGGTCACAAGAGGTACTGGTTTTTGTCTTTGGGGTCAAGAATTTGAAGGAAAAACCCCGGGATTGCGCGGGTCAGGCGCGTTTCTTTTCCTGTTCGTCCTCGGCAGCCAGCAAAAGCGGACGGATATTGTCCTCCTGCGGCTCGAAGGCGGGAAGTTCGTCGCCGTGGGCCTGTTTCTGGAGATCCTTGAAGCGGCGGGCGGCGGGGAGGACGTTACGCTCCAGAGAGCCGACGGCGCTGTTATAGCCTTCCAGCGCGTTCTTGAGGCCCTTGCCGACTTTTTCCATGTGCCCTGTGAAGCTGAGAAGGCGCTTATAAAGGTCGAGACCGCGCTCGGAGATCAGCTTGGCGTTTTCCGCCAGCTCGACCTGCCGCCAGCTCAGCGAGACGACGCGCAGAAGCGACATGAGCAGAGTCGGGGAAGCAATGACCACGTTTTTCTGTGCGGCGAAATCGACCAGATCGGGGTCGGCGCGGAGCGCCATGGAATAGAGATGCTCGGAGGGCAGGAACAGGACGGTAAAATCGGCGCTGTCGATATTCTCCCAATAGGTTTTTCCGCCCAGCGCCTTGACGTGCTCGCGGACCTGCCGCGCCAGACCGTTCATGAGATTTTTCGTCTGCTCGGCGTCCAAGTCGTCGGCGAGGCGCTGCGTGAATTCGTTGATCGGGGCCTTGGCGTCCACGATGATGTTGAATCCGTCCTGCATTTTGATGATCGCGTCGGGGCGCTGGCGCCCCGCTTCGGTTTGAATCGTGACCTGCGTTTCGTAATGGATTCCTTTAATGAGGCCGGATTTGTCGAGAACGCCCTCAAGGATGAACTCTCCCCAAAGGCCTTGTCTGGAAGGATCGCGCAGTGCGCCGACAAGCTTCGCTGTTTCGCGGCCGAGATTTTTTAGATCCTCGCGCAGGGCGAGATCGGTGCCCTTGACTTGTTCGATCGCGCCGGAGAGGGATTTCAGATGTTCCTGCACCGGGGTGATGAGGTCGGCGATCGCCTTCTGGCGTTTTTCGAGATCGTGAGCGCTCGTCTGTTGTTGTGCGCCGAGGCGTTCGCGCGCGAGCTGGAGGAATTGTTCGTTGCTGGCGAGAAGGGCTTCCTGCGCCGTTACGCGGAAGCGCTGGTCGAGAATGTCCCCGGCCTGCGCGAGCGCCCGTTCCTGCGCCTCCAGCTTCGCTTCGGCGGCGAGGGCGCGGGCCAGAAGTTTCTGCCGCGCGATCAGGGCAAAAAGGCTCGCGATCACCACGCCGAGGCCGAAGGCACCGACGCCCACGCCGATTTCGGGATGGGCGGTCAGAAGCTCCTGCAAGCGGTCGAGAAGGGGCGCGGTTTCGTTCATGGGTTTCCGTGTTGATCGGGGTCTTGGAGAATCGTTCGATTCATCCTACACAAGGTTTTGCAAAAAGGAAACAAAGAGTGAACGAGGTTCAGGCGTAGTCCGCAATCACCGCGCGGAGGTCAGGGATGCCCGCGCCCGTTTCGGCGCTGGTCGGGGCCACGCCCGGGAAAGCGGCGGCGCGCTTCTTGAGGGCTTCCAGGGTTTTCGCCACGACGCTTTCAAGCTCCTCATTTTTAATCTTGTCGATTTTGGTGAGGACGACGCGGTACGAAACGGCGGCCTCATCGAGCATTTTCATCAGCTCGATGTCGCTGTCCTTCAGACCGTGGCGGCCATCGACCAGCACGAAGACACAACGCAGGTTCGGACGGCCGCGCAGATATTGGAAGATGAGTTTCGTCCAGTCCGCGATTTGCGTTTTTGAGACTTTTGCATAGCCGTAGCCGGGCATGTCCACGAGGGTTATGACATTTCCGAGATTGAAGAAATTGAGCTGCTGGGTGCGGCCTGGGGTGTTGGAAGCACGGGCCAGAGTCTTGCGGCCCGTGAGGGCGTTTACCAGAGAGGACTTGCCGACATTCGAGCGGCCCGCGAAGGCGACTTCGGGGCGGTCGGTTTCAGGCAGCTGCTCCAGCCCCGCCACGCCCAGCATGAAATCGCAGGGTCCGGCAAACAGAACCCGCGCGGCCTCGATCTGCTGCTCGGTAAAATCATGATCCATGAGATGTGCCTATTTCTTTTTTTTCTTTTTGGGTTTGGGCGGCTTGATCGGGGCCGGGGGTTCGCCGTCAGGAGCGGATTCAGAGCCTTCGCCGAACAGCGCCTTTTCGGCGTCTTCCTCTGCCATGTCGATCAGCGGATGGGCGGGCGGACCTTGCTCGATTTTCTTTTCCATTTCTTGCTCAGTCTTATCCTTCTCGAAGATGTGGATCGGCACACCCAGCGATTTCATGATGTAAGCCTGCTGCATGGCGGAGATCGCGCCGCTAAACGTCCAGTATACGACCAGACCGGCGGGGAATTGCGCCATGACGTAGCTGATGATGAAGGGGAAGTAATTCCGCATGTCGCGCTGCACGGGGTCCTGCGGCGGCGGAGTCAGTTGCTTTTGCACCAACATGACGCAGAGCATAAAGCACGGCCATGCGCCGACCATAAGGAAGCCCGGCGGCGTCCAGGGAATCAAGCCGAACAGGTTAAACAGAGTCGTGGGATCTGGGGCTGAGAGATCCTGAATCCAGCCGAAGAAGGGCGCGTGGCGCAATTCGATCGTGACCAGAATAATTTTATAGAGCGCAAAAAAGATCGGGATCTGCACCAGCGCCGGCAAACAGCCCGAAAGCGGATTCACGCCATTGGTTCGGTAAAGTTCCACAAGCTCCTTTTGGAAGCGTTCCTTATCGTTGCCGAATTTATTGCGCAGTTCGATAATATGCGGCTGTACGACGCGCATCTTGGCAAAGGAATGAAACGTCGTTTTGGTCAGCGGATAAACGGCCATCCGCAGGAAGATGGTCAGGACGATGATCGCCACGCCCATGTTCCCCGTCCAAAGGCCCAGATAATGGAGCGCAATATAAAACGGATAGGTAAAGAACCAGAACCAGCCGAAATCCACGGCGAGGTCGAAGTTGGGCACGCCCAGCGCGGCTTCGTAATCCTCAAGCACCGAGACTTTTTTCGTGCCGGTGTACAGGGTGAAGGTCTTGGCGACAGTTTCGCCCGGCTTGACGCTGACCGCATCGCCCGTAAAGTCGGACTGGTAGCGGTGCATTTCAGGATGGATCGGGTCCGGTGTCACATGAAAGCGGAATTTCGCACGCTGGCCCTGCGGCGGAATCATGGCCGTCAGCCAGTATTTATCGGAAATTCCGAGCCAGCCTGAGTCGGCTTCCCTTGAGATTTTGCGCTCTGTCAGCAAGCTCGCGTAATCGGCGTGGATCAGTTCGCCGCCCATAAAGCCCATAGGCCCTTCATAGGCCGTCCAGCTCCCCTTGAAATCCTCGGGAACGCCGTTCTGCACAATCAGACCGAAGGGGAAAACTTCAACCGGCGCGGCGGTGTTGTTCGTGATGCCTTGTTCGATGGCGAAACCGTAAACTTCGTCAAGCTTGAGGGTGCGCTCGAAGATGATGCCCTGCCCGTTGTCCCAGAACAGTGTAATCGGCGCATCGGGTTTGAGTTCACGATTGCCCCGCACCGACCAGAGGGTTTTTTCATCGGGCAGGGTTATATTTTTGTCCACGGATGCCCATCCGTATTCGACATAACGGGCGCGGTCGGTGCCGAGCGGGCGCAGCAATTCTACGTTCTCTTTATTTTCGCGCGTCTTGAAGTGTTCCTTGAGCTCAAGATCGTCAATGCGCCCGCCTTCGAGCAGGATGGAGCCGGCGATCAGATCGTTCGAGAAATTGATGCGTTTGATCTTCGAGGTGTCGAGCGCGTCCTCCCGCGAGACGTAGGTGATCGGCTCAAGCATTTCCGGGTTTTTGATGATCAGCTCGTTGCGCGCTTCCTTGGCCTTTTGCAGTTTTTCCTTTTGCGGTTTCGTAATGTAGGTTTCCCAGACGAACCAGAGCAGCATTGAAAGCACCGCAAACAGCACGAGGTTGCGAAAATCCTGCGGATGCATCTGGTCCTTTTTATTCATGGGCGCGTCCCGTCCTGACTGATTTTTGTGCTGTGTTTTTTGTTTCGCAATTTTCTTGTGCGCAGTGGCCGCCGCATGCGCGAGGGTCCCGGCGTTTATAGCGCAATAGTCTTGTGGCTGTAAACCGCTCTGGCACCGGGTCGTGCCAGTCGGCCTTGGACCACGGGTGACAGCGCAACAATCGACTGATTGTCAGGCCTATCCCTGCCCAAGGGCCATGACGCTCGATCGCCTCATGCGCGTAGCGCGAACAGGTCGGCTCGAAGCGGCAGGTCCGGCCCAAAAGGGGGGAGATTAAAAAAGCATAGCCCCGTATCAGGGCCTGAAAAAAGCGGGCAATTAAGCTGTTGAGGCGCATGCGCTTATTCCTGCTTGAGAAAGCCGGTTTTTTTGAGGCACCATTTCAGGTCGTTGCACAGGCTTGCGTATGGGCGGGTCGCCGTCTGCTCGCGTCCGATGAGGACGTAATCCACGCCGGGGCGGGCGAAGGCAGGCAGCACATCGGCGGCGGCGGCACGCAGGCGGCGTTTGATGCGGTTGCGCCTTACGGCGGATTTGTCGACTCTCTTGGTGACTGTAAAGCCGATGCGCACGGCATCGGTTCCGTTTTCGCGAATCTGGAGGATGAGGCCGTGCGAAACCCACTTCGACCCCTCACGCATTTTGAGGAAGTCGGCGCGTTTCTTTAGCTGTGTGAGGGTAGCTTGCTGCTGTTTCGTGGCATGCATGGGCGAGCCTTTCCAAACAGGCTCGGCCCGTCTTAGGCGCTCAGGCGCTTACGGCCTTTGGCGCGGCGGCGAGCCAGAAGGACGCGGCCGTTTTTGGTGGCCATGCGGGAGCGGAAGCCATGACGGCGCTTGCGTACGATGCGGCTTGGCTGGAATGTTCTTTTCATTGTTTCACCTTACAATATCATGCCCCCGTTTAAGGGCGAATTCTGTCTCTTTTTCAAAAAGAAGCTGGTTTATAACCTTTCGTAACGGGCTTGTCAAATGCGCGGGAGGCCGCGCAGGCGCTAAAATCGCTAAAATCGCGTATTTTTGGGTTATTTACCTGTTCCCATTGCGTTTTTCATGAAAAACCGCTTCGCGGGGGGCAAAGCAGAAACGGCCCGCAGGCCCGCCCGGCGCAGGAGGCGGACGGGGGGCAGGTTGTTGGAGAAGAGGCGCACGAGCGCATCCGTGACGGCGGCCATGGCCACGTTGTCGGGGCGGCGGCGGCGCTGGTAGGCTTCCAACAAATCCGGCGCGCCGATATCCTCGCCCTTTTCGGCGGCCTGCGCGATCAGTCCGGCCAGTTCGCCGATGTCGCGGAAGCCGAGATTGAGCCCCTGCCCTGCTACGGGGTGAATGGCGTGGGCGGCATCGGCCACAAGAGCCATGCGCGGGCCGATATAGCGTGCGGCGTGGATCAGGGAGAGCGGGTAGCACTGGCGCGGGCTGGCGAGCTCGATCTCGCCATAAAAGGCCGGGAATTTATCCGCTACCGCCTGAAGGAAGGCTTCGTCGTCCAGCTTCATGAGGGAGGCGCTTTTCGGGCCGTGCTCGGTAAAGACGAGGGATGAGATATGCCGCCCGGCTTTATCGTCGTTCACGGGCAGGATGGCGAAGGGGCCTTGCGGCCAGAAATTCTCGATCGCGCGGTTTTCGTGAGGGTTTTCGTGGGCGATGTTGCAGATCACGGCGCGTTGGCCGTAGTTCCAGCGGCGGGTGGGGATATCCAGCCAGTCGCGCACGAGGGAATTGCGACCGTCCGCCCCGATCACGAGTCGGGCGGAGAGGGTTTGCCCCGATTCCAGCGTGACCTCCACCTGCTCGCCCGTATTCTCGAAATCCGTCACGCCCATGCGGGGGATGTGCGTCACGCGCGGCAGGGCGGCGATCTTTTGGTGCATGACCCCGCGCAGGTCGCTGTTTTTGATGATCCAGCCGAAATCCTTGCCGTTCATTTCATCGCTGAGGAATTGCAGAAGGAGGGGTGTGTCCTTGTCGAAGATGCGGATGTCGCGGATGGGGCAACCAAGCTTCTCCATCTCCCGCCAGAGGCCGGCGCGGGCCAGTATCCGGGAGGAGCCATAGGAAATCGCGGTGGTGCGGAAATCGCCGTCTACGGCGCGTTGCGGATCGTCGCGGTCGATGCAGGCTATCGTGAGCGCAGGCGCGGTCTCGCCGAGCAGGCAGGCGAGGCTCAGGCCCGCGAGGCCACCGCCGACGATGATCACGTCATAGGATTGCGGGGAGGATTTTCCGGGTGTTTTCTTGCCGCGCTTCATGCCCCATGGCTATAGCACCGTTGCGGACGCGCCGCAACGGCAGAGGCTTTAAAACCGCATGGGATTAAGCGATCGGGCAGTCGATCTTGGCCTTGAGGTCGCCGGCGATCGGCTCGTCATTGAGCATCTCGATCATCCCGGTGTGCTGGATGGCGAAGTTCGCGATGAACAGCGCGTTGGAGTAGAAGACCACCGCATCGCTCAGGAAATGACCGTGCTCGTTAGCGCCCTCGAAGCTGGCCGGACGGACGGTGCCCTCAATGACGGAGCGGGTGACTTCGTCCATCTCGCGCGGCATGTTGGGATCTTCGATGGATTCAGCAATGTAGAACGGACCCTCTTCTCCGCGGACGAAGAAGCAGAAGAAGCGCAGGTATTCAAGGACGTTGCCCTCGTTGAGCTTGACGGGCGCCTTGCTGTTGACCTCATGGATCGGGGGGGAGGTTCCGTTCAGGCGGAACAGGCTGCCCTGATCGGTGAGGTAATAAATATTCAGTTTTTTGTTGACCCAGTTGGGGTCCTTGACGCGGATCAGCGCTACGGTCTCATAAAAAGGAAGGGTGCGCCAGTGAACCTGCGTGCTCTGCGGGGAGGTGCGGTATTTCCCGTCGATGGGGTTGATCTGATCGAGGAAGCCCGCCAGCTCGTCACCCGTTACAGCGTTCCAGTTATTATCTTCATACATCGCAGAGAAACCTTACCATTTTGGTCCAGAGGCGTTAAGCCGCCTTATTTTGACAGAAAATAACACGAGTGCAACCCCCTGTTATTCAAAATTTTTTTAAACTTAAGCGCAAATAGCACAGGGTTGGCAAGTCTTTTATCACATAAAATGGTTAACAAATGAAAAAGCCCGCTTTCGCGGGCTTTCTCTTGAATTTCCGTATTTCGGTCAGGCCCTAGATCTGCTGCTGCGTGCCGCAGTTCAGCGCCTGATCCATTGCCGTTTCCGCCGAGCCGTCGTCGTTCAGGGAGGCGGACTTGCCGGTTCCCAGGACGTTGGTCAGGTCGGACCAGCAACCGACTTGCTCGGAGCCTTCGCCCTCGCCGGCGGCGGGTTCGATGTCGGCCGGGTTCTGTTCGCCCTCACCTTCGCCAGCGGCGGGGGTGATGTCGTTCAGGCTCTGCGGACCGATGGGCGGGAGGCCCAGGAAGGTCACGTTCAGACCGTTGGAGCGTCCTTCGCCGTCCTCGAACTGCTTGAAGAAGTCCTGGATGTTGTCCAGACCGGACGGGGCGGTGCCCACGAAGATCTGGCCGCGGCCGTTCAGAAGCGGATCATCAGCATCCCAGAGGCGGGTTTCGATGAAGCTCAGCTGCTCGGGCGTGATGACATCGCCGGTCGCGGAGGGCAGGATACCATCCCACGTCGCGTCCGTACCGTCGATGACGATGACGTTGCCGAACTGGTCGAGGATCGCGCCGTCTTCAAAGCGGACGTAGAAGCTGCCCGTCGGGGCGTATCCGTTGAACACGGTCGAACCCAGAGTCTCGTTCACGATCGTCAGGTTGGCCAGGATCGGCTCGTAGTAGCTGTCCTCGAAGATGTAGGCATATTCATAGCCGTAGTCCGGGTAGCCGTACATTTCGGCCGGGTCGAACTGCATGCCCAGAGCTTTGCCGCCGGTGGTGTTGACGAAGAAGTTCGGGCGGGTCAGATCGCTCATGTCGATATCGCCGCTTTCAAATCTTGCGCCCGCGCCGACCAGAACATCGCCGTCTTCAGTGCTTTCCACATGGCCGTTGTCGGTGAAGGTGTTGCCCTGCATCGAGACGTAGCCATTGTAGAAGCCGGAGACGTACAGCCCGTTGTAGTAGCTGTTGCTGACTTCGTTGTTGGTGACTTCGAGAGTGTCGTAGCCCGAAGACTGGATGCCGTCACCGCCGGAATTATCGACGGTGTTATCGTCGATCACCGCGTTGAAGAAGCCGCCGAAGATCGGGATGAGGGAGACCTCATACTCGTACTCATCATCCGGCTCTTTGTAGGCGTAGCCGCCGTAGCCGAGGATGTTGATGCCGTCGTCGCCAGCATCCTGCACCGTGTTACGGGCGATCAGGAGTTGGTTGACGCCCTCGGTCTCGATGCCGTCGTCACGGACCGTGTCGACGATGTTGTCGATGATGGTCGTCGTGTTGCCGAAGTACGGGTAGTACGGCACTTCCGCGATTTCCTGAGTCTTTGCGAAGGCCGGGAAATAGCCACTTTCCGCCACGACGTGGATGCCGTCCGCGCCCCAGAAGTCAACCGCGAGGTCGTAATACTCGTACTCGCCGTCGTAGACCTTGGAAGCGTAGACGTCGCCGCCATCGAAGAGGTAGCCGATATTGGTCAGGCCGTTTTCTGCGATGAAGGTGTCGCCGCTGAAGAGTACCTGGATGCCGTCGTCGGCGGTCCGGTCAACGGTGTTGCCGATGATCTGGACATCGTAGAAGTGCTCAGACGGGTCTTCGGAGATGACGCCCGCATTGTAGCCCATAGACGGGCCGCTGAAGACGTTCCGCACGTGGATGCCGTCCGCGCCGTAGCTTTGGTAATACGGGTAGTCGTAGGCGTAGAAGGTGCTGTAGTCGGGATAGCCGAAGCCCACGTTGGTGATCACGTTGCCTTCGCCCTCGCCGTAGCCGCCGATGCGGGTCCGGCCCGAGCCCACCACTTCGATGCCGTCGTCATGGGTGTTGTCTATGGTGTTGCCGACGATCAGAACCGCGTAGGGGTCGATCTCGCCGTCCACGACTTCGCCGCCCGCAAGCCCGGCTTCGAACATTCTGAAGGACTGGCCGACATTCTCGACATGGATACCGTCGCTGCCCTGGTCGTATTCACGGCCGTTCAGGAGGTAGCCCAAGCCGATGTTGGTGAGACCGTTGCCCGCGATCAGGGTGGATTCGGAGTTGGTGACTTCGATACCGTCGTCCTGCGTGCCGTTCACGGTGTTGCCGATTATATCGACCGCGTAGCCGTAATAGCCGCCGGGGCCTTCGGAGTCGCCCGCTTCGTAGCCCGCATAGGTCGGGTAGCCGAAGTAGCCGATGAAGACGTTATCGACATGAATGCCGTCCGCGCCGGTTCCATCGGGGCCGTAGCCGCCGCCGGAGCTGCCGTAGCCTGCGTTGGTGATCGTGTTGCCTTCATAGACGCCGTAACCGCCGATCAGGGTGCGGCCGGAGGACAGAACTTCGATGCCGTCATCGCCGGTGTGGTCGATGGTGTTGCCCTGAATGATCACGCCGTACGGCAAGTCGTAGCCGTAGTCGTAGTCGCCCGCGCCGGAGAAGCTGCTCATCAGGATCGGGTAATTGCCGACATTTTCGACATGGATCCCGTCATGGGAGTCGTAGGTGATCGCGCTTGGGAACGAAACGTGCCCGGACAGGATCTCGACCAGAGACAGATCCGAAGAGGACCAAAGGTCGCGGCGGGACGGGTAGTCGTCGTCGCCGTAGCCGTCCTCAACCAGAGAGATGAATACGGGCTCTTCGCCTTCCTCATCGTCGTTGAAATAACCGCTGTGGTCATCGAACGGGCCGGTGGACAGGAGATCCTGCAGGCTTTCGAAGCCGGGGATTGTCGTCGTGTTCAGGCCGTTATACAGCACGGTGTTGTAGCTGATCCGGGCGAAGGCGGCATCGTAAACATTGATGCCGTGTCCGCCGGTGCCGGCCACGAGGTTGTGCTGGATGTCCACGGCTTCACCGGTCGGGCCGGAACCGAAGACGTTGTTGACGCGGATGCCGTCGCCGTTGCCCCAGTTCCAGTTGAAGGACGGGTCGTACCAGCTGTATTTGTGCTCGAAGCTCTCCTGTGCGGAGAGGAGCAGGAAGAGCGGCGGCTTGCCGGAGGCGAAGGCGTTGATGATCCAGATGTTATCGGCCAGATCTTCGCCCATGCCCGCAGCGATCACATCGTTATTGTGAACGCGGACGGAGGAGCTGTCGTGCGCCCAGATGCCGTTTTCGCCGGTCATCGCGACTTCGTTACCGTCGATGTTCACGGCCCAGCCATAGTCGCCGTAGCCGCTGCCGCCGAGGACAACACTGTCGTAAGAACCATACGGGTCGGAGTTGATGTTCTTCACCTCAATTCCGTCATCGCCCGTCAGGAGGATGCGGTTGCCGAAGATGCCGGCGTAGATGCCGTTGCCGAACTCACTGTCATCGTCCTCGCCGTAGCCGAAGCCACGGGATGCATAGCCGTAGTCCGGTTCGCCGCCGTCAACGAATATGCCGTTTTCCAGCGCGAGCGTTATGGCGTTATCAACGATGTAGGTCGCGCGGGTCTTCTTGACCGCGATACCGTCGCCGTTCACGTGGCCGATCACGTTGTGGCCGGTGTAGTTGATGTTGCTGTTTTCGACCTCGATGCCGTCGTCCTTGACGATGGAGATATCGTTATCGAAGATCTCGGAGTCCGCGCCGTATGCGCTGTAGCCGAAGCCCTCGCCCGTCTCTGCGGGGATGAAGCCGCCGACGTTGGCGACATGGATGCCGTCCGCGCCGTCGTCATAGTGGCCGTAGCCCTTTCCGAAGATGCTGAAGATGTCGAAGAGATCAAAGTCGCCAACATTGACGATCGTGTTGCCGTAGATGGAGACAAACTCGCCATCCTTGACGTCGATCCCGTCATCGCCGGTTTTGCTGATGTGGTTGTAAGCGATCCAGGACTGCCCGAAATCCTCGACATGGATGCCGTCCTTGCCGACATCGTGAATGACGTTGTCGCGGATGTCGGAGGTAATGACGTTCTGCAGTTCGATGCCGTGGCCTTTTTTGCTGGTGATGCCACCATCAGGAACATAGCCGTGGTCGCCGTAGCTGCCGTCGCCGTTGCCGCTGATGTTCACGAACACGCCGCCGAAGTATTTGTCCTTGACGTAGACGCCGCCATCTTCACCTTCGATGGACTCGTTACCGGTGATGTTGATCACAGCGCCGTCCTTGAGGTCGCCGTTGTGGATCTTAATGCCGTAGCCGTTTTCGCCCTCAATCTCGTTGCCTGAGATGTTCAGGGTCGAGGCGCCCAGCGTGGTGCCGTAGGACGAGCCGGATTCGACCTCAATGCCGTCGGCATCGTCGGACGAGATGTCGTTGTCGGAGATCGTGACGGTCGAGCCGTCGGTGATGCCGAGGAATTTGACGCCGTCGTCATCGCTGCGGACCTTGTTGCCGTCGATGTCCACCGTGCTGCCGCTGACCTGGGCTTTGAAGTGGATGCCCTTATCTTTGGCGTATATGTTGTTGCCTTCGTTGATGGTGACGGTGGAATCCTTTACGCGTCCGCCGATCTCGATGCCTGTTTTATCCACTTTGTTGGAGTGGGAACCGATATCGTTGTTCGCGATCTCAAGGATCGTGCCGTTTTCCAGCTTGCCGGTGCGGATCCCGTAATCGAGGCCGCCGTGGAACGAATTGTTCACGATGCTGATATCGCCGCCGGAGGTGTCTTTAATATAGACGCCGCCCGTCTTGAAGTTTTTGAAGCTGTTGCCGTCCACGACCAGGTCTTTTGTTCCGTTGCCCTGCGCGACTACGCCGTAATTTGTTCTGTTCTGGCCGTCCAGAGCGAAGGACGGACCGATGGTTACGTCGGAGGCCGTGACCTTGATCAGCGCCTCGCCGGAATTCTGCGCCTCGAGTTCGACGTCGCCCAGACCGAAGAGATTCAGGGACAGATCGATCGTAAGGTTTTCGGAGAAATGCCCCTCACGGACGTTCAGGGTATTCTCACCCGTTCCGGTGTTATGAATCGCGTCGATGGCGTTCTGGATTCTGGCCTTGTAGCCCGCGTACGGTCTTTCGAGGCTGTCTTCAGACTGGTGCAGGGTAATCGTTCCGGTGCCCGTGGTTTTCAGGGTATTGGCCAGACCGTAGAAGCCCTTTTGATTGTTGATCAGGATGTTACCGCCGAAGGCGTTGATGCCGTCGGTGTCCTCGATGGTGACCTCGTCGCCCGTATTCAGGGTGACGTCGCCGCCTGCGGTCTTGATGCCGGTGCTGCCGTTAAAGATGCGGATATCGTCGTTCGCGTTCAGGATAATGTCGCCGCCGCCAGTGGCGTTCAGGCCACCGTTGGTCTGAAAGTGAATGTCGCTGAAAGCGTTGACGGTAAAGGTGTTCGCCGTCGCCCAGTCCACGGTGGACTGGAAGTAGATGCGCCCGTCGCCGGGGCCGCCGACCGGGGAGGCCAATTCGGCGTCTCCGACGGTAAGCTGGCCTTCGATGATGGTCGCCAGAGGCGCATCGACCCAGATATCGGCGGGGTCGAGCAGCCATTTGCCCGCGCGGATTTCGGTTTCGTCGCCGAAGGTGACCGAGGGGGCCGAGGTGTCGATAAAGCCGGTTTTGCCTTCGCCCTGCGCGTGCAGGGTGCCATTGACGGCGAGGGTTTCAGTCGCAATGACTTCGGCTTTTCCAGCCGCGCCGGAAGAGGCGTTGGCCTTGATTTTGGAGGTCGCGGCCAGTTCGATCGCCTGTCCGGTGACCTTAATTTCGCCGCCCTCGGTTCCGGACGCATCAATCGTTCCGGTGTTGCGGACCTTGCCCTTTTTGCCGCCGGAGAGGACGATCTTGCCGCCCTTTTGCGTGACGGAGCCAACGGTGATCACGCCTTCGTTATTAATGACATTGTCAACAACATCGCGCGCGGATTGCGCGGTCATGACGACCGTGCCGCCCTCGGCGTCGATCGTTCCGGTGTTTTCGAGAAGGGTGTTGCCCAGCGCGCCGTCAACGGCAACCTCGACAAGGCCGTCGCCGTAAAGGTCGAGGGTGACTTTCTCGCCGCCCGCGAACACGACCTTACCCATTTTGGCGTTAATCACGCCGCTGTTACGGACATTCGGCGCCACGAAGGCGGCCAGGCCGGCTTCGTTGACGTTCATCGTGCCTTCGAGCACGATTTCACCGTTGCCGAAATTCTGGAAGGTGAAATTCTCGTTGCCGTCCATGATGTCGGCATTGGAGACATCGCCGGTGGTCGCCGCGATTCCGGCGGCATCCACGACCGAGTTTGCGCCGAAGAAGACGCCGTTACGGTCGATGATCATAACCCGGCCATCGGCGGAGAGGCGGCCGAGGATTTGCGTGGGGTCGGAGTGGTTGCCGACAACACGGCCTACGAACAGGGAATTCTTTGAGGTCTGGTTAATGCGGACCGAGCCCATTGTTCCGATGTGCAGTTCCTGCGCTTCGCCAACGGCGCGCATGGAATGCTGGTCGATGGTGGTGCTGCCGAGTCCGGTGTCGGTGACGGTTCCCTGCCCTTGCACAATCGTGACGTTATCCCAGTCGGCGTGGTCATCGACCGCTTTCGCGTCGTTTGCGGGGAGGAATGCTCCTGCAGCGAGAAGGGCGGTGGTCGTTACAAAGAGACGACGCTTTTTGGCCGATACGATTGTGTTGCTTACAGAGACCTTATTCATGGACTACCCCTAATACTTCTATAAAAAATGTTAAAACCCAGTGATACTCAGGGAAAATAAAGACCGCGCTGACCTGACTCGCTTTTGCGTCTTTGTAGCATATGGACGCATTTTTTGTTTTACCGACGGTCAGGTGAATCGATTTTGCACCCGGTTCGTTCGGCTTCCCTCTTCATAGTCTTCCGGGGTTGCTTCGCCCAAAGGGGCGGATTTCCCGGGAATTTTCAGACTAGGGTTTTGCGAGTCTTATCCGCATGGTGCCTTTATTGCACCTTTTTTAAAACTTTTCAACAGGATGCGGAAGGAAGCTTACGTATTATCGAAACTTTATTCTGCACCTTTAAGGGCGGTTCATTTCCGTTTCCCGTTGCGACTTTGCCGCCCGATTTTCCGGATTGGCGCGTTCTGCACCGGATGACTCTCTTATGAGTCAGGCTGCGCCTGAATGCGCCCCTTAGCGTTGCCCCCTGTTAAAAGCCCCTCTTCTGTACTAAATTTATATGTAAAATACAAACTTTATTTTGGTTAGCCCCTGTGTGGCCCTGATTTCCCGCCGCTTACAAGGGAAAAGTCCTGAAAAAACAAAACGGCTTGAAAGTTTCGATAAAAAATATATGCTTATTTCCGGGCGTTTGTATGCTTTAACGCTTTTCCTTAAGTTGCAGTTCTGCGTGTTTTTTCGGGATTTTGTCTTCGTGCGTACGTCTTGGGCGTGACACGCGGATGCGTTCATTATGACTCGCCCGGGGGGCCGGGCTAAAAAATCAGGATTCATGAATATGTGCGGCAGAAATTTGTTCTTTACCTTAAGACGTCATCTCGTTTTCAGCGCTAGCGCCGTTTGCCTTATGGGCGCCCTGCCGGGGCTGGCCTTCGCGCAAGTGGCCGAGGCGACGGGAACTGCCGACCCGACCCGGGCGCAGGACCGTTTTCTGGATGAACAAAGGCTGCCTCAGGTCGAGCCTGAGGTTGAAGTGCGCGCCGCGCCTCCTCTGCAAGCACCCGAAGGCGCGGAAAGCGTCACGTTTGAGCTGAAAACCCTGCAGATTGACGGAGTCGGCACTTACACGGCTGAAGACCTTGATCCGCTTTACCGCGACAAGCTGGGCACAACGGTCAGTCTGGCGGATATCTATGGTGTGGCCAACGCGCTTACGAGCAAGTACCGCAATGACGGATATGTTCTGACACAAGTCATCGTGCCACCGCAGACCATCGAGTCGGGCACCGTGCGTTTGCAGGTCGTTGAAGGATTTATCGATCAGGTCTTTGTTGAAGGGGTCGAGAAAGAAACCGAGGCGAAGCTGATCCGCAAGCTGGCGGGGAATCTTCAGGGCGGAAAGGCTATGAACGCCAAAGATCTGGAGCGGAATTTGCTGCTGATCAACGATCTGCCGGGCGTGACGGCGCGCTCCATCCTCAGCCCGTCGAAAACCACGACGGGCGCAGCGGATTTGACGGTTATCGTTGAGCGCGACAAATATGAAGGACAGGTCGGGTTCGATAATTTCGGCAGCCGCTTCCTGGGGGAATATGAGGGACAGGTCGGCGGATCGTTCAACTCCATGTTCGGTTACAACGACCGGATGGCCGCGCAGTTCGTCATGGCCGGAGATCATAAGGAAAGCGTTGATGAGCTGCTGTTCGGCTCGCTTTCGTACGAATTTCCGGTCGGGTCCTACGGCACGACCGTCAAGCTTCTGACCAGCCTCACCTCCACCGATCCAGGCTATACGCTGCGGGAGTTCGATGTCGAGGGGCGGTCTTCTCTGGTTGCCGCGACGGTGACGCATCCGTTCATCCGCTCGCGCAATCTCAACCTGTATGGTTACGGGACGTTCGATATCCGCAAGGTGGACAGCAAGAACAATCTTGAACCCAAGCGTGAGGACCGGATCACCTCTATCCGCGCCGGGGCGCAGGGACAGTATGTCGATACGCTGATCGGCGTCGGCGTGAACACGGCCAGCATCGAGTTTTCTCACGGACTTTCGATTCTGGGGTCGAGCGACAAGGGCGACCCGAACCTGACGCGCGAGCGCGGCGATCCGGAATATTTCAAGACCGAGCTGAATTTGCAGCGTTTGCAGCGTGTGACCTCGCAGATCAATGTTCTGGTCGCGGCGCAGGGGCAATGGTCGGCTGTGCCGCTGCTCAGCTCCGAGGAATTCGGCGTGGGCGGCATTAATATCGGGCGCGGTTACGACCCGTCTGAGATCGTCGGCGACGACGGGATCGCGGGCAAGGTCGAGCTGCAATGGAACGAGCCGCGGGAATTCAGCGCCATCGATCACTATCAGATCTATACGTTCTTCGATATCGGCCGGGTCTGGAATCACGACGGCACGAGCACGAACGACAAGCGGGAGTCGGTGAGTTCCACCGGCCTTGGCGTTCGCGCGGACATCACCAAGAGCACACAAGCGGGCGTCGCTGTGGCCTTCCCGCTCACGCGCGAGGTGGATGCACGCGAAGACCGCGATCCGCGTTATTACGTGAATGTGAATCACAAATTCTAGAGACGCGACCGGACTTAGTCCACTCGGGCGGGCAAAGTGGACTTAGTCCACTTTTACGGCACCGCTATGCCTGCGCTCACCGCGACGACGTTTCCGAAACTGTTGGTAAATTCATGCTCTAACGTGAGCGTCGTGCCGCTATCCCCGGCCACCTGCGTATAGCTCATGGGCGTGTCGCCGGGGTTTTTGGCGAGGATCGTGACGCCGTCGCGCTTGACGCGGCATTGCTGGAAGGTCGGCCCGCCGCCGTTGATCGTCGAGGGTTGCAGCGTCAGGGAATTGCCGACACCGGGCGTTCCGTTGAGGCGCGGGCGGTCCCCGATCGGGTTTTGAACGCCGGAGAACATCGCGCCGCCAAGGTTGAACGGTTCGCCATAGGCCACTTCCTCGGCCCGACGCGCCCCCATTTGGGCCACGACAATCCGCAAATCCACCGCGCCGGAGATCAGGCCGAAGGACACTTCGAAATTCTCGGAAAAGGAATTAGACAGACGCACCTGCGGCACGGTGCGCAACACGCCCTCAAACGCGCCTGTCAGCAGTCCGGCATTAATCAGCTCAGGCGTCTTGCTGAACATCGCGCCAATATTGCCGAACCCCGCATAAAGTGTGGAGACGCCCACGGGGGCGCTCACCCCGTCTGTCGCTGTAACTTTCACAAACGCCCACGCCTCGCCGTAATCGCCAAACTCGAACGCGGCCACGACCTGATTGATCAGGGTCAGGATGCCGAGCGCCGAAGTGGTGCCCACAACGTCGATCTGCTGCGCGGGAAGGCCGTTCCCGACGCCGGGGATATCGACGGTGGTTTTGGAACATGTCGCCGTCACGCCGATGGTCGCACCGCCAGACTGTCCGTTGCTGGAACAATAGGCGCTCCACCCGGTTGCCACGTCTCCGGTCGTTCCGGTGCCCGCGACGCCGCCCGTGCCATCTAGGTCCCAATTCGCCTCAAGGTTCGAGCCGGGGGCCGTGTCGCCGTAGAGAAGGCTTTCGGACGTGTCGAGATAGGGCAGGATATCCTGCGCGTCGGCATAGCCGATCAGCCGCGCCCCTGTGCCGTTGGGGTGCAGCTCGTCATAGAGATAGGTCGAGGACGTATCAATCGCGTCCACGCGGCTGCCCAAGGTATAGACCCCGTTCGCAGGATCGTGCAGCGTATCCAGCCACGCATTGAAGGCCGTCCATTTCGTGAGATTGATTTCCGGGTTCGCGTTCGGGGTCTGGTTCGCCACGCTTTTCAGAACCTTGCCCAAAAACACCCGCCCGCCCAAGGCCAGAACATCGTCGATATGGCCTTGCAGGGTCGATTGCATGATGGCGAGCGTGGCGGCGGCGTTGCTCATATCGTTCGTGCCGATGGCAAACATCACGATTGCGCCGGGGCGGACCTGCGAGAGCCACCAATCCTCGCGCCGCCCGATATAGGCCGTGGCGCTGGCCTCCTGCGTCAGGACCGCCGCGCCGATCCCCTGATTGCTGGCCGGGGTGCAATAGAAATGGCCCATGGTAAAGAGGTTAAGCCAATGCCGCCACGCGCGGTGGTTCGAGCTTGAGGAATTGGACACATTGGTGATGGAATCCCCGACAAAAATCAAGGGCGTGTCGAGCGGGATCAGGGGGGTCGAAGGGGAATCAGGCAGAATGGGGTCGGCAGCATTGAGCATGCGGCCCAAGCGGATCAGCATGGGAGGCTCCTTAAATTAACGGTTTTGGCTGGGGTTGAGGCGGTCTGCGCAGATAGGCGGGCGCAATACGGGCCCTGATTATTAGGAATATAATGCTAATTTTTTCTTAGTGCAAGCTTTTTTTGCAGCGTTTGCGCTTGCGCCCTCTGATCGCTACCATCAGCGACAGGAAGGGCAGGTCACGATGGTGCGGTCGGGGGTCCTATTTTTGGCATTTTGCGCGGCGTTATCGTGGGGCGGACCTGCGCAGGGCAGAGTCACGGCGGCCACCGCCAAACCCAAGCGTGTCACGATCAGCGCTGAAAAACCCAGCGTCGTTAGCATTACCTGGTACGCCAAAGGCAAACATACGCCGGAAGATTTGGTCCGTGTGACTATGGACGAAGGCCAATTCTTTCTGGGGGACCGCAAGGGTGTTTTCCTTGATTTCGCCGGAGAAGAGATGACCAAGGAGTTCAGAACCGGCGAAGACGGAACCTATTTAATCGCCTTCAAGGATCGTGTCACCCTGCCGCGCGCGATTGTGGAGCAGGCGGCCGCGGAGAACAAAAGCATTTATTACGAGCGGCGTTTTACGGACCATACGCTGGACGTGCCGGTTTTGGCGCACGTTATTTTTCAGCCTGTGCGAAGCGTTGGTGACACGCTGGCGGTGACCGGCTTGAGGCTGAACTTTCCCGACAAAAAAGGGTGGTGCCATATCGGAACCGGGGAGAGTTTGAAGGCCGAGGCACTGGTCGAAGTCGAGGGAAGCGGCATGCTCAAAGGGCGCTGGGAGATTCGCAAGCGGCCATTCCTTAATGAGTACCGCACGTTAAGGCTGGTGCATTATCCTGTGAAGGAGGAGATCGTGCTCGGCGTTGTGAGTCCGGAGCTGCCTAGCGAAGTTTCGGGGCCGGTGGATGTGCGGCTCGTGATTACCGAGCCCAAACCCGCAGGCCCGCCGCCTTTCGTTTCCTGCCTGGTTTTGGGCACAGAGGACACGGCGCTTGAAGCGACCGAAGAGCCCGGCGCGGCGTTGCCGGTTCTTTCGCCTTCGGGGCCTCAGCCCGTCGATGCGCATATGCGGATCAAATGGTCGGCGGATCAGGATTACCGGTTTTTCAGGATCGTGTTTTTGCGCGTTGACGGGGGCGTGATGGCGGCGATGGATGCGCCGCGCGGCGTACGCGAGATCGAGGTTCCGCCGGAGATTATCGCACAGCTTGAACCCAAGACTGCGTATCAGGTCAAGGTCAGCGGCCACCGATAGGGTTTTCAGATTTCAAATCTGTAGCCATTCAAGAATTCGTGGCGGTCAATGAGGTCCTCGATGCGGGCCTGCTGTTGGGCGGACCAGCGCACCGTGGGGTGGCTGCGCGCAGGTTCGCCGCTCACGACCGAGGCGCAGGCGCGGACGTAATCGTCGGGCGCGCCGAGTTCGAGGAACGCCATGATGCGGCGGATGACGTGGCGGGGCTCGCGGACCAGATCCTCCTGGCGCACCAATAGTACCTGTCCGGGGTATTTACGGTAGGCCAGCGCCGCGCCCTCGCAGGTTTTCTCGAAGGCCGACAGCGCGGCTTCCGGGTCCATGTGCTGCCGTGTAACCATTGCGTTCAGAGCGGCGCAGGGGCTGCGGACCGCGTGGATCATCCTGACCGGGAGGCCGAATTTTTTTTCCATCGCGCCGATCAGGCCGATATTTTCGTAGAGCTGGAGCGCGGAGGATTGCGCCTTTTTGTCGCCGATGACGCGCAGGGTTTCATAGCTTCCCTGATGCATTCCGGGGACGGCGTAGGAATAGCCGGTCCAGCGGGCGCCGTTACGGCGGAAGTTGCGGGCATTAAAGAGCATCAGGCGGGAGGCCTGTTTGAGTGTGAGCCCGTTGCGGAACTGGCGCAGGAGATTGAACTCCGTGGACATCACGATTTCGGGGTGAGCATCAAGCATCGCGCCGATCAGGGTGCTGGCGCTCCATTGCGCGCCGATCAGCAAGGTTATGGCCTGTAAATCCGCCAGTTCGGCATCGGCCGGGGCAGAGAGGCAACCCGCCAGAACGCGGTTGACGTGCGGAATCTTTTCGGGGCTACGGATAGATTTCAGAAGGGAAATAGACATTTTACGTTCGAACCGGGGCGGGGATTGAGAGGATGCGGCGCGCCACGACGGACGCCGGACACGCTCCATCATACCGTTTCCTGCGGGAAATTCCACCGCCCGTTTGAAGCGTAACGCAAAAAAATCCAGATTTTTCATGGAGCAAGGCGGGGGACAGTAGCCTTCAATTTGTTATAAAACGCCGGCAAGCCCTTTATTTACTTGCAAAAAACCACGTGGTGGGTTAGGCGTTTTTCGTTGCGAAACCGGGCCTTTCAAGGTCATAATGAGCGAAACACGCTTACAATCGGTTCGGGGTTTTTTGAAATAACGGGTGATCCACGATGAGGATTTTTTATTTTTCAGGCGCGTCTTTTCCCTCCTCCGAGGCGCGGGCTGTGCATGTCGTGAAGATGTGCGAGGCATTCGGCAAGGCCGGGCACGAGGTTACGCTGTTTGCTATGGGCAACCCGCACATGGATACGCGCGAGATTTTCAAAAGCTATGATGTCGGCGGGCATTTCAAGCTGTCGCTCTCGAAGGACGTTAAAATCCCCCTGCTCTCTAATTACAAACGGCTCAAGCATATTGCCGAGCAGATGAAGAATTTTGGGCGGCCCGACCTAGTTTACGGGCGTGACCCCGTCGCGCTGGCCTTATATGCCCCACAACGCATTGCGATGATTTTCGAGGCCACACGCGCACCTACGAGCAAGGCTGAGCAGTCCGCCATCGCGAAGCTGATCAAGAAGCCCGGGTTTTCCGGAATCGTGGCGCTGTCGGACGCGCTTAAGCAGGACCTGCTCAAGCGGTTTCCGGTTTTGAAGCCCGAGCAGATTTTCGTCGCGCACGACGCCGCAGAGGTGCCGCACAACATTTCGGGCAAGGCGGAAGCCATCACGCCGCTCAAGGGCCGAAAAGACGCGACCAAGGTCGGGTATGCAGGCACATTACATCAGGGCAAGGGGATTTCGATGATCCTCAAGGTTGCCCCGCTCCTGCCCGATTGCGATTTCCACGTTCTGGGCGGCACGAAAGCGGAGCTGGAGAAAATCGCGCGAACGAACCCCTCGGGCAATATCATTTTCCACGGGCACAAGCCGCATGCGGAAGTCGCGGGGATGCTGAAATCCTTTGATATCCTGCTCGCGCCGTATCAGCACGCGGCCCTTATTAAGACGGGCAAGAATATCTCGCGCTGGATCTCGCCCATGAAGGTGTTCGAATATATGGCGGCGGGGCGGCCCATGGTCGCGTCGGACCTTTCGATTTTGAGGGAATTCCTGACCCACGGCGAGAACGCTCTGCTGGTCAATGCCGGCGAGCCGCTGGAGTGGGTTGCGGCTATTCAGGCTCTGCGCAAAAATCCCGATCTCGCAAAGGGGATGGCGCACAAGGCGTTCGCGGACCTTAAAAACAATTTTACATGGGACAAGCGCGCCGAGACGGTTCTTGACTTCGCCGGCGGCAAGCGGACCTCGATTATCGCTTCGCGGCACAAGGCGGCCTAGGGCGCGGCGAGCTTCCCCTTACATTCCCGAGAAGGCAACGACGAGGGCGATCAGATTGCCGAGCGCGAACGTCGCATACGAGATTTTCAGCCAGAAGAATTTCGGGATAATCGAAAAGCGCGCGGTGTCGTAAAGATCATACGCTGCGGAGGCGGCGAGCTTAGAAGTGTCGTTAAACACACACATAAAACGTTGCATATAATCGTCCTCGTCCAGATGGCCGATATCATTGAAATGAAGAATGTTCAGCCTGCGGTCGCTGGATTTTCTGTATTTGCGCTTGGGATAGATACAGATCATCGCGGCAAGGATGCTGAGCACCGCTGCGCAAATCGAAATTTGCGAGGCTTCGGGATAGGTGTTGCTCTCGATGGAACGGATGCACATCGGGATCAGAATCGAGTTGAGGAAGATCATGACCTGCGCCTTCTGGTCGATCATGCGCAGGATGACGGCGTATTTGTTCACAGTGGCCGATATGACCTGGCCCCGCATCAAGGCCTCCCATTTTTTCTGGCTGGGATCTTCGGTATTTCCGGTTGGCGCGGCGGACATGATTTTTTCCCTGATCTGAATTTTTTTAGGAGCGTTTTGCTCTTTTGGCGTTGTTTACAGCAAAAACAAGGGTTTGAGCAAAGGTTTTTTAGTCCTTAAACCCCCGAAAATGTGAATTTTTTAACTGGAAACCTAGCCGTGCGATAATATACTATCCGCCTGATTCTTACAGGGCGGCTTATCGTTCAAACGGCTTTTTGTAGCCTATGCCGCCCGATTTATGGAGATTTAGCTTTGTCTTCGTTCGGTTCTATTGAACATACCGGCTTTTCTTTCGCGGAGCGCCTGTCCGATGACGGGGGCAACGGGGATGAGCGCGGACCGGACGACGGGCAGCGGGAAACCAGCATCATCCTCAAGACCCGACCGAAGACCAAGAAGCCTTCGATGTACAAGGTCTTGCTGCTGAACGATGATTACACGCCGATGGAGTTTGTGGTCCTGGTGCTTGAAAAATTCTTTAACAAGAGCCGGCAGGAGGCCACGGACATTATGCTGACCGTCCATAGGCGCGGGGTCGGCGTGTGCGGCGTTTATACGTTCGAGATCGCGGAAACCAAAGTGGCGCAAGTTATGGATTTCGCGCGCGCGAACGAACAGCCTTTGCAGTGTACTATGGAGAAGGAGTGAAGTTTTTTTCGTCTGCCTGTCTTCTGAGTCTCTGTTTTTTTCATTGTTCTATTTTTTCCATGTGCGCCTTTAGTTGTTCGTAACCATATATTGCGGCCTGAGACTCCGGGATTTTGAAATATTCAGCCTTAAAAGCCTTCAGTATTTCGTAGCTTGCCAGGTTGAGTTGGGTTACGTCGGTGCGCGTGTAGAAATTAGCGGAGCCATAAGCGAGCAGCTGGTTGTCGTCCGTTATGACTTCGCCATAGCGCTCTGCAAAACCCCTGAGCGCGTCCTGCCCCAAATAGACGGCCTGCTCAACCTTTTCCCGCGAGAGCGGGCGGGCGATCTCGTTTCGATCAAAGCCGGGAAATGTTTGCGCCAGCGTTGCCCCGTCATCCTTAGAGCCTATCAGGATCCCCGTAAGGGAGAATGGATCAATCCAGAGTACGGCGTTCGGGAAGACATCCACGAACGTACGGGTGATCGACGCGCCGTGATATGGCGAAACGAGATGAAAGGGCAGCCATTGTGCGATCACACCCTTCTCGGTCAAACGATCCCTCGCGGTTAGATAAAATTCTTTTGAGTAGAGGGCATTCACACCAGCAAAAGTCGGCGGCATGGGTTCGAGCGTAATAATATCGAATGTCTCCTGGGTGCGCCTCAGGAAAGCTCGGCCATCCATTATCAAAGGAGTGACCCTCGGGTCGTTCAGAACGCCTTCATTGCTCTGGAAGAGAGGCGCCATTTTCAGCACATCCGCATTTATATCGACGATTTTAAGCGATTGTGGATTTTCGCGGCGCAGGGCGTTGGCGGTCTGGCCTGTGCCGAAGCAGATTACAAGTGCGGTTTTGGGACCGGGATGCAGCAGCATGGGCAAGTGGCCCATCCAGTGCATGTATTGGACGGACTCACCCTCGCCGCTCATTTGTGCGGTTGCAACAAATCCGTCGATAATCAGAAGCCGTTCTTTCGTCTTTGTGAATTCGACTACGGAGACCGTCGAGTCCGGTCCTTCCTCGCTGGCTAAAACGGATGCGCGGTTGTCAGGGGTTTCGCTGATGTTCATCTGGACGCGGCGAATGCCTACGCCGGACTCCAGAAGAACCGCCACGCATAGTGCGGCGAGCGCAGAAAGGGTCAGGGCCATTCGCCTTTTCGGTTTGCCAGCCGGCAGGGCCAGCCCGGTCAAGACCACCGCCACACCCATGACCCATGAGGTTTTTGCAAATCCCATGGCCGGCAGCAAGAGCCACCCCGCCGCCAATGAACCCAGAACAGCGGCAAGCGTGTTCAGACCATAAAGCGTGCCCCATCGGCGGGCCGAGGACTGATCGTCCAAAACCCAAGGTAAGCCCAGCCCAAGAAAAATCATCGGGAGGGCTGTGATGTAGAATGAGAGGAAGAACCAATTGATCATCAGATAAAGCGGGTTTTGTGCGTTCGCACCGGCGAGCCAATCAAAACGCTCAACCAACGGCGTCGCCAGAAGAATGAATGTGCCTGCCAGCATTAAGCAGGTGCCGAGGGATACGTTCTTTTTTCTGATCAGCGGGACGATCTGCGCCGCAATCCCCAGCGAGAGAAGTACGGATGCCAGCATGATTGCGAAGGAGGCTGTCGTGCTCCAAAGCGCGGCCGTAAAGGAGCGGAACCAAGCGACCTCAAGCGCCAGAGAGGCAAAGCCCGTTGTAAATACAAGCAGGTTTTCCTGCCACGGGCGAAGTGCACTTTGTCCGTTTCGTTCGGGCTTTTGTTTTTCTGGAGGCGGACTTTCGGCCGTCGTTGTTTTACCGATGATGATCGAGATCAGACCAACAATGATGTTGATCGCTGCGATCCCGTGCACCGTGCCTACAACTCCGAAAAAGGGGATCAGCATGAAGGCCGCGACCAACGACCCCAGTGCCGCGCCGAGTGTATTGAGCCCGTAGAGAATGGAGAGCGATGTGCCATGCTGCCGGGCGGCCAGACCGAAGACGGGCGTCGTAGCGCCCATACAAATGGCCGGCAACCCAATGGCCATAGCGATTCCCAAAAGATGAACCGTGTATTGGCCTTGAGTCATGGTGGCGTATGCAAGGGTATCCATTTCTTCTACAAGCTGGATTGCCTGGAGAAAAAACAAGCCGGACAGACCGATCAGAATTTCTAAAACACCATAAAGGCGCAGGGGATTAACGGCGACCCTATCTCTGAGAAACTGCCCGGCCAAGAGTGCGCCTATGCACATGCCGCCCATGGTCACGGCCAAAGTCAGTGCCGTACCCCAAGCCGATACGCCCAAGGCCAGAGAGGAGCGGATCTGCCAAATGACAGTCCAGGACAGGGCGGCAAGGCCTGAGAACACAATCAATATGTAAATCAGAAGCCTTTTTGTGTCCTGTTTCGGTGCCGCCTGACCTATCATAACTGTGTAATTTCTTTTTTTATTAACGGTTTATGTCTGTTTGGCCCAATTCATTATATGGCTCAGGTCTTTATTTCAAGAATTTTTCCTTTAATGCTCCGGTCTTAAATTGTTTTTTCCCAGCGCTTTTCCCCGTATAATGTAGTGGTGGGTTGCTTTCTGAACATGAAATGATAAAAGGCGCATATGCTCTCCCGGAACCTTGAACAGACCCTGCACCGCGCTCTGGCCATCGCCAACGAGAAGCGGCACGAATACGCGACTCTCGAACATCTGCTGTTCGCGCTGGCGAGCGACCCGGACGCCATGGCGGTGCTGCGGTCGTGCGGGATCGACCTTGAGGACCTCAAGACCAAGATCATGCACTATATCGACACGGATCTGAGCTATCTCATCAATTACGAGGTGGAAGAAGCCAAGCCGACGAACACGTTCCAGCGTGTCTTGCAGCGCGCGGCGATCCACGTTCAATCGTCGGGGCGGGAAGAAGTGACGGGCGCGAACGTGCTGGTCGCCATGTTCTCGGAGCGGGAAAGCCACGCGGTTTATTACCTGCAGGAACAGGACATGACGCGGTTCGACGCGGTGAATTACATTTCGCACGGCATCGCCAAGGTGCCGACGCAGAGCCGCGCCGACAAGACGCCTACGGGCGTGGAAGAACCGCCGAAAGACGGCACCAAGACCGGGCGCGAGGCTCTGGACGCCTATTGCATCAATCTTAACGAGAAGGCGCGGCAGGGTAAGATCGACCCGCTGATCGGGCGGGAGAAGGAAGTCGAGCGCACGATCCAGATTCTCTGCCGCCGTTCCAAGAACAATCCGCTTTATGTCGGCGACCCCGGCGTGGGCAAGACGGCGATCGCGGAAGGCCTCGCCAAGCGCATCATCGAAAAACAGGTGCCGGAAGTTTTGCACGAGGCGGTTATCTTTGCGCTGGATATGGGCGCCCTGCTGGCCGGGACGCGTTACCGGGGGGATTTCGAGGAGCGCATCAAGGCCGTTTTGACCGAGCTTGAAAATATCGACGAGTCCATCCTGTTCATCGATGAGATCCATACCGTGATCGGCGCGGGGGCAACGAGCGGCGGGGCGATGGACGCCTCCAACCTCCTGAAGCCCGCGCTTTCGAGTGGGAAGCTGCGGTGCATCGGCTCCACGACCTATAAGGAATACCGGAACCATTTCGAGAAGGACCGGGCGCTGGTGCGGCGGTTCCAGAAGATCGACGTTTATGAGCCGAGCCTTGAAGACGCGGTTAAGATTCTGAAGGGCCTGCGCCCCTATTACGAGGCGCACCACAATGTGAAATACACCACCGCAGCCATTCAGGCGGCGGTCGAGCTGTCGTCAAAATATATCGGGGACCGCAAGCTGCCCGACAAGGCCATCGACATCATCGACGAGGTGGGCGCGGCGCAGATGCTGGTGCCCGAGGCGCAGCGCAAAAAAACGATCGGCGTGAAGGATATCGAGGATGTCGTGGCCGTGATCGCGCGCATCCCCTCCACCACCATCAATAAAAACGACCGGGAAGCGCTGCAGAATCTCGACCGGGATCTCAAGCGGCTGGTCTTCGATCAGGACCAGGCGATCGAGGCCGTTTCGAACGCCATCAAGCTTTCGCGGGCGGGATTGCGGGACGCGGAGAAGCCCATCGGCTGTTACCTGTTCTCCGGCCCGACGGGGGTAGGCAAGACGGAAGTGGCGCGGCAGCTGGCCAAGTCTCTGGGCGTCGAGTTGATCCGGTTCGACATGTCGGAATATATGGAACGGCATTCGGTTTCACGCCTGATCGGTACGCCGCCGGGCTATGTCGGGTTCGATCAGGGCGGGCTGCTGACCGATAAGGTGGACCAGCATCCGCATTGCGTGTTGCTGATGGACGAGATCGAGAAGGCGCATCCGGACCTGTTCAACATTTTGCTGCAGGTCATGGATTACGGGAAGCTGACGGACAATAACGGCAAGAGCGTCGATTTCCGCAACACGATTTTGATCATGACGACCAACGCGGGCGCGCAGGACATGGCGCGGAAACCTATCGGCTTCGGGCGCGAGGTGGGCAGCACCATGGATTACGCGGAGAACGAGGCGATCACCAAGATGTTCTCGCCGGAGTTCCGCAACCGTCTGGACGCCATCGTGCCGTTCCAGAACCTTCAGCCCGAAACGGTCGAGAAGGTAGTGGACAAGTTCATCATCCAGCTGGAATCCCAGCTTTCGGACCGCAACGTCTCCATCGAGCTTTCGCATGCCGCACGGAAATATCTGGCCGAGGCCGGGTTCGATGTCACGATGGGGGCACGGCCGTTGGCGCGGATCATTCAGGAGAAGGTCAAGCGGCCTCTGGCGGAGGAGATTCTGTTCGGCAAGCTGGAAAAAGGCGGGCTGGTGTTCATCGACTATGACGGCAAGGCGCTGACGTTCACATATCAGGACGACAAGGAAGCCGCGAAGCTCAAGGCCAAGCTCAAGAAAAAGCCCAAGGCGCTTGAGGCCGAGAAGCTGCCTGAGTAGGAGATTGGTGCACTATCTGTCCAAGGTGCTCAGTCGGGGCGCGTTTAGATCATTTGCCGGGACTGACATTTCATTTTCTCTTGTGTTCTGACATTCAATTCCCGTTCTGCGGTTGAGTGTCCCGATAAAATCTCCTAAAAGCTGTTCCTCATGAGAGCCTGAGGTAAATCCAGAGGTTTCACGAACACGTTCGGCTAAATTTCGTATTGCATCCATATCCCCGCTCCGCATGATTGCGGCTCCCGGAGGAGGATCCGAGTTTTCGGGATTATAATTCCACAGAGCCTGATGCACGGCGAATTCTGAAACACCTGCATTCGTGAGATTTTGCATACGGCCTTCAAAATCAGAGGCCGCGCTTAATAAATCTTCGTCCGACATGGACGAGAGTTGCTCCGGAGGTATATCCAGCACCTGCTCTATCGCTAAGAATGTCTTGTATCCATAGCGATAATTTTCAAAAAAACCTTCAGCGTTTTGCCCCAGACTTTCAGGATCAAGGAAAAGAGCGTGCATCATGCGGGTGTCCGCGATGAATTGCAGGGTCTCAGCCCCGTCAGGATTGATCTGAAGCGCCTTTGCCGCCCCGAAAAAATCCGCGCCCGCTTCCGAGAGGCCCAGAGTATGAGAGCCTTCGTGATGCGCCAGCCAATTCACGTATACGCCATTCTGTCTTTCGGAGAAGTCAAAGGAATACATACCCCTCAAGGTTTCTGTATTCAGATCTCCGTGGTCCCGCATAAAGTCATTACCCGATGTCAAAAAATCGACCAGAGAGTGCCCCGTATTGATCACTGCGAAATTATATTCATCGTAACCTTGATTGCCTGCGTAATATGGATTATTTGCTACGGCAGAAACGATGTTATTGATTTTATCGGATATATTTTCCCCTGCTCCTGTTGCGCTCGCAAACCGAACAAGTTCGTTTACATAGGCTTCTTGCTGGGCGGGATCTAAAGCCCTGTAATCTTCTATGTTAAACAGAGCATAGCCTGCGGGCGTGCCTTCGGTATCCTCTGCGATCACATAGCGGGCGGGAAGAGTCCTATCTCGGGCTTCATAATCTTGGGTCATGCGCGGTTCCCGGTGTTTTCACACCTCTTGATGGCACAAGATTCAGTGGATGAAAGCGACCCAGCGCTCTTTAGTCCGCACATCTTACCCCTGCCACCCTAATTTTTTTAATTATCAACTCTATAGCATAGTAAATGATTGCCCGAATTTTTGTCAAATGTGCTCCGGCGGGGCGGTTCCGGCGGGGGGTTCGGTTATGGGGTCCCAGCGTTGGCGGGGGCCGAGCATTTCCAGCTTTATGATTTTGAGCGGCTGTGCGCCGCTATATTTCAGGCTGACACCGTTGGTGAGGTCGCCGCGATTTTCCTTGCGGTTTTCGCGGTCGATGGCGTCGCGGACGACTTGTTGCTCGTGGTTTAGATACGCATCGCCTTTAGTCTCCACCAGATAGTCGCGCAGGGCTTGCAGCAAGGCGTATTCCGAGATGCGGGGCGCCGCGCTGATTTCCCGGACGTGCTCGCGGAAATTTTCGGTGGGGAGCGTGCGCAGCATGGCGAGGTGGTCGGCATCCATCGCCTTGTCCCACGCCATGAAGACGGTTATCGGCTGCGCCTGATATGAAGGAAGGACGTCCAGTTCCAGACCGTCGCGGGTGTCGTCCTCGACCGCGCGGATGGCGTTGACGACCGTGCCGTCGGAGAGTTGAATTGCTCCGGGCGCTGCCTGTTCGAGGTCGGCGGAGAAGCGGAAGAGGGCCGACTTGCCGATGCCGGGATTGTCCTCGTAGTCGATGTCCCAGCCCGGGCCGAAATCGCATTCCACGGTCACGATGACCTGCGGGCCGGGGCGCTGGGCGATCAGGGGATCGTCGTTTTCATCCAGAGGGGTTTCGCCGATGCCTTGCGTGTGGGCGCGGCTGCTGTTCACGTAAAAGCCGTTGCGCTGGCCGGAATGGGGCACCCATTGCGGACCGTTGGTTATGGCCTGCCGCTCGAAGAGGGAGCGCAGGGTGGAATCGTCTTTTCCCGTCGTGGTCAGATGGTACATGAGGACCGGTTTGGCCATGGTCTTTCCCGCCCGCGTGTTATTTTTTTAGCCCGGGCTTATTATACATAAAAATTGTTAAGGCCCCAATTATTTGAGCTCGAAGAGGGCATCGACCTCGACGGCCACGCCGCGCGGCAGGGAGGATACGCCCACGGCGGCGCGGGCGTGCTTGCCCGCCTCGCCCATCACGGCGGCGATCAGGTTGGAGGCGCCGTTGGCGACCTCGGGCTGGTCGATGAAATCGGGGGTGGAGTTCACGAAGACGCCCAGACGGACGCAGCGGGCGATCTTGGACCAGTCGCCGTCCACGGCGCGGTTGACCTGCGCGAGGATATTGAGGGCGCAAGCCTCGGCGGCCTTTTGCCCCTCGTCCTTGGAGAGGTTTTCGCCGAGGCGGCCCTTGTGCATCGGCTGACCGTTCAGGAAGGGAATCTGCCCCGCCACGTGGATCATCTTGCCCGAAATCACGAAGGGCACGTAGTTGGCGGCGGGCGCCGCCGCTTCGGGGAGGTCGTGTCCGAGTTCCTTGAGTTTGGCCTTGATATCCATGTTTCTTCCCTTTCCGTATGGCTCTTCCTCTGCCATAATCGGCGGGCCTTGTAAAGGCCGAGTTCTCGCGCTAAAAGAAGGTCAAAAGGTTTCGGCTTATGGGTTTTTTCAGTTTCCTCGGTGCTCAGTCGCCCGCGTATACGGCGGTTTTCACGCTGTTTTCGCGCGGAACGCGTGTGGGGACCGACCCGTTCGGCAACAAATATTACGAGGCCGCGCCGCGCAAGGGTTACAAGCTGACGCGGCGGTGGGTGATCTATAAGGGTGCGCCGGAGGCCACGAAGGTGCCGCCGGAGTGGCACGGCTGGCTGCATCATCAGACGGATGCCGTTCCCAAGGCTGACGGTTTGTCGTTCCGCCGCCCGTGGCAGAAGCCGCACCAGCCGAATATGACAGGCACGACGGGTGCTTACCGCCCGCCGGGGCATATCCTCGAAGGCGGGGTACGCGACAAGGCGACAGGCGATTACGAGGCGTGGAGCCCGCCGGATTAAGGTTTTTTTGCAGTTCAATCAAGGGACGTTTAACCATGAAACGCAGCGTTGTTGAAACCATTCTGGGCGGAGTCGTCATCGTCTCCGCCGGGATGTTTTTGTCGTACGGCTACAAGACCGCCGAAGTCGGCGGCGCGGGCGGATATCCCGTCACGGCCGATTTTTCAAGCATCGGCGGGCTCAAGCCCGGAGACAAGGTGCAGATCAGCGGTGTCAAGGTCGGCACGGTGCGCACTGTTGAGCTTGTGCCCGAGACGTATCTGGCGAGGGTGCATCTGGACATTAATCCGGCTTATAAGCTGCCTACGGATACGGCGGCTCTGATCAGCAGTGAGAGCCTTCTGGGCGGGCTTTACATGTCGCTTGAGCCAGGGGCGGAAGACGACACGATCGCACCGGGCGGGCAAATCCAGTTTACACAAGCGCCGCAGAATCTAGAACAGCTTCTGGGCCAATTCATTTTCAGTCTTCAAGATGAGAAAAAAGAGACACCTCAAACCGAGCAGCCGTAAGGCGCTTTTGTGCGTTCTCGGCGCCGGGGCCTGTCTGCTTTCGCAGGCGGCTTTCGCGCGGGAGATGTTCGAGCAGCCGCGCATCAAGCTGCGTTCGCTTGAAAAAACCACGGCGCGGACGATGACGTTCGAGGCGGATGTCGGCAGCACGCTCAAGTTTGGAACCTTGTTCATCAAGGTGCAGTCGTGCCAGAAATCTTCTCCGGTGGAACGGCCGGAGGCGGCTGCGTTCCTGCAAATTTGGGAAGAGGCGCCCGAAGGTGCCCAGAAAGCCGGAGACGATGCGGAATCGCAGTGGGTTTTCAGCGGGTGGATGTTCTCTTCCGCCCCTGCTCTCTCGCCGATGGACCACCCGATTTACGATGTTTGGGTTATGGATTGCATGGGCGCCGAGGGTGAGCCGACGGTAACCGCCGCAGGCAGCGAAGACGTTGAGGGGGGGTCCGGTTTAGCGGAGAATGCCGAGCAGCCGCCCGAAACCAAGGATTTTAACAGTCTTTTGCAGGGCATTACGGGTGTGAGCGATGCTCCTGCCGAAGGTGCCGAGAACGGCGGGGCCGCGCCGCTTGCGGACGATGGCGGCTTGAAAACCCCTACTCCGCCGGCGATTGCCGAACCTGAAACCGAAGAGATCATCGAAGACGAGACGATCGGCCTGCCCGGTTCGGAGTAATTTTCAAGATCTAGCCCAGATCGGAACGCAGGTTTAGACCCTGCGAATCAGGCGTTTCTTCATCGGCCGGCCATTGGGCGTGGGCCGTTTCGTAGAGCGCGTCAGGGTTTAAGAACGGGTTGTTGCTCATCAAGACGGCTGCGGCTACATCGTTTCGGTCGCGCACCACAATATCGACATAGGCGGGGAGCTTTTCCGGGTTCACAGTGCCCTTGGCATCGATCAGAATGGTCATCATACCCAGCGCCTTGGCGTGCTTAAGGTTGGAAACGCTATCTTCCACCATTGCGAAACCGCGCCCGCGCCGTGAAGTTTCACGAGTCTGGGCTACGCCGATTTTATCGAGCAGCGCGGCGTACATGGCCGGGCTCTGGTTTTTTCCGGTGTGCCCGGGGACATCGTCTTTATGGATCACGTCATCGTGCGCGGCGCTGAAGAGATGGGTCAGGCGGTTGCGTTCCAGCGAGTATTCGGTCCATTCTTCGTTGCCGTGGGTGGCGATATAGACGCCGAGGCCCGCGCTTTTCAATGTCACGATCGCCATTTCGGGCGGTTCCGCACGGTCGAAGAAGTCGCTTTCGCGGGTGAGTTCGACAAGGTTGTGGTAATGGTCGCGCCGCAAGCGGACCATGTCGAGCTTGTATTCGTGCTCGAAAATGTCCAGCGCGCCCCCGTATTGTGCCTTGCTTTGGTGCATCAGATATTCGATTTCGTGGGTGCCGCGGTAGGAGAGCTGGGCTTTGACGGCCATCACAGCCGCGCGGGTATGGTAATCGGGTGCGTTGTCGGGTTCGTTATACAACGTGCCATCGTTGTCGAAGATCACGCCTTCGATTCTATCGGGATGCCTGAACGGTTCGTTCCTGTTGAAAATTACAGCCATTTCACAACCCTGTCCGAACAGCGGCTTATGCCGCTTTTTTGCTTATTTTAGTCAGTATTCCCACTTTTATCGCTTATGTCAAAAGAAAGTGGGCAGGGGCGAGCGCAAAAAAAGGCCCGCGCGGGGCGGGCCTTTTTGTATTTTTCTTTCCGATCAGAAGCTTAAGCGGCTTTGGCGTTTGCCTTTTCGCGCATCTGGTCGGCGGCGGATACCATGTTTTTGAGGGCCTGTTTGACTTCCGGCCAGCCACGGGTCTTCAGACCGCAGTCCGGGTTCACCCAGATCTGGCGTTCGTCGAGAACCTTCTTGGCTTTCTCCAGAAGATCAACCATTTCCTGCGTACTGGGCACGCGCGGAGAGTGGATGTCGTATACGCCGGGGCCGATTTCGTTCGGGTATTTGTACTGTGCGAACGCATCGAGCAGCTCCATCTGGGACCGCGAGGTCTCGATGGAGATCACGTCCGCATCCATCGCGCCGATCGAATCGATGACGTCGTTGAACTCGGAGTAGCACATGTGCGTGTGGATTTGCGTTTCGTCCTCGACACAGCAGGAGGTGATGCGGAAATCCTCCACCGCGTTTTCGAGATACGCCTTCCAGTCGGCCTTACGCAGGGGCAGACCTTCGCGGAACGCGGCCTCGTCGATCTGGATCATGCAGATGCCCGCCTTTTCAAGGTCGGCGACCTCATCGCGGATCGCCAGAGCGATCTGTTTGGAGGTCAGGCTGCGGGGCTGATCGTCGCGAACGAAGGACCATTGCAGGATCGTGATGGGCCCGGTCAACATGCCCTTCATGATCTTGCCGGTCTGTTCCTGCGCGTACTTGGACCATTCCACAGTCATCGGGTTCGGGCGGGAGACATCGCCGAAGATAATCGGCGGCTTCACGCAACGCGAGCCGTAGGACTGGACCCAGCCGAATTTCGAGAAGGTGAAACCGGCGAGCTGTTCGCCGAAATATTCCACCATGTCGTTGCGCTCGGGTTCGCCGTGAACAAGAACATCAATGCCGATTTCGTGCTGGAATTCCACAACGGCGCGGATTTCAGCCTGCATGGCTTCTTTATATTTCTTGTCGTCGATCTTGCCCGCCTTGTGGTCGGCCCGCGCCTTACGGATTTCAGCCGTTTGCGGGAAGGAGCCGATGGAGGTGGTCGGGTAGAGCGGGAGGTTCAGCGCCTTGTGCTGGATATCCTGACGCTTGGAGAAGGGCGATTTGCGCTTCTTCATGGCGGGGGTGATGTCCTCGACGCGTTTTTTGACCGCCTGATCGTGGATGCGGCTGGAGGTGCGGCGGTCTTCCTGAACCGCGTTGCTGGCCTTCAGCTGGGCTTCGATAGCGCCCTGACCTTCGTTTATGCCCTTGGCGATGGTCGAGATTTCAGACAGTTTCTGAGTGGCGTAGGCCAGCCAGCTCTTGATCTGCTTGTCCATTTCCTTTTCGCTGTTCAGATCGACCGGCGTGTGCAGGAGCGAGCAGCTCGGCGCAACAAACACGTTGTCCGCGCCCAGTTTCGCCACGGCCTTTTCGATCAGCTTGAGCGATTTGGCGAGGTCGTTTTTCCAGATGTTGCGGCCATCAACGACGCCCACAGACAGGATCTTGCCCGCCGGGATTTTTGCCAAAGCGGCATCCAGATCGCGGTCGGCGTTGTTCGCGCCGGTGTTCGCCTGACCGGGACCACGGCAGAGGTCGATATGGAAGGCATCGACGGGCGCTGCGAAGAAGGCGTCCGCGTTATCGCGCAGCGTATCGAAGTAGCTGGTCACGATGATCTTAAGGCCGGGGACGGCTTCGCGGATTTGCTTGTAAGCATCCTTGAAGGCTTGCTGATATTGCGGCTCCAGATCGAGGGCCAGAGCGGGCTCGTCGATTTGAACCCACTGCGCGCCGAGGTCCTTGAGTTTTTTCAGGATCTCGATGTAAACCGGGAGCATCTTGGCAACCAGCGTGCTGCGGCAGGCGTCAAATCCGGCCTGTTTCTTGCCGATGCGCGCGAAGGTCACAGGGCCGACCAGAACGGGGCGGGTTTCGATGCCCAGATCTTTCGCCTCTTTGAAGTGATCGAACACTTTCGAGGAGGAGAGCTTAAAGCTCGTTTCGGCGGTGAATTCGGGAACGATATAGTGGTAGTTGGTGTCGAACCACTTGGTCATTTCCATCGCGGTCACGTCCACGCCGCCCTGCTGGCGGCCGCGGGCCATCGCGAAGTAGGTGTCCAGATCGACTTCCTTTCCGTCCCAATTGTAGCGGGCGGGCACGCAGCCGAGCGTGCAGATCATGTCGAGAACCTGATCGTAGAAGGAGAAATCGTTGGAGGGGATGTGGTTGATGCCGGCATCCTTTTGCAGTTTCCAGTTATGGGCACGCAGGGACTTCCCGGTCGCGAGAAGGTCTTCCTTTTTGCTGTTGCCTTTCCAGTAATCTTCGACGGCTTTTTTCAGTTGGCGCATATCGCCGATGCGCGGGAAGCCTAGGTTGGTAGCGAGAACCATTTAATTCCTCCATATAGGGGCTTTTTAAAACAATAAATCCTGAATGGGATAGAACGGTTCCGGGTAAAGATCAAGAAAAAAGCGTGATTCCGCGGCTTTTGCGGGCAAAATAAAATATGCAGATTTCCTCGGGGATTCAGCCGTAATGGTTTTCCGAAATGTCGGGGGCGGGGTCATCAAGCTGGTCGTTGGCGGCGGGGTCGGTAAAGATGTGCTGGCCGCTCATGAAATCCTTCGCGTGGCCGATCCATGCGCGGCCCGGCTCCTGCACCGAAAAGCTGGCGATCCGGCTGGCCCGCTTCAGGGCAATTTCGGGATCGTTGGCCTTGAGGGTAAAGAGGGCGAAGGCCGCCGTGCGGGCGTCGCCGGTGCCGAGTTGATCGACCACGGGAAACTTCATCACCGGAATCTGGCCCCGGCGGCCCTGATTCCAGGTCATAACCGGTTCGGTGCCGTCGGAGACCGCAATAAAGGCATCGGGATAGCGTGCGGTGAGGCGGGAGAAGATCCCCTCCCCGTTCTTATAGGCGCCGTTGATCATATCGGGCAAGCGGGCCTCGGCCGGGGCAAGGATGTAATTACATGCCTCCAGAGTCTTCTGGTATTTCCATGCGGCGTCATATTTGGTGATGGGGTAATCCATCAAAACAGGAATACCGAGATTGTTGGCTTCAACGGCTGCTGCTTCCGACATTTCGGGATAATGATGGGTGACGATTACGAGATCGGCGCGGCGCACGGCTTCAAGCACCTGTTCCTCAACGCCGGGATCATAAGGCTCCACCTTTTGAGGCAGCATATGGTCCAGCGGTCCTTTGGTCGCCATTTTGGCCTTGCCGAATTCCCCGGCCAGAGACACAAAACGCCCGCCCGAAAATGAAACGACGGTGTTGTCGTCCATGCGGAAATCCTGATTGCCGACCAGATCACGTGTATCAATGCCAGTTGCTTCGAGTTGGCCCAGCACCTCATGCCGCAGACTGTAATCCTGGCGTTCGCGACCGATCTTGGTGAAGAAGGTGACATGCAGGGGGATGTTCATCACACTGGCCAGTTCCTTGAGCGCGATGGCCACGTTGGCACCGCCGCCGCCCACGGCGGAGTATGAATGCTCCGCCTTGAACTTACCGTCTTCGAGCGTGTCAAGATTAGGGTGCAGGCGGACACGATCCATATTCGTGCCCCCTATAATCACAACATGTGGCGCTTTATTGCCCATGGAACCCAACACCCCTGATACTCACCCGAATATTATTGTCTTAAGTTGTTAAATTTTCTGTATTCCTCTCAAAGGATACAAAAAACGGTGGGTTCTGGCAAAAAAATTGGCTTGTGCGCCGCAGCAAGCCTCTGCGCAGTGAACTCCTGCCCTAGCGCGGGGCGGGCGGCGCTGAGGGCCCGAAGAGCGGGGTTTCGGAGCGGTCATAGATTTCCGGCTCCCTTTGGCGCAGCAGCCGCTCGGTCTCGGCGAGCTGTTCGGTTGCTACGGGGTCTCCATAGGCATTGAAGGGCGTGATGCGCAGGCCGAAGCTGAGGGGCTGGTTTTCGCCGGAGTCCACGACAAGCCGTATACCCCGGGAGTCGAGATCGTAGAGATAGCCCTCGAACGCCTCGTCGTTTTCGCGCAGGCTGTGAAGGTTGCGGATTTCGGGGGCCTGATCCTGCAGGGTTTCCTCGGTCAGAAATCCCAGAAGCTTTCGCGTATTGAAAACCTGTTCCTCCGTGAAGCCGTTGGGCGAATCGAGTACGGGATCGTAGCTCCAGAAGCCTCTCTGGGAGACATCTTTCTGCGGGCCTTCGAAGAAATCAACGACCTGATTCCACAGGCTGGGCCTGTATTCCACGACGTTTGTCGAGCGGCGCTGGCCCTCAAGATTGAGGCCGATGGACGGGTCGGCCCGGCGCGCGTCTTCGCGCTCCGCCGCGCGTTGCTCCTCGCGTGCGATCAACTCTCTGGGGGTCAGCCGACCATCCGTCATTATATATTCTCCCCTTCGCGCGGCACGCCCGTAAGTTCTTATGTGTTATGGCGTTATTTTAGCCGTGGCGGGGGTTTTATGCAAAAAAATCTTCGCGGACGAGCGTTTGGAGAGGGAATTTGTCAGGAAATCAGGATTTTTCTGTGATTTCGGACGGCGTCGCCACGGGGCCCGCACACCCCACGCAGCAGCAACCGCCGCCGTGCGCGTCGCTGTGGGGGCCGGATTTTAAAGCCGATCGTTCGTCCGGGGTTTGTGCCTGAAGCTCTGAGGAGGCCTGCATAAGGGCGCAGGCTGCGGTCATTAATGCGATCACACTGCGTTTCATGGTCTTTTTTCTCCCTGTTGATGTTTGGCGAGTTATCTGACCGCCTCCGGGGCCGCCGGGGCGGGGGTGTTTGCGCATCGTTTATAGCCTTCGGCGACTTCGTCCTGCCCTATGTTGTGGACAGCCAGATGCTCGATCAGGCCCTTGATCTGCTGCGGGTTCGTGCTGGGGCTATTGCGCGAGGCCAGCAGCCATTGCCTTTGCCATGGCGGGAGGCGCTCAACAGCCTGAGGGTCGATCGGTTCGTATTGCGCGACGAAGGCGACGGTGAGGGCCGAGCCTTGTGGGGTTTTATGCAGCTTTCCGCAGTCCACCGTCACGGTCGTGCCGTTCCGCAGGGTCTGGTTGAACGTCGCCGGGGTTTCCTGCGCCGCTGCGTCCGGGCCCGAGAGGCTCAGAAAGGCGGAGAGAGCGGAGGTGGTCAGTAAATTTTGCGCTTTCATCGGCGGTTGCCCCTGATTAATATCCTTGTAATGTTATAATATAACATTATGAGCATAATCAAGGACAATTGCTCGTAAAAGCCGCTTTTTTCCGGGGAAAGTCAGGGATAGCCGAGTCTGGCTAAGCATCTAAAGCGCCAAGCACTAAAGGCCCCTGAATATCGATCAGGAGCCTTGAGAATTCTTATGTGCTTACGCGCCTCTATTTTCAGGCGGCGCGCCTGCGAACGATCAGTTCGTGCCGTTCAGCGTCTCGAGGACATCGTCGATGTCTTCAGTGCCTACGATCGTCTGTTCTACATCGGTATTTTCTTCCGACGTCGCGGTTTGGTCGCCTTCAGACTCTTGGTCGACATCAACGTCCGCACCTTCCGAATTGTTCAGAATGATACAGGTGTTGTTGGCCTGAGCCGTCGAGCCGTCGCTGTTGCCACCGCAGACCAGATTCACGATGCTGGCCGCACCGCCGCCGCTGACTCCATTGCCACTGCCGCCTTCTTCAACGGAGCGGATCAGGGATGCAAGCCCAGCGCGGTTCTGGGGCGTGAAGCTCCAGGGCTGGTTGTTCATCTGCGCGTGGGCCGGAACAGTGTAGAACGCCGTGACAGCCAGAGCCGCCGCAACGATCATTTTTTTACCAGTGTTCATCTTCGTCATCTTCTTTTGCCTTTTTTTGCGAGGGTGGGGAGCGGGCCTAAACCCGCTCCCCCTCATATTTATTTGCAGTCATTCAGACGTATAAGCCTGAATTACTCGCCTGCGCTAACAGACGGGCTGTTGACGCTGATGCTGACGTTGTTACCAACGGCCGTTGCAACAGAGTTAACCAGCGGGCCTTCCAGCGCGCCGAGGTTCGCGTAGCCTTCAACAGACACGAGGCCAACGCCGGAAGTGGCGGTGACATCAGCGTAGTTGAACTGCGTCAGGTCAGCGATCAGGAATGCATCGCCTTCGGTGTTCGCATTCAGCTCAACGCTGAGGTTGTTACCAACCGCAGTTGCTTCGCTGTTAACGGAAGCATCTTCGATCAGACCAACCAGCGAGGTCGCGGTGACTTGACCGGGCTCGATCACACCAAGCAGACCGCCAAGTACAGCAGCCGTCAGGATGTCGGTGTGGGAGTTGCCAGCAGATTCGCCTTCAACTTCTACTTCTGCGTCCAGAGAAGCAACTTGGGGCTCGCGATCATCGAAGATCGGGTTGAAACCACCGAAGTTGTACTGAGCGTCATGCAGGTTGACAGCAACCGTGCTTTCGATCGACTGGTTGTTGGCAACAGCGGTTGCAACGCTGTTCACTTCCGGAAGATCAACAGCATCCTTGACGTCTACGACAGACGGGGGAACCGTGACTTCGCCGAAAGCGCGGAAGGTCAGGACCAGCTGGTCAGAACCTTCATCCAGGGTGTCGCCGAGCAGCTCAGCCGAAAGGGGGCCTTCGCCGTTCCCTTCGTTTGACGGAGCCGGCAGAACGACGGAGGGGTCAACATCGTCGTTGGTGGTGGTGACGAAGGTGAAGGTTTCGTCGATTACGACTACGCCGCCTTCGCCATTACCGACAACGGGAGCATCGTTAGAAACGCCCAGAACGATAGAGGTTGCGGTAACATCGCCGATGTTCATCTGGATCTTTTCGATTTCGACCAGACCGGAGATGTCGAAGGTGTCATCAACATTGATGGTGATGTTTTCAACACTGGTAACAGTCTTGTTCCATTCCCAGTCAACATCATCGAACGCCTTGGCGGAAGTGGCACCGAAGCCCAGTACCATTACCGACGCGGACGCCAGCAAAAGGGTTTTAGTGATTTTCATTGGTAGTTACTCCTTCTTGAGAGTTGTTGGTTGTATCGGGCCGCTGTAGGTACGACTCCATGAAGTCGCTTTCCGTGAGGCCACAGCCCGGAGCCTCTGGAAGTCTTAAAAATTCAGTCATGATGTTGTAGACCGCCATTTCCGCAACAGAGCGAACGCCCAACTGCATCGGTTCGTTGCGGATTGCGCCCGCGTCGAATTCAATGAGGGTATCGCCGAAGAAGCGGAAGACGTTTGCCTCAACTTCGTAACCCAGGATCTGTTTTTGCAGGCTGGATACGTAGCGGATGGCGAAGTTACGGGAGTCGATGACGCGCAGATCCATGGCCACGTTGACCACGACCGTGCGTGCGCCGCCGCCCATACCCTTTACAAAGAGCTGGGCTCCGCCGGAGACGATATTATAGTTCAGTTCCGTCAAGGCGCCGACGACGATAAAGTCGCTCGCCGGGAGCGCGGCGTATTGGGTCCGCGAGAGTTTCTTTTGTTCGGAGAGCTTGACTTCCGCCAAGGGGATCCGAAGATCCAGACGCTCGACCATGTGGACCTTACCGGTCTTTGCCATCGCGCTAATCACCATTTCGGAGGCGCCCTGAGTCAGAGCGTGTCCGTTTTCATCGTAATTGACCTGTCCGGTTTTGTCGGCGATCTCACCGACCGCGAAGATCGGGAGATTGTTCGCCGGAACATCGCGCATCGCCTTCAGACACTGGCTGTAGGGCGTGTCGTTATTTGTCACGTGGAAACTAAAGGCCGGCTTCACGCCAATCTTTTTGCCATCCACAGTCTGGCTCGGCGCACAGCCGGCAAGCAGGAGGCCACATAATGTGAAGCAGGTTGCTACTCTTGGAAGAAACATCTCATTCCTCAATTCGAATTGTTCAATGTTATAAAGCTGAATGAGCCTGACCTTAACGACTTATAAGTCTGGGTACAGGGGTAATATGGGCAGGGTTTTTACCCATTCGATTTACCTCTTTTGGGATTAATACCTATTAAGAGGTAGTCCTTTTTGGTTATCCCTTGATCCCTAAAGCGATTTTGCGGTATTCCTTATTTTCTTTGCCTCGGTAACGCTTCGTTTACGAATTCCGAATTAAGCTTTGTGCATGAATGGTTTCGGTTTTTACAGGCGGATATTAGGAGTTAGTGATGATCTGCGGGTTGTCATGTCCTCATACTCCCTCTAGAATCGAAAGTTAAGGAATCACACAGGAGATTCGCATGAAGTACCCCCTATTCGTTTTCACCCTCGTTCTTGGTATCGGTTTTTGCGCCCTTCCGGCGCAGGCGCAGATGAACAATAAGCCGTTTTCCTTCAAGGGCACACCGGACGGCGGGGTGGGCATGAGCATGGGCGGCAAGCAGGCGATTCTCAATCAGGAGATCTTCGGCTCCACACCCAAAAACATGATCCGCGGCGCTGACGGCCAGCTTTTGAACCTCACCATGGGCGAAGGACGCGTGGCTATCGTTAGCAACGAAGGAAATTCCGGATTTCTTCCGGGCTTCAAGGGTTCAAGCTTCCGCGGCGATAACCCGGATATGTCTTATGGCGTTTTCAATACGTTCTTCTCACCGAGAAACAACGACGGCATATCCTCCTCAACGCTTGCGGCCCTGCATACCGGGTCGGTGATCAGCACCTGGACGGCGCGCGTGGCAACGGGCAGCGAGGGCATTTCGTTTTTGCCCAGCAGTTCGGTTGATAACTGGACCGCCATGGTTGACGGCCTGCAATAAGCGATCCAGCTGGACCATCAATTTAAAAAGGGCCGCCCGAAAGGTGGCCCTTTGACTTTGGCTCGTTCGGCTGATTTCAGTGCAGACCTTCGGCAATCGCCTTGGCTCTTCTGGCGGTGCTGATTTCCGGACAGGGAACGACCCCATTACGGATCGCCCAGATCGCCGCCTGAGTCCGGTTGCCGAGACCCAGTTTGCGAAGAATCGTCTTGAGGTGAACCTTTACAGTCGATTCCGTGATGCTGAGTTTGCGGGCTATGAATTTGTTGGTGTCGCCGTTCGCCAGACACGCGATGATGTCGAGTTCGCGGTCGGAGAGATCGTATTCGTCCGGGTCCTCGCTGCTGAAGTTGGTGACCCACGAGTCCCAGCCCTTCGTCAGGAGAGAGGCCATCGAAGTGGGGAACACTTTCTCTCCGAGCATGATGAGATTCAGGGAGCCGATAAAGGCGCTGGCCGAAATATCCTTCAGAATAAAGCCGTCCGCCCCGGCGGAAAAACAATCGCGTATCAGGATGGAGTCCATGTCCTGAGACAAAATCACGATGCGCGCATCGCGAAAGCAGGCCTTTAGGGTGTTGATCGTCAGGGTGGCGTCGTCGCTGTCCTCGTCTACGCCGCAGACGACAAGCTGGACATCCGCTCCGCAGAGCTGGGTTGCGGCATCCGCCGCATTTTTCAATTCGAGCACAGTGTCATAGTGCGACTGAACCAGAAGACTTTTCAGTCCTTCCCGAATGAATGAGTTTTTTTCAATCAGAAGGGTAGTCACTCTATTCATATACACTCACCGATATTACAACTATTAGTATATTTCTATTTATTTTTTTCGTCTACTTGCCGACACCGTTTCCGGCTTTACGCCAGACGAAACGCAACGCAGACGTTTTAAATGTGATTTGAGCGACAATGTATAGGAGCAGTTTACACAAATCAAGGAACTAATTCGGTAAAGCCGTGGGTTCTGCGCAATTTTGCTTTTCATAATCCCTGTCGCCCGGTTTCCGTAATGACTTTCAAAGTGCGATTCTCTTGTCAACTCTAGCTTTCACATTTAATCAGAAACTTTGAATATAAGACGCAGGGAAATTTAAGCGTTTCGGAAAAAAATTTTGTTGCGTATTTACATCATAGAAAAAAAACACGCGCAGGGGGCGTGGCGGCTTTCGGTTTATGTTCTATAATGCCGTTGCTGAAGGTTTTTTTTGTTGAGATGGTTTTGTACAGTGATTTTTTCCGCAACCACACTCCTCGGCACGGTTTAGTTTTCAGCTAAGTTTCTGCACATACATCGACATCAGGGGGTGCCCCATGGAATTCGACATCATTTTTTGGGATCACCAATATAATCTGAGGCTTTTCACGAATCTTGCCGTGGTCGTGGCCCTTTTTACCTCGCTGCGGTTTTTTTCCGGGATGATCGCGCACATCAACGCCTCCGAAGAGCTTTTTAAGAAGGACAACCCGGCTTTCGGCCTGACAATGGCCGGGACGGCTATCGGCGTTACGCTTATGCTGAGCGGAACAATTTACGGCGATCCGGAGATCCGTATTTTCGACGGGGCCACCATTATCGCGTTTCACGGGCTGCTCGGGCTTGGTTTTATGGCTATTACGCGGATTATCTTCGATAAGGTCGCGCTGGCCCCGATTTCGCTGCGTGATGAGATCGTCAAGGGCAATATGGCCGTTGCGATTGCGGATACGGGGAATGTTCTGGCCGCGGCCATTATAATCCGCGCCGTCATGGTTTGGTTTCCCTATACCGATCTGCAATCGATCGGGCTGCTTTGCCTGTGCTTCGCCCTTTCGCAGGTTATGCTTACCACTGCCACCCTGGCGCGTATCCGTATTTTCAAGGCCCGGCACAAGGGCTTTACGTCCGAGGGCGAACTTGAAGGCGGGAATATCGCTTACGCGCTGCAGTTCGCCGGGCGCCTGATCGGGACCGCGCTTGCCATCGGCATGGCTTCTGAGCTTGTTTCGTATGAGGATAGCGGGTTTGCGGCCATGCTTTTTGGGTGGGCGCTTATGTCCCTCATCGTGGTGGTGGTTCTTAAGGCTCTTTCCATGCTCGCCGAGCATGTCATCCTTATGAAGGTCGATCTCTCGCTGGAAATCCTCACGCAGCGGAATATCGCCGTGGGAGCCGTTCGCGGCGCTATTTACATAAGCCTTGGACTTTTGCTGGCTGAGCTTTAAATCACGCCTCTCAAAAAATCGTGAAAACAAGGGTTTCTTAAGGTTTCTTGCCGATACTGAGCGCAGGGTCCTGCCCGTTTCTGCGTATCCTTTCCAAGCCGCTTTGCATGTCTGTTTTCCGGGTTTTTTTGTCGCTTTTTTGTACGGATGAGTTTAGAAATGACTTCCGCCTGCCTCCCCCGCACACATAGGTGCACCCAAAAGACCGCAGAGGTTGCGGACAGGGAGACTGGCGCAAAGCGGGAAGCGGAGTTGTTATGAAAAAATCTTATGTCATGGCGGGCGTATTAACGGGAGCGCTCATCCTTTGGATGCTGCCCGGTCTATTTGCCGGCCCCAAGAACGGCGAGCAAACCCTCGGAGACGAAGCCCTTCTTGTATCGGTCGAAGTTCGCACCGAAAAAAGCGAGTCTATCACCAGCGTTATCACCGCTCAGGGCGACATCACGCCCAACCGCGAGGTTACTTTGCGGGCCGAGACACATGGCAAGGTCAAGGACATCCTGATCGAGGAAGGGCAGAGCGTTCAAGAGGGCGATGTGATCCTGCGCCTTGATATGAGTGATCGGGAAATCCGGCTGGAGCGGGCGCGGGCGCGGGTCGCTGAAGCCAAGCGCAAGCATGACGCCGCGAAAAATCTGGGCCAGAAGGGTTATGCGGCGCAAAGCCGCGTGGACGAGGCGCTGGCGCTTTTGAAGGATGCGCAGGCTGAGGAGAAACAAATTCTTCTGGAGATCGAGGATACGGAAATCCGTGCCCCGTTTGACGGCATTCTGGACAAGCGCATGGTGGATATCGGCGACTATGTCAGCGTGCCTGATGAAATTATAGCCGTCGTTGACAATACACCTCTGGTGGTTGCCGTTCCGGTGCCTCAGCGCGAGATCAGCAGCCTGAAGGTCGGCGGGGCCGCCATGATCGTGAAGACCGACGGATCGCAGGTCGCCGGGAAAATCCGTTTCGTTTCGCCAAAGGCGGACCAGACAACGCGTACCTTCCGCGTCGAGATCGAAATCGCCAATCCCGCAGGCTTGGCCTCGGGGACAAGCGCGGACGTGTTTATTCCCAAGGGGAATGTCATGGCGCACGCCATCTCGCCGGGCATTCTTACGCTGGACGAGGCCGGGCAGACCGGTGTGAAGATTGTGGGTGAAGATGATACGGTTCTGTTTTTTCCGGTGAAAATTGTCAGCGCCACGCCCGGAAAACTCTATGTCAGCGGCCTTCCTGAAACGGCGCGGATTATCGTTAACGGCCAAGGTTATGTCCGTCAGGGCGAGCGGGTGCGCCCGGTAGAGGCGACGACCCCGGCCAAAGATGAGGCTCTGGATAGCGGATTGAACGATGCGCCAAACCTACCCTCACCGTCCGGTCCGCTTGACGGCGGCGCTCCTTCGCAAGAGGGGCTGGGCGATGCAAACGCTCCCGAGAAGCACAGCCAGAAGGACGAGCCGCATGAACGCGTTGATTGACGCAACGCTGGGGAGAAGCCGCCTTATCCTTTTGCTCCTGTTGATGATCCTGATCGGCGGGATTCATTCTTTCGGGGCCATTCCCAAGGAATCGGAGCCGGATATTCCGATACCCATGATCTATGTCTCGATGTTCCATGAGGGCATTTCGCCCGAAGATTCCGAGCGGCTTTTGATTCGGCCGATGGAAAAGGAGCTCAAGGGACTGGAAGGCCTTAAGGAAATGACCGCCGTGGCGTCTGAGAGCCACGCCTCCGTCACGCTGGAGTTCAGCGCCGGGTTCGACCCGGACGAGGCGTTTCTGGACGTTCGGGAGAAGGTCGATATCGCCAAGGCCGAGTTGCCGCCCGACACCGAAGAGCCGCGCGTGGTAGAGGTCAATATTGCGCTGTTCCCGGTTTTGTCCATCGCGCTCTCGGGCCCGGTGCCCGAACGCACGCTGTTGCGGATTGCGCGGGATTTGCAGGACAAGGTCGAGGGCCTGCCCGGCGTTCTGGAGGCGGAGATCGGCGGCGATCGTGATGAAATGCTCGAAGTTCTGGTCGATCCGAACGTGATGCAGAGCTATAACATCACATTTCAGGATATCTATAATCTTTTGCAGAACAACAACAGGTTGGTGGCCGCCGGAGCGATGGATACGGGCGCGGGGCGTATGGTCATCAAAGTTCCCGGCGTTATCGAGGAAGCCAAGGATATTTTCAGCCTGCCCATCAAGGTCAACGGCTCCACGGTCGTGACGTTCCGCGATGTTGCCTCCCTGCGGCGCGTGTACAAGGACCCGGAGAGCTTCGCGCGGGTGAACGGTCAGCCCGCGCTGGTTCTGGAGGTTTCCAAGCGGCTCGGGGCCAACATCATCGAGACGATCGAGGCGGTGCAAAAGCTAGTACGCGCGGAGCAGAAAAACTGGCCGGAGACGCTGCGGGTGACCTATATGCAGGATAAATCCGTGCAGATCCGGGATATGCTTAACGACCTCAACAACAACGTTTTGAGCGCGATCATCCTTGTGATGATCGTCATGGTTGCCGTTCTGGGCCTCAGGCCGTCATTACTGGTTGGCATGGCCATTCCCGGCTCGTTCCTGGCGGGGATCATGATTCTTTATTTCATGGGCATGACGATGAATATCGTCGTGCTGTTCAGCCTGATCCTTGTCTCGGGGATGCTGGTGGACGGGGCGATCGTTATTATCGAGCTGGCCGAGCGGAAAATCGCCGAGGGCTTAAGCCGGACGGAGGCGTTCGCCTTTGCCTCCAAACGGATGGCGTGGCCGGTGATCTCTTCGGCCGCTACGACGCTTGTGGTCTTTCTACCGCTCTTGTTCTGGCCGGGGATCGTAGGCGAGTTCATGAAGTTTTTGCCGATGACGGTACTGGTCACCCTGCTCTGCTCGATCTTTATGGCGCTGATTTTCATTCCGGTCGTGGGTAGCATGACCGCGAATAAAAAGGCGACCGACCAAGACGCGATTGATGCGATCAAAGCCGCAGAGAGCGGGGATCTTTCGTCGATTAAAGGGCTTGCGGGGGGGGTACTTGCGCGTTTTGGGAACACTGCTCGACCGCCCCGCCTTGACGCTTCTGGCCGCTGTGCTGTTTTTGATCGGCTCTTATGTCGCGTACGGTTTTCTGGGGCGCGGGGTCGAGTTTTTCCCGGATATCGAGCCGGATTTCGTACAGGTGCAGGTGCAGGCACGGGGCGATCTGTCTATTTACGAGAAAGACGCACTGGTCAAGCGGGTGGAGCAGGATCTGCTCAAGCTTGATTCTATAAAATATGTATACGCGCGGACATTTGCGAATGTCGGCGGGGGAGAGCGTAATATGCCTGCGGACGCGATCGGCGTCGTGCAGCTGGAATTCGTCAACTGGCGCGAGCGGCGCAAAGCTTCGGAGATCATTCAGGACATCCGCGCGATCATCGCCAAGATTCCGGGCATCAAGGCGCAGGTCCGCAAGGAAGAAGGCGGGCCCAGTGAGGGCAAGCCTGTGCATGTGGAAATCCGGTCGAATACGTTTTCCAAAATCCCGCCCGCCGTTGAAAAGGTTCTCGCCATCATGGATGGGATTGGCGGGTTTGTGGATATCGAGGACAGCCGGCCCTTGCCCGGCCTTGAATGGCGCATCCAGATCGACCGGAGCGAAGCCGCCCGGTATGGTGCGGACGTTGTGACGCTGGGGTCGGCGGTGCAGATGTTGACCACCGGGCTGCTGGTTGCGGAATATACGCCGGACGATGCGGACGAGGAAATTGACATCCGCATGCGTTTCCCGGCGGACGAGCGGACGTTGGACCAGCTTCTCCAGATCAAGGTGCCAACGGCGCTGGGCCATATTCCGATCAAGAATTTCGTGACGTTCGAGACCGCTCAGAAAACCGGGACGATTACACGCGTCGATGGACGGCTTGCGATGAATATTCAGGCCGACGCCGCCGAGGGGATATTGGTGGACGAACAAGTCACCAAGCTCAAAGAGGCTGTGGAGGCGGCGCGAAACACCTTTGACCCGGATGTCGATATCGTCTTCAAAGGCGAGGACGAAGACCAGAAGGAAGCCGCGAATTTCCTGATCGGGGCGTTTTTGACGGCTGTTTTCCTGATGACGGCTATTCTGGTTACGCAATTTAACAGTTACTATCAGTCGATCCTTGTCCTGAGTGCGATTATCTTTTCGACTGCCGGGGTTTTGCTGGGGCTTTTGATCACCGGGAACGCGTTCGGCATCGTCATGGGCGGGATCGGGGTTATCGCGCTGGCAGGGATCGTGGTCAACAACAATATTATCCTGATCGATACGTATAACGATATGCGAAAGAACGGCATGGAGCCGCGCGAGGCCCTTCTGAGGACGGGTGCGCAGAGGTTGCGCCCGGTTCTGCTGACCTCCGTGACCACGGTTCTGGGGCTTATGCCCATGGTTCTGGCAATCAATCTGGATATCGTCAATCAGGATATTTCCATCGGCGCTCCCTCCACGCAGTGGTGGATCCAGCTCTCGAGTTCTATCGCCGGGGGCTTAAGTTTCGCGACCGTGCTGACGCTTTTGCTGACACCGTGTATGCTCATGCTCGGGGAAAAGATGGTGAGCTTGTTTTCCGGCGAGCGGACAATGCCTGCTTTGCCCCCTGTGATCCGCCGTTTTTTCACGAGGTCGTCGACATGACGCGCTTGAGGCTCCGTTTACTGGTTTGTTGCTGCGCCCCGATCGCCCTCGGCGGGTGCGGTATGGCGGTTACGACCTTCGACAAGCCGGAGCAGTGGACTTCCCTGCCCGCTTCTGAAGATGCGGTACAGGCCTATCCCAACGCCGGGTGGGTTGAGGATTTCGGCGATGCGCAGCTTACTGAGGCGGTCAAAATTGCGCTGGCGCATAATTACGACCTGAAACAGGCCGAGATGAATATCGCCATCGCCAAGGGGCACCTTAAAAAGGCCAAGGCGGAGCTTTTCCCGGTTTTGAATCTCAGCGGCCTCGCGCGGCGGAGCGGGTCTCTCGACAGCAGCGACGGCGGGGGCGGGTTTAATTTTTCCGGCGGGAGCGGCTTTTCCAATAATAACTTTTCGGGCGGCGGCGGGTCCACGAGTTACGATCTGACGCTGGACGCCTCGTGGGAGGCCGACGTCTGGGGCCGGGTGCGAGCGGGCAAGAAGGCTGCGCTTTATGAATATTACGCGGCGGAGAACGATTACGAGGCGGCGCGGCAATCGCTGGCCGCCCAGACCGCGCGGGCTTATCTGCTTTCGATTGAGACGGACAAGCAGCTGGCTCTGGCCCGCAGCTTCGAGAATAATCTTCAGGAGACCCTTGATGTTACGCAGGCTTTCTATGACGAAGGGCTGATCTCGCTGCAGGATATTCACCTGGTCAAGACCGACCTTGCGCGGGCGCGGGAGTCGATCCGTAATGCGGAGAGCGCCCATTTAAGCGCCCTGCGGGGCCTTGAGGTTCTTATGGGGCGCTATCCGGCCGCGAAGGCGGCGCACGGGGCGGGGTTCCCCGCCCTGCCCGATCCGGTTCCGGCGGGACTTCCGGCCGATCTTTTGGAGCGGCGGCCCGATCTGATCGCAGCGGAGCGGCGGGTAAACGCGGCGTTCGAGCGCAAGAAACAAGCGGTCACGGCCAAATTGCCGAAAATTTCCCTCACCGGGACTTTCGGAGGCAGCAGCGATGCGCTGCGCAACCTGACCGATCCGGCAAATGTTCTCTGGTCGCTGGCGGGCAATCTGCTTTTCCCGATTTTCAATGCGGGATCGTTGCAGGCGGACGTCGATATCCGCACCGCGGAGCAGGAAGCGGCAGGCGCGGCCTATAATCAGGCGGCGCTGCATGCGTTTTCGGATGTTGAGACCGCGCTCAGCAACGAGCAGCTGTTCCGCGAGCGGGCGAAGGATCTGGACGAGGCGTACGAGAATGCCCAGAAGGCTGAAACCATCGCCAACGCGAATTTCAAGGCCGGGGAGACGGATTTGCTGGACCTGCTGCAGATCAAACGGAACACAATTGCGGTTGAGATCGACCGCATCCGGGGGCAAAGGGAATTGCTGGAGCAGCGGGTTAACCTGCATCTGAGCCTCGGCGGGGCGATCCTGCGACCGGAGTCTCAGGCGCAACCTGAACCGCCGCCAGAATCCAAGGCCCCATAAAAAAACCCGGCATGAACGCCGGGTTTCTCTAAATTCCGTGTCAGCCTTGTCAGCCGCTGTCGGCTTGATCGGCTACGGTCAGTTCCGCCGAAGGACCGGTTTTAAGCGTGTGCGTCGGGCCCTTTTTAACAGCCTGAGCGAAAAGCACCTTTACAGCATTGTCGAACGTACCGCTGATCAGGATGTCGCTGTTCAGCTTCACGTCGTCCTGCGCCTGCCAGGTCAGGGTGACGTTGGCCTGTTTCGACCAGGAGTCCAGTGTTTCCTTCAGGCTCGAGCCGCGCTTGGCCTCCCAGATTCGAGGCTGGCTCAGCTGCGGCGCGCTTTCATTCGAGGCGGGCTCGGTTTTGGCGCTTTCGAGAGCCGTCTCAGAGGGCGGAGCGGCTTCCGGAGCCGGCGCAACCATCCTGGCCGTCTCTTCAGACTGGGATGCCTTTTCAGAAGATTTCTTCACGGCCTTGTTGGCGGGCTCAAGGGGCTTGGACTCGCCGGGGTCCAGAATAACGTTGCGGGACTTGGAGACTTTCTTAGCTTTGGGTTCCGGCTGGGGCTCGGCTTTCGCCAACTCTACAGCTTCTAAAGGCGCAGGAGCGGGGGCAGTCTGTTGTTCAGCCGCTTCAGCGATTTCGGCTTCGTCCTGTACGGCCTTGGCTTCCTTGGCTATTTTCTTGGCTTCGCTGTCAGAGACAGGCTCAAGGTTCAGTTCCTCAGCAGCGGCCTGTTCTTGTGCCGGAGCCGACTCCATAGCGGGCAAAGGCTCAAGCGACGCGCCCTGATCCGGCTGAGCCACAGGCTCAGGCATTGCGGGGGCGTTCTTCGAGAGAATCTTTACAACGTTTCCGCTAATCGCGGCCTCAAGGTTGAGGGGACGGATCATATCGTTCAGAACCTGATCCCACGGTTTACCGCCTTCCCAAGACACGAGATGCCCGGCATTCACGCCTTTTCCGAAGGAGAAGGCGTATTGAGCGGGGACAACCTGTTGCAGGGCCAGTGCGAGCGGCATGTCGGAGCCGAAGCCCTCAAGGACTTCATAGCCGCCATGCCAGTTGATCTGTTCGGGCTCGGACGCGGCGACATTTGCTTCCACCGGAGGCGTAGCCTGACCGCCTTCGAGCGGATAAGGGTTGATACTCAAGCCCGCAGGCGCCGGTTCGGGAGCAGCTTCGGCGGCCGGAGCAGGCAGGATTGCATCCTGACCCTGATGGGTTTCTGTGAGGGGGAAAGGCTCCGGCGCGGTGTTATTGGCCGAGTCATCAGGCGTTACAGGCGCACTCATGACGACGGGCGCCTGGGGTTCGGGCTGCTGTTCGCGCGGCGGAGAGATTTCAATCACTTTGATTTTGTTGGATTGCTGCGGCTCGGGCTGCGCGGCGGGTGCCTCATCGGCAGGCACTTCGAAATCACCGACTTCGGGCAACGCACTGGAGTCCATGGGAATCTGAGAAGGCGCAGAGGGCGGTGGCAGCGGAGCCGGCGCACTTTTTTCAGGCGGCGTCCATTCAAAACCGGCGAAGGCGGGCGTTGTGACCGCACTCAGTGAGAGCGCCATTACGGCGAGGCTGGCGGAGGACAGAAAGCTGTTTTTCCTGATAAGCATGTGTTCGTTCCCAAATATGTAAAGACAGACCCCCTGCGCGATGCGGTACCCAAAAACGCTACGGCGACAGGCCAAGTTATGAGAGAATATCGCTAAATGTTTGAAAAAACAAGCTTCAAGACGTGGAACTTAAGGTCAGGGAGGCAGACGGGCCGAAAGCGCCAAAAATATAGTTAAGCCACAGTAAAATATAGACAATCACCCACTGTCGATAAAATGGTGGCGGTTTGATGAGAGGTGGCCCGGTCTCTCGCGGCCCACGATCCAAGCCCGAAACGCCCTGATCGCCGCAGGAAAAGACAGGCCTTTATTTTCTAAAAAGCGGAAGATGTAAAAGACCATAAACGAGATGATAATCGTGGACCAGCGCAAATAAATCAGCCAAACCGGAATCAGAAAAGCCACACGACCGTCAAAACTTAGGAAACGAATCGTGCGCATACTGTCGCGCCAGTGCCAGTTCACCTTTGCTTCCAGGTTCTCTAGCTCTTTTACCATTTTGACTCCGACGTTTAGGGACTGTGACCCAGTTTACAAAAAAATGCGGGCGCGAGGAACCTGAAAAAAAATCAGCCGGAGCCCGTGCTGGACGAAAGCAGCAGATAAGAACGGCGATCAATCAATCCGGCTTCGAATGCGATTTCCGCAGATTTCTGCATGGAGCGACCGTATTGGTTAATCATGCGCTGAATCTCATTCGGCCATTTCGTAAAATGCATGTCCATTAATTTTTCGCGCACATCGTCGGGGAACTGCATCCATTCACGCACACCGCAACGACCGCCGCCGACGCGCGGCACAAGCGCCTGGGTCACGATCAGGCGAAGTGTTTCCATAAGGGCGACTGCCCGCTCTTCGCGCTCGCTGATGTCGTAGGTGGACAGCATACGGGAGACGGTATTCGCCACGCCGAGCGTGTGGGTCGTGGTATAAACCGCGTGTCCGGTTTGCGCAGCCTCGATGGTGGCGCTGATCGTTTCGCGGTCACGGGCCTCACCGACCAGAATCACTTCCGGCTTGCGGCGCAGCGCATTTCGAATTCCGTGAGAGAAACTGGGCAGGTGGCGCGGGATTTCGGTTTGGGAAACCAGCGAACGCGGGCTATGGATGCTGTCGTAGACGTATTCGATCGGCGCTTCATAGGTCAGCATCTTACCGCATCCTTTCGGGCGCTCCAGCAACATGCGGTTCCCGGCCGCCAGAAGTGTGGTTTTACCCGATCCGGTCGGGCCGGTGATGACGACGACCCCCTGACGCGGCGCCCAGGCATCGATGATTTCCTTTTCGATATTGAGGTCCTTCATGCTCGGCGGTTCGCTGGGCAGAGAACGCATGGTGATCTGCGCCGCATCACGTCCGCGGGACAGAACGGCCGTGATATTTACCCGGAAGCGGATCCGCGTGTATCGGTCGGGGCGGATTTCATAGGATACGTCCAGGTCCTTTGCGGATGCAAGGCGGGCGCGGGCCTCCGGGCCGTATAGCTTTTGCAGGAATATGCCCATGTCAGCCGCATCGAGTTCACGGAACGTCGCCGGGTAGAGAACGCCGTGGATCTCATTGTAGACCGGACGATCGCTCTGGATGGTAATGTCGGATGAATTTTGCTTAACGCACCAAAGAAGGAACTTGTCGACCTCCTCTTCCGTGAACCGGTTGGGTTCATCGGGCCAGGTTTGGGCGAAGTTGTCTTCCTTTTTAAGGAGGCTTACCGGTTTGCGGGCTTCCACTGATCGGCTCCCGTTACAAACTCCGGTACTCCAGTGATTTGAACGGCACGATCACCAACTCTCATTTCTTCGCCGCCACCTGTTACGCCGCGGTCAACCTGCAACGCGTAAGGGGGGGACACCATGCCTTGAGCCAGTAACAGCTTGTAGCGCACCATGCCTTCGAAGTCGAGCGTCAGGCGGCTGAGATCGTCATTGAAAATCTCATCGGCCTGTTCATAACCCAGTTTCCAGCCCTGACGGACGTATTGTTCCCAGATTTCGCGCTCATCTTCGTCTTTAGGCACCAGAAGAGCCGGGGGCGGGGTGACTTCACCCCATTCGCGCTCCAGATACTGGCGCCAGTCGCGGGGAGTCGATACGATACGGGCGTTTTTTATAATGTTGTAAATCCTGTCGGATACGGCAGCTTCCTGACCCGAGAAATCGACGATCACGGCATTCATCGCCTCGGTCACGATCGGCGGCTCGATCATGAACCCCGAAGGGGCCGCAATCAGCAGATTTCTGAAGTCGTAGACTTTATCCAGGTAGCGTGAGCGCTGATCAAGATTTTTGCGGATTTCCCATGTTCTTTTGGCCAAACCTCCACGGGCGCCAAACGAAAGGGCCGCTTCCTTGAGCGCATCAAGACGGATGTCTATAGGAAGAGCACTTTTTTCTTCTCCCTCTTTTTCAGGGACGTCGTAACCGAGAATCTCTTCGATATCCGCGGGCTCCTCGTCCGGACCGCTCAGGGGCGTTTCATCGTCAACCGGCAAAATCGCGTGAGCGGGCTGCGCAAGATGAATTGTTGCGAGCAGAAGAAGGAGGGCACAAGCGCCGATCTTGAGAGTGTTACGCATCGGTCAATACCCTTTCCTTAGCCGCCGAGACCAGCATTGGGAGCATAGTAAATTTCAACCATACGGCTCTTGGCATCCACTCTCACGTCGCCGCGCATGCCGAGCTGGAGCCCGATATCACGCAAGGAATCTACGACGCGGCGGTTTTCAACATCAAGCGATACGACGACCGGCGTGCTGGGCGTGTTACCGAGGACAAGGAAGCCATACCCGGCGCGATCAGCCAATGTCTTGGCGATGGGCTCAATCGGGCCGACCCAGTTGACCGTTACGGCGCGCGCCAATTCGGGCGGTACGTTGTCGATCGGCGAAAGCGTCGTTGCCGGGGTTCTCGCCCGCTCAACCGCCGCCAGAGTTTCCAGAGCCGCCGAGGCGCGGTCTGCGCTTTCGGCCAGCATGGCCGTTACCTTATCAGGCGAAGCGACGAGTTGGGGACTGCCTCCGCTGAAGGCCGCCTTGCTCGAAGAGGAGCCGCAACCAGTGACGAAAGCCAGACTGAACAAGAGCGGGAGAAAGAGCTGTTTACGTGACATAACTTTAAAAACCCTAATAAGACACTTTAGTCTATTGGAAATACTAGACAAAATAATACTCCAAATCAAGAATAACTACACCTTGCGGTAAAGATCAAGCCGTGTTTTCATATAGCCCCTACTCTATCTCCATTTTTATTTTCAAAAATGGCGGTTTTCCGCGATTTAAGCGCTTTACAAAGCCCTTAGAAAATATTTACCGCTCCGTTTTTACGAGCTTATTTCCCTTCAAAATCGACAGGACGCGGTCCTGATATTTCTGTCCGAAGGCCGGAGTCCGCGAGTGATAATACGACAAGGCCTTGGCGAGACTCTGGGTTTCGCTGAGGTGATTACGCAGAATCCATGCGGCGACGCTCATGTTCGTGCAGGCGTTATCGCGTATGGCCGCCCGGGCGCGGCGCTCGCTGACGCCCCATTTTTTAGCCACAACGGGCACCCAAAGCGTGTTAATTTGCATTGGCCCGAGATCGTGGGTGCCGTTCGTGTTGGCGACTTCCTGTCCAACCTTTCCGCCCTCAGCTTTATAGATGCCTGCGAGCAGAACCGGCGGCACGCTGTAGGTTTGCGATGCGATCAACAAACAGGTTAGAAGTGTTTTCCCCGCCATCTTTAGAACCTCCTCATTTGCGCCTTACTCCAAAACGGCTTGCGCCTATATATAATATGTGTACGAAACGAAGCGTCGTCATTTTTCAAGCGGACGCCGCCTCAGCTCCTCCCGCATGTTCCGAGCCATTTTCTTCCGGGGCGGCGGGCGGCAATGGGTCCGTATTGTCCCAACTTATTTCCGCAACGGCCTGTTCTTTTCGCACCGAGGGCAGGAACGTCCCGGCCAACGTTTCCAGCATGGAGGCCCGTAATTCGTAGGCGGCCCAGACCGCCTTCATTCCGCTCTCACCATTTTCGGCCTGCTCCTTTTTCATCAGGCGCTCCGTTTGCGCGACGTGGCAGTCGGCGTAAAGTGCCGCCAGCATTCTCAGAAAAATCAGATCGACGATCTTCGATTCGGCGGGATCAAGCGCTGCGCCGAAAAGACGCTCGCGAAAGGCCGAGGCCCATGCGGAGAGACGCTCGCCAATCTCCTTCACCAGCTTGGTTTCAGACTGACCGAAGGAGAAGGCCGCAACGGCCTGCAGAACCGGAAGGAAGGCCATTATCTGCTGCAGCTGGAGCTGCTGTCCATCCAGAAGGGCAAAGTCAGCGGACAGGCCGCGCAAGCGGGCGATGGATTGTTCCTCGGGTACGAATCGGTCTGCAAAGGTGAGCACAGGCTCCAAGGCTGAAAAAATACGCTTCGCCTCGTTATCGCCAGGGACTTTTCCGTTTTGCTCCTTATATAAGGCCAGCGTTTGCGCGCCCAAGGCTGTCAGGGCGATGCGTAGCGGTTTGTTTTTTTCTTCGCCCGGGTTTAGATCTAAAGACTTCTCGATGTGGGTTCCGTACTCCGTGCTGCGGCGAAGCAGATCGGCCAGAGCGGATGACTCCTTGGCAGCGTCCTGGGTGGCATCGGCGGCGGATGCGAGCGAACGCAGAAGGGGCAGGCCGATCTGCTGAAGCATCAACAGTCCGAATTCAGTACGTTGGCGCATCGAACCTCCTGTTATAAGCTGTTTAGCCATTTATTCTTATTGGCGCGAAAACCTTGCGCAGGGGCGCATTATAACGGCTGTTTTACAGAACAAACAATAAAAGATTCCAAGTTACGGAACGTGTTGCGGCGCGATGTAGCCTCCGCGCCGCTTATGGTTTTTTCCTAATGTTGTGGGGATCAGCTCCGCGCCCCGAGATCGCCAATGAGCGTTTCGAGATTTTTGGGCTTACCCTCGATGATTTTGACCTTCTCTTCCTTATCGCGGTACATCACCGTGGGGGTCCCGTTCAGCTTCCAAACCTGCATGACGGACAGGTTGCGCTGGACTCCTTGTGTGTTGATTTCCTGTTTTGCCGGCAGGGCCGTCGTGTCACCGTCCATATTGCGCCACCAAAGCGCCACGGGGTCGGGCGCGGCCATCAGGAAGGCCGCCTGAGACTGCGTTTCCGGGGAGAAGCCGACAGGGATCAGGCGCAGCTGGACGCGGCCTTGGTCAAGAAGCGGGCGGAGCTCTTTCATCATTTCATGGCAATGAGGACACTGGGGGTCTACAAACGCGTAGAAGACCGGGGTTCCCGCCTTGCCGAAGGGAATCCAGTTGCTGTTCTCCACATCGTAGAAGAACTGCTCGGACGGGGTCTTGAAATCGTACTTAGCCTTTCCTGCCTGGGCTTCGGACGGTTTTGCGGGCGCCATCTCGCCTGCGAGCTTATCAAGGAGATCATCCCCCTGCCCGCGCAGACGCGCGACTTGGTCAACGGTCAAGGTTTTTCCGGTTTTATCGAAAAGTATTCCGGTCACGAACGCGCCACTCGGGAGAACATAAAAATACTGTTCCACGCCGGTTTTGATCACAATCCAGCCCTCGACGCCCTCATCGCGCCCAAGGAAGCGGATCTGCGCACCCTCATTCACCAGACCCTTAAGGGGATCGGGTATCGTTGGCAGGAGTTCCTCCTGCGCGAAGGCCGCCGGGGCGGACAGGCAGGTCGCCAGAATCGCGAGGGTCAGGACGAAACGCTTGGAACTCTTGGTCATGCGGGGAACTCCGTGATGTTCTGTTGACTCTAATAAAACCTGTTCGGCTTCCTCGAACATAGCGTTACGGGGGGCGAAGTACAAATTCTTTCTGGGCTTCTGGCGGTCAGAAAAAGAGCACCAGAACGCCCGTATAGCCGTAAAGGCGTGCGTTGCTGATCTCCCCGCCCGCATAAAACCCGGCAAGGGGGGCGTTGCCGATGGCGGCGCGGATCACGTCCATTTCCCGTTGCGCGGCCGTGCCGGTTTCGGAAAAGCCGCGGGCAATGCAGGAAATGTACAGGGCGCCCTGAGGCTCGAATCTTCCCCGCTCAGCCGTTACGCGCTGGACCAATGAATCGAGGCTTTTTTTGAGGTCCTCAAGGACGATGTCCTCGGTGCGCTGAACGAACAGAATATTGTCGCCGATGCTCACGGTTTGGGAGATTGTGAGGCTTTCCTCTCCCGGATCAAGAGCCATGATGTTGCGCACGAGGTAGTCTTTCTGGTCTGATTCCGAAATCGGGAGAGCGATGTGGACCTCTCCGCGGAAAAGGGGCAGCAGGGATTCCGGAATTTCGTCGGAAGAATCCATCCGGCGCAGGTCGGGCAAGGGGCCTATAATCGGCAGGTCGTCGGCCTTTTTGTCCATCGCCCGAAGGTCTTCGAGCAGACAGCGCAGGGCGCTGACCCCGTCGAGTTCGAAAATCGTCGTGCCGTCGGCGCGGGTGATCGTGCGGAAGTCGCTGAAAGGCCGGCAACCTTGCGAGAGCGCGGTGGCAACAGGTATTTTGTCGGAGAATAGCGCGCCGCCGATCGAATCCTCGCATATGCCGTTGGCAAAAAGGTCGTGGCTGGCGCGGGAGGATGTCAGGCCGCCGACAATGAAGCCGCCGCACAGGGATTCCAGTTCGGCCATTCTGGGCATAGGATCCTCGTCGGCCATGGGATCGGCATGAACGCAAACCAGCATGGGCGTGTGTTCTTCCAACCATTCGCGGAGGCTTTTAACATGGAGCGGCGGCTCTTCGACTGAGTGCTCCGGAAAGACGCAAAACTCGCCCTCGGGAAAGCGGCCAATCAGTGCGCTGATCGCGGGCTTGTCAACGAAGGCCTCGCCGGTGCCGATGATGCCCATGCCCACGGACCCGATCCAGTTCTCGATTCGTGTAACGGAGCGAAACAGATTCAGGATGCTGGGAGCATATTCCGCGAGCATGTCGGAAATATAAAGGAAACCGAAGTTGAAGCCATCCCCTTCGGTTCTGATTGTTTCGAGTTGCTCCAGAACGGATTTGGAAGCCTCGCGCCAATCGTTGCCGGAGGCGGCGCAGGAAGCAAAAGTTCTGGATGTGAAAACCGACATAATTTTTGTTCGCCGTATCAAGATTTTATGAAGACAAAGGCGTTTGATATCATTAAGATAACCTACGATGCCAAACTGTGAAAGGGAATAAAGGCTATGGAATGGATTGTACTTGCGGTAGTCGTCGTCGCCGCCCTCATGATGATCGTTCTGTATAACCGCCTTGTCGCCTTGCGGCAGACGCGGAACAACGCCTTTTCCGATATCGACGTGCAGCTTAAGCAGCGCTACGATCTGGTGCCGCAGCTTGTCGAAACCGTCAAGGGTTACGCCGCGCACGAGAAGCAGGTTTTCGAAAATGTCACCAACGCGCGGGCGCAAGTCGGTTCGGCCCGGGGCGGGAACCCCGAGGCACGCATGAAAGCGGAGGGCATGTTCGGCGGCGCGATTGCCGGGCTTCTGGCGGTTGCGGAAAACTACCCGCAGCTCAAGGCCGACCAGAATTTCCAGCGTCTGATGGACGAATTGTCGGATATCGAGAACAAGATCGCCGCCGCGCGCCGTTTCTTCAACAGCGCGACTGCCGAATACAACACCGCCACCGAGCAGTTCCCCGCCGTGCTTATCGCCGGAGCCTTCGGTTTCCGCCGCGAAGTGTTCTTCGAGCTGGATGAGCTTGAAAAAGCCGCCGTTCACAAGGCGCCGGAAATCAAGTTCTAGCGATTTTGCGGCCTCATGCGCCTTTTTGAGGGGTATTTCTTATGGCCATCGCCGCCGTTGGGCTTAGAACGCATATCTGGAACAACAATCTGAAATCGATTGTCCTGCTGTCGCTTTATCCGCTGATCCTCGGGGGTATCGTCTGGGCGGTGTTCTGGGCCTTGGGCATGTCTTTGTCGAGGCACAGCGGGACCAATCTGGTGCGGGGCTATTCCGCGCTCGGCGACCCGAACGGGTTTCCCATCCCTGTGGCCGACACCCCTTTTCAGGCGGACCAATCGGTGTTGTTCGCGAACTCGATGGTCCTTGAATACTGGCCGATGATTCTGAGCGCCGTGGCGGTCTGGTTCATGATTGCTTGGTTTTTCCATACCTCGATGATTCGCAGGCTGGCGCGGTCACACCCGGTTACGCGGCAGGAAGAGCCGGAGCTTTATAATCTTCTTGAAAACCTCTGTATCTCGCAGGGTGTGCGAATGCCGCATCTGGAGATTATCGAGACGCATGCCCGCAACGCCTTTGCCAGCGGGGTGAGCGAGGATAGCTATGCCATCACGGTCACGCGGGGGTTGATGAACTCCCTCACGCGGGACGAGTTGGAGGGCGTTCTGGCGCACGAGTTGACGCATATCATCAACCGGGACGTGCGGCTTTTGATCGTGACGGTCATTTTCACCGGGATGTTCGGGTTTCTGGCACAGCTGGTCTGGAGCAGCTTCCGGTACCGGATTTTTTACATTCACGGGCGTCGGGACAGCAACCATGGCGGGGTTGTGGTCGCGGTTTTGCTGGTCGCGGTCATTTTGTGGCTGGGTTACGTCGCCACGCTGTTCATGCGGTTCGCGTTGTCGCGGCGGCGGGAATACATGGCGGATGCGGGCGCTGTGGAGATGACACGCAACCCCGAGGCCATGATGCGGGCGCTTATGAGGATTTCCGGGCGGGATCATATCCCCGAAACCACGGCCGACATCGCGATGATGTGTATTGAGAATCACGTGCCGTTTCTTGGCCTATTCGCGACGCACCCCCCCATAGAACAGCGAATCAGGGCGATTTCCGAGACTACAGGCACCCCTGTTCCGCAGCTTTCGCATACCGGGCCAGCGGCACGCGGGGAAACCTTCAGGGATCAGTATGCCAGCGGGCAGCGGCCTAACCCTTGGCTCATCCGGGGGCGGCGCGACTAAGCTTATGTAAAAGCGTAACTTTCCTGCTTTTCAACCGAATTGAGTTTTGTACGCCCATTATGTCGATTTTTCGCAAGAAGCTTTGAAATCTGGTAGAATGGCGTGTATATATCACTGCATAGGTTTTAACAGGAGATTTGGAGATTACCATGCAACCTGCACATTTATCGAGAGAACGCGCTCAGGGCCGGGATTTTGACGCTGGTTTACGGCGCCACATGAACAGCGTCTATCTGCGGATGACGGCTGGTGTTCTCGTAACGGCGATTGTAGCCCTGTTTGTTGCCAATTCGCCCATGCTGCTTCAGCTCTTCCTCGGCGGACCGCAGAAGATGATCGTCATTTTCGCGCCGCTGGCGATTGTCATGTTCGGGTTTAACCCGATGACGATGCGCTCGTCCACTTTGATGGCCGCATTTTTCGGCATTTCCGTCGCGTACGGCATTTCGTTCGCGACGATCGCCGTTGTGGCCACGCAAGATACTGCTTTTGCCCTTGACGTTGCATACGCCTTCCTCACGGCTACGTCCATGTTCGCCGGGCTGAGCATTTACGGCTATACCACCAAAACCGACCTTACGCCGATTGGAACCTTTTCGGTCATGGCGATCTGGGGCCTTTTCGCAGTGAGCTTGTTGAACTTCTTTATCGAAAGCTCCATGATGACGAACATGGTTGCGGGTATCGGGATCATCGTTTTCTCGGGCCTGACGATCTGGCAGACCCAAGCCGTGAAGGACCTTTACTATCAGGTCGCCGATCAGGAGATGGTCAACCGTTTCAGCTGGGCCGCTGCGCTGAACCTCTACATCAGCTTTATCGCGATCTTTCAGTACGTTCTGCACTTCATGAGCCAGAATCGCTAAGCGCCTATAGATTTCCGAAAAGCCCCGCGATGCGGGGCTTTTTTTGTTTCGGCCCGAAGCGCCCGATTGACTTTGGCTCAAGCTTTGCTAATGTTCGGCCCTATCCATTTTAAAATTTTTACATCGTTCGGGGGTTTAAATGTTCAAAGAATTCAAGGCGTTCATCGCGCGCGGCAACGTCATCGACATGGCGGTCGGTATCATCATGGGGGCGGCCTTTACCGCCATCGTCAACTCTATGGTCGGCGATCTCATCATGCCCGTGATCGGCGTTTTGACCAGCGGCGTGGATTTCGCCGATAAGTTCGTGGCGCTGGACGGCAACAGCTATGTCAATCTCAAGGCCGCCAAGGATGCGGGCGTGAGCGTGGTTTCCTACGGGATTTTCATCAACGCGGTCATCAATTTCGTGATCATCTCGTTCGTCGTGTTCATGCTGGTCAAGGGCGTCAACAAGATCAAGGACGCCGCCGAGAAAGAGGAAAAGGCCAAGCAGGACGCCGCCCCGGCCACGCCTCCGGCGGATGTCGTGCTGCTCAGCGAGATCCGGGATATTCTTAAGAAATCGGCCTAGGGCGCGGTTTAGGCTTTAGGGACAGGGTTTGCAAACGGCGCCTCCGGGGCGCCGTTTTTTCGCTTGAAATCGGCGTGTTTTCGCAGTACTCATAGCCCTACCCTTCAAAAAGGGCCCATAGCTCAGCTGGGAGAGCGCTTGCATGGCATGCAAGAGGTCGTCGGTTCGATCCCGATTGGGTCCACCATTTCATAATTACCATCCCGCAAATCGGCTAGAAGTGCGAATGGCTGCGAGAAAGCGGCGGTTCTAAAACCGCTGTGGCGGTCATAGGTTATTTTGTCATCAAACGCCATTCTGAGCAGCATTCTGCGCTGTGTCAGGCACTCGCTTTCCCAGAGTTTAAGCGGGTTTGCGAGGAACTCTATTGCGGTTCTAAATGTGTTTTCAAACGTATCCAGCGGACGGCCACACATTTTGATCTTTTCATTAAGAACGGTTTTCTCCTCCTGCAATGCCCTGATCTTGGTTTCGTAGGTTTCAATCAAGATTGGATTGTCTGCCTCCACCACGCGGTCTAGGAACTGCCCGACCTTGCGATCAATCAGCAAGACCTGCTGTTTGATTGTCTTTGTCTGTCCATTGGCTTGTTCCTGCCTGTCCTTCCAAAGCCGATCAAAAATATCCAAGGCCAGATAAAACAGCTTCGGCGAAGGTTTGAGACTGCGGACAATCTCCAGAAACTCCGCTTCCATTTGCTCCTTGCGAATGGACTTGCCGTACTCTCCGCATTGCTTGTTCGTGCAGAGATAATACGGATATTTATTGCTGCGCCCTTTTGACCAGCAGGCCGTTAAGGGGCGATCACAGCACCCGCAGGTCACAAAGCCGCGCAAGGGGAAATCATCGTTGATATTGGCCTTAATCGGGGCTCTGGCTTTACCTTCAAGGCGTTCTTGTATCTTCTGGAAGTCTTCAAAGCCAATCAATGGCTCATGCTTGGCGGGGTGCAGCGATATTCCCCATTGCGGAACGTCCATATAACCCGCATACAGAACACGGCGCAGCAGATCATCCACGCGCTGGAAATGCACTTCTCCATTCTTGCCGCGCGGATACTCCGGACAGGTTTCAAGGAAGCGTTTGACCTCGGCCACACTTTCAAATCGGCCAGAAGCAAAACCGTTCAAGGCTTGCTGGATAATCGTTGCTACGGGTTCATCACGCACCATCAATTTACCGTGACCATTGACCCGTTCATATTTATAGCCCATCGGCGCAGGAAACACCCAATAACCGTTCAGGACACGCGCACGCATACGGTTCCTGACCTGCTCGGTGTTCTTTTGTCTGTGGTGTTGCGAGACACTGGCGAGCAGGTTTTCAACAAGGCGGCTATCGGAATCCTCTCCAAACTCGATAGACGGACTTTCCAGCTTACCGCCAGCCTCGCCTATAGCAGTGCGGAGTTGTATATGCGCCTCAAGCCCTCTGGCCAAACGGCTGATGTCGTCGATGATAACGACATGCGGTTCTTTCTTTTTGTGCTTCTTGAGGAAGGACAGCATCGCCTGCATGCTAGGGCGGCTAATCATATTACCTGATACGCCCTCATCGCGGAAAACTTCGACGACCTGATAATTTTTATGCCCTGCATATTCGCGGCAACGTGTTTCTTGGGAGCCCAAACCATCGCCCTTGGTGACTTGTTTCTGGCTGGAGACGCGGCAGTAAATCACGGCTTTTTGTTTTATGCTGCTCATGGGCGGACTCCTTGCTCGGGCGGTGGCGGCTTGTTCTGTTTTAGGGTACAGGACGAGCTTATGATTTTCTCGGAATCTTGTAAATCACGAAGCGGATTTTTCTGCATCACCTGCTGAACAGGGTGAATGCCAAACGCGCGATCAACAAAGTTTTCCATGATGCGCCAAAGGTCATTGATAAGCTGGATTTTCTGTTCACGCGGCATGTCCCAATCGTCCATCATGCCAAGGTATTTTTCGATGTCTGGTTTCATGATATTTGCTCCTGTTCGTTCATAGTACGGACAGGTCAAGAATATCATCGCGTGTAAAGACGGGCGGGCGTTAAGCCCATAAAGCCAGAGGGATGCAACGGGAGAGCGCAGCATCTCCCTTGCCAAGATGGTATGAACGAAAAATCGAAGATTTGTAGTACATACACATCTTGCGTTGCTTGGTAAGAATAGTTTTTATCTACAGAATGTTCTTCAGCTATTACTGAATTACGTAAAAATATACGGTTGTTTGCTATATGATCATTTGCATGATTTATATTTTATTTTTTGGAGCGCAGAGGTTTTACTGCCTACGCAAACACAACATTGGCGAAGGGTAAACGCACCATGACAGAAGTATCGAAACAAGAACTCGGTGTTCTTAAATCCATTTGGAGAAGAAATGAGGATGGAAAATGGATCGTGCATGATATTCAAGGTATTGATCTAAAACCTCAAAAAGGTTTTAGTAAAGACTATTTCAAAATTAAGAATGATATACACCTCCTTACCCAGAGCCCAGCCCCGATTATGGATGATTTCTTTTCATCTTTCGGAGAAACTGAATTTTTGCTCAAACAAAGCATCGTACCAATAGTTGCTTGGAACGATGGGGATAGCGAAATAAAATGTATTGGTACAGGCTTTTTTATAAGCGCATCAGGTTATTTAATGACTGCCGCGCATGTATTACGCGACCCAGTAGACGGGCAATATACTAACTTGACGCAAGTTGATGAAAAATCCTTTCAGCTCAGCAAAACTTTACATATGGGAATTATTATTCCGCCTAATCCTGCGATGAGAAATGCGCCATTTACAATGCACCCCGCTATGCGAGAAGCAAAAATTTTTGTTCATCCCGTGGAATACGCGTACCATTGGGGGCAAGATGTTAGCAGTCCTCTTTTTCATGAAAAACCTCGTTTTGAGTATAATGTGGATGTAGCAATTCTAAAAATTAAAGAAAATGTTTTGGGAGGAGGATTTCAGCCACTAAATATTGGTATGCATAGTCTTAAAGTTGGCGATCAAGCCATGGCAATTGGTTATGCTAAAATGACAAACATTCCAAGAAATAAAAATGGTGGAATAGGAGAATTTCAGCATGATTTGTTTGTATCAGTGGGATCAGTAAAAAGTGTATATTTGAATAATCAGGAAGAGAAACAAACCTCAACTCCAGGACCATGTTTTGATTTTGATGCCAAAATTCCAGGCAAAATGAGTGGAAGCCCAATTTTAGTTGGGTCTGGGATACTAACAAAAGGGATTGTTAGCAGAAGTTGGCAAGATGAGAAGCATGCGAGTGGATGTTTGGTAGCACCAGTAATGCAATTAAAATTGCAGAACGATAAAAGCCTCCTTGATCTCATGAATTTTGGCAATGAGGGCATTGCTAAAATTCAAGCTGGAGGCATTTAATAGAAAATATCGCGGGAAATTTAGTTTTAAAATATCCGACATTAAGTGTCTGAAAACGCTCTTCCTGAGCAACGCAAGATGTGTTTTGTAATACAAAACTATCTTGGAAAGGGAGACGCTGCGCTCTCCCGTTTCATCCCTCTGGCGGATGGTGCTGTGGGGTGTTAAACCCTCTGCGCACCATTAAACGTATCGCCGTTTTACCACTCGTAAAGGAAGCCTTCGCGCTCCCCTTACAACCCCATCGACAAAAGGAGATGTTGCTCTCCCTTTGAACCCATCAAGCAGGTGGGAGATATGCCTCTCCCACCTGCACTAAACCTTTGCATAAACAAATATATCTGTTTACTGCCCAGAAATATCCAAAGCCTTTAATCGTAGAGCGTTTCCGATCACGCTTACCGAGGACAGTGACATTGCCGCCGCAGCGATTATGGGAGAGAGCAAAATTCCAAAGACCGGATATAAAACCCCTGCTGCGACAGGCACGCCTGCCACATTATAAACGAAAGCAAAGAACAGGTTTTGTCGGATATTGCTCATCGTGGCCACAGACAGTTTGCGGGCACGAATTATGCCCATAAGATCACCCTTAAGCAATGTCACACCTGCGCTTTCCATGGCAACGTCTGTCCCTGTCCCCATCGCTATACCAACATCAGCAGCGGCAAGTGCCGGAGCATCATTTGTACCATCACCGGCCATGGCGACAATCTTACCCTCATCTTGCAGCTTTTTAACAATACGGCTTTTATCTTCGGGCAGGACTTCTGCCTCAACCTCTTCAATACCAAGCTGTTTAGCGACAGCCTCGGCGGTGCGACGGTTATCGCCTGTCAGCATAACAATGCGGATACCTTGAGCACGCAGAGCCTTAATTGCCGCGGGCGTTGTTTCTTTGATAGGATCAGCAATCGCTAAAAGTCCGGCAGCTTTACCATCCACAGCCATAAAAATGACGGTTGCCCCGTTTGAGCGCAACTCATCAGCCCTAGCCGATAAAGACGACACATCAACAGAGCATTCTTCCATCAGCATTGCATTACCAAGGGCGATGTCACGACCTTTGATTTTACCGATCACGCCTTTACCAGTTGGAGAGTCAAAATCTTCTACCGCAGTTAAACTCAGACCCTTATCTTTCGCGGCCACAACGATGGCATGGGCCAAAGGATGCTCACTGCCTTGTTCCAGTGATGCGGCAAAAGCCAGTAATTCATCTCCATTAAAGCCCTCAGCAGATACTATTTTTGTGATGGTCGGCTTACCCTCGGTCAGCGTGCCCGTCTTATCAACCACCAACGTATCGACTTTTTCCATGCGTTCCAGTGCCTCAGCATTTTTAATTAAAACGCCAGCCTGAGCACCCTTGCCAACGCCAACCATAATAGACATGGGCGTTGCCAGCCCCAAAGCACATGGACAGGCGATAATGAGAACGCTGACAGCGGCTATTAGGCCATAGCTAAATGCAGGCGAAGGCCCGTAAATCATCCAGATAATGAATGCTAAAACAGCGCACACAATAACGGCAGGTACAAACCAGCCCGCCACAATGTCAGCCAGCCTTTGAATGGGCGCGCGGCTACGCTGCGCCTCTGAAACCATGTGCACAATTTGTGAAAGCATCGTGTCTTTGCCGATACGCTCGGCTTTCATCACAAAGCTGCCTGTCTGGTTGATTGTTGCGCCGATAACCTTGCTCTCAGCTTGTTTCATGACAGGCATAGACTCACCCGTCACCATGGATTCATCAACGGCACTTTTGCCTTCAACAACAACACCGTCCAGCGGTACTTTCTCACCAGGGCGAACGCGCAATAAATCGCCAACTTTGATTTGATCCAGAGGCACATCCTCTTCATTGCCGTTTTCGTCAATGCGGCGTGCCGTCTTCGGTGCGAGGTCAAGAAGTGCACGGATTGCACCGCCTGTCTGTTCACGGGCTTTTAACTCTAAAACCTGCCCCAACAACACCAAGGCTGTAATAACGGCAGCAGCCTCAAAATAAACGGCAACTGAACCGTCCTGCTGAAAGGTATCGGGGAAGATATTAGGGGCTAGCGTTGCTACAATACTATAGAGCCATGCAACGCCCGTTCCCATAGCGATCAACGTAAACATATTCAGATTGCGGGTTTTTAGAGACTGCCAACCTCGCTCAAAAAACGGTTTTCCAGCCCATAGAACAACGGGGGTGGCTAATACAAGCTGTATCCAGCTGGAAGCTACGGCGTTGATGTAATGATGAACATTAAAAATATGCCCACCCATTTCCAGTGCAAAAACAGGTAGAGTAAGGACAAGCGCAATCCAGAAGCGTTTGCGCATATCGGCAAGTTCAGGGTTTTCACCTTCTTCGCCTGTCATTGTTTCGGGTTCCAGAGCCATTCCGCAAATAGGGCAACTTCCGGGTCCGACTTGACGGACTTCCGAGTGCATCGGACATATATAAATCACATCAGCGCCGGCAGGAATATCAACCTGTTTTGCCTTTTGATGATGATCATGATGACAGCAAGACTTTTTCTCTTCTTCCTGCGGTTTCTTTATTTCACACTGTGAATGATCATGATGTTTATGATTATGCTGCATGGACTTATCTCCATTAAAAAATTATTTTTCTGTACTGTCGTAACGAGCAAAAAGCCCTATAATTTCTTCAATTTTTTTACTCTGTGCTTTCTTGTCTCCAGATGTAAAAGCCTCTTTTACGCAAGATTGCAAATGTGTTTCCAGCATTCGGCTTTCCAGTGTTTTTAACGCTGATCTTGCTGCCCGAACCTGGTTTAGTATGTCCGGACAATATCGGTTTTCTTCTATCATTCTGCCTACGGCATTCACCTGCCCTGCAATCCTATTGACCAAAGCTATTTCATTTTTGTGCTTTGTTTCGGACTTGCAGTGTTCACAATCTTGCGCTTCATTCTTCCGCATCTTTAACTCCTAAATATACCCTATAGGGGTATTGTATACCCATATGGGGTATATGTGTCAAGTGATAAAAGCTATTAAAGACACGAAAGCCGCAAACTCATGTTTGCGGCCCTGTGCATAAATATAATCAATATTTTTTTAATGATGAGATTCGTGGCTTTCAGATGTTTCCTTTGCTGCTTTATCTTTACTATGCATATCCATACCGCCATTCATCATGCCGCCCTCCATACCTTTCATATGGTCATGTTTCATTTCAGGCATCGGGCTGCCGGCATATTTCTGAAAGTTTTCTTCATTCTCAAAATAATAAGCAGTTCTGTCTGGTCCCGAACCTATGACGGCATCGGCTTTGTTCACGGTGTTGCCGCTAACCGGATCAACAGCAGAGCGAACAGCAGGATCATTAGCCAATCTATCTTTACACATCGGGCAGCAGCCGTAATAGGTTTTGCCCTCGACCTCCACAGCGATTTGTGGAGTATCATAGCGTTGATTATTCACCATGCATATAAATTGTGCTTCAACTGGCTTTAACCAGTCTCTTCCATGATCGTCGGAGTGTTCCTGCGCCATAGCCGGAACAGCCATGATCGCCAATATCAATGTCATAAACAGTTTTTTCATTTGTCTTCTCCTTATTTAGGGTTGGGTTAATGTTGGTGAGTACTGTGATCATGCTGACTCTCATCTGCATCAGGCATTTCCATGTTCGGTATGTCGTCATCATGATTTTCTTGAAGGCTTTCGTTATGTCCGTGTACGCCATGGCTCTGGTGCTGTCCTCCGGTTATATCCTTTTGCATAGGAATAACACCAAGGCCATGACGATATACAAGCTCCGCCCCTTTATATCCTGTTGTTGCCAGCATAAGCCCCGCAATTATCATAAGCCCGACAAAGACAAGATTTGTCCCTTTTTGGAAATCTGCCTTGCCACGCAATGCGGCAGAAAAAGACCACACAGCTAGAAACAAAAACAAGGCGGCAGTGCTTAATGCCCATTTACGATGATCCAGCATCGCAAGATGTTGCTCTTCACTGCCATGCGGAACAGTGTTAAAGGCATCAATTCCAGCAATCACCGTGGCAATAGTGGCCAAAGCCCCTAACCATAAATTCCATCTTGCAACCGTTACAAGCTGGATATGCCAGGACTGTTTCCTGACAAATATCTCTGCGATAAACAACACGACAGAGACGCTCAAAAGCGCGATTGTAAAATGCACCAGTATCGGATGCCAGTTTGGTATGATTTCCATGTGCATCATCATGTCCATGATATTTCCTCCTAAAACATTAAGCGCAGGCCGACCCCTACAATAAAATCGTCGTTATCTTCGCCATTATCTTTAGCAATTGACGAGGTCTCCCCAAATTTTCGCTCATATCTAACATCAACATAAGGCGCAAATTTACGGGTAATTTCGTAGCGGGTTTGAAGGCCGATTTCGCCATCGGTCAATCCTGCGCCAATGTCCTGATCTTCAACGTCCTGAGCCGATAGATTTATTTCGGCATAGGGCTGTAAGATCAGTCGCTGCGTAACAAGAAAATCATTTTCCTGCTTTAATCTTGCGGTGACATCTCCCTCATCACTGATAAATAGATGAGCCTCTGTTTCAAAGAAATACGGCGCAAGCCCTTCAACACCAAAGACCGCATAAGTTGTGGAAGCAGGCTGCGTATCGTGGCGAATCCCTGCCTGTAAATCCCAAAAGGTTTCAACATTACGGCTGTAGAGCGCTTGAAACTCTGCCTTTTCAGTTATGCCATCGGAATTTTCAAATTCACTTCTGAGCCAGAGCTTATTTTCATCTGTCCCATACCAGCCATCAAGATCAAAACGGGCAACAGAACCGTGTTCTCCGGCTCCGTAATCCGTTTCCACCCTGAACATGTGATAGGCTTCCGATCCATGCTGATGATCGGCGGGATTGTGGTTATGAGCCTCTTCCGCAAAAACGGGCATGCTCATAGTCAATAAGAACAGTGATGTTGTAAAAAAAAGTTTAGTGCGCATGGTTGTGTCCTCCCTGCGTTTCAGTGTTTGTCTCGTGGTTCATTTGGGAGTGATCCATTTTGCTATGATCCATGCCCTCCATGGCGGGCGTATCCATTTTCATTTCGTCGTGATCCATTTTTGAGTGATCCATGCTGCCCATATCATGATGTATTGGCTTTGCCGCTGCATTCGGCTTATAAGGCGAGGCCTTTGCATAGTCAGGGATGTCCGATGGATCAAGCTTTGCCACCACAGCCTTAGTCATCATGCCCGCTGCCATGTGATAGAGAAGATGGCAGTGAAATGCCCATTCTCCCGGCTCGTCCGCCGTCAACAATACAGAGTAACTCCCACCGGGCGGAACAATCACTGTATGTTTATTAGGCAGCTTTTCCATCGGCTGGCCATTTTCAAGCTGCACAAACATACCATGCAAGTGCATCGGGTGCGCCATCATGGTGTCGTTGACAAATTTCAACCTGACACGCTCGCCATATCTTAAATTCATCGGCCCAGAGTCTGAGTATTTCTTGCCGTTCAACGTCCAGATATAACGCTCCATGTTACCGCCGAGACGCACAAGAATTTCTCGCTCCGGCTGGCGCGTGTCTTTCTGTGTGCCAAGATAACGTAAATCAGAATAGCTAAGCTGCTTGTCACCTTTCGAGGTTCCAGCCTTTGCCCAGCCGCTTTCCATTTCAGCCCACATCTCTGCCATTTCTTCCGGCGACATTTTGCTATGATCCATGCCGCTCATATCGTGTCCCATACCCATATCGGCCATGGTCAAAAGTGTGCGGAAACGCTGCTCAGGTATTTCACCCTTCATGCTCTCACGCGGAGCCAGTGTCCCAAGCGCAAAACCACTGCGATCAATCGGTTCTGCCGCAATCGTATAGGCTTTATCTTCCTTGGGCGTTACGATGACATCGTAGGTTTCTGCAACACCAAAGCGAAACTCATCAACAGTGACAGGCTCGACATTCTGCCCGTCCGATGAAACAACCTGCATTTTCAGGCCAGGTATACGCACATCATAAAATGACATGGCAGACGCATTGATAAAGCGCAAACGAACACGCTCGCCTGGTTTAAAAATTCCCGTCCAGTTTTGCTCCGGCGTTTTACCGTTTATCAGGAAGGTATAGCCGCTCACGTCTGAAAGATCGGTCGGCAACATCCGCATCTCACCCCACATTTTGGCGTTCTTCCATGCCTTGCTGAATCCCTCTTCCTTCGCATCAGTAAAAAAATCACCAATCGTACGACGTGCATAAGCATAATAATCCGAAGACATTTTAAGGTTTGCCATGATGATGCTGGACTCCTCATCGGTGTAATCCGAGAGCAAGACAACATAATCACGATCTGCCTTCACAGGATCAACTTTAGGCGAAATCACAATCGAGCCGTAATGACCATCCTGTTCCTGCCCCATAGAGTGGGCATGATACCAATAGGTTCCCGTTTGCCGTATTTTGAAATGATAGGTGAATGTCTCACCGGGTTTAATTCCAGGAAAACCATTAAAACCTGGAACACCATCCATTTCACCAGGCAACAGCAAACCATGCCAGTGAACGGACGTATCCTCAGCCATATTATTCATCACATGAATAGTAACATCTTCGCCTTCGGTGAAGTGAAGCGTTGGACCGGGAATTGTGCCGTTTACTGTGATTTTCTCGACAGTATTGCCTGTTATGTTGACAGGTTCACGAGCGATGGAAAGATTATACTCTCCGGCCTCAGCCTGCATAGGCAGGGTCAGAGCCAAAAGCCCTAAAAGAGTAAGAATGGTGTGTTTCATAAATCAGAGTCCTTAAATATAGTTATTTCTGCACAAGTGTTAAAATGCGCAGAAAAACTATATACGGAATCTCTGTGTCGTCAGAATGAGGGATGGTTGCGTTTCGTGAAGATTAGGCCAATCCGGCGGCGGGCCGCGAATAGTGCCTTCATCTGTATGCGAAACCTGAATAACAGGAGCATCGTCCGCCAAGGCATAAACAACAAACTCTTTCTTCAAGTCAGGTTTGTCTATGCTGGCCGTGTCAGCTTTTTGCATGTCCACACCCATACAATCAATCAGCAACATAACTTTTTCGGGAGCTTTATGCTCTTTGGAAGAATCAGACGTACTTGTATGACAGGACGGGAGCTTGTAACGAGCATGAGAACAAATACTCATCGCGCATACCATGGAGGGCATGGCAATCATAAAAATCAAAAGTAGCGCAATAAAGTTTCTCATCGACACCATGATAGCCCATTCGTAAAAAAAAGCCATATGGTTTCATATCGAATGCAGTTCTGATTACAAAATTTACGACTGTCGTTGTTAAATGTGCTTTAGAAGATTATTCATCCGAGCTTAAGAGACATTTAATACTTTAAATTTTGCACCCAATTCTCTAAAACCTCAAACAAACGGTTCGACACCTCACCCGAAAGCTCCACCATTTATCCCTTTCAATCAGAATGACCGTCTTTTTGCGCGATTGCCATTAGGCTTAGCGCACGCCCGGGGCGGCGGCGGGTTTTGAGTCCGGGGGTTGCGCGGGCGCAGTCTCCGGCGAGGCAGCCGGTGTCGGCGTCATTTGCGCGGCCAGTTGTCTGTGGTACTGCATCATCTGGTCCATCAATCCGCCCTGATTGTAGCCGTAGAGGGTGACGCTGGCGCTTTCCACGACCGAATCCCGGCCGTTAATCAGGCGCAGATCCCAGCTTTCGCCGGGGCGCTGGATTTCTCCGAAACGCTCCTCCTGCCTGGCCCAGCTCACCATATGTGTTCCCGAGCCGGACGCGTTCTGGATGGACAGCCCGTGGGCATCCTGTCCGGGAACCGTCAGGACGATCCCGTTGGGCACCGTCCCGTTGACGCTGTATGCGATATCAACGCGCGTGCGGTCGATCACCATATTTTGCCCCGGCGGCAGGTCGGTGCGGAGGGCGATCGTCTCGCTTCCTCTCTGGTTTTCAGCAAGGCGGCCGCTCATGGTCGCGGTCACGGAATTTCTGTCGATATTGGGGTTGGTCTCGATGCGCTTGTAAGCCTCGTCCAGAAGTTTGCGGAAAATATCCGGGCGGAAAACGCCGTGTCCGCCCCCGGCGACAAACATCTCCCCGGCGCGGTTGTTGTAGGACGACATCGGTTCCGCCTGCCCTTCGCGGGACGTGGTATCCATCGTTGCCATCTTGGCCAAGGTCGTAATTTCATCTTTGGTCAGGATCGGGCGGTTTTGCGCCTCGCGCTGCGTTTGCTCATAGAGCGCGCCGGAAATGTATCCGGCCTGCTCGGGCGCGGAAAAGGACGTGCCGTCGATCCCGGTGGTATAGCCGTTCGCGTCGATCGTCTGGGTTCGGCGGAAGCCCTCCATAATCTGGGCATGAAGCGTCTCGGGTCTGGCCATATAGCCCCGGACCTCTTCGTTCACGCGGGCGCGGCCCGCCTCGGTTTCCTGTAATTCCGTACGCTTGGCCCGGCTGATATCGTAATAGGCGTCGGAGAGAGCCCTGTCGCTGAGCCCCCGGCCTTGGTCGGATTGCTTAAATTGCTCGAAGGCGCGGTCAATTTCCTTGTCGATGACCCAGTCTCGGATGAGATCCTCATGTCCGGTCAGCGAAGGGGCGACGTTAAAATATTGATATCGTTCATTCCGGTTGAACGGACTGTCGGCGGTCAAGGTTGGATTGATGCGGCTGCTGTGTTCCTCGACATAGGGTCGGCCGCCGCCCATGTTGGCCTCCCCAACGACGAGGCTGTTCCTCGCGAAATCGGAAACTCTGGGGATGCCCGTCCGCCGGCTCGTACCCTCGTTGCCCGCAGCCTCGACAAAGACGGGCATATCCCTTTCCGCGAACGCTTGCTGGTAAGCCCGCACGGTCTGTTCGTTCGACAGGCCGCTGCTCTGGAGGATCGCCCCGATTTCAACGCCGGAGCTGACGGAAACGACGTCATATTGCTGTAAGTTATTGATCGTGCCCTGAAGGTTTTCCGGGATGATCGGGCTTTCCCGCACCAGATCGACCGTGAGCGTGTTATTCCCGGTAAATCTTCGGAGCGCGTCCTGATGGATGTCGCGCGCAACTTCGGCGTGGCGTGTATAAAGGTCATACACGCTTGTTCGCTTGGAACTCTCGAAATGCGCAAATCTTGGTTGATCCGGCCCCGACACTATCACACCCGTTTTCTTACTTATTTTATCCCGTAAGATTATCATAACAGGGATAAAAAAAGGAAGTTTTGTATATCTCTTCTGTCATTTACCCCTTATTCCACAGTAATTCCTTGCCTTTTCATAGGGTTATCCAGTATAACCGCTCGCTATGAAGAATGCGCAAAAAGCCCCTGTTGTCGGTATGGTCAGCCTTGGATGCCCCAAGGCTCTGGTCGATTCCGAGCGGATTCTGACCAAACTGCGCTCTGACGGCTACGATTTCACCAATTCCCACGAGGGCGCGGACGTTGTGATCGTCAATACGTGCGGGTTTCTAGACACGGCCAAGGAGGAGAGCCTGAACGCCATCGGCGAGGCTCTGGACGTCAACGGCCGCGTGATCGTCACGGGATGCATGGGCAAGGAGGCCGAGACGATCTCTGCACGGTTTCCGAAGGTTCTGGCGATTACCGGCCCGCAGCAGTACGAGCAGGTGGTGAGCGCCGTCAAGCTGGCCCAGCCGATCACACACGATCCGTTCGTGCATCTTGTGCCCGAGGAAGGGCTGAAGCTGACGCCCAAGCATTATTCTTACTTGAAGATTTCCGAGGGGTGTAACAACCGTTGCACCTTCTGCATCATTCCCTCTATTCGCGGCGATCTGGTGAGCCGCCCTATCCACCGCGTTTTGCATGAGGCGGAGCAGCTGCTCAAGGCCGGAACGAAGGAAATTCTGGTCATTTCGCAGGATACCAGCGCGTACGGGATCGACCTGAAATACGCCGAAAGCCCGTGGCGCGGCGAACGGATCAAAACCAAATTCTATGATCTGTGCAAGGCGCTCGGCACACTGGCGAAGGAGCACGGCGCGTGGGTGCGTTTGCATTACGTCTATCCCTATCCGCATGTCGATGAGGTCATTCCGCTGATGGCGGAGGGTTTGATCCTGCCCTATCTCGACATCCCCTTCCAGCACGCCAGCCCCACAGTGCTGAAGGCCATGAAGCGGCCCGCCGCGCAGGAAAAAACGCTGGAGCGCATTCGCAAATGGCGGGACATCTGCCCCGATCTGGTGCTCCGCTCGACCTTCATCGTCGGCTTCCCCGGCGAAACGGAGGAGGAATTCAATTTCCTTATCAACTGGCTGATCGATGCGCAGATCGACCGCGCGGGCGCGTTTAAATATGAGGCCGTCGAGGGCGCAGTCTCCAACGCGATCGCCCCGCATGTGCCCGAGGACGAAAAGCAGGAGCGCTGGGAGCGCTTCATGATGGTCCAGACCGATATCGCCGCCGCCAAGGCCGAACAGAAGGTCGGGCAGGTTCTGGAGGTTATTATCGACGAGGTGGGAGAACCGGACGAGGATGGCGCGGTCGGCGCGGACGGGCGCTCCAAGGGCGACGCGCCCGAGATCGACGGAACGGTTTTCATCCGCGACCTGCCCGCCGGGATCAAGCCGGGCGATATTGTTAACGTGTTGATCGAGGATGCCGAGGATTACGATCTGTTCGGGGTCGTTCAGCAGGCGGCTTGAAGGCGCCGGGTTTTTTAAGCGCCTTCAGCCAAAATCCTCTGTGTTTTGCCGTTTCTAATCACCCAGATTAATATCATCTTTATCCGTCAGGGCCCCGACGCCCGCACCCACAGCGCCGCCGACAACGGCGCCGCCCAGCGTGCTTCCGCCAGCTATGGTCGAGCCAACGGCCCCGACGCCCGCACCTATCGCGCCGCCGCTTAAGGCCCGGTCACCCCGGCTGCTTCCGCATGCTCCGAGCGAGGCGGCCAGAACGATCATGCCGCATGCTCTGCGTATTCTATAGATTTTCATTTTTATGTTTCCTTGCTGTTTGGCATGCGGCCAAGAGGGCCGCAGAGCGCCTGCGTGACTTGGTTTTGTTAAGCGCACAGAGCGTTCTGTTTGTGCCTGACAAGGCCATTTGTTTTTTCATAATGAAGCCATGCGGAAAGGTTTAGGAATTGTAATTTTTTCATAAGTGAGGGCGATGCGGCGAAGAAGAACAGTCTGGGGGAGGGGTTCTGATCGAGTATGTCGAGGATTACGATCTGTTCGGGCCCTCGGGGTAAGCCCCTGTCTATTTATTGCCCGCGTTCAAACCATGCCGCTTGAATAAAAATACGTTATTCCAAGGTCGGCTGTTCGTTCTGGATGGCCTTGAAGATCTCGATGGAGACGTTCTCGACATGCGGCTGGAGCGACTGTTCGATCAGCAGCGATGTCAACATTTCCCGGCGCAAGGATGAGTCAAACCGATCGCGCATGTTCATCAGGCCGATCGCGTCGATTGCCGCGCCCATCCGGTCGACGTTCACGGGTTTGTCGTAGAGATTCGTGAAGAAGTTCGGGCTTTGATAGATCTTCTTGGTCAGAACCTCCATCTGCGCGTAATAGCTGGGCCGTTCACCAAGGTAAGCGTGGATTTCCGGATCTGTGAGCGTGCCGAACTCGCGCAGGAAGGCTTTCATGAAGGTCCAGCCCGTGTCCTCGGCGTAGGTCACGACGGGCGGGGGAACGATATTGGGCGGCCATGCGCCGACCGCCGGGGTGGCGAGGCCGGCAGGGGCGCTGCTCTTCATTCCGACTATATTGACGAAACTGTTTTGAGCGGCGGCGAGTTTGGCCGCGTAGGCGCGCGTGTTGTAGTGGCTGCGCACACTCGCGCCGACATCCTCAAACTCTATTCCCTCGAAGGCCTCAGGGGCGTAGAGGTTCTGCGCCAGGGCGAAGATGTCTTCCTCTTCGTTGGTTATTGTGTTGTCCGCGAAGTTGGCCTCAAGCGTCAGTCTGCTGTCGAGGGTGCGGAAATAATCGATATCCTTGTTAAACCGCTCACGCAGCGCGGGGCCGGCACCGACGAGCGCCGGACACATCAGGTCCAGACCATCGTTGTTGTCGCGCGGGTTACAGTATTTTGTGCGGAATTGTTCAAGCCTAGTCGGGAAATCGCTTCTCGGTCCGTCCGATGTCGAGTCGTGCTGAACGCCCAGAGACTGGTTTAACAGGGCGCGGTTCAGGGCGCGCATGTCCAACTCAAACGCTCTTTCGGAATGCGCCAAGCTTTTTACAAAAGTTCCAAATCGGCAGATCTGCTCGCTCGGATGGTAATCCTTGTGGGCGCGGGCCATCAATTCGTGCATTTTTCTTTGCGATTCAAGCTGGAATTTTGCATCGAAAAACGCGCCTACGATCATGGCCTGCTGCATCATCACGGCGGAGAGCTGCTCGGTCATCATGTACATCGCGCGCGTATAGCGGGCCTGAACCGCGCCAACGCTTGAGCCTGAAGAGTCTCCGAAGAAGACCTCGACCACGCCGTCTTCACGAGGCACGACATCGCTGCTCAGATCGTGGCCCTGAAAAGCCAGCTTGAGGAGCTTTTGGTGCTTCTCATCCACGCGGTCAAAGAGTTTCTCGCCTGCAAAGCCGCCAGACCAATCGGCCCTGCTTTGTGCCGCCTGAAACCCGTCCGAGACGATGATATCCGAGAACTGGCCCAGCCCCGAACCTGCGTAGTCAACGCGGCCGGACCGGGGGTCGAGTTTGAGCATCAGGTTCAGCGGGTCCGCCGGCGCGGCTCCAGCCTGTTGCTGAAGGCGGTCGATTTTAAGGTTGTAGGCCAGTTTGGATTCGGGATTCTCTAGCAAGTAGGGCGATGCGTCGAGTGTCAGGCGCCCTGAATCATCAAGGTTTTTTTGCCCTTTTTCGACGATCTGGCCGTCCTGAAACACTTCGTAGGCCAGTTTCGCGCCGGGCTGGAAGTTGCTGAGGTTCACGCGCGTGCCTGCGGTAGCCGCATCTTCGCTCAAACGGCCAGACACCCATGCGCCAGAGAGCGCCAGCACACCGAAAACCGCCAGTGCGCTTGCTATCTTTGTTCCTTTCCGGCCCTTCAGGTTCATGCCCTGTCTCCCTTAAACAACGCTCGCGCGTTTATTGTTTTGACGTATCCACAGTGTCGATCGCGTCCTCGATTTCGCTCTGAAGCTCGTCAACAGCCAGCTCCAAGAGAATAGACAAGGAAGCTTCCGTCCGAAGATAGCTCTTTAGCATATCGAATTTCTGGATGAGGCCTATGGCCTGCATCGCCGCGCCTTTTCTTTCTACGTTGGCGGGCTTATCGTATAGGTTCGTGTAGAATCTCGGGTCCTGATAGGCTTTTTTGGTCAGGATTTCCATCTGCGCCTCATAGCTTGGGTTATTACCCAAAAGCGCCGTTGCCTCAGCCGCCGGAACGCCCAGCTGCTGGAGGAAAGCCTCCATAAACGTGCGGGAGCCTGCCGTTCCCTCGACCTTCATGCCAACAATCGCATTAAAGCTGTTTTCCGCCACGCTCATCTGTGCGACGCGCGCGCGCATGTCGATATAGGCCTGCTGGGCGCCTGTGACCTGCCTTGCGGGCTCGTTCGCCAAAGCCTGCGGGTCAGGTCTGAAGAACGTCTCATAGCCGTAGAGGTTGCTCGCCAAGGCGACGATTTCTTCTTCCTGCGGGGTCGCGGGACCGGCGTTCGTAAAATTCGCCGTCACGGTGAAGGGGTGCATGATGGTGCGCGGGAAATCGATGTCCTTGTTGTAACGTTCGCGGCCAGCCGCGGTCGTCGGGCTGGTACACAGCAGGTCGAGAGAGTCGTTGTTGTCCCTGCGGTCACAGAAGACCGAGCGGAACTGTTCCACACGGTTGACCATGTCCGTACGGTCCCCACCGAAAGCCGCGACGTTTGAATTTCCGAAAGCGCGGTCCTGCGCACGCTGGCTGAGGATCAGTGTGGCCAATTCGCCCATCCTCTCAGATGAGGCCAAACTTTTGATTCGCGTACCCACTTCGCACATCTCGATGCTGGGATGGTAATCCTTGTGGGCGCGGGCCATGAGTTGCTGGAAAAGGCGCTGGGTTTCAAGTTGCTCTTGCGCATCCAGGAACGTGCCGATAATCGTCATCTGCTGCATGGCGACAGCGCTCAGCTGTTCGGCCATAGCCATCATCGCCGGCAGCAGATTCTGCTGCCAGAACTCCCAGTCAAAGAAAAAGATTCGGTGCAAGGTGAGTTGGATGAAGATGTGAAGATTGATGTTGATCCAGTTCTCAATCCACATTGTGATGTCGTCGGGCAAAAGGACATCGGTCAGACAGCTACAGCAGCTTACGCAACAGATGACCGCTTCGGCACGCTTGACTGTGAATGGCGCCGTGCACAAAAAGATCACGAATAGGATCGTGAGGATCGGCTTTTTGAGAATTTTGTTTATCTTGCTCAAGCTCATGGTCAGCGATCCGTCGTCTTGGCGATTCTAATTTGGTCCTCGATTTCCCTTTGGAGCTCGATGACCGAAAGCTCAAGCAAAACGGAGAACGACGCTTCGTTTCGCAAGAAACTTTTGAACAGGTCGAATTTCTGCATCAATTTAATTGCCTGAAGGGTTACAAGCTTGCGGTCTACGTTCGCAGGCGTGTCGTAGAGGTTCGTGAAAAAGTCGGGGTTCTGATAAACTTTTTTGGTGAGCAATTCCATCTGCGCATAATAGCTCGGGTTTTCACCAATCAGCGCCAGAACCTCCGCAGCCGGCACGCCCAACTCGGTCAGGACCGGCTCCAGAAATACGCGGGCGTTCATCGGCACGACGTTTCCACCCGCATCCACGGCCGTACTTCCCTCTGCTTTCATGGCGGCAATGGCGTGGTAGCTGTTTTCCGCAACGTTTCGCTTAGCCACGATCGAGCGCAATTCCATGTATGCTTCCTGCATTTCGGTCAGCGTGTCGTTGGCCTGAGAGTTTGCCAGAAGACGCGCCGGGGGCCTTGGAAAAATGCCGTGCCCGAAGAGGTTGCTATTAAGGGACAGAACGTCTTCCTCTTCAATATTGTCGATCGCGGGCGGGCCAGCGGCTGTGAAGACGGTATTCGTGAGGTCCATCTTAATGGTCCAGGGCGAATCTATCACGGTGAAATAGTCGATATCCCGGTCCAACTGACGGCGCTGCGCCACGGACAGGCCGCCCCACGCCAGCGCCGTACATGCGGCAGAAAGGGTGCTGTTGCGGTCTTTTTCGCTGCAGTATTTGGCGGAGAACTGTCTGAGGCGGTTGTCGATGTCAATATCGTTCCCGTATGTGCCGGACGATCCTGCGTGGCCGAGCTGACGATCCTGGGAGCGTTGAGCCAGAATCACCGATTGAATTTCATTTTTGCGCTCAGTCGCCGCCAAGCTTTTGATCATGGTTCCGTAGTTACATATAGCGACACTCGGCACGTAGTCTTTATGTACACGGGCTTGCATGACCTGAAGGAGCTGCTGCGTTTCAAGCTGTTGCTTGGCATCGAAGAGGGTTCCGATCGCCATAACCTGCTGAATGGCGACGGCCGTAAACTGCTCCGCGGCCAGCATCATGGCGGGAAGGATGCTATCTTCCCACATTTCATGAACAATAAAGCGCTCGAGCCTCAGGAACTCATCGTTGATTTTTTCATTAAAGTCGTCTTCGGCCTCCTGCCATACGAAAGGATCGGCGATGTTGATGATCGCCTGACAGGTACAGCAGGCCTGCGCCGGTTTTACAGGGTATAGGAGCGCCACAAGGCCAAGGGCAGCGGCCAGCCCAAAGCCCTTAAGCTTTGTAACTCGTCTTGTTTTCAGGGGCCCTTGTTTCATTTCCGTCATATCGCCGTCTTATTAGTCTTGCGCACGTTTCGTATTTATAATCTCGCTGTTCAGCTTCCTAAACTCTTCTCTGGAGTAGCTGGAGAGCAAAACCGAGAGAAGCATTTCCTGTCTGAGTTCACTCTCATAAAGAATGCGGTCAAGCATAAGGTCAATCGCCTTCATCGCCACGCTCTTTCGTGCGACGTTCGCGGGTTTGTCGTAAAGGCCCGAGTAGAAGTCAGGGTTTTGATATATCTTTTTCGCCAAGACCTCGAGCTGCGCCATGTAGCTCGGGTTCTCGCCAATAATTCTATAAATCTCCGCGTCTGTGACGGCGGCAGGCATTAACTGACGAAACGCGGAGGCCAAGAAGGTGCGGGTGAGGGGCGGCGCGCCGGCTATGGTGTCGGATGTCCCGGCTGATTTCATGCCTACGATGGTCGCGAAGGTATTATAGGCAACGCTGCGCTTGGCCGCCACGCTGCGCAGTTGCAGGTAGAGCTTCTGACCGGCCTGTTTGCGTGTATCGATTCGCGCCAAGCCGCGGGACAGAACGGTACTGCCGTAAAGATTGCTCGCCATGGCCATGACGTCTTCATCATCGCTTGAAGGCGGGAACGCCGCGCCATCTGCAAAATTTGTGTTCAAGCTTCTGCGGTACTCGATCAGGCGCGTGTAATCGACATCAATATTCTTACGTTCGGCGGCGATTGCACCGGTTGTCCCCGCCCCGCCGGGGCCATCGTGGTCACACGCCCTGTCCAGACCTGTTCCGGCCCCAATCCAGTTGTTGTCCTTCGGGTCGCAGTAGGTGCGGACAAACTGGCGCCAACGATCCGCCTTATCCCTCTGGACGCTTTGCGCGCCAACAATGCTATCGTTGGCCAATTGCCGATCCAGCATGCGATCAGAGAGAACGCGCTTGTTGAATATACCGCGCGCTTCCGAAGCCGCCAAGCTGCGGGCTGCCGTGCCCATCCAGCATATTTCCTCGCTAGGATGGTAGTCCTTGTGCGCCTCAGCGTGCAGTTGCCAGAAAAGACGTTGCGTTTCCAATTGATGCTTGGCATCCAGCATCGCCCCCAGAATCTCCATTTGGTACATGCCCATAGCGGAGAGGTATTCCGTCATTTCGGCGAGGCCCACGACCCAGAAATCCTCGAAGAAGTCCTCGACGATCCAGTTTTCTTCGTTGTTGATGTGGTCTTCTATATTTTCCTCGATGATCGCCTCAAAAATCTCGCCGATAATCTCGGCAATAATCGGAACGAGAATACAATCCAGGATACCGCAGGCCCAACACGGGACCGATACGCAGATCGCTTCAGCGCTTTTGCTGCGCAGCGTCATTGCCGAGCCGCCAACAATAGAAACCATCAACAGCACGAGGACGATTTTTTTTGCACCCAGCGCAGAAAAGAGGCCGCGCGGACGATTCGGCGGCAGAGGGGACGGTGATGACAAACTGCCCTTATCCATCACTGGTTCCTTGCTCCCGAAGCGTTAACCAACTGCTTGTTAGCCTCGCGGAAGGGGGCTCTGAGCTTGCTTGACAACAAAACAGACACAACCATCTCCTTGCGGACCTGGCTTTCGTATATCGAACGGTCGAGCATTAGCTCAATGGCCTGCATCGCGACCTGCTTACGGGTGATGTTTGCGGGTGTGTCATAGAGATTGGCGTAAAAATCAGGATTTTGATAAAGCTTTTTGGACATGATTTCGAGTTGAGAATAGTAGCTCGGCTCCACGCCGATCAGCTCATAAATCTCGGCGTCCGGCGTTCCGTTGGGCATAAGCTCCTTCACGATAGAGGCTAGATACTGGCGCGTTTGGCCGATCGGCAAAAGGGCCGCCCCGGTTCCCGCCGATTTCAGGCCCACGATCGAATCGAAGCTGTATTGTGCCACGCTGCGCTTTGCGGCCACGCTGCGCAGCATGAGATAGAGCTTACGCCCGTTATCGGATTTAATTTTAAGCCTCGATAAGCTGCGCGTCAGAACCTCGTGTCCGTAGAGGTTGCGGGACAAGGCGATCACGTCCTCCTCATCATCCGTTCGCGTAGCGTTTGTGAAGTTGACCTCCAAGGTTCTCGGCGCGTCCACGAGCCGGGTGTAGTCAATGTCGATGTTCATGCGCCAGGGATCGTCCGCGCCCTTATCGCCGCCGCCGGGGAAATCGCCATCATGATCGCAGGCAAATTCCAAACCTGTCAGCTGACCGTATGAGGGGCCCGCGGAAACAAGAGCGCTCGGCACGTTCCAGTTGTTGTCTTTTGTGTCGCAGTAAGTGTCCACGAACTGCGCCCAACGTCCCCGGTAGTCCTGCTCAGCGCTTGGCGCCGCATTTTGGTCGGCGTTCCCAAGCTGGCGCGCAAGGCCTGATGCTGAAAGCGCCATGGAGTTGTGGTGGGATCTGCGCTCAGAATTCGCCATGCTGCGTATGTTGGTTCCGAACCAGCAGAAATCATCGGAAGGGCGGTAATCTTTATGAGCTTCGGCCTGGAGCTGCCGCATCAGGCGCTGGGTGTCCAGCTGGATTTCAGCATCCATGAAGGCCCCGATGATGTTCATCTGCTGCATGGCGACCGCGCTCATTTGCGTTGTCATGTCAGCCATGGCGGGGACAATTTCGTCCTGGAACATCTCTTCGACAAGCCAGTCTTCGAACGCCTCAAGATCATCGTCGAATTCGTCCTGCGTATTTTGCTCAAGGTCGTCGTGATATTGCTCAAGGTCGTTGCTTGCCGCGGTACAGTCACCGGACGAGCACGAATCGACCACGCATCCGCAAGGCGGAGAGGCTGCAAAAGAGGCTTGTAATGTCAGAGTGAGGCTGGCGCCAGCAAAGACAGATGCAATCGCTCCTATCCATAAAGTCCTGCGGATTTTAGCCAGGATGGTCTTCATAATGGTTTGCTACCGCACCCTAAGGACAATTACACCAAAAATACCGGACCTCATTCGTGTCGCGTACAGGCGTTAAAAAACGCCCCACGTACAGGTCCCGGGACTACAGGCTATACTATCATACGCCCTTTCGTAAAGGCACGTTTTTTGCGAAACTCAGATCAAATTTCATTTAATTGATTATCGGGATTGATTTTTTGAATTAAAAAAAGATAATGAACCTTCATAATAACCCTCAAGAAGATGTCTCATGCTCGGTAAACTTCAAAAGAAAGGCGCAGCAGCCCCCGCCGAAGAAATTCAGGCTGGCGCTCCTCAGGCCCCCGCCCCGGAAACGGATACTTCCGGACTGGGCACCGTTGTTATCCGTAACGAGTTCTACCGCGACGGGTATCGAAGCCTTCTTAAGCTCACCCTCATTCAGAGCGTTGTGATTCTTGGCCTGATCGGGGCGATGTACTACGTGATCAGCGTTCACCAGCCCGAACACCGCTACTTTGCAACAACGGAGGACGGTCGCCTTGTTCCCATGGTTCCGCTGAATCAGCCGAACCTTAGCGCTCCCGCTCTTATGTCCTGGGTCGCCCAATCCACCACAGAGGTTATGACCTTCGGGTTCAGCGACTATCGCCGGAGACTTCAGGAAGCCTCCCGCAACTTTACCAAGCGGGGATGGGAGAGCTTTACGCAAGCCCTTCAGCGCTCACGTATTATCGAGATGGTCGAGGCCAATCAGCAGGTTCTGACCGCCGCCCCGAAGGGGGCCCCAATCCTTGAGTCCGAGGGCCTTGTTGCCGGCCGCTACCAGTGGGTCGTCCAGGTTCCCCTTGCCCTTACGTATCAGTCCGGCTCGAAAACCCAGAATACGGGACTGCTCGTAACGGTGGTTGTCGTCCGTGTGCCCCGCCTAGAAAGTCCAAATGGCGTTGGGATTGAGCAATGGGTTGCCGTTCCTCGTTAGTTGAGGCCGTTTCGTATTTTTTTAATATTATTCGGTTTATTATGTTGTTAGTGCGTGACAATTGCGAATTTCCATTGTATCGTTTACCTAATTTTTTGAGTATCTGGGTTAGATCATTGTCATGAAAAACAGAAAATCAAAGCTTCCTCTTCTTTCGGGCGAGCCAGTCAGACTTTTTATATTGGGTTTGTCTTTCCTATGCACTACCGCTGTTTTTGTTCCTGCTCAGGCGCAAGAGGACGATCCTCTCGCGGATTTCGAAGAGCCGGCCGCAGAAAGCACCGACGGTAGCGCCGAGGCGGAGACTGACTCCACGGCTGAGGCCCCCAGTGATGAGAAGCTTGACGCTATGCCTTCGCTGGATCCCGATCAGCCTGAGGAAGATCCTTTCGCTTTTGAGGATGAATCCGGCCTTGAGGGCTTTCAGAAGACTTCGCAGGAGCTGCAGGATGAGTTCCGAAAAGGCGCCTTCCAAGCCGCTCTCGATAAGATTTTGCCTCTTCGCCCCGATGAAATCCGGACACTTTTGGAGCGGCATGACCGCACCGTTGAGTCTGTTGAGGTTCCCGTTCACCCCTATCCGCGCCCTGAAACTGTCGTGCAGAACGTCTCGCTGGACCCCGGGAGCGCCCCTCTTATTGTCAAGATGGCTTTCGGCTACGTAACGACGATCAGCATGGTTGATTCGACCGGCGCACCCTGGCCTTTTGAGGATATTTCGTGGGTCGGCAACTTTACCGTTCAGGGTGACACCGAAAAAGACACGACTCATATCATCCGCATCTCCCCGAGCAGCGATTTTTCACACGGAAACATTTCTGTTCGTATGATCGGCCTTGATACGCCCGTGGTCTTCACGCTTGAGACCAACCGTGACCTTGTGCATTATCGTTTTGACGCGGTCCTCCCTGGAAACGGCCCCTTTGCAACAGCTCCGCTCATGCAGCCGGGCATTACTCTGGCATCGGGCGATGTCGATATGTCTGCGGCTCTCACCGGGGTTATGCCTGAGGGCGCGGTGAAGCTTGCGGTCACGGGCGCTGATGGTCGAACCAGCGCGTTCAAATACAACAACTACACTTATGTGCGCACTCCGCTCACCCTTCTTTCCCCGGGCTGGCAGAGTTCCGTTGCATCCGCCGACGGTACCAAGGTTTATGCCCTGACTGAGGCCCCTGTTCTTCTTCTCTCCGACAAAGGGCGTATGGTCCGTGCCTATCTTACTGAGCGTGAGGAACTGCTAGATGAATGACGATCTTGATGAAGAAATCATCGGCTCCGAAGAGGGGTTTGATGAGTTTGTGCAAAAAAGCTCTCCCGGGGATGCACTCCGGAGCAGCCCGATTGCCAAGATAGGCGTTATCGTTGGCGCCGTTTCCGTTGTGTTCGGCGCGATGTGGTTTTTTGGCCAGAAGCCTGAGGAAGTCAAGGATTCCATGTTGCCCATGGCTTCTGAGGTTAGCGCCCCTCCGGGGACGGCCGAGGCTTCTCCCGCTTATGTTGCGGCTGTTGAAGAGAAGAACGAGGAAGACCTCGATAAGGCTCTTCGAACCGGCGACAGTACCATTCCGGTGCCCGTTGAGGCGCCTACGGATCGCCTGCAGTTGCCTGAAGAGCAGACGGAAAGCGAAGATCCGCTGCACCGCTGGCGCCGCATGCAGGAAGAGCGCGTCCTGAGAAACACCAATAAAGAAGAAGACGTTGAGCCCGTTACCGTTCTTGATTCTGAGCAACAGAATGAAGCCATGAAGCAGATGGCCGAGTCGATGAGCCGTCAGATGCAGTCCATTTTGGGCGCGCGGTCTGAGAGGCTCAAATTTACGTACATGTCTCTTGTTGACTTCAAGGAAGATGGCGGGCAGGCCGTTGACGGAAATAACCCTGAAGGAGACGGTGAGTTTGACGGTGAAGTCGAAGAGGAAGAGCCTATTGTCCTCATTCCTGCCGGCGAAATCGAATATGGGCAGTTGATTATCGAGGCTAATTCGGACGTTCCCGGCCCTGTTCTTGCGCTGATGGTCTCCGGGCCGCTCAAGGGTGCCAAGCTGCTCGGTACGTTCACCGTTCAGAACGATTATCTTACCCTGACCTTTAATACCCTAGTGTATGAGGGGCAGGATATCGATATCGACGCAATCGCTCTTGATCCTGAGACCACTCTCCCTGGCTTGGCGACTGAAGTGGACCACCGGTATTTGCAACGTATCGTTCTTCCCGCTGCGGCGGCCTTCGTTGAAGGTTTCGCCGATGCGATATCCCAGACCGATGCGACAAGCATTGTGATTGACACGAGCGGCGGCGGGACAACCACCACCGCGACTGATCAGGATCTGGATACCGAGGAAGAGGTAGCGCTCGGCGTTAAAGAAGCTGGCGAGGAAGTGCGCGAGATCATCGACGAGATGGCCGACGACATTGAGGTTCTTGTAAAAATTCATGCGGGCACCCCGATCGGCATTCTTTTCACTTCTGCCGTGACCGAAGAGGCGGACGAGGATACCTGATCTTCATGCGGCAGCTTCTCTGAGTTCTGCTTTTGGAGCGTTGTGCTTTTTTTGAAGTGTTGTTTGTGAGCGGCGCTTGGCGCAGGTGCGGATTATCATAGGAAATTTGTGAGAGGGTTCTGGTATGTCAGGCAAAGATAAGGCTGAGAATTTTGACGATGACTTCGAGCTGGATGCCCTTGATGAGGCATCCTGGAGCGATGATGGGTCGGAGTTGAGTGAGAGCCCTTCTGAGGAGGGTGGTGATTCGGCCACCGAAGGCGTCGGCGCTGCCGGCAAACCCCCACGTGAAAAGAAGTCCGGCGGCGGCATGCTGACCGGGATCGTCGTTCTCGCGCTTCTTGGCGGCGGGTCGTTTTATGCCTATCAATCCGGTCTGATCCCGGGCGTTGGTCCGGGTTCGGCTCCTGCGGCGGGTGAGAGCGTCATGCCCGCCCTCACCGAGGCCGATGACACAAGTGCTGCGGCCCCCGAATCGTTACAGGCTGAAACCGCCGTGATGGACGAGGCGCAGGATATGCCGCCCATGCCAGAGTCTTCCGATATTATCAGCGACACCGGCACTATTGAAGGTGATGCACCTATCACTGCCGCTGCGCCGCCGGCTTCGGACGATGCCTTGACGCCTATGCCTGAGGGCGAGGGCGCTCTTGAGCTTGCCCCGCTCGATTCGAGCGAGGGTGAAATACAAATCGCCCAGGTCGCCGAAAAGGATGGAATGCTTGCCGATCCGACCTCGACAGAGACACCTGAAACCGCAGGATCGGCTGGCAAGCTAGAGGACGGCGTCATGGCTGTTCCCGGCTCGGATGCTCTTGCTGAAGACAGCATCCCCCTTGTGGGTGATAGCGACCCTTCGGACGCTGTTCCTTTGGATGAGAGCGCTCTTATGGGTGAGACTGAGAAGGCTCCGACTGACTCTGCCGCTTCGGATGGTCTTGCCGAAATTTCAGATGAACTTGCCGGAACACCGCCTGTAGAGACCTCTGCGCTCCCTAATGTTGAGGATGATCTCAAGGCCGCCGGAGAATCCGTTGTGTCTGACCTAAAGCAGGCGGGTGAGGTTGTTGGTTCTGTCGATTCGGCCTCTGCACCCGCCGAGCCAAAAGCACCCGAGGCTCCTGCACCAGCACCTGCCGATTCGGCTGTAGAGCCAATGCCAGAAACTAAAACAGAGGCCACATCTACCGCTCCCGCGAAATCCGAAGCGGATAAGGCCCCTGCTCCAGCGGTTTCCGCAACGACAACAGAGTCGAAGCCGGCAGCTGCCGTCGAGCCTGTTATTGAAAAGGCTCCTGATTCGGTTAAGCCTGCTGAGGTCGCCAAGCCTGCAAAGCCCGTCATTGTGCCGAACTGGGTGCTTAAATCCGCCAAGCCTGGCAGTGCCGTGCTGTATGACAAGCGCACGGGCGATGTAAAAAATGTTGAAGTCGGTGACCGTGTCTCCGGTCTGGGCACGATTAAGTCGGTGTCTAAGGTCGATGGGAAATGGGTCGTACAGGGCACCGCCGGCAGAGTCCGGCAATAAAATCCAAGGCGCCCGGGGCCATTTCGGGCGCCTTTTATGTAAAAATTTATTAAAAATTTACCACTTTTCGTTAAGATATGTTAGGGTAAATTTAACTTCGCCATAAGGCGAAAAGTTTGCGTTTGTAGCGTCGGGTGTGTTTTAATGACGCAAAGGGCAACTCTCAGGCTGTGATAGAGTGAAAGCATGAAAAAAGAGCTTTTTTCCCGTCTTGTTTATGGTTTTCTGACCGTTTTTGCGAGCTTCCTCTTTGTTGAGGCCGCCTTCGCACAGGCCGGGGTCGATGATATAGCCGAAAATATTACTGATTCCGCTTCCAGTCTTCCCGGTCTGATCACCGCCTTCTTCTATCTTCTCGGCTTGTGGCTTGGCTATCAGGCCATTATGCGGATGATCGACCATGTGAGCAACCCGAACCAAACGCCTCTGCGCGTTCCGGTCATGCGGTTCCTGGCTGGCGGTGCCCTGTTCTCTGCGCCGATTGTTTTTGAATCCATGTACGAAACGATTGACGGCGGCCTTTTCACCGGCGTTAACCCGGGTGATTTGTTCAACAATATGTCGGCCCTTTTTGGCGCTGTTACCGGCGTTATGGGCAACAATATCAACGGCTTGCTGACCAATATCGCTGCTCAAACCGAGTTGCTGCCCGGTCTTGTTACGGCCGTGGCTTACCTGCTCGGGCTTATCATGGGCGGTATCGGTATCATGAAAGTTAAGGATCATGTCGAAGATCCCACTCGTACCACAATGAAGGAGGGCGTTATTAACCTCCTTGTCGGCGGCGGTATGTTCGCCTTGCCCGCTGTTTTTGAAGCTATGTACAACACGATCGGCGGCGGCGGCATCGGGGTTTGGGAATTTATCGCGGGCGGTCTCAGCGGCACGTCTTTCATCTTCTCCGGGGAAACAATCAGCCCTGAGTGTTTGGGTGCCTTGTTCGGTCCGGCGGCGACTGTCGGCGATGTTATCTGTAACGCCTGGTTGACCTCTTCTGCGGTTCCTGCGTTCCTGTCCGCGCTTTCCTACATGCTCGGGCTTGTGTTCGGTGTGTGGGCTCTTGTCAAGATCAAGAACCACGTGATCAATCCTCAGCAAACCTCGCTTTGGGACGGTGTTTCAAGGCTTTTGGCCGGCGGCTCCTTCTTTGCTTTGCCCACAATCGTCTCTGCTCTGCAGTTGACCTTTGCCCCGGTTACCGCTGTGCCTCTGCAAGCCACACGGTTTATTTCAAACACCACGTTCCGCGCAGACGGTACGCTTGTTTGCGGCGGCGCTGGCGGTCTTGATGATGCGCTCGCCTGTTTTATGGACGACATTCTCGGCCCGGGACACGTTACGTTGAACTTCTTCTCCTTCGTTGCCGGTATGATCTTCATCATGATCGGTATCTCGAGGCTTGTGAAAACAGCTCAGGAAGGCGCCAGAGGTCCTGGAGGGCGCGGCACGATCGCCACCTTTATGATCGGGGGCATTCTTCTCTCCGCTACGACGATCCTGCGGGCCTTTTCGGCGACGTTCTTCGGTAACAACATCACCTTCACCTTCGCCAACCTTGCCTACACGGCCGGTATGACCGTTGCTGAGACCGATGCGGTTTACCATGTGATCGGCGCGGTTCTCAAGTTCATGATCCTGATCGGCATGATCAGCTTCGTTCGCGGCCTGTTCATCATGCGCGATGTGGCCGAGGGCAATCAGCAGGCTTCCCTGATGTCGGGCATGACCCACATTCTGGGCGGGGCGCTTGCCGTAAACCTTGGCCCCCTGCTCAACGCCGTTCAGGAAACTCTGGGCGTTACCGCTTTCGGCGTGGTCTTCGGCGTCTAATCGCCGAAGGCTCTCTTGGCTATAAATCCCTGATAAAAAATGTGTTTTTTCCACAAAAATAATTGTGGCAAAATTGTGTTATTCGTGTTAGTGTTTGTTATTAAGTAAGCAAAACTATTTGGTAAGAGGAGGAACATTATGTTCAATAAAACCAAACTTTCCTACTACAAACTCGGCGCAGCGATGACCGCTGGTGCAATCGTGAGCTCGGCAACGAGCGCACATGCTGCTAACAACTTCAGCAACATTGCTCAGAACATCACGACGTCTATCGCCAGCATCCCCGGTCTTCTGACCGCTTTGGCATACCTCTTTGGTATCCTGCTCGGCGTTCTCGGTATCCTGAAAATCAAGGATCACGTAGAAAACCCGACCCAGACCCCCCTGAAAGATGGCGCAATCCGTCTCGCAGCTGGTGGCGCTCTGTTCGCACTGCCGATCATCTTCGAAGCAATGTCCGAGACGCTTGACGTCGGCGGCGCCGCTACGGGCGCATCTGCTTCTCAGATGTTCTCTGTCAGCTTCAACGTTACGTAAGCTTGGACGGACGTGTGGATCGTTTAACGATCACATTAGGACTTTCCAAGACGACCGGAAAGTCGAAAAAGACAAAAGGAGGAGCCGGAAGTTCCGGCTCCTCTTCCTCTCGTGATGGCCTGTCTAAAGACGCCAAACAAAAGATTTTCGAGCGCGACCAGTATACCTGTAAATGTTGCGGCTTCGTTTCCAAGAAATATCAGGAAGTTCTGCATATTAACGGCGATCCGCATGATCATGCCGAGAGCAATCTGGCGACCGTGTGCATCTTCTGTCATCAGTGTTTCAATCTTGATCAGGTCGGTCATATGAAGTCGGGCGTTTTGCTCTGGCTGCCTGAAATCGATCAGGCGGATCTGCATCACATGGCGCGGGCGATTTATGTCGCGCGCATTTCGCAAGGCCCCATCGCAGAAGCCGCGCGCAAGGCGCTGGACGCGCTTATGAAGCGCCGTGACCCTGTTCGCAAGCGGATCGGCACGGACGATGCGTATACGCTCGCAACCGTTCTTAAGGATTATCTGAGCGACCATCATTACAATATCCGCGCACAAAAGCTGGACGGGATCCGGCTGTTCCCACTGGACCGGCGGATTATCAAGGAAGCGGATCTGGAGTTTAATCAGTTCCCGCAGATTCTGGCCTACTGGCGCTCCAAGGACGGACCGTTCGGCGGCAAGCCCCCGCAGCAGTGGTTTGGCATCTATAACAGCATCCACGCGGCTTAATCCGTTTTCCCGGTTTTTCTTTCTTTCTTCATTCTCTTTTGCGGGCTTAAGGCTCCGGGCGCAGATTCTCACGCTGTACGGCGCGGCCCACCGCGTCGCTGCGCGGCATTTCAATGATTACGATGCGGACATTGCCGCGATGTATTGGGTGGGCTGGCACGTCTCGAACGTGCTGAAACTGCCGTCGCCGCTCATCCGGCTGGCGGTGGTGCTGGAACGCGATCCCTACAGGCTGGCCGATTCAATCGGCGCGTATCAGGTCTTGAAAGCCCGCGAACCGGGTCGCTGCGAACGGGCCTATCTGGAATTTCTAGGGCTGTACGATCAGATGACGCGAAGGCCATTTTTTTCGGTTCAGTAACACAGGCGCTCGGAGTTTCCATCGTGTTACATTTCTTAAGCCTCACGTGGCAGCCCGAACAGCAACAATTTGAGTCCCCGTATCGAGTTGTTTAGGCTCACCCACGACTGTCATGCCGGAATCAAATTCCCACGATTCATCTTCATTTCGCGCTGAAGTAATTTGGAATACGCCTCCACCCAAGTTTTTTGCCATAACAGGACGATACACGGTCGTCCCCTCGCCGAGTAGCTGAACATAGATAAGGACATTCTCAGTATGCAAAGCCTGGACCTCCTACATGAATGACCTCACCTGTTGCATTGTCAGTCACAACTGATTGACCAGTTTGAGGATGGACATGTCTCGTTGCTCCATTGGCGGGGTTTATATTGTTTTCCGCCTTAATTTTCTTCCCGTGATCAATGGCCTCTTTAACCTGCTCTTTTGTCCACCCTCTTTTTTTGAGTTGGTTTTCCCATTTTTGGGCGTTTTTTGATGATGAAAACGTTGGTCCCGCAGTTTCCTCCGGCTTAGGCTCTTGTCCACTACCATTGCCCCCGTCCGTCCCTCCAGCACCCTCCGCCCCGCTTTCTCCGGGTTCAGGAACTTCAGGAGGTGCCTCTGCTTCTTCCTGTTTATTCCGCTCTTGCCATTTCTTAATACACCACCTAATCCCTTTTTTTGCTGCTTCTTTAATTGGTGTGTAGACGATATCTTTGCAGTATTTGAATAGCTTACAAACTTTAGATGCAATAAGTCCGTCGGGATCAACGAGCGTCGCAGGACTTAAATCGGCATACGAGAACTTGTCCAGCCCTCCGGCTAGGCCAATCGGATCGCTGCTGACGTACCTGCCGATAGCCGGGTTGTAGTATCGGTTCCAGTTGTAATGCAGCCCGGTTTCGGCGTCGCGATACTGACCGGGGAAGCGCAGATTGACAGTCGCGCGGCCAGTGGCCGCTTCTTTGCCGAACGCGCCGCTCTCCCATGTCCAGACGGTGCTGCCGCCCGCGTTGGTGCCATAGCGCGGCGTCGCCAGATGATCCGTGTGCAGATACGTCAGGACTTCCGGCGATCCCGCATCCACCTGCGCCAGCGGTTCGCCGTTGAGCCACACATATTCACGGATCAGCGCGCCGCTATTGTCATATTCACCGTAAAGAAGCCCGCCCAGCCCATAGACATAATGCACGGTGTTTCCGCCCGCGACCTTCTTGGTGCGCAGGTTGCTGGCATCATAGGTGTAGGTGCCCAGAACCGTGCTTGTGCCGCTGGTCTTGACCTCCTTGAGCAGGGCCGCCGCGCTCCACGTATAGGCCAGCGCGTCATCATCGGTGATGTTGCCCATCGCATCGTAGCTGTAGGAGTCGGCCCCGACGCTTGAGAGTTTGGAGTTGGTGGACGGGTAGCTGTAATTCACGGTGCTGCCCGTGACCTCGGTCAGGCGGCGTCAGAAAAAAGATGGACGATGTTCAAGAACATATTCATGTTGCCACATTTGCAGCGCCCCGCAAGAGGGCGCCGCGCTTATTACAATTTACCATCGCGCCCTAGACGACGTGCGTGATCAGGCGGCCGGAGGCTTCCAGCGCAGCCTCGTCGGTCAGATTCTGGGTGCCCAGGCCCGTGAGGGTCGCGATCTGGGTGTAGCTTCCGCCGCCGGAGCCGCTTTGGTTGATGCTTAGATACGCGGTCGTGCCGCTTTGTGTGATCTGCACGAAGTCGGTGATAACATCGACGCCGTAGTTGTAATACCCCTCCAGAATGTCGGAGATATCGAGCTTGTCGTTATCGCTTTGCTTGAAGTCAGTAATGGTATCGATGTTCGAGAAGGCCGAGGCAGATTCGAACATGAAGGTGTCGGCGCCCAAACCGCCGGTCATTGTGTCAATGCCTGCGCCGCCGTACAGCGTATCGGCGCCGTTATAGCCGTTCAGGGTGTCGTTTCCGTCGTCGCCCACGAGGATATCGTTTCCGGCATCGGCGGTGCCGCCGATGAGGGTATCGTTCCCGCCGCCGCCATAGATGATGTCGTTTCCGTTATCGCCGTTGATGGTGTCGTTATCGGCATCGCCGTAGAGGCTATCGACACCGTTTCCGCCGTTGATGGTGTCGTCCCCTTCACCACCGTAGACGATATCATCGTGGTTATCTCCTTTGAGGATGTCGTTGCCGGCGTCTCCGTAAATTATATCTTCGTCCTCGCCTCCGTTAATGGTGTCGACGCCAATGCCTCCGTACAGGATGTCATCGTCGTGTCCGCCGTTGATAGTGTCGTCGCCGTCTTCGCCATAGATCACGTCCTCGCCGTATCCTCCATGGAGGGTGACATCGTTCCCATCGCCACCATAAATCGTGTCGTTGCCGCCGTGGCCGTTGACGTAGTCATTGCCTCCGCCCGCGTAGATGACGTCATGGATCAGAGAGCCTTCGCGGTAGGCCGACTCAGTTGTGCCGGAGAGGTTATCGTTGCCGCCCGTGCCGTAGACGGTTACGAGTGTGCCCTGCATGTCCCAGGTGGTTCCGTCCATAAATTCGATATAGTCGATGCCGAATCCGTTCGAGTTCTGATTGTCTACAGTTATGTAAGACTGGTCAGCAAAGGTTATGGTCATTTTGTCGGTATGGTAGCGGCCGAGAGAGACCTCCCAGGGATTGATGCCAAAGCCGAAAAGAATTGTGTCAATATCGCCGTTAGTGCCGCCGTCGTTCAGGTTGTCGTTCCCGTCTCCTAAGCTGTAGAAGTAGGTGTCGTTCCCGTCGTTCCCGGACAAAATATCGTCACCCGTTCCGCCGACCAGCAGGTCGTTTTTGACCCCGCCCCAAAGAGTATCGATACCCCCGTAGCCGTAAAAGCTGTAGGGGACGTTATAGTTTCCGCCGCCTAGGTTTATGTAGTTCATGATATTGTTGCCGGAGTCGCCCATATGGACCGCCCCGCCGGCATCGTGGCGATAGCCGATATCAATGTCCAGCAATTCGATAGAGAACAGAATATCCCGGTCCCATGTTCCGCTGTAAAGGGTTCCGCTGTAATATTTATCGACCCAGTAATTTTTGAGGGCCGCGTCGATGAGGGTGACCTCAAAGGCGACGCCGGTCATGCCGAGATAGTTTACGGTGTCTTCATCGCCATCGTTTATGCGGTCGATGTCTTGAAGGTCGTGCTCCCAGAAATTTTGCATCTCCGCATCGGTATAACCGCCGTGATAAACGTCTTTTCCGCTAGAGGCGTAAAAGATGTCGTCGCCTTCCAAACCTGCAAAAACATTGGATGAGGATGATCCTGTGATCCAATCAGATTGATGGGTGGCGGCGATATTTTCGATTTCAATAACGTAATCTGTAAAATAAAAGCTATCGGTGGCGGTGCCTTGTGTGTTTGATAAGTCTATTGTCAGCCCGTATGTGTAATCTACATACGAATAATCGAGCGTATCTGTGCCAGAATCTCCATCATAGATGTCTCCATCCAGTCCTGTTACAGATGCGTGGGCAAAGAAAAGATCATTCCCGGCGCCTCCGCTAACGACATCGGTTCCGTAAGCTCCAAAAAGAACGTCGTTGCCATTCTGACCGTCCAGATGATCATCGCCGTTTTCGCCAATCAAAATATCGTTATCGTTGCCGCCATAGAGATGATCGGCACCCCATCCTCCTCTAAGTAGGTCATCACCATCGCCGCCGATTAAAATATCTTCTCCTGCGCCGGTACTCAGAAAGTCATTTCCCTGTGTTCCAGTAAGATTGCGGTCGTAGTAGAAAACCATATTCCTGACTAAGCCTGGCGCATCTCCTAAGAGGTATTCAGTCATACCCCAAAAATCTTGTTCTTGATAATTTTGACCGTTCAAATAGGCATATTTTTCAAAGTCATACTCCCCGCCTTCAGATAATTGGGCTCGAAAGTCCTTCATAAGTTGCCAATTTCTGAAGCTTTCCCAGTCTAGGTCATAAGCTGTTGTCGCAGCGGCCAAATCACCGTAAGAAGTGGCAGCTATCGCAAGTAAACTTTCAACAATCTCTTCCCATATAACCCCTGTTACCCTTGCGCTATAGGTATCCAGCATCACCACCATTCCGTCCTCATAGTTCATGATACCATCATCATTCCTATCTCCTGCCAGCCCAATACCGTCTGAACCAAAATTTTGAGGGTCATAATGTAAAACGTAGTTTTGAATACTGGCTGAGTCGAAAATGACAGGCACTGGATCTGGACCTGATACAAATCCATAGCCATAGCGCTCAGAAAAATCTTCAACGCTCTTTCCAAATAATATACTTCCAAGAACTCCCGACCAGGCAGCGTTCTCTCCGTCTTCTCCTCCATTTGCAAAGATTCCTGTCGGAAGAACTGCGCTTACAATTACATCATTCGTTGTCCCGAAAACTTCGAAGACTTGGCCGGGAAATTGATCTTCCATTCCGAAATTTTCCCAACTTTGACGAGCTGACACTATTCCCTCTGCGTTGGTTCTAAAACCGTTTCCACCTGGCTCGTTAAAGTCATCAATAACTGATACCATGTAATCTTGTGCTACCAATTGTGATATAGTGAAAATGTCGTTGGTTCCATGCGAGTTGTTTTGCATGCTGTATGATTGGTATGCAGCAGAGGGGTCGTGTGCTGATCTGTCAGCTAAGACGTAATTTGCCAGAAATGCTGCTCCGCCTGCTAGGCCACTAAAGGTAGCTATGTTTCCCTCTAGGACTGAAGCATGCCCATATACGAGTAAGGTAGTTACGCTTGTTTCAATGTGAGTCCGGAGGTACATTTCCCCCCGGTCGTTGTAACCAAAGGTCTCATCGTTCTCTAAAAAGTCGCTTTGAATATCCAAGAGGGCGGGAAGGGTTGTCGTCATCTCAAATTCTCCGTTCTGCGGGTTGGGCGGCGGTCATAATCTTCATATAAAATTATATAGGCGCACGAAGAGGACTTCGCCGCTTTCGAGGCGAAGGGACGTGGCCTTATTCCGCATGACGGAGGGCTCCACACACACTTAATACGCGCAAAAAGGCTAACCGGATTCACGCAGAGCGGGCAAGAAAAAAATCCGTCCGTCCCGATAATTTTCTCACCGCCCGACAAAACGCCATGCCAGCCCGGCCGTTCCGAGCACGGAGTGCGGCTTTCCAAAGAAGTGTTTTCTTGGGCCCGATCTTGGGTTATCTTTATCTATCTTTCTTATTATCTTCGTGTAATATGTGCGGGTAAAATATCACGGGAAACCTTAAGACTCCGGGACCATGAAGCTTCTTGACAAGATCCTTGCGCCTTTCCAGAAGGGCTTGAAGTACTCCGTTTCGTCTTTCATCAGGCTTGAGACCATGGAAAACGAGACCACCATGGTTTCGACCGATGGCTCGTTGCTTTCTTATGTAAAAGTTGAGGGCAGCCGCCAGATCATCGGGGATGATGAGTTCAACGCCATCGTCAATTCCGCCACCATCAAGATCGGATCGCGTTTCGACCGTCAGGGCCACGCCATGCAGGTCTATTTCGTGCGCGACCCGGGGCGTATCCGTCAGGTTCTTGAAGAATATGTCCGGCCGAGCCGTATTTCTGCGCAAAATATGGGCCTTGATGTCGATGATCTGTTTCTTGAGCGGATTAAGAACCTTGAGCGTTTTTGTACCCATGAGGAATGTTATTTCGTTTTGTGGACGCGCCCGCTTATCCTTAGCAAGAGCGAGGTCAAGCGCGCGGCGCAGGATGTCAAGGACGAGGCTAAAAACTGGCTTCCCGCGGGTTATGCGCAATATCCCATGGGCGTCATGGAGCCCCTGCGCACCCGTCACAAGAGTTTTATTTCCGCGATTATGTCGGCCCTGGACGAGTTGGGTGTCGAGTGCAAGCTTATGGAAGTGCATGAAGCGCTGACGGCCGTTCGCAGCAACCTTTTCCCCGACCGGGCCAACGAGTCCTGGCGGGCCTGCCTTCCAGGGGATCCCATCCCGCCGCGCGCGCCGCAAAGCTCCGTCGATATGTCGGACATTCTCTGGCCCAACCTCGCCAACCAGATTACCGCGGCAGACGCCCGGGTTCTGGGAAAATCGGTCGCGCGGATCGGGAACATGCTCTGGGCGGGCGGGGATATGACGCTCGGCCCCATGGACGCCACGCCCTTTCCCGTTTTGATGAACAGGCTTGTGGAAGCGGACATTCCCTTCCGCATATCGTTTTTGATCGAGGGCGGCGGGGCTTCGGCGATTGCGTTCCGCGCTTTCGCCGCCACGATTCTAGGCCCGACAAACGGTTCTAACAAGCAGATCAAGTATTCTCTTGAGAGCTTGATCGCCATGGCGCGTAAAGAGCCCGTGGTTAAAATACGGCTGTCTTTCGCGACGTGGTGCACAATCGAGGAAAAGGATAAGATTCTCGATCGGCTCTCCGTCCTTTTGCAGTCCATTGAAAGTTGGGGATACTGCCAGGTTACGGAATTTTCGGGAGACCCGCTGGATTGCATTATGTCCTCTGCGATGGGCATTCATTGCGGCGGGACGGCGCCCACCGGCATTGCGCCGATGATTGAGATTTTCAAGCTTTTGCCTTGGCAAAGGCCGTCCAGTCCGTTCCAAGAAGGCGCCATGCTTTTCAGGACGCCTGACGGCAAGCTCTGGCCCTATCAGACCGGAACGAATCTGACAACGACGTGGTTCGATCTGATCTTTGCGCAGCCCGGCGCCGGTAAGTCCGTTTTGCTTAACACGCTGAATCTCGGGACCTGTCTTTCTCCCGGTCTTTCGAAGCTTCCTTATGTCGCAGTTATCGATATCGGGCCTTCGTCTTCGGGGCTGGTGTCTCTTATCAAAGAAGCCCTGCCGCTCGCGCGTCAGCATGAGGCAAACTATTTCCGCCTGCAGATGGCGCACCAATACGCGATTAACCCGTTTGACACGCAGCTTGGCTGTCGGGCTCCGCTTCCCGAAGAGCGCTCGTATCTCGTTGAGCTTCTTACGCTGCTGACCACCCCGCCCGGGTATGACAAGCCTTATGACGGCATGCAACAGCTTTGCGGTCTGGTCGTCGACGAGATGTTCAGGTGGCGGAACGACACGGCCGCCAACGCCGAAGCGCGCCCCTATTTGCCGCGCCTTGAGTCCGAGATTGACGCCGCCATCAACCGTTACAACATTCACCTTCCGACCGATCCCTTCTGGTGGGATATCGTCGATAAATTGTTCGATCTGGAGCAGTATCACCTTGCCAATCTTGCCCAGCGGCATGCCGTTCCCACCCTGAACGACTCGATCACTGCCTCCCGGCGTCCGCAGATCCGAAACCTGCTGGAGGAAACTTCGGTCGGGTTCAGCGCCGAAACTGTTTTGAGCGCTTTCGAGCGGATGGTTACATCGGCGATCCGGGAATACCCCATTCTTTCATCGGTTACGCAGTTCGATATCGCAGACACAAGGCTTTGCTCTCTTGACCTTATGGACGTGGCGCCGCAAGGGGATGAGGCCGCAGACCGCCAAACTTCCATCATGTACATGCTGGCGCGTCATGCGCTCGTTCGTTCCTGGTGGATGAGCCCAGAGACCCTGCTGCATATTCCCGAGAAATATCAGGAATATCATGCGCTTCGCTTACAGGAAGTCGCTGAAACCCCCAAACGTCTCAATTTCGACGAGTTTCATAGAACCAGTAAATCCAATTCCGTGCGCGCACAGGTTATCCGTGACGTTCGTGAGGGCCGGAAGCGCGGCGTCCAGATCGTTCTGACCTCTCAGCTCATTGACGACTTCGACAAGGATATGGTGGATCTTGCCACCGGCGTCTGGGTTCTCGGTACGGCTATTTCAGATAAAGCCGTAGACGACGTCGTTAATCGCTTTGGTCTCTCCAATACGGCACGGCACGTTATACGCTATCGCCTGACCGGCCCCAAATCCATTGGTGCGCCTTGTCTTCTGGTTCTAGGATCCACTTCAGGCCGTTACGAACAGCATCTTTACAACACTCTTGGACCGATTGAGCTTTGGTCATTGAACACCTCCGCAGAGGATGTCGCGATCCGAAACCGTCTGTATGCGTTTTTAGGGGCCGGGCGCGCCCGGCAGATGCTTGCCTTTGCGTATCCGGGCGGCAGCGCGCGTAACGAAATTCGCCGCCGTGTTCTGGCTAACAGCGAAAGCGGCGATTCCCGTCAGGCTATGATCAGCGCCGTTATTGAGGAAATCGTCAACGAGCTTATGGAAGAAAGCAAGAAGATCGCTGAGAAAGAAGAAGGCAAGCGGATCAGCCTGAAGGAACGATGAGCGAAAAGACAAAAGATATCCGGCAGGAGCAGCAGATCGCGCAGCAGACGGTTATCCAAGAGGATCAAGCCCCTGCCCCGCCGAGTTCCTTTACGCTTGCCGATAAACTTAAAGAGAAGAGATCGCAGAAAAGGAAACAGCGTTTAAAGCAGAGTTTAATCTTTGGATTTCTCGGACTTTTTGGATGGCTTCTTTATTATCTTTTTGCGCCGTATAAAGGTGGCCTTAGCTATGGAATATGCAAAACCTACCTTGAGCTTAATATTCCTTACCCGCAGACGTTGCTCCTGAGCGAAGTTGTGATTACACGAGGCGGTAGCGTCCGGATTTGGTTTACCCATATTGACGCTTTCGGGTCCTACAGGCTCGACTCTTTCCAATGCACGTTTGCCGTCGACGAGCAGACCAAGGCAAGCTACCTTGCAGAGGTCAAGATCGGCAAGCTTAACATTGACCCGATCGAGGTCGAGCGGTTCAACGTTTCGATTCCCTATCTGGTGGCCAACCCGCCCGATCTGACCCTTCCCGTGCCGATTCCCGATAGCCTGCAGAGTATTGAGTTCGATCTCAACCGCTTCAGGAAGAAGATTTTCTAAGGAACAGCTTATGCTTTTCAGACCTCTCGGCCGGACAGGCCTGAACGTCAGCCTGATCTGTCTTGGCACTATGACATGGGGACGGCAGAATAACGAGGCCGAGGGCCATGCGCAGATGGATTATGCGCTGTCGCGTGGGGTGAATTTCTTCGATACCGCCGAAATGTACGCCGTGCCACCCAATGCCGAGACATATGGCAAGACCGAGGCGATTATCGGCACGTGGTTTAAAAAGACCGGGAACCGCAGCAAGGTCATCCTTGCCACCAAGGTCGCCGGGCCGGGGCTGCCGTGGGTGCGGGGCGGCCAAGCGGTTATCGACCGCAAGAATATCAAGGAAGCCCTGGAGGGCAGCCTTAAGCGCCTTCAGACCGATTATATCGACCTTTACCAGCTTCATTGGACGAACCGGGGTTCATACGCCTTCAACCAGCTCTGGAGCTATAATCCGAAGTTCAAGCCGGAAGAAGTCAGGGAGAATTTTCTTGAGGTTCTGGAAACTCTCGGCGAACTCGTCAAAGAGGGCAAGATCCGGCATGCCGGGCTATCCAACGAGACGGCCTGGGGCACTATGAACTGGCTGCGACTGTCCGAGGAGCGGGGTTTGCCGCGTATGGCCTCCATCCAGAACGAATACAGCCTGCTTTACCGTCTGTTTGAGCCGGACATGCACGAAATCGCGATGGCCGAGAATGTCGGGCTTCTGGCGTGGTCGCCGCTGGCTACGGGGATGCTGAGTGGCAAGTATCTGAACGGCAAGCGGCCGAAGGGATCGCGCTGGACGTTGCTTTCGAACAGGTCGGCGCGGGATACGCTTCAAGCGAATGACGCCGTGCGGGCCTATATGGCCGTGGCCAAAAAACATAAGCTTGATGTGTGCCAGATGGCGCTGGCTTTCGTTAATTCGCGGCCCTTCGTGACCGCCAACATCATCGGCGCGACGACGATGCAGCAGCTCAAGGCCAATATCGACTCCGTCGATCTTGCGCTAAGCCCCGAAGTGCTTAGGGATATTGACGAAGTCAGGCGGGACTTTCCGATTCCTTATTAGCGTTGTATACTCGATTCGTGAGTATTCTTGATTCCGGCGGTTTCCCGTCGGTAGGTCCATGAAAGTTTTTACGCAACGACGTACAGAGGAAGACGGCTTCCGCTCTGTCAAGCAGGTCTTGGTGGAGATTTTGCCTGTGGTCAAAGCTTGGGGCGGGGATGCCATCGAACATTCGCGGGTTACGGGATCGTTCGCCAAGGGCACCAACGTGCCCGGGGGTACGGACGCCGATCTGCTGATCTCGCTTGCTCATGATTACAATCATGCACCCGTCACCATCTATAAGGGGCTTTTCGAGCATTTGCGCAAGAACGGATACCCCAACGTGCGGGCTAACCATATCGCCATTCAGGTACCGACCGGGGGTCTTCTGATCGACCTCATTCCCGCCCGCAAGGCGAATTCGAAAAGCGAAGATCACCGGGTTTTCAACCGCAAGACCGGCGAATGGGTGGTCACCAATCTCAATACGCACACGCAGATCGTGGCTTTGTCGGGCCGGCTCAGCGAAATCAGGATTATGAAATTGTGGCGAAACGCCAAGAGTCTTTTTTTCCCTTCGTTCGTTCTGGAGCTTGCCGTTATCGAAGCCCTCAAGAGCCATAAGAATATCAGTGAAACGCAAGATATCGAGAGCCATATCAAGTCGATTCTCGTTTATCTGGCGACGGATTTCAAAAATGCGAGTCTGACCGACCCTGCCAACCCCTCAAACCTTATTTCCGAGGATATGCTCAAGATCGAGCGGACTCTGGTGGCTAATGCCGCGCAAAAGTCGCTGGCGGGCGGCTGGAAATCGTTTATGAGTTCGTTTGCGGCCTAGATCCTAACGGCCGGGAGCGCCCCACGGGCTGGGCGTTTCCGGGGCGGGCTGGTTTCGGTCGATCCGGGCCTTCATCTCCGCAGCCAGCATATCGTGCAGATCGAGGTGTCTTTGATACCAGCCTTCCCTGTCCACGCCGAGAACGGCGTAACGATCTTCCTTGCGCTGGAACACGCTATAAGTCAGTTCGTGCGAGTTGAGGACATAGTCCACCAGATTGGTCATGGTGCGGTAATGCTGGACTTGGTCGTCGCTCAGGTTCGTGACCTGATCCGGGGTCAGGGCGTGCAGCGATGCATAGACCTCCTTGGCCGCCGGGAGGGCGAGGGCGATTTTGTTCTGGTTGATGCTGTCGTAGGTCATGCCCGTGACCTGCTCGGCGTAGAGACCGTCCAGATTTCCGTCGTCGGCGATGCCCGAAAGCTGGTGGGCGATGCGCATGTTGTTCGCCTGCATCAGGCGGCCAAAGGCGGTGTCGGCGGGGGGCTGGTATTGGAGCTCCTGAACGGTCCTTAAAGATGTATTGCGGATGAGGCTGGCGAGTTCGCGCTTGTCGAGGCCCAGAATATGCGCGTTATCGAGGTTGCGGCCCAGTTCGCCGAAGGCGTAGTCGAGATAATCGAATTTACGCGCGTAATCTGTCTGCTCGGATTTGAATTTCTCGAAGAAGCTGATCGCGGCGCGTTGTTGGTCCTCGCTGAGATCGGTTTTCTTTTGCGGCTCGGAGGCCGCGCCCGACCATGCGCTGGCGACAGGGCTTGGGGGTTCTTCGGCTTCGGGGGGTGGCTCATCCGTTACGGCAAACGGGTTAGCGCCCGCGCCGCCCTTGAGGTGGATCGTGTGCGCGGCGTGTTCGCGCTCCTTGGGCTCTTCGGGAGACTCGAAGAGTTGCGTGTAGCCGTACAGACCCGCGAGGGCCGATAGACCCACGCCCGCAACCCAGCCTTTTACGGAATTAGAACTCATTTTTTGCTTGTTCCCGCCTTTAATTCCCATAATTTTAACCTGATCCGTCCGTCCGGTCAAATTCTTTGGAGTTTGCTTATCTTATTGTTATTAAATGGTTTTTTCTGCTCGCCCTGTGTGGGCTATGGTTTATTCCATAATTCTAATTTTATTGCGCAGTAAGCCTGATTCCTGTATTTTCCTGCGGGAAAAGCAAGGTTTTACAAGACTATGAGTCTCTACGGAAAAAATCTTCTGGCCGCGCAGCAGCTTCTTGAGGGCGAGCCGATCGACACGCAGGCGATGAGCTTGAAAGAGCTTGTCGAGGTTCTTGGAGAGGTGAACGATGTGCTATCTTCCGAGCGTATGCCTGACGGTGCGCGGGCGGCCACGGATCAGGCGACTCTGGATGCCGTGCGCAGGCTGGCCAGCGAGGCGCCGGAAGCCAAGCCGATGGCCCACGATCTTGTTTACTGCCTGATCGGCATGGATAGCGGGAGCAAAAAGACCGAGGCGTTCGAGACGCTGTTTCCCCATCTTCCCCTTCGCGGGAAAGCCGACGCGCTCAACGACCTTCTGGCGCAGATCAACGATGCCGTGATGTTCGGGGAGGCCGACAAGGCCGACGAGCTGACCGGGCTTCTGGCGAAATATGCGCGTAAGGAGGGTCATCCGCTGCAGGTTCAGGACGTTCTGGGCACCGGAGCCGTTTTTTCGGCGGGGCGCGGAGAGATCGTGTTCCACCCCGGCGGGATCGGTCCGTCGCCGCCCGGATATGATGACGTGGCTTAGGCTCTAGTTAACTGACTCCTCAGCCTCGTATCTTTGCTTAATTTGAATGCACCTTGTCTTTAGAAACTGGAAGAGTTCGCCCTTTAGAGAATAATCTGCAGGCGTAATTAGGTCTGCTCTCTTGTCTAGCCTCATCCCTTTTAATTTTTCCTGAATTGTCTTTTCGCTTGATTTTTCATCATAAACTACAACACCCATACCGCCATTGTATCTTGTCAAAGATAAGGAGGGGATGTCTGTAGGACCGTCTCCTATGTAAATAATGTCTTTAAAAATAGCAAAGCGTTCATGTTCTTCGACCCGCTTATTTACCGGTTTTTTGGGGTCTAAAAATGATCCTTTTGAAATTTCAAAAAGTGCACGAGTTTTCATAGTTTCATCCATGCAGAAGACGGGAATACTCTCGGGTTCATTTTCATATCCTTTCCAAGCAATGACCGTATATCTGCAGCCAAAGGTATGAGAAATAAGACCTTTAGGAAAAACTTGTTCTACAAGATCTTTTAGGCCTGCAGTTATGATAAAATGGTGAACTTCCAGATTAAGGTCCTTAAAGTCTTTACGTTTAGATAGACTTTTTAATTCGCTTAGAAATTTTACAACATTCGGAAATAACTTGATTTCATCGAGAACAAATTTACGAAAAAACTCCGCATTCAGGGGTATGCGTCTTGTTGCGGCCATTCTAGATAAAGAATACATCCAAGCAGCTGCTCCCATTCTGGATTGTCTTTCTTGCCCGTAATTTTTTTAATAAAATTCCAGAAGTCAGAATGCTCGCCCTCACCAAGAATAATGTCAATTACTTTTGAGGTGGAGTCTTCGGGAGTTAGCGTTTTGTCAAAATCCCAGACAATCGCAATATTTCGCATATATTACTTTCTGTCCGACTTTTCTTCGATTAGGCGGCCAGATTTTGCATCACGTCTGACGCCAGCGTCAATTATGACATACTTGCTTTTGTCATAATTGTAAGATGCTGCCTCTTTTGAAGCCTTTAAGACTGAAGCGCTTAGTTTTTTAGTACTCATATTCTCCCCCCTCTGAAAATATGCTCTTCTCGTATGATTCTAGACTAACGAGTTTCAAAAGTGAATCATCATTTTTTTGGCAGCAGCACCCAGTATCGTCCCTTTGATTTCATCGGGCCGGCCATGCGTTCGGCTTCTTCGCCGTGCCCCCAGAAGACATCGCCGCGAACGGCCCCCCGGATCGCGCCGCCGGTATCCTGCCCGACCATGAGGCGGCGGATCGGCGTTGTTTTTTCGACCGGATGCTCCGCCTCCAGCCAGAAGGGCAGGCCATAGGGGAAGATCGAGCGGTCGATCGCGAGCGAGCGCAGCGGGGTGAGCGGCACGTTTTCGCCGCCCAGCGGGCCTTCGCCGCTGATTTCCGTAAAGAAGACGTATGATTTATTGACGTTCATCACTTCGTCGGCCAGCGCGGGGTTGGCGGCCAGCCAGTCGTGGATGGTTTGCATCGAGACGTTATCTTTTGTTAACGCGCCGCGCGCGATGAGTTCGCGGCCGATGGCGGTGTAGGGGTGACCGTTTTGCCCTGCGTAGCCGATGCGGATTTCGGAGCCATCGTCCAGCGTTACGATTCCTGAGCCTTGAATCTGCACGTAGAACGCGTCCACCGCATCATCGACCCACACAAGCGCCTTGTCGTTATGCGGCCATTCGCCTGCGACGATTTGCGCCCTTGTTTCATAGGGCACGAGGTCGCCGCCCTTCACGCGGCCTGCAATACGCTGGCCTTTGAGTTCGTCGCGGAATTTGCCAAGATCGACCATCACGAGATCGTCCGGGCGGGCGTAGAGGGGGATGTTGTAAGGGCCGCTCTGCGTTCGAGAGCCGCTCAGCTGCGCCTCGTAGTAACCCGTGAACAAGCCTTCGGCGGATTGATCGAGCAGGACGGCGTGGGGCGTGAAGTTTTTTTCAAAATAGGCCTTGAGGGTTTGCGGCGTTTTTTCGTTAAGGGCCGAAAATTCGTTACAGGCGGGGTGCCAGTCGGCGAAGGTTCCAGCCTGCGGGAGGGGGCCGAGCGGTTTCTCGGGGGCGGCCTTGAGCATGCGGGCGCAGGTGCGCTCAAAGGCGTGGGCGAGCGTTTGCAGGTCGTCCTGCCCCCAGCCGGGAAGATCGGAAAACGAGGCCGGGACAAGCTGCATGATCTTTTCCTTTTCCGCCGGCTGTTCTTCTTCGCCGCACCCGGCGAGAACCAACATCAGAACGAGACACAAAAACCTTCGCATGGCTTCAGGTTTACCATGCGCGGGCGCGGCTCAAAAGAGCGGGACCGGAAAAATTATGACGACCTAGTGAATGACGGAGGTGGAGTTCGGAAGGGTCTCGCTGTCGTGCTGCGTGTCCACAAGTGTTTCCGTGACCAGCCAGCGGGGATCGCGTGAGCGTGTTTCACGTGAAAACGTCCAGAGATCGCGCATCTGGGTTACACGTTCGGGATGGCCCTCGACGATATCGCCCTGCGTGTTGCGCGTATAGGTGACTTCCTCCGCGATGAAGCGGACGGTAATTTTCGCAAGACGGCCCTCTAGACCGGCGGCGGTGATTTCCACGCGTTTGATGGCGTTGATTTCGGTATGAAGGGTTTCCCCGGCCTGGACTCTGGCCGTGATCGCCCCGTCGAATGCATCAAACACCACAGGAGCCAGAAGATCGCGCAACGTGTCGCGATCGCCGTCGGCGAAGGATTCCACGATGAAAACGAAGGCGTCCTGGGCGCCCTGAATAAAGCGATCGATATCGAAGGACTGATCAGAGGCCGCAATTTCGAGCAGGCCCATTTCGACAGTCTTGTCCATTATGAAGGCGTTCCCCTTGGGGTTGGCTGCCAGCTCAGCAATGCGGTCTTCCGATCCGGTCTGACCGCTACGCGAGGCGCCGGGGCCCTCAAGGGCGCGGGCTGCGGGATCAGGTTTCAGATAGGGCGCCGCTCGGTCGCCCTCATCCCCGTTGCGGGTGCCCAGAATGCTCCGCAGCCAGAAGATCAATCCAGCGGTTACAAGGGCATAAACGATCAGATCGGGAGGCAAAGGTCTATCCTGCTCTTTTGTTTGGCTGTGTTCTGCCGATAAGTTAGCGTTTAAAGGATCATTTTACCACTGTTTTTCTTTCGTTTCCGTGCGAATAGGGGCATACTGCGCCCACTTTTTGGCATGTCAGGAGAAGTGTATGCCGTTTTTGTTCTTATTCATCGTGTTTCCCCTGTTGGAGCTGACCGCGTTCGTGTTCGCGGCGCACGCTATCGGACTGGGTGCCACGCTGCTGGTGTGCGTGCTTAACGCCGTTGCGGGCATTGCCCTCATCCGGCATCAGAGCTGGCAGGCGCTCAGGCCTGTCGGGGCAGACATAAGACGGGGAACACTGCCGCCCGCCGAGGTTTTCGACCGGCTGTGTCTCATTACAGCAGGCGTGCTTTTTCTGATCCCCGGACTTATTACCGATCTCATAGCGCTTATGCTGTTGATACCCGCCGTGCGCCGCCGTCTGCGCGACCGGCTTGAACGGTCGGCGCGTTTCGAGGGCGCCTATTACAGTTCCTCCGAACAGGCCTCGTGGCGAGGCCCCGCCGCCGCCAACGACTCATCCGTGATCGAGGGGGAGTACGAGCGGCTGGACGAGGGTGGAAAAAACAGCAAGGGCTCCGGGCCTAAATTACGCTGAACCCTTGAGGTTTCAAGGGGGTTCGTGGTAAGCAAAGAGCAGCCTTCGGGCGCTGATCATCTTTAAATATTGAGGAATGAAGGACAACACAATGAGCGAGACAAACGGGTCGCAGGGGCCGAAGAAGAACGAGGAAGACGAAGCCAAGATCGGCGTGCGCAACATTCCGGTCACGATCCATGCGCAGTATGTTAAGGATATCTCGTTTGAGAACCCCGGCGCTCCGCAATCGCTGCGCGGCGACCAGCCGATGCCGGAGCTTGAGATCAATATCAGTATGGATGCGCGCCGGATTCAGAATCCGAAGATCGAGAATTATTACGAGGTTGCCCTGAGCGCACAGGTCAATGCGCGGCGCGGGAAAGACACGATCTTCATCGCCGAGGTAGTTTACGGTTCCACGGTTTCCATCGGCGGCGAGGTACCGCACGAGCAGCACCACCCGATCCTTTTGATCGAGGTGCCGAGGCTCGCCTTTCCGTTCGTGCGGCAGATTCTTGCGAGCCTTACGCAGCAGGGTGGCTTTCCGCCGGTCCTGCTTTCGCCCGTCGATTTTCAGGCGCTTTACATCCAGCGGTTTAAGGACCGGATTGAGGGCGCGGGCGGCTCGGAAGAGGCGGCATGACAAAAAAACGGCGCAAGTTCAACCTGCATCTCGTTTCCGACGCCACGGGCACAACGTTGCTTGGGCTTTCGCGGGCGTGTCTTGCGCAATTCGAGGATATCGAGCCGAACCAGAAATTCTGGCCGCTGGTGCGAACTGAGAAACAGCTTGAGAAGGTGATCCAACGGATCGAGGAAGCCCCCGGCCCGGTCATCTTTACCTTTGTGAACGAGAAGATGCGGCGGCGCGTGATTGATTGCTGCGAGCATCTGGGCGTTCCGTGTATTCCGGTTCTGGACCCCATCTTTCATGGGCTTTCGACGTATCTGGGGCGCTCGCCCAAGGGCGTTCCGGGCTTGCAGCACACGATGGACGATGCCTATTTCAAACGCGTGGCGGCGATCGATTTCGCGATGCGGTTCGATGACGGGCGGAGCCTGAACGGGCTCAAGAAGGCGGACGTCATTCTGGTCGGCGTGTCACGAACCTCTAAGACGCCGACCAGCGTGTTCCTGGCGCGGCGCGGGATCAAGGCGGCGAATATTCCGCTGGTCCCCGGCGTCGATACGCCGGAGGAGCATTTCATGCTTGAGGCGCCGCTTTACGTCGGGTTGACGGCCTCACCGGAACGGCTGATGCATATCCGCAAGTCGCGACTTAAATCCGACAAGGCGGATCAGAAAATCCTGCACCAGAACGAGTATCTGGACGAGGAGAAGATCGAAGATGAAATCCGCAAGGCGCGGCGCCTGTTCAACAAATACGGCTGGCCGGTGATCGACGTCACGAAAAAATCCATTGAGGAAACATCAGCGGAAATCATGAGTCTTTTGCAGGCCAAGAGGGAGCGGGAAAGTGGCGACACCTCCAGCACCTTTGAAAAATGAGGCTTCAAGCCGATTGATTCTGGCGTCCGGCAGCGCGGCGCGGCAAGCGATGATGCGTCAGGCCGGGTTATCGTTCGGCGTCATTCCCGCGAAAATCGACGAATATTCGATCATGGATCAAAACGCCGCGCTCGGCCCGGCGGAGAAATCCCTTTTGCTGGCGCGGGAAAAGGCGCTGGCTGTTTCACGTGAAAACGCGGATGCACTTGTGATTGGTTCGGATCAGATTTTGTGTCTGGGCGAGCGGATCATCAACAAGGCAAAAACTCCCGAGGACGCGATCGAGAAATTGCGCGGATTGCGCGGTAAAACGCACAGGCTGATCTCCGGCGTTGCCGCGGCGCAAGGGGGCAAGGTTTTGTGGAGCCATGCCGAGCATGCGGACCTGACGATGCGGGATTTCGACGAGGATTTTCTGGCGGCTTATGCCCATCAGGCGGGTCCTGCTCTGACGGCGTGCGTGGGCGCGTACCAGATCGAAGGGGCCGGAGTGTGGCTGTTTACCCGGATCGAGGGCGATTTTTTTACGATCATGGGGCTGCCCCTGCCCGCGCTTCTGGGTTATCTTTATGAGCAGCACGGGATAGGGCCATGAGCTTTACAAAAACCGGGCTGGTCGGGCATCCGGTCAGTCACAGCAAATCGCCAATGATACACGGGCACTGGATCAAGCACTATGGTTTGAGCGGTTCTTATGAGCTTGTCGATTTGTCGTGCGAGGGGCTGGCGGACGGCATACGGACTTTGAAGGCTTCCGGATTCAAGGGGTTCAACGTCACGGTGCCGCACAAGGTGGATGTGATGGCGCTGTGCGATCATGTGGACGATCTGGCGCGGATCGTGGGGGCGGTCAATACGGTCACGATCAAGGACGGCGCGTTGCACGGAACCAATACCGACGTGTTCGGGTTTATCGAGAATCTCAAATCCCATGCGCCGGATTTTGATTTCAAGGCCGGGCCCGCCGTTGTTCTTGGAGCTGGCGGCGCGGCGCGGGCTGTGGTGCAGGGATTATTGCAGGAGGGCGTTCCCGAGATATGGCTGAGCAACCGGACGCCGGAGAAGGCCGATGCGCTGATCGCCAGCGCGAGCCTGAAGGACAGGATTAAACGGCTGGGGTGGAACAGCGCGGAGGGCATCAAGGCCCTATCGCAGGCCAATCTGGTGGTCAACACAACGTCTTTGGGCATGACGGGCAAACCTGCGCTCACGCTTTCGCTTGAAGGATTGTCGCCGAAGGCGCTGGTGCATGACATCGTTTACGCGCCGCTGATGACCCCGCTGCTGCTGGAGGCACAGGCGCAGGGGAACAGAACGGTGACCGGTATCGGGATGCTTTTGCATCAGGCGCGGCCCGGCTTCGCCCTGTGGCATGGCGTGATGCCCGAAGTGACGGACGAGCTTACCAAGATGGTGGGCGGATGATCGTTCTGGGGCTTACGGGTTCGATCGGCATGGGGAAATCGACCGTTGCGGCGATGATGAAGGTGCTGGGGATTCCCGTGCATGATTCCGACGCCGCCGTGCACAGGCTGCTTACACCCAAGAGTGAGGCGCATGCGGCTTTACAGGCGGCGTTTCCGCCGCGCGATTATCCCAATGTTTACGACAAGCACACCAAGGCCATCAACCGCCGGGAATTGGGAAAGATCGTCTTTGCGGATGAGGGTTTGCGTTTGCAACTTGAGAGCATCCTCCACCCGCTGGTGCGGAAATCCCAGGACGCTTTTTTGCGGCAATGCCGGGTTCAAGGCGCGGAGATCGCCGTACTTGAAATTCCGCTATTGTATGAAACGGGAGCGGAGCGAAGGGTGGATGGCGTGATCGTTGTCAGTGCCCCCGCGTTTTTACAGAAGGCGCGTGTGATGGGGCGGCCGGGGATGGACGAGGCGAAGTTCAACGCTATTCTGGCGCGGCAAATGCCGGATGCCGAAAAGCGGGCGCGTGCGGACTATGTGATTCATACCGGGCTGGGGCGGGCGCAGTCGATGCGGGAATTGCAAGAGATATTACAGTTGGTGCGTGGCGGCAATGAGGCTGAAAGGCTTGAAAACGCCCGTGAGAACGATCACAATCCGATGACGATGCGTATCCAGAGATAAGAGTTTTGCGTATGACGAGGCAAGCCATCGTTTTCAGACATCATCCGGGCGAAGACCTCAGCACCTTCGCGCCCATTCTCAGAGAGTGCGGCTATCAATACCGCTACATTAACACGCCCAAGCAGCCTATTCCGGTGGAGGAAATTTTAGACGCCGACTTGCTTATCATCATGGGCGGCCCGATGGGGGTTTATGAGGCGGAGGAACATCCTTATTTGCTTGAAGAGATCAAGGTTGCGCGGGCGCGGCTGGAAAAGGACAAGCCGGTTCTGGGCGTTTGTCTTGGGGCGCAAATCATCGCCAAGGCGCTGGGCGCGGACGTGTATCCGGGGCCGAACGGCAAGGAGGTTGGCTGGCTGCCGATTGCCCTGACCGAAGAAGGGAAAAGCAGCCCGCTTGTCCATCTCGCGCCGGAAAAAACCAGCATGTTTCACTGGCACGGCGATACGTTCGACCTGCCCAAGGGGTCGGTGCGGCTCGCGTCGTCGGCGCTCTATGAAAATCAGGCCTTCCGGTTCGGGCGGAACGCGCTGGGCGTTCAGTTCCACCCCGAGGTGAGCGAAGTTCAGATCAGCGGGACATTTGAGCATTTCGTTGACGACCTGCACGGTTTTGGCTGTGTGCGAACCAAGATCGCCGAGCTGGACCGGGACACGGCAGCCTATGCCGCGACGCTGGAGCGGCAGAACGCGCTGTTCATGCAGGCGTGGCTGGAGAGTCTTTCCCATGCGTGAGGTCGTTCTGGATACGGAAACCACAGGCCTCGACCCCGAACAGGGGCACAGGGTGGTGGAGATCGGCGCGGTCGAGCTGCTCAACCATATCCCCACCGGGCGGACGTTGCAGCTTTATATCAACCCCGAGCGGGATATCCCTGCCGAGAGTGTGGCTATCCACGGGATTACCAATGAATTTGTGAAAGACAAGCCCGTCTTTTCGCAAGTCTATACGCAGTTTCTGGAATTCATCGGCGAGGACAGCACGCTGGTCATCCATAACGCCGAGTTCGACATGCGTTTCCTGAATTATGAATTAAAGCTGGTGGGGCATGCGCCGCTGGCGTGGAGCCGGGCGCTGGACACGGCCGCGATGGCGCGGCGGAAATTTCCGGGCTCGCCCGCCAACCTCGATGCGCTGTGCCGGCGGTTCGGGATCGACAATTCCAACCGGACGTTTCACGGCGCATTGCTCGACTCCGAGCTTCTGGCGGAAGTGTACCTTGAGCTTTTGGGCGGACGACAGCATGGGTTGGGGCTTGTCTCGGAAAGCTCGGGAGTTGCCACGCAAAAAGACTATACGGCCAAGAAGGACCGTGTTCTGCGCCCGGCCCGGCCCCATGCCGCCAGCGCCGAAGAATTGGCGGCACATGAGGAGATGCTGGCCTCCCTCAAGAATCCTCTCTGGAAACAAAAGGACAGCGCGTAGATCGCGTTGCTCCTGTTATTGCTGGTCGGCCTTGGTGATTTGGCGGATTTCGGCACTTTCCAGCGCAGGGAAAATCTTACGGGCCAGATCGGCATCGCGGAAAGGCACACTTTCAACAATCGTCGCTTCCAGATCATAGAGTATGTGGAAGAGGTGCGACTGGTTTATCGGGTCCTCCATGCCGCAGTAAAGCGGATCGGAGAGGATCTCGGCGCCGAAGCCCTGCAAATACGCCGTCCGGTCCGGCAGGCAGGAAAGAACCTCGATATTCATCGCCGTAGGTTTCTTTTTGCCGAAGGGGTTGTGCTCACGGGTTTCCTTCAAAACGTCGTCGAGATATTCCAGCGTGTTGTGGTCGCAGGTATTGACGCGCGTCTCGCAACGGAACCACTGGCGGAACGCGGTGGCCGCCGCCTGTCCGTTGAAATGTCCGGCAGCGCTGCGCTCCAGATGTGCAGAGAAGGCCATCGCCATGTCGCCGTTTTCAGATCCGATGAGGTGACGCCACAGATCGGGATAGGCGCCGCTGCGGAGTTCCCATGCCACGATGACGGAGAGCACGTCGCAGTCAGCGGCGCGGACACGTTCCATAGTCATGACATGTTCGACCTTGTAATCCTCATCGAAGCCGCCGTGGCGTTTTTCCTGCCAGATATCGCGCAGAGCCTTGATGAGGGTCACAATCACCATGTTCTTGAAGTAGACGGAGCGGCCCAGTGCGGTCGGCGTGAGGGCGTTGCTGTCGAGCAGGATCAGCTTTTCCTCTACATCGATCCAGTAATCGCCGCCGTTGAGATCAAAGAGGGCGATCTGCCACTTGGCGGCCAGAGCTTCCTGCACCATCGGGCGGGCGGTCGGGCTTTCGTTGATGATGGTAAAGCAGCGGCTGAGAACTTCGCCATATGAGCAGAAGGCGGCCAGATCGTCATTCAGGGAAGAAGAGGAACCGGCCAGCAGCTCCTGAATGGTCCAGCGCTCAAGCTCGGACAGGCCGAGAGTCATTTTTTCGGCGATGAGATCGTAGGTCGTTTTGGGAGTCCATTTTGACTTCAACGCAGATGCCCCATCGTTCGTCAAAAAATCGAAATCGTAGAGCGGGCGATCATTCCTCTGATCCGAATTTGAGGTGAATGATATTTTCGCCGGTTGCGCTTCGAGCTTTGCGTCCGCCCTTTGTGCCTGCGAGGCGGCGGCCCGGTTTTCGTGCGTTCTGAGCGTCGCTATCTGTCTCTTGAGATCCGAAAAGTTGAATAATTTTTGCGGTTGGTTCGCTTGCATGGGTGGGGTCCTGACCTTTGGATTTGACCACATGACGAATGTCGTGTGTGGATAAGTCCAGACCGTTTTGCAAGTCGTGTTCCGTTTCCTTGAAGGAGCGCTCGAACTTGATGAACCAAAGGAAATTCGCGTTCGAGCGGTCGCGCACCTCCGTGAAAATGGGGTCGTTCATGATGATGCTGGCATGGACGGCCAGGTAATTTTTGCCGAATGGCATGCTGCCCAGACCGGAGATCAATTCGGCGGTCAGGGTCTTGGACGACTGAATGTCGCTGAAGACGTAGCCGCGATAGTCGGCAAGCATTGCCTGCACCAGCTTTTTATCCTGATGGCGGCAGCGTTCAGAGAGGAACCATGCCTCGAATACGGCGGCGCTGGCCGTGCCGTTGTTGATGGTGCGGAAATCCTCGTTCGCCTCGCGGGCATAGGCACGGCCCAGATCGTACATCGGGGAATCCTCGATGCGGTCCCAGACGCCACGATAGCCGGAAAGTTGAAGCTCCCATGCGACACGGACCATGGCGGAGGTCAGATCGGCTTCCTGAACGCGGTTGACGAGAATGGCGTTATCGGGGTGGAAGAGCAGGGGATTGATCAACGCGCCCTGGCGGTGCTGCCAGTGGCGGCGCAGTTCGCGCGTAAGCAGAAGGATCTGCTCTGGCTGTTCCATGTCGGGGTTGATCAGAATGGTCGCGCTGCGGCGATCGTAGAAAGCGTTTTCGATCTGACGGCTGTTCATGATTTTTACGCCGTGCTTGTCCGCAAGTTCCAGGAAAGCGGCGGCGAGGCGGCTTTGGCGGATGATGGATACGAGCGTCTCCACGGCGTTTTCGGCGGCGATCACAAATTCGTCGGCCAGAGCGGTTTCGATATTTTCGGAAAATTCTTTCATCCGCTGTTCGCGGTCTTCGGCGGGATAGATCGTGTATTTTTCGTAGGCCGCGATTTCTTCCTTCAGAAGCTCAATCTCGCGTTCAAGGATGGCATCGTCGTAGCCGCCTTCGAAAATTTCCTCTCCGTCGAACTCGTCGTCGTCGAAGTAGAAGAGCGGCGTGTCGTCGATAATCGTGCACAGGACGGGCTGTTCATGGTTCAACGTATAGGCCACGCGGCAAATTCGCTCGTTGCGGCTCTTCGGACCAAAAGTTTTTTCAATGATATCGCTCATTTTGACTTGGAACCATCCTGCTCAAACTGTCCAGACCCCCGCAGTTTCCTGCGTATGAGATCAATTATGCGCGTGGATGGGTTAAAGCTTTCCTACCAAAACAGGAAAAAATCGACCTGTTTTTAAAAAAATATCTGTTTTTAGACAATGACTTAACAGATGGTTAAGCAGGATTTAAGGAAAGCTTAAAAACGGACGGGATCAGGGTGTTCCCTGCCCTGCCGGAAGCGCCAGACTTATTGGCCGGTGGCGTGATCGAGGACGGGCATTTTTTCGAGGAGTATATCGTGGTTGCCCATAACCACCTTGCCGTTCGGTTCGACGTAAATGTCGGCCTTGAACAGGGTATCCTTCAGCATCATCTTGGCTTCGAGCTTGTAGACACCGTGCTTGAGTTTTTCGATGATTTTCAGGGGTTCGACCAGCTTGCCCAGCGATTTGCGCTCCGCGGGCGAGGGTTCTTCCTTCCATTGAATGTTCTCAAGGCTTTCCGCCACGACGAAGCGGCCGTGACGGCCCCGGACGTGAGAGAAGAAGAAGCGGACATATTCGAGGACGCTTTCCGGGTCGAGCGTCAGAGGCGCCTTTTCATTGACGGCGTAGATCGGACGGTAGGTCCAGTCCAGAAGCGTGTAGGTGGAATCCCGTTCCAGCGCAAAACGTTGCAAGGGAGGATTGGTGGCATGATCTGAGATGTCCAGAAAGCGGAATCCGGGGTAAAATGGGAGCTCGATGGCCAGAATTGTGGTTTCCAGCGGGTCGAAGAGGCTGCCGTCAACGAGTTTGTTGACCTGATCAATGATCACAGCCACTTCTTCAATTTCGAGTTTTTTAAACGCTTCCTGAAACATATCGATTCGCGAATCTCTATTACGATTAGGGGATCCCCATGACCGTATCTGACATAAAATATATTAATATCATACTAATGCTCTGTAAAACTCTGTGTGGGAATCGAAGAGCGGTTTTTGTATTAAATTGAGGATGAAGTTACCCATATTTTATCCCGGATCGGGTTTGGGTGCTTATACCGATTGGGAAAAAGACACAGGCTGAAATCGGGTTATCGGGAGGAATCGAGTCGAATCGCCGGGTTTGCAAGAGGGTTGCTTTTCGGGAGCCTGTGAGTGGAATCCGTAATAAGTTTGATCCCCAGTTTGCACACCCCCCTACTATCTAAAAAAACCTTTTTAAAAAATCTTTTTCTATTTTTATTTTTCGTTATCCTGAGGGCGCTTTCAGGAGGATGGATTAAATGGTCGGCGTTAAGAAAAATATGCTTGAGGCGCTTGGCAAGCACAAGCCGGACCATGTGCCGTTCTGGTTCATGCGGCAGGCTGGGCGGTATTTGCCGGAATACCGGGAGTTGCGTAAGCAGGCCGGGGGGTTTCTGGATATGGTTTATAACCCCGATCTGGCCGCGGAAGTGACATTGCAGCCGATCCGGCGGTTCGGGATGGACGGGGCGATTTTATTTTCGGATATTCTGGTTATTCCGCAGGCTTTGGGGCAAAAGCTGGAATTTCTTGAGGGCGAGGGGCCGAAGCTGGAGCCGATCCGCGACGGGGCGGGCGCGGCCAAGCTGAATTTCAAGAATTTCGATGCGGTTCTGGCCCCGGTCTACGAGACGGTGAAGAAGGTTCGTTCCGGGCTTGTGGCGGAGGGAGCGGCCAGCACAACGATGATCGGGTTTGCCGGGGCGCCCTGGACGGTGGCGTGTTACATGATCGAGGGCGGATCGAGCCGGGATTTTCATGAGATTAAGCTGATGGCCTACCGGAATCCGGAGGTTCTGGACGCGATGATGGATCTGCTGGTCGAGGCGACGGCGGCCTATCTGATCCGGCAAATTCAGGCCGGGGCGGAGGTCGTTCAGATTTTCGATAGCTGGGCTGGGGCTCTGGATTCGCAGCTTTTCCGCAAGTGGGTCTGCCGCCCGACGCGCAAGATCATCGATCTGATCCGGGATCCCTACCCCCGCGTTCCGATCATCGGTTTTCCGCGCGGGGCGGGTGTGAATTATATCACCTACCTTCAGGATACGGGGGTGGATGCTGTTTCCCTCGATCCGCAGATCGACCCGAAATGGGCGGCGCGGATCCTCCAGACCAGCGTTCCGGTGCAAGGCAATCTTGACCCGGCGTGTCTGCTGGCCGGGGGCGATGCGCTGGTCATGGGTGTGGAGAAAATCGTCAAGGATTTTTCGGGCGGGCCATTCGTTTTCAATCTGGGCCATGGAATCCACAAGGATACGCCTGTGGAGCATGTCGAGTTGATGGTTAAGACGTTGCGGAGTTTGGGCGTATGAGCAAGATCGCGGTCGTTTTGTTTAATCTCGGCGGGCCGGACTCCAAGGGCGCGATCAAGCCGTTCCTGATGAATTTCTTTATGGATAAAAATATTATCGGGGCCCCTATTCCGATCCGGTGTTTTCTGGCGGCGTATATCAGCTCCAAACGTTCCAAGCGCGAGGCTTCGGACAGTTACAAGGAGCTGGGGGATAAATCGCCCCTTTTGGACAATTCCAAGGCACAGGCGGCGGCGCTTGAGAAGGTTCTGGGAGAGGGGTTTAAGGTGTTCGTTTCCATGCGGTATTGGCACCCGATGGCGCCGCAAGTCGTGCGCGAGGTGCGCGACTGGGGCGCGGACCGGATCGTGTTCCTGCCCCTCTATCCGCAGTTTTCAACGACCACAACATGGTCTTCACTTGAGAATTGGAAGAAGGCGGCGGACGTTGCGGGGTATCATCCGCCTTCCAGCGTGATCTGTTGTTATCCTGAAAACGATGGATTTGTGCGGGCTTCGGTTGAAAATATTCTTTCGGTTTATAAACACGCGCAGGCGGACGGGCATGAGAATCCGCGTGTTCTGTTTTCCGCGCACGGGTTGCCGGAGAAGGTCATCAAGGGGGGCGACCCCTATCAGTGGCAGTGCGAGCAGAGCGCGGCGCGGATCGTCGAGGGGCTGTGCAAGGCGCTGGGCGTTTCGTCCATCGACTGGCAGGGCTGTTACCAGAGCCGGGTCGGGCCGCTCAAATGGATCGGGCCGTCGGTTGAGGAGGCTTTGGAGAAGGCGGCTGCGGACAAGAAGGCGGTGGTGATTTATCCGCACGCCTTTACGCAGGAACACGTCGAGACGCTGGTTGAGCTGGATATTGAATATCGGCATGTGGCGGAGAAACTCGCCCTGCCCGGCTATTACCGGGCGCAGACGGTGGGCGTTTCGGCGGCCTATATCGAGGGGATGGCGACGCTGGTGCGCGATCATGTCGGGAAGACGGGCGTATGCGCGGAAGGCGGCAAGAGGATTTGCCCTGAGGTGTACGGGCGGTGTTGTATGCGTTCCGGGCTTGATCTATCTAAGGCCGCCTAGTTCTTATCCGAAGCCGGTGTTATGGCGGTTTGTTCGTAGCGGGCGAAGAAATCATCCGGGCTGTGGTCGTATTCGATTTTCCCCCAGATCAGGTTGAGGGCCAGAAAGGGCACGATCATGCCCTTGGCGAATTCTGCGGGCACATGGTCTTTATATTCGCGGGCGGTTTTGAGGGCCGGGAACAGACAGGTCAGGGCCGCCACCGCGAGATACGGCGCGGCGAATTCGTTCGGCGTGTCGATCAGTTCCGCCGCGCCCTTGCCGAAGGCTCCGGCCAGGCCGACATAGGTGGCGGAGACGAAGCCCGCGACCTGGGTATCCGATTTTCTTTGTTTTTCTTCCTTATCCATCGTCGCCTTGTTTTCGCGCCGCCGTTATGTTCAAGTGGGGCTGTTGCGGCGGCACAGCGTTGCTTATGTCAAAAAAGCCGCCATTCCGCAAGTTTTCTGAGGCCGGGGAGCCGACATGGACGAGTTTCTGACCGCGCATTTCGAGTGGATCCGGGCGCTGCATATCATCAGCGTCATGGCGTGGATGGCGGGGATGCTCTATCTGCCGCGCCTGTTCGTCTATCACGCCGACGTTCCCAAAGGCTCCGAGATGTCGGAGACGTTCAAGATCATGGAGCGGCGGCTGCTCAAGATCATCATCAACCCGGCGATGATCGCGGCGTGGGTTTTCGGGCTGCTGATGCTTTATTCCAACTGGGCGGTTTATAAATCCGAAGGGTGGATGCATACGAAGCTGCTGCTGGTCTTTCTTTTGTCCGGGGTTCACGGGGTTCTGGCCAAGCGGGTGAAGGTTTTCGCGCGCGACGAGAACGAAAAAAGCGCCCGCTATTTCCGGATTCTTAACGAAGTCCCGACTATTATGATGATCATCATCGTGATCCTGGCTGTGGTTGAGCCGTTCTAGGGACTATTTTCATTGAATTACAGCGGTTTATTAGCGATTGCCTGATATTCAGGTCAAGAAAATCGATCCAACGGGTTACCGATATACATATTCTCTTGACAGGGTTTTGGGGCGTAGCTATAAGGGGATTGTCTAGTAATAAATCCACAAAAGCTGTTGACCTAGGACGCTCGCCAAAAAGGTTTGGCACAGGACAACGCGGTGAGAACATTAAAGCACATTTATAACGATAATCCGGGCTGGTTTTAGACACCCCTCGCACAGGTTGCAAGATTTCCTTTTTGATAAAAGAAGACGACACCGAGTATCCCATGAATTTACAGGAATTGAAGACCCGATCCCCTGCCGAGTTGCTGGCTTTTGCCGAAGAGCTTGACATCGAAAACTGCAGTGCCATGCGCAAGCAGGACATGATGTTCGCCATTCTCAAGCAGCTGGCCCAGCAAGGTGTGCCGATTTCCGGCGTCGGGGTGCTTGAAGTGCTGCAGGACGGCTTCGGCTTCCTGCGCTCCCCCGAGGAAAACTATCTTCCCGGACCGGACGATATATACGTTTCCCCCAGCCAGGTCCGCCGTTTCGGTTTGCGCACGGGCGATATCGTCGAAGGCGAGATCCGCGCCCCCAAGGATTCCGAGCGGTATTTTGCGCTGCTCAAGGTCGGGTCTATCGGCAACGAGTCGCCGGACAAGGTGCGTCACCGCATTAACTTTGACAACCTCACCCCGCTTTATCCTGAGCGCAAGATCAATCTGGAACTGGACGATTCGACCAAAGACGGACGTGTTCAGCGGGTTATCGAACTCACCGCGCCGCTGGGTTTCGGCCAGCGCGCGTTGATCGTCGCGCCGCCGCGTACGGGTAAGACCGTCATGCTGCAGAATATCGCGCATTCGGTGGCGTCCAACCACCCGGATGCGTACCTGATCGTTCTTCTGATCGACGAGCGGCCCGAGGAAGTGACCGACATGGCGCGGAGCGTGCGCGGGGAAGTCGTTTCCTCCACGTTTGACGAGCCGGCCTCCCGCCACGTACAGGTGGCCGAGATGGTCATGGAAAAGGCCAAGCGCCTTGTGGAACACAAGCGGGATGTCGTTATCCTTCTGGATTCTATCACCCGTCTGGCGCGGGCGTATAACACCGTTGTGCCCTCTTCGGGTAAGGTCCTGACCGGGGGCGTGGACGCCAACGCGTTGCAGCGGCCCAAGCGTTTCTTCGGCGCGGCGCGGAATATCGAGCAGGGCGGATCGTTGACGATCATCGCCACGGCGCTGATTGACACCGGATCGCGGATGGACGAGGTTATTTTTGAGGAATTCAAGGGTACGGGTAACTCCGAGATCGTTCTGGACCGCAAGATCGCGGACAAGCGCGTCTTCCCCTCCATCGACATTCAGAAGTCCGGTACACGGAAGGAAGAGCTTCTGGTGGACAAGGATACGCTCCAGAAGATGTGGATGCTGCGCCGGGTTCTCAACCCGATGGGCACCGTGGACGCGCTGGAATTCCTGCTGGGTAAGATGAAGACGACGAAGAACAACGCCGAGTTTTTCTCGAGCATGAATCAGTAGTTTTTAGCGGTCTGAAACTAGGGAATATAGTTTCCTGTTCGGATATTCTTTGCTCTCTTCAACAGATAGCCATTCAGGCATATCAATAACGCCCTGATTTGACGCGGTAGCGACAAAGTCAGACCCGTAGATAAGGCCTTCTTCCTTAAGCTTTTTGATAGTTTTCTCTAAATCCTGGCTGCTCATTGCGACTGAGAAGCCCGCAAGGTCTTCATTTTCATTCAATTCTGCATTTGGAAAATGGCTCAGCAGAAGCTTGGTTTCATGATTTATGAATTTTGCCGTGCGAGCGCTTTTACGATAAATGATGCCATAAAATGACGGCGTCATAATCGGCATGTTTATATGTTTCCTATAGCTGTTCGGGGCCGAGTTTAAATTTTGCAGGTAAATGAAAGCAAGGCCGCACAGAATCAGTGCCGTTATGCTCAGCAAGGTCAGGGTCGCGAGGCTTAAGGTCTTTTTCAGCATCGGAATTATCATAGCTTAGACATCCATGAATGCCATAAAATTAAGCGCTTTCGGGAGCTTTGGGATCACCCTGATTCAATCCCTAAAATGCGTCCTAAATTTTAGACGAATACCCCCCTTATTTTATTGAAATAACAGGAAAAAGCGGAAAAAATCCGAAACGAAACTGTTTGTCATAATTCAGTATCTGTGGTGCAATTAGAGGTGAAGTGACGACAAACGTCTTGTCAAAAAACTGTGTGAATCAGAAAGAGACGTTTCAAGGTGGTGTAATGAGATTGCGTATTGAACACGTATCAGACCTTGAGAAAACGATCCGCATGTCGCGCGTCGCGGCGGCGTATCTTGTCGGCTTCGTCCTCCTGCTCGCCTTCTCGGCCGGCAACGCCTGGTCCATCGCTCCGACCGGCGCATCCTTGCCGCCTACTGAATCCGGCTCGATCCTCAGGGGTCAGCCGTACACTCAAGTTCCCTCCTCGACGAACGCGGATCAATGCCTTCCCCTGCTCAAATCCATCCAAACCATCTCCCCCGAATCCGCTCTCGATCGAAGCCAGCGCACGGCTGGTCAAATTGCCGCTCTTGGTCTTCTTTTCGGTGTCCGATTTGCCCCCGGACCGCTGGAAAGACCGGGAAAAGCCACTGCGGAAACCATGGTCCAGATCAAAGTTTCATCGGAACCCCTCTCCGACGGCCGCGCTGCTCTCGCGGTCGCCGCGTACAGGGATTGCCGGAAAAACGAAGCCTTGACCGCCATGTCCCGCGATTTCCGGTGGACCCAATAGCGGCAGAACCATGTCACCCTGACATGGCACTGTCCCTCACGTCGCTGGTCGTTCTGTAGCCTTCGGGCTCAGAACGGCCGCTTTTTTTTCAATAGCTTCCTGAATTTCACCCGGGATTCGTTGCTGCGTCGCTCGTGTACATCCTCGCACACTTCGCTCCTTGCGCCTGCCCCGACAGAAATTCAGTTTGCTCTTGGGCGATAAGCTTCTATTTCAGGATTTTTGAGGTCATGGATTGATACCATACCGGGGTTTTGGCGCCGGTGTGGCGGGTGGCTTCGGTAAGCCCGAGGAAGAGTGCCAACACGATCAGCACGGCGAGCAGGCCCTTTGAGCCGAGCTTGGGCGTCATTTTGCCCGCCTTGCCGGGTGGGACGATGCCCTCCATCGCCTTGCGGATCGAGCCAGCGGCGAAGGTCTGCATGAATATGGTCGTCATGTAGATTCCGATCCCCAGAACGCCGAGGTCGCACAGCGCGGCCAGGGCATCGTTTCCGGTCTTTTCCACCGCGAGGGCGTGCAGGGGACCGAGGAAATAAGCGGCGAATAATCCTGCCGCCGCAGCGCTTCCGGCCAGAAGGCCATAGAGGCGGGGCTTGTCGGTGATTTTCTTGATCGCGCGGTCGGCCTTCACGACCAGATCGTTGATGACTTCATCACGGATGCCGAGGCTGTTGCGTTCTTTTACCTTCTCAATAGCTTTTAAAAGCGGAAGCCGTGCGGCGCAAAGAATGATATCGCGCAGGGTGCGGTATTCGGCGGCTTTGCGGAGGTTGTCGGCGATATCGCCCCGCCCGTCCACCGCGTCTTCAAGCTTGCGGATGCCGTTCTTGATGATTTCCTCAAGGAAGGGCGAGACGTGGATGACCTCGCCCTTATAGCCGAACATGAAGGCGTAATAAGACTGGCCGTCGATATCGTATTCGACGTGGCCGTGCGGCAGAAGGACCTCGTAGTTTATATCCACCTTGAAGGTTTTGGCTTCGTGCCGTTCCTTGGTTTTTTGTTCTTCTGCCTTTTTTTCCTCGAGTTTTTTCAGGGTCTCGGGATCGTCCGGCAGGTGGACGAGATGGACCTGGGCGTGTTCGGCAATCTTGGGGCCGAGTTCCTCCATCAGCACCACGATCTTGTCGGGCAGTTCGTCTTTGGGGTAAGTGAACTCGGCCTTGGCTTCGATTTCGATCATCTGGATGTTGCTGCTCCAGCCGTGGCCCTGACAGACCGGACATTGGGTGGAACCCTTGGTGCGGCAGGTCGGGCAGTTGACACGTCCGGTCTGGTTGCACAGAACGCAGCTCATGCGCCCTCTTCCGTGGCAGGTCGGGCACTGGATCTTGCGGCCTTGCTGTGGCCCCTGAATCATCTGCGCTCCCCGGCACTGGCTGCACGCGCACATGCCTGAGCCGTTACAACGCGAGCATTGATCGACGCCCTTGCCAGCGCAGCGCTGGCAGCGGAGTTTTCCGGTCGAGCGGCAGGATTCGCATCCTTCGAACCAGACGTAATCTTTTTTCCAGAACGGAAGCTGAAGCACCAGATTTTGCTGGGCGAAGCATTTATCCTCGCGCGATGTCGCCGTCTCCGTGATCTTGCGGATCATGTCGGGGTCGTTTTCCATCTTGTCGTATTCTTTGATCAGGGCGACGGTCAGGGCCTGTTCGTTATCGACGGCTTCGGGGCCGCGCATCCGGCCGGGGACCTTTTTGCGGCTGATCTTCGTGGCGATTTTGAGGGTCGTTGTAGCCGGGAATTGAAGGATTTCACCCTCGAAGCTTACCAGCTTGATTTTTTCGAGATCGAATTTGTTGCCCTCAACGATTTTTTTGACGCGTTCGAGCGCCTTGTCCTTGTAGGCCGGGTCGATATCGAGTTTGAAGATTTTGGCTTCGATGAGCGGTGCGACTTGATCAGACGATTGGGGCAGGCCGAAGGCTCCCTCGCCGAGGTTTCCGGTGTCGTCCGGCTGCGTAGATTCGGGGTTCGGATTTTCGGGGTTTTCGCTCACGTCTGTCTATTCTTTCGTGTTTCGAGAATCAGCCTTAACGTCCGGGGGCAATGCCCATATAATGGCCTCCAGACTAATCGAAGGCAGGAAGGTATACAAATGAAATTCAAGTTCGACGTCGAATGCACGCCCGAGGAAGCGCGGCTGTTTCTGGGGCTTCCGAATATCGCGCCGATGCAGGAAAAGATGATGCAGGAGATGGAGAAGAAGCTGCAGGAGAATATCCGCTCGCTCAGCCCTGAGGAGATCGTTAAAACCTGGATGCCGTTGACGATCCAGAGCATGGGCGAGTTTCAGAAAATCTTCTGGTCGCAGATGGATGCGGCCTATGGCGGCAATGTGTTCACGGCCGAGCCTAAACAGCAAAAGAAATGAGCGAGACGATCTTTGCGCTGGCCAGCGGGCACGGGCGGTCGGGTGTCGCGGTCGTCCGCGTGTCCGGGCCGCGCGCGTTCGAGAGCTTGCAAGCGCTGACGGGGATATCCGAGGCTTTACCGCGCCTGTGCGTGCTTAAGGCCCTGCGGGAGCCGGTTTCACGTGAAACCATAGACCGGGCGCTGGTTGCGGCGTTTCCGGGACCGGGGAGTTATACGGGTGAAGATGTCGTTGAATATCACCTTCACGGCAGCCCGGCGGTGATCCGCGAGTTGCTGACCGTGCTGGGGCGGCAGGCGGGGCACCGGATGGCGGAGCCGGGGGAATTTACGCGGCGGGCTTTCGAGAACGGCAAGATGGATTTGACGGAGGCGGAGGCTGTTGCCGACCTTATTCATGCCGAAACGCAGATGCAGAAGGCGCAGGCGCTTGCGCAGATGGGCGGCGTCCTCTCACGGCTTTATGAAGGCTGGCGAGAGGATTTAAGCCGGATTTTGGCGCATGCGGAGGCGGAGCTGGAGTTTCCCGATGAGGATTTGCCAGAGGACCTTTCTCAGACGTTGGGGCCGGGAATCCGGGCGCTGGCGGCTTCCATCCGGGGGCATCTGGATGACGGGCGGCGGGGCGAGCGGCTGCGCGATGGGGTCAGCGTCGTGGTGATCGGTGCGCCCAACGCCGGTAAGTCGAGCCTTGTGAATTTATTGGCCCAGCGGGATATCGCCATCGTTTCCGAGATTGCCGGGACGACCCGGGATATTCTTGAGGCGCATCTGGACCTTGGGGGGTATCCGGTTATCCTTTGCGACACGGCGGGGCTTCGGCCCGAACAGCTGAGTGGTGACGGGCATGACCGGATTGAGGCCGAGGGCATAAGGCGGGCGATGGAGCGGGCGCAGGCGGCGGATATCAGGGTTCTGGTCTATGACGGCACGCAGGCGCAGGCGGACCCGCATACTTTGGCCATGGTTGACGGGCAGAGTTTGAGCGTGATCAACAAGGCCGATCTGGGCGTACAGTTTAAGCCGGAGGGGGATTTTGTGGCGATTTCGACCAAGACCGGGGCGGGGGTCGCTGCGTTTTTGAAGGCTTTGGAGCAAAAGATCGCCGCGATGATCGGGCGGAATGAAGCCCCTGCCCTGACGCGCCAGCGGCACCGGGAGGCTCTGGAGCGATGTGTCGAATCCCTCGAACGGTGTCTTGAGGGCGCCCTGCCGGAGTTACTGGCGGAGGATTTGAGGCTTGCCATTCGTGATCTGGGCCGGATTACCGGGCGGGTGGACGTTGAAGATTTGCTTGATATTGTCTTCAGAGACTTTTGTATCGGCAAGTAATCACAGAGTTTTGTGGCGTTTTGATAGGAAAATCTGTATAAAACGCCGCTATGGACCGCGATTTTGACGTTATTGTTGTCGGAGGGGGCCACGCCGGATGCGAAGCGGCGGCGGGTGCAGCGCGCATGGGCGCGAAGACCGCGCTGCTGACCCATAAGCCTGAGACGGTGGGCGTTATGTCCTGTAACCCCGCGATCGGGGGGCTGGGCAAGGGGCATCTGGTGCGGGAGATCGACGCGCTGGACGGCGTGATGGGCCGGGTGACCGACCGGGCCGGGATTCAATTCCGCATTCTCAATGCCTCCAAAGGGCCGGCGGTGCGCGGGCCCCGGGCACAGGCCGACCGAAAGCTTTACCGGACTGTCATGCAGGAGATTCTGGGCGGGATTTCCAACCTTACGACCATTGCCGGGGGCGCTGAGGACCTTATTCTGGATGCGCAGGGCGCGATTTCCGGCGTGCGGACGCTGGACGGGCGGGAATTTACTTGCCGCACCGTCGTTTTGACCACGGGGACGTTCTTGCGGGGCCTAATTCACCGGGGCGAGGAGACCAAGCCCGCAGGGCGCGTGGGCGAGGAGCCCGCCGTCGGGTTGGCGCTGACGCTGGAACGGCTGGGTTTCCCCTTGGGGCGGCTTAAGACCGGGACTCCGGCGCGGCTGGACGGGCGCACGATCAACTGGAGCATCCTTGAGGAGCAGAAGGGGGATAACCCACCCGTGCCGTTTTCCACAATGACGGATAAGGTTACAGTGCCGCAGATTTCCTGCTTTATGACGTATACTAATGAGTCTACCCACAGGGTTATTCAGGAGAATATGCACCGTTCGGCGATGTATTCCGGGCGGATCAAGAGCAGCGGGCCGCGCTATTGCCCCTCCATCGAGGATAAGATTAACCGTTTCGCCGACAAGCCGAGGCACCAGATTTTTCTGGAGCCGGAGGGGCTGGACGACCCCACCGTGTATCCGAACGGGATTTCGACCTCCCTGCCCGCCGAGGTGCAGGATGCGATGATTCGGACTATTCCGGGGCTTGAGAATGTCGCCGTCATGGAATGGGGCTATGCGATCGAATATGATTATGTGGACCCTAGGGATTTGAAAAAGACCCTTGAATCCAAGCGGTTGCCAGGATTGTTCCTTGCCGGGCAGATCAACGGAACGACAGGATACGAGGAGGCCGGGGCGCAGGGGCTTATGGCCGGGGTCAACGCGGCCCTCCAAGCCAAGGTGGGAGCGGATGTTCATGCCCGGGCGGGGGCCGAAACCTTCGTTCTGGATCGGGCGGATGCCTATATCGGGGTTCTGATCGACGATTTGACCACGCGGGGGGCGCCGGAGCCTTATCGGATGTTCACCAGCCGGGCGGAATACCGGCTTTGGCTGCGGGCAGATAATGCTGACCAGCGGCTGACGGGCCGGGGGATCGAAGCCGGGTGTATCGGGGCGGAGCGCCGGGTGGCGTGGGGTCAGAAAGCCGAGGCGCTGGATGTGGCGCGGACACTGGTGAATACGCTTCAGGCGACGCCGAATGAGCTGGCGAAACAAGGTATTAGCGTCAATCAGGACGGAATTCGCCGTTCCGTGGCCGCCCTTCTGGGGCATCCGCATGTGAAATGGGGGCAGTTGGAAGCTTTGTGGCCGCAGCTTGGGGGAATTTCCCCCGCAATCCGCGAGCAGATCGAGATTGATGCGCTTTATGCCGGGTATATGGAGCGTCACAGGGCCGATATTGAAGCCTACCGTAAGGATGAGGCGCTGGCCTTGCCCAGTGATCTCGATTATTCCAAAGTCGGCAGTCTTTCCAACGAGGTCCGGCAGAAGTTGGAGCGCGTTCGCCCCACTACCCTTGGCGAGGCTTCGCGTATTCCGGGTGTGACGCCCGCCGCCGTGATTTCGCTTTTGCGTTATGTCCGCAACAAGCCCGCCCAAGATGCCGACAGTCATGCGGCCTGAGGATTTTAGCGCCGAAAATTTCCGGCAGGCGTTGGGTCTGTCCGCCGAGATGTTCGAGCGGTTCAAGATTTATCACGGCTTACTGGTCAAATGGCAAAAGAAAATCAATCTGGTTAGCCCGAAAACGATCGAGACGGCGTGGCATCGGCATTTTTATGATTCCGCCCAGATTTTGCAGTATTTTCCGAAGGATGCGCGGGTTGTTGCCGATCTTGGTTCAGGTGCGGGATTTCCGGGACTGGTTTTGAAGATCTTGAACCCTGAACTTAATATGAACCTTGTCGAATCGGATGAGCGCAAATGCCTTTTCCTGCGCACTGTTTCACGTGAAACAGGTTTAGACGTTTCGATTCATAATGAGCGCATCGAGCGAGTCACCGAGTCATTTGTGCCGGATATTGTCACGGCGCGGGCGTTGGCGGACCTCACGAAACTTCTGGAATTCTCATCCGTATGGAATCGTAAAAGCAAGGGTCTGCAACTGATTCTTTTAAAAGGCGAAAAGGCTGATGAGGATCTGGCCCTTGCACGGCAAACGTTCGCATTCAGCGTCGATTCGTATCCGAGCGTCACAGAGGGCCGCGCCCGGGTGTTGCGGCTTTATGATGTCGCCTGTGAATAATGGCGGGCGATCCGTCTGGTTTTCTTGCGTTTTTTTGTGGCAAGGCGCAAGATGGGGGTATAAGACGATTCGCACTTTCCTCTTTCCTTCCCTCACAAAAACCGTTTAAGTTTATAGCCATGAGTAACAATTCCGCTTCGATGCCCCGTTTGCTTGCTGTCGCCAATCAGAAAGGCGGGGTGGGTAAAACGACCACTGCGATCAATCTTTCCACCGCCTTGTGCGCCGTCGGTAAGAAGGTTTTGCTGATCGACCTCGATCCGCAAGGCAATGCGACGACCGGGCTGGGGGTTAAGCGCAGCGAGATTCAAAAGAGCATTTATGATGTTTTGTTTGATGAGGCCGAGGTGACGGAGGTCGCGGTGCCGACCAAGGTGCGGGGTTTGTCGGTCGTTCCGTCGTCCATCCATCTGGCCGGCGCGGAAATTGAGCTGGTGACTGAACAGTACCGGGAATACCGCCTTAGGAACGCTATTCGTAAGCCCCTGCCCTATGATTATGTGATCGTGGATTGCCCGCCCTCACTTAATCTTTTGACGCTTAATGCTTTTGTGGGCGTTGAGTCGCTCATCGTCCCTTTACAATGCGAGTTTTACGCACTTGAGGGGCTTAGTCATCTGACCAAGACGATTCGCCGCGTTCGCAAGTCTCTTAATCCCGATCTGGATATTCAGGGCATCGTTTTGACAATGGTGGATCGCCGGAATAATCTGTCCGCGCAAGTGGCTGAAGACGTTCGGAAATTTTTCGGAGACAAGGTTTATCAGACGCATATTCCGCGCAATGTCCGTCTGTCGGAGGCGCCGTCGTATGGACTGCCCGCTATTATCTATGATATGAAATCACCGGGTGCCCAGGCTTATATCCAGCTGGCCAAAGAAGTGATCGGGCGCGAACGCGAGATATTTGAACAACAACGAGTGGCGTGATTATCATGAGCGAAGCCAAAGCAAAATCCACCGAAGGAAAATCCCGTGGTCTGGGGCGCGGTTTGAACGCCCTGTTTGACGACGAGGAAGAAGTTTACGCGCCGATTATCGAGCAGGCGGCGTCAGGCGCATCTGGCCGTTCGCGTCAGACGGTCGGGATTGACATGGTTTCGCCGGGGCCGACGCAGCCGCGCCGTCATTTTGATGACCAGGCGTTACAGGAGCTTGCGCTTTCGATCCGCGAGCATGGAATTTTACAGCCCCTTCTGGTCCGGGAAGGATCGGGCGGGTTTGAGATTATTGCCGGAGAACGGCGCTGGCGCGCGGCGCAGATTGCGCAGTTGCATGAAGTTCCAGTCATCGTTCTGGATATCGACGATATCGAGGCGCTGAAGATCGCGTTGATCGAAAACCTGCAGCGTGAAGACCTTGATCCGATTGAGGAAGCTGCAGGCTACCAGAGGCTCCTTGAAACTTACGGGCAGACGCAGGAAGAGCTTGCGAAATCAGTCGGCAAGAGCCGCTCGCATATCGCCAACATGATTCGTTTGCTGGGTTTGCCGCAGTCTGTTCAGGCGCATGTGAGCGCCGGGAAGCTCTCCATGGGGCATGCGCGCACGCTGATTACCTGCGATAATCCGGAAGATCTCGCAGAGGAGATTATCAAGGGTGGTTTGAGTGTGCGGCAGGCTGAAAAGCTTACAGCTGACTCCTCGGGCCGCGTTCAGAAGGAGCGTAGTCGTAAGACAAACGAAGGTCCGGCGCGGATCGGTCCGGCCCATAAGGCAAAGGACCCCGATACGCTGGCGCTTGAGAACGATATGTCGAATTTACTTGGCATGCGCGTGACGATCGATACGGCTGATGGGATGAGCGGGCATGTAAGGATCGAGTTTAAATCGCTTGATCAGCTCGACGAGGTTCTGCACCGCCTTGCCCATTATCCGGGTAGCCGCCAGACGGGCTAAATTTTATATTGCTAATTCACGGCCGGGGCTGCTGCGGGAGCCGGGGTGTTTTCAGGTTGCTTGGGCAGGGCGCTTATCGCGTTTGTCAGGGATTGCGCGATGTTTCCGCGTTCTATTCCGAGCTGCTCGGTCATTCCCTCCACGAATTTCTGTGCGATTTGCGCCTCTGCCGGAGAATATACGGGCGGGTCTTGCGCCAATGTGCGTTGCACAAGGTCAACTGTATCAGAAAGGCTGGGTGTTAGTGTGCGCAGGGTTGCTTGCGGCTGGCCCGCCTCCTTTAGCGGCGCTTGCGCCGCCGCGATTAGTTGATCGGCTGTTTTATCGTAGAAGCCATCCACGGCGGATTTCATTTCAAAGTAGTCGGGGATGTTTCCGGTTTCAAGATATTCGGAGACGAAGTATCCGGTGTCGTGGTTGTCTCTGACGGCCGACGGAACCACTATGATATTTTCGTTCTCCGGGATTTTTTCGCGCAAGAGCTGGGGCATGGTATTGATCATGCTATCGCCGATTCGAATAGCGCCCCAATAGGGTAAAATTTCCGGTGTTACCTGTCCGTACACGGCCTGAACGGCCGAGAGGTCGGCTTCGATTTCCCTCATATGCGAGAATGTTTCCTGAATTGTGCCCATCATCGACATGGTGTCGCCTGTGAGTTCGATAACGGCTCGCAATTCAGGAGGAAGAATTTTGGGGTCCCTGTCTTTTGCCGCGTCAATCAAATGTTCAGTTTCGTGGGCCGTAACGACCGCCGCCCATTCTGCGTTGGTTCCGGGCGGCGGATTGCGGGCCTGCTGCAACGAGCGGTGGATTTCGGAGTTGCCCATCAGCGAGAAGTTTTCACCGGGCATGAAGGCCATGACGGTTTTAGACTCGCGGTAGGCGACTGCGGCTTCCTCAAGCTCTTCTGGCGAGGGCATGGTTTGGGATTCCACCAGGCTGGTCAATGCTTCGTTCGCGTAAAGCGTATTCACAAAGTAATTTGTGGTCATTCGGTTGGCGGCGCGCAGTCTTTCAAGCGCCAGTTTTTCTTCGGGGTCGAGGGAGTCCGTCATTTCCTGAACAGTCGGCAAGGTTGAGCCGCCCAACGGGCGCAGGCTTTGATGGATGTCTCTTTCTATAAGAGCATGAAGCTCGGGCGAGGTTTCGCGCAGGTTATTCATGAATGTTTCGCCGGTTTCGATCAGGGTTTCCCTGAGGTTTTCCCTGTTGGCGCGATAGTGGGCGTCCCAAGATGCTCCCTCGGCGGGGGTCGGCGTCACCGCTCTCATTTGTGCACGCAACTGCGATGTGAAAATCGATGAGTTGAGGTCGTCGTAATAAACGTGGGGTTTGTCCCAGAGCTGATTAACGAAGCTCGGGTCGTTCACTATGCCCGTGATGCCGGTTTCCGCCGGGGCGGTCGTCATGGGGTCAAGGTCGATCTTAAAAAACTGACCGGATTCGCGCTGGAAGGTTCTGCGCAGCGTGCCCTGCTCAGGCTTGGCGATCTCCGGCGCGGCTTGCGCTCCGGGCGTGATTTCCTGTTCGGCTTCTGCTATGGCTTCCGGCACGCCCGACCCCTTATTTTCTTATTCTTTGTGGATTATAGTTGGAAGAATGTTGCTCTGCCAAGAAATTTGTCATTTTCAGGGGGCACGGGTATAGCTTGTGTGCGTGAGAGGCTCGCTATGACTTTTAGTAAGCCAACGGTGTTGTTTATCTGATCGGGGATTTCACGGACGCGACGGCTTTTTTTCGGCAACAGGCTTTTGCTTTAGGTCGATAATGAGGTGATGATTAAGGCGCAGCGCCACCCCAACGGATGAAATCTATCGATTAATTTTTTTGAGAGGGCCTTGATGCCTTCTCTTCTAGGCCACCGATGCCGAAGCGGCCTTCAAGCACTTTGAGAATCTCAGAGGGCTGGATCTCATAGTGCGCCAAGAGCACCAGAAGATGGAAGGTGAGGTCTGCCGATTCCGCAATCAGGGCTGTACGCGCCTTATCATCGGCGGCATTTTTGTCAAGTTTTCGAGCTTCGGCGATGGTTTCGTCCGCTTCTTCAAGGATCTTAGCTGCCATTTTATCCACACCCTGTGCGTATAATGACGAGACATAAGATTTCTCGGTAGAGTTGGCCTTTCTTGACTGTAAAACATCGTAAAGCTTTGAAAGAATATCGTTGCTCATCGTACTGGTATTCCTTGCTTTTTCATTTCCCGCTTGGCCTCTGCGATCGTATATTCTCCAAAGTGGAATATCGAGGCTGCCAAGACGGCTGAGGCGTGGCCATCCCTAATTCCATCCACAAGATGGATGAGATTCCCTACTCCGCCCGAAGCAATCACGGGGACACGTACGGCATCGGCGACCGTGCGGGTGAGGGCGATGTCGAATCCTTTTTTTGTTCCGTCCCGATCCATAGAGGTGAGGAGGATTTCCCCGGCCCCGTAATCCGCCATTTTGATCGCCCATTCAATGGCGTCAATGCCGGTCGGCTGGCGTCCGCCGTGTGTGTAGATTTCCCAGCCTTCGGAACCATCGGTGCGGGCCTTGGCGTCGATGGCGACAACGATACACTGATTACCGCATTTTTCTGCGGCCTCGCGCACGAAGTCAGGGTTTTTTACCGCAGCAGAGTTGATGGAGATTTTATCGGCCCCTGCTTCCAGCAATTTGCGGATGTCGGCCAGCGTTCGCACGCCGCCGCCCACAGTGAGGGGAATAAACACCTGCTCGGCTGTTTGTCGCACGACGTCGAAGATGGTCTCGCGGTTGCTGCTGGTCGCCGTAATATCAAGGAAACAGAGTTCATCCGCACCCTGTTCGTCATAAATCTTGGCTTGCTCCACAGGATCGCCCGCGTCAATCAGATCGACAAAGTTTACGCCCTTGACCACGCGGCCCTCGTTGACGTCCAGACAGGGAATGATGCGAGTTTTGAGCATAATGATCCTTGTTATGAGGCGGCGGACAGGCCTTCGCCGCCAGCGGCAACGGCCAGAGCTTCGCGAGCGGTAAATTTCTTTTCATAGAGGGCTTTTCCCACGATCACGCCGCTGATGCCCTGCTTTCCGGCCTCGTAGACGTTTTTCAGGTCTTCGAGGGAGCCGACTCCGCCTGAGGCGATTACGGGCAGGGCGGTTGCGCGGGCGAGGGCGAGGGTGGAGTCCATGTTCAGGCCTTCTCCGGTCCCGTCGCGGTCAATGTCGGTATAGATAATACCGCATACACCAATATCTTCGAATTTTTTGGCGAGGTCGGTGGCCTTAATGGTGGAGTCTTCTACCCAGCCCTCCACGGCGACGTTGCCGGCGCGGGCGTCGAGTCCGATTACAATCTGCCCGGGGAATAATGTGCATGCCTCTGCTACCAGCGCCGGGTTGCGAACCGCCACCGTACCGAGAATGACACGGGAGACGCCCTGCTCCAGCCAGTCGCCGATCTGGGCAAGGGTTCTGATGCCGCCCCCGAGTTGGACAGGAATATCCACCGCGTCCACGATGGCGCGGACGGCCTGTTCGTTTACGGGGGCGCCTTGCACGGCGCCGTCGAGATCAACGACGTGGATCCATGAAAAACCCGCCCTCGCCCATTCATGCGCCTGTTGCGCGGGGCTTTCGTTGTAGACGGTATCCTGATTCATGTCGCCCTTGTAAAGGCGCACACATCGGCCGCCCTTGAGGTCGATTGCGGGGTAGATGATCATGGTTTAACGCATAACTTGAAACGGGCAGGGACTCAAGTGGCTTGTTCCGCAGCTTCTGGCGATATGATCTTGTAGTAGTAGAAACCTTTAAGGATTTTTCCATTCACGCGCGCGTAGCAGGGGTGTTCGCCGATGCGTTTGAAGCCTTCCTTTTCGTATAGCGCTATAGCTGCTGTCATCGTTTCGCGAACATCCAGATTGATGACCATATAGTCCTGTGCCCGCGCCTGTGCTTCGGCTTCCTTTAAGAGCATCCGGGCTAGGCCGTGGCCACGCGCCCATGGGGCGACGAAGTTTGTTGTGAGTTGCACGCTGAGGCTCTGGGCCTCGTTGTTTGGGGGCGGCTTCATGAGTTGGCAGGTTCCGCAGATCACCCCATCAAGCCGTGCCACCAATAAGATGCGGGAGGGCATGGCGACAACGCCCTGCCAGTAGCGCTCGAGAACATCGCGCTCGGGAACTTTGATCCATCCGAAGCCCCCGCCACCCTCGATTGCGGCAGTGGCGGAATCACATAGATCGTTGAGGTCGCCCAAGGTCAGGGATTCAAGACGTTCGACCCGTGGCACAGGCGTCAAGGTCTTGAAACTCATTTTATCGCTCATCCGTCCGGGCCTTCCTTACTATCTTCAATGACTTATTCGCCTATGCCGCGACTAAGGTTTCCAGTCCAGGAAATTTCCAATCAATCTTAGCCCTGCATTCTGGCTTTTTTCGGGGTGGAACTGAACCCCTATCATGTTGTCCTTGCCGACTATGGCGGTTTGAAAACTGCCGTAGTCCGTGAGGGCCAGAACATGATGTGTATGTTTACATTGGAACACAAAAGAGTGAACAAAATAGAAATTATCTGAAGAACTTATGTTGCGCAGCACAAAGTGGCGATTGTCCTGTTGGACCGAAGCTGAAGGGAAGGCCAGATCGTTCCAGCCCATGTGCGGGATCTTGAGGTTCGGGTCGTCGGCCTGCAGGGGAAGGACCTCGCCCTCGATCCAATTCAGGCCCGCGTGGGCGCCGTGTTCGAGGCCCCTTGTCGCCAGAAGCTGCATGCCGACGCAGATGCCGAGAAAAGGTACGGCTTTTTGCCGGACGGTTTCGTAAAGGGCTTCCCTCATGCCTTCGATTGCGGTCAGGCCGTTCATGCAATCGCCGAACGCCCCCTGCCCCGGCAAGACGATCCGCGATGCTGATAACAGGTCTTCAGGCTTGTTCGAGACCACGACTGATGTTTCACGGCCATCGGTGTTGCCTATGCGCTCGAACGCCTTGGCGGCGGAGCGCAGATTGCCCGAGCCGTAGTCTATGATCACAACAGTTTCTTTTGCCATCGGCCGTTTTTCGTTGTATGTCCTAGCCTTAATATTTGGGCTTTTCCCCCTGTTTGTAATCGAAAGACCGGCCAGACACAATGAGTGTTGCATTTTACCGATGGGCGCAGACCGACGAGGCGACGAGGGCGCGGATTCTCAAGCGCGGACAGGCGGATATCGAGGCTGTTGCCGAGAAGGTTCGGCCCATTATCGAGGATGTGCGCGCCCGCGGTGATGCGGCCCTGCGAGAGTATGCGCAGCGGTTCGAGGGCGCGGTGGTCTCGGATATCCGGGTTTCCGGGGCAGAGTTTGATGCGGCGGAAAGTAGGCTGGATGAACGGCTCAAGCAGGCGATTGAGCGCTGCGTTCGTAATGTGCGCGTGTTTCACGAGGAACAGATGCACCGGGTCGAGCGGCATTGGATGGTCGAGGTGGAGCCGGGGGTTTGGGCCGGGGAGCAGGTGAGCGCGGTTGAGTCTGTCGGGCTTTATGTGCCGCGCGGGAAGGGCGCGTTTCCTTCCGCACTTTATATGCTCGCGGTTCCGGCGGTGATCGCGGGTGTTCCGCAAATCGCGATTGTGACGCCCCCTACTCCCGACGGCGGCTGCGATGCGGCCACTTTGTTCACGGCGCGGCTGTGCGGCGTTGAAAATGTCTATAAATGCGGCGGGGCGCAGGCCATCGCGGCGCTGGCCTATGGGACGCAAAGCGTGCCCGCTGTGCGCAAGGTTCTGGGGCCGGGGAGCCCCTATGTGGCGGCGGCGAAGAAGATTTTGTCGGAGGTTCTGGATCCCGGTATGCCCGCCGGGCCGTCGGAGTCGATCGTTCTGGCGGACGGGAGCGCGGACCCGGACAACACGATTCTCGATCTTTTGAACGAGGCGGAGCATGGGGATGATTCCGCCGCCCTGCTGGTCACGCATGACGAAGCTCTGGCGACTTATGTAAAAAATAATATGGGCAAAATTATTGATACGCTGCCCTCTCCGCACCGTGAAATTTGTCATCACGTTATGGCAAACTATGGTGGGGTCATCTTGACCGAGAGCCTTGAAGATTCCATCGCTTTTTCCAATTTGTACGCGCCCGAACATCTTCACCTCAAGGTCAAGAACGGCCACGAGATTCTGGCAAGCCTTAGAAATGCCGGGGAGATTTTGATCGGAGAATATACCCCCTCCTCTCTTGGTAATTACGGGATCGGCGTTAACCATGTTCTGCCGACCGGGGGGTGGGCGCACAGTTATTCCTGTACGTCTGTGTGGGATTTTCTCAAGCGTACGTCTTTGTCCCGTTGTGACCGTGCGGGCTTTGAGTCTTTAAAGGACGATGTCGCCGTGCTTACAGACTATGAAGGTTTTCCTGCGCATGGCGAAGTTCTGCGGCGTCGGAAGCTCTAAAATTAGCGCTGACAAGTGCCTGCGGATTTCTTTACAATCCGGTTATGACAGAGCGCAAACGCCAGCAGGAATTCACCGAGCAGGAAATCAAACGCATGACCGCCGTGACGATGCAGACCCGCATGGGCTATGTTTGCCTCGGGGTTCCGGCTGCCGGGCTGTTGCTTTATGTCGTCATTCTCATTGTGCTTTCACCTATTATCAATATCGACGAGGCCCTGCTCGATCCTGCCTCGATCGGGCTTTTGCTCTTTCTCGGCACGGGCCTCGCTTATATCCATATGTTCATCGTGGGGTTTCCGGCGATGCTGTTTCTGGAGCAACGAAAAGCCGGGACCCTTGTAAATTATGTGTTTTTCGGTTTCGTTGCCGGTTTGCTTAACGAGCTTTTCCTGTGGTTTCTCTCGTTCGAGGTGACGAGCATCAGCATTCAATGCGGGGTTATGTGCGCGGCGCTGTCGTGGGCCGTCATGAATGTCGGCAACCGCTGGTCGGATAAGCGTTACTGGTAGTTTTTATAAAGCGCCCTTGGTGCTGGGCAGTTGTCCGGCCATGCGGGGATCGGCTTCCAGAGCCGTGCGCAAGGCGCGGGCAAAGGCCTTGAACAGGCTTTCGATGATGTGATGGTTGTTCGTGCCGTAGCGGTTTTCGCAGTGGAGCGTGATGCCCGCGCTCTGGGCGAGGGCGTTGAAAAACTCCTGAAACAGTTCGGTATCCATGTCGCCGAGACGTTCCACGGAAAAGCGAACGTTCCAGATGAGATACGGGCGGTTGGAGAGGTCGAGCGCGACGTTGGAGCGGGCTTCGTCCATCACCAGATCAAAGTGACCGTAGCGGCGGATGCCCGTTTTATCGCCCAAGGCTTGCTTTATCGCCTGCCCCAGTGTGATGCCGGTATCTTCCACGGTGTGGTGCCCGTCGATATGCAGATCGCCCTTAGCATCGATTTTCAGGTCAATGAGGGCATGGCGGGCGAGCTGTTCGAGCATGTGGTCGAAGAACCCTATTCCCGTTTTTATGTCAAAGGCCCCCTGCCCGTCCAGATTGACCGAGACGGCGATTTCCGTTTCTTTCGTTTTCCGCTCGACCTTGGCGGTTCTTGCGGGTTTTTTGGCTTCGGGCATGACAACCTCTTTTGTACTCATCGCACAAAACGCTTAAGAAACCGTAACATATCGCGTTTTATAGCGTTACGCGACGAGTTTTTGCCCCCTTGACTTCGCGGGCGCGGGCGGCAATACCTTTAGCATGTTTGATCCATCCCTTGATTACGCGAATGCGCAGCTCTGGCGCGGCACCACCATCGTTTGCGTCCGCAAGGGCGGCAAGGTGGTCGTGGCCGGGGACGGGCAGGTCTCCATGGGCTCGACGGTTCTGAAGGCTAATGCTCGGAAGGTTCGCAGGCTGGGCCGCGATAACAGCATCATCGCCGGGTTCGCTGGTTCGACCGCCGACGCGTTCACGCTGTTTGAACGGCTGGAGGCCAAGCTGGAGGCGCATCCCGGGCAGCTGACGCGCGCGTGCGTGGAACTCGCGAAGGACTGGCGCACGGATAAGTATCTGCGGCGGCTGGAGGCGTTGATGGCGGTCGCAGACAAGGACACCTCGCTGATTCTCACCGGGAACGGCGACGTGGTCGATCCGCAGGACGGTGTGATCGGCATCGGGTCGGGCGGGAATTACGCTCTTGCGGCCGCGCGGGCGCTTTACGACCGGGATGACCTCGATGCCGAGCAGATCGCGCGGAAGGCCATGAAGATCGCGGCGGATATCTGCGTTTATACGAACGAGAACGTCATTCTTGAGGTTCTTTAATTATTTAAGAGTCGACTTCGGAGGTTCTGATGAGCGGCGTCATTAAATATGGCGATCCCAATGACCCTTTGATAAAGGCCGCTAGGGATAATTTTCCTGAGGCTGGCGTTAGAGGGTTTTCGTTGTGTACTACACCAATAGAAATTTTGCACCCAAATGATGAAAATAGCCTCCTTTCGAGAGGCTCAGGCTTTTTCTATAAAAATGAAGACGGTACACCATATTTAATTACGTGCTGGCATGTTGTTTCTGGTAGAGATTTTTTCACTAGAAAGCCACTTTCTAAAAGAGCGGTTGAACCAAGCTTGATTGCTTATTATGGCTCAAAAATAGAGAGAAAGAGTAGTGGTCAGACTAGATTTGATATTAAGAGGAAAATTATAGAATTTCCTGAAGCTTTGAAAGACTATATACGTTCTGGTCCCCCAAAGGTTGCAGGCTTTCCAGTAGATTTGTTTGCTCTTCCGGTTGATCCGGAATGGCTTTTCTCGATTGAAGATGGACTGTTTGAAGATCCTTCTAAGCCGCCGCCATCAAAGTTTATTAATGAGCAGTTAGAGTCACATTTAAACACTAATGTGGGTGATGTTTGCTTTATACCGGGCTATCCTTTGAATAATTATATAGGATTGCGTCCTCCTATATGGAAGCGTGTAACTATTGCTTCGGATACTGGTTTGCCCGTTTCTCAGCTGCCTGTATTCTTGCTTGACGGTAATACTCTTTCAGCGCTCTCGGGTGCCCCAATTATTCGGATGGATAGAGTTTTAACTGAAACTCGTAAGGGTTCATTTAAATATGATGAGCGAGAGACTTTTTTTGTGGCCGGCATATACTCTGGCAGATTAAGGAGTTCTGATTATTCGGATACGTCGATAGGGTATGGATGGTACAGAAATTTAATACCCGAATTGGTGAAAAATACACCGATACATAGGTTGATAAACCGTAGTCAGATTGATTTAGGAGAATATTCTCCAGAGGATTGGGGGCAAGTGCCTTTTTTTTCTAATGATCAAGTTTTACTAACCAGTTTTAAGAAACAATCGGATGATAGCTGGGTTTTGGTTAAAGAATGTTGTTTGCAAGGGCCAGATGGGGGGCAGTTAGTCCTTAATTCACAGGGGCTGCGAATTTCGAGAGAGGGTGAGATAAGCGTATGGGGGCAGGATTTGTACCGCTATTTAAATGAAGCTGAAGATAGAGAATCTGAGAGAAAAATACGTCATTCTTGAGGTTCTTTAGGCTCTCCGGCCTTCTTCTTTTCGTCGATCTGGCTTTTGAGGATCGAGAAGACAAACCCCGCCGTTAGTACAGCCAACGTCACGGTCAGCGATGTCATCGCGCTGATATGCCCGAAATACGCGTTGTAGAAGACCTTGCCGCCGATGAAGATGAGCACGGCGGAGAGGGCGTATTTGACCAGCGCGAAGCGGTCGATGATGTTCTCCACCGCGAAGAAGAGCGCCCGCAAGCCGAGGATCGCGAAAATATTGCTGGTGTAGACCACAAAGGTATCGGTCGTGATGGCGAGCGCGGCGGGGACGCTGTCGAAGGCGAACATGACATCGCTGATTTCAATCACAATCAGGGCGAGGAAGAGGGGGGTTGCGACCAGCGCGTTCTTGGGGCCGCCCTCGGCGGAGCGGTCCTCGCGGGCGAAGAAGCGGTTTTCGTAAATTTTAGGGGTGAAGCGCAGACGTTTTTTCAGGAAGACGACCAGAGGCTTTTTGGCGAACTCCTCGGGGCTGACCTCTTCATCGGTATCCATAAAGAAAAGTTTGAAGCCCGTGTAGATCAGGATTGCCGCGAATACGAACAGAACCCATGAAAAATGCTGGACCGCCGCCGCACCGAGGCCGATCATCAGGCCGCGCAGGATGATGACGCCGATGATTCCCCAAACCAGAACCCTGTGCTGATACTGGCGCGGGATGCAGCAGGCGCTGAAAATCACCGACATGACGAAGAGGTTATCGAGGGACAGGCTTTTTTCCAGAATATAGGCGGTGTAGTAGTTCAGCGCCTTTTCCTGCCCGAACTGCACCCAGACCAGTACCCCGAAGGCGAGGCCGGCGGCGATGTACCAGGCGCTGAGGATCATGCTCTGGCGGAAGCCAATGACGCGGTCTTCGTTCTTGTTAAAGTAGAACAGATCCACGAACAGAAGGACTGGGACCAATATGAAAAACAGGGCCCAGTCCGCAAGAAGTAAGTCCATCGGTCAGTCCGTCCGTTTCGTGCCGTTTAGCGATCTTCGGAAGGGGGCTGGTTTTCGGGCCTGTTGCTCGTGATCAGGATCGAGAACACCATGCCGCCAAGCAAGACGAACAGGGTAATCGCCAGAGAAATCGCCGGGCTGATGTGGAAAAAGAACTCGTTTATGAACACTTTTCCGCCGATGAAAATCAGGACGATGGAGAGGGCGTATTTCATGAGAATGAAGCGATTGATGATGTTCTCCACCGCGAAGAACAGTGCCCGGAGGCCCAGAATCGCGAAGATGTTGCTGGTGTAGACCACGTAAGGTTCGGTCGTGATCGCGAGAACGGCCGGGATGCTATCGAAGGCGAACATCAGGTCGGTCAGCTCAACGACGACGAGGGCGAGGAAGAGGGGCGTAGCGAACCATCCCATTTTTCCAGGCTTTTCGGGTAGAGGCTTTTTGACCCAGAAGTCGTGGCCGTGGAGCTCCGTTGTGAAATTAATATGTTTTTTCAGGAATTTGACGTAGCCCTTGTTTTCGAGGTTATCAACCTCTTCATCGTGGCTTTTCATCATGAGCATCTTGATACCCGTGAAGATCAGGATGGCCGCGAAGAGAAGAAGGACTTCATGGAATTGGTGTACGATCGCGGCGCCCGCGCCGATCATAATTCCGCGCATAACAATTACGCCGATGATTCCCCAGACCAAGACCCGGTGCTGGTATTCTTTAGGGATCGAGAACGTTGTGAAAATTACGGTTATGACAAACAGATTGTCGAGCGACAGGCTTTTTTCGATGACGAAGGCCGTGTAGTAGTCGAGCGCGTGGTCGTCGCCCATATTCCACCAAACGTACAAACCGAAGAGAAGACCGAAACCGACATACCAGCCGCTCATCTTGAGGCTTTCCTCAAGCCCGATGACATGATCCTTTTTATTGAAAATAAACAGGTCGGCAATCATAAGGGCGGGGACGACCAGAAAGAAGACCCCCCACATCACCAGTTCTTGACTTAAAGACAGTTGGTCAATCATCGTTTTCTCACATTCCTACGCCCTGAAAAACAGGGTTAACATACTACGCCATTTATATTTTTTGATTTACAGATCGGGAATATTTTTGACGTTCTCCAGTGCGCATTATGCCTGTGTTATCGCAAAATCACAAAGCAAATCTTAGGTCTTCGGAAGGGTGTACGCCTGTTGACCTTTGGCCGGGATGGGGGTATCTCCTTCGGAAGCCAAGCCGTTCGCGGCTTGATTATATCCAAAGAGCGGGAATCATGACCGAAGTTCAAAAAAGTGCCCAAAATTCTCTGGTTGCCTCGTTTTCACCGCGTGAGATCGTGTCGGAGCTGGACCGGTATATTATCGGCCAGAAGGACGCCAAGCGGGCCGTGGCTATCGCCTTGCGCAACCGCTGGCGGCGCAGTCGTTTGCCCGCCGCGCTTCAGGAAGAAGTCTATCCCAAGAACATCCTGATGATCGGGCCAACGGGTGTGGGTAAGACGGAGATTGCCCGCCGATTGGCCAAGCTGGCGCAGGCCCCGTTTATAAAGGTGGAGGCTACGAAATTTACGGAAGTCGGATATGTCGGGAAGGATGTCGAGTCGATTATCCGAGATCTTACTGAGGTCGCTATTCGCATGACGCAGGAGTCGATGCGGAAATCTGTTGTGGCGCAGGCGGAGGTTTACGCCGAAGAACGCATTCTGGACGCGCTGGTCGGGCCGACGGCGGGCGAGGGGACGCGCGCCAGTTTCCGGGAAAAGCTGCGCAAAGGTGAATTGTCCGGGCGCGAGGTCGAGATTGAAGTCAAGGATAGCGGGAATTCCATGGGTGGAATGTTCGACATTCCCGGTATGCCGGGCGCGTCGATGGGTATGATCAACATGAACGATCTTTTTGGAAAGGCCTTCGGAGATCGTCGTAAGAAGCGCAAAATGACGGTCGAGGAAAGCTATGACGTTCTGGTTCAGGATGAGTCAGACAAGCTTTTGGACCAGGACAAAATTATTTCCAGCGCCCTCGATCTGGTCCAGCAGAGCGGTATCGTGTTTGTGGACGAGATCGACAAGATTGCCGCTCGGCAGGATATGCGCGGCGGGGATGTCTCTCGCGAGGGCGTGCAGCGCGATCTTTTGCCCCTGATTGAAGGAACGACCGTGGCGACCAAACACGGTCCTGTTAAAACGGATCATATTCTTTTTATCGCCAGTGGCGCGTTTCATTATGCCAAGCCCTCTGATCTTCTCGCCGAATTGCAAGGCCGTTTGCCGATCCGGGTCGAGTTGCGGGCGCTGACGCGGGAGGATTTTCAGCGTATCCTTAAGGAGACAGAGGCCAGTCTTATTATGCAATATAGGGCCTTGATCGGTACTGAGAAAGTTGAGTTGACATTTGACGAGGATGCGATCGACGAGATTGCCCGGCTGGCTTTTGAAATTAACGAAAATATCGAGAATATCGGCGCGCGGCGGCTGCATACCGTTATGGAGAAGTTGCTGGAAGAGATCAGCTTTTCAGCCAGCGATCGGGGCGGGGAGGCCATCCATATCACGGCGGCCTATGTGCGCGAGCATGTCGAAACGCTTGTCAAGTCGGCCGATTTGAGCAAATTTATTCTTTAATGCAGATCTGTTTTCTGCGTTCGCGATAAAGCCGTGAGGTGGAGATGAAGAAGTTTTTACAGATGTTGCCTGTCCTTCTGGCCGGGTTTGCCGGGGGTATGGCAGGGGCGGTCTTGATGCAGCCTACACCTTTGCTTGCCGCCCAAAGCTCCCAGAAGACCGTGCCCAAGAACGTCATCCCGCTTGATATCTACAATCAGAATGGAAAGCGCGTGGCTTATCTCGGGCCTGGTGAAATTCTACAGGGCACGTTCTTCGTTTATGACGATCAACAGAACATCCGTATTCAGATGGGCAGCTATGCCGGAACCCGCGAGAAGGGGCAGTCTCTTATTGGCCTTCATGACCGCAATCAGAGGCTGAGGCTTTTGTTTCGGTTGGCGGGTCGTGAGGATGCTCCGACCCTTATTCTTAAAGATACTTATGGCCGTGATCGGATGGTTATCGGCCTGGAGGGGGCTTCAGAGGAGCCATATATCAGGATTATGGATAAGAACGGTGTCGTGAGAAACCTTCTCATGCCTGTGAAGTAGCTCCTTTTTGCAAATCTTAGTCGCTCTGCGTATTTCCGAGGTATCGGGCGGTAATCTTATCCAGCTCACCGTTTTCAATTAGCTGCTCTGTTCCTTTTGCCAGTATTTCAGCATAGCGTTTGGCGGTTTCCTTATCCGCAGGGGAAAAGGCCACATGTATGTCGTTGTCCGGCGTGTCGGCGATGAAGCCTGCGATGCGCAATTTATTCTGATAATCGGGATTATTATTTAAAAACATTTCAACTACGTTTTTGTCTTCCACGATCGCAGTGATCCGGCCACCCAGAAGCTTTTTAATATTCGTTTCCAGGGCTTCCTCGCCCGCCGCGATCTGAATTTTGTCCAACTCGTGTTCGTTTTCAACGATGTAGGCGTCGATTTCGTCACTATATGTGTAATCTTTGATCACACCCAAGGAGACATCCTTCAGCGAGGCCATATCTTTGTATTCCCATTGATTGTCCTGCAAAGTATAGAACGCATTCCGCATTCTGAACTGTGGCGTGGAGGGAAAGATGAAATCCGGCGCGTCCGCTTCGGCCGCTCCTACGATGCCGTCGTGCTTACCCTGTTTTGCTTCTTCTATTGCTCTGGTCCAAGGCAATATCGAGTATTTGACCGTTATTCCTTCGCTTTCGAACGCTTTTTGTGCAATTTCAATCAGAATTCCGGGTTTGTCGCTGTCGGGTTCGCAGTTATAGGGGCACCATTCGTCCGCTACGATTGAGATGACCTTCTTTTCATTTTCTTGCGCGCCCGCGGACACGCTGCTTATGAGGGCTAATGCCGTAACGCTCGCGATTAGGCAAAGATTTTTCATGGATAGCCCGCCCCTTCGTTCAACTTAATGTGTGCTCCCGAGATAGCGGGCGATGATTTTGTCCATTTCGCCCGACTTCTGTAGCTCTTTTGTCTCTTGCGCGATCAATTCGGCGTAGTGCGCAGCATTTTTGTTAGTCGGAGAGAACGCAACGTGGATTTTGCTGGTTTCACTTTCCGGGAGGTATCCGGCGATGCGGAATTTATCTTTGTATTCAGGTTTATCGCGCAAAAACATTCTGAATACGTTTTCGTCTTCGATCAGCGTGCCGATCCGGCCGGCCAGAAGTTTTTTGACGTTGATTTCCAGCGCGTCTTCACCGGAGACGACCTGAACCTTGTTTTGGTCGCTTTCGTTGTCCTTTACGTAGGCGTCCAGTTCGTCGTTATAGGAATAATCCCTGATGACACCCAAGGAGGTGGTCTTGAAGGAGGAAATGTCCTTGTACTGCCACTGGCTGTCTTTGAGGGTATACACGGCATTTTTCATCATGAATTGATGGATGTCGGGGAACGCAAAATCGGGCGCGTCCGCAATGGAGGCGCCCACGATGCCGTCGTGTTTGCCTTGGCGGGACTCGTCAATTGCCCTGGCCCAAGGCAGGATGTCGTACTGAAGCTTTATTCCTTCTTTTTCCAGCGCTCTTTGTGCGATTTCAACAAGGATTCCCGGAGCCTCGTCGCCAGGCGTGCAATTGTACGGGCACCACTCATCGGCGACCAAACGGACCGTCTTGTCCTCATTTTGATTGGCTGAGGCGAGGGGGCTGCCTGCCAGAGCGGTTAGTATGAGCGCGAGGATTAAATAGGATTTTTTCATACGTGACCTTATTTTTTCCTGAGAAATGATTTTTGAAATTTGAGACGATATCTTATGTATCAGGATAAACGAAAATCTCCTGTTTTTCTATATTTTTCAATTTTGTACGCGCTTAAATATCAAACGCGCGCTCGTCGGATTCGGGGCGATTGGGGCCAAGTGTCTTGGTTTCTGTTAATTCGGGGAAATTTATGGTCATTTGCGGGGATCTTGGCGCCCAAGGAGTTATTTGCGCGGTGTTGTGTACAACCGTATCAATAAATACGTTCGCATGCGTATCGAGGCCAGAGTCCACCCTTGCGCGTTTTGTTTCATAATCTCCGAGGTCTACCGAGGCGTTCTCGGTGAAGACCAGAAAGCTGCGCTCCTTGTCTTTTCTGTAGGCATGCTCAAAGGCTCGGAAGGCGCTTTCGGTCTGGAAGTTTATGCGGGCGGAAACATAAAAGTGGCGGCCCCCTTTGTCGTAGACCTGTTCTGCCTGACCTTGCACCGTGATCGAGCCATCCTCCTGTTTTTTCCAGAATCTGCGGTCACCGATTGGCTTGAAGTGGAAGAGGGCGATCTGGTTATGGTTGTCAGCGCCTTCGCGGGTTAGCTGACGCTCACGCTCAAAGAGCTTACGGTACATATCAACGGCTTGTCCATTATAGGCCTGCTTTAGCGTCAGGCCCTGAGCCCCCGTACGAAGGATTACGTGTTCGCGCTGGCCCTTGTCAAATTCCGTGCTATCAAGCATTTCCGCCAGGGCCTGCACATGGCTTACGCCCTGTGAGCGCGTTGCGGGCGGCGCGGTTTGCGATCTGTGGATACGACGGAGCATTCCCGGACCGCCTTCACCGGGCGCCACGTTTTCAAAGCTGCGGCTTTGGGTCAGGTTAATTCGCGGGCGGTTTATAATCGGTGTTTGGCCGGCGGGGATATTAAGATTGACTATATAAGCTCCTGCGGCGCTGTTCAGGGTTAGACCGTTGCTTTGTTTGATAATCGATGCGAGATCGTTCAGCCGGGTCGCCAGATCGCAGGTGTGTCTTTGCATGGGGTAGAGGGAAAAGCGCGGCGGGATAAAATAGCGCCGGTTTTCTGTGACGGCCTCGCCCGTTTCCTGGTCTCTCATAACCTCCCGGGTCTTGGGATCGATCACATCAAAAACGATGTTCTGATAATAGGCGCCTGATGGTCTTTTCAGCCGGACCTTATCGCCCTTGTCCAAGCAGCACGGGCAGTAAAATTCGTGCTGGCCGTGCTGTTTTTCATTGAAATCGGCTGCTGCCAAAGAAGCCCAGGTTTCGGGTTGGCCGGGATCATCTGTTTCCGGATTGAAGGCTTTTGCCTCCGAGACGGAGACATTTGCGATATAGGCTTTTCCGGATTCGTTTTCCGCCGCGCTCATAACTTACCCCCTGCCGGACTTTTCCTTATTCTTATCCCGGGTTGACATATTCACCTTATAGCAAAGGCCGGGGATTAAGTCACGGAATTGATCGGGCGCGTTTTAATAAGCTTTTCGCGGCTATTCGCCCCGTTTTTTGCGTAAAAGCACATAAAATGCGCCTTTTCCGCCATGCCGGGGGTGGGCTTCCTGTATTTTCAGGACGATTGCGTCCAAGGGGGGGCTTTTTATCCATTCGGGGAGGTTTTCGCGCAGAATTCCGTATTGGCGGCCATCTTCGGTTTCTCTATCTGCGGGGCTGCCTTTGCCGGTGATGACCAAAACGCACTTCTTACTGCTGCTGTATGTCTTAAGGAGGAAGGCTACGAGTGAATCATAGGCTTGGACGCGGCTTTGCCCGTGCAGGTCCAGCTTTCCTTCTATTTCGATCTCTCCGCGCTTGAGCCGCTTGTCCGTTCTGTGGTCGGTTTGAAAGGCATCTTCGGATTTCGGCGAGGGGGGAAGAGCGCTTTGTGCGGGCATTCCCCTGCCGGCCTCAGGCGTTCGTGGCGATTTCGGATCTCGTTTTTTTTTGTGCACCAGCGAGATATCTATGTATGCATCAGCTTTTTTAATCTTTTTCGCACCTTTTGTGGCCTTTTCCCAGAGATCGCCGTCATCTCCGGCGCCCTGTGTTGAAAAGGTCCCTTTGTCTTCTTTGTCAGTCATGTTATTGAATATATCAGAGGCTGCTGGTTCATGGGGTTTTATTGCGTCGGCATGAGAAATACAATTAGTGCCCTTGCGGCCTTTTTATTGTTTTTTGCACCGTTGGTTGCGTTCGCATCCGATTCCTCTTCTGTGTCTAAAGATCCCTCCAGCCAGAGAGAAAAGGGCGTTTTTGCATTTTTTACTCTAGGCAGCGGGCCTCCTGATTTCGAGCGCTGGATTATGAGCTGGGAGGAGTATTCTCAACTCTCGACCAAGGAGCGCGAGAATTATCTGATAGAGCACTCGATCCGCCTTGGCACGGGTTACGGGTTATTCGACCCGAAAAAGGACCTTCTTAATATCGAGACCGTTGTTTCCGTGCATTATGTCGCTCCAAAGGACGGCGAGCCGGGGCGGGTTTATTTTCAGTTTCCAGGCCAGAACGAGGATTATATCCCGACATTTTCTTATCCTTACATCAAGGATGAGTGGGTTTCCCTTATTATCAATAAACTTGCTCTCTTCGCGGAACTGAAACTATCCGATGAGCATTTTGCTACGGTGAGCGAGCATTTGTCCTATGAAAATCAAGAGTATGAGGCTCTTTTGTCGATTCAGGTGCGACCTACTCAGGCTGACCATAGCAAACCGATAAAAATCGGCTCCATACGGCAGTGGATCATGATCGGCGAGATCGCCTATATGAAGTGCGAGGTTGATAGCGACAAGACCGGACGCCGCGAGCAGCTATGGGATTATGTCGCGCCTTGGTATGCCGAAGAGCACCGCCTTAAAAATCTCCCAGAGGATATGAGATATCCTCATCCGTTCGATCTCAAGAAGTAGATTTTCATAAGGCTTTAATTTGCCTGTTCCTTCGATGTTCTGATATGTTTGACATATCAGACAAGGCTTAGAAGGTATGGATACCAAGGTTGGACCGATTGGCGGGCTTTATAAACCGCGTGAGGCAGAAAGCGCCGACACGCGTTACGGCTTGTTGCGTCAGGACTCCCTCGGTTACCGCAAGGGCCGCAAAAGACCTGACGCTTCAGAGGGGCTTGAAGAGGATCAGGCGACGGTTTCTATTGAGGCCTTAATGCTTTATCTGGAAAGTTTTATCGCCCGCCGTTTTGGTGTGACCTCAGGGGAGAGCGGGCTTGAGAAGCCTCCGGGGATCAATCTGCAAAGAAGCGCAACGAATATCGAAGCGCTGCGCCTTAAGGCGGCGCATGCGGTGAAGGCCTATGAACATGCGGCACATGTTTCGCATAAGGTTGCCCGTCAGAATGCCGCTTTTGCTCATGGCTCCGACCTAGAGGGAAGCGATCACGAAGTCGAGTTCATTATCAGTCTTATCCGCGATCTGCGTTTACTGGCCCAGCAAGATGTTGGTTCATTGCAGATCGAGCGCGGTGAAGGCTTTATCGAGAGCCTGGCTTCCGCCGTTCTCAAGGCCAAGCAGGATGTTGCCTTCTAATCTTATATTTTAATTCAAAATGTAGCCGTTTTCGCTTGTGAGCAGAATGCGTGGCTCCGAGGGATTTCCCTCGATTTTTTGCCGAAGCCGATAAATGTGGGTTTCCAGCGTATGTGTTTCGACGTTTTCGGCGTATTCCCAGATGGCTGTCAGAAGTTCCTTGCGGGTGACCGTGCGGCCGAGATTTTCCAAAAGATATGAGAGGATTGCAGTTTCCTTTTCGGTGAGCTTGATTTCGGTTTCGTTGCCCGTCAGGCGAATCGTTCCGCGCAGGCGATTAAGCGAAAAAAGCGGGTGGCCGATTTTTTTTATGTTATTTGCGCTGTCCGTTTTTTGAGTTGCCGCCACCAGAGCGTCGAGTAGGGTGCCGATTTTTACCGGCTGGCTGAAGCTTAGATTTTTTTCGCCGATGTTCGCAGTTATGGACTCCAGCGCCCCTTTATCCGGTTCAAAGTTAATTTCAAGTTCCAGGCCAGCGCTTTTAATGAAGGCGGCAATCGAAGAGCATGTTCGGGGGTCGGCTGTAACGGTCAACGGTTCTGGTTTTTCATTGCACATGAAGGGATTGTATCCTGATTTCTTGTCTTATCAATAGTTTGGTTCGATTCTGGCATAAAGGTTGCATTGATTATGGATAACGGCCGAGGGAGGGCCAGAGTATGCTTGATCGCGTTCCGTCCATGACTGAAGCTATGCCAGCGGCCAGCCCGGCTCCAAATGCTGAAATTCAAAAAAAAGACGGGAGGTTCGGGTTTTTCGATCTTCTGGATATGATCAACCCTCTGCAACACATCCCCGTTGTCGGAACAATTTACCGAGCCATTACGGGTGATGAGATCCGGTCGATCAGCCGGATTATCGGTGGGGCGGTTTTCGGCGGCCCGATGGGGGCGGCGAGCGGTCTGGTGACAGCTGTTATTGAGGACGGCACGGGACAGGAGCCCGGCGAACTGGCGCTGTCTTTTGTTGCCGGTAAGGGCGCTGAGTCGGGCAAGGCGGCGAAGGCTGTTGCGCATTACGAGCAGTCCAAACGTGCGGGGTTGCGGATCGAGAATACGATCGAATACAACGCCTGAATTTTTATTGTCTCTGTCCGAACAGGGCGGTGCCGATGCGGATATAGGTTGCGCCCAAGGGAATGGCCTTTTCGTAGTCGGCGCTCATGCCCATGCTCAATTCCCTGAGGCCGTTTTCATCGGCCAGTTTTTTAAGGAAGGCGAAATGGAGGGCGGGGGAGTCGTCAACCGGGGGGATGCACATCAGGCCCCTTATATCCAGCGCGCAGTCGTTGCGGCAAAAATTCAGGAAGGCCGGGAGCGATTCGGGGGCGATTCCCGCTTTTTGTTCTTCACCGCCCGTGTTGACCTGAATCAGGCAAGGGATCGTCCGGTCCTGTTTTTTCATTTCCTTGGAGAGTTCGACGGCCAGTTTTTCGCGGTCTAGGGTTTCGATCATGTCAAACAGTTCGACGGCATCTTTCACCTTGTTGGTTTGCAGGGGGCCGATCAGGTGGAGTTTAAGGTCAGGGTAGAGCGGTTTGATGCCCGCCCATCTTGCTTGAGCTTCCTGTACGCGGTTTTCGCCGAAGAGGCGTTGACCGGCATCGAGGGCTTCGTGGATTTTTTCTTCGGGCTGGGTCTTGCTCACGGCGACGAGCTTTACCGTCTCCGGTTGGCGGCCCGATTGCCGCGCCGCTTTTTCGATATTTTGCCGGATGGATTCCAGATTTTTACGAACGGTCATGCCGGGAGAATAAAACAGGATTGGTAAAAGAGAAAGGGCGCTTGAGGCGCCCTTTCGAAACTTTATCCGAGATCACTTCGCTTAGAAGTTGACTTGGGTACCGAGCAGCAGGGCTACGCCATCGCGCTCGTCGCCACCATCGGGATCAATGTCAACGTAGCTCAACGAACCACGGAAGCTCATGCCCGGGCCGTATTCGTACGTAACACCACCGGTGAAGCGGTCAGTGTCGGTGACGTTGTCGGTGTCGAGGTTGAGGTACGACGCGCCGATCTTGAAGGGACCGGTCGTGTAGTCAACGCCAACTACGATAATGTCAGACTCATCGTCATCATCAGCATTGTTGTCGCTTACGTAAGCGGCACCGATACCAAATGCGCCGATATCGAGGTCCAGACCAACGTTCCAAACTTCCCGGTCATCGTCAGAGCCAGCATCTTCTTCGAGGTCACCGAAAGAGTAACCGCCGCCGAGGATCACGCCAATGTTGTTGAATTCGCCTTCGTAACGAGCGGCGAGTTCATAGGTGCGGCCGATTTCGCCAGCCTGATCGTCAAGGCCGATACCTTCGAGGTCATCAGCAGAGTCGGTGTCAGGGGAGAAGGTCAAGCCAGCCTGGAAGCCGTTGATGACGGGCGACAGGTAGGTCAGCTTGTCGGATTTGCCGGACGGATCAGCATCGTAGTCCAGGCCATCGCTGAACGGGGTGATACCAGCAGCATCCCAGTTGAAGGGATTGACGTACTGACGGATACCGTCGTAGTTGCTGTCGGCAGAAGGAGCGGCAACCTGCAGGAGGTATACTGCGCCGTCTTCAGCACCGAAGTTTACACGACCCCAGTCGCCGGAGAAGTACAGGTACGACTCATCGACGCCCATGCCATCATCGCCATCAGCATCGAATTCGAAGTGAGCACCGACCGTCAGGCCGTTGTCCAGCGTCGTTTCGCCGCCAATGTGGATTTCGGTATCGCGAACGATGTCAAGATTGTTGATATCATCAACGTCATCATCCTGATCTACCCACGCCATGTAGCCTTTGAAGTAGCCACCGACCGTCAGGTCGATCTCAGCATGAGCGGGGGTTGCGGCGAAAGCCAAACCACCGAGCGCAACGCTGGTCATAAGAAGTTTTTTCATAGTTTTCCTCCAGTTAAACTTTGCTATAAGCATATTGACTGCCCCGGAACACTTCTAACCCATCCATATAAAAGCAGGACTTATAGGATTAAAGACGTTCACTAGAGCAGCGAACATCGCCATTAGGCCAGCATTCTCCATGAGGGTCAACGCACATTCAGGGAGGGGGGAGTCAAAAAGTTTCCGAGCGTTGTATTTTTGTCACAAGGCAATTAAGCCATTGGTATGTATTGGATAATGCCTTTTTTTGTGTTGTTTTTGCTTCGGGCAAATCGGTGCTTGAGGGAGGAAAGACCGCGTGGTAAATGAATAAGACAATTTTCGGGAAATATAAGATCATGCACAAGACAGATATGACGTTTAACCGTTTTGCGGCGCTATGCGCCGTGCTCGCTTTGGGATTGACCGGATGCGGTGTGATCAAGGGCGAGGCGAAGTATCCGACCGGCAGCAACCGTGAGATGGCGGGCGGCAACGATATTTATGGAAAGCCGGAGAGCATTTTTGGTGAAGGCGGCCTTATGGGGAAAAAGAAGAAAGCTGACGATCCCGGCGCTGCGGCTATCGGGGTCAACGGTTTTCTGTGGCGCGCGGCGCTGGATACGGTTTCCTTTATGCCCTTGGCCAGTGCGGACCCGTTTGGCGGCGTTATCCTGACGGATTGGTATATTGCTCCAGAAACGCCCAATGAGCGCCTCAAGCTTAACGTCTTTATCATGGGTCGTGATCTTAAGTCCGATGGGGTAAAGGTCAAGGCGTTCCGTCAGGTCAATTCCGGCGGCGGCTGGCAGGATTCGCAGGTGGCCGAAGAGACCGTCCGCAAGCTTGAGGATGCGATCCTCACCCGTGCGCGGCAGTTGCGGGTTGCCCATCTGGGCGGCAGCGACTAATAATACAGCTGTTTTAACAATTATTGCAGGTACCGGGCTGGAAACGGCCCGGAGGCTATTGGGATGAGCGAGCGTTATAATATCAAGGAAACCGAGCAGAAGTGGCGCAAAGTTTGGCAGGAGCGCAAGAGCTTTGCCGTGTCCGAAGCATCGGATAAACAGAAATATTATGTGCTGGAAATGTTTCCGTATCCTTCGGGCCGGATCCATGTCGGGCATGTGCGCAATTATACGCTGGGCGATGTCGTCGCGCGATATCGCAGCGCCAAAGGTTTTAACGTTATTCACCCGATGGGGTGGGATGCGTTCGGCCTGCCCGCCGAGAATGCCGCCATCGAGCGCGGTGAACACCCGAAAAAGTGGACGCATGAGAATATCCGCGTGATGCGCGGGCAGTTGCACTCGATGGGCCTCTCCATCGACTGGGACCGCGAAGTGGCGACGTGCGACCCGGATTATTACCGGCACGAGCAGGCAATGTTTCTTAAATTTCTTGAGAAGGGGATCGCGTACCGCAAGGAATCCATCGTCAACTGGGACCCCGTGGACAACACGGTTCTGGCGAACGAGCAGGTGATCGACGGCAAGGGCTGGCGCACCGGGGCGCCCGTCGAGCGGCGCAAGCTGAATCAATGGTTTTTGAAAATCACGGATTACGCCGAGGAGCTGTTGTCGTGTCTTGACGATCTGCCGCGCTGGCCGGAGAAGGTGCGGATCATGCAGGCCAACTGGATCGGCAAGTCCAAGGGGTTGCAGTTCAAGTGGGATATTGTGGGACGGGATGAAAAGATCGAAGTCTTCACCACGCGGCCCGATACGCTGTTTGGCGCGTCGTTCCTCGCGTTGGCGCCGGATCATCCGTTGAGCGAAAAGCTGGCCGGAGGCAAGGCGGGTTATGAGGCGTTCCAGCAGGAGTGCCGCGCGGGCGGGACTTCGGAAGCGGCCATCGAGCAGGCGGACAAGATCGGCTTCGATACCGGGTTTAAGGCTACGCACCCGTTACTGGGCCGCGAGGTTCCGGTTTATATCGCCAATTTCATTTTGATGGATTACGGGACGGGCGCCATTTTCGGTGTTCCGGCGCATGACCAGCGCGATTATGAGTTCGCGACGAAATATAAGTTGCCGATCCTGCCGGTCGTTCTGCCGGAAGGCGGCGCGATCGACCTTTCCAAGGAATCCTATAACGGACCCGGGAAGCTGGCGAATTCGCAGTGGCTGGACGGGCTGGAGGTCGAGGCGGCGAAGGCGGAAGTCATTAAGCGCTGTGAGGCGAACGGAACAGGCTTTGGGACGACGCAGTTCCGACTGCGGGACTGGGGCGTTTCGCGGCAGCGTTACTGGGGCTGCCCGATTCCGGTCATTCACTGCGAGTCCTGCGGCGTCGTTCCGGTGCCTGAAAGCCAGTTGCCCGTCACGCTGCCGGATGATGTAAGCTTTGATAAGCCCGGAAATCCGCTGGAACATCATCCGACGTGGAAAAACGTCGATTGTCCGCAATGTAAAAAAGCGGCGCGGCGGGAGACGGATACGTTCGATACGTTCTTTGAATCGAGTTGGTACCAGTTCCGTTATTGCGATCCGAAAAATGAAAAGCTGCCTGTCGCCCGCGACAAGGCTAAATACTGGATGCCCGTGGAGCAATATATCGGCGGGGTGGAGCATGCGGTTCTTCATCTGTTGTATGCGCGGTTTTTTACCAAGATCATGCGCGATTGCGGTTACGTGGATTGCGACGAGCCGTTTTTGGGCCTCTTTACGCAGGGGATGGTGACGCACGAGACGTATCAGGATTCTGAAGGCAAGTGGGTGTTTCCCAGCGACATCGTCAAGAAGGATGGAAAAGCCGTTCATGCCCAGACGGGTGCCCCGATCAAGGTGGGCGCGACGATCAAGATGTCGAAATCGAAAAAGAACGTCGTGGATCCCGAGGATATTCTGGAGACCTATGGCGCGGACGCGGCGCGGCTGTTCATCCTTTCCGACTCGCCGCCCGAGCGCGATCTGGAGTGGACGGAATCGGGGATCGAGGGCGCTTGGCGTTTCGTGAACAAGGTTTATTCGGCGATCCGCGATCTGGATATCGCGGGCGCGGCGGGCTTTGCAGGCGAGTATTCGCCCAAGGCGCTCGACCTGCGCCGCCTGACGCACAAGACGATCAAGGGCGTGGGCGAGGATATCGAAGCGTTTCATATGAACAAAGCGGTCGCCAAGATCCGCGAATTCTATAACGGGTTTACGGCGTTTGCGGCCTCCGCGCCCGATGAGAAGGCGGCCTTGGCCGAAGCGGCAAAAGTCTTTATCATTCTTATCAACCCGATGATGCCGCATCTGGCGGAGGAGTTGTGGGAGCAGATGGGGCATAAAACCCTTCTGACGCAGGAGCCTTGGCCGGAAGCCGACCCTGCCCTTTTGGTTGCCGATACGGTCACGATCGGGGTGCAGGTGAACGGCAAGCTGCGCGCGAGCATTACCCTGCCCGCGAACGCGGACCAGAAGGCGGCGGAGGAAATCGCGCTGTCGGAAGAGAATGTCGTGCGTGCTATTGGTGACAAACAGGTTCGGAAGGTTATCGTCGTTCCGGGCCGCATCGTGAATGTGGTGATCGGATGAAAAACCTTGCCTTGACTCTGCTTCTGTGTGGTTCCGCGTTTTCGCTTACGGGCTGCGGCTTCGAGCCGATGTATGCCAAGGGCGGGTCCAAGACCGCGCAGACGGGTGAGGTTCAGGGCGATCTGGCGCTGGTCGAGATCGGGAATATTCCGAACCGGGACGGGCAGTATTTGCGGAACGCGCTGATCGACCGTTTCTATCAGGACGGGCGTCCGGCGCAGCCGCGTTATAGGCTGACCATCCAGCCGATCCGCGAGACGAAGACCGACCTCGATATCACAAAATCTTCGGATGCGACACGCGGGCAGCTTCGCTTGAGCACCGGAATGGTACTGGTCGATATTACGACCGGGGAGACGGTTTTGAACCGCGCGCTTACGGTCAGCGGCAGCTATAACATTCTGGGCAGCGAGTTCGCCAACCGGGTGACGGAGCAGAATACGCGCGATAACGCGCTTAACGACCTTGCGCGGCAGATCGAGCTGCAGGTGGGGCTGTATTTGAAGCGTTAAGTTTCATCTTTAAACCAATCTTCAAAAATGTAATGTAAGATCTTTGCTTTTAAATCTCCTTTTTTGAGTTGGGGAGAATTTTTGGCCGCCGCTAGTTTTGACTTCACGGTTTGGTTGTTTAGTAACTCATGTCTTCCAAATTTTTGTGCGGCCCATTCATAGCTTTTGGCATACTTGCTTCGTGATGGAGAGAGAAAAAACGAGTTTGTATAGGCGACTAGATTATTTTCCCTTGTACCTATCGGCACTCCTTTTTGTAATGAAATTAAGCAGTTAATGACACGCGCCAATTCTTCATCATATATCTCTTCTTGGTGGGCGAAGGAAATTGAATGTAAGATTTCCGAAATTAAATCTTTTGCTTTTTGAAAATCCGTACCTTCTGGCGTTGTTTCCTCTATCCATCTTTCTCTGAATTTTTCTTTTTTGCATAAAGGGCTTAGTATGTATGACAGCCCGTTTCCGCGCCGTTTAAGCTCTGAAAGGCTACAGAAACACTCGTGCCATATGTCGTCTTGATAAGTTTGGGCTCGGAACAGGAATGTACTTTTTTCTCTTGATAGAATGATAGTTTCTTCGTCTATAGAAAAAATATTATTTCTGTGCCTGTAAGAAATATCCTTAAAGCATTGTTGTATTTCAGAGATTGGTTTTTTTTCAAAATTCCATGTCACCCATACTAGTTCAATGCTTTCCTTTTTATAAAAAATTTCTCTGTCGGCTATAATGTCAATCTGTGTTGTGGCTAGCTGTAATTCAATTACGATTCTTTTATTTTCGTATTCCACATATACGTCAGGCACTTTCCATTTCCCCTCACCTATAATCTTCTCTTCAACTTTTATTTTTTGAGATTTGGGGTCATTTCTTAATAGATCGGCTATTAAATTTTTTAGCTTTGAGTGTATGTAGCTTTCTTGGCGGCCTTGGAAAATTTTTGCGGAAATATCATCAGGATTTTCTGGCGAGCCAGTCCACCAAGGGCAGATATCAGAGGCTCCACTAAAGTGTTGCCAGAAGGGTTTTTGATTTTTGTTTGAAGCGTACACTGGCGCAAAGCATTTAGCGCAAACGTATTTTGGTTGACCTTCCTTATGGCCAAAAGTCGCTCGATGCCTGATTTCTTGGTATTTTTCTTCGTTGATTGTGAGAAGATAGTCGCTTGTAATTGTTAGCATAGAATCTAGGTCTATAGCCTCTTTTATGGTGCGTTTTGGGGCATTCATGGCTTTTTCAATGCTTAATATTTGACAGAAAACCATATTTTAGCTTAGATTTGCGTCTACTGCCTAGTATAGGTTGTCGCGGCATTTGAAGGCTCAGCTTGCACCGCGTTATCAAAGCTAAAGCGACCACGGTACGGTACGCTCCGCCTGTGGTCTTCAAATTTTTTGAAACCGGGCGGGAGCAGCAAAACAAGCTTTTCCCCTACAAAAACGGTTTCAAGGGTTCGCGCGAAAGCGCGGTGGTGATTTTGTATTTGGAGTAAAAAACAATGACACAGGACATATCAGCAGGACGCACACTTCCGAATCCCGAGTTTATCGGTACAGGGCTGATCGAGCAGCTTAAGGCGGATTACAAGAAAGCCGGGGCGCTTAGCGCCGCGTTCAAGATTCAGGCGAATTTGCCCGCGTGGTCGCCCGTCACATCCACCTATATCAGCGATAATGGCGGTTACCCCGATCTGGCGGTGGGCGAGATCAAGGTCAATCTGGCCGATATTCATGCGATCGTTACGACGCTGAGCGGGAAGACGCCGCCGCAGCGGGTTTATCATGACATTCCCTCGCAGGATTGGCGGGCAGGGGCGTTCGATCTGGCGCAGCTGTCGCGCTATCGGCTGCGCGGTGCGGGGAACACCTTCTTCGTGAATTGTGCGCCGCGTCTGGCGCAGCGGGGCGTCGAGGGCAACAATAAGGGTGAGAACGTTTATCTCGGGATGCTGCCGAACGGGGCGGTCGTTTCCGGGGTGAGCCCGCACAGTTTCTCGTTTTTCCGCGATCTGGTGGAGAAGGGCGAGATGGAAATCTACAAAGTCAACGTTCAGACCGAGGGCAGTCAGTTCCGTTCCCGCGATTTCTTCCCGTGGTTTTCGGAGATCCTGACCTATAACCTCAGCGAGGCGCATGAAGGCTGGAAGGACGGGTTGAGCGTCGATGAGCGCCGGGAATTTCTGAAGCAGTTTCATTTCATCGACACGCAAAATGTTCTGGAGCTTGAGCATATTCCCGATCTGACCCAGCGCCCGGTCGTTGCGCGGCGGGATACGCACGGAAATTTGAAGCTCAGTATTTCCGCCAGCGACGCCAAGCCGGAATGGATCGGGCGGCCGCTTAAGGTTACGATCCACGGGCATGAGTTCGATGCGGAAATCCGGCGGAATATGTTCGATGCGAAATCCGGCCAGTACGGGATCGCGCCGGGATCGTCCGGGCATTTCGCGGATTCCGCAAAGGACGACCCGCGCTTTCTGGAGTTGGCGATTATTGGTAAGCCGCTCAGCGAGGAGTTGGGCATCACGCCGCAGGACCTTAAAGAGGGGGTTTATATCGAGATCGAGCCCTTTAATCCGAACGGCGCGGCGCCGGGCATCGGCTTTACGGGCGAAGCCCGCGAAGTGAGCGCGGAATAAAGCCTTTTTAACCCGCAGCGGTAACTTTCCCTGTTTGTCAAAGAATACCAAAAAGGTATAGTTTTTCTTTGACCCATAAGGATTGCCCATGTCTGACGTCAATGCCGCAGACCGCCGGATCATTAACGGCCCCGAGGATGTCTACCCTCTTTATCGGGGCGCGGGCGCGGATGTGCGGACCGGGGTTGAGGTCGAGCTGGCATTTTTCAAGGCGAACGATCTGGCCCCCATCGGTGTTACGGAGAATGAGAACCTGCGGGCGCAGGCGCATGAGGCGCTGGGCAAGGGCGTGTGGGTCCATAACGAGCCGACCAGCGAGACGGTGGAGGTGAGTTCGATCGCCGCGCCGCTGGACGATTTGCGGGCCGTCATGGACGATGTGACGAACAAGATTAAGATCGTCATGCAGGTGGCCGAGCGGAACGGGCTTAAGCGGTCGTATTTTCAGGAATTGCCGGAACGGACGGCGGACGATTTGCTTTCGCGCATCGTCAATGTCGAGCGGTATCATGCGTTTTTTAAACCTTACCGCAGCGATATGCGGGGCTTTGCCGAATATTTCTCCGTCTGTAAATCCAATCAGGTTTCGGTGAGTTACTCTACGCCGGAGCATATGTTCAAGAACGTGCGGCGGCTTTATCTTTTGGCGCCGTTTTTGTTTTTGCTGACCGACAATAGCACGGGGTTTTCGCAGGGGCGTCCGTTCGGCGGGCATGGCGGGATGACTTTGCGGCACAAGGGCCTCAAGGAGGGGCGCGGGGGCGTTCCGCCTTATGTGCTGAGCGCGCGGAGCGGCGAGGAGTATCTCGCTTCGCATATCGACCATGTGATGAACAATCCGCTTTATGTCTATTACGATCAGGATGGGAAGATCGTGCGTCTGCCCGCCGGGACGTGGACGAGTTTCAATGAGCTCAAGCAAAAGGGCCTGAACACGGCGACGAATTATTTCTTCGCGCAGACGGTGTTGTGGCCGGATGTGAAGATCGCAGCGCTGCGCGATGCTGACGGCGAGGTTTCCGGGCATCGTTATGAGGCGCGGATGTTCGGGGTCGGCTTGCATCAGCACCGCACGGCGTTGATGATCACCGGCATGCTGGCGCGGGATGAGGCGCTGGGGGCGGCGGTGGATGCCTTGCTGAAATCTTTCGGGCTTGATCCCGAGGGCGGGCCGGCGACACAGGTTGAGCTGGATAAAGCCTATCAAGCGGCGCGTTCGCATGGCGGTGCGTTTTTCGATATTCCTTTTGGCAGCGGCACGATGCGGGCGTTCGCGCAGCGTTTTGCGGATTTGTTCGAGCCTGTGCTGGATGCGGCCGGGTTCGGGGCGGAGGGTGTGCCGATGATCACGATCTGCCGAACTGGTTGCACGGACGGCAAGGTTAACCGCGCCGTTTTCCTGACCCTGGAGGATGTTCTGGATTTCCAGATGAATTACGACATGGCGCTGTTTTCGCGCGAGGATGCGTGCGCGAAAATCGTGTTCGCGGATGAGATGAATTCGGGTTCGGCCAAGCGTTCACGCGCGGTGGCCGCCTGTTGCGGATCGTGATCGAGGGATTATGAAGCTTGCGTTTCGACAGATTGAACCGTTCGTCGCCAAGCCGGACCCGGCGGCGCGGGTGATTTTGATCTATGGGCCGGATGCGGGGCTGGTGCGTGAGCGGGCGGCCATGATCGGGAAGAGTGTCGTCGCCGATCTCAACGATCCGTTCAATGTCGCGGTTCTCACGAGCGATCAGATCGTTGACGATCCCGCGCGGCTGGCGGATGAGGCGAGCGCGATGTCGATGATGGGCGGAGACCGCCTGATCCGGGTCGAGGACGCGGCCGACAAGATCGTGACGTTCGTCAAAACCTATCTGGAAAATCCTTCAAAACATTCTCTGGTTTTACTGGTCGCCGGGGAACTCGGAACGAAATCTAAGCTGCGTGAGCTTTGCGAGAAGAGTAAGAGCGCTGCGGCGGTGCCGTGTTACGTGGACGATGCCCGCGATCTGGGGCGGATTATCCGGCAGATTTTGCAGGACGAAGGGTGCCGCGCCGAGCCGGATGCCGTGCTGTGGCTTTCCGAGAATATCTCCGGCGACCGCGCGAAGGTGCGCAGCGAGCTTGAAAAGCTGGTCATCTATAAGGGTGACGATAAAACCCCGATTACCGTTACGGACGCCATGGCGGCCTGCGGCGCGGCGGGGGCGCAGTCGTTCGACGATCTGGTTTACAATGTCGGTGGGCGTAATACGGAGGCGGCGCTGAAAGCTTATTCAGTTCTGACCGCCGAGGGGGTGCCATTCGTGGCGGTTTTGCGGGCGATGCAAAACCATTTCCGCAGACTGCACCGGGTTAAGTCCGAGATTGCGGCGGGGGCGGGGTTGCAGGAGGCGATGAAAAAGCTGCAGCCGGCCGTGTTTTTCAAAGTTGAAGAGTCGTTCCGTGGGCAAATCCAGTCGTGGTCCCTTTCTTCCCTTGACCGGATTCTGGGGCGTCTTCTGGATCTGGAGGCCCAGTGCAAGCAAACCGGAATCCCGACCGACACGCTTTGTGCACAGGCCATTCTGGGCATTACCAAGATGCGTTAATTAATTTGGCCCGATTCTTGAATTGTTTCTCTCAATAGCTCGCGTTTTTTTCCAGGTGCGATCGAGTCACTTTCTGCTGTTCTTTGCGAATATATAAGAGATAAAGCCGGAGGTTTTGACATGAGACGGAAGAAGCCCAGCGCCGACGCGATTGACGGGGTTATTGGCGAGAATCTTAGGCGCTTCAGGACTATGCGCGGTATGACACAGGCCGAACTGGCCTCTGCGATGGGGATTACCTTCCAGCAGGTACAGAAATACGAACGGGGATTCAACCGATTGAGTGCATCGCGGCTGTTCAAGGCTTCGCAAGTGCTTGAAACCGACCCAAGCGCGTTGTTCGAGGGGATGAGCGCGGGGAAACACAAGATCCTGATCCGCAAGACGAAAGAGCAGACGAATTTCGATAAGCTCGATCTGCATATCATTAAGGTTTTGCGGACTATTGAGAACCCGGACGTCAAGAAAAAGGCGCTGGCGCTGCTCAAGACCATTGCAAAAACGTGAATCGCGGGCCAGACTTTGAGATGTTTCTTAACTTCTCCGGAGTCTGAGCTTTGGCTAAAGCCCAAAAATCCTATGTCTGCCAGTCCTGCGGCGCGGTAAGTACGCGCTGGGCGGGGAAGTGCGATTCCTGTAACGAATGGAATACGATTGCGGAGGAGGCGGCTGCGGCCGCCGTTCCCAAGGGGTTAAGCGCGTCGAAGAAGGGGCGCGTCATTGATTTTGTGGATTTGCGGGCGGGCGGAAATGCCCATTATATCCGGCACGTTACAAAGATCGGGGAGTTTGACAGGGTGACGGGCGGCGGGCTGGTGCCCGGCTCGGCGGTTCTGATCGGTGGGGACCCGGGGATCGGGAAGTCCACGCTTTTGCTGCAGGCCGTCTGCGCGTTGAGTCGTCATGGTGTGCCGTGCGTCTATGTCTCCGGTGAGGAGGCCATTGAGCAGATCCGCATGCGTGCCGATCGGCTGGGTCTTGCGGATGCGCCCGTCAAGTTGGCTGCGGCGACCAACGTACGCGATATTATTGAATCCGTGCGCGGGGCGGAAGAAGCGCCCAAGGTGCTTATCATCGATTCCATCCAGACGATGTATATCGACAATATCGACAGCGCGCCCGGGACGGTCACGCAGGTGCGCACTTGTGCGCAGGAGATCATCCGCATGGCCAAGAGCCGGAACATCGCCGTGCTGTTCGTCGGGCATGTGACGAAGGATGGGCAGATCGCGGGGCCGCGCGTTCTGGAGCATCTGGTCGATTGCGTCCTTTATTTCGAGGGGGACCGGGGGCATCAGTTCCGCATTTTGCGGGCGGTCAAGAACCGTTTCGGGCCGACGAATGAGATCGGTGTCTTCGAGATGGCGCAGGAGGGTTTAGTGGAGGTTTCCAACCCGTCGGAGCTGTTTCTCTCCCAGCGCAGCGAAGATGCGGCGGGCAGCGCGGTGATGGCCGCGCTCGAGGGTACGCGGCCCTTGCTGGTCGAGGTGCAGGCGCTGGTGGCGCGTTCCAATTTGGCCGCGCCGCGCCGCGCTGTTCTGGGCTGGGATCATAACCGGCTGGCTATGATCGTGGCGGTTCTGGAAACGCGCTGCGGGATTTCGCTTTCGGGGCATGATATTTTTCTGAATATTGCCGGGGGCATCCGGATTGCGGAACCGGCGGCGGACGTTGCGGTTGCGGCGGCGCTGATCAGCGCGCTTAAGGACGAGGCTTTACCTGCCGACACGGTCTTTTTCGGGGAGATCGGTCTGGCCGGGGAGGTGCGGCCTGTGGCGCAGGCGGATATAAGGCTCAAGGAATCCGAGAAGCTGGGCTTTAAGCGGGCGGTGGTGTCCAAGCCCGGGAAAAAGGGCGAGAAAGGCGGTGAGGGGAAAATCAAAATCCGCGCCCTTTCCCATGTGCGCGAACTGGCCGATATTCTGGGGTTTTAGGGGCGTTTTGACCCGGGTTTGCGCGTTTTTGTGCTGGTGTGAAAGAAAGACTTGATTTTACCCGCCTCCAGCCATTATAAAGCAGTGTCTTTTCGGCATTTTACTAGTACGTCCCCTTCGTCTAGAGGCCTAGGACACCTCCCTTTCACGGAGGCGACACGGGTTCGAATCCCGTAGGGGACGCCAGTTTATCCACCAGCCAAATCCAATACAATCCAGAGAAACACAGGAAAACCAAGGCTTTTGCGCTATAATGCGCCCAAGGTCATCCGATGCTGTCCGCCCGGATCTGATGAAAATGGGGGCTTTTTTGGGGGGCTGCGCGCAGAGGCTTTCAACCATGAGGGTCGGTGTAACGAGTGAATGAAGTCAGGAGTTCGCGCGACAGATGTTGTAGCTTCGGATCTTTCCGTTTTACAAAAAAGTAAAATACAGACCCTGAGTGTCCATGCTATTCCTAATTTCCAAATTTTTTCATAATTTGGAGTGTTTTTTCACTGATATGATGCTCAATGCCTTCCGCATCAAATTCTGCGGCTTCGGGATCGACGCCCAGACGTATAAGAAAATCTAATACGATCTGATGACGTTCTTTGCATTTTTTCGCCAGTTTTCTGCCCTTATCTGTTAGGAATATGGAGCGGTAAGGCTGGCTTTCTATGTACCCTTCCTCTTTAAGGCGGCTGACAACTTTATTCGCTGTCGGATGTGCGACGCCTAAACGCGCGGCCAGATCGCTGAGGCGGGCTTCTTGCTGAACTTCAATCAAATCGGCAATCAGCTCAACATAATCTTCTGTTGTCTCCGTCTGGTGTGCTTGACGGACACGCGCGAACCAGCTTGCCTGTACTTTTGGGTCTGCAAGCTTTGCATCAGGCTTCTTTCCCATTTATGAGCCTTTCTCTTGTCGTTCTGTGGAATTTCTCAAAAGTCAGCGCTAGTAAAAACAACCCGGCCTGTATCACAACGATCAGCGGTGCGGTGGCCGCATCCATGTGATAGCTGAGAATCGTCCCGGTCATGCAGGAGAAGACAGAGGCGCCGAGCGCGATTAGCAACATACGGTCAAAGGATTGACTGAGCATGAAGCCAATTGCGCCGGGTGCGATTAGCATAGCGATAACCAGAATAATGCCCGCAGCTTTCAGAGATGAAACGATGGTCAGCGAAAGCAAAATCAGTAATGCGAAGTGAAGGCTTTTTACGGGAAGGCCGATTACGCCGGCATAGGCAGGATCAAAACAATAAAGCATAAAGTCTTTTCGCTTTATGAGCATAATGGCCGAGCAAAGTGCTGCGATAATGCCCGCACTTAAAAGCTCCTCTTTTGAAATGCCTAGGACATTTCCGAAAAGGACGTGCATCAAATGCACGTCTGTTTCAATTCTTGTTATCAGGACTAGGCCAAAAGCAAACATTCCTGAGAAGACAATTCCCATTAAGGCATCTTCTTTTATTCGGCTGTGTTCCTTTAGGTATCCGGTTGCCAAAGCACAGAAGATGCCCGCGGCAAAGGCGCCGACGCCCAGCGGGATACCGGCCATGAACGCCAAGGCCAGCCCCGGCAAAACGGCATGTGATACAGCATCCCCCATCAGGGACCAGCCTTTTAGAACCAGAAAGCAGGAAAAGATCGAGCATACGATCGCGATCAGCAGCGACATGAGCAAGGCACGCTGCATAAATTCATGCGCAAGTGGTTCTGTGATAAAAGCAAAAAGGCTATCCATGCGCGCCCTCTTTTTTCAGGCGCTCGATCGTGCGCCTTGTCTTTAATAATCCGTGCTTTGGCGCCAGAAAGAACGCGAGCATAAAGACCAAAGTTTGCATGGTGACGATCAATCCGCCGGGATTGGTATTTAGAAAATAACTCAGATATGCGCCCAGGGCACTTATGGTACTGCCCAGAAGAACGGCCAATACAATCAATCTCCCGAATCTGTCGGTCAACAGATAGGCCGTTGCGCCGGGTGTAACCACCATGGCTATCACAAGACAAGCCCCTACAGTTTGCAGTGCGGCGACCGTTGCGGCGCTGAGGATCGTAAAAAAGACGATTTGGAGCGTCTGTACAGGCAGGCCGATGCTGCGTGCGTGGTTCTCATCAAAAAAGACTGCTAAAAAATCTTTCCATTTCAGTGTCAGGACGACCAAACAGATGAGGGATATAATGACAACCTGTATAAGGTCGAAGTCAGAGATTGCCAGGATGTTCCCCAAAATAATTCCCTGAATATTGACGGATGTGGGGTTTATGGAGACAAGGAGCAGGCCAACGGCAAAGAAGGCTGTAAAAACCAGCCCAATGATTGTGTCTTCGCGTAGTTTGCTTTGCCGCTTCACCATGGCCATGCCGAACGCCGCCATCAGGCCCGAAAAAAACGCTCCGATCGAGTAAGGGAGCCCGAGTATGTAAGCCAAGGCAACGCCCGGCACGATGGAGTGCGCCAAGGCATCCCCCATCAGCGACCAGCCCTTGAGAATCAAGTAAGACGAAAGAAATGCGCATGTGCCGCCAACCAAAGCGCAAACCCATATGGCCTTGAACATAAAATTATAGCTAAAAGGCTCAAGCAGATATTCAATCATTCCTTGCCTTCATGCTTTGTGATTTTCTGAGCGCTTTGTTCGCCATAAAATACAAGCGCGCGCTCATCATCGGTCAAAACAGTAACGCTGCGCGAATCTGCGTCATCGTGCAGGTCGGTACCCACAATTTGATGATGGCGTAGCTTTCCGCCAAACGCCTGGCTTAGATTTTCTTGTGTGAAGGTGCTTTCGACGGGGCCGTAAGCCAAAAGACTTCTGTTAACGATCATAACTTCGTCGCAGAAATACGGCACGCTTCCAAGATTGTGGGTGGAAACTAAAATTAAACGCCCCTCGGCGGCCAGAGCCCGAAAGAGCGCTATCAGAGAGTCTTCCGTTTTAAAATCCACGCCTGTGAACGGCTCGTCGAGCAAAATGATCTTGCCGCCCTGTGCAAGGGCGCGGGCCACAAAGACGCGTTTTTTCTGTCCGCCGCTGAGTTCTCCGATCTGGCGTTTTTTATAGGCGCTCAAGTTTACGCGCTCTAGGGCTTCATCGACAGCTTGCCTGTCCGCCATGGATGGGCGACGCAGGAAGCCCATATGTCCGTATCGACCCATCATGACCACGTCTTCGACGAGAACTGGAAAATTCCAGTCTACTTCTTCGGTTTGCGGAACATAGGAAACCATATTCCTTTTCAGGGCCTGTCGGACGCTTTGCCCTGTGATTTCAACACTCCCGGTTGTCGGCGCTATAAACCCCATTATGGCCTTGAACAGCGTGGATTTTCCGGCGCCGTTCACTCCCACAAGGCCGCAGATTGTGCCGATATGCAGTTTGGCGCTGACTCCCGCAAGAGCGGTGTGACCGTTCGGATAGGTTACGCCTACATTCTTAAGTTCAATAAAGGCGCTCACTTAAGGCCTCTCCAGAGCTTCTTTAAAGCCAATCGCAATCGTGCCCGTTGTAACCTGCAGAAGATCAAGATACGTGGGTACTTTGCCGTCGGGTTCGCTTAAGGAATCAACGTAAAGCACGCCCCCATACACAGCGCCCGTTTCCGCGGCAACCTGCCTTGCGGGTTTATCCGAAATCGTGCTCTCACTGAAAACAACAGGGATGTTGTTTTTACGGACGAGGTCGATGACCTTTTTTACCTGCTGCGGCGTGCCTTGCTGGTCGGCGTTTATAGGCCAGAGATAGACTTCCTTCATTCTCAAATCCTTTGCCAGATAGCTAAAGGCGCCTTCACTCGTTACAAGATAACGCTTATCCTCCGGGATATTGCGCAAGGAGTCAGCTAAGCTCGTTCGAAGATTCTGAATGTTCTCGGTGTAAATTCTTGCATTGGTGTTATAGGTCTCTGCGTTTTCGGGATCTTTTTCAACGAAGGCTTTGCGGATGTTTTCAACATAAATCGTGGCGTTTTCCAATGACATCCAAGCATGCGGGTTGGGTTTGCCAGAGTATGGTCCTTCATAGATCGATAGTGGTTCGACGCCTTCAGACACGATAACGTTCGGCCTGTCTTTGACGTCTTGTAGGAATCTTTCAAACCAACGTTCAAGGTTCAGCCCGTTCGAGAAAATAATATCGGCACTTTGTGCTCTCAGGATATCTTGCGGTGTGGGCTGGTAATCATGAATTTCCGCACCCGGCCTTGTAATCGATTCGACGATCGCGGCATCCCCCGCCACATTACGCGCAATATCAGCAATAACCGTAAAGGTTGTCACGGCTTTAAATTTTTCTGCTGCCACGACTTGCCCGCACGACAGTCCAAGTGTCGCCAGCAGGGCTATGGCGGTCAGGCCTTTTCTAAAAGCTGTTATTCGCACGTTGGCTTAGCTCCTTTAGCTTTCGGCGTTGCAAATATGTTTAGCAGGCCATCAATTTTTTAGCACTCACTAAATTATAACATCAAGCGCACTTTTTGTATAGTGTTTACCCGGGCGGCGTTCTCTTTGAAGGTTTTTGTCCTTTTACGTCCCCTGTTGAATTCTCCTGGAAACGTCCAAAATAAGAAAAAGAGGAATCTCAATATCAAGGAAGCCGAAAGCGGCTTCTGCGATCATTTGTCGTTCATGTTTCGAGCTTGCTTTCAACGGGGCGGGATCGAGGCTGGTTTAGGGCAGTGCAGGGCCTTCAGGGGCGTCGTCGTGGGCCGGGCGGGTGCTGGCCGCTGCGACCTTGATTTCCTCGCTCCGTTGCAGCATGTATTCCGCGAAATGCTCGTCCTCGCCCACCAGAAGCTTAGGCAGGGAGGTCGAGAAATTCGGTTCGCGCAGCCATTCGTCGATGCCGTCCTGCCAGGAATTCCACATTCTTCCGAGGCTAGCGTTCTTGCGCCCGTAAAGTCGGATGAAGGCGGTCTCGAAGCAGCTTATCAATTCTTGATAGATCCTTTGTTGCTGTTTCGCCTGATCGCCCGTCAGAGGCGCTTCGTGGTGATCCAATTCCGGGTGTTCGATCAGATTATCGAGGATGTGGTTGTATTGTTCCTTGAGCTGGCCGTCGATTTCCTGCTGTTCGGCGAGGCGCTCCTTCGCCTGTTCCATCAGGAACAGGTAGATCGCGCCGGGCAGACCCACGATTTGCACGACGTAGCTCATCACTTCGAGAATTTCGGTCCAGGATTTATCCATGAACGGGGCCTTTGCTCATTCAGTTCCGCCTCAAAGTATTAAAGTACTGAATAATTTGGAAGAAAAATATTTTTCATAGCCTTGTTTCTGCCGTTATTCGATCTGGGCAGTCTTAATCGGTACGCAGCCGCCAGGGGCTTTGGCGGCGGCCAGCGCGGCGCAGATTTGCGCGGATTCCCTCGCGTTCATGGGCCCGGCGTAGAGGCGGACGTATTTTTTGCCTTTTACGAGTGTTTCCTTCGTGTGCTTTTGGTAGGGGCCGATCAGGGCGGGGTGGCGCGTTTTCATTCTTTCCCATTCCGAGGTCGCTTGCGCCACGTTTTCCAGTGAACCGATGTGGATGAAGGCCTCATCTTTGTGTGTTTCCTTAACGGGCTTTTCCGTTTCGGCCGGGCCTGCCTCGGGCTGTATGTCTTCAAGCCGCATGTCTTCGGGTTTCAGGGGTTTGGGTTCGAGGCTCTCGCCGTTCGCCACGGGAGCGACCGGGACAGCCGGGAGAATCGGCCCGGGTTCGCGCTCGTCCAGTTCTGGCGTGTCCGGCGGCTCCTCTGAGTAGGCCATGAGTTCGGCGCTTTGGGAGAGTTCCAGATTGGCGTCGATCACGCTGGGTTCCTGATGCGTGAGTTCGACAATGCGGCTTGCGGTGTCCGCCGCCTCTTCCTCGAACCAGCCGCCACTGGCTATGATCTTGTATTTTCCTAGGGGCAGGGCGGAGAACACGTAGTATCCATCGTGTTCGCTTTCCATTTCCGAGACCTGTTTTTGTGTTTGCAAGTCGATCAAGCGGACAGGTACCGAGCGCAGGGGGGTGCGTTCCGGCGAGGCATCGGTCACGAAGCCGTCGATTTCGCCCAGCATCTTAAAGGGGAAGTCGATCACGGCATTGGAGCCCTGGCGCGGGATGACGGTATATTTCTGCTGCTTGGGCATCATGTAGATGCTGGAAATCGTCTCGTTGTTCACCGAAATGCGGGTTGGCGTTTCGACCATGCCGTGAAGCCAGGCTATGCCCTCCTCGTCCGTTGTAGCTTTCGCGTTGCCCGTGCTCGCGGAGAATTCGATGTCCTGAACGGTTTCGTCGAAGTCTGGATCGTACTTGCTGTTGTCGTTCTTATCCAGATAGGGGCGGATGCCGAGCGTGGCTTGGCTGCCCTTGTCGGGCTCGATGAAGCCGTATTTCCCGCGGCTACCGCGGGGCTGAAGGGATGTGCGCACACCGATGCCCGCGGTGTAATTGTCTTCTGTATCCGCCGAACCCGTGAAGTCTAGCGAGAACGCGCCGAAGTCCCTTGTGTACCGGAAATCGCCCGCGGTGATTTCAGCATCGAAATTATAGCTGGAGTTCAGGCGCAGGGAGCTTTTGTCGCGGAAGTTTTTCTGTGCCGAGAGGCTGGCGAGCCGGAGCGTATCCTGCGCGTCCGGGGCGAGGTCGTAGTTGAGGCTTCCCCGGAAGCGGATGTCGGCGACGGTTTTGAGGATGCTGAGTTCCCCGTCGAAATCGTCACGGGAGCGGCTTTTATTGTAGGTTTTGGTCAGTTTGTTCGTGAATTTTGTTCCCAAGAGCGTGGCCGACACGTTGTTTTCGAGTTCGATCTCATCCTCACGCTCCACATAGTCTTTTTTCTTGGCCTGAAAACTGACGCTGACGCGGCCGATGTTTCTTGAAATAGAGGCCGTGTCTTCCTGGCTGATTTCCTGATCGTCTTCCTCGAAATTCTGATAGCGGATATGGGAGAAGGACATGTTGAACCCAAGCGGGCGGGCGCGGGCGGCGAATTCATAGGCGCGGCGGGAATCATTGGCGGCCATGACCTGTGTCTGGAAGTTCATACCCAATACAGAAGTTACGGCGGATAGGGTGGCGCCGGTGGTCTGTTCGTCCTCCTGCGGGCCGGTATAGACACTTCCGCCCACGGTCAGGAAATCGCTGACGCCGTAATAGACCTGACCGCTTGCGCCGAAATTACTGTTGCTCTCGCTGTTCTCGGCGATCGGGAGGAAGTCTGATTCCGGCAAGCCCACGGCCACGTCGTAGGTCAGTTCCCCGTCATTCAGCATGGTGGGGCCTTGATACACTTCGCGCGTGATGGTCTTTTTCTGGCCCTCCGGCCCATAAAGAACGATGGTAAAGAGATTGTAGCCTCCGGTGAGATCCAGATTTTCAAAAAGGAATCGACCATCATCGCCGATTTGTTGGAAGCCCGAGTAGTGGCCGTTTCTGTAGAGTTCGGCATCCCAGCCGACCGGGGCGTCGCCTTCGAGGACGTAGTCTTCGGAATTGCTGGCGTATTTGAAGCCTAGCTCCGGGTCGGACGAGACCAGAATGCCTGCGCCCGATTGTGTGCCCACCAATAGCGGGACCGAGGGAAACCTTGTGTCGCCGATTTCGATCTTTCCCGCGCTCACTGGGCCCAAAAGTTCCCGCGCGGGGTCGCGCCGTTTGAACGTCAGGCGCGCTGAGGTGATCTCGTCGGGGCCTTTGCTGTCGTACTTGTGGGAGAGGTTAAAGCTCGTTTCCATCATCATCAGGTCCAAGTTGGCCTGAAGGTTGAAGAGGTTGTTGATCGTGGTTCCAGAAGCGTTCCTTGAAGCCGTTACGCTGTCGCCAAGGACGAAGGAGGGGAGGCTGGCCATTTCGTAGGGGATGAAGAAGGCGTCCTTGAATAGATCCTCCGGTTCGGCTTTAGGGCCGGAGAGGGCTTTCGCGTTCTTGAGGCGCTGCAGTTTGTCTTCAAAGGGCAGTTCGCGCTCTGACTCTATGACCAGAAGCAGGGCATTCATATCCAGCGAAACGTCCACCCCGAACCATTCTTCCATTTTTCCGGCGGTTACGTAGATATCATCGACATGCAGTTCGGCGGCGTCAGGTTCAAGCGGAAGTTTTCTTGATTTTACGTAAACACTGGCATTGGGAATGTTGAGCTGGAAGGTGTTTTTTTCCTCGGAAAACCAACCTTCGGCGATGCCTTCGCCCGGGCTGACCGTGATGTTGTAGGACAGGGCAGCGCAAATCGCGCCCAAGGGGACCAGGACGTGTTCGTGAGACTTTCCTTCGGGAAGGTAGGCTGTCATGCCTTCTTCCCTCTCGTACCCATTAATTTTCGCACCGAGGATCAGAAATTCGCTTTCCGCGCGTTCTATAAACTTTGTGCGCGTATCCTCGGCCCGGGCCGCAAGCGGTTCCCAGCATAAAATCAATGCGAGCGAGCAAAGGAAAGCGGTGACTACCCTTTTACTCATGCGGAACATTATGTTTTTCGGTTAACGTATTGGCAACGTTACCACAACACAAAGTCTGAGTCTTTAGGCGCGGCGGTTTTTTTTAGCGGGGGATTACGGCAACGGGAGGTCTATTTCCTTAACGGGCCCCGCTTTTTCAGAGGCGTTATCGAACAAGCGGATTTTGATCGTTTTCTGGCCTTGTGTGGCTTCGCTTACTGGAAACTCGTATGCGTATTTACGCGCGTCGAGCTCTCTGTAGATGTAGGCGGTGCGGCGCGGCGTGGGAACGCTGTCCTTGCCGCTGCCGGTGAGGATGGTTTCAATATGCGCGGTTCCCTGTCCGTTTCCGCTTCGGTGGAGCATCATGGAGACGCTGTATTTCTGACCATCGGCGGCTTTTTGAACTTTCACGTCGGTCATGTCGAGGTTGGCCGTTACGGTTCCATGCGATACGATTATGGGAATAAGGGTGGAGTAGGATAAGGGCGCCATAATTGCCGCGCCTTTACCATCGGCGCCAACTCCCGGCTTTTCTCGCTTGGTGGCGTCTTCAAGAAAGTGGATGTGGACGTGGTAATCGCCTTCGGGGACGTCCGGCCCGATACGCGACTGGATACGGATCGTTTGTCGCTCTCCTGGCGCCAAGGTTACGGAGCGCGGCACAAAGCGAAGCATGCGCTTGGCGGAGTATTCGAAATTCTCGACTTCGGAGGTCACACCCTCGGGGGTCATTATGATGTTTTCCATGCTGATGGTGTAGTGGCGCGTGATATCCGATGTGTTTGTCACGTTCATGACGCCGACTTTGTGTTTGTCGTTCAGGTGGACGCGGGTCGGGCTGACGAACAGGATTTCCGCCGCCATGACCGGGGCGTTTATGACGATCAGGACTATCAAAGTCAGAAAAAGCGTTTTTGTAAGGTGCTTGCGTAGAGAGGTTTTCATCGTTTCTTCCTGTTTTTCATTTCTTGAAAAGGGTCATGCCTGTTTGCGTTACTGGAATGTGACGCTGAGCGTAATTGGCGATCCGCCCGCGTTTCCGGTGGAATATTCGAGGGCGGAGAGTTCGTTGGCGGGGATTACGACCTCGCCGCCGATAAGGATTGTCGGGTTCGAAGTTACTGAAAGGTCTACGGTGGTTGCAGGCTGGTCTGCGCCGCCCGTGCCGTGACATTCCTGCCCGGAGCCGAAGGAGGTGCCGCTGTTGATCGCGACCTCGGTGTTTTCGATGGTCAACTCGCTCCCGCCGCCGTTGGGGGTCAGCGTGCCCGTGGTGTCGCATTTGATCTCGATCACGTCGCTGTTGCTTGCGGTTACGGAGATGCTGGCGGCCGCGCCGCCCGATACATAGACCAGCCCCGAGCCGATCACGTTTATATTTCCGTTGGTTCCCAAACGAACCGCGCCGTTATGCGCCGATGAATATTCCACCTTACCGAAATGCATATCCGAATTTTTGTTCAAAGTTATTTGCGCCTGCGCCGGGTTTGTGCCTGTGAAGCACAAGAATACTGTCAAAAACACAGCTATGTCGCGCCATCGTATGATCATGTCGGGACTATAGCAGCGTTGCCGTGCGAAAGGAACAGCCAGAAAAAAACCCGCGCTGAATTTGCGCGGGGTTTTTGTTGTTCGATTTGCGTATTTTATTGGTAGGTAATACGCAGGGTGACCGGATCGTCGGACGCACCGCCGCCATCGGTGGCGTATGTTGCTGTGCCGTCGATGTCGTCAGCGGTGGTGTTGATCGATGCGCCCATCCGAATGGTCGGGTTGGCGGTTGAGCTGAAGTCGTTTGTCAGAGATGCTACACCGAGGCCCGCGCATGCCGTGCCGCCGCCGAAGGCCGCGCCCGCGCCGATCACGATTTCTGTTGCGCCCAAGGTCAGTGTGTTGTCAGCAACGCCGTCGGTCAGTACGCCGCCGGTTTCGCAGCTGATGTCAACGGTCGAGGCGCCGTCGCCCGTCACGGTGACTACGCCCGCTGTCGTCGCGCCGGAGAGGGCCAAGCCCGTCGCACCGGAGAGCGCGGCCGTCCCGTTCGTGCCAAGTGTGATTGTACCGGAGTGAACGGCTGCGAAATCGACCGTGCCGAAATCCATGTCCGTCACGGGGGTGATCGCAATCGCCGCACGCGCTTCGATGGTTGCGTCGATATCTTCATCTGTTGCAAAGGCAGGAGCCAACAGGCCAGCGCCCAAAGATAATGCTGTTAGTGACAGCGCCAAGAACCTGAATTTTCTGATGGACACGGTAGCCTCCTTGCTTTTCGTGATAAAAATAAAAAAAATATCTCTTTTCTAGAGCCGTATCCCTAACATCGTAGGATATGGCGTAATGTACAATAATATGTTTCAAGTCTTAAAAAGATATAAACAATTTTATGGGTCTTTTATTATCTAAAGTATGTGCATAAGTTTGTTGTTTCTTGTTATTTTCTATAATAAGCAAAGGCTTGCTTGTATTTAAAGTTGTGATTATTTTTGTTGGAAAGTTTCGCGGAAGGCTAATTTTTGCGCACTTGAAAAAGCATATGATCCGTTTAAATTGCTTCTATGGCTTCTTCCCAAAACCGAGCAATTATTTTAGGCGTATTAGGCGGCGTGGCTCTTTCGGCTTTGCTGGCCGGAGCCTTTTATGTTGGTCGTGTCAGTCATGCGCCGATTCTTCCAGCGACCAGCCCCCCGGTGCAAGCTGAGGCGCCCAAAGCTGATGAAGGGGACTCCCAAGATGCCGCGCCTGAGAGCGATAAAAGCCAACCGTCTGCGGAGACTCTGACGCCTGAGGTTGCTTTCGCAAAAGATTTTGAGGCTTTTCTTAATAGTTTTCTTAAGGGGCTGGCCAAGCAAACGGCGCAGTATAAGAAGGATCGGCGCATTCTCAAGGAGGCGATCAATCCCTATAACCTTATCGGAACGGAAAATGCCGAACAGAGTTACCGCATTTTTCGTGACGAGATTGGCCCTATGCTCAGGAAAAAGAGCGAACGCCTGTTGAGTGTGTTTGCAGAATCCGAAAAGGTCGTTCAGGGTCTTTTAGAAGACAAGCCTGCGGCTACCAAGGACAGGCTGTTCTCTGCCTGGAAAAATCTAGAAAAAGAACATATGAACGGGCTTCTGGATTTTATAGAAAATGAGGATCGCCTTATAACAGCGCATGAGGAACTTTTAAAATTTTATTTTGTTCATTCAAAACTTTACAGGGTTGATATGGACAATGGAAAAATTGTCTTCAGTAACGAAAAATACCAAGTGCGGGAGCAGGAGCTTCTCGGAAATATTGAAAAGCTCAGACGGGGCACCGATAAAAAGAAAAGCCCTTGATACTGTTTTTTTGGGTGCGTTGGTTTTCAGAATATTCGTAGGAGCCGAACGTGCGGATTCTGGTTATCGCCAATTCGAAGGCTGGTCAGGGGGTGCGGTTGCCCTCTTTTTTGCGCCGTATTTTAAGGGTTCCCCTGCGCGAATACCTTGAGCTTGAGGAGTTACGCCGCCGGGTTGAGACTTGTCTTGGTGAGCATGATTGCGAAGTGGACTGGACCGAGACGCAATATGCCGGACATGCACAGCAACTGGCCAAGGAAGCGGCAGACCGACGTTGTGATGTCGTGGTCGCTGTTGGTGGGGACGGAACCGTTAACGAGGTTGTTAACGGGTTGGCGGGCTCTCAAACGGCATTGGGAATTATTCCTGCGGGAACGGCCAACCTTTTGGCGGGCGAGCTTGGTCTCCCTGCGGATGTCGATAAGGCTTGCGCTGTTATTGCGGGTGGTTCTGTGCGTGTGATCGATCTGCCATTTGTCAATTCGCGCTATTTTACAATGATGGCCGGGATCGGGTTTGATGCCCATGTTGTACGGCTGGTTGATCGGCGCTTAAAAGGCCGCTGGGGCATTTTTTCCTACCTGATTGTCACCATGAGAGAGCTTGTCCGCTATCGGTTTGACCGGATCGAGGTGCGAACCGATTCCGGAGAAACTAAAAGCGGTTACTATATGTTTGTACAAAACGCCCAAAGTTATGGGAGCGGATATTCCGCATCTCCGGGGTCGCGCATTGATGACGGGCTCATGGAGCTGATTATCTTTCCGCGGCGCAGCCTCTTCACAGTTGTCCAATATCTTTTGAGCGCCGAAAAGGAGCGCTTCGACTTCTCCATATCTGCGGTTCGCGGCGTTGACTTGCTCAGTGCGCACGATATCCAGATTGACGGCGATTTTTTCGGGAGCGGCCCGGCCAGAATCGGCATAAAGCCCGGATATTTGAGGGTGGTCGTTCCGTAAGGCGGGTTTTATTCCTTGGTTGTCATATTTTGGGGAGAGTTGTCGGATGCGGCCCGGAATACGATCAGTTCCCGGCGCTTGTAGTGTTTGTTTTCGACCATGGTGTTAAGGGCTGACTTTAGCTCGTCCAGATTTTTAATTTCTATGTGCTTGCCGTCCGGCGGGTCGAAGCTCCAGCTCGTCCAGATGTTTTTTACGACGTTGTTGGTCAGAAGCTGGTAATACCAGGTCTTTTCCTTATGTTTGCCTTCTGTCAGCTCTGCGGTTGCGATGTAGGCCTTTTCATCGGGGAGCAAGCTAAATTCCGGCCATTCAAGGAATCGCACAGGCGTTGCGTCTGAGGGGTCTTCGACGGATTGCGCAATATAGGTGCGATCGCTTTCGCCTAACATGCGCTCAAGCAGTATTTGCTGCCCGTCATTGCCGATCCAGAGTAGGTTTTTTTGACCTCCGAACATCAGCGTCGCTTGGTCGTTCTTGATGATGTCGTGTTTCGAGGTCATCACGCACCCCGAGAGAATAAGGGTCAGAAAAACAAAAATCGTCGCTTTTGATCGTAGGTGTTTCTGCATGATTTGTTTTCCTTAATCCTAAGATTCTTCGATGCCTCTATGGTTACAGATTGTATTTCCTGCGCAAATTTTTCGCAATCTCTGTCATTTCGTCGAGACGCGGCGGGTTGAACGGTTCTAGTGTTCCGTTAAACATACGGGCGTAGCCGTCTTCGACCAGTTTTTCGTGAAAGCGGCGGAGGCGCTTGCTGCCCCCCGGAAGATCGAAGATCAAGACGGGCTTTCCGGTGAAGCAGGCTTCGGAGATCATGTTGGCGGAATCCGAGGTGACGATCAGGTAATCCGCCAGCGCCAAGATTCCGAAATAAGGGTTTTCGCCCGTTCCGTCCCAGATGAAGGTTCTCGGACCAGCCAGAGCGCCGCTCAGAATTTTTATATTTTCCTCGCCTGTTCGGCGGGAGGGGGTGAGGAGAATGCTTGCGCCTTGTATGGACGCTCCGGCCGTTTTAAGTTTTTGCGCGAGGTCTTGCGCCAGCTTGGCTGAGAATTTCTGGCGTTTGGTCGATCCGCCGACCAAAACCCCGATGCGGGGCGAACTATATTGCGCGAAGGCCGGCGCGAATTGTTTTTTTGCGGTTAAGAGCTTTTCTTCGGTCAGTTTGTGGAGAGAGCCGCGCATAACCAGAACGTTCGGGCCGCGCAGGGCATCGTGTTCGGGCACAATGACCGTGTCATATGATTTTGCCGGGAGGGGCGGCACCTGAATATGGATGGCCAGCGTTTGCGGGTTCAGGCGCTTGATCTGCGCCGCTGCGGCGGCGCTACGGCGGCCGCAAGAGATCAGGATATCCGGCCACGGAGCGGTGAGCGGCGTTTCCGGTGCGGCCATGGATAACGGATTGGGCCAGAAGCGGGCAGGGAGGTATTTCCAGAGCGGCCTGATCTTTACTCGCTTGATGAGCGGCGTGAGGCCGAGCTTTTCGGCAAGGCCGATACATTGTCCCTCCATGCCTGCGTGGCCCTCGGTCAGGACCCAGCATGTTTTCGCGGCGTTCGGGTTCTTATCAACCATGATTTCCTTTTAGATCATAGCGTTGGTCCTGTCACGCGCTTGTACGGATTAGGCCTGCAAATCCCTGTTGTTCTTTGATGCAAAGAATGGTGTAATCGCGCCTTGTGCGCCGGAAAAGGGCGCTTATCCAAGAGGTGTGAGACCAGAACGACTATGACGACATACAGTTTCGAATATTTCCCCCCCAAAACCGAAAAAGCCGGTGAAATGCTCTGGTCGGCTTTCCCCGAACTGGTCGCGCTGAAGCCGACATACATGACCGTGACTTACGGGGCGGGCGGCACGACGCGCGATGGCACGATTGACACGATCGCGCGGATGATGGAGCAGACGAAGGTTCCGATCGGGTCGCACCTGACCTATATCAACACGACCAAACAGGCGCTTTATGATTACGTGGACGGGCTTTGGGATCGCGGGATCAAACATATCATTGCCCTGCGCGGTGATGTGCCTGCGGATGTTCAGGCGCCTGTCGATCCGAACGGGGAGTATTTCAAATACACGTCCGATTTCGTGGAAGGTCTGGTTTCGCGCCACCCGTTCGAGATTTCCGTTGGCGCTTACCCGGAGAAGCATCCTGATGCGCCGTCTTTGGATGCAGACATCCACGCGCTCAAGCTGAAATGCGATGCTGGATCGACTCGTGCGATCACGCAGTTCTTTTTCGACAATAACGTCTATTACGATTTCGTGGAGAAGTGCCGCAAGGCCGGGATTAATATTCCTATCTGTCCGGGGCTTTTGCCGGTTCATGATTTTCCGAAAATGCTGACTTTTGCCGCGCGCTGCGCTGCGGGCGTTCCGGACTGGATGCATCAGAAATTCGCCGGGCTTGAGAATAAGCCGGACGAGGCGCGGAAAGTGGCGACGGAATTGCTGGTTCAGCAGAGCCTTGATCTTAAGGCCAACGGCGTGGAGCATATCCATTACTACACTTTGAACAAGGCCGAGATTACCAAGGAAGCCTGTGAGGCGATTGCCTGATCAGGCCAGACGCGTTAAGCGCGCGGCGTAAAAGCCGTCTATGCCGTCGTCATTCGCAAGATGGAAGGGCAGGCAGCGCAGATCGCCCTCGGCGTCGATCAGTTCCTCATAGCCCCCGACTTCTTCAGGTTTGATCGGGACGCGCCGGAAATGTCCGAAGCGGGCGAGGAAGGCGTTGACTTGGCGTTCGCCCTCGTCTTTTTGAAGTGAGCAGGTGCAGTAGATCAGTATTCCCCCTATACCCAGGAGCTTCCCGGCCTGTTCAAGCAATCGGGTTTGTATTGATATCAAACCGTCAAGGTCTCGCTGGGTTTTCAGGTAGGGCAGGTCCGGGTGGCGGCGGATCGTTCCGGTGGCGCTACATGGTGCGTCGAGCAAAATTCTCTGGATTGTCGGGCCGCCGGGCGAGGTCCAGACGGTAGCGTCGGCGGCGATAATCTTTACGCGGTCTTGCAGACCCATGCGCTTCATGTTGTCTTCCAGCTTTTTCAAACGCTGGGCGGAGCGGTCGAGGGCGGTGACGTTTGCCCCCATTGCGGCGAGCTGCATGGTCTTGCCACCGGGCGCAGCGCAGATATCCAGAACCTCTTCGCCCTCCAGAGGCCCGAAGAGGCGGGCAGGGAGCGCTGAGGCGGCATCCTGCACCCACCATTCGCCTTTATCGAAGTCTTTGAAATCGCGGATGTTTCCGCCTTCCGTGCGCCTGAGCGTTCCGGTTGGGAGGCGTCTTGCCTCCAAAGCTTCGCACCAGTGCGCCCAAGCGGTTTCGTCTTTTATCCTTATGTCGAGCCGGGCCTCGGTCGCGTTGGCTTCGGCAATCCGGGCGGCTTCGCGCAATCCGTAGTCGGCAATCCAGATTTTCAGGAGCCACTCGGGGGTGTTGAGGCGGGCGGGGTCCTGCTTTGCGATCCAGTCCTTACCGTTTCTGATCAAGCCGCGCAAAAGACCGTTCACAAAGCCTTTCTGGCGGTCCATTCCGATGTGCTCGGCCAGGCGTACGGATGTATCGACGGCGGCGTGGTCGGGGACTTCGGTGAAGAAGAGCTGGCAGGCGCCCAGCCTGAGTATGTTGCGTAGACTTAAGGATTTCAGGGAGTCCGGACGTTCCTGCGCCCTGGCGACCAGGTCGTCAATCTGTCCAAGGCGGCGCAGGGTTGTGGACACCAACATGCGTACAAAAGCGCGATCCCTGACACTTAGAGTCAAGAAAATTTTATTATTTTCAATGGCTTGGTCAAGCATCTGCCGTTGATTGATAATATGGTCCAAAATTTCCAGAGCGCATAATCGGGCCGACAGGATGTCGGCCTCAAAAATCGCCATTTCCTCGGGGGGTGACGCTGAATTCTGATCTTTATCTTTGTTGTTTTGGGTAGGCATAGTGATTGTGTCCAAACTCATTTTCGTTTTAGTATCCTGTATGGACAGCCAAAAACCAAGCCTGGAACCGCCCGATCAGCAAAAAATGTTCAAACGCCTACAGCGTATGCATTTTATGGCGCAGGAACTTCAGGCCAAAATGGAAGATATGGAAGTTGAGGGCGATTCCGGAGACGGTCTCGTCAAGGTTGTCATGAATTGTGCCGGAAGACTTGTAAGTGTTGATATGCATGCTTCCCTGAAAGACTGGGATCGCGAAATCCTTGAAAATCTTCTTCTGGCCGCCTTAAACAGCGCCGTCGAAGCCAAGGAGGCTCTGGTGACGCAAGAAACGCAGCGCATGATGAAGGAGCGTATGCTTGATGACGATAAATTCGAATAATCCTGATAAATCTGTTACAATCAGCGGGTTGGCTGCTGAACCGCAGGAGCTGGTACCTGTTAAGGAAATTGGTGGATTTGCGGACAAGAAGCTACCCGAACCTACCCGCTACGGCGATTGGGAAGTTGGCGGGCGGTGCAGCGATTTTTAGGGCTGGAGCCGGAATGATGGAGAAACAGGCAGGACGATGTTTGAAGGGTGCGCTGGCGTTTGCCGCGCTGTTCTTTTTGTGTCTTGCTTCCGGCGCAGCACATGCCGGACAGCCGATTTTGATCGAGTTTTTTGGAAACTCATACAAGTGTGCGGCCAATAACACCGTTGAGCGTGAAGTCGAAGAGTTACTCGCCACTTATCCCGATGCGATTCTGATTAACTGCCGCGTCGAGAATTCTGAGCGTATCCCCGACAAGGAGGCTTTCGGGCGGCCGTTCTGCAATGAGGGGCGTATCGGTTATTTTCAGAGTATGGGCTTGTTCAGCATGGCTACGCCCATGGTGATTATCAACGGGCGTTACGATGCCAACAACACCAAAATCGAAACGGCGATCAAGGCAGCGCTCTCTATGGATCATGTCAAGCGCATTGAGGTCAGCCGCGCTGAGGGCGGTTTGAATATAAGCGTTCCTCAAGATGCCGGGAAACGCGGCGAGCTTTACCTTTACACTTATGCTTCCTTTGAAAAGAGTGATGAGGCGCTGGCTCAGGGGCAGGGCGCAAACCGTCCCAAGGCGGCCCTGCGGTTCGGCGATGAAGGCGTGTTTACAGGGAATAAGCCTTTGCGCCCGATTGTGAGGCGCGAGAAAATCATGGATTGGAGGGGTGGCGCAGTTGAGATGACCTATCCGACTAAGCCGGAAGCCTTTCCGGATTATGCCGGTGCCGCTCTTGGGTATGTCGTTGTTTTGCATGAAGCGGGATTGTTTAGCGCCGTTGCGGCTGCCGGAGAGCTTACAGCCTCTCCCATTCTTTATAGCGGTTTAGGAGAGGCGCCACTGCCGCCGGCGACCGAGCCGGTTTTGCCTTTTAAAGTCTTGCCCGAAGCTCCTCAGCGCCCGCCGAGTTGATTGTTATTATTTCAGATCTATAATCAACGGAACGTGATCGCTGCATTTTTCCCAGTTGCGCGCCTGACTTACAATGGTGTGGTTTGCAAGACGCGGTTTGAGAGGCGGGGTGACCCAGATATGGTCGAGGCGGCGGCCGCGGTTGGATTTTTCCCAATCGCGGTTACGGTACGACCACCACGTATAGCATTTTTCGTTTTCAGGCACGAAATGGCGGCTTGAGTCTGTCCAATCGAGAGATTTCCTCATTTTTTCGAGCTTCTCGACTTCCACCGGTGTGTGCGAGACGACGTTTAGGAGCTGTTTGTGCGACCAAACGTCGTGCTCGTAAGGCGCAATGTTGAAGTCGCCTGCTGCGATCAAGGGTATGTCGGCGGTATACTGATCCTTGAACCACGCGCCCATTTCATCGACGAAATCCAGCTTGTGCGCGAATTTGTCGTTGATCTCCGGATCGGGTTCGTCACCGCCAGCGGGAATGTAGAGATTATGCAACTCGAAATCCTTGAACCGGGCGGAGATATGACGGCAGTCCGGCCTGCCTACGCGGTCGTAATGTTTGGGAGCTTCAAAGGGTTGGCGGGAAATGATGGCCACGCCGTTATAGCCTTTCATGCCGTGAAAATGGAGATGTTCGTATCCGACTGCGCGGAGGTCGTCAGCCGGAAAATGTTCGTTCGGGCACTTGGTTTCCTGAAGGCATACGATATCCGGGCTCTGCTCCTCAAGCAGACGAACAAGAAGGCCGATCCGCAGGCGAACGGAATTGATATTCCAGGTCAGAATTCTCATTGCTTAGAACGGCAGGTTCATGTCTGAGGGGAGGCCGAGGCCCTCCATCATGGCGCGGGTTTCCTCTTTGATTCTTTCATCTTTGGCTTCGCTGGCCTTGTTCACCGCTGCGACGACCAGATCCTCAAGTGTTTCCTTGTCGGAACCAATCAAGCTGTTGTCGATTGAAATGCTTGCGACACGGCCCGAGCAGGTCATCGTGACCTTTATCATGCCGCCCCCGCTTTCGCCGTGCACCTCTACGTCGCCCAGCTTTTGTTGCATCTGCTGGATTTTAACCTGCATTTCCTGCGCTTGCTTCATCATCTGCTGAAAATTCATCATCCTGTCTTTTCCTTAGCGTTTTGGTCGTTATGGGCGGGCGGCGTATTATCCTGTGGTTCCCCGGATTTTTCAATCCTCATGATCTGTGCGTCCGGGAAAACCTTCATAATCTCCGCGACAACGGGGTGTTTGGCGGCTTCGTTGATTTCGTTCCTGATCTCCGCTTCACGCTGTTCCGCCAGAGTCGGCTGCCCCGGTTTGGCCGAGAGGGTTATGAGCCAGCGTTGACCGGTGATTTCCTGCAGAACCTTGCTCAGATTTTGGGCGAGTTTGGGCGAAGCTTCGGGTTTTATGCGGAACTCCAGATGGCCAACGGGGTTGTCGCCCTCGATGTTGTGCTCGATCCTGACAAGGTGTGCGTATTGGAAGAGTTGTCCGGCGATCAGGGCTTCACGGCGCTGTTCGAGAAGTCCGACGATCTCCGTCAGGGTGGTCAGGCGAAGGGGCGCGGGTTCAGTTTTTTTTTGTTCTGCGGCTTCCGGGCCTGTGAAGAGGCTGGCATGTTCGCGTTCGGCGCTTGCCGACAGAGGGGCGGTTTGTCTGGTTGCTGATGTGTTTTCGGCCTTCCCGAGATTTTTGATCAGGTCCGCCGGGTCGGGCAGGTCGGTGGTGTAGGCAAGGCGGATCAGCACCATTTCGGCGGCCGATTGCGGGTTCGGGGCGTCCTGTACCTCCGAGAGGCCCTTGAGCAGGATCTGCCAAGCTTTGCCCAGAGTCGGCATGGACAGGCGTCCGGCGAGGCTGCGCACCCGTTCGAGCATCTGGCCGGAGAGCGCTTCCGTGGTTTTGCCGATATCCGGCGCGGCGCGGTATTTTGTGAGCAGGTGTGTGAGTTCCAGAAGGTCTTGAATCAGGACCAGCGCGGAGCCGCCGCTGCGGTAGAGGTCGTCCATGATGCTTAGCGCTTCGGGCAGCTTTCCAGTGAGAATGTTTTCAAACAGGTCGAATGTCCTCATTCGGTCGGTCAGGCCCAGCATGGATTGGACGGTCGTGGCGGTCAGGCTTTCGCCTGACAGCGCTATGGCCTGATCGAGAAGGCTGAGGCCGTCGCGAACGGAGCCGTCGGCGGCGCGGGCGATCATTTCAATCGCGGCATCTTCCGGGGTAACGTTTTCCCTGGCACAGATGGATTTATAATGATCGCAGAGGGTTGCGAACTCTACACGGCGCAGGTCGAAACGCTGGCACCGTGAAAGCACTGTGACCGGAACCTTGCGGATTTCGGTGGTCGCGAAAATGAATTTTACGTGCTCGGGCGGTTCCTCCAGCGTCTTGAGAAGCGCGTTGAAGGCCGAGGTGGAGAGCATATGTACCTCGTCGATGATGTAGATTTTATAGCGCGCCTCGACCGGGGCGTAGCGCACGCCGTCGAGAATGTCGCGCATGTTATCGACGCCCGTATGGCTGGCGGCGTCCATCTCCATCACATCGGGGTGGCGGTCTTCGGTGATGGCCTGACAGAGCGGGCAGTCGTCGGTCGGTCCAGTCGTGGGGCCGGATTTGCCGTCCGGGCCTTTGTAATTCAACGCCTTTGCAATGATCCGCGCCGTTGTGGTTTTGCCTACGCCGCGCACCCCGGTCAGCATAAAGGCGTGGGCGATGCGGCCCGAGGTGATGGCATTTTTGAGGGTGCGAACGAGGGCGTCCTGCCCGACTAGTTCGTCGAAATTGCGCGGACGGTATTTTCGCGCGAGTACCCGATACTCTTTGGCCTTACCTGAGGTCATATATGTTTTTTAGAGCGATTCAAGAGCCGCCGCAATAACTTTAAGATTTCAGGGGAGATTTGGAAGGTGGAAGATCGCACGACCCGAAAAACCCGACGCTGGCTGCTTCCTTTCGGACCTGACCGGATACGACCAAGCATCCGCCCGGCGACCTTCCGCGTATGGGTATAGCGGGTCGGGCCGGATTTTTCAAGTTTTCGTTCTGAGATGGCGGATTTTTTGGTATTTATATTGGGCCTGCGGTCTAAAATCTATGGTTTAGAGGAGTTTTAAATGGGGCAAGAGCCTAATAAGCCGGAGAGCGGTTTCGATTTGCTGCCGCTCGTATTTTTTGTCACGTTTGTGCTGTTGATGGCTGGGGTCGGTTTTACAAGGCAGGGTCGCCATGAACCCCCTGTCCCGACGGAGCCGCAAAAGTCCGCGTCTGTTGAGGCTGAGGATGCGCCAAAACCCAAGTTTAAATTGATGGATTACGGAAATGAAAAACCCTATCCGTATCTGGAGGCTATTCCCGAAAAGCTCTGGATCGGTATTGAGCCGGGTGTTTCTTATGAAAATTATCTTGAAGAGGCTGCGCGCTCCGTTCCCGAGGGTGGAGAGAATCTCCGCAAGGCGGCCACCAGAGTTTTTAAAACACTCGATAAAAATCTTGATGGTGTGATTTCCGAAGAGGAGTATGCGCCCGCAGTGAAGATTATCAATCTTAAGAAAGCTGAAGGAAGCCTTCGGGAGGGCATTGCCGAACTGGATCTTAACGGCGACGGGGGCCTATCAAGAAAAGAGTTCAGAGAGGCGCGAAGAACCAATCAAAGCTCTGTTCTGGAGCCTATCCTCAGCACGGATTTTAATCATCTGGATCGCAACCAAGACAAGTCCGTTAGTGCGGGCGAAATCCTGAAGGAAATCAAGCGTGTGCAGGAATATGAAAAGCATATGAGCATCGGCCGACCGAAGGTTAAAATTCCGACGACGTGCGGGTTTGGGGAGGATGTCAAACTTCCCGAGGATACTGTGGTTTATGGCGTGGGCGGCTATGGGAACGGCATGATGCTGGACTTTCCCATCGACCAGAGCGGAGGTAATGCACGTTTGGTCGATCTGGTGGTGAACGAGCCTGAATATCCCGTTGCGCTCATTCTTGGCCAGTACGAGCCGACGGTCTGGCATATACGGCGGACACCGGAGACAAAAATCGTGGCGGTTTATCTTACGGGGTATCATCGGCAGGCCGCCTCTGCCCTTGAGCGGGATGTCGCACTCAAGTCGAGCATATACAATGACTCCGGGGAAGGCTCTTGCGGATATGTTCCGTTCTGGGGCGAGGACAAGGCCAATCTCGATTTTCTCGCCATTCAGATTTACGGGCGGCGGGCGGAGGATTATGGCGCCATCGCGAAGGACGGGACAGCAATCGTGGGCGGGGAGAATTTCGACCGGGCCCGTCTTGTGCATTCGCGGCGTAACCCCCCGGAATCTTATAAACTTGAAGGGGTTCCGGCGGCGGGCCGGGCCGGGATTGCGGAGGCGGTCGATAAAGGCTACATCCGACCCGTAACAACCACGGATCAAATCGCATGGGTTGAAAAGATTACGGATTACGCGCCGGATGATCCCGCCGCCGCCGAATTTCTGAGAAAGATCGAGGAAGACCCTGGCGGGCAGTATATGCAGATGATCTGGGGCGAGGCGTATGTGGTGGTGCGTGACGATTTCACTTATCCGCCGGGCTTGTATGGCGGGAATAGCAGTATTTTCATCATTCCGGACGGGGTGAAGCGGCCCAAGGGCGACCCCGGCCACTCCGCTGTTTACGATTTCAGAACGATGCGGTGTTATGGGCCTCAGTGCATGTGAGCCCGGATTTCGGCGGGTTTTCAAGTTTTCGTTGAATTCAGGCCGGGTTTTGTGTAACTCATAGCCTGTTTATTGGCGGGCCGTTGTAGCTCAGGGGTAGAGCAACGCATTCGTAATGCGTGGGTCGGGAGTTCAAATCTCCCCAACGGCACCATTTACGCCCTCTTTTCCCCAAAAATCTCAAATTTGTGCTTCTTTTGCGCGAATGGTATTGATTGATCCTGCGTATCATTTCGTGAGGCCGTTCTGTTTATTGAGGATTTTGAGATGAGACATGTTCTTGCGATACTACTGGTGTCCTGCCTGTGCTTCTTCGCCCAGCCCGTAAGTGCGGGTCACGGGAACAAGGGTAAATCAAAAACCATTGCCGAGATCGAAAAGGAGCAGATCGAGCACAGAATCCGTTATCTCATCCATCGCACGAACAAGCTTGAAAACCGGATCAAGAAGGAAAACAAAGCCAATCATGCCCTAAGCGCCAAGCGCGTGGACCGTGATTATATTTCCAGATTAAAGAAAGTTGCGCGGCGGGGGGATATCGATCTTTGGGACCGGATTTACCATGATTACATGAGGGAGCGGGCCGCCGCTCTGGCCGACGATAAGCGCACGTATGAAGCCAAACAGGCCAAGAAGAAGGAAAACCCGTGGTACAACGAGCCGAGGGTTAATCAGTAGGCGTTGTTCTCCGTTAATTTCCAAGCTGGCCTAGCTTTTCGTTCCGTGTATCGTCTACATTAAAGCTTCGCGCTTGCGCGGGGTTTTATTTTTTTTGAAAGAGGGTTTTTCGATGATCCGCCGCCATTTGATTTGTCTGGCTTTTCTGATGTCTTTGGTTTTGATTTCACCCGCCCATGCCGACAAGGCGGAGGTAGATTTCCGGAAATTCGCCGGGCAGGACGCGTATGCGTGGCTGGAGTCACAGAATTTCATTCTGGAGCGGGCGGCAGACAATAAAAGTAAGACGAAGATCGCGCTGACCAAGGATGGTCTGGTCATCGAGGCGCTCAAGGCCGCGCAGTCGATCATCGCGCTCAAGAAGGGGCATCTGGAGAATTATCAGGACGTGGAGATCGTTTGGGGCGTTAACAAGTTTCCCGCCGGGGCGTCCTACGCCAAGGGGCGGCGGAACGAGGCGATCATGTTCTATGCGTTTTTCGGCAAGGAGTTGATCGACAGCGGCTCGGCGATCATTCCCGACAGCCCGTATTTCATCGCGCTTCATCTATGTGAGAACGACGCGGTCGGCGCGCCGCTCAAGGGGCGGTTCTATCACAAGGGCGGGCGGTTCATCTGCGCCGCGCAGCCCAAGCCGGGCGAGGCCGTGACCACGCGGCTCAATCTTAAAAAGACGTTCAAAGATATCTATGGGTTCGACGCGCCGCCGCTTTCGGGGATCGCGTTCGAGTTCGACACGACCAAGCCGCAAGATGACGGAACGTCCTCGGCCTTTGTTCAAAGCCTTAATTTCCCGGCCGCGACGTATATCAGAGCTGATTAGGCTTCGGGCCACGCAGAGTTTATCCGCGCCATAAGGGTTATTTCGGTCCCGATTATGGTTGTCATTTGTGGCTCCTGTCCGTACACTGCACCCCGTAAAAAGACTTGCGAATAACAATTCGGAGGCTTTCGCTTGTGAAAACTTACGTCCTTGTGGCGATCCTCGCCTGTTTCTGGATGATCAATTCGGGGTATCTTAAGCCTCTGCTCCTTGGTGCGGGCGTTCTGTCGATTATTACGGTTCTCGCGCTTACATCGTTCATGAACAGAAAGGACGGCGAGGCGTTCCCGATTGTTTTGCTCAGCCGCCGTTTGCCGGGCTATCTTGGCTGGCTGGTCTGGCAGATCGTTCTGGCCAATATCGATGTCGTCAAGCGCGTCTGGTTGGGGCCGGCCTCAATCAGCCCAGTTGTTTTTAGAACGCATGCCAGCCAGTCTTCTGAGGCTGCGAAGGTTCTCTATGCCAACTCGATCACTATGACGCCCGGAACAGTGACGCTGTTCGTTCGCGATGATGTTTTTGAAGTTCACGCCCTCACCAAAGAAGGTGCCGCAGAGGTTCAAAAGGGCGAGATGGATCGGCGTGTTTCCGCGCTTGAGACGGTATAGCCCATGTTTCTGGCCGCCACTCTTTCGATTATGACCGTTATGCTTTTGGCCCTGATCCGCGCTTTCGCCGGGCCGGGCCTGTTCGACCGAATTCTGGCGGTCAACATGTTCGGCACTAAGACGGTGCTTTTGGTCGCTGTTTTGAGCGTTCTAGGTGGGCAACCCACGTTTATCGATGTTGCCGTCGTTTATGTGCTTATCAATTTTATCAGTATTGTTGCCGTCCTGAGGTTTTTCGAGTTTGGGCGAAGAGAAGATGAGGCGGAGGAGGGGCGATGAGCTTGTTTATCGACATTATTAGTTGGGCTTGTATTCTGTGCGGTGGTTTTTTGGGTGTAACCGGAGCGATCGGTCTATTCCGATTTCCGGATTTCTACACAAGGCTGCATGCGGCCAGTATCACCGATACGCTTTGTGCCGGACTCATTATTTTGGGGTTGATTTTGCAAGCCGGGTTTACGCTGATGTCGCTCAAGCTTCTCATGCTTCTGGGCATTTTTGCTTATACCGCTCCGACGGCTTCGCATATTCTTGCCAAGACGGCGTTTAAATGCGGGCTTAAGCCTGTTTTGTACGATCAAAAGGGAGGCGGGTCATAGATACGTTTATCCTGATTGATATCGTCTTACTGAGCATGTTGGTGGCGACGGCGCTTTCCTGCATTTTTGTGCGTGACTTGTTTGCCGTGATTATGGTTTTCGGTCTTTACAGCCTTTTGTCTGCGGGATTCTTTTTGAGCCTTAAGGCACCAGACGTGGCTCTTACCGAAGCGTCGATCGGAGCGGGGATCGCGCCTATTCTGATGCTTGGGACTCTGGCGTTGACACGCAAGAGGTCCGAGCCGCAACCCCGTGCTAAAAAGTCTTTGCGCTCCGCGCTTTTGCCGCTTGTCGTGGTGAGCCTTACAGGTGTGGCGCTGATATACGCGACCCTCGATATGCCTTATTTTGCCGATCCGGCTGCGCCTATCCATAACCATGTCGTGCCGCGCTATATTGAGCAGTCCGGGCAAGAGACGGGCATTCCGAACATCGTGACGTCCATTCTGGCCAGTTACAGGGGATATGATACGCTGGGAGAGGCGTTCGTGATCTTTGCGGCTGGGCTGGGGGTTCTGGCTTTGCTCGGTTTTCTCTCCGACGGATCGGGCCGGGAATACTGGCAGTTCGAGGACACGGCTAATCTGCGTCACCATGCGGTTTTGCACGTTATCTCTAAAATTCTGATTCCGCTCATCCTGCTTTATGCTCTGTATGTGCAGTTTCACGGCGAGTACAGTCCCGGCGGGGGCTTTCAGGCCGGTGTGATCTTCGCCGTGGCGTTTATTTTATACGCTCTGGTTTACGGGCTTGAGGCAGCCTATAAAATCATGAGCCCGGTCGTTCTTCGATATATGATGGTGATTGGCGTTCTGATCTATGGAGGGACGGGCGTTTTATGCCTAATTCTTGGTGGCCATTATCTCGAATATGGGGTTTTGAGTGATTATCCCAAACACGGACAGCATATCGGGATTATCCTCGTAGAGCTGGGTGTAGGCGTTACGGTCGCTTCCGTTATGATGACTCTGTTCTTTACCTTTTCCGGACGGGCCAAGCGTTCCGTGCTCAAGAAGCAGGGGGTCGAGACATGACCCTCGTTTTTGGGTTGTTCAATTACTGGGTGGCGATGGTTCTGATGATGATCGGTTTTTATATCCTCATCGCCTCTGGCAACCTGATCAAAAAAATCATCGGGCTGAATATTTTTCAGACCTCCGTTTTCATTCTTTATATCAGCATGGGCAAGATCAAGGGTGGCGCTGTGCCGATCTTGACCGAGGGCACGGAGATTTATACGAACCCGCTTCCGCATGTTCTGATCCTTACGGCGATCGTCGTGGGTGTTGCGACCACTGCGCTGGCGCTGGCGCTTGTCGTCCGCATTAAGGAGGCTTACGGCAGCATAGAGGAGGATGACATCCACGAGAAGGACGGCTCGTTATGATGTCGGCCATTTTCGCGAATCTGCCTGCGCTTCAGGTGATCCTGCCTTTGCTGTTCGCTCCGATTTGCTTTCTTCTTCGCAAGCGCGGAGCCGCCTGGCTTCTGGCTTTTTGCGTCAGTCTTTGTACGTTTGCCGTATCTATTGCTTTGTTCATGCAGGTTTCGGCGGCAGGGCCTTTGTCTTACGCGATGGGCGGGTGGGACCCGCCGTGGGGAATCGAGTACAGAGTCGATTCCTTTAACGCACCTTTTCTTGTTCTCCTTTCGTTGATGTTTTGTGTAACTCTGGCTTTTTCTTATAAAAGCGTTGAGAAGGAGATCGTTCAGCCCCGCCATGCGTTGTTCTATTCTGCTTTCATGCTCTGCGTGGCCGGTTTGCTTGGTATCGTGATCACTGGCGATGCGTTTAATGTCTTCGTATTTCTGGAAATCTCGTCGCTTTCCTCTTATATCCTGATTAGCTTTGGTAAGGATCGGCGCGCGCTGACGGCCGCTTTCCAATATCTCATCATGGGGACGATCGGAGCGACTTTTCTGCTGATCGGGATCGGGTTCATTTATATGATGACGGGGACGCTGAACATGGCGGATCTGGCGGTGCGGCTGCCGTCTGTCATGGATACCCATACCGTTCGGGCGGCGTTTGCTTTTATCATCGTGGGAATGAGCATTAAGGTGGCGCTTTTCCCGCTCCATGTTTGGCTGCCTAATGCTTATGGTTATGCCCCCTCCGCCGCGAGCGTGTTTTTGGCCGCAACATCCACCAAAGTTTCACTTTACGTTCTTATACGTTTCACATTCACCGTTTTTGGTGCAGGATTCGCTTTTGGTGCTATGCCGTTGCAGCCGATCTTGCTTGTTCTTGCCGTGACTGCGGTTTTTGTCGGCTCTCTCTCGGCCATTTTTCAGACGAACATCAAGCATGTACTGGCTTATTCGAGCGTTGCGCAGATCGGGTATATGGTCATCGGTTTTGCGCTAGCCAGTCATGCCGGTTTGAGCGCTGGTATCCTGCATATGTTCAATCATGCTGTTATGAAGGGCTGTCTGTTTCTGGTTGCGGGTTGTGTTTTCTATCGTTTTCGCAGTGCGCGGATCGAGGATTTCCGGGGCCTTGGAAAAACGATGCCGTGGACGATGGGAGCCTTTGTGGTTGGCGGACTGGGATTGATCGGTATGCCATTGACCGCAGGGTTCGTGAGTAAATGGTATCTCATCATGGCTGCGCTCGACCATGGTTTTGTGGGGTTTTTGATTATCGCTGCCGTTCTCGCCGGGTCTTTGTTGGCTGTCGCGTATGTCTGGCGGATTGTCGAGGTCGCGTATTTTCAAGCTCCTGATGAAGTGCACGAGAATGGAAAAGAGGCGCCTTTTATACTTTTGGTCCCGGCCTGGTTCATGGCTTTGCTGACCCTCTATATCGGTATTGATCCGAGTCTCGTGGTTGGTGCCGCGGAGTCGGCGGCGCTCAGTCTTCTTGGGAGTACTCCCTGATGAGTTATGAGGCTCTGGTTTCGTTGGCCGTTTGTCTGCCTCTCGCGGGTGCGGTTTTGGTTTGGCTTTGCGGGAATACCCCCAATCTCCGTGAAGCCGTTACGTTGGTTACGGGGGGGCTAACATTTTTGAGCGTACTTCTGCTTTTGCCTCAGGGATTAAGCGGGATGAGTCCCGAGCTTGTTTTCGCCGCGCCGCTTCCGGGTTTGTCCCTTTCTTTCAGGCTGGAGCCGCTGGGGATGTTGTTTGCGCTGATCGCCAGCTTCCTCTGGATCGTCACATCGATTTATTCAATCGGCTATATGCGCGGGGCGAAGGAGGAAAACCAGACGCGCTTTTATATCTGTTTTGCACTTGCTATTGCGTTTACGCTGGGGATTGCTTTTTCCGCCAACCTTCTAACGCTTTTCGTGTTTTATGAGTTGCTGACGCTCTCTACGTATCCGCTTGTTACGCATAAGGGCAACGATGAAGCACGCCGAGGCGGGCGCGTTTATCTTGGTGTTTTGCTGACAACCTCCATCGCGTTCTTTCTTCCTGCGATCATCTGGACGTATTCCGTAACCGGGACGCTTGATTTCCGTCCGGGCGGTATTTTTGGCGGAATTGCCGATAGTTTTGTTGTCGGCGCTTTGCTTATACTGTTCTGTTTTGGGGTCGGTAAGGCAGCGCTCATGCCGTTTCATCGCTGGCTACCCTCGGCGATGGTGGCGCCTACGCCGGTCAGTGCGCTGTTGCATGCGGTTGCGGTCGTCAAGGCGGGCGTGTTTACCTTGCTTAAGATCACCGTCTATATCTTTGGCGCAGATTTGCTGGTTTTGCTGGAGGCCCGCGATCTGATGCTTTATATCGCCGGAGCCAGTATCCTGCTGGCTTCGATCGTGGCTATGACCAGGGACAATCTCAAGGCGCGGCTTGCGTATTCTACGGTTTCACAGCTGGGCTACATCACACTCGGGGCCTTGCTGGCCACGCCAGCGGGGATTACCGGCGCGGCGATGCATATCGCGATGCATGCGTTCGGCAAGATTACCCTCTTTTTCTGTGCGGGGGCGATTTATGTCGCCACCAAGAAAACGGAGATCAGCCAAATGGAGGGTCTGGGCCGGGCCATGCCGTTTACGATGCTGGCTTTTTTGATCGGGAGTCTCAGTATTATCGGCTTGCCGCCGACAGGAGGGACCTGGAGCAAGTGGTATCTGATGCTGGGATCGCTTGAGGCCGGACATATTGCCCTGATGGGGGTTTTGATGGTTAGTTCTCTTTTGAATATCGCGTATCTTTTGCCTATTCCCATCCGGGGTTTTTTTGCCGGCCGGAATGAGGGGCCAAGCATCCTTAAGGAAGCGCCGTGGCCGTGCCTTGTAGCTATGGGGATCACCAGCGCCGGGTGCTTTGTTCTGTTCTTTTTCCCGCAGCCTTTGCACGATCTGGCTGCGTCGCTTTACGGGGGAACACCATGAAGCCTGAACGCCCTTATTTCTTGGACAACAAGGGGAATGTCCGGTTCCTAATCTATATTTTTCACGCGTTGTGTTTCGTGCTGTTTGCTGCTGATTTCGTACTTCACCGCCATAGCTATCACCCCTTGGAGGAGATCCCGGCCTTTTATGCCTTGTTCGGCTTTTTGGCATTTTCGGTGATTATCCTCGGCGCGGCGATGTTGCGCAAGCTGGTCATGCGGCCAGAGGATTATTACGAAGCGCCGGAGGAGATTTCGAATGACTGATCTCTCGCTTCTGACTTTGCCGTTTATGCCGTTCTTTATCGCTGCGCTGGCGGTGATGTTTATCGCCAGCAGCTCTGTGCGTTCGGCTTTGATGCTCGCGGTTCCGATCGCCAGCGGGTTTTTGCTCTTGCAGGAGCAGAGCGGCGTCGCTCTGACCATGCCTTTTATGGGGTATGAGTTGGTTCCTTTCCGTACGGATAAACTCAGTTTTCTTTTCGGGTATTTATTCTGCATCGCCAGCTTTATAGCGATCTTGTTTTCGCTTCATGTGAAAGACCGAGTCCAACATACGGCCGGGCTGTTCTATGCGGGCAGTGCAGTGGGTGCGGTTTTTGCGGGCGACCTGCTGAGCCTGTTCTTTTTCTGGGAGGTTATGACGGTTTCGTCGGTTTTCCTTATCTGGGCGCGGCAGACAGACGGGGCCTTTCGTTGTGGCATGCGGTACCTGATCATTCAGGTTGCTTCCGGGCTTTTGCTTCTCGCCGGGGCGCTGATGATTCTGCATAGTACGGGGTCTTTGGCTTTCAACGAGATCGGGCTTGAGAGCCAAGCCGGGTATGTGATCCTGCTGGCGTTCGGGATTAAGGCAGCCTTTCCCCTTCTTCATAACTGGGTTATCGATTCCTATCCGCAGTCCACAGTCACAGGGGCGGTGTTTCTGTGCTGTTTTACGACCAAGGTGGCTGTTTATGCGCTGGCGCGCGGATATGCGGGTGCTGATATCCTGATCTATATCGGCGCGGTCATGGTGATCTTTCCGATTTTCTACGCTGTTATCGAGAACGATCTGCGGCGCGTGCTCTCGTATAGTATGATCAGCAAGGTCGGTTTCATGGTTTGCGGTATCGGGATCGGCACGGAGCTGGCCATCAACGGGGCCGTGGCCACGGCCTTTAACCACGTGATATACAAAAGCCTTCTGTTCATGAGTATGGGTTCTGTCTTGCATATGACCGGGCGGATCAGGGCTTCTGATCTCGGCGGGCTATACAAGAGCATGCCTCTTACTACGATACTGTGTGTTATCGGGGCGGCGTCGATTTCCGCCGTACCTTTATTCGGCGGTTTCGTCAGTAAGGGTATGATCCTGACCGCCGCTTTGGATCAAAAGCTCGATTTCGTATGGCTTTGTCTTCTATTCGCTTCTGCGGGAACTTTCTATTATGCGGGGATCAAGATTTGCTATTTCACGTTTTTCGGTCAGGATTCCGGTTTGCGCGCTGCCGATCCGCCGAAGCATATGCTTCTGGCTATGGGTTTGGCTGCGGCGATGTGCGTGTTCATTGGGCTGTATCCTGCGCTCCTCTTCGGGCTGTTGCCGTTCGAGGTTGATTATATTGTTTATGATACGACCCATGTTCTTGCACAGCTGCAACTTCTGGCCTTCGTCGGGCTGGGGTTTGTCTGGCTTAAAATCAGCAAGCTTGGGCCGCCGGATTTGCGTTCGGTGAACCTTGATGTCGACTGGATTTACAGAAAGTTCCTGCCCGAGTCGATCCGGTGCGCGCTTGGCTTGCTCATAGCCGATTACGGCAGGCTAAAGCGGTTTTTCTGCGACCTGTTTCATCAATACATTATGGGGGGGTTGATCCGCCATCACGGCCCGCATGGTATTCTGGCCCGGGCATGGCCGATCGGCAGCATGGTTCTGTGGGTTGCGGTTCTGCTGTTTTTCTATCTGATTTTTTACTATTTCTAGGCGTAGCGTTTTGCCTCTTCAGAGTGTGCTTTGACCAAAATCAAATGAAAATTCGTTATTTTGTGCCACCTTGGGCGGCGTGATTTTATCCGTTCTATTTTTTATTTTTTTATGGAGCCGTTGGTGTCCGAAATCAATTCAGAAGAAGACCGTGCGCTTTTTGAACGTTATCTTGCCGTATGCAACGAGGCCATCAAGCGCAATGCGGATCGTTTTCCCTTCAAGCAAATTCTGGCGGAGGCCGGGCGGTGTGCCGCTTGCGGTCAGGCGGTTGAGGTCCTGATTATCGACGATCAGCCGGAGCATGGGTTGTGTATTCAGTATGCCGATGATCGGCGTGTTGTTGTGACCGCGCCCCCGGCGCAGAACGTGAAGCATAAGAAATGGAGGGTCACGCGCAGCTATCTTTTGAATGTCGTTCACGATCCCGAGCAATATATCCGCAATCCGGCCAAGATTGACTGGGCGTGGCTTTACGGTCTAAGGGATCAGGACGAGCAGGACGAACAATCAATATCGTGACAGGGGAATTCGTTCGTGCAGGCCGAGCAGGTGAAGCCGATCAGGGATTCCAGATCCGCGATTTCAATCGTCGAACCTTTGACTTCAATGTTCGTTGCTTGTCTGAGCTTCCCGAGGGCGCGGGAGAAGGTTTCCGGCTGCATGCCGAGCCGCGCCGCGATCATGGTTTTGTCATAAGGCAGGTGGATTGTAATCGGCCCCTTTTCCTGCGGATCGGTGTGCGCAGGGGTCAGGCGCAGGATGAAACAACCGATCCTCTGCGGGGCGTTCTGAAGCGAGCGGTGCTCGATCTCCAGATCCTGATGGCGGCGGTAACGGGCCATAGAGGTCAGCATCGAAAGCGCGAATTTCGGGTTGCTTTCGATCAGGCTTTTGAGCTTTTTCAGAGGCAGGGAGAGAATTTCAGCGTTTTCAATCACTTCGGCGCTGTAGGGATAGGTGTTGTCCTCAAAGATCGCGGTCTCTCCGAAAATATGCTTCTGGGGCAGTACGTCGATAATGGCTTGTGCCCCGTCAAGCGTTTCGCGGTAGAGCTTCACCCAGCCGTTTTTGATAACATAGTAGCGCTGCGCCTCCGCGCCGTAACTGAAGAGCAGATAACCCTTGCCGTGACGCTCGGCGATCGCACCTTCGAGTAAACCTTCGATTTCCTTAGCCGTACAGGCGTTGAACAGGGGTATTGAGGACAAAAACTGTCCGAGGTTTGCGGGTGGCTTGATCTGAGCGGTATTTGAATGTTTCATCAGCCCTTTTTTATAAGGGATGGTTGATAAAGGTCAAGGCGAAGCGTGCGAAGGACGTAGAGAATTCCTGCCGGAATTAAACTATTGGACCCCTCATGTTCGGCGAATGTCTGCACAATTTTGCTGTTTCCTATGGTCTTGCGACCAGTCTTCTGCTCGCCGGGCTGGCGGGGGGCTTTACGCATTGTATCGCGATGTGCGGGCCGTTCGTTCTGGCTCAGGCGGAGGGTGTGTCCGGGGGTGGTGACCGGGGGCGTTCACTCGTCAAGTCTTTGATTTTACCCTATCATTTGGGGCGGCTGACTACTTATGTATTCTTGGCCGTGCTTTTTGGCGGCGTTCTCAATCTGGCGCTGCTTTTCCAGCCTTTCCGGGCTTATGTCGTTGTTCCGCTGCTTTTAATCGCGGCAGCGGTGTTCGTCGTTACGGCCTTTCCGCGTATGGCGGGGCTTTTCCCTTGGGCGGTGCGGCTGCGGCTTCCGGTTCCCGGGCGCTTGCTTTCACGGCTTTACAAACCCTTGTTGCCTGACCGCCGTCCAGCTTCGCGCTATCTGCTCGGGATTCTTCTGGGCTTTATGCCGTGTGGGCTCGTGGTCTCGGCGCTTATGGCGGCGGCTACGGCGCCGACCGTCTGGCAGTCCGCCGGGGCTATGGCCGCCTTTGGCGTGGGCACTATGCCTGCTTTATTTCTGGTTGGCGCGGGTGCTGGTTTTTTGAACCGGATCGTTTTGCCCGGCGGGTATTCAGTGCGGCAGGGTTTTATGGTTTTAAGCGCGTTCTGGCTGTTCGTTCTGGCCGGCGCGATGGTTCTTTAAGGAAAAGGGATGTGATATGACAACAGCAGAAGTCTCAGAGGCGCAGAGCTATAACTACGAAGTCGTGAGGCTGTTTACCCTTGCTACCGTCTTCTGGGGGATTGTCGGGTTTGCGGTGGGACTTCTGATTGCGCTGCAATTGGCGTTTCCCGACCTTAATTTCGAGCCTTATTTGACGTTTGGGCGGCTTCGGCCCGTCCATACGTCGGCGGTGATTTTTGCGTTCGGGGGGAACGCTCTGTTCGCCACCAGCTATTTCGTCGTACAGCGGACCTGCCGGGTACGTTTGTGGAACGATGGGCTGGCGATGTTTACCTTTTGGGGATACCAGCTCTTCATCGTCATGGCCGCGCTGGGTTACGTTCTGGGCGTTACGCAAGCCAAGGAGTACGCCGAGCCGGAGTGGTTTGTCGATCTCTGGCTGACCGTGGTCTGGGTTGCTTATCTTCTGGTCTTCCTTGGCACGATTATGAAACGGAAGGAGCCGCATCTGTATGTGGCGAACTGGTTCTATCTGTCCTTCATTATCACGGTCGCCGTTTTGCATCTTGGGAACGGTCTTTCCATTCCCGTTTCGTGGACCGGGGCCAAGAGTTATACGGTTTTCTCGGGCGTGCAGAGCGCGATGATCCAGTGGTGGTACGGGCATAACGCGGTCGGGTTCTTCCTGACCGCAGGTTTTCTGGGCATGATGTATTATTTCATTCCCAAGCGGGCGGAGCGTCCGGTCTATTCTTATCGCCTTTCGATCCTTCACTTCTGGTCGCTGATCTTTATCTATATCTGGGCGGGACCGCACCATCTGCATTATACAGCGCTGCCGGATTGGGCGCAGACGTTGGGGATGACGTTTTCGATCATGCTCTGGATGCCCTCATGGGGCGGGATGATCAACGGGATCATGACCCTTTCGGGCGCCTGGCATAAGCTGCGGCAGGATCCGGTTCTGCGGTTTATGATCATTTCTCTGGCCTTTTACGGGATGAGCACGTTCGAGGGGCCGCTGCTCTCTATCAAGTCCGTGAACTCGCTTTCACACTATACGGACTGGACGATCGGGCACGTCCATTCCGGCGCTTTGGGCTGGAACGGCTTTATCACCTTCGGAGCACTCTATTACATGGTGCCCGTGCTGTGGGGGCGGGAGAAGCTTTATTCTATGAAGCTGGTGAATATCCATCTCTGGGTCGCGACGATCGGGATCGTGCTTTATATCGCCGCGATGTGGGTTTCGGGCATCATGCAGGGCTTGATGTGGCGGGACTACAACGACATGGGCTTCCTTGAGTATTCGTTCGTCGAGTCCGTGATGGCCATGCATCCTTTCTATATTATCCGGGCTTTGGGCGGGGTGCTCTATCTCGCGGGCGCACTCATCATGGTCTACAACTTCTACCGGACGATTAAAGGCGATGTCTGCGAGAAGGAATATCAATCCGGCGGCGAATTAAAAGGAGCGGTCGCATGAGCTTTTTACACAAGCATCAAAAACTCGAGAAAAACTCCCTGCTTCTGCTTTTCTGGACCATCATCGCCGTGTTGATCGGCGGGATCGTGGAGATCATCCCCCTGTTTCGCACGGAGACGGTGATCGAGCCCGTGAAAGGCGTTCGGCCTTACACGCCTTTGGAACTGGCGGGCTATAACATTTATCTGCGCGAAGGTTGCTATAACTGCCATTCCCAGCAGATCCGCCCCTTGCGGGACGAGGTGGCGCGTTACGGGCATTATTCGCTGGCGGCGGAGTCGATGTACGACCATCCGTTCCAGTGGGGGTCCAAACGGACCGGGCCCGATCTGGCGCGGGTCGGCGGCAAGTATTCCGACGATTGGCATGTGGCGCACCTTAAGGCACCGCGCGACGTGGTGCCGGAGTCGATCATGCCGTCCTATAGCTTCCTTCTTAAAACCGGAGCGAAAATCGACGATCTGGACCAGCATCTTAAAACACTGCGACTGGCCGGCGTTCCCTATTCGGACGAGATGATCGAGAACGCGGAAAAGGACGCGATCGCGCAGGCGACGGGTGAGGCGCGGATGGATATGGCCGGTCTTGTGAGCCGTTACGGTGAAAAGGTGCTCGCACGGGATTTCGACGGGCAGCCCGAGGTGATTTCGGAAATGGATGCTTTAGTGGCCTATTTGCAGGTTCTGGGCACCATGGTGGATTTCAAATCCGCCGAACAGGTCGAGGAGAGCGCGCCATGATGGATTGGATCAGTCAAAATGCGGGGCTTTTGGGCCTGCTGTTCTTTTTCGGATTTTTCGTCTTGATGGCGTTGTGGGTTTACAGACCGGGCGCCAAGCGCGGGTATCAGGAGCATGCGCGTATTCCCCTGAAGGAGAGCGATTATGAGTGATCATAAAAACAAGGAGATCGACAAGGTTTCGGGCGTCGAGACGACCGGGCATGAGTGGGACGGCCTCAAGGAACTTAACAATCCCGCGCCCCGCTGGTGGCTGTGGGTGTTCTTTATCACTGTGATCTGGTCGGTTTGGTATTGGGTCGTTTATCCCGCGTGGCCTGTGCCGGGCGGCGCGACCGAGGGCAGTTACGGGTGGACGCAGTATAAGAAACTGGCCGCCGAGCAGCAGGAGATTCATGATCGCCAGAAGGCTTATCTTGATCGCTTTAAAAAGGCCTCGTTCGACCAAATCCTGAACGATCAGGAGCTTTATGCCTTCGCGGTTGCAGGCGGCGGCGCATATTTTAAGGATAATTGCGCGACCTGTCATGGGACGGGCGGCGCGGGCGGGCCGGGCTATCCAAACCTGAACGACGACGACTGGCTCTGGGGCGGGGATGTCGATGCGATTTATGAGACGATTTTGTACGGTATCCGCTCCGGCCATGAGGATTCCCGGATTTCGGAAATGCCTGCGTTCGGTCAGGATGAGCTGCTTGCGAAGCCTGATATCGATGCGGTTGTGGATTATGTCATCAGCCTTTCAGGCTCCAAAGAGGCTCATGCGGGTAATATTGAAAAAGGCCGCGAGATTTTCGCGAATAACTGCGCGTCCTGTCACGGCGAGGATGGCCGGGGTTTGCGTGAGTTCGGCGCTCCTAATCTGGCGGATGCTCTCTGGCTTTACGGCGGCGACCGGGATTCCGTATACAAAACCGTCTTTAACTCGCGCAAGGGCGTGATGCCGAGCTGGACGGGGCGGCTTGACCGTGAGACGATCCGGCAGCTTTCGGTTTACGTTCATCAGCTTGGCGGAGGCGAGAAACGAGTCTCTGCGGCGAGCGAAGATGTGAAGCCCGCAGTCACTCTGCCGGAGGATGCCGGAGAAACGGATTCGAACGGACATGCCGGAGAATAACCAGCAAACCATCACGCTTTTTGCCAAGCAGGAACGGATTTATCCCAAGCGTGTTTGGGGACGCTATAGAAAGCTTAAATGGGTGGCGATGGCGGTCACTCTGGGCATCTATTACCTTGCTCCTTTTCTCCGTTGGGATCGCGGGCCGAACGCCCCGGATCAGGCGATCCTGATCGATCTTCCCAACCGCCGCGCCTATTGGTTTTTCATCGAGATCTGGCCGCAGGAGGTCTATTTCCTGACCGGGATTTTGATTCTCGCGGCGGTCGTTCTGTTCTTCGTCACCAGCATGTTCGGGCGGGTCTGGTGCGGGTATTTATGTCCGCAAACTGTGTGGACCGACCTTTTCGTCTGGGTTGAACGGATCGTTCAAGGCGACCGTAACAAACGCAAGAAGCTGCGTGAGGGGCCGTGGACGCGGGAGAAGGCATGGAAGATGGCGGTTACGCATTTTCTGTGGCTGGTGATCGCATGGTGTACGGCGGGGTCGTTCGTTCTTTATTTCAACGATGCGCCGACGCTGGTCTGGAGTTTTTTTGAATTCAACGTGTCCCCTACGGTTCTGGCGTTCATCGCGGGGCTGACCTTCAGCACGTATCTTATGGCCGGGTTCGCCCGCGAGCAGGTCTGCATCTATATGTGTCCCTACGCGCGGTTCCAGTCGGCGATGTTCGATAGCGATACTTTGATTATTGGCTATGACGAAAAGCGCGGGGAGAAGCGCGGGAAGCACAAGCAGGGCGATTCTTGGGAGGGGCGTGGGCATTGCATCGATTGCTCGGCTTGCGTTCAGGTCTGCCCGATGGGGATCGACATCCGCGACGGGCTGCAGATGGAGTGTATTGCCTGCGGGCTTTGCGTTGATGCCTGCAACAATATTATGGATAAGGTCGAACTGCCGCGCGGGTTGATCCGCTATGATACGGAGCGCCGTTTTGCGCTTGATCCTGCCGAGCGCACGAAGAGCGTCGTCCCGATTTTCCGCCTTCGGAGTCTTTATTATGCCCTGATTCTGTCGTTGGTTGGCGGGATCATGCTTTATGCGCTGATCACGCGCGCGCCGCAGGAGCTGCATGTTTTGCATGATCGGAACCCCATGTTCGTTGCGCTCTCGGACGGCTCCGTGCGGAACGGGTACGATATCAAAATCCTGAATAAGACGCACGAGCACCGCACCTTTGCGCTGAGCGTTGAGGGCATAGCGGATGCCAAGGTCGAGATTCAGGGGGCGGGGGATTTGACCTCAGAGAGTCTTTATGTCGAGGCGGACAGTATCGGTCATTTTCATGTTTTTGTGACCGCGAAGGTCGAGGCCGGAGCGCCTCGCCCTGTGGTTTTTTCGCTTTCTGAACAGGATACTGGCGCGTTGTCGGTTTATGAGAGTATTTTTGTTTCAGAGAGGCCGTAAACCATGAGCAAAAGCAGCGATATCCGCCCAAGCGATAAGTATATCCCGCTTTATTTCGTGGCTTTTTTTCTCGTCGTGTTCGTTCTGGACGGGATTTTCGTTTATCTGGCCATCAATACGCACACGGGCACCGTTACCGACAAGGCCTATGAGAAGGGGCTTTCCTACGATGCCGTTCTTGAGGCTTCGGAGGCCCAAAAGGCTTCGGGCGTCACGCTGGACGTCAGTTTCAAGAATCCGGTTATGAGCCTGCGGCTTCTGGACGGTCAGGGGCAGCCCAGGGACGGCGCCAGTGTTCAGGCCCTGATGATCCGGCCCGTTCCCAAGGGGCATGATTATAAGGTTACATTGACGCCTGCGGGTGAGGGTGTTTATTCTGCGGACATCCGTGCGCCCCTTCCCGGTGCCTGGACAGCGAAGATCGAGGCGACATGGGACAACCAAACCTATCGAACAACCTACAGGCTCGTGACGGAGTAAAGCCCGAGCCCGCCAACGATATCGTTGGAGGGTACGAGTCCTTGGTCCGTCCGACAGCGGATGGACAGTTGTCTCTTGAAGTCATGGTCGGCGGTGTACATTGCGCCGGTTGCATTCAAAAGATCGAGTCTTCTCTTCTCGGGCGTCCCGGGGTCGAGAGCGCCCGCGTGAATTTTTCCACCCGGCGGTTGGTCATACGCTGGATCGGTGAGAACGCCTATGCCAACGAGCTGGTTTCTTTGATCAAAAGGCTGGGTTATGAGGTGCGACCCTTTGACAGCCGCTCCGACAAGGAGGAAACCGAGGAGGAGAGGTTTCTTCTCCTGTGCGTCGGCGTGTCTGGGTTTGCGATGGGCAATATTATGTTGCTCTCTGCTGGCCTGTGGACCACGGATATCGAGACGATGGGGCTGGCTACGCGGGATTTCCTGCACTGGATATCCGCGCTGATTGCCATTCCCGCCGTCATCTTTTCCGGCCGGCCGTTCTTCCGTTCCGCGTTCAAAGCGCTGTCGCACGGCCATACGAACATGGATGTGCCGATTTCCGTTGGGGTCATTCTGGCCTGCGGGATGAGTGTTTTCGAGACGATGCGCCACGCGGAGCACGTTTATTTCGACTCTGCGGTGATGCTTCTGTTCTTTCTTCTGATCGGGCGCTATCTGGATTTTCGCGCCCGGAGGAGTGCCCGCAGCGCGGCGACAGACTTGCTTTCAACCTTGTCGGGGTTCGCGCAGGTCGAGGAAGACGGGCAGATACGCACCGTACCGATCCGCGATTTGATCGAAGATATGCGCGTGCTGGTCAGCGCGGGCGAGAAGTTTCCCGTAGACGGGATCGTCGAGAGCGGCACGGCAGAGGTCGATACGTCGCTGGTAACCGGGGAGACGATGCCGCGCACAGTGGAGGTGGGGCAGGAGGTTTATGGGGGAACGATTAACCTGTCCGGTCCTGTAACCATCCGTGTTTCCAAGGCGGCGGAGGATTCGCTGCTGTCGGATATCGTTCGCCTTATGGAGCAGGCGGAGCAGGGACAGGCGGCCTATGTGCGGCTGGCCGACCGGGTGGCGAGGATGTATACTCCGGTCGTTCATACGCTGGCGCTGGCGGCGTTTATCCTGTGGTGGGGCATTATCGGAATTGCGTGGCAGGATGCGCTGATGATCTCTGTCACTGTGCTAATCATTACCTGCCCGTGTGCGCTGGGGCTTGCCGTTCCGGTCGTGCAGGTTCTTGCGACGGGCCGATTGATGAAATCGCGTGTTCTGGTTAAATCCGGCGATGCGCTGGAACGGTTGGCTAAGGCGGACACGGTCTTTTTCGACAAGACGGGCACCTTGACGTACGGCTGGCCGGAACTGGTTTCCAAGACTCATGCGCAAGAGGATTTGCAGCTGGCGGCCTCGCTTGCTTCGCAGAGCCGTCATCCGCTCTCAAAGGCGCTGGCGTCGGCTTATGAAGGGCCTCGTCTGCGGTTTGAAGACGTTCAGGAAATTTCCGGCAAAGGGCTGTCCGCCGTCTATGAGGGCCGCGCTGTTCGTATAGGGAGTCGTCGTTGGTGCGGGGATGAACAGGCTGCGGCCGCTCAAGGGCCGGAGTTGTGGCTGGCCGTCGAAGGCCGGGATCCTGTCCGGTTTGGCTTTTCTGATACTTTACGCAGTGATGCTGAGGAGACGGTCAAAGGTTTGATTGCCGATGGGCTTAAGGTTTATCTGGTTTCCGGCGACCGGGCGGATGTGGCCCGTGAAATGGCCCAGCGTGCTGGAATTCCTGAGGCTAACGTCTTTGCGGAAAAAACGCCGCCTGAAAAGTATGAAATTCTCATGAGTCTTAAGCGGCAGGGGCGCTTCGTCCTGATGGTCGGGGACGGTCTGAACGATGCGCCTGTCTTGGCCGGTGCGGACGTTTCCATGGCGCCGGGGACGGCGGTCGATATGGCGCAAAGCGCGGCGGATATTGTGTTCATGGGCGATAAACTCTCCCCCGTGCTAAAGGTTCGTTCGGTTGCTATTTTTTCGCAAAAGCTGGTGCGTGAGAACTTCATTCTGGCCATGGTTTATAATTTAATTGCCGTTCCGCTTGGTTTTGCCGGGATGGTCACGCCTATGGTCGCGGCGATCGCGATGTCGGGATCGTCTTTGGTCGTTATTGCCAACTCTTTCCGTCTTAAGGCCAGGATATGAGTGTTTTGATTTATTTGATCCCCATTGCCCTCTTTCTCGGCGTTCTTGGGCTAGGGGCGTTTATCTGGAGCATCCGCAGCGGTCAATATGACGATCTGGAGGGGGCGAGTTTACGCATCCTTATAGACGAAGATGAGCCGCTTCCTGAAAAGCCTAAAAAAGACCTGCAAATTTCTGATAAAAAACCGTCCTGATTAATAAAAATCAAGTTGTTTCAAGGCGCTTTGGAGGATAGTGCGGCCGTGGAGCTTGTTCCGCAGAGTTCAGGAGGTTCTCATGAAAAAGGCACTTTTATATTCCGGTTTGGCGCTTGGCGCGGCTGCCGTGGTTATCTCAACGCCCGCTTATGCGAAGGATTTGGGTGGCCCTTGGTCCAAGGAGCGTTTTCAGATCCGCGTCCGCGCGATCGACGTTATTCCGGATGTGGATTCCAGCGTGAATATCGGCGGTGAAGTTGATGCGGATTACGCTATCACGCCCGAAGTCGATTTTACGTATTTCTTTACGCCGCATATTGCGGCTGAGTTGATCGCTGCGACTTCGAAGCACGATATAGATTACACCGGAAATGTCGATCTCGGTAAGGCGTGGGTTCTGCCACCGACGGTTATGCTTCAGTACCACTTTACGCCTGATAATGCGTTCAGCCCTTATGTCGGCGCGGGTTTGAATTACTCGGTTTTCTATGGTGAAGATACGGCTAGCGGTTTTACTGATCTGAACGTCGATAACGGCGTTGGGTACGGGCTGCAGGCGGGAGCGGACTACTGGATAAACGAACATTGGGGCGTCAACCTTGATGTCAAGAAGCTCTGGCTGAATGTTGATGCCAGCCTGAATAACGGAGCCATTCAAGCCGATATCGACATGGATCCGTGGATCGTCGGTGCCGGGGTTTCCTACAGATTCTAGCTTTTCTCTCCTCTTAAGCAAAAAGCCCTCCGATAGCCATCGGGGGGCTTTTTTTATGAAAACAATGTGGGGAAATTACCATTAGATACTTGCCGTTAAGAACTTTTATGTCAGTATGAAACCTATGCAGCAGCCGCCTAAATCGCCCGCCTTTATAGACATATTCTTAAAAGACAACTTCGTCGTGAAGTTTTTTGCCGTTCTGGTGTTTGCCTACGTGGCCTGGGGTGCTTTCTTTTACTTCAAAACCATGATTGAGATTAACGAGGCCTCAAAGGAATTCCACGCCAAGAACTATGTCGCAGCGTTCGAAAAAATTCTTCCTCATGCCAAGGACGGTCATAGCGAGTCACGTTTTCAGATCGGTGTAATAATGGCTTTAGGGTTGGGCGTTCCCAAAGATAAAATGCTCGCCACAAGCTGGTTTGAATGTACCGGTATAAGCGGTTGCGTCAGGGGGCAAAACGAGTACAGGCTTGCCTTGGGATGCCTGTCTGGCGAGTGGGGCGAGCGACCGAAAGACGAGTGCCTTTTGTGGATGAAGTTTGCCGCCGATCATGAATTTCCTCCGGCTATAAACTGGCTGGATCAATATAACGCATCCCAAAAAGCACAGAATTAGGGTTAGATGCGTGGCAGGCGTTTCCTTATAATCGCTAGCCCGATTGTGGCGGCAAGCGTTCCCAGCCCTACAACGACCTGAAGGCTCACGTCTTTTTTTCCTTCGGCGCGGCGCACGAAGTTTTCGCAGTTATTCAGGAACAGATTGTAGCTAAACCGTTCTTCCTGGCGCGCTCTTTGTGCGCTTTCCGGTCTTCCGGTCTTATGTCCTTGCCTGTAAATGCGTTTCCCTGACGAAAACTCTTCAAGCGTTTGTTCAAGCGGGGCTTCCCGGTCTCTGTGGACGGTGCGCACGGTGTGGTTACCCTTTGCGCATTCTTCAATCACGATGCCGTAGTGTCGCCATACTCCATAAAGCGGCGTGTAGATCACATCACCCGCGCGAAGGTGTTCACGCTTTGCGCGTATCCGTTTGAACGGGTTCAGCTTTTTTATTTTTTTCTTCAGCTTCATAGAGTCCTTTTCCGTGAATATGCTTCTGTCTATTTTACCCCGAATAGGGCTTCAGGGCACGGTTTTTTCTCCGTTGATCCATGCATGTATGTTAACGTCTTGAGACTGTTCGCGGTTTGGTTCATAGTCCGTGCAGTCCGGTATAAGTAGAGGGGGGATGAGGGTTTTATCGTGTCTAAGGATCCGGTCAAAAATAAGACTAAAGAGAAAAGCAATCCGCGTAGCGGAAAGACCCTGATCGGTCGGTCCGAGTGGTGTGCCTTACCGGATCTCGGTCTTCCGGCTGTTAAAGCCCGGATTGATACCGGTGCGCGGACGTCCGCCCTTCACGCTTTTGATATTCAGGTTTTCAAGAAGGGCGAGCATAAGTATGTGCGATTTAAAATTCATCCATTGCAGCGAAACAATCAGATCATACGTGAATGCGTTGCTCCTTTGGTCCAGAAACGCACAGTTATCAGTTCCAACGGAGAGCGGGAAAACCGCTGTGTTATCCGAACCACACTCGTTTTTGCAGGGTGTCCTATTTCGGCTGAGGTGACGCTTACGTCACGCCATAAGATGCGCTTTCGGATGCTTTTGGGGCGCGAAGCTTTGAAGAAGGCCCGGTTTGTCGTTGATCCGGCCAAAAGCCTTGTGTTGGGGAATATTTCCGATATGTCTTCACTTTACGATTAACAATAAAAAAGGTCCATTCATGAGAATTGCCGTTCTTGCCAGCAATCCCGAGCTTTATTCCAACCGGCGGCTGATGGAGGCCGGGGAAGCGCGCGGTCACGAGATGAGTTTTATCGCTATTAAAAACTGCTATATGGATATTACTGCCCGCAAGCCGGAAATCCATTATCGGGGCGGGGAGATTCTAGAGCGGTTCGACGCAGTCATTCCCCGCGTTAGACCTTCGATGACGTTTTATGGCTGCGCGGTTTTAAGACAATTTGAGTTGCAGGATTCGTACTGTTTGAACGGTCCGATATCTATTACCCGTGCGCAGGACAAGCTTCGGACTTTGCAGATGTTGTGCAGCGATAAGCATATCAACATTCCTAAGACGGGTTTTGCCAATTCCCCGCTTGATACCAAGGATCTTATAAAGATGGTGGGCGGCGCGCCCGTGGTGATTAAGCTACTAGAAGGAACGCAGGGTAAAGGGGTCGTTCTTGCGGAGACGGAAAAGGCTGCGGAAAGCGTGATTAATGCGTTCAAGAGCCTTAAAGCCAACATTCTTGTTCAGGAGTTTATCAAAGAGTCCAAGGGCGTCGATCTGCGGTGCTTTGTGATCGGTGGGAAGGTTGTGGCCTCGATGGAACGACGAGCGGCGAAGGGCGAGTTTCGCGCGAATATTCATCTCGGTGGTTCGGGGCATAAGGTTCAGATCACCGATCAAGAGCGACGGATGGCGATTGTCTCGGCCAGTCTTGTCGGCCTCAAGGTGTGCGGCGTCGACATGATCCGTTCAAAAGAGGGGCCAAAGGTTCTTGAAGTCAATGCGTCTCCCGGGCTTGAGGGTGTTGAGGCGACTACGGGCATTGATATTGCCGGGCTTATGATAAAGCATATCGAGCAGAACGCTTTTGTTCCTAAAGCGAAAAAAGCTAAGGTCACGCAAACTTCCAAAGCCAGAAAAAAGAAGACCTGATCCGGTCAGGGTCTATTCGGGAATGCGGGAGGTGGTGAACTCGCCGGGGCTTCGGGCGTTGCGGGTGCCGGTGCTGTTGATACTGGCTGCAGTTCAGCGGCACGTTCGTCGCGGACCTGTTCGAAGAGGCGGGAGATATTGCTCTGGCCGTCCGCGCCTTTTTCCTGACCGTAGACGGTGAAGTAAGCGCCGATATCTTCATGCATCCGGGAGAGTTCTTCACCCTGTGCTATCCTTGAATTGCCTGCCATCAGCACAGTCCATTCGCCTTTGGCGTCCGCGCCCATGAAGGCTTCGGTGGTCATGCGGGTCGTACCGGGGCCGACGGAGGTTGGGATTTCAATTTCCTGTCCCGAGGGGCTGATCAGAATGATTTGGCTGGGCGGGCGGGTTTGCAGAGGCATTTGTGCGGCCAGCGTGATTTTCTCAACCGACATGTCGCTGGTTATTGTGAATTTATGCGCGTGGTAGGTCTGACCATCGCGTTCCACGGTGCTGCGGTTGAAGGCCGTGACGCTTTGTTCAGCATCGGCGTCTGGGCCGTGTTCGGCGCGTATCGCGTTCATGCGCTCAAGATTCGTCTCGAAGGCGGCGGGGTCGAATACACCGTATCCCCATTTATACGTGCCATATTCAAGACCTGAGGGATTCGTGCGGACTTCGCTTGTGTCCGCTTCTCTTGGGATCCGTGCGGAGGCTACGGCGGCGGCCAGAAGTTCGGTGTTCGAGAGGTTCGGAAAGGCGTTCCGGGCCGATGCGATCGCGCCGGCAGGGTCGGGGGCCGCGAATGACGTGCCTTGAATGTTCGAGACGTAGCCATCGGCGTCGATGGTGACTTCCGCCCGCGCTTCGGGGCTGACTTGTGTCAGGTCCTCGTAATAGAGGAAGCTCGTTCCGGTTTCGGTGCGGTTCGGGGCGACGAAGGTCGGGCCTGCTTTGGCGCTGTGCGCGTCAACAGTCACCTGTCCATCGGGGCCGCGCGTGGCTTCGCCGACGGTAATGGTGTGGCGATAAAAGTGAATGTTTTCGGTGGTGTCACGGTCGTAGGCGCCGAAACTCAGCTGGCCGCCATCGCTGCCGTGATTGCCGACCGCCTGCACGATGATTGGCCGGGTTACGCCTGCGAAATTGGCAGCGGGGTTGCTGCCACCCTCCGAGGCCATCATGATGCCCGCAAAGTTCGACGCATCCGCGCCGACGCTGTAGTTTACCACGTCATAATCATTGAGATGGGGAATGAAATCGCGGCCGCCTAAATTTCCTTCGCGGACAAAAATCTGTGCGCGTTCGGTTCCGAGCCTGCGGGCCATGTCTTCCGATGAGAGGCGCGCAATGTGCGCCGTCAGGTCGTCATGGCGGTTTAGACTGGCGCGGGGTTCAAGGATCAGAAGCCGGGCGTTGCCGGGCTTGATATTCGTATCGTAGGCGTCGGGGCGGGCGAAGACCTCATAACCGTGATCCTCCGTCGTCGGTGGGGCAGGTGGCTTGGGCTTATCGGGCACATCCGTGCCCTGCTCAGGAGCCATTTGCTCCTGCGCGGGGTTTTCGCCTATGCCTGTTCCTGAAGCTCCGCTCACAGATACACCCTATATTTTTTAATATTTTTATTTTTTAGTATTTTCCCGATTATACGGGTTTGAGGCTATTTTAGGCAATCAAATGATTTATAGGTCTAAGCTATTGTTTAAAAATTAAAAAATGGAGGCGATTGCCCGCCTCCATCGTTGATTTAGAGAGAAAACTCTTTAAACGAGGGCTATATTGCCGTTCGTCACCATGTCTTCGGCCGATCCCAGCCCGGTCACACCAGACAGAACCGCCACAAACTGGATCTCTGAACCCGCGCCCGCACCGTCGGCGTCGAAGCCGATGATCGTGTTGCCGTCGGTTTCTCCGGTCACGATATAGTCATTGATTGATTCCTGCGTGGGGTCGAATGCCGAGAGGTCGATCAGATCGGCCAGAAGGATGACATCTTCGCCGCTGGTGAAGTCGCCGATCAGGTCCGGGCCCGAGGCGATGCTGTCCGCAGTGAACAGAAAGACATCGTTCCCCGCGTCTCCGAACAGGATATCGGAGTCCGCGCCGCCGTAAAGCCAATCGTTGCCCGCTCCGCCTGAGAGCAGGTCATGGCCTGCGTCTCCGAGCAGGGCGTCGTCGCCCGCCTCGCCCGCCAGAAGGTCGTTGCCCTCATTTCCGGCAAGAACATCGTTGTTTGTGCCGCCGAACAATGCGTCATCGCCATGACCGCCGGAGAGGAGATCTTCGCCGAGGCCACCGGAGAGAATGTCGTTGCCAGCTTCGCCGAACAGCGCATCGTTTCCGGCTCCGCCATCGAGGACGTCGTTATCTTCGCCGCCTGCCAGAAGGTCGTTTCCGGCTCCGCCCAACAGCAAGTCAGTTCCTTTGCCGCCGACCAGAACATCGTTATCGGCACCGCCGTCGAGAATATCGTTCCCATCCTCACCATCGAGCCAGTCTTCGCCAAGGCCGCCAGAGAGAATATCGTTTCCAGTTCCGCCAAAGAGCGCATCATTGCCGATTTCCCCGGCCAAGAGGTCGTTGCCTTCGCCGCCGGCAAGAACATCATGCCCTGCGCCGCCGAACAACGCGTCGTCGCCCTGTTCGCCTGCCAGCAAGTCGTTGCCCAATCCTCCGGCGATGAGATCATTGCCGCGTCCGCCGAAGATTGCGTCTCTGCCGCTTTCACCCGAAAGAATGTCGTTGCCGGAACCGCCGAACAGCGCATCATCGTCGCGTTCTCCGATCAGGAGATCGTTTCCGAGGCCTCCGACAAGCAGATCGTTTCCGGGACCATCCGCGACGATATCTCCGAGCGGGCCGGAGAATACTGCATCGTTACCGTATCCGGCGGCGATGAGGTCGGCCCCGGCGGTTCCGAGCAGAAGGTCGTTCAGCGGGCTGCCGATGATCAGGGCGTTGGGTTTGAGTGAAGTCATTGTGGCTACTCCTTTTTTTCATAATTTGTGATACGAGAATGAGGGGACACTACTCTGCTATGCACTACTTGTCAATACATAGTACTGTTATACAGAGTAATGCGTTGCAGAGTAGCTAAAGACGCGTTACAATAAGGTCTTGGTTGGTCTTGCTTCTTGGCGGTTCCGGCCATAGAAATTTTTTTTGAGGTTTTTGATTTTGAGCGAATTGTCGGTCGATAGCTGGATTTCCCAGATCAGGAAGGGACTCGTTGAGTTCTGCGTCCTGGCGATTCTGTCGCGCGGGGAGGCTTACGGCTATTCCATCCTGCGGCAGCTTGAGGAATATCCCGGTCTGGCCTTCAAAGAAAGTACGCTGTATCTCGTTTTGGGGCGCCTCAAGAAGGAGGGGTTGGTCAGTGTGCGCACCGGCCCTTCGGAATCCGGTCCGCCGCGCCGCTATTTCAAAATGACCGCCGCCGGACGGGCGCGGCTGCAGGATATGCGTCATTACTGGGACGATACGAACAAGGCGATCAACAGGCTTCTTGAGCAGGTCGAGGAATAAGCATGGAGCATGTATCACGCGCAGGCCGCAAGCGCCTGAGGAAATATCTGAAGAAAGTGACCCGCTCTATGAAAAGAAAGGGCGCGGACAAGGACGAGATCGAGGCGGTGGTCGAGAGCCTGAAGGAGCAGGTGCTTGAGATTGTCGGGCAGCCTGCGGACAAGGCCGGCAAGGATCAGATCGAGGAAATTCTTGGCAATTTCGATGCGCCGGAAGCCTTTGGGGAGCAGGTCGCTCTTATCTCGCGGCCCAAGGATTCCACGGCGTGGGTCGGGCAGTTCAGCGCCCGGGCGAGCGTGGCGGGCGTTTTTCTGGCGCTTATCATGGGCGCGGTGGTTCACGGCGCAGGTGGGGCGGGTAAGGAGATTGGCGGTACGATCTTTCTTGTGACGGAAATCATGGCGTTCATCACGGGCGTCGTGAAGTTCCGCACCAAGCCGGGCAAGATCGGCGCTGTCATTTCAGGTGTTCTGCTTCTGGCGTTTCTGATCGCGGTGAACGCGAATAAATGAAGGCCGCCGGTTTTGCGATCCGACGGCCCTTCCCAAGGATGGGTCGGCTCCGGCCCGGTGGAGACAGGCCGGAGCCTTTCGGGGAAAGACGGTTACTTTTTGTCCTTTTTACCTTCCAGAGCTTTTGCGCCGCTGTCCTTGATGGGGATCAAGCGTGGCTTTTTTTCCTCGGGGACTTCACGGGCCAGGGAGACTGTGAGCAGTCCATCGCGCAGGTCTGCATCCGTCACCTTGATATAATCCGCAAGGCGGAAGGTGCGCTCGAACGGTCGAGAGGCGATACCCCGGTGCAGAATCTGCACGGTTTCGGGGGCCTCCTGTTTCTTGGTACGGCCGGAGACGGTCAGAACGCCGTCCTGAAGGACGATGTTCAGGTCTTCCTGCCGGAAGCCTGCGACGGCCATTGTGATTTTGTAATCATCCTCGCCGAGCTTTTCGATATTGTAGGGGGGATAGCTGTCGAAACTTTCAGCCGTGTCGCGCAAAAGCGATTCGAACAGGTCGTTAAACCGATCGAAGCCGACAGTCTGACGCATCAGGGGAGTCGTAAGTGCGAGTACGTTTGTCATTTTAATCTCCTTTCAAAGCAAGATCGAACAAACATTTTTCAAACGGTGACGGACCCAATCAGGCGCCCGTCGATGTTCTTATAATTTAAACGATTCGTTATATAAGTCAACAAAAATTGGCACTCGCTTTTATAGAGTGCTAAGATCTATATAAGGCGCTTTTTTATTGTTTTCAGTATTTTAACCCCGTGTAACGAGCAGAGATTTTCGAAGGTCTTCAAGAAGTATGCAATCGCTAGGTGCTGGTTTTTGTTGGGCGTGAGGGTTCAGCCGAAGGCCAAGCCAGAATAATATGTTTCTAATCTATTGTTTTTAAATATATTTTCTCAAAGTTAATGCTTGCGTGTTTTTCTTCCCTGTTATGGGGAATCCGACTATAATTACCTATTCAAAAAAGCGGGCTTAAAGGCGCCCGCCAAAGAGGGCCTTAATGGCTCCGGCGGGTTGGTAAAGGGATGATCGAACTGGATTTCAAGCTTCCTCCCATATGGGATCAAGTCAAGGACGCCAAATACGGCGACCTTGAAGAGCTTGACTATTACCAGCGCTACGAACTCATGAACATGCTGGGGCGGGAATATGCGGGCAATATGGTTCCCGAAAATCAGGGGGCGTATTCGCGTATGCTGGCGCAGGAGGGGATGCTGCGCGATCTTTTTATTATCGACGGGCGCGAACCCATACAATACGACATTGACGCGCAGGCTCTTGAGCAATTCAACAAGCGCGTCATCGAATCCGGAAAGTTTGAGGAATGGCAAAGGCAGTGGAGCCGACGCGACAATCACGCGCAGCAGGGCGTGGCTTTGCAGATTTCCCGCATGTTCAGCGAGTCGTTTGGCGCGAACCTCAAAACTTCGCGTATCCATTTCGCGCCGACTGATATCGTCAATGCCGAGGTTGATGTCGAGTCAGGCGATTTGACCCTGAACGACACGAAGCCCGTTCGGCAGGATTTTCTGAAATTCTATCATTCGGTCGTTTATGCTAATGCGCGGCTTTATCAGGACCGACTTGCAACCAACAAAATTCCGTTTGATGAGGGCGGGGAGCGTGAGGATCTGGCGTTTCGCACTTACGGTGACCTTTCGCCTTCGCAGAGCATGTTCTGGGATACCAGCGGTTTTAACAATTTCATGAACCAGCCGACTCGGCGGCATGCGATGTGGCTGGCGGATACGGCGACGGAAGCCCTTGCCGCCGCTTATGATCCCGAGCGCCAACATGAGGTCGTGAGGGATATCCACGCGGAGATGAGCAGCCGTTACATGTCGGCCAAGGTTCTTTATGCGGCAAACATGCCGGTCTTCGCTTCGGAGGATGTTTCGCATGCCCTTACACCGATCTTCGAGCATCATATTCGCGGACTAACCATCGAGGCGCAGCATAAGGTTGTTATGCTGGCAAGCAAAATGCATGCTCGCGGCGAGCCGGTTCCCGGGCATCTTAATGATGCCATCGATAAGATCATGACCAGCTATCCGCTGACCGACGAATACAAGCGGTTTCAGGTCGAGAAGCAGCGCGATCTGCTTTACCGGATGATGACTGACCCAAGAGTTACGGACGCCCGCCAGAACTGGCACAGCTATAGCACCACGAGGCGGCTCGATTTTCTTCAGCACGCTGTGAATATCCATGCTGAAATCTTCGGCTGCCGCGCCGCAAAGGTTGAGGCGATCGACGTTCCCCCCCGGCCGGATAAGGAAAGCAACCGTAAGATCATTCATTACGGCGGATATCTGTGGCGCCAGAGAAACCCGGTCATCCAGATCAACGTCAACGAGCAGGCTGGCGCAATCGACAATTTCTTCGAGGCGTTCAATACGGCGATGCATGAGGCTCAGCATAATTTTCAGGATAGTCTGGCCAGCCGTTACGAGAACAACTTTATGAAGCCGGACGATCCGCTTTATGAGCAGGCGAGGTATTTCCTGACGGGCAGTTACGTTTACGTGAATCCCGATCAGAACCGGACGCATTACCACAACAATCTTCTTGAACGGGACGCTTTTGCCGTAGGCAACGGCCTGTCTTTCTTTATGGGGCTGGCTAATGCGGATCAGCGTGAAGAATATGCCAAGCGCATGGAGGCGTTGCTAGGCGATCCTTCCCATCACGATCTTGATCTCAGTCGGGGTTTCCCGAATGCGCCGTGGCATAACCAGCCGCCGATGCCGGAGCCGGAGGCGTAAGCTTCATGAGCCAGGAGCCCGAATTCGTCAAAATTTGGGATGTCTCCGGCGGGTTTATGTCGCCGGACGATGCTCAGATCATGGGCGCGCTCGGGCTGGATAGCGAGGGTTTTCTTCATGTCGTTGCATCCGAGACGGAATCCGCCGACGAGACGCTTGAGCAAATCTGCGAGCGGGTGAACGGCATGAGGGTCATTCATGTGCGCAAGGCGGCGCAAGACGGCTCTGTTTTGACAAGCGAAGCATATGTCTATGAACGTGAAGAGGCGGGGTTCGACGAGGCGGTGGAGCGCTATCTTACGAACCAGGAGTTTTTGAAGCTTTTGCCGTTCAGCGAGGAAGAGGCTTAGCCTGTGTTTTCATTGGATTTTCGCTGCGTTGCAGCGCGTTAAAGCTTTGACTTGGGCCGATGAATTTGAGAGTTTCGGGTTGCCCTGAGACAGGCGGGTCAAACAAGTTTTTAATAAAGGATGTGTGCCTATGAGTAAGCCAGTCTATTTCAACAATACGATTCGCGATTCTTACCAGTCCAATCTCGCCATGCAGCCTTCGGCGCGTGAGATTACCGAGGCTGAGAGCCACGCGCTTCAGGTCGGCTGGCATTCGATTCAGGGCGGCGGCGGGACGTTTTTCCACGTTCCCATGTTGCGCGGACGCGATCCGTGGGAGGAGCAGCGGGTTATGCGCAGCGCCTATCCCGATATTCCGATGAGCATCCTTGTGCGCGGGGATACGTTGGTCGGGTACGATATCAACCCCGATGACGTCATCGAGGCGTATGTCCGCCAGATGGTGAAAGAGGGCATCAACGGTTTTACGATCTTCGACGGTTTGAACGATACCCGGAATCAGGAAGTGCCGATCCGCGTGGTCAACGAGTGCCGCGAAGAGGGCGCAAATGTCTATGCTCAGGGCGTGATCTGTCTGGGCGATAGCCCCGCCTTCACCATGGATCTTTATATGGATTCTGCCGAGAAGCTTCATTCCATGGGTGTGCGCGACTTTTACCTGAAGGATCCGTGCGGGGTCGTTCAGCCGGGTACCGTTCATGAGCTGGTCAGCCGCCTCAAAGATAAATATGATCGCGATGTTTATATTCACGCGCATAATACGCATGGGTTGGCCTATGTCGCCTATATGGCGGCGATTGAGGCGGGGGCGGACGGGATCGACGTCGCACACCCGGCGATGAGCGAGAATGTTGCGCAGCCCTCGGCCTTGCGTATGCTTCAACTGATCGAAAATCATCCCAACCGGTATGTGCGTGAGCGTGCGCCCAAGCTGAATGTTGGTGCTATCGACGCCGATATGGAGTCCATCGCGCGTCTGCGGATGCAGTACCGCAATACCGAGCCGACGTTCGACCGCGAAGTGTTTCAGGCGCTTTTCCATGCCAAGGGACCGGGCGGGGCGGCGTCAACGCTGAAGCCCATCATGGAGGCCAATATGAAGGCCGTTCTGGGGCTGGACTGGCGACGTGCGCAGATCGAGATTTACAGGCAGCAGGCCAAAATTCTGGGGGCTTTGGGGTATCCGCTTCAGGTGACCCCGCATGCCAAGAACACGACCGAGCAGGCCGGGCGGGAATTGTTCCTGCAGAATCAAGGTAAGGCACCGCTTACCGAGCTTACGCCTCCGATCATCAAGTATCTCACAGGCCAGCTAGGCCGTGTCCCGGGCAAGCCCGATCCGGCGCTGGTTCAGCAGGCGCTTGATAAAGCTGGGCTCGAGGCTCCGGTGACGGAGCGTGCGGCCTCCCGTCTTGAGCCACGCATGGAGAAGGCGCGTCAGATGCTGGTTGAGGCCGGGGTTGCGAACATCAAGGACGAAGATGTCCTGACCGTTGCGATGTGGATGGACGAGAAGCGGACAGGCTTGCAGCATGTCATCAAAAAGGAAAAAGGCGAATTGCAGCCCGCAGCCGAGCCCGCGTTCCCGGGTTATTTGAGGGACATTCTGAACGGCAGCACTGAACGTCATACCAAGAACGGATATACGATCCGCACCGAGTACGACATCGCGCAGGCGATAGGCGGTGCGGGCGTTCTGGAGATTTTCGCCCAGGAAGTTCTTGAGATGGAAAAGTACGGCCATTATAAAACGGATGCAGAAACCGATGAGCCGGAAGAGGGCCGCGCCCAGCCTGAATATTATGAGAGCACTTACAGTAAGTGGCGCGATGACGCCAAGGCGCGGATTGAAGCTTACGTTGGGTCCATTCCTGAAATGCTTTATGACGATGGGTTCCGCAATGGGCAGCTTTATCAGGCCGTTTCGGTTGCCAACAGGATCATTCAGGATGTGTGCGTTCAGAAGGGCGTTTCCCGATCGCTCATTCCGTCCGTCGATCAACGGGATATCGGTGTTTTTATGGACCGTGTGCGGTCGGGCGATTATATCGGTGTCGCCGAGCCGGATGAAGACTTCCAGCCGCAGATGGTCTAAATCCGTCCGCTGTGTTAAAGTGGCCTGACTTTCAGGGAGGTGACCGTGCTCAAGCCCTTTTTTATGATCTTCGATCTGATTTTCAAGCTGTTCGCCAAGATTTTCAGCACGGCGGCTGGCATCGTGCTTTTTGTCATCTTCTCGTTTCTTTCCATCGGGCTAACGCTTTACATCCGTTACGGCATGACGTTCGGGTTTTACTAAGCCCGAGAATTTCAGGCCGTGTTAGCGTATGGCACTTTATCTTCCATCCATACCCCTATGCCCTGATCGAAGCGGGATTTTCCGTACACGGCGTAGTCAATGATCGCTCCGGCTACGTCCACGCCTGTGATCGACTCCAAGCCTTGCTCGCCGCAGAAGTCAGGAGAGACGTTGATCTCAATGACCAGAGGACCGCGTTTCGAGCGGATGATGTCCACGCCTGCGATGTTGATGCCGATCGTCCGGCATGCGTCGAGCGCGAGTTGCTCCTCCTCGGGTGTGATTTTGACCTGATATCCCGCGCCGCCGAGAGCGATATTGGCCCTGAAGTCGCCGTCAAGGGATTTGCGTTCCATCGAGGCCACCACTTTGTTGCCCACCACGAATATCCGCAGATCCGTGCCGGAGGATTCTTCTATGAATTCCTGTATGATCAGCGGGGCTGAGAGCTGTTTGAAGGTTTTGAGGATGTTCTTGGCCTGTTTGTTGTCGTCGGCCAGAAAGACGCCGATTCCTTCCGTTCCTTCGATCAGCTTGATGATGATCGGTGTCCCGCCGACGGTTTTTATGATGTTGTCGTAATCTTCCTTGGAATAGGCAAAGCCCGTCTTGGGGAAGGGGATTGCGCCGCGAATGAAATGCTGAAGGCAGCGAAGCTTATCGCGGCCGACCTCGATCGAGTAGGCGGAGTCCGTAGTGTAGTATTTGAGCGCCTGAAACTGGCGCAGGATTGTTGTTCCGTAGTCAGTGTAGTTGACGTTTACCCGGGGGATGATCGCATCGAAGGGTTCGATCCGCTTTCCCTCGAAATACAGTATGGGGTCGTCGGTGCAGGCGCTGATACTGCATTTAATGAGTGGGAGCGGGATTACTTCGTGGCCTTTTTTCTTTCCGGCTTCGATAAGCCGCTCGTCTTCGTCTCTCTGCGATGTCGTCAATATCCCTATACGCATGGTATTTCCTCTTTGTATGCTTCTCTTTTCTCTATGGGGGGAGTTTAGGCAGGGGATTCCCTTGAGTCAAATTATCAGGCCATTCAAAGGGTTATATTATGCGTATAATCGCGGCGCTTCGTATCTAATGAAGCGCAGCGCATCAGGGAATCGTTATGGATCAGCTTATGCCGTGGTCGGGCTGCTCGTGGATGCCGTCCGTCGGAATTTCCGGGCGGAAGTTTTTCGGCGGTGCGATGAGGGCTTCAGATCCCCAGATCGGCTCTTTGCGGCGCCCGTATGCCTCGCGGCCCAGAACGGTCGGGATGTGCGGGATGGTTCCGGCACGCGCTGCGGAAATCGCCAGACGCTTGCTGGGATCGTCCACCGTTTCCCCGGCGCGGATCTTATCTTCTAAGAAGTCGGCCATGACGAGTTCGGGCAGAGCCTCTCTCTCGTTCTGGCCGGCCAGTTTCAGTTGCGGCCAGCGTTCGAGTGTGCGTTTACCAAACAGGATATTTGGAGAATTGTCAGGGGGACGCACGGTCCTGATGAGTTCATCGATCGGCTTGTTATAAGGCGAGTTCACCTCGTCGATGGCCAGACCAGCTTCTGTCAGCGCGACCAACAGAACCTGATCTTCGAAAAACGCTGCGTGAAGGGCCTGCTCTTCCGTAATGGTTCCGGTCGGGTCATTGTATGTGAGTACGCCGTTATCATCGATTTTTACACTCCGACCGATCTCTATAGCCCGGTCGAAGGTCATGTCGGGCACGCCCAGCTTTTCAAAGCCGTGTTTCATGTCGGAGCGAATAGCCGGCATCAGTGCGCGCAAGAAGAAGTTCCGGCGCCACCATTGCGAGTCGACGGTAAATTCCTTTACGTCCTGTTTGCTCAGTCCGCTCTCGTTATAACGGTTATGCATGCGCTCAAGAAATTCGCCGCTGGTAAAATACCCGTCGTGGCGGGTGCGGGCCATGGCGATCCAGATATTGCTGCCGATCGCGCGCTGGGCCGTGAGGGCTTCGGCTTTTTTACCGGAACTCTTGGATTGTGCGCGGGCGCTGCTGTTGGCTGCCCCGGCCAGAGAGGGGTCGGACACGATCGTTGCCCAGCGGTCGAGAACGCTCTCATCGCCGTCCTTGCCTTTGGCATGACGGTAGGCGCTGTATAGCTGCATCATCTCATAGGCGGTTTCCATCAGGAACTTATGGGTCTTCGGGCTGTATTTCCCGCGCGGCGGAATAAAGGTGCCCTTGTGGACCAGCCCTTGAAGTTCCATTCTGCGGCCCAGCATCTCGCCAAGTTTCTCACAGAGATCGTCGGAAACCTGTTTCGGCGTTGAGCTGTTGATCCTGATTGCGCGGCCCTGTTCGGTATTCGAGAAGAAGCTGCCCATTTGCAGAAGCACGCGATCTTTGGCGTTTTTCGGGTCGAGAGGCGCCTTGCGGTTTTCGGCGTATTCCCGAAGCATCTGTGCGATGTAGCGCGTGTACATCATGTCATCGCCGCCGCCGCGTTCGAGTGAAAGACCATTTCCGCGCTTAATCAGCGTTGCAATGCCCAGACCGATGGATTTGACCGTGGTCTGGCGGAACCCTTCGGTTTCGAGTACGCGCACAAGAAGCCCGTATTCCTTACCTGAGTCGCTGCACGGGACCATCTGGCCGTGGACCATGTTATGGCCGTACCAATGACCGTTCGTTCCTTCAAGCGCACGCTCGCTGATGTCCCTCTGGCCGCCGCTGTTGTGGTGGCGTTCCATATTGTCAGGCATATTTTTGATGGTTTCATATTCTTCGTTGAGCGGCGTATGCAAAAGCGTGGTCGCGCCGAACGGTTCGGCCAGAAATCTCTGGTAAGCCGTGGACATTTCATCGGCTTCGGCGACGATGGCCATGCCGAATTGAGGCGGGTTGAGCGACATAAGGCTGTAGCGCTCGAAAATCTCATGAGTCTGGGCGGTATAGCCGTTCGCGTCCTTAGTGGGCGGGTTGGCGTGAAGAAAGGCCTCGCGGCGCTGCTCGGGGGTCGAATTGTGTATGACGTAGTCGATGAACGCCTTTTGTTGTTCCGGGGACAGGCCATCGGCTTCGCTCTTGATACCCGCGAACATCGGCTTGCTTCTCAGTGTTTGCGCCATATCGGGCGGCAGGTTCAGGGACTCTAAAAACCCCTTGTCCCGGAAGATGTTATTCATCGTTTCCTTAAGCAATATGCCGTTATGGCGGGTTTCGATGATGGCGGCGGAGAGGCCGTACTGGCGCATCATGAAGTCGGATTCCGCCATGATTTCTCTGGCTTCGGGATTGTTGATGGTCTCAGCAAAGAATTGGAAATAGTTGCCAATCTCGCGTTCAAATCCCTTGCGGGTTGTTATATCGATCTTGCCGATCTTGAGCCCGTTGAAGAGATTGGAGAATTCTTCCTTGATGACGTCGTAATCGGCTCCGGCTTTCTGGGTTTTGTTGCCGCTGGCGTCCGTGTCGATGAAGCGGCGTTCCAGAAGATCGATTCGGTCCTTGAGCTGTGCGAGCGCTTCACGGGCGTAGGTAAAAGGTTCTACGGAACGCTGAAACTTGCCCCGCAGGCTCAGGTCTTCGTCTTCGGCCACCAGCTTTGCGGCGCGTTCGAGGTCGTTGAGGTGATCTTCTACCGCGCCCCGGGTCAGGCTGAGCATACCATAGAGCAGAGCCCAGCGGTCGGCGTTGGCTTTCCCGTCGGCGTCTCCGCCGGCATGCCAGACGCGCATGCCCGTGCTGATCCCGGAATCTTTGCGTTTAAGGTCTGGGGAGAAGATATAGCCGTCATAGGTCTCCGCTACAGCCGCGTTGACGCGGCGGAACATGGCGCGTTGGCCATCGCGGTAAATTTTGGCCTGAGACAAGGCAAAATCGGTTTCTTCGAAGGTCGTCAGGCGCCGTTTGGGCGTAATCTCTCCGGACGCCATGGCTTTGACAATTGTTTCGAGGGCTGCGGAGCGCCCTTCTTCCGGCATTTCACCAACGGCGACAAGTTGACGGAAAAGTTCAATGCCCTCTTCATCAAGATGTTCGGTTGGGTGGGGCGTGATTGCCTTCCAGATTCTGACGTCAGAGAAGAACTCCATTAAATCGTGCTGCGTGTAGCCGGCCTGCCGAGACAGTCTCAGCATTTCCTCGATATTATAGGAGTTATGCTCGGCGTCGTCGGGACGGTTGCGCTGGGCGATCAAGTATGCGCCTGTGTCCAGAAGGTGATCGACAAGACGCAGGCGCGAATAGGCGTTGCGCTCATCCTGTGACATGGATTCGTATTCGGCGCGGAATTTGGCTTCGGCGTCTGGCTGGTTCAAAAAGGTGTTCGTATTATTGTAAAGCAGGACGGCCTTCAGGGGTATCTGGCCGCTCTGGCCCATAGAAGCGACATGTGCGTCAAGCGCACGCTTGGCTTCTTTATATATATCCTGAGGATCCGTACCGGATAACACGCCCTTATTCATCACACCCTGCCTTTAGGCATTTGCATTGCTTATTTATATTTTTCTAAACAGAAAGCCGCCTGTCTTTCCAGATGGCGTTGCCTGTCTTCTTTTATGCTCCCCATATTAACTTTTCGTCCTTAAAAATGCAACGAATATGAAAAGTTAAGATTTTCAGGATTTTAGGGCTGCCGTGGCTGTGCGGGCGGCTTTTTTTGATGCCGTTTCTTGTTTTAGGAGTGGGGGCTACCTGAATCTCTTTTGGTCCGGTTTGTGACCCTCGGACCCACTCCTCACTTTGCCGGACAATGCACAACTCTAGATATTAATTTTTTTGAGTTGTTGCGATTTCTTCGTTGGCGGTAGATTTAAGGACTTTCCCTTTTTGGCCCGGCAGGTGGAATGGATCGGATTGAAAAAGCTTCTGGATATACCTGTGGAAGGATTCTTGGATTGTTTTTATGAGGAATTTTGTTGGTGTTTTATGCTCTGAATAACGCGGGTTTTTTATTTTAGATTTTGATTCTATAATGAGACGAAGAGATTTCAGTTTTTATGGCGTTTAAAATTTTATTGACCGCAAAATTTTTTTAGATAATTTTATTTTTTTATAAATAGTTAAATCCTAATAAGTTTATTGACGCCTCGTATTTTAATTTATTAAAGGCGATACGTATTGTTGATTAGAAAATGCGCCTCTTTAGACTCCGCGATGTTTCAAATGTTGATGAATCCAGAAATGAAAAGAGATTATGTGGATGGTTTAGTTGTTCACAATGTGAAGTAATTTTTGAATTGGGTCATGAATCCATCCCGAGAATTTTTGAGCATGAATCATCAGGTTATATTCAGGGTTGTTTTGTAATTCAAAGAGGATTGCAGGTGGAGAGGGGTGTTTGGCAGGGTGTTCGCGATGTGAACGGGTCTGAGTCTATAAAAACGGTTCACCCGTGTCATCGGGAAAAGACAAGATATCCTCAGGGAAGATGTGTATGATGTTGTCTGTTTTTTTGCCCGGTTTACTGGCCGGACCTCACGGAGAGATCAAGGATGGAAAGAAATCAGTTTGACCTTTTAAGCGACCGCAGATTCTTGCCGCTTTTCATCACCCAGTTTCTGGGCGCGTTTAACGATAATATCTTTAAAATGTCGCTTTCGACCCTCGTGGCCTACGAGATCTGGACGGTCGGCTCGATTGACCCCAAGGTACTGGTCTCTCTGGCGGCGGGGCTTTTCATTTTTCCCTTCATCGTTTGCGCTCCGCTGGCGGGCGAACTGGCCGATAAATATAATAAAGACGCGGTGATCCGGTGGACGAAGGTCGCGGAAATCTTTATTGCCATCCTCGGCGCCACTTGCCTTTTGATGGGCGATATCACCGGGCCACCCATTTTCCTCGCCTTGTTTGTTCTCTTCGCGCTCGGTGTGCAGTCGGCCTTCTTTAGCCCCAGTAAATATTCCATATTGCCGCAGCATTTGCGTGAGGATGAGCTGATCGGCGGGAACGCACTTATTAATACCGGGACCTTTCTTGCCATTCTGACCGGGACGATCTTCGGCGGCATTCTGGCGGTCGTGCCGATGGGGCTCATTATTGTTTCCGTTATTATGGTGAGTTGCGCCGTCGCCGGGTATATCGCCAGCCGTTATATTCCGATTGCGCCCGCTCCTGCGCCGGATCTGAAGCTCAATTTCAACGCTCCGGTCGAGGCGTACAGGATTATGAAATATGCCTCCCGCCAGCCGAAGGGCGTGTTTCTTGCCATTCTCGGCGCTTCGTGGTTCTATTTCGTCGGCGGGACGTTTCTTGCGCAGTTTCCGAATTTCGCCAAGACCACGCTGGGGGTTGATCAGGGCGTGCTGGTCTTTCTTATGACCGTGTTTTCGGTGGGGATCGCGCTGGGCGGCCTTGTAAACAACCGCTTGCTGCGTTCGCGTATCGAGGCGACGTACGTGCCTCTGGCGGCACTCGGGATCGCCTTATTCTCGCTGGATCTTTATTTCGCCAGTCTTGCTTATTCCGGGCCGACGGTCGGGCCGGACGGGCAGCCGGTTTATGCGCATTTGCTCTCTTTCCTGCCGAGTTTCAGCGGGCTGCGGGTCACGTTCGACGTTTTCATGGTTTCCGTCATGGGCGGGCTTTATGTCATTCCGCTGCTTTCGATCATCCAGCATTTTACACCGGAGGATCACAAGGCGCGGGTTCTCGCGGGCAGCGGGCTGATCGATTCCCTGTTTATTCTCATGTCTTCGCTGGTGGCGGTGACCGTTCTGGGGATGGGGTTTCAGGTCGAGCATCTGTTCCTTTTGATCTCCTTGGCCGGGCTGGGGGTTGCGGTGTACGTGTGCATTCTGCTGCCTGATTACCTGTTCAAGACGCTTTTGCAGGGGCTGTTCAAGTTCCTTTATAAGGTCGAGGTGCGTGGCCTTGAGAATTATGAAAAGGCAGGCCCCCGGGCGATCATCGTGGGCAACCATGTTTCCTTGCTTGATCCGCCTTTGCTGGCGGCGTTTCTTCCAGGGCGGCCGATGTTCGCGGTGAACAGCTTTGTGGCGGAATGGTTCTGGGTGAAGCCGTTCCTCAAGCTGGTGGACGCGTTCCCGCTCGACCCGACCAATCCGTTTTCGATCAAGTCGTTGATTAAAGAGGTGGAGAAAGACAAGCATTGTGTGATCTTTCCCGAGGGGCGTCTTACGGAAACCGGGGCGCTGATGAAGGTTTACGAAGGGCCGGGCATGATCGCCGATAAATCCGAGGCGGTTATTATTCCCGTGCGGCTCGATGGTGTGCAGCATACGCCGTTCGCGCGGCTCAAGGGCAAGGTGCCGCTTAGGACTTTCCCCAAAATCACCATTACGATTCTGGAGCCGCGTACCTTCCGGATTCCCGCAGATTACAAGGGGCGGGTGCGGCGGCGGGCGGCTTCGCGCCAGCTTTACAATTTGATGGAAGAGATGATGTTCCTGACGCAGGACCGGGAGCAGACGCTTTATCAGGCGCTGATGAAGGCGCGGCATGTGAACGGCGATTCCGAGGCGATCATCGAGGATATCGAGCGCAAGCCCGTGACCTTCAAGAAGCTCGTGCGCGGATCGATCGTGCTGGGCCGGAAAATCTCCGGCTTTACGCAGAAGGGCGAGAATGTCGGTTTCCTGCTGCCTAACAGCAGCGCGGCGATTGCGACGTTCTTCGGGTTGCAGGCGTTCGGGCGCGTTCCGGCGATGCTCAATTTCTCGGCGGGGGCGCAGTCGATTTTGGCGGCCTGTCATGCGGCGCAGATCAGGACCGTTATCACGTCACGGCGGTTCATCGAATTCGGGCGGCTTACGACGCTGATCGAGGAGATGGAATCGCAGGTTAAAGTCGTTTATCTGGAGGATGTGCGCAAAAAAATCGGCGCTATTGATAAGATTCGCGGTTTTTATTCGCCTATTACGGCTGAATATACGCATAAACGGCACGGAGTCACCCCGAACGACCCCGCCGTGATCCTATTTACCTCCGGTTCGGAGGGTTTGCCGAAGGGAGTCGTGCTTTCACACGCCAATATCATGGCGAATATCGTGCAGCTCACCAGCCGGGTGGATTTCAACCGGCAGGACATCGTCTTTAACTGTCTGCCGATCTTCCATTCGTTCGGGTTGACGGCGGGGACGCTGCTGCCGATCCTTTCGGGGATCCGTACGTTCCTTTATCCCAGCCCGCTGCATTACCGGATCGTGCCGGAGATGGTTTATTCCACCAACGCCAGCATCATGTTCGGCACCGACACGTTCCTCAATGGCTATGCGCGGATGGCCGATCCTTATGATTTCTACCGGATGCGCTATATTTTTGCGGGCGCGGAAAAGGTGAAGGACGAGACCAAGCAGCTTTATATGGAGAGGTTCGGTGTGCGGGTTCTTGAGGGTTACGGCGCAACGGAGACGTCGCCGGCCCTGACCCTCAATTCGCCCATGCATATGAAGGCGGGCTCGGTCGGGCGGCTTTTGCCGGGAATCGAATACCGGCTGGAGGATGTTCCGGGGGTCGAGCATGGCGGGCGGCTTTATGTGCGCGGGCCGAATGTGATGCTGGGGTATTACCTGTATGATAAGCTGGGCGTGATCCAGCCGCCGGACGCGGGCTGGCACGATACGGGCGATATCGTGGATATCGATGCGCAGGGCTTCGTGACTATTCTGGGCCGTGCCAAGCGGTTTGCGAAGATTGCCGGGGAGATGGTTTCCCTGACCAGCGTGGAGACCTTGGTTGCGAAGGTTTATCCCGATTTCGCGCATGCGGTGGTGGCGGTTCCCGATGCGCGGAAGGGCGAGCAGCTTATTCTGGCGACGACTTGCCCGGATTTGAAGCGCGAGGCGCTCTCCAAATATGCCGGGGAAAACGGAATCTCAGAGCTTTCGGTGCCGAAGACCATCCTGACGATGGATAAAATCCCCGTTTTGGGCAGCGGCAAGACGGATTACACAGCGCTGAAAGCCTATGTCGAGGGGCAACTGGCGAAAGCGGCTTAAAGGTTTATGTCGCAAATTCATGATGATCACTGCCCCGCGCTGCCCAATTTCCAAGAGGCTTTTCGTTTCTGGCTTAAGCTCGGCTGTATCAGTTTCGGCGGGCCGGCGGGGCAGATCGCGATTATGCATCAGGAGCTTGTGGAGAAGCGCCGCTGGATTTCCGAGCGGCGATTTTTGCATGCGCTGAATTACTGCATGCTGCTGCCGGGGCCGGAGGCGCAGCAGCTGGCGACCTATATCGGCTGGCTTCTGCACGGTGTGCGCGGCGGGCTTGCGGCGGGTGTTTTGTTCGTCCTGCCTTCGTTTTTCCTTTTGGTCCTCCTGTCATGGATTTATGTCACCTTTGCCCATCTGCCTGTGGTGGCGGGGATTTTTTATGGCATCAAGCCCGCCGTGACGGCGATTGTGTTACAGGCCACTTACCGTATCGGGATGCGGACGCTCAAAAATCCCGCGCTGTGGGGGATCGCGTGCTGTTCGTTTCTGGGGTTGTTCCTGCTGGGTTTGCCGTTTCCGCTGATCGTGCTTTTGGCGGCGCTGGCCGGGTTGTTCGGCGGGCGGGTTGCGCCCGCGCTGTTTTCCGGCGCGGGTCATGCGAAAGGGGCGCAGGCGGATTACGGGCCCGCCGTGATCAGCGATGATTCCGGTCCGCATGCCCGGTTTTCCTTTATGTCTCTGTTTAAGGTTCTTGCCCTTGGTCTGATTCTTTGGCTGGTTCCGCTGGTCATTTTGATTTTTTGGGGAGGGTGGGAGCATCCGTATACCCAGATGGGCTGGTTTTTTACCAAGGCCGCGTTCCTGACGTTCGGCGGGGCGTATGCGGTTTTACCCTACGTTTTCCAGGCGGCAGTCGAGCATTACCATTGGCTTTCGGCTCCGCAGATGATCGACGGGTTGGCGCTGGGCGAGACGACGCCGGGGCCGCTGATCATCGTGCTGGCGTTCGTGGGGTTTGTCGGTGGATACGGCGCGGCGCCGTTCGGGCCGGAATGGATGAGCCTGGCCGGGATTATGGGCGCGGCGGTTGTGACGTGGTTTACTTTTCTGCCGTCGTTCCTGTTTATCTTCGCCGGGGCCCCGATCGTTGAGGCGACGCACGGCAAGATGAAATTCACCGCGCCCCTGACCGCGATCACGGCTGCGGTGGTTGGGGTGATTTTCAATCTGGCGCTCTTCTTCGGCTATCATGTTCTCTGGCCGCAGGGGTTCGCGGGCGCGTTCGATGGTTTTGCCTTCGTCATGATGGTTTTGGCCGCGCTGGCGCTTTTGGCGTTCAAGCGATCCGTCCTTAGCGTCATCGGGGTTAGCGCCTTGGTCGGGCTAGTCTTTTCGCTATCCGTAACTTTTTGATCCGATAGGCGAATTTGATCTTAGAGGTTTTTCACCCTTTTTTATGGTAGCCTTGATCTATGAAGCGGCTATTGTTGTTTTTCTTCGCTTTTGCCTTTACGTTCAATGCGATCAGTTTGAGCGCCTATGCCGCTGCGTGCCCGCATGCGTCGGCTTACGAAGCTCAGAAAGAACAGCCCCAAGGCGTGATGCCCTGTCACGAGACCGGACAGAAAAAGCAGGACAATTCTCAAAAGACTGATCAGAAGCCCGGTCATTGTGCAGGGGTTTGCCTGTGTCTCCATGCGGCGCTCGGGCCTGTCGCCACGCTGGCCCGTACGTCCGGCAGTTTTGAAAATGCTTCATTTATGAAAAACATCATTCCGCCCGCCGGGCCGGATGTTTTCGTTAGCCGCCTTACTGTACCTCTCGAGCGGCCACCTAAAAATTTCTCCTAAAAAATCCTTTTGCAGAAGAATTTTAGATTCTTGCTGTCTGGGACTTTTGTCCAATTTTAGCTTTTTTGGAGAAATCAATCATGCGTATTTCAAGCTTATCTTTTCTATGTGCGGCCTTCGGGCTGTACGCGTGGGCGGCGGAGGCCCGCGATATTACCTATCCCGGCGGAATATCCGTTATGACAATGAATACCGGAGATATGAACGGCCTTTACGGCTTTTATTCACCGACGGCCCGATATTCCTTGGGCTATGCCGGGGAATATTGGCGGGACGGAGATTATACGATTCACTCCGTGCGACTCAATTATCTGGCCAAGCGCTGGAACAACCCGGATTCGCAAGCCAATTTCTATCTTCGTTCGGGTGTCGGCATGGCTTACGGCGAGGAGGGCGAAGATTCGGACCGGGAGATTTCGCCCGCCGCCTACATCGGGGGTTCGATCGACTGGGAGGATCGGCGTTTTTATGTCTCTTATGAAAACCGATATACCTATGCCGGCGATTTCGACGATTCGTTTAAGCAGTCGGCGCGGGTCGGGGTTGCGCCTTACGTTGGCGAGTTCGGCGATCTTCATACATGGCTGATGCTACAGGCGGATCACGAGCCCGAGGCGGAGCATCCCGTGACCGTTACGCCGCTGGTGCGCATGTTCAAGGGGGCGCATCTGGTCGAGGCCGGGGTCAGCAATCAGGGCGATGTCCTCTTTCACTGGATGGTTCAATTTTAATTTTATGGAAAGGTTAGTCCCATGAAACGTTTATTTATTGTTCTTGCTTCTGTCACTTTGCTTTTTGCGCAACCAGCCTTTGCGGGCGAGACCGTTCGCGTGAACGTCAACGGTCTGGTCTGCGATTTTTGCGCGCGGGCGGTTGAAAAAGTGTTCGGCGGGCAGGCGGCGGTCGAGACGATCGCGGTCGATCTGTCCGCGAAGCTTATTACGATCGGCATGAAAGACGGTCAGACTCTGGATGACGGCACGATCACCAAGCTGGTGAACGATTCCGGTTATGCGCTGGTTTCGATTGAGCGCGTGGAGGCAGCGGGTGGACAAGATCAGTGATTCCGTTGAAAAGAGCCTGTATCGGCAGACGCTGGTTCCTATGCTCAGTCTTTTTACCAGCCTAGGCACCCTCATCTGTTGCGCGCTTCCGGCTTTGTTGGTTGCGCTCGGGATGGGCGCGGTGTTGGCGGGGCTGGTCTCCGCCGCGCCGTGGCTTGTGTGGCTGTCAGATCATAAGGTGGCCGTCTTTACCGTTGCCGGGGTTCTGCTGGCCGCGTCGGTGGCGATGCAATGGCGCGCGCGGTATTTGCCGTGTCCTGCCGGTCCGCTTAAGGCCAAGGCTTGTGCGCGGCTGCGGTTTTTCAGCGTGGCCGTGACCGCATTTTCGGTTCTGGTTTACGCAGTGGGTTTCTTTTTCGCTTTTCTGGCGGCGGAGCTTTTATTTTAGTGCGCCGACCAAGCGCACGATATCGTCGATCGGGCTGCCGTCGCGGTTCATGTCGATCAGGCTCATCAGGTTGCCGGAGAATTTTTCGGCTCCCTGTTTGCGGCGGTTTTGCGCTAGAAGCCCCATGACCACCGCCGCGATGATCGGCAGCATGGTTTTTATAATCTGCGCCTCGACATTCGTTTTCTGTTCGATTGCGCCTGCGACCTGGCGGCTTACATCCTTATTGCCCAGAATATGCCCGAGGATGCCGTTGCCCTCCTGCAGTACGTTGAACAGATTTTCGCCCGGGGTTTTGGCTTTTTCGAGAAGTTTTTCGTGCTTGCCGTTTTCCAGCGCGTCGATCAGCGGCTCCGCACCCTCGCGCTGGACATTTGTCAGAAGGCCTCCAGCGATGGCCGACATGAGCATTTGCGTTATGGTATCGGTTTGTTTCTGATCGAGCCCGAACTGGCCCGCGAGAGCGCGCATCATCTCGGGCCTGTGTGCCGCGTAATTCACAAATTCATGAAAATTCTGCATCTCCAACCCCTTGAAATACAAGGATGCCTTAAATAATTTTGATTATAGAGCGCATAAGATGTTCGCGGGCAAGAATTATTTCTGTTTTGTGCGTTTAAGCGCGTCCGGATATTTTATCGGATCAAAACTTCTCATCGTCTTTTTTTTATGTATGTTATAATTAGTCTGTTTGGCTCTTTTGCGCAGTCTTGGTCTTGAACAAGAAGGATTCTATTTCATGCTGGAAACGTCCAAACCCAAGCATTCCAACGAAGACACGGAGCGCCGGGCGTTTGGTGAGAAGCTTGAGGAGTTTCGCGACGCGCTTAATCTTCTTTACATCAAGAAGAACCAGAGCGGCCGCCTGAAGTTCGCTGAAAAGTGGCGGGCTCCCGCGGAATATATATTCGGGGCCGATCTTCTTGAAATCGACACGCGCGGGCCGAGCCTTGACGAGTATGCAGTGCGGCTTCAGCTTGAGGAGGCCGCAGAGGATCGGCGGCTTCAACTCAAGCAAACCTTAGGCGAGCTTAAGGAGAAAAGCGTTGATTCCGGGGTCTTGCAGTTTGAGTATGTGGGCAAGATCATCCAACAATACGGTCCGGAGCTCTCTCGCATATTTTTTGCCGATAATATTATCGAGCGTGTCAGTCCCGGTCTTCTGGCTCGTTTTGACGAAGAGCGCCGCCAGCGTGAAGCTCAGGCCGAGGCCGAGCGCTTGAGAGCCGAGGAGGCGATCCGTGCGAAGGCTCAGGGTTTGCCGCCGGAGACGAAGGTTCGCCCGCCCAAGGCTCAGCCTGTGCCGCATGCGAATATCGATATTCCCGATGAAGTTCGGCCGATTGATGCGGCCGCTTCCGGTTCTGTCGCGACGAACATATCGGCGCCGCCTTCGGAGCCTGTGCCCTTGCCGCCGGAGCCTGCTCCTGATGAAGTCCGGCCGATTGATTTTTCTGAGCCTGTGCCCCCGGTGGCGGCGGTTGCTGAGCCTGTCGTTCCGTCGGCTTCAGTGCCTCAAGCTTCGCCCGTTGATGTCGCGCCTGTCGGTCTCGTGCAGAAGACGCTTTCTGTTGCCGATGTTCCTCCGCCCGGCTTTAGCAAGCCTGAGAAAGGTTCGTGCCGTTTGGCGTTTAGCCGCGCTCTGGCGGCGGCGGCGGACGCCCCGTTGCATGTAATATAATTATCATCAGGGTCAAAAGGGCAACGGCGCCTGCCTGATGGAGGGCTGCCGGGACGATGTGGACGGCTGAGAAAAGCGTAATTATTCCCAGCGCAACCTGCGCTAAAATCATGATCACCAGCGCGGGCCAGGATTTGCCCCGCATGTTTTGGCTAAAAATGGCGTAAAGCGCATAGGCAAGAAGGTATGCAGCCGTCAGCATCGCCAGCCATCTGTGCAGGAATTGAACGCCCGCGTGATTCTCGATGAGCGTTGTGAGGGGCGCGGGCGCTTGCGTGATTTCGTCGGGAATCCAGCTTTTTCCCATCATCGGGAAAGTCTCATTATAGACGAGTCCGGCATCCAACCCCGCGGTGAAGGCGCCCCAAAGGATTGTGATCGAAAGCAGGAGTAATCCGCCCCAGCCGAGGGTGCGGAGTTTTTGATTCGTCTGATTCTCATCGTTGTTTTTTACCTGCCCGAGCGCGAGCGCATACCAGAGGGTCATGGCATATAAAATAAGCGCCAGCCCCAAATGCGCGGCCAGCCTGAAGTGGCTTACGGCGGGCTGATCGACCAGTCCGCTTTGCACCATATACCATCCCATCAAGCCTTGTGCGCCGACCAGAACCACAAGCCCGCCCATTTTGAGGACATACCCTTTCGGGATTGCGCGTTTATAGAGGAAGAATAAAAACGGCAGGGCGTAAGCTAGGCCGATGATGCGGCCTAAAAGCCTATGCAACCATTCCCAGAAATAGATGTTTTTGAAGTCGGAAACCGTCATCCAGAAGTTCTTTTTCAGGAATTCCGGGGAGTTTCTGTATTCCTCGAATTCTAACTGCCACTGCGCTTCCGTTATGGGGGGAATAATCCCCGTCACAAGCTTCCATTCGACAATCGATAGGCCAGATTCGGTCAATCTTGTTATGGCTCCGATGACGATCATTATGAAGACCAAAGCGCAGCAGAGCATCAGCCATGTACGTAAGGCGCGGTGCGGGGAAGTGTGCATGTTATTGCTTGATGCTGTTGCGCTTGTGGCTGTCCGGGCTTCATTTTCTTGTGCTATGATCACTTTAAAACCCCTCCAGAATCCTGTATTCTCCGGGCATCTAAGCCTTAAACCGGGATCCTGTTCATGGCAAGTTTTGATTTCATAAAAGCCTCACTGGATGGTATCCGGTTTACCTACAGCCATCGCACCGATCTTTTTAAGTTCGCCTTTCCGATCCTTTTTGTGGGCGTTTTTTGCAGCCTTTTGGTTATTCATAACGGCCTGGAGCGCGATATTCTTCGTAGCGGTCTCGTTCAATTGCCAGTTTTTTTCGCCCAAGGGTATTTTTTATCAGAGTTGGTGCGGTATGCGCTCTTTGGCGAGGCTTTCGTTTATTGGGGGTATACCCGCCGCTCGCGTGTCGAGGAATATGCCCAAACGTACCGAGAGCGCCGGCTTGATGTCTGGCGCAAGAGGCGTGTTCAGGGCGGGATGATTATTTATGTTCTGGTGACGGTTGTTAGCAACGGGGTTTTGGGGGGGCTGAAATTTGTTGCGGAACAAAATGCTCCGCCTGAGCCACGGCCCCCGCAGGCCGCTCTAGGGCTTGCCGATATGCCGGTCTTTATTCTGGAAAGCGCCGTTTTTCTTCTTGTCATGATGGCGGTGATCTGGCTGGTCCGGGTCGGTTTTATTTATATCGCTTTTTCAGGCGGTTATGGGGTTAAGGATTATTTCAAGCAGCTCAGGGGGCTTTATAGTTCTGTGTCGCTTTTTATGAGTTCGGCGCTGATCGCCCTGATTATGCTCGCGCCTCTCATCTTCTTGATTTTTGTTTTCGAGGGCTTTTTACGAGATATGCCGGGTTTGCGCATCGTGTTTTTGGTTATTTTATTTGAGCTCTATAAGCTCATCGTTCTGATTATCTCTACGGTTGCTTGTTCGTATGGTATTCGAGACATGTTCGGCGGATTGCCAAGGCAGGGAGCGGGCGAGCAGGGATGAAAATTGTCGTTACCGACTATGAGGGCGCGGAGCACGAGCTGGAGGCCGTCGAGGGCTGGAGTGTTATGCAGATCATCCGCGAATATGGCCTCCCGATCAAGGCGGAGTGCGGCGGGGCGTGCGCCTGCGCAACCTGTCATGTCTATGTCGATCCGGAGTGGTTTGCGCGTTTGCCTGAGAAGCGGCAGGGAGAGGAGGAGAAGCTGGACGAGGCGTTCGCTCTCCAGAAAACGTCCCGGCTTTCGTGTCAGATTATTCTGGACGAGTCGATGGACGGGCTGCGTGTGCGGCTGGCCCCCAATCCTGATTAAATGGTCAATATCAGACAAATTTATCACTTAATTTGTTGTTTTTAGAGGCAATCTTCCATTTTTTTGACCAGGCACTTCCTTTATTCCATCTCTTATACAATAACTTATTGATATATAATCGTATTTTTGTCATTTTTTGACTCTTTTTGTCCGATCGGTTGGCGGCCGTGTATGTTCTACGACTTTCCTATAGAAAAGCTTGCAACGAGGGGCGGTTTGAGGTAGATAAGTGGCACTCGCTTCTGTTGAGTGCTAACAGTTGCGGGATAACCGGGATCCCCAGCCCGGCTTTGAAGGTTTTTCTGAACTATCGACCGAGCCGTTTTTCGTTAAAGACGTGAGGTCGTGCGGGCAGGGAAGCCGGAGCGGAGCGGGGGTCTGCAACCTCAATCACTATGGAGATACGAACATGGCCAAGAAGCCAAAATTCCGTCCCTTACACGACCGCGTCCTTGTACGCCGGATCGAGCCGAGCCAGAAAACGGCCGGAGGGATTATCATTCCCGACACCGCTGCTGAAAAGCCGATGGAAGGCGAAATCGTCGCCGTCGGTAACGGTCACGTTAACGATAACGGCGAAGTTCGCCCGCTGGACGTTAAAACCGGCGACCGCGTGATCTTTTCCAAATGGGCCGGAACCGAAGTCACCATCGACGGCGAAGAGCTGATGGTGATGAAAGAGTCCGACATTATCGGCGTCATCGCCGCTTAAGTTCAATTCACAAAGCTATAAGGAGATATACCCATGGCTGCTAAAGAAGTTCTTTTCCAGGAACAAGCCCGCGCCGAACTGCTCAAAGGCGTGGATATTATCGCAAATGCTGTCAAGGTCACGCTGGGTCCTAAGGGCCGTAACGTCGTGATCGAGAAATCCTTCGGCGCGCCGCGCACGACCAAAGACGGCGTGACGGTTGCCAAGGAAATCACGCTGGCCAACAAGCATCAAAATCTGGGCGCACAGCTGATCCGCGAAGTGGCGAGCAAGGCGAACGACCAAGCCGGCGACGGCACGACGACCGCGACCGTTCTGGCGCAGTCGATCGTCCGCGAGGGCCTGAAGGCCGTTTCCTCGGGCCGCAACCCGATGGATTTGAAGCGCGGCGTTGACAAGGCTGTCGAAGCCGTTGTCGCCGACCTCAAGAAGCGCGGCAAAAACGTCAAGACCAACGATGAAATCCGCCAGATCGGAACGATTTCTTCCAACGGCGAAACCGAGATCGGCGATATGCTGGCCGAGGCGATGGAAAAAGTCGGTCACGAAGGTGTGATCACGGTCGAGGAAGCCAAATCCCTGCATAACGAGCTTGAAATCGTCGAAGGGATGCAGTTCGATCGTGGCTATCTGTCGCCGTACTTCATCACCGATGCCGACAAGATGCAGGCGGTTCTTGAAAACCCCTACATCCTGCTGCACGAAGGCAAGCTGAGCGGCTTGCAGGCGATGCTCCCGATTCTGGAAGCTGTCGTTCAAAGCTCCCGCCCGCTTCTGATCATCGCAGAAGACGTCGAAGGCGAAGCCTTGGCGACTCTGGTGGTCAACAAGCTGCGCGGCGGTCTAAAGGTCGCAGCGGTCAAGGCGCCTGGTTTTGGCGATCGTCGCAAGGCGATGCTGGAAGACATGGCGATCCTGACCGGCGGTCAGCTGATCTCCGAAGATCTCGGCATCAAGCTGGAGAATGTCGCTCTCAACATGCTCGGCACGGCCAAGAAAGTCTCGATCACGAAGGACGATACGACCATCGTGGACGGCGCGGGCAAGAAGAAAGACATCGAAGCCCGTTGCGCACAGATCCGTTCGCAGATCGACAATACCGAGTCCGACTATGACAAGGAAAAGCTGCAGGAACGTCTGGCCAAGCTGGCTGGCGGCGTTGCGGTCATCCGCGTCGGCGGCGCGACCGAAGTCGAAGTGAAGGAACGCAAGGACCGCGTTGACGACGCCCTGCACGCCACGCGCGCAGCCGTCGAAGAAGGCATCATCGCCGGCGGCGGTGTAGCCCTTCTCTATGCGACCAAGATTCTGGAGAAGCTGGAAGGCGATAACGACGACCAAGATGTCGGTATCGAGATCATCCGTCGCGCCATTCAATCCCCGATCCGCCAGATCGTGGAGAATGCGGGCAAGGAAGGCTCGGTCATCGTTGGCAAGCTTCTGGAACAGAAGGACTTCAACTACGGCTACGACGCGCAAGGCGACAAGTACACCGACCTCGTGAAGGCCGGAATCATCGACCCTGTGAAAGTGGTCCGCACGGCTCTGCAAGACGCGGCGTCCGTTGCCGGTCTGCTGATCACGACCGAGGCGATGATTTGCGAAGCGCAAGACGACAAAGCCTCCGGCGGCGGCCATTCTCATGGCGGCGGCATGGGCGGCATGGGCGATTTCTAATAGGCCTGCGTGCTCTAAGGATTACAGAAAGCCCCGCGATTGCGGGGCTTTTTTGTTTGACAGTTTTTTGCCTGAAGGCGTAGGTTTTCCGCATGTTGGCACAGGATGACGAATACAGTTTCGCGCTTGCGGTCGGGGACGAGATCGCGATCACCGACCCCAAGACGTCCGCCGTGTTCACCGCGAAAGTGGTGGGCGCGGATACGTACCGCGAAATCACGGCCGCGTTCAACAGCGCCGAAAAGGGGCAGGGACTCAAGAATAGCTGGGTCAGTTATACGCTGGTCTCCGAGGACGCGCCGCTGGGCTGGGGCAAGCGGTTCTGGGCTGTGGATAGCCAAAAAGCCGCCGAGAGCGGCGCGCCGCGCCTGCCGGAGGTGAAGCGATCGTTTTACGTTGCGTCCGATCAGCAAACACGCCCCGAAGGGTTCGCGTTCGAGGACCGGATGAGCGGGCGCGTGGATTTGAGCGTGGCCGGGGAAGCCTTGCATTCCGTTCAGGCCGGGGGCGGCGCGAGCGAGGCGCACGGTACGCTGTTCACTTTCCGCAAGGCGGAGTCGGGCGAAATCTGGGCGGAAGAAGTTTTTCTCGACGAGGCGCAGGAACCGCAGCGCATGGTGTTCGAAGCGAAGTTTGACGTGCCGTTCGAGCGGCTGCCGTAATTTATCCTAGACTTCGAAGTCGGGCGGGACGCTGAGTTCGATCGTGTCGAGCGGCGTTGACATTGCGGGGACGAAGCCGCGCTTATAGCGGTCCATCCCCGTGGTTTCGGAGCCGCCGAGGCACATGAACTCCGCGCCTTCCTCTATCATTTTTTCCGCCGAGACGACCGTGAGGTAGGTCGCCAGATTGGTCATGTCGAAGTCGCTGACCTGCGAGGCGAAGAGGTTGGCGGTGCGTCCGCCGTTCGATTCCGGCTCCCAGATCGAGAAGCCCTTGTCCTGTCCGTTCACCGAGACGATCAGGCCGCGCAGGTGAAGGTCTTGCTGATCCACCGCGAGCTTGGCGAGGTAGTTGAAGTAATTCGTGCGCAGGTCGTACGTGTCGTAATGGTTGGTTTTGGCTTCCCATTCCTGCGCGAGGGATTGCAGCGCCCCGACATCGCGGTTGAAATCGAGTTCGCGCGTCATGGCGGAGGAGCGCAGGAATTTGTTCATGGTCTGGCGGATGCGCGCGTAATCCTTACCTTCGCGTTTGAGCAAATCGGCGCAGTTGATGGTGTGTACAGGATAGGTCCAGTCGAGAACGCTTTCGGTCGTGCGGCTGGCTCTGATTTGCGGGTAGCGGGTCTGGATTTCCTCCAGCGGCCAGTCCCTGGGGGTGCGGCCGATGCGGAAACTCATTCCCGTCTCGCGCACGTCGTGCAGGAACTTTGCAATCGCGTCCATCGGCTGATCGCCGAACGGCGGGAAAATGACGACCGTATCCTTCAGGTTTGGGTGAAGGCAGAAGAAAAAGGTCGTGAATTCCTGACCTTCGCCGGCCATCTTGTTCATCCAGAGGCCGCGTCGGCCCGTCAGCGCGTAATAGGCCGGGGAGTGGGCGTAGGGGTCGGTTGATGCTGCCAGAGAAAAGGCCATCTTCATGGAGGTCAGATCGGAGATGCCGATCTTTGTGACGTTATCCAGTCCATTGACGGCGCGGGCGAAATCTCTCTCCTTATCCGTGGCAAGATTATCGTTGCCCACGGACTGGTAGAGGATGCGCGCTATATCTCTGCTTTTGAGAGCGTCGTTCATTTTACTCTTACATCTACTCTAAAGCTTTTCAGGATACGGGCTTGCCGTTATCCCAAAGCATATTAAAAAAGCTTTTCATGCCTTCCGCGAAAAACACGTTATCCAGCAGAAGGACTTTGTTCTGCGGTTCACGCAGAGCCAGCGCAATTCTGGTTTTGTATATAAAGACCGTATGCGGGCTGAAATATTTCTCGGGGATGGTTCTGTACCAGGATTTCGGCGCGATGAAGGTCTTTTCATCCTCGCGGACCAGAATGCGTTCCGTGATGCCCGCCTTTTTCATGCGCTCGATATGCATGAGGGTGTAGTCGTAGTTTTCTTTTTCGCTCTGGGAAATTTCGGTTATGCCCAGAAGGAGCACCTCGCCCTTGTCATGTTGCAGGGTGTGGAAGATATCATCCTGAAGTCTGCGCAGGCAGTCCTCGCCTTCAAAAACGATCAGCTTGTCCTGAACTCTCTGGACCCCACCGGAAATGAAGAGAATTCCCGCATTGTCGAAGGCGCGGGTGATTTTTTCGATCGTGCTGGAGTTGGGCTGGTTGGTGCCGTTCTCAATCCGGGCGATTCCGGTCTGCGACAGACCAGCTTGCTGGGCCAATTCTCCTTGGCTCCACCCAATCAAAGCGCGGGCAGCGCGGATCTGTTCAATCGTCGGCATGCAAAAAATAACCCAAACACTACATAATTTCTGCGTAACCCAGAATTTATAAGAGATTTGGCGGGTTGTGTCCATATCGCTTATATTAGGAAATACAAATAAAATGTATCAAAGTGCAGAAAAAATGAATTTAAATCTTGACAATTTTATGGCAAAGCCCTAAACATAATCAGGGTAAAGATTATACATAATCTATAAAGAATGACGTTTCCGGACGGACATTCCTCTACAGAATATCTTTACCCGATCGTGATCCCCACACACACGATACTGCGTAAAAAAAGTTGGCCTCCGTGCCAACTTTTCTTTTTTCGTATGTGTTTTTTTCCGCACCTTTCCTCATTTTTTTGCTGTGTGTACGTTTTTGTGACGTGCTGTGTCGCTTCGGGGTTTGGAATCAGGTAAGCTGGGTGTGCGGGCTATATGTCCATATTATTTGCATCTGAGGCGGGTTTTACGTGACACAAAAACTGAAATCTAAAGGACGCTCCGGAGTGGGGGGCGCCACAAAAAAGACATCTTTTGGTCCCAATCAAGCCGGAAAATTGTCCTCGCCCAGGCGTGGCCGAGATGTTTTTATTTTGGTCGCCGGGATCCTGGTTTTTATCTCTGTCGCGACCTTTATTGCCATAAGTGAGGTCAAAAAGCAGGCTCCCTCGAATCAGGCGAAGGTTGAGTCGGCGGTCGTTTCTGAATCCGAATCCTCTCCGAACGTGCAGCCTGAAGTTTCCCAAAAATCTGAGGGTGTTGAGGCACAGGACGAGCAGATGGACGGGCCAGACTCCTCCTCGGACGATGTGGCGGAGGCTTGTGTGGGTTGTATGAGCGAGCCACAGATGCTGTTAACGTCACGCCCGGACGAGTCGAAGCTCCGTCTGCCCGGCGTTAGGGATCTGCGCGGGCGTTGGGTTGCCCGTATGCAGGATGCCACTGCCGAGGCGGTTTTCGATCAAGCCCGGTTCCAGATTATTTATGCCGGCCGCGATGAGGGTGGCATCCGGCGTTACGTGCGCGGCTATTATACTTTTGACGAGTCTAACGGCGTTATGAGCCTCAAACCAGCCCATAAGGAGGAAGAGCCGGAGTCTGTGCCGGGCGTCCTCTATCAGGTTTTGACGCTGCGTTACTTTGATGTGGTCGTCCGCACCGATTCCGGGGCGACGCTCCAATACTGGACGGCCCCGCCGGAGATGCTGCCCTCGCGGCAGATTTTCCCGCTGCTCTCTTTTACGGGCATTGAAGATAATCCCTATCTTGTCTGGGAAAAGGTTCAATAGCGTTTGAGTGATGCCCGAGCTTCCCGAAGTTGAAACCGTCAAAGGCGGACTTGAGAAAGCGCTGCTCGGCCAACGCCTCCGTAGTGTGCGCGTTCTGCGCCGCGACCTTCGCGTGCCGGTTCCCGATGATTTTTGCAAAGCCCTTACGGGATGCGTCGTGACGCAGATTATCAGGCGCGGAAAGTATATCGTCGGCGTTCTGGATTCGGGGCGGGCTTTCGTTTTGCATCTGGGCATGTCAGGTCGTGTGCGGATTTATGATTCCGGATTGCCCGCAAACCTTGAAACGCATGACCATGTGACGATTGAGGCCGAGAACGGCACGGGGATCGTCTATCACGATCCGCGGCGATTCGGTTTTTTGATACTCGCCGAAGCCGGAAATTGGGACTCGCGTCCGCCGTTCGACCGCATGGGGCCAGAGCCTCTGTCGGGGAATAATGTTTTTAACGGAGCGGTTTTGCATCAAGCGCTGGCGGGGCGGAAGGGGCCGATCAAAACGGCGCTGCTTGATCAAAGCGTTGTCGCCGGACTTGGCAATATATATGTGTGCGAAGCGCTTTACGATGCCGGCATTGCGCCCGAGCGGTCTTGTGCTCTGATTGATGAAGCGATGTGCGTTCGTCTTGCTGAGAGTATCCGCACAATCCTTTTGCGGGCCGTGGCGGCGGGCGGCAGCACCCTGCGGGATTATCAGAAGACGGACGGGTCTCTGGGTTATTTCCAGTACAGTTTTTCCGTTTATGACCGCGAGGGCGAGCGTTGCGGGGGCTGTGATTGTTCGAACGGATCTGTGGTCAGAACCGTTCAGGCGGGGCGATCAACTTTCTCCTGCCCGGTCAAGCAGGTATAGTGTCTCTTATGGCGAAGATCAGAAAGCCCATTATGTCGCATTCAACCGCATCCGGTCTTTATGGTTTGCGGCGAGGGTTATTTTTCGTCGCCGTTCTCATTTCCCTTATTGCTCCCGGGATTCTTTACGCCCAATCCGGTGGCGATTTAGGCGGTCTCGACGGTGAAGCCACGTTTTTTTCCAGCCTTGAAGACATTCCCCTTATGCCCGGTCTGAGCGAGTTGCCCGCTCAAGGGATGGTCTTTGATAAGCCGGAGGGGAGGATCGTGGAGGCCCTGGCGCTGACGGGCGGGATTCCGCATCAGGATATTCTGGTTTATTACGGCGGTACTTTGCCGCAGCTTGGGTGGGGGCGGGTCAACGATTCGCGCTTTTTCCGGGAGGGGGAGGTTCTGGAAATCAGCTTTTCCCGCCTTGCCGAAGGGGATGTGGTCCGGATTATGGTTCGTCCGGTTCTTTAAGCCCCTGATTCGGGTGATTCGGCAGTCCCCTAAAATCTAATGAAACACTTGACAGGGCGGGGTTTTCGCGCGTATTACTCTTCCTCACTTAGCGCAGAAGGCGGTCTTGCGTGGTTTTCCATGTGGGATGTTAAGACAACCGCAGCCTTTTGTAGGAAATTTTTCCTGTGGATAACTTGGTGCATATCTTCGTTGCCACAGGATATTAGGATAACTAGATAGACGATTGAAAAGGTTTAGAAATGGCAAATCATAAGTCAGCAAAGAAGCGTATGCGCCGCAATGCAAGCAGGACCGAGGTTAACAAATCTCGGAAAAGCCGCATGCGGACCTTCATAAAGAAGGTCGAATTGGCCATCGAATCCAAAGACTCAAAACTGGCGCAAGAGGCTCTGAGACTCATGCAGCCCGAACTTTCGAGAAGTGTTTCGAAAGGGCTGATTCACAAAAATGCTGCAGCCAGAAAACTGTCCCGACTGACCGCGAAGGTCAAGGCGCTGGCCAGCTGAGTTTTTGGTGTGCGGCGTTTTTATGCTGCGCATTTATCTCTCTGATTTTTTATATTTTTTTTAAACTCCTTGTCGTTCGGCAAGGAGTTTTTTGCTGCACAAAATTTTCGCGCCGAAAAAAAATTCTTTTTTCTCTGTTCGTTTTTTGTTCGTATTGCATGACGGCAAAAATTTAGTGTAGGGTGAATCAATCACAGAGATATGAGCAAGTGACCTCAGGAAACTTTCTAGGAAAGTTTGCCGTACTCTGATCTTAATCTCAGCGTGCCGTGTGAATAAATTTTACACAGTATTCTGGAATTATCAGCATAGCCGATGTGGATAACCTCGGCGGCATGTAGGGGATGGCCTCTAAAAAGCAAGTCTCTCGGGGAGGCTGCAGCAAGTTTTAGACAGGTCTCACGTTACCAGATTTTAGACACAGGCAGCGTTGCATATGCAATTTGCTGACGGGCTTCTTTTGCCTTGATGTGCTGCTTTTGTCTCAAATCTGCCCCGCGTCTGCGTTGTGTGTGTTCTTGGTCATTAAGCGAAGTAATTTTTTATTTGTGGAGAGAAAGTAATGCCGGAAGTCGTGGGAAAAACGTCAGTTCAATCGAAGGCGGGCCAAAAAAATCTTGAAGGTACGCCGCTTGAGCCGACGCCGGAGATTCAGGGGCTATGGAATAATGTTCATACCGCTATGCGTAAGGAGTTCGGGGAGGCGATTTTCAGAAGCTGGCTCAAGCCTCTGACCCTTCGCGCCTATTATCATGGAACCATGGAGGTGTCTGTTCCGACGCGTTTCATGCGTGATTGGATTCATACTCACTATGCTGAGCGAATCACGCAGATGTGCGCTCAGGAGAATCCCGACATCCGACGTGTCCAGATTGTGGTGGTCCAGAATTCAACTCAGTCTGAGTCAAGGGAGCCAACCGCAGCCGAGGCCGAGAGCGAGGCTCGCAAGGCCAATCAAAATAACCGTGACGGTATTGCTTCGGTCTCTTCGCCTCTGGACCCGCGTTTTACCTTCGACGGTTTTGTTGTTGGAAAGCCGAATGCTCTGGCTCATGCCGCCGCGCGCCGCGTGGTCGAGAGCATGAGCGTTCCGTTTAATCCGCTGTTTCTTTACGGCGGCGTGGGCCTTGGAAAAACGCATCTCATGCACGCGATTTCGTGGGCGATGCAGGAAAGCTGGCCGGACAAGCTGGTCATGTATCTCTCTGCTGAGAAGTTTATGTACCAGTTCGTGAAGGCTTTGCGCGCCAACGATACGATGAATTTCAAGGACCAGTTCCGTTCCGTGGACGTTCTTATCATTGACGATATCCAGTTTATCGCCGGCAAAGAGTCTACGCAGGAAGAGTTTTTCCACACGTTCAACGCACTGGTCGATCAGAACAAACAGATCGTCATTTCTGCTGACCGGGCGCCAAGCGATCTGACGGGCATTGATGAGCGGCTGCGTTCTCGCCTTGCGTGGGGCCTTGTGGCGGATATTCACCCAAGTTCCTATGATCTGCGGTTGGGCATTCTTGAATCCAAGCGCGAGCGTCTCGGCGCGACGGTGCCCGACAGCGTTCTGGAGTTTCTTGCGCTTAAGGTTACGTCTAACATCCGCGAGCTTGAGGGTGCTTTGAACCGGATCGTCGCGCATTCCGAAGTCGCCAAGCAGGAGATCACGCTGGAGACGACGCAGGAAGTGTTGCAGGATCTGCTTCGTGCTCATGATCGCAAGATCACCATCGACGAGATCCAGCGTAAGGTTGCTGAGCATTACAATCTGCGGGTTTCCGATATGCATTCGGCGCGTCGTGCGCGGAACGTGGCCCGTCCCCGGCAGGTTGCCATGTATCTGGCGAAGATTCTGACCTCCCGTTCCTTGCCTGAAATCGGGCGGAAGTTCGGCGGCCGGGATCACACAACGGTCATGCATGCGATCCGCAAGGTCGAGCAGCTCATGAACGAGGATGCGCAGATCGCGCAGGATGTGGAAGTCGTTCGCCGCGCGCTTACAGGTTAAGTTTCCTCAGCGGGCTAACAAGACCTATCAGAAGAAATCCCCCGCTTGCGCGGGGGATTTTTTTACACGAGCGAAGGTGGCACTCATAAAAAACTCTTACGCATTGAATGACGCAGCGATTCTCCTCAGCGCTCCAAGGCGACATCGAAATCAAGGTCGCTTTCCTCGGATACAAAGAAATTGGGTTCAAGGTTCAGATCTTGCGCTCTGGCTTTTAATTCTCTGGCTGTCTTTTCAAGTTCGGCGACGCCAACCGATTCGATCAGCGCCTTAACACGCGCGTGGGCAGGCTTTGGCCATTGTGAGAGGCGCACCCATTTATAATCCTGGTGCTCGTGTCCCGCATCGCCTTCAAGATCAGGGACGAAGGGCTTGTCCGTGTAGGTCATCGTGTAGAGATATTGTTTCTCTTTATCGGGCGCGGGAACAAGGGCGATGGGTGCGATGATAGGTTGGTCTGTGCGGTATCCAGCCTCCTCGGCCGTTTCGCGAATCGCGCCTTCAAGCAGCGTCTCGTTTTTCTCAACGCCTCCGCCGGGAAGACCCCATCGGTTTGGCTCCGGGCTTTTGTCCGGTGCGCGAAGCAGCGCGAGGGCATACCATTGCCCGTTATGTTCGGTTACGATGAAGTTGCTGGCCGTGGCCTTGCGAATCGCAGACGTAGGCGTGAAGGTCGCGTTTGCGACTTCATAAAGATTTTCTTTTTTCATAAAAAATTTCCGTCCTCCGTGGCATGACAAGAGTAAAAAAAATCTATGCTGCTTTGCAAGAAAAAAGAAAGTTTGCCATTTTCTAACAATGAGTTATAAGATTTAATCTTTCATGCTGCTTTTCCGGCCACACCTTTTCACGAGGGTAGGCCTTGTTTTTTTTTGTACTCTTGCGCATAACCGAAATATGACGAACACAGCTTATTCCCTCGACTCCGTTAAGGCGCTTTATGCGCGGCCCCTTCTGGATCTGGTCTACGAGGCCGCATCCGTTCACCGGGCGAATCACGATCCGCAGGACATGCAGATGTGTACGTTGCTCTCGATCAAGACGGGCGGGTGCGCGGAGGATTGCGGATATTGTTCGCAGTCGATTCACAACAACGCCGATCTCGAAAAAGAAATTTTGATGAAGACCAGCGACGTGCTGGAGCAGGCGCGCAAGGCGAAGGAATCAGGCTCGACACGTTTCTGCATGGGGGCGGCGTGGCCGCGCGTGCTGGACGGCCGGGCGTTCGACCGCGTGTGCGATATGGTCAAGGGCGTGTCCGATATGGGCATGGAGGCGTGCTGCACGCTCGGCATGTTGACCGAAGCGCAGGCGGTGCGGCTGAAGGAGGCCGGGCTTACGGCCTATAACCACAATCTCGATACGTCGCGCGAATTTTACGACAAAGTGATTACCACGCGCAGTTACGACGAGCGCCTGGATACGCTCAAGAATGTCGCCAAGGCCGGAATCGCGGCGTGTTGCGGGGGTATTCTGGGGCTGGGCGAGCGGGAGGAGGACCGGATTTCCCTTCTGCATACACTGGCCAACCTCAACCCGCAGCCGGAATCAGTGCCGATCAACGTGCTTGTGCCCGTTGCGGGAACGCCGCTCGAAAAACAGAAGCCGATCGACATTTTCGAATGGATCCGCTGCATCGCCGTGGCGCGTATACTTATGCCCAAGGCGATGGTGCGGCTTTCCGCAGGTCGCCTGACGATTTCCAAAGAGGCGCAGGCGCTGGCGTTCATGGCCGGGGCGAACGCGATTTTTACGGGCGAGAAGCTGCTGACCACGCCGAACCCTGAGAAAGATGCGGATTACGGTTTGCTGGCAGAACTGGGCCTCAAGCCGCGTGCGCCTTATAAAGACGGGCCGGAGCCTGCTGAAAAGCAGGCGGATGCTGCCTGATTCGTCAGGCTTTCGCCCGATCCTGCCCATTCAAAAATGACGTGATTAGATATTTTGCCATTTCGGTCGCGTTCTGGCGGGATTTTCTCATCGGGCCTTTTTGCGTGATTTCCAGATAGCAAATCCCGTGAATGGCCGACCAGAGTGCGCGGGCGGCGAGCTTGAGCTCAGACTCCTTCTTGTAGAGCGGCTTCATGACTTCCTCAAGCGGGCTAAAGCTTTCCTCGATTTTCTCTACATACCATGCGGGCGGCTGTTCGGCGGACTGCGTATTGAAGAGCAGTAGCCAAAGCTCCCGGTGGGTGTGGGCAAAATTTATGTATGCGGCGGCCATTTTATGAATATCTGCCGGGATATCCTGCGCGGGTTTGCGTTTATGCAGGGGGGCAATTTCCTCTTTGATTTTTTCGAGAGTCTCCGCATTTATTCGATAGATCACGCCGTCCATAGAGCCGAAAAGGTGATACAGCGTTCCCGGCGTATAGCCGATGTCTCCGGCCAGACGGCGGGCTGTCAGGGTCTGCGCCCCCTCGCTTTCAACGATCTTTCTCGCGGTTCTGAGCGCCAATTCCTCTAATTCTTCACGTGAATGGTCGCTACGTCTGGCCATGGCTTTTCCCTCATTAGCCATGCTTTTTATCATAAAAATTAACACTGTTCAATTTTTCTTGACCGAGCAGTGCGAGTTGCGATAATCTAATAATTGAACAATGTTTAATTATTGAGCGAGGTCCAGTCATGTTTAAGAAATTTGTGGTTTTAGGTTTGTCTTGTCTGTGTCTGAGCGGCTGCGCTGCAGGCAAAGTTCTGGACTGTGCGGATTTATGGCGCTTTGAAAATTGCTTTCTCGTGGATGGGCATTACGAGCAGAAATACGCTGCGCGGGCCAAGGAGAAACGCTCCCAGCAGGTTTACAGGGAGTACACGCCGCCCAAGATCAGTAAACCCACTAAAACCTGGGGCGATTAAGGGGGCAATTCTGCGCCAGTTTTCATGGTCTTTTGAGGCGGTGTTTGCTATGAATCGCTCATGCGTAAGTTTACGGAAACACTGGAATCCCTCAAGGCGCAGGGCCGATACCGAATTCTGGCTTTGCCGGACGGGGCGGATCTGACCTCGAATGATTATCTCGGCATGGCGGCGCATCCGGCGCTGCGCTGCGCGGCCATCGAGGCGCTCGAAGGAGGGATCGATCTGGGCGCGGCAGGGTCGCGCCTGTTGCGCGGGCATACACAGGCGCATGAGTCGCTTGAAGCGTATGCGGCGGATTACTTTGGGGCGGAGCGTGCGCTTTATTTTTCCTCCGGCTTCCAGGCGAATCTCGCGCTTTTTACGAGCCTTGCCGACCGGCACGATGCGGTGATTTATGACTCGCTGATCCATGCGAGCGTGCGGGAAGGGTTGCAGGCGGGCCGGGCGCGGGCGGTCAAGTTCGCGCATAACGACCTGAATGACCTAGAAGACAAAATCAAACTTGTTCGCGATCAGGCGCAGAATCTTTTTATCGCCGTGGAGTCGGTCTATTCGATGGACGGCGATGTTGCGCCTTTGCCCGAGATTATGGCGTTGGCGCGGCGTTATGATGCCGTGGTCATCGTTGACGAAGCGCATGCGAGCGGGATTTATGGAGAGCGCGGACGGGGCTTTTGTTGGGATATCGTTCAGGCTCAGGGTTATGAGAATCTGATTACCCTTCATACATGCGGGAAGGCGATCGGCGTTGCGGGCGGGCTGGTGTGCGCGGAGGTGGAGGTGATTGATTATATGATCAACTGTGCGCGGCCTTTCATCTATTCGACCGCGCCGATGCCTTTGCAAGCGCTGCTGGTTCAGAAGTCTCTCGAAGTTCTTGATACGGAGGACGGGCAGGCGCGCCGTGGGCGGTTGTTTGAAATTTGTGCGCGGGCCAAGGCACTGCTGGGCGGTCCGGGGACGCAGGTCGTTCCGGTTATTCTGGGCACTGATGAACGCGCCGTCGCGGTCGCGAAATCTCTTCAGGCCGAGGGGTTTGATGTGCGGGCGATCCGCCCCCCCAGCGTGCCGGAGGGAACGGCGCGGCTTCGGGTTTCCCTGAGTTCGGAGTTGGCGGTTTCCGAGCTGGAGCGGTTTGCGGCGTTGCTTACGCCCCATCTTGCAGAGGAGCGGGCGGCGTGAGTCAACGGTTTGTCATTGCCGGAACGGATACGGATGCGGGCAAGACGGTTTTTTCCGCCGCGTTGATGCTGGGCCTCACGAACGCGCATTACTGGAAGCCCTTGCAGTCGGGGGTGAGCGAGGGCGTCGATACAAAGACCGTGCAGATGCTGACCGGGTTGCCGAAAGAACGGTTTTTTCCCGAGGCGTATATTTTCAGCGAGCCGCTTTCGCCCCACCGCGCGGCGGAGATCGACGGGGTGGAGATCGACATGGGCCGTTTATCTGCGGAACATATTCCCGCTGCGAGCGGGCCGCTCATTATCGAGGGCGCGGGCGGGCTGATGGTTCCGGTCACGCGCAAGAATCTGCAGATCAACCTTTATCAGAAATGGCAGATTCCGGTCGTGTTGGTGGCGCGGACGGGGCTGGGGACGATCAATCACACGCTGCTGTCGGTCGAGGCACTGAAGGCGCGGAAAATTCCCCTTCACGGGATTGCGTTCGTGGGCGAGGACAACCCGGATAATATCAAGACCATCGCCGGGTTTTCGGGGGCGAAGGTGCTGGGGCGGCTGCCGAGGCTGGAGACGCTTAATCCGGCAACGCTGAAAGCGGCGTTTGCGCAGAATTTCAGGGCGGAGGATTTTGTTTAGCTATGCGCGCCCTTTTTCTCTTTTTTTTGCCGTATCTTTATTTTGCGATTGTTCCGCCGTTGGCTGGGTATGCTGAAGACGGAGAGTTGTTTGGGTATAGATTGGGAGGACAATACAAACCAGATCAGCCTTTAGCGGATCATATTGACGACGCTTATGTTTCTTTGAGTCTAACTGAATCTGCTAAGAATTTAGGTCTAGATTCTCTTGAGGCTGTTGTTCTAGCCAAGGGTTTTAGGGCTCATAAACTTATAGGTACCAAACAATTTAAAGATTGGGATAAAGCGAAGCTTTATGCTTCAAAATTAGGTCAATTGTTTCTTAATGATTATGGTGGTGATTATTGGGAAACCTTGAATTTAGAGCAAGAGCCTAAGAATGATGGCTATCCCAAACATATTCCTAGGGTCACTATTGTCTACGAACAAAAATTTGATGGCAAGTATGAGCTAGTGGTTAAGCTCTTTCACGGAGACAGAATTTTTTCTAAAGAGCTATCTGATCCGTTTATTGAGGTTCGATATCAAGATTTGAGAATTGATATCGGCCATCATGTTTATTTAGGCTCTGGTGATGAATAAACCCTCCCCCATCTGGCATCCGTTTACACAGCATGGCCTCCAGCAGGAGATTATTCCGGTCGAGCGGGCGGAGGGGGCTTATCTTTACACACAGGACGGGCGGCGGATCATCGACGCGATTTCATCGTGGTGGGTGGTGACGCATGGGCATTGCCACCCCAAAATCGTCGAGGCGGTAAGGGCGCAGGCGGGGCGGCTGGATCAAGTCATTTTCGCGGGGTTCACGCACGATCCGGCGGAGCGGCTGGCCGAAAAGCTTCTGACGTTCGCGCCGGACTCTCTTTCGCATGTGTTCTTTTCCGACAGCGGATCGACCGCCGTCGAGGTCGCGCTCAAGATGGCCATCGGGTATTGGGCGCAAACGGGCAAGGCGCGGCGCAAGGTTCTGGCGCTCGAAGGCGGCTATCACGGCGATACGTTCGGGGCGATGTCGGCGGGATCGCGGAGCGTTTACAGCCGGATGTACGAGCCTTATCTGTTCGAGGTGACGCATTTGCCGTTTCCGGCGGCGGGGCAAGAGGGCAAGACCCTAGAAGCGCTGGACGCGTTCCTCAAGGCGCACGGTGCGGAGACGGCGGCGTTTATCTTCGAGCCTTTGGTGCTTGGCGCAGGGGGGATGTTGTTTTATACGCCGGAGGTTCTTGCCCGGATGGCAGAACTCTGCCGAAACCATGGCGTTCTGCTGATCGCGGACGAGGTGATGACCGGATTTGGCCGCACGGGGACGATGTTCGCCTGCGAGCAGGCGGGGTTGGCGCCGGACCTCATGTGTCTTTCCAAGGGCCTGACGGGCGGGTTTCTGCCGATGGGGGCGACGCTGGCGACGGAGGCGATCTATAGGGCGTTTTACCACACCGACCGGGCGAAGATGTTTTTCCATTCGACCTCGTTCACCGGAAACCCGCTTTCGTGCGCGGCGGCGCTGGCCTCGCTTGAAATCTGGGAGGAGGAGCCGGTCATGGATAAGATCGCGGCGATTACGCAAGCCCATAAGGCGGCTGCGGCGCGTTTCATGGTGCGGGGGGATTTTGAAAATACGCGGGTTCTGGGGTGTATCCTCGCGCTTGATATCCGCGAGGCGACTCCCGGCTATCTCTCTGAAATCCAGCCGTTTTTATATAAAACGATGCTCGCTCGCGGGGTTCTCTTGCGCCCGCTGGGCAACACCGTCTATATTTTGCCTCCGTACTGCGTAACCGCCAACGATCTGGACACGATCTATGAGTGCATCGATTTCGCCCTGGACCGCCTCGGGCATGAGAGACGAAAACAAGCGGTTTGAAGCGCCCGTCCGCGCGTTTCTGGACGCCATCGTGCGCGATCCGCCTGCGCATGCGCGGTTTATGAACATGCTCTCGATGCTCGAACATATGGGCAGCCGCAAGATCATGCTTTCGCAAATGAACCGGACCCTGACCGAGGAGACGCTCTCGCACCTCTCCGAGGAAGCTCGCCACGCCTATTTCTTCAAGCGCCATGCGGAGCGGATCGGCGGGGAAAAGCTGGACGGGTTTACCGATGAGAACGCGATGTGCCGGATTCCGGCGGCGATGTATTTCGGGCGACTGGATGCGGGGATCAGTAAAGAGGTCGGTGATGAGGCCGCTTACCAATGGGTTTCGCTTATCATCGAATTGCGGGCGTGCTGGCTTTATGAAATTTATCAGGATGTTCTGGAGAGTTCGGGCGTGGCGCTCTCCCTTAAGGCTCTGTTGGCGGAAGAGGACCAGCATCTGGCGGATATGTTCGCGCAGTGCGGCGGGCAGCACGATTTGCTGAAAAAGCTGAGCGCCTATGAAACATCGCTGTTTGGCAAGTTCTGGGCGGTTCTTCAGCAAGAGATTTCATTCAGGCAGGCGGCGTGAGTATGTCCGAAGCAATTACACCTTCGATCAAATCCATCAGCGCAGAAGTGCGCCCCGGGCTTTCTTCCTATTTTCAGGAGTTGGCGTCCGAGTTCGGCGAGGCGGCGGTGCAGCCCGAGCGCTCGTTAAGGGCGGTCGAGGTCTTTTTGGCGGCTGCGGCCAATCATCCGCAGGAGGACATCATTGCGGCGTTCGAGGATGTGCGGACGCCCGAAGAGGTCGCCACGCTTTATCAGGAGGCGTGGAGCAACATTAACGGCGACAACAAATTGTTCCTACAGGTCATGGGCGCGGCCCGTGCGCTCGATATCAAACCCGAGCAGATGGGCTTTGGTTAATTTTTTTATGAATATCGTGACTCCGGCGGCTTTAGGGGCTTTATCCCGCGTTTGCGCCTGTGCTAAGCTTTAATTACTTCGTAAAAATTTGAATCAGACGGGATTTCGCCATGAAGTTTGTCATTGACCGCGCAGCGCTCCTGAGATCGTTGAACCATGTGCAGAGCGCCGTCGAGCGCCGGAATACCATTCCTATTCTCTCCAATGTTCTTTTGAAGGCGGATAAGGGGACGCTCAGCCTTTCCACGACCGATATGGATATGGAAATTAATGAAGCTGTGGCCGCCACTGTGCCGCAGAAGGGCGCGACGACCGCTCCGGCCCAGACCCTTTATGATATTATCCGCAAGCTTCCCGATAGCTCGCAGGTCGAGGTGATCCTGAATAAGGATGGCACTCAGATGACCGTGCAGGCCGGGCGTTCGGATTTCAAGCTGAGCTGTTTGCCTGTCAGCGATTTCCCTGAAATTTCCGTCGGCGAGTTGCCGGTCTCGTTTTCGGTTCCGGCTGCCGAGTTGCGTGCGCTGATCGACCGCACACGATTTGCGATGTCTACCGAGGAGACCCGCTATTACCTGAACGGGATTTTCGTCCATGAGGCGGAGAGCAACGGACTTCCGGTTCTGCGGGCTGTCGCCACGGATGGGCATCGTCTGGCGCGTTTCGAGATGCCGCTGCCGGAAGGTGCGGCGGGCATGCCCGGCGTGATCATTCCGCGCAAGACTGTGGGCGAGCTTCGCAAGCTGATCGATGAGGCGGCGGACATGATCAAGATTTCGCTGTCCGAGAACAAGATCCGGTTCTCGTTCGATCATATCGTTCTGACCTCCAAGCTCATCGATGGGACTTTCCCCGACTATCAGCGTGTTATCCCGCAGGGGAACGACAAGGTGATCGAAGTCGATCCGAAGGTCTTTACCGGGGCGATCGACCGTGTTTCCACAATTTCCGACGGCAAGTCCCGGGCGGTCAAAATCGCGTTGCGCGGCAAGCAGATGACGCTTTCGGCCAGTTCGCCGGAATCAGGCAGCGCGACGGAGGAGATGGAAGTCAACGGCGATACGACTCTTGAGATCGGGTTTAACGCCAAGTATCTTCTGGACATTACCTCGCAGATTTATGGGGACGGTTGCCGCATGACGATGGCGGATTCAGCCAGCCCGACGATTTTCCAGGATAACGGCGATCCCAGTGCGCTTTATGTTTTAATGCCGCTGCGGGTCTGACCGAGCGGCATTAAAAATTAAGGTCTTCCCAAGCCGTGACGGGTTTAATTCGTTCCCGGGGCGGGGCCTTCGGGTTTGACGATTTCGACAACAGGTGTGGTTTTTCCGGCTTCGAACGTGATCTTGGCAACGGGTTTGCCGTCGTCATAGCAGGTCGCGACATATGTTTGTGTCGGGGCGTTTGTCGTGCCTCTTCCGGCCGGGGCTGCGCGTTCGCGGGTTCTGCCTGCTGGTTGGCCGGATGTTCCGGCGCTCGTAACAAATGTATTTGAAATATTGAGACAGTCTTCGACCGTTCCGATGCGGACCGGTCCGGTCACAGGAGTCGTTGTTGTTGCCGCCGCGGTTTCATTTGTCGTGGCCGTGCGTCCGCCGGTCCGTCCGCCTGTTCTACCGCCACCTTGATCTCCGGCTGCGGCAGTTTCTCTTCTGCTGCCGCGCGATACTTCGGGCTGCGCGGCTGGTGTTCCCTCAGGGGCAGAGGCGCGATTGAAAACCACGCGGCCGTCGGTCGTGGTGATGGAGATGCTGTCCGCCTCGATGGCTTTCAGGTCCACAGCCTGCTTATCCTGGCCAAGCGCAGACGTAGTAAGAAAAATGCTCAAACCTGCGGCGGTGACGAATTCTTTTAATTTATTGCCCATGACGATCCCCTCATATGCTCATTCTCTGAATATTTATATTATATGGAAATAGTATAAACCTGCCTAATCCGTCAAATATATAATTAAACCCATATAATCCGCTCCCTTTTAGCATATTTCTTCATTAAAAAGAACCATGGCGTGGATTCGGACCCTTAAATTGACTTCCTTCAGGTCCTACGGGGCGGCGGAAATCGCCGATCTGGGGCCGGGATTGCTGGTTTTCTGCGGCCTGAACGGGGCCGGGAAGACCAATATTCTTGAGGCCGTTTCCCTGCTGTCGCCGGGGCGGGGGCTGCGCGGGGCGCGGCTGAGCGACATACAGCGGCAGGGAGATCAGAGCCCTTGGGCGGTTTCCGCCGAAATTCAGACAAAATATGAGGCGGTGCGGCTTGGAACGGGCATGGACCCGCAGAAAGGGCCGGAGAAGCGGATTATCCGTTTGAACGGTAAGACCGCCAAGGGGCAGGGCATTCTGGCGAACTATCTGTCGTGTGTGTGGCTGACGCCGCAGATGGACGGGCTTTTCCTTGAAAGTGCGCGGGAGCGGCGGCGGTTTCTGGACCGGCTGGTGTTCGGGTTCGATCCCGGCCATGCGGGGCGGGTGACGCGCTATGAGAACGCGCTGGCGCAGCGTTCGCGGCTCCTGCGGGAGGGGCGGGCCGACCCGGCGTGGATTTCGGCGCTGGAACAGCAGATGGCGGAGACGGGCACGGCGATCGCGGCGGCGCGGCTGGATTTCGCGCAGAGGTTACAGCTTGCCTGCAACGCCGCCGATCATACGCATTTTCCGCTAGCGGAATTGTCTGTGACCGGGATGCTGGAGCGCGGATTGTTGGAGCGCAAGGCGCTGGAGGTCGAGGAAGGGTTCCGGCATACGCTTTTGAACAGCCGGGAGCGCGATGCGGTGAATGGCGGGGCGGAAGCCGGGCCGCATAAAAGCGATCTCGATGTCTCGTACGCGGCGAAAAATATGCCCGCCGAGCAATGCTCGACGGGGGAGCAGAAGGCGCTTCTGACGGGGCTGATCCTTGCGCATGCGCAGCTGATCGCCGCCGAGCGGGGGGAGCCGCCGATCCTGCTGCTGGACGAGGTGGCGGCGCATCTGGACGAGGGGCGGCGGGCGGCGCTTTACGAGATTCTGGAATCCTTGCGGGCGCAGGTGTGGCTGACCGGGACGGATCAAGGCTTGTTCGAGGCCGTGCGGGATCGCGCGGCGTTTTTCACGGTCAGCGGATCGGTGATCGAGAGAGGATAGATTTATGGCTCAACCCTGCATCATCACTGTGGCGCTGTGCGGTTCCGTTCCGCGCAAGGAGCATAACCCGGCCGTGCCGATCAGCGTGACCGAGCAGGTCGAATCCGCGCAGGAGGCGTTCGAGGCGGGAGCGACATTGGCGCATATCCATGCCCGCAATGCCGACCAGACGCCCTCGTCCGATCCGGCATTTTTCGCGGCGGTGCAGGCGGGGCTGAAGAAACATTGCCCCGGCATGATCATTCAGTTTTCCACGGGCGGGCGGGGCCGCGCGATGGAGGAGCGCGGGTCGATGCTCCATCACAGGCCGGACATGGCGTCGCTGGCCACGGGGTCGGTGAATTTCCCTTCAATCGTTTACGCCAATCCGCCGGAGTTGATCGACCATCTGGCCGCCGAGATGCTGAAATATGAGGTCAAGCCTGAGATCGAGATTTTCGATCTGCATATGCTTTACAACGCCGGAAAGCTGGTGGAGCGGGGGCTTTTGAAGCCGCCCGTGCATGTGCAGTTCGTGTTCGGGATCAAGAATGCGCTGCCCGCCGAGCGGCGGATTCTTGATTTTTATCTCTCGGAGCTGCCGCGCGTTCTGCCCGGTGCGACGTGGACGGCGGCGGGGATCGGCAAGGCGCAGATCGAGGTAAATCGCTGGTGCCTCGCGCTGGGCGGGCATTGCCGCACGGGGCTGGAGGATAATATCCGGCTGGATGCGGAGACGCTCGCACCCTCAAATGCCGCGTTGGTCAAGCGCACGGCGGATTTATGCGGGGAATATGGGCGGAGGCCCGCGACGGTGAAAGAGGCGAGAGAGATTTTGGGGTTGGTTCTATGAAAGAATTTAAACTCAAAATGCCGACTGAAAATGATTGGAATGACTGGTCAGATGATCCGCCGAGAGACTGTGTAACCGCATGGAATCGAGGCTATGCAAAACAAAACTTTCAGGGAAAATCTATAAACCAGATCATACCTGAACTGGAACGAAACTTTATGGTCTATTTCGATGAATATAGCGATATGCCGCGTAAATGCTTTCAGTACTACATATTTGCGCTTACTCAAATTCTTAGGAATTGCACATATTCAGACGCAAGAGAACGTTTGTCTTCAATTCCTGACATGGCCAGTTGTTTTTTTTATTTTATTAAAAATAGAGCGGAACACGATCCAAAAGCCTTAAAACCAATCATGAAACTTCTCTGGCCTGATCTTGTGTACGTTGCCAATAATCAAGAACACTTTGACGCCTCACTAGAAATCTATGGTGATTTCAGAGACAAATTCGCTGAGATTAAAAAGTTCTGCGATGACAACAAAATTGAATACCCTGACCCCTAAGCATCAATCCGTGATTTCAGCGCGTTGTCCTGAATGAATTCCCGTCTGGGTTCCACCACGTCGCCCATGAGGGTCGAGAAGATCTCGTCCGCCTTGATCGCGTCGTTCACGGTGACCTGCAGCAGCGTGCGGGCGTTCGGGTCGAGCGTGGTTTCGCGGAGCTGTTCGGAGTTCATTTCCCCCAGACCCTTATAACGCTGGACCGAGAGGCCCTTGCGTCCGGCCTCTTGAATCCGGTCGTAGAAGGCGGCGGGGCCGTTGATCTTGGCGACCAGCTTTTCGCCGTTATACAGCTCCACCGGGCCGGCGAAGAGGTCGCGCAGCCATTCCAGCGCGCCGTGCAGGCGGCGGGCGTCGGGCGAGCGGATGCGGTCAAGCGAGAGGCGGACCGTTTCCTTCACTCCGCGCACGTTGTGATGGAAGGTGTAGCCCTTTTCGGCCGTGAATTCGCCCTCCCATGTGCGGGCGTTTTCCGGCTCGCGGGCGTTGAGGCGCTCGATGGTCGTTTTGGCGTAGGTTTTTCCGATCTCCTCGTCGTTGAAGACGGCCTCGTCGAAGGCTCCGGCGATTGCGGCCTGTTCGACCACGCGGCGATTGCCCGTGCGTTGCGAAAGGGCGTTGATCGAGTTGCGCAGGGAGCGCGATTTTTTCAGAAGGTCGCGCAGATCGTTGCCCGCGCGGGTCGCGCCCTTGGCGTCCTTGACGCGGATTTCCTCGATGGCGGTGTCGATCAGGTAATCTTCCAGAGCGCGTTCGTCCTTGAGGTATAGCTCGCCGCGATTGCCGCGCTTAACCTTGTAGAGCGGGGGCTGCGCGATATAAAGATAACCGCGTTCGATCACCTGCGGCATATAGCGGAAGAAGAAGGTGAGCAGCAGCGTGCGGATGTGCGAGCCATCCACGTCCGCGTCGGTCATGATGATGATTTTGTGGTAACGGGCCTTTTCGATGTTGAATTCGTCCGGGCCGATGGAGGTACCGAGCGCGGTGATGAGCGTGCCGACCTGTTCGGAGGAGAGCATTTTATCGAAGCGGGCGCGTTCGACGTTCAGGATTTTTCCGCGCAGGGGCAGGATCGCCTGATTGTAGCGGTCGCGGGCCATCTTGGCCGTGCCGCCCGCCGAGTCTCCCTCGACGATGAAGAGTTCGGAGTTGGACGGGTCTTTGGAGTAACAATCCGCCAGCTTGCCGGGCAGGTTGGACACGTCCATCACGCCCTTGCGCCGGGTGAGGTCGCGGGCCTTGCGGGCGGCTTCGCGCGCGGTGGCGGCTTCGACGACCTTGGAGACGATCTGTTTGGCTTCGGCGGGGTTTTCCTCCAGCCATGTGCCGAGTTTGTCGGCAATTTCGGATTCGACGACGGGGCGGACCTCGGAGGAGACCAGCTTGTCTTTCGTCTGGGACGAGAATTTCGGGTCGGGCACCTTGACGGAGAGTACGCAGGTCAGGCCCTCGCGCATGTCCTCGCCGGTCAGCTTGATCTTTTCCTTTTTCAGGATGCCCTTTTCCTCGGCGTATTTACCGAGTACGCGGGTCAACGCGCCCCGGAAGCCCGCGAGGTGCGTTCCGCCGTCGCGCTGGGGGATGTTGTTGGTGAAGCAGAGCATGGTTTCGTGGTAGGCGTCCGTCCACTCCAGAGAGGCCTCAACGGTGATCGAGGATACATCGTCATGGGCGCGGATGTTGATCGGCGGATCGAACAGGGATTTTTTGGTGCGGTCGAGATATTGCACGAAGCTTTCGATCCCGCCCTCATAATGCAGGTGGACGGTCTTGTGCTCTTCTTCGTTTTCGCTGCGCTTGTCAGAGAGATAGATATTCACGCCGGAATTGAGGAAGGCGAGTTCGCGCAAACGGTCTTCGAGCGTCTTGAAATCGAAATCCGTCATGGTGAAGGTGGCGGTGGAGGGCAGGAAGGTGACCTGCGTTCCGTTGCGTTCATCCGGCTCGAGGTCGCGGATCGGCTTGAGCGGCGCCACGGCGTCGCCGCCCTTGAAGCGCATGTGCCATTCCTTGCCGTTGCGGCGGATGTTGAGATCGAGAAATTCAGAAAGCGCGTTGACGACCGAGACGCCGACCCCGTGCAGACCGCCGGAAACCTTGTAGGAATTCTGGTCGAACTTCCCGCCCGCGTGGAGCTGGGTCATGATGACTTCCGCCGCCGAGACGCCCTCTTCGGCGTGGATATCTACAGGGATGCCGCGCCCGTTGTCGCAGACCGTGACAGAACCGTCGGCGTTCAGGATCACGTCGATGCGGTCGCAATGGCCCGCCAGCGATTCGTCGATGGCGTTGTCCACGACCTCATAGACCATGTGATGCAGGCCGGTCCCGTCATCGGTGTCGCCGATATACATTCCGGGGCGCTTGCGCACGGCTTCCAGGCCGCGCAAAACCTTGATGGAATCCGCGCCGTATTCGTTGCTCGCATCCATGTGACTAACTTTCCTTGCGGTAGACTCGCTCATATCAAAAACTCACCTGTGAAAATCGGGAACGAAAAGCGAATCAGCGGCCCATAAAAACCGCCGTTTTCCGCCATTTTTCGACTAGGTTTTAACCATGGTTTTTTATAGCACGGCGGGCGTTGGAAAAACAGCCGAAAAACGTTGATTTTCCAAGTTTTTAAGCGGTTTTTGGCGGCTGGAAAGCCAAGGGTTTTCAAGGGGTTCAGAAAAGCCTCGTCAAGGCTCCCAAAACTTGCCATTTTGATGGGGAGGAAAGGCCGAATCATGGATATCGACCCGCAGACGAACACGCCCGAGATTCTGGAGCGTAAGAAGCAGGACCAGCGCCTGATGAACGGGGTTCTGGCGTTGCTGCTGGTCTGTTTTCTCGGGCATTATCTCTGGCAGTTTTTTACGTTCGGGAGGTTCAACACGCTGCTTTACGTCGTGCAGGTCGGGATCATGGCCGTTTTGTTCCTGATCCGCGATTTCCCGAAGCGCACGTCTCTCAAGCCCTATGACTGGGCGGTCGCGATCGGGGGGACATGGCTGCCGCTTTTGCTTCAGCCTCATAATCTGGAGGATATTCCGGTGTTCGTGGGGTTGCAGGCGGCGGGGCTTGTTATCGCTATTCTGGGTTATCTCAGTTTGAATAAAAGCCTTGGCATCGTTCCGGCGCTGCGGGGTGTGAAGACGCGCGGGTTATACGGGTTCGTGCGGCATCCGATCTATCTGGCCTATTTCATCGCGTACGGGGCGTTTTTTGCGCAGAATATAAGCCTGTTCAATTTTGCTGTGCTGATGGGGGTTTATGTGCTTGATATTCTTCGGATTCTGGCCGAGGAGAAGTTTTTGTCCCAAAGCCCGGATTACGAGGCCTACATGCAACACGTGCGCTGGCGGCTGATCCCTTACGTCTGGTAGAGGTTTAAAAATCGCTTTCCTTTTTGCCGCGCTTCTGGCTTGATCGCCCCCATGACAGGCTCTCTTTTGAAATTTGTGCGCGACCATTTCCAAACGATGGAGGGGTATGTCTCCGCCGGGATGGAGATGGCCAAGGACCACACCAAAATTTTCCTCAACGCGAACGAGAATCCGTTCGAGCTGCCGGGGCTTGAGGGCTTGAACCGCTATCCCGAGCCGCAGCCCGCCGCACTGCTGGAGGCGTTCGCGCAGACCTACGGCGTTGAGCATAACCAGATCGTGATCACGCGCGGGGCGGATGAGGCGATTGCTATCCTGATCCGTGTGTTTTGCGAGCCGAACCGGGATGCCGTGATCATTACACCGCCGACCTTCGGGATCTACGGCGTGGACTCCCGGGCGCAACCCGCGAACGTCATTGAGGTGCCACTGCTGAAGACGCAGGGCACGTTCGCGCTGGATGCTGAAGGCATCGTCAAGGCGGTCAAAGCCTCAGAAAATAAGGTCAAGCTAGTGTTTCTGTGTTCGCCTAACAACCCGACGGGTACGTCGTTCTCGCATGAGACGATCTCCGAAATCTGCGAGGCGCTGGAGGGGCAGGCTATCGTGGTTCTGGACGAGACCTATGCCGAATTTGCCGAGGCGGGCAGTATGACCGACGATCTGGCAAGTACGCCCAATCTCATCATCCTGCGCACGCTTTCGAAATCCTATGCGTTCGCGGGGATGCGGATCGGCTGCATGATCGCGGCGGACACGGATTTTATCTCCCTCGTGCGGACCAAGGCGCTGGAGACGTATCCGCTGACGCGGCTTAGCGTCGAGGCGGCGTTCCATGTGCTTTCGCCGGAAATCAAAGCCATCGCGCATGAGAACATCAAAAAGCTGTTGGCCGAGCGCGACCGGATGCGGGCGGCGCTGGAGCAATCCGCGCAGGTCTCGTTCATGTATCCTTCGGATGCGAATTTCCTTCTGGTCGAGATGAAGGATGCGAAGGGGTTTTACGATTTCGCCAAGAAGAATAATGTGATCCTGCGCGATTTTTCCTCGAAGGCGGGCACGGAAAATTGCATCCGCCTGTCCATCGGCTCGCCGGAGGAGAACGATACGGTTCTCAAGCTTTTGGCCGAGTTCGATAAAAAATCAGGCTAAGTATTTGTTGAAATTGAGCGTTTTCCCGCCTATATAGTGTTTCCATGTTGTCGATCGCGCAAAAACTGACGGAAGTGACGGAGCAGGCGTTCAGTGCGCTGGGCTTGCCGCCTGAGTATGCGCGGGTGACGGTTTCGGCGCAGGCGGAGACCGCGCAGTTCCAGTGCAACGGCGCGATGCCGTGCGCGAAGGCGGCCAAGAAAAACCCGCGCCAGATTGCCGAGGAGGTCATCGAGAAGCTCCGCGCGATTGATGGCGGCAAGGTATTCGCCGCGCTGTCCGTCGGCGGGCCGGGCTTTATCAACATGACAGTGACCGAAGATTTTCTGACCGCGCATCTGGCCGCGCTGGCTAAGGATACGCGCATGGGCTGTCCGGTTTTGTCGCCTGACGGTGAGTTTATCGTTCTCGATTACGGCGGGCCGAACGTGGCGAAGGCGATGCATGTCGGGCATTTGCGCTCCTCCATCATCGGGGATTCGCTGCGGCGATTGCTTGGTGCTGCCGGATATGTGGTGATTGGCGACGTGCATCTGGGCGACTGGGGCACGCCGATGGGGATGCTGATTGCCGATTACCTTGATAAGCAAGAAGACAGCGTGATTTTTACGAATTACGATCCTTCAAGACCGGATGAGGTCGAACGTCTTATGAACGATATGGTCGAGCGGTATCCCAAGGCTGCCGCGCGTTTCAAGGAGGACGAAGCGTTTCGGGCGAAGGCGCATTTCCATACCAAACAGCTTCAGGATAAGGAACAGCCTGCCTTCGGGATGTGGCAGATCATCCGCGAGGTTTCCAAGATTGCGATGGAAAAGAATTTTCTGGCGCTCGGCGTTCGGTTCGATCTGTGGAAGGGCGAGTCGGACGCGCATGATTTCATCGCGCCGATGGTGGAGGATCTCAAGCGCAAGGGAATCGCGCAGGAAAGCGACGGGGCGCTGGTCGTTCCGGTCGCGCGGGAGGACGATAAAAAAGAGGTTCCGCCTCTGATTTTGCTCAAATCCGACGGCGCGGTGCTTTACGGCACGACGGACCTTGGAACGCTGGTTGACCGGATGCAGGAGAACAAACCCGCCAAAATCATCTATGTCGTCGATCAGCGGCAGGGGTTGCATTTCGAGCAGGTGTTCCGCGCGGCACGCAAGGGCGGGATCGTGCCGGATTCCGTCGAGCTGATCCATGCCGGGTTTGGCACGATGAACGGGCCGGACGGCAAGCCGTTCAAGACGCGGGCGGGGGGCGTGATGAAGCTTGAAGATCTCATCGCCATGGGCGTGGAGAAGGCGCGGGAGCGGCTGAAGGAAGCCAAGCTGGCCGAGGATATGCCTCCGGCCGAAAAAGAAGATGTTGCACATAAGGTGGCCATCGCGGCGATCAAGTTCGCGGATTTGCAGAATAACCGCGTGGCGGATTATGTGTTCGATCTCGACCGCCTGACGATGTTCGAGGGGAAGACCGGGCCTTATCTTTTGTATCAAGCCGTGCGGATCAATTCGCTTTTGAAGAAGGCGGCGGAGCAGGGCGCTTTGCCCGCCGAGACGTTCATCTTGCAGGAGCCGGAGCGTCGGCTTGCGCTGCTTTTGTGCGAGATGCCGGATCATATCGCGCTGGCCGCGCGGAATTACGCGCCGCATATTCTGTGCGATTACGCGTATAAGGTCGCGCAGGAATTCAGCAGTTTTTACGGCAACTGTCATATTCTCTCCGAGACGAACGAAGGTTTGCGCGGCAGCCGTCTGGCGCTGTGCGCACTCACACATCGTCATTTGCAGGTCATTCTTTCGCTGCTTGGCATCCAGATTCCCGAGCGGATGTAATTTTTTCAGGTCTTACAAAAAAGTTTTCAGGCGGATCAAAGGGCTAGCCTTAGAGCCTCTCTTTTTATCCACAGGGCGATTGATCGGCGATTTTTTTCTGGCTATAGTCGGCCACCATGCTCGGATTACAGCACGTCAGAATTACGCCCTCTATGCTCAAGCTCGCCTGCGCGGTGGATGAGTTCAAGGGCGCGTGGACGGCGCTTGAAAATCACACGACGTCCCTGCAAATTCTTGGAGACGTTTCCAGTTTTGGCCGAAACCTCAAGGATGTCGCAGGTCTGTGGCAGACGCAGGCCATCGATGAGGAGATGATCTGCAAGCTGCATACGGTTTTTACCGGCGCAAAGAGCATCAGTTCCTACCGTCAGGGTCCGCATACGCTTCATATCAGGCGTGGGGATGCGGTGATCGATAGCCTTGAAACGGCTACCCCTGAGGAAATCCGTGCGTTGATGCCCCGGCTTGTGAAATGGGTCGGCGAGGCGCTGGAGAAGGGTGAGATTCATCCGTTGTTCGTTATCGCGATCTTTACGGCTGTATTCCTGCAACTTTGCCCGTTCGAGCGGGGCAATCAAAAGTTGGCGCGGGTTCTCGTTATCTTGCTGATGCTCAAGAGTGGTTACAATTACGCGCCTTACAGCCTGCTCGACCCGGTATTTTCGGAGCGGGCGGAGGCGTATGCGGAGGCGCTTAAACACACGCAGGAAACGCTGGCTTCGGGCCGGGTTGACTGGGATGTCTGGATCGGATTTTTCCTAGAAGTTCTGGGCGATCAGAAGTCCGTTCTGCAGAAACGCCTTGATAAAGGGCGGCCCGAAATCGCCAACATGCCTTCGCTTTCGACCAAGGTGCTCAAGCTGTTCGAGAAACACGAGCGGCTCAGCATGAAAGAGATCGAGCGCCTGACGCGCGGCAAGCGCTCCACGCTCAAGCTGCGGCTGGGCGAACTGACGGACGAGGGATATCTCGTTCGGCACGGCAAGGCCCGCGCCACGTGGTATTCACGCGTTTAGAGATTTCAGCTTTTCGATGTTTTTTTGAAAGAACGGCCGCTACGTATTAGTGGCCGTTGCCGTTTTCGTCGCCGTTATCACCGTTCCCATTTCCGTTGCCGTTTCCGCCCAAAAGGGATTTGGCGATTTCCTCGCCGGCCTTCTTGAGGGCGTCCTCGGATTCCGTGGGAGCCGGTTGTTGTGCCGTTTCAGTTGGAGGCGGTGTTTGCGCGGGTTTGGCGGCGCCGAAGATTGCGGGTTTAGCAGGCTGATCTGCCGGAGCGGCTGCGTCTGTTGCTGCAGGCGTTGTCGTGACCGGGGGTGTAGCGGGCGGCGCAGAAATCGGTGGCGCTGCCGGGGGTGCCGCTGGGGGTGCCGCTGTTTGCGCGGGTTTGGCGGCGCCAAAGATCGCAGGCTTATTCGGCTGATCTGCCGGAGGCGTTGCGGGCGGCGTTGCCGGAGCTGCAGCAGGGGGTGTTTGCGCGGTTTCTGCAGGTTTGGGTGCGCCAAATATAGCAGGTTTGTTCGGCTGATCGCCGCCGCTTGCGGCCGGGGGTGAAGCGGGCGGCATCGTAGGAGGCGCTGCGGGCGGTTGCGCCGGCGTTGCGGGTGGTGTCTTGCTGAAGAAGGACATGGGCGCGCCACTCTTGGACGCTTCGGCATTGCCGCCGTTTGCGCCGACCGTCTCGGATTGTTTGACGATCTCTGACGGTTTTTGAGCAACCAGCGGGGGCGGGGTAACCGGAGCAGCCGTTGTGGCGGGTTTTTGAACGACCTGGCCCACGGGTGATACAGGCGCTGTGGTTGTCGGCGGCGTTACGGGCGGTGTTGCCGGACCTGCCGGGCCTCCGCCACCGCCAGAACCGCCAGCGGGAGGTATTCCCTTATCATCGGTCGCCGGGATTTCGTTGTCGATGGCGTGGATGCTGACCAGAGCGCAGATCCCCGCGTCGATCGGGCTGATGTTCGGCTTGAGGCTTTTCTTGAAGCCGTCGTTCATTGCGGAAATCTCGACCGGGGTTTCCAGAGCCACATCGGAGCGCATTGCCGTCCAGCTCTTGTTCACCATCAGATCGCGCAGTTTGCGGATCGCTGTGGAGTGCTTGACCACTTCGTCATCCGGCGGCGGCAGAATCATGAAGCGCGTGACGCGCATCGCCTTGGCATGGCCCGGGTTGGAATAGAAGATCGCGCAGTCTACGACGGTATCGCCGAAGGTGATGACGGCTTGGCCTTCGCGGAAGCCGCGCAGACCGTCGTAACTCGCGCGTGGACGGAGCTGAACGCCGGCCTGTTTCGTGTCGTGATAGGCGCCGAATTCGGAACCGCCCATCATCTGGAAGCCCGAGACCTCGGTCACCATCGCGGAGCCGACGGTTTTTTCGAAGAAGTCTTTGGTTTCGGTCGGGTCTTCGAGTTTGCCAAAGATCTTGATGTTACAGTTACCAACAATAGAGTTGGCTTCTTCGCGGACCCGCTTTTTCATTGCGGGCAAATCCTGACCGGAGAAGACGAGACAGAAGCCCAGAGAACGGGCCTGAGCGGCCATAACGGCCATACCCTGCGCGGTATAGTAACCGACCTCGTCGAAGACGGTCATGAACGGGGTGGCGGAGTGGGTGGGTTTGTTTTCGATCACGGTTTCGCTTGATCCTTCAACCGTGGAGCCGAGCGTCGAACCCATCATCCCCTTCATGGTCGCGGAGACGATTTTACCGAGGTTGGCGATCTCGTCGCCGGACTTTTCAAGGGCCGGGATCAGAACGATCATGATCCGGCGGTTCAGAACAACATCCACCATGTCGACGTCGGCGGCCTGGGTGTCGAAGATGTATCCGTAGTCGTCGCCGAGAGATTGCAAGGAGCGGGTAAACTGCATGGCCAGATAGCCATGCTGCTGGCTTGCGGTTTCCGTGTTGTATTGCGGCGTGTCGGGGCCGGGGGGCTTGACCTTACCGTTGTCGTCGTACGCATCGTTGATAAAGCCCGGGAGCGTATCCAGATAACCCTTCAAACCGGCGCGGACCATGGAGGGAACGGCTTCATCCCGCGAGAGCTTGATGACGTTGGACAAAGTCAGGTAATCGCGGATCGTTCTAACGGACAGGGGGATGTCCTGATTGTCACGCTTCCATGTCAAGGCCGGCATGATGGAGCTGATCAAGGAGACCGCACGCTCTTTCCACATCGCGTTGTCGCCCTCGGATTCCGGCATCAAGCTGACGAGCATGTTGACGAGATACGAGGCCGAACCGCTGGAGAACGGGTTCATCGTGTTCGAGGGGGCGCGCACGTCGGCGTTCCCGGTCATGTAGTTAAGGACCAGAAGGTCGTCGTCGCGGCCAAAGCGGCGCACCAGAGACGAGAGAGATGACCAGAGGTCGGTATCGGCTTTACCATCCACGTACACGAAGCCGGACCCCCAGGCCAGCGCGTTGGTGACCATGGATTTCAAGCCTTCGGTTTTACCCGCGCCCGTCGTTCCGAGATAGAGAATGTGTGTCCGAGCGTCCGAGTTGGTGAACCAGACTTCCTCGTTGGTTTTTTCGACGTTGCCGAGGTAAAGGATGCCTTCGGCCTTGCCGGGCTTGCCGTTCCGACCGTTGTTCATGTCCTTATCTTTGGAGCCGAGCGGCAGCTTGAAGGCGAGAGATTTATCGCGTGCGCGGAGCCAGAGCCAGTAGATGAACAGAAATGCGAGGATCATATCCGCGAATGTCAGCGCCCAATCGTTGATATAGATCGCCATTGCGGCCAGCAGGAAAATCGACGTCGAATAAGACGGGTTGGAAAAACCATCGGCCAAGCGTGTGGTCAGCGGGCGCACGTCCCGCAGTATGGCCTCATGTTTATGTTCGTATTTTCTCTGGTCTAATGCCATGGAATACGCCCGTTATACCTTTATCGCTATCTGTTGCTGAGGAAATCGTCGGCCGAGACCGGGACACCTGTATCGCTTGCCGCTTTGCTCGCGCCGCCGCTCGTTCTGGCGATCGTATCGCTGGCCTTGGGGATCGTGAAAGCCCAAGCGGAAATTAATATCACGATGAGCAGTACGGCTAATATGGCACTGGCCGTGCTGCTGTTTTTTTGCTGCGCTGCGAAACCGCCTTGTGCGGCATAGTTCGAGGAATTTGCGGAGGCGTCCGGGGCGTTGGCCGCCACGCGACGGATTTTGCCGTGGGCGTTCTCAAGCGCCTTGGAGGTGACCATAAGCGCCTTAACGGCGGATTGCTTTTCCTCATAGGACGCAATATCAACCGTTTCGCCCTTCTGGGTTTTAAGGGCGAGCGTAAATCGTCCTGACTTCGTGTCCTCGCGGACTTCCAGAGCCGAGGCTTTCGCCTGTTCCATGTCCATCTGCCAAACCACGGGGGTTGCCGCGTCCGGCAGAGAGAGAATAAGCTTGCCGTCCACAACGGAGGCGCTGGAGACCAGTGAAAAGCTGTCTTTTTTTGACGTCATTCTCATACTCTTTTTTTCCTTTGCGGCGGATTGTTCCGCCAAAGCCGATCTTGCCATGTTCTTTCACATTCTTTACGCAGTTTGTTTTATCTTTATACGGCCTTCTTGACGCCTTTTTTCTTCGATTTGCTGTAATCGAGTGCCGGGATGGGCCGGGCTCTGTCTGAGGCCATATATTCTATGATCGTTGTTACGGCATCGCCCACCTTGGGCACGGGAATCGGGCGCTGCGTGAGTCTCTCGGCTTTAAAATGCGCCATGGCACCCATTGCCTCCATATGGAAGGACTGTCTGCCCATGTTATTCAGCGGGTACCAGAGGGTGCGGTCATGCGCACGCAGCCACACAAACTGGGCCGGCGCGAGAACGCCACCCTCTGTTCGGGCGTACGAGAGGCCCTTCATGAGGGCTGTCGTTTCAAACGCATGCTGGTTGACTTGCGCCAAGGTTTTCCCCGACAGATCCTTGTCTTTCAGGATGCTTGTGGCGAGTTTGAAGAGTTTTTTGTCTCTTTTGAGTTCGAGACCATTTTTAAACGACCAGCATTTCGCGAGGCGTCCGAGCATTTCATCGGCTTCCACGCGCTTTCTGGCTGCCTTCATACAAAAGGCCGCAAGCAAAACCTGCTTGTAATCCTCCATGGCGTTCGGGCCTTTCCAGCGCGGACCGAGCTGCGCAATGAACGCCTCTTCGGTCTCTTCGCGATCAATTTTGCCATCGGGGATCGAAATCCGGTTGTAAGCCAGCCATTCTTCAGGACCAAGCGCTTCAGCGAACAGAGGAAGCTCAGCCGGAACAGGAGAACCGGGGGGGCGGGTCGGCTGCGTCGAGGGGTTAAATTTTACAAAGGGAGAGATGACGTGGAAGACACTTGCCTGTCTTTCAATCAAACCTTCCAGATTATAACGGCGGCGGTATTGGGTGCGGGGGCCGAAGAACATGCACCAGCACGCAGCGCCGAAGAGCAGCGTACAGATCGGCATCTTCCATGGCCCCATCGCCATGTTGTTCACGTTTGCTAAATGCTTATATCTTAGCTTTTCTTTCGGTAATTCAAGAACAGAAGCCAATCCATTTTCATGTTCGTAAACTTTTTGGAACGCCGCTTCTTTATTATTCCAAATAACCGTGAAATCGGAGTCTAAAAAGAATGATATGACGTATATCTCGGCATATCTGATCCAAACGACCATCGCCCTGACTTCTTCTTGGAAGAAGTACCAGAAAATCCATATCAGGACCGCGAATATGACGAGCATGATCGTCCAGCCGATCGCGCTGTCGTGCAGGGTATCATTAGCCTGTTGTCCGCCTGCCACTGTAGAAAACCCACCCTATTTATTTATGTCTTACGCTTTACACTGGTGTAAAATAACAGAAAAAACTAGAAAAAACCAATAGGTTCAGGCAAAAAAAGCGACCTTTCGACCTTCGGTCGATGTGTTAAGGTTTTTGGCGCTTTTGCGGCCCCCAGAAAAGAGCTTGATTGCCGCCCCTTGATTTTGATACATCTTAGCCGCGCGAGGCTTAATAATTCCTTATCCCAGTTTCATGCGCAGTCTGCCGGATTAGCACAGTGGTAGTGCAGTCGATTTGTAATCGAAAGGTCGCGAGTTCGAATCTTGCATCCGGCACCATCTTTCCCCGCCGCTCAGATTCCAATTTTTGTAATATTGTTACTTGTGCGGCGCAGCAATCGAAATAATGTTGCCTCACGAGCTTTGGTTCTGTAAGTCTTTAAGGCTAAGTTTTAAGCAGAAACAGCGTGAATAGGGGGGCTTGTCATGGCTAAGGCGCGAGCGGATTTCTCTCAGGATGCATCAGGTGGCGACGCGTTCGGTCACGAATGGAAGGTCGAGGAGGTAGAGAGCGCCCTTATTGAGCGGGTGAAAGCGATTGTTCCCGATGTCTCTCAGGCCAAGCGTGGCGACTGGTACGCTGCCGTTGCCGGATATGTAAGGGATGAGCTTGTGCCTGAATGGTTGGCAACGCAGACGACCTATAATTCTAATGCCGTCCAAAGACAGGCGCACTATCTTTCCATCGAGTGGCTGTTGGGGCCGAACATCTCCACCGCGCTTCAGGCCGCGAAGTCAGAAGAGGCGGTGACGAAGGCTCTGGTCAATCTGGGGCAGGACCCTGATAAAATCCTGAATTTCGAGATCGATCCCGGTCTGGGTAACGGTGGGCTTGGCCGTCTCGCCGCCTGTTTTATCGACAGCGGGGCCAATCTTCATTTGCCGATGACCGGCTATGGGTTGTTCTACCGCGACGGGTTTTTCCGTCAGACGATCAATTCGCAGGGGCAGCAGGAGGAGCATCCCCATAAATGGCATTCGGAGGGTTATCCTTGGACGTTCCGGCGGGACGATGTAGGGTCGGTCACGATGAAGGTTAACGACAGAGGGCCTTTCTCTATTAAGGTTTACGGCAGCGAAAACCCGATTGTGGCGCAGGTGAAGGCGCATGACATGATGGCTCCGGGGTATGACGGGCTGAGCGTCAATACGCTGAGGCTTTGGGAGCTGATCGTGCCGGATAGTCTGGATGCGGGAGATTCCGAAAAGAACTGGGCGCTGCGCGCGGTGAACACACAGCTCTATCCGCAGGATCACGATGAGGGCGGCAAGAATTTGCGGCTGTTACAGGAGTATGTTCTGGTCAGCGCCTCCCTACAGAGTATCATCGCAGGACACATGGCTAAGAACAGGACGCTGGACAATCTCGCGGCCACGACCTCCATTCAGATTAATGATACACATCCCGCTTTGGCCGTGCCTGAACTTATGCGGATTCTTGTTGATGAGCACGGGGTTGAGTGGGACAAGGCCAGAGCGACTACGCGCAAGGTCTGCAATTACACCAACCATACGCTGATGCCTGAGGCGCTGGAGAAATGGCACAAAGGCAAAATGGCGCATGTTTTGCCCCGCATCGCCGAGATCATTCAAAGGCTTCATGACGATCTGATGGCTGAAGCGGATGTCAAGCTGGCGCATCTGAGCGATGAGGAGCGGGTGCAGGCCAAAGGGCGCATGTCGATTGTATTCGACAATCATTTCCGCATGGGGCATCTGGCCGCGTTTAATGCGAGCCGGGTCAACGGTGTTTCGGCCATGCACACGGAGTTGGTGTTCGAGGATCTGTTCCCGGACCTGGTTGCCATGCGCGGGAACTCCGTCAAGGTCAACCACACGAACGGGATCAGCCAGAGGCGCTTTTTGGTCAAGGCGAACCCTGCGCTGGCAACGCTTATTACCCGAACACTGGGCAACGAAGACTGGGTGACCGATCTCGAGCAGCTTGATGAGCTTGAGCAGCATCTTGACGATCCCGGGTTTATGGAGCGTTTTGCTGCGATCAAGCGTGGGAATAAGGAGCGGCTGGCCGATCTCGTAAAAACCGAGACGGGCGTTGCGCTGGATACCAACGCCCTGTTTGACGTGCAGGTGAAGCGTATTCATGAGTACAAGCGACAGCTTATGAACCTTCTGCATACGGTCGCGCTCTATCAAGACATCAAGGATAATCCGGCCAAAGATCGGCCAAAGGTGGCCAAAATTTTGGCTGGGAAGGCTGCTCCCGGCTACGGAACGGCCAAGGGGATCATCGCTCTGGCTCACCGCCTGCAAAATATTCTGGAAGACGATAAAAGCCTGGACGGCAAGCTGAAGCTCGCCTTCATTCCCGATTATAATGTCCAAAAGGCGGAAATCATCATTCCGGCGGCAAATCTGTCTGAACAAATTTCGACGGCCGGAACCGAAGCTTCGGGCACAAGCAATATGAAATTCGCGTTGAACGGCGCGCTCACGATCGGGACCCGGGACGGGGCAAATGTCGAGATCGGCGAGCAGACGGGCGAGGAGAATATCTTTTTCTTCGGAAAGACCGAACAGGAGTTGGAGGCGATCAATGCTGCGGGATATAGGGCGCAGGACTATATTGACCAGAGTCCGCGCCTGAAACGCGCACTCGATTTTCTTGATGAAATCGGGTTCAAACATCTGGCCGATACGGTTCGGCATGATGACCGTTACCGGATCGCGGCGGATTTCAATGATTACTGGGATAAGCATGAACAGGCCGCCGGGCTTTACCATAGTCATCGGATGGAGTGGCGGAAGCGTTCTGTTATTAACACGATCGCCGGAGCGCATTTTTCCTCTGATCGGACAGTTGAAGGGTATGCGCGTGAAAACTGGGGGGTCAGGCCTATTATTCCTGATGACAATATCCGTACGCAGGCCCGTCTGGAGTTCGATGAGCATGGCGCTGATTTCCACGACACCCAGCCGGCCTGACGAATTTATCCGGTTTTTTTACTTCGGGGTTTCCTGATAAGGCTTTCGGGGCGTTGGCGTTTGCCGTGACTTGGTGTAGTCTCTGGTTTACGCGTGTTTTGCGCGGACGGATATTTTTTTAAAGACGATGTGGGTGAGGAGGCCGAGTTCGCATGACGAAGGATAACGAAGCTTTAAGCGGGCTGCTGGATGCTAACCGGGACCGTGCGCGGTTTTCCGGCCATGGGACGGCTCTGGGGGCGGCGGGATACCGTGTGGCCAGCGATCATCCTGAAAACTGTGAATTTCTTGGTGAGCCGGGGCAGGGTATTGCGCTTACTCCTCCGAAGGGCGGCTTTGAAAGCATTCTGATTGGTGCGGCCTGGAATAATATCGTCGTTGAGGAGTCGGGGTTTCTGGGTAAATGGTTCAAGAAGGTGCGCAAGATCGGGGTAGACCTTGATATTGGCTGCCTATACGAGTTGCAGAACGGCGAGCGCGGGGCGATCCAGGCGTTTGGTGAAAAGCACGGCGATTTCGAGGGCCCGCCCTATATCGCGCTCTCGGATGATGAACGCACAGGCGACCGCGAGGGGCATGACGAGTATCTTTTGATCAACGGCCATAAGTGGAGCGAGATCAAACGCGTTCTGGTCTATATCTACATCTATAAGGGTGTGCCCAACTGGTCTCATATCAAGCCGCAAGTCGTGATCGACGTGCCGGGGGAGAGCGATCTTTACGTCACGCTCAACGTCTATGATGACAATTTGGCTGTTTGCGCCGTGGGTGAGCTTGAAAATGTACGCGGCGGGATCAAGCTGACCAACCGGACAGAATATTTCCCGGGGCATGAGGAAATGGATCGCGCCTTCGGTTTCGGTCTTGACTGGGATGACGGCGTGAAGCCACCCCTTTAAATCTTCTGGACAGTGACGCCCTTATGGTTGAGCTTAGCTCTTACGAAGCCCTTGTTCTTGCGCTTGGCTCTCTTTTTTTCGGGCTTTTCCTCCTTGTGCGGGCCGGTGGTTGGGTTATCGACTCGGCCGTTCATATCGCCCTGCATCGCGGGGTCTCTCCGATGGTCGTCGGTTTCACGATCGTGGGTTTCGGTACGTCTTTTCCAGAACTGGTTGTTTCCGTGCTCGCGAATATTCAGGGCGCTCCGGGCATCGCGCTGGGGAATGTGATCGGCTCGAATATTGCCAATATTTTGCTTATTCTGGGTTTTGTCGCGCTTTTTACGACCTTGCGCGTTCCGCGGACACCGGTTTTGTTTTTCGATCTCGGTTTCATGGTTTTATGCTCGCTTTGGCTGGCCGTTATGCTGTCGGGCGATTATCTGGGGCGCTTTTCTGCTTTTCTCATGCTTATGGCCCTGTTAGGGATCGTCTTTTTGCAATTCAAGCGCAGTCAGCGCAGCGCGGAAAAGGACCATGGGCTGGAGGCCTCTAAATATCAGAACGATTTTTCGGCGTTCTTCTTTTTGATCCTTGGGTTGCTTTCGATCGCAGCTGGGGCTGAATTTCTCGTCAAGGGAGCGCAACTCAGCGCGTCTATGGCCGGTGTGCCCGATTCTGTTATTGCCCTGAGCATCGTTGCTCTTGGGACGTCCTTACCGGAGCTTTCGACCAGTATCATCGCCGCCCGCCGGGGGCAGGATGCCATCTTAATCGGCAATATCATCGGGTCGAATGTGTTTAACATTCTCATGATATTGGGTTTTTCGGCGCTTATAAAGCCCATAACAGCGGGAAGTTTTTCGCCTGAACTGGCGAATTTTGATGTTTGGCTGGCTTTGGCCGTTGCCATCGTTTTCAGCGGGATCATGATGATTTTTGGAAAAATCAACAGGTTAACCGGGTTTTTGTTTTGTATCGCTTATTTTGCTTATAATGTGTACATCTATGCTGCAAGTCTTGCTTGAGCCGTTGTGCGCTGGGTGTTGATGGTTTGAATTTTTACAGGAAACGGAACCATGGTCGATATTTTTGATCCGAGCCAGTACAAAGAAGTCAAAATCGAGTTGAATCAAAACTCGCTCAAAAAGGGCGATGAGATTAACATGATGGCTAAGGATCAGACTTTAAAGAGTCTTCATATCGGTGTTGGCTGGGATCTTAACGCGTTCGATACCGATCCTCTGGATCTCGATATCAGCTGTTTCATGCTGAATCGCCAAAGCAAGACACGTGTTAATGAGGATTTTGTTTTCTATAACAACGCAGTCGGCTCCGATCAATCTATTCTGCATGGCGGGGATAACCGCACCGGGGCCGCCGACGGAGATGATGAGAGTATAGTCGTCCATCTTGAGAAAGTGCATTTCGATATCATCCAGTTGATGTTTGTTCTGTCGATCTATAAGGGCGAGGAGAGAGGGCAGAGCCTTGCCAAGATGAGGAATGCCTATTTCCGTCTGGTCAATCTTGACACCAATATTGAAATCGCGCGATACGAGTTGGCTAACGAAGCAGCCGATCGCAAAGAAACGGCCATGTTGGTCGGCGTCTTGAACCGTGAAGGTCCGAAGTGGCACTTCGTCGCGATGGGGGAGTGTGTCGAGGGCGGTCTGCGTTCTATCGCAGAGGGTTACGATATTATTGTCGGGAGTTCGTAAAGACTATCTTTTTGCGGTTAAAAGCCCGGGTGGTTTACCGCTTCATGCCCAGCAGCTGGCCCGGTTTGATTTTGGGGGATTTGCGCCCAACGCGCCCCTTGCGTCCGCCGCCCGCCCTGCCGGAGTCATACATTTCCGTGTCGATCAGTTTTTCAATATCGGGCAGTTCGTTCATCTGGATCGCTTCGATGCAGGAGCGGAAGAAGTTGCAGCCTTTTTCCTCCCAGTTATAGACCTCGTTGACGTAGCTTTCGCCGTTAATGGTCAGGAAAATTGGCACCCATTTACCCTCACGGGCCGGGAGGATGCGCATATGCATGATTTGCTGAAGCCTGCCATGAGAGTCGAAAGACCCGGCCGATGCGCCGCCACCGGATTCTGAGGAACCTTCGGTCTCCTCCTTTTCGTCGTGCAAAAACTGGATTTCGGCCTGCACGTCTTCTTCGCCGGGGCCCATTCGCACTTCGGCGCTGCAGGTGATGCCCCTTTCGGCATCGTAGAGGAACCAGGGCCGCGTTTCATAGGCGGACAGGACGTAGTCTACGCCCAGTTTTTCCATAACCTCTTTGAGTTCAACCCTCATTGCCCCTATCGCTTGCTCATGTTTCCCTCAATTTACACAAAAAAAGCCGTTTATGCATAAATTTCTTCGGGTTGTTAAATATTTGTTGAAGGAAATGCTGATATACGTAGAGAGGGGCAGTTTTAAGTATAAAAATGATAATTTGAGGGTGCGGGTTCGTTTTGGTTTTTCTGCGTCAAAATCAATAAGTTGTGAGAATGTAATGCTGCGCTTTTTGAGCAGGGCAAGGTTGGCTTTTTATATAGTCCCGGTTTACGGGATTTTGGCGCTTGGCCTGCTGCCGATTTCTCAGGCTGAGGCGCAAAACCAAGCGGAGGAAAAGCCTGTCCGGATCAACGCCCGGGCAGTCGATGGGCGGACTTTGGTTTCCGGAAACTTCAAAATCAGGCTTTGGGGTATTGAGACGGTTGATACCGATCAGCCGGTTTTTGCCTTGACCGCGCGCAATGCTCTGGATGAGCAAATTGACGGGCATCCGGTCGAGTGCACGATCAAATCGCGTGCTGAAAATCAAATTGTCGCGCAATGCGTGAACGATGTCGAAGAAGATCTTAGCCTCTTCATGCTTTCGCAGGGGTTTGCAGTTGTCGAGCGGCAGCTTGTTTACGGGTCGCCCTTTGAAAAGCCTTATATAGAGGCCGAAACACGTGCCCAAAGCGAGGGCAAGGGATTGTGGGCTTTAGGTGGGCAGGGTTCTTCTCATTCTGGCGGAAATGATGACTCGCGCACCTTCCTTATCGGCGGATTTGTGCTGGTGGGTATACTTTTGACAGCACTGGTTGCGATTACGCTGTTTATCATGAAGGGTTTCCGCGCTGTCGTCGACGTCCAAAATCAGAGTATGGATCTGGTCACCAAGGAGCGCGTGCTGCGCGAAAAGGAAAAACTTATCATAGCGTCCATGATCAATGCCGAAGTTAAAACCAACAAATCCAAGATTGAGGCTTATCTCATGATGTATGAGGAGCTTTTGAAAGATCTCAAAGATAAGAATCGCGAGCCAAAGTATAAGAAATCCGGAGATATTATTCAGCGTCAGCCAGCCCTTAGCCGCGCTGTGTTTGACGGTAATACCGCGAAGCTAGATCTGCTGGGCCAGAATACGTCTAGCGAAGTGATCCATTATTACGCGCGTATCAAGACTGTTCCTGACTATTATGAGCTCGAACCGGATGCTCCGGTTTCACAAGCGATCTCTGTTGTAGAGGCAGCGGTCGAAGGGGCCAAAAAGCTCGATATCATATCTGACAAGATTCTCGACAAGTTCGCTTCTATGCTTCTGGTTCAGGAGTCCTGAGACAGGTTTTCCAGTACTTCCGTGACGATTTGCCCTTTGCCACGCAGGCGTATATGCAACGTATCGCCCGGCTTGGCGGCGTTTGCCTGCCTTATGATTTCCCCGCTTTCCGAGAACACTACGGCATAGCCGCGTTCGAGGACGTTTTCGAAAGAGAGCAATTCAAGTTTTTCTGTTGTTTTGTCCAACATGCTCTTTTTTCTTTCAAGCAGCAGGGCCGATACGGATGTGAGGCGGGCGTTCAGTCTTTCAAGCTTGTGTGCGCCGTCCTTTATGTGCGCATTTGGCGTATAGAGAGCGGCCGCCTTACGCAAAAGCTGCGCATTTTTTGATCCTAATGCCGATTTATATGCGCTATGCAGGTTTTTTTCGGCCTGTGAGAGGTGTTGGGCTTTGAATTCGAGCATTTTCGAGGGATGAATCAGGCGTACAGAGGATTTCAGCGCCCTGTTTCGCTTTACGCTGAGCGATTCCCGAAACAAAATATCCATCTTATGTGTCAGATGGTCGGTCTTTTGAATTTTCATTTCCACAATTCTCTCCGGCCGCCCGAGTCTAGCTTCCATCGTTTTCATCTTGTGGCGGTTTTCGGAGAGCAGGCGAGCCAGAGCATTGATCAGGCGCTTTTCGTTTTCGCGGATTTGCGCGAGCAGGTCGAGGCGCACGGGTACGGCCATCTCCGCTGCGCCGGTCGGGGTGGGGGCGCGGCGGTCGGCGGCGTAGTCGATCAGGGTTGTGTCCGTTTCGTGGCCGATGGCGGAAATGACCGGAATTGTGCTTTCCGCTACAGCGCGCACGACGCCCTCCTCGTTGAAGGGCATGAGGTCTTCGAGCGATCCGCCGCCCCGTGCGACGATCAGAAGGTCGGGGCGGTATCCGCTTTCTGAGTTCAGCGCATTAAATCCGCGGATGGCCTTTTCGACCTGCGCGGCGGCGTTTTCGCCCTGAACCAAAACCGGCCAGAGGAGAACGCGCCGCGGGAAGCGGTCGCTGAGGCGGTGGAGGATGTCGCGGATTACGGCGCCGGTGGGTGAAGTAATGACGCCGATCGTGTCGGGCAGGAAGGGCAGAGGCCTTTTTCTCTGCGAATCGAACAGACCCTCGGCAGCGAGCTTTTTTCGGCGCTCCTCCAACATTTTGAGCAAAGCACCTTGTCCGGCCAGTTCCATTGATTCGATGACGAGTTGGTAGCTGGAGCGCGGCGCAAAGGTTGTGATGCGGCCCGTACAGATGACTTCGAGGCCTTCCTCGGGTTTGATCGAAAGGCGCGCCAGATTGCCTTTCCAGCAGACGGCGTCTATCACCGCTTGATCGTCCTTAAGGCTGGTATAGAGGTGGCCGGAGCCGGGCCTTGATATCCGCGAGAGTTCGCCACGTACGCGTACGCGGCCGTAGTTGTCTTCCAGCGTTCTTTTCAGAGCAGAGGCCAAGTCTGTTACGGAAAATTCCGGGATGTTCGTTTTTGATACGGTTTCTGTGCTCATCGTGCGATCTTAATTCAGAAGCCGGAGAAATTAAACTCCCGGCATGATACAATCCGGGCATGAATATGCCTTTTTCCGCTTTCCTTTACCAAGATGAAGCCCGCAGCCTTGAGAGGCTTTACGATGCGGCAGGCTGGGATGAATCATTCGCACAAACCGTGACGGTTCAGGCGCATGTCCTGCTTTCGGTGATTCGTGATACGCCGGGTGCGGTGGGTCTGCTGGAGACATTCTTACAGAGTTATGCGCTGGATACCGAGCAAGGGCTTGCGATGATGACGTTGGCCGAGGCGCTGCTGCGTATTCCCGACCGCGCGACCGCCAACGCCCTTATCCGGGATAAGGTTCAGGCAGCGGACTGGCTGGCTCGACAGGGCGGCAGCGGAGACTGGCTTTCGAAAGCGGCGGGTGTTGGCATGAGTCTCAGCAAGCATACGCTTGAGAGTGTTTTCTCGCGTCTTGGCGAGCCGCTTGTGCGCGAAGCCATGGTCCGGGCGATGCATATCATGGGCCGCCAGTTCGTCTTGGGTGTTTCTATCGAGGATGCGCTTTCTGCGGCTCGCCCTTATGAGGCGAAGGGGTACAGGCTTTCCTATGATGTTCTGGGTGAGGGGGCGCGGGATGCGCGGACGGCGGAGCGGTATCTGGAGTCTTACGCTGCGGCTTTCGATGAAATCGGGCGGCGGTGCGATGCCGGCTTGATCCCGCACGGTCAGCGGCCCAGTGTTTCCGTAAAGCTTTCGGCTCTTTATCCGCGCTATGAAGTTTCCCAGGAAATGCGGTGCGTACCCGCGATGATCGAGCGTCTGGGTTTTCTGGCGGAAAAGGCCGCGCAGTATGATTTAAGGCTTACGGTTGATGCGGAGGAGGTTTCGCGTCTGGATCTCTCGATCCGTATTTGTGAGGGGGTTCTCAAGAGCCGCGCTTTTGAGGGTTGGGAGGGGTTCGGTCTGGCCGTGCAAGCGTATCAGAAGCGGGCGCTTCCCCTTTTGGAGTATTTGGCTGAAAATGGACAACAATATGGCCGTAAGATACAGATTAGATTAGTTAAGGGCGCTTATTGGGATTCGGAAATCAAGCGGGCGCAGATGGGCGGATATCCCGATTACCCGGTTTTTACGCGTAAGTGTAATACGGATGTTTCCTATCTCGCCTGCGCGCGGTTTATGCTCAAGAATAGGCACAGGTTTTTTCCGCTCTTCGCGACGCATAATGCCTATACTGTGGCGGCTGTTCTCCAGATGGCGCGGGACGCCGGGGTCAAGCCGGAAGACGGGTTCGAACTTCAGCGCTTGCACGGCATGGGCGAACAGTTGTTCGATCATCTGCTCTCAAAAGGCTTGGCGCGCGCCAGTATCTACGCGCCGATCGGGCCGCATGAGGAATTGCTGCCCTATCTCGTTCGCCGTCTTCTGGAAAACGGAGCGAATTCCTCCTTCGTCAATAAAGCGACCGATAAAAGCGTGCGGCCTGAAGATCTGCTTATCGATCCGTTCGGGGAGTCGCGTGTTCATCCTTACAAGAGGCATCCTAAGATTCCTCTGCCTTCGGATTTGTTTCAGAGCCGCAAGAATTCTTCCGGGCTTGATCTCGGCGATCCTCTCAGCTCCGGGCAAACGCTTGCCTATATCCGCAAGTACGTTGTTGATTTTAAGGCTCAGGGACTTGTGGACGGGCAGCGTGTTGATGTGCCTGCGGACGGCCCTGCCCGCACGCTCTTTGTCTCAAATGTTTTTGATCTCGCGCGTACGGGGTTTGCCCACTGGTCTAGGCGGGATGCGCGGGAGCGTGCCGAGATACTGGAGCGTTATGCCGATTTGTTGGAGCAGCACAGAGATGAGTTGATGGCGCTGTGTGTCCATGAGGCAGGCAAGACGATTGCCGATTCTGTTTCTGAAGTTCGGGAAGCCGTTGATTTCTGTCGTTATTATGCGCAAGGCGTGCGTCAGGATTTCGTTTCTGGCGGAATTGTTCTTCCCGGGTATACGGGTGAAGTCAACCGACTATCCCTTCAGGGCCGGGGTGTTTTTGTTTGCATCAGCCCGTGGAATTTTCCGCTGGCGATTTTTGTCGGGCAGGTTGCCGCCGCGCTGGGTGCGGGGAATGCCGTCGTCGCCAAGCCGGCGGAGCAAACGCCGCTCATCGCGCTTCGAGCCTGCGAATTGTTTCAGCGGGCGGGTGTACCTGCGGGTGTGCTGCAGATGGTCGCGGGGGACGGTACCATGGGGGCACAGCTGGTTGCTCATCCGGATGTGGCCGGGGTGGCCTTTACAGGGTCCACGCAGGCGGCAAAGTCCATACAGCGTTCTTTGGCGGGCAAAGACGGGCCGATCGTTCCCCTGATCGCGGAGACGGGCGGGCAGAATGCGATGATCGTAGATAGCAGCGCCCTGCTTGAGCAGGCCGTTGATGATGTTTTGCTCAGTGCATTCGGTTCCGCCGGGCAGCGTTGTTCGGCCTTGCGGGTTCTTTTCGTACAGGACGATATTGCGGATAGGTTTCTTGAGCTTCTGAGCGGCGCCATGCAGGAAATCAAGATCGGCACCCCCGCGTATCTCTCAACGGATATCGGCCCGGTTATCGATGCCGAGGCTTTGGCCAGTCTTAAAATCCATGAGAGTTTTCTTGAGAAGAATGCGCGATTTATCGCACGGGTCCCTATTCCTGAAGAGCTTAGAGGGCGCGGTTTTTACTTTGCTCCCGCCGCGTATGAAATATCCGATATTGGCCTATTGTCCGGCGAGGTGTTCGGTCCTCTTTTGCATGTCGTTCGTTATAAGACTGCCGAAATCGAGCGGGTTATGCAGTCGATCAACGCGACCGGATACGGGCTGACGTTCGGCGTTCATAGCCGGATCGGCTGCACTCAGAAGATCCTGGCGGAGGGTGCCGATGCAGGGAACGTTTATATCAATCGGTCGATGATCGGCGCGGTGGTCGGCGTACAGCCCTTTGGCGGGATGGGGCTTTCGGGAACCGGGCCAAAGGCCGGGGGGCCACATTATTTGCGGGCTTTCGCACATGAAAAGCTGATTTCCGTCAATACGACTGCGGCGGGCGGCAACGCGAGCCTTGTTTCCTTGCGCGAAGATGGGTAAAAACGACGGTGATGTGCTGACGTAAAGGCGTTTCTTCACCTAAAGGAACAAGATTGATGAAGATTTTACTGGTTGGATCGGGCGGACGCGAGCACGCGCTGGCCTGGAAGCTCAAGCAATCGCCCAGCTGCGGCACGCTTTATTGCGCCCCGGGGAACGCCGGAATCGCGGAAATCGCGCAGATCGTCGATATACGGGCCGAGGATGTCGAGGCGCTGTGCACCTTTGCAAAGAATAACGCCATCGATTTGGTGGTTGTCGGGCCGGAGGGGCCTCTGGTTGCCGGATTGGCGGACCGTTTGAGAGAGGCCGGGATTTCCGTGTTCGGACCGCAGGCGAATGCGGCGCAGATCGAAGGCTCCAAAGGTTTCATGAAAGATCTGTGCGCGAAATACGGGATTCCTACCGCCGCTTACGGGCGGTTTTCCGATCTGAGCAAGGCCGAGGCGTTTATCGAAACCATGAAGGGGTCGATCGTCGTGAAGGCGGACGGGCTGGCCGCCGGGAAGGGCGTGATCATCTGCGCCGACAGGACAGAAGCGCTTGAGGCTGCGCGGGACATGCTGGAAGGCCACGCGTTCGGCGCGGCGGGGGCAGAAATCGTGGTCGAGGAGTTTCTGGAGGGCGAGGAGGCCAGCTATTTCGCGCTTTCCGACGGGCGTACGATCGTTCCGCTGGCTTCGGCGCAGGATCACAAACGTGTGGGCGACGGCGACACCGGGCCGAATACCGGAGGCATGGGGGCTTACTCGCCTGCGCATTTCATGACCGAGGAGCTGGAGCGCATAATTCTTACGACGATCATCGAGCCCACGATCAAGGGCATGGAAGCCGAAGGCTGTCCGTTCACGGGCGTTCTTTTTGCGGGGCTGATGGTCAAGGACGGGGTTCCCAAGCTGCTGGAACATAATGCGCGGTTCGGCGACCCTGAATGCCAGACGCTGATGCTGCGGATGGAAGGCGATCTGGTGAAAGTTCTGAAAGCGGCGGCGGATGGGTGTCTTGAGAGCGTACGCGATGAAATCAAATGGTCGCCTGATCCTGCCTTGTGTATTGTGATGGCCGCGAAAGGCTATCCGGGTGATTATAAAAAGCGCACGCCGATTTCAGGGCGTTTAAGCGGCGGTCCTTCAGGCGTACAGGTGTTTCATGCCGGAACGGCGCGGCGCGAAGACGGGCAGCTGGTCGCGCAAGGCGGGCGGGTGCTGGGTGTCTGCGCGCGGGCGGCCGATCTTGAAACCGCACAGAAAAAGGCCTACGAGGCTGTGGATGCGATCGACTGGCCGGAAGGGTTCTGCCGCCGCGATATCGGCTGGCGTGCCGTGAAGGCGAAACGCGGAGAAGCTGCTTAAGGGGGGCAAGATGGCTTGGGATATCGTACAGATTAATTGCGATGCCATTCACGACGAGCGCAGCTTCCATGAGGAATTCGTGCAGGCCTTCGGGTTTCCTGTGCATTACGACTACACCACGGTTTCCTGGCTGACGCTGCTCTCGCAGCTTGATAACACCGAAAAGCGCATGACGGCTGTTTATTGTGAGCCGGGCGAGGTGATTACGATTGAGCTTTTGAACGTCGCGTCGTTTTCCGAGCGCTGCCCCGCGCAGATGACTTTGTGCGTCGAGGGAATCGCGTACATCAACTGGGCGCGGATGGAAGAGGGGCTGAAGCCTGTAATCGCGCTGGCGTTTTATGGGATGCAGACCTATGACCTCAGCGATTTTTGATCCGGCTTATCGTCTCGCCTTGAAAAAACCCTTTAGCAGTGCCGCGCTTTCCTCCGCCAGAAGTCCGTGTTTTACATCCGGGCGGTGGTGGCAGGTCGGCTGTTCGAAGAATTTACCGCCATGCAGGACGCCGCCGCCCTTGGGGTCGGTCGCTGCGAAGATGATCTTATCGAGACGGGCAAAACTCAGGGCGGCTGCGCACATGGCGCAAGGTTCGAGGGTGACGTACAGGCTATAGCCGGGAATTCTCTGTACGCCTAGATCCCTACAAAGCTTTCTGATCGCAAGGATTTCGGCGTGCGCGGTGGGGTCGGCGTATTCAATTGTCCGGTTTCCGGCGGCCGAGAGGACTTTTTCCGCCTTGCAATCGGCGATGACCGCGCCGATGGGGACTTCGCCTCGGGCCTGGGCTTCTTTTGCCTCTTCCATCGCCGCGCGCATACAGGTAAGGTCGAACTCGTCGAAAGGGTTTGTCATGGGCCAAGATTCTAAACAAGATTTGCCGGGCAAGCCAGAGCGAATTGCCAAGCGTCTGGCGCGTGCGGGGCTGTGTTCGCGGAGGGATGCCGAGCAGTGGATTCTCGATGGCCGTGTCGAGGTTAACGGACGCGTGCTCGAAAGCCCCGCTTTCACTGTCGTGGAGTCCGATAAAATCGTCGTAGACGGTAAGGCTTTGGCGGCCGATGAGGCCGTACGTCTTTTCCTGTATCATAAGCCCGCCGGGCTCGTTACGACCCACAAGGATGAAAAGGGGCGTTCGACCGTCTTTGAAAAGCTCCCGCCCGGTTTGCCACGGCTGATCAGCGTCGGGCGGCTCGATCTCAATACCGAGGGTTTGCTGCTGCTCACGAATGACGGGGATCTGGCGCGTTATCTTGAGCTGCCTTCTACAGGCTGGAAACGCAAGTACAAGGTGCGGGTTTTCGGCCATGTGACGAAAACCATGCTGGAGCGCCTGGCGGCGGGGATGACGGTCGAGGGCGTACGCTATGCGCCGATTGAGGCCAGCATCGATACGACGCCGCAGGACCGGGCCGGGCAAGCGAATACGTGGCTCAACGTCGCTCTGCGCGAGGGGAAGAACCGCGAAATTCGAAAAGTGATGGAAGCGCTGGGGCTCAAGGTCAACCGCCTGATCCGCACGGATTACGGACCGTTTTCTTTGGGTAAGCTTGAGAGCGGGGCCGTGCGCACGGTTGAGGACAATGTGCTGCGGCATCAGGTGACGAGGTTTTTCAGCGGCCAGACTCAAGCGCCTGTTCGCGCCGAGAGCGAAAAAACCGATTCACGCAAGCGCACGGACAGGAAACCCCGCAGACCCAAAAGGACGAAGCGCTGATGCGGATCGTCTCCGGTCTTTACAGGGGGCGAAGAATCGAAGCGCCCAAGGGCCGGATGGTTCGGCCAACAACGGACAAGGTGCGCGGTGCAATTTTTAACGTACTTCAGAGTCAGGGGCTTATCGACGGCGCGGTTTGCATCGATATTTTTTGCGGTACCGGGGGTATGGGTCTTGAGGCCCTCTCGCGTGGGGCGCGGTTTTGTACGTTCGTTGATTCGGCCCGCGATTCGCTTGCTGTCACGCGCTCGAATATTGAATCCCTCGGTACGGAAGAACAATCGCGAGTCATTGCCGCCAACGCGCTGAAACTGGCGGCGCGTACAGATGTTTTACCGCCTGCCGATCTTGCCTTTCTTGATCCGCCTTATGAGCGGGGGTTACTTTTTCCCGCGCTTGCGCGTCTTCACTCGGGCGGCTGGCTGGCCGAGGGGGCTATGATCGTCTGTGAGGCGGAAAAGCGCTATGGTGGGGCGTTTCCAGACTTTCTTATTCTTGAAGACGACCGCGCGTACGGCGAGGTGAGGGTTTTTTTCCTGCGTTATGCGTCTGCGGCGGTTATGTGACGACTCCGGTATAGATCAGCCAGATCAAAATCAGTCCCATGCCGATCCGGTATATTGCAAACGGCGCGAAGCTGCTTGTTTTCAAGAAGCGCATCATGGCGATAATCGTGGCCAAGCCCGCAATAAAGGAGAGAAGTACGGCGACAAGCGCGTCTGTTGTCAGCGCGATGTTTTCTGCGTTTATGAGGCGGACCACGCCCAACAGTCCGGCGCCACTGGTCACAATCATGGCCAGCAGGAGCGAGTAGTGTGCGCTTTCCGTGCGGCTCAGGCCCAACATACGGCCCGCTGTCATGGTTATGCCCGAGCGGCTGGTTCCGGGAATGAGCGAGATGACCTGCGCCAGTCCGATCAAGAGGGCATCGCGCCTTGTTATCTGTGCGACCTTGCGGTCCGAAGGGTATTTTTTATCAGCCCACCAAAGCAAAATTCCGAAGACGATGGTGGTGAAGCAGATTACGTTCAGGTCACGCAAAATGGCCGGCTCCAGCACGTTTGCGATGCCGCCGACTATGATTACGGGTATAGAGCCGATGAGGACGTTCACCAGAAGTCTTGATTTTTCGCTGTTGCTGTCGCCTGTCGCGATATCGCGCAGTCCCACAAACATTTTGAGGACGTCTTTGCGGAAGTACAACAACACAGAGAGCAGCGTACCGACATGGACGGCGAGGTCCATGATGAGGTCTTCACTCCATGCGTCTTTGAGTCCGCCATCGTTGAAGGCTGCGTGAACAAACAGCAGATGGGCGCTGGAACTGATCGGCAGGAATTCGGTGATTCCCTGAACGAGGGCGAGGACTATGATGTAGTATAAAGGCATGGATTTTTGCGCTAAGCTGGTCTTCCGTATGATTGGCGAACACAGCTATACAGGAAAAAAGTTTTATGGTCTATCTTGTCGGAATTTTCGGCTTTATCGGCGGGTTTGCGCTGGGGCAGATGGTGCTTTATTTCTTACTGCGGGACGTTCCCGCCGATAAACTTCTCAACGATCCGTACATCAAGTGGAAGTATGGGCTTCTGAACTGGGCTATTGCGGTATTCGGGGCTTATTGTATCGTCGTTACATACCAAGAATATTTTCCGTAGAATCGTTGCGCCGTGCGGGTTTTTCCGTTCTAATCACTTTTGTTTTGCCATTGTCTTAAAGGAATCACAGTCATGAAAAATATCCTGCGCACCGCGCTGTTTACCAGTTGCCTGTTTGCCGTTCAACCGGCCCACGCCGAGGTCGAGAAGTACACGTTCGACAAGGCGCATACCCAGATCATCTTTTTCGTCAATCATCTTGGCTTCTCGAATTCCGAAGGCGAGTTTCTGGATTTCGACGGGCATTATCTCTTCGACCGGGCCGATCCGGCCAAGTCGAGCGTGGAGGTGACGATCAAGACCGCCGGAATCGACATGGACGACCAGCCTTGGGACGACCATATGAAGAACGAGGATTTCTTCAATGTGGAGAAGTTCCCGACCATGACGTTCAAGAGCACGGCGATTGAGGTCACAGGCGAGAATACCGCGAACATTACCGGTGATCTGACGATTTTGGGCGTGACCAAGCCTGTTACGCTGGCTACCACGCATAACAAATCCGGCAAACATCCTTTCGGCGACAAGTATGTCAGCGGCTTTTCCGCGACGGCCAAGGTGAAGCGCTCGGAGTTTGGGATGAATTACGGCCTTCCCATGATCGGCGACGAGGTCGATATCCGGATTGAGGTCGAAGGCGTCCGCGAGGAGCCTACGGCTTCGGATCCTGCTTCCGAGAACAAGTGATAACGGGCGGCGTTTTGCGCCGTATCTCTAGATGAAACAAGAAACAGACTCATACCCGTTTGTTCTCAAGTTCATACACTGGACGACAGCCCTCTTGATTTTGGGGCTGTTGTTCGTTGGTTTTACAATGACGGCGATGCCGTTCAGCGACGACAAGCTGAAGCTTTACATGCTGCATAAGTCATTTGGACTGCTGGTCCTTGCGCTTGTGTTTGTAAGGGTTGTCGCGAAGTTGCTTTCGCCCAAGGTCAAGCCGCTCGATACTCACAAGCCGTGGGAGACGTTCCTGGCCAAGATCACGCATGTTTTGCTGTATTTTGCTCTTTTTGCGCTGCCTATCTCCGGTTTGATCATGTCATGGGCAGGGGAGTTTCCTGTTTCGTTCTTCGGGCTTCCCGTTCCTTCCCTTATGCCCAAGAATCACGATGTCTTTGAGCGCAGCCAGGATTTTCATGAATTTCTGGCTCTGGGTGTTCTGGTTCTGGTTTTCCTGCACATGGCCGGAGCCGCCAAGCACCACCTCATCGATCGCGATCTGACGATGATGCGCATGATGAACTCAAAGAATTATAACTTTCTCGGCGCTTTTGCGGTCTTAGCGCTTCTGGGCTCTGTCTGGTTGGCGTCTGCGGCGCTCGTGGCGATTGATCTGGCTGACGATAAGGGGATTTCCGAGCAGGTGGAGCGTGCCGATGAGGGCGCCGACGATCATGAGGATACTGTGAAAAAGCTGGATAGCGATGAATGGGCGATCGTTGCTGACCAGAGCAGTCTTGCGTTCGAGGCTACGCAATACGGGCAGGCTTTCAAGGGTGGCTTTGCGTTCGACGGACGCATCGTGTTCGATCCTGACCATCTGGACCGTAGCCTTGCCGATATTTCCATCGACATCGCCAGTATCAAGACAGGCAGCGATGACCGCGATAAGCAAGCCGTTTCGGCGGAGTGGTTCGACGTCAAGGCTTTTCCCAAAGCACGTTTCGTCACAGAGAAATTCGAGAGCACTGGCGCGAATCAGTTCACCGCGCATGGAGAGCTGACGATTCGCGATGTGACGTTGCCGGTTTCGTTTCCGTTTACGCTCACGATCGAGAAGGCGCACGGCGAACGTACGGCGCGGATGAGCGCTGAGCTTACGCTCAACCGCCTTGATTTCGGCGTCGGCAGCGGCCAGTGGAAAAGCACGGAAACCATAGGCGATGCCGTGAAAATCTCTTTGTCTGTTCATGCTGTTCGCAAGAAAGATTAGAATGTTTTTTTCCTCGTGAGTATTTTTCTGTCTTCTTCGTTCTCTTTTTCTCCATTGAATATTTCCGACGCTGCTTTAGAGTAATTTTTCATGAGGATCCTTTTTCATTTCTGGCTTCATCCGTTTTCCCGCAAGGTCAGGATCGCTCTGGCCGAAAAAAATCTTGATTTTGAGTTGAAGGTCGAAAAAATCTGGGAGCGCCGAACGGAGTTTCTGGCTATGAACCCGGCGGGAGACGTTCCGGTTATGATTGAGCCGGACGGCACGATTCTCTCGAATTCGCAAGTGATCTGCGAATACCTCGATGAAGTTTATCCTGAATACAATCTCATGGGCCGTGATCCGGTGGAGCGCGCAGAAACGCGCCGTCTTGTGAACTGGTTCGATCGGAAATTCAACAAGGAAGTGACCGACAACCTATTCGGGGAGCGCCTGATGAAGACGTTTCTCAAACTCGGGGAGCCGCACGGCCCCTCGATCCGCGCGGGACGCGCGAATATATACTACCATCTGGATTATATCGGCTTCCTGACCGAGCGGCGGGAATGGCTGGCCGGGGATTTCTTTTCGCTTGCAGATATCTCTGCGGCGGCGCATCTGTCCTCCATCGACTATATCGGAGACGTGCCCTGGGAGCAGCATCCTGCGGCGTACAAGTGGTATAGCGCTATTAAGTCACGCCCCAGCTTCCAACCTCTTCTGGAGGAACGTATCCCGGGCTTTGAGCCTGTGGCCGAGTACGCCCGGACCGGAACCTGAGGTAAACGGGGGACTTCGATGACGGTGGATAAGCAACAGGCGGTCGAAAAGCATCTTTTTTGTTTCGGGCACGGTTATTGCTGCGATTATCTGGGGCGGGCCCTGATGTCTTTGGGGGCGTGGCGTGTTTCCGGTACAACGCGCGACACCGATAAGAAGGAACTCCTGCGTGCGCGCGGCGTGCGGCCCTTTACATTCAGCGAGACGCATCCTCTGGCCGATCCGCTTTATATTCTTCGTGATGCCACGCATATTCTTATTTCCACGCCGCCTATGGAAGAGGGCGATCCGACCTTCCTGATGCATGCGCAGGATATCTGTGCGCTTAAGCAGCTGGAATGGGTTGGTTATCTCTCTACGACCGGCGCGTATGGTGACCGGGCTGGCGGATGGGTTGATGAAACCTCGGAAGTCCGGCCCTCGACCATTCGCGGCACACGGAGGGCTAAGGCCGAGGAACAGTGGCTTTCCCTCTATAAATCGAATCAACTTCCTGTTCATGTATTTCGTCTTGCGGGCATATACGGGCCGGGGCGCAGTGCGCTTGATTCCGTACGTGCGGGTGTTGCGCGGCGGATCGACAAGCCGGGCCACGCGTTCAGCCGTATTCATGTCGATGATATCGTTCAGGTTTTGCAAGCCTCCATCGCCCAGCCTGCGCCGGGGCAGATCTATAATCTGTGCGACGACGAGCCGGTGCCCAGCCATGTCGTAATCGATTATGCCTGCCAGCTTCTGGGGATTCCGTCCCCTCCACTTATTCCTTACGATAAAGCCGATCTGGCGCCGATTACGCGCAGTTTTTACGATGACAACAAGCGGGTGAGTAACCAGAAGATCAAGACAGTTCTGGGCGTACAGCTTAAATATCCGAGTTACAGAGAGGGTCTTGAGGCCTGCCTTGCCGAAGAAAAGGGCGCGATCGGGCCCTTGCGCGATTATACCCAGCCTATATAAGGCTGTGCCTGCGAGTCTATTCCTTGCTTAGAAAGAGGTCTCTTCGCGGGCTGTCTGTCGTGTTCCAGCCAGTTTGCTGGCATCGTAGGGCAGACGTACGGTTACGGCTGTTCCGATTCCCACAGTCGAATCGATATGTATGCTGCCGCCGTGGAGTTCAACAAGCTCCTTGGTGATGGAAAGGCCAAGGCCGGTCCCCTCGTAATCTTTGGTGTAGTGTGAAGAGACTTGCTCGAACGGGCGCAGCACGGAGGCGAGCTTGTTGGCCGGGATGCCAATTCCAGTGTCGCATATTTTGACGACCAGATGCTCTTCACGGGGCGTACACTCCATCCAGACGGATCCGCCTTCCTTTGTGAATTTCACAGCGTTGGTCAGCAGATTCAGGATAATCTGTTTCACGGCGCGCGCATCGGCGACGAGCGTGATGTCCTGTGCGAGATTCTGGGCAATTTCGAGATTGATTCGTCCTTCTACGGCGCGGCCGTGAACCATTTTGACGGCGGCCTTGATGATTTCGTTCATTTTGACGGTTGAGAGGTCCAGCGCGTACTTCCCCGCCTCAATCTTAGACATGTCCAGTATGTCGCTGATGAGGTCGAGCAGATGCTCGCCACTCTCACGGATTCCGGTCGCGTACTCTGCGTACTTCTTGTTTTGAATCGGGCCGAGCAGCTGATGCTCGATCATTTCCGAGAAACCGATAATCGCGTTGAGCGGGGTCCGCAATTCGTGGCTCATATTCGCAAGAAAGCGGGTTTTTGCCGCGTACGCCTGTTCGGAGGCGTCCTTGGCCGCGCGCAGCTCGCGTTCGTAGAGTATGCGCTCGGTCATGTCCTGCAGAATACCATACAGGGCGACGACTTCGCCTTCGGCATCCTTTTCGCAACGCCCTTCGCAGAATATATAGCGGATTTCGCCGGTCGGGCGCGTGACGCGGAACTCCATACCATAATTCTTTTTCTCGATTATGGCTCTCTGGAAGCCCTGTATCATGCGCGCGATATCTTGTCGGTGGACCATTTCATTGACGCGGCGGAGTGTTGGACGAAAGTGGTTGGGGTCTACACCGAAGATTCGGAAAATTTCCTGTGACCAGGTAATATCGTCACCGTTAACGCTCCAGCGCCAATGGCCCATCCGGCCGATCGCCTCAGCTTCCGAAAGCTGTTTTTCGCGCTTCTGCAGGTCGTTCTGACGATCTTTGATGTTCGTGATGTCGCGCCCGGTGACGTAGATGTTGTTGCGGAAGCTGCGGGCTGTCCATTCGCACCAGATGGCCTGCCCGTCACGGGCGACGATCCGGGCCTCGAATTCCGTTGTTTCGGTGAGGTTGCGCTCCATCGCTCTTTTTAGGCGTACGAGGTGCGTGCGTAGATTCTGGCGGTCGTCCGGCGGCACCATATCCATGAAGTTCAAGCCGCTGATTTCCTGCGCCCTGTATCCGATCCGGTCGAAAAAGATATTGTTCGTGCGTACAACGTTGGCGCTGCGGTCGAGCACCAGCATGATGTCCTGCGACATGCTCAGGAGCAGGAGCAATTCGCTCTGCTGGCGGATTAGGCCTGCAGATTCTTCCTGAGTTTCCGGTTCGCGGGCGATTTGCTTGTTGATTCGGCTGAGGAGTACGCCTGCATCTTCATCCGAGATTTTACGGCGCGTTTTGTCCATCTGGGAAGCGATCAGGAAGCGCTGGCGGTCCGGGGTTTCCAGCCAGTCGAGCTGGAAGCGAACGATGGAGCGGTCTGTGCGGATTCGAAGGGCCTGTTCGCCCGTCTCAAGGGTTTTGAGATCAGGATAGGTTTCGCCTTGATCGTTCTCGAACATAAAGATGTCGTAGATCGTTGTGGCCAGCGTGCTCTGCTGTCCTGAGGGGCGTACGCCGACAAGGTCATAGAAAGCCTCGCTGGCGAAGAGCAGGTCGCCGCTTTCCGAAAAGGCGCAGCGCGCCGCTTCCGTTTCCGCACTGCGGAGGGTTAGGCCCTGAGGCTTGTCGTTGGTGTGTGTGCTGGCGGCCATCGGCTTTAGGACGTTTTAAGCAGTCAGAGAAATGGGAAGGACAGAAGCGGATCGAGAATCAGACTATAAGACCCTATGACTCTAATGTATAAGCGGCAAGTCTGGCAAGAGTCCTATGTAAATTGCCTGTGAGTATTCCTCATCATTCGCAACGAAAAAACCGGCGCGGTCGTGGCAACCAGCGCCGGTTCTCTCTCAGGGAGGCTCAAGTAAACTTAGTTGGACGCCTTGTATTTCACGCCGCAGCCGTAGGGTGTCGTGGAGGCGGTCGTCACCGGCTTGCCGGCTTTGATTTCATCAAGAGCGGCCAGAACATAGTTCGTAGCGCCTTCGATGCTTTCGGCCTTGGTGTCCGGCACGCTGTCGATCGCGCCTGCGTAGGCGACGTTGCCTTCGGCGTTAATCACGAACATGTGCGGGGTGGTTTTCGCGCCGTAAAGCTGGCCGATTTCGCCGCTTTCATCGAGGATGCGGTGGGAGGAGGCTACGCCGGCTGCCGTTTCAATTTCAGCGGCTTGCTCGGGCGTTGTGCTGCCTTGCATTCCCGGCGCGGAGGAGTTAATCGCGATCCAGACCGCGCCGCCTTCGGTGGCGGTTTTTTGAGCGGCCTGCATGTTGCCGGATTCGTAATGTTTAACAACAAACGGGCACTCATGGTTCGTCCATTCGAGGACGACGTTTTTGCCCTTGAGGTCGCTCAGCTTGACCGCGTTGCCCTTGATGTCGGTGGCGGTGAAGTCCGGGGCGGGTTTGCCGACTTCGGCGGCGGCAAAGGCCGGGGTTACGCCGAACGCCAGCGGGACGAAGGCGAGCGCCATGATGAATTTTCTGGGGGATTTGAACAGCATTAGTCTTTCTCCTCAAGAGATTTGAGTTGGGGTTTTCTGAATGACCGTTCGGGGGCAGGCGCGGAAAGTTACAAAAAAGTATCGAAAAAGTTTACTGCGGATTTATCGAAATCATTTCGCGGGATAGAGGCGCAGCGAACAACTTTCCCTTCTGAACGGTCTCGTGCATGATGCCGGGGGTCAGAATCTGCGGGAGCAATTGAGGCTCCGGGCGTTTTCCCGTTGCTTGATCGGGGGCGCCGTAGAAAACATAGACGGGGACGCCGTTGCGGCCGAATTGTTCGAGGTAGGCGGTTATGTCTTTGTCATAATTCGTCCAATCGCCGATCAGGTATTGTACGTTGGCGTCCTTGAACGCCTTGCGGGTGGAGTCGATATCGATGGCCAGCCTGTGGTTGACCTTGCAGGTAATACACCAGGCGGCGGTCATTTCCACGAAGACGGGGTCTTTACCTTCGAGCAACTGCGAGAGTTTTCCGGGGCTGTATGTTTCGCCGAAAGCGCCTTCGGCGGTCTGAACCGCGCCAGCTGTGGGGATGTGCGCTACGGCGTACAGAGAGAGCAGCGATAAAAACAGGCAGATCAGGAGCGGCGTACGCGCCATAATCCCGCAGGAGCAGAGTTTCTTGAAATGGCTCAGCCACACCGCCATGGAGAGGAACAACATGCCGAGCAGGACCATGAACACGCCCTCGGGGCCTGCTTGTTGCGCGAGGATGCTCACGAGCCAGATCGCAAAGGCGAACATCGGGAAGGCGAGGAATTGTTTGAACGTGTTCATCCAGGCGCCGGGTTTGGGCAGGAATTTACGCGCTGCGGGGATGTAGCAGAGCAGCAAGTACGGGAAAGCCAGACCGAAGCCCAGAGCGATGAAAATGCTGAGGGCGACGGCTGCGCTTTGCACGAGTGCGTAGCCCAGCGCGGCGGCCATGAAGGGGGCCATGCAGGGCGTGGCGACGATGGTCGCCAGCGTTCCGGTGAAGAAGGAGCCGGCGAGGGAATGTTTGTTGGTCAGCTTGCTGCCGATATTGCCGAGGCCGCTGCCGATCTCGAAGAAGCCCATCAGGTTGAGGCCAACGAGGAACAGGACGTACGCCAGCGTTGCCACGACGACGGGGTTTTGAAGCTGGAAGCCCCAGCCGATGGCGGAGCCTGCGCTTTTCAGGAAGACCAGCATCATGCCGATGATCATGAAGCTGAGGATCACGCCCGCTGTGTAGGACAGACCGTGGGCGCGGGCTTCCTTTTTTTCCTTGCCGGAGAGTTTGGCGAGGCTCAGCGCCTTCATGGAGATGACCGGGAAGACGCAGGGCATCAGGTTGAGGATCAGACCGCCCAGAAACGCAAAGAGCAGCGCCGCCGTGTAGGTGGTCAGCTCGGGTTTGAGCTTGGCCGACGTTTGCTGGCTTTGTTCAGCGGGGCTTTCCGCTTGTACGTTTGCTGGAATTTGCGCCGGGGGTATGCCGACCGGAGCGGCTTCTATGCTGTAGCCTTTGTAGGCGCCTTGCTTGTCTTTCCATGTCAGCACACCGCCCAGAATCTTGATGGTTTCCAGCTTGGTGTCGGAGCGTTCCTGTTTGACTGTCAGGATGCCATCGGGCGTCAGCGCGTTTTCGGGGGCTGGGAAGTGGTTGATCACGCCCCATTCGACGGGGAAAAATTCGGCGGTTTCGATCTGTATGTCTTTAAGGATATAAGCGTTCTCAGGTTTGAACGTCGTGACCAGCTTGCCGTCTTCCTGCGTGAAGGTGTGCGTGCCGGGCAGGGGGGCGGGCATGAGCGCCCGTGCGGCGTCGATCACGGCGCGGTTGTCAGAGGCTTCCGTTCCACCGCCGTTCAGGGTGGTTTGTACGTTTGCCGTTTCGGGGATGCAGACATCGTTGCAGACCAGCATATCGACCTTGGCGCTTAAGGTCAGCGGACCGCCGGGCAGCGTCTCGGGAAGCTTCAGGGTCTGAAGAAGCGTGACCTTGTCTTTATATCCGTAATTGGCCAGAGGCTCGACAAGGATTTTTTCGGGTAGGGGCCATTGAATGTCCCCGATTTCAGCGCCTTCAGGCATAGTCCATGTGTTTTTGATTGCAATTCCCGAATCGCCAGGATTTTTCCAGTAGAGGTGCCAGTGCGGATAGATGACATATTCAATCGCGAGGTCGATCGTTTCCCCCGGTTTAACCGTGTCGGTTTGCGGGATGACACGTACATCGACATAATGCTCCGGCTCGGTTTCCTGCGCACGGGCGTGCGTTGCTATCGACGCGATACAAAGGGTTACTAACAACAGAGCTGTTTTAAGAGAAGGGACATGGCGCTTTGCTGTGTGTATTTTCATAACTTTGTCTTTGTCTGTCTGATTGGTCGTGACACTGCGGGTTACCCTTGATACCCTTGTTTTACAGCAGTTTATTCGCCAAGTCTTGACCAAGTGTTACCACGTGTATGAAAATCCCCCTAGCGAACCTTTTTTTAATGTTTATTCCCTAGACTGCCCTTTAATATTCTTCAGGATTTTTCCATGAACAGCCCTTTGACCGACCTTAAAACTTCCTCGCCCGCGCCGCTCTGGATTCCTTCGGCCAAAAAAGTCGAATCGACGATTATTTCAGACTTTATGGGCAAGGTTTCTGCTAAAACAGGTCAAAAAATCGAAAATTATGCCGATTTGTGGCGTTGGTCGGTCGAAAACAACGAAAATTTCTGGAACTTCCTGTGGGATTATTGCGATGTACGTGGTGAAAAGGGGACAAGAGTTCTCGATTCCAACGGCGGACAGATGCTTGGTGCGCGTTTTTTCCCTGATGCGCGGATCAATTATGCCGAAAATGTTTTACGGCAACGCGACGATCAAACCGCGCTCATTTTCCGCGACGAGCGCGGCGGTGAGCGCAGCCTCAGTTTTAAGGCGCTATACGAACAGGTGAGCCTCTGGCAGCAGGCGCTCATGGGTATGGGCGTACGCGAAGGCGACCGCGTGGCCGCCTATCTTCCGAATATGCCGGAGGCGATTATCGCTTGTCTGGCGGCGAGTTCGCTCGGCGCGATCTGGTCTTCAGCCTCGCCCGATTTCGGCGTGCAGGGCGTGATCGACCGGTTCGGACAGATTGAGCCGAAAATTCTGATCACTGTGGACGGGTATTATTATGGCGGCAAGGTTATCGATTGTTTGCCGAAGGTGCGGGACGTACAGCCTGCGCTCAAGGGGCTGGAAAAGACGATTGTGATTCCGTTCGCCGGGTCTTCGCTTAAGATTGAGGATTTGAAGGATGCCGTTTCCTCGGACCATTTCACAGGCGCATACAGTCCGAAGGAGATTGCGTTCACGCGGGTTTCGTTCAACCATCCGCTTTTTATTCTGTTTTCCTCCGGCACCACGGGCATTCCCAAATGTATCGTCCACGGGCACGGGGGGACGCTGCTCCAGCATCTCAAGGAGCACCGCCTGCAGTGCGACATCAGGTCGGGGGACAAGGTTTTTTATTTCACAACCTGCGGCTGGATGATGTGGAACTGGCTGGTCACCGCGCTGGCGTCCGGCGCGACGCTGCTGCTGTTTGATGGGTCGCCCTTTCATCCCGACGGGAATGTGCTGTGGGATTACACGTGCGAACATGGCTGTACGCTGTTTGGAACATCCGCGAAATATATCGACGCGCTGAAATCCGCCAAGCTGGCGCCCGGTAAGACGCACGATCTTTCGGCGCTGCGTACGCTGACTTCCACAGGCTCGCCGCTCGTGCATGAGAGTTTCGATTATGTCTACCGGGCGATCAAGTCCGACCTGCATCTGGCCTCCATTTCCGGCGGCACCGATATTGTCTCGTGTTTCATGCTGGGCAATCCGATTTCCCCCGTCTGGCGTGGGGAAATTCAGGGCCCCGGACTGGGCATGGCGGTGGACGTGTTCGACGAGGAGGCCAAGCCTGCGACGATCGGCGCGGGGGAGCTGGTCTGCACGAAGCCTTTCCCCTGTATGCCTGTTTCGTTCTGGAACGATCCCGACCAGGTGAAGTACAAGGCGGCTTATTTCGAGCGGTTCGAGAATATCTGGGTGCATGGCGACTGGGTGGAGAAGACCGCGCATGGTGGGCTGATTATTCACGGGCGCAGTGATGCCACCCTTAATCCGGGGGGCGTACGCATCGGCACCGCCGAGATTTATCGGCAGGTCGAGCAGGTCGAAGCCGTGCGGGAGTCGATCGCCGTGGCGCAGGATTGGGAGGACGACGTGCGCGTCATCCTTTTCGTCATTCTTCAGAAGGGCTGGGCGCTGGATGAGAATCTCATCAAGGAAATCAAAACGAAAATCCGCAACGGGGCCTCGCCGCGCCACGTTCCGGCCAAGATCATACAGGTCACCGATATTCCGCGCACAAAGAGCGGGAAAATCACGGAGCTGGCCGTACGTGATGTGATCCACGGGCGGAAAATCAAGAATGTCGAGGCGCTGGCCAACCCGGAAAGCCTCGATCTTTATAAAAATCTGGAAGAATTGAAGAGTTAGGCCAAAAAAGCTCTTGCGCGGCATGGGTTAACCATGCTTCTCTCATATTATGAATATTTTGAACGCATACAGTGTCGATCTGATCAGCGGGGCCGCAACGGCCATCGCGGCAGCAGCGTTCGCAGCGGCAGCAGCGGCGGCCTAGCCGCACATATTCAGCACATAGCGCAAGAGCGCGTTTAGACAATCTCCCGAACCACCGGAACAAGTAAAAAAACACAGGTTCTTTGCGCCTTTTGAATGGCGGAGGGCCTAAAAATGAATTTTTAGGGTTATGAAATGCCACAGACCAATGTAAAAGACATCGTGAAACTGCCCTTGAGCGCCCGCATGACGCCATACAAGACCACGATTGAGAATTTGACCTCTAATCCGGGTACGGACCTTCTGCGCTACGCGCGTACGAAAGAGGGTGTACTCTCGCTGGCGCAGGGCGAAGGCAGCCTGCCGACGCCGGATTTCATCTGCGATGCGGCGATGAAGGCGCTGAAAGAGGAGAGCAAGACGTTCTACGCCCCCACTTTGGGGCATCCCGAGCTGCGGCAGGAGCTTTCGACGTACTATAAAAATATCTACGGCCTTGATATTCCTGGGAGCCGTTTTTTCGTGACCAGTTCCGGCACCACGGCCGTGCATCTTTCGCTGGCCGCCATTATCAACAAGGGTGACGAGGTTGTGGCCCTAACGCCCATCTGGAAAAATCTTCTGAGCGCCGTCGAGATCGCTGAGGCCCGCATCAAGCAGGTCGGCATGGATTATGTCGATGGAAAAGGCTGGCAGCTTGATCTCAACCGCCTGTTCGCGGCCTGTACGCCTCAAACGAAGGCGATTTTGATCGTTACACCTTCTAACCCCACGGGCTGGACGATGTCTACGCCCGAGATGCGCCGGGTAATGGATTTCGCGCGGGAGCGCGGGATCTGGGTCATCGCCGACGAGGTTTACACGCGTACGGTTTACGGGCAGGTGCGCGCGCCGAGCTTCCTCGATGTTTCGGAGCCGGACGATCTGCTTCTGGTCATCAACAGTTTCTCCAAGACTTGGGCGATGACGGGCTGGCGGCTGGGGTGGATTGTCGGGCCGCCGTCGGCGGAGCTGAAAATCTGCGATCTTGCGGTCTATAACAACATGGGGCCGCCGAGCTTCACGCAATACGGGGCGCTGGCCGCGCTGCGGCAGGGCGAAGGGTTCCTGAACGAGCAGATGACGCTCTGGCGCTCGAACCTCGATCTGCTGATGGACCGTTTCGCGCAGATGCCGAAAATCTCCATGGTGAGGCCGGATGCGAGCTTTTATGCGTTCTTCAAGGTCGAAGGCGAAGAAGACTGCATAGCGTTCTGCACGAAGCTGATCGACCAGGTTGGGCTTTCCTTAGCGCCCGGCTGCGCGTTCGGGGATTGCGGGCGCGGGTTTATCCGCTTGGCCTTCGCGTGCTCGGAAACCAAGCTTCTGGACGCGCTGGACCGGCTGGAGCGGGTCGTACGTTAAAGGTTTTCCTTACCGGCCTTATGGGCTAGAGTTTTCGGGGTTTTAACACTTCGGAGCGTTCGCGCGTGAAAACAGTCGGGATCGTCGGCGGGCTCAGCCCGGAATCCACCATTTTGTATTACCGTGGCCTGAACGCGGCCGTGCAGGCGCGGCTGGGCGGGCATCACAACGCGCGGATTTTGCTCAATTCGCTCGATTTCGGGGAGTTCGTCGCGCTCAAGGAACAAGGCGACTGGGACACGCAGGGGCGCCTTATTGTAGACGCCGCGTTGCGTTTAGAGCGTGCGGGCGCAGATTTCGTGCTGCTGGCGACGAATACGATGCACCGTTTTGCCGATGATCTTAAGGCGCGGCTGACCATCCCGTTCCTGCATCTGGACGATGCGACGGCCCAGAGAATCCGCGCTTCCGGCCTGAATCGTATTGCGCTTTTGGGTACGGCCTACACGATGGAGCAGGATTTTTATAAACAGCGGCTGGTCGCGCACGGGATCGAGCCGCTGGTCCCAAACCCGCAGAAACGTGCTGAGATCCACCGGATCATCTATGACGAGTTGTGTCATGGAATCGTCACGGACGAGTCGCGCGAGGTCTACCGGGCCATCATTTCCGGCTTAATTGAAGAGGGGGCGCAGGGCGTCATACTCGGCTGCACGGAAATTACGATGCTGATCGGTCCGCAGGATGTTTCCTGCCCGGTGTTCGACACCACGCAGATCCATATCGAGGCGGCGGCGCAGCTTATTTTTGGCGAGGAGGCGCTGGCGGCATGAGTGGGATACGCGGATATTTCGGGGTGGGCGTGGAAAGCATCAGCAAGGAGCAGAATGCGGGGACCATCGTGCGCACGACGCACGCGTTCGGGGGCAGTTTCTTTTTCGCCATCCGGCCCTCGCTGGATATCAACGAGTTGCGCGTCTCGGATACGTCGGGGGCGTTCGATCATCTGCCGTATTACCAATACAAGACGCCCGCCGATCTGGCGTTACCCAAGGATTGCGTGCTGGTGGGGGTTGAATTGACGGACGATGCGGTGGATTTGCCGAGCTTTCGGCATCCGCTCCGCGCGGCTTATGTTCTGGGGCCTGAGATGGGCAGTCTTTCGCCCGAAACTGTCGCGCGGTGCGATCATGTCGTCAAAATTCCGATGAAATTCTGCGTCAATGTCGGCGTGGCGGCGGCGATCGTGATCTATGACCGCATGCTGTGCCTTGGCCGATTTGCCGAGCGTCCCGTGCGCCCCGGCGGACCGTTGATCGAGGCGGCCCACCTTCCGCCCAAAAAGCACAGGCGGAAGGTGCGCACGAAAGACTAGTCGCCGATTTTAAGAATCTTGTTAAGTTCGGGCGTTTTTTCGATTTCGGCGGCGAATTTTGCGGCGGCCGGGTGCGTGAGAACATCTTCGTATGTCGCCAAAATTAGAAGTGGTTTGAGGCTTTTTGAAATGTCCTGCTGCGCGGCAATTTGTTTTCTAAGAGTTTCCAGCCATTCTTGCTCTTGGAGGGATATTTCAAGTTTAAATTTTTTTCTCATGGCTTGAGCGGCCAGCGCAGCGAACAGTTCCATGAAATTTTTACCGAAGAGCACACTTTTTTCCTCAACATGGTCCTTGAGGATCAGCATGCGCAGATGATTCAAAAAGGTTTGCGCTTGCGGTTCGCTTATGTCCAGTCTGGCCAGCCCGAGTATGAAATCACGCGAGAGCAGCGCCTTGTATTCGGGCAGATCGTGGAACGCGTTTTCAAATTCGATGAAGTGCTTTGGCTTCCATAGAGGCGCTAGTTCCGGATCGGCGGCGATCAGGTTGAGCCAGACGAGCGCGAGTTTTTCATTCGTAAGCCCTTCGTCCTGAAGGCAGAATGCCATCATTCTTTTGATATCCGGCGTGGTGTCCTCTAGTTTGATCGTGCTGAGTATCGTTATAAACTCTTCTTTATGTGCGCGTTTATCCGGCGCGGCGGTCATGGCCATGGCGCTGTATTCGATGGCTTTGGCGATCTCTCCCTTCTGATGGAATATGCGCATCAGGTTGGCGTAGGCGGCGTCATAATGCGGGTCGAGCGTGACGGCCTGATGGAACAGTTCGACGGCCTTGTCGATCTGGCCCTGCATGAAGCGGAGTGTTCCGAGATTGTGGGCGGCGTCGGCGTTGGGGGCGATGTTCAGGGATTCCGTGAGGTATTTCTCGGCCCCGGCGAAATCCTGTTTCTTGATGCAGTCTACGGCCTGCGCGTAGACCGCTTTGGCTTGTTCTTCCGCTCCGGCTGCCGGGTTGCTCTGGCTCACGTCTAAACCCCCTGATCTTCAAAAGGCCGCATATTAGCGCGATTTCCGGCGCAGGAGAACAAATTCCTCCGCCGCCGTGGGGTGGATGGCGACGGTTGCATCGAACTCGGCCTTGGTGGCGCCCGCTGTAATCGCGGCGGCGAAGCCCTGCGTGATTTCCGGCGCGTCCTGCCCGACCATATGAAGGCCCACAACCTTGTCGGTTTCGCGGTGGACGACCAGCTTGACCAGCGTGCGCTCGTCGCGTTCGGCCAAAATGTTGCGCATGGGCAGAAAGTCCGAGCGGTAGATATCGACCGCGCCGGGGAATTTCGCCAGCGCCTGTTCTTCGGTCAGACCGACCTGCCCTACAGGCGGGTTAGAGAAGACGGCGTGGGGGACGTTTTCGTATGAGATATAGCGCTGTTTCCCGCCGTAAAGACGGTCGGCCAGCGCGTGGCCCTCAATGATCGCCACGGGGGTCAGGGCGATGCGCCCGGTCACGTCGCCGATGGCGTAGATGGAGGGGATGCTGGTTTGTTCGTCGCGGTTTACCTTCACCGCGCCTGCTTGTGTTAGTTCCACGCCGATGTCTTTCAGGCCCAGCGGTTCGATATTGGGAACGCGCCCGGTGGCGAACAGGATCGCGTCGGCCTCGATGGTTTTTCCATCGGAAAGCGCGATCTCCAGCACGTTTGCGCCGTTTTTTGAGACTTTCGATAGGGTTGTTTTCGGATGGAGGGCGATGTTTTTTTTGCCCATTTCCTTTTGCAGGAAGGTGCGGACCTCGCCGTCGAAATCGTCGTTGAGAATGTGTTCGCGGCGGAAGACGAGATGCACTTCGGAGCCAAGCTGGTTGAAGATTCCGGCGAATTCCAGCGCGATGAAGCCCGCGCCGAAGATCACGAGGCGCCGGGGCCGTTCGGGCAGGGAAAATACATCGTCGGAGGTGATGCCGTATTCCTTCGCGCCCGGAATCTCGGCGGGGATATGGGGTTTTGCGCCGGTGGCGATCAGAATGCGCTCGGCGGTGACGGTTTTCCCGCCCACCTCCACACTGTGCGGCCCGGTGATTTTCGCGGTGGCGTTGAAGACGGGCTGGCCGTCGCCTGCGATGCCCTTGCTGATCATCGTGTTGAGGAATTCGACTTCCTTCTGCTGCGCGGCGACGTATTTTTTCCAGTCGTGCGAAGACGGGCCGACGGTCCAGCCGTATCCGGCGGCATCCGCGATATGGGAGGCGTAGGACGCGGCGTAGGTCATGATTTTTTTAGGGACGCAGCCTAGGTTGACGCAAGTGCCGCCGATATGGCGGTTTTCGGCGTAGGCGACCCTTTTCCCGTATTCCGCCGCCACGCGCCCGGCCCGGCCCCCGCCGGAGCCGCTGCCGATGATGAAGAGGTCGAAGTCATATTCGCTCATTGTCTTTCTCCCGCGCGGCGTTTGTGGCAAGCTTGCCGGGCATGATAGCCGGGACGTTCGGGTTTGGGTATGCTAAATTATATTGGTTAGCCAAGCTAAGGCGCTGTTTTTGTTTCGGGGTTTGTATGATGGAAAAATTTTTTCAATTGGCCGCTCTCATTTGCTTATTGTCTTTTCTAATTATTTCGTTTGCTCCTGCACAAGCAGCCGATACAGGGAGCGCTCAATGCTCCAGCATTTCACAAAGTGAGCAACCGGAAGAAGAGGGGCGCGCTTGTGGCGAAGAGGGCGACCGCGATCAGGGGGATTTAGATGTGCAGTCGAGATGGGAAAAGTTGGAAAAAGATAAAACTCAGCAGGATATTAAGAAGAAGTGCGGGTGTGAAAATGACCCTAAAGTCTTGAAGGATGATGGAGAAACCTCATATTTTTATCGTTTGATGAAGTGTCGAAGCGAGTGCAAGATTTAACTTAATAAGCGTCCTCAAAAGTATATCGAGCGCGGATGTGAATGAAACAGAGGCAAAAAGCGAAGCTTTTTCCGATTATCTATCACAAGACATGCTTGGATTGCGGGCAAACTCTGCTTGTTGACGACACTCAGTGCAAATCTTGCCAATCCAAAAAGATTTCCCAGACGAAGATCCATTTTTGGCGCTGGCTTTTACTGAGCTTAATTTTTTCTTTCGCCTGTTTTTGGTATTTTGGTCATGGATGATCTTACGTCGGGCTTAAAGAATATCACGGAGAGTCTGCATGTTTTGTCGGCGGATTTTGCCCTACAGGCTGAATTTTTGAGCGATTTGTTTGAGTCGGATCATTTTTTGGCCGATGAGCTAGCCCTAGAATTCCACGATGATTTGGTTTTTCTCCGCCCGTTTATCCAAAGCCGCCCGGAATACGCCTCTTTATGCGCCGCCTTGTCGGCGCTTGACCAAAAGCTTGATGCGATGAGCGGGCCGGAGAATGCGGCGTTGTGGTCCGTGGAGGGGTTGCGGTCGGCCCCGGCTTGGGCGGAGGTCCGCGCTCTGGCGCGTTCGTGCCTTTCTTACCTGCCGTAAAATCATGGTTTTCTCCGTATTTCCTCTGGTTAGCCCCATGCTGCGGCGCAAGGGAAAAACCCTTGAAAAGGGCTGGACCTTCGGGGGGTATGACACTATTATGCGGCCAGAAAAATACACACGGGTGCCCCGGAATGAGCAAGTCCAAAAAAGACTCCGCCAAAGAGTCCAAACCAGAATCCAAATCCGATATTAAGACCCATCGCGAGCGTTTACTTAAAGAAGCCACAAAGCTTCTGCCCGCGTCAGCCTCTCCGGGCCTCAAGCAGATGCTTGAGGTCTTGTTTCATGAGGTGAACGAGGAAGATCAGGTCTTCTTCGAGCCGCAGATTCTGGCCGAGATGGCGGAGACGCACTGGGCGCTGGCGCGTGAGCGCAAGGCGGGGCAGGTGAAGATCAAGATCTATGTTCCCGAAGTTCCCGGCCTTGAGCATCGCCGGACGGTCGTGGACATGGTGTGTGACGACATGGCTTTTCTGGTCGATTCCACGGCGGCGGAGATCAACCGCCGCGATTATTTGATCAACATCCTCATTCACCCGAGCGCGGTGCCGGAGTACGATTCCAAGAAGGGCTTTACGGGCCTTCGGACCAACTGGACAAAGGGCGAGGCGCGGCAATCGCATATCCACGTGCAGATCAACAAGGTTCTTTCCAAGGACGAATCCAAGGCTCTTGAGGAGGGGCTGCAGAAGGTTCTGGTGGATGTCAGCGTGGCCAACAAACAGTGGCTTTTGATGCTTCAGAAGATGAAGGAAACCTCGACCGCGCTTTCGGTGGCGACGACACCGTATCCGGCGAGCGAAATTCAGAAAAGCTGCGCCTTTCTAGATTACCTTGCGGATAATAATTTTACGTTTCTGGGCTACCGCGAATATGAATTCGTCGATGGCAAGGGCGGCGTGAACAGCCGGACCGTCAAGGGTTCCAGCCTCGGGCTTTTGCATGACGAGGTCGCGCCGGCTTATGTCAGCGAGACAGATGAGGGGTTGCCGCGCAATCTTCAGGAATTGAGGCGCGGGCTTCCTCCGGTGTCGATTTCCAAGACCAACCGCGTTTCCACCGTTCACCGCCGCGTGCCGATGGATGCGATTGCGGTCAAGACCTATGACGATAAGGGCCGCGTTAAAGGCGAACGGCTGTTTCTGGGCCTTTTCACCTCAGTCACTTATTCGCGCAGCGTGCGCGATGTGCCTTATTTGCGTGACAAGGTCGAGGAGGTTGTGCAGCTCTCGAAACTGATCGAAGGCAGCCACGACCGAAGAGCTTTGCGCCATATTCTTGAAAAATATCCGCGCGATGAATTGTTCCAGATCGGGAACGAAGAACTGCTCAAGATCTGTATGAATATCATTCGCTTGCAGGAGCGCCAGAGGATTTCCCTGTTCCTGCGGCGCGATCCGTTCGGGCGGTATATTTCCTGTCTGGTTTACGTTCCGCGCGACCGTTTCGGTACGACGCTGCGTCTGGGGATGCAGGCGATCCTCGAAGAGCAGATGGACGGGGTGTGCGCGAATTTTTACACAACGCTGGACGACTCCGTCTTTGCGCGTGTGATGTATATTATCAATATCAGCCAGAAAAGCCCGCCCAAGATCAACGTCAAGCAGCTTGAGAAGATGCTGCGCGAATGCGGGGAGACGTGGCCGGAGAAGCTGGCTTACGCCATCGCCGAGGAGTTTGAGGACCCCAAGACGGTTACCGATCTCACGATCAAATACCGCGATGCGTTCCCGGTGGCCTATACCGACAAGCACCGGGCGCGGCAGGCCGTGTTCGATATCGAAAAGATCGAACAGGCGCTGGAGAAGAACCGGATCATTCTCGATCTTTACCGCCCGAACGAGATGGACCGCAGCCAGCTGCGGCTGAAAGTCTATCATCCCGCATCGCCGATCACGCTGTCGGATGTGCTGCCGATCCTTGAGAATATGGGGCTGCGCGCGATTGCCGAGCTGCCGTTCGAGATTACGCCGGCGGGCGCCACGCAATCTCTGTGGGTGCACGATTTCCTGCTGGAAACGCCTGAGTTCAAGAACACGGTTGTCGTCAAGGACGTGAAGGAGCAATTCGAAAAGGCGTTCACGAAAATCTGGTACAACGAAATGGAAAGCGACGGTTTGAACCGTCTTGTTTTGCTTGCGGGCGCGAACTGGCGTGAGATCACAATCCTGCGCGCCTATGTTCATTACATGCAGCAGATCCGCTCGCCTTACAGCCGCAACTACATCCATAAGGCGCTGACCGAGAATCCGGCGATCAGCCGTTTGCTGATCGACCTGTTCAAGGCTTATCACGATCCTGCCAACAGCGTGGCGAAGGCCAAAAGCCTGACCGAGGCGTGTGCCGCGAAGATCGAGTCCGCGCTTGAGGCTGTGGTTTCCAGCGATCAGGACCGGATTTTGCGCCATGTTCATTCGCTGGTCGAATCCACGATGCGCACAAATTATTACCAGCGCGGTACGGAAGAGGGGCGCAAACCTTACCTCTCTCTGAAAATTCGCAGCGCGCTTGTGCCCGATCTGCCCGATCCCAAGCCGTTCATGGAGATTTTCGTTTACTCGCCGCGCGTGGAAGCCATCCACCTTCGGGGCGACAAGATCGCGCGGGGCGGTTTGCGCTGGTCCGATCGTCACGAGGATTACCGCACGGAAGTGCTGGGCCTGATGAAGGCGCAGATGGTCAAGAACGCCGTCATCGTGCCGATGGGCGCGAAGGGCGGGTTCGTCGTTAAGACGCCGACCGCCAGCCGGGAGGAATTTCAGCGTGAGGGCGTGGAGTGCTACAAGATTTTCATTCGCGGGCTTCTGGACGTGACCGATAATCTCTCCGGCGCGACCGTGATTCCGCCCAAGGATGTCGTGCGGCGCGATGGGGATGACCCCTATCTTGTCGTTGCGGCGGACAAGGGAACGGCCACATTTTCGGATACCGCGAACGGCATTTCGCTTGAATACGGGTTCTGGATGGGCGATGCGTTCGCGTCCGGCGGCTCGGCTGGATACGACCACAAGAAAATGGCGATCACGGCGCGGGGCGGCTGGGAATCCGTCAAGGCGCATTTCCGCCTGTTCCATCACGATATCCAGAAAAAGCCCTTCGATGCTGTCGGGATCGGCGACATGGCCGGGGACGTGTTTGGCAATGGGATGCTGCTTTCCGAGCAGATGCGGCTCGTGGGCGCGTTCAACCACGTTCATATTTTCTGCGACCCTGACCCGGATGCGAAGACGAGCTATGCCGAGCGCAAGCGCCTGTTTGACGAGGTCAAAGGGTGGGATCACTACAACACCAAGCTTTTGTCCAAGGGCGGACGAATTTTCAACCGCAGCGAAAAGATGCTGACCTTGACGCCGGAAATCCAGAAGCGCTTTGAACTGACCAAGGACAAGGTCACGCCAGCGGAGCTGATCAAGGCCATTCTCAGGGCGCGGACGGACCTTTTGTGGTTCGGCGGTATCGGCACGTATGTCAAGGCGACCAAGGAAACGCATATCGACGTGGGCGACAAGAGCAACGATGCGCTGCGCGTGAATGCCAGCGACATTCGTGCCCGCGTGATCGGGGAGGGGGCCAACCTCGCTCTGACGCAGCTTGGCCGGATCGAGCTTTCCGAGCGCGGCGTGCGTCTCAATACCGACTTCGTGGATAATTCCGGGGGGGTCGATTCCTCCGACCATGAGGTCAATATCAAGATTTTGCTGACCGACGTGATGAACAGCAAGAAGCACAAGATGGACCTCAAGGCCCGGAACGTGCTGCTCAAGAAGATGACCGAAGAGGTCGCGGCGCACGTCCTGCGGCATAATTACCAGCAGGCGCAAGCCGTCAGTCTGGCCGAATTGCAGGCCCGCGAGAACCTTCAGATCCATGAGGATTTCATCGAGGATCTGGAGCGCGAGCGGGGCCTCAGCCGCCGGAACGAGGGGTTGCCGGACAAGGAGACGATCGAAAGCCGTCTGCGGGCGGGCAAAGGGCTGACGCGGCCGGAGCTGTGTATTCTCATTTCCTACGCCAAGATCGCGCTGACCAGCGATTTGCTGGCGTCGAACATTCCTGATAATCCGCGCATGGAAAACTGGCTGGTCGATTATTTCCCCGATATTCTTGGCGAAAAATACAAGACGGAAATCCTGCGTCACCGCCTGAAGCGCGAAATCATCTCGACCATGATGGCGAACTCGCTGGTCAACCGGATGGGCCCGACCTTTACGAAATCCCGTATGAACAAGACCGGGGCGCGTATCAATCAGGTCGTCGAGGCGTACATCGTGACCCGCGATGCGTTCAAATTGCGCCCGCTCTGGGACGACATTGAATCGCTTGATACCAAGGTTCCGGCAGAGGTTCAGCTTAAGGCGATGCGGGAAATCGCCCAAATGGCCGAGCATACGATCACCTGGTTCCTGACCCGTCTGGGCCGCGATCTGGACCTGGATAAGGATACGCGCCAGTTTTCTGAGAGTATCGAGGCGCTGCGCAAGAATATCGATGGGCTTCTTACGGAAGAGTTGCGCGGCTCCATCGAGGCGCGTACGGCTATAGGCGTACGGGACGGTCTGCCGCAGGCTCTGGCGCATCAGATCGCGCTGATGCCCGTTTTGTCGTCGGCTTGCGATATTATTCGGATCAGCCTTGAGCAGAAGACGAACATGATGAATACGACCCGTACGTATTTCGAGGTCGGGGAAGCATTCCATCTGGACTGGCTCCGCCAGCAGGCACGGTTCCTGCCGCACGACAATAGCTGGCAGAGTGAGGCGTCTTCGGGCCTGATCGAGAGCCTTTACGGCTGTCAGGCGGGTCTGACCGTACGTGTTCTGCGCGATCTGAACGGGCGGGCTGCAAAAGCCAACCGCAAGGAGAGCATGCTGGAGGAGTGGCTTAAGGACCACGATCACCTGCTCAAACAGTTCGAGCCGCTTTTCGCCGAACTGCGCCGGGCTGGGACCGTGGATCTCACGATGCTGGCGGTGGCGGAGCAGCGGTTGCGGCAACTCTTTGGCGGATAAGGGGTTTAGGCCAAGTTTGACAGAACCGGGCCTTTTCCCTAAAATCATACCCCATAAAGAGAATTTATAAATTTTAGGGGTTTTCGATGTTTCTCAAGGCGCGCGGTTATCTGCAAAATGTGTCGGGTTTGGGCAAACCCGTCGATGAGGTTTTGGCCGAGCAACAAGCCAAGATTGAGGCGGCCGCTCCTGCTTTCAAGCAGTGGGCCACTCAGGCCGAGGTTATCCGCGAGCGGGCGCAATCCTTATCCGACACCGAGGGTTTTACGTATGATGCTGACCGCGCCTCCGAACTGGCGGGGAGCGTTCGCAAGACCCTTACGAGCAAGGGCACGCATTTCAATTTGAATCTGAGGAAAGAGGCGATCCTGTTCCCCAAGGGGGCGGAGGTGCCCGAGATCAGCCTCAATACGCTGAATGACATTTCGGGCGCTTTGGAGATGGCGTCCGTGCGACTCGGCATGAGCGAGGCGACTGACGAACAGAAAGAGGCCCTCGGTAAGGCCCGCGCCGCGTTCGCGGATGTTTTGAAGGATTTTCAAACCGTGGTGGATCACGGCCAAGCGACGCTTGAGCTGCCCGCCGTTTCCGGTACACCGGGCGATGAATCTCTGACGGCGAAGTCGCGGGACGCTATGGTGCGCGACCTGCGCTACACGATTCGGGCTCATAACAGCCTGATCGGCCGGATGGGCAGCCGTGCAGGGATTCACAACACGCCATCGGGGCCGGAGCCGGACACAGCGCTGGAAGCCGAGCACGCGACCTAGAATTTCTTTTTTTGTGTTAGCTAAACGCAACGGCCAGCAAGACCAGCAGGCCGAAATCCCTGTTCGCGCGGAAGATCAGCAGCGATGAGGCCGGCTCCTGCGGTTGCCACTCCGTCATCTGCCAGAGCAGGTGCGAACAGGCCATGAGAATTGCGATCGCACCCCACAATCCGCTGCCTTGAAGAAGAACGGCAAAGACCAGAAATCCCGCGCAGAGATCATAGAAGCCTTTGACCCAGCGGGGGCTATCCTCGCCGAACAGGCGGGCGGTCGATTTTATTCCGGCGATGGCATCGTCCTCGCGGTCCTGATGCGCGTAGATCGTGTCATAGCCCAGAGTCCAGCAGATTCCGGCGGCATAGAGCAAGAGCGCCGAAAAGCCGAGCGTTCCCGTTACGGCGCTGTAGCCCATCAACGCGCCGAAATTAAAGGTGATTCCCAAAAAGGCCTGCGGCCACCATGTGATGCGCTTCATGTAGGGGTAGGCGACGATCAGCGGAATGCTGAGCACGCCCAGAATGATCGTGGTCCAGTTCATCGTGAGCAGGATTAAAAGCCCCACCGTCAAAAGCCCGGCCAGAAAGACCATGGCTTGCTTCTCGTTCAGCGTTCCGGCGGCCAGAGGACGAGATTTCGTTCGTTCGACTTGTTTGTCGAGATCGCGGTCCCAGAGGTCGTTGATGACGCATCCGGCCGCGCGCATGATGATCGCGCCGATTCCAAAGAGAACAATCAGAGTCCAGCTTTTCAGGCCCATGTGGAATAATCCGCCGGAGGCGAGCACGATTCCCCACCAGCCGGGCAGCAGCAACAGCCAGATGCCGATGGGCCGGTCGAGCCGCGCGAGCGTGGCGTAGGGATGCAAATATGAGGGCAGGAATCGTTCAAACCACTGCGGGGGCTTGATATCGGTATGCGTGTTGGTGTTGAGTATCTCTGTCATGACCTTATCTTTATACAAGCTTGCGCGGCTTTACCTCAATGAGGAGTTTACATCCGGGGGCGAAGTTCCGCTTTCGGAGGATCAGGTTCATTACCTGCGTAACGTGCTGCGGGCCGAATCCGGCCTTCAGGTGCGCGTTTTCAACGGGCGGGACGGGGAGTGGCTGGCGGAGATCGCGGCGCTTGATAAAAAGCGCGGGGCGGTTCGTTTGCGGGAGCAGATCAAGGTGCAGAGGCCGCAAACCATGCGCGTGCGGCTTTTGTTCGCGCCGATCCGCAAGCAGAGGCTGGATATTCTGATCGAGAAGGCTGTCGAGCTGGGCGTTACCGACCTCTATCCCGTTCTGACCGCCCGGACGGAGAACCGGGTCCTCAAGCCGGACCGGATTGCCGCGCAGCTCATCGAGGCGGCGGAGCAGTGCGAGCGCCTGGATCTGCCGGTTCTTCAACCTTTGAGGGGTCTGGACGATATACTGCGCCGCTGGGACGGACCAGCGATTCTCGCCTGCGTCGAGCGGAGGGATCTTCCGGTTCTTGCGCCGCTGAAGGGCGGTGCGGATTGCGCCTTCCTGATCGGGCCGGAGGGCGGGTTCGACTCACGCGAGGTCGAGCTTTTGTGCGGATCGCCGAAGGTTTCACCCGTGGGGCTGGGGGATACGATTTTGCGGGCCGAAACGGCGGCTCTTTATTGTTTAAGCCTTGCCCGGGCCGGGGCGCCGGACGCTCCTGAACTTAAAAAAGAGGATGGAAGGGATTGAGGCTCTTGAATTTCCTTTCTTATGGGCGTATTCCTTGTAAAATTCTTCTCCGGGCCTATGGGCGGAGCGGTTTATCAGTGGAATGCCAGATATGAAAAAAAGCTTTTTTGTCAGGGTTTTAAGCGGCGGCCTTCCCGCGCTGGGCTTCGCGTTTTTCGCGATGACGGGTCCGGCCATGGCCGAGACTTTCGGGATCGGGCTTCCTGTTTCCGCGACCGATTCGGCGCAACGCATCAACGATTTCCACGACATGCTCTTGGTGATTATCACCGGGATCGTGATTTTCGTTCTGGCCCTCCTGCTCTATGTTATCGCTCGCTTTAACGCCAAGGCCAACCCGGTTCCCTCGAAGACCACACATAACGTGATGCTGGAAATCGTGTGGACGATCATTCCGGTTGTCATCCTGATCATCATCGCCGTGCCGTCGTTCCAGCTTCTCTACAAGAACGAGCGGATCGAGAACCCCGAGATGACGCTCAAGATTACCGGGGCGCAGTGGTACTGGATCTACGATTATCCCGATCACGGTGATATTAATTTCACATCGTATATGATCCCGAACGACAAGATTGATACGGCTAAGGGTGAAAAGCGTCTGCTTTCGACGGATAATAAGGTCGTTTTGCCTGTCGGGGTGACCATTCAGGCTCTCGTCACGTCCGGCCCTACGGATGTTATCCACTCTTGGGCGATGCCGCGTTTTGGAATCAAGACCGATGCGGTGCCCGGGCGGATCAACCATACATGGTTCCGAATCAACAAACCCGGCGCCTATTACGGCCAGTGTTCCGAGCTTTGCGGCAAGGATCATTCCTATATGCCGATCGAGGTTTGGGCGGTCGAGAAGCCCGTCTTCGAGGAATGGGCGGCTATGGCTAAGGAAGACGCAGATAAAGCGCAGGCTTGGATTCAGGCCAATCACAATCCGGCAGCGAAGGTCGCGGGCGTTGCGGTTCCGCCTGCTCCTGCTTCGGAGGTTGCGGAGCCATCCGTTCCTGAGGAACCTGCTGGTGCGGAACCCGAAACACAGACTGTGCCTGAGGGCGAGACTTCAAAAGGGAGCGACGAATAATGGGCGACCACGGACACGATCACAAACCCGGTTTCTTTGCCCGGTGGTTCTGTTCGACGAACCACAAGGATATCGGCACGCTTTACATCATCTTCTCGATCATCGCCGGCCTGATCGGCGGGCTTTTCTCCATGATCATGCGGCTTGAGCTGCAGGAGCCGGGCGTTCAGTATCTCCTGACGAGCGCGGGCGATCCGAACGGGCATCTTTGGAACGTCATTATCTCGGCGCACGGGCTGATCATGGTGTTTTTCGTGGTCATGCCGGGCCTGATCGGCGGATTCGGAAACTGGTTCGTGCCGCTCATGATCGGCGCGCCCGACATGGCGTTTCCGCGCCTCAATAATATTTCCTTCTGGCTGATCGTTCCGGCGTTCTTCCTGCTGATTGCCTCCGCCTTTATCGGCGTCACGGAGACTACGACCGGGGCGGGGACGGGGTGGACGGTCTATCCGCCCCTCAGCACGTCCGGGCATCCGGGCATGTCGGTTGATCTGGCGATTTTTGCTCTTCACCTTGCGGGGGCCAGCTCCATTCTGGGCGCGGCGAATTTCATCACCACGATCTTCAACATGCGTGCGCCCGGCATGACTTTGCATAAAATGCCGCTCTTCGTCTGGGCGATGCTGGTGACCTCGTTCCTTCTGGTGCTGGCCGTGCCGGTTCTGGGGGGCGCGATCACGATGCTGCTGACCGACCGGAATTTCGGGACGAGTTTCTTTGTGCCCGAGGGCGGCGGCGACCCGATCCTCTACCAGCATTTGTTCTGGTTCTTTGGTCACCCCGAGGTCTATATCATGATCCTGCCTGCGTTCGGGATCGTGAGCCATATCGTCTCCACCTTCTCCAAGAAGCCGATCTTCGGCTATCTCGGTATGGCGTATGCGATGGTTTCCATCGGCGTCGTCGGCTTCGTCGTGTGGGCGCACCACATGTACACGGCGGGGATGAGCGTGGACACCGAGGCCTATTTCACGGCGGCGACACTCATCATCGCGGTGCCGACGGGGATCAAGATTTTCTCGTGGATTGCCACAATGTGGGGCGGGACGATCGATTTCAAGACGCCGATGCTCTGGGCGATCGGGTTTATCTTTCTGTTCACCGTCGGCGGGGTCACGGGCGTGGTTCTGGCGAATTCCGGCGTGGATACGGTCTTGCACGATACCTATTATGTCGTGGCGCACTTCCATTATGTTCTTTCGCTTGGGGCCGTGTTCGCGCTGTTCGCCGGGTTCTATTACTGGATCGGCAAGATTTCCGGGCGGATGTATCCCGAATGGATGGGCAAGTTGCATTTCTGGATGACCTTCATCGGCGTTAACGTTACCTTCTTCCCGCAGCATTTCCTCGGGCTGAACGGTATGCCGCGCCGGATTGTGGATTATCCGAGTGATGCGGAGTACGCTTCATGGGCTGACTGGAACCTGATTTCGTCTTACGGCGCCTATCTGGCCGGTCTTTCCACGATCTGGTTTGTGTTCGTGGTGTTCTACACGCTGCTCGCCGGAAAGAAGGCGAGCGCCAATTACTGGGACGTGCAGCCGCAGAGCTTCACGCTGGAATGGTCGGTGTCTTCGCCGCCGCCGTTCCACCAGTTCGACATCCAGCCGATGGTCAAATAATAAGGTGGGCTTGGGGTTGCCTACAGCGCGTTAACCGGACCTTCGGTTTCGCGGTCTTCGAGCTTGTCCCAGTAGGGTTGGACCATTTTCTCGACGGCTTCCCAGCCACGCCAATCCTCAAAAAGCTCTGACGCGCGGTCATTAATCAGATGGCTGGCTTCGGCCCGGCTGATCTGGCCCTTTTCGGCGGCCAGAACGTGGATTTCCGCATAGGCCTTAAAGGCCTCGTCCAGAACATTGTCCGGCGTATCCAGCGCGTATGCGCCGAGCAGTTCGCTTGTGGCGAGGTCGAGCTGTACGTTCGCCCCCAGGTAAGATTGATGTCCGCCGCTCAGGCCCTCGCTGATTTCTCGGACGGATTGCTTGAATTCCGCTATTGTGTCCATGTTAACCTCCCTTAATTTTTATCTTTATTGGGGCCGATTATACCGATTTATGGCTCAAAACCCGAGAAAAAACGTGACCTTTTTCCCCCGCATGATAAATAAGGGGCTATGAGTCATACCGTCTCAACATCCATGCCGGACGTTTTCGATTCGCGGGTCAGCGATTATTTCGCGCTTCTTAAGCCCCGCGTGATGAGCCTTGTGGTCTTTACCGGGTTCGGCGGGTTGTGGCTGGCGCCGGGGGCGGAGAATCTCAACCCCGTGCTGGCGTTTATCGCCATGCTGTGCCTTGCGGTCAATGCCGGGGCGGCGGGGGCGATCAATATGTGGTACGACCGCGACATCGACGCGGTGATGAAGCGCACGCAGGCGCGGCCCATTCCGATGGGGCGGGTGGCTGAATCCGAGGCGCTGGCGTTTGGCCTGACCCTCTCGATTTTGTCCGTCATGATCATGGGGCTAGCGCTGAACTGGGTCGCCGCTGCGATTCTGGCCTTTGCCAATTTCTTTTATGTCGCCGTCTATACGATGTGGCTCAAGCGCCGGACGCCGCAGAATATCGTGATCGGCGGCGCCGCGGGGGCGTTTCCGCCGATGATCGGCTGGGCGGCGGTCACGGGCGATGTCGGGATCGAGGCGCTTGTGCTGTTCCTGATTATCTTTTTCTGGACGCCGCCGCATTTCTGGGCGCTGTCGCTTTACGCCAATGCCGATTACAAACGGGCGCGGATTCCGATGATGGCGGCCGTCTATGGCGAGCGCGCCACGAAGCGGCAGATGCTGGCCTATACGCTTATCCTTTTTCCCCTCACGCCGGCGCCCAGTTTTCTGGGTATGACGGGGGTTCTTTATGCCGTTGTCGCTTCGGTCTTAAGCGGGTTTTTCGTGGTCGCCGCGCTGCGCGTCCTGTTTTCCGAGGATCTGCGGATGGCGCGGGTCATGTTCGGCTATTCCGTTTTTTACCTTTTTGCCCTCTTTCTGGCGATGATGATCGATGCCGCATAGCGAACTGCACAAGAAAAAGAAAGCTAAAAACTTCGCGGTTCTGGCCGGGCTTCTGGGCTTGTGCGCGTTGATCTGGGTCATTACGATGATCAAGATGGGTGTTTGGTAATCTTTGCTCTTGAGTTTTTAAGGGAGAGTTTCATGGACCAAAAGGATCTCGACAAGCTCTGGGAAGACGAAAAGAACTGGGGCGGCGGTTTGTGCGGCTGGTATTTCTGTAAAGAAGACCCGCGCCTCTGGGTTCCCAAGAAAATCAAAAGCATGGGGATTACCGTCAATCTCGGGCACCCGAAGGGCGGAGCCACGCTTGTGGCGCTTTTCCTGCTGCCGACGGTCATTCTCGCCGTCACGCTGGTGGCCGTCATTTTCACGTCTTTGTAGAGATTTTTTTATGACTTATGAGAAACCTTATTCCTATGTGCCCCAGATCGTTCTGATTACCGGGGCAACGGGGGATTTCGGGCGCGCCTTTGCCGAACGGTTCGCAGCTTTGGGGTCCCGGATCATTCTCGTCGGGCGCAGCGCCGATAAGGTTTCAAAGCTCGCTGAGGCTCTTGTTAAGACTTACAGCGTCCCCGTTCATGCGTGTGTGTTCGACATGACGGATAAACAGGCGATGGCCGAGGCGATCAACGGGTTGCCTCAGGATTTCGCTTCTGTCGATTTGCTGATTAACAATGCGGGCCTGGCGCTGGGCCTCGATCCTGCGCCGAGCTGTGATCTTGAGGATTGGGAGACGATGATTGCGGTCAATAATACCGCGCTCGTGCAGATGACGCGGTTGGTCCTGCCCGGCATGGCGGCGCGAAAGCGCGGGCATATCATCAATATCGGTTCCACCGCAGGCACTTATCCCTATCCGGGCGGGAACGTCTATTGCGCAACCAAGGCCTTCGTGAAGCAATTTTCGCTTTCGTTAAGATCTGACCTGAAAGGCACGAAAATCAGGGTCAGCAATATCGAGCCGGGGATGATCGAGACCCAGTTTTCACAGGTCCGGTTCAAAGGAGACGCCGAAAAGGCGCGCCAAGTCTATGAAAACACAGAAAATTTAGGGGCGGAGGACGTTGCCGAGGCAGTGGTCTGGTGCGCCACTTTGCCCCCCAAGTTCAACGTTAACCGGATCGAATTGATGCCGACAACACAGTCTTTTGGGTCCTTGGTCGTAGAACGCTTTGATTAAACTGGAAAAATGATGTAATCTATAGCGGGTTTTTATTTTTGGAGTTTTCTATGTTCAAGATTTTGCGCGTTCTCGCTCTCTTTCTCTCCGCCGCCGTTTATCTTTCTTCGGGTCCCGTGTTTGCTCAGGATGCGGCTGACCCGGCTGAACCGGCAAAAGTAGCGGTTACGCCGGGATCTACGGCTCCTTGCCCGACCTGCCAGAAGTGCGGCGATGCCGAGAAGGGCACGGTTCCGACCGTTTCGGGATATTGCGATATTTATGCGCGGCAGATTGATTACATGAGATCCGCCAAAGAGTTTCGTGCCTCTATAGCGGCGCGGCAGGAGTCATACGAAGCGCCCCGCCGTCAGGCTCTGGAGCTTTACCGCCAGAATCTTGAGGCGATCTACAAGGAAGAGTCCCGTTTGTATCAGGAGCAGCTTGCCCAGGAAGCCACGAAGGCCGCTGCGGCCCTCGATGCAGATAAGGCTGAGTCTGACGAGGCTGCGGCTGAGACTGCCTCTACCGAGGGCATTCCTGCGCCCGAGATGTCCGAGGACGGGGTCGATCAAACGGCTGCCTCGGATGACACTGCGTCTGCTGAGGGCGATGAAGTTAAGCCGGGTGTTAAGAAAAAGGTCATTGAGCCCTCCGAGGACGGTGAAACCAAGGTCAAGAAAACCATTATCGTGCCCGAGGATGCTCCGGAGTTTGATCCGTCCCCGCTCTGACTGCACGTACTCAGAGTCCTACGATATCAATTGCGCCCCTTGTGAAAGGGGCGTAATGTTTTTTCGCCATTGAACGGGTGAGGAACGGATGGATCGTTCACCACAGGAAAAAAATCAGTCAGAACAAAACGATGCTGCGGTTCTGGCTTCTAAAAACCGGCGGGTTGGGCTTGCCGTGCTGGGTGTCGTTGTCGCGATGCTTGGGCTGGCCTTCGCCTCTGTCCCTCTTTACCGGCTATTTTGTCAGGTCACAGGATACGGGGGGACGACGCAGACGGCCGAGGTGCTGCCGGACCGGATTCTTGAACGCCGGGTGACCGTTCGGTTCGATGCGAATGTCTCACCCACACTGGAATGGGATTTTACGCCCGAACTCCGTCATGTCTCGGTCCGGCTGGGGGAGAAGGGGGTCATCGCCTATCATGCCCGCAACCGCGCGGATCATCCGGTCACAGGCACGGCGGTTTACAATGTCACACCCCCGAAAGCCGGTCCCTATTTCCACAAAATTCAGTGTTTTTGCTTCGGGGAGCAGGTTCTGGCCGCTGGCGAGGATGTTTCAATGCCTGTGTTGTTCTTTGTCGATCCGGCGATGGACGATGACCCGAATCTTGCCGATGTGACGGAAATCACACTGTCCTATACTTTTTTCAAGGCAGAGACCTCGGAGCTTGAAGATGCGCTCGACAAATTTTACAATTCAGTTCCGGAAACCGGGCTTGACAGGCCCGCGCCTTAGGGTATTTGAATGAACTCAAAACACGCGCGTTAGCGAACGGAATATCATCATGGCCGATCACGTCGAATATACAACCAGCGGAAAACCCCACCCTTACCATCTGGTCAATCCCAGCCCGTGGCCTTTTTTGGGCTCTCTGGCGGGCGGCCTGCTGGCGGTGGGCGCGGTCATGTATATGCACAAGGTGCGGCTGTTCGCCGATCCGAATATCGAAGGCTCCGGCCTTGAGGTGGGCCTAAACGGTGTTTATCTCGGGCTGGCGGCCGTCCTTCTCGTCATGTTTTTCTGGTGGCGCGACGTCATCCGTGAAGCCGTTGAAGAAAAGGCGCATACGCCGATTGCCAAGGTCGGTTTCCGTTACGGCATGTCCCTGTTCATCGCGTCCGAAGTCATGTTTTTCGTGGCGTTTTTCTGGGCGTTTTTCAGCTCAGCCTTTTATCCGAGCGAGTTTATCGGTTCCGTCTGGCCGCCTGCTGGAATTCACGTTATCGACCCGTTCGATCTGCCGCTGATGATGACCATGATCCTTTTGCTTTCGGGCTGCTGCGTTACGTGGGCGCACCACGCTATCATGGAGGGCGATCAGAAGGGATTTTCCACCGGGTTGCTGCTTTCGGCTCTCCTCGGCTTTTTCTTCATGGGCTTTCAGGTTTACGAATATGCCTATGCGCATTTCGCGTTCACCGACACGATCTATGCGTCCACATTCTTCATGGCGACCGGGTTTCACGGTTTTCACGTTGTGATCGGGGCGATCTTCCTGTTTGTGTGCTGGTTGCGTGCACTGAAGAATCATTTCACCACGGAGAGTCATTTCGGATTCGAGGCGGCGGCCTGGTACTGGCACTTCGTTGACGTGGTGTGGCTGTTCCTGTTCATCGCCATTTATATCTGGGGCAACGAATTCGGGATGGATCTGCGGCCTCAGTAAGAATTAGGGGCGGGCCGTGGATACCGATCTTTTTCGCTTTGCGATCCGCTGTAAATGCCCGCGCTGCCGCGAGGGAGGGTTGTTCCGCAGCCGCTACGATCTTGCTTTGGCGGAGCGCTGCGGGGTTTGCGGGCTCGATCTCGCTAAGAACGACAGCGCGGACGGTCCTGCGGTGTTCCTCATTTTTATTCTCGGGTTCCTTCTGGTGCCGCTGGCCTTGATGCTGGATGCTGCCGTTTCACCCCCGCTCTGGGTTCACGGGGTTTTGTGGACGGTGGTGGCTCTCATTATCACGGTCGGGCTTCTCAAGCCGATCAAAGCCTATGTAATTGCGCTTCAGTTCAAGCACAGGCCCGGGGACTGGTCGTGAAATTTCCCCTGTGGGCGATGCTGTTTACTCTTGCGGGCGCGGCGCTTTTGTTCAAGCTCGGCTGGTGGCAGTTGGAGCGCATGGCGTGGAAGGCCGATCTGATTACCAAGCTTGAGGCCGCTTATGCGTCCGCTCCGTCTTCTCTGCTGCCGGAAGGGCGGGCGCTCTCTGATCTCAAGGCGTTCGAGCGCGGTTTCATCGAAGGCGAATATCTGCCCGTGCCCACGATTTTTGTGGGGCCGCAGACTTATGAGAAGGCTCCGGGCTTTCATCTTTATTCACCCTTGCGCACCGAGGGGGGTGTTGTGTTCGTCAACCGGGGATGGGTTCCGCTGGCGTACAAGAGCCGTGCGGCGAGCGAATCGCCCGATTCCGGGCGCGTGCGTGTAACGGGTCTGCTGCGTTCGCCCGAGCGGGCAGGGCTGTTCGTTGCGGGCAACGAGCCGAAAAAGTCGCTCTGGCGGCGGGCGGATCCGGCGCAGTTTTCCATAGCTCTTGGTCTTTCGGAGCCTGTTTCGCCGCTGATCCTCTTTGCCGAAGGGGGTGCCGATGCCGGCGGCGGCGGGCCTATTGCCGTCCCGATACGGGCCGACCTGCCCAATAATCACTTTCAATATGCCCTGTTCTGGTTTTCCATGGGCGGGTTGTTAATCGTTTTTTATGGCCTTAGATTCCATAATATAGTGTTGCGCAAGCCTTAAGCGTTTGCATTCATATTGGTCCTTATGCCTATTGGTGCTTCTTTCCGGTTTTTTTCCGATGTTCCATAACACTCACAGGGTGTGGATTAATTAGGCTCTGAAGGCAATTTCGATTTTGCGGTTGCGAAACGATTTTGTAGACTTTCACAGATTAAAAGTTCAGAGGGATCGCGAAGCCTTTTGCCCTGTTCGTTTTCGGGAAGGGTTCGCGGAGAGTTCTAAAGGTAAAACGATGCTCAGAAAAATCCGAGGTACTGTTTTCTTGTTTGTTCTGGCGCTTGCTTTCAGCGGCCCGGCCCACGCTAAGAACGTTAAACCCCGGCTTCTTATAGAGGATGGCGACTGGAAGGCTTTTGTTCTGGTCGAGAGCGGCCAGAAGGTCTGCTATATGGTTAGCCAGCCCAAGAAAGAAGAAGGCAAGTATTCATCGCGCGGCGATATTTACGCGCTGGTTACCCATAGGCCTGCCGAGGGAACCAACGACGTGTTCAGCTATATCGCCGGTTATAGTTATAAAGACGGGGCCGAGGTCAAGCTGACCATCGACGGGCGCGCGTTCAAGCTTTTCACACAGGGCGACACGGCATGGGCCGAGGATGCGGCGACAGACAAGAAAATCTCAGCCTCTATCCGTTCCGGGTCGAAGATGATTGTTCAGGGTACGTCTTCGCGCGGGACTGCGACAACCGATACATTCAGCCTCAAAGGTTCCGGCGGGGCTTACAGAGCTATCTCCAAGGAGTGTGGAGTATAGTTTCATCTTTTTCGGGGTATTTTTCGTGCTTAGGACAATATTCCCGCTTTATTTTTCGTTTTTATGTCAATTAGGGCATTTGAGAACTTGGAAAGTTGTTAATCTTATGCTAACAGGATTCAAACTCTTCATCGAATGTGCTAGTGTGCGGGAGCGGTATTCTCTGCGCTCTTCCTTTTTCGATGAGTTTTTACTGAGATTGGAGTAGGCTTTTGCGGTTGTTTAACGCGCTTGCAGTACGGGTTGCTTTCTACCGGATCTTTCCCGTTCGGCGGCGGTACGTCCTTACACGTCATAATCGTCTGCGTTTGCGGTACGTGACCGCATCCGTTGCGATTGCGGCTCTTGGATCGGCCGGGTTTGTAGGCTCCGTCAGCCCTTCTGTGGCTTATGTCGCGCAAGGGCCTGCGGAGTTGATTGCGGAAACCCCTGTCAAGACCGTTTCTGCCTCACCCATCGCGCTGCCCAGTTTTTCCTCGCTCTTTGACGGTCCTTATGATTTCACGGGGCCTCTTGATGGTGCCGTGAAACAGGCCGAGCAGATCGAGGCCGATGCGCTGGCCGCTATTGAGCCGGCTGGCGGTGCCCTGACGCCTTTGCATGCCGAGCAGGATGTTCCTGGACTGGCGCCTCTTCCTGATTTGAATGAATCGCTTGAAGTCGAGCATGTTGCTCATATGCCCGAGGGGCCTCGTGAGGAGCTGATTAAGATCGGCACCGGGGAGACAGTCGCCGGGGTTCTTCAGAATGTCGGGATCAGTGGCACCGATGCGTTCGGCATTGTCAAGGCGATGAGCGAGCATCTGGACCCGCGTGAGGTCAAAGCCGGACAAACTTTGTCTGTTCGTTTGGAGCCGGGCGAGGCGGGGCTGGAATTTGAATCGCTCAATATGAAGATTGATCCCGTCAAAGAGGTTGTCGTCAGCAAGAAATCGCCCAACGACTTTGAGGCTGAGCTGGTCGAGAAACAGGTTTACCTTCAGGTCAACGCCGTGAACGCCAGCATTGACAGCTCGCTCTATGGCTCTGCCGCACATGCGGGTATTCCCGCCTCCGTCGTTTCGGAGATGATCCGCATCTATTCCTATCAGGTGGATTTCCAGCGCGATATCCAGCAGGGTGACAAGTTCGAAATTCTGTATGAAACCTATAAGACCGCCGACGGCGATTTTGCGCGCTATGGCGATGTGCTTTATGCGAATCTGGCTGTGAACGGCAAGAAGTTTCCGGTTTATCGCTACAAAGACCGTGAAGGCCGTGTTGATTATTACGGCGAGAATGGTTCCAGCATCAAGAAGACCCTGATGCGTACGCCTGTTGACGGGGCCCGCATGTCCTCGGGTTTTGGTATGCGCCGCCATCCGATCAGCGGTTTTACAAAGATGCATAAAGGCGTTGATTTCGCCGTGGCTCTGGGGACGCCTGTCTATGCGGCAGGGGATGGTACGGTGGAGATCGCCGGGCGCAAGGGGGCCTATGGTAACTACATTCGCGTCAAGCACAACAACAACATGAAGACGGCCTATGCCCATCTTCACAAGATTGCCAAGGGCATTAAGCCCGGACAAAAGGTCAAGCAAGGTCAAGTGATCGGCTATGTCGGCTCGACCGGGCGTTCCACGGGGCCGCACCTGCATTACGAAGTCATCGTTGCCAACAAGCAGGTTAACCCCAACAGCGTCAATCTGCCGATGGGCCAGCAACTGGCCGGTCGTGACCTCAAGCATTTCAAAGACCATGTTTCGTCCGTGAAGCAGCAATATGCGGCACTGACCGAAGGTTTGAAGTACGCGCAGGTTGATTCCAGCCGCTAGTTTGATGAGTCGCGGTTCCCCGCTCTTTTTCCACCAATACGGTCCGGATCGTGATTTAACGAGCCGTGTTTTTTCTTGGGCCGATTATCCGATACTCAGTATTTCGGATGGGGCGCATTTATAGGTTTATGGTATTGATATATAATATTTTTTAATTATTTTTATGTCCTGCACTTTTTGGCATTGAGCAATTCTTAACAAGGGTGTAGAGTGGGCATGGTTTATATGCCTGCGGTTTTGCGTTTTTGATATACGTAAAAGGTTCCGCCGAACTGCAAGCATCCTATGTAGATGAATACAAGCGCCAGGCGCTTTCCCGCTATGTGCGGGCTTTCCGCCTTGCGTTCAGGATGGAGATAACAATGACAAAGCGTATGCTGATTGACGCAACCCATGTCGAAGAGACACGGGTTGCCATTTGCGATGGTAACAAACTGATCGAGTATGATTACGAGAGTAAAAACCGCAAGCCCCTTAAAGGCAGTATTTTTCTTGCCAAAGTAACCCGGGTGGAGCCCTCGCTTCAGGCCGCGTTTGTAAATTTCGGCGGCAACCGCCACGGATTTTTGCCGTTTTCCGAAATTCATCCCGACTATTTCCGCATTCCGATCGAAGACCGTGAGGCCCTGATGGCCGAGCAGGAGGCGCTGCTCAAGGAGCATGACGAGCAGGAAGAGATGGATGAGGATGAGGACGGCAGCCAGTCGGGCGAATCCGAGGGCGGCGATGAGTCCGGTTATGAAGATGAAGAACACGATCACGACCATGATTTGCCCCCTGTCGAGGTTGTCGGGGGTGCAGTGCCGCTGATTGGCGATGATGAGGATGATGCCGAGGTCGGCTCCGGATCTTCGGTCGGGCGCGACGATGTTTCCGAAGGCCTTTCTCCGTTTGCCGAACATAATTCTGCTGAGGCCGGAGGCGATGAGTCCCAAGTCCAGGGTTTGAATGATCCCGGGGCCGAGGCTTCCCGCTCTTCCGAAGAAGGCGAGGGCAGACAAGGTCAGAATGACAACGGGGGCAGCGATGGCCGTTCCGGTCAAGAGGGCGGCGAAGGCCGCCGGGGTGGCCGTGGCGGTCGTGGTGGCGGTCGCCGTTTCCGGGGTGGCGGACGCGGCCGCGGTCGTCGTAGCGCCTTTCACAATCCGAGCGTCGAGGTTGTCGGCGGTGACGAAATCGAAGGCGGCGATGCCGGCGCGGCGTTCCGTTTCAATCTGCGCCGCAAATACAAGATTCAGGAAGTTATAAAGCGCGGCCAGATCATGCTGATCCAGGTCTCGAAGGAAGAGCGCGGCAACAAGGGCGCGGCTGTCACCAGCTATCTTTCGCTAGCCGGACGCTATTGCGTTCTCATGCCCAACAGCCCGCGCGGCGGCGGCGTCAGCCGGAAGATCGCCAATCAGAAAGACCGTTCGCGCATGCGCGACATCATGAAGGATCTGGAGGTGCCGCAGGGCATGTCCGTTATCCTGCGCACGGCGGGGGTTTCCCGTACGAAGGTCGAGATCAAGCGCGATCTGGACTATCTGCTGCGCCTTTGGGACACGATCCGCGATCTGACGCTCAAATCCAACGCGCCTGCGCTGGTGTACGAAGAGGCCGACTTGATCAAGCGTTCGATCCGCGATCTTTACGACCGCGATGTCGAGGATATTTTCGTCGCCGGGGAAGACGGTTATAAAAACGCCCGCGATTTCATGAAGATGCTGATTCCTTCACACGTCAAGAAGGTCCAGCCTTATCTTGAGACGCACCTGCCGCTGTTCACCCGTTATCAGGTCGAATCGCAGATCAGCGAAATCGGCCAGAATATGGTCCGGCTTCGTTCGGGCGGTTATTTGGTGATCAATCCGACGGAGGCGCTGGTTTCCATCGACGTTAACTCCGGCAAGTCCACCAAGGAACGCCATATCGAAGAGACGGCGCTCAACACCAACCTTGAGGCTGCGGATGAAATCTCCAGACAGCTCAAGCTGCGGGATCTGGGCGGGCTGGTCGTCATCGACTTCATCGATATGGAAGACCGCCGCAATAACGCGCGGGTCGAGCGGCGGATGCGCGAAGCGCTGTCGAAAGACCGGGCGCGGGTACAGGTGGGGCGTATTTCCTCCTTCGGGCTTATGGAACTGTCGCGCCAGCGGCTGAACCCCAGCTTGACCGAGGCGCAGTATGAGGTTTGCCAGAATTGTAAAGGCTCCGGCCTTGTCCGTACGGAAGACGCGATGTCTATCGCCGTTTTGCGTGCGATTGAGGAGGAGGGGATTCGCGGACGGGCGGCGCAGGTCGTCGTCAATATCACGTCCCGCGTGGCGCTTTATATCCTGAATTACAAGCGCGCCAATCTGGCGGATATCGAAACCCGCTACAGCATGGAAATTCTGATCCGCGTCGATGACGAAATCGGCGCATCGGAGTACCGTATTGAAGTTTCCAAGCCCTCCGAGAAGGGCGGCGCGGTTGATCGCCCTGCTGTCGGGCCGGGTGGACGACCCATTGAGCGCCCACAGCAATACAAGCCAGCGGCGTGGGAAGGCGATTCCAGCCCGGATGACGATAGCGACGTTGTGGAGCCTGAAGACGAAGAGGAAGACCACAAATCGGCCCAGGGGAATACCGGGAACCGGAAAAATCATGATCGCAACCACGATCATGGTGATTCTCAGGGGGGCCAGCCGCGTGAAGGCGGGCGTCGTCGTGGTCGCCGGGGCGGTCGTGGTCGCCGGGGTCGCCGCGACGGTCAGCGTGAAGGCGGGCCAAGAGACGGTCAGAGTGAAGGTCATCGCCATGAGGCTGAAGGCTCCGAGGTGAATGGCAATCGCCGTGAGGAATTCTCGGGCGCGGATATGAATGTGCAAGAGGTTGCCGAGCGCGAGCCGGTTAGCCGGGCTCCTGAAGTTTCTCCTGCGCCTCGCGAGGTTCAGCCTTCCGTGGCTGCGGTTTCTGAGCCGAAGGCCCCGCCGCGTCCACGTGCCGAGCGTGCGCCGTTGTCCTCGGGCAAGTATGAAGTTGTTAATGAAGAGCCCAAAAATAAGAAAAAGGGCTGGTGGAACAAGCTGATCGAGTGATCGGCCTTTCCGTGAAAGAATTAAAAAAACCCGCTTCGGCGGGTTTTTTATTGTTCTTTAAGGTCGGGATGGTTTAAGCCGCCGCGTCCTTTGTGCCGCATGCGGAGGATGCGGATCCCCATATGTCCAGCGGCTTGCCGGTTTCGAGATAGGATTTCAAACTGGCAATAACCACAGGCCAGCCTTTGGAAACCCTGTCTGCTGTGGCGGAGCTGTCTATAAAGTCGCCGTGCACCACATCCAGCCTTACGGTCTCGTTCATCTTTTCCAGCGTGAACGTCACCCGAGAAACGTCCTTCGATCCCGAGGGGTCGCCCCAGCTCAGCACGAGGCGCTGCTGCGGAATAATCTCCTCTACGATCCCGATATGATGCACGGTGCCGTTTTCGCCGATATGTTCCCATCTCGCGCCCTTTTCCCATGAGGACACGTTGGCCGAGCCGCCCCAATACTGGCGGGTGAATTCCGGCGTGGTCAGGGCCGCCCAAAGTTTTTCGGGCGTGGTTTTAATATAGGTCGTATAGATCAGGTCAGGTTTTGTCATTGTCTTTCTCCTTCAAGGCTTGTTTCAGATTATGTAGGGCCTGAATCCGGCCTTCATCGAACTTGCCCACCCACCGCATATAGACGTCATGGATCGGGACCGGATTCAGATAGTGCAGTTTTTCCCGCCCCTTCTTTACGGTCACGACCAGATTGGCCGCTTCCAGAAGGGCGAGGTGCTTGGTTACCGCCTGCCGGGTCATGTCCAGCCCTTGGCATAATTCGCCAAGGGTCAGGCCGTTATCCTTGCGCAGCCTGTCGAGCAAATCCCTACGGCTGGGATCGGCGAGTGCCTTGAACACACTGTCCAGATCGGTTTCCATCGGGCTAATATGCAACTATTTGGTTGCATATTCAAGCATAAAATATCGGTTTGTTGATTTTGTGTCAGAAAAATTAATTTTGATTGCGCCAGATTTTCAAGCGTTCACAGGCTTCGAGGATGTCTTCGGTCTTGTCGGCGTAGCAGATGCGGATGCTGCCGTGGCCCCGGGCGACGTCGAAATCGAGGCCCGGCGTGGTCGAGACGCGGGCCTCGTTGAGCATCCGGCGGCAGAAATCCTCACTGTCGTTGGTGAGGTGGTGCACATCGGCATACACATAGAACGCGCCGTCGGCATTTGAGATGCTTGTGAAGCCTGCTTTGGGCAGTTCGCGCAGGAGGATGGCCCGGTTTTCGCGGTAGGTCTCAACATAGGCGTTCAGGTCGCCCAGATGGTCGAAGATCTTCCACGCCAGATGCTGGGATATGGTCGGCGGGGAGACGAACAGGTTTTCGGCCAGTTTCTTCACGCGGTCGGTCAGGTCTTCGGGCAGCGCCAGCCAGCCCAAACGCCAGCCGGTCATGGCGAAGTATTTCGAGAAGGTGTTCAGAACGATGGCGGTTTGCGAGTATTTCGCCGCCGTTTCGGCCTTATGGTCATAGGTGATGCCGTGATAGGCCTCGTCGGAGATCAGGCGGACGCCGTTTTTATCGCACCAGCGGGCGATTTTCTCCAGTTCGCCGGGGGGCAGCATGGTGCCCGTCGGGTTGGAGGGGCTATTGACGATCAGCCCGTCGAAGTTTTTGCCGGATTGCTCCAGAAGCTCGGCTGTCGGCTGGTAATTGGTCTGGGGCGAGGTCTCGATCTCCACCGCTTCGATGTTGAGGGCGTTTAGGATGTTCCGGTAGGCGGGGTAGGTGGGTGTGAAGATCGCCACCCGGTCGCCCGCGTCGAAGGCGGCGAGGAAGGCCAGAATAAAGCCGCCCGAAGAACCTGTGGTCACCACGACGTTCCGGGGGTTCACGTTGGCCCCGTAATAATCCTTGTAGTAGGCTGCGATGCGTTCGCACAGGGTGGGCATGCCGACGGCCTCCGTGTAGCCCTGACGCGGGTCCTTGCGGATCATGGAGATGGCGTATTCCAGAGCCTCGGGCGGCGCCCCTACGCTGGGCTGGCCCGCGCCCATGCGGCGGATATCAACGCCCTTGGCCGCGCGTTCGTTGACTTCGCGCAGGATATCGAGGGCGCGGAACATGGGTATATCGGAACGTGCGGAGATTTTAAGACGGCTGGCTTTCATTTTTTTCTTATCGTTCTGGACGTTTAGGGTTGTTTTTGGCTTTTCGTTTGTCAAAAAAGCCATAAAAGCGGGGCAAACACAACCCGCATTTTTAAAATCCCCGCCTGCCAAGCCGCTGTGAATCAACCAAAATCCAAGTACTATCAATTTATATAAAATTTTATATATATTTTATACTTATTTTATTTTCATTTTATTTGTTTCATTACACAAAAAATGCAAAAGAAATTTATGTAGAATTTTATTTACTTTGTATTTACTTCTTTTGTGTTATGTTAATTAATAAGGGGGTGCAGAATATGATGGTTGGATGGATTGCTTTTTTGTTTGGATTATCTTGTTTTCTCGTAGGTTTTTTTTCGCTCCATAGATATCGACCAGCGTCTGAGGGGGAGGATGAAAAAAAAATCAGGACTGAGCAAGATCAGGGGCTGGGGAGCCGGGATTTCTGGAGCGCAGGGTCGAAAGTCAGACCCTAAGGACGAGACTTAAGAATTGCGAAACGGGCGGTTGCCGATGTGTGTGGGGGCCCCCTTTTAACCGAGGACTGTGTTAACCGATTGTTTTATCTCTATGTCATGTGCAGGGCTTGCGTGTTCTGGAGTTGTTGCCCCGTATGAGTTTTTCGATATCAGACACGCGAGCATAACTTTTACCGCCGGTTTATCCGGCGGTTTTTTTTTGCAAGCCCGGGATTCTAAGGCTAGTATAGGGTGTTTTGTTCCTATCGAGGATTTCAGCAGGGTCACATGATGAAACGTTTTGCACTTGGTTTGTTCGCTTTCACCGCGCTTGCCGCGTTTACGGCTGTATCTGCCGCTCCCGTTCTGGCGCAAAAGGCTGAGGCTTCGGGGGCTGCTCCTGCGGCGGATGCCAATGAACCCGCCGAGGACGATACTCCGTCTTCCACCGATGATTCCGAGAAAATCGAAGATCCCGTCGCCAAAGCCAAAAGCAAGGCTTTGAATAACAAGTATGTCTCAATTCTGGCTAATCTGGATACGCGCGAGGCGCAGCATTTTGCCATCGTCATCGTCAACCAAAACCTCATCGGCACCGTGAAGGCCGTCGAGGAGGATGTGGCGCTGGCGGCCAAGGGGTGCGCCGAGAACAACAAACAGATGGCCGATACGATTACCGCGCGTTTTGCCCAGTGGCAGGAGGCCGTGAAAGGCCCGATGCAGGAAGCGCAGGCCAACGTCGATAACATGGTCGTCGCCCAGACCTATGTCACCAAGGAGCAGTACACGGAGCTGTTCGGCCTGATCGATGATGTGCGCAAGTATAATTCCAGCCGTTTCGAGAAGACCCCGGTGACGACTCCCGAAGCGTGCGAGTTCATGCTGTCCAAGATGGACGAGACGCAGGAAAACATGGTTGGAATGCTGCGCGCGACGCTGGCGAGCTATCCTTCTGCGCAGCAAAAAACTCAAGAATAATGGCTGTTTTCCGGCGTTTATTTTCTTTTGAGTCCTTCCCTTTTTGTGCAATGGGAATGCTGCGGTTATGAGAGTCCTTCAGGTGCTTGCGGGTGCAGCACAAGGCGGGGCGGAGACCGCTTACGTCGATACGTGCCTTGAACTTTCAGAGGCCGGGGTTGCGATTGAGGCGGTCACGCGGCCCCATGAAACCCGCGTTTCTGCCCTGCGTAAGGCCGGGCTTAAAGTTCATGAGTTGCCCTTCGGCGGCGCGGTCGATCTGTGGACGCCTTACCGCATGCGCTCAATTATCAAGTCCTTCAGGCCTGATATCGTTCAGACATGGATGTCCCGCGCGGCGCAAAAGACCCCTGCCTGGTCGCCCTCCATGGGGATTCCCCGTTACGCGCTGCTGGCCCGGCTGGGCGGGTATTACAATCTGAAATATTACAAAGGTACCGATTTTTTCATGACCATCACGCCGGATATCCGGCAATACCTGATCGACAAGGGGATCGCACCGGAGCGCGTGCGCCACATCAATAATTTTGCGGATTTCAAGGACGAGCCGGGGACGGTGAACCGTTCGGCGCTGGGGGTGCCTGAGGGGGCGCCGCTGCTGCTCGCGCTGGGGCGCCTGCATAAGAGCAAGGCGTTCGATACGTTGATACAGGCTGTCGCGCAAGCGCCCGGCATTTATCTCTGGATCGCCGGGGAGGGGCCCGACCGGGCCGTGCTGGAGGGTTTGATCGCTTCCTTAGGGGTGGGCGACCGGGTGAAGCTTCTGGGCTGGCGGGACGACCGTGGGCCTTTGTTCCGGGCCGCGGATATCTGCGTTTTTCCCTCACGGTATGAGCCGTTCGGCACCGTTTTCGTGCAGGCATGGGCGCAGAAGACCCCCCTTATTACAACGGATGCGGCCGGGCCCAAGCAGTTCGTGCGTGACGGCGAAGATGCGCTTTTGGTGCCGATCGATGATATTTCCCGGCTGGCGGAGGCGATCATGCGGCTGGCGGGCGATCCGGTGCTGGCGCTAAAGCTGGCCGAGCGCGGCTATGAGCGCTATATGGCGGAGTTTTCGCGCGACAAAACGGTTGCGGCCTATCTTGATTATTTTGCGGATATCCGGGCTTTCATAGATACGGATTCGCATAGCGTGGGCGGGCCTTTACGGTCAGTTTGTTAAGTTTTTCGGAGGGGCGGGTCCGAATTTTTTCCCGCATTGCGGCATTTCTGATAGTATCGACCTTATGACGGATGAAGCGGTTCCCCCAGTTGAAGTGACGCCCGAGGAATTGCGGGCGTATGTTATGGATCTACAGGAAGGGCTGGCCTATTTGCGGGCGGCCTTAGGCCTCGATAACGATTTTCCGACCTACACGCGCGAGCGGGGGCAGGAGATTCTTGATGCTATCGACCTTGAAATTCGCAATTCTCCCGATGATCTCAGCCCTGAGGAGATGCAGGACTACCTGTTCGAGCGCTTCAGCGAGAACGTGCCTCATGAGTTGCGTGTCCAGCTTTATTCCGACCCGACCAACCGTGCGGCGTTCCTCAATCTGTTCCGGAGCGCGCCTACGCTTGTGGCACAAGTAAACGCCCTGCATTTTGGCGAGTAGGAATATTTTCATATTCCGCTTCTCGTCCTTCGGCGCCGCTCAGTCTTCGGGCGTGTTTAAGGAAATTAAAATTTGAAAAAAAATTTACAATATGCAAGAATGGGCCTAACTCGATAAAAGAGTGTGATAGGCGGCTGTAAAAAGATAACAACAAAGCCGTGTTGAAATATAAGTGAGGGAAAGTCCTCACATATAATTTAGGGGTGAAATATGACAGGTGGTCAATCCGGGCTTACTGGTCTAGACGAGCAAATCCAATCGGATTTGATGACTTCTGCTAACGCGTTCGGTTTGATCCGCGCGGCTGTTGGGCTTTCCCCGAATATCTCCGAATACACCCCGCAAATCGGCCGTGAAACCATGGCCGCACAAGCCCGTATTCTGACGGGTATTCCGTTGGTTCTGACCAATGAGGGCCGCGCCAACGAAATATACCGCCGCATTTCCCCGAATCTTCCGGCCGGCTACAAGGCCCAGCTGGATGCGGATCCGACCGCGAAAGCCGCGTTCCTGCAGATGTTCCAGAACGCGCAGACCTATGTTTCCCATCTCGACCGTGTGCATGCGGCCTCCACCCCGGCCGGTCCCACGCCGGGACCGACGACGACTGCCAATTCGACCTATTCCACCGCTCAGCTTACGGCGGTCCGTGATGCCATGCGTCTTGTCAGCACCGCTCAGGTTCCCGCGTCTTTCGATCAGCAGACTGCGGCTGCGGCTGTTACGAGTTTGCGCGACAATGCCCGTCAGGTGGCTACGTCTTTGCGCGTGGATATGACCCGTATGGGCGATGCGACGATCGGGCAGGCGATTCTCGACAAGCTCGCGCAGGAGCGTCAGCGCTATCTCGCTTCGAACGCCGATGCAACGGAAGCCCAGTTTGCCGCGCATATGCGTCAGACTTTCGGTGTGGCTGATGTTTCTGCCGTGTCCAAGGTCGGTACGGCCATGACGAATGTCGCGGCTTCCGGTGCGCTGGCTGTTAGTGTTCCCGCACCTGCGGGTGGCGGTCGGACTACTCCGCCGCAGGAGATCGTGCCCGATCAGCGCACGGTCGCGGCGATGAACGTGATTCGCACACAGGTTATGCCCGCTATTGATCTGCGCCCGAGCGGCACAGACAATGCCGCTTTCCGTAACGATTTTGCAGCGGTGAGCCGCAAGCTCGCGCAGATGTTCAATGTCAGCGGCGATCCGAACAGCCGGGAAGTCCAGACCCAGATTCGCGCCAAGCTCGAAGAGCTGGCCACCAACCCTCAAATCAGCACCCTGCGTGATCTTGCGAGCCTTCCCGTTGGTGCGGGTGCCGCTTTCCGGGCGGCTGTTGTCGGTTCTCAGGGGCAGGCCGGCTATGACCGCTTGCCGCAGGCGATCAAAGACAATCCGAGCATGCTGTTTACGTTGCTGGATAACCGGAACAATATCTTCGGTTCGATCGATCAAATTTACGCCAGCAATATTCTGGCACAGCCCACTGTGACTGTGGCTCGCACCAATGATGGCGGCACCACAACGACCACGACACCGGATCCCGGCGCGACCCCGGGTGGCGCGACGACCACGACGCCGGATGCGGCTGTTGCTCAGGCTACACAGCTTCTTCCTCAGGTCCGCGCTCTGGCAACCGCCCTTCAGGTGCCGATGACCGAGCAGGTTACGCCGGATCTGGCGCAGACGCTTGCAGGCGCATTGCAACAGGACCGCGTGCGTTACGGAACTCAGAATGCCGGGGCAACGGACGCTCAGTATCTCGGGAATCTGGCGTTCCGCATGCAGATGCAGGGTTTGACGCAGGATCAGCTGAACCAGATCATGCAGGCCGCCAATACGCTGTCCGCTGATGCGGCCGCTCGGGCAAGCGCTTCGGCGACGGCCTCCAATACACCTTCCGGTCCTCCCACAGAATCCCAAGTCCGCGCAGCCAGCGTCGTCGTCGAGACGGCTTTGATGCGCCTTGGCAGCGTGGCCCAGAATTTGGGCGGCGGTGGCGGAGCAGGCGGCCTGATGGGGGGCCTCAATATTTCCGCGCTTGCCGGCTTTACGCCTCCTACACAAGCAGACGGCGAGTTTGACCAGCAGTCCCAGAACGCCCTGCATATGGTGGTCATGGGCCTTAAGAAACTGGGCGGCGATAACCGTGCTGATGGGACTTATACCGCAGCAGTCGGTCAGCGCCTTATGGCCGATATTCTGACCAAGCCCGCTTTCGCGATGATCCGCGAGCAGTACGGCATCACCGGGACCTACACGCCGGCACAAGTCGCCAATATGCAGACCTTCATGAGCCGCGTTGGCCAGGAAGGCGGGGTGAGTCAGGCAGACAAGGAAAAGGTTGAGGAGCTTCAGGCTCTTTTCGAAAGCCTCAATGTTCTTGAGCGCGCGAATAAGCTCAATAATGAACGTGCCCGCGAGGTTACGTTCATGGGCACGGTCATGGACCGGATCGGGCAGTTCCTGCCCAACAGTTTCAAAAATTTCCTGCGCGATTTCTTCGAGGGCAGCCAGTTCGGCAAAATGCTGGGCGGTATTCTCAGCATGTTCGGTTTCCCCGTTCAGAGACTCTGGGGTGGCCAGGCTCCGGGCGGTCAGGCTGTGCGCGAGCAGGTTCGCGATGTTTACCGCCGCGAACTGGAAGAGGCCGGGTTCGATCATGCCCTGTTAAAGACCCGTATCCTTGAGAGAATGGATGACTCTCTGGCTTTCAAAGCTGCCGAGCGTCTTTTGTTCCAAGGGGCTGACCGGGGCACGATCCGCCGTGAAGTCGAGGGCGCCCTCGACCGGGCCGCTCAGGAGTCCAATCCCGACAGAGCCGCCGAGGTCTTTGCCGAGGAGCTGGTGCGCCGCGGTGAGCAGTATCAACAGATGTCTCCGGCACAGCGCGAAGAATACGTACGCCAGGTGCGCGAGGCTTATGAACAGGAAGTCCGCACGATGCCGGGTGTTCCCACGGATGGCGGCACGACACCCCGACCGGGCGCAACAACTGGTGGCGGCGCAACGACCACTGCCCAGCCGAATTACACTGCTGCTCATCTGGCGGCTGTTTCTTCCGGCATGAGTTTGGTCGGTTTGACGGTGCCTGCGGCTGGATTGGATGCCGCCGGAGCGACCGCCGGGATTCAGGAAATCCGCAACCGCACGCTTCAGATCGCTACGCGTCTTGGCATCGACACGAACAGCGCCACTACCAGTGTGGCCAACGATTCTTTCGGCCGTCTGGTCGAAGAGCGAATCGCCGCCGAGCGTACGCGTTTCTTCGGCGCCAACGCCGATGCGACAGAAGGCCAGTACCGCGATCATATGAAGACGCTGGGTATCGAGGATATTGATGCGGCGAACCGCACCGTCCGCGCTTACCGCGACGTTCATGCCTCAGGCGCCATGAATCTGGGCGTTGCCCCGACCGTGACCGTAGCCCGCACCACTGATGGCGGCACACGGACGACTCCGGGCGCGGGCGGCACGACCGTCTCCACCAGCCCGGCGGCTGACGCTGTTTCCGTCGAGGTCGGCGATAAGCGCTATGAGATCACCTTCACCCCGAACAACGCCGAGTTTGTTCAGGGCCCGATGCGTTATTCGCATGGCCGGGTTGCCGTTCTGCAAAATATCATGAGCCAGAACTCTGCAGCCCTCGAACTGGCGACTGTGCCGGGCGAGTATATGAGGCCTGCGGATGGCCGTGCGCCGGATATGATGACGCGCAATACCAGCATGGCGCTCGAAGAGCTGCTGATCCGGTCCCAACTGGCTAAGGGCGTAGAGCCTGCCGCCATTTCGCGCCGTTACGACAATACGACGATCCCGATGGTTGCCGACTACATGCGCAGCAAGGGGCTGAACGAGCAGGACATCACCCGGTTCACCGATACCGTCCGCGATCTGCGCACGGATATGAAATCCACCAGCATCCGCGACCGGAACGCCGGGGCCGTTCAGCCGCACAGCGTGTGGGACCAGTCCTACATCCGTAATCAGGTCGGCGTTCAACTCTCCCAGGTTCCGGTTCGCCCGGCCGTCGAAACTCCGGCGGAAGTGCCCGCGACCACTGGCGCTACGACGACCCCTGCGGACCGCTATCCCGGTATCCGCATGTCGCCGAACAACGAACTGCCGCCGGGCATGACGGTCGATCAGATTTTCGACCGCTACAGACAATTCAATGCCGACAAGCCCGATCCGAACTGCGCTCCGCTGGTGTTCCAGCACGAGGGCAAGGCTTATGCCGCCGTCGTCGAGCGCGCTAACAACACCTTCCGCGTGGTTGAGCTCGAAGGGTATCTCGATCCGAACGCCCGGACGCACCGTTCCTTGAGCAACTCCGATTACACGCTGTTGCGCGACAATTACAACTGGCGCAACAACACGCCTGCGGGCATCATCGCCTATGTCGATAAGCAGCTCTGCCTTGAGCCGCTGACCGTTCAGGCCGAAGCCCGTCCGCCGCAGGAAACGCCGCGCGTCGAAGAGCGCCCGACCATGAGTCAGGAGTTCAGAACACAAAGCACGGGTGTGCCGCAGAGCTACTGGGATCTGCCCAGATTGAGAAATCAGGATCTTGAAGGGCTGGATCGAGGCTGCATGAACGCCCGCGAGATGACGTTCCTTTATGACCGCGCTGTTGCGACCCGCGAAATTCCGAATGGCGGCGCGATGCTGACCATGTTGAATGCCGAGGACAAGGCGCGGCTGGGAGGCGATCTGATCGTCACCGTGCGCAATACCCGCACCAACGAGCTTGAGCATCGTCTGGTCAATCTTGAGCAGCACAAGATCAAGATCGGCAATCTGACCGAGAATTACAGCCCAGGCGCTACGGTGCGCCGTTTGGACGACTTCCTGGACACTCAGTATGATGCGATGGCCATGGTCATTCCGAACGAGGCTGCCGGGACCCGGGTTTCTCAGGATTACAAGCGCGACCACAACCATACTGTCGAAGATGCCCTGAAGCATCTTTACGATCCGACCGGGAATTTGCGTGGGTATGACCGCATGCGCCGCGATTATATTCGTGGCACCGGGAATGAGGGCGAGGGCGGGTTCCAGACGCGCCAGATGTACCGCTACGAGCGGACGGTCGAGGAAACTCTGCCCGTCATGTCCCGCCGTGCGACCTCCGAGCATGATCATGCGGCCTGTAACGGCGAGTTCAATGACCGTGCCCGCGAGGCCCGCAGCCGTCAGGAAAATGACGGGTTCTATTCACCCCGCCAGCTTCCGGCGACATGGGGCAGCGGCATCAACACGCTGTTCACTTTCGGCGGTGTCCTGAGGCACAAATTTGGTGGCCGGGATGATGAAATTTCCCAGAACAGCCGTGATTGCGGCGTGTCTTCGCGCTACGACAATCCCGAGCAGACCTACGAGACGCCCATCGGCGGCCCGAGAGGCGACCGGACACCGGGCGTTGTCGATCCGCCCCGTTGATCAGATTCATTCTAAAGGCCCCTCTAAGGGGCCTTTTTTATTTCAGGGCCTATTTCCCGCGCGTATGACAGCCATGGAGGTGGTCGTTGACGATGCCCATGGCCTGCATGAAGGCGTAACAGGTGGTCGGGCCGACGAATTTCCAGCCGCGCTTTTTCAGGTCTTTCGAGAGAGTCTTTGAGGCGTCCGAGGTTGGCATAGATGTCAGGGTTATGTAATCCATCTTTTTCGGGCGGCTTGACGCTTCCGGCTCGAACGACCAGAAGAAAGCGGCGAGAGTCCCGGTTTCCTTTTGTAATTCGATGGCGCGGGCGGCGTTGTTGATGACGGCTTCGATCTTGCCGCGATGGCGCACGATGCCCGCATCGCCCAGGAGGCGCTCGATATCCTTTTCCGTATAACGGGCCACTCTTTCGAAATCGAAGTTGTGAAACGCCCTCCGGAAATTCTCGCGCTTGCGCAGGATCGTGAGCCAGCTCAGGCCCGACTGGAACCCCTCGAGGCAGATTTTCTCAAACAGGGCGCGGTCGTCGCGCACGGGTTTGCCCCACTCCTCGTCGTGATAGCGGACATATTCGGGATCGTCGCCGCACCACCAGCAGCGTATTTTTCCGTCGGTTCCCTTGATCAAGCCTTTGTCGGACACGAAATTTCTCCTAGAATACGGGTAGGTCAGGTCAAGATTATACAGGTTCGCCCATGCTTCAAAATCTCTTTGCCAATTTTTTCCCGACACATAAGTTTTTCAGCGGGAACGTGCCGATTCCCGAGGCGCAAGAGGTAGAAGATCTGCGCGGCATGTCGGACGAGGAGTTTTTGCGCCACAGCCGCCCGCAGCTCGAAGCGCTGGAGGTGGTGCGGCAGGAGAAGTTCAAAATTTATAAACGGCGCAAGATGATCGCTTGGCCTGCCGGGGCCGTATTGGGGCCGGCGCTGGCTTATGTCGATTACTGGCTGTTGCTTTTGCAAAGTTCCAGCGACGACAGCGCGGCGGGTTTGAGCGTTGTTTTCATGGGCGCGCTGTATGCGTGGGTGACGCAACCGAAGCGCCAGTACGCTGCGGCCTATAAAAACGAAATTCTGCCGCGTCTGGCCGGGCTGTTCGGGAATTTCAAATATTCCTCCGGGGGGCAGATTCCGGTCGAGCAGATGCGGCCCTCCAAAATTCTGCCGAAGCACGACAAGTACGAGTCCGAGGATCATTTCATCGGCAAGTACAAGGAAGTCGGCATCCAGTTCTGCGAGATCAATCTTCAGGAACGGCGGCGGAGCAAGAATCGCACCTATTATGTAAGTATTTTCAAAGGCTTGGCTATTTTGCTCGATATGAGCAAGAAGCGGTTTTACGGCCATACGATCCTTGACCGCGACCGGGGGAAGATCTCGGAGTGGTTCACCTCGCGCACGCACGGGCTGAAGAAGGCCAACATGGTGGATCCGGAGTTCGAGAAGCTGTTCGACGCCTATACGGACGATCAGGTGGAGGCGCGGTATCTCATCGACCCGATCATGATCGAGAAGCTCAAGGCGTTGCAGGAGGAATATGACGGGGAGAAAATGGTGGCGGCGTTTTACGAGAGCAAGATGCTGATCCTTATTTCCAGCAAACATAACCATTTCGAGCCCGCGAATATCACCATTCCGGCGACGGACCCGGAGTCGGTCCTGACCATGAAGAAGGAGATCGGGGAGGTTCTGTCGATCATCGACCAACTCGACCTTTACGATCCGCGCAAGGTGGATGAGGCGCGTACTACCTCCGGCGCCGCCTGAAATGATTTTCGCCGATTGACAGGCTTAAGCTTTATGATCCACAAAGGGGTTCGTGACTCGAAAATGCGTCAGGCGGTTTCGGGTCGTGACTCGCGCAGATTAAACTCATAACGAAGAGAATAACAATGGCATCCTATCAGTATGTTTACGTGATGAACGGGCTGAAGAAAGTCTTCCCGAGCGGCAAGAAGATATTAGAAAACGTTACGCTCAGTTTCCTTCCGGGCGCGAAGATCGGGGTTCTGGGGCCGAACGGGGCGGGGAAGTCCACGCTGCTGAAGATGATGGCGGGGCGGGATAAGGATTTCACCGGGGAGGCCTGGGCCGCGCAGGGCGCGCGCGTGGGCTATCTGGAGCAGGAGCCGCAGCTCGACCCCACCAAGACCGTTCATGAGAACGTGATGATCGCGCTGGCCGACGTCAAGGCGATGGTGGACCGCTTCAACGAGATCGGCGGGCTGATGGCCGATCCCGAGGCGGATATGGACGCGCTTCTGGCTGAAATGGGCGAATTGCAGGAGAAAATCGACACGGTGGACGGGTGGGAGCTGGACCGAACGATCGACATCGCGATGGACGCCTTGCGTTGCCCGCCGGGGGATGCAGACGTGACGAAGCTTTCGGGCGGTGAAAAACGACGCGTAGCGTTATGCCGTTTGTTGCTGGAAAAACCCGACCTGTTGCTTCTCGATGAACCGACCAACCACCTCGATGCAGAGAGCGTCGCGTGGTTGCAACGGTTCCTCTCTGATTACAAGGGCACGGTTGTCATGGTGACCCACGACCGTTATTTCCTCGACAACGTCACTGGGTGGATTCTGGAAATCGACCGGGGGCAGGCCATTCCTTACGAGGGCAACTATTCCACCTACCTGCAGGCCAAGCACAAGCGTTTGCAGCAGGAGCAGCGCGAGGAGGATGCGCGGCAACGTACGCTTGCGCGCGAGATGGAGTGGATCGGCAAGAGCCCGTCGGCGCGGCGCTCCAAATCCAAGGCGCGGATCAGCGCCTACGAGGAGCTTTTGGCGGAATCGCAGGATACGTCCCAGCGCGGGGCGCAGATCGTCATTCCCACGCCGCCGCGACTGGGCAGCCTTGTGATCGAAGCCAAGAACCTGCGCAAGGGCTACGGGGACAGGCTTTTGATCGACGATCTCAGCTTCAGCCTGCCGCCGGGGGGCATCGTAGGGGTCATCGGGCCGAACGGGGCGGGGAAAACGACCCTTTTCCGCATGATTACCGGGGCCGAGAAGCCTGACGAGGGCAGCTTCAAAGTTGGGGATACCGTTGCGCTGGGCTATGTCGACCAGAGCCGGGACAGCCTGAGCCCCGACAATACCGTCTGGCAGGAGATTTCGGACGGGAACGACAATATCAAGCTGGGCAAGATTGAAATGGCCAGCCGGGCGTACGTGTCGGGATTTAACTTCCGGGGGCCGGACCAGCAGAAGAAGGTCGGTGACCTTTCGGGCGGGGAGCGAAACCGGGTCCATCTGGCTAAAATGTTGAAAAAAGAGGCAAATGTCATTCTTCTTGACGAGCCGACCAACGACCTTGACACGGAAACGCTCGCGGCGCTTGAGGAGGCTCTGGAGGGGTTTCCGGGGTGCGCGGTCATTATCTCCCACGACCGCTGGTTCCTAGACCGTCTGGCGACTCATATTCTGGCGTTCGAGGGTGATTCGCAGGTGGTCTGGTTCGAGGGGAACTACGCCGACTACGAGGCGGACTTCAAGCGTCGGCGCGGGCAGGATGCGGATACCCCTCATAGAATCCGCTATAAACCCTTGCGGCGGGCGGGTTAATTGCTGTTAAAGACTTGGTTTTTATAAAAAAATTAGGGAGCAAATGACATAAAATCTCGCATTGTCGGGGGTGTTGATGTTATGATAATTTAAAATTTGCGTAAAATGCGACAAGTGCGCGGGCGTGGTAATAAAGCGGTAAGAGTATTCGTTATAATTTGGTTGGTCTTATAATATATATAGAGTGGTGAGACGAACGTGCTGGGCCTGAGCTTAAAAACCAAAGATGTCTTCTCGTACGCGATGTTCCCGCGTGTGGTACCTCGGGCCAAGGTTCTTATCTTTACAGGCTTCGGTTACATGGCCTTCCTTATGGCCCACCTTTACGCCATGGTTCGCCTCCTGCCTGACCACCACCCTTACCTGCAAGCCAAGAATATCGGTCGTTACAACGTCCAGAATGTGGTTCTCGAGGCCGCCCGCCGCCTCAAGTTCAGCCGCAGGCATATCGACCAGCTTTTCGTATTCTTTGCCCTGCTTGCGGCGATTGTCATCGTCCTGCTGCAAATTGTGTTTCTGGCTTATGCGTTGTTTATCGTGCCGTTCATTTCTCCTGCGATTGCGTTTTCGTGGTTCGATACGCCCAACCCGACGAACGATCTGGCATTTACCATTCTCAACGACATCTTCGGGGTTCCCGATCTTTTCTGTTCGTCTTTCACGCTTGTGTGCCCGGCCAACAACCCGATCGTGGTTTCTCCTTTCCACAACGCCCTGCATGAGTTGTTCCGGTTCTACTCGACCGCGCTTTTGCTGATCGGGATTCTGATCTTCCTGTATTTCATTTTCGTGGTCATCCTTGAGACCGTCGTCAGCGGCGTTCCCTTCGGGCAGCGGATGCAGCATGTCTGGGTTCCGGTTCGTCTGGTCGGCGCGGTCGGTCTTTTGATCCCGATCAATTACGGTTTGAGCTCGGGGCAGTATATCGCCCTTTATGCGGCCAAATACGGGTCCAACTTCGCGACCACCGGGTGGGTCGATTTCAACGATGCGATCGGCGATCACGGTATGTTTGCCGGTGCGGGGCCTCTGGCGGGTAATCCGGTCGGGGAGCGTTACTCTCTGGTCGCTATTCCGCAGACGGTTGATTTTACCTCTGTTCTTGAGGCGATGTCTCTTGTTCATACGTGTGCTTACGCCTACATGACCATCACGGGTCAACCTCCTGCCGGGGGGCCGGGTCTGCCCTACAGGATTACCGACGATTACACGGCGCCTGCGACGAACTTTATGATTCGTCCCTATCTGGTCAAGCACGAGAGTCCCTGGACGACCGCTGCCGCTACATTCCCGGTTGCGACCAATCCCGCCATTCGTCAGTTGATTACCGGTGTCGGTGCGCCGAACTACACGCAGGCTGTCGGGTTTTACTATGGCGGCGATATTGTGATCCGTTTCGGTGAGTATCGCGAAGATACCGCCGGTAACCCGGTTTACAAGGACGATGAGGGTTATGTCGCGCCGCTCTGCGGTGATATGCGCGTGCCGATCGTTGATCTTAGCGGTGTTGGCACGGCTGCAGCGAACGGCGGGTCGGACTATATGCTGCGCTTCTATTATGAAGAAGTTCTCCGTATGTGGTTTAACGACAACGAGCTTAAGCAATTCGCGCGGACTTTCGTTGCCACGGCGTCGAAGCACAGAGTTGAGGCTACCAATATGTGTTCTAACGCCGCTCTTTCCGGCTGCGGAACGGTTGGTTTCCAAGCCTGCGGCGCACCGTGTGAGCAGAATCCGCCCTTTACCCAGTTTATTTCCCGTAAGATGGGCGCTAACCCGCCGGCCGCCGGAACCTATCAGTTCAGGGCGAATGACGCGATCCGGCAGGCCTGGGGCTTGTACGTTCAGTCGGGCGTCAACCATCTCATGGAGGCCAATATCCTTGACCGGGGTTGGGCCGGGGCCGGTATGTGGTACAACAAGCTGGCGGAGATCAATGGTTCCTTTACCGATGGCGTTCGCGCTATTCCTAAAATTACCCGCTATCCTCTGGTTATGGAGCAGGTGAAGTCCGAACGCGCCAGACTGGATCAATCGTCGTTCAGCCGTGATGACATGTTCGAAACCAGCATCAAGGCGCCTTCGGGTAACGATGCGGCCAAACTGAAGATCGACCGCGGCGAAGCGGAGCTCGATGCTGTGGCCGTTCCCCTGAATAACGTCTGGAAGTGGTGGGGCGAGGATACTTCGGCTCTGGATAATGAAGAGGAAACCTATCAGTCGAACGTCTTCGTGCACGTGATCAATATGCTTTTGGGAACCTCCGGGCTTGCGAATATTCGCGGCGCCAATCAGCATGTTCATCCCCTGGCGCAGTTGATCCTTGTCGGTAAGGGGTTGGTGGACAGTGCTGTAACCAACATTCTTGCGGGTACGGCATCCGCATTCCTTGGCGGGGCTCTCGGCGCTTCGAAAAATCAGCAAATCAAGACGCTCGGCGGTATGTTGGAGGTCTTCAGCTCCTTGATGGAGGTGACGGCGTTCGTCGGTCTGACGGCCGGGTTTATCCTGTTCTATGTCTTGCCGTTCCTGCCGTTCGTGTATTTCTTCTTTGCGGTCGGTTCGTGGATGAAAGCGATTTTCGAGGCGATGGTGGCGGTTCCGCTCTGGGCGCTGGCGCACCTTCGTATTGATGGTGACGGTCTGCCGGGCGAGGCTGCTGCGAACGGGTATTTCCTTATTCTTGAGATCTTTGTGCGGCCCATTCTTACGGTTGTCGGTCTCATCGCCGCGCTGAGCATATTCGCTACGCAGGTCCGGGTTCTGAACTTGATCTGGGATCTCGTGACCACTAACGTTTCGGGTTATTCGGACGGCGATATTCTGGCCACGCTGATCGCCGAGGACGTCCGTTTTAAGGGCACGCCCCTTGACCAGTTCTTCTATACGATCATCTATACCATCGTTTGCTACATGCTGGCCGTTGCGAGCTTCAAGCTGATCGACAAGATCCCTGATAACATTCTGCGCTGGGCCGGGTCGGGCGTATCCTCGTTCGGGGATCTCGACCAGGATCACGTTGAGTCGCTTAACCGCTACGCCGCGACCGGCGGTATGACGGTCGGTTCGCAGGCGGTGGGCGCCACGCGCGGTCTGGCCAGCGGGACGGGTAACGCTTTGGCTAAAATGGTTCAGGACGAAAAAGGCGCTGCGAGCAGCTAGTGCGAGTTATTCAAAATAGGGTGCGATTGAGATGTTGATAGCGAGTTTGATGCCCAAGGGAACCTTCCGGTATATGTTTATGCCGGAGCTGGTCTCGCGTATTAATGGCCTCGTTCTCGGGGGTTTTCACTACATCCCCTTCTTTATCGCCATCGTTTATAACATCGTGCGTTTGCTGCCCTCCAACCACCCCTATGTGAATCCGGTCAATATCGGGCGGTTCGGTATCCGCCATGTGGTCGCCGAGGCCGCTAACCATCTGGTTTTCGACCGCAAGAACATGGATAAGATCCTGCTGTTTGTGCTGGTGCTTTTTGGGCTGGCCATCCTTTTCATTCAGATCGCGGTTCTGCTCGTTGCGCTGGTTTTCCCCTCCGTCATGGCGTTTCCGACAAACTGGAACGGTTTCTTTGTTGTTAACCCGCTGGCCGAGCGTCGTCAGGATCTGGCCTTTATCATGCTCGATATGGTTTTCGGAGTTCCCGAGCCGGGCGGCGGCGCCGGAGGGTTCTTTGAATCCTGCGTTGGGGTTGCCACGGTTTGCGAAGACAATTTCGGCAACGGTATCATCGATGCCAATACCGGCGGCACGCCTGTGCCCGCCGCTACGTCGGCGATCATGGGGCCGTTGTCTACCGGCGCGTTCACGCAGTTTCCGTTCCCCATTCATCTGGGTATTCACCGTCTGTTCGGCGTATACAGCACCGGCCTTCTTGTTATTGCGGTCATTATCGCCAGTTATTTTATCGCCACCATTCTGGCCGAAACGGCCCAGAGCGGAACGCCGTTCGGCCGCCGTTTCAACAAGATGTGGGCGCCGATCCGTCTGGTTGTTGCGTTCGGTCTGCTTATTCCTCTGGGAACGGGCCTGAACTCTTCCCAGTATCTTGTGCTCTATGCGGCGAAGTTCGGTTCTGCTTTTGCGACGAACGGCTGGAAGTTTTTCAATAATACGCTGACCGAAAACTATCTCGGGGCGGCAAACGATCTGATCGCCTTGCCGACCTTGCCTGAGGTCGGCCGGATCAGCCAGGCGCTGTTCCTTGCCCGGACCTGCCGCTTTGCCTATCTCTATTCCCGCGGCGCCCCGACGGGCGCAGCCGCTCCCAACACCGGGTCAACGGGCGGCGCTCCGGAAATCCGGATGTATCAAATTCTTGCGCAGTCCAAGGCCACTAACGCGGTTGAGGTTACCCCCGGGTTTACCTATGATGCCGCGCAGGGCGGTGCCGATGCCATGGCTAATTCTCTAACGGTTCGTTTCGGTGAACGCGACACTGTTCGTTACGCCAGTGAGCGCGGCCACGTTAAGCCGTATTGCGGGGAGATTCAGTTCCATCTTGCCGACCCGCGGCGTAATGGCGGGCCCATTCCTCCGGAGCCGGGGCCGTATCAGATTCAGACCTATTTCTGGAACCTGGTACGCGATATGTGGCACCATGCCGGAGCGAATAACGCGTTCCTCGGCGGCTCTGTCGTCGGTGCGGGCGACCGGGCGGATACAATCGCCTGGCTGGCTTTCGATCAGGTCGGGCCTCCGCCTTCAGCGTATCCGGATATCGATTATGTCTCGCAGGTCAATGCGAACGTATACAACTCTTTCTTTGCCGCGACGACGGCCGCCGTCGCCGCACAGCTGGCTTCGCCGCGCTGGGCGGGATCATGGACCGGGGCCGATCCGGTTTACCGCAAGGGCTGGGCCGCGGCGGGGATATGGTATAACCGCGTGGCCGAGATGAATCATCCGATCTCCATATCCGTTCATGCTTTGCCGAGTTCAAGCCTGCAGCCGCTTCTGCTCGAAGAACTGCAAGACAAGAAGGCGCAGTACAACACGGGGAACAGTCTTGACGAAATCTTCAAGCCTGTTCTGTCCGGGGTTGACGATACGGCCACCCTGCTGTCGGCAGCGGACGGTCAGAAAATCGCCGCGACCATTTACGAGTCCTATAAGGTCTGGACCGCCGGGCTCGGATCGACGGAGCAAAAGGGATCGGGTAATCCGTTCATAGACGCTATTTCCTACATTCTGGGTACGAACGGTCTTTATGACATGCGACGCAACCCGAATACCCACCCGCTGGCGCAGCTTGTCAGTCTGGGGCGGACTCTGGTTCAGCGTTCAGTGGATGGGATCGGGTTCGGATTTTTGACTGCAACCGCGGGGGTCGGATTGGTTCTGGCTGGCGCCGGGGGTGGCGGTTCCAAGCTTTTGTCCGTGGTTGCGTCGTTTATCTTTACGATCTCCATGATCGGGATGACGGCGGGCTTCATTCTGGCTTATGTGGTGCCTTTCCTGCCGTTTATCTATTTCTTCTTCGCCGTGGGCGGGTGGATCAAGGGGATCTTCGAGGCTATGGTCGGTGCTCCGCTCTGGGCGCTGGCGCATATCCGGATTGATGCGCAGGGGCTTCCGGGCAATGCGGCGCTTAACGGCTACTACCTTATTTTTGAGGTGTTCCTGCGGCCTATTTTGTGTGTGTTCGGCCTTTTAGCGGCGATTTCGATCTATTCTGCGCTTGTTGCAGCACTGAATAACACCTTCGATCTTGTCTTGCAAAACGCTGGCGGTTTCGACGTCTCGGCGGAAGTTTCTATCGCGCCTAGTTTTATCGACTCCATGCGCGGCCCGATCGATGAATTCTTCTTCACGATTATTTATGCTGTGCTGGTCTATATGATGGGGATGTCGTCCTTCAAGCTGATCGATACGATTCCCAACAACATCCTGCGCTGGATGGGGCAGAGCGTTGCGACGTTCGGCGACATGCGCGAGGATGCGGCTCAGGGACTTGTGGGTCGGGCCTCTCTGGGGGCGCAGCAGGTTACGGGTAAGATCGGTGGCGGTCTTGGCGCTTATGCCAAACTCGGTTCGCCGAACTAATGTTTTTGTGGCCGCGAAGCGGGGCATGGTCTGAATGATACGGAAGCGGAAAATAGTCGGATACTTTCTTCTCCCCGGTCTTTTCCCCCGGGTATGGGAGTTGTTTTCCTCCGGCTTTGCGCAACTGTCCCTGATGATCGCGGTGATATACCGCAATGTCGGTTTGCTTCCGGCAGGGCACCCTTACCTCAAGCCCGCCAATTACGGCAAATACGGCGTGCGGCATGTGGTGGCGGAAGCCTCGGCGTTCCTTGTTTACGACCGGCAAAACGTAGACAAGGTCATTATCCATTTCACCATTATCGCCGGGATCGTGCTGCTGGTGATGCAGATCTGTCTGGTTGTTCTGTCTTTTGTCGCCTTGCCGGTTTTCGCGACGACCTGGACCAATGCCTTTCTGACAACGCCGCTTGGGCCTGAACAGGATCTCGCGTTTATCGTTCTGGACCGGGTGTTCGGTATCATGGACTTTACGGGTGCCGGCGGGTTTTTCGAATCGTGCTACTCGACCGGTGTAGCCTGCGTCGATCTTAATGGAAACGTCGTGCCCACGCCGGCGGCTTTCCCGCAGCCTTTCCATCTGGCCCTGCATCAGTTTTTCGGTTTCTATACGCTTGGCATCGCGTTTTTGTCGATGGTTGTCATTCTTTATTACGTGGTGGCGATTATCGGCGAGAGCATTACGTCCGGACGACCTTTCGGACAAAGGCTCAACAAGGCCTGGTACATTCCTCGTTTGATCATGTTTTTTGCCCTGATCGCGCCGATGAACCTTGCAGGCGGCAATAATATCGGGATTAACGCCGCACAGTTTATCACGCTTGGCATTGCGAAATTCGGGTCCAATATGGCGACGAATGCCTGGGACCGTATTTTTCTGCCTGCCGCACTTCTCAACCCGGATATCGATACCTTGCTTGGCCGCGCGGAAACGATGGTCGCGATGCCGAACGCGCCGGAGATGGCGACATTGACACAGTTTCTGTTCGTTGCGCGGATGTGCATGATGGCCGAGCAGATTATGAATAACCGGACCGATGACCGATATCTGAACATTTTCCTTGTCCGGGATAATAATACTGAAATTACAGATGCCTCGCTCGGGTTTGCCGTGGCGACGGTTCCGGGCAGTAATGGTAACGCGCTTTATTATTTCGAGCCTGGACCCCTGCCTTTCTTCGACGAGGTTATTCGCTTCTCACGTTTCGGTAAGGTTGTCATGCGCTTCGGGCACTTCAATCCGCCCGGCGGCGGGGGGGCTGGCGATCCCAACGAGGCGGGGGCTTATGAAAATGAGCTTGGTTATGTAAAGCCGACCTGCGGCGAGCTTGTGTTCGATCTGGTTGCGCCTATGCCTGACCCTGCTGTGGGCGATCCTGTGACGACCGGTTTTGCCACCAATATCGGCAACTTTGAAATTGATCCCCACGGGTTTCAGCCTGGGGGCGGGGACCTGCCCGTCTCTATGAACGGGGTCAATGAAATTTATTACGAAATGGTGGAGCAGTATTTCTATCAGGACCCCTATTTCGACGAGTTGGCGCATTGCATGCTGAAGTCGATCCTGCCTTACGATCATGATTCGTCTTGCGTGGACATGGATTTCACGGCCTGGATTCCCGCATTTCCGGTCACGCGCTGGGGGAACGTCGATCTCGTGCGCCGTAATATCAATTACTATAACAACGTCAATCGCGCTGTGATTTCCGGCCTCTGGTGGCAGCCTGCGGATCCGGAGTTTCAGGTGACAAGCGCCGGCGGCCCTCCGGGCGCGGGCTGGACGGGGGTTGCCGGTTGGTCCGGTCGGCCGATTAACTCGCCGGATGTGTATAACTTCATCCTGCAGATGCGCCTTAAATACGACTTTTCCTTGCCGATCGAGGTCCGACGTCTGGGCTGGGCCGGGGCGGCGCTTTGGTATCATCAGATCGCGAATGTCAACGGCATGTTCATGTCTGCGGTTCAGAACCTGCCGCGTCCGACTAAATATCCCGAGCTTATGGAGATGATCGCCAAGCAGCACAAGGTTGAGGAGAGCAATGCTTCCTGGGCGGAGCGGTTCAACCCCATGCTCGCCGACGGGCGGCTGGCGAGTCTGCCCAATCCGGGGGATCAGTATATTGCTGCGGCGCTTTACTCCGGCTTTAAGATGTGGGGGCAGGGCGATGTGCAAAGCTCCACGCAAACCCGCGGAACCGGAAGCGTCGTTATTGATACGATCAATATGATTTTCGGCACGGAGGGTCTTTATGACCTTCTCGAAGGGATGCAGCAGGGTCCGGCGGCTGACGGTCGGACGCTGAACGTTCATCCGCTTGCGCTTTTGAGCTCACTTGGCAAGGGTATTCTCGATGCTGCCTTGCGTAACCTTCTGATCGGTGTCGTCGGGCAGGGGATCGGGGAGATTGTGGACGACGATGCCGTGGGGCCGTTGGCCAAGGTTTTTGGTGATACCGCGGCCCGCATCGCGTTGATCGGCGTTTCGATTGGTTTCGTTTTGTATTATGTTTTGCCGCTTCTTCCCTTCATATACTTCTTCTTCGGGTTTAGCGGCTGGGTCAAGAGCGTGTTCGAAGCGATGGTGGCCATGCCTCTGTGGGCTGTTGCGCACATCAAGATCGATGGCGAGGGCTTGCCGGGTCCGTGGGCGACGAACGGGTATTTCCTGCTGTTCGAGATTTTCTTGCGGCCCACACTTCTGATTTTCGGGCTTATAGCGAGTTTGCAAGTTTTCACGGCTTTGGTTAACGGCCTGAACGACAGTTTCCATATCGTTGTGATGAACGCTACGGGTTATGATATCGAGCAGAACCTTGCCGCGCCGACCGCGAGCCTGCCCAACTCCAACCCTACAGGGCCGCAGGGCACGATTGATTTCTTGCGCGGGCCTCTGGACGAGTTCTTTTTCACGGTTATTTACGCAATCATCGTCTACATGCTGGCGCTCGGTAACTTCAAGCTGATCGATCAGGTTCCCAATGCGATCCTGCGCTGGATGGGTGCAACGGTCAGCACATTCAAGGACAATTCGGGCGACCCGGCCGGGGAGCTGGCGGGCAAGATGTATCGGACCGGCGAGATCACGCGTGCGCAGCTCATGGAAATGATGGGCAGCATCAGGGGCGTCGGCAGCAGCTGGGGCGGCGGCGATGTTACCGATACGATTCTGCGTACAGGCGGACCTGCGCGCTAATTTACTTCTTCGACATCTCTCTTGTTTTTTTGACGTTTCGCGGATGCGTCATGCCATCTTTTATTTTGCTCATTACAAAAAAGCGGCCCTTTTGGCCGCATTCTGTTGTGCCGTGGCTTCCAAGATTCATCTGAGCGGGTTCTTAGCGGGCTTTAGTGCGGCGTATATTCTTCCGCCGGGGCCGTGAGGAGAAGGCCGTTATTGTCTCGCAGATCGCGCAGCGTTAGGCGCAATTCATCCGAGCGTGCCTCATACAGTTCCTTGGGCGTGCGGCCTTCAAGGGTTTCACCGATATAGGGGAAGTGGGGGGCGAGGCTCTGGATCAGCGCGACCTCCCTGTCATCGGCCTCCGGGTCTCTGATCGAGCTGAAGCCGGAGGCGTCGGTGTATTCGAGATGGAGGGTGTGCGGGTCTTTCAGGGCTTGCACCGGGGTGTTGTCCAGCTTGTCCTGTTCGGATTTATAGAGCGGCGCGCCCATAAAGACATGCTGCGAGCGGGCTGCGAATATCGCGTTCAGGCTGTGTTCGTACCAGCTGCGCTCGGGGATCAGCGCGTGGTTTCCGGTGACGTGGGCGCGTCCGGCCTCGATGAACAGAACCTCAACATCCGGGTTGTCCCAGAAGATTTCTTCGGATTTCTTGAACATATACATATTGCGGGTGAGCATTCCCATCTGGCCGAGCGAGTCGATTGGGCCTTCCGTCGGGGGGGTGATTCCGAACTCTCTGAGGATCTCGGAGGCCTCCTCGATGGCCTCCGCCACCTCGGGGTCTGAGGTCAGGAGGTCCTGCCGGCTGCGGTTATTTTCAAGATAGAGCTTCCAGTCCCGGGGTGCGTCCGTGCAGAACACAGGTATATTGTGGTTGTCTAGGTACTGGTGCAGCAGCGTCCGGCTGATGCGCGCGTTGCCGGTGCGGATCGGTGTGGTATCGGCGGAGAGCTTGTCGCGAAGGCTGGCGTTCCACGGCGCTTGCAGAAGCGCCTTCACGCCCGCCTTGTTCGTCGTTTCGGGTTTGAAAATCTCGTCCACGTGCAAATCAATATTGTTCGGCGGCCATTCCAGCGCGAGGGCGACCTTTACTCCTCTTTCAGTCAACTCATGGATCACGTTGGTTTGAAGGGCGACATGGTGCCCGTTTTCATGCAGTTCGCCAACGCAGACCACGATTTTCTGACCGGGTTTCAGGTGCGCCAGGCGGTCCTGGATGCCCCGCGTGATGATATCGGTGTTTTTTTTCAGAGATTCGACCACTTCGGGGGCGGCCGTGTCGCCGTAGTCGAAGATCAGCTCGGGATGGGGCATCGGCTCAAGCTGCTGAGCCAGGGCGAGTTGCCCGCTGTTTGGGTCTTGATGTGCCTGATTCGTAAAAGAATCCCCGTCTGCCATTCAAACCTCGTTATTATTTTTTTATGTCACACCCTGTTGCTTTCATTATTATGACCTTGAAACATCCTGTCCATTTTTTTTTCAATTTATTCATTTCGTGCGCGGGATTCTTGTGCTGCGGCGCACAAGCCTATCGCCTTGGACGCGGGCTCATTTTTGCTGAAAACCTTGGAATTCTGAGGTTATTTGCGCAGATGTTCGAGCAGGATATCGACGTTGCCGCCGCCGCGCTGGATCACAGAGGCGAAGTCGGAGCGCTGGGTGAGGGCCATGCTGACGCCCTCGACGAGGATGTCGACGACTTTGAATTTCTGATTCTTGCCGCGCACGCGCCATTCAACCACGAATTTCTGCTGCCCCCTTTTGGGGATGATCGTGGTGTGCACGATGACGTCATCGTTCGCGCTGTCCTTGCGGGCGCCTGTCACTTCGAGTTTCTGGCCGTCATATTCCTTAAAGCGGGCGGTGTAGACGCGCACGATCAGTTCATTGAAAAGTTTCTGGTATTCCTTTTTCTGGACCGGCGTTGCGGTTTTCCAGAAGCGTCCCAGCGCAAAGCGGCCGATCGTTTCCATGTCGAAGGCGTCGTTCAGAAGATCCCGGAATTCGGCTTCGCGCTTTTCCTGGGACAAGGAGGTATCGGACAGGAACCCTATACCGCGGTCAGCGATATCGCCGATCAGGGCCTTGGCGCCGTCCAGAAGGGCTTGGTTTTCCTCGCCGTTGATTTTCTGGATCGCGATGCGGGGCGCTGGCGCTTCCTGAGCGGTGGCGACATTCGAGAAGGCCGAGGCCGGAACAGGACACAGGGCGGTCAGGGCAAAAGCGGCCAAAACGGCGGGTTTGGTTAATCCAGAACAAAAACGGTTCACGCTGAGCAACTCCTTAAAACTTTCCGGTCCTAACACTTCATTCGTCCAAGCGCCCGGTTTATTACAGTCTGCGGGCGAAGGGAAGAAAAAACGTCAAAAACGGTGTTTTAGTCCTTCTTATTCCTGATCGTCTTCATCGTAATTGGGGATGGAGGGAGAGCCGAATGCGCCGTCCTTTGCATCGTCCACCAGTGCGCGGCGGCTCTGGAAGTAAATGCTGCGGGTCGCGGCATACGGATCAAGGGAATTCTGGCGGATATCCTTGAGCGTATCATAAACGGATTCACGGATGTCCAGATAATCGGCGGTCAGTTTTCCGTAAAACAGAGCCTCTTTATCGACGTTGAACAGGTACCAGCGCACCGGGTCGGCCATGCCGTCTACGAAGTAGCCGGAGTAATCACGGGCCGAGGAGGGGCCGAGGAAGGGGACGACCATATAGGGGCCGTGCGGGACGCCCCAGACCGCCAAGGTCTGGCCGAAATCCTCGCCCTCATATTCGATGCCGTTATAGCCGGCGAGGTCGATCAGGCCGCCCAGGCCGACCGTGGAGTTGATCGCGGCGCGGACCACGCAGTTCTTGGCGCCCTCAAGGTCGCCCTGCAGGAGCTGGTTGGCCAGAATGACCGGGGATTTGATGTTGCGCAGGAAGTTGCGCACGCCCTTGCGGACCGGGTGAGGGGCTACGAAGCGGTATCCCTTGACGATCGGGTTGACCACCACGTCGTCGAACCCCGCGTTGAATGAGAACATGGCGCGGTTATAGCCCTCATAGGGGTCGTAAATTTCGAGATCGCCCTCGACGATGTGGGCATTTTCATTGGTGGCGCAGGCGCTCAAGGCCAGCCCGGAACATAGGACCAAGGCATATTTACGCAGAGCGGACAGAACTTGCCCTTTTTCATTTGTATTTTTCATAGGAGCGCCCAAAGACAACGTGGTTTTACAATCTCAACCTTTATAACAGTCGGGAATTATTAATGAGTTAACGCAGAATCGGGAAGGCTTAAAATGTTATTTTCCGAAAGTTTTATTGATTCTCCGCGCCATGACAATAGCCGGGCGGGATTTATACGCGATTTGTTGGGGAGAGTCGTATTTTTGCCACGGTGTGGCGGGCTTACCCGTCTTCCTTGTTGAGCATGGCGCTCAGGCCCAGCAGGAAACAGATGGCGGCGGGCGCCCAAGCGGCCATTATGACCGGGATCTGGCGGGAGGTGCCCAGCGCCTGCAGGAAACTGGAGAGGAAAAAGACCAGAAAGCCGATAAAGACCCCGAAGACGATCAAGAGGAAGCTGCCCTGCATCCTTGGGGGGCGCATGGAGACGGTCGCGGCCAGCAGGATCATGGCGGCGAACATGAGGGGCTGGGACAATAGATTATGGTAATAAACCCGCAAGGCGGCGGCGTCGAAACCGGTTTCCTCCAGGGTTGTGATATAGCCGGGGAGTTTCCAGAAGGACATGCTGGCGCGGGAGGAGAAGCTCTCCTCGATATCCTCGCGGGTCAGGGAGGTCGGTAATTCGAAGGTCTCCAGATTTTCCGGCACGACCGCGTTGTCCCTATAGATCTGTACGACCGTCATGCGCCAGCTGGTCTCGCCCAATACGGCTTCCTGAGCGTGGACACGCTGGAGGAAGTCGTTTTCCTCGGTGAAATAGAGCACGGTTATGTTCTGGAGCTTCCATTCGGGCTGTTTGATTTTTTCGGCGTGGAATATGATGTAGCCGGGAACGAGCGCCGGTTCCGAGGGGATGGGCTGCGCGGGGTCCTGCTGCGCGTGTTCTTGCGGCGCGGGGGCTTCGGGCTCGATCAGGATGGCCTGACGCAGCCAGAGCCCTTCCTGAAAGATCGCGATCTCGTTGCGCTCCTTGCTGAGCAGCTTGTGCTGGAGCTGCTCATATTTCTGGATCAGGACGGAGCCGACCGGGTTGATGACCGTCATCTGGAGGATGCCAAACAGGGCGGCGACGGCAATCAGGGGCATCAGGAACTGCCATACGGAAAAGCCGGAGGCGCGGACCACGATCAACTCATAGCGGCGGGTCAGCTGCCAGAAGGTATACATCGCGCTGAACAGCACGGCGAAGGGCAGCATGGTCTGGCTGACCTCGGGGAGTTTGAGCAGGCTCATTTGCAGGATGGCGATGAGGGATACTTCGGGATTGTCGCTGGCCCGGCGGATCAGTTCGACCGTATCGAACAGATAGATCACGGTCATCAGCGCGCCGGTCAGGACCAGCAGGTTGATGATGTAATGACGGGCCAGATAGCGGCTCAGGGTCGGTGTCAGTTTGAGGGTCATACGGGTTTCGCCTTTCTTGCGCCCGGGAGGAAGCGGCGGCGGAAGGGTTCGCTGCGCTCGCTCAGGAGGAGCAGCCCTGCGGCGGAGGGGCCGAGCGTGACCAGATACATGAGGGGGATTCCCGCTGTTGAGCTGCGGGTCAGATTATCGACTGCGAGCGCGAGGCTCTGGAGCAGCACAACCAGAACCACGGCAAGGATGACGCGCGGGGTCTGGCCCCTTCGGTCTACTTCACCCAGAAGCAGGGCATTCAGCGCGATCAGCGTGAAGGCAAAAGCCAGAAGGGGCGTCGTGATGCGGCGGTGGATCTCGTTTCGGAATTCCTGCGCGTTTTTAAGATCACGCTCGTTCTGCGGGTCGGGGTTCAGAAGCTCGCCCAGCGTGCGTTCGTCCGGCTCACGCCAGCGGGTGCGGGCGGGGGAGGCACTGGGCAGATCGATCGTATATACATCAAAATCGAGACGTTGCAGAACGCGGGAATTGCGGTTGAATTCCTGACGCGAGCCGCTGTAGACCACCACTTGTTGCCCGTCGGGGCCGGCCAGAATCTGGCCGCGTCGGGCGAGGATGGTTGAGGGCGGTTTGCTGCTGTCGCGGCTGTCGTATATCATCAGGCCCGCGAGTTCGCCCTGAGAGGCGCGCTTATGGATATAGACGGTGAGGCCCTTGCCGACCTGATTGAAGACGCCCTCGCGGAAGAGATAGTTGGAGAATTCAGCCGTGAGGCTCAAGCGCATCTGCTGCATCTGGTTCAGCGAAGCCGGGGCGACCCACATCGCGTTGATCCAGAGCAGGACCGTCATCAGCGCTGCCAGAGCCAGAGCGGGGCGGGCGAGCGCCGCCGGGGATTTGCCGAGGGCGCGGATGGCGATCAGTTCGGAATCGATGGTCATCTTGTTATAGACGAACAGCGCGGCGGTCATGAGCGCCAGCGGCAGGACGATCTCGAAGAAGCGCGGCAAGGCGAGGATCGTCAGAAGCCACAGCGAGCCGCCCGAGGAGTTGGATTCGAGAATGATTTCAAGAAAGCGCAAGGATTGCGTCAGAAAAACGATAAAGGAGAGCGTCGCGGCGACGAAGACCGTCCCGATCGCCAGATTGCGGAAAATGTAGCGTTCGAAGATTTTCATTCTTTTAAGGCTTTATTCCTTCGCGCCCGGTCCATTTGGCCCCTTGGCCCCCTCTGCGGAAGCGCTTATAGTACTCTGGTTTTTTGGGGAACTTCAACAGAACACACGCCGCAGGACGGGATAAAATCATGACGTTAGATATCACATTTTCAAAGAGCGCCAAGAAAAAAGCGGAGGCGCTGGTTTTGTGCGTTTATGACGGGCGTATGCTGGCGGGCGGTGCAGACGGCGCGGACAAAAACCTTCAGAAGTTTGCCAAGCGGGCGATGGAGAAGAGCCGCACCTTCAAGGGCAAGTCCGGTCAAAGTCTTGTGGCGCTGCTGCCGGAAGGCGGGGATTACGATTATCTGGTGCTGCTTGGCCTTGGCGATCCGGCCAAGCTGGACGCTCTGGAATCCGAGAAGACGGGCGGGCGGCTTTATGCGCTTCTGGCGGACCGCTCCATCAAGAGCGCCGAGATTCTGATCGACGAGAAGCACGAGGCGCGGGCGCAGATCGCGGCGTCCATCGGCGTCGGGGCGCGTTTGCGGTCCTATAGTTTCGAGACGTATAAGTCCGAAAAGAAGGAAGAAGACAAGGTTCAGAAGCCCGAGAAGCTGAATGTCGCCGTGTCCGCCGACAAGGAGGCGGGCAAGATTTACTCCCGCGAGGCGCCTGTCATCAAGGGTGTATTTATGGCGCGGGATTTTGTCAACGAGCCGCCGAACGTGCTGTTTCCCTATGCCTATGCCAACCGGATTCTGGAGGCGCTGAAGCCGCTGGGGGTCGAGATCGAAATTATGGACGACAAGAAGCTCAAGAAGCACGGCTTTGGCGCCCTGCTGGCTGTGGGGCAGGGGTCGGCCAACCCGCCGTGCGCCGTTATCATGCGATGGAACGGGCTGGGCAAGGAATCGAAGGCCGCGCCGCTGGCGCTGGTCGGGAAGGGCGTGACGTTCGATACGGGCGGAATTTCCCTCAAGCCCGGGCCGGGTATGGACGAGATGAAGATGGATATGGGCGGATCGGCCGCCGTCGTGGGTACGATGCTGGCGCTGGCGCACCGTAAGGCGAAGGTCAATGTGGTGGGCATCGTCGGGATTGTTGAGAATATGCCCTCCGACCGTGCTTACCGTCCGGCGGATATCCTGACCTCGTATTCAGGCAAGACGATCGAGGTTCTCAATACGGACGCCGAGGGGCGGCTTGTGCTGGCGGATGCGCTTTCGTACGTTCAGAAAACTTATAAACCCAAGGCCATCATCGACCTTGCGACCCTGACCGGGGCAATCATCGTGGCGCTGGGCCATGAATATTGCGGCACGTTCGTCAATAACGAGGACCTCTGGGCCGAGCTGGACAAGGCCAGCAAGGCGACGGGCGAGAAGCTCTGGCGGATGCCGCTGGACGAGGTGTTCAAGAAGGATATGGAAAGTGACACTGCCGATTTGCAAAATATCTCCAAATCGGGCCGGGACGCCGGGTCGTGCACGGCGGCGGGGTTCCTGTGGCATTTCATCGAAAAGGACGTTCCGTGGGCGCATCTGGACATTGCCGGGACGGCTTGGGTCAAGAAGGACCGCGAGACCTCGCCTAAATTTGGCTCTGGTTTCGGGGTCCGCCTGCTGGACAGATGGATCGCGGATCATTATGAATAATCCGTATGAGCGTCGCCCCTAAGACCCGTTACAAGAGCGTTTCCGATCTGGAGCAGGCCGGGTTGCTGCCCGGTGGCTGCTCTTCGCACGACTATGCCGATCTGGCGCAGCGTTACGCCATCGGGGTCAACGCGCAAATCGAAGCGACGATCGCCGACCGCGCCGATTTGCTGGCCGATCCGGTGGGGCGGCAGTATATTCCCTCGCCCGCCGAACTGCGGACTCTCCCTGAGGAGCTGGGCGACCCCACGGGGGACGATGCGCACAGTCCGGTGAAGGGCATCGTGCACCGCTACCCGGACCGGGTTTTGCTCAAAATTTCAAATATATGCGCGGTTTACTGCCGCTATTGCTTCCGGCGGGAGATGGTGGGGCCGGGGCAGGAGGCGTTCACGGATTCCGATCTTGAGGCGGCGCTGGCCTATATTGAGGCCACTCCGGGCATATGGGAGGTGATTCTGACCGGGGGCGATCCGCTGGTGCTGTCGGCGCGGCGGCTTGAATCGGTTTTGACTCGGTTGAACCGGATCAGCCATGTGCAGGTGGTGCGGATTCATTCGCGAGTCCCGGTGGCGGGCCCGCAAAGAATAACCGAAACGGTTTGTTCCGTTATTAAAGATTCCACCAAGCCTGTCTTCGTTGTCGTGCATATCAACCATGCGCAGGAAATCACGCCTGAGGTGGAAGCGGCGTTCGCCCATCTCCGCGCGGCGGGGTGCAGTTTGCTCTCGCAATCCGTGCTGCTCAAGGGGGTCAATGATGATCCGGCGGTGCTGGAGGCGTTGTTCCGGCGGCTGATCACCTTGCATGTTAAACCCTATTACCTGCATCATCCCGACCTTGCGCCGGGGACGGGCCATTTCCGGGTGGAGATCGAGACGGGCCGCGCCATCATGCGGGCCTTGCAGGGGCGGCTTTCGGGCATCTGCCTGCCGCGCTATGTTCTTGATATTCCTGGCGGCTTCGGGAAGGTTCCGGTTGAGCATCCCTACGCCATTCAGGCCGCGCCGGGGCGGTATATCGTCGAGGATATCGACGGGGCGCTGCATTCCTATCCGCCCGTCAAATCCGGCGGGGACGGGCATGGCTGAGGTCCGGTTCTATCATCTTCAGGTCCAGCGGCAGGAGGAGGCGTTGCCCGCGCTGATCGCCAAGGCGGCGGAGAGCGGCAAGCGGGTCATCGTGCGGCTGGCCGACGAGCGGGAGGTGGAGCGGATCAACGAGGCGCTCTGGACCTTCCGGCCCGATAGTTTCATCCCTCATGGCAGCGCCAAGGACGGACATGATCCTGCGCGGCAGCCCGTGTGGCTCACGCATACGAACGACAATCCGAACGGGGCCGAGGTTCTGATCGCCGGGCACGGGGCTGCGCAGGCGTTCGGGCCTGAAATCGCGCTGTGCTGCGAGATGCTGGACGGGCGTGACGAGGCGGAAGTTCAGGCGGCCCGTGAGCGCTGGAAGGTCTATAAAGAGGCGGGCCACGAGGTTACGTACTGGCAGCAGAATGAGCGCGGCGGCTGGGATAAAAAGTCCTGACGTCAAAGCTCGCAGCCTTTCTAAAGACCTGCAAACAAGGGCTTTCTGCGCTTCCGCTTCTCAAATACCCCTAAGTATTCTGCGATGCGGTTCTCGAAAGCCCTTGTTTTCGTTGACTTTATAAATGCTGCGAGCCTTGACCCTAACGCCCTTTCAGGCATCGCAAACTCATACAGATTAGTGCGCCTTCGGCTCTTCGGTTGCCGCAGCCGGGGCCGGTGCGGTCTGGCCGGGCGTTGCGGGGGGCGGGGGCATGCCTGTTTCCAGTGCGGTTTCAGGTGCAGTTTGGCCCCCGGATGAGTCGGGTAACTCGGTTCCGGCATGGGGGGCGGTGTCATTCTGGGCCGCGCCTTCCTTTATGGGTTCGGCCGGAGCTGTTGCGTCTGCCGGAGGGGCTGCGCCCTCAGCCGGAGCTGCGCCGTCGGCGGGGGCCGGGGCCTCTTCAGCCGGAGGGGCATGCGCCGCCGTTTCCGCCGCGATTTCGGCCTCCGTGGGCAGGGGGGCGGGGGAGTCGGAGAGGGTGCGCAGCCATGCGATGATCGCGGCGCGGTCTTCGGGCTTTTTCAGACCCACATAGTTCATTTTCGTGTCGGCGATCAGCTTTTTGGGCTTGGTCAGGAATTGGTTCAGGTGTGCGTAATCCCAGTTTCCTGCGAGGTTTTTCATCCCTTCGGAATACTGGAAGCCCGGCGCTGCGCCGATGTCGTGGTTGACGATATTCCAGAGGCTTGGGCCCTGTTTGGCCGCGCCGCCCTTTTCGAAGGAGTGGCAGGCCGCGCAGGCCTTGGAGACTTTCGCGCCTTTTTCCACGTCGGCGGCGGCAAGCAGAGCCAGAATCGGCTCGGGGCCTTTATCTTCAGCTTTTGTGCCGCCGTGATCGCCTGCATCCGCCGCGCCGTCGATGGCGACGGCGTCATTGACCAGTTTCTCGGGGTGAACGGCCTGCTTGGCGATGAAGCCTCCGAGCATGGCGACGATGGCGGCCACCAGAACGGCGGCGAAAATCTTATTGAATTCAAAGCTGGACATATTTCTATAACCTGAATTAGCTCGGTTTTTTTTAGTCAATGAGCGATAACGAACCCGGCTTTTGAAGTCTTTGCAAGAGTATAACTTCTTGCGCGGCGTTATCGACATAGTTATACGCTTAACTTATAGTCGTTCAACCGAAAAGTGACTTGATTGTTGTCAAGTCGCGGTTGGCGGCAGAGTGTTGAAAAATAACCACTATTCGGGATCGGACGCGAAAACGGCATGAAAAAACCTCAATCCATCGCCTTTCAGGGGGCGCACGGCGCCTACTCCGACATGGCTTGCCGGGCTGTTTTTCCGGGACTGGAAACCGTTCCGTGCCATTCGTTCAACGACGCGTTTGCTGCCGTGAACGAGGGGCGGGCCGATCTGGCGATGATTCCGGTGGATAATACGATTGCGGGGCGGGTGGCGGATGTGCATCACCTGATGCCTGAGGGCGATCTTTTCATCATCGGGGAGCATTTCGAGCCGATCAATCATATGCTTCTGGGCGTCAAGGGCGCGACGATCACGGACCTCAAATACGTGCACAGCCATGTGCATGCCATTCCGCAATGTAAAAATTATCTCTCCTCGCTGGGTGTTACGCCCCGGATTCATGCCGATACGGCGGGGGCGGCCAAGGAGATCGCCGAGCGTAACGACAAGGCGCACGGGGCGATCGCGTCCTCGCTGGCCGCGGAGATTTACGGGCTTGAGATTCTGGCGACCGAGATCGAGGACCGGGCCCATAATACAACGCGCTTCCTGATTCTTGCGCCGGAGCCTGTGCTTCCGGATATCGACTCCGCCGAGCCGGTGATTACCAGCCTGTTTTTCGAGGTGCGCAACATTCCGGCGGCGCTTTATAAGGCGCTTGGCGGGTTCGCCACGAACGGGCTGAGCCTGACCAAGCTGGAATCCTACGTCGATGAGACGTTTTCGGCGGCGACGTTTTATTGCGACATTGAGGGGCATGCGGAAAGCCGCCCCTTCAAGCTGGCGCTGGAGGAACTTGGTTTCTACGCCAAGGACGTGCGGTTTCTGGGCACTTATCCGGCGCATCCCTTCCGCTTCAGCCATGGCAAGGACCACACAGAGCTTTAAGAGGGCGCATTTTTTGCTTAAAGTGTTGTTTGCACAGAGCAGAATTGTGTTAACCTTCGCCGTGATATAATGTTTTCAGGATTGTGATTTAAGAGGACTGATTAATGCCCACACACGCCGAATTGGCCAGCAAGCTTCTGAAGGATGCCTCCACGTTTTTCCGCACCCTGGCCAGCCAGAACCGGAATATCGAAAAGCAGATGAGCGAGAATGCGACCGTGTTCGATAAAATTTCGAATCTGGTGGTGCAGGATCCCTACGGCAAGCTGGACGATACGCCCCATGCGGTTCTGGCCGGGCGTTTGCTTAAGGATGCCGCAGGATTTTTCCGCAAGCTGGGCGAGCAGAACAAGCCGATTCAGGACCAGATGAACGAAAACGCCAACGTTTACGACCAGATGGGCGATCTGGTCATGCAGAATCCACTGGGTTATCTCGACTAGGTTCCCGTTCCGCCGATTTTGTCAGGCGGCTATCAGTGTCAGAAACAATGCGGCGCCCAAAAGCGCAAAGGCCAGATAGATGGCCGTGTGCATCAATGTGCGCGGCGACTTCCGGTGTTTTTCATCGCCAAAGACCAAAACAGTATCGCCAAGGCGTCGGTTTTGCGCCCGGTCGAAGATGCTGCGTTTGATTTCGACCTTGCTGTATTTACGGCTGTTAAAGAGTTTGTGCGCTTCGCGCAGGGCTGAATCGCGGCAACTTGTCTTTGCCGCGCGCTCCCATGCGGTGGCGCCGCGATCATCGTTGGCGGGGTGGTGGATATAGACCGCATATTCGATGCCGTCCGCGCCGATGCGGGTCTGGCCTTCCTCTGGGGGCGGGGGATTACGGGTCGCCAATTTTACAGGATTACGGATCATGCTTTTTTTACTCTACGTTTTAAATATTGGATTATTGAAAATATATTCACTCAAAATTAACGCTGTCAGTTTAGACTTCGAAAGGTTAACGGAAGGTTAACAAAAGGTTTATGCGCGGGTTTTTGCCTGATTTTTTGAGCTTTTTGACGTGTGCGGGTTGTTTAATGGGACAAAAATTTGTTATTCTGAGGCTTGTTCTTCCCCGGTTTGCGCCGATGCTCCAGAAGGAGCGGGCGGGGCCGGGATCATCAGCCTTCATCATTATCCGTCCGGGTGCGCCGTATGCGCCGCCCCTCTTCAACATCCAGAATTGTTAATATCCGTCCATGGCCAGAACCCGCACCATCAAACGTAAACGCAAAGGCAAGGGCAAGCGCAGCGAGCCCGCGATTCCGTTCGTTCCGGAATCGTTGCAGGCTTTCACAGCGCGGCGCTGCATGGATACGTTCGCGCTGATGCTGCTGGGGGCCGGAATTTTTGTTTTTGCGGCGCTCATTACCTATAACCCGGCCGATCCGTCATGGAATACGGCGCGGCCTGAGGCGGCGGGCGCGGGAATCGCGAATTTCGCCGATTTGCCCGGGGCGTGGACCGCCGATCTTTTGTTGCAGACTTTGGGGGCGGGCGCGTTCGTCTTTGCGCTTGTGCCGCTGTTTTGGGCGTGGCGGCTTTTAAAGCGTGAGACGCTACGGCCTGTCAGTTTGCGGATCATCGCGACCCTGATTTTGGGCGTGCTGGCCTCGATCGGGCTGGCGCAGGTGCCGTCGGGATCGTGGATCGCGCATCCCTATCTGGGCAGCAGCGTAGGGAGCCTGACGCTCAACGCCCTGTCCGGGTTTTCCGCGCATTACGGGTTTGATTACGGGCACGGGGCATTTTCGCTGCTTTGTGGCTTATTGGCGATTCCGGTGTTTCTTTATGCCGCCGCGTTTTCGCGTGACGATATGATCGGGATTTTGCTGCGGCTCAAGGTGGCGGCTTACGTTGCTATCGGGACGGTTTTGTCGGGCGTGCAGGGCTTTCTGCAGTGGGTGCGGCATTATAACGACCCGGATTACGAGCCGGAACCGCTCAATCTCGGTTTCGTCGAGCGGGTGAAGGCGTGGCGGGCGGAACTGGCCGAGCGCCGTGCGCAGGCCGAGGACGAGCTTGAGGCGGAAGATGCCGAAGAAGGCGAGGAGTACGAAGAGGATGAGGCCGCCGAAGACGAAGGCGCTGAAGAGCCCGCCGAGGACGAGGAAGAGCTTGAGGCCGTTTCCGTGAGCGCGAAGCGGCCACGGGCCACGATTCCGGTGGTGACTTCGACGGAAGAAAAGCCGAAGAAGCCTGCAGCAAAAAAGAAGGATGCCAAGCAGCGCAGCCTTGCGCTCAGCGATGTGGCGGAATGGCAGTTGCCGGATGTGTCGTTTATTCAGGAAGTTCCGAAAGACGTGATCAGCCGCAAGCCCAATCAGGAATCCTTGCGCAAAAATGCGGAATTGCTGCAGAGCGTTCTGGCGGATTTCAATATTCACGGAGAGATCACCAGCATCCACCCTGGCCCGGTGGTCACGCTTTATGAGCTTGAGCCCGCGCCGGGGACAAAGACGAGCCGGGTCATTTCCCTGAGCGACGATATCGCGCGGTCGATGTCTGCGATTTCCGTGCGGTGCGCCGTGGTGCCGGGGCGGAACGTGATCGGGATCGAGTTGCCCAACAAGGAGCGGCAGACGGTTTATATGCGCGAAATGCTGGAATCCCGGCTTTACGAGAAGACCAGCGCCAAGCTGCCGCTTATTCTGGGCAAGGATATCAGCGGGCAGCCTATTCTGGCTGATCTTGCGAAGATGCCGCATTTGCTGGTCGCGGGGACGACGGGTTCGGGGAAGTCGGTGGCGGTCAACACCATGATCATGTCGCTTTTGTTCCGGCTTTCGCCGCAGCAATGCCGGTTCATCATGATCGACCCGAAAATGCTGGAATTGTCTGTTTACGACAATATCCCCCATCTTTTGTCTCCGGTCGTCACGGAGCCGGGCAAGGCCGTGGTCGCCCTGAAATGGGCGGTGCGGGAGATGGAGAACCGTTACCGCAACATGTCCAAGCTGGGTGTGCGGAATATCGAGGGCTATAACACGCGTATCCGCGAAGCCCTTAAGAAGGGCGAGGAGATCGTCCAGAAGGTGCAGACCGGGTTCGACCCGGAGACAGGCGAGGCGGTTTTCGAAGATCATGCGATGGATCTGGCGGAGCTGCCCTATATCGTTGTGGTGGTTGACGAATTTGCCGATCTGATGCTTGTGGCCGGGAAGGATGTCGAGAACGCGATCCAGCGGCTGGCGCAGATGGCGCGGGCGGCGGGGATTCACTTGATCATGGCGACACAGCGGCCCTCCGTGGACGTTATTACCGGGGTTATCAAGGCGAACTTCCCGACGCGGATCAGCTTCCAAGTGACCTCTAAGATCGATTCGCGCACGATTTTGGGCGATTCCGGGGCGGAGCAGCTTCTGGGGATGGGCGATATGCTCTATATGGCGCCGGGCGGGCGCGTGACGCGGGTTCACGGGCCGTTCGTTGCGGACGACGATGTGGAGAAGTCTGTTTCCTTCCTCAAGAGCCAAGCAACGCCGGATTATATCGATAACCTTACGGATGACGGGGATTACGGCGACAGCGAGATTATGTCCGCCATGTTCGGCGGCGCAGGCGGCGGATCGTCGAGCGACGTGGACGAGCTGTACGACCGGGCGGTGGCCATCGTGGCGCGGGAGGGCAAGGTTTCGACCAGTTTCATCCAGCGGCATTTGCAGATCGGATACAACCGCGCAGCGCGGATCGTCGAGGAGATGGAGAAGCAGGGCATCATTTCCCCGGCCAACTCCACGGGCAAGCGGGAAATTCTTGTCCGCGATTTCAGCGACGTTTAGCCAATCTTCGGCTTTTGTGCTGTTTCACTCTAGAACACGATGAGGTCGGGAAGTGGACTTAGTCCACTTCATGCGTCTGAGAAGGCTGGGCGTGTTTGCGGCGTATTATTGTCCGACAAGGCTGTTTTTAACTTTCACGCGCGGGGCTTTTATATTATGGCTGGATTTATGAAGCGTTTTGCATTGATTCTGAGTGTTCTCTGTGTTTTTTCGGCGGTTCCGGCGCAGGCGGCGGTTGACCCCGCCGTTGTCGCGCAGGCCGAGAAGTATTTCCAGAATCTTAAAACCGCGCAGGCGCGGTTCGTACAGACGACGCATGTCGGGCAGCAGATGACCGGGACGTTCTATCTGAGCCGCCCCGGCAAGCTGCGTTTTGAATATGACCCGCCGAACAAGGATTTCGTAGTGGCGGACGGGACGTTTATCTATTTCTATGACGGGGAGCTGGACGAACAGACCAACGCGCCGATCGGCACGACGCTGGCCGATTTCTTCCTGCGTAAGGAGTTTTCTTTGAAGGGGGATTTGACCGTCAAGGATACCAAAGAGGCCGGAGGGTTTCTTCAGATCGAAGTGACCCAGACCTCGGACCCGTCTGAGGGCACGCTGACCTTTGCGTTTGCGCCGGAGCCGTTCGCGCTTAAGAAATGGCGGATCGTGGACGGGCAGGGTGCGATCACGGAAGTGGAGCTGTTTTATCTCAAGACGGGCTTGGAGTTGGACCGGAAGCTGTTCGGTTATGTTGATCCGCGCCTGAAGGACAAGAACAGGAAGCCGACATTCAATGAATGAGGGGCCGCTCGATCACCTGATCCGCATGCTGGCCGGGCTTCCGGGCCTCGGCAACCGTTCGGCGCGGCGGATCGCCCTGCATCTGCTTGAACGGCGGGAAACGCTCATGCAGCCTCTGGCGCGGGCTATGGAGCGCGGGGCGAGCGAGATTTGCGCCTGCGAGGCGTGCGGGAATCTCGATTCGATTTCGCCGTGCGGGATTTGCCGCGATCATGGGCGGGATTCCGCGAAAATCTGCATCGTGGCGCAGGTGAGCGACGTGTGGGCCGTCGAGCGGACGGGCGCATTTCGCGGGCGTTACCATGTTCTGGGCGGGCTTCTCTCCGCGCTGGACGGGGTGGGGCCGGAGGAATTGCGGATCGATTTGTTGCTGCGGCGGATGGAGGCGTTGTGCGCCCCGGTCGCGGTTCCGGCAGGCGGGTTCGCCGAAGAGGAAAAAGTGCAGCAAAATTTTGAGGTCATTCTGGCCCTGCCCGCGACCGTGGACGGGCAGTCCACCGCGCATTATGTTTGCGACAGATTGCGGAAATACCCATTGAAAATCAGCCGCTTGGCGCATGGCGTTCCGGTCGGCGGGGAGCTGGATTATCTCGATGACGGAACGATCGTCACGGCTCTCAACTCCAGAAGCGCAGCATAAAACAAGAGCTTTCCCTTTTGCGTCCGGGCGGCGTTACCGCGTCGCTCATGTACTTTTTTGTACACTTCGCTCCTTGTGCCTTGTCCAGCCGCAAAATGGTTTGCTCTTCGGCGTGTTTTCATTCCTTTTCGGAGACGTAGACGGTGCCATCGGCGGAGGCGCGCAGTACGGCAACGTGGGTGTAATGGCCGGTCTGGTCGCCGCCGAGGGCGAAATCATAATAGAGTCCTGCGGGGTAGTAATGGTCGGACGCCGTGGCGGTGACGGAGGCATTCCCGAATTTGACGTAGACCGGGACGGTGGCGTAGAGGCTGACGACCCTGGTTTCCGCGTTGAAGGCGGTGGCGTTGCGGGCGGAGGTCGCCCCGGCCGCGATGGCGTGGGCGCCGGAGGCGCGCAGGCGCAGGGCGGGGATGGCGTTATCGTTAATGTCGGTGGGCATGAGGGTCGGCATGTCTTGTTTTCCTTTAAGCCGAGCTTCGATCGTTGCGTTTGAACGGCGTTGCTTCGTCGCTCATGTACGTCATGTACACTTCGCTCCTTGCGCCTGGTTCAACCACAACGCTCTTTGCTCTCTGGTTTGAGTGATTAAAAAAAAGCCCGCCGGGAGGGGCGGGCGCAAATCGGGCGTTGCGGGTATAGATTAACGCGGTTTTATTCCTGTTGTCAAGAATAAATTCCTAATTAAATGTTGCCAGCATGTCGGTGTGTCTTTCGTATGCCGCGCTTTGAATCGCGAAGGCGCGAAGACGCCAAGCTGTTTTTGAAATATGGCGGTTACAAGGAACAGGACGAATTAAGTTTACGTCATTCTGGCGTAGGCCGGAATCCAAGGTTGATGTTGACTGGATCCCCGCCTACGCGGGGATGACAAAGAAAGGGCGGGGATAACAAGAGGCGTGCCGGGGATGCTTGGGTGTTTTGTTAACGGCCTGCGCTGTCTTTGGTGAGGTAGTGTTCGATGATCTGGCCGCCGACGGGGAGGTCCACGAGTTTGACGGTAACTTCGGGCGAGATTTCGCCGCCGGCGAAAAAGTCCTTAAAGCCCGCGATGGCCTCGGCGAAACGGTTGGCGGCCTCTTCCGGCTCGGTCTCATAGAGGGGCCGTTGCAACAGAAGGGCGTATTCGAAACGTTCGGTCTGCGCGATGATGTCGGACTGGCGGCGCAGGCGGACAAGATATTGCGAGAGCTTGGCGACCGTGTAGTCGGCGGCGTAGGGGCCTTCGCGCTCGGCGATGTCCTGATAGTTCGAGAGGCGGATGAACACAATATACGTGCGTTCGCCGTAACGGTCGGCCCGGTCGATGGCGGAGAGGAAAAGCTGGTTGAAGGCGGATTTGGCGATGATGCCGCCCGCGCTGGGGTAATCTTCCTTGTCGTCGCCGATGCGCTTGATGAGGGCGGTCAGGCGCTTGGCGTTTTCCACCTTGCGGTCCAACTCCTCGGGATCGATGGGTTTGGCGATGTAATCGTTTGCGCCGGACTGGATGGCCTCGACGCGGGTGCCTTGCGTGGCCATGTGTAAAATATAGGGGTAGTTTCCGCTGGCGCGGCGCAGGTTCAAGACCACCGGGCGGGCGCTGGTCAGCGGCATTGGGTCGAGAAAGATCATGTCGAAGCGTTCGGTGCCCATCATATCGACGGCGTTGTTCTTCGAGCTTTCTTCCTTGATCACATGGCCAAGAGGCTCTAGGCGCGACTTCATGAGCTGGGCGGTAATGCCTTCCCGGTCTACTACTAAAATTTTCATAATGCGCGAGCCTTTTGAAATGTCTTTCTGGATTAATGTCTCATAACGCAGTGGGCGGTGTAAACGCCCTTCGATCATGTCAGAAAATTCCTGCCGAAAGATTAACGCGGGCGCGTGTTTTTTCAGTGTTTTTCATAACTTAGCTTTCTTTTCAACCTGTGGAAAAGACTTCGCAAGCCTTTTGTTTCCTTTGCGGTTTTCGGGGTGTTTGTTCCGCTGGAGGAGGGGCGCGGCTGTTTTTTTCAGGCTTGTGTTTGACATTCGGAGCCGGGTGCGATAGAGAATTTCATCCATCGCGGGGGGTTTACAGTGTTAAACAGCCCGCTGGGCCCAGGTGGCGAAATGGTAGACGCGCCAGTTTCAGGTACTGGTGACCGCAAGGTCGTGGAGGTTCGAGTCCTCTCTTGGGCACCATATTTTTTCGGGGGTTTGCCGTTTTCCGGTCCACGCCCCCTCAGGTTTTCCTGTTTTTTGATCGCGGGGGTTGCCCCGGCAAGGCGTTCGTGGTTTTTTAAACGGGATAATTAACGCTAAAGAATCGGACGCGGACCCTTGAGCATCACTCTTCATAAAAACGATCTTCCTGCCGGGCTGAGTTTTGGCTCCTCCGTTGCCATCGACACGGAGACGATGGGTCTCAACCCGCTGCGCGACCGTTTGTGCCTTGTTCAGCTTTCGGCCGGAGACGGGACGGCGCATCTGGTGCAGCTTGAGGCGGGGCGTTACGAGGCGCCGAACCTGCGGGCGCTTCTGGCCGACCCGAAGGTCACCAAGATTTTTCATTTCGCGCGGTTCGATCTTGCGTCGATCCAGCAGTATCTGAATGTGTTATGCGCTCCGGTTTATTGTACCAAGATCGCCTCGAAGCTGGCGCGGACCTATACGGACGCGCACAGCCTGCGGTGCCTGTGCCGGGATATTCTGGGCGTCGAGCTGAACAAGCAGCAGCAATCCTCGGACTGGGGCGCGGCGGACCTGAGCAGCGAGCAACTCAGCTATGCGGCGAGCGACGTTTACTATCTGCACAAACTGCGTGACCGGCTGGAGGTTATGCTGGAGCGCGAAGGGCGGGCAGAATTGGCGCGGCGGTGTTTTGAATTTCTTCCGGCGCGGGCCGAGCTTGACCTTGCGGGTTGGTGCGAAACCGATATTTTCGCGCATTGAGGCTTTCCTGACATGGATGCAAAGAAAGACATAGAGCACGCAGTCCGGGTGTTGCGCGCGGAGGCGGACGCTCTGAACCTTATGGCTGACAGCGTGGGCGATAGTTTTGCGCAAGCTGTGGACGCGATTCATAAGATGAAGAGGACGGAGCAGGGTTCGGGCCGCCTCATCGTCGCGGGGATCGGCAAGAGCGGCCATGTGGCGCGGAAGATCGCCGCGACTCTCGCTTCGACCGGTACGCCCTCCTATTACGTTCACCCCGGCGAGGCGAGCCACGGGGATATGGGCATGATCACCGGTCGGGATGTCGTTCTTATGCTTTCCAATTCGGGCGAAAACGCCGAGCTTTCCGACCTTATTCACTATACGCGGCGTTTCGATATCACGCTGATCGCGCTGACCGGGAATCCCGACAGCACACTGGCGAAATACGCGGATATCAAGCTGGTTTATCCCAAAGTGCCCGAGGCGTGCCCGAACGGGCTGGCGCCGACCACTTCGACCACGATGATGATCGCGATGGGGGATGCTTTGGCTGTTGCGCTGCTTGAGCGGATGGGATTAACCCCCGAGCAATACAAGGTTTTTCATCCCGGCGGCAAATTGGGTCAGCGGCTGATGAAGGTTTCGGAACTGATGGTCAAGGGGGCTGACCTGCCGCTCGTACCTCAGGACAGTTTGATGGATGCGGCGCTGATCGCCTTGACCGAGAAGAATCTCGGGATAGCGCTCGTGGTGGACAAGAATGGCGCGCTTTTAGGGATCATTACTGACGGGGATCTCAAGCGGCACATGGCGCCGGACTTGCTATCGAAGCGGGTCGTATCCATTATGACCTCAAATCCCAAAACCATCCGTCCGGACGCGCTGGGGGTCGAGGCGCTCGATATTATGACCAAAGAGGCGGGGCGCTATATCACGACGCTCGTGGTCATGGACGAGGCGGGCGCTTTGCAGGGAATCATCCGTTTGCAGGATTGTTTGAAGGCCGGCTTGGCCTGAGATAAAAATTTTCTTTGGAATCAAGAGAATGAGCACCGATCGTAACAGGCAAAATCAATCTTCGGCCAGCGTGCAGGCGCAATCCGAGCAGCGGATCGAGCGTTTGAGCCGCCGGGAACCCGCAGCGAAGACTTACGGCGCGGGGTATACGAAGTTCGTGCGGACCATGCGGCTTGTTTTGCCGCTTATCGCCGCCGGGATCGTGATGGTTTTGTTTCTCTGGCCCGCAGGGCGGGACGAGGCGATCGTGCCGGTTGCGCAGGAGCGCACGATGCTCAAGGATCAGAAGATCGCCAAGAACGAGTTGATCAACCCGCAGTTCGAGAGCGCGGACAAGAAGAACAATCCGTATAAGATCAGCGCAGCTCGGGCGATTCAGGGCGAAAAGAACGAGGATTTGATCATGCTGGAGAAGCCCGTGGGCGTGATGACCATGGAGGGCGGCGCGAAGATCGAGGTTACATCCCTGACGGGCGCTTACAGAAGAGACACGGAGCGTTTCTTTTTGTCGGGGCAGGTCGATTTCCTGCATGACAAGGGTTACCGCTTGCGGAGTGAGGAGGCGCATATCGATTTGCGCGGCAAGCTGGCCTGGACCGAGAGGGCTGTGCAGGCCACGGGGCCGGATCTTTCCATCGACGCCAAGGGCATGACGGCGAATAGCGAGACGGGCGAAGTTGTGTTTTCAGGACCTGCGAAGCTGGTTCTTACGGGAGGAATCGACGGGTTATGACGGGCAGGAGCGTCAAGAAAGTATGGATTACGTTGGCGTTCGCGGCGCTCATGATCACTACGCTGCCTTCGGTTTATGCGCAGGGCAACCCGGAGGCGGGGAAGAAGCTGGAGATCACCGCCGATGGCGGGCTGGAGTGGCACCGGAACGAGCAATATTTCCGCGCGACCAAGAATGTGCGGGCGGCGCAGGGCGGAACGGTTTTGAATTCGGCGATCCTGACCGCGCGGTACAAGGAAGGCCCCGAGGGGGACATGAAGATTTACGAGGTCGAGGCGACCGGCAGCGTGCAGATTGTTTCCGCCGAGAGCAAGGCTTACGGCGAGCGCGCGGTCTATGATATCGACAAGGGGCTGGCGGTCATGACCGGGAAGGGGCTGAAGCTCATTACCCGCGATCATACGGTGACAGCGCAGGAGCGGTTCGAATACTGGACCACGCAGGGGCGGCTGAGGGCCGTCGGGCGGGCGGTGGCGGTGCAGGCCGAGGACCGGATCGAGGCGGACGAGCTTTCCGCCGTGTTCACGGAGGATAAAGATGGCAAGCGCGTATTAAAGACTCTGGAGGCGACCGGGAACGTTGTGATCACAACGCCGACAGAGGTTCTGACGGGCGACAAGGGCGTCTATACCGCCGAGACGAATATCGCGGAGCTGACGGGCAAGGTTAAGATCAAGCGCGGCCCGAACGAACTTGAGGGCGAGAAGGCGACGGTGAATTTGAATACCAACGTCAGTTCGGTCACAGGTGGCGTTGAGGGGCAGAGCGGGCGGGTGCGGGCGGTGTTCTTCCCGGGATCGGAAAAGAAACCCGAGATTGAGAAAAAGCCTGAATAATTCAGGGGTCTATGATATACGGGGTGGGGGAGCAGGTCAGGGATGACGCTTTTTTTTCATTGGCTTTTGATGGCTTCGGTGCAGGCGGCGGCGACGATTTCGCCCGGGCCGGCCTTCGTCGTGGCCGTGCGGAACGCCATGGCCTATGACCGCCGAACCGGCATTTTCACCGCGTTCGGGCTGGGGCTTGGCGTGGCGGTGCATGTGCTTGTGGTTCTCTGCGGGCTGGCGGTTTTGCTGCAGCATTATACGTTTGTGTTTGATTTCATCCGCTATGCAGGCGCGGCGTACCTTATTTATATCGGGGCTAAGGCCCTGATGACTCGGGCCAAGCCGAAGGCCGTTTCGACGGATAGCGTGGCACCGGAGCGGGTCGGCATTTCGGCGCGGAAGGCGGTTTCCATCGGGTTTCTGACCAATTTGCTCAACCCCAAGGCGGTGGTGTTTTTTACGGCCGTGTTCACCCAGTTCATCGGGCCGGGAACGCCCATTGCCGTCATGGCGCTTTACGGGGCGACCTCGGTCGTTATTGAAATCGCTTGGTTTTCAGGGGTTGCGGTGGTTTTGACCGATCGGCGGATCAAGGAGCGGTTCATGGGTGCGGTGCATTGGGTCGAGCGGACCTGTGGCGGGCTGATGATTGGTCTTGGCATCAAACTGGCGTTTTCGAAGTGAGTTGTATATTATGACAAACACTATGGCACCACCGAGAAAAAGAAAACCGAGACTGCAAAGCGTGCCGCGCGGGCTGAGCGCGCAGCATCTCTCGAAATCCTACAAAAAGCGCCCCGTGCTGCGGGACGTGAGCCTGTCGATTGAGCGCGGGGAGGCCGTGGCGCTGCTCGGCCCGAACGGGGCAGGAAAAACCACGTGTTTTCATATCATTACGGGGCTGATACACCCGGACGGGGGGAGCATCCTTCTGGACGGGCAGCCGATCACAGATTACCCGATGTACCGCCGGGCGCGGCTGGGCGTTGGCTACCTGCCTCAGGAATCCTCGATTTTCAGGGGTTTGAGTGTCGAGGATAATATCCGCGTCGTCGTGGAATCGCAGAATCTGAGCGCCGAGGATCAGGATTTGCTGCTCGAAGATTTGCTGGCCGAGTTCGGGGTGGAGCATTTGCGGCGCACCCCGGCGCTGGCGCTTTCGGGCGGGGAGCGGCGGCGGGTCGAGATTGCCCGGGCGCTGGCGGCGCGGCCCCATTTCGTGCTGCTCGACGAGCCGCTGGCCGGGATCGACCCGATCGCGGTCGGGGATATCCGCAACCTGATTTCCCAGCTCAAGAACCGGGGCATCGGCGTTTTGATCACCGATCACAACGTGCGGGACTGTCTGGGCATCGTGGACCGGGCCTATATCCTGCATGACGGGCGGGTTCTGATGGAGGGTACGCCGGACGATATCGTTGGCAACGACGATGTGCGGCGGGTTTATCTCGGCGAAGGTTTTAGTTTGTAAGCGTAAATCATGATTTTCGGCTCATTGCCCTCTCCTTCATTTTATAATTTCCAAAATTTTCCCCTGAAATTACAGGCGGTTTTGACGATATTCCGTAAATCTTCATCATTATGGCATTAAAATTGCTTTGTTGAACCCCGAGGCGCGGGGCGATTCGGTTCTTCCGCGTCCGGGTTCGTCAATGTGGTGAGTATCGGTATGAGTTCTTTATCGCAGAAGCTTGATCTCCGGCACGCGCAGCAGCTCGTGATGACGCCGCAGTTGCAGCAGGCGATCAAATTGCTGCAGCTCAACAATATCGAACTCAACGAATTTCTTGAGCAGGAGCTGGAGAAAAACCCGCTGCTGGAGATTGCGGAAACCCCCGCCGAGCCGAGTGCAGGCGAGGACGAGCCTTACGAGGCCGAGACCCCCGACCAGCAAAGCGCGGAAGCACCCGACGGGTATACGGGTTATGAAGATTCGGCGGGTGAGGCGTGGGAATACGACCCAAGCGCGGGGCTTTCGATGGCCGGAACGGGCGCGGGCGGCAGCGCGACCTTCGAGGATACGGATTACAGTTTCGAGGACCGGATGTCGGTGCGCAAGAGTTTGCGCGAGCATCTTTCCGAGCAGCTTTTTGTTGCGTTTGGGGACAACCGGGACCGGATGATCGGGGCGCTTTTGATCGATCTGATCGACGAGAGCGGATATCTGCGCGAGGGGTATGCGGCTCTGGCCGGGCGTTTGGGCTGTTCAGTCGAGCGGATCGAGCGGCTGCTGGGTGAAATGAAGCAATTCGACCCGACGGGGGTTTTTGCTGCGGATTTGCGCGAGTGCCTTGCGTTGCAGCTTGAGGAACAGGGGAAGCTGGACGCGCCGATGCGCGCGCTTCTGGACCATCTCGACCTTCTGGCCGGACACGATATGGCGGCGCTGGGCAAGGTTTGCGGGGTCAATTCCGCCTATCTACAGGACATGATCGCGGAGATCCGGGGCTTGAACCCCCGGCCTGTATCCTCGTTCGATCACCTGGTGGTGCAAACCGCCATCCCGGACATTTTGATGCGCCGTTTACCCAAACATGTCGGTGGCGGCTGGCGGGTCGAGCTGAACGCCGAGACGCTGCCGCGCGTTCTGATCAATCAGGAGTATTTCACGCAAGTCTCCCAAGGGCCGGGCGCCAAGAAGGACAAGGAGTATCTCAACAGCCAGCTCAATTCCGCGAACTGGCTGGTGCGGGCGCTGGACCAGCGGGCGCAGACCATCATCAAGGTGGCGGCGGTGATCGTGGAGGAGCAGGACGCGTTTTTCAATTACGGGATCGAGTTTTTGCGGCCTTTGACCCTGCGGGATGTCGCGGAAAAGATCGAGATGCACGAAAGCACGGTTTCGCGGGTCACGACCAACAAATATATCGCGACGCCGCGCGGGCTGTTCGAGCTCAAATATTTCTTCACCACGGCGCTGACCTCCGAGGACGGCAGCGTCCATTCGGCGGAGTCGGTGAAGGCGCGGATCAAGACCCTGATCGAGCAGGAAAAAGCGGACGACGTTCTTTCGGACGACGCGATCGTGATCCTGCTCAAGAAAGAGGGGATCGACCTTGCGCGCCGAACCGTTGCGAAATACCGCGAGGGGATGCATATCGGGTCATCGGTGCAGCGGCGGCGGGTTAAGAAGGCCCTTGCCCAGCGCGGCGAACCGTAAAAACTTTTTTCCAAAAGCACGGTTTGTGGTATCATAGTGCATGTTCAAATTGCGTTTTCTTCGGTTCAGGAAGACCCCGGCATGAGCGTTATCGTTTCCCTGCGCGATGTTTCCGACCAAGAAGTTTCCGGTGAGGAATTGCGCACCGCGTTTGGCGCAGGCCCGGATGCCGAGGCGTTTGCCGCACGCATGTCGAAATTATTTTCCAGAACGGCAGAAGACCTTAAACTTGCGGACGGGTGGAGCCTTTTTATCGCCCATCCCGGTCTTCCGCAGGGCGAGCGGCGCTATACCCAAGAGGAAGCGCTGGCCATGGCTTCTATGGATGTGGAGATATCCTGATTTTTTTGCAGCCTCATTCACATTTTTTGCCTATCGCCGCCTTGAACCGGGCGGGGGTCTGCTGTTACAACCCTATTCACAACCCAAGCAAGGGAGTACCCCACGATGGAAATGACCGTTCAAGGCAAGCAAATCGATATTGGCGATGCGTTGCGCACCCATGTTAAAGAAAAGCTGACGGATATCGATGAGAAGTATTTCAACCACGCGACGGACGCCACGGTGACGTTTTCCCGCGAGGGGCACGGCAGCGGGCTTTTCCGCGTGAATATCTCTATGCGCGTCAGCAAGAACGTCATGGTGATCACCGAGGCGACCGAGAACGACCCTTATGTGGCGTTCGATTCGGCTTCGGAGAAGGCGGCCAAGCGCTTGCGCCGCTATAAGCGCCAGTTGCGCGACCATCACGCCCGCAAGCAAAAAACGCCCGAGGAAGAACAAACCAAGGCGCTTTATTATACGCTGGCGGTTCAGGGCGGCGGCGAAGCTCCGGAGCAGGATAACGACGAGGACGGCGTTCCTCTGGGCGATGATCCGGTCGTCGTGGCCGAGATTTCCGCGGATATCGAGACGCTCAGCGTGTCTGACGCCGTTATGCGTATGGAACTGGCCGACCGGAATGCTCTGTTGTTCCGCAACGCCAAGAATAATCGCTTGAATATGGTTTACATGCGGAATGACGGGAATGTCGGCTGGGTCGATCCCCAAGAGGACTGAGGCTGTTCTTCTTAAGGCTATCGACTGGACTACAATTTATAAAATCCCCGCTGCGGCGGGGATTTTTTTGTGCAGGTGCGAGCGCAAAAATAATAGCGTAATTGTGCGAAATCGGCACGTTCTAAGCCATTTATGAAAACGTCTTTAACGTATTGTTTTGCCATATTTTTTATCTGCAAAAAAAATGAGTCTCCGGGGCGTTTTTTCTGGCAGGTTCGTGTTTTTTCGTGGTACCACCACACCATCGTTCTTCATGCCAATGAGGCGGTTTACAGATCATGCTTTCCGTTCTTACTCCCGACCATGTTTTTACGGGCCTGAAGGCGCAGACGCGCCGGAAATGCCTTCACGAGATCGCCGTGCGCATCGCGGCGGTCACGCGCCTTGACGCCGTCATCATGGCGCGGCTTTTCAACAAGAAGGAAATCAAGCGTTCCTCCGCCATCGGGGGCGGGGTTGCGGTGATCGATCTGCAATCCATCAGGCTTCAGAAGCCGTTTTTCTGCCTTGCGGTCCTCGATCACGGCGCGGATTTCCGGGCTCCCGACGGGGAAAAAGTCGATCTTATCGCTTGCGTTCTTTCGCCGCATGCGGATGGGCCGGTGCATTTGCAGCGCATATCCTCAATCTCGCGCTTGCTGCGCGATCAGACGCTGTGTCAGGCTGTGCGCGAGGCGAAGGACCCGGATGCGATCCGGCTTTTGCTGATGTCTCCCGAAAGCAGATTGTATGCTGCCTAGTGGACCGTGACGGGTTCGAGCTTGTTCGACAGGGATGAGCGAACGGCTTCTTCAAAGCTGCCGAGGATGGAAAGCGGGCGCCCGTCTGCCGAGCAGAGCGCGTAAAGCGCCCCTTTGCTGTCTTCGATCATGCGGATGTAGGCGACCTGTCCGGCACCGAGATTCATGAAATCTTCCGCCGACATGTTGCGCAGCAGGCTGCGGATATGATCTTCTCTGTTCTCTGTGACCATGATGTGTCTCCTTATTCGCCGGTTTCCGTGGCATCTATGTCGATAGCCTTAACCTTGCGGCCAGGCTTTTCCGCGCTTTTGATCTTGATTTTTTGCGCTGCCGATTCCGGTTGCACGCGCTCAAGATTTATATGCAGCAGGCCGTTATCGAGGTCGGCGTCGTAGACCTCTATGCCGTCGGCCAGAACAAAACTTCTCTGGAACCGGCGGGCGGCGATGCCGCGATAGAGGTAAACCTTTGATTCATCTTCTGTTTTCTGGCCTCGGATCGTGAGCTGGTTATGCTCGATCTCGACGTCGAGGTCTTCGAGGCCGAATCCGGCCACCGCAAGGGTGATGCGCAGGCCATTTTCGCCGATTTGTTCAATGTTGTAAGGGGGATAGCCATCACCGCCGGATTTGCGAAGGCGGTCCACGGTCTTTTCGAACTGGTCAAAACCGAGGAAAAGGGGGCTGTCGAACAAAGTTAAACGTGTGGTCATTTTGTCTCCTCCATTGAGCGAGTTACCGCAGACCCGCATAAGCAGCATCCACGGTCCTATCGTACAGGAGAGTCGGGGCGGGACGCAAGAAATTGAGTGCGGATCAGGATTTGCGGATGAACAGCCGGTCGCAATAGACGCATTCGGCGCGATTATCGTCATCGAACGTGTACCAGACCTTGGGGTGGCCAAGGGGGCCGCCGCCGCCATCGCAGGACACGCCATCGGCATCGGCCGTGACGGTGAAGGTTTCGGGCTGGGGGGCGTTTTGCTGTCTGGTCATGCTTTTTGTTTCCTGTGTTCATTCTATGCTGAGGCGCGGGTTTTTCAAGTCTCCAGCGCTAGAGTTTTTTCCAGACCGCGCCGGAGGGGGTGTCTTCGATGGCGATTCCCATTTCGGTCAGCTCCTGGCGGATTTCATCGGCGCGGGCGAAGTTTTTGGCCTTTCGGGCATCCTGTCTTTGCTGCAGCAAATTTTCAATCTTCGCGGCATCTACATCATTTGCGGGCTGGCCGTAGCCGAGCCATGCGTCCGCGTCCTGTTGCAGCACGCCGAGAAGGTTCGCGCCCGCGAGCAGCGCGGCCTTGTCAAAGGGGGCGCGGGTTTGCGCGGCCTTGCGGGCGAGATGGCCGAGGGCGGCGATGGCCTTGGGCGTGTTCAGATCATCGCAGAGGGCTTCGAGGATGGGGTTGTCGTGCTGGTCAGAGTTTTTCTCCGGCGTTATGTCGGCGAGTTCACGCAAGGACTGGTAGAGGCGTTCCAATGTTTTTTGGGTTTGTTGCAGCAGATTCTCCGTCCAGTCGAGCGGCTGGCTGTATTGCGCGGAGAGGAGGGCGAGGCGCAAAGTCTCACCGTCATATTGCTGCAGCAAATCATGAACGAGTCTCGTGTTACCCTCGGATTTCGCCATTTTTTGGGTGTTCACGGTGACGAATCCATTGTGCACCCAGAATTTCGCGAAGGCGGAGAGGTCTTTCAGTTGCCCTTGCGCGCAGCAGCTTTGGGCGATTTCATTTTCATGGTGCGGGAATTTGAGGTCCGCCCCGCCGCCGTGGATATCGAAGGGTAGGCCGAGATGTTCCTGCGCCATCGCGGAACATTCGATATGCCAGCCGGGGCGGCCCCTTCCCCAAGGGGAGTCCCAGCCGGGTTGCTCGGGCGTGCTGGGTTTCCAGAGCACGAAATCGGCTGGGTCGCGCTTATAGGGGGCGACTTCCACCCGCGCGCCTGCGATCTGATCGTCGCGGCTGCGCCCCGACAGGCCGCCGTAAGCGGGGAAGGAGGGGACGTTGAAGAGCACGTGGCCTTGCCCCTCATAGGCGTGGCCCTTGGCGATCAGGGTTTCGATGAGGGCGATCATCTGGGGGATGTGGGTCGTCGCGCGGGGCTGGACATCGGGGGTTTTTACGCCCAGCGCGGCCATGTCGCGGTTATAGATGTCGGCGTATTTGCAGGTGATTTCATCGCACGGGCGGCCCGTTTCGCGGGCGGCGGCGATGATCTTGTCGTCGATGTCGGTGATGTTCGAGACATAGGTGACCTTGGGATAGAGCGAGCGCAGCAGGTCCGCCAGAAGGTCGAAGACCACGGCCATGCGGGCGTTGCCGATATGGGCGAAGTTATAGACCGTAGGACCGCAGGCATAGAGCCGCACATGGGCCGGATCGATGGGCTTGAAGTCCTCCTTCTTGCGGGTGAGGGAGTTTTGCAGCTTGAGGGCGGTCATCAAATCGGAGTCCTTATATTCTTTTTTACTGGAAAATACGTGAAAGACACTGTAAGACCAACATGTTTTTTACGGGTGGCAAGGATGAGCGTAGAGAATATTAACCGGAAGAGAAAAATGGCGCAGGACAAAAAGCCTACGAAAGACGAGGCTATGCGCGCCGTTGAGACGCTGATCCGCTGGGCCGGGGACGACCCAGCGCGGGAAGGTTTGCGCGAGACGCCCAAGCGCGTGGTCGAGGCGTATAATGAGTTCTTCTGCGGGTACGCCAAGGACGCGGCTTCGGAACTCGGTAAGACCTTCGAGGATATTCAAGGGTTTGACGATATCGTCATCGTCCGGGACATCAATTTCACCTCGCATTGCGAGCATCATATGGTGCCGATCATCGGGGAGGCGCATGTGGCCTATTGGCCCACCGAAAAGGTGGTCGGGATCAGCAAGCTGGCCCGGATTGTCGATGTTTATGCCAAGCGTCTGATCTCGCAGGAAAACATGACAAGAAACATCGTCGAGGTGATCGACCGGACGCTGAAACCCAAGGGGGCCGCCGTGATGATCCGCGCGAACCACCAATGCATGTCGATCCGGGGGGTCAACAAGGCGCATTCCAGCACCGTGACCACGATGTTTTCAGGCATTTTCAAGGACGATCCGACGGTGCAGCGCCGTTTTCTGGACTTGATCAAGGATTAAGCCGCGACGTTTTTTCCCGCGCACCGTTAGTTTTTAGTATAGTTTTCCGATGTTTCAGCCCTAAACGGGGGATTTTCGCATGAGCACGCACGCCGACCTTCTGCTGATCAACGGGACCGTCGTCCTGCCCGAGGGGACGCGGCAGGCCGATATCCTCGTCAAGGACGGAAAAATCCACGATATCGGGGCGTTCAACCCCACGATGGCCGGCGAGATCATCGATTGCGGGGGGCTGCATATCCTGCCCGGGGTCATCGACACGCAGGTGCATTTCCGCGAACCGGGCGGGGAGCATAAGGAAACGCTTGAAACCGGGATGAAGGCCGCCGCGATGGGCGGGGTGACGGCGATTTTCGAGATGCCGAACACCAACCCGCTGACCACTACGCCGGAGGGGCTCGCCCGCAAGATGGAGGCCGCCGCCAAGGCGCCGTGGACCGAATATGCGTTTTATTTCGGCGGCACGGCGGCGAATTCGCAAAACCTGCCGGAATGGGAGAATCTGCCGGGGGTTTGCGGGGTTAAAATCTTCATGGGGTCGTCCACGGGCGATCTTCTGGCCGCCACGGACGAGGAGGTCGAGGCCGTTTTGCGCAACGGGCGGCGGGTCGTGGCCGTTCATGCCGAAGACGAGGCCATGATGATCGAAAACAAGAAAAACATCCTCGGCAACAGCACCGATCCGGCGATGCATCATATCTGGCGTTCGGTCGAATCGTGCGTGTCGGCGACGATGCGGCTTTTGCGGCTGGCGCGGAAAACGGGACGGCGCGTGCATGTTCTGCATATCACCAGCGCGCAGGAGATGGAGATTCTGGCCCAGAACCGCGATATCGCCAGCGTCGAGGTTTTGCCCAACCATTTGACGTTATCCGCGCCGGATTGTTATTTGCGGCTGGGCACCAAGGCGCAGCAAAATCCGCCAATCCGCGAGTTGCATCATCAACTGGCGCTGTGGAAAGGAATCCGGGACGGGACGGTGGATATTCTGGGCTCCGACCATGCGCCGCATACGTTGGAGGAAAAGGGCAAGACCTATCCGGGCAGCCCGAGCGGGACGCCGGGGGTGCAGACGCTTGTGCCGATCATGCTGGACCACGTGAATAAGGGGAGTCTGACGCTGGAGCGCTTTGTGGACCTTGTTTCGTATGGCCCGCAGCGTATTCACCAGATTGCGAATAAAGGGCGGATCGTGCGCGGGTACGATGCGGATTTCACGGTCGTGGATCTGCGCAAAAAGATGGACATCACCAACGTGCAGCAGCAGACCAAGTGCGGCTGGACGCCGTTCGACGGGACGAAGGTCAAGGGCTGGCCGATCATGACGATTATCCGGGGCCAGATGGTGATGCGCGAGGATGAGCTGCTGAAGCCTATCGGTGAGCCCGTGCGCTTCCGCGAAACGCTCAAGATGGCGGGTTAATGCCCATGGCGGGGTGGCGGGCGCTGCTGGACCCCGATATCCGGGCCTTTATTCTCTCCCACGCCGGGGCCGATGTGTCCGCGCTGGCGCTTAAAAAGCCGCCGAATCCCGTTTGGTCTTACAAGCTTATCCTCTACCAGATCAAGGCGCGGGCGAAGGCGGCGGCCAAGGTTCCGGGGTGGCTTGAGGTTCCCGATTTTGTCTTTCCCTCCGCCGATCTGATGGAGCAGGCGTCTTCCTGGCCGTGCGCGGTTTATAAGGCGTCTTTGATTCAGGATGCGCGGATTGCGGATTTGACCGCCGGGGCGGGGATTGATGCCGCCGCTCTGGCGCAGCGGGCTGTGACTCTGGTTTGCGCTGAAAAGACTCCCGAAAGCGCCGAAATCCTTGAGCATAATCTTGGGATTCTCAAGAAAGCCGGGCTTTTTCAGGCGAATTTCCAGGTTCATTGCGGCGGTTCAGAGGACTTTATCAGCCAAATGCCGCCGTGCGACTGGGTTTATCTCGACCCGCAGCGGCGGGAAGGCGGGCGGAAGGGGCGCTATCTGTTCGAGGATTGCTCGCCGGATCTTCTTAGTATGCTGCCCACCTTGCGGGGGAGCGGGGCGAAGGTCATGGTGAAGGCCTCCCCGGTTCTGGATATCGCGCTGGCGATTGAAGCGTTGGGCGGGGTCGGCGCGGTGCATATCGTTCAGTGGGGCGGGGAGTGCAAAGAGGTGCTTTATATGATCGACGGAGCGGCGGCGGAGCCTGCGATCCATGCGGTCGAGATTGATGATGCAGGGCAGGTTTTAAAGGACTTCCGGTTCACGATGGCGCAGGAACAGGCGGCGCAGGCCGAAATCGGGTCGCCGGAGGCCTATATATATGAGCCGGGGGCGGCGTTTTTGAAGGCGGGGGCGTTTAACTTGCTGGCGACGCGGCTGGGCTTGCGCAAGCTGCACCGGAATACGCATCTTTATACGTTGGATCACCTGGTTCAGGGGTTTCCGGGGAAAGTTTACCGGATCGAGGATGTGCGGAGTCCGGCGGACGGGGTCGCGGATATCGCGGGGGCGGAGCTGGTTTTGCGGAATTACCCCGGCAGCACAGAAGCCCTGCGGGCCAAGCTGAAGCTGAGAGAGGGCGATTCGCGGCGAATTTTCGCCTGTACAACCCAAGATGAGCGGAAAAAGCTGATCGTTTGCACTAAAATCGCTTGTCAAAAGGCCGGAAACGGGTGACATTGATTGCAGTACATTCAGTCTTTTGGCTGTTTTCCGCCATTTTTCTTTTTTCAGCCCCCGAATATTTTCCTTATTCGCTTTAGAAATTTTGCCTCCGCTCAACGTGTTGTTAATCTTTAGTATTTACAATCGTCTGTAGATTGGGGGTTTTACGTGTGGTTTGCAAGGACGCGGACCGCGCGGACTTTCGTTAGCTTCAAGTGGATCAGACATGCCTTCGATTTCCGAAGCATTGGCAAAACGGGCGTTGAAAAAGGGCGATGCGCAAGCGTCGGGCGTTTCCACGTCTGCCGCCGGGGGCGGATTGCTCTCGCTCGCTTCCAGCGGAGTCTGGCGCAGCCGGCTGAGCTGGCGGATTGCGGCCACGATGTTTATGGCGATCCTTTTGATTAGGACCGTTGTCCTCAATTTTCAGGTCATGGTCGGCTACGAGCAGGCGCGGCTGAATGCGCTGGCCGAGCAGGCGCAGATCGGCATTTCCTCCATCATCCATTCCACAGCCGATAGCGAAGGGGCCGTAAACCCGTTCGACCAGGAGCATGTCGAGCGTTTGATGGCGACGTCGCCTGTTCTGGGGCTTGATGTCTATACCCCTCAATACAAGCTTGTTGCTTCTTATGGAAGCAAGCCTAGTCTCCAGCCGCTTTTCGGGCAGCTGGATGTAAACTACCGCAGTCCTGACGGGGTGGTCTATGAGACGATTTTCAAGGGTGCCGATATCCAGAGCGCCTATATTGTTGTCGCCAAACTCGACGCATCGATTGTGAAGGATCAGGTTTACGGGTTCCTGATCGAGAATATTCTGGTCATGGTGTTCATGTCGTTCGCGATCACGCTGATCTTTATGATCATGATCGGGAAGTGGTTGATCGAGCCGCTGCTTTTCATGCGGGCGAATCTGGTGGCGGCGTTCAAGAACCCGGAGTCGCCGGATATCCGCCAGTCGCCTTACGGGGTTCACGACGAGGTCGGCGCCACGATTGAACTGATGCAGAAGCTGATTGAGCAGAATGCTGAGAATATCGTGCATATCAAGAGCACGGCGGAAGACAAGATTCACAAGCTGGCGTATTACGACAGCCTTACGGGCCTGCCCAACCGGGCGCTGTTTATCCAGAAGCTCTCGGAAAACGCGCGCGTATCTTACGATGATACGGTGGAGCGGTTTGCCGTGGTCGCGGTCGATCTGGATCACTTCAAGGATATCAACGACTCGATGGGGCATAATGTCGGCGATGCGATTTTGCGCTCCGTCGGCAAGAAGCTGCGTTCGGCCTTGCCGGAGTCGGCGATGGTCTCACGGACCGGCGAGGACGAGTTCGCGCTGATGCTGCCTTTACGCGCCGGTGCTTCGACGGCCCGCGAAGTTGCGGAGCGGGTTATCAATGTGATTCGCAACGATCCGTTTAAGGTGTTTAACGAGGAGTTTCAGGTGCGGGCCTCTGTGGGTGTCGCAACGTACCCCGATGACGGGATCGAGCCTGACCTTGTGCTGAAAAACGCCGATATCGCCCTTAACCGCGCCAAGGAAGAGGGGCGCGACCGGGTGAAGGAATATTCCGAAGATTTCGACCGGGCGGTGCAGGAGCGGTTCCAGCTTCTGCGCGATCTGCGCGACGCGCTTGAGAAAGAAGAGCTGGAGCTTTATTTCCAACCGCAGCTGGACCTCAAGACCGGAAAGATTATCGCCGCCGAGGCCCTGCTGCGCTGGTGGAAGCCGGACAATAGCAAAGAGGGCGGCACGTTTATTTCGCCCGCGCAATTTATCCCTGTGGCCGAGCAGTCGGGCCTGATCGTTCCGATCGGCGAATGGGTGCTCCGGCAGACGGTGAAGGTCGGGAAGCGTTTGCAGGACGAGCATGATATTTCCCTGCGCCTTGCGATTAACGTTTCGGGCAACCAGTTCGCGCAATCCGATATCGTCGGGTTTGTGAGCAGTCTTCTGACAGAAACCCGCTACGATCCCAAGCTTATGGAGCTTGAGGTGACGGAAAGCGTGTTCATGCACGATATCAAGCACACGGTTCAGGTTTTGCAGAATCTGCATGCTCTGGGCGTCGAGCTGGCGATTGACGATTTCGGTACGGGGTATTCCTCGCTGTCTTACCTCAGCCAGTTTCCGATCGACCGCCTGAAGATCGACCAGTCGTTCATCCGCAACGCGCTGAACGACGTGGAGAACGCCTCCATCGCGCGGACGATCATCAATCTGGGGCACTCGCTGAACCTCAAGGTCATCGCTGAAGGCGTCGAGACCAAGGCGCATGAAGAGTTTCTGGTCAAGCAGGGCTGTGACGAGGTGCAAGGCTATCGTTATTGCCGCCCGGTTCCGGTGGATCGGTTGATCGAGTTCGTCACTTCGTATAACGGCCAACTCGATAGTTTCGGCGATTAGTCATTGCTCCGCCGTTTCGGACGCGCTATTTTTTCCTGAAATTTCAATCTCATTCGCGTTGTTTGGCGCAGCGGGGCCTTTTCATGTCGCATTCACAGTTCACACGCAGTTGCAAATCCCGCGCGTGCGGGGCCCTGAGCGGTTCGGCGCGGGTTCCCGGCGATAAATCGGTATCGCACCGGGCGCTGATGTTCGGGGCGCTGGCGCAGGGCGAGACGCTGATCAGCGGGCTTCTTGAGGGCGAGGATGTTTTGAATACCGCCGAGGCGCTGCGGCATATGGGCGCGCGGATCGGCAACGGATCGGACGGGCTGTGGCGGGTGCGCGGCGTGGGGGTCGGCAAGCTGGCCGAGCCGTCCTGCGTTCTGGATATGGGGAACAGCGGCACGTCCACGCGGCTTTTGATGGGGCTGATCGCTGGGCATGATTTTGCCGCGACTTTTACGGGCGATGCGTCGCTCAACAAGCGGCCCATGCGGCGGGTGATGACTCCGCTGGAGCAGATGGGCGCGAAATTTCTGGCGCGATCGGGGGATCGGCTGCCGCTCACGGTGCGGGGCCCTGAAAACCCGGTTCCGGTGACGTATTCGCTTCCGGTTGCTTCGGCGCAGGTCAAGTCGGCGATCCTTCTGGCGGGGCTCAATACGCCGGGGCGGACGACCGTGATCGAGAAGGAGCCGACGCGGGACCATACGGAGAATATGCTGCGGCATTTCGGTGTCGAGGTGTCCATCGAGCCAACTGCGGACGGCGGCGAGGCGATTTCCATTGACGGGCCGGTGACGCTCAAGCCCTGCGCGGTCGATGTGCCGGGCGATCCCAGCTCGGCGGCGTTTCCCATTGTGGCGGCTGTGATTACGGAAGGTTCGGAAGTCACGCTTTCGAACGTGCTGCTCAACCCCCGACGGACGGGGCTTTACCAGACCTTACAGGAGATGGGGGCGGATGTGCGATTCGAGCATGTTCGTATCGAATCTGGCGAGAAGGTCGGGACGATTGTCGCGCGGGGGACGAGGATGCTGAAGGGTGTAGATGTTCCGCCGGAGCGCGCGCCCTCGATGATCGACGAGTTTCCGGTTCTGGCGATGGCGGCCGCGTGCGCCCAAGGGGTTACACGCATGACCGGGCTTGCGGAATTGCGGGTCAAGGAAAGCGACCGTTTGCTGATGATCGCCAAGGGGCTTGAGGCTTGCGGGGTCAAGCTGGAGATGGGGGAGGATAGCCTCACCATCCACGGCACAGGGCAGCCGCCCAAGGGCGGGGCGACGATCGAAACGGCGCTGGATCACAGGATTGCGATGAGTTTTCTTGTTTTGGGGTGCGTGAGCGCGGCGCCGATCGAAATCGACGATGCTTCGCCCATCAGAACCAGTTTCCCTGGGTTTATCGATCTGATGAACGATCTGGGCGCGCAGATTGAAACGGACGCCAGTTATTGATCCACGTATCGAGGGGCACGATATCGGCAGGGTGGCCGCTGTCTCGGTAGTAGCTGTCGATTGCGTAGCGTTCCTTTGTGGCCTTCTCCATCACCGCGCCGCTGTTGTGCGGCCACAGGCCGTCCACGAAATAACCCCTGTGAATGGGGTCGGCGGGTTCGTTGAATTTCAGAACGCCCTCTTTTTCTATGAAATGCAGGTAGCGTGAGGTGTTGATGGTTTCGTCGAGGCAGTCCATCTGGTCCTGATCGCGCTCGAAGGTCGTCGCTTCGCCGAGGTCGGCGTTCATTCCGGTTTTTTGCTGCACCATTTTTTCGATCAGGCCGATGGATTGGGCGATTTTGCTGCGCTCGTCCGCCGCGTCCCTTGCGGGGGTTCGGAAGGGCGAGAGCGCCATCTGCCATTCCTGTTCGTTCAGGCTGGCCGGGGTTCTGTTGGTGCAGTTAAAGCCATGACAGACATAGAAATCCTGCGGGGTTCCCCACGTATCCTCGTACGGGCGGAGGCTGATGCCTTGCCCTTTGGTGCAGGCCGTTAGAAGCAGCGGGAGAATCAAAAGGTGCCGTTTGCGCATGATTCAGGTTTAGACGGGCGTGTGCGCGTTGGCAATTGTAAAAAAGGAATCGCCCGCTTAATCTGGCGCTTGGATAAGGGGCAGGCATGGAACAGGTTTTCGTCATCGCCATCGACGGGCCGGCGGCGAGCGGCAAGGGGACGCTGGCGCGGCGTCTGGCCGAGCGGTTGGGATATGCGCATATGGACACCGGGGCGCTCTACCGGGCTGTGGCGCATGAGGTTCTGCAGGCGGGCGGGGCTTGCGGGCAGGAGGACGACGCCCTGCGCGGCTGCGCGGCTCTGGAACACAAGATTCAGGAGGGGCTGCTGGGCGTGACTCTCTCCGACCCGATTTTGCGCGGGGACGAGGTGGCGCAGGGGGCCTCGCAGGTGGCGGCGATACCGGCGGTCAGGGCTGCGCTGATCGATGTCCAGCGCGGGTTTGCCAAGTATCCGGGACCGGGCTATGCGGGGTGCGTTTTGGACGGGCGGGATATCGGCACCGTGATCTGCCCGGAAGCCCCGGTGAAACTGTTCGTGACGGCAGATGTCGAGATTCGCGCCCAAAGGCGCATGAAAGAGTTGCAATCCAAGGGGATAGGCGCTACATATGGGGCCGTTTTAGCGGATATGCGTACCCGCGACGAACGCGATTCCGGGCGCAGGGTGGCCCCCCTCAGACCCGCCGAAGGTTCAGTGGTGCTTGACACCACAGGTCTTTCGGAGGACGAGGTTCTGGCCGAGGCCCTGCGGGCGGTCGAGCGAGTGCTCGACGCTTAAGTCTTTATCCGGCAATCGTTTTCATCGCCGCTACAGCGATAATATCGCGCTTTAACATCCCGTCCGCGAGCCTATGCGCCGGAGGACAGGGTATTTGACTTTGAAAGGACTAAAACTATGGCCCATATAGCCGCAAATCTTAAAGACAATACGGAGTCTGTTGACTTCGCAGCGCTTCTTCAGGAATCGCTGAAAGGACAGAATAAATTTGAAGGGTGCGTGGTCAACGGAACCATCGTCGCCGTCGAGGACGGCGTCGCCGTTATCGATGTCGGCCTGAAATCCGAAGGCCGCGTCAGCCTGCGGGAATTTTCCCGCCCCGGTGAAGATCCGGAAATCAAGGTCGGCGACACGGTTGAAGTGTTCGTCGAGCGTATCGAAGGCCGCGAAGGGCAGACCAGCCTGTCGCGCGAGAAAGCCCGCCGCGAGGAAGTCTGGATCGAGCTGGAGAAATCCTGCGAGAAGGCCGAGCGCGTTACCGGCGTTATCACCGGCCGCGTCAAAGGCGGTTTCATCGTCGATCTGGGCGGCGCGGTTGCGTTCCTGCCCGGAAGCCAGGTGGATATCCGCCCTGTGCGCGATGTTACGCCCCTGATGAATACCCCGCAGCCGTTCCACATCCTGAAAATGGATCGCGGACGCGGCAATATCGTCGTTTCCCGCCGCGCGGTTCTTGAAGAATCCCGCGAATCGGCCCGCAGCGATCTGCTGGAAAGCCTGCGCGAGGGTCAAATCCTCGAAGGCGTGGTCAAGAACATCACCGATTACGGTGCGTTCGTGGATCTGGGCGGCGTTGACGGGCTTCTGCACGTCACCGACATTTCCTGGAAGCGCGTGAACCACCCGTCGGAGGTTCTGCAATTGGGTCAGACGGTCAAGGTGCAGGTCATCCGCTTCAACGAAGAAACGCAGCGGATTTCGCTGGGTATGAAGCAGCTGGAAGCCGATCCTTGGCAGAATGTGCGCGAGCGTTATGCGGTCGGTGCACGGTTCAAGGGCCGGATCAGCAACATCACCGATTACGGCGCGTTCGTCGAGCTGGAAGAGGGCATCGAAGGTCTGGTTCACGTTTCCGAAATGTCGTGGACCAAGAAAAACATCCACCCCGGCAAAATCGTTTCCACCTCTCAGGAAGTAGAAGTGGCCGTTCTGGACGTCGATCCCGAGAAACGCCGGATTTCCCTTGGCCTCAAGCAGTGCCAGGAGAATCCGTGGACCAAGTACGCTCTGGAAGCGAAGGTGGGCGACCTCATCGAAGGCGAGATCCGCAATACGACCGAGTTCGGTCTGTTTGTCGGTTTGACCAGCGAGATCGACGGTATGGTTCACCTTTCCGATATTTCCTGGGAAGACGCCACGCCGGAAGCGCTTAAAGCCTATAAGAAGGGCGATATGGTCAAGGCGAAAATCCTTGAGCTGGACCCTGACCGCGAGCGTGTTGCGCTTGGTATCAAGCAGCTGACCGAAGATCCTTACGAGGGGACCGTTACCGGCCTCGCGAAAGGTTCAATTGTCACCTGTACGGTTTCCGAGACCAACGACCGTGGCATTGAGGTTACGCTGGGCAACGGCATGTCGGGCACGATCAAGAAGTCCGATCTGTCGCGCGAGCGTTCCGAGCAGCGTCCCGACCGTTTCGCGGTTGGCGAAAAGGTTGACGCCAAGGTCATCAGCATCGAAGGCAAGACCCGCAAGGTCACCCTTTCCATCAAGGCCCGCGAGATCGACGAAGACAAGCAGGCGATGAAGGAGTTCGGCTCCAGCGACAGCGGTGCTTCGCTCGGCGATATTCTTGGCGCGGCCCTTCAGGAGAAGGACAGCAAGGCGTCCAAGAAGTCGGACAAGTCGGATGACGAGGACAAGCCCAAGAAAACCCGCACCTCGGCGAAGAAATTCTCCGCCGAAGCCAGCGAGGAGTAAGGCGCGCGGTTTACCGCTCGAACTGAAAGTTATGGAACAAGCCGCCTTTGGGCGGCTTGTTTCGTTTTTTGAGCCCGAATCGTTGTATGGCGCGACAAAAAGGAGAAAAATTCTCTTTTCTATCAATGGGTTTTGGTTGACACCCCCCCGTTCTTTGGGGCAATCTAGGGCAGGTTAATGACAGAACGGATGCAGTCAGAAGCTGCGCACAGAGGTTTTTGTTATGACGAAATCTGAACTTATACAAAGACTCGCCGAGATGAACCCTCATCTCTATCTCCGCGATGTCGAGAAAATCGTTGATACGGTTTTCAACGAGATTGCCGATGCTCTGGCGCGTGGTGACCGGGTGGAATTGCGCGGGTTTGGTGCATTTTCCGTTAAGGAACGCGCCTCGCGTACGGGCCGCAATCCGAGAACCGGCGAGACCGTCGAGGTAGACGCCAAGCGCCTGCCGTTCTTCAAGACGGGCAAGGCTCTGCGTGAGAAGCTGAACGACACCTAAAATGACCGAGGGGGCCATGGCCATTATCCGCTGGATCTTCGGGTTCCTTATCACCGTTGCCGCCGCTGTGTTCGCGGTGGTTAATCGGCACGATATTCAAATTTTCTGGAATCCCTTGGGCGAGGGCGCGGTGACCGTTCCCGCTTATCTCGCGGTTTTGGGGTTCATGGCTTTGGGATTTTTTCTAGGCGCTGCCGCCGTCTGGATGAATATGGGGCGGCTGCGCAGCGAGCGGCGCAAGCAGAAAAAAGAAATTAAGACTCTCAACCGTCAGGTTGCGGCCGCAAAAGATGCTGTTGCACGTGCGCCGGAAAGCCTATCCTCGCAGGGCGGCGAGACCTATCCGGCTCTGCCTGTCCGAATCGGATAGACTGATTCATTCAATATTGCGGAGTTTTGCATGAGCTTAGGTTCAGCCGGAACCAAACCGGAGATTTTTTGTGCGCTCGATACGCCGGATGTTGCGCAAGCCATCGCGTTGGCGCGGCAGATCGGTCCGGTGACGGGCGGTCTCAAGCTGGGGCTTGAATTTTTTAACGCGCAGGGGCCGGAGGGCGTGTTGCGCGTTATGGAGAGTGCGGGCGATGCTGCGCTTTTTCTTGACCTCAAATTTCACGACATTCCCAATACGGTGGCGGGGGCGGTGCGTTCGATCTGTGCGCGGATGAGCCCGGCCTATCTGAATGTGCATGCGAGCGGCGGGGCGGAAATGATGCGGGCGGCGAAGGCGGCCTGTGCACCTGCAACGAAGCTTTTGGCTGTGACGATTCTTACAAGCCTTGATGAGGCGTCGATTGTGCAGGCGGGGTTTAGGGCAGGGCTTTCGGAGCGTGTCGAGGGGCTGGCTCTGTTGGCCAAGGAAAACGGTCTGGATGGTGTGGTCTGTTCGGCGCATGAGATCGTGCGGCTGCGTGCGGCGTGCGGGCCGGACTTTATCCTGATGGTGCCCGGAATCCGGCCCGAAGGCGCGGCGGCGGGCGACCAGAAACGGGTCATGACCCCTAGGCAGGCCCTTTCCGCAGGGGCGAATCATCTTGTCGTCGGGCGACCGATCACCGGAGCCGCCGATCCGGCGGCGGCGGCGCTGGATATCCTTAGCGATTTGCGCGGCACGGCATGAGCGGCGGCGTGAAGGTCAAGATTTGCGGTTTGAAGGATATTGCGAATCTGGATGCCGCGATCGACCACGGGGCGGATTTCATCGGGCTTGTATTTTTTCCGGGTTCGCCGCGCCATGTTACGGTCGAGGAGGCCGCGCGGTTGGCCAAACATATTAAAGGCTGGATGGTATCGAAAAAAGTTTCGGTCGTCGCGCTGTTGGTTGATCCCGATGATGTGATGCTTGAACAGGTTATCGAGGCCGTTTCGCCCGATATGATCCAGCTTCACGGTTCCGAAACGCCGGAGCGTGTTTGGAGTGTAAAAGAACGCACTAAAATTCCTATTATCAAGGCGTTAGCCGTATCAAGTGAGTCCGATTTTAACATCGTGCCGGACTATGAAGCCGTGGCAGACTGGCTGTTGTTCGACGCCAAGCCCGCGCCGGGCGGGTTGCCGGGCGGAACAGGAAAAAGTTTCGACTGGTCTTTGCTTCAGGGGCGCAGTTTTTCAAGGCCGTGGATGCTGTCGGGCGGGTTAACGCCCGAGAATGTCAGGGCGGCGCTTGGTCTGCTTTCGCCCGATGCCGTGGACGTTTCCTCGGGCGTGGAGGCGGCGCGGGGCGTGAAGGACCCAGCTAAAATCCGCGCTTTTCTTGAGCTGGTAAAAGGCTTTAGCGTGTAAATAGCCGTTCCGTCAGATGTTTCGATACGGCTCGGTTTTGTCAAAATTTGGTTTTCCTTGATCCCTAAAACAGGCTATAAACCCCGTGATGCAGAGCGAACCCAAAAGACCCAATTCCTATCGTAAAGGCCCTGACGAGAGCGGGCATTTCGGCCCCTATGGCGGGCGTTTTGTCGCCGAAACGCTGATGCCGCTTATTCTTGAAGTCGAGAAGGCCTATCTTGAGGCGCGGGACGACATCAAATTCTGGGTCGAGTTCGATAAATACGCCAAGCATTATATCGGGCGGCCTTCGCCGCTTTATCATGCCGAAAAGGCCACGCAGCATTTCGGCGGGGCGCAGATTTATTTCAAGCGCGACGAGCTTAATCATACCGGCGCGCACAAGATCAATCATTGCATCGGGCAGATCCTTGTTGCCAAGCGCATGGGCAAGACCCGTATTATCGCCGAGACGGGCGCGGGGCAGCATGGGGTGGCGACGGCGACTGTCTGTGCCCTCTTTGATTTGCCGTGCACCATTTTCATGGGTGAGACGGATGTCCAGCGGCAGGCGCCGAACGTGTTCCGCATGAAGCTTCTGGGCGCGGAGGTTCGTTCTGTCACCTCAGGCGCCGGAACGTTGAAGGATGCTATGAACGAGGCGATGCGTGACTGGGTCAGCAACGTTCACGACACGTATTACCTGATCGGTACCGTCGCGGGGCCGCACCCGTTCCCGATGATGGTGAGGGATTTCCAGTCGGTGATCGGCAAGGAAGTGCGCGAGCAGTTTGCGGACCGTTACGGCGGATTGCCGGATACGCTGGTGGCGTGCATCGGCGGCGGATCGAACGCGCTGGGTCTTTTCCATCCGTTCCTTGACGATCCCGACGTGAAGCTGATCGGTGTCGAGGCTGGCGGGCATGGCGTTGCAAGCGGGGAGCATGCTGCGAGTCTTACCGGCGGCACACCAGGCATCTTGCACGGGATGAGCAGTTATTTTCTTCAGGACGAGCATGGGCAGATCAAGGATGCGCATTCGATTTCGGCGGGGCTGGATTATCCGGGCATCGGGCCGGAGCACGCGTGGCTTTTCGATCATAAGCGTGTCGAATATGTTTCCGTTACGGACGAAGAGGCCCTGGACGCGTTCCAGCTTTGTGCGAAACTGGAGGGGATCATTCCCGCTCTGGAACCCGCGCACGCCTTTGCGCACGTTGCGAAGATCGCCGGGAGCCTGCCTTCCGATCATCATATCGTGATGAATCTCTGTGGCCGCGGCGACAAGGATATCTTTACCGTGGCCGATAAGCTTGGGGTCAAGTTATGAGTGCCCACGCCGCTCTGCAGTATGATGTTAAAGCAGGACTTGAACCTGTCGAGGCGTTTACGGTGCGCGGGATCAGCGCCGTGATTGATAATCAAGACGACCGCGCGGCGGAACAGATCAATACGCTCTGGCAATCTTTCTTCGAGCAGCAGGTGGCGCAGAGAATTCCCGAGCGGGCAAGCGATGTGATCTATGCGGTCTATTCGGATTACGAGGGCGATCATACGAAACCTTACCGCCTGACGATCGGTTATGCTGCGCCTTCTGACGCCGCATCCGCGCATCCGATGCTGCATGCCGTGCAGGTCGGTGCAGGGGAATATGCGAGCCTGTCGGCACGCGGCGAGCAGCCCAAAGCCCTGATCGAAACGTGGGTGGCCGTGTGGGAGGGCGATCTTGACCGGGCGTTTAATACGGATTTTGAAGTCTACGGGCCACGCTTTTTCGAAGAGGGTGTTCACGAGGTTCTGGTTTATATCGGTTTGAAGGAGCCCCGCGCATGAAACGGCTGGCCAAGACATTCGAATCGCTGCGTTCGCAAAAGCGCAAGGCTCTGATTACCTTTGTCATGGGCGGCGATCCTGACGTTGGGACGAGCCTTTCGATCTTGAAGGCACTGCCGTCTTGCGGGGCGGATATTATCGAGATCGGGATGCCGTTTTCCGACCCGATGGCGGACGGACCTGTCATTCAGCTGGCTGGAGAGCGCGCGCTTGCCGGCGGGTGCACGATTGCAAAAATCTTTGATATGGTCGTGGCGTTTCGAAAAGAAAACAGCTCCACCCCGATCGTTTTGATGGGCTATGCCAACCCGGTCTATCGTTATGGGGTCGACAAGTTCGCCCATGATTGCGCGGATTTCGGTGTAGACGGTGTAATCGTCGTCGATCTTCCGCCCGAGGAAGATCAGATTGTGCGCGAGGCTCTCGGCAATCAATTCGTCGATATGATCCGACTGATCGCGCCGACAACAGACGAGGCGCGTTTGCAGACGATTCTCGATGGTGCTTCGGGCTTTCTTTATTATGTCTCGATTGCCGGTATTACCGGGGCCGCCAAGGCGAATCTGGATAGTGTTCGCGCTCACGCCGCGCTAATTCGCGAGAAGACGGATTTGCCGCTGGCGGTTGGATTCGGGATCAAGACGCCAAACGATGCACAGGAAATGTCGGCGTTCGGCGATGCGGTCGTGGTCGGTTCATCGATTGTTGAAAAAATCGCGCAATTGAGGGAAAAATCGGATAGATTGGGCCAGGATGCGCCTGAAATGGCGGCCGTCTTGGATCATATCCGCGCCCTTTCCGGTGCTCTGAAGGCTTCTGCGTGAGCTTGACGTATCCCATGTTTTTTGTGAACCCTGTGTGTCATCACGTTAATATAATTATGCAAAGGCTAGACAAAATATGAACTGGCTGACCAATTTCATACCGCCGCGGATCCGTTCGATCGTTGGCGAGCAGAAGGAAGTCCCCGATAACTTCTGGGCCAAATGCCCTTCGTGCGAGAAGATGCTGTTCCATACGGATCTCAGCGCCAACCACAATGTCTGTCATTACTGCAATCATCACCTGCGGCTTCCGGTCAAGGAACGATTGGTGATGCTGTTCGATGGCGGGAAATACGAGGTTCTTGAGACGCCCAAGGTGGAACTCGACCCGCTTAAGTTTAAGGATAAGGAGCGCTATATCGACCGAATGAAGCGCTCTCAGGCCAAGACCGGCTTGCGGGACGCGATTACGTTGGCCAAGGGGCAGATTTGCGGACTGGATGCCGTGATCGCTGCGTTCAATTTCAGCTTCATGGGCGGCTCGATGGGCATGGCCGTGGGCGAGGGGATCGTCAAGGCGGCGCAGGAGGCGGTCAAAACCAAGTCAGCCTTTATCGTTATTCCGGCCTCCGGCGGTGCGCGGATGCAGGAGGGGATGCTTTCCCTTATCCAGATGCCGCGGACTATGGTGGCGGTCGAGATGGTCAAGGACGCCAAGCTTCCTTATATCGTGGTTCTGACCGACCCGACGACGGGCGGGGTCAGCGCGTCATTCGCCATGGTGGGCGACGTTCATATTGCCGAGCCGGGCGCACAGATCGGGTTTGCCGGACCGAACGTCATCAAGGAGACGGTGCGCGAGAAATTGCCCGAAGGGTTCCAGACGGCAGAGCATCTTTTGAAGCACGGGATGGTCGATATGATCGTACCGCGCAAGGAGATGAAGAATACGATCGGCGCCTTGATCGGCCTTCTTTTGCAGAAACCCTATACCAAAGACCCGAAAAAGAACGGCCGCAGAGACAACGATCAGACCGAAGGCGGCAGTGTGCAGGGGGCGGATAGCTCGGGCGCAGGATCGAAGGCCGCAGCAAAAGGCCAGGCTAACGATAATGAGCGTGCGGCTGCGCGCAGAGCTCTCGAGCAGGTCCGCATCGCGCATGCCGCGGTTAAAAAGCTCGGCCGTAATGCGGGACCACAAACGGATATTCTGCAGGCCAATGACGATCAGGAGCTTGCGGACACCGCGCAAATGCCGGTCAGCGGGAGCGCCGCCGGAGAGTAGCCGGACATCAGCGGCATGCATGTTTCCGATCTCCGACACACCAATCCGACCCTCCGCGACAAGCTTGAACGGCTTTATGCATTGCGGACGCGTTCACGCGTGAACTGGGACGCACAAGGTTACAGGACATTGCTGCACCATATGGGCGATCCGCATTTGCGGTTGCCGCCTGTGATTCATGTCGCGGGAACCAACGGCAAAGGCTCGATCGTCGCGTTTTTGCGGGCCATTCTGGAGGCGCAAGGCCGGCGCGTCCATACCTATACCTCTCCGCATTTGCAGCGGGTGAATGAGCGGATCGTTCTTGCTGGAGCCGAGATAGAGGACACACATCTTGAGAGGTTGATCGACGAGGCGCAGGCGCAGCATAATCTCTCCGGGCTGTCGTTCTTTGAGATTACCACAGCGATCGCCTTCAAGGCTTTCGCAGAAACGCCCGCCGACGTGCTGCTGCTTGAGGTCGGCATGGGCGGGCGGCTGGATTGTACGAACGTGATTGCCTCTCCGCTTGTCAGCATCATTAGCCGCATTTCGCGCGACCATACGGAGTTTCTGGGCGAGGAGATTGCCCAGATCGCCCTTGAGAAGGCCGGGATCATCAAGCCGGGGCGGCCCTGCGTTATCAGTGCGCAGGCGGACGGCGCAGACGGCGATGCGGTTTTACGCGCCGTGGCCGAGACTGCGGGTGCTTTGAGCGCTCCGATTTACGCGTTCGGGCGAGATTGGCGGAGTTTTTCCGAAGGGGACGGCATGGCTTTCGAGCAGGGGGGCGAGCGGCTGCATTTGCCTGCCCCCGCGCTTTACGGCGCGCATCAGATCGCCAACGCGGGCGCAGCGATCATGGCGCTGCGTCTGGTTTCCGAGGAATTGCCCGTGTCGGCGGATTCGATTGTGCGCGGGTTGCGGAATGTGCGCTGGAACGGGCGGCTTCAAAGGTTTGAAGGCCGCGCGTTCGGGTTGGGCGAGCATACGGAGGTGTGGCTCGACAGCGGCCATAACGACAGCGCGGGAGTGGCTCTGGCGCAGGTGATTCGCGGGTGGACCGAAGATGACCCGAAGCCGGTCCGGCTGGTTCTGGGGATGCTGGCGCACAAGGATGTGCGCGGGTTTCTGGCGCCGCTGGCGAGGCTTGTGGATGGTATTTACCTCACGCCGATACAGGAAGAGCCCCAAGGCCTTACGCCCGCGCGGTTGCGGGAGGCTGCGGGCGACCTGACGGGATCATGCGCGGTTCAGGCTTTCGGTTCACTGCCGGAGGCTTTAGATGCCGCGACTTCTGACGGGCCTTGCCGTGTGCTGGTTGCCGGGTCGGTCTATCTTGCCGGCGATTTTTTAAGGCTTGCCGACGAGCGCGCAGAGGCAGGATGCCGAGTTTGAGTTTTCTATCGTCCCGGGGCATGCTATCATGCCGCAGTCATTGGAGAATCCGGAGCAAGTTGGGGAGCTTTGAGCATGAGTAAAATTATCCTCGTCGATGATGACCGGAATATCACCGCGTCGTTGTCGATGGTTTTGGAAGCCGAGGGATTTTCGGTTGAAACCTATAGTGACGGGGAGTCCGGACTTGACGCTATCAAACGGATCAACCCCGACCTCGTGGTTCTGGATATCAAGATGCCACGCATGGACGGTATGGAGGTTCTCAAAAAAATTCGGGAAAATTCAGAAATTCCCGTTATTTTTTTAACGTCCAAAGACGATGAAATCGATCAGCTGCTAGGCCTGCGCATGGGGGCGGACGATTATATTACCAAGCCTTTTTCGCAGCGTCTTCTGATCGAACGTATCCGGGTTTTGCTGCGGCGTCAGGATCTCAAGAATGAGCCCCAAAAGGCGTCTGCCCAGCAGAACATTATTTACGGCGACATCGAGTTGGACGAGGCGAGGCATTTGTGCACATGGCGCGGGGAGCCCGTTAACCTGACCGTTACGGAATTTCTTCTGGTCAAGGCGCTGGTGACCCGCCCCGGGCATGTGCGGACCCGTGACCAGTTGATTGATATGGCGTATGGTGAGAATATCTATGTCGATGATCGGACTGTTGACTCTCATATCAAGCGGATTCGCAACAAGTTTAAAAAAGTAGACGATAACTTTGACCAAATCGAAACCCTCTACGGAGTCGGATACAAAATCAAAGAGCAGCAGTGAACGCTGGCTGCGGATCGGCTTGCGCAATGGCGAGTTCGACCAGCTTTTCGATCTGTATTGGGGCGGGACACAGGGCCGGATTACCGGCCTTACTTTGCGGATTATTGCCGTCAACGCCATCGCGCTGCTGAGCCTTATGCTCGGCGTTCTTTATCTCGGGGACTATCAGAGCCGCCTGATTCAGACCAAGCTTGAGACCTTCGAGACAGAGATTTTTCTTGTGACCGCCGCTGTCACCGAGGCGGGGCGCGCTGACGGTGCGGCCAGCGATTCCGGCCTTGCGGTCGAGAATGTGCGGCGGGTCGTCGGGCTGTTCGGGGCGACACTCGGCAAGCGCATCCGCGTCTTCGATACATCCGGCACACTTATCGCCGATTCACAGAAGTTGATCGAAGAGCGAAAGATCGGGCCGCTTTTTGTGGTTCAACGCGAAGAAGAGCATACTTGGGAGAGTATCCAGATGCTCAAGCAGATGGGCGCCTTTTTGCTGTCTTTCCTGCCTGAGCAGGACGCCTTGCCGGAGTACCGCGAAATCAATTCGAATCAATCAGAAGATTACGACAATGTATTGGACGCGATGAACAACAAGAGCAGTTTTTCGGCATGGCGGGACCGCGAAAACGCCATCATGCTGACCGCCGCCATGCCGATCAAATACAATAACGAGATCGCGGGGGTCGTGTATCTGGTCAGCGAGGGGCGGGATATCCGCAAGGCGCTGGGCGACGCGTGGTACGACATTCTCAAGGTTTTTCTTGCCGTTTTGATCTTCACGATCGCCCTTTCCATCTATCTTTCCGGGGTGATCGCCCGGCCGTTACGCAAGCTGGCCGATGCCGCAGACAAGGTGCGGCGGGGGAAGCTGCGCGGGGATGAGATTCCCGACATGAGCGGGCGCAAGGACGAGATCGGGGAGCTTTCGATTGCGCTTAGCGATATGACCAACGCGCTTCTTGAGCGCATGGACGCGATGGAGAGTTTTGCTGCGGATGTTTCTCACGAGATCAAGAACCCGCTGACTTCGCTCAAGAGCGCGATCGAAAGCGTTTCGGTGGTCAAAAAGAAAGAGGATCAGGACAAGCTTCTGGCCATCATTTTGCACGATATCGCGCGGCTTGATCGCCTGATTTCCGATATTTCCGGCGCATCGCGGCTGGAGGCCGAGTTGTCGCGGGAGTCGTTCGAGACGCTCAGCATTCGCACTTTGCTGCGCAAGCTGCTGGACCTCTACAAGAACCCTCTGGACCGCAGCAAAAACAGGGTCGATCCCGATACGGCAATCAAGGACGGCGTGATGATCATGCTGGATTATCCGCATGAGGAGGACATTCTGATCCAGGGGAATGAGGGGCGGCTGGGGCAAGTGTTTCATAACATCATTTCCAACGCCCTGACCTTCACCCCGGTCAAGAGCATCATCCGCATCAAGGTCGAGAAGCGGCAAAAGCGCGTGACGATCAGCTTCGAGGACGAGGGGCCGGGCATTCCCGAGAACAACCTCAAGACCGTTTTTGACCGTTTTTATTCCGAGCGGCCGCAGGAGCAGTACGGCAAGCATTCCGGGCTGGGGCTTTCGATCTGCAAGCAGATCGTCGAGGCGCATAACGGCATGATCTACGCCGAAAACGTCAAGAGCCGCCAAGGCAAGACCACGGGGGCGCGGTTCGTGATCGTCCTGAATATCGCGGAGACACCATGACCGATTACCGCCCGCTTATTGTGACAGGCTATTCGGGCGCGGGGATGACCTCTGTTCTCAAGGCGCTTGAGGATTTCAATTTCGAGGTGTTCGATAATTTCCCGCTGGCGCTGGTCGATTCGCTGCTGGAGCAGGCAGGGCAGAATAACCGGCCCCCCTTGCGAATCGCGATTGGCATCGACACAAGGACATGGGGATTCTCGTCCTCGGCGGTTCTGGACGTGGCCAAGAGGGCGCAGGCGCGGCTTTTGTTCGTGACGTGCGACGAGGCTGTTCTGCAAAAGCGTTTCAACGAGACGCGGCGCCGGCATCCGCTCGCTAAGGACAGGCCCGTCAAATACGGGATCGATCTGGAGCGCAAACTCTTGGCCGGATTGAAAAAAGAGTCGGATATCGTGATCGATTCGACCGATTTTTCCATCCACGATATGCGCCACGTGCTGGAAGGGCATTTTTGCGTGCCCGGGGAGGGGCGGCTGACCGTCACGCTGATGTCCTTCGGGTTCCGGGGCGGGACGCCACGCGAGGCGGATATCGTGATGGATGTGCGGTTTTTGCGGAATCCGCACTGGGTGCCCGAGCTGAGGGAGCTCACCGGGCTGGACGGTGCGGTGGGGGATTATGTGAGGCAGGACCCGGACTATGAGGCGTTCATGACTCGGTTCCGCGACCTTCTTGAGTCGCTTTTGCCCCGGTATGGGCGCGAGGGTAAGAATTATCTTACCGTGGCCGTGGGTTGCACGGGGGGGCAGCACCGATCGGTGCATATCGTGCAGGAGCTTGCGGCGTGGCTGCGGGCCAAAAACCAGCAGGTTTTTGTTGAAAATCGTGATTTATGAAGGGGTTATTGGGCCATTGAGCCTGAAAAAGATGCTTCCCTTTTGACCTGCGGGTGTGGTATTTTACTTATGAAAAAATTATAAGCGGATTAAGACTTTACGGGTGATACCATGGCCGACAAACCGGGCGACCTGCAGAATAAATTTACCGTCAGTAACGATTCGTCGGTCGTGCTCTCCGCTGGCGTCAATTTTCCAGTCGTTGCAATCGGCAAGATCTACCTCTATGAGAACGATCCTATCCCGGCCACCGACTCGGATAGGCTGTTTGGTTATGATGCTCTTGAGTTCGCGAAACTGCCCACGCAGATGCAGGAGGCTGTCCAGCAAAGTTTCGTTTCCGAGCAGACCGCGCGCTACAACGAAGCCCGCAAGATGCTGATATCGACTTATGAAAAAAATATCGAAACCGTTCATCAATCCATGACTGTGGAGATGGAGGGTGATATCGATTTGATCGTCGAGCCGGAGCTTGGCATTGCCCAGGACGAGGGAATTGCCAAAAAAATCAGGGGGCTGATCGAGAAGGGTAAATCCGCGGAGGCCGCCGTAGACGAGGCGTATGGAAAGCAGATCGCGCAATTCAGAAGCAACGATTTTACCGCCCGGTTCGCCGAGCAGATTGAGCAGCAGCTCGTCGTACTGCAGCATCATTTACATCCGAGCAAGGTTCTGTCCTCGCTGCGCGATGCGCCGGAAGGCTCCATTATTTTCTGCAAGAGCATGCCGCCCGCCGAGATCATGAGCTTTATCAATAAAGATACGGGCGAGAACCGTTTTGCGGGTCTTGTCTGTACCGAAGGCAGCATGAAGGGGCACGCGGCGATTATCGCAAAATCGCTTGGCATTCCCTTTGCCGTCGTTAAACCGGAGAGCGTCCCGGTCGTTAAGAACGGATATGACTGCATCATCGACGGTTCTTCTGTCGACGGGCATGTCGTTCTGCACCCGAGTGCCGCCGTCATGCAGGAAAGCGTCTCCCAGCGTCGGCGAATCGAAGAAGTCGCCAACCTGCTTGCCGAGCGCGGGGCCGCCGGTCGGGAAGTTCAGACTTTGGACGGCCATGAGGTGAATGTTTACGCCAATTTCGGAACATCGCTGGAGGCTCCGGCCTATCGCAAGGCGAACGTACAAGGGATCGGCCTTTACCGTTCGGAGATGGCGGAAAATATGCGCTCCGACTCCGCGCCAGAGATCGAAGAGGATCAGTGGCTTAAGATTTTCAGAGAGAATATCAAGGCCGTGTCCGGCCCTTCGGGAATCATCGTACCGATGACCGTGCGGACACTGGATATCGCCGGGGACAAGGCCGGGCGTTTTGCCGGAAAGTCACCCGAAGAGAAGGCCGCTTATGAGGCCAAGGTCACGAAAACGCAGATGGGCGCCCTGCTGCGGCTTAATCACGAGTTGACGCAATCCGGTTCGCCTGACTGGATCAAGGTGATGATCCCGATGATTGGCTCGGTCGAGCAGATGGAAAAGATGCAAAAGCAGTTCGACGACCGTGCCGCGGAGCTGGGTTTGCCGAGTTTCAAGCTGGGGTGTATGGGTGAGGTGCCCGCGCTCTTCCACAAGCTGGACAGGCTGGATGTGGCGTTTATGTCGATCGGTTCGAACGATCTAATTCACGGATTGCTGGAAACGGACCGCTATCATGCGAGCAGTTCCATTCACTATGATCCTACGGACGTTTCAGTTCTGCGGGTTCTGGACCGGGCGGTTTGCTATGGCAAAGAGAAGGATATTCCCATCAGCATGTGCGGCGATATGGCTTCGGAGCCGCGTTATCTCGCGCTTGTCATCGGGTCGGGGATTGCGAATCTTTCGACCGGGATCAAGGCCTCGTCCGTGACTAAGGAAGTCGTGCGGCGGATTGACGCGGAAGAGGCGCGGCAACTGGTGCAGATTCTTAAGAACACGCAGGGCCGCGAGGATCGTGAGCGCATCCTTGACGAATATAATGCCGCCCGCCTGGGTCTGTATAAGGACGGGCAACTGGATATGAGCTGGCGGCCTGATACGCGCCGGGCGTTCCTTCCCGAGGGGCCGAGCACGCCCGGTTCCGAGCCTGCATGATCGGCTTATTTTCGGGTTTTTTAAGGCGGCCGAGGGGCCGCCTTTTTTGGTTTACGGGGCGCGGTGGCATAAAAAAAGGGGCCCGAAGGCCCCTTTTTGGAATTTCTTACCCGGCTTAGCCGTTGGTGTTGTGCATGCCGGTTTCGAGTGTCAGTTCCGGCTGTGCAGAGAAGCCCGGACCAACAGCATCACAGAAGCGCCCACCGATACCTTGTGCGGTCAGAGGAGCAGCATTGTCAGCAAACATAGATTTCAACATTTTGAGACACCCTTTCTCATTTTAAAGTGTATATTTATTTTTTGGAAACACACCGAATGTTGGTCTTTTCGACCGTTTCTCTGGTCATTCACCGTATTTCTATGATCAAGGTAAATCAAAGCTGGGGTTTTTGTCAAAGAAGAAATAGGGCCGCTTGCATTTTTCTGGGGGTGGAACGGGCATGGCCTTGGACTGTATTTCTTTTATAAAACAATAAATTAGCCTGAATTTGAAAGATTCGTTCGTTCTTTGCGGCTGTAAATTTCGGGTTTTTAGCCGGGCGGCGGGGCTTTAAAGGCCTCCGGTTCAGACGAATTTACGTTTGTCGTGCAGAACGCCCTTGCGAATCGTGAAAACGGCGTTGTCACTTGAGACGCCCTTGCCGTCATAATCCTTGAAAATGATTTTGGTCTGGTCGCCCGACTGGCTTTCCGGCATCACGGTAAACAGGACGCGGTTCTTGCTCATTTTCGAGAGGTCCTTGACGTTTTTCTTGCCGTTCAGGAGGATGACGAGGTTTTTCATCTTTTCCTCGGTCAACTCAGGATCTTCGTCATGGTTCAGGAGGATGTACTCGCCGACCGGCTCGTAGCCGTTATTTTTGGGCATGAGTTCGAGAACCTGGTAAGCGCGTTTCATCAGCGGGTTAGGCTTATAGATGAAGCGCGGGCGCTCGAGCTGCTTGTTAAAATCAATTTCCATGATGGGCATATTATCACTGGTTTTTGTTTAAAAAAACGCTTATTTTCCTTTGATTCTTAAAGAAACAGCTTTATTACGGCCCTACGGGAACGAAGACAAGAGGAGACCCAGATTATGGCTACGCAGCCCAAAACCGTCGAAAACGATTATAAAGTCGCCGATATCAAACTGGCCGAGTGGGGCCGCAAGGAAATCAACATCGCCGAGAGCGAGATGCCGGGCCTGATGGCCACGCGCGAAGAGTACGCCAAGGAGCAGCCTCTGAAAGGCGCACGCATCGCCGGATGTCTGCATATGACGATCCAAACGGCGGTTCTGATCGAGACGCTGACGGCGCTGGGCGCGGAAGTGCGCTGGAGCTCGTGCAACATTTTCTCCACGCAGGACCATGCGGCGGCGGCCATCGCGGCCACGGGCGTTCCGGTCTTCGCTTGGAAGGGGATGAACGAAGAAGAGTTCTGGTGGGCGATCGACAAGACGATCGAAGGCCCCGGCGGCTGGGTTCCGAACATGATTCTCGATGACGGGGGCGATCTGACCCTGCGGATCATCGAGAAGTTCCCGAACCTGATGAAGGGCATCAAGGGAATCTCCGAGGAGACGACCACGGGCGTTCTGCGTCTTTACGAGATGGAGAAGAAGGGCAAGCTGACCGTTCCCGCCATCAACGTCAACGATTCGGTCACCAAGTCGAAATTCGACAATAAATATGGCTGCCGCGAGAGCCTTGTGGACGCGATCCGCCGGGCCACCGATGTCATGATGGCCGGTAAGGTCGCCATGGTGTGTGGTTACGGTGACGTGGGCAAGGGCTCGGCCGATTCGCTGCGTCAGGCCGGCGCACGCGTCATGGTTTCCGAAGTTGATCCGATCTGCGCCCTTCAGGCCGCGATGGAAGGTTTTGAAGTCACCACGATGGAAGACGCGGTGAAACGCGCCGATATCTTCGTGACCACGACGGGTAACAAAGACATCATCACCGTCGATCACATGCGGGCGATGAAGGATCGCGCGATTGTCTGCAATATCGGTCACTTCGATAATGAAATTCAGGTTGAAGGCCTGCGTAACATGAAGTGGAACAACATCAAGCCGCAGGTGGACGAGATCGAGTTTCCGAGCGGAAATCGGATCATCCTGCTGGCCGAGGGGCGTCTTGTGAACCTCGGATGCGCCACCGGGCACCCGTCCTTCGTCATGTCCGCGTCGTTCACGAACCAGACGCTGGCGCAGATCGAGTTGTGGAAGAACCATTCCAAGTATGAGAACAAGGTTTACGTTCTGCCCAAGCATCTGGACGAGAAAGTCGCCATGCTGCACCTTGAAAAGGTCGGCGCGAAGCTGACCGTTCTGTCCAAGGAGCAGGCCGACTATATCGGCGTTCCGGTCAACGGGCCGTTCAAGAAGGACGAGTACCGCTACTGATCCGGCGCGGCGTTTCGAGTTTACGCCATGCTGGTGCTTCGGCTTCATTGCGATGACAGGAAGGGGATCGTTGCGGCGGTTTCCTCCTGTCTCGCTGAAGCGGAGTGCAATATCGAAGAATCCTCCCAGTTCAACGAACATCTCTCGGGCCAGTTCTTTATGCGCGTGCTGTTCGCGCCTCTCATGCCCGATTCGCGCGAGCGTTTTGCGAATAACTTTGCCGCCGTCGCGCAGCAATTTTCGATGAAATGGTCGCTGCATACGCTGGAAGAGCCGGTGCGCACGTTGCTCATGGTTTCCAAGGAAGGGCATTGCCTGAACGACATTCTTTACCGCTGGAGCGTCAAGCATTTCCCGGTCGAGATTACGGCGGTGGTGTCAAATCACGAGGATCTGCGCAAGCGGGCGGAGGATTTCCATCTGCCGTTCATTCATCTGCCCGCAGAGAACAAAGCGGAGAAGGAAGACAGCCTTGAGCGGATCATCAAGGAGACGAACAGCGAGTTGATCGTTCTGGCCCGTTATATGCAGATTCTCAGCTCGGCTTTTTGCGAGCGGTATCACGGGCGGGTCATTAACATCCATCATTCCTTTCTGCCCGGTTTCAAGGGCGCGAAGCCCTATCATCAGGCCTATGAGCGGGGGGTGAAGCTGATCGGGGCGACGGCGCATTTCGCGACCGAGGATCTGGACGAAGGGCCTATCATCGAGCAGGAGACGGTGCGGATTTCCCATTCGGATACGCCGGAGCGCCTGAGGATCATCGGGCAGGATTCGGAGTCGCGGGTTCTGGCGCGGGCCATCACGCATTACGCCGAGCGGCGGATTTTCCTGCACGGGAAGCGCACGGTTATTCTTTAAATCACCCGGTTGCGCCGGAACAACCCACAGGCGCGGCCCCGTGTTTTGGGCTTTTCGCTTGTGTTGGCGGGGGGAGAGTTCCTAGAATCCCGAGCCGTGAGCACACACACCGAAAAGAAAAATACGCCGTTCCAGTCGCTGTTCGACACGTTGAGCGGCAACAAGAAGCTGCAAGCCGAGAAAGCGCGGCTGGAGGCGTTTTTGGCCGCCGTTCCGGGCGAGTATTGCGGCATGTCGCGCGATGGGAGCGTGATTTACAGCCAAGGATTTTGCGAGATTCTGTCGCTGGAGCGCGTCCTGTCGCTTCAGGATATCCAGAACCAGCTCAGCCCAAGCGATTCGGCGGCGCTGGAGGGGTTGTTTGCCCGACTGGCGGAGGACGGAATTTCCTTTACTCTCAACGTCGAAGATCATGCGGGGAAGAAAACGCTTAAGATCACTGGCGTGCGAGGGCAGGACGCTGACGCGCAGGATTATTTCAATATCCTCTGGCTGGAGGATATCACCGAGCAGCACGAAGCCAGCGTTACCTTTGCCGAGGAACAGAAGATCCAGCAGGAGGAGATCGAGCGGCTTCAGGATTCGCTCGATCATCTGCCGTTTCCGGTGTGGATCAGGAACTCGGCGTACCGGATCATCTGGGTCAATGTGGCCTATGCCAAAAAGATCGGGGCACGGCCGAGCGAAATCCTGAGCCTTCAGAAGGAAATCGCGCAGCAGCCCCGCAAAAAGAAGGCCGGGGCGAAAGAGGTTTTGCTGGGGCCGGAGCTGGCGGCCAAGGCGGTGGCGGAGGGCGTTTCGCAGGTTTCGCGTGCGCATGTTGTGATCGGCGGGAACCGCCTTTTGGTCCGGGTCACGGAGACGCTGCTCAAGGCGCATGGCATGACCATGGGGATTCTTGAAGATCTATCGGGCGAGGAAGCGCTTGAAACGACGCTGCGGAACTATCAGGAGGCGAACCGGGGGCTGATGGAGCATCTGCGCTCGGCGGTTGCGATTTACAGCGCGGAGCAGCGGTTGGAATTTTACAACACGGCCTATGCTCAGCTCTGGACGCTGGATGAGGGGTGGCTGAATACCAAGCCGAAGCTCGGCGACGTTCTTGAGAAGCTGCGGGAGATGCGCCGGCTTCCCGAACAGGCGGATTTTCGTAAATATAAGAAGACTTGGTCGGACCGCTTTACCGATTTGATCGATCCTTATGAGGACATGCTCTATCTGCCGAACGGGAACGCCGTGCGGATGCTCGTTGTGCCGCACAAGGCGGGCGGGCTGATGATGAATTTCGAGGATGTGAGCAGCCGGCTTGAGCTTGAAACATCCTATAACACGTTAATTGCAGTGCAGAAGGAGACGCTGGACAATCTGGCCGAGGGTGTTGCGGTGTTCGGCGGGGACGGGCGGCTTAAGCTCTGGAACCCCTCGTTCGCGCGGTTGTGGGGGTTGCATCCCGAAGATCTTGAGGGCGAGCCTCATGTGACGCGGATCGTCGAGCGTATGAAAGGATTCTTCGAGGATTCGGATTGGGAAGCGACCCGCGACGGTCTTACCGGTCTGGCGCTGGAGCGCACGATGCATGAGGGGCGGCACACGCGCAAGGATCACTCGCAGCTTGATTTCGTTACGGTGCCTTTGCCGGATGGCGGGGTGCTTGTGACGTTTACGGATGTGACCGATTCGGTGCGTGTCGAAAACGCGTTGCGGGAGAAAAATGCTGCGCTGGAGGCTGCGGAAAAGCTCAAGCTCGATTTTTTGGCGAACGTTTCCTACCAGCTTCGGACGCCGCTCAACGCGATCATGGGGTTCAACGAGATTCTGGATCAGGAGTTCTTCGGTCTTTTGAACCCGAAGCAGAAGGAATATACGCGGGATATCCGCGAGGCGAGCGACCGGCTGCTTTCGTTGATCAACGATATTCTCGATCTTTCGTCGTTTGAAGCGGGATACATACAGCTTCAGACCGAGGAGACTTCCATAAAGTCTATGCTCGAGGGGGTCGTGGGTCTCATGCAGGACTGGGCGCGGAAGCAGAATATTGTGCTGGAGCTTCATTGCGGGCCTGTCTGCGGGTCAGCGGAGATGGATGAGTCGCGGATGAAGCAGGCGGTTTTGAACCTTTTGCAGAATGCGATCGCGCATACGCAAGAAGGGGGGAGGATTCGTGTGGGCTGCGCCTGCGAAGGCGAAATGGTTGAGATTTACGTCGAAGATAACGGGATGGGGATTCCCCTGGAGGAGCAGTCGCGCATTCTGCAACCGTTCGAGCGGATCGATAGTCAGCAGGGTGGGCGCGGTGTCGGGTTGGGGCTTACGCTGGTGCAGAATATTGTGAAGCTTCACGGCGGGACGTTTACCCTTCTGAGCGAAACAGGCAAGGGCACGAAAGTCGTTTTGAGGATTCCGAACAAGCAGGGCCGGAAGGCTTAAGAGCTTACTGGAGACATTCGGCCCAGATTTTGTTGCCGCTGTCGTCTGGCAAGCGTTCGCTCTTGATAATGATCTCTCCCTTTTCGACGCTGGTCTTGCATGAGAAGACGGGAATCAGCGTGCGGATCACCAGTTCAAGCTGGCGGCCCTCAAAGAAGGGGCCGTAGGAGCAGAATTCCGCAGCATCAAGCGGAAAGCCCTTTTCGGGGTCTTTCGCGCCCGCCTCATCCAGGCGGAAGTTGGAGCGGTGGCGGGCCTGCGTTCCGTCCTCGGCCGTGTAGTAGTCGGTTACGAAATTTCCATAGACCTTGTGATTGGCGGTGTTGCGCACCGTAAAACAGACTGGTTCGTTCAGAATTTCCTGAGCCCGCGCAATGTTTGGCGCAAAAGTCAGAAGGAGGGCGGCAAGGGCAAAGTAATGCTGGATTTTCATACTTCATTTTAGCATTGTTGGGGGGCAGGAACAAAGCGTGATGTTAGACGGGATGGACGTTCAGGACAGGGTTTTGCGCAACGAGGCAGAAACGGTAGCTTTTGCGCGAGTTTTCGCGCAGGCGCTGGGGCGCAGGGATGCCGTTATGCTGCGCGGCGGTCTGGGGGCCGGTAAGACCTCGTTCTGCCGTGCCGTAATCCGCGAATTGTGCGGGGATGAACATTTGGAGGTGCCGAGCCCGACCTTTACGCTGGTGCAGCATTACGAGACGGCGGACGGCCAGCCTGTATGGCATTTCGATCTTTATCGCATCGAAGACTCCGAAGAGGTTTATGAGACGGGCTGGGAGGAGGCGCTGGGGCAGGCGATCATTCTGGTTGAATGGCCGGAGAGGCTGGGCGGTTTGATTCCAAGGCAACGGATCGAGGTCACGCTTTCATCGGTGCCGGACGACCCCGGTGCGCGGCGTGTGGAGGTTTCGCGGCATGGCTAAAGGTGTTTTCATACCAAGGCGGGCGTTTATTCTGGCGGCGGGCATGGGGACGCGGCTGCGTCCTTACACGGATCATTGCCCGAAGCCGATGGTTGAGGTGGGCGGGCGCAGTTTGATCTACCGGATTCTGGATAAGCTTGGCGAAGCCGGAGTCGATGAGGTCGCCGTCAATCTGCACTATCGCGCGGAACAGTTGCAGGCGCATCTGGAAAGTTATTCCCCGAAGCTCACGATTCATTTTTCGCATGAGGAGGCGCTGCTGGATACCGGGGGCGGGGTGCGCAAGATGTTGCCGTTGTTTAAAGACGAGCCGTTTTATGTGATCGCGGGTGATGCGCTGTGGACCGATCCGCCGGGCGGGGAGAGTGCGTTAGCGCGTTTGGCGCGGTTCTGGGATCCGGCGCGGATGGATATTTTGACGCTGATGCAGCCGCTTTCGCGGATGATCCTGACCGAGGGGGCGGGGGATTATGACCTTTTGCCTGATGGGCGTGTGGCGCGCAGCGCGGCCAAGACGGGCGCTTATATGTGGACGAATATCCGGCTCAATAGCCCGGAGATTTATAAGGATCAGCCTGAGGGCGCGTTTTCGTTCCTGACCCTCATGGACCGGGCGCAGACGGCAGGGCGGTTTTACGCGCTGGAGCATGAGGGCGATTGGCACCATATCAGCGCGCCGCGCGATCTTGAATCGGTGCGATCGGCCTTTGGGCAGGACGAGGCCGGCAAGGCGGCGTCATGAGCGGAGACGCAGGTAAGCGCCGCAACGTGCAGACCATTCCCGCCGGATATCCGTTCGCGCGGACGCTGGCGCAGAATCTTCTTATGGAGGCGGGGGGATCGCCGGAGGCGCTGGCGCGCATTTCGGTTTTACTGCCGACGCGGCGGGCGTGCCGCGTTTTGCGCGATTGTTTTCTTGAGCTTTCCGGCGGGCGGCCGATTCTCTTGCCCCGTATGACGCCGATCGGCGACGTGGACGAGGGCGAGCTTTCGCTGCTGTTCATGGGGCAGGGCGGGCGAATGGACGAGGTTCCGCCTGCCATTTCGCCGATCCGCCGTTTGCTGATTCTTTCGCGCCTGTTGCAGGCCGGGGAGGGTTTTGCGGGCGGCGGGGATCAGGCGATCGCGCTGGCGCAGGCGCTGGCGGCGCTGGTCGATCAGACGCACACTGAGGGCAAGAGCCTTTCGCAGCTTGCCGAACTGGTGCCCGAGGGGTTTGCGGCGCACTGGCAGATTACGCTGAAATTTCTGCAGATCGTGATCGAGCATTGGCCGAAAATTCTGGAGGAGGAGGGATTAATCGACCCTGCACTGCGGCGGGTGCTTTTGCTGCAGGCGCTCGCGGACTTCTGGCGCGCGCATCCCGATCAGGCCGGACGGGTGATCGCGGCGGGCAGTACGGGTTCGATTCCTGCCACGGCAGGTTTACTGGACGCCGTTTCGCAGTTGCCGCAGGGGCGGGTGATTCTGCCGGGGTTGGATCTGGAACTCGACCAAGAAAGCTGGGACGCGCTGGATGAAACCCATCCGCAGTATCAGATGAAAAAGCTTCTTTCGCGCATGGAGGTTAGCCGCGCGGAGGTTCAGATTGTTGTGCCGCCTTCAGACTCTCCGGACGGTGTGGCCTTGCATGAAGGTCGGCGGGTTTTGATCCGCGAGTTGATGCGGCCCGCGCAGACGACGGTGCGTTGGGCGAACCTTAAATATGAGATTGCGGCGCGGGGTATCGGTGCGGGCGAATTGCTGCGCGGTGTGCGTTATTATCCGTGCGATACCGCGCAGGAGGAGGCGAGTGTCATCGCGCTTTTACTGCGTGAGGCGCTGGAAGTTCCGGAGCGGACAGCGAGTCTGATCACACCTGACAGAGCGCTGGCGCGGCGCGTGGCGGCGCAATGTTTGCGCTGGGGCATTGTGATTGATGACTCGGCGGGGCAATCGCTTTCGCAGACGGCGGTCGGGCGGTATTTAATGCTTGTTTTGCGGGCGGGTTCGTCGTCGTTCGATCCGGCGGCGCTGCTGGCGTTGCTCAAGCATCCGCTCTGCCGAATCGGACGCGAGAAGGAGGCTCCGGCGGGGGTGCTGCAGCGTTTTGAGACGAAGATTTTGCGCAACGACCGGAAGCGGCCCAGAGATTTGCGTGAGGCGCTGGGGCTCGCCCGCGAGGCGGGGCTTACGGATGTGGCGGCGTTTCTTTCGCGCTTGTCCGCGGTTCTGGATGGGCTTGCGGCGCTCGACGATGGCGGGGCGCATCCGGCGGAGGCGCATTTTACGGCGCATATCGAGGCGGCGGAGCGGCTGGCCGCCGGGTCGGAGGGCGAAACGCTTTGGTCAGGCGAGGATGGCGCGGAGGCGGCGGGTCTGCTTTCCGAATTGCGGCTTCATGCCGAGGCTGCGGGGGCTTTGCGCCGACGCGATTATGCGGAGATCTTCGGTTTTCTTATGAGCGGCGCGACGGTGCGGCCCAAATTCGGGGCGCATGCGCGGCTCAAGATTCTGGGCCAGCTCGAAGCTCGGCTGGGCGACGCCGATCTTGTGATTCTCGGCGGGCTGAACGAGGGGACGTGGCCGTCCGGGGCGGCGTTCGATCCTTGGATCTCGCGTGAGATGCGGGCCAATTTCGGCTTGCCGGGGCTGGAGCGTTCGGTCGGGCTGGCGGCGCATGATTTTGCGCAGGCATTTTGTGCATCCGAGATCGTGCTGACCCGTGCGCGGAAGGTTGACGGGGCGCCGACGGTTCCGGCGCGGTGGCTTCAGAAGATGGATACGGTTTTGCGGGCCTGCGGCGCCGATCCGCAGGATTTGACGCGGGGGCCGCACAGGGAATGGGCCGGCATGTTAGACAGGGTAGAGGATTTCACGCCCGTCTCACGGCCCGCGCCGCGTCCGCCGCTCTCTTACCGCCCCACGAAAGTTTCGGTCACGCGGGTGGAGACGTGGCTGCGCGATCCTTACGGGTATTACGCGGCGTATACGCTGGGGCTTCGGAAGATTCCCGATCTCACCGTGAAGGCGGACGCGGCCTTGCGCGGGCAGATCCTTCATAAGGCGGTCGAGTCGTTCATCAAGGCGCATCCCGAGCGGCTGCCGGAGCGGGCCGAGGATGTCTTGCGCGGCTTTTTGGCGCAGGCCGCCGGGGAGGCTTTGTATGACCCGGAGATGATTCGGTTCTGGGCGGCGCGGGCGGGTCATGCGATGGATTGGGTAGCGGGGCACGAGGCGCGGTGGCGCGAGCGGGCGCGTTTTTATGCCGCCGAGGTGAAGGGTGAGATCGTTTTCGAGATCGACGGGGAGCCTTTCACCCTGCATGGCCGCGTGGACCGGATCGACCGCTTGCCGAACGGTTACGCGATTATCGATTACAAGTCGGGCGGTTCCTATACGAAGGGCAAGATGGAAAGCGGGCAGTTGCCGCAATTGCCGCTGGAGGCCGTCATGCTGCGGCGGGGCGGTTTTGCGTCCGGGGAGGGCGGCAATATCGAAGCGGGAGAGTGCGCGTATCTGGGGTATTGGATTTTCCGTTCGGGGGCGCGGGGCGGCGATATTCAGGCGCTTGAGGATACGGAGACGATCGAGCACGTGGCGGAGGCGGCGGAAAATTCCTTGATTGCTCTCGTGCGGGCGTTCCGCGATCCGCTGGCCGCCTATCATTGCATTCCCGACGCGGCGCGTGCACCGATGTATAACGATTTCGAGCATCTTGAGCGCATCCGCGAATGGTCGGTCAACGATGCGGATAGCGAGGGGGCGCAGACATGACGACCGATCGCGCTCTCTCCGCGCCGCAGAATCTCATTACACCGGACGAGGTGCAGCGCAAGGCTTCGGAGCCTGCGGCCTCGGTCTGGGTCGGCGCGTCGGCGGGGACGGGCAAGACGAAGGTTTTGACCGACCGATTGCTGCGGTTGCTTTTGCCCCAGCAGGACGGAACGCCGGGGACCGAGCCGCATAGAATTTTATGCCTGACCTTCACGAAGGCGGCGGCAAGCGAGATGACCATCCGCCTGTTCGAGACGCTGGGGCGCTGGGCGGTGATGCCGGTCGAGCCGGGGACGGGCGACAGCCTCACCGGAACGCTTGAAAAGCTGAACGGATACCCGCCCACGGCGCAGCAGATCAAGGCGGCGCAGCAGCTCTTCGCACGGATTCTCGACGCGCCTGCCGGTTTGCGAATTTTGACTATTCATTCCTTTTGCCAGTCGGTTCTGGGGCGGTTTCCGCTGGAGGCGGATTTGCAGCCGCATTTCCGGGTTCTGGAGGAGACGCAGGCGCGCGAGTTGATCGAGCAGGCGCAGCGCGCGGCCATTGCCGAAGCCGGGCGTCTGGAGATGGCGGGTTCGGCGTTGCGGAACGCGCTTGAAAATCTCACCGCCGAGCAGAGTGAGGACCAATTCGCGGAGCTTGCGAACGATATCTGCAAGGAGCGCGGGCAGATGGCCGGATTGCTGCGCGGTTTTCAGGATGTCGAGGCGATTTATGCTGCGGTTTGCGGTTTTTACGGCGTGACTCCGGGGGAGGATGAAAGGGGGTATCTCGCGGCGGCGATGAATCCTGCGCCGGAGGACGAGGCAGATATCAAGCGCGTCGCGCTGGCGATGCTGGAGGGGGGAAAGAACGATCAGGAGCGCGGAGAGGTTATCCTGAAATGGCTTTCTCTCAACGATGCGCAGAGGTTTCAACAATTTCAGGATTACCTCGGCGGATATCTTACAAACAAAGGCACGGTTTTTGCGCAGCACTTTCCGACTAAAAAGGTTAAGGAAGCTTATCCGGATGCCGAAGATATCTTGCATGCCGAAGGGCGACGGCTGGAGGGAATCCTCGACCGCAGAAACGCCATCCATTCGGCGCGGCTGACGCGGGATGTGCTGATTCTCGGGGAGGCGATCAACCGGACCTATCAAACGCTCAAAGCCGAGCGGGGCGGCGTGGATTACGACGATCTTATCCTGAAGACGCGCGATTTGCTGCGCGGGCGGACGCTGACGCTGCGCGGGTTGGGTGAGGGGCGGGAAGAGGATGTCACGCGCTGGATTATGTACAAACTCGATCAGGGGATCGACCATGTTCTCGTCGATGAGGCGCAGGATACGAACCCCGAACAGTGGGCCATCATCGAGGCGCTGTGCGACGATTTCTTTACAGGGCAGGGTGCGCGGGAAGACCGGGTGCGGACGGTGTTCGCGGTCGGGGATATGAAGCAGTCGATCTATAGCTTCCAGCGTGCTGCGCCGGAAGAGTTCAGCCGGATGAACGGCCTCTTTCACGAGAAGGCCGGGCAGGCGGGGCAGAATTTCCAGAATGTTTTCCTCTCCATGTCGTTCCGTTCGACCGAGGCGGTTCTGGCGGCGGTGGACAAGACGTTCGACCGGGACGATCTCCGCGCCGCGATGGGCGGGGAGTTCGTTCATCATACGTCCGTGCGGTCGGGGCAGGGCGGGCTAGTCGAGATGTGGCCGATCATCGAGACGGAAAAGCCGGATCAAAGGTCGTTTTGGGACCCGCCGGTGAGCGTTCACGAAGGGCGCAAGAGCGTTCTGGTGCTGGCCGATACGGTCGCGGACCGGATCGAGGGCTGGCTGCGGTCCGGCGAGATTTTGCCCGCCTATGGCCGCGCGGTGACGCCGGGGGACATCATGGTTCTTGTGCGCTCGCGCACGCCCCTTGTCGATGCCCTGATCCGCGCTCTGAAAACGCGGGGGGTTCCGGTGAGCGGGATGGACCGTATGGATCTCTCGCCGCAGCTTGTGGTTCAGGATCTTCTGGCAGCGGCGAAGTTCTGTCTTTTGCCGCCGGACGATCTGACGCTGGCGTGTCTTCTGAAATCGCCGCTGATCGGATGGGGGGATGCGGAGCTGTTTGCGCTGGCCGCCGGAAGAGCGGGCGATTTATGGTCGGCGCTGGTTCATTTTGAGCCGGATATGAATCGAAGACTCCTGGATGACCCGATCGGGCTCCTGCCCGCGCGGGCGCAGGAGGTGGCCGCGTATCTGCGCGGTTTGCGGTCTTATGCTCAAAGTTTAGGGGCTTACGAGTTTTTCTCGCATATTTTGCTCTCCCCTTGTCCGGGCGACGAGCAGAGCGGCTTGCGGGCCTTGCGGCGGCGGCTCGGCGAGGATTCTCTCGATCCGCTGGAGGAATTTTTGCGGATGGCCCTTTCGTTCGGGCGGGATCAGCCGGATGTGCTGGAGCTGTTCGTGCAGTATTTCGAATCCAACCCAACCGAGATCAAGCGTGAAATGGAGGAAGCCGGGGGGCAGGTGCGGATTATGACCGTTCACGGCTCCAAGGGCTTGCAGGCGCCGATCGTGATTTTGCCGGACTCAATTCCCCAGAAGGCGGGACGTAAGAATTCCGGGCTTCTTTGGCCTGATAAGACGGGGCTGGATTTTCCTTTGTGGTCGCCGCGCGCGGACGATGAGCCTGAAGCCTATTCGGCGGTGCGTGAGCTGCTGGAGGAGAAGGCGGCGCAGGAAGATGCGCGGCTTTTGTATGTGGCGATGACGCGGGCGGCGGATCGGCTTTATGTGTGCGGGCGGAAAGGCGCTAAGGGCGACAATGCCTATAACATATCGTGGTACAAGACCATCCGCGACGGGCTTTTGCAGGTTCCGGGATGTAAAGAGTTGGCCGACGAGAGCCTGCGTTATGAGACGAAGCAGACGGCGCCGCCGGACAAGATGAAGGTTGCGGCGGCGGGGGCCGCTGTAACTCCTGCTCTTCCCGCTTGGGGGCTTACGCCTGCGCCCGAGGATGCGGTGCCGCCGCGGCCTCTTACGCCGTCGCGCCAGCTTGCCGGGGATGAGGGCGGCGGCGCGGAGATTGTGGCGCTCTCGCCGCTGGCGGGTGGAACGCAATACCGGTTTTTACGCGGCAACCTGACGCATAAATTGTTGCAGTTTTTGCCCCAATTCCCGGTTGAGCACAGAGGCGCGGCGGCGCTCCAGTTTATGGACAGAAATGGCGGCGGATTGCCCGATGAGATCAGGGCGTCGGTCGTGCGCGAGGTTCTGGCCGTTCTCGACCACCCCGAGTATGGCGCGTTTTTTGTGCCGGAGGGTTTGGCGGAGGTTCCGGTGGCCGCGCTCTTGGAGGACAATCTTGCCCTGAGCGGGCAGATTGACCGGCTTGTGGTCGGGGGGGATCATGTGTGGATTCTCGATTATAAAACCAACCGGCCGCCACCGGAGCGGGCCGAGGACGTTCCGCGCGTCTATCTCCGGCAGATGCGGGCCTACCGTGATGCGGTCATGCGGATTTATCCGGGCCGGGCGGTGACATGCGCCCTGCTTTGGACAGACGGGCCGAGGCTGATGATTCTCCCTGAGTCGATTTTGAATCGTGGGTGAGCCAAAAACGAATCGGCCATAAGGGGTTATGGCCGATCTTTTTATTCTTTTACAATTTTCTGGCGCCTAATCGGCCAAACTTAGACGTGGTTTTCGAGCCAAGCGACCAGTTGGGATTTCGGCGCGCCGCCAATGCGGGTATCCAATAGTTTACCGCCCTTGAAGAGCATCAGCGTGGGAACGCCGCGCAGCCCGTATTTGGTCGGAACCTCGGGTGATTCCTCGATGTTCATTTTGACGATCTTGACGCGCTCGCCCAGTTCTCCGGCGATTTCCTCCATGACCGGGAGCAGCGCTTTGCACGGCCCGCACCATTCCGCCCAGAAATCCACCAATACGGTGTCTTCAGATTCAATCACTTCTTTGTTGAAATCCTTGTCGGTCACGCTTTGCAGGCCCATGAGGGAGTCTCCTTAATTTCTACGCAATGTCTTTTTCAATATGGCCCAAACGGGCCAAGGGTCAAGGCAAAGCGCGGTTTTATCCACTTTGTTCTGTAAAAGCTTCGTACCTTGCAATTAGAAAGTTACACACTGTTCCTGAGGTGCTTTTTTATGCCTTAAAAGCTTTCCCTCAATCCAGAATTATGTATAAAGAACTATGGATCTTTTAAAGACGCTTGAGAATAATTTTCGTGCGGCCAGTCTGGCTCTGGTGACGCTTTTCGCAGCGGAGCAAGCCGAGGCCCAGTGTGTGCCGGAGCGCGAAGCCTATTTTGTCATGGATGCCCAGACCGGCGAAGTGCTTTTGGAGCAGGATGCGGACGTGAAAATCCAGCCCGCGTCTATGACCAAGCTGATGACCTTGTTGCTTGCGCAGGAGGCGATCCGCGACAGCGTGCTCAGGCCCAACGACCGGCTTTTTATCGCGGCAGGTACAGGTAGCCGTGACGATATGGAGCGGTTTTCCCGGTGGACAAACCCTGTTCAGCTTGCCGATGCGATGAAGGGGGCGGCGATCAGTTCTTTCAACGATCTGGCGGCCACCATCGCCGAATATACGGCGAAGGCGCGTAACGCCGGGAATACGGAGACGCAGTTTGTCGCCCTGATGAACCAGCGGGCGCAGGAGCTGGGCATGACCAACACGGTGTTTTACAACGCCAGCGGGCTGCCGACCCCTTTGATCCGCACGCGGGACGGGGGCACCACGACGCGGGATATGGCGATTTTGCTCAAACATATATCAGACAATCATCCCGAGCTTGTCGAGATGCTCGGGATTCCCGAGGCACGCGTTAAGGGCCGTACTTTGCGCAATACGAATACGCTGCTGCGTAACGATTCGATCTCCGACGAGGATATTTTCGGCAAGACAGGGTATACGTGCGATGCGGGGTTTGCGCTGACCGCCCATACGCGGCGAGGGGAGCGGCGGGTGATCGCCTCTTATGTCGGGGCGAAGAACGCGGACGATCGGGAGAAGGCGTTTTTGAGAATTCTGAACGAGGCTTTTGAGAAACTTGAGACGCGCACCCCGAGCGCAGCCCCTCCGCCTCAGCCGGAGCCGGGTTTTAATATCTATCACATCGAGCGTTAGACCCTTGAATGATCCCGGGTGACTCTAGGCTGCGTCTTTGGCCGGACCCGGCTTGACGCGGTTTTTTTCATCCAGAAGCAGGATTACGGGGTTGAAGTTTTTGGCTTCCTGCGCGTCCATTTGCACGTAGGAGCAGATAATCACCAGATCGCCGGGGTTCACGAGGTGGGCCGCCGCGCCGTTGATGCCGATTTCGCCCGAACCGCGCGGGCCGGGGATGGCGTAGGTGGTGAGGCGCGCGCCGTTGGTGATGTCCAGCACGTCCACCTGTTCGTGGGGAAGGATGCCCGAACGCTCCAGAAGGTCGAGATCAATCGTGATCGAGCCTTCATAATCGAGATCGGCGCGGGTGACGGTCGCGCGGTGCAGCTTGGCCTTGAGCATTGTCAGGATCATGGTCTTTACTTTCCTTGCAAACGCTGTGTAATCTGGTCTTCCTGACCCCAAAAAGCAAGGAAAAACGGCCATGAGCAGCTATGACCCGAACAATATCTTCGCGAAAATTCTGCGGGGCGAGATCCCGTGCAGCAAGGTTTACGAAGACGATTTCGTTCTGGCGTTCAACGATATCGCGCCGCAGGCGCCGGTGCATATTCTTGTGGTACCTAAGGGGGCTTATATCTCAATCTCCGATTTCGGGGCCAAGGCCAGCGCGGAGGAAATCAAGGCGTTTTTCGATGCCGTGGCGCGGATCGCGGAGGAAAAGGGGCTGGCGGGCGAGGGGTTCCGCACCATCACCAATACCGGTCTGAACGGCGGGCAGGAAGTGCCGCATTTCCACCTGCATATTCTCGGCGGGCGGCGGCTGGGGCCGATGCTGACGAAGCTGGCGGCTTAAAAAAACTCCCCGGTTTTAAGGCCGGGGAGAAGAGTGATACAACCAACTACTCAAGTTCAATCAAGGAGGTAATTCCGGGGTCAGGGCCGCGGGCGGAAGGGGATAATGTTGCTATCCTCCTTCACCGATATACCGGCCATAACCGAAAGCATGTCTTCGGGAGCGATGTCTTCCTCATCCTCGTAGACGATGCTCGATTCCTGAATTTCGATCAGTTGATCCACGATCAGGAACTGGCCCTGAAGCTGGATCAGCAGGATGTTGAGGATCGACGCCGCGTTGGTGTCGTAGATTTCGAGGCCTACGCGGGTCAAGTCCATGTTGTCCATGAATTTTTCCATCTGGTCGGCCAGACGGGGGAGCATGGCCTTCAGCTTGGCCGTGCGGTGATCCGGGTTTGTCTCCGCCAGAGCGCAGAGGGGACGGAACTCTTTAATGATCTTGTCGCTCAGATTTCCCAGAAAGGCGAGGTCCAGCTCGCGGGTCTTTTCGTAACCGTAAATTTCCTTCGCGATGTTCGCGCAGCAGAGGAGAGCGATATCAGGCTCCATCTCGCTGATCACAGTATGAATTGAATGTTCGGCTTCGGCGTTCAGGGCGATCTGGCGGTTCAGGACGCCCTTGATGATGGTGGGAAGAAGATACTCAGCGCGGAAAAGGGCGGGATTTTTAATGTCTCTCGTGCCTCTACTGCCATCGTCGTTCATATTTCGAATCTCCTATTCGTCGTCTCTTAACCTCTGATTTAAGGGGTAAAGGTAAAGAAGTTCTTAACGCGCGTTAAATAGTTTTAAGCTGTTGATTTTAAATGATATATTTTTTGATTTTTTGGGTTTGGCAAGTCGGATTTAACGGCTCGGTTAACGAATTTTTACTTTCCGGGCGTCTGGCGCGCGCGAATCGATGGTAAAGTGCGCTTGAGTAGGGGGTGGCGTGGAGGCCGTTTTCTCAGTTATCGAGCAAGGAAGTGCGAATTATCTGGATATGTGTGCTTAGGTTATATCAGGGAGGGCTAATCCGTGTTCAGGATTTTTCTTAGAGCTGTGGTTGCTCTTTTCAGGCTTGTGTTTTGGGCTTTTTTTCTCTTTATCTTGTTTTTGCTTACTGCTGTTAGCCTTTCATTATTTGTCGAAGTGTCAGGTTTTGCCTTTATGTTTCCGGCAGTTTTTGCGTGTTTGTGGGTTTTTCTGTTTCTACCCTCAATCTCGCCCGATTTAAGAATCATTAAAGATTTTATGGAGAGGCGAAAGAGGCGATTGCTTGTGACTGAGGGTAATGCTGCAGAAGATCCGAATTTGAGCCTAGATGAGTTGTTTCCCTTTACAGGTACCAAGCAGAAGCCGCAGATGCCGGATATGGTGTTCCAAGTGATTGCTTATGATAGCAATCTTTATCAGCAAGCCGTGCGGTTGCGGGAGGCAGTGTTGCGGGTGCCGCTGGGGCTGGTGTTTACGCCCGACGAGCTGGCGGCGGAGAAGGCGCATATCCAGATCGCCGGAATGATTGACGGGCGCGTTTGTGCCTGCGCCGTTCTTGTGCCTGAAGGCTCTGAGATGAAGATGCAGCGTGTTGCGGTGGCGCAGGATTTACAGGGGCAGGGGATCGGCGGTGCGATGATGAAATTCTGCGAGCGCCTTGCCGCCGATCACGGGGCGGAAAAAGTTTATGTCCACGCGCGCGATACGGCCGTGCCGTTTTATGAGAAAAACGGGTATGTGGCGGAAGGCGAGATGTTCGACGAGGACGGGATTCCGCACCTCAAGATGTGGAAGCTGCTTTCAATCGCCTGAAATCCGCAGGTTTTCATTTTTCCTTTTACATGTCATAACAAAAGAGGGAACAAACAGGGAATTGATTATGGTCGCGCGGGTTTTTTCAATTACTTTGTTCACAATAGTTTTTTTTCTCTTGGCTGGTTGTTTTCCTGATTCAGCGCGTGCTCAACTATCAGTGGAAGATACTTCACAGGGGTGTATGACCCCTAATTTGTTGAACTTTTTATTAAGGATGCCTGTTGTAGTTGAGGTCGAACCTGTAAGTCGTGATGATGAAAGCTATAAAATTACCAAGGTTTATAAAGGTTCGGCGACTGAAGGTGAGGTCGTTAATATTTTGAACATCGCCTCTTACCACGTAGATTTTAGCTCAAAAGAAAAGTACGTAGTGTTTATGAGATCTATGAAAGCAGGTTCTGATGAAGAGTCAAAAAAACTTTATACAGCAATTTCATGCGTATCAGTAATTTCTATGAAAAATCTATATAAATATAGTAATTCACAGCTTGCTGCTTTGCTTATATTTCGATTGTTGTATTTCGCTAATAAGGTTGTATATTTTTTGCTCGCTGGTTTATTTTTATATTTTTTTATTTTCAGGAAAAGCCGTAATAATCAGGAAAACTCTTAATGGTCGCGCGGGTGCATACGGTGTCGTTTCAGGGGATCGAGGTCAAGCCCGTAGACGTGCAGGTGCAAATTTCCAATGGATTGCCGGGTTTTACCATCGTGGGGTCTATGTAAATGACAAAAGAGAATGAAATTTCATGGAAAACAGGTGCGCTTCTAACAATATTACAAATATTAGGTCGCCTGATGGTCTTGGCTTTCTTGCTCGCGGTAGCCTTTAGTATTTTTGCCTGTCCACCTTGGAATTGTGTTGGGGAATCCGGTGCAGTTTACATTTTACCCTTCATGGCTTTTTTTACGATTTTGCCTTTGGGTCTTATACTTGTCTTTGCAACTAGAAAAAGCAAAGATGAAAAAAAGTATGGCATTAAGAGTTTAAAAAAATCCAAAAATTTTCTATTTGGCTTAGGAGTTTTTTGTATATTGTCTTTTTTGTTGATTATCTTGACTATTGTTATACGGTGTTCTTCACTTGATTGCGTTTATTTACTTTCAAGGGCGCCCTTATCAGCATTTTTTTTCATACCTATTCCTTTTTTGTTCTTTCTTAATTCTTACACTCTTTTGCCTTTCGGACTATTATTCATAGCTCTTAGTAGAAACACCAAAGAGGATGAAGATGGTCGCCCGGATTAATACCGTTGCCTTCCAAGGGATCGAGGTGAAGCCCGTGGATGTGCAGGTGCAGATTTCCAACGGATTGCCGGGTTTTACCATCGTGGGGCTGCCGGACAAGGCGGTGGCGGAATCGCGGGAGCGGGTGCGTGCCGCGTTACACGCCTTGGGGCTTTCCCTGCCGCCCAAACGCCTCACGGTCAATCTCGCGCCCGCCGATTTGATGAAGGAGGGCAGTCATTTCGACCTGCCGATCGCGCTGGGCTTGCTGGCGGCGATGGGGGTCATTCCGAAAGCCGATCTTGAGGATTATGTGGTTTTGGGCGAATTATCGCTCGATGCCGGGATCCGGCGCGTTTCGGGCGTTCTGCCCGCCGCGATGCATGCGAACGAGAATAACCGGAATTTGATCTGTCCGCAGGAGTGCGGCGGGGAAGCGGCGTGGGCGGGGGAGATCGATATTCTCGCGCCCGGAAATTTGCTGCAGCTCGTCAACCATATCAAGGGGACGCAAGTGATGTCCCGCCCTGAGGCGAAGCTTCGGGATGAGGCAGGTTTCCGCGCCCCGGACCTGTCGGAGGTGCGGGGGCAGGAGACGGCCAAGAGGGCGCTCGAAATTGCTGCGGCCGGAGCGCACAATTTGTTGATGCTCGGGCCGCCGGGATCGGGGAAATCCATGCTGGCGAGCTGCCTGCCCGGAATCCTGCCGCCCCTGTCGCCACGCGAGGCGCTGGAAGTTTCCATGATCCACTCTCTCGCCGGGGCCTTGCCCGCCGGGGGATTGCTGCGGCATCGTCCGTTTCGCAACCCGCATCATTCCGCCTCGCAGCCCGCGCTGATCGGCGGAGGGCACCGGGTGAGGCCGGGGGAAATTTCGCTGGCGCATCACGGGGTGCTGTTTCTGGACGAGTTGCCTGAGTTCGCGCGCGGGACGCTTGAATCTTTGCGGCAGCCGATGGAAACGGGCGACGCGCTGGTGGCGCGAGCGAACGCGCATATCCGCTATCCGGCGCGGTTTCAACTGATTGCCGCGATGAATCCCTGCCGCTGCGGGTATCTTGGCGACCCCGAGCAGGAATGCACCAAGGCGCCGCGCTGCGGATCGGAATATCAGGGGCGGCTTTCGGGGCCTTTACTGGACCGGATCGACCTGCATGTCGACGTGGCGGCGGTCAGCGCGCTCGATTTGCAGGCACCGGGGGGCGGCGAGGCTTCGGCGACTGTCGCGGCGCGTGTGTCGGCGGCGCGGGAGATTCAAAAGGTGCGGTATGCCGGGTTCGGGGCCGAGATTCCGGGCGAAACCAACGCCGTGGCCAACGGGAAGGTTCTGGAGGCGGTCGCGCCTTTGGATGCGGACGCAAAGATCCTTATGAATCAGGCGGTTGAGCGCGGAAAACTTTCGGCGCGGGCCTATTATCGGCTTTTACGGGTGGCGCGGACGATTGCCGATCTTTCGGGCGGAGCCGAAATCTTGTCTCGGGTGCATGTTGCCGAGGCGCTGAGCTACCGGCGTATCCTTTTGAATTCATAGGTGTTTTTTGATTTTATAGAGATTTCTAGAGTTCGCTTCGGGGCCGAATACATAAAATTGTTTGTATTCAAGCGCACAGGCGGCATATAATTCATATGTATAATAATGTGCAGGACTATTGGCTGCGGGGTGCGGTCAGGTTTTGCGGGTGTGATCTTAACGGCCGGTGATTTTAATGTCTGGATCTATTGTCGGTGTCGATTTAACAGCACGGGAATCCGGGTACGACCGGAATCCTGACGGAATTTCCAATCATGACCGCGATATTATGCGGCGCGCCGAGTTCGAGATTGGCGATGACGTGGTGCAGTGGCGCCAGTTTCAAGTCCAGATGGGCGGCCTTCCCCACAACAATCAAATGAGTTTTACAGAGTCCTTGGTTCAAGGGAATGTGCGTGAGCAGACCTTCATGCAGATGCTGCGTCCGGAGGATTCTGCCGCCGGGAAGTATCGTGCCGACAAGATTGATACGAAGAGTCTTCAGCGTGACGTTGACAAGCCGATTACCGATGCTGCGCAGATTTCGCAAAAGGCCCATGAGGGTCTGTCCGATGTCAAGGAGAAGATCGGCAATTTCATGAATGATTGGAATCAGGCCAAGACTGAGGCTCTGGACGTGATCAAGGCGACGGCGGTCGATCAGGGGCTGGACCCGATGGTCGCCATGGATACGCTTATTCCCGACAGCGCGTCCACAAAAGGCACGGCCATGGCGTATGTCGCCGGGGAAGCGGCTTTCGGCGCCGGTACTTTGGCGACCATGGGCAAGGCTTCGTTTGTAGCCAACGAGGTCGGCGACGAGCGCAAGAAGCTGAGCCGCGCCGAGCAGGAGGCCTTGCTTGAGGAATCCCTGCGTCGTCTGCAATCGACTGCGCCGCAGGATACCCGCGCGAGCGCTTCGGCAAGCGGCGGCGGCGCTCCGGCCATAAGCGCCGAAGATCAGAGCGAGAATCACTGGCAGAATTTCGAGATGGACGATCTGGCGGAGTTTATTGCCGCCGATCCGATGCAGGAAGACGACTTCAAGCAGCTGGTCGATCTTGAGTATGATCTCGAAGAGAACGTGATTAACGGCAATCATGCCGATATCCGCGAATTTTATGGCAAAACAGGCGATCTCGTCGCCAAGGCGCAGGTCGAGATGGACTCGGGCAACGATGCCGTGCGCAAACTTGTCGAGGACGCCACGTTGGTCGAGGATGTCCGCACGGCGGCGCGTTTCGATGCGACCCATGTGAAGCTGGTCGGAGAGAACCTGACCGGGTTTTCCCGTGTGGCTACCGATCTGGACATGGACTCCCAGTCCGTCAAAACGGTTCTGGATCATGAGAAACTCAATATGAATGCGCTTGAGATGCAGCTGACCATGGCTATCAACAACAAGCTCGATACCGGTATGAAGATGGCGATGTAAGCCTGTGCTTTCGGTTTTTCAGGGGGCGCTCCGGCGCCCTTTGTTTTTTTGAGACTCTGCTTTAACGACTATTAAATTTTTTTAATCCATTTTGGCCGACGCAAAGGCATAAAGGCATTCTCTGAAAGCCTTAGATCTGCTAGACTTTCTATGTGTTGTATATTATTTTCAAATTCTTATTTTCTGAGTGTTTTTCCTGCTGCCGTATGTTTCAGTCATTCTATAAAGGCTTTGGATTTTGAGCTCTTTCTATCCTCCTGATAAAGCCAAGGATTTTTCCGAATTCGCGTTGGGGCGGATCCGCGAGAACGGGCTTTTGCCTTCGCCGGAGAACTATGAATTGTGGTTTATTTACCGCGCAGGCGCCAACCCGGCCATGAACAAGGCTCTGGACGAGATGCTGGCCAAGGAAATCAAACCGACCAACGAGATTTGCCTATCCATATTCGATCAATTTCTGCGCGCCAACCGCGAGGACGAGCGTGTACGGTCGGCCGGCGATCAGATCAAGAAGACCATCGAAGAAGTCAATACGGCTGTTGGATCGGTGCGGGAATTCGCGACCGAGTATCACGACACGCTCGAAGATGTTCACGATAAGCTCAAAGAAGACAAGACGAAGGAAGAAGTTACCAAAATTCTCGGTCATGTTCTTGCTGATACCCGCGCCATGCTGGACCAGAACGAGCATCTTGAGGTGCTTCTGAAGGAGTCGGCGACGACGATGGAAAAGTTGCACCGTGACCTTGAAATCGCCCGGAAGGAGGCGCTGACCGATGCGCTGACTGGGCTTTCCAACCGCAAGGCGTTCGATCAGGAAATCGACAAGATCGCCAAAGCGGCTTGCACTGCGGACGGGGAAGTTTTTACGCTTCTTTTGATGGATATCGACCATTTCAAGAGCTTCAACGACTCTTTCGGGCATCAGGTGGGCGATCAGGTGCTGCGCCTTGTGGCCAAGGCCCTTAAGGACGGCATCAAGGGACGCGACGTTGCTGCGCGATACGGCGGGGAGGAGTTCGCGATCATCCTGCCCTTTACGAAGATGGATTCGGCGCTTAAGGTTGCCGAGTTTCTGCGGCTGAACGTCGCAAAGAAGGAGGTCGTGAACCGTATGAACGGGGAGCGGCTGGCGCGGATTACCATTTCCATCGGTGTTGCGGAATATGTGAAATCAGAGCCGATCGAAAATCTTATCTCCCGCGCCGACTCGGCGCTTTATGCGGCGAAGCATAACGGGCGCAACCAGGTCGCCGTGGCTCCGGTTTCTATGAACGCGGGCAGTCGGGCCTCGGGTTAGGGCCTTTTTCTTTTTCAGAATATCTCAATCTGTAGGTCGCGATTTGGTGTTGCGCCGCGCGGCCATATCCTGCACCTTGGCGCTTGTTCCCATGAGAATCGATTCACGAGCGTAAAGGTAAGGTTATGACAGAGGCGCAGGTCCAGACCCGGCACAGCACAGCGGAGGCGGGTTATCTTGACGGGCTTAATGCCGAGCAGAGACTGGCCGTCGAGACGCTAGACGGGCCGCTGCTGGTTCTGGCGGGGGCGGGGACGGGCAAGACGCGCGTCCTGACCACGCGGCTCGCGCATATTCTCAATACCGGGCGGGCCTATCCTTCGCAGATTCTGGCCGTCACTTTTACCAATAAGGCGGCGCAGGAGATGAAAGAGCGCGTGAGCGCCATCGGCGGCGGGCAGTCGGTCGAAGGCTGGTGGCTCGGCACGTTTCATTCTCTGGCCGCGCGAATGCTGCGGCGGCATGCGGAGCGAGTCGGGCTAAGCAGTAATTTTACGATTCTGGACCCGGATGATCAGGCGCGGCTGCTCAAGCCTCTGATGGAGGAGCGGGGGATCGATATCAAAAAATGGCCGCCGAAAGTGGTTCTGAGTTTTATCGAGCGGTGGAAGGACCGGGCGCTCGGGCCCGAACAAGTTGAGGCGCAGGAGGTGCGCGAGGTGGCGGATGGCAAAGTGCCCGACCTTTACCGCGCGTATCAGGGGCGGCTGAAGGCTGTTAATGCCTGCGATTTTGGAGACTTGTTGCTGCATGTCATTTCGATTTTGCGCGATCCGGCGAATGCGAGCATCCTTGAGGATTATCACCGGAGGTTTCGCTATATCCTCGTGGACGAGTATCAGGATACGAACGTCGCGCAATATCTCTGGTTGCGGCTGCTGGCGCAGGGGACGGGGAATATTTGCTGCGTTGGGGACGACGATCAGTCCATCTATGGCTGGCGCGGCGCGGAGGTTGGAAATATTTTGCGGTTCGAGCGCGATTTTCCTGGGGCCAAGATTATCCGGCTGGAGCAGAACTACCGATCCTCCAACACGATCCTCAAGGCCGCGGGTGCGGTGATTTCGCAGAATGCCGGGCGGCTGGGCAAGGAGCTGTGGTCCGAGCGCGGGGACGGCGAGAAGGTCACCGTCTGCGGTTTATGGGACAGCGAAGCGGAAGCGCGCTGGGTCGGGGAGCAGATCGAGCAGTTGCAGAGGCCGCGCAACGGGGAGCCGGGCGAGAAGCTGGGTCAGATGGCGGTTCTTTTGCGCACCGGGTTCCAGACGCGGGAGTTCGAGGAGCGATTCATCAAGCTCGGTATTCCTTATCGCGTCGTGGGCGGGCCGCGCTTTTACGAGCGAATGGAAATTCGCGACGCGCTGGCTTATTTCCGGGTAACGGTCCAGCCGGCCGACGATCTTGCCTTGGAGCGCATTATTAACACGCCCAAGCGCGGTTTAGGTGATGCGACCGTGCAGCTGCTATATCAGCATGGGCGGCGTCACGGCATTTCCTTGAATGCGGCGATCAGAGATTTGACTCAAACCGATGAATTGAAACCGAAAATCAAGGCGACGCTCGGTAAGCTTATGGATGATTTCGAGCGCTGGCGTTCGTTAATTTCTTCCGTGCCGCATGCGGAGCTGGCGGCCCAGATTCTGGATGAATCCGGCTATATGGAGATGTGGAAGCAGGACAAAACCCCCGAAGCGCCGGGGCGTATCGAAAATCTGCGCGAACTGATCGGCGGGATGCAGGAATATACTTCCATGGCCGAGTTTCTGGAGCATGTGTCACTTGTGCTTGAGAATCGCGAGGCGGGCAGCGGGGACGGCGTGACGATCATGACGCTGCACGGTGCCAAGGGTTTGGAATTCGATACGGTGTTTCTCGCCGGATGGGAGGAGGGGCTGTTCCCTTCCCAGCGTACGATGGATGAGAACGGCATGAAAGGCTTGGAAGAAGAGCGGCGGCTGGCCTATGTCGGGATCACGCGGGCGCGCAAGCGTGTGTTTATCTCGCACGCCTCCAACCGCCGGATTTACGGCAACTGGGTCAGCGCTATCCCCTCGCGGTTCGTGGACGAGTTGCCGCGCGGATTGGTTGAGATTGTATCGGAGACCGGAAATTATCAGATGGCCGGACGCTCGCAGCATTGGGACAGCAGCGGCATCAACCCCGCGCCGTTGCGGGGGGATGTCTTGCCGGCCAAAGGGGTGATTTCAGCCGAGGGCACTTTGTTTGTGCGCGGAGACCGGGTGTTTCATGACAAATTTGGCTATGGGCGCGTGGTGAATATCGATGGGCACAAGCTCGACATCCTGTTCGATCAGGGCGGGCAAAAACGCGTCATGGACAGTTTTCTTGAGAAAGCTTAATCGCTCTTAGAAAACTCCAGCTTTCCGGCGGCGACGATGCGGCCATAGCCTCCGGCCTGCGCCAGAATGATAATCCCGTCAACATCTTCCGTGGGTTTCGGGGCGATGCTTGAGATGGCATCGCCTTTCCATCCGCCGAGGTTGGTATATGTGATCGCCGCATTGACATAGTGAATCTGTTTGCCGGAGTTTTCGCCGGCGGAAATATCCTGCGTATGCGACTTTTTGAAGCCGAACATCCAGATGCGGAAATCGCCACTCACCGGGAAGTCAACCGAAGGCAGCATGAAGCGGATGAGGCTTTCATCCTTTTGAATTTCGATGGGCATGACGACTTGATTTTTGGCGCGGGAGAGGGCCGTCGCAGCCTTGTCAATGTGAGAGCCTACAAAGGGGTTCAGGCCGTTTACAAGCATTTGCGGGGTGTAGACTTTCGGCGGGGTTTCGAGGCTGGCATATCCGTGCTGACGCACGTCGCAGAATTCGTGGGAGAGCGTATCCTTCCATTGATTCTGATTAAAATACGATACGTGGCAGCTCATTGTTATGACGTTATCTTGCGCCGAGAGTTCCTCAAGATATTTGTCGGCTGGCGGGCAGGAGGAGCAGCTCTGAGACGTGAACAGCTCCACGACCGTCAGGGGCGATGTTTTGTCATCGTTTTTCTTTTCGTCTGCCGAAGCTGTTGCGCTTGCCAGCGTCAGCAAAGCGCCGAGGGCCAGAAGGGGCAGTCGTTTCGTTTGTCTTTTCATTGCGCGTTCGTCCGTCACTGTGGTGTTTTTTGGCGGCTTTGCGTTTGATATACGATTGCCATGCCTATCATAGAGTTAGATCAAAATTGCATAAACTGCACGTTGTTTTTGCGGTTGGAATGGTCCATATTTGGGCCGTGGACGCGCCAAAGCGGAGAGAATTTGCGCATGATTAATAATTACACCGTTGCGACTGTCTTCGGAGGCACCGGATTTATCGGTCGGCAGGTCGTTCGGGAGCTGGCGTCGCGCGGGGTTATCGTTAAAGTCGCGACCCGGGTGCCGGAGGGCGGTTATTTTCTTAAGCCGTCAGGCCGGGTCGGGCAAATTGTGCCGTTTGCCTGCCGCTACGATTCTCCGGAGAGCCTGGCTCAGGCGGTAAAAGGATCAGACTTGGTGGTTAATTGCGTTGGGATCCTGTTCGAGCGCGGCAAGCGCCGGACGTTCCGCAGAGTGCATGTCGATCAACCTGCGGCTATAGCGCGCGCATGCGCGGAAGCGGGCGTGTTGCGGCTTGTTCATATTTCCTCGCTCAGCTGTGATAAGGCTCAATCCGCCTATGCCAAGAGCAAGCTTGAAGGCGAGAAGGCGGTGTTCGCGAATTTTCCGCGTGCGACGATTTTGCGGCCTAGCGTCGTTTTCGGGTCCGAGGACCGTTTTTTCAATATGTTCGCCAAGCTTTCCCGCTATTTGCCTTTCCTGCCGCTGATCGGCGGCGGGCATACGAAGCTGCAGCCCGTTTATGTCGGCGATGTTGCGGATGCCGTGATCGCCAGCCTTTATGCCGTGGGGGACGAGGCGGGCGGCGGCGTCGAGGGCGAGGTGTTTGAACTCGGCGGGCCGGAGGTTTTGTCGTTCCGTGAAGTTTACGCGAAAATGTTCGTCCATACGGGGCGCAAGCGGCTTCTCGTTTCGATTCCCTGGAGCCTGGCGAAGGTTCAGGCGTGGTTCATGCGTATCATGCCGGAACCGCTCTTGACCGCCGATCAGGTCGAGACGCTCAAGACCGATAATGTTGTTTCGAAAGGTATGAAGGGTTTTGCGGATTTGGGCATACTGCCGCGTTCGCTTGATTCGGTTTTGCCGGGATATCTTGAAGTTTACAGGCCTGGCGGGCGTTTGGCCAAAGTTAAAGCCTAGGTTTTTCTCGCGTTCCGGTTTTTGTGTTTTGTTGTTTTTGTATGATATACGGGTTTATTCCGCCTTGAGAGGGGAGACACCATGATTTTGAGAGCCCTGTTTTTTGCCGTTTTGTTCGCGGTGGCTGCAAGCCAGCCGTTTGCGCCTGCTTATGCTAACGCGCAGCAGATCGTCGCCGTCGTCAACGAGGACGCGATTACACAAAAGGATCTGGATGACCGTATGAAGTTGATCATGGCGTCTTCGGGCATGCCCAATACACCGGATATCCGCCGGAGGCTGGCACCGCAGGTGATCAATACGCTTATTGAAGAGCAAATTATGGTGCAGCAAGCCCGGGCGCTGAAAATTGACATTAAGCCTGAAGAGATCGAGAAAGGGTTTGCCAGTCTGGCCAAGCAGAACAAGATGAGCGCCGAGGATTTTAAGGCCATGCTTAAGCGGGGCGGCATCTCCACGCTCACCCTGCAAAACCAGATCAAGGCCCATCTGTCTTGGTCGCTTGTCGTGCAGCAACGCCTTAGTCCGCGCGTGAATGTTACGGAGCGTGATGTCGATGACCTTTTGGGGAGAATGACGAAGAATGTCGGACGCAGCGAGTATCTGCTGGCTGAGATTTTTCTCCCTGTAGACGATGCGGGTAGCGAAGCCAAGGTTAAGCAGCTTGCGGGCAGCATGATGACGGAAATTAAAGCTGGTCGGGCGAGTTTTTATAAGCTGGCGCAGCAATTTTCTAAATCTGCGGGTTCAGCGAACGGCGGCGATCTTGGATGGGTTCAGGAAGATCAGGTGGCCAAGGAGCTTGCAGACGCACTTAAGGGCATGACCGTTGATCAGGTGAGCGAGCCGATCCGTTCGCCAAACGGTTACCATATTCTCTTTATAAGGGAAAAACGGCAGCTGGCCAGTGAAAATCTGCCCAGCCGCGAAAAGGTTTTCACGATGCTGGGGCTTGAGCGTCTGGACCGGATGCAGCGCGGTTATATGCTTGATCTTAAGGCTTCGGCCTTCATCGAAAACCGTGTCGAATCCTGATTTAGATGCAGATGCGCGGCGATTGGGGCTGGATTCTCTGCCGCCGCTGCGTGACGTTATTTCCGCGCATGGCCTGCAGGCCAAAAAATCCCTGGGCCAGAACTTTCTTCTCGATCAAAACATCACCGATAAGATCGTGCGGCTGTGCGGCGTTCCCGAGGGGTTGAACGTCGTCGAGATCGGGCCGGGGCCGGGGGGACTGACGCGGAGTTTGCTGCGCTCGCCCGCCGCCGGAGTCTGGGCCGTTGAGGCCGATTCGCGGGCTGTTGCGGCTTTGGGTGATTTGAAAAATGCTGCGGCCGGGCGGCTTCATATTCTGGAGGGAGATGCGCTGGCGGTCGATGTGCGGGATTTGTGTCCTACGCCCCGGGCGGTCATCGCCAATTTGCCCTATAATATCGCCACGCCGCTTTTGCTCGGCTGGCTGCAGCATTTATACGAGGATCACGGCGCTTATGAATTTTTGGCGCTGATGTTCCAGAAAGAGGTGGCGCAGCGGATCTGCGCGGCGCCCTCGGGCAAGGCTTACGGGCGGCTGGCCGTGATCGCGCAGTGGCTCTGCGAGGCCAAGATTCTCGTGGACCTGCCGCCCTCCGTCTTTACGCCGCCACCGAAGGTGCGGTCCGCCGTGGTCAAGCTGGTTCCGCGCCGTTTACCCGCCGATTCGCCGCCGTTTGCGGCCGTGGAGCGGGTCACGGCGCTGGCGTTTCAGGGGCGGCGCAAGATGGTGCGCAGCAGCCTTGGCGCGTATGAAGCGCATTTCGAGGGTGCAGGAATCGATCCGCAGGCGCGGGCGGAGAACCTGAGCGTCGCTCAGTATATCAGGCTTGCGCAGCTTGGCAGCGATCCTGTATCCTGATTGTCATAAAAATTTATGAAAAAGGGTTGAGCCTTGAAACGCGTCGGGGATATCAAAACGGCTTATCGGCCTTACTGGGTTTCACAGAACCCGGACCTGATGTGTCTGCGGCGCAGCGAGCTTTTGAAAACCGCTTGGGATCAGGCGGTGCAGAGCGCCGGGCCGGATAACACTATGCTGATTCTCATGGAAAGCCGGGGGATTGACATGCCCGGCGCGATCGTTCCGGCGGAATATCTTTACGGGTTTCATCAGGCGTTTCCGCATCTCAGGCATCTCGACCCGATCCATCACATCACGCGCGAGGAACTGGCGCAGGATTTCGATCCGCTCAAGCGCATGCTGTGGGACGGGCATAATCTCGTGGTTCTGGACGAGGCGGGGCATCCGGCCTTCGGAATCGCCAACTGGGGATTTGCCATGGATCTGGAAGCGGACGCGCAGGGGCATCTGAAGTTCCGGGGGGAGTTCGCGGAGTATGCGTTTTCGGGTCAGGTTTATCAATATACCCCCGACCCTGAGGCGCGGGAACGGTTCAGGCGGGAGTTCGGGGACTGGACGCCCCCGCCGCCGCCCGAGATGAGCGAGCGCGACGCGCAGATCGTGCAGGATATGGTTGCGCGTTTGAATCGCGCCGCGCCGGGGCGGGAGAGCTATTCCGAGGCCGTGCGGACCGCGGCGGTTGATCTGTCCTGAAATTTTTATAGTCCCTCGCGGAGGCCGCGCACGAAGTCGGAGAGGCCGACCATGCGGCTGCGGCGGATACGCTCGGCGTCGAGGATCAGCTGGGCCTTTGCGATGGCGGCGCCTATTTCCTCATTTACGATCACATAGTCATATTCCGAATAATGGGAGATTTCGTCGGCGGCCTTGGACATGCGGCCCCGGATTTCGGCCTCGGTTTCGCGTGTGTCGCGGGAGCGGTGGCGCAGGCGTTTTTCGAGTTCCATGCGGCTGGGCGGCAGGATGAAGACGGTCACGAGGTCTTCGCGTGCGATTTCGGAGAGTTGCTGCGTGCCCTGCCAGTCGATGTCGAAGATCACGTCCTTGCCCTTGGCGAGCGCGTCCTCAACGGGCTGGCGCGGGGTGCCGTAGTAATTGTCGAAGACCTTGGCGTGTTCGAGCATTTCGCCGTTATCCACCATGTCGCGGAAATCGTCATGGGAGACGAAGAAATAATCCTGGCCGTGGACCTCGCCCGCGCGGCGCTTGCGGGTGGTGACTGAGACGGAAATCGTCATGTCCGGGTCGTTGGCCAGAAGGGCGCGCGAAATCGTTGTTTTTCCGGCTCCGGAGGGGGAGGACAGAACATACATCAATCCCCTGCGCTGAATTTGCTGCAAACGCCGCTCCTGTGTGCTGATTTTTTTCGCTTATTCGCGTATAAAACTAGCGTCAGAGTTTTGTAAAGTCCAATCGAAATTTGCGGATTCTTTCATGGGCGTGAAAGCCAAAGACCTTAAAACGATTGTCATCACCGGGGCTTCGAGCGGAATCGGGGCGGCGCTGGCTATCCATTATGCCGGGCCGGGGCGGGTTCTGGCGCTTCACGGGCGGGATGCCGGACGGCTTGAGGCGGTGGCGCGGGCGTGCCGGGAGAAGGGCGCAGAGGTTGAGATTTTTATCGGGGACACGACCGATCGGGAGGCGATGCAGGCATGGCTTGCGGATTTTTATTCACGGCATCCGGTCGATCTGGTGTTCGCCAATGCCGGAATTTCTGCGGGGCCCGGGCCGCTGACTCTCGAAGACCCGGCGCAGGTGCGGCGCGTTTTCGATGTGAACCTTACGGGCGTTCTTAACACCGTCGAGCCTTTGATCGTGCTCATGGCGGCGCGGGGGCGCGGGCATATCGGGATTATGAGCTCGCTGGCGGGCTTCAGAGGGTTTCCCGGCGCTCCGGCCTATTGTGCCTCCAAGGCCGCTGTCCGGCTTTACGGCGAGGCGCTGGTGGGGCCGCTGCGGGCTCAAGGCGTTGGGGTTCATGTCATCTGTCCAGGTTTCATTAAAAGCCCCATGACCGAGAAAAATCCGTTTCCGATGCCGTTTCTGATGAGCGCGGAACGGGCCGCTGCCTTGATGGCGCGGGGAATCGAACGGGGTCGCAGCCGGATCGCCTTTCCGTGGCCCGTCTGGGCCGGTGTGCGGATTCTGGCCTGTCTGCCGGAGGGAATCGCGCAAATGGTGCTTCGGAAAAGTCCTGCTAAACCCCGATAGCAGCATGATTTTTCCATGACCCCTTGATTTTTTTTTGAAATCGTTCTAACTAAAAGGATAGTCTAATATATTTACATATCCAATTTACGATTATTGATTTACATAAAGTCTTTTTTTATTACCAAGGCTTTTTACTAATTAAATTTACAAGGGTTTGTTTTAACTGGGTGAGTTAAGGGTTATTAAAAATATGGATGTTCAAGATATTGAAGAAAATGTCGATCTGGCCGTGGGTCTCCTGAAGGCTTTATCAAACGAAAAACGTCTGACCGTTATATGCGAGCTTTACAAAGGCGAGAAGAGCGTCGGCGAGCTTGAGCGGATTGTCGGTTTGAGCCAGTCCGCGCTGTCGCAGCATCTTGCGCGGCTGCGCAAGGACAAGCTGGTTCGGACGCGCCGGGAAGCGCAGACGATCTATTATTCCCTCCAGAACGAGGCGACCAAGGAATTGCTCCGCTGCCTGTGCGATATTTATACGCCGCAGGAAGGACAGCGCCAGGAAGTCGCGTTTTCCGAGGAGCCGGTCCGCAAGAAGGCTGCCAACGCCTAGGCGCTTTTGCTGCGGTTTTGTTTCCGATTTTTCTGATGGTTTCGGTCAGGCCGCCTGCTTGCGCAGGGCGAAGGCTTTCGTTGCGGCCATGAACACGGTTTTGACGTCCAGATTTTCCAGTTTGTCTTCCTGAATAATCGTTACGTTCCTGCCGCGCGGGGCGTGTTTTACCGTATGGCTGTTTCCCGAGAAGAGGGCCAGTGACGGGCAGCCTGTGGCGGCGACAAGATGCATCGGGCCGGTGTCGTTGCCTATGGCTCCTTGCGCCTTGCGGGCGAGGGCGGCAATCTGGAAAAGATTTGTCCGGCCTGTCAGGTCAATCGCGGCGGGGCAGAGGGCTTGGATTCGCCGATTTATTTGAGCTTCCGAGGCCGTGCCGAGCAGAATGGGCCGAATGCTGCGTTTTGCGAGAAGATTTCCGATCGCGGCATAGTTTTCGGCGGGCCAGCGTTTATGCGGATGTTGCGGAGCGCAGCCCGGAACGAACAGGACATAGGCGGGGGGCAGGGCGAAGCCGGCGAGGTCTTCCTCTATCCATAGCAGATCGTCGATCTGAACGTCTTTTATTCCGGCCAGCGCAAGGGTCTGGACGTGGCCTTCGAAGGCGTGGCCTGCGGTGCGTTCTGGCGATAGGTTTGCGTGGGACGCGCCCTTGGCCGCGCCGACCCATTCGGGGCGCCGGGTTTTCGGGAACAGCCGGAAATAGACAGAGGTGCGGTCGTTATTTTGCAGGTCGTAAATTCGGGTAAAAACGCCGCGCAGCAATTGAGAGCGCAGCGCGAGCCAGCCGGGGATATTCAGGGCGTGGGGCTTACGGTCGAGCCATATATCATCGAAATAGCCGCATCGGCGGGCGAAGTCCTCGAACGGTTTGGTCGTCAGCAGGGTGATGTGCGCGTCGGGGTGGGCGCGGCGGATGGCTGCCATGGGGCCGAGCGCCTGTATGAAGTCGCCCAATGCGCCCAGTTTAATCACCAGAATTTTTTCCGTTTTAGTTCCCGCAGTCATGGTTCTTCTTTTCCGTACTCATTGTTATCCGAGTATCGTTTTTTTGCAGTGCTTCGCTTCGGGCTTCAGCCGAATGCCCGGCTTCTCTGGTTATCGGTAAAATTTTCAAAAGGCTCTATGCGCATCGGGCTGCGGAGCTTTTCTTTCAAAATCTCAGCGTAAACGCCTAAGGTCTGCTCGGCCATTCTCTCTCGCGTGAAGTTGGCGGCGACGTGCGACATGGACCGGGTCGCCAGAACCGCGCGTTGCATCGGGTTGAGGGACAGGGCTTCGCCGATGGCTTTGGCCAGAGCTGCCGGGTCGCCGGGGGGCACCAGCCAGCCTGTTTGACCGCGCAGAATGGTTTCCTGAGCGCCGCCGTGGTCTGTAGCGACGACGGGGCGGCCCATGGCCTGCGCCTCCACGGGGATGCGGCCAAAGCCCTCCGGGTCGGTTGAGGCGGAGACGACCACGGTGCTGAGCATATAGGCGGCGGGCATGTCGTTGCAGTGATCGACGATGCGGATCTTGCTGCCGAGGTTTTTGGCGGTGATGGTTTCCTCAAGCTCCTTGCGGTATTCGGTGCGGCCCTGATCCGCGCCGATCAGGAGGCAGAAGATATCTTCGCGCTCCAGCTTTTCGATGGCTTCGATCAGGATGTGATGGCCCTTCCAGCGCGTGAGGCGCCCGGGCAGCATGATGATGTTCGCGCCCTCGGGGATGCGGAGTTCGCGCGAAAGGCTGATCAGGCGTTCGGCGGTCACGGCGGTGGGGTGGAAGCGCTCGATGGGGATGCCGCGCGGGATGACCCGGATTTTTGCGGGGTCCACGGCGTAGTTGTCCATCAGGTATTTCGCAACGAAGTTGGAGATGGCGATCACGATCTCGCCCTGCGCGATGGACCGGTTATACATGCGTTTGGCCTCGCCGCTGATGTTATAGGGGGCGTGGCAGGTGGTAATGAAGTGGGCGTCGGTGCCCTTACAGGCTTTGAGGGCGCTCCAGGCCGGGGCGCGGCTGCGGGCGTGAACGATGTTGACCTTGTTCTGGCGGATCAGTTTTTGCAGTCGGGCGATGTTGCGCCACATGACTACAGGGTTCTTACTGTGAACGGGAAGGTTGATATGGGTCGCGCCGACGCGCAGCAATTCAGGGACGCGGTATCCGCCGTTCGAGACGACGATGGAGCGGGCGCCCGCGCGGACGATTTCGGCGGCGATGTCGATGCAGCCCTGTTCCGCGCCGCCCGCGCCGAGTTCGGGGATAATCTGCATAATCACAGGTTCGAATGGTGCGGCGGTCATGGGCGCTTCTAAAATTGTTTATAAAATAACATGTTTTGCTGCAGTATAATTCACATTCGTTTTTCTTAGTCCGGACCCCTTGAGACTGGCATGTTCATGCCTGCTCGTCTAAGCTTACCGCTCCATGTATAAGGGTAATGGGCCGTTTAGGCAAGATTCTGTTGGGCAAGCGGTTGTTTTTGTACAATTATTTATAACGGTTAAAGAGCATGATCGACCATCCCGAACCTTCGTATCTTGAGCGTCCCGGGCGGGGGCGGCTGGCGTATTTTTATTCTCCGGGCTACGGGGCGGGGGCGGATTTGCCGTGCGTTCTGTTTCTGGGCGGGTTCCGGTCCGATATGGGGGGCAGTAAGGCGCTTTATCTTGAGGAATCCTGCCGGGCGCGGGGGCAGAGCTTTATCCGGTTCGATTATGCCGGGCACGGGCTGTCCGAGGAAAGTTTCGAGGATGGATGCATCGGGGAATGGCGCGACGATGCGCGGGATATTCTGGACCGGGTCGCGCCGGGGCCGGTCATTCTGGTCGGTTCCTCGATGGGGGGGTGGATTTCGCTGCTCCTGCTTATAGAGCGCGCGGAGCGGATCAAGGGTGTCGTAGGCATCGCCGCCGCGCCCGATTTCACGCTTTCGATCGAGAGCGAGTTGCAGCCCGAGCAGCGGGCGGAGGTGGAGGCGCACGGGATCATCGCTGTTCCCAGCGCTTACGGCGAGCCTTATATCATTACCCGCAAGTTGATCGAAGACGGGCGCAGGCAATGCGTTTTGAACCGAACGCACCGGATCGGGGTGCCGTTGACCCTTATTCACGGTAAACGCGACGCCGACGTACCGTGGCAGGCGGCGGAGGCCATAAAGACCCATTTTGAGGGGCCGCAGACCAAAATTATATATGTCGAGGACGGAGAGCACAGGCTTTCCCGGCCCGAGGATCTCGCCCTGATCGCGGGCGAGGTCGAGGCGATATCGCGGGCGGCGGCGGGCTAGAATCCGGCTATTTGCGTTTGAATTTGTAGGAACCGGATTTTTTCTTGCCGGTCAGTTCGTCATACTCGTCCATATCCTTTTTGCCACCGCCGAATTTCACCGCCCCGAAGAGGCGCATGAGGATCAGAAGGAGCACGGCCCAGCATGCGGCGACCACGACGGCCTGCTGCTGCATCAGGAAGGCGGCAAACCCGGCGGCGTTGCCGACGATTTCACCCGTGTTGGGCATGTTCGAGGCGTTTTTCTGCACCTTGACCCGGATCATCGCCGTTCCATCGTCAACGGGCTCTGCCGGGGTTTCGCCGGTTTGTGGCGGCTGTGCGCCTTCAGGTTGCGGAGCGGTCTCGGGCGCTTGCGCTTCGTTTTCAACGGGTTCGGCGGTCACGAGCGGGGTCTGAGCGGCCTCGCCCTGTTCGATGAGGGTGCTCAGCTCCTCGTTCACCTGACGGTGGCTGGCGGGGTCGTATTTGGACCAGATCCAGCCGATATCCGCGAAACGGAAGCCTTTTTCCTGATTTTGGGTGAAGTTGTAGACGTCGTGGCCGATGGCCGCGATCAGGGGTAAAAAGGCGAGAAGGAGCAGGAGTTTGCGCATGTCAGGACCGTTTCAAATTAAATGATAGCCTGAGGATATTAACAATTATGCGCGGAAACGAAAAGGTGGGTTGAATTTTTACTCACACGCGGGTAGTGTCCGACCCTAGAAATACAGAATTACCCGGAATGTCGCCGTTTTCGGGATGGAGAAGTGGCCGAGCGGTCGAAGGCGCACGCCTGGAAAGCGTGTAGGGGGCAACTCCTCGCAGGTTCGAATCCTGTCTTCTCCGCCATTTTTTGCGTCCGGCGCTCCTTAGGAGGTTTGTCTGATATGGCTATTTCCGACGAAAACAGGTTTTTCAAGTTTCTCTGGCGTGTCAACGCGGTCCTGATCGCTTTTTTTGCGGTTGCTGGGTTTCTGGTCGCCTCGTTTGTTTTTTATAAGATTGTTTCCGAAGTTACACGCGAACGCTCTGTTCGTAATGTTGTGAATGTCTCTCCGCAATCAATTGAGCAAGAAAAATTTGAACTTGGTCATCCCGATATGGTCGAGGGTACCGATTATATCAAGATTCCGCTTATGCGCATGCAGAACTATGGCGATAACTATTTTTCAAAATCTGCAAGTAGCGAGGCTAATTTTCTATTTTTTAACATCAAGGACAGGTCAAGCCGATGGCTTGCCCCCGGTAACAACCAGCTTATTCAATCCGACTTTCTCGTTTATGACTCTGTCAAAAACGATGCGCCCTTTGGCAAGGATCACACGCCTCGTAAACCCCTTCGCTTTATTTACAAGGTGGTCGAGGGGGACACTGATGGGGATGGCCGTATCAAACTAAATGACAAGATTTCAGTTTTTACAAGCGGAATTGATGGATCGGATTATACGCGCCTTGTCGAGGCTGCGGATAAGCTTTTGATAACACGCCAGACGACCGATGAGCAGTTTATGGTGATGTATAACAAGGATGGTCAGACGCAGTATCAGGTTTTTGACTTGCGCGATGCGAAGCCTGTTTTTGAAGGAAAAATCGATATTCTTGCTCCTGCGGTGAATGCTGCGCCCTGAGTGACTGATCTGATCGTTACTGGTCACTCTCTATTTCGCCATTTCCATGGGGGTGTGGGTTCGTTTTGGTGCCAGAGGCCGACCTTTTTTGATTTCGCCCACCTTTCCAAGCGGTTTAGCCTTTCTTTCCTGTCCTCAGTTAAGTGGTCATAAAATCTTCTCATGACCCAGGCATGGCCCAGCGTGACCATGCGTTCATTTACATTTAGCCATTCATTTTTTTCTTCACTCCAGACATACATCGTTGCAAGCGTTCTTCCATAGCTATCTTTACCATGCTCTTCGAGGCGCACATTCTGGCCGCCGACTATCTTTATGAGTCCGTATTTGGCTATATCTCCCCAATATTGGCCGTCTTCGGGGCAATCAATCGAATCCAGGCGAACGACAATTTCGCTCCGCCCTATGGTCACAATGGCTGTATCGCCATCAATAACCTGCCTCACCCGGGCTTTAATGAATTCGTGTGTTTTTCTTTCGGAAGCTTGGTTTTGAATTTTTGGGGCGTATGAACTTTGATCATTTCTTTCCTGCCGGAAAGTTTTGGTGACCCTGTGTATTTTTCTTCTAGATCTTGAAAGAACAAAAAGCCATTTAAGCATCACAATTATTTTTAAGGCTATTTTGGTATTACTTCAACAAGACTCTAGACTAGCCCGCCTGTTCTTTTAGCTCTTCCAACTCCAGCCAGCGGGTTTCGGCGGTTTCCAGTTCCTTTTGCGCGCGGGGCAGGCGCTTGGTCACGCGGTCGAATTCCTCCGGGTTTTCCATGTAAAGGCGCGGGTTTTCCATCGCCTGTTGCAGGGCGGTGAGTTCCTTTTCCAGTTTCTGGATTTTTTCGGGCAGGTTTTCAAGCTCATGCTTGAGCTTGAATGTCATCTTGACGCTCTCCCGTTTCGGCGGGGGCGGGGTTTGCGGCCCCTCCCTCTTTTTTTGCTGCGGCCTGTCTTCGGATTCGGCGGGCAGGATGTCTGCGGCCTGCGCCTTTTTGAACGCAACATAATCGCTGTAGCCGCCGATGATGCCCTCCACCACGCCGCCGCCCTCGAACACCAGCATCTTGCCCACGGTGCGGTCGAGGAAGTCGCGGTCGTGGGAGACGACGACGAGCGTGCCGTCGTAGCTGTGGATGACCTTGGTCAGCATATCGAGCGTGTCCATGTCGAGGTCGTTGGTGGGTTCGTCGAGGATCAGGAAGCTGCCGGGGTTGGCCAGAATCTTGGCCAGCATCAGGCGGTTTTTCTGGCCGCCGGATAGGGTTTTTACAGAGCGCCACGCGTCGTCCGGCTCGAAGAGGAAATCCTTGAGGTAGCCGCAGACGTGGCGCTGTTTGCCGCGCACCTCAAGATAATCGGTGCCGGGCGGGCAGAGGTTTTCCTTGAGCGTCTTGTCGGTCATGAGCTGGGAGCGGTTCTGGTCGAAGTATGAGAAGGCCAGTTCCTTTGAGATTTTGACCTTTCCGGTGTCGGGTTTTTCCTCCCCGGTCAGCATGCGCAGGAAGGTGGTCTTGCCGGAGCCGTTCTTGCCCATCAGGCCGATGCGGTCGCCCTTTTTGATGCGCATGTTGAATTTATCGAGGATCACGAGGCGGCCGCCGGTCTTGGGCGTGTCGAAGCCTTTGCAGACCTGCATGAATTCGGCGATGTTCTGGGAGGATTCCTCGGCCTTGAGAGGCGGGAGTTCGATTTTTGAGACGATGCGTTTATATTGCTTTTGCGCGATTTCCAGCGCGTCGCGGGCCTCGAAGGCCTGTTCCTGACGCCGGATGTTGCGCTTGACCCGCGCCTTGACCCCGCGCGTGGCCCATTCCATTTCCAGTTCGACCTTTTTGGCCTGATTCTGGAGGGCGCGGCCCTCTTGCTCAAGAAGTTCCCTCGACCATTCCTCGAAATAGCGGAAGCCGCGCGGGCTGACCTTCAGCGCACCCCGGTCGAGCCAGAAGACCCGGTCGGTGATGTTCGCAAGAAAGGCGCGGTCGTGGGAGATGCAGAGCACGGCGCCCCGGTAGGATTGCAGATAACGCTCCAGCCATTCGATGAGTTCGAGGTCCATGTGGTTGGTCGGCTCATCGAGGAGCAGGATGTCGGGTTCCTCCACCAGCGCGCGGGCGAGGGCGGCGCGGCGCAGCTGTCCCCCCGAAAGGGTGTTGAGGCGGTCGTTGACATCAAGGCCCAGAGGCTGGATCACCATTTCGACCTTATAGGTTTTGTCCCACTCCTCGGTTGCGGCCTCAAGCCCCTCGAAGACGAAATCCATGACGGTCTGGTCGGTCGGATCAACATGTTGGCGCATATAGCCGGTGGTGACGCCCGGAAGGGTCCAGCGCTTGCCGTCGTCGAGTTCGCGCTCCCCGGTGATGAGGTTCATCAGGGTGGTTTTCCCCGCGCCGTTCTTGCCGACGAGGGCGATCTTGCGCCCGGCGTGGATGTGGAAGGTCAGCCCCTCGAAAAAAGGTTTGCCGCCAAGGATCACGCAGGCGTCTTCAACGCTGAGAATAAGATCGGACATGCGGGGGGTTTTAGCAGGATGCGCCGCGTCCTGCAAAGCTTATCTGGCGGCCCGGTTGCGCCGGGTCAGGTGGTGGCGTAGGTGCGGGTCTGGGGGAGGTTGTCCTGCGCGATGATGGCGATGGGGGCCTGCTGGATCAAGAAGGTCTTGCCGGAGATCACGCCGAGGCCGTGAAGGATGTTCAGAGGGTCCCACTGGGCGTAGTTGCAGGTGATTTCCTCGCCTTTTTTGATATCGCGGAGGGCGTATTCGGGTTGGAGGGCCGGATCGATGGAGGCATCAAAAAGCCCGATAATCGGGGCGGTGTTAGGGGTATCGCTGTGGTTTGCGTGGCGGCTTATATCCTCGGAGACGAGGAGGCCGATCACGGGAGGTCGTTCTTCCAGGGCGGCCATGGGGACGGAGTAGCGTCTGACCCGTTCGAGTTCATCGCCTTTCAGGGCGAAATACTGCTCCACAGACACGAAGCGCGTTACGGTCGGGCTGTATTGCCAGATGAGCGTTCCCTTACGGATCGTCTCGCCCGCGAAGAGACCCGTGCCCCCGAAAGAGTCGGATCCCGTGTAGCCCTTAACCATTAACATATACGCTCCTGTTTTGCGTTGCACATTCAAATATTCTCTATCCAACTTTAAAAAAAGGGCAAGAACGATTTCTTTTTAAAGAAAGATAATTTATTTGACTTTTTCTTGAATCGAGAGACGTCGTCCCCTTTTTTCTAGAGACGTTTAAATAACCTTAAAAATCGGCTTTCTAACAGGAGGTTACGTGTTTGCATCTTCGCGCTGCGCGAGGCTCATGGTAGAGTGATTCCATCATTTTTGAGCTTTGATTCACGCTTTGATTTTGGGGGATACCGATGACTCAACCGCAGCAAATTTTCTCCGCGCTCGGACTGGATAAAAAGATATTGAGCGGCGGCGATCTTGAGGTGTTTTCGCCCATCGACGGGGTGCAGATCGCGGCGGTGAAAACGCACAGCGCGAAGGAGGCGGATAAGATTATCGCGCATGCCGTCAAGGCGTTCGAGGCGTGGCGCAGCGTGCCCGCGCCACGGCGGGGCGAGCTGGTGCGGCTTTACGGGGAGATTTTGCGCGAGAACAAGGAGGCGCTGGGCAAGCTGGTCAGTCTTGAGTGCGGGAAGATTTATCAGGAGGGGCTGGGCGAGGTGCAGGAGATGATCGACATCTGCGACTTCGCGGTGGGGCTGAGCCGCCAGCTTTACGGGCTGACCATTACCTCGGAACGGCCCGCGCACAAGATGCGGGAGATCTGGCACCCGATCGGCCCGGTGGGGGTCATCAGCGCGTTCAACTTCCCGGTCGCGGTGTGGGCGTGGAACGCCGCACTGGCGTTCGTGTGCGGGGACAGTGTGATCTGGAAGCCCTCGGAAAAGACGCCTGTTTCGGCGCTGGCCTGCCAGAAGCTGTTCCTTGAGGCGTGCAAGCGGTTCGGCACCGACGCGCCCGAAGGGCTCTCGCAACTTCTGATCGGGGACAAGGCGGTCGGCACGGTTCTGGTGGATGATAAACGCGTTCCGGTCATCAGCGCGACGGGCAGCTGCGCGATGGGGCGGATCGTCGGCCCGCGCGTGGCGCAGCGATTCGGGCGCAGCATTCTGGAGCTGGGCGGGAATAACGCGATCATCGTCGCGCCCTCAGCCGATCTTGATCTCGCGTTTCAGGGCATCGTGTTCGGGGCCGTGGGCACGGCGGGGCAGCGCTGTACCACTACGCGGCGGATATTCGTGCACAACTCTATCTATGCGAAATTCGTGGGGCGCTTGAAGAAGGCTTACGGCAAGCTTCCGGTCGGGAACCCGCTGGAGGCGGGGACGCTGGTCGGGCCGCTGATCGACAAGGCGGCGTTTGATTCGATGGAGAAGGCGCTTAAAACCGCGAAGAAGAATGGCGGGGTGGTGACGGGCGGTGGCCGCGCTCTGGCGAAGAAATATCCCGGCGCGTATTACGCCCACCCGGCGCTGGTCGAGATGAAAGGCAAGGCGGACAACGTGCATGAGGAGACGTTCGCGCCGATTCTCTATGTGTTTTCCTATACGGACCTTGCGGAGGCCATCGCGCGGCACAACGCGGTGCCGCAGGGCTTGTCTTCGGCGATCTTTACCAACGATCTGCGCGAGGCGGAGCTGTTCACGAGCGAGACAGGCAGCGATTGCGGTATCGCGAACGTGAATATCGGCACGAGCGGGGCGGAGATCGGCGGCGCGTTCGGCGGCGAGAAGGAGACGGGCGGCGGGCGTGAGAGCGGCTCGGATTCGTGGAAGGCCTATATGCGGCGCGTGACCTCGACGGTGAATTATTCCGACACGCTGCCGCTGGCGCAGGGGATCGCGTTTAAGGTGGAGTGATGGGGAAGGACGAGCAAGATCAAAATCTGTTCCGGCATATGCTGGAATTTGAAGAGTCGTTGCACATCTTTTATTTTATTGCGGCCTTTCTTGCTTTCATTGGTTTTTGCTATTGGCTTTCTTCTCCGCAGGTTATTTATGGAGGCTCATTAAGAGTTCACCAATTCGAGAGTATGAGCGCCGAAGAGTATGTTGCGCTGATGAAGCGGGCTACGGTGATCGCTGTTCCCGATGAGGTCAAAGGCTGGCCTGCGCATTCAGATATTCCCTATTTACTCAGTATCGCAGACAGCCCGAATTATGCCGGTTCAGCGGTCAGCGAGCATACGAATACGTGGTTCCAGACCCTGCCTTATCAGTCTACGGAGGGGATCACCGCCGTGATTTTACTTAAGGCGATCAAGGAGGGGGCGTTTCATCCTTACATGACGGATAAGTATCCCCCGGATAAAGACGAAATCCTTGCGTGGGCGCGGGCGGAGGCGGAGAAGATGGAATCTGAGCGGGCTGTGAACCCTCGTTGAACCCCTCTCCCTTGATCCCTCTCCCCTTCAGGAGGGGAGAGGGAAAGGAGGCGGAGCCGCCGCCCAAGAAAGCAGAGTGATCTCAGAGCCGGGAGTGTGATAGGGTGACTCGCTTATGACACAAGGAGAATCGATTATGACCCCCATTAAAGACCGCATACTCTTCGTGACCGGCGCGAACCGGGGGATCGGCAAGGCGCTGGTTCAGGCGCTGCTCGATCACGGCGCGAAGAAGATTTATGCCTCGGCCCGCGATATCAAGAAAATTCCCGATTTCAAAGACCCGCGCGTGGTTCGGGTTGCGCTGGACATTAACGACACCGCGCAGCTTGAGGCGGCGGCGAAGCTGGCCTATGACACGCAAATCCTGATCAACAATGCCGGGGTTCTTTCGAATGTCACGCCCCTGACCGGGCCGTTCGCGGATCTTGAGCGGGACATGAAGACCAATTATTTCGGGACGGTGGCGGCCATGCGGGCGTTCCTTCCGGTTCTGGAGAAGAACAAGAACGCGGCGATCGCCAATGTGTGCTCCATCGCTTCGTTCGTGAATTTCCCGTTCATCGGCGGGTATTGCGCGTCGAAAGCGGCGCTGTTTTCGATCACGCAAGGGGCGCGGATGGAACTGACCGCCAAGGGGATCGCGGTGCACACTATCAACCCCGGCCCCATCGACACGGACATGGCGCGGGATATCCATATGGAGAAGACCAGCCCGGAGGAGACCGCCAAGGCGATCATCAAGGGGCTTGAGGCCGGGGAGCCGGATATTTTTCCCGATGCCGGCGGGCGCGGGATGTTCGAGGTGTGGTCGAAGAATTACCGCGACCTTGAGGCTTCCGTCGCCGCCAGCATGGACCCGGCCAAGGCGGCCTGATTTTTTCCGAATGCTGAACATATGTACGCTGCGGCCTTACGATTCGGGCCGTGGCGTTTTTTACGCGGCGGGCGCCCGGGTTTTTTCCGTGCGGTTTTGCACCAGAATCGCGGCGATGGACAGGGTCAGATATCCGGCGGTGAGGGGGAGCAGCGTGCCGTCGTAAAGCTGGCCGATCACGCCGCCCACAGCGATGGCGATTCCGGTCGATACGAAGCTGACGAAGGCGGAGGCCGCGCCCGCGATGTGGCCCATCGGTTCCATCGCCAACGCGCCCATATTTCCGAACATCAGGCCGAGGCAGAAGAAGCATCCGCCGCCGAAAAGCAGAAAGAGCCAGAGCGGAATGGTCATGTTTGATAGGATCAGGATCATAAAGAGGGCCGACATTCCGGCCATCGTAGTCAGGGAGCGGGCCGTGAGGAGTCGCATGCCGAGCCTCCCCACCAGCATCGAGTTGGAGAAGAAGGCGAGGCCGATGGCCCCTGCGAGCATCCCGAAATAAAGGGAGAAGAGATCGCCGACCTTGTAGATGTCGTGAAGGATCGGCTGGATTGTATTGAGGTAAGCGATGATTGCGCCGAAAACGATCCCGCTGGCTACCGCATAGCCCAACGTGACGGGCGTGGCGGCGGATTCGCGGAAGCCCGCTAGGAAGATTTTGAAGTTCAGGGCACGTCGCATTCCCGGCGCAAGGGTCTCCTCCAGCCGCGCGTGCGTCCAAAGCATCCCGATCAGGGCGACCGCGATGTAGAGCAAAAAGATCTCGCGCCAGCCCGAGAGGGCCATCACGACCTGCCCTAGGGCGGGGGCGATGACGGGGACGAGGATGAAGATTCCCATCACCACGGACATAACGCTGGCCATCTCGCGGCCCTTATATTTGTCGCGGATGACGGCCATCGTCGTGATGCGCGGCCCGGCGGCGCCGATGCCCTGCACGAAGCGGCCCAGCAGAAGCATGCCGAGCGAGGTTGCGGTCCATGACATGACGCAGCCGATAATGAAGATGCACAGGCCCACGGCCAAAGAGGGTTTGCGGCCCAGCGCGTCGGCGAGCTGGCCGTAGAGAAGATATCCGAACATCATGCCGGCGAAAAAGATGCCGATGACCCATTGCACGTCGTTTTGGCGCGTGACGTTTAAATCTGCGCCGATCTGGGGCATGGCGGGCAGCAGCGAATCCACGGAGAGGGCCGTGATCGACGTCAGGAAGGCCATGAGAATGACGAATTCTCTCATCTGTTGCGCCGGGGTCAGGGGTTTCAGGGATTTTATGTTCTAGCGTTAAATCTGCCCTATGCCCATTGAAAAAAGATGCTCGATGAGATTTTCAAAGGCTTCGCTCCAACCGCCTTCGTGGCCATCGCGGGATTCAATTGAGTTGAAGCCTTCCTGCATGAAGGTCATTTTGGTTCCGCCGCCTTGATCTTCGAATGTCACTGTGACGAGCGTTTCGGTGCCGGGCTGGCCGTTCACGTCATCCCAGACATGGGTGAAAACCAGTTTGCGGGGGCGGTCGATGATTTTGTATACGCCGCGCAGCCAGTAATCCACGCCTTCCGGGGAGCGCAGGCAGGAGCGGTATGCGCCGCCTTCCTCGATCGTGCCCTCGTTATGAGGCACGGTGAAGCCGAAGGGTTTGCACCACTGCACCAGCTCATCCGGGTCGGTCCACGCCTCGAAGACCCGCTCTGGCGGCGCTTCGAAGAAGCGTTCGATTATAAGCACTGGTTTGATTTGTGAGCTGTCTTTCGATTTCGTCATGCCGCCTTTTTAAGGACCTCGTCGAGATTTTTGAATCCGTCTTCGAATTGCGAGCCAACCATCTTGTCGCAACAGCAAACAGAACAAAACAATTAAGATAATAGAAATTGCTATTTATAAATCGACGAGCGCCTTGAAGCCGCCATAGGCCATGCGCTTGCAATCGAAGGGCATGGCGTCGGGTGCGCAGGCCTCGTTCATGCGCGGGTCTTCCATGACCTTTTTGTTGACCTCGTCGCGGTGCTCGCGGGATTTATAGACGATGTAGGCGAAGACGACCGTTTCTTCGGGTTTGGTTGCGAAGGCATTGGGGAAGGTGGCGCAGAAGCCTTTATCGTCCATATCCTCGCCCACGCATTCCTTATAGGCGAGTGCGCCGTGCTCCATCCAGATCTTGCCCGCCTTGGCCGCCAGATCCTTATATTCATTAATTTTGTCCTTTGGGACCGGTACGACGAATCCGTCAACGTAGGTCATGGTTTTTTCTCCTTAATATTTTAGATTCATAACGTATCATTATTTTGCCAGAAAGGCTTCAAGCTGCTCGAAGGTGCCGCCCCAGCCTTTGCGCATGCTTTCGCGCCCGTCGGCGTAGGCCTGGCGTTCGGCTTCGGTGGCGTTATACGCGCCGCCTTGCATCGAAATTGTGGTTTTGCCGTTTTCTTCGGTAAAGGTGATTTTTGAGATCATCTCCAGCGGCCAGCCGGGCGCCATCGGGTGGCGGGTGATTCCCCCTGTTTCATCGGAGAAGGAGGAAATAAAGAGTAGGGTTTGCTGCGGGACGATCTCCTTGAACACCCATTTGCCCCACATTTTGTCACCGTTAGGCAAGTCCATGCAGTAATGGTAAAGGCCGCCGACCCGGAAATCGAGGGTGTGGGTTGAGATGGGGCAGCCCTTCGGCCCGAACCATTTTTGAAGCTGTTCGGCCTTTGTCCATGCGTCCCAGACCTTTACGAGGGGCGCGTCGAGCGTCCGGTCGAGGAAGAATACGAAATCGCTGTCGATGGTCATGGTCCTAGTCTCCTTTGACTCTTTTCTTGTATTCGATTTCAAGGGCCTCGTGCGCCTGCAGGAACGGGGCGGGCGCTGCGCCGTTCAGTTTGGCATGTAGCACATCGAAATGGACGTGCCAGCCCGCGAGCGCGGCGCGGGTATCGTTGTTGTTCGGCATTCCGGTGTGGGTCAGGACGAAGATCACATCTGAACCCTCCGGGGTCAGTTCATAGGTAATGACGCTGTTCGATCCGTCCTTCGAGGTGTTGGCGCAATCGGAGTAATCCCATGTCATTTTCAGGAGGCGCGGGGGATCGAGTTCGAGAATCCGGCAATAGACGACCGGAACGACGCCGTTATGACGTTTGCGGAGTTCGGGTTCAAGGTTGAAGGCATAGTCGCAATGCCATTCGCACAGGCCGCCGACGCGCAGGTCGAATTTACCCGTGCCCATCCAGAGGGCGGTCTTTTCGGGGTTTGTCAGGTATTCCCATACGCGCTCGACCGGGCCGGGGAGGAGGCGCGTGAACCGGATTGTTCCCGGGGCGATGACGACGCCAAAGGCCTCTTCGTCTTTTACAGGTTTGGTTTTCGCCGTTTTGGTCATGGCTCTAGAGTCCTTTTCGTTTTTTGTTCAGGTTTTTTTATTCCGGGCTTTATTTTTCTCGTCGTCGGCCTTGAGCAGAGCCTCAAGCGCGTCGAAGCGGGCGTTCCAGAAGCTCCGCATACGGGCCAGCCATTGTTCCATTTCTTCAATCTCCGCCATGTTGATCGAGTAAATGCGCTGCTGCGCCTTCTTTTCCATCTGCACCAGTTCGGCTTCGCGCAAGACTTTAAGATGCTGGGATATGGCGGAGGGGGTGGAGTCAAAGTGCCGGCTGATGTCCGATGCCGACAGGGCGCGATTCGCGGCCAGCATCTCCATGATGCGGCGGCGCGTCGGGTCGGCGAGGGCGGAAAACTTATCCATGTCTTTATATTAAAGTGTATGCTTAATTAAGTCAATACTTAATTTATAAGCTTTTTGACGCTGGCGTGACTCTTGCCGTGACACGGAATTTATCCACAGGACTCGCGGATGACCTGTTTTTGACTTCTCGGGTTCGCGGTCTTGTGCTAATGCTTTGCGGTTCGCAAATGAGGCTGGAAATGTCCGGCGTCGTTGTTTATAAGAGTTTTGTTTCAAACTAAAGCATAGGGAATGAAGATGAGTGATATTGCCGATCGCGTGAAGAAGATCGTTGTTGAGCATCTGGGTGTCGATGAGAGCAAAGTTGTCGAAGGCGCCAGCTTTATTGACGATCTGGGCGCAGACTCGCTGGACACGGTTGAGCTTGTCATGGCTTTTGAAGAGGAATTCAGCATCGAAATTCCTGATGACGCTGGTAAGGATATCCAGACCGTCGGTGATGCCGTGAAGTTCATCAAGGAAAAATCCGGCGATTAAAGTTTCATAACATGGCGTGTCTGTGATGACTCTCAGACGCGCCATGTTTTTTCCGGTTCTTACAGGTTCATTACATCAGTCATGAGACGCGTTGTCATAACGGGTATGGGCATGGTTACTCCCCTCGGGTTCGGGGTGGGGCATAACTGGGCATCGATTACCTCTGGCAAAAGCGGAATCCGTAAAATCGAACATTTCGAAGTTTCCGATATCACCTCCCAGATTGCCGGGATCATTCCACGCACCGACAGCCCGACACCGACGGACGGGGCTTTCAATCCTGATCTGTTCGTGCCGCCGAAGGACCAGCGCAAGATCGACGTGTTTATCACCTACGCGCTGGCCGCCGCGCAGGAGGCGATTGAGGATTCCGGCTGGCAGCCCACCGAGGAAGAATATCTGGACCGCACCGGGGTTTTGGTCGGTTCAGGGATCGGCGGGCTGGACGAGATTTACAATACTTCGCTTTTGCTGCAGGAGAAGGGACCGCGCCGGATCTCGCCATTCTTCGTTCCGGCCGCACTGATCAACCTGACCAGTGGGCATATCTCCATCAAACACGGATTCCGGGGACCCAACCATTCAGTCGTGACGGCCTGTTCGACGGGGACGCATGCGATTGGCGATGCGGCGCGTCTTGTGGCGCTGGATGATGCGGACGTGATGATTGCGGGCGGCGCGGAGGGCGCAGTGTGCCGCCTCGGTGTGGCCGGTTTCGCCGCCGCGCGGGCGCTTTCCACCGGGTATAACGACCGTCCCGCCGAAGCTTCGCGCCCGTGGGACAAGGACCGCGACGGGTTTGTGATCGGCGAGGGGGCCGGGATCGTCGTGCTGGAAGAATACGAGCATGCCAAGAAGCGCGGCGCAAAAATTTACGCGGAAGTGATCGGGTACGGGCTTTCGGGCGATGCTTACCACATTACCTCCCCGCCGGAAGACGGCAATGGCGGGTTCCGTGCCATGAAGGCGGCCCTTAAACGCGCGGGGCTGAACCCGGAGGATATCGACTACATCAACGCGCACGGTACGTCCACGCCTGTTGGCGACGGGATTGAGCACGGCGCGGTCAAGCGTTTGTTCGCCAACACTTTGCCCGCGCTTTCCATGTCGTCCACCAAGTCGGCCATCGGGCATTTGCTGGGCGCGGCGGGGGCGGTCGAGGCGATTTATTCCGCCAAGGCGATCGAGACGGGGGTTTTGCCGCCCACACTCAATCTTGAAAATCCTTCGGAAGATTGCTCAGGGATCGATCTTGTGCCGAAGGTCGCGAAAGAGAAAAAAGTCCGCACGGCGCTGTCTAATTCGTTCGGTTTCGGCGGGACGAACGCCAGCCTTATTCTTAGAGCGGTCTGATCCGCCTTGTTTTTTTCCCCGACGTGTGGCGGGGTTTCAGGTTCAAAACAATGAAGGTCGTCAAAATCTTTCTGGGTTTGTTTTTCTTTTTGCTGACCGCCGGTCTGGTGCTTGGCGGGGCCGGATTTTACTGGGCGGCTCAGGAAATCAACAAGCCCGGCGCGTTCGACAAGCCGGTCGAAATCATTATCGCACCGGGGTCCAGCATTACCGGGATTGCGGAGCAGCTCTCATACATCGGCGCTGTTGAACATCCCTTGCTTTTCCGGCTTGCCGGGCGATATACGGGGCAAGCTTCGCGCCTTAAGGCCGGAGAATATGAACTGCCTGCTCACGCTTCGATCCGCGAGCTTTTGAACCTGTTTGAATCGGGTAAGACGGTGCAGCGGAAGGTCACGTTGCGCGAGGGGCTGACCAACCACGAAATTCGGATGGCTCTTGCTGAAAAAGGCGACCTGAAGCAGGTTGAAGCCCCCATGAACGCTGAGGGGATCTATCTGCCAGAAACCTATAGCTATACCCGCGAGGAGAGTACAGCCGACATCCTAAAGCGCATGGAACAGGCTATGGATCAAGTGTTTGCAGAGCTTTGGGATAGTCGCGCGGCGGATCTGCCACTGAAAAACAAGGTCGAGGTTCTCACGCTGGCCTCCATCGTTGAGAAGGAGACCGGGCAGAAGGAAGAGCGGGCGCGTGTGGCGGGGGTGTTTATTAACCGCCTGAACCGCGGGATGCCCTTGCAGAGCGATCCGACGGTGATTTATGCCTTGAATCTCGGTGAGCACCAGAATGAGGGGCAGGGGCCTCTGGGGCGGCGTTTGCTTAAGAAGGATCTCGCGTTCGACTCCCCCTATAATACCTATGTTTATTCGGGATTGCCGCCGGGGCCGATCGCCAATCCGGGTCGGGCGTCGATTGAGGCGGTCTTGAATCCCGAGCGGCACGAGTTTCTTTATTTTGTTGCGGACGGGACCGGGGGACATGTTTTTGCTGCGACCCTTGAGGAGCATAATCGTAATGTTGCCAAATGGCGGGCCATCCGCGCGAACGGCGGCGATTGACAGAAGGCCGCGCAGAACGGCAATATTGCCTTGATTACAGAGATATCAGGGAGAAGCTCATGTCCGCCGTCGTTAAAGCCGCCAAAGTGGCCCGTTATATTTTTGCTGCGGCGGTCGTTCTGTTCGTTTTGTTCGCCATTAGCGCCTATATGCAGGCCGACCGCATCAACAAAGCCTATATCGAGGATATCGCCTCCAAGACGCTCGGTGTTCCTGTCACGATCGGCGAGATGGATGTTCTGGTCGAGAAGAAGCTGGTCAAACTTAAAGACATCAAAATCGCCAACCCGGCGGGGTATAAGGGGCCGCATGCGGCGACTGCGGATTCGGTCGAGATTAACGTCGATACGTTCGAACTGGAGCGCGTGACGTTCAATCTCGTAACCGTGAAGGGGTTCAAGGTTTTTCTTGAGATGAATTCGGGCAGCACGAACCTCCACGACCTCAAAAAGCAGACCGCGCAGAATGTCCGCAATATCAAGCCGGACGGCAAGCATGACAAAGTGAGGGTTATCGTTCGCACGATTACTTATGAAAAGCCTGTTCTGCAACCCGTTGTGACTTTAGTGCCGACCACGATCGGTGCGCTGGGCGCGAACGATGTTTTTGTGCGCGATATCGGCACGCAAGAGAACGGCATCACAATTCCGCAGGCGATTGCGAAGATTGCACAGGAGACGGTTTCGCCCTTTCATCTGATGGCCAACCAGGCGGAGTTGCTCAAGGGGATGACCCTTGAAACGCTCAATACGCTCGGGGTCAGCACGTATGATGTTTTCAAGAAGAACGTGAACAAGAAGATCAACAAGGATCTCAACGAGGCGCAGAAACTTCTCAATACGCTGGTTGAGGAGGGGGCGGCGGCTCTGGACAGCGCGACTACCGAGATTATGGCCGATCCTGAGGCCGAGGTTGAGCCGGATGCTGTGCCTGAGGTTGAGGACGGTCCCTGAAGCCTTAAGCCTAGGCGGCGGCTCTGGAGGCCAGCAAGACCGAGTCCCGGCGGGTGAAGGTGTTCCAGCTCCAGAAATGCACCGCGAGCCCGCAGGCCGTGTTCACGGCGGCTATCGCAAGGAAGATTCCATACGTGCCCATCAGCATGCCGCCGATCCAGGCGCAAGGCAGGGTCAGCACGATCATCTTCAGGATGATCATGGAAAAGGACCGCTGGGGTTTGCCGATGGCGTTGAAGACCGAGCACCAGCCGTTGACCAGATTGCTGAAGACGTAGGATATCGGCACCAGCCAGAAGAATAGCACGGTCAGGCCTATGATGTCCTCGTCCGACGAAAAGAGCGCGGCGATCGGGCGGGCGAAGATCATCAGCATGATCGCAATCGAGACTGACCAGACGATGTTGAAAGAGAGGGTCAGGCGGATGGCTTCGAGCGCGCGGGCAGGTTTTCCGGCGCCCCAGTTCTGGCCGATGATCGGCGCCATGCCGATGGATAGCGCCATCAGGATGATGAACGCGAAGGCCTCTACCCGCGTGGCCACACCGAAGGCGGCGACGGCCGCTTCGCCCTGAAGGGCCAGCATGCCGACGATGGCGCCGTTTACGAGGGGGCCAATGCCGTTCGTCAAGCCGACGGGGAGGGCAATGACCAAAAGGCGGCGCATGGAGTCCTTGAACTTATCAAAATGCAGGTTCGAGAGGGGCAGAAGGAGGTCTTTTTGCGTCATGATGTAGAGGCCCGCCAGCATCGCGCAGGAATTTCCAAAAACGGTCGCCAGCGCCGCGCCCTGCATGCCCATCGCCGGTATTCCCAAGCCGCCGAAGATCAGGAGCGGGTCGAGAATCACGTTAATGCCCGCCGCCAAGCACATGATCATGGCCGGAGAGAAGGTGTCGCCCGTGGCGCGGATGGCGGCGTTGCCGACCAGCGGCAGAGTCACGAAGGCATTTCCGGCGAACCAGATGATCATGTATTCGCGGATCAGGACGATGGTTTCCGGCGTTGCCCCTAAAGCGGCAAAAACCGGATCATGGAGCCAGAGTCCGACAATCGTCACCAAACCCGCTACGAGCGCGACCAGCAGAAGGCCGTGGGTCGAGACACGCTTTACATCCTCGTGCCGGCCTTCCCCGATCATACGGGAGGCGACGGAGGCCATGGCAATTCCGAAGCCCATTGTGAAGCTGAAAATGAAGTAGGTGACGGGAAAGGTGAAGCTTATGGCTGTCAGCTCGGTTTTGCCGAGTTTGGCTATGAAGTATGTGTCGACCAGCTGGAAACTGATAATTGCTGCGATGCCCCAGATCATTGGAACGCTGAGGCGAACCAGATGATCGCGCACCGACCCCTCGGTCAGGTTTCCTTTCGGGTCGCGCGGGGAGGGCTTTGCGGTCGGTTTCATGGAGAGTGGTTTTAACGGAAATGCCGGGGTTTGCCCAGAGTTATGTTGTGTTTTTCTCCCGAAAGCAATAGGCTGCTCATAGAGATATAAGTTCTTATTATACTTTAGTTTTTAGCTTTTATTTTCGGGCCGTGACGACCCGCAATATGATATTCGGATGACGTTATTGTGAGCGATGCATTACAGGGCCGCAGTTTTTTCGACTTGCCTTTTGCTCTGGCTATCGGGCCGCAGCGGGCCGGGGCAAGCTGGATTGAGCGGTATTTAAGGTTTCGGGGCGATGTGTGTTTGCCCGCCGGGGTGAAGGAAACCTTTTTCTTCGACCGGCATAACGGGCGGGGCGTGGCGTTCTACAAGGAACATTTTTCGATACGTTCCGATCACAAGATATTGATGGAAGTCACGACGACGATCTTCGATCATGAAGATGCGCCGCTTCGTGTTCATGGGTTTCTAGGGCCGGAGGTGAAGCTGATTTGCCCGCTTAGGCATCCTGTTGAGCGTGCCTATTCCCAGTATCTGCATTTAAGGCGATATGGCATCGTCTGGGGCGGGCTTGCAGACGCCGTGGAGCAGGCCCCGCAAATACTCAACAGCAGCCGGTACGCCCAGCATTTGGAGCGCTGGTACAGGTATTATACACCTGAGCGTATCAGGCTGTTATTTCAGGAAGAGCTTGAAACCGATCAGCCGGCTTATGTTCAAAAACTCTGTGCAGCGCTGGGGTTGGATTACATTGCACCCGCCGAGGGATTTGCGGGCGCCTATAACGTAACGGATGTAACACGGTTTCCGGCACTTGCCCGTGCCTTTGGGCGGTATGAAGATCGTTTGCTCTCTGCGGGTTTTGCCTGGCCCGTTCGTTTAGCCCGACGTCTGGATTTGAGGCGTCTGCTCTTCGGGCCGGAGATTTTCGATGCGCAGCGGGTCCAAATGACTCGCGAAGATCACGAATGGCTTTCGATTCGTCTCGTTCCTGAAATTGAGCGTTTTGAGGCTCTGTTAGGCCGTCCGGTTATGTGTTGGCGGCGGGGCGTTCAGTTCGCCTGATTTTTCATTCATTTTTAGTGCGTTTTTACGAGGCCTTTGAACTATGGAGGTTTACAGGAGGTTTTAGTGTTGACCTTTAACATACTGAAATTGAACGAATAACCAGATCCTATACAAAAGTTTATAAAAAGCCTCAAATTTTAAGAAAAAAATAACCAATTGCCCGCAAAATTGTTTATGGAAATGCGATATGTAAATCGCCTCCCTGCATTTTTCCTTCGGGGAACCTGCGACGCTTCAAAAAAAAATCAAACAAGTGTGTGTGGATCAAATGGCAACTTATATTTTCAACGGCACGGTCGGGCCCCTCAGCGTAACCCTCGTGAACCCCTATAGCGGGGATATTTTCGTCGTTAACGGCAACTATAACCAGAGCCTGCAGAGCTATTTCGGTACGGCTGACCCCGATACTCTGCTGTTCACGACCGCCAATACGATCCTTTATATTGAGGATTCCTTGGGCAACCAGGTGTTCGGCGATATCGAGACGGTCATCGCCTCGAACGGGAATGACGTCATCTTTCTTGCCAGCACGACCTATTCGCTCGGCAATATGCAGATTTTCGGGGCGAACGCCAACGATGTTATCTGGGCGAATGTTGGTAACGATATTATCCAGGGGAATAACGGGGATGATATCCTCGACGGGGGGCCGGGCCACGACAATCTCAACGGTGGCGGTGACAACGATATCATTTTCGGCGGGGACGGCGACGATACGATTGATGGCGGCACGGGCAACGATCTGCTTGTTGGCGGGGCTGGTTCCGACACGTATATGGCCGGTCCGGGCGATGATATTATCGTCGAGGCCGACGATACCGAGCTTAATGTCATCCGCGTTCCGGCGCCTCTGACCTTTGGCGACCTGACCTTTAGCATCGTCGGCAACGATCTGGTCATGACGATGGGTGTGGTCGGTGTGGTGACTATCCAGGGTCAGTTCGTCGGGACCGGCAGCGGGATCGATACCCTGATCTTCAGCGACAACTCGACCTTCGATCTGCGCACGATTACGCCGCCGCCCGTCGGGCCGACGGAGGGCGACGATGTTCTGGACGGCACGCCGGGCGATGATGTGATCGACGCGTTGGGCGGAGATGACGTCGTGAACGGTCTGGCCGGAAACGATACGCTGATCGGCGGTAACGGCAACGACACGCTTCATGGCGGGGAAGACAACGATACCTTGCACGGCGATGCCGGCGACGATGTTCTGAACGGCGATGCCGGGGACGATACCTTGCATGGCGGGGCCAATAATGACTCCCTGCATGGGGGTGAGGGGGACGATACGCTCCATGGCGGCGATGGCGGCGATACGCTTTACGGCGATGCCGGGCATGACGTTCTCAACGGCGATGCAGGCGATGATACGATGCATGGCGGTGAGGGGCTTGATGTCCTGAACGGCGGCGATGGTAGCGATACGATGTTTGGCGGTGATGACGCGGATGTTCTGAACGGGGATGGCGGTGACGATACGCTTTACGGTGATGCGGGTGATGATGTGCTGCATGGCGGGGCGGGCCTTGATACCCTTAACGGAGGGGATGGTGCGGATACGCTCCATGGTGGCGATGATGCCGATGTTCTCAATGGAGACGGTGGCGATGACGTTCTCAACGGTGATGCCGGGGATGATGTGCTGCATGGCGGGGCGGGCCTTGATACCCTTAACGGAGGCGACGGGGCCGACACGCTTTACGGCGAGGGCGACAACGATACGCTGAACGGCGGAGACGGAGACGACACGCTTGATGGTGGGCTGGGCGATGATGTTCTGACCGGCGGTGCAGGATCTGACACCTATGTGGGCGGGGAGGGCGCCGATACGGTGATCGAGGCGGACGATGCGGAAATCAACTTTATCCGTATTCCGAACGGCCTGACGCTGGCTGATCTCAGCTTCGCTTTTGTCGGCAACGATCTTGTGATGACGATGGGCGCTGTGGGCGTTGTGACGATCCAGAACCAGTTCGTCGGGACAGGCAGCGGGATCGACACGTTGGTCTTTGACGACAATTCGACGTTCGATCTGCGGACCGTTACGCCGCCTGTCACGGGTACGCCTACTCAGGGCGACGACGTGCTGGATGGTACGGCGGGCGATGACGTGATCAACGCTCTGGGCGGTAACGATGTTGTTAACGGACTGGGCGGCAACGATACCCTGCATGGCGGCAAGGGCGACGATGTTCTGCACGGCGGGGATGGCGACGATATCCTGCGCGGCGGTAAGGGCAACGATACCCTGCACGGCGATGCCGGTAACGACGTTCTCTACGGCAGCAAAGGTAACGATATGCTGCATGGCGGGGACGGCGATGACGTGCTTTACGGTCAGGGGGGCCTTGATATGCTTTATGGCGGTTCAGGCCATGATGTATTGCACGGCGGGAAGGAGAATGATCTTCTCTACGGCGGCGCGGGCGATGATGTGCTGCGCGGCGGCAGGGGCGCGGATCTGCTGAGTGGCGGCGATGGAAACGATACGTTGCATTATCATGCCGACGCCGTCTGGAGCGGCGGTTATGGCGCGAAGAATGTCGGTTCGGTCGGGCATAAGGGCACGAACGATTTCGTCAGCATCAAAGGCTACAGCCGCTCCTATGACCAGTTCGAGGGCGGAGACGGCGAGGACCGGCTGGTGCTTGGCAACGGCAACGATGCGCTCTTCCTCGACGATTCGTTCAGCCTCCGGCCCGATGGCACGGTCGGTCCACGTATTTCGGGCATCGAGATCATCGATGGCGGCAAAGGCAACGATATTATCGACCTGACCAGCAAGCAGTACAATTATGGTGATGTCATGCTGATCGGCGGTGAGGGGAACGACGTGCTTTGGTCTTCGGCCGGTAATGACATCCTTGTGATCGGCAAAGGAAAGGATATTGCTTATGGAGGCGCTGGTGTTGACACGTTCGCGTTCGATACGTTCGACAAGCATGTCGATGTCATTCAGGACTTTAAGACAGGGCATGGCGGGGATATCCTTAATATCACGGACATTCTTGAGGGGTACGACCCGTTCTTTGACAAGCTTTCGAATTTCGTAAAGCTGGTGAACAAGTGCGGCTCCACGGAGCTTATGATCAACGCGGACGGCGACAAGGGCGGCAAGTTCGTGACGATTGCCGTGTTCGAGGACGGACTCAACACCACGCTGCAAAAAATGATCGACCACGGCAACCTGGTTGCCGATCAGAGCGTTCTGGTCTAGTCTTTGCCCGGTTCGGGAAGCCTGTTGCGGGCGCGGTCCGCAATAGGCTTCTTCCGTTATAGGGGGATTGGATCTTGGACGGCGTGATCGAGACACTTTTTGCCGCAGCAGGTCAAGCCTGCGGCGATTCTTTATATGGCCTAAAGACCGTTTTTTTTGGGGCGCGTTTCCATCCGACGCTGCGGTCTTTCGGTTCGGGAATGCTCGTTCTTGAGCAGCCTTTTAAGCCCTATGAAACTGTACTGCGTCGCGCGGGCTTCAGCGCGGTTCCTGAAATTTCGGATACTCAATCGCCGGGCAGGTTCGATCTTGCGCTAGTACTCATTCCTAAAAATATGGCCGAGGGACGGCGGATCATGGCACAGGCCTTGTCTATGCTCAGGCCCGGCGGAATGATTTTGTGCGCAGCGGATAACAAGGCGGGCGGGCAGCGGCTTGTTGGCATGTTGCAGGAATTCGGCATAGAGAAGGTGCAGCAAATATCGAAGAACCGCGCCCGGGCGGCTTATGGGATTTGCGAGCGGGCGAAAGACAATATTCTCTCAGAGGCACTTTCCGCAGGCGGCCCACAGCCTATAGCGGAAGGAGATTTTTATTCGCTTCCGGGATTGTTCGCATGGGACCGGATCGATCGCGGGTCGGAGCTGCTTGCGAAGTTTATGCCGCAGGATATAGAAGGTGTGTGCGGGGATTTTGGTTGCGGGTACGGTTATCTGTCGCATGCCGTACTCAAGCGTAACCCATCCGTGCAGGAGATTGTCTGCGCCGATGCGGATTACCGAGCCCTTGCGATGTGCGAGCGCAATTTGTCGTCGTTTTCGGTTCGCAAGCGGTTTGTTTGGGAGGATCTTTCAACCTCGGTCAAGGCTCTGCATAATCTTGATGCGGTGGTCATGAATCCGCCTTTTCATGAAGGTCGTGCGACGAAAACCGATCTTGGGCGCGGGTTTATTGCTGCGGCTCATGCGGCGCTCAGGCCCGGAGGGCGGCTTTTTATGGTGGCCAACCGGCATTTGCCGTATGAGGATCTCCTGCGCGAGCTTTATGCCTCGGGCGAGCGGCTTTATGAGGGCGAGGGGTATAAGATTTATGCTGCGCGCCGCTAGCCTCTCGAATAGAGGCCGGCCAAGATTTAGCCCATGTCCCGCTGTTTTTCTTTTTCTTCGGCCTTTTCTTCAAGTTTCTTCTCGACGACTTCTTCGAGTTTCTTCTCAAGTTTGGCGGCCAGTTCTGTGATTTTGTTGTCAGTCTCAGGTTTTTTGCCGATTTTGTCGTCTTGTGCCTTCAGAGACTCTGCTAGAAGCGCCTGTTCTGCGGCTTTTTCGCGCTCCACCTGTCTTTGGTAGGATTGATCCATTTCTACGTCCTTGAGCTTGGCAGCCGGGTCGTAGACTGTGAATTGTTTTTTGCTTTCGTCCTGAATCCGTCCCTCAAGGATATCCACGCGACGGAATATCTCTTCGAGCTTTTTCTCGTCATGAAGCGCGTGCTTGTTGAGCTTTGTCTCGCGCCCGACCATGTGATAGATCGATTCCACGTTCAGTTCGGAATCCACGCCGTGTTCACGAACGTGGAAGGCCATCGCCGCGTCCAGCGTGATGATGGATTTGTCAGGCTGGTTACGTTTGCGCATGTGCTCGTCCGTCAGCCTCACGATCAACATCAGAAGGTTTTCGGGCACCTTGACGCGGTGGTGCTTTTCATGGGCCGGGCGCAGACCCTTGAGAATGTGGTATGTTTCGTCTGAATTCGGGATTTTCAGGAAGACCTTTTGGAAACGTCGATCGAGTGCGGGGTCGAGTTCGACATAATGCCGGTATTCGTCGAGCGTCGTTGCGCCCAGAACCAGAAGATCTCCGGCGGTCAGGTAGGGCTTCATCGTGTCGGACATCCCGGCGTAGGAAGAGCCCACGCAGCTCGGCATGATCTGGTGGATCTCGTCAAGAAAGAGGATGTAACGCGGCTTGTTCGGATCGTGGTATCGCTCGGCGACACCCTTGCAGAAAGGCATCAGGCGCGCCTGAAACTCCGCGCGGCTTGATGTTCCCGAAGCCATACGGGCCAGATCGACCTCCAGAACGCGGGCGTTCTTAAGGTAGTCGGGTACCTGATCCGCCACGACGCGCTGCGCGAGACCGACTACGGCTGCGGTTTTACCGACCCCTGCGGGCGCCAGAAAACAACAGTTTTTACGTCCGCGCTGCAAAAGAATCAGGATGCAGTCATCGATTTCCGCATCCCGGCCCGTGATGGGTGGATAGCGTCCGGCGCGGGCCAGAGCCGTAAAATCGTTACAGTAATTACGGATCAGATCTTCGAGCTGTTCTTCCGATACCAGATAATCCCATTTTTCAGTCATAACGCCCGTTCCGGTTCCGTTTTCAGGTTATCAGGCCGCAGCTTTCAGACCGCGCCAAGCTTACCTTATTGTTACAAGGTTAATGTCACTTTAACAAAAGAGAAATTAAAGGAAAACCGCCTTTTCAGTGGCGTTTGAAATATTTGGATGAATAGCCCTGCGCATAGAGGGCTGCGGTGAGATCGCCATAGAGGATCGCGTTGCTTACTGCATCAAGAACCGCATTTTTCGGACGGTAGCCGATGCCGAGGCCCGCTTTTTTGAGCATGGGGATGTCGTTGGCGCCGTCGCCGATGGTCAGGCAGTCTTCCGGGGAGAGGCCGAGTTTTTTCGTGTATTCGTCGAGAAAGGCGACTTTCGCGAATTTATCGAGGATCGGTTCGCGCACTTTTCCGGTCAGTTTGTCGTTTTCTATTTCCAGAATATTCCCATGATGGAATTCAAAGCCGCTTTTTTCGGCGATGGCTTCGGTGAAGAAGGTGAAACCGCCAGAGACCAGAACACAGGTGTGACCCTGCGCGCGCATCGTGGGGGCGAAGGTTTCTGCGCCGGGGTTGAGTTCGGTTTGCGCCAGCGTTTCATGCAGAGCGGAGAGAGGGAGGTCCTTGAGCAGCCCAACCCGCTCGCGCAGGGCCGCGTGGAAATCGAGCTTACCCTCCATAGCCAGAGCCGTGATGGCCGCGATCTTGTCCTTGATGCCTGCGAAGGCGGCGAGTTCGTCAAGCGTTTCGGTGCTGGCGATGGTCGAGTCCATGTCGGCGAGGAGAAGTTTCTTCTGGCGGTTTTTGGACGGGGTAATAAAAAAGTCGATTTTGTCGGTTGCGAATTCGTCGCGCAGGTGTGCGATCAGGGCGCTTTGCGGGCCTTCGGACAGCGTCATTTCTCCAGCCTTGCCCTTATCCAGCCAGTGCGGTTTGGCGGTTGGCTTGACGTTGTAATTTTCGAGGATCGCAGCTGCGTCCTTGAAGTGGCGGTCGGTGACGGGCGGGTTGCCTTGCGAGGCTACGAGGGTCAGTATATGGGTCATTTCCGGTTCTCTTGACGCTGCCGCTTTCTAAAAACACTTGCCAGAGCGTCAGAAATTCCTTAACGCTTGTGCGGAAGATTGTCCATCCCAAACCATTTTTATTATCGAGCCTTTATAAGGATACGGGCGGGATTGCCCGGAGAGTGAAATCATGGAAAAACCCCAACGCAAACCCAACAACCCGAATTTTTCGTCCGGCCCGTGCGCCAAGCGTCCCGGCTGGAGCTTTTCCGCGCTTGAGGGCGCAATGCTGGGCCGTTCGCACCGGGCGGGGCCACTCAAGGCCAAGCTCAAGGAGGTCATCGACCTTCATAAAGAGGTACTGGGTATTCCGGCCGATTACCGGGTCGGGATCGTTCCGGCTTCCGATACGGGGGCGTTCGAAATGGCGCTCTGGTCAATGCTGGGTGTGCGCGGGGTCGATGTTTTCGCTTGGGAGGCGTTTTCGACCGACTGGCTGAAGGACGTGACCGGACAGCTCAAGATTTCCGATGTGCGCACGTTCGAAGCGCCTTACGGCGGTATTCCCGATCTCTCGCAGGCCGATCCGGCGCGGGACACGGTTTTCGTCTGGAACGGCACGACTTCGGGCGTGCGGGTTCCGAATGGTGAGTGGATCAGCGCAAAGCGCGAGGGGTTGAGCTTCTGCGATGCGACCTCGGCGGTGTTCGCTTACGATATGCCGTGGGAGAAGCTGGATGTCGTCACGTGGAGCTGGCAGAAGGTTCTGGGCGGCGAGGGTGCGCACGGGATGCTGGTTCTCTCGCCCCGCGCGGTGGCGCGTCTTGAGAGCTATACGCCCGACCGTCCGCTGCCGAAGATTTTCCGCATGACGGCCAAGGGCAAGCTGAATGAAGGCATTTTCGAGGGCGCGACGATCAACACGCCCTCCATGATGGCGGTCGAGGACTGTCTTGACGCGCTGCGCTGGGTCAAGACGATCGGCGGCCTCAAGGGTACGCTGAAGCGGACCGAAGAGAATTACAAGGCGATCGAGCAATGGGTTAGTAAAACGGGCTGGATCGAATTTCTGGCGCAAAAACCGGAAACAAGTTCCAAGACCTCGGTGTGCCTCAAGATCACAGATGCGTGGTTCGCCGCGCTGCCCGATGCCGACAAGGAGCCGTTCATCAAGGCGATGACGAAGCTTCTGGAAAAAGAGGGCGCGGGATACGATATTGCCGGGTACCGGGATGCGCCGGCAGGCTTGCGAGTCTGGTGCGGTGCGACCGTTGAGACGGCGGACGTTGAGGCGTTGATCCCGTGGATCGAATGGTCCTTTGCCAAGGCCAAGGCCGATGCGCAGGCGCAAAAGGCGGCTTAAAGACCATGCTCTCCTCGCTTGAGAAAAAATACGAGATCGAGCGGGCGACCATGATGACCATCCTGGTGGCGACACTGGGGTATTTCGTCGATATCTTTGATCTGCTGCTGTTCAATATCGTCCGGGTTAAAAGCCTGATCAGCCTCGGCATTACGGACGAGGCCGAGCTTCTTGAGAGCGGGATTTTCCTTCTGAATACCCAGATGGCGGGGCTTCTGGTCGGTGGCTTGCTGTGGGGTGTGTGGGGCGACCGGATGGGCCGGGTTTCGGTGCTGTTCGGCTCCATCCTGATGTATTCTGTCGCGAATATGCTCAACGGATTTGTCACCAGTGTGGAACAATACGCCATCCTGCGGTTTATCGCCGGGGTCGGTCTGGCCGGGGAGCTGGGGGCGGGCGTGACGCTGGCGTCGGAATTGCTGCCCCGCCATCTGCGCGGGCTGGGGACGACCTTCATCGCCTCCATCGGCGTGGCGGGCGCTGTTTTTGCTGCGGTCATCGCCGAGATTACCGATTGGCGCACGGCTTATATCATCGGCGGGCTGATGGGGTTGGCTCTGCTTGTGCTGCGCTTGCAGGTGCGGGAATCCGCGATGTTCGAGATGATGAGCAAGCAAGGTAAAGAGGGCAAAAAATTACTCACCCCCGGGAACCCGCTCATGCTGCTGCGGCCTGCTTCGTTCAAAAAATATATTGCGGTCATCGTGGTGGGGATGCCGCTGTGGGCGGTCGTGGGGCTGTTCATAACCTTTACCCCGGAATTCGCCAAGGATTTCGGGATGAAGGGCGAGTTGCCGACGGCCGGGAATGCCGTGCTGTTCTGCTATGTCGGGCTGGTGATCGGGGATATGCTGAGCGGCCTTCTCAGCCAATTGCTGCGCAGCCGGAAGAAGGCTGTGGGGATATTTCTGTGCCTGACGGCGGTGTTTTCCTGCGTTTATGTCTGGGGGCCGCATCACTCGCTGGAGGCCTATTACGGGCTTTGCCTGCTGCTCGGGATCGGCACGGGGTATTGGGCCATGTTCGTGCAGATGGGTGCGGAGCAGTTCGGCACCAATATCCGCGCCACGGCGGCGACCAGCATTCCCAACATGGTACGCGGTTCTGTGATCCTCAGCACCCTGATTTTTCAGTCGCTCAAGGGCGCTCTGGGGGTGAGTCTGGCGGGCTTGAGCGTGGTCATGCTGATGCTGGTTCTGGCGTTTATCGCGCTGGCCAGCCTCAAGGAGACGTTCGGGACCGATCTGGATTACCTTGAGGAGTAGGCCTCATTATTTTCTTTACTTCTTATTGAAACTCCCATAGTTCTGGGCGCCTGTTTTCCTAACAAGACAAAATAGGAGTCATAGGATGCCCAAAGTTCTCATCAGCGATAAGCTGGACCCCCTTGCCATCGAGATTTTCAAGAAAGCCGGAGTCGAGGTCGATTTCAAGCCGGGCCTCAAGCCCGAGGAGCAACTCGCCATCATCGACCAGTATGACGGTCTGGCGATCCGCAGCGAAACCAAGGTGAACGCGGCCATGATCGCGGCGGCCAAGAACCTCAAGGTCATCGGCCGGGCGGGGATCGGGGTCGATAACGTCGATATCCCGGTTGCCACGAATGCCGGGATCGTGGTTATGAACACGCCGTTCGGCAATTCCATTACTACGGCCGAGCATGCCATCGCCATGATGTTTTCCCTCGCGCGGCAGATCCCGCAGGCGAACGCCAGCACGCACGCCGGGAAGTGGGAAAAGAGCAAATTCATGGGTACCGAGCTTTACAACAAGACTCTGGGCGTCATCGGGTGCGGGAATATCGGCTCCATCGTGGCCGACCGGGCGCTGGGCCTCAAGATGAAGGTTATCGCGTTTGACCCGTTCCTGACGGTGGAGCGGGCGCAGGATATCGGGGTCGAGAAGGTTGAGCTTGAGGATATCTATAAATATTCCGACTTCATCACGATCCACGTGCCGAAGAACGACAAGACCTCGCACATGATCAACAAAGACACGATCGCACAGATGAAGGACGGCGTTTATATCATCAACTGTGCGCGCGGCGGGCTGATCGTCGAGGAAGACCTCAAGGAGGCACTGGATTCCGGCAAGGTGGCCGGGGCGGGGCTGGACGTGTTCGAGGTCGAACCGGCGAAGGAGAATATTCTGTTCAACCACCCGAAGCTGATTTGCACCCCGCATCTGGGCGCGTCCACGACCGAGGCGCAGGTCAACGTGGCGTTGCAGGTGGCCGAGCAGATGGCGGATTACCTCATGAACGGGGCGGTCACCAACGCGCTGAACATGCCCTCCATTTCCGCCGAGGATGCGCCGAGGCTCAAGCCCTATCTGGGGCTGGGGGCGCAGCTGGGCGAGTTCGCCGGGCAGATCACGGAGCATGCCATTGAGAGCATCGATATTGAGTATGAGGGGACTGTGACGGATATCAACACCGACCCGATCACCTCGGTCATCATCGCGCATCTTCTGGGTGCGCAGACGGAGAGCATCAATATGGTCAACGCGCTCAAGGTCGCCGAGGCGCGCGGTATCAAGATCAAGCAAAGCTATGATAAGAACAGCCGCAACTGGCGCTCGATGATCAACCTGATCGTCCGGACCAGCAAGCGCACGCGCAATATTACCGGAACTTTGTTTACGGGTAAGGAGCCACGCATCGTGAATATCGAAGGCGTTCCGGTCGAGGCTGCCTTGACGACGCATATGCTGTTCATCCGTAACAAGGACCAGCCGGGCCTGATTGGCGGGCTTGGCACCATTCTGGCCAATGGCGGCCAGAATATCGCGGATTTCCGGCTGGGCCGGGTCAAGGCCGGTGAAACGGCCGTCTGTCTGGTCTCGCTTGATGCGCCTTTGTCGGATGAGCTGTTCGAGCAGGTCGCCGCGTTGCCGCAGATCGAAAGCGTCAAGCGTTTGAAATTCTAGGCGTATTTTTTACCGGAATTTACGAAAGCCGCGCAGTCAATGTGCGGCTTTTATTTTTTCTCGCTGCTGCGGCTGTAGCGTTCGCAGGCCTGGATCAATTCCTGTTGCAGCTGCCGCCCGTAGGGGCCGCCATCGCCGGTCATGCGTTTTTCGATAATGGCCAGAAGCGTCTTCTGGTGCGCCTCGACGATTTCGACGGCGTTGGCATCGATATGGGTCAGACTTTCGAGAAAGCCCAGCATAACCTGCGCCAGGTTGCCGACCAGACGATAATGAAAGGTGGAGGCATTGGCCTTGAGCTGCATCACGATTTCGGTCATGCGATGCAGGGCTTCATTTTCGGAGATTTCTTTCGTGCGGGCTTTCCTGATCGTGCGGCTTAGATTCTCCAGGAATTCACGGGCGAGGGGGGTGAAGTCGAACTCGTTCTTGTCGATCATCTGCTGGCAGTCGATCAGCGTCTCCTCCGGCACCGGGCCGACGCCGATGCGGGCGCGCAATTCATAGGAGGCCCGGAAAATGCGGACTTTGGGGTTTTGGTTCGCTGTCATGTCTGTGTGTTGTCTGAGGTTCGCCGGAGGGGGCCGTTATAGGTGCGTTTTCTGTTTCTTCGACGGTCCGGCCCGAAATAGGTGGCGTTGAGGATGAAGTCGCGCGGGGCGCGGATGACATGGAGGATGCGGCTGATCAGATCCTCGGCGCGGAAAGGCTTCGTCAGAAATTCCGTGACGCCCGTGTCGCGGGAGGCGGTGACGCGTTGCTCTGCGCCGTATCCGGTCAGCATGATCACGGGGGCCATGCGGTTTGGCGATTCGTTGGTCCAGCGGATTTTGGTCACGAGGTCGAGGCCGTCGGCGGCGGGCATGTGCCAATCCGTAATCACGATATCGGGGTTGTGTTTGCAAAAGACGCCAAAGGCCTCGTCGCCGTCGGACGCCTGCAGGATTTTACCCACGCCGCAGCGGCCCAAAACCGCCGCGATCAGGTCGCGCATCGGTTCTGTATCCTCAACGATCAGCATACTGAGGCGCTCGAGTTTCAGGGGCATGAGTGTCTATAAGGAATCCGCAATATTAATACTTTGGTATATTAGCATGCGGGGGCATTCAGGGGCAGGCATCGGGTGAGAGGAATTTTCAGTTATTCCCGCATAAGTTGGATTATCATACGCATGTATGCGTTACGATGCCGGGGCGGTTTTGCGTTTCCAGTAGCGTTCGAACGCCCTTTCAAATTCCTCGGGAATTTTGCGGGTGCGCGAGTCCGTGCGGTTTTCGTCGCGGCGGACCAGAAGTTTTTCAGCGGTGTCGTGAAATGCCAGCACGATTTCGATCGCCGGCGCGTCGAGTTGGTCGATCTGGTCGAGAAAATCCAGAAGCTTGTGCGCGATTTCGGAGAGCAGAGGGTAGCGGAAGGTCGCGGCGTTGGCCTTGAATTGCATGACCTGTATCCGCAGCGCGTTTAACGCCTCATCGTGGGAGCGCTTATTCGCCCGCATTCTTTCTATTTCAGACAGTATCGTTTTTAAAATATCGCGGGCCATGGGGGCGAAGTCGAAGGCATTTTCCTCCATCACACGGCGGCAGGCGAGCAGCACTTTGGGTGCGATTCCGCCCTTGCCGATCTTCATCCGCAGCGCGAAGTTGGCCTTTAATATGACGACTTGTCCGCTTTTGGGTTTGTTTCGCACTTTTATTCCTTATTGATCAGTATTTTGTCTTTTTTATTTAACCCACTAACACAAAATTCATCTCATCCGAGGCCCGTCGATACGGTCCGGAGAAGCCTGAGAGCGTCCGGCGACGGCGGTCCGGCCCGAAATAAGTACTGGTCATGATGAAGTCTCTTGGATTTTCAATGACATGACTAATTCTTTTGACCAGCTTTTCGGCCGTAAACGGTTTTGAGAGGTATTCGGTTATGCCTGCATCCCGTGATTCCTCGATGCGGTCGAGGGAGCTGAAGCCCGTCAACATAATGACCGGCGCCGTTTTATTGGGCGACTGGTCAGAGAGCCGTATGAGGCGGGTCAACGCGATGCCGTCCACCGGCTCCATGTGCCAATCCGTGATCACGATATCCGGCTTTTCCGTGCAAAAGGCCTCGAAGCCTTGTTCGCCGTCGGGCGCGGACATGACATTGCCGATTCCAAGGGTTGTGAGGAGGGCCATGAGGAGCTGGCGCATCGGTGCCACATCCTCCACGATCAAAACTTTCAATAAATCAAGGCGTAACGCCATAATCTAAAATCACCCGTTTTTATGTATGTTATAAATAGATAATAAAAATGCCTTATTTATGTCACATTCTAACCCCATCCCTTGGCATAGTTCAAACTATCTTTTGGTGTAGGGGCGTGTGTGACGCCTGCCTTTTGATTGGGGGAGCCCCCGGCAGGCGGTTTTAATATCCTTTAAGAGTCCGGTTTGCAAGGGTCATTTGAGGCGTGGCGCCGTATTTTTATGGGATTTTAAGGGCCGGATCGGCTAGGCCCTTTTGCGGATCTATTTTCTTGCCCCCAAAACGAAAAGCGCCCCGGCATCGCCGCCTAACACCCAACACGGGGTTGGAGAAAGGCCGGACACCGGGGACTTTTCGGGAGCATGATCCTGCCTGAGCTTTACACAAGGTAAAGGAGGCAGGTAAGCCAGATCAGATTGCCGGAAACACGCGCGGTAGCTTGCCGCCTTAACGTTCCTGCAGCTGCGGATGAACCCATCACCCGCGTATTTATCGTGTTGATCAAACACTCACCGCCGCTCATCGCGAGAACGACGATATTTCGAAGAGACGCTCAAGCGCGAACCAGACCAAAGCGGGGCGATCCTACAAACGTTTTTATGTGCGCGACCACAGGCTGGATGCCGCCGACTGGCTGGAACACTTACGTTTCCTCTTGAGCCCCCGGCACCGCATAAGGCCGAAACCTTGCGTGGTGTAGCTCCGAGAACCCTGGGCGGAGCCATCCGCCCGATCTCCGGGCCGGGGAGAAGCAATCGCTTGCTTCGAACCGTCTGGAGATGTTCTCAGGATGCCTTGGGATCGGGGTTGAGTCCAGAGGTTTTTTGAATGAAAATTTTATCCCAAGTGACTATTTTAAAATAAAATTTTAAGGCAGTGTAGTGTAGCCGTGGGCCTGTGGATAACACCCACAGGTTATCCACAGTTTATCCCAAGGGTAATAATTTTTTTCATGGGGGGATTTTTCAGGACGATTTTTTGTTTTGGGTGCCGAATCGGGGCTTCCATACATGCGAATCGGCGGTGCGATTCGCGGCTGAACATGGCAGAAAATCAGGCGCGAATCGAGAAATAATTTTAAGCCGAAAGAAAAGGGATGGATTAGTGCGTTCGAGCGGGCGGGCTGTCGGGTTGAATTTTGAGCTCAAAATCTATGGAAAACTATGGCTTTCCTCAAAAATATCGTCCTTTTAGAGGTTATTTTCCGATAAAAGGGGGAGTGTTACAGGGCAAAGGATGATTGCGCCGACGCCTATTTATTATGTAAATACATGTTGCGATTGATCTTTTGTCATAATCGTTGACTTTCCGGTCTATATTCTGTAAAGAAGTGCAGTCTGTTAATAAAGCGTTAACAAAGCCTTCGGGCAAGCGGTGATAACAACTTAGGTTGAGTTTCTTATTGAGTTCCAAGGAGTAATACTGATGACTAACCCAGAAACCGTAACCAGTGCACAAGGCGCCGGTTCGAATACAGTCAACTCTCACTCTTCTTCAGAGCAGCAGGCCATGCAGCAAAGCGATCAGCCGATCGTGGTCGCAGATGCCGGTTCCATTCCCCTGGACCGCCCCGGAGCGGGTCAGTCTTATACGGTCGATATGGAGGCCGGGCACAAATATGTGTTCAGTTTCTCCAAGGCCATCGTGCAGGAATTCACCAAGACGGGCGAAGATCTCAACCTCGTATTCGATGACGGTTCCTCGATCGTACTCAAGGGTTTCGATGGCGCCTTGTTCGGTCAGCCTTCGGCCGTTCTGGAATTCACGGAGCTTCTTTTCAATTCGGACGAGTTCATTGAGGATGAGGCTGTGAAGACCGGCGCCCGCAAGTCCGGCGCCGAAAATGTCGATCTTGCGGAGTCTGAGACTCAAGCCGCGCCGCAAGACGTTTCCCAAGGCCAGTCCGCCGCGCAGCAACAGACCGCGCCGCAGGATGTCGAGCCCGCAGCGGGCGAAGAGTCGGCGCAGAATCAGGACAGCGCCGAAAACGTCGCGAAAATTGAGCCTGCAGCCGGTGCATCCGGCCCGATCGGCGGTGGTTCCAATTCCGGTTACGGATTCCAGAGCAGCTTCGACGCGCAGGGCGTCATTCCGCTTGAGGATGTCGGGCCGATCAATCCCACGGCTCTTGTTTATGATTTGCCGGAGATTAAGGATGATCTCGGCCTTGCCCGTTCCGCAGGTCCGGATGCCGAGCCGCCTATGCCGATCATCGAAGTCGGCGACAGCTATGTCTATGAGGACGGCTGCGTCCAAACGAATCTTTATGCTGCGCCTGAAAGCGCCGGCGGTATCCTGACTATCGTCATTTCCGGCATTCCCTCCGGCTGGACCGTTACGGGACCGGGCGTATTCGATCCGGTCGCAGGAACCTATACGTTCACGACTGCCGGCGGCGCCGAATTCGGCTCTTCCGACAATCCGAAATTTTATCCGCCCGCCGACAGCGATGTCGATGCTCTGAACCTTCTGTTCACCGTTACCGAGACAGACCCGTCCACGGGCCTTACCGGGACTGTCAGCGATACGTTTGACATTATTGTTGATGCTGTTGCGGACAAACCCGACATTCAGGCCGAAGACGATTGCGGTCTTGAAGGCGAAACGCTTGAAATCAACCTCACCGCCCGCACCGGGGAAGAGGTCAATAACGGCGTTGGATCCGACGACGGTTCCGAGCGGATCACGGGTTACATGATTTCCGGCGTTCCGGCAGGCTTTACGCTGTCCGCAGGCACTCAGATTTTCCCGGGCGTTTACTATCTGACTCCCGAAGAGATCGAAGGCCTGACAATCACGCCGCCGAATTCCAATTACTTCGGCTCCGTGAAGCTGTTCGCCAAGGTGTTCACCACCGAGAATCCCGTCACGGACGGCGAGTTCAATTACTGGAACAATTACGGTTTCGATTACGACAAGTTTACGCTGACCTGGAAGCCCGTCATCAACCCGCCGACCATCGAGGTCAATAACGGCGTTGACGATGCGCAAGTCTACGAAGACGGCTGCGTTGTCGTTCCGGTTACCGCTCAGCTGGGCGCGAATCCCGGCCCGAACGAGTATCTGACCGTCACCATCACGGGCATCGATCCGAGCTGGGGCGAAGTGATCTTCACCGTTGGTTCTTATGACGCTCTGACCGGCACGTGGACCGTTGTTCTCGCCCCCGGCGAGAGCCTCGACACGGTTCTGAAATTCAAGCCCGCCGCCGATAGCGATATCGACCTGACCGGACTTGTCGCAACCGCGACGGCAACCGATCCGGATGCCGGACTCTCCGCCTCGGATGATGACGGTTTCAACGTCATTGTCGATGCCGTGGCCGACAAGCCCGACATTCAGGCCGAAGACGAATGCGGCACCGAAGGGCAGACGCTGAATATCGACCTTCATGCCCTGACCGGGGAAGAGGTCAATAACGGCGCCGGACTTGATGACGGTTCCGAAGTGATTACGGGTTACGAGATTTCCGGCGTTCCCGAGGGCTTTACGCTCTCTGCCGGCACGATGACCGCGCCGGGCGTTTACTTCCTGACCCCTGCCGAGATCGTGGGCCTCACCATCACGCCGCCGAACGCGAATTACTTCGGCAGCATCGAGCTGGTGGCCAAGGTGTTCACGACCGAAAACCCGGTCTCTGACACCGATTTCGACACCACGAACAACAACGCAGAAGACAAGGACACGTTCACCGTTACATGGAAGCCGGTGATCAACCCGCCGACGATCACGGTGAATCAGGGAATCGACGATGCGTTCGTCAAAGAAGACGATTGCGTCAACGTTCCGGTCACCGCTCAGCTGGGCGCCAATCCCGGCCCGAACGAGTACCTGACCGTTACCATCACGGGCATCGACCCGAGCTGGGGCGAGTTCATCTTTACGGTCGGTTCCTATGATCCCGGCACGCAGACCTGGACGGTCGTTCTTGCCCCCGGTGAGAGCCTCGACACGGTTCTGAAATTCAAGCCCGCGCCGGACAGCGATATCGACCTGACTGGACTCGTCGCGACCGCGACGGCGACCGATCCGGATGCTGGAATTTCCGCCTCCGCGAACGATAGCTTCGATGTGATCGTGGATGCCGTTGCCGATGTTCCGAACGTTGATGGCGTTCTTGAGTGCGGCGAGGAAGGCACGACCATTCCGTTTACGATCACGACCTCTGTCAATGACACGGACGGTTCGGAAGTCATCGAGACGATTATCGTGCGCGGCCTGCCGGATGGCGTGACGCTTACGGCCGGGTCTTACGATGCGGATCTGGGCGGCTGGGTTCTCACTCCCGCGCAGCTTATCGGCCTTGGAATCAATGTGCCCAACGGCGTTGTCGGCGAGTTTGCGCTGACCATTGAATCCATCGCGTTCGAGCAGAACACGAACGGCACAGAGACCGACACGTCGGACAACCGCGCGAGCGCGTTCGACACGGTCACGCTGTGCGTCAAGCCGGATCAGATTCCGGTCATCGTGCAGCCGGAAACGGTCACGGTCGATGAGACGAACATGGCGCCGACGACTTCGGTCACCGATCAGGTGGAAGCCGATTTTGGCCCCGATACGCCGGGCGAGTTCTCTGGAAACGGAACGTTCTTTATCGGAACGATCACCTCTGGCGGCGACCCCGTCAGCGTCACGTTCGATGCGGGCACCAACACCTATACCGGCACCGCCGGAGGTTCGGATGTCTTTACGCTTGTGATCCAGAGCAACGGTTCCTACACCTTTACCCTGATTGGTACGCTGGATCACCCCGACGGATCGAATCCCGACGACGTTCTGCCGCTTGAGTTCGGCGTTACGGCGACGGACAGCGAAGGCGACAGCGCCAACGGTGTGATCACGGTCAATGTCCGCGACGACGGTCCCTCGATCGTCAGACCGGGTGTTCTTTCTGTCGATGAGACGAATCTCGGCCCCGTGGTTACGGGCAGCGTCGTTTCCGCTGATTTCGGATCGGACGGTCCGGGTTCGTTCAGCGCGACCGGCATCGGCAGTTTCAGCTTCACCGGCGCAGCGGGCGGCAGCCTGACCTCTAACGGGGTTCCGGTCATCGTGGCACTTTCCGGTAATACCTACACCGGAACGGCGGACGGCGAGCCGATCTTCACTCTGGAGATCACCGAAGGCGGGGACTACACGTTCACGCTTCTGGGGACGTTGGATCATGCCGATACGTCCAACCCGAACGACATTATTACGTTGCAGTTCGGTGTGACGGTTCGTGATTTTGACAACGACACCGCGCAGACCTCGATCAAGATCAAGGTCTTTGACGATGCGCCGTGCGCTGTTGACGATCATCAGCAGTTCGACCACCTGCAAACCAGTGTGGACGGTAATGTTCTGACCAATGATCTGCTCAGCAACGACCAGCCGAACACGGTGACGAAGGTTTCCTTCGGCGGCGTCGAGGTGGATGTCGATCCGGTTACGGGCGCAAGCATCCAGGGCGATAAAGGCACGCTGCATATCAATGCGGACGGTTCCTATATCTATACGCTCAATGATTGCGAAGACGAGAGCGACTCCGTGTTCTCTCCGGTTTACCTTCTGGATGCCGGAAACGGCGTCAAGATCGAGATCACCGCAGTCGAGCAGGGCAGCGGCGTTCAGTTCAGCGTCAGGCTGTTGCAGGGCGTGGCGGACCTTAACGGGTTCTTCCTTGACCTCAATGGCGACGGCGGCCCGATTACGTCCGTAGGCAATGCCGGAAATAACATGAACGGCGCGAGCAACGGCTTCGATTACGGGTTCGTTATCGGCACCATCGGCGGCAACGACGCCGACGTTACCGAAGCCGTGATCTTTATCGACGGTCTGAGCCTTACCGATCTTGATGGCGCCAAAGTCGGCGTCCGCGCGACCAGCGTGGGCGAAGACCGCGAGGACAGCCTCAAGCTGGTCGGCGAGGTCGATGTGACCGACAAGCCCGATGATTGCGGCTGCGATACGGATGTCTTCACCTACACCGTTACGGATGCGGACGGGGACAGCGATACCGCGACCCTGACCCTGAAGTGTATCGAAGGTACGATCATTGTCGGCGAAAACGTGGATGACACGGACGGTTCGACCGTTCCCCACCGCGTCGGCGGCGACGAAGGCACGATCACAGGTTCCGCAGGCGCGGACATTCTGGTCGGCGATTCGGGCGGTTCTTTCCTTGAGCAGAAGACGCAGGATTACAACATGGTGTTTATGCTGGACGTCAGCGGCTCCATGGGCAATCCGAATCTCGCAAGCTCTCGGATTTCGCTTCTGATTGACGCTATGCAAAGCCTGATGAACGATCTGGGCGCTTATGATGACGGCGTTATCAAGGTGCATATGATCGCGTTCAACACGGATGTTGTGTCCGAGGCGACGTTCACTGTGACGGATGCAGCTGGTCTCGCGGCTTCGATCGCGTATCTCGAAGGTCTGACGACCGGCGGGTACACGAACTATGAAGATCCGCTGCAGCATGCGATCTCATGGCTTTCGGGTGCCGAGCCTCTGGGCGGCAATGCCATCACCACGAGCTATTTCATCTCTGACGGTGAGCCGAACCGCTATAACAACAACTCGGGCGTCGCCACCAGCGGCAACGCGGCGACGGTCATGAGCCAGATTACGGGCTCCGACGGTACCAACGAGGTGGCTCTGCTTCAGTCGCTCAGCGACGAGGTGATCGGGGTCGGGATCAATATCAGCGGTACCACGCTTGCCCGTCTGGGCATCATCGACTCGGACGGTTCCGCCGTTAACGTCGTTGACGCGCTCGACCTGACCGCCGTTCTGGTTGATATCAACCCCGTACTGACGCTTGACCCGGTCGGCGACGACGTTCTGGTCGGCGGCGACGGCACGGATATCATCTTCGGCGACGTTTTGTTCACCGACGATCTGGCGTTCATGCAGGGGCTTACGGTCGAGGCCGGGTCTGGCTGGGAAGTGTTCGAGCGGCTTGAAGCCGGCGAGAGCGCCATCAACCCCGGCTGGGACCGTGACGACACGATCGCCTACATCCGTGCGAACGCCGTTGCACTGGCCGAAGAATCCGTCACTTCGGGCGGAACGGGCCGGATCGGCGGGGACGACCTGATTTCCGGCGGCGCTGGCCACGATCTGATCTTCGGTCAGGAAGGTGACGATGTTATCTCCGGCGGTCTCGGCAACGACGTGATTTACGGCGGATCGGGCGCGGATACGTTCCTGTTTGCCGCTTTGGACGAAGGAATCGACGAAATTCGCGATTTCGACCTGTCCGAGGGCGACGTGATCGACCTTTCGTCCATTCTGGCCGGGTTCGACCCGCTCAGCGACGATATCGCCGATTTTGTGATCGCAACGGAAATCGCAGGCAATACGCATCTTGCGGTTGATGTTTCCGGCGCTGGCGGCGTGAGCGGGGCGGTTGCCCTGGCCGTGCTGACGGGCGTAACCGGTCTGGACCTTGATCAGGCGATCAAGGCGACCGTATAAGGCCGGGTGGGAGACATATAGAGCTACGGATCGTCCTTTTTGTTATCTGGGTTTAACGAAGGGGCGATCCGTTTTCTGTATATATCCTGCTAAGTCTTTGAAAAAATTGTGAAGACGCACTTGATATACGTGCTAAAAAAAGGCATAAATAAACGTGCCGGCGATCTTCGCACAGGGTGTTTTGGGACTATTGTTTTTATTTATGAGGTGAGTACCGTGACTACGAGTATCAAGTTCCGCAGGTTTTTCCTGGCAAGCGCCGTTTCCGCCATCCTGGCGTGTGGTGCGTTCCCGTCTCTGGCCGAAGAGCAGAAGGAGGCCGCACAAAAGGCTACCAACCTGCGCGATGCCGTGGCTATCGGTCTGGCGACCAACCCCGAATACGGGGTTGTGGCCGCAAGCCGACGGGCGACCGACGAAGAATTGAATCAGGGTCAGGCCTTGTTCCTCCCCTCCATCGACGTCAACGCCGATGCCGGTTATGAGTATACCGACGATGTCGGTACGCGCGGCGGGGCCGACGGCGACGACACGGAAGAGTTGTTCCGCCGTCAAGCCGGGATCACCCTGACGCAGATGCTGTTTGACGGCTTCGAAGCCCATTATGAGGTGAAGCGTCAGAAAGCTCGCGTGGCTTCGTCCGCTTACCGTGTGCGCGAAACCTCCGAGCTTGTCGGTCTTGCGATCGTTGAGTCGTTCCTTGAAGTGATGAGACAACGTCAGCTTCTGCTGATCTCGCGCGATAACGTGGCCGATCACGTGTCTATTCTCGAACAAATTCAGGATGGCGTGAATGCCGGACGTTCCACCCAGGCTGACCTTGAGCAGGCGAAAGCCCGTCTGGCGTCTGCCCGTACGATCGAGTCGAGCACCCGCGAAGCCCTGCGCAACGCCGAATCGCGTTACCGTCAGGAAGTCGGCGACCCGCCGGCCGATCTTGAGTTCCCGGCCATTCCGTTCGATGGCTTGTCCGCCGATGTTGAGGAAGAGGTCGTTCAGGCGATTGCCAACAGCCCGACGCTGAGCATCTTCGAATCCGATATCGAGGTCGCCTATGCCGAAGCGCAAGGCACGAAATCCACCATGTATCCGCAGGTCGATCTGCAGCTCAACGCCCGTACCGGCGAAGATTTGGGCGGGATTGAGGATGAGGAAGACACCAGCGCATCTGCTCTGGTTGTTTTGAACTGGAATCTTTACCGCGGCGGCGCCGATGTGGCCCGCGCCCGTGAGTTTGTGCACCGTCATCAGCAGACCAAGGAAGAGCGCGCCGATGCGGCCCGCACGGTTGAGAACGATGTCCGCCAGACTTGGGCGAGCATGGTTGCCTCCGGCGAGCGTGCTGCTCAGTTTTCGGCTCAGGCCGAGGCCAACGCCGAAGTCGTCAAGGCTTACAAGGACCAGTTCAATCTGGACCGCCGCACGCTTCTGGACGTTCTTGACTCCCAAAACGAGCTGTTCGTTTCACGCAGTAACACAGTGAACTCCGAGTTTCTCGAAATGTTCGCGGTTTACCGCCTGCTGGCTCTTAAGGGCAAGCTTCTTCCGGTTCTTGGGATCGATGCACCCCGGGAGAGCGCACTTGCCTCCAGCGAGGAATGGTCTTACAAAGAAAAGATGAAAGCGCGCTAAGGAGTAGCGCGCTCTTTCCTCTTTCTTTACGGATCCTTTCACGTGAGCGACAAGCAGGACAAACCTAAGGCTGTTCATTCCCCTAAAGTTAAAAGCAAGCCCGCCGAATCGGCTTCGAAGCCCGGCGGGCCTTCTGTTGAGGCGGCGCAAGCCGCTTCCTCCGAGACCGGAGCCGCGCCGGGCGCCGCGCCGCAAGGCGGACGTGCGCCGGACAGCTGGCCGTTGCAGGCGGACCGGATGGCCATTCAAGACCCGCTGGTTGATTGCCTGTGTTTGATGGCCGGGCATTACGGGCGGCGTACCAGTCCCGCTTCGTTAACGTCCGGGCTTCCCTTGCCGCCGAGCGGGATTACGCCCTCACTCTTCGTCCGTGCCGCTGAGCGGGCCGATCTTCAGGCCACGTTGGTGGAGCGTTCTCTGGAATCGCTGGCGATTGCGCCCAATCTTCCGTGCGTCCTCTCTCTGGAGCAGGGACAGGCCTGTATCCTCTGGGAGATCGAGCCTGCGGGCAAACGCAAGGGTTCCGCCAAGAAAAGCGTCAAGGAGCAGGAAGCCGAGCTTGATCCGCGCACCAAATTCCGTGTTCAGTTTGCGGAGACGAAAGATGAAAAGTCGTTCCTAACCCTCGAAGAACTCAAGAAACTTTATACGGGTTATTCTTTTTTTGTGCGTCCCACCGCACGGACGGATGACCGCGCGGGGCCTGCGGAAATCGATACGGGGCGGGACTGGTTCTGGGCGACGCTCAAGAAAAATCGCACGATTTACTCCGAAGTGGTTGTTGCGGCTCTGATTATTAATCTGATCGGGCTGGTTAGCTCGCTTTACATTATGAACGTGTATGACCGCGTTGTGCCGAATAGCGCGTTTGAGACTCTCTGGGCGTTATCGTTCGGGGTTGTCGTGGCCTATCTCTTTGATTTTATCCTGAGAAATCTTCGGGCGCATTTCCTCGATCATGCTGGACGGCGGGCGGATGTGAAGATATCGGCCATGCTGTTCGAGCAGGTTCTTGGCATGACGATGGCCGCGCGGCCCAAGAGCGCAGGCGTTCTGGCCAGCAACATGAAAGAATTCGAAACGTTGCGTGACTTTTTTACGTCGGCGACGATGGCGGCGCTGATCGACCTGCCGTTCGTAATTATTTTCATCGGCGTGATCGCGCTGGTGGGCGGGCCGATCGCGTTCGTGCCGCTTCTGGCCATCCCGCTCGTGGTGGGCATGGGCTATTACCTTCAGGGGCCGTTGCAGAAGATCACCAAGGAATCGATGCATGAAAGTGCGCTCAAGAACGCGCTATTGTTCGAGACGATCATCGGGCTTGAGACGATCAAGGTACAGGCGGCTGAGGGGCATACGCAGAGAAACTGGGAGGAGTTGAGCGAGAAGGCCTCGCGCACGGCGGTGCGTTCGCGGCAGCTTTCGTCTTTCGCCCAGAACTGGGCGCTTTTGATCCAGCAGCTGGTGAGCGTTGGGATTGTCATTGTCGGGGTTTACCTGATCAGCGAGGGTATCATCACGCAGGGCGCATTGATCGCCAGCGTTATTCTGTCAGGCCGCGCCATGGCGCCGCTGGGGCAGATCGCGGGGCTGATGACGCGCCTGAACCAGTCCAAGCACGGTTTACAGCAACTCGACGAGCTGATGAAAAAGCCCGTCGAGCGTCCGGCCGGGAAGCATTTCGTCTCCATGCCCGACGTGCGCGGGCGGGTGGAGTTCCGCGATGTCACCTTTAAATATCCGGGCGCGTCGGTGCATACGCTCAGCCACCTCAATTTCCTGATCGAGCCGGGCGAGCGCGTGGGGATTATCGGGGCGGTCGGGTCGGGCAAGACCACGATCGAGCGGCTTTTGCTCAATCTTTACGAGCCGGAGAGCGGATCCGTTCTTCTTGATGCCACGGATGTGCGGCATATCCACCCCGGCGATTTGCGCCGGAATATCGGGGCCGTGCAGCAAAGTCCTCAGCTTTTCTATGGTTCGGTGCGGGATAATATCACGATGGGACATGAGACGGCGCCGGACCGCGCGGTGATGCGGGCGGCTGAAATGTCGGGCGTTCTGGAATTTCTAAAGGATACGCCGACGGGCCTTGATACGCAGGTCGGCGAGCGGGGCGATGCCCTTTCGGGCGGGCAGAGGCAGGCGGTGGCGATCGCACGGGCGCTTTTGTACGATCCGCCCGTGATCATTCTGGATGAGCCGACGGCCTCGATGGATCCGGCGTCCGAGAACCGGCTGCGGGCGCGACTGACAACGCTCTGCCAGGGCAAGACGACCATCCTGATCACGCATAAGGGAGCGATGCTGCCGCTTGTTGACAAGCTGATCCTGATCGACCGGGGGCGGCTGGTTGCGTTCGGTCCGAAGGATGAGGTGATCCGCAAGCTACAGGCGCGGCAGTACGGCACAGCGGCGGAGAACACCAATGTCTAAAGGTTTCAAGATCAATATTCCGGGGCTTGAGGGCGAGCAGCCGGGCGGCGTCAACGAGAGCGAGAACTGGACCGCGATCCGGCAGAACTGGGCCAAGGAGCAGGCGGGGATCGCGCGGGCGCGGGCGATGGCGTTCTTCGAGGTGGACGATGAAATGCCGCTTTCCAAGCATATCCTTCTGGTTTTTATCTTCCTGTTTTTTGCCTTTTTCATCTTGTGGGCTAACTTCGCGACACTGGACGAGGTGACACGCGGGATGGGCAAGATCATCCCCTCCAGCGAGGTGCAGGCGATGCAGACCATCGACGCGGGGATCGTCGATGAGATTCTGGTCAAGGAAGGCGATCAGGTCGAGGCCGGACAGATTCTGGCGCGGCTCAGCGATATCGAAGCGTCCTCCGATCTCGGGGCAAACCGGGCGCGGTATCTGGGGCTTCTGGCCTCAATCACACGCCTGCAGGCCGAGGCGGAGGGCAAGCCCGAGGTGGTTTTTCCCGCTGAGGTCGAGAAGGAGGCACCTAACAGTGTCACCGAGGAGCTGAATTCCTTCCGGGCCAATCAAAGGCAGCGCGACGGTCAGAAAAAGGTTTTGCAGGAGCAGCTAACGCAGAGGGAGCAGGAAGTCGATGAGATTAACTCCCGGATCGGCGATTTACGCGGCGTGATCGGTATGCAGCGCGACGAGAAGAATATGATTGCGCCGCTTGTGGCCAAGGGGTCCGCGCCAAAGCTGGAGCTTCTTCAACTCGAACGCGCGATCAAGGAGAAAACCTCCGAACTGAACGGGCTGCAAGCCAGCCTGCCGCGCTCGAAGACGGCCGTGGATGAGGCGAAGGCGCGTCTGGCCGATCTTGAAAGCACCATGAAGGCCGAGGCGCAAAAGGAACTTTCGACCAAATTGACTGAGATGAACGAAATCCGCGAGCGGCTGACGGCCCTTAAGGAGCGCAAAACCCGCAAGGAGATCCGTTCGCCCGTGTCCGGGACCATTCAGGATATCACCGTCAAGACGCTGGGCGGCGTGGTCAAACCGGGCGAGGATTTCATCAAGATCGTGCCCAAGGACGACCAGTTGATCGTCGAGGCGCGGGTGAAGCCCTCTGACCGGGCGTTCATCTATCCCGGACAGCCCGCCGTGATCAAGCTCACGGCCTATGATTTTGCCGTATACGGGGGCCTTAAGGGCGAGTTGCTGGATATCTCCGCCGACACGTTCGAGGATGAGAAGGGCGATACCTATTACCGGGTGCGGTTGCGGACCTATGAAACGCAGCTCAAGCGCAAGAACGAGGTTCTGCCGATCATTCCGGGGATGGTGGCCAGCGTGGATATCCTGACCGGCAAGAAGACGGTCATGCAGTACCTTATGAAACCGCTCATCAAAACCCTCGACGACGCTATGAACGAGCGCTAGAACTTTGATCGCTGGGCCTGAACAGCGTTGCTTCGTCGCTCATGTACCCTTTGTACACTTCGCTCCTTGCGCCTTGTTCAGGCCCAGCGCTCTTTGCTCTCGTTTTGGCGCATTTTAGCCCCTTAAATATGCGAAACGGCTTGCAAAATGGGCCGGAATGGGGTTTTTTCATAGGTCTTAGGAACTTTGTTTCAGACTCAAGGGATACCCATGCAAGAGGTTCACGCTGCGGCTCCGGGCCGGTCCATCGCCATCACGCTTCCTGACGGAGCCGTGCGGACTTACGGCACCGGGATCACGGGACTGGAAATCGCCGAGAGCATTTCCAAATCCCTCGCCAAGGCGGTGATCGCCGTGCGGATCAACGGGGAGATTTGCGACCTTTCGCTGCCGATTGAGCGGGATGCGCGGATCTCGCTCATAAAGCGGGAGGAGGACGCGGCGCTAGAGATGATCCGGCATGATGCCGCGCACGTGATGGCCGAGGCGGTTCAGAGCCTTTTCCCCGGAACGCAGGTGACGATCGGCCCCTCCATCGAGAACGGGTTTTATTACGACTTTGCCCGCAACGAGCCGTTTTCAACCGAGGATCTGGCCGCGATCGAGAAGGAAATGCGCAAGATCGTGGAGAAGGGTGCGCCCTTTACCCGCGAAGTTTGGAGCCGGGAGCAGGCGATCAAGTTCTTCACCGACAAGGGCGAGATGTACAAGGCGGAGTTGATCCGCGACCTTCCGGAGAGCGAGGATATCAAGATTTACCGGCAGGGCGAATGGCTGGACCTTTGCCGGGGCCCGCATATGCCGAGCACGAAGCATGTCGGAACGGCATTCAAGCTGCTGAAGGTGGCCGGGGCTTACTGGCGCGGGGATTCGAACCGGGCGATGCTGACGCGCATCTACGGCACGGCGTGGCGGAACGACAAGGAGCTTCAGGACTATCTGACGCAGATCGAGGAGGCCGAAAAGCGCGATCACCGAAAACTGGGCCGGGAGATGAATCTGTTCCACATGCAGGACGAGGCGCAAGGCTCGGTTTTCTGGCACGAAAAAGGGTATACGATCTGGCTGGCGCTTGAGGCCTATATGCGCCGCCGCCTGCGGGACGCCGATTATATCGAGGTGAAAACGCCGCAGTTGATGGATTCGCGCTTCTGGGAGCAATCGGGCCACTGGGGCAAGTACCGCGAGAATATGTTCGTCGTGCCCGACGTCGTGCCTAATACCGAGGAGGGCGGCAAGGTCTTCAAGGAGGAGCCCAAGCATTTCCTTGCGCTCAAGCCCATGAACTGCCCGGCGCACGTGCAGATTTTCAAGCAGGGGATCAAATCCTACCGCGACCTGCCGATCCGCATGGCGGAGTTCGGCTGTTGCCACCGGAACGAGGCGCATGGGGCGCTGCACGGGCTGATGCGTGTGCGGCAATTCACCCAGGATGACGCGCATATTTTCTGCCGTGAGAGCCAGATCAAGTCCGAGAGCATCGCCTTTTGCGAGTTGCTCAGTAAAATCTACCGCGATCTGGGGTTCGAGGATCTCAAGGTCAAGCTGGCGACGCGGCCTGAAAAGCGGGTGGGGACGGAAGAAAGCTGGGATTATGCCGAGAACGCGCTCAAGGAGGCGCTTGAGGCCGCCGGGTTGCCGTACGAGCTTGCGCCGGGCGACGGGGCGTTTTATGGCCCGAAGCTGGAGTTTCATATCCGCGACGCCATCGGGCGGAGCTGGACCTGCGGCACCTTGCAGCTCGACCCGAATTTGCCCGAGCGGCTGGATGCGAGTTACATCGCCGAAGACGGTCAGCGTCACCGCCCGCTGATGCTGCACCGGGCGATTCTCGGCTCCATCGAGCGGTTTATCGGGATCATGATCGAGAACTATGCCGGGAAGCTGCCGCTGTGGCTTTCGCCGGTGCAGTGCGTCGTTGCGACGATTACGGAGAGCGCGGACGATTATGCGCAGGAGGTCTATGACATGCTGCGCAAGGCGGGGCTGCGGGCCGAGCTTGACGTGCGGAACGAGAAGATCAACTACAAGGTTCGGGAGCATTCCGTGGCCAAGGTTCCGGCCCTGTTCGTGGTCGGAGCGCGGGAAGGGACAGACCGGACGGTCGCCGTGCGGAGGCTGGGTTCGCAGGATCAGGCGGTCATGCCTGTCGCCGAGGCGATTGCGGCGCTTGCAGAAGAGGCAAAACCCCCCTATTAATGTTCTTCCGGCTGATTTGGCCGCAAGATTGTGTTATATTGTCATAAACAAGGACGAGGAGATTTTTTGAATATACGTAAACCAATGAGACCTTCCTCCGCCAACACCGGCGGACCAAGAGTCAACGACATGATTTCGGCCAAAGAGGTCCGGCTCATCGACGAAAATGGCGATATGAAAGGCATATTCAGCGTTCAGGAGGCTCAGCGCATGGCTGAGGCCGTGGGGCTTGATCTGGTGGAGATCTCTCCTAACACCGATCCTCCCGTTTGCAAGATTCTCGATTACGGGAAATTCAAGTACGAGCAGCAGAAGAAAGCCGCCGAAGCCCGCAAAAAGCAGAAAATTATCGACGTCAAGGAAATCAAGATCCGTCCCGGCATCGAGAAGCATGACTATGAAGTCAAGATGCGCAATGCCCGCCGCTTCCTTGAGGAGGGCGATAAGGTCAAGGTGACCATGCGTTTCCGGGGACGGGAAATGTCGCACCAAGAGATCGGGCTGAACCTTCTTAAAAAGATGAAAGAAGAGCTTGGCGATGTCTGCACCATTGAACTCGAACCGAAATTCGAAGGCCGCCAGATTATCATGATGCTGGGGCCCAAGGGCTAGTCTGTCCGCGCTTCTCCCCGCCCTCGGGCGGGGCGTCTTGCGGGCTTGATTTTCAGCGGTTCTTGGCCTATCTATCTAGTCTCCGGGCGTTTTTGGTCCGATATTTTTTCTTGGCAATCTCTTTTGAACAAGAAGGCGGCGTTCCGTTATGGTCATCGACATTATCGTCCTTCTGATTGTTCTGGCTTCGGTTCTGATTGCGTTTCTGCGCGGGTTTATCCGCGAGGTCCTTACGATTATCGGCATTATCGGCGGTCTGGGCGCGGCCTATGTCGGCGGGCCGTATTTCAAGCCGACCATGCGCGGCTGGCTGGGCGTGGTCGAGGACGCCAAGCCCGAGGATCAGGACAAGCTGTTCGATCTGATCCCCTATATCTATGTTGCCGATGTGTTGGCTTATGGCACCATTTTCATTGTGTTTGTCGTGATCCTCTCCTTCCTGAGCCATTTTCTGGCCGAATTCGTCAGCAAGATCGGGCTCGGCGCCGTGGACCGCACCTTGGGCGTGGTTTTCGGGCTGGCGCGCGGGTTGCTTTTGGTCGGAATTATTTATCTGCCCGTTTATGCCAATGCGGGTACCGAAGATAAGCAAAAGTGGATGGAGGGGGCTAAAAGCGCCTCTTATCTTGAGGCGATTTCCGGCTGGATTTACGGTTTCGTGCCCGAGGATATGCGCAACGAGGTTCAGAAACTCTCGGGCGAGGGTAATCCGGCTCAGAAGTTGTTGGAAGCGCAAGAGCTTATTGGCGGCACTCAGTCCAATGATGCGGGAAAAGGGCCTGAAGGTGAAACCAAGCCTTCCGGGGACGGTCAGAAGAAAACCGAGGAGGGCGGTGGCGGGTATTCCGACAAGGACCGCAACGCCATGGACAAGCTGATCGAAAAACAAACACAGCCGCCTTCGGGGCATAATGAGTAAAGGGGCCTAATCATGGGAACGCCGTTCGACGACGACAAACTTCACGAGGAATGCGGCGTTTTCGGAATTTACGGGCACAAGGATGCGGCCACTCTTACGGCGCTGGGGCTTCATGCCCTGCAGCATCGGGGGCAAGAGGCCTGCGGCATCGTCACGTATGACGGAGATCATTTCTACGCCAAGCACGCGTTCGGGCTGGTGGACGACACGTTCAGCCAGGCCGATGTGATCGCCGGGTTGCCGGGGCATCTGGCGCTGGGGCATAACCGCTATTCCACGACCGGGGAGCCGATGTTCCGCAACATCCAGCCGATGTACGCGGATATGGATCACGGCGGGTTCGCGGTGGCGCATAACGGGAACCTGACCAACGCGCACGCTTTGCGCGGGGATTTGGTCAAACGCGGCTCGATTTTCCAGTCCACCAGCGATACGGAGGTCATCAACCATCTGGTCGCCGTTTCCCGCGAAGGGACCGTCGAAGGCAAGCTTGTCGACGCGCTCAACCAGATTAAAGGCGCGTATTCGGTTCTGGCTGTTAGCGGGGATATGCTGATGGGCGTGCGCGATCCGTACGGCATCCGTCCGTTGGTTCTGGGCAAGATCGGGGACGCGCACGTGCTGACCTCGGAAAGCTGCGCTTTGGATATTATTGGGGCCGACCTCGTGCGCGAGGCGGAGCCGGGCGAGTTGATCGTCATCGACAATAACGGGGTGCGGAGCTCTTTTCCGTTCGAGAAGAAGCCGCACCGTTTCTGCATTTTCGAGTATGTTTATTTCGCGCGGCCGGATTCGTTCGTCGAGAACCGTTCGGTCTATGAGATGCGCAAGCGGATCGGCATGGAGCTGGCCAAGGAAGCGCCTTGCCCGGAGGCCGATATCATCGTGCCCGTCCCCGATAGCGGGGTGCCCTCGGCCATCGGTTACGCGCAGCAAAGCCGCAAGCCTTTTGAGCTGGGCATCATCCGCAACCATTATGTCGGGCGGACGTTTATCGAGCCTTCGGACAAGATCCGGCATCTTGGCGTCAAGTTAAAGCATAACGCCAACAAGGCTTATATCGAGGGCAAGTCTGTGGTTCTGGTGGACGATTCCATTGTCCGGGGCACGACCTCGCGCAAGATCGTCGAGATGATCCGCGAGTCCGGCGCGCGCGAGGTGCATATGCGTATATCCTCTCCGCCGACCAGCCATAGCTGTTTTTACGGGATCGACACGCCTTCGACCGAGGAGTTGCTCGCGCACCGGATGAGCGTGGAGCAAATCCGCGATTTCATCCGCGCGGACTCTTTGGCTTATGTTTCTATCGACGGGCTTTACCGCGCCATGGGCGAGGAGCGCCGCCGCAATTCGGCGCCGCAATTCTGCGACGCATGCTTTACGGGCGAGTATCCGGTGGAACTCGTCGATCACAACGACAAGCGCACGGGCAGCCGGGTTTCGGGTCTGCGCACCGCGCCGCTTAAGGTCGAGGGTTAGTTCGGTTCACCGCGCTGCGCGTCTTTTCCGCGCCGCGCCTGTCAATTTTTCCGGCGGTCATGGATTCAGACGAGTCGCGCATATTGTTCTTCAGACGTCTCCGCAGGTCGCTGGCCGCCGGGTTCGGTGCGTCCATTCTGGCCGTCATTCTCTATCTGACGGTTTTTTCCGTTGAGGCACGCGGGCCGTTTGAGGCGACTATTCTCTCCTTTACCGGGGTTTTTGTCGCGCTTTTTACAGGGCCGTGGTCCTTGTTTCAGATTTTGATGGGCGTTAAGGGGTCGTATTACGCTTTTTGGGCCGTTACACTTCTGATTGTTTATGTCGGGAGCGTCTTTTTGCAGTTTAAGTACCTGCCGCGCATGATTTTTGCGCTTGTGGCTGGGGTTGATCTGCTTGTGCTGATCTTCGGTCTGTGGGCGGCCCGGCTCATCGTTATATAGGCATACAAAAAAACGCCTGCGGGCACAGGCGTTTTTTTCAATCTCATTCCCGCAGACTTTGCTTAAGCCGCCTTTTTGGAAGCTGACTTTTTTGAGCCTCCGGATCCGTCCTGCGCGAAGGGGCGCGCGGGCGAGGGGATGCTTATCCCGGCCTTGTCCAGATCTTCCTTCAGAGCCTTGGTCAGGTCGACTTTTACAGGCCATGTGTCGGCGGTTGCCGTCCAGAATCGGGCGGTAATATTCACCGCGAAGTCGCCAAGCGCGGTGACCATAATTTGCGGCTGGTGATCTTCGCTCTTGAGGATGCGTTTTTCCTTTTTCAGCGTGTCCTCAAAGGTTTTCATCGCCTTGGCGATGTCTTCCTCATAGCTTATGCCGATCGTGATATCCTGGCGGCGCTCTTCGTTTCTTGAGAAATTCTGGATGTCTGCATTCCACAGATTGCTGTTGGGCACGAAGATATAGATGTTTTCCGGCGTAGAGAGCTCGGTTGCGAAGATGCCCAGAGATTTCACTGTCCCCGTGACCGGGCCGCATGAAATGGTGTCGCCCACGTTGAAGGGCCTCAGGAAGAGCAGCATAACGCCTGCCGCGACGTTGCTGAGGGTGCCCTGCAAAGCCAAACCAATAGCCAGGCCGGCGGCGCCGAGCACGGCGATCAGGCTTGCGGTCTGAACCCCGAATTGCTGCAAAACCGTGATGACTGCGATCGCCAGAATCAGGTAGCGTGCGCCTGTCCCAAGGAAGGATTTAAGCGTTTCATCCACCTTTTTGATTTTTTTGACTTGGACGCTTGCCCAGTTTCCGCCGATCCATCCGGCGATCAGGATGGCTATAGCGATCACGATGTTGGTCGCCATGGTTAAGAATGTTTCGGACATTTTTGGGCCCTCCAGCTTTTATGATAATTTTATTGCGTGGATCTACTGTTAGCGCGTTTTTCAGCCTTAGGCAAGTTTCGGGGTTTAAGCTTTTTATGGCGCTCATGGCCCGGCGAATGTTAGACTTGTTTCGTGCCGTGTCTTGTTTTTTCTCGTGGAGGTTCAGGAGGTTAGAATGTTTACACGTGCGGAATTAAAGCAAAATCTTACTGCGATCATGGAGATCGCTCTCTTTATGCCGGGAGGTGTGGAACGGTATTCCCCCACTAAAAGTGCGGCCATCCGCTCCTTCATCGTTCCGGCGCTGTTTCTTCCCCTTGTGATCTGGATCTGGGTGTTTCGCGCCGAGGCCGAACCGGTTTCGGTGGTCGTCGCAGTGCATTTCGTGCGCATGCTGCTGTCGATTTTTATTTTCTTCGGGCTGATTTATCTGCTGAGCCGTCAATATGAGCGGCAAGAGCATTTTTACCGCTTCGTTACGGCGTCGAACTGGCACGATCTGTTGGGCACGCTCATGGCGCTTCCCATCATTCTAGCTCTGTTTAACGGCGGGAGTATCGAAGTCTGGGAAAATTACGCGATCTTCGCGCAGATTCTTGGATACGTCTATACAGGTTTTATCGCAACGCATGTTTTCAAGTTGCCTTGGGAGATGGGCGGATTTATCGGCGTGGTTTCCCTCGCGGTCATGCAGAATATGCTGATTTTGGGCAAGATGGTGGAGTCTCTACTGACTGTCGCGGCCTAATTCGACTTGAAGGGGTTCTTGCTGGCGCGCAGGAGCAGGCGCACAGGTACGCCGGGGATATTGTAATCCCTGCGCAGACCGTTGATGATGTAGCGCTTGTAGGTGTCGGGCAGGTCTTGAGGCTTTGAGACCCACAGCACGAAGGTCGGCGGGCGGGTTTTGATCTGCGTGATGTATTTCAGGCGGTTGGGGCGGCCTGAGACGAGGGGCGGCGGCGACTGGCTCTCCATTTTACCGAGCCAGCGGTTTAGGCCGCTGGTGCTGATGCGCTTGTTCCAGACCTCGTAGATGTCCAGCGCGGTATCGAGAAGACGTTCGATATTGCGGCCGTTGATGGCCGAAAGGGTCACGAAAGGGATGTCGCGCGTCTGGGCCAGCGAGGTTTCGAGCTTGTAGACGATTTCCTCCTGTGCCTCTGTCTTGTTTTCGATGGTGTCCCATTTGTTCACCGCCACGATCAGGGCGCGGCCCTCCTGAAGGATGTGATCGGCGATCTGGAGGTCCTGTTTCTCAAATGCGGCGTTGGCGTCGAGCACCAGAATGACGATCTGGGCGAGGCGGATGGCGCGCATCGTGTCCTCGACCGAGAGCTTCTCGATGACGTTTTGGACCTTCGCCTTTTTGCGCATGCCCGCCGTATCCACAAGCCGGAAGGGACGGTCTTTATACGTCCAGTCCACGGCGATGGCGTCGCGCGTGATTCCGGCTTCCGGCCCGGTCATGACCCGTTCCTGCTTCACGATGGCGTTCAGGAGGGTCGATTTGCCGACGTTCGGGCGGCCTACGATGGCGATTTTAATGTGCTTTTCCGGGTCCAGATCCTCTTGTTCGAACACGAAATCTTCGTCGCCTTCCAGCGCGTCGAGATCGCCGTCATATTCGATTTTGTTGTTTTCGTCCGCCGTTTCGGGCGGTTCATGTTCTTCAAGGTATGGCTGAAGCGCCCCGAACAGATCCTCAAAGCCAACGCTATGCGCGGCGGACATGGCGATCGGCTCGCCGAACCCCAGGGCGTAGGCTTCGCCGATGGCTGTTTGTGTGGCTTTGGGGTTTTCGCATTTGTTGACGGCGAGGATGACAGGCTTTTTCTGTTTGCGGAGAAAGGCTGCGAAATGTTCATCAGCCGGGGTCACGCCGGAGCGCCCGTCTATGACGAAGAGCAGGCAGTTGGCTTCAGCCAGCGCGGCCTCGGTCTGTTTACGCATGCGGCCCTGAATGGAGTCGTCGAAGCTTTCTTCCAGTCCTGCGGTGTCGATTACGACCAGGGGGTATCCGAAGAGCGTTGCATCGGATTCGCGCCAGTCGCGGGTCACGCCGGGGGTGTCATCGACGATGGCCAGATGCTTGCCCGCCAGCTTGTTGAACAGGGTGGACTTGCCGACATTCGGGCGGCCGATAATGGCGAGTCTGAGCATATCTTTTTCCTGTTCGGGCCTTGCGTGTTAGCGGTATGCGCTGAGCGTTCCGTCATTCGACAGCAGGAACAGCGTATTGGCGGCCACAACGGGCGGCAGCGCCAAGCTGTTACCCGCATCCCAGCGGCTCAGGATTTTGCCGTTGCGTGCGTCGATTTCTATGATGTTTCCATCCGTACCGCCCAGAATCATGCGGCCGGACCCCATGACTGGTGCTTTCCATATGATGGGGTTCTTTCTTTTTTCTTCATTTTCATAGCGGGGTAGTGCCGTGACCCAAACGATGCGTCCGTCCTTTGCGTCCAGCGCGATCAGCTGCTGGTCGTTTGACAGGACGAACAGGAAGTTGCCGGCAATCCAGGGGGTTTCGGCTCCGCCGATTTCCTTTTGCCAGACGCGGGTTCCCGTAGCCTCTTCGAAGGCCACAAGTTTGCCGCCGAAGCCGAGCGTTATCAGGAGGCCGCGGTCAAGCACAGGGAGCGCCCTGATGTCCGAGAGGCTCTCGAGGCCGCCGCCAAATTCACGGAAGCTTGCGATGTTATCGGACCATGCCACGGAGCCGTTTTCAACGCGCAGGGCGGTGATTTCGCCTGAGGAAAAGACCGCTACTGCGATCTGTGCGTTCGCGGCCGGGCTGGCCGCGCCTAGAAGGCCCGCGGTTTCCGCAATCCCGACATAGACCCACTGACGGTCGCCCGTTTTTTCGTCAAAGGCGACGACCCTGTTATCAAGCGTTGCAACAAATATGCGGCCTTCCATAATTGTCGGCGCGGCGCGGGAGGGGGCCGGAAGGTTTTTGCGCCAGACGATGGAGCCGTCTGCGGCCTTGACCTTCAACAGTTCATCATAGCCGTTCGTGACAAAGAGGTGGCCGTTGGCGTAGCCGATGCCGCCGCTGATCACTCCGCCGTCTTCTTCCTCACTTTCAACGTCGGTTTTCCAGAGGGATTTTCCGTTTTGGATATCGAACGCGCGCAGGTTAAAGTCCGTGTCCAGAGTGTAAATGCGGCCCTCAGCCACGACGGGCTGCGCGGTGAGCGGCAGGGCGCCGGAACCGTCGGCGCCGATCGAGGTTTTCCACGCGCGCTTGAGCTCCCGGCCCAGGGCTAAATTCTGCATGGAGTGGTTCGGATATCCGCCCGCCTGCGGCCAGAATGCGTTGTTCCAAGGATCGGGGGCGATGAGTTCGCGCTTTTCGCCCTCGGGTTCCAGACCTTTTTGAAGCTCAAGAACCGAAATGCGCTTGCCTTCGAGTTTCACTTCGTCCTGATCGGCGTCGAAAATGCTGTTCACCTTTGAGCATGCGCACAGGCTCAATAAAATTGAAACGCAAAGGACCGTATTTTTTGCCAGCTTCATTGTGCGCCTCCCTTTTCATTTTGCTTTGCGTCTTTCGATTCTGTTTGGCTCGTATTGCTCTGTGTGTCTTCGTTTTCGCTGCTTTGGACTGTCGGCGCCTTTTGAGCCTTGGTCGTTTCGGGCGCTTCGATCGCATAGAGACTGTCCAGCGAGCGTGCCTTGCGTTCAACGGAGACGGGAAGGTCGGTTTCCTGAAGGATTATGGACAGGTGGTCGCGGGCTATCTGGAAGTTTTTCTTGTGACGGGCTTGAAGCACTGCGACATCCAAACGCGCCAGAATGGCCCACGGATTGTTGATGTCATTAGCGCTCTTTTCCAGAAGGGCGAGGCCTGCTTCCGGGTTTTCCCGAGCGGTCAGGCGCGCGATCTGGAAGGCGGCGAGGTGCTTAAGATCCGTGGGGGTCTCCGTATTGGCCAAAATATCGCGATAAATTTTCAGCGCCTCGGCCTGTTTGCCCTGGTCCAAGAAGGCACCTGCGGCGCGCCAAAGGGCCAGCGTCTTGAGACCGGGACGCAGTGACTCCGCCACTTCAATCAGTGTTTCCGGGTTTCTGGCTTCGGCAGCTTCCAAGAATTTTTCAGTTTGGGTCGTTTTTGCGCCTTTGTCCCAGACGCGATAGCCCGATATGCCCGCCGTTCCGAGGATAATCAAAAGGATCGTCCCCACGATCACTCCGCCGTAATCCTTCCAGAGTTTTTCGGCTCTTTCGCGTTTCAGGGCTTCATCGACTTCGGCTAGAAAATTCGCCATGGGACGCTCTTTCTTATGTTTATTCTTCAATTTGTTTGCACAGGAGAAGGTTTTATCGTTCCGGGGGACCGAAGACAAGAGCGTTCGGTCCGAGGTCCGGTTTTAAGCCTTCCACTTGATCGAACAGCCCATCGAGGCGTGCTGTGTGGCGGGCGGCGCCTTGCCCTCTGCGATGGCGGCGAGGGCCTGCAATAATTCCGGCTGTGTGTCGGGGGCTGCGGGTTTGGCGCCCGCGCTGTCCAGTCGGCCGCGGTATTGCAGACGGAGGTCCTTATCGAAGCCCAAGAATTCCGGCGTGCAGACCGCCCCGTAAGATTTGGCAATTTCTTGTGTTTCGTCAATAAGATAGGGGAACGTAAAGCCGTTTTCTCTGGCGAAAATCTTCATATTTTCGAAGGAGTCTGCCGGGTAGTTCGCCGTGTCGTTGGGCATGATCGCCGCGCAGCCGTAGCCCAGAGCCTGAAGAGACTTGCAAGTGACGACCAACCTGTCCACCACCGCCTTTACATAGGGGCAGTGGTTGCAGATAAACATGATCAAAAGGCCTTGCTGGCCCCGGCAATCGGCAAGTGTTAATATTCGACCATCTATGTTTTTTAATTTAAAATCAATGGCATAGAAGTTGTTGTCTTTTTGGGGGGATTGGAGCAAGGCCATGTCCGGAATCTCCTAATTCTTTATTTTTTTAGCGGGTGATGGTAGTATTTATACATGAGTTTGCACGTCCTTAACACCCCTGCGACCGAACAGACAACGGGGTTTACCCGAATGCAATTTCAGAAGCTTGACCAGCTGTATATTTATGCGGCCTCGCGCCGCGCGATCATGCACCGTACGGTGGATTGCGATTTTAATGCGGGGCTGGCTACTTACACCTATTATCAATCCGCTTCTGCGCCTCCTGTGTTCCAATTCGCGATCCGGAAGGTCGGCCCCGGGACGACGATGTTCGAGCTTTACTGTCACGGGCGCGGGCGCGTCCTGAAAAGCACCCTTTTTGAGCGAGTTTACCAGGCTTTGTCTGAGGAAGTTGACCGGGTGATCGGGGATTCCGGGTAGTTTGAGGCTTGGAATGCTGGATAAACCGCGCTTTTTTTGCGTAATCCTCTTGAGAACCGTGTGAAAAACGATTATGTCTAGGGTGCTGTTTTCCGGGTTCGGATCTTGCGGGAGATCTCCATGAAATTTTTGTTACGTTCACTTGCGTTTAGTGCTGTTTTCTGCGGGGTTTCCCTTGGCGCGGCCGGGGCGGCCTTTGCCGAATATCAAAAGAGCGATATCGGACAGCTTATCGAGTATACCGCAAAGTATGAAGATACGTTCATCCATCTGGCGCGTCGCAACGGGCTCGGCTTCGTTGAAATGCGTGCGGCGAACCCTGGCGTTGACCCTTGGATTCCGGGCGCCGGGACCAAGCTGATTATTCCCGCGCAGCATCTTTTGCCCGATGCGCCGCGCAAAGGCGTTGTGATCAATCTTCCCGAGATGCGGGTTTACGCCTACATGAACGGCGATGAGGCCCCTATGTCTTTCCCCATCGGTGTGGGACGCGAGGGGCTGTCTACGCCGCTCGGCAAGACGACGATCGTTCGCAAGGCCGAAGGGCCGATATGGCGCCCTACGGACCGTATGAGGAAGCTTGATCCCAAGCTGCCTGTCGAAGTGCCGCAGGGGCCGGAAAATCCCATGGGAACGCATGCGCTTTATCTCGGCTGGGCGCAGTATGCCATTCACGGCACGAACAAGCCCTATGGGATCGGGCGGCGCAGCAGCAGCGGGTGTATCCGTATGTATCCCGAGGACATCAAGGTTTTCTTTTCGTTGATTCCGGTCGGAACGCCTGTGAACGTAGTGAATCAGCCTCTCAAGCTCGCGTGGATCGGCGATGAGCTTTATCTTGAGGCGCATCCGGATCTTGATCAGACGATCAAGATGGAAGAGGAAGGCGTGATCGAGCAGCAGAAGATGAGCGAAGCGGATATGAATCTCATCATGCGCGTAGCGGGCGCCAATCAGGAATATCTTAACTGGCCGAAGATTCGAACCGCGATTCGTGAGCGCCGGGGTTATCCGATCGTTATTGCGCGTGTTCCCGAAGACCGGCTGGAAGCCAAGCAGAAGGAACATTCCGATCAGCGCGCGACCCCCGCTGCGGCCCCTGCGGTCGTTCCGGCCAAAAAGCCCGATGCCGTAAGGGCGATCAAGGTTAGCGACGACTCTCATTCGCGCGTCTCGGTCATTCCGGTCAAGAAGCCGCGGGTTGTTACGCGCGTCGATTGATCTTCAGGTTTTACAGCTTTTCATTTCAGGCCGGTGCCGTTTGGCTCCGGCCTTTTTGGTTTTTTTAGCCGCTGTAACGAGCGAGGAAGGCGAGGCCGTAGAGTACGGGCACCACCAAAGGTGCCGCTAGGAATGCAAAGCGCATCCGGTCACGCAGGAACAGAAAGCTGAGGCTGAAGACGGCGCAAATCACAAGCGTGCTGTAGGTGTGGAGGAGAAACGCCTGAAAGAGTGCGGGTTCGTTGAAATCGGGCGCCTGCACGTCTGTGAGGACGAGGATGCGGGTCCCGACGATGTAGGTTGTGGTGATGGCCCATGAGCCCAGATAATTCGTGGCCAGAACAAGCAGAACATCATTGAGGGCTTTGATATTGATAAGGCTCGTAAGGCTGCGCATCAGATGTCCTTCCTAACGTTTCCACAGTTATAATAAAAAGACTGCCACTGGGGCAGTCTTTTTTTAAGCTTAAATCCTGAAAAGGCAGATTATTTGGTGTTTGCCTTTTGGAAGACTTTTTCTGCGGGCTGAGCGGTTTCAGCAACGCCAGCATCAGAGCCTTCATGGGAAGCCGTGCGCTCCATGGTGTAGGGCGTGGCCAGCTCTTTGTTCTCGGCGGTTTCGCTGCTTGCGCAAGCGGCCAGAGCAAGGGTGGAGCCAATCAGGCAGATCGTAGCGACAGTTCTTTTCATATTAGTCCTCATTGTATTAAATCTGTTTGATAACGCGGTAAGACCCTGATCGCCTATCTTATAAAGCTAGGCGAGTGTTCCTACACTAAGTATAGAGTCATCGTTTATTAGCCCCATGTTTTCAAGATGTTTTTGATTTTTTATCAACAAACTTTATGGGGTTGTGCAAATTTGCAACACTTGTCCGCCGGGTGTTCCCAAGGCCGTTCGCCGGGGAGCGCGATAGATCATAAGTCATTGAAATTCAATTATTTTCATAGTGTTGGACGTGCTCGAAAAAGGCGTCTATCCCCTTACGGATCGCGCGGGCGATTTTCTCGCGGTGTTCGGGTTTGTTCAGAAGTCTGGCCTCCTTTTTATTGGACATAAAGCCCGCCTCGATCAGGATTGAGGGGACGTCCGGGGCCTTGAGAACTGCGAATCCTGCGTGGCGGCTGGGGTTTTCGAGCAGTTTTACGCCGTCTTCCTTCATGTTCCGCACGAGGGTGTTGGCGAAGAATTTGGATTCGTTCATGGTTTCGGTGCGGGCGAAGTCGAAAAGGATGTTCACGACCTGCTCGTCCTCGACACTGAGGTCTATCCCTGCGATCAGGTCGGCCTTGTTTTCCTTTTCTGCCAGTTTGGCGGTCTGGGCGTCGGAGGCTTCCTTCGAGAGGGTATAGACGGAGGTTCCGCTGACGTTCGGTTTGTGAATTGTGTCGGCATGGATCGAGACGAACAGGTCGGCGTTGTTGTCGCGGGCGAATTTCACGCGGTCGGCCAGTTTGACGAATACATCCTTTTCGCGAGTCATCAGAACACGGTAACGCCCGGTTTCCTCCAACTGTGCTTTGAGGCTTTTTCCGAGGGCTAAAACGACATGTTTTTCATAAATATTATCCACGCCGACCGCACCGGGGTCCACGCCGCCGTGGCCGGGGTCGATCACGACGATTTTCTTTTTTCCTCCCGTCTTATTGGTGCCTTTATCGGGCTTTTTTTCCGGTTTTGCCTTTGGCAGGGGCGGGGCGGATTCGTCGTTGCGAGGCGGATTTGCGGTCGCCAGGTTTTGGTTACGGTAAATGTCGGACGCGCGGAGGGTTCCGTGGATTTTCTCTTTGTCGACGCGGAAGGTCTGGGCAGAGACATGGCGATAGTCAATGACCAGCCTGTCGGGTGTCTGCCCCTGTCTGGGGATCACGAAGGCGGTGCTGACACTTATCGGGCGGTCCATATCGAAGACGATTCTCGACACGCCGGGCTGAAGGGGGCCTTCGCGGATGTCGCGCACGCCGGATTGCGCAGGGCGGGCGACCTTTCCGGCGCGCCATTCAAAACTGGTGAGATCGACGATCAGGCGGTAAGGCTTGTCCATCGTAAAGACGCGGTAATCGCTGACCTCGCTTAAGTCCAACACCATGCGGATCTTTTCGGGGTGAACGCCGAAGCGCACGTCGTCCACGCTCAGGGCTTTTGCCTGCGCGGGGGCACATATGCAGAAGAGCATGCCAATCAGCAACAGAATCGTTTTCAAGTGGGGCATGGGCGCAGTCAGGCTCAGTTTTATTAACGGAGAGGAGTTTATCACAAAAGGCTTTTGAACGCGTAGCACCATACGCGAAGGCAGGCTCCGCGCCAAGCTTTTCAACGTTCCAACAGGGTTTTAACGAACGCCGGAACAGTTTCCGCCGCGCGGCCTGCTATATGTTCGTGGAAGGCACCGGAGGTCAGGGAGGGTTCCAGATTCAACTCCACCGCATATGCGCCGCTCATGACGGCATGCGATACGAACCCCGCCGCCGGGTATACGTTGCCGGAAGTTCCGATTGAGACGAACAGGTCGCAGGCGGAGAGCGCATCGTAAATGTCATCCATCCGGTAGGGCATTTCGCCGAACCATACGATGTCGGGCCGCAGGGTTGCCGGAGCCGCGCAGTTTTCGCAGCTATGCTGCGTTCCGATATCCGTGCGGCAGTCGGACTTCTGCCCGCATTTTGTGCAGAAGATGCGCAGCAATTCCCCGTGCATGTGGATGAGGTTTTTACTTCCCGCTCGGTCATGCAGGTCGTCGATATTCTGGGTGACGAGAAGATATTCTCCGGGCCAATTGCGCTCAAGATCGGCGAGGGCGACATGGGCCGAGTTAGGCCGGATTGCGGGCTCGAGCAACTGTTTACGGCGCATGTTATAGAACTCATGAACGAGGTGCGGGTCGGCCCTGAAAGCTTCGGGGGTCGCTACGTCCTGCACCCGGTGGCCACACCATAAACCGTCCGCGCCGCGAAAGGTTTGAATACCGCTATCGGCCGAAATTCCGGCACCGGTCAGGACAACGATATTGCGGATCACGCGGTTGTGCATTTTTTCGTGCTTCGGCATACGGTCGGGGCATTTGTTTTTGGCGCTTTGAAGTTTAGGCTGATTCGTAGGATACTGTCTGTCAGTTTTTCCTGTTTTTAGATGTCGGGAAGCCGCTTTGAACCTGATCGCCAAAAATCTTTTCGTCGGGACTTTGTATTATGTATTCGGGCGGTTGGGGCTGATGCTGTCGGCTGATCCTGTTATGGCCACGCTCTTCTGGCCGGGGGCGGGTGTGATTATGGCCGCGCTCTATCTGGGGGGGTATCGTTTGCTGCCCGGTGTTTATATCGGCGCGGCGGCTGTAAATTTCTCTGCAGTTTATGGAAGCGATCCTGTGCTGCTCTCCGAACTTCCGATTGTCAGGATCCTGCTTATGGGGGTGCCGCCCACTTTGCAGGCGCTTACGGGCGCCTATCTCGTCCGCCGATTTCTTGGGCCCCAAACCCGGTTGGAAACGCTGCGGGATGTCGGGATTTTCAGTGTGTGCGCCGGTCCGGTGAGCTGTCTGATCTCGCCTACGCTTGCGGTTTTCATCCTTTACGCTTACGGCCTCATTTCTCCGGTATCCATTCCCCTTTCCTGGACGACCTGGTATGTCGGGGATATGCTGGGGGTGCTTGTCTTCGCGCCCGTTTGCGTGATGGTTTTCAACAAGGCCATTTCGATCAGGCGTAAAGTCCATGTCGCAGCGCCGCTTGTCAGCATTTTTTTCCTTGTGATCTGCGCTTTCTTTTATGCGATCAAGCATGAAAACGACGTTCGAATCGAGCAATTAAGAACGGATTCGGACCTTATTGCGCTGACGTTGCAAAGCGCGCTTGATGAGTCCTTTGCGCAACTGACCTCTGTACGGGGCTTATTCTATGCCTCTGATTATGTATCCGCTTCAGAGTTTGGATTGTTTCTCAAGCACGTCTTTACCGAAAACCCAAGTGTGCGGGGCGTTTACTGGGCGCCTCGCATTGTGCGTGAGGATGTGCGGGCGTTTGAGGCGCGTGCTTCCAAGGAGCTTGGCCAAAGCTATAAGATTTTAGAGATGGGCGCAGGCGGGGAAGGTTTGGATGCCGCTGATCGTCCGGCTTATTTCCCCATTTTTTTTGCCGAGCAGAGCGCTGCCGTTAAGCCCCTGATCGGCTATGATTTCGTAGCGATACCCGATGTTCGCAGGGCCATCGAAGGCGACATGACCGGGCGGGACCTCAGGTCGTTTGAGGCCGGCAGTATTTTTATGCCGCAGGAAGAGAATCATCTTGTGCTGTTCATACCTGTCTTCGATATGGCAAAGGTTGACGAACTCAATCTCGTGCCTAAAGGCTTTGTCATCGGGCTTTTTAATATCGAGGACATATTAGGCGAAATACGCGGGGCGTGGGCCGAAAAGGGGATAAACCTTGCAGTTTTGACCGGTGACCGCGCGGCGGCTTTTTTGCCGCAAATGGCCAATGACTCTTCCGTTTTTCGTAAGGATAGGTTCGGCACCAAGTATCTCAAGACTTTTTCGATTGCCGATGAGCGATGGCTTCTGTCGTTTTCGTTAAGTCCGGCCTATGTCGAGGGCCGGGTGAACTGGGGCATGTGGTATGTTCTGGCGGGCAGCTTTTTGTTCACGTTTCTGGCTTCGGGTTTTCTTTTGATCGTCACGGGGCACGGCGCGGCGACGGAGGCCATCGTTAGCGAAAAGACCTTGCAGCTTAAAGATCAGACGAATTTCCTTAAGGTTGTCATGGATAACGTTCCCGACATGCTGTTCGTTAAAAACGAGCAGCATGAGATCGTAGCCGCCAATACCGCGTTCCTGAAGCTTTATCCGCCGGAAGACCGTATAAATGTTGTTGGGCGCACAGGGCTGGAGGTTTTTACCCCCGAGGAGCAGGTTTTCTACAAGCAGCAGGACAATCTGGCTTTTTCCAAGGGTTATACAGAGGTCTTCGAGAGCAATACGGATTATCTGGGCGTCAGCCGGACGCTTTTTACCCGTAAAATCCGTTTTCAGGATTCGGAGGGGCGGTTCCTGATGTTGGGGCTTGCGCGGGATGTGTCTGAGATTCTCACAGCTCGAGAGCATCTTGAATCGATTCTCATGGCGACCGCCGACGGTCTTATGGTGATCGAGGAGAGCGGGGTCATCAGCACCTTCAACAAGGCCTGTGAGCAAATCTTTGGCTTTGAGCGTGAGGAGGTTATCGGCAAAAGCGTCAGTCTTCTGGAGCCGGAGAGTCAGGCTATGGAGGAGCAGGGGAACTTCCTTTATTACGTCACGTTGCCAGGTAAAGCGGGGCAGAGTACCAAGCGGCATGAGCTTTGGGCGCGCCATCGGAACGGGACGATTTTCCCGATCTATCTGGCCGCTTCGCACGTCAAGGTCGGGGCAACGAGTTTTTATTGCGCCATCGTGCGCGACATCTCGGTTGAAAAGAAGGCACAAGAAGATTTGCGGCGGTCCAATCAGGAACTTGAGGATTTTGCCTATGTGGCTTCGCACGACTTAAAGGCGCCGTTGCGCCATTTGAGCCTTAGCGCAAACTTTTTGCTGCGCAATTATACCGATCTTCTGGACGACAAAGGGAAGGAGCTCCTGGGCATCGTCAGGAAAAGTTCCGAGCGCATGTTTGAGATGATCGACAGTCTTCTGGCGTATTCCAGCGTCGGGCGGCAGGATGTCGAGATGAGCCGGATCAGCCTGGAAGAGGTTGTGCGGGACGTGATCGAAGGCGTGCGCAGCCAGATCGAGCGCTCGGGCGCTGAGATCGACATCGGATCACTGCCGAACATTTCGGGTAATAAAGCGCTTATGATCCAGCTTTTTCAAAACTTGATGGAGAATGCCATAAAGTACAGACACAAGGATGTCGCCCCTAAAATTAAGGTCAGCGCGGCGCGAGAGGGTAAATTCTGGAAAGTTTCGGTCGCCGATAACGGAATCGGGATCGACCCGCAGTATAAAGAGAAAATTTTTAAGATTTTTCAAAGGCTTCACGGTGAGTCGGAATACGATGGTACGGGGATCGGCCTTGCGATTTGCCAGAGAATTGCAGAATTTCACGGTGGAAGTATAAGTCTTGATGAAACTTATTCCGGTGGAAGCCGTTTTGTTATAGCATTGCCGGCGGTTTAGTTTTTTGTCGGTTTTTTTGTTCGAGAGTAGCGAAATTGGCGATTCAGCAATCCATAGATATTCTTCTGGCCGAGGACGAAGATACCGACGCCTTCTTTTTTGAGCAGGCCTTGGGGGCGTCCGCCGTTCCGAATGCGGTTCACCGGGTGAAGGACGGTCAGCAGGCCGTCGATTTTCTGCGCCGCAAGGGCGAGCATAGACAGGCGCCGCGTCCGCATATCATCTTTCTGGATATCAATATGCCCCGGCTCGACGGTTACGATGTGTTGCGCGAGATCAAGGCCGATGAGGGGCTTCGGGATATTCCGGTGATTATCATTTCCGGGTCCAGCGACGAGTCGGATATCGTCAAAAGTTATCGCAATTATGCTGCGGCCTATGTCACCAAATCCAAAAATCTTGAAGACATGAGCGATCTGGTGAAGGCTGTCGATTCCTTCTGGTTCCAGCAGGCGCGGCTTCCGGGGTTCTGATCGGCGCTATTGTTTTCGGTCGGGGAGCACCGCGAATTCCTTTAGACAGATAAATCCGTCCGCTGCGGCCACGATAAGTTCATAGGGAAGCACGCAGGCTATGGTGCCAGGGGGCATTGCGTGTTTTTCCTCCCAGCCATTGCAGGTAAACACGACGGCGCGTTTTCCATCTATATGGGCAATACAGCCATAGTGTCCGAACGCGCGGCTAAGGCGCAGGGTTTCCTTGACCGGTTTGTTCCAGTCAAACGTGCGCATCGCGTCGTCGGGTTCGGGGTATTCGCTGGCCTGTTTCTCGTTTTGCGCCTTTGCGTTTTTCCAGCGGGCCGGGAGATCCTTGATGATTTCGGAGAGAATTTCGGCACCGGAGATGGCGCAGCGGCTGGAGAGAATTTCGATGTCGGTCGTGTCATCCACCGGGAATTGCTCCTGATACAGGATTTTTCCGGCGTCGTATTTTTGGGTCATCTGGTGCGCCGTGATTCCGGCGGCCTTGGGTTCCTTGAGGATGATCCACGGCATCGGCATGATCCCGCGCACGCGCGGCAGCAGGGACGGGTGGACGTTGATGGCGTAGGCGCGCTTTTCATCGATCGGCGGGATTTTGTATTTATAGCCGAAGGCGATGAAAGCCTTCGCGCCGGCGGCAATCAGCCGTTCGATGTCGGCGGCGGTGATTTTGCCTTCTACCGCCTCTATGCCGAGGGCCTTTGCGAATTCCTTGGTTTGGGTATTGTGTGAAAACATGCCGTCACAAGGGAACGTGTAGAGGCCGATCAGTTCATGACCGTCATTGACCAGACGCATCAGGGCGTTAAGGGAAAAGTCATATCCGAAGAAAACAAATTTCATGGGGAAGATTGTTCAGGAAAACCGGAGGGCGGGCAAGCGAAATCAGGCTTCGTCGTCGAAGAGGCTTAGAAGTTCGCGGCTCATGTCCTCGGCGGTTTTGATCGTGGCAATATTGGCCTTATAGCTCAGTTCCGCGATTTTAAGCTGGACGATCTCCTCCTCAAGGCTGACGTTCGGGGCTCCTACGACGCCCTCTTCGTTGGCGAAGGGGGAGTCCGGGGCGAAGGCGGGTACGAAGGGCGGGTCCTTTTGTACGACATCGGTGCGCAGGCCGCCTGTTTCCGGCCCCAAGGTCTTGGAAACCGTTGTCAGAGCCGAATAGGGGGGCTGGCCGCCCTCTTCGAGAGAGCCGACGGTATTTATGTTGGCGATGTTGGAGGCGCTGGCCGCCGCGCGCTGGGTTGCTGCGTTCAGACCGTTCAGAGCTATTCCAATAGCTTTTATCATCTTTTTAGGATACCATAAGCAGGGTTAAAATGTTATAACCTTATTGTATTGAGTAATATCAAAGGGTTAGATTAATGCGTTTCCTGGCAGTTCTCCTTGTCCTTTTCGGATCAATTGTTGCCTTTTCCCAGACGGCCCATGCGGAGCCGAAGCCTTGGGTTTGGGGCTGGTGGCCCAGTCATTGGAAAAACCTCGATTTCAAGCCTTATTTGGGCAATCAAGTGCTGTCGCAGCGCTCTTTATGGGATAACGATACGTGGACGCCCGAAGACTGGATCAAGGATGCGGGCGACTCCAAGCGGATCATGCGCGATTTTTACGCCTATGATATTATTTCCAACCAGTACACGGACGGTGACAATATTCCGGTTCTGGTCGTGGGCGATACCTTTATGAGACTTTCCGGTCTTGACCGCCGCCGTGTCCTGCAATTCGTCGATCATGTTTTCCAGATCACGACTGCCGAAGAGAACGGTATGTTCTACGTCTATCACAGCAAGCTTGATGATGACCCCCTCGGCGTTTATAACAAATATGGGCTTCAGCAATATTGATTCCTGAGCGGGTTGCGCGGTCGCGTTGAACCGCGCAGGTTCACCGGGATAAGTAGGGATGCGCGAACAACGGGGATCTTTTGTCGGGGCGGACTCTGCCCAGCGTGCTTGCAGCAAAGGATGGGATTACTTCAAGCTTGAGCGCTTCGGCGAGGCCGAGGCCCATTTCCGGCAATCCCTGTCCGTTGCAGAAAATGCCGAAGCCCTTTACGGGCTGGGCGTTACCCTGAATGTCACCGGGCGTGTGGCCGATGCGATCGAATGCCTGAGCCGGGTCATCCAACTCAACCCTTATTTCAGTCTTGCCTACGGTGTGCTGGGCGATATTTATGCCGCGCAGGGCAAGGGCGTTGCGGCCATCGAATATTTCGCACAGGGCGTTGCTGCAGACCCGAACAATTCTGAATACAAGATGCGCCTTGTTCACATCGTTCGCACGATGTCGTTCTCCAAGATTAATCAAAACCTCAAGGGCGTGCTGCTGGCGTGTCTGGAGACGCCGGGGATCGACTTCGCCGATTTCGGGCGCACGTGGCTGAGTATTGTCGAGTCCGACGATGCGACCCATGAGATTTACAAGCTTTCGCGGCATAAGGAATATCCCTCTTTCAAGGCGGTGTTCGAGCGGATCGCGGACAGCGAGGCGTGGATCGACCCGTTCTTCTTGACAGGGCTGGGGTTGTTCGTCGTCCCCGATCCGGCGTTCGAGCGCTGGGCGACGCATGTCCGGCGGGCGCTTCTGGAGACGCTTGACCACAATCCGATGGATACGGAAAGCCGGGAATATCTGGCCTGCGCGTTGTCGCGGTATTGTTTCCTGACCGATTACATTTTCGAGGAAACGCCGGAGGAACTGGAGGCGGTCAAGGCACTTAAGAAGCAGATCGAAAAGCAGAGGCCTGAAGAGGTGTCGTTGGCCGAGCTGGTCGTGCTGGGTTGCTATGTTCCGCTTTATCGGCTGAAGAAGGCCCGGAAGATCGCCGAGAGCCTGCTGGGCGGGGACCATGTTTCGCAAATTCCGAAGTCGCAGATTCTCGATGCGCTGGAGATGGAGAAAATCCGTAAAAAGATTCCGTCTTTGACGCCCATTCTTGATGAAACCTCGCAGAAAGTTCAGATGCAGTATGAGGAGTTTCCTTATCCGTCCTGGAAGGCTCTGTGCCCGGATATCCGCGACAAGGCGGTCGAGGGGCATCTGATCGGGGCGGGGGCCAAAATCCTTGTCGCCGGGACCGGGACCGGGCGGGAGTCGCTGGAGCTGGCGACCGTGTTCCCGGATGCGCAGGTGCTGGCGGTCGATCTGAGCAAGGCCAGTCTTTCCTACGCCCTGCTTAAAAAGGCCGAGTACGGGATCGAAAACATCACCTTCAAGCACGGCGACCTTCTTGAGCTGGGCCAGCTTGAGGAGCAATTCGACTATATCGCCAGTTCGGGCGTGCTGCACCACCTTAAGGAGCCGATGAGGGGCTGGCGGGTTTTAACCGACCGTCTGAAGCCCGGCGGGCTGATGCGGATCGCGCTCTACAGCTCCAAGGCCCGGAAGGCCATCAATGAGGCGCGGGAGCGGATTACGGAGGCGGGGATCGGCAATGACGCGCTTTCGATCCGCGAGTTCCGGCGCGATATCCGCAAGCATCTCAAGCTTTCGGCGATCAAGGAGCTTGAGAATTTCCTCTATTACTACACCTTGCCGGAATGCCGCGACCTTTTGTTCCATGTGCAGGAGCACCAGTACGACATTCCGCTGATCAAGGTGAGCCTTGAGGAGCTGGGGCTGGAATTCGTGAAGTTCTATATCGGGCCGGGCACGCTGGAGCAGTATGTGCGGCGCTATCCCGACGATCCCGGGGCGGTCAATCTCGATTACTGGGACCGCTGGGAGATCGCGCGGCCCGATACGTTCGCGGGGATGTATCGGTTTTGGTGTAGGAAGCCTTAGGTTTTTGGCTATTTTTGTTGATCAGGCAACCTAAGTTTTTTTGCTACTTTTTGTTCAAGCTCAAGTAAGAGAGCCTTGCGGAGTCTATCTCTTTCTTTTTGCATTTGTTTTTTTGAATAACTGCCCGATTGTATTTCCCCTTCTACGGATATTTCTGTAGGGGCATGTGCTATTTTGATTCTGCAGCTTGTTTCATCGAGTTTTCTGGAGCTTTTGTTAAGATTTTTGCGATTTGTTGAGGTCGAGCCTTCCTCGCTGAAAATCAGCTCCTTAAGGTTAAGTTGCCACTTTTTATGTTTTTTCATTCAGCTTTGCTTACTGTCAGTTTTTCTTCATTTACTAGATATAACCCAAACATTGAAAAAATTCCTGATTTTGGTATAATGGGGGTGCCGGTTTTCCGGCTATGACGCTAGACGTTGGTGCGGAATAGACGCAGTGGACCCGGGGGCGGTACCCGGCGGCTCCACCACTTGAGAGAGCGGACTTAGTCCACCGGGCTTAGTCCACTTCCTCTCAGGCGGCGGGGCCGAAATAGGATCGACACGCGCAGTAAAGGCATTTGACGGCGTCCGGTATAGTATCCGCCGTTATCGGGCTAAACATATAAATGCAAACGATAACTTTGCGTTCGTAGCCGCTAACGACAACACTGTCGTTGGTGCAGGTCGTATGGCAGCCTAATTGGGTTGTCTCGATGCTACACTTAAATCCCTGACTGTTTAACCGCAGTCAGGTGGGGCTTTGGGGTCTGCGCCTCGCAACAGAAGCAGGCCCCTTTTCTTTTTCACCGGGAGAGGGCATGAACGACGCCGCCGACGCTGTCACTTTTTATGCGCCTGCGCTGTTCGTGCTATTCTTCGTCATGGCGGCCATGGCGCTGGTGATCGCGCCGATTTCCTGGATTTATAAGTCCTGTTCCGCCCACCCGCCCGCGCACGACCCGCAGAGGGAAGTCATCGTTTTTCAGCTTCGGAACCTTGCGGTGATGCTGTTTCTCTCGCTGCTGTTCAATGTCTGGCGGTTTCTGGGCGGAGTTCCGGAAGGATTTTTGGCGTTTTTGCCCGAAACGCTCTTGCTGTCCTTTTTAGTCTGGCGGTTCCTTGTTCATACGCGCGGGCAGGCCGGAAGCCCGCAGAGCCGTTTATGGCGCGAAAGTGCGCGGATCGCCCTGCAATTCGGGCTGTGCCTTATTGGCTGGGCGGTGACGTTCGCAGCCGGGTTTTCGATCTATCTGGTTTCCCTGGCCTTGCAGCCGGGGGATGGGCAGTCGGCGGCGACTGCCTCAGGATTGCTCACCGGGGGGCTTTGGATCGGTACTGTTGTGGCCGCGTTTTTCTATTTCAAGGCGCGGGCGCCCGATCCGGCGGAGGCGATGAAGGGGTATAAGGTACATGATTTGCTGTGGCCCGTCATGCTGGCCTTCGTGGCGCTTCTGGCGCCGCTGGTCGTTCAGGATTTCGGAAACTCCAAGGATTTCCAAGAGATGATGCACAGCAAGCGCCCCCCCAAGCGGATTTAACGCGCCGGGTCCTCTTCACCCCGGTTTTCTTTTCCACAGCCGTTTGGCCGCGTTCTTTGCCCGCTCTGGATTTGCGGGGAATCTTGTGCGATGGATATAGGAGTGCATCCCTCTTGATTTCCACCCCCATAATCTGCAACACATTAACAGATGACCGACGACGAGAACTTTCTTCGATACGATAAAATGGTTGAGTCGGCCCTGCGCGGGACCGTCCGGCAGGCGCTGGAGGAGGTCGTCCAACTGGGTTTGCGCGGGGAGCATCATTTCTACATTACCTTTATGACCGATTATCCGGGCGTGAAGATCCCCGAATATCTGCGGGACCGGTATCCGGGCGAGATGACGATCGTTCTGCAATACCAGTTTTCGGATTTGCGGGTGGACCGCGAGAAGATGGAAGTCACGTTGTCGTTCAACAACGTGCCGGAGCGGCTTGTGGTTCCGCTGGCGGCGATCAGTATTTTTGCCGATCCGTCGGTGAATTTCGCCTTGCAGTTCCAGCCCTTGACGGAAGCCGGGGCGGATGAGGAGGCCTTCCTGAACGAACTGGCGGACGGGGATGACCCGGACGGTTCGGGCGGCGGCAAAAAGGGCAAGGGCGAAAAAACGGGCGAGGTTGTCTCGCTGGATCAGTTTCGCAAGAAGTAAACATACGGTTTATCAATGAGTTGGGATCAGGATATCTCGCCGGAGGCGGGACCTTATAAGGTTCTGATGAAGCGGGGCGTTTTGCATGATGCCGCGCGAGACGGGCGTGAGGTGCCGATTAAATTTTACGGTCCGCTGGACCACGATCTGGAATCCTATCCGCTGGTCGTTTGGTCGCACGGGTTTGGCGGCAACGCAGACGGGGCGGGGTTTATTTCGCGCTATCTCGCCTCGCACGGTTACGGGATTTTGCACCTGACACACCGGGGGACAGACAGCAGCCTGTGGGAGGGTAAGCCGGGCCACCCCTGGGATATCCTGAAACAGGTCAAGATTCCGCGCACAACTACGTTTGACCGGATGAAGGACGTTCCGTTCGTTTTGGATCAGTTTCCTGGCTGGATCGCCGCGCATCCCGATGTCGCGCCTTATATCGACTATTCGCGGATCGGCATGTCGGGCCATTCGTTCGGTGCCATGACGACGCAGGTGATCGGGGGGATGCCTCTGCCGGACCGGGAGGGGAGCCTGATCGACATGCGGGATTCGCGGTTCCGCGCGGGGATATTGTACAGCCCCGTGCCGATCGCGCATCTTTCGAACCTGCCGCCGGGCGAGCTTTACGGCCGGATCGACATACCGCTGTTCCATATGACGGGGACGGACGACGCTTCGCCTCTGGAGCCCATCGGCTATGAGCATCGGCTGGTCGTGCACGAACATGCGGGGCATCCGGAGCAGTATCTGAAAATCCTTCAGGACGGGGACCATATGGTCTATAACGGCACACGCGGCAAGCTGAGCGCCAACCCGAAGCGCGAGGAGCATGAGCGGATCATCAAGGTGGCTTCGCTCGCTTTCTGGGAGGCGTATCTGCGCGATAACGACCGCGCGATGCAATGGATCCGGGATCATTACGCCGTCAGGGGGCGCTGATATGACGAATGCCATCGAAATCAAGGATCTGCGCAAGACCTACAAGGCGACGCGGCGGCGGCCCGGCACGGAAGCCCTGAAGGGGGTGAGCCTCGATATCGCGCGGGGCTCGATCTTCGGTTTGTTGGGTCCGAACGGGGCGGGGAAGTCCACCATCATTAACATCATGGCGGGGCTGGTTATGAAAAGCTCCGGCTCGGTTCGCATCTGGGGGTTCGACATCGACGTCAACGAGCGGAACGCCAAGGCTTCGATCGGCGTGGTGCCGCAGGAGATCAATTACGACGCGTTCTTTACGCCGCTGGAGACGCTGGAGCTTCAGGCGGGGCTTTACGGGGTTCCGTCCCCCAAGCGGCGCTCGATGGAAATTCTGGAGACGGTGGGGCTGGCGGATAAGGCGAACGCGTTCGTGCGGTCGCTTTCGGGCGGGATGAAGCGCAGGCTTCTGATGGCCAAGGCGATGGTGCACAGCCCGCCGATCCTGGTTCTGGACGAGCCGACGGCCGGGGTGGATATCGAGCTGCGGCAGCAGCTCTGGGCCAATGTGCGGACGCTGAACAAGCAGGGCGTGACGATCCTGCTGACTACGCATTACCTTGAGGAGGCGCAGTCGCTCTGTGACCGGATCGCCATCATCAATCACGGGCAGGTTGTGGCGTGCGAGGATACGCCCAAGCTTCTGGCGCATATCGACAACAAGGAAATCCGGTTCCGGCTGGACCGCGAATTGAACGCCGTGCCGGAGGGGTTTGCTGCCTATTCCGCGACGGTGGAGGGCCGGCGGGTGCTGTCTGTGCGCTACCGGCCGGGGGACCAGACTGTGGGCGACATGATCGGCCTGATCGGCAGCGCCGGATACCGAATCGAGGATATCTCGACGGAAGAAAGCGACCTTGAGGATGTGTTCCTTCAGCTTACTTCCTCAAAATAAAGGCTGAATCCGACTTGATTGCGATTCCCCGCACTTTGTGGTTCACTTAGGGTGTTCTCCTAATCCACGCTGCGTAACGGTTTTTCAGATATTAAGGGCTGTTTTCCCGCCGGAAGACGGTCTTTTGAAGCGCTGCTTTCCTAGGCATGTGCAATAGGGCGTCCGGCAAAAGCTTGCCGGGCGCTTTTTTTTGTGTAAGATGCGGCGTTCTCTGCTAATTTCTTCATGTACGCGCTCGTAGCTCAGAGGATAGAGCGTTGCCCTCCGGAGGCAAAGGTCGCAGGTTCGAATCCTGCCGAGCGCGCCAATTTTTAGATACATCTCATGGATCAAGAGCGCATTAAAACGGTTTTGACAGAAGCCTTGGAAAAGCTATTAGTGGCTGATTTTGATTTGTTGGAACATGATGCAAATGAGCGGTCAATTTCGCACAGGCTGGCAGTATATTTAGAATCTTACTTTCCTGGCTGGAATGTTGATTGTGAGTATAATAGAGATGGTCACGAACCAAAAAGATTAAGCTTACAAGTAGATGCATCTGTTAATTTAGACGACTCACATGCGAAAACAGTTTATCCCGATATCATTGTTCATAAGCGCGGTACCGACCAAAACCTTCTTGTTATTGAAATAAAAAAATCGAGCAATCCCGAAAGTGACGGTAAAAAGGATAAGGAAAAATTAAAAGCCTACAAAAGCGAGCTTGGTTATAAGCATGCTGTTTTTATACTCATAAATGTAGGAGGAGACCCACATTATGAATGTCCTATATTTATAGACTCTGCTTAAGTATTCAGTTCTTTTGATTATTTTTACGACTGCCGCCGCTTCTTCAGCGTGATCTCCCGATACAGAATAAACAAGTTGCTGCCCACGATGATGGTCGCGCCGATCAGGACGTTGGTCGAGGGCACGCGGTCCCACAGGAGATAATCGAACAGCATCGCCCAGATGATCATGGTGTAGGAAATGGGCGCGATGGTGGCGGCCTCGCCGAGGCGGAAGCTTTGGGATTTCGCCAGAAGAGAGAGCAGGCCTGTCGCGCCGAGCCCGGCGATCAGGAGGGCGCTGTTCCATGAATAGCCGCCGGGCTGCACCTCCGCGAAGGGCCAGTGCATGCCGCAGGCGATTGTGCCGAACAGCACAAAATAAAACGTAGTTGTCGTGGAGCTTTCGGTGCGCCCGATCCAGCGCAGGCAGATATCGACCAGCCCGGAGGACAGCCCCCAACCCAGCCCGATCAGAACGCCCATCAGGGGCAGTTGATCCGCCGCCTGCGAAGGGTTGGCCATGATCATGACGCCGACGAAGCCTATCGCGACGGCGCTGAGGCGATAGACGCCCACGCGTTCACCCAGCAGGGGCCATGAAAGCAGCACAACAAATAATGGCGAGGTGAAGAGCAGGATGGTGGTTTCGGCCAGCGGCATCATGCCCAGTGCCTGTGCGCCCAGAATAATGCCCACCGTGCCGATGAAGCTGCGGAGCAGGTGCGCCCGGGGGCGGTCGGTTTCAAGAACGTAAAGCTTTCGCGCGAGGGCGAGCCAGAGGACCAAGGCTATCAGCGAGAACACGTTGCGGAAGAAGGTGACCTCGAACGCGCCGTAATATTCGCGCAGGAGCTTTGCGAACAGGCTCATGCCCGAGAGCATCAGGGCGTTGAAGAGCGCGAATCCGACAGCGGCGAGGAGATGATCTTTCTTCGGCTCGCCCATGTCAGGGGATCTCGCTCTTGAGGTGGGTGGTCTTTTGGCGGTTTACGCGCTCGCGGTGGAGGATGTAAAGCTGCGCGGCGATGATGATGGTCGCGCCCGTAAAGACGGACCCGCCCGGCGCGTGATGCCAGATGAGCATGTCGAGCAGCGTGCTCCAGAGCAGGGAGGTATAGGCGAAGGGCGTGATGAAGGAGGCCGGGGCGTATTTATAGGCGTTGGTCAGGGCGAGTTGCGCGAAGCCGCCGGACGCGCCGACGAGGAAGAACAGCCAGGCTTCCTCCAGCGCGATGCCCTTCGCGAACCACGGCATCAGTAGGCCGGGGACGATCATCCCCGCGAGGACGAAATAGAAGGTGACGGTCACCGCGTTCTCAGTCTTGAGGTGGCGGAGCATCGTATACATCGAGGCGTGCAAGGTGGCCGCGAACAGGGCGAGCAGGAGGCCGATGGCGCTGATCTGGCTGCTGGGGGCGGCGATGACCAGAACGCCGCTCATCCCCACGATAATCGCCGCCCAGCGGTGGGCGCCGACCCGTTCCTTGAGGAAGATATAGGCGAAGGCAGGGGTGAGCAGGGTGGACATATAAAGCAGCACCGTGGCGTTCGAGAGCGGCAGAAGCGATTGCGCGCCGAAGGTGACGATCAGGCTGAGTGAGCCGACGATGGCGCGGATGGCCACGGTCTTGGGCCGCCCCGTTTTCAGGAGGTCGAGGCGGCGGCTTGCGACCAGAATCGCGAAAAAGGGGATGACAACGAAGAGGTTGCGGTAGAAGGCGACCTCGACCACGTGATGGCTTTCCGAGAGGTATTTGGCGGTCGCGCCCATGACCACGAACATGAAGTGCGCGACGAGGGCATACAGCACCGCCGGGACGAGCCGGTCGCTGGTTGTGTCTTGCTGGTTCAGGGTGGTCATGCCGCAAACTTTTTGCCGTCTTGTGACGGCTTTCCGCCGAGTTCCGACTTTACGGTTTTGCGGGCGGTTGTAAAGGGGCCTGTTGGAGCTCAGGCGCAGTTTGTTCGGGGGCCGTTTGCTGGCGGGTGTGGCGGGCGATCACTTCATCCATGTTGGATACGACGCCATAAACGTCGTCGTTCAGGTTATCAGGATTTACGCGGTCAACCGTTATGAGGCTGCGCAGGGGGATGCCCCGGCTTACGGCCTGCGCCAGTTCGGGGTTGGATTCGAAGAGTTGCCGCACGATCTCGTGGCGGGAGTAATCGTTAAAATCTCCGCCTTCGCCGCTGCGCTCGAAGGCCTGATACTCCGCCATTTCAGCGGCGCTGCCGAAGTCGCGCACGGCGTATTGATAGAACGTGTCCCCGCTTTCCTTGAAACGCAGCCAGTTGCGGGCCATGAGCATGTCGTTGGTCAGTTCGGCGGTGGTCGGCGGCGCCTGCGAAACATGGGTGTTGCTGTAGCCCACCATATAGCGGGTGGCGGAGGCCACGCGGGCGGCATCGGGGAAGAGGTCGCGGTTGTTTTCCATCCAGGCGCAGATTTCGATTTTTGCGTCGTATATGGCCTTGAGCGCCGTTCTGTATTCGGGGGAGAGGTTTTCGCGGTTGAGGCTGCCGTCGTGCCAGCCCCGGAAATTCATGTCGTCGAGATAATATTCTGCGAAGTCGCGGAGATTGTCGAAGCCGGAATCCTTGAGCAGGGCTTCGCGCATGGGTTCAAGCTTTGCCTCCAGTTCCTCGATCTTTACGCGGTAGACGGACTGGAAGGACGAGGTTTGCGCGTAGTTGCGGATCATCCCGTCGATGGAGATTTCGGGGTTTCCGGTGGCGCGCATCTGGCCAACCTTGTCGATCGTCTCACGCCAGCCTTCGAGGCGGAAATTCTGGAGGCCCCGGCCATCGGGATATTCGTTCAGGAGTTGCTGCATGTAGGGGCCGTTGTCGTAGCGGGTGAGCGCTCCGCCGAATATGTCCGTGGAGTAGGGCGCGCCGAAGGGCGCCGCTGTGTCGTAGTTCGTCATTAGCCGCTGCGTGTTCTCTGCCCGGTCGCCGTTGCGCAGGAGCAGGTTTTGTGCGCCGATATCGGCGAACATTTCGGCCGAGCGGGTGTTGAGCATAGCGCCGATGACCCAGCCCTCTTCGCCCGGCCTTTGTCCGCTCCGCAGTTGCGGGTCTAGGCCGTGCAGGGCCTCGTGGATGATGATGCGGGCGTGGCGCTGGATATCCGGGAAGCTCATGTTTTCGGCGCCGCCGTAGTCGTTGTCGGGGTCCCATGCGGCGGAAATAGCGATGTAGCGGCCATCGGGCAGGTGCGCGTCGATCATCTGGCCGCCCAATTGCTTTTTGAAATCCTCGTAGTCGCTGTAGCCCATGGTTTTGTGAAGGTCTTCGACGGACATACCGAAGGTGCGGGCGATGCGGGCGATTTCGCGGTCGGGGTCGGCCAGGTGGTCGAAGATTTCAACGGAGCCGCGCGCCTCGGGGATCTGGGCGTAGAGGGATTCGCGGATTTCTGAGAGCATGCGGTTATAGCCCTCGCGCCCGCGGTATATTTCCCACGGGTTTTGCTCCGCTGCCACTTGTTCGTTTTCTTCCGCCACCGCTTACCCCTTGGGCTTCTTTTTATGCCTCTATCATACAGAAGGGCGGGGTTTTGAGGCAATGATTTATGAAAAAACCCTCCGCAGGGGAGGGTTTTTGTTAATTATATTAATAAAAACAAACGATTAGTCTTTAACCAGTTTGTTTTTGCCGATCCACGGCATCATGGCGCGGAGTTCGCCGCCGACCTTTTCGATGTCGTGCTGGGCCTCTGCGGCGCGGAGTTCCTTGAGGCGGTTAATGCCTTCCTTGTTGCCGCCCATGAATTCCTCCACGAACTTGCCGGACTGGATTTCCTCAAGGATTTTCTTCATTTCCTTTTTGGTTTCCGCCGTCACGATGCGGGGGCCGCGCGTGTAGTCGCCGAATTCTGCCGTGTTGGAGATGGAGTAACGCATGTTGGCCAGACCGGCTTCGTAGATCAGGTCCACGATCAGCTTGGTTTCGTGCAGGCACTCGAAGTAGGCCATTTCGGGCGGGTATCCGGCTTCGACCAGCGTTTCGTAACCGGCCTTGATCAGGGCGGAGATTCCACCGCAGAGGACAGCCTGTTCGCCGAAAAGGTCGGTTTCGCATTCATCCTTGAAGGTGGTCTCGATGATGCCGGAGCGTCCGCCGCCCACAGCAGAGGCGTAAGAGAGCGCCAGATCCTTAGCTTTTCCGGTTGCGTTTTGCGCGATAGCGATCAGGCAGGGGACGCCGCCGCCCTTTTGATATTCGCCGCGCACGGTGTGGCCGGGGCCTTTCGGGGCGACCATGAACACGTCGAGGTCGGCGCGGGGCTTGATCAGGCCGAAATGGACATTCAAGCCATGGGCGAAGGCCAGAGCTGCGCCCTTTTTCATGTTGGGTTCGATTTCATCGCGGTAGAGGTCGGCTTGCAGCTCGTCGGGGACGAGGATCATCACGATGTCGGCATCCTTCACGGCTTCGGCGGGGGTCTGGACTTCGAAGCCAGCCTTTTTGACCTTCTCGGCGGTGGGGGAGCCTTCGCGCAGGGCGATGGTGACGTTCTTGACGCCGCTATCCTTCATATTCTGGGCATGGGCGTGGCCTTGCGAGCCGTAGCCAACGACAACGACCTTCATGCTCTTGATCAGGTCCTGATTACAGTCCTTGTCGTAATAGACTTTGAGCTTGTTCTGGGCGCTTTGCGCCGGGGTTTGTGCGAGGTTGCTTTGTGCCATAACGAATACCTTTTCCGATCCAATAATTCTCTTGTTTGCAAGAACAGGCATAAAACAGGTTTTTTGGGCAAGAATCAAGCAAAACAAGCGTTTTTGCGACCGCGAAGGGGCAAGAAAATTCCCTTTTCCGGTCCTATTTCGGTCTTATTCCCCGCGTATAGTTGATTCGAAGGCGTAGGCTATGCGCCTTACGGTAAGCAGGCGAGACTCAACCCGATTTATCTTGCAGAAAACGAGTTGTTTGCCATGAGTCTCTTTTCAAAAGCCGAATGGAAGGCCGGCCTTCTGGGCTGTTTCGAGGTGTCCCTCTTCATGCGGGAGGGGGTGGCGCGGTTCGACGACCGACCCGGTTCCGCCATCAAATCCTTCCTGATTCCCCTGATCCTCGCGCCGTTATTGCTGGCCGTCTTGGTGGGGTTTTCGAGCGGGTTTTCGTTCACCTATCTTCTAGGTTTGCACAGCGCCCGGGTGGCGATCACCTCGGTGCTGTTTCTCGCGGTGGTTTACTATATGACCCGACAATGCGGGCGGGAGGCGCATTTTATGCGGTTTGTCACTGTGAATAACTGGATGACCATTCCCTCCACCCTTTTCCTGCTGCCTGTCGTGGCGTGTTTGCTGATGGGGCTGGATGCTTCGGCGTATGAGACCTATGCGATGTTCATCACGATTGTCGGTTATGTATATACCGCGTTCATCATCGCGGGGTGTTTCCGGCTGCCATGGGAGATGGGCGGATTCATAGCGATCATGGGCCTTGCGATCGACCAGCACGGGCTAGAGCTGACGCGGCATATTCACGGGCTGATGGGGTAGTGCAGATTGCTCAATAATTGTCTTTTTGGCTGCAAACCTATGTTTTCTGCGCTTCCGCTTCTCAAATACCTCTAAGTATTCTGCGATGCGGTTCTCGAAAACATAGGTTTTCGGCACAAAATCCTGCTATTGCGTGCCTGCTCTATTCGTCAGGTTTTATATCGCACTTGCAGTATCTATTGGCGAGAGTGATGGCCTCGGCTTGTATCTCGGATTTTTTTCCGGTTTTGATATAGCCAATAAAATTTCTGCCTTTGTAATCGCGGATCAGTGGGTCGGCACCGCTTTTGAGAAGCTCTTCCATCAAATCCAAACGACCATGGAAGCTGGCGATCATCAGAGGCGTCATTCCCTCGACATACACGCCCTTTTTTCCTGACACAAGGTCGGGCATCCTCCATTTTAGGTCTACCGGCGCTCCCTTCGCGATCATCGCGCTCAGTATTTTGGGCGATCCTAGCGCGGCGGCAAACAGGAAAGCCGGAACGCCAAAACGGTTTTCTTTGAGAGGTTCAACCCCCTTTTCAGCCAAATATTCGGCGATTTCCAAGTTGCCCGCGAGCAGCGCCCTTTGGATTGGCGTGTCGCCCGATCCGCCGTCGTTTTCGTCGATTTCAGCGCCTGCCTCAACGAGCAGTTTGACGACTTCAACGGATTTTTGGTTTTCAGCCGCGTAGCTGATGAGATTGCAAATGGAGTGATGTCCGCAGTCGGAGCCTTTGAGTTGGGGGACGAAACCTTTTTGCTCCAGAATGGTCTTAACGGTTTTTGCGTCTCCTTTATGCACCGCTGACCAGAGGTCATTTTGCAAAGTTTCGGAGGCGTAGGCTTGCGGCCCTTGTAAAAAAATTGATGTGATAAGAGCGAGCAACAAGAGTGTCCTTGATGCCGTGCTTGTTCGTGCTGACCGTTTATGCCTCACGAGCCGATGACATCCTTGCCGCGCGAGATGGCGGCGACGCCGGTGCGGCTCACATCCGCGAGGCCCAAGGGGCGCATCAGGTCGATGAACGCGTTGATCTTTTCCGCCGCGCCGGTGAGTTCAAACACAAAAGATTCGAGCGTGCTGTCCACCGCGCGGGCGCGGAAGATATCAGCGATCCGTAACGCTTCGATGCGTTTTTCACCCTTGCAGACAACCTTGACCAGGGCCAGTTCGCGCGAGACGAAGGGCGTTTCAATCGTGAGGTCCGAGACTTTCAGAACCGGAACGAGTCGTCCCAGCTGCGCCTTGATCTGTTCGATCACATTCGGCGTGCCCTTGCAGACAATCGTGATGCGCGAGAGATGCGCTGCGTGATCCGTTTCTGCGACCGTCAGGCTTTCGATGTTATAGCCCCGTCCGGCAAAGAGGCCGATCACCCGCGCGAGAACGCCGGGTTCGTTATTGACCAGGATCGAGAGCGTATGCGATTCGATGGCCGACTCTTTCGGGCCGGGGCCGTAAACGCTTTTGCTGTTTTTGTCTTTGCGGTGCGTGTTCGGTTTTGTCATGGGGACTTTTTTAGCAGAAGCCTTGGCGCAGGGGAAGTTTAAAGGCATGGATTCCGTAGATTTTTTGCCATTTTTTGGCCATGATTTTCCACAGGGTGCGTTTCCGGCTGCGGTCCCGCTCCTGTAAGAAGTTGGAGCGGGTTTTGCAGAGTACAGAGGTTGCCGGGCCGGAAGAAGGGGCGTAAGACCCCAGTTTCCTAGCCAAGAAAACGCGGGAGTTCAGGCTCCTCGTCCTGGGGTGTATCGGTGTCGTTTACGGCGATAGCTGGACCAGCCCTCTTTACGCGTTCCGCGAAGCCTCTAAATTTGCCGTGATCGATGGGCATCTTCAGTCCTCGGATGTATATGGCTTTCTGTCGCTGATCATCTGGGCGCTTATTATTATAGTCACAATCAAGTAGGTCCTGATCCTTCTCAAGGTCGATAGCCATGGGGAGGGAGGCATCCTGTCGCTCATGGCGCTGGCCCGGAAATCCGAAGGTCGAGGATGATCACCGGGTGACGGTCGTTCATGTTACGTCCGGCGTGGCCAAGGCCGCGGCGACGCCCACGGACTTTTACCTCATCCCGTCTAACCGCGTGGTTGACATCGGTATCCAGGGGCCGATCTACAGGCTCGATCTTCTCGCTTACTCTGTGCGTCTGAAAATGTCGTAGCTTACAACATGGTCGGCGACGAGAGTGCCGGGGAAGTATGTCTGCAGGTTCAGGCTGATGGTCCGATCGTAGGCGTAATGAGCCAATTCCTCGGAGATTTTGTTGCTGTGAGAGGAGAAAAAATCTTTGAAATCGAAAATTTTTCCCGGAGCTTCTACCTCGAAGCGACCAATAATCAGGATCCTGGGCTTGAACCGCTGCAGATCGGCGGCGACCATGGCGCTGTATTTTCTTGCCAGTTCCTCTTTTTTTCCCTGTGGCAAAGTCTTGTTTTCCTTGTTGGCAATTACGGGCAGGAACCAGAAGACGGAAAAACGCGAGGCCTGGCGGATTTGACTATAAACTGATGTCTGATGAATGATTTCAGTCATGTCATTAAAAAGGAAGAAGGTGCATGCCGGCCTGTTTTCACAGGCTTCGATGACCAGTTTCGTTAAGGGCATTTCACGATATTCCGCGTGGGTCAGGGCCGGACTTTTGCCATAGGGTAGGAATATCGCGTAAAAACTTAGGGCGAAAGCGAGGGTCGTGGCATAGAGGCCCGTTCGTTGCGCCGCGCACTCTTTTGAGCTTTTGGCCAGAGGCTGTGCGATCAAGTCGCTCAACAGCAGCGCAGCCGCGCAGCAGACAAACACGATCGCGGGGATCATATGGTAATAGTAGCCTTTGCCCTGAATGATAAAAGGAATCATGCAGAGCCATCCGATCAGAAGCAGGAGCATCACGAATTTATTGGGGGTTTTAAAGAGCAGCGCAGCGGGCAGGGCGATGATGCCTATGGCGGCTGTTGCCATCATGAAGACTTCTGTGACCCAGGGTTCTTTTATACTGGCGTAGAGTGTCAGGATATCGGGCAGAATCATGGTAGTGAAATCATCAAACCAGAATAGCAATAGCGCTGCGTATACAATAATAGCGGCTGCAAGAGCTAGTATATCCCGGTCAAAGAGCGCTGTTTGGCGCTTTTGTACCCATATGCGATGTGCCAACATCAAAGCGGGCACGATGTAGAAGTGTGGTTTGACCATGAGGAAAATTGCCGCTAGGGCGGTCGTTAGAATCTGGGCCCATCCTGCCACGGGCAGTTTTCGGGTCATCGCGAGTTGGAGCAGAGTGAAGGGAAACAGGGCCAGAAGAATGTATTGATCCTTTTCACCGAGATACAAGTTCGCCGCGACGGTGTTGCTCAGAATATATACGCCGAGCAGGACAGATTTTTGCACAGGTGAAAGTGTCGTGAAAGGCTTTAGCACCGCGTGCAGGAGGATCGCACTGAGCGCGACCAGAAACATGTTGTACCCCAGGGTTGCATATATTAGCGGAACGCCGCCGTATTTTGTTATTGCGGCAGGAATTACATAGATCAGGATACTTAAAGGCGGATTCGTGTCGTAATAGGCGTCCGTCATTCGTTCGCCGTCGAGAAGGTATACGGCACTTTGCGTGAGGAAGGCGATATCGACGTTGATCGAGAGGTTGATCTGAATCCACAGCCAAGGCAACAGAAGCCCCAGCACGAAAAGCGCGTAGAGGATGCTCTCTGTTCTGCCGGGTGCGTTCATCCTGACTTTATATCACGATCTTATACGAGGGTCTCGCCGAACATTTTTTATTAGAAAGGCCCTCCATATCACGATGCATGTATTTTTATTAAATATGAAATTTCTATTGATATTTGGACATTTGACATGTATAATTGGACAAAATAGACGAAGGAGTTAGCTGTGACCAATAAAAAATCTCGCGAGGCTGCGCTCGAATTTTTGGAGTATCTTGCCCAAAAAGGCTTGACTTCTCCTGCTACTGCACGTGCTCGTAAGGCTGCTCTAGGCAAGGTCTTGGGAATATTAGATGACGCAGAAGCCCAGGATGTAACCATGCTTAATCTTGATGAGGTGATCAACCGTTTTGCAAACTTACATGGAAAAGATTATACGCCGGAAAGCCTTGCCACTTATAAAAGCAGGGTTAAATCATCTTTGGATGATTTTTCCAGCTATTTATCAAACCCTCTTGCTTTTAAGCCGAATACCCAAACCCGTGAGCGGAAACCGGCTTCAGATAAGCCTGTTATTGGGCGGTCTTACGCGGCAGAAACTAATCATCAAGTAGCGCCAGTTGTTAGGGGCGCTATGGCAAGTAGTATATTGCCGATCCCGATTAGGCCTGACCTCGTTATTCATATACAGGGCTTGCCTTATGATCTTACTGAGGCAGAGGCTAATAAGATTGCAAGCGTTGTTAAAGCTATGGCGATAGCTATTTAAGGGATTTTCGTCCCCTTCCAAAAGGGATTGAGTTGGCCGTTAGGTCAGGCTCGGACTGCTAGAACTGGAGGTCCAAACTCCTAGTTTCTAGCAGCCCACTCTTTAGTCATAATATCATAAAAACTGCTTATTTGTAATTTGTTTTAAACCAAAGTCTTATCGAACTTCTCCGCGTCGGGGGAGAGGATCATCTCGTTGTGCGCCTTGCCTGAGGGGATCATGGGGAAGCAGTTTTCCCGCTGATCCACGCGGACATCGACAATAGTGACCTTGTCGGTTTTCATCATTTTCTGGATCACGTCGTCCAGTTCGTCGGGCGTTTCCGCGCGCAGTCCGATGCCGCCGTAAGCCTCCGCCAGTTTTACGAAGTCGGGCAGGGAGTCGGTATAGCTTTCGGAGTAACGCTCGCCGTGCAGGAGTTCCTGCCACTGGCGGACCATGCCCATCCACTGGTTATTCAGGATGAAGATCTTGACCGGGAGGCGGTATTGGACGGCGGTGCTCATTTCCTGAATATTCATCAGGATCGAGGCTTCGCCCGCAACGTCGATGCAGAGGCCCTTGGGGTGGGCGATCTGCGCGCCGATGGCGGCGGGGAGGCCATAGCCCATGGTGCCGAGGCCGCCGGAGGTCATCCAGCGGTTGGGCTCGTCGAAGGGCAGAAATTGGGCCGCCCACATTTGATGCTGGCCGACCTCGGTTGTGATGAATTGCTCGCGTTTGTCCTGTTCGAGGAAGTGGCGCAGGCGCTGGAGCGCGTATTGCGGCTTGATGATTTTCTTGTCGTTTTTATAGGCCAGACAATTCACATCGCGCCATTGGCCGATCTGTTTCCACCAGTCGTCGAGCGCCTTGCGGTCGGCCTTATAGCCTTTTTTCTTCCAGACCTTGATCATGGCTTCGAGCGCCTTGGCGCAGTCGGCCACGATGCCGAGATGGACGTGGATGTTCTTGTTGATCGAGCTGGGGTCGATATCGACGTGAATCTTCAGCGAGTCGGGCGAGAATTTGTCGGTTCGGCCCGTTACGCGGTCATCGAAGCGTGCGCCGATATTGATCATCACGTCGCAATCGTGCATGGCCCAGTTGGCCTCGAACGTGCCGTGCATACCGAGCATGCCGAGCCATTGTTTGTCGGAGGCGGGGTAGGCGCCAAGGCCCATCAGGGTGCTGGTGATCGGGAAGCCCGTGATGCGGACGAATTCGCGCAGAGCCTTGGACGCCGCCGGACCGGAATTGATAACGCCACCGCCCGTATAGAAAACGGGGCGCTTGGCGGAGGCGATCATTTCTACGGCCTGTTCGATCAGGTCCATGTCCGGTTCGGTCTGCGGGTCGTAGCGGTGGCTCATCTTGGAGTTTTTGGGCGTGTAGTAGGGGCCGGGCGCGAACTGGATATCCTTGGGGATGTCGATGACGACCGGGCCGGGGCGGCCGGAGCGTGCGACGTGGAAGGCCTCGTGCATGACGTTCGAGAGGTCGTTGATGTCCTTGACCAGGAAGTTATGCTTCGTGCAGGCGCGGGTTATGCCGGTCGTGTCGGCCTCCTGAAACGCGTCGGTGCCGATCAGGAAGGTCGGGACCTGCCCGGTGATGCAGACGACGGGGATAGAGTCCATAAGCGCGTCGGTCAGGCCCGTGACCGCGTTGGTCGCGCCGGGGCCGGAGGTGACGAGGGCGCAGCCGACCTTTCCGGTCGAGCGGGCGTAACCTTCGGCGGCGTGCAGGGCACCCTGTTCGTGGCGGACGAGGATGTGTTTGATCTTTTTTTGCTGGAAGAGCGCGTCGTAAATCGGCAGGACCGCGCCGCCGGGATAGCCGAAGATGGTGTCCACGCCCTGATCGATCAGGGCCTGAATGACGATTTCCGCGCCGGACAGTTCCTTCGCGGGTTTGGCCTTGGGCTCCGGGGTTTCCGGTTTGATTGCTGTCACGGTCATGGTCTTGTGCCTTCTCTTGTTTGCGGTCAACCGGGTTGAGCCGCGGGTAAACTAACCGATTTTTCTGAAAAAGTTGAGTAAAAACAGGCATAAAAAAGCGCCCCGTCCGGTTTTCCGTGGGGCGCTGCGTTTATGCTTGTTTTTCAATGCCTAAGCGCGCAGCTCCCCTTTACCGAGGACCACGAGGACAAGCACCACCACAACAGCGTTCAGAATATTGTTCATAGGCTAGAAGTACCCTATGATTGCGGGGCGTGCAAGGAAATTTGTCTTTTTCGGGAGCAATAGACATAATATTGCGCTTTTGTTACTCGCTCCTGCGTCTCAACCGCGCAGCGAAGAAGCCGTCGGTGCCGTGGCGGGCGGGGGTGAGACGCATGAAGGGCGAGCCGAGGCCCTTTCCCGGTTCAAGCGGTTCAATCTCAAAATCGGGGTGCGAGGCCAGAAAGCGCTCGATCTGGCGTTCGTTTTCATCCTCGAGCAGTGAGCAGGTCGCGTAGACCAAAATTCCGCCGGGTTTCACGCAGGGCGCGGCTTTTTCAACGATTTCGGTCTGGATCGTTTTTAATTCTTCGAGGCTTGGGCCATAAACGCGCCAGCGCATATCGGGGTTGCGGCGCCATGTGCCCGTGCCGGAGCAGGGGACGTCGAGCAGCACGATGTCGAAGGTTCCCTTCTGGCGTTTGAGCCAACGGCGGTGCTTTTCATCGGATAGCGGGCGGATTTCGATAATGTCTGTGATCTGCGCCTTTTTGTAGCGTTCCTTGCCTTTCATCAGGCGCTTTTCGTCGAGATCCATCGCCACGATGCGGCCCTTGCGCAGCATCGCGCTGCCCAGCGCGAGAGTCTTGCCGCCCGCGCCCGCGCAGTAATCGAGGACCTGCATCCCCGGCTTGGCGCCACACAGATAGGCGATGAGCTGCGAGCCTTCGTCCTGAATCTCCACCCAGCCCTTTTGGGAGGCCTTGGTGCGGGAGAGAAACGCCTTGCCCTCGCAGCGCAGGCCCCACGGGGAGTAGGGCGTTTCGGTGGTTTTGACATTATCGGCCTCAAGGAATTTCATCACCTTATCTTTTTGGGCCAGAAACAGGTTCACCCGGAGGTCAAGCGGCGCAGGGGTCAGCATCGCCTGCATCTCTTTAAGAAAATCGTTTCCGAACAGCGATCTTAGCGCGGTTTCATAATCCGGCGGGCATTCGGCGCGTACGGCTTCGGGCATCTCGGGAGAGTCGAGATCCTGCCCCTCCAGCGCTTGCGCGAGGCGGGTTTCGTCTTCGGAGAGGGCGTTGGGCGCGTATTTCGAGCCGTCGAAGAGATCGGCGAGGCGTTTTACAGGGATTTTTTCGCCCAGCATCAGCCATGCGATTACGCGGTTGCGCGGCGTTATGTCCGCCTTCAACTTTTCAAGCCACCAGTGCAGGCGGGCGTGGGCGCGGGTGACGTTGTAGACGCGTTCGGCGGTTTCGCTGCGGTCCTTCGCGCCGATATAGCGGCGAACACGCATGTAATCACCGACCGTTGTGTCGAGCGGAACGCGCGCGAGGTGGCCCTTGCTGAGGATGTCGATTGTGGCTTCGATGCGCGATGCGGGTTTCATGGGCGTGGTTTACAGGTAAATCGGCAAAAAGGGAAGGTGTTCATTTCGGACATAGAAAAACCCGGCCGCATGACGCAAGCCGGGTTTTCCTTAATCCCTAAAGGGCTTTGTAATTTTCGCCGTGAGGCAAAAAATTACTGAGCAGCGCCTTCAGCGGGGGCTTCAGCAGCGGGCTCTTCGCCAGCAGCCGGAGCAGCGTCTTCAACGATCGCGCCGCCTACGGTTTTGACTTTGGTGCCGTCAGCGAGGGTGTGTTCGCCATCGGGAGCCGGGGTTTCGGTGCCGTCAGCGCCGACAACCGTTACTTGGCCTTCTTTGATTTTGATTTTGGTGCCGTCGGCCAGGGTGGCTTCGGTAACTTCAGCAGCTGCGGTTGCAGCGGCGTCAGCAGATGCTTCTACAGCAGCTTCAGCAGCGGGGGCAGCGGTTTCTTCAGCAACGGCCAGGTTGGCTGCGCCAAAGGTTACGGCCGCGATACCAGCAGCCATCAGGATGTGTTTCATGTTCATGTTGTTTTACCTCAAATATAACAAAGCCCGCAGACAATCTGCAGGCACCGCATAATATCCACTTCTGGCAAAAAATTTCAATAGGGTACGGAATATTTATTTTTTTGAGAGAGGCAGACACGTACATTTTCCATAATTTATCTTAAGGGGCCAGCGCCTTGATGATCAGCATCAGGGCGGTCAGGCTGAGCAAAATCTCTATGATCAGGAAAAAACGGCGCTGGGGGATGCGGCTGTGCAGGCGTTGGCCCAGAATTAAAGCCCCGAGAAAGAAAGGATAGACGATTACGGCGGTTTCCGCGATGTCCCAGCGCATCAGCCCTGCCGAGAAGGTTCCGGCCAGACGGGGAATGTTGGAGAGGAACAGAATCGCCGTGATATTTGCCCGGAATTCCGCCGAATTTTTGGCTTTATCCTTCAGGTAGAGGATAAAGGCCGGGCCGCCGCCCCCGATCATGGCGTTCATGGTTCCGCCCAGAAAGCCCGCGAGATGAGCGCCTCCGGCCTTGATCACCCTGCCGAGGGGGTCGAATTTCGTATGCGTGCGGGCGAGGTGCAGGAGGATGTATCCGGCCAGCGCAAGGCGAATCAGGTCTTCGTCCAGATATTTCAGAAGAAGTATGCCCAAAACAACACCGATCACCATGGCGGGAAGGAGCGCGCGGACATGCGCCCAGCCCGTATCCTTGTGCGTGCGGACGATGAGGAAGCCCATCGAGAGCTGGAAAATGCTGGCGAGGGTGACGGCATCCTGCACGGGCATGAAGAGGCTCAGCACCGGGATCGCGATCAGACCGCCGCCAAAGCCGAAGAGGCTTTGGGTGAAAAAGGCGAGTGTGAGGACAAAAACCGTAAGCGTCGTGAAGTCAGTCAATTTTCCGTCCGGTAGTTCGGCGCCTCGCGGGTGATGGTCACGTCATGGACATGCGATTCGCGGTAGCCCGCCGAGGTCATGCGCATGAATTCGGTTTTTTCCTTCATGTCCTTGACCGTGGCTGCTCCGGTATAGCCCATGGCGGCCCGCAGACCGCCCACCATCTGGTGGATCACGTTGCCGATGGGGCCCTTATAAGGGACGCGGCCCTCGATGCCTTCGGGCACCAGCTTGTGGGATTGGTTCACGCCGGCCTGGAAGTAGCGGTCGGCGGAGCCCTTGACCATCGCACCCACGGAGCCCATGCCGCGATAGGATTTATAAGACCGGCCCTGATAGAGTATGACTTCGCCGGGGGCCTCGTCGGTTCCGGCAAAGACGCCGCCCATCATGGCCGCGTCCGCGCCCGCCGCGATGGCCTTCGCGAAGTCGCCAGAATATTTGATTCCGCCGTCGGCGATGACGGGGATTTTCTTCGGTCCGCACACGGCGGCCACGTCCATGATGGCGGTCAGTTGCGGCACGCCGACGCCTGCGACCACGCGGGTCGTGCAGATGGAGCCGGGGCCGATGCCGACCTTGACGGCGTTCGCGCCCGCCTTGATGAGGGCCAGCGCCGCGTCGCCCGTGGCCACGTTTCCGGCCATGATCTGGATATCCTTGTTTTTCTTGCGGATGATTTTCACGGCTTCGAGGACCTTATGCGAGTGGCCGTGCGCGGTATCGACCACGACGACATCCAGCCCGGCCTCGGCCAGCGCGAGCGCACGTTCAACGCCGTTCACATCACCCGTGCCCACCGCCGCGCCCACGCGCAGGCGGCCGTGCTCGTCTTTCGTGGCGACGGGGAAGAGGTTGGATTTTTCAATATCCTTGACGGTCATCAGGCCGATGCATTTTCCGGCCTTGTCGACGATCAGAAGTTTTTCGATCCGGTGCTGGTGCAGAAGTTTCTTGGCTTTTTCCTTGCTCACCGATCCGGTCACCTTGACGAGGTTTTCGTGGGTCATGAGTTCGCGCACGGGCTGTTTGGGGTTTTCGGCGAAGCGCACGTCGCGGTTGGTGAGGATGCCCACGAGCTTGCCGTTCTTTTCGGTGACGGGAATCCCGGAGATGCGGTTCTCGTGCATGATCTGCAGGGCTTCGCTCAGCGTTGCGTCGGGGCGGATGGTGATCGGGTCCACGACCATGCCGGATTCAAAACGCTTTACGCGGCGGACCATTTCGACCTGCTGCGCGATGTCCATGTTGCGGTGGAGGATGCCGAGGCCGCCGTTTTGTGCCATCGCGATCGCCATTTCGGTTTCGGTGACGGTGTCCATCGCGGCGGAGAGAATCGGAATTTTCAGGCTGATCGTCTGGGTCAGGTGCGTCGAGGTGTCAACCTCCATCGGCTGAACGTCGGACTCGCCGGGGATAAGAAGAACATCGTCGAAGGTCAGGCCCTCGCGAATATTTTGGGTGTTTTTGGGGGAATTTTTAATTTTGGCCATGCAAATCTCCACTCTGTGGCGGTGCGGAATTTGCAGGTGAGTTATACGCCCTTTTTAGGGAAAGTAAAGGAATTAAATGGCGTTTTTCGAGGATTTTACCCTTTATCCAAGGGTTTAAACCCTGTGGCGATCAGATATTGCTCGGAGGAGTCCTTGCGGCTGGCGGGGGGTTTGATGTGTTTGACCTTTTCAAACCGTTTTTTCATATCTTTCAGGAGGTCCTGTTCGGCACCTCCCTGAAAGACCTTGGCGACAAAGGTTCCGCCGGGCTTGAGGATCTCGCAGGCGAAGTGGTATGCGGCCTCGACCACGGCCATGATGCGCAGGTGGTCGGTCTGCTTGTGGCCGATGGTATTGGGGGCCATGTCGCTGAGCACGGCATCGGCGAGGCCGGAGCGATCCAGTTTCAGCAGCTCCGTCTTGAGCCTCTCGGGGGCGTCGTCGTCCATGAAGTCGCCCTTAAAGAAGACGACGCCGGGCAGCTCGTCCATGTCGAGTAGGTCGATGGCGACGACCTTGCATTTCTTTTCGGTAGCGATCTGGCACCATCCGCCAGGGGCCGCACCGAGATCGACGATGACCGCGCCGGGTTTGAGAAGCCCGTGCTTTTCGTCCATCTCCTTGAGCTTGAAGGCGGCGCGGCCGCGATAGCCGTGCTTCTTGGCTTCGGCCACGTAGGGGTCGTTGAGTTGCCTTTGCAGCCAGCGCGTGGACGAGGTTTTGCGTTTCTTGGACGTCTTGACGCGGGTTTTGGGTTTATTGTGTGACATCGCTTTTTCTTACTCTCCTAGAGAACCATTACAAACATGCTGACGACGAAGGCCATGAAAAAGATGGCAATACATGCCGCCATGAAGACCGCGCCTTTGGTTCCCGGCGAGTAGTGGGCCATAATTAAAAAGAGCACATAGAAGATGCTGTAAACCGTCTGGCCTCTTGTGTGGACTTTAGCATCCATTACCCCCATAATCCCGTTCGGAAAGTTAATGGTGTGCATGATTTCCGTTTGAAGCCGCAGCGCGATGATGCATCCCAAAACAAAGCCAAACGTCCACCAGCGGTGCGCTTTGTGCACCAGTATAAAGGCAATTGGCAGCCAGAGAATATCGGCCCAGTAGCTTATGAAGTCGTCCATGGGGTATAATGTAGGTCATGGTTTTTCCTAAAAACAGATATAATTTTAGCTTTCTTGTGCTTTGCGCCCTGATCCTGTCGTTCATTGGCCCGCTGCCCTTACAGGCACAGGGCCGGGAGGGCATGAAGATCATCCGCGATGCTGAGATCGAGGGGATCATCAGGAACTGGTCTGCGCCTGTCCTGCGCTCTGCCGGTCTGGACCCGAACACCGTTAAAATTATTCTGGTTCAAAGTCCGGACGTGAACGCGTTTGTGGCGGGCGGCGCGAATATCTTTCTTTATACCGGGCTGATCGAGCTGACAGACAATCCCGGCGAACTGATCGGTGTTCTGGCGCACGAGATCGGGCATATTTCGGGCGGGCATCTGATTCGCACACGGGATGCGCTGGAGCGGGCTTCGTATGAGAGCATCGTCGGTACCATCCTCGGGATCGGGGCGGCGATCGCGAGCGGTGAGAGCGGGGCGGTTCCGGCCATCGCGCTGGGGTCGAGCTCGGTGGCGATGCGGCGGTTTCTGGCGCACAGCCGGGTTCAGGAATCAAGCGCCGATCAGGCTGCGCTTACGTTTCTTGAGAAGGCGGGGATCGATCCGACGGGGATTGGCAGTTTTCTGGGCAAGTTGAAGGCTGAGGCCCTTATGCCTGCCGACCAGCAGAGCGAGTACGTCCAAACGCACCCGATTCTTGAAAACCGGATGGATGCGCTGCAGACCCGGATCAATGCCTCCTCTCACAAGGGTGCAGGGTATTCCGAGGATTGGCGGACTAAACATGCGCTTATCAAGGCCAAACTCAAAGGTTTTATAAACCCCGGTCAGGTTGCCTGGGCCTATGACGACCGCGATACCTCGCTGCCTGCCGAATATGCGCGGGCGATTGCCGCCTACCGGGACAACCAGGTCGAGGATTCGCTCAAGCGGATCGACGCACTTTTGGCGCGGGCGCCGGACAATCCCTATTTTCATGAATTGAAGGGGCAGATGCTTTTGGAGTTTGGGCGTCCCGAAGATGCTCTGGCCTCCTATCGCAAGGCGCTGGCCATCGAGCCCGATGCCGCGCTTATCCGGGCGGCGCTGGGGCATGCTTTGATCGAAAGTCGGTATTCGAACCCCGCCGACGAGCAAAAAAACATGGCGCAGGCCATTCAGGAGCTTGAACGCGTTCTTAAAGAGGAGCCGCGTTATGCGCTGGTCCACAGGCTTCTGGCCACGGCTTACGGCCGTCTGGGTAATACGGATATGGCCAAGGTTTACCTTGCGGAGGAGGCTATTCTCCAGCGTAAATACGATTATGCCCGGCAACAGGCGGAGGGGGTGGTGAACGCCGCTTCCCCTGACAGCAAAGCCTTGCTCAAAGCGAAAGATGTGCTTTCTTATCTCGAAGTCCATGAAAAGGAGTGACTTTTTGCTCTTTTGCCGCGAATATGCCTTACAGATTGCTATTTTTATGATGGTTAACTGCTTTATTTTACGGTCGTCCTGAAAGGAGAAAACCTTGAACTTCCCATCCAAAATTCTAAAGAAGTCCGCTTTTTTGCTTGCTGCAACGGTGCTTTGCGCTTCTTTTTCCGCGCCCGTCCGTGCCGATGCCTTTACGCCCGAGCAAAAGAAAGAGCTTGAGGTTCTGTTCAGGGACTATATCCGCAACAACCCCGAAGTGATTCTTGACTCTGTTCAGGCCCACCAAATCAAGGAAGAAGAGCGCCGCCAGAAGGGGGCCGAGGCCAATTTGAAAGAATACAAGGACAAGCTGACCAAGGGGCAGGATCTTCCTTTTGCCGGGAATCCCGAGGGAGACGTCACGGTCGTCGAATTTTTCGATTATAATTGCGGGTACTGCAAAAAAGCCTTTGAAGACGTGACTAAAATTTTGGCCGAGGATTCCAACGTCAAGGTCGTGTTTATCGATATGCCGATTTTGAGCGAACAGTCGCGTGTGATGGCCAAGCTCGGTATGGCAGCGCAGAGCCAAGGCAAGTATTTCGAGGCTCATAAGGTTCTGATGGAGTATCGCGGTGCGCAGACCGAGGAGAATTTTCTTAATGCCATGAAGGATGCCGGAATCGATATCGAGAAGGTCAAAGCCGAAAAGGATTCTCCTGAGATCGACGCCGCCCTCAATCGTTATGTTAAGATTGCGAACGATTTGAATATTCGTGGTACGCCCGGCTTTATCGTAGGCGATTCCCTGATGCCCGGATATGTCGGACATGAAGCTATGAAGAAGGAAATCGACGCCGCGCGTCAAGCGGCCAAGACACCGTAAATTTTTTAGCGGAGCGCGATCGTGTTTTATAGAATTCTCGGCGGCGCGCTTTTGCTGATTGCCGTGTTTGTGGGGATCAGCTTTTATCAGTTCCGGATGGAGCTTTTTGAAGCTTATGACGTGCCGCCGGAGCATTCTATAGGGCCTGCGGATGCCGATCTGACGATCGTGGAGTTTGTCCTTTACAGTTGCGAGACTTGCCGCAAGCTTCAGGGGCCGCTCAAGGCGGCCTTGGCGCGCGATGGAAAGGTTCGCTATTTGCCCCGACCTGTTGCGTACGAAAATGAATTTCCCGGGCAAGACGCGTTTGTGCGGCTGACCTATGCCGCGGCAAAACAAGGCAAGTTCCAGAAAACCTTTGAGTATCTTCTGACCCATCCCATCGCCTTTCTTGATGACGTTCAACTCGCGCGGGTGAGTGCGGATCTGGAAATGGATATTACTCAGCTGAAAAGGGACATGGAAAGTCCTGAGGTGGTTCAGGCCGTTAAAGAGAACGAGCGCTTATATGAGCTTTGGGGTTTTACCACGGTTCCCTCGTTTCTGATGGGCAGCAAGGCTATTTTCCGTATCCGTTCGGAAGAAGAAATTCCTACGGAGGATGAATTTATCGAGATGTTTGAAAAGGCGCGGCGTTTTTTCTAGACTTTAAATCGTGTTAACGCTGGAGGCGCTGAGTCATGAAAAAAGTGATTATTCTAAACGGCCCGAACCTTAATCTTTTAGGAATACGCGAGCCGGAGGTCTACGGCACCACGACCTTACGCGATCTCGAAGACCTTTGTTACCAGAAGGCCTTTAGCCACCATATCAAGATCGACTTCCGGCAGACCAATCACGAAGGGGAGCTCATCGAGTGGGTTCAGGAGGCGCGCGGTATCTATGACGGGATGATCGTTAACGCGGCGGGGTATACTCATACGTCCGTTGCCTTGCACGATGCCCTTAAGATCGCCGGGATGCCGATTATCGAGGTTCATCTCAGTAATCCTAAGGAACGTGAGAGTTTCCGCCATTTTTCTTATGTCGAGCTGGTCGCTGACCACGTGATCGCCGGGAAAGGGCCGGCGGGCTATGAGGAAGCGCTTGAGAAACTCGCGGAAATTATGGGTGCAAGGATTTAGAGGGTTTGACACCTGCCTTTTACTTTTGGTAGGAAGGCGCTACACTGGCGGCCTAGAAAAGATTTTTACGGAACAAAGACATGAAGGTTGATGCGGAAGCCATAAAGCAACTGGCTGAAATACTGGATGAAACCGGGTTGACCGAGATCGAGGTCGCCGACGGTGACCGGGTGATCCGCGTCGTTAAGGGGGCCAGTTATGTTGCCGCGCCCGCTGCTATGCCCGTTCCGGCCTATATGTCCTCTGACCCTGCTGTACCGCAAGTGGCCAATATGGAGTCGCCCGGGAATGTCGCTACCTCGCATCCGGGTGCGGTCAAGTCGCCGATGGTCGGGACCGTTTACCTGCAATCCGAGCCGGGCGTTCCCAAATTTGTCGATAAAGGCACCAACGTCAAGCCGGGCGATACGCTTGTGATCATAGAGGCGATGAAGGTGATGAACCCGATCAAGGCGGACCGCGCGGGCACTGTGACGCAGGTTCTGGTCGAGAACGGACAACCGGTCGAGTTCGGCGATGTCCTTCTTGTGATAGAATAGGCCGGGCGCGGACATTATGTTCAAAAAAGTTCTTATCGCCAACCGTGGGGAGATTGCGCTGCGGATCGTTCGGGCCTGCCGCGAGATGGGCATTCGCACGGTGGCGGTCCATTCGACCGCGGATTCCAGCTCCATGGCGGTGCGACTGGCCGACGAGTCGGTCTGTATCGGTCCGCCGAGGGCCAAGGACAGCTACCTCAATATTCCTTCCATTCTTACGGCCGCGACCCTGACCGGGGCGGATGCGATTCATCCCGGCTATGGCTTTATGTCGGAGAATTCCGATTTCGCGCGCAAGGTCGAGGAGCATGGTTTTGCCTTCATCGGGCCTTCGCCGGAGATCATCGACAAGATGGGCGACAAGGTCGAGGCCAAGAGAACGGTCAGGGCTTTGGGCCTGCCGGTCGTTCCCGGATCGGAGGGCGAAGTGCCAACCGCCGAGGAAGGGCTTGAACTCGCCAAAAGCATGGGATTTCCTGTGCTTATCAAGGCGGCGAGTGGCGGCGGCGGCAAGGGGATGCAGATCGTGCGTCACCCGGATTATTTCAAGGAAGCTTTCAATACCGCGCGGTCGGAAGCGGCGGCCAATTTCGGCGACGATACGGTTTACATCGAGAAGTTTCTCGAAGCGCCGCGCCATATCGAGATTCAGATTTTCGGGGATCAGCACGGCAACGCCATTCATCTGGGCGAGCGCGACTGCTCGATCCAGCGCCGCCACCAGAAGCTTATCGAGGAGGGGCCTTCGCCCGTCCTGACCGACGAGCAGCGGGAGGAGATCGGCTCCCTTGCGGCGGATACGGTGCGCAAGCTGGGTTATGTCGGCGCGGGCACGATCGAGTTTCTTTACGAGGGCGGCCAGTTCTATTTCATGGAGATGAACACGCGCATTCAGGTCGAGCATCCGGTGACGGAGATGATCACCGGGATCGACCTTGTGGCCGAGCAGATCCGCGTGGCGGCGGGGCAGCCGCTGACGGTGCAGAAACAAAATCTGCGCTTCCGGGGGCATTGCATCGAGGTGCGGATCAACGCGGAAGACCCGAACGATTTCACGCCCTCGCCGGGGCGGATCGACCAGTTCCACGCGCCGGGCGGGCTGGGCGTACGTTTTGATTCCGCGATCTATGGCGGGTATACCATTCCGCCCTATTATGATTCCATGATCGGCAAGCTGATTGTGCATGGGCGAACGCGGGATGAGTGTATCAGCCGTTTGCAAAGGGCGATCCGCGAGACGGTGATTACCGGCATCAAGACGACCCTGCCGCTGCATCAATGGATTCTGGAGCAGCCGGAGTTCATTTCGGGCGATTACACGATCCACTGGCTTGAGAAGAAGCTCAAAGACAAGCCGAAAGTCTAGATTTTCCCGTCTTTTTTACAAAAGCCCGGCAAACAGGCATAATAGGGCCATGCAGTTGGTCCTGACGACGGAGTTGTTGCTGGAGGCGTACAAGCAGGGGCTGTTTCCCATGGCTCAGAGTGCGCACAGCAAATATATACACTGGGTCTGCCCGGAGTTGCGGGGCCAGCTTTCGATCCCCGATCTGCATATCTCCCGCAGCCTGCGCAAGACTGTCAATCGGCAGGCCATGCGCGGACGGACTTACAAAATTAAAATTAACACCGATTTCGAGCAGGTGATCGACGGGTGCGCGCGCAAGATGCCTGACCGCCCGGAGACGTGGATCAACGGGCAGATCAAGGAAGCCTGTATGCGCCTGCACCGCGAAGGGCACGCGCACAGTGTCGAGTGCTGGCACGGCGATACGATGGCGGGCGGGCTTTACGGCGTGGCGCTGGGCGGTGCGTTTTTCGGGGAGAGCATGTTTTCCGTGCAGCCGGACGCCAGCAAGGTTTCGCTGGTCCACCTCGTTGCGCGGCTCTGGCACGGCGGGTTTACGCTTTTGGACACGCAGTTTGTGAATAATCACCTGCGGCAGTTCGGGGTGTACGAGCTGCGGTATGAGCGGTATATGGTGGAGTTGCGCGAAGCCGTGAAGCGGAAGGCGGATTTTCTTCTGCCCGGGGTGAGCGAGGCGGAGTTGATCGCGCGGTATTTTAAGATGCGCGAAGAACGAAATTCAAAGCACGAGGATTGATTCATGCGTCTTCTTTTCAGTTTGTTTTTGATCGGTTTGGTTTTTAGTCCGTCTGCGGCCTTCAGCGCCGAAAAGGTGAATTATTGGTTGATCGACGTTCCGGTTATAGGTGGGGCAGAGAATATTAAGAGGGAGCGGGAGGATGAGTATTTTTTTTCGTCGTTAACTTATAAATTAACATTTAGGGATGTTGATTCTGCCTATGTTTTTTACGATAGTTTTTTTAAAGATAATGGCTGGAAAAATTTTATGGAAGATCATCCGGACTCAGGAAAATCTTGGAACAGCCACAGTTTTAATGTTTTGCAGGACGGTACAGCGATTGCCGCATACTCTGATATGTGGAACTCACCTAACAAAGCATTTTCTGCACGGGTTCAGCTTACTTTGACGAAATACAACGGAGAAGATTTTTTCGGGGAGATAGTCGTTCAAATAACCCCTGAGATGCAAGCTCTTGGGATGCATGAACATATAATGCCAAGGATGGAATTGTTTTCCGAGCCTCGCGATATATTTATTTTTGCGCGTGCGTTTCCTGGATCGTTTCAGGATCTTTCTAAGCTCGATTATGAGAATGTTCCTGAGGAATACAAAAACGAGAAAGTCGTTGTTGGGCATAGAAAAATAACGAATGGCATAAGGGCCAGCTTTAAAAAATTCGGCGCTCAATACGTCGATTACGAAAAAATTCCGAAGCCTTGATTATGTCGAGGGCGGAGCGGGAGAATCCTCCGGCATCGGCCTGAATTCTGGCAGTCTTCCGTAGGTGCGGGGGTGGGTCAGGAAGGTGGCTTGTAAGGGCGTCAGGCTTTGCCGGATCTGCCTCGCGATTTCGGGATTTTTCAGTTTGGTCGCGTGGGCTTCGGCGGCCTCGAAGAAATCGTCCAGCGCGTCGCGCATCGCATAGGCTTCGTCCGGGCCGATATTTTGCATCAATTCATCGAACAGGCCGTTTTCCTCTAGGAAGGCGAGCGCCTCATAGTGCCATTCGGGATTACGGGGGTGTTGCATGCGCACGCGCTGGCCCAGAGACGCGAAGGCCGTCAGGTTGCGTTCGATATATCTAGGGCTGACGGGGACGTTCTCATATTCCGCCCGCTGGCGCTCCGTATAGTTTTCGGGGCGGGTTTCCATGTCCTGTTTGATGAAGCGGCTGTGGACGAAGCCCGTTACCACGTCGGCGGCAAGGTTTATGAGCAGCGGTACGCGGGCGGTGCGGGCGTTTTCGTGTCCGTACATATCGCTTTTGAAATCCGGTGCGTCCGGGTCGAAGCCGAGGGTGGTTGCGTGAACGCCGAGCAGCGAGGAATTTTGCGCCGTTTCGAGATTGCGGTTGTTGTAGAGCGTCGAGAGGGCGCGCATGGCGGCGAGTTCGCGCTCCAGCGGGGCGGCGGAGGCCAGACCTGTCCGCTGCGCGGCCCTGAAGACGCGCAGGCCCCCGACGTCGGAGACAGTTTCGTTGCCGATTCTTCTGGCGTTCCACTCAAAATCGGGCGTGGCGCAATAGCCGGGCGGGTGGGGCACCGCATGGCCGTGCGCGGCGTGGCCGGCGATTTCGTGGCCCAGCGTGAAAATCGCCCAATCCTCCGCCGTGGCCTGCATGTTTTCAATATAGGAGGCGGGCAGGCCGGAAAAGAGCGCGGCGTTCTGTTCGGGGGTTTTGAGTTCCGAGGACATGGTGACGATCGCCAGCCTGTGGTCGATTGTCGGGTAGCTGTCGGTCAGGTAGAGCGCCGCTGCGGAATGGTTGAGCGCCTTGATCGACGCGCCGGAGAGATGCGCGTTCAGCAATGCGGCGTGGCGGTTGAGGGTTTCGCGCAGCTTGTTGCGTGGGATGATCGAGTTGTCTGAATTGTCTGGCGAAAATTCATGGAGCAGGTTGAGCATTTCCGCACGGGCGGCGGCCATGGCCTGCTCGCTTTCCTGTTTTTGCTCCTCGGAGGGGGGTTCTGAGTCTATACAGGGCGATCCGTTGAGCAGAAGCGTCCGCGCGGCCTCGGAGCCTTTAAAGCGCAGATCGCGTTCGGTGACGAGCAGGACGGAGAGGTTCGGCACTACGCTTGAGATAACATGCGCGTAAGGACCGTAGACGTTGCGGGTTTCCTCGGTCATGAAAATTCTGGCGGGCGTCACAGGCGGCTGCGGTTCGGGATCTTCGCCGATGTCCGAGCTGAGCGTCATCACAGTCAGAAAGGTGGCCGCCGTCGCAGCCCTCAATTTGGTGAATTTCCCGCCTGTTTTCATATTCCTGCGGCCCGCCTTGTCTTACATGATTTTCCATTATGTTAACGATTTATGCGCGGCCAAGTCAAATTCATGATTCGGCTGGATTTTTTATTCTGAGGGCAGTTTTTCGGCGGAGTGGATAATCGGGTGCAAAAGTGTTACGGTAATTAGGTGATTCGCCCGTTCCGGGCCGTCTTGTCACACCTTCAAAAACCTGTTTACTTGTTACCCCACGCACTTATCAACCGCTAAAAGATTCGCAACTCTCATGGCTTCTGTCCGTCCCGTTCGCATTGCCCCCTCTATCCTGTCCGCCGATTTTGCGAAGCTGGGCGAGGAGGTGCGCGCCATCGACGCGGCGGGGGCGGAATATATCCATATCGACGTGATGGACGGGCATTTCGTGCCGAATCTGACCTTCGGGGCGCCGGTTGTTAAATGTCTGCGCCCGCACAGCCAAAAGGTTTTCGACGTTCATTTGATGGTCGCGCCGGTGGATCACTTGATCGGGGATTTCGCGGATGCGGGGGCGGACATCATCACCGTGCATCAGGAGGCGGGGCCGCATTTGCACCGGACGCTGCAATCCATCAAGGCGCGGGGGATCAAGGCGGGGGTTTCGCTCAACCCGTCCACGCCCGCCGCGACGGTTGCGCATGTCATGGATCTGGTTGATCTGGTGCTGGTCATGACGGTCAACCCCGGTTTCGGGGGGCAGAGCTTTATTCCGCTGCTCGATAAAATCAAGGCGATCCGGGGCATGATCGACGCTACGGGCCGGGCGATCGACCTTGAGGTCGATGGCGGGATCACGCCGGACACGGCGAAACAGGTTATCGCGGCCGGGGCCGATGTGCTGGTGGCCGGAACGGCGGTGTTCAGGGATGGGCCGGAACATTATGCCCGTAATATCAAGGCCCTGCGTGCGTGAGGGGGGTATGACCATGCCTTTGCGGTTATTACAGAATCTTAAATCCAAGGCCGGGCAGATGGCCTGCGGCAGCTTGCTCTATAACTGGAGCCTGAGCGAAAGCCCGCCCGAGCGCCTGGTCGTCAAGCCCGCCGATCCGTGGCCGGGAACGCCCGAGAAGGGGCAGCGTTTTCTTGAGACGTGCGGCGCGACGGAGGATTCGGGGCCTGTCTGGTATGACCATTGGTGGAATTACGACGGGGAGGAGCCGGTTCAATCGGAGTTCCTGAACAGTTTCGAGTGGCTGCGGGATTTGCGGGCGCTGTGCGGCTCGCTGGCGCGTAATCAGGGGCAGCAGATGATCTGCAGCTGGGCGCGGTCGTTCCCCAACTGGGAGAAGGAATCGTGGCGGGGCGAGGTCACCGGGCGGCGGATCGCGATGTGGATCGCGCATCACGAATATTTCTGCGCCGGGTTGCCGGAAGAATCGGAGGATTTATTTTATACGTCCCTGATCCGGCAGGCGAAGCATCTTTATAATATCGTCGGGTCTCTTGAGGAAATCGCTCTGCTTGAGGCCGCCAAGGGGTTGATTTACGCCGGGCTGGCGGTCGAGGGGCGCGAGCGGTGGATCGAGCATGCGTTAAGCGTTGTCGAGAGCGGGCTGGCGGATCAGGTTCTGCCGGACGGCGGACATGCCTCGCGCTCGCCGGGGCGGCTTATGAAGGCTTTGCAGTTGGTTTTGGATATCCGGGCGGCGCTGGCCGCCGGGGATTATCCGGTGCCGGACTGGATGAACGAGGCGGTCGCGTCGATGGGGAACGCGCTGCGGTTTTTCCGCTACGGCGACCGCAGGCTGGCGGTTTTTCATGCCACGCAGGAAGAAAATCAGGAAGTGATCGACAGCACGCTGGCGCAGGCCGGATTGCGGGGCAAGGCGCTGCAATCTCTGCCCGAGAGCGGGTTCGAGCGCATGGAGATGGGGCGCAGCCTCCTGATGCTGGATTGCGGGGGTGCGCCCGCCTATCCATATGACCGTCACGCGCATGCTTCACCGTTGGCGTTCGAGTTTTCGTACGGCAAAGAGCGGCTGTTCGTTTCGTGCGGCACGCATCCGACCTCCCTGGAGTGGCGGGACGCGCTGCGGGCGACCTCGGCGCACAATACGGCCAGCCTTGATTACCGGAACGCGTTTGAGATTCGCAAGGACGGGCATTTCGGGCGGCGATCCTCCGCCGTTCACCGCGAGCGGCAGGAAACGCGCGAGGAAATTCTGATCGATGCTTCGCATAACGGCTATGTGTCGCTGAACGGCATCACGCATATGCGGCGGCTTTACATGACCGACGAGGGGCATGATTTGCGGGGCGAGGATACGTTCACGAGTTGCATCAACCTTGTGCGGTCCGTCGAGATCGCCATCCGGTTCCATCTGCATCCGCGCGTCACCGTTTCGCTGGTCAATAACGACACTGAGGCGCTGTTGCGCATGCCGGGCGGCGTGGGGTGGCGGTTCCGGTTCGGGGCCGGGGTTCTGGCGCTGGAGGACAGCATTTATCTCGGTGACGAGAACGAGCCGCGCAAGACGCGCCAGCTTGTTATTTACGGCCATACCACGGGCGAGTACGCCAGTGTGCAATGGTCGCTCAAGAAGGAAGGCTAGGCGTATATGGATTCTGACCAGCTTTATCCGCGTATCGAGGATTTGGCGAACAGGATCAGGCTTCTTCGTGCTCACGGCGAATGCGAAAGCGAGCTACGCAAGGCCAGCATCATGGATAAGACCATGCGCGCGCTCCAGAGAGCCATCGAGCGCGGAACGCCCGTATTCGGGTACGAGCCGTGGCATCCGGTTACGGATATTTTGTTTTCCGATCCGGCGCCGAACGAGATGCTCATGCGGCTTAACGACGAGCGGGGCGACCCGATTTCCCCTTATGACGCGATCATGGCGTTTTATGATACGGGCATGACGGAGGCGCTGGATACGCTGCTTTTCCTTTGTGCGCTGGGGCAGTTTGGCCAAAGCGCGGAGCGGCAGGTTTCGATCAATATTTCCGCGCGGTCTCTGCTGTCGAGCGATTTCATCAAGACGATCCTTGCGAAGCTTGAGGCGATGCGCCTGAGCCGCCAGATCCGTGACGGGGTGGTGATCGAGATTCACGAAAGCGCGCCGACGCTGGTGATGAGCCGGCATATATTGAGCCTGTTTCATCGGTTCGGGGCGCGGTTTGCTATCGACGATGTGGAGTTGAACCTTGGCGACGCGTTCCGGTTTTCGGAGTTCGAGGATATCGCGAGCTATATCAAGATCGACCGGAAGGTCGTGTGTGCGCCGCCGGAATCGCCCAATTCGTTGCCGAGCGTCATTTCGTTCATCCGGTCCGTTCTGCCGCATGCCCGCATCGTGGCGGAGGGGGTGCAGACGCCGGAGCATGCCATCGACCTGCATCGGCTTTACCCGGAGATCGACTATATGCAGGGGCGGTATTTACCGGACCGGCAGACGTTCCGCGATTTCTGGCGCGGGTATACGCAGGCGGTGGCTTCGGTGCGGTAGTTAGAAACCATGGAAACTGCTTATTTAGGCATTGATTCAGAGCAGAAAAATAAATCAAATATTGGAGGTGATACGCAGGAATTTACGGAATCATTTTGGGACTTATTCTTAAGAACACCGTCCGTTACTGTAAAAGAAACTTGCTCATCAAGAACCGTTGTATATGTGACGAGTGGAACGACCCATAAAACAATAAAGTGGCTTCTTCTCTTTCGCACAGAAGCGTATTCGAGAGTCTCTGCGCCGTTGCTGTTTGTCGCATACCGTAAGGGATCGCCAAGAAGTTCCAATATCTTTTCCTTGCGAGATTCTCCTTCTATCAAGGCATCGACTTTCTCATGCTCTATGTAACGTCCAGTCATTTGTTCGTATGCGCCGTCAGCGTAAGACGATGTGTAAAGACAAAATAAGATCATAATAAGTAATAGAGACAACATCTTAATCATCTTTATCATTTCAACTGATTCCTGAACCATGTGACTTGTTGCTTGGCGTATTGGCGGGTTTTGGCCTGCGCCTGTTCGATGGCCTGTTCGCGGGTGAGGTCGCCGTTGATCCAGCCCAGAAGCTGTTTGTAGCCCAGCGCCTTCAGCACCGGGATTCCGGTTTTGATTTCGCCGCTGTCCACGCGTTTTGAAAAATCTCGTGCCTCCTCGGGCGCGCCGTTCTCCATCATCCAGAGGAAGCGGTCGTTGCAGCGCTGATGCAGGACGCTGCGTTCGGGGATGATGATTTCGATCTCGAAATTCCAGTCGTCGGGCGGGGCGAGGCGGTCGCCCTTCTGCCATTCCGCCAGAGACTTTCCGGTTGCCTCCAGAACCTCCCACGCGCGGACGAGGCGGGCGGTGTGAGCCGGGTGGAACCGCGCGGCCATGACGGGATCGCGTTTGGCGAGTTCCGCATGAAAAGCGGGGTTGCCGAGCTTGGCCTGCAACGCTACGGCCTCGCGCCTGATATCGTCCGGCACGTCGGGCATGGGGGAAAGGCCCTCCGTAAGCGCCTTGATATAAAGGCCGGAGCCGCCGACGACGATGGGGGTTTTGCCCTGTTCCAGAACCTCCCTGATGACGGGATCAACCATTTGTCGCCATGTTCCGGCGGAGCAGGGATCGTTGGGGTGCAGGGCGCTGTAAAGTCTATGCGGGGCCTTCTTCAAATCTTCGGCTGGCGGCTGGGCGGTCAGGATGGGCAGGGCTTCGTAGACCTGCATCGAATCGCAGTTGATGATGACGCCGTCTCGTTCCTGCGCGATGTCGATGGCGCGGGCGGATTTGCCGCTGGCGGTCGGCCCGGCGATAATCACAATCGTGTGCCCGTCTTGCTTGGGGGGCTTTGCGGCGTCTTGCGTCGTCATGCGGGGGATTATAGTCTGGCTTCCTTCTCAAGTGTAGTTCTTGAGTACGCACCCAAAGGAAGGCGGGTTTTCATGTTCAGCGGCTGGGGGAATACCGAGCGGGCGATCGCCCTTTCGATGGTCGCATATGCGGCGTTTTCCGTCAGCGATGCGTTGCGGAAGCTGACGGCGGTGGATTATCCGGTGCCCGCGATCCTGTTCTGGCAGGCGGTTTTCGGGCTGATCTTGCTGTTTGCGGTGATGCCCTATATGGGCGGGCCGAAGGCGCTGTTCACGGCTGAAAACCTGAAATGGCATATTCTGCGCGGGGTTTTGCTGGCGGTGAATACCAGCATGTCGCTTTATGCGCTTTCGATGGTGCCGATCATGGACGCGTATACGATTTTCTTCCTGACGCCGTTTATCACCACGATTCTCTCGGTTCTGATTTTTCGGGAGCGGGTGGGGAAGTATCGGATCGCGGCGATTTTGACCGGGTTTCTGGGCGGGGTGATCGCGTTCCGGCCTGGGTTCGAATCGCTGCACCCGGCTTATGGGCTGGCGCTGGCGTGTTGTTTTACCTTTGGGTTGTCGAATATCATCGCGCGGAAGATCGGCGGGGCGGGGAACGCGCTGCGGTTTGCGTTCTGGCCGTTCGTGATGGTCGTTATCGCCATGATGATCTGGATGGGCGGGCAGCCGCCTGTGTTCGATATGCGGTTTATGGTTTTGTGTTTTGTCATCGGCCTGTGTTACGGGCTGGCGGTGATCTGCGTGGCGTACGGGTTTACGCTGGCGCCCACGTCGGTGGTCGCGCCTTACCAATATGTGCAGATGCTGTTCGGGCTGATCCTCGGCTATGCGCTGTTTGGGCATGTGCCGGACGCGTTCAAGATCGCGGGCGGTATTGTGATCGCCGCCTCGGGGGTGTTCCTGTTCTGGCGGGAGCGGAAGAACAAGGGAATCACGCCCTCATAAAAAAAACCGGACGGTTTGGCCGCCCGGTTTTTCTGGATTTCTTGATTTTTACTGTTTGGGTGCGGGGAGCTTCAGGGGCACGAAGCGCACCTCGCCGCCGCGATTGACCAGTAGGAGGACGGAGGAGCGCTGCGCCTCCTTCGCCGTGATGATCACGTCGATCAGGTGTTGCGGGTCGGAGACGGGTTGCTGGTTGATCTCCACCACCACGTCGCCAACGGCGATGCCCTTTTCCATGGCTTCGGAGAGGTCCTGCACGCCCACGACGACCAGACCGCGCACGTTGCCCGGAATGTTGTAGGTGGTGCGCAGGGCGTCAGTGATTGGGGTGACGGACATGCCGACCATGTCGATCGATGTTCCGCCGGTTTCTTCCTTACCAGGCGTTTCGTCAATCAGGCCTTCCTCTTCGGCTTGCTCAAGGTGGCCGACCTTGACCTTGGTGGTGAGGACCTTGCCGTCGCGCCAGTATTCCACGGTCGCTTCCGAGTCGATCTCTGTTTCCGCCACGAAGCGGGGTAGAAGGCGCATTTCCTTGATTTCCTGTCCATTGAAGGTCAGGAGGATGTCGCCATCCTTGATGCCGGCCTTGTCGGCGGGGCCGTCTTTATTGACGATCACGACCAGCGCGCCGCTGACCTTCGCCAGCCCAAAGCTTTCGGCGATGTCCTCGGTCACGGTCTGGATCTTGACGCCGAGCCAGCCACGACGGGTCTTACCGAACTTGATCAGCTGGTTGATGACGGGTTTCGCGCGGGCGCTGGGGATCGAAAAGCCGATCCCGATGGAGCCGCCGGTGGGGCTGAAGATCGCGGTGTTGATGCCGATCACCTCGCCCTTCATGTTGAACATCGGGCCGCCGGAGTTGCCCCGGTTGATGGAGGCATCGGACTGGATGTAGTCGTCGTACTTGCCGGAGTTAATATCGCGGGCCAGCGCCGAGACGATCCCCGCCGTCACGGAGCCGCCGAGGCCGTAGGGGTTGCCGATAGCCAGAACCCAGTCGCCGACGCGGATTTCATCGCTGTTTCCGAAGGTGGCGGGCACGAGATTCAGGCCCTTGGGGTCGATCTTGAGAACGGCGATGTCGGTTTCCTCGTCCTTGCCGATGACTTCGGCCACGACGCTCTGATCGTTGTGAAGAATCACGCGGACTTCATCGGCGTCCTGAATGACGTGGTTGTTGGTCACGATATAGCCGTTCTGCGCGTCGATCACAAATCCCGAACCCATCATGCTGGGCGGGGCGAAGGGGACGCCGTGGCCCCGGCGGTTCATGAATTCGTCAAAGAAATCCTGAAACGGCGAACCGGGCGGGAATTGCGGCATTTCGGGGTAGTCTTTGGCTTCCTCGATTTTTTGGGTCGAAGAGATGTTGACCACCGTGGGCGAGAGACGCGCGGCGAGTTCGGCGAAGCTTTCGGGCGCTGTTCCGTCGGGTGCGCGCGCCAATGAAGGAAGCGGCGCGGTTATGATGGTGATGGCGCCCAGAAGGATTGCCAACGAGGTCAGAATGGGTTGTCCTGTACGTTTCGTTTTCATGGTTTTCCTGCTCTTTCTTTTAAGCTTTCCAGTCTTACGTTGTCTTCTTGCGGTCCCGTCGGACCTGCGGAGAAAAATTCGCCAAATTGCGGGAGGCGGTTTCTCCCGTGTCCAAAATTTCTGTTGATTCAGGCCAAGGCCACCGGGCGGGCGGATTTAGTTTCCTTGCGTCCGATTGGCCTCAAAATAACGGAAAAAGTCGCTGTCGGGCGAGAGAATCAGCCGGGTCTCCGGGGATGCCAGCGTGTTGCGGTAGGCTTCCATCGAACGGAGGAACGCGTAGAATTCCTTATCCACGTTGAAGGCCTCGGCGTAGATCTTGATGGCGGTTTCATCGCCTTGTCCGCGCATGACCTGCGCGTTACGTTCGGCTTCGGCCAGAAGAACGGTCTTTTCCTTTTCAGCGGTGGAGACGATTTCCAGCGCTTTTTCTTCGCCCTTCGCGCGGCGGTCGGTTGCCCGTTCCTTGAGTTCGGAGATCATCTGGCGGACGGTCGATTCCTTCAATTCGGGAGTCAGGTCGGCGCGGACGATGCGCACATCGACGATTTGAATGCCCAGCTTGTCGTTCGCGATCTTGTCGTTCACGCGCTTTTTGATTTCCGCCATGACTTTCGTGCGTTCGGGGGAGAGCAACTGGAGCAGGGTGGTTTTACCCAGCACGTTCCGGGTCGAATCGTTGAGGATGCTTTCCAGCCGGGAATTGGCGGCCTCCGTCGTGCGCAGGGTTTTCAGGAATTGCAGCGGGTCGGTGATTTTGTAGCGGGCGAAGGTGTCCACGATGATCGGTTCGCCGCTGACGTTTTCGATCACGGGGCCTTTCTGGGCGTCTTCGGATTCCTTGGTTTGTTCCGCCTCAGACTCCTTGGGCTTTTTCACAGCGGGGCTTTGCGGGCCGGATGCGCTGGAGATCACCACCTGATCCGCCGGAGGGGCTACGGGCAGAATACGGCTGTCGAAAAACTGCACGTTCTGGATGAAGGGCGCCTTGATATGCAGACCGGGGCCGCGCGGCTCGCCGATGGGCTGACCGAGTTGCAGGACGATGGCCTGCTGCGTCTGATCCACGATAAAGAGCGACTGCGAGAGGAGCAAGGCGCCGACTGCAAGCGCTGCAAAAGCCAAGAAGGGTTTCATCGTCCTGTTCCTTTCCTTTAATTCTGGTTGGCGGGAGCCGGCGGCATCGCAGGGGTTTGCGCCGGGCGCGGGGCTATGTCGTTGAGCGGCAGGAAGGGCACGACGCCGCTCTTGCCGGCCCGGTCATCCATGATGATCTTGTTGGCGTTTTTGAAGACTTCCTCCATCGTTTCGATGAAGATGCGTTCCTTCGTCACGTCCTTGCCCGTCAGGTATGCCTTGTAGATCGACTTGAAGCGTTCGGCATCCCCTTGCGCCTTGGCGATCTTGGACTGTTTGTAGGCCTCGGCTTCCTGTTCGATCTTTATAGCCTGACCGCGTGCCCGAGGAAGGATGTCGGCGCGTTGCGCGAGGGCCTGATTTTCGGTGTTGTCGGCGTCCTGCTTTGCGGATTGCACGTCTTGAAAGGCGTTTTGCACTTCGGGGTGGACTTCGGCCTTCTGGATCAGAACCTGCGTGATGTAGACGCCGGATTTATATTCGTCGAGATTTTTCTGGATGATTTCCTTGGCCTTGTTCGCCAGAAGCTCGCGTTCGGTCGTGATGATCGGGAACATGTTGGTTTGTCCGACGACTTCGCGAATCGCGCTTTCCGCGACTTTTTTGATGGTCTGGTCGGGGTCGCGGATGTTGAAGGTGTAGTCCTCCGCCGATTTGATGTTCCATTGCAGGCCCATCTGCAGGGTTACGATATTGCGGTCGGCGGTCAGCATCTGGCTTTCGGTCGAGGTCTGAGCGTTCTGGGACGTGTCTGAGGCTGTGCCTTCCGAGAAGCCGATGGCCATGCGGCGCAGTTCGGTGACGTTGACCTTGCTCATGGTTTCGATCGGGTAGGGCAGGCGATAGCCTAGACCTTCGGAGGTTTTGGTCTCGCTCCACGCGCCGAAGCGCTGGATCACGCCGTGTTCGCCGGGGTTCAGGATGTAAAGGCCGCTGGCCAGCCAGAGCATGGTGAGGATCAGAAGAACGAGGCCGGCCAAGCCCATCGGGCCGATGTCGAAGGGCACGACATCCTGCAAGCCTTTTTGTGCGCGGCGGATCAATTCGTCGAGGTCGGGGGGCTCATTCGAGCCGCCGCCCTGTCCACCGCCGCCGCCCCACGGGCCATTGTTGCGGGGGCCGTCATTGCGGTTTCCGGGATTGTCGTTGCTCCAGGGATTTTTTCTTTTGCGGCCCGGGCCTTGATCTTCGGACATGTTCGTCAGGTCTTTATATCGTTGTTTGTAAGCGGTATAACAATAGCTCTTTTTCCTTGGAAAGCAAGCATTCAGAGACTTAAAAAGCGGTATGGCGCACGTTGATAAAGACAGGATTACCGAAGCTTTGCGCACGGTTGTTGATATGGAAACCGGGCGTGATCTCGTGAGCGCGGGAATCATACACGGACTCCAGATCGGCGCGGACGGGGCGGTGTTTTTCGTGCTGGAGGTCGATCCGGCGCGCGGGGCGCAGCTGGAAGGGTTGCGGCAGCAGGCCGAGCGTGTCGTCGCGAAGGTTTCCGGCGTGACCAAGGTGACGGCGGTTATGACGGCGGAGAAGACGCCGAAAAAAGAGGCGTTCGATCCGCACGGGATGGCGAAAAATCCCCGGCTTGAGGTTCCCGCAAAGGCGGTGATCGTCGTCGCGTCGGGTAAGGGCGGCGTCGGGAAATCCACGGTGGCGGTCAATCTGGCGGCGGCGATGGCCAATCCGCAATCCGGCGAGGGGTTGAAGATCGGCTTGCTGGACGCGGATATTTACGGGCCGTCGGTGCCGACCATGACCGGGTCGGGAGATTACAAACCCGCGCTGGATGCGCAGCGGAAGCTGATCCCGTTTCAGAAATACAACATGAAGATCATGTCCATCGGGTTTATGGTCGAGGCCGGGAACGCGCTGGTCTGGCGCGGGCCGATGGTGCAGACGGCGCTTTACCAGATGGTGCGGGACGTGGCATGGGCTTCGCCGGAAACGCCGGAGCTTGATTGCCTGATTATCGACCTGCCGCCCGGAACGGGGGACGTTCAGCTTACGCTGGCGCAGAAGGTTCCGGTTACGGGCGCGGTGATCGTCTCCACGCCGCAGGATATCGCGCTGATCGACGCGCGCCGGGCGGTGGCGATGTTCGGCAAGACGAACATTTCGATTCTGGGGGTCGTCGAGAATATGAGCACGTATATCTGTTCAAACTGCGGGCACGAGGAACATATTTTTGGGCAGGGCGGCGCGGAAGCGGAGGCGCGGGCGCTGGGCGTTCCGTTCCTTGGGGCCATTCCGCTGGAGCGGGAGATCCGCCTTCAGGCCGACGAGGGGGTGCCGATCGTCATCGCGCAGCCGCAAAGCCGGGCGGCGCAAGCTTACCGGGCGATTGCCGAGAAACTTAAGGGCGTTCAAGCACGACGAAGCTGATCGGCGGTTCGGTATCGTTGCGGTCCTTGCGCGAGACTTCGCGCCATTCCGGGCCGAGTTTCGGGAAGAAGGCGTCACCGTCAAATTCCTCATGGATTTCGGTCAGGTAAATGCGGTCGGCGACGCGCAAGGCCTGTTCGTAAAGCTGGCGGCCGCCGATGACGAACATTTCCTCATACCCGGCGTCCTTGGCGATTTTTCTGGCTTCCTGTACGGCTTTGTCGAAGCTGTTGATGACCATCGTGTTTCCGGCGCGGAATCCGGATTCGCTGACGACGATATTCGTGCGCCCCGGAAGAGGTTTGCCCAACTGGTCGAGAATCGATTCAAAGGTCTTGCGGCCCATCACGAGAGGTTTGCCCATCGTGACTTCTTTGAAATAGGCAAGATCTTCGGGGATATTCCACGGCAGCTTGTTGTTGATGCCGATGGTCCGGTTTTTGGCCATGGCCGCGATTATGCTGATTTTTGTGATCATCGTTACTCAATGCTCCCTCGAAGAAACCTTACACCGCTACCGGCGCCTTAATATGCGGGTGTGCTTCGTATCCGACAAGCTCAAAATCTTCAAATTTGAAGTCAAAGAGGCTTTTGACATGCGGGTTGAGGTGCATTTCGGGCCGTTTAAAGGGGGTTCGGCTCAGTTGCAGTTTGGCCTGATCCACATGGTTCAGGTAGAGGTGCGCGTCGCCGAACGTATGCACGAAATCGCCGGGTTTGAGGCCCGTGACCTGCGCGACCATCAGGGTCAGCAGGGCATAGGAGGCGATATTAAACGGTACGCCGAGGAAAATATCCGCGCTGCGCTGGTAAAGCTGGCAGGAGAGTTTGCCGTCGGCCACGTAAAACTGGAACAGGCAGTGGCAGGGGGGCAGGGCCATCTTGCCGATCTCGCCGACGTTCCAGGCGGAGACGATCAGGCGGCGGTCGTCGGGGTTGGTCTTGATGCGTTCGACGACGTTCGAAATCTGGTCGATCGTGCGCCCGTCCGCCGAGGGCCAGCTGCGCCACTGATGGCCATAGACAGGGCCGAGATCGCCGTTTTCATCGGCCCACTCGTCCCAGATGCTGACGCCGTTGTCTTTAAGGTATTTGATGTTGGTGTCGCCCCTCAGGAACCACAGGAGTTCATAGATAATCGACCGGAGGTGGCATTTTTTGGTGGTGACCAGCGGGAACCCCTCAGACAGGTCAAAACGCATTTGATAGCCGAAGACAGAGCGTGTGCCCGTGCCCGTGCGGTCGTCTTTAACGGCGCCGTTTTCAAGGACATGGCGCAAAAGGTCGAGATATTCTTTCATGGATTTACCTGATTTTCTGGAATTATAGGGGGATTCGCGCTAAATTCCAGCGTAAGAGGGTGGAAAAAGTTAAAATTTCCCCTGTAGAATTGCCAAAAGGCGGGTGAACTTTATGAACGAGCATTTCAGCAACAGCACCGGAGGCGGCGGCGGGCCGCTGATCGATATTCCTGCATTGCAGAAGGTTTTGATGGTCGGTGCGATTAGGGGGCCGGACGGTGGCCTTTCGATGGTAGACAGAAACCTGTTCCGATTCGGGCTACAGCCGCTGCGCGATACGGGCCTGCCGGTGGTCTCCGACGAGGAGATCGCGCTGGAAGTCATGAACAAGGCCGATGTTTTCGGCGGGCGCGATTTTCTTGCCGAAACCGGAGTGGAGGCGGATATCGTCATCCTCTGTAACATTCCCCATAAAATGGACCGTTTTGATTATGAACACACACATGGCACCTTGCGCGATTCCTTCGTGATGGGGGTCGAGCAGTTAGGGCACCATGAATTAAGCTCCAAGCACTGGGAGCAGGGGATATGGGCCCGCAAGCTTAAGGAAACGGGCGCGAAGGTCATTTTATCTTACGGCTCAGATTCCATGCCTCTGGAACAGGTTACGCCGGAAGGGTATTTTCATGCCAAGCGTCTGAAAACGATGCCGTCTTCGGGCCTGTACGTTATGGACAGCCAGTTCGTCATCAACCTGCCGTTCAGCCAGTGGGCGAGCAGCCACCCGAATATTAACAAGTTCGTGATCGATTCACAGTTTCACGACATGCCGACCGATCATCTGACCGAGCCCGGGCCGGACTGAGGCTACGAGGGCACGGTTTTAAAGCGTTTTCTGGGCTTTTTTTCTGTATTTCAGAGTCCTTTTGACCGTTAACGCTCAGGTGTGTATTATGATTGCAAAAGTCGGGTGGTGAATATGGGTGTAAAAAAATTAAATCCAGAGGGTGGGGCGTTATCCATGAAGTTCCGTACGTACACGGATCACGGCGATGTCGCGCTAGATGCCACCCTTGAGGAGCGCGCACAGCTTGTCGAGTTTATCGATAAGAGCCTTGCAACCAAGCAGGTCGATTACGATTCGCACTCTCCCGTTGATTTTGGCGCTCTTCGCGATTTGCGCGAAGTTATCGCGGCGCAGTCCGCAAGTGATACCGAGCCTCTGGTCCTGCCGCGCACGGGGTTTTGGCAGCTTTATGGCGTGGCCAGCACCTGGCAGTTCATGGGGTATGACGGCGTTGCGGAAGGTGTCGAGCTTGATGTTTCGCGCAGTATGGTTGACAATATCCGTCAGGTCGGGCTAGCCGCTCCGACTTATATCGGCCCACCCGAAGTTTGATTGGCGGGCCCGGGATGCCAACCAGACCTGAAGATTTCACACTTGATCTGCTTCTTGAGTATCTCGCTCGCGGGCATGGATTCGCGAAGCACGGCGAAGGCCTTGACGCGCAGAGGCACATGGACGGCGTTCGGTCCTTCCGCGATACGACAAATGCCGCTTCCACAGAGGTGCGAGCCGGGGCAGCAGCCCGAAATCTGGGGCCGGATCTTCACATCAATACGCCGGAAGACCTTAAAGATTACATGAGGCGTATGCTCACCGATCCGGCCACCGAGGGGTTTGTCGAGCGGAACGGGACCATCCAGCTTTTCAACCGGACAGACAACACGCGTCTGATTATCAATCCGCTGGATAACAGCGGTGATTTTGGCACGATTCATCGTTATCCGTCTTCTCTTGAAGGTTTCCGGGACGCTAAGCTCAGAGTGCAGCGCGATATGGGCCGTTCGCTGGTTCAGTTCGACAATTCTGTTACGCGTGATGCGGCGCTGAATCGGGTGCAGGGCGTCGTTGACAATGTCCGGACCAACCCGAACACTTGGCGTACTACCCTTGCGAACGATCCCGGGGTCAAAGCCGCTGCCCAGTATTCGGGAAGTCAGAATTTGTCCAGAACCGGGGTCAGCGCAGATTATGCCGCCCATGCCGCCACAATCGACCGGGTTAATGGTCTTCGGGCCGGCTTGGATTACGGGCGCGGTTATGTCGCCCAGACCGATTCCGCAGGCCGGCCATCGCAGATGTTCTTCTGGGACCAGCGGACGAACGTCGTCACGGAAGTCAACGGGCGGGAGTTGATCCAGCATACGTTCGACAATCTGCCTGAGGCCGAGCGTGCCCGTCTGGCGGAGCAGTTTTTTGAGCTCAACAAACCTGCCAACGCGGTTATCACCGAGGGTGGGTACGATGCGCTCGTGCGGGCTCATCAGTCTGCACATTCCGTGCAAGGCCCGGCTGTGGCAAGCACCAAGAGCCAGTTGATTGCCGCCCTTCAAGACGGGCGCGTCACCGGGACCGCTAACGTGCCGTATGAGTCTGTGGACGACGCCGCCAGAATTCTGGTTGGTTTTTCGCGCGAGCAGGGGCAGGCGTTTGATCTGGTGCCCTCACGTCTCAACGCCGAAGCTTTGGAGCAAATTCAGGACCCTGCCGTGGTGGCCGCCATTCGCGATCTGTCGGCTACGAAAGAGATGGCTTTCGGTGAGGACGGTGCAACGGCCCTGCAAATGTTTGCCGAACGGTTCAATCAGATGGACGAGGCGACGCGCGCGAATGTTGCGCGGGCGCTGGAGAATATGGCGCGTTCGCCACTGCCGGATGCAGCTCGCGCGACGGGGCTCGCGGCTGACGCGGCTCATGCCGCCGACGCGCTCAATACTATGGGCGATCTGGCAACGCTGGCGAGAACCGCAAAAGCCGGGCGTATAGGTCTAAACTTTTCCAAGGCGGGCGTTGTTACGGCGGTTGTGACGACCGGACTTGCGGTCGGCCTGACGAGCGCCGCGAATGCAGCCGTTTTAGATATTGCCGATCAGCTGCACGCCTCAGGGCGTTTGTCCGATGCCGCCCATGCCGATTACCGCGCCATGATGGACGATGTCGGAACGATGCTCACCGCGCAGGCCGCCGATCCGACCGTGTTGGCGATCCCCGGTACATTTATCGTCGAAAGTATTGCGCATAACCGTTTTCAAGAGTTTTCCGACCGGCATCAACTGCCGCAGGACATTCACGAGATGCTCTCGCCGTCGATTTATTCCGGGTCTTCCGTTCGTGGAGAGATCGGCGATAACACGTTCCGGACGATTCCTGACGATCCTTCGCAAGCGGCTCCGGAGTTGCGGGCGCTGATCGAGGCGAAGCAGGGTGTCATGCAGGCGCGGCAGGACTATTCGCGCACCTACGATTCTCACAGGCCCCCTGCCTGGTCCATGGCATTAAGCCAAGGCGCAGCGGGTGGCTTGGGCGCACATTTGGCGATTACTGGCATGCCGGATGTGAAGGCCGCTCAAACGGTTGTTGATCAGGCACAAGCACGATTCCAAACCGAGTTCGACCGCCTTTTGTCGAATCCTCAGGGGGCGCGGGCTTTGGCCTCGCTTTTGACGAACGATCAGTTGCTTGAGATCGTCGATTCGACCGCCAAGTTCAACAATAGCCCCGGGCAGCATCCGCTGATTCAGGAGTTTGTAAGGGCGCAGGCCTTGGATGCGCCCTGGTACAGCCTTACGGGTGCTTGGGACAACATGAAGGCCCGCGACGCGGCGCGGGAAGCGTTGCTGAACAATCCCGAAGTCATGCGCGACTATCTTTCCGGCGTTTTTGTACCTCGTCAGGCAGCCTCTCCTGCGCAGACCGAGGCGTTAGACACGTCTTCGCAGCAGAGGGTTACGCTCTCAGAGGCGCCCGTTCTCGAATCTTCGGGCAACGGCGGCCATTTGGCCGGCTTCTCCTTTACTATGCCGCCCATTCCGCAGAGCTTTATTCCGGGCCGTCTGGAGCACCACTATCTTCCGCTTGACGGCACCTCAGTGAATATAACGGATACCTACCAGTACACTTTCATCGCCAATGCCTTTGAGCGTTTGCAATGCGGGCAAGGGATCGAACCTCAGGAACACGCGGAGATCACGCGTTATTTGAACGATCCCGGACGAACCTATATGGATGAGCAGATTATTAATTCGGTCAGATTGAATTATCCCGATGTTACCGCGCGCTATGCAGGCGATGATCATCGTTCGGCTCTGCCGCGCGCGGACAATCTGACCGGCACCTTTAGGAATTGGACGCATCCTCTGATCTCTCTTCCTTACATCCAGCCGATCCATGTTGATGCTCCGACGCTCGAACCGCTGGAAACACCCTTGAATCGCTCCCTGAGGCTGCAAGTCACGCCCTTGCCTGAGATAGGCGAGCCGGTACAGCTCCGCCCAATCGAGACACAGAAATTCTAATTACAAGCCTGTTCATAATATTCACGGTGTAGGTGTCACGCGGATATCCGTTTTTCGAAGCTGTGTTAGATTTGACGGATATTCTTCAATGGGGGCTTACCATGCCTGCTTCGTTTCTTACGCCCGCGCTTACGATCTTTCTTTTGCTGCTTTCGAATATTTTCATGACCTTCGCATGGTATGGGCATCTGAAGTACAAGGCCGCGCCTCTGATTATCGTAATTTTCATCAGCTGGGGGATCGCGTTTTTCGAATATTGTTTGCAGGTGCCCGCGAACCGGATGGGGCATAGCGTGTTCTCGGCGGCTGAACTCAAGACTATTCAGGAGGTTTTAACGCTCGGTGTTTTCGTCGCGTTTTCCCTGCTTTATCTGGGCGAGCCTGTGCACTGGAACCATCTCGTTGGGTTCGCGTTTATCGTTCTTGGCGCTTTCTTTGTGTTTTACAAGCCGGCGTGAGCGGCTATTTTTTTCCTGCTGATGCCTGAATGTTTTTCATTCTTTTTTCAAGGTCTTCAAGATAAAGCAGTCTCAGAGTATCTTCGCGTGCGGGGGAAGGGAGCTTGAGCAATTCCTCAAGGACCGTGTAGCGCAGGAAGCAAAAACGGCGCGGGCTGAATTTATTTTTCTGCGTAAGTTTTTTGAACAGGGTGTTTTTCTTCACACTGGCCAGAGCACTTTTTTTACCCAGATCCAGAAGCTGTTCAGCCTGTTCCCGTCCGGCTGAAAAATCTGCCGGGGCGGTCATTGAGGAGGCCACGACATCATTTGCGGCTTTGAACAGTCCGGTCACACTCCAAGGCGCTTCCTGAAAATAGTAGTTATTTAATATCTGATTGAAATCCACACCGACAAATTCCTTGGCCTCAGCAAAAATCAGGCAAGATTTCGTGTTATCACCCGTGCTTCCATAAGCGAGTCTTTTGAGGACCTCAATATCATATTCGGCATAGTTGACCAGAGCTTCCGCGGATGCCTTAGGAAGCGCTCCCGGCAATTGCGTGTTCAAGGCGTTCGCGGTGTAGAACTTCATATTGGCTTCTGCCTTGTAGGCATCATCCTTGAAATACGTCTTTGTAAAATTCTCCTGTAGTTCTTTTGTCAGCTTTTCATCGCGGGCGAAGAAGCCCATGGCCGCTTTGAACACGGCGTTGTCATCCAGCGGGTTAAACTGGAATCCGGCCAAAAAATCAAGAAAGGCGCGCCTGTGCGCCTTGATCTTTTCGATTGTTTCTTCCGAAATCGCGCCTTTGAGAAGGCTGAGCCGCTCGGCGTTTAAATCTTCCGGTTTTTTGCCAGAGGACTTTTGCGGAAATTTCATCAGGCTTATCATTTTGTAGGTATCGAACAGCGACTGATTGATGTTTTCCATTCCGTTAAGATAGGGGTACATGTTGTCGCGGGCCGCATCGCGAAACGCGCCGTCATAGTGTTTGACGACAGCGTCCTTGAAGTTCTGCTTCATCTCTGTGGTTTTCACCTTTTCGATGAAAAGCCCGTATTCTTCACCCAGAAAGTCGCGCAGTTCTGTGAATTTTTTGCCCCATTGAACATGCAGTTCCATCTGTTTTGCCAGATCCTGTTCGGTCAGGGCGTTGGCTTGCTCAGGGGTTAGCTGCTGGAGCGCGTGGTGATATTTCAGAAGCAGATCAACGTGTTTGTCGATTTCGTTCCACACGGTTCCCGTTCGGTCCTTAAGTTCTGCCGCCAATCCTCTGGTCGCTTCCAGACTGGGGTCGGGGCCGCTGGAGCTGAAAAAGAAGCCGTGCGCAGGCGCAAGGAGGCCCATTAGACAGAGCGGCACCAAGATAATCTGAGCGATGAATCTGGACATCTTTGTCCCCGTTCTCGTTATTTTGTTTTCATTCAGCTTGTTCATAGCAAGACCGAAGGATACTGGCAAAAAATAAATTTAGGGATGCGCTAGTGTTGCAAGGGCACGCCGAACTTGTTCAGAGCCTCTTTTTGCGTCTTGGCGAGCTTTTTTTCGTCAAAACCTTCGATCAATTCATTAAAGAGGCGGTACCAGTTGATTTCGGCCTTAAGATGAAGAAATACGGAGCCCAAACCGAGCGCTGCGCGGTCCATGAACACGAACTCCCGGGGCACATTGACGCCGCCCACTTCACGCAGTTTTTTGTGCACGACTTCTGCTGTTTCGCGCCCATATACGCCGTTTGTGATCTCGCCGATGGGGCGGACCGTATCCTCCATCACCGGGCCGTAGAGGAAGTTGGCCCAGATATTCAGGGTTTCGATCTGCTCCTTACTGAGGTTATTGAAGCCCCATGTTTCATAAGCGTGAACGGCCAGATCGTTATCGTTGTTCATCAAAGCCTTATAGAGGTTGATCACACCCCCGACAAATTTCGGCGGAAAGACGCGTACGCAGCCGAAATCCAGAAGGTTGACCGATAAATCCTTACGGATTGTGTAGTTCCCCAGATGCGGGTCGCCGTGGATAACGCCGTAATTATAGAGCGGGACGTACCATGCCCGGAACATATTCAGCGCGATTTGATTACGGGTTTTGGTGTCCGAGTCCACGAAATTCAGAATCTTCTCACCCTCCAGCCATGTGCTCGTCAGCAGCCGCGCCGTCGAAAGCTCTCCGACGACTTCGGGTATGTGTACGTCCTTTTCATCCCGAAGCATATAGTCATACAGGCGGCAATGTCGGCCTTCGAGCTCGTAGTCCAACTCTTCTCTGAGGCGTTCGGACAATTCCTTATGAATATGGGTGGTTTTGATAGCCTTGTCGTAGCGTTCATAGATCGAAAAGATTATTTTCAATTGATTAAGGTCGGCATCAATCGCGGATTGCATATCGGGGTATTGCAGTTTGCAGGCTAGCAGGCGGTCTTTGTGGTCTACCGCCTTATGTACCTGCCCCAGACTTGCAGCGGCGGCGGCTTCCTTCTCAAACTTTTTGAATTTCTTTTCCCAATCTGGGCCCAGCTCGGCCTTCATCCGACGGCGCACGAACGGCCAGCCCATCGGTGGGGCATTCGATTGCAGCTGTTGGAACGTACGGGCATATTCGGGGGGCAGGGCCTCGGGAATGGTGGCCAGAATTTGTCCGACTTTCATCATAGGGCCTTTGAGATTGCCCAGTGATTCCACAAGTTTGCGGGCGTGTTCTTGACGTTCGATCTTTATGCCGAAGTATCTTTCCCCGGCCAGGCGTGCGGCGAGGCCCGCCATAGTGCCCGATACGCGCCCGTAACGGGCGATTTTTCCGCCCAATGAGTTCTTCTCTAGATCGTCCTTACGTGAGGTCATGGCCTAAAATTGGATTTTCCCGGTCAAAAGTCCAGTCTTTTCGTTTTGCCCAAGGCTTTGACGCAGCCATTTTTTTTGCATAGAAAAGCGCTTGTTGCCCTGTTCGGGCTAGACATAAATAAGCAGTTTATGTTCAAATTAGTAGTCGGGTGTTGTTCGGCACTATGGAAAACACTAAAAAGTATCACAGGATGTCTATAAAACGCTCGTTTCTGCTCGGTTTTGTTGCCTTTGCTCTGGGTTTCTCTTCTCCTGCTCCTGCGCATGCTGCCGACAGCTGGCTTGAGTTTTTCTTTCCTTCCTTGAAACAACAGAAGCCTGACCCTTCTCAAACGGGCATGGCTGAGTTCGCCGACGAAAACGCCGTTATTGCGGCCCCTAGCGTTGAGGATGGGTTGCCGGAGAACTCTACTCCCCTCCATATCCGTCACCGCCCTAGCGCCGATGTCGCGAAGTGGATTGAGAATGTTTTGCCCGATCTGATGTCCTTTGAGGCCGATCATTACAAGGATCAATACAAGCAGAAAGTCCTGCTTTTTAATGAAACCTCTAAGGCCGAGTATCTTAAGTTTCTCAAAGAAAGCAATTTTATCAAAACCCTTGAAACAGGGCGTTACGATATCAATTCTTTCGTCGAGGAAATCCCCCTGATCATGAACGAGGCGGATGTTGAGGGGCGTTACCGCTGGCTGTATAAGACGCGGATTATGGTTACTTATGTGGCGAAGGGCGCAACGGATTACAGGCTTGTAAAAGACGGCGATACGATTACCCAGAGCATGTATGTTACCGTTCAGGTGGGGCGTGTTAAAAGCTCCGACCTTCCAAAGCTCCCTGAAGGCATGGATAATCAGCATGGCTTGCTGATCGAATCCTTCAACGTGAAGCTGATCAAGCCCAAGGGCGGTTGAGTGGTTCGCTCTTCCGTTGGCGTTTCCGCGGTTATGTCTGTATTTTTTTGTTGAAAGCGCTTAAAAATCGCTCGCCCGTGTTTGTTTATACGCTACAATCGCGCGTGTTCATTTCACTTGATGACAGGAGTTACTGATTATGGCTGACAACGCTTCGAGCTATGCCGTTAGCGACGATGAAGACGAGATTGATGTGCCCGAGGTGGCCGTGAAAAAGAAGGCGGCGAATAAGAACGACGTTTCGCAGGGCGATGTTGCCGGGATCGGCGCACAAAGGCTGCAATCCTTTATCGACCGTATAGAGCGGCTTGAGGAGGAGAAGGCGGCTCTGACCGAGGATCTAAAAGAAATATATGCGGAGGCGAAAGGTGTCGGGTTCGATGTGAAGACCATCCGCAAGATCATATCGCTGCGCAAGGTAGACGAGCAGAAGCGTAAGGAGTCCGACGAGTTGCTGGAGCTTTATAAATCCGCGCTCGGGATGGCCTGATATCTGGTTTTTTTGGCACAGATTGGAAAAACCCGCCTTGTTGGCGGGTTTTTTGCTATTCAACAGGCAGTTTTGAATGCGTGCCGTCGCAGAACGGCTTTTTGCCGGAGTGTTTGCACTGGCAGAGCCAAGCCTTGCCGGTTTTTTCCGCCTTGAATTTCAGCGGCTCGAAAGCCGTGCCGGTGTGGGAGCCATCGCAGAAGGGCTGTTTTTTGGACAGGCCGCACATGCAGAACCAGTAGTTTTTTCCTTCCTCCAGCTCTACGGGGGCCGATTGGCGGGCGGCTATATGGGGTTTGTTTTCACTCATGTATTTTTCCTCGGGTCAGCTTACAGGGTTTTTTTCAGGGCGATGAGATCCTCGACGACCGAGGGGTCGGCGAGGGTGGAGGTGTCGCCCATATTTTCGAATTCGTTCGCGGCGATCTTGCGCAGAATACGGCGCATGATCTTGCCCGAGCGGGTCTTTGGAAGGCCCTTGCAGATCAGGATGATATCCGGGGTGGCGATGGGGCCGATGATTTGCCGTACCGTTTTGATGATCTCGGTTTTGATTTCGCTTCCTACGATCGTCCCCTCGGTCAGGATCACGAAGGCGAAGATGCCTTGCCCTTTAATGTCATGAGGATAGCCGACGACCGCGCTTTCAGCCACATGATGGTGTTCGTTGATCGCGCTTTCGATTTCGGCGGTGCCCATGCGGTGGCCGGAGACGTTCAGAACGTCGTCGATGCGTCCGGTGATCCAGTAATCGCCGTCTTCATCCCGGCGCGCGCCATCGCCTGAGAAATACAGGCCGGGGTAGGCGGAGAAATAGGTCTGCTCGAAGCGTTTATGGTCACCGAAGACGGTACGCATCTGGCCTGGCCATGAGTCGGCGATGCAGAGCGCACCCTCGGCTGCGCCTTCAAGCGGTTTCCCCTGGCCGTCCACGATGACGGGTGTGACGCCGAAGAACGGCTTGGTCGCCGAGCCGGGTTTCAGATCGAAGCAGGCGAGGGGGGTCAGGAGATGCCCGCCGGTTTCCGTCTGCCACCATGTGTCTATGACCGGGCAGCGCTTATCGCCCACCACGTTGTAGTACCAGAGCCATGCCTCGTGGTTGATCGGTTCGCCAACCGTGCCGAGGATGCGCAGGGATTTTCGGCTGGCCTTTTTTACGGGTTCGTCGCCGTAATAGAGCAGGGCGCGGATGGCGGTCGGAGCGGTATAAAAGATGTTCACCTTGTGCTTGTCTACAACTTGCCAGAACCGGGACGTGTCAGGGTAGTTGGGCACGCCTTCGAACATCAGCGTGATCGCGCCATTGGCGAGCGGGCCGTAGACGATATAGGAATGGCCCGTGACCCAGCCGATGTCGGCGGTGCACCAATAGACCTCGCCTTGCTGGTAGTCGAAGACAATTTCATGGGTCAGCGAGACGAACACCATATAGCCCCCGGTGGTGTGCAGGACGCCCTTAGGCTGGCCGGTCGAGCCGGAGGTGTAGAGGATGAAAAGCGGGTCTTCCGCGTTCATTTTTTCGCACGGGCAATCGGTTTTCTGTACGTCCACAAGATCGTGCCACCAGACATCGGTCTTAGGGTTCCAGTTCACCTCGCCGCCCGTGAGGCGATAGACGAGCAACGTATTGACGTTGATGCAGGATTTAACGGCCTCATCGACGTTGGCCTTCAGCGGGATGGTTTTGTTGCCCCGACGGCCTTCGTCGGCGGTAATGATGACGTTGGAGCGGCAATCCAGAATCCGGCCCTTGAGCGATTCGGGTGAGAACCCGCCGAACACCACCGAGTGGATCGCGCCGATCCGGGCGCAGGCCAGCATGGCGTACACGGCTTCGGGGATCATGGGCATGTATATTGTAACGCGGTCGCCCTTTTTGACTCCTCTGGCCTTGAGCGCGTTGGCGAGCTTGCAGACTTCATCTTTCAATTCGCCGTAGGTGATCTTTTTATGCTCGTGGGGGTCGTTGCCTTCCCAGATGATGGCCGTCGAGTTCTCTTTTTCCGGCAGGTGTCTGTCCACGCAGTTGTAACAGGCGTTCAGGATGCCATCCTCGTACCATTTTATGGAGACGGGCGAGGTGAAGCTTGTGTTTTTGATGATGGTCGGTTTTTTAAACCAATCGAGCCGTTCGGCCATCTCGGCCCAGAAGGCGTCCGGTTCGTTGATGGAGCGTTCGTACATTTCCTCGTAATCGTCTTTGGAAATGTTTGCTCTTTTGAGAATTTCCGGTGACGGCGAAAAGATTTCTTCGGACACGTTGCTCTCCTGTTCGTTCCTAAATTAGCCTTTGAGGCCGCCGAGTGTGCAGACCGTTTTCCACTCTTCGGCCGTGACGGGCGAAACCGACAGGCGGACCTGCTTGACCACTTTCATGTTTTTCAGCGTGTCGTGGGCCTTCAGTGTTTGCAGCGTTACGGGCTTTGGCAGAGGTTTCAACGGCTTAACGTTCACGGTTACGAAGGTTCCGGTCTCGTCGTCCGGGTCGGGGTAGGATTCGCCCGTAATTTCCACGATTCCGACGATTTCCTTACCCTCGTTGGAATGGTAGAAGAATGCCCTATCGCCCTTTTTCATGGCTTGCAGGTTGTTGCGGGCCTGAAAGTTACGGACGCGCTTTTCCCAGCGTCCTTCGCCCTTTTCGCATTGCTGGTCCCATGAAAATTTGTAGGGTTCTGATTTCAGAAGCCAGTAGGCCATGCTCGTCCCTCGTTCGATTCTTGATTTATTCTTCGCCGACCGGGCGATTCAACATTTCTTTGATCGCATCGTCAAGTCTTCGCCCTTCATTGAGGCATTGGTGCACGGCGCGTGCGATCGGCATCTCGACCTTGTGGCGGGCGGCGAGGGACAGACCGGCGGCGGCGGTGTGGACGCCTTCGGTTACGGCGCGGCTGTTTTTGCTGAGGTCTTCGAGCTTTTCTCCCCGGCCGAGCGCTACGCCCAGAGAAAAATTGCGTGATTGCGCTGAGGAGCAGGTGAGCATGAGGTCGCCCATGCCCGACAGGCCGAGGAAAGTCTGCGGTTGTGCGCCCATGGCGCAGCCGAGGCGGACGATTTCGGCCATGCCGCGGGTGATCAGGCTGGCGCGGGTGCTTTCGCCGAAGCCCAGACCCTGTGCGCTGCCGGCGGCGAGGGCGATGACGTTTTTGAGGGCGCCGGCGATCTGTACGCCTGTTATGTCGTCTGAGACGTAAGGGCGGAAGCGGGCGGAGCCGATTTCCTTCTGGATTTGGGTTGCGATGGCGCTGTCTGCGCTGGCCAGCGTGGTGGCGGCGGGCTGGCCGAGGGCGATTTCACGCGCGAAGTTAGGCCCGCTCAGGATGCAGACGGGGCTTCTGGGCATGATTTCGCGGGCTACGTCGCTCATCAGAAGGCCGGTTTCGATCTCAATTCCCTTGGAGCAGAGGACGAGGGTGTGGGTGTGCCGGGCGCTTTGTGCGATGTCGTTGAGTACGGCGCGCATGGATTGCGCCGGGGTCACAAGGAACAGGATTTCGGCCTTCGCGGCTTGCGCGAGGTCGCTCGTGGCTCGGATTGAAGGGTTTAGTGCGATCCCGGGGAGATTTTCCGTATTCTCATGGGTTTGATTGATAATCTCGGCCAGTTCGGGGCGGCGGGCCCACAGGGCGACGTTATCATGGTTTTGCGCCGCGACTTGTGCGAGGGCCGTTCCCCATGCGCCGGAGCCGATGATGCTGATTTCCTTCATGATTCTACAATGGCGGGCAGAGAGCCGGGGGTCAAGGGGTTGGCGGCGCGTACGCCTTAATCCGGCGGACGAAGCGCCCGATCGTACCGCGCTCCAAAGCGTCGTCGATCTGGTGCAAGATGTGCGGCCAGAGTTTCTCCGCATCGGAATTCAGCCAAACCCGGAAGAGCGGCCATGCATAGGCCTCGTAATATTCAGGCAGGTAATGCACCCAGATATCTTTGGCTTCGATGTGTCCTGTGTGCGGGTGGTTTATGCCGTCGATTGGCGCTTTGCCGAAATTAATGCGGAATTTTTGCGGGTTGTGCTTGTCGAGCTGTATTTCGAGCAGGTGGATATCCTGGCCTGTTGTTCTGATCATGCGTCCGAAGGGGAAGGCGTTTTTGATTTCTGCGCTTTTTCTGTCTTCTGTATCGAGGGGCAGGGTCTTAAAGCCTTTCCGCTCCAGACCGGGTATGAGGTCTTGGGTAAGGGCGGCGCGGGTCATTTCAGGCCTTCACTCCAGCACCGTGGCGCGGTTCGGCGGCGGGGTCAAGGGGCCAGCGCGGGCGGGCCTTGAAGGTGAGGGGATCCGTCAGGCCGAGGCGCAGGCGCTCGACGCCCACCCAGGCGACCATCGCGGCATTGTCGGTGCAGAGATCAAGCGGCGGGGCCGAGAGGCGGAAGCCGGCTTTGGCACAGAGATTTTCCAGAGTTTTGCGAATTGTTTGATTGGCGGATACGCCTCCCGAGACGACAAGGGTGGGGTTCAGGGTTTGCGGTCCGTATGCCGCCTTGAATTTTTCGATCGCGCGGGCGCATCGGCTCGCAAGCGTTTCTGAGATGGCCATTTGAAGCGAAAAGCACAAATTTTCTATATCCTTATCGGCCATGGATGCGCTGGAGAGAGACTCGACATGGCTGCGCACAGCCGATTTAAGGCCGGAGAAGGAGAAGTCATAATTTTTGTGATGCTGCATCGGGCGGGGCAGCGGGAATTGCTCAAGCGCCTGTTTGGCGTCTTTCGTGTTATTTGCCATACGTTCGATGTTGGGGCCGCCGGGATAAGGCAGGCCCATGAGCTTGGCCGATTTGTCGAAGCACTCGCCCGCGGCGTCATCCAGTGTGGTTCCCCAGCGTTTGTATTGGCCAACCCCTTCGGCGACCAGGATTTGGGTGTGGCCGCCAGAGACTAGGAGAATCAGGTAAGGGAATTCTAGGTCGCTGGTCAGGCGCGGGGTGAGGGCATGGGCCTCCAAGTGGTTGACGGCGATGAAGGGCACCTTCAAAGCCGAAGCCATGGCCTTGGCCGTCATCATGCCAACCAGTACGCCGCCAATCAGCCCCGGGCCGCAGGTTGCAGCGACAGCGCCGACCATATTTGGCCTTAAATTGGCCTGCTCGAGAGCGATGCGGATTGTGTTGTCGAGGTGGTCGATGTGAGCGCGGGCGGCGATTTCGGGGACCACGCCGCCGAAGACCGCGTGCTCTTCGAGTTGACGCAGTACGACGTTAGAGAGTATGTCTCTTTTATCTGTTACAATGGCGGCGGCGGTTTCGTCGCAGCTTGTTTCGATGCCCAGAACGATCATAAACACAGAAGTAGAGCGCGGCACGATGGCTGTCAAACCAGAAAGCAAAGTTACCTTAAGGATCGGGACGCGCGGTTCACCGCTGGCGTTGTTGCAGGCGCAGATGGTCGAGTTAAGGCTTCATTCCGTACTGCCGGGGCTCAAGACCCAGATCGTGCCCATCAAAACGTCAGGCGACTGGCAGGCTTCGCAGGGCGAGGCGCCGTTGCCGCAGGGCGAGGGGGGGAAGGCTCTGTTTGCGAAGGAGATTCAGGAGGCCCTTTTGAAGGGGCAGGTCGATCTCGCGGTTCATTCCATGAAGGATCTGGATGCGTTTTTGCCGCCCGATCTCACGATCCCCTGCATGTTGCCGCGCGAAGACGCGCGGGATGCGTTTTTGTCCAATATTGCTCAAAACTATAAAGATCTTCCAAGGGGATCTGTTGTAGGGACCTCCAGTCCGAGGCGTCAGGCATTTCTTTTGGCCATGCGACCTGACCTTAAGGTCGCACCCCTTCGCGGTAACGTGGAGACGCGCATTGAGAAGATGAGCGCCAAGGCCGTCGATGCGACGTTCCTCGCGGTTGCCGGTTTGAAGCGTCTGCGGAAGGATCATTTAATCAAGTCCGTGATCCCGATCCATGAAATCGTACCTTCTGCCGGGCAGGGGGCGATCGGTATTGAGGTGCGGCGCAAGGATGCGAAGCTTATATCTGTTATTAGCCGATTAAATGACGATAATACATATGCTTGCGTGGCCTGCGAGCGTGCTGTTCTAACCACTTTGGGGGCCTCCTGCCGGACGCCTGTGGGGGTTCATGCCGAGCTACAGGGGCTCAGGCTTCGCATTCGCGCGCAGCTCGCTGCGCCGGACGGCAGCGGGATGTTCCGTGATGTCGAGATCGGGCATTTGAACAGCTATGACGATCTGATTAAAATCGGCCATAACTTTGGGCGGCGACTCAAGGAAAAGGCTCCGGCAGGATTTTTTGCCTGATATTGGCCAATTGGGGAGTCTCTGGGCGACCTTTCCGTAGAATTTGAGGTTTCATCCATGACTGCGTTTGCACCTTCCTACGGTCGTATCCTGATCTCCCGACCAGCAGAGCAGGGTCGTCATTTTGCGGCGCTGGTCTGTGCGCGTGCGGGCGGTCCGGCAATGGACGCGTTTATATTTCTGCCTCTCATGGATTTGGAGGCTGAGGATTTTACTCCTCCCGATGTCTCGGAACTTAACGGGCTGATTTTTTCCAGTTCAAATGGCGTACGTTTTTTTGCCGAGGCTACGGGCACGGCGTTTACATCCCTGCCGCTTTATGTTGTCGGCTCCGGCACGGCTGACCTTGCCCGCACGCTTGGTTTTCATAATATTGAGTTCATCGCCCGGAATGCGGATGATCTTTGCAGATTTTTTTCAGGGTTTTCTGCGCCAAGTCAGCAGCGGAATCAGCTTCTTTTCGTAAGAGGTGCGGACGTGCATACGGATTTTGCCTCGGCGCTTGATCCTGCGCGGTATACGGTTCAGACCTCGGTCGTTTATCGTGCGCACGCTGTCGAGCGGACTCCGGCGGAGGTCGCGTCCATTCTGGCCGGACAAAAAATCGGCGCGGTGACGTTTTTTTCGCAACGTACGGTCAGGCTTTTCCTTAAGCAGGCTCAGGATAGCCCGCCGCTTTTCAAATTGAAAAACGCCGAGGCCTTGTGTATCAGTAAGGATGTGCTGGAGGCTGTACGTCCCGTTTGGGAGGGACCTCTTTATGTGGCCCCTTCACCCGATCAGGACGGGATGGCTGACCTGGTTATCAGCCGTTTGCGTGAGCAAAGCTGCACCTGATTGGCGTGCCCTAGTACTTTAAACCCTGTCCTGTTCGCTTTTGTCCGGGCTGTCGTGCTATATCTTTTCAAGTGATTATTCAGGAGCTGAATTATGTCGGAAAAAACCCAGAAGGCCGAAAAGATTATTGAGCGGTTCGGCGGTATACGTCCTATGGCGGCCAAGATGGGCGTCCCTGTGACGACCGTGCAGGGTTGGAAGAAGCGCGACGCGATCCCCGAAAACCGGATCGATGAGATTGTGTCTGTTGCGCGCTCTCACAATATCGATCTGTCCGACGTATTGAGTTTGCCTGTCAACGAAGTTGGGGCCGATGATGTCACAGCCGACTTTTCGGCTTCTTTGGAGCTTGAGGCGGCACCTTCCGATTCTGTGCGCGATCAGGGGGGGCAGGCGGTTCAGGATACAAGTGACGGAAGTTCACCTGCACGTGTGCCGATGGCTTTTTCTGTGCCGCCCGCATCGGCTGACTCAAAACCCAAAATGACGGACTCTAAACCCGGTGCGGCCTCCGGGGCTTCTATTCGCCGGGAGCCTCCGGCCCGCGAAGTCGAGGTTCGCGCCATCAAGACCAGCTCGCTGATCAGCGTTGCGCTTGTCCTGCTTGTGGCCATCGGTTCGGCATCCTATCTGTGGCCCATGCTGCGCGAGCATAACGAGCGGATCACCGGAGTCGAGACGGAGGTCGAGGATTTGCGCGGCGATGTTGCCGAGGTTCGCGAAGAGAGCCAGGAAGTGATCAGCAGCACCTCAAAGAGCTGGTCGGAGCAGCTTGCCGACATACAGCGTCAGGCCGAGGAGGCGAAGGCGATGGCGGCGGGTGCGCTTAATACCGCGACCAAGGAGGCCGTCAAGGTTCAGGGCCAGCTTATGGAGGGCGACGTTTCGGGCCTCTATGAGAAGGCGCAGCAGTTCGATCAGTATGTCACCGACATGACGGCCAAGAGTCCGGCTCTGCAAGGGTTCGTGAACGCGCTGGACTCACTTCTGGATGAGGAAAAGGGGCGTAAAACAATCAGCGACGCGTCGACGGCACTGAGCGCCGCGTTCAGCAGCGGAACGGGCGAAGCGCAGGGCAGCGCGGAAGACGTGATCGACAAAGCCCGCAAGAGCGATCCGGCGGCGGCAGCGGTTTTTGAAGGCGTGCCCAAAGAAGACCTTAAGGCCGCCGGCGTCATGCTGAGCCTCTCGCAGCTGCGGGACTCGCTCTCGCAGGACGGGAAGCCGTTTGATCAGGATCTGGGCTTGCTTAAGAACATGGTCGGTTCCGACAACCCCGAACTGGCCAAGGCCATAGATGAAGCCGAGCCGAAAGCCAAGCAGGGCGTTTTCAGCCCCTCGACGCTGGCGAGCATGTTCGATTCCATGTCCGGGAAGGTCGTCGAGGCTTCGCTTGAGGGCGAGGATGCCTCGCTAGGCGAACAGGCCAAGGCTCGGCTCAATTCGCTCGTGCAGGTCGAAAAGGACGGGGAACTGATTACAGGAACCTCCACGCAGGCGACTCTAAACAAAGCCAAAAGGCTTTTGTCACAGGGGGATGTGCGCGGCGCCCGGGCCGTGATCGATACACTGCCTGAGAGCGAAAAGTCGCAGCTTCAGGACTGGATGAATAAGGCCGATGCTACAATTCAGGTTCAGGACCTGAGCGCCGTTCTGGACAGCAATCTGAGCTCTATTATCGGGATCGATGATTTCCTGTCTTCCTATTATATTACACGGCAAGGCAAGAGCCTGAGATAGTCATGCGCTTTGTCCACAAGGGCTGTCCGGGGTTCCCGGATAAGAGTGGAAAAGCTCTGGCGGTTGCGTGCGGGCTCTGGCAGAGTCGGTGCGGTGAAGAGAGGGTATTATGATTCGAGCACTCTGGTTCCTCGTTAAGGCCGCCCTTGTCGTCGCCATCGCCGTCTGGCTGGCCGAGCAGGAGGGCACCATCGTCATCGACTGGGCGCCGTATACGCTGACGTTCCATGTCGGGGCCTTCATCTTCGCGCTGTTCGTCCTGATGTTTTTCTCCAACCTGCTGTTCAGTATCATTAAAGGGATTCTGGACATGCCCAAGAGTTTCCGGCGTTACCGCGACATTACCGACCGTGAGAAGGGCTACCGCGCTCTGACCATCGGCCTGACCGCCATCGCGGCGGGGGATTCCAAGGGGGCGACCTATCAGGCGCACCGGGCGCGTGCGTTTTTGCGCGATGAGGACAGCCTCGTCAAATTGCTGGAGGCGCAGTCGGCGCGGCTCAACGGGCAGGAGGAAAAGGCGGGGCAGATTTTTGCCAGTCTTCTGGAAGACAAGAACGCTGCGTTTCTAGGCGTTCGTGGCTTGTTGCAGCACGCGATGGATACGGGCGATTATGCCGGGGCGCTGGAGCTGGGGCGCAAGGGGCTGTCGATGTATCCCAGCCATGCGTGGATTCTCAAAATCGTCTATCACCTCGAAATCCGCAACCGCGAGTGGGAGGCGGCGCGCAAGACGCTTTACCGGCTTGAGCGGACGGGGGAAATTGCCGTCAACAAGGCGAACAGCGACCGCGTGGCGATGTATATCGCTGAGGCCGAAGACGCGCAGGCCGCTGGAGACGAGAAAAACCATTACCGGCTTTTGAACAAGGCCTATAAGTGCGATAAGCGCTTTGTACCGGGCGTTCTGCGATTGGGGCGGCTGTATCTCAAGCGCGGCAACAAGGCCGCAGCCGCCAGTATGATCGAGGCGGCGTGGAAGCTTACGCCGCATCCGGCGCTCGTGCCGTTGTGGGAGGAGGCGATGCCTCGCCCCAAGTCTGGCGATACGGCGGCGCGGGTGAAATGGTATGAGCGGTTGATGGCGCTCAACCCGGATCATGTCGAGGGGATGCTGGCGATGGCGGCGGTCTTGATTCAAGAGGGGCTGTGGGGCGAGGCGCGGAAATATCTACAGAAGATCGATATTCTGGAGCCCAGCGTGCGGCTCTACAAACTCTGGGCGCGGCTGGAGGAAAAATCCACGGGCAACGACGAGGCGGTTAAAATCTGGCTGGAGAAGGCGTCCGACGCGCCGCGCGAGAGGGTTTGGATCTGCTGTGAGACCGGGCATGTTTATGATGGCTGGATGCCCGTTTCCGAGCACGGATATTTCAACACCATCGTCTGGGATTATCCGCAAAGCCGCCATCACGATTCGGCGCTGCGCCTTGTTTCCCGGGTTTCGAGCGAACCCTTGCTCGAAGCGCCCGCGCGGAAGGCGGCGGGTTAGGATTCGTCTCGGTTTTTTGGGTGGTCGTGATAGGGCCGCCCTGGATTGTCTAAACCCTAATCTTCCCGCGTTTCCAGAGTTCGAGAACGCCCCAGCCCGCCAGAAGGCCGCCGAGGTGGGCCTCCCACGCCGTGCCGGGGAAGACGAAGCCGAGCAGGATGGTCAGAACCATCCAGAAGACCATGATCGGCGCGTACCCGCGTTTATGTATGTGCGGGGGCAGGGGCATGCGTGACCAGTTTATAATCAGGAACACCGCGAAAAATCCGTCAATCGCGCCGTAGGCGCCCAGAAGGGGCGTGACCTGCCCGGGGTTCAGGAGGAAGAACAGAAGATTTCCGCTGAGGCCGCAGAGCAGAAAGAACAAAAACGCCCGGCGCGCGCCGAACGAGGTTTCGAAGAATATTCCCAGCACCAGCATCATGAAGCTGTTCATGCCCAGATGCATCAGGCCGAAATGCAGGTAGAGGTTGGTCACCGGCGCGACGAGGGCGAAGAGGTTCCAATCGAGCGCGCCGGAATACCGGCCGGGGACGAAGGCGAGGTTCATCAGAACCCATTCATATTGCTCAATCGGTAAAAACAGCGTGACCAGATAGATCGCGAGAAATCCCAAAACGGTATATTTCGTGAAGGGCGGAATGTTTCTTGCGCGTTCCCCGAAGAAGGGAACCTTTTCGCCCGCGATCTGAGCCCTGTATGTCTTCTGCCAGATTTTTTCGTTGTTGCGCTTGGCGTGCTCTATTTCCTCGCGCTCCTGACGCAAGCGTTCGCGTTCCTGAGGTGTGGGGAAGGACACCACTTGCCCGTGGTCCTTGCCGTTTTTTTTGGGCGGTTGATCGTCTGGGCCGCTGTCCATCTTTTATCCCCGGTGCTGCGCTCCTGATGCGCGGGCGGGGACAGTTTGCGCTATTCTTTTCGAGCGTTCCAGAGAAAAAACGCCCCGGGCTTTTTGACGGTCCGGGGCGAGGACTGGTTACTGGAGGTCTCTTGGCTAGCCGAATGACGGCCTGAATCCTATGTCCGCGTTCTTTTCGCGGTCGTATTTATATTTCGCCGTTTCATCACCCTTGGGTTTGAGGAAGCTGGGCGGCTGGACGCGGGTGATGAGTTCGCCCGCCTTGGCGAGCAGCTCGGTCGCCGCGATCACGGAATGGCTGATCTGTTTGGCCAACTCGCCCATGATCGTTTCGAAGGCTTCCTTGGCCACCTGAAGCCCCATGACGACGATTTCGCGGACGGTCCCTTCCTCGGGGATTTTTCCCTCTGCGCTGTCGCCAAAACGGGCCGCTATCACCTCCACGTCCTCAAGGCCCTTTTTCTTCGCGGGCTGCTTACCGCCGCTTCCGCCTTTGCCGCCGGCTTTTCCCTTTTCGCCGTCCTCGTCCTCTTCGGACGATGTTTTGTCGGATTTCAGATCAATTTCAACATAGGTGGGGGTCTGGAAGCTGACCGGGTATTTTTTGAGGTCTCTGGGCTCAAGATCTTTGCCCGAGAGGCCCGCCTTCACTTCGAGGCGCAGCTTATCCGGGTCGCGCCAGTCGAAAACCACGCTATGGCTTTTATATTCGCCCGGAAGCTTGCATTTCTTGACCAGAAACTTGCCGGGGTACAGAGCCTCGGTGATTCCGGCTTCCTTAAGAAATTTCTTTATATTCAGCAACATAACACTCTACTCCACACTCTACCGCAGCTTGTCCGTCCGCGAGTTTTCACGTATATAGTTACGGAAATTAATTGTATCTTCGCCGCAAAAGCTTAAAAATCAATTAACATATTGTCGGCGAGGCTCGGATTTGTGCGGTTTGGCCCTCACTTTCGTTTTTGCATTGCGAAGCGTTTCTCTGTTATGTTTAGGGAGTGAAGCTTTATCAAGGATTCTGCCTATGAATCGTATCGTGGTCTTTTTCGGATTGTTTGCCCTTATGGTCGCTGCGCAGCCTGTGTTCATGGCTTCGGCGGGCACCAAGCTCTATGTCGAGCAGGAGGGCAGCGAGGACTCCAAGGACGAGGATGGCGGTTTCAGGCTTTATAATACCGTGCCTACAACGAATGATTACACCGTACCCCTCAGCAATAAGCTGGCCTCTTCTCAGGCCAGACCGAAGACCGTTCGCGGCATCCCTGATACGTGGCGGGTTCTGGACAAGAATGTGATCCAGAATCGTGTTGATGACACGAAATCTGCGTTAGCGCTTGCCGCTAAATTGAGAGCAAAGATCACACAACCCGAGCCTTGGCCCAAGGCCGTGAAGAAGCAGAATCAGAATACTGCCAGTTCTCTTGTGACCAATGATCGTCAGGCCGAGAAGAACCAGAAAAAAGTCGAAAAGGACATGGAGAAGCGTAAGAAGGAGGCGGATAAGATCGCCAAGAAGAAGGCCGAAGAAGATCAGAAAAGAAAGGCTGAAGAGGATAAAAAGAAAGAAGCCGCGACGTCTTCACCGCCGGGTGGTGAGACCACCGAGAAGAGCAATAGCCTTAAGCGCAAGAAGAGAGAGACCGAAGGGGAATCCAGGCGCGTGTTTAACCTTCCGGACTAAGTCCGTTCCGCTTACAGATATTCAAAGGGGGCGCGATCATCGCGCCCTTTTTTCGTTCTAACGTATTTTTTAGAAGATAAACGCGCGTTCACGTTGTGTTTTCTGTTCAGAACGTTGCGAATCAGTGTTAAGCAGGGACTGTGAGCGTATTATCCGATATTTCCTCGTTCGACCTTGTTCTGCTGATCCTGTCGCTGTTGCTTCTGGGCTGCGTGGGCGGTTTTCTGGCCGGGCTTCTGGGCGTCGGCGGGGGGATCATTCTTGTTCCCGGCCTCAATCTGGTCTTCGAGAGCGTGAGCGACACGTTCGGGTTTTCCAAGGTCGATCTTATGCATGTCAGTGTGGGAACATCCCTAGCGATCATCATTCCCACGGGGCTTTCGTCGGCGATGGCGCATCATAAGCGCGGCGCGGTGGATCTGGATATCGTCAAAAAACTGGGGCTCGGGATCGTCATCGGCGTCGTCTCCGCTACGGCCGTGGCCAACGATCTGAGCGGCATGGCGCTCAAGATGATTTTCGCGACGGCGATTTTCCTGCTGGCGGTCATCATGACGATGGACCATCAAAAGTGGAAGCTGGGCGATTCTTTGCCAAAACAGCCGAAGACGGGCCTTGCAGGGTTTGTTATCGGCGTTCTGTCGGCTTTGATCGGGATCGGCGGGGCGACGCTGAGCGTACCGTATATGAGCGTCTATGGGACGCCTATTCACCGCGCAGTGGGCAGCGCGTCGGCGATGGGACTGGTGATCGCCATTCCCGCTGCGCTGGGCTTCGTTTATATCGGATGGGGCCGGCAAGGGTTACCGCCGTTTTCGTTTGGATACGTCAATCTTCTGGCGTGGCTGTGCGTGATTCCCACCAGCATTCTTCTGGCGCCGGTCGGGGCGCGGGTGGCGCATAAAGTCAGCGTCAAACGCCTCAAGAAAATCTTTGCGCTGTTTATGGTTTTGGTCGCGCTCAATATGTGGCGCAAGATTTTGATGCCTTGAGATGGGCGCGGCGCGTTTAAAAACCATCGGCCTTCATCAACCCCGCCTTTCCTGTTTTTTCCTCGCTTGCCTGATCTACGGGCTTTTCGGATCGCCCACGCCCAACAGCCCCGGCCTTGTCGAGATCACCGTGGGGGCCTTGTTGATTTTTGCTGTCGGCGGCGCGGGATGCGGGCATGCCGTGCGTTGTTTGACTTTCCGTGAGCATAACGAGCATGCCCGGGGAGCCGCCTTTCTGGCTTATGGTTTGACGTTTCCTTTGCTGATCGCGTTTTTATGGGGGCATGCGCTTTCGGCCATCGTGCGCGACCTTTTGCCGTTTCTCTTTCTGTTCTGTCCGCTGTTTTTCGCGCCGCTGTTTTCGGCGCGGCGGGAGGATGCGCGTATAGTTTTGTGGTGCCTCATTCTAGTCGGCGTTTTATTCTCCGTCCGTTCGGTGGCGGCGCAAATGGAATTGTGCGGATCTTTCTGCGGTGCGGAGCTTTTATATCTTGAGAACATGCCGACCGTTCTTTTCGCGTGTCTGTTTTTGATCGGGGCGGGGATGAATTTTTTTATGCGCGGGCGCGGAGCGCGAACGGCCATCGGCTTTTTCTTATTTCTGGCGCTTGCGGTGGTTCCGTTTCTGGCGCTGGCTTTAAGTCTGCAAAGGGCCAGTCTGGGCGCTGTTTTCGTTTATATGCTGATTGTTCTCGCGCTTTATTTTTATACGCGGCCCCGGCGGGCATCGACCGCGTTATTCCTTTTCGCACTTTTTATTTTTTGCGCCGGGATTTTTGTTCCGCTCGCGGATATTCCCGCCGCAGAGATTATGGGCAAGACCGCGCTGGTGGGTTTCAACAACCGGCCGCAGGAAGCGGCGGCAGTGTGGCAGGCGGTCGCGCAGAATCCTCTGTCCCTGTTTTTCGGGTTGGGATGGGGCGCGCATTTCAATTCGCCCGCCGTCGGGGGGCTGAGTGTGAATTTTACACATAATTTTTTCACGACGATGCTTTTAAAGACCGGGCTCTGTGGATTGATTTTTTCGGTCGTCTACATCGCAGGGCTGATAAGGGTTCTGGCGCGGACGATCTCTTCGGATGCTGTGCTCGGGTTGGCGCTCGCGGCACCGTTTTTCATCGATATCCTGCTGTATGCGAGCTTTAAGTCGCTGGATTTCGGGTTGACGCTTTTGATGATCAGTTTGTCTTTGTTATACTCATCTCAATCAGAATCATTCCAATCGTCCACGAGTTCCGATGCGTCGTCCGACCATACTCTTCATGAACAGGGTCTATCCTCCCGTACGCGGCGCGACGGGGCGGGTTTTGCGTGACCTCGCGAAATCCTTTGCCCGCGAGGGGTGGCACGTCACGATCATCACCACGGGGCCGAAAGCCTCCAAGGAACGGGACGGAGGCATCCGCATCATCCGCGTGAAGGCGCCCGAAAGGCCGCGCGGCAGCTTCGCCTATTTCATAATCTGGCTGAAGATGTTTTTTGTGGCTTTGCGGCTCAAGGGGCGGCATTTGTTGGTGACGATGAGCGACCCGCCCTTGATCGTCGTGGCCGGGAAGATCGTCGCCAAGTTCAAGAAAAGCCGCCATATCAACTGGTGCCATGATCTTTATCCCGACGTGATTCCAGCGCTGGGGATCGACATGCCGGACTATCTGATGAATTTTTTCAAGAAGCAGAGCCGCAGGGCCATGCATTCGTGCGACAAGGTCATCGTCACCGGGCGGTGCATGGCCAAGCATTTGACGTATGAAGGGCTGAACCCCAAGCAGATCACGACGATTCCGAACTGGCCGGATATCGACATTCTGGAAGCGCCGGAACCCAAAGATGGGGAGGGGCAGTTTTTTACCGTTCCCACGGTCAACGGTGCGCGGCCTTATAACGAATTGTTGAAGGAAAAACAGAAGTTCCGTGTTCTTTATGCCGGGAATATCGGCATGGCGCATCCGATCGAGCCGATTTTGGGCGCTGCCGAAATTCTGGAAGAAGAGGCGGCTGACATTGAGTTTGTCTTCGTCGGCGACGGGGAGAAATTCGATTATATCGCCAAGGAGCGCGCGGATCGCGGGCTTGAGAATATCCGCCTATTGCCGTATCAGCCCGCAGAGCGTTTGCGCGAAGTGATGGAAAGCGGTGACGTCCACCTTGTCTCCATGTGCGAGGAGGCCGCCGGGTTTGTCGTGCCGAGCAAGCTCTATACAGCTTTGGCGGTCGCGCGGCCGTGCATTTTCATCGGGCCTGTGCAGTCGGAGACGGCGAAGGTCATCAAAGATTTTCAGACCGGGAAGGTCGTGCCGCAGGGCGATGCGCGTGCGCTGGCCGATGCGATCAAGCATTACCGCATGAGCGGGCAGGAATGGTTCGCCGCGCATGGCGGAGCGGCGCGGGCGCGTGAAGTGTTTACGCCCGCCGGTTCCATTGAGGCGTGGATGGAACGCGCGTGGGATTCGGTGCAGGAAGATTTGCGCAAAAGCGTATAGGCCGATTTCGGTTTTGTTGAGTAAAAAGTCATGAGCGAAAATGCGGACGTGCCGCCTCATGCGGTTTCTTCCGGGGAAAAGACGCTGTTCGATGTCATACGCGATCTCTGGCGTGCGCGGCTGGCTATGGCTGTATTCGGGTTTGCGGGTTTCGTTCTGGCGCTGACTTTTATGACACTTGCGCGGCCCTATTACCGGGCGGAGATGGTGGTTGCACCCGCTTCGCCGATTGCGGGGCAGGGCGGATTTCAGCTTTCATCCCTGCCGGACCGGACGCTGTGGCAAAGCCAGAGCGTGCAGAATTATCCTGATTTCCTGAGGTTCGAGAACAAATTCAGCGCCCCCACCGTGGCGGGGCTTTTGCTTGAGGACGAGCGCGTCAAAGGCGGCTTGCCTTCTGACCGTGCGTTTGATTTCCTTGATCCCGAGCGCGTGTGGACGCCTGAGACGGTCGCGCTTTATCTCGCGCGGCGCGTGACGTTGGAGCCGGTCGGGAATACGCCGCTGCGCAGGCTGGTTTACGCGCACCCCGACCGCGATTTTGCGGTATACGTGCTTGAGCGCATCCATCACATCACCGATACGCTGATCCGGCAGAATATTCGGCTGGAAACGCAGGAGCGGATCGAATATCTGCAAGAGGCGTTAGGGCGAACGGCTAACCCGGATCACCGCCGGGCGCTTGCGGATCTGCTTATGGAGCAGGAGCGGCTACGGATGATGGTGTCGATGGACCAGCCCTATGCGGCCTCGATCGTGGAGCCGCCGTCGGCGGGCGTGAAACCCGCATGGCCGGACGCGCGGCTTCTTTTTCCGGCTTTCATCCTCGTGGGGTGCTTTCTGGGATTCCTGATCTATGGGGCGCGGCACATTCATGAGTGAGCGTCCGCAAGCGCCGATTCCGGTGAGCGTGATCGTCACCACGAAGAACGAAGCCCGGAATATCGAGCGTTGTCTTCGGGCGCTCTCCGGCTTTGCCGAAGTGATCGTCGTCGATTCACACAGCGCCGACGAGACCGCCGCGCTCGCACAGCGCATGGGGGCGCGCGTGGTCGCTTATGAGTGGGACGGGCGTTATCCGAAGAAGCGGCAGTGGTGTCTTGAACAGGTCGAGACGTTTTCACCGTGGGTTTTTTTCGTGGATGCGGATGAGGAGGTGACGCAGGCGTTGCGGGATGAGCTGGCGCGGATTTTTTCAGGGGACGGCCCCAAGAATTGCGCCGGGTATTTCGTGCGCGGGCGATACGTTTGGAGCGGGCGGCTTCTGCAGTTTGGTTTGATGAACGACAAGCTGGCGCTGGTTCATAGAGAGCGCGTGTGCTTTCCGGTCGTGGATGATCTCGATATTCCGGGGATGGGGGAGATCGAGGGGCATTACCAGCCCGTTTTGAAGAATCCGCAAGCGGGGTTTTGCATTGGTCGTGTTCGTGCGCCGCTTTTGCATTTCGCTTATGAAGATGAAGAACGATGGGCGGAGCGGCATGCGCGCTACGCACGCTGGGAGGCGCACATGACGCGGCGCGGGGCGTGGCCGCGCGATCCTGTTCCGTGGCGCGATTGGGTGAAGAGATTCCTGCGGACCTCACGCTTGCGGCCCGCGATCGTTTTCGCCTACGGGTATTTTTTCAGGCTGGGGTTTCTCGAAGGGCGTGCGGGGTGGTCGTTCGCGCTGAGCCGCGCATGGTATGCGCAGGCCGTCATCACCGAGACAAGGCGGGCGTTTGCAGAGCGCTAAAAGCCTCTTACAGGTTGACGTTCTTGTCCGAACGGAACAGGTAGAGGATCGTCTTGATGCCGGTCTTATTCGCCGGGAGGATCCGCGCCATCAGATAGGTTTTCACTTTTCTTTCCGGGCCGAGCACCATCAGAACAACGGTGGCCTTCGAGCCGTTTACGGCTTTGACGTTGTAGGAAGCGCCGCTTTTGGCGGCGAAAGATTTGCCGAGATTGTCGAAGGCGGTTTCGAGCATCTGGGGAGAAATATCGGCGTAGGAGGTTACCGTGCAGCCTTTTCTTTCATGCTGGTAGAGCCAGACGCGCTTGCCGATCGTGCCCCAGAGGTCGATGATCTGGTCGGGGACGGGGTAGCCGAGGTTTTTCCAGAGGCCGCCGATTTTGCTTTTGTCTTCGATCTTGGCCTTGCGCACGAAGATTTGCTTGTTGGCCCATTCGGCGACTTTGCCGTCGCTCTCGAAGCAACCGCCCGCGAAAACTTCCCATGTCATGTTGGCGATGGCCGCGTTGCTGACCTTTACTTCCGTCTCCTTTGCCTGCTTCGCTATCGCGGGCGCAGAGCACAGGGCGGTCAAAACGAGCACCGAAAGGGCGAGAAGGGAAATTTTACGCATAATCATGCAATCCATAAATTCATTAAATGTGTTGGCCAAAGGCTTGAGCGTGTGTCCACAAGTATCTGTATTCGGGCGGGTTTTCAAGCTCTTTTTGGCGGAAATAAAGAGGGAGTCGGGGCGTTTTCAGGCCGTTTCCCCGGGTTTTTGGGCCTTTTGGGCCGGACTTTGCTCGTCTTTCGGGACGGATTCATGGTCTTCGGCGGGGCGTTTCTTCCCTTTGTGCCACCATTCCCTGGTTTCGATATAGATTTTTTGACCCGGCCTTTCTATTTGGGAATAAACTGTTTTAGGGCGCGGACCTCTCTCGATTTTCTCGCTTGGGATTTCTTCTGCATGCATCCGTTCGGTGATACTTTTCCAGTCTTTCCATTTTTGCTCGTTCTGTTCGCGCCCAGCGTAAGTGATACAGAACCCTTCAGCGATTTCAACGGCGGGGCCGTCTTTTCTGTGCAATCTGCCGTTTTGCCACCATTCTTTTGAGCCGTTTGAGTAAATTACAGCAGGGCCGTCGAGCCTGTGAAATTTGCCGTCTTTGGCCCATTTTTCGGTTCCATCGCCTTTGATAACGGCGGGGCCATCTTCGCGCGTCAGGATTCCGCGTTTCCACCATTGCACATCGCCTTTCTGGATCAGGCGGTTCACGAGCAGGGGCGTGTTGAACAGGGCTTTGTATTTATGGAGGAAGTAAAAATCCGTATCTTTTCTGTCCCGGGTGCCTGAGATGATGGCCGGTTGATCTTCGTCCCTGTGCAGCTTTCCCCGTATTACCCATGCTTCCAGAATTTCAGTTTTGATCGCCGGACCATCTATACGGTGCAGCTTGCCGTTTTCCCACCACTCCTCGCCGCCGTCGTGGTAGAGGATCGCGGGTTCGTCTTTCCGGTGCAATTTTCCGTGCATGCACCATTTTTGTGTGCCATTCGCCAGTATGACCGCAGGGCCATCTTCCCGGTGCAGAAGATCGTTTATGAACCAGCATTGCTTGCCCCAAAATCTGTTTGTCCAGAGATTGGGGTCAAAAGGCTTAGTCTCATCTCCGAAAGCGTTGCTGGGTGTAATTATTGCGGGACCGTCCAAGCGGTGCAGTTTTCCCTCGACAGCCCATCTTTGAAGTCCGTTTTGTCCTATGAATGCAGGAGCGTCAAGGCGGTGTAGTTTGCCGTTAATCCACCATTCCTCGCCGCCGTTGGGGTATATCACTGCGGGGTTGCCCTCCCGGTGCAGGACGCCATCGCTAAACCATTTTTGTGTTCCGTCCTTGAGGGTGGTTGCCGGTTTTTCTGCCCTGTGTTGTTTTCCGTTGATCCACCACTCCTCGCGCCCATCCCTGTGAATGACCGCAGGCTTTCCTTCGCGGTGTTTGAGGTCGTTTACATACCATTCCTGCGTTCCGTTCGCCCAAATGAGGGCCGGGCCGTCGAGACGATGCAGCTTGCCGTGTTGGCACCACATCTCGAACTGATTCTTAACTACGAGGGCTGGACCATTTTCCCTATGGAGGCGGCCTTCCTCATCCTTCCAGACTTCTGTTACGCCTTCCCTGTACATTATTTATGAGGGTTTTTGTTTGGTTTCTTTGTCTGCTGTATCATGGTCCTCGGCGGGGCGTTTCTTGCCTTTGTGGCGTTTGTAAAGCTCGGGGAATTTCTGACGGATATTCCACGCGAGCGTCTGTATGGCGTAGATCCAGACGTTTTTGGGCTGGGAGACGAGGCTGAGTTTCTCGCGGATCATGAATTCCTCGCGGCGGCCTTCGGCGGCGCGTTTCTGGGACATGCCGCCGCCCTCAAAAACGCAGATGGGGATCGGGGCGTAGACGATTTTCTTTGCCGTTTTGAGGAAACGGGCCGTGAAGTCGTAATCGCCCGCGATGTCGTAGATGATGCTGAACCAGAGGTTATTTTTGCGGATCGGTTCGAGGCGGTAGAACATCGCCTGATGATGCGTGAACATGCCGCGCGGCAGATCGCGGTATCGTCCGGCGGCTTTGTAGAAGGGCGGAGCGGCCGCCCCGCCTTCCGGGGTCTTTTGCGTTTCCAGCGCGTCGCCGTATATGAAATCCGGTTGCTTGGCTGTTACTTTCTCGATCTTGGCCAGCGTTTCGGGCTCGGCGAGCGTGTCGCCGGAGTTCAGAAATAAAACGTATGACCCTTTTGCCGTTTTGAGGCCCTTGTTCATGGCGTCAAACGGGCCTTCGTCGGGTTGGCTGGTCCATTTTGCGCGGGTTTTGGACAGGAAATCGGCCGTTTGATCCGCGGATGCACCGTCGATGACGATCCATTCGAAGTTCCGAAAGGTTTGCTCCTCCAGCGATTTGTGGGTGAGGCGCAGCCCGGCGAGATTGTCCTTCGTCACCGTAATGATGCTGAATACAGGATTTTCCGCGTTTGCCGTCATGATCCGGATGCCGTGTGTTTTTGCGCGTTGTCAGTCGCGGATATCATCAATGAAGATGGAGGTAATGGCAAGGTTGCTGAGAATCTGGCTGATGTCCTTGGCGCTTTCGATGAAGTCGAAGGGTTTGGGGTCGCGCGGGACGATGATGGTCGAGCCGGGCGGGATCAGATCCGCGCTGTGGCGCCAGAGGCTGACTTTCAGGGGCTGGGCGCTGCCGTCGGGGAAGATCACGAAGGCGCGATCCTTGTCGGCGTGGTAGGTGAAGCCGCCGGCTTCGCGGATGTAATCCTGCGGGTCTTTGTCTTTGCGGAACTGCAGGCTGGCGGGGGAGAGGACTTCGCCGTCCACGCGCACGGTGAGCGGGCGTTTGGGGATATGCAGGCGGTCTCCCGGTTCCAACAGCATGTCGAGCTCGGGTTTAAGCGATAGCACTGCCGGATCGGTTTCGACGGTGATGCGGCCCAGCGGTGCGACGTTTTCCAACTCGTGGGCCAGTTCGCGGACCATTTCGATCTGCGCCGCGTCAGGCGCATTCTTGTCGTGTTCGACGGCTCGGGCCAGCGCGCGTTTCATCTCCTGCGCCGAGGTGCGGAAGCGCATGCGCTCGGCCTTTCTTTGGGATTCGCGGCTGAAGATTGCGCCTTCCGGGTAGGCTTGTCCCGTCAGGCCCCCGGCGCGTTGCAGGAGATCCGATATGCGGTCGCCGGGCAGGATGTCATAAGGGCCGGGGTGGCGGACTTCGCCTGAGAGAGTCACGGTGCGTTGTTCGGCCATTCTTGTGATCGAGGCGATGCGGATGGAATCGCCGGGCCGAAGCGGGATATTTTCGGGTGGGGTTTGCGAGAGGTCGTAAGTCGTGCGTGCAGGGGCGTCATTGGGCTGGCTGGACGTCGTCGCGGCGGTGATCTCAAGGCTGGATGTATCCGCATCGCGAGTAAGACCGCCCGCTACGGCCAGAAGGTGATCCAGCGTGACCGCCTCGGATATGGGGTAGGGGCCCGGGTTCATGGCCGCGCCCGTGAGGTTTACGGCGCTGTTTTTCAGGTATTTTCGTATCGAATCATTTGCGGGTGGCTCGAGTGGGAAATCCGCAGAGTCTGTCTGTGTATAACCGATCTTTTCGATCTTTTCAGGTTCGCGCTTATCTTCTTGTAATAATTTTTGTATTTCAGTTTTCCCCAGAAGTAATACGGTATCCTTTTCATGGAGATCGAGGTCCGACTTTCTTTCGGATACGGAACGAACCGAAAAATCAATATATTGGGTTGAAAGCGTTTCCGGGTTCCAACGTACGACGATTCCGATCAGCGGATAGATGTCCGGGCCGAACACATCGGGTGTGTCAAGAAGCGCAGAAAGGGTTCTGTTGCGGCTCAGGTCGTGTAAGCCGGGGCGGCGCGTGTGGCCGGCCAGCTCAACCATCCCGGCCCGGCGTTCCTGTGTTTTTTGAACGCTGAGGATGGCGCCGTCAGAGAATAATTTCTTCTTCTTGTCTTCGATTTCCGATGCGTTTTCGCGCCCATTCTGATCAAGATCAAGGCGGATGAATCGATTTTGACCCGGCGCAAGAATGCCGCCCGCCAGTATGAGCATGTCATCCAGATTTAGGCTCTCGCTCTCCTTGGCCGCGGCGTAAGCGCCCTCGCGCAGCTCAAAGATGCCCGGACGCTTAACATCCCCAGCCACGGCTACGGTCGGCCCCACGGGCTGCACGATGATCCGGTCGCCGTCCTTGAGGCGCGAGTCGGCCAAACTGGCGCCGCGCAGCATGAGGTCGTAGAGGTCGATGATTTGTGTGCGGCCCTCACGCACCAAGCGGATTTTGCGGAGCGTTCCGGTTTTTTTGATCCCTCCGGCGGCGTTGAGCGCGTCGAGGGCGGTGTGGAAGACGGTGAGGTTCTGCCGCCCGGGTTTTTGCACGTGGCCGACGACGAGGATTCCCACCTGGCGTACCGAGGTCAGGGAGACATAGGCGCGGGTGTTGTGGAGGCTGGCGAGGGCCGCATCGACCTCCTCGCGGATTTCGCCGATCGTGCGGCCTGCGGCGGGAATGGGCGGGAGATCCTTCACGATTAGAAGGCCTTCGGAATTGATTTTATAGTTCTTCTGGTCCGTGCGCTGGCCAGTGAAGGTGATTTGCAGCTCATCGCCCGTGCCCAGAATAAAATCATCCTGAACGGCGCCCATAGGCGGCTGGTGTATGTTCTGAGGCTCCGCCGCCGCGCTTGCTGCGAATAAATCGTATCCGAATTGTTCGAGCCTTTGCTGCGCCCGCGCGGAATAGATATCTTCGAGCGCGGAGGGAGTGGGGGCGTCGTTCAGAAAATCCGGTTCTTCGGATGTTTGTGCCTTTTGCCTCAGGGCCCTAGGTTTATAGGGATCGCCCCGGAGGCCCCTGTCGCTCTCCATCTGTCCAGCGGTATGTTGCGGCGCCTCCTCCGGCTGCGGAATATCGTACAGGTCGATTTGCGTATAGGCACGGTTTTCAAGCCACGATCCCGCGGGTTGGGGTAAATCCTCACCCTGCGCGTGCGCATGGGGAATCGCTGCGGTACAGAGAAGCAGGGCGGAAACAGCGATTGTGCGCGAAAAAAAGCGGCTCATGTTTTGCAAAATCCGGGCGGAATGCCCGTTCTCGAGCGCCTATTATAGCGTGCCGTTTTGCTTTTGTTAACGCTTTATTACGTTAAAGCTGCTTTGTCATGCGGCAGATTAAAGCGGCACGTCTTCGGACGTTTCGGGGCGCCGCTTGTCTTTGTACTGTTCGGCCGTGTCCAGAATCGAGTAGGCCACAGTTGTTATATGGCTGTTGATCCGGCGGAAGTCTCGGATTACGTCAGTGTGCAGGGCGCTGGTCGATATGGTGTCGGGCAGGCGGTTTCGCAGGCGTTTGATGTGCTGTTCCGTGCTTTTCTTTTCCGCCTCGCGCACGTATTTTTTGCCTTCGACGAGTTGGCGGGCGAGTCTGGGATCCTCGGAAATGAATATTGTTTGCGCCAGCTTCATGTTGTTCAGGATGGTGTTGTGGAACGAGATGATCTCCTTGAAGCCCTCGTCCGAAAAGCGATGCTGTGCGTTGATTTTGGCGTTTACGATGTCCAAAAGGCTGTTGTCGATAATATCGCCGATATGCTCAAGGTTTGTTGAGTAACTTAGAATTTGCAACAGGCGGTCGGATTCCTTCGGGTCAAGCGCTTCTTCGTTTACGCGGGTCAGATACAGTTTTATGGCGTTGTGCAGGGCATCGACGACCACGTCCTGCTCGTGAACTTTTTCAGCTAGCTTGCTGTTGTCCTTTTTCAGGGCGCGCATGGTGTCGGCGAACATTTCCTCAACCATTTCAGCCATCCGCAGGGTTTCGCGGGCTGCGGCGGCCAGTGCGATCGTGGGGGAATTGAGGTCGGCCTCGTCCAGATATTGAGGCCGGGACGGGTCGTCGCCCTTATCGGTCTCTTTATTGATTTTTTCGCAAAAATCCGCGAGGAGCGGGACAAGGGGCATGAAAAGCAGGGCTAACGTGACGTTAAAGAACGTATGGAAGTGAACTACCTCGCGGCTCGTGGTTGAGGGCAGGTCCCCGAACCATTCGGATACAATCGGTATAAACGGCACCATCAAGATGACCGTTGTAATGCGCATAATCATGTTGCCGGAGGTGATTCGGCGGGCTGCGGCGCCCATTTTGAAGGTCATAGCAAAGGGAATAAACGCGCCGCCGAGATTTGCGCCCAGAACCAGCAGCATGCCCAGCTTGAGGCTTATAAGGCCGCTTCCGGCCAGAGACGAGATGATCAGGACCGAGGCCAGGCTGGAGTGCAGCATCCATGTGAAGAGGGCGGCGACCAGAAGGGCCAGCATCGGCTCCTTTTCCAGCGGGCCGAGGATGATGGGCAGGGTCTCGGACTGGCCGAGGGGCAGGGCGCTTTGCTTGATCGTGCTCAGGGACAGCAGAATCAGGCCTAGGCCGATCAGGGCGCGGGCCAGGTGCTTGTTGCGCCCGCCATGCTCATAAAAATGGTGCAGTGTGACCCCGCACAGAAGAAAGGCGGGCATGAGCCATGAGAGATCGAACGTCAGGACCTGCGCCACCAGCGTTGTGCTGACATCCGCGCCGATCATGACGGCGAGGCCGGCGGCTGTTCCGATCATGCCCCTTGAGGCAAAGGAGGCCAAAACCATGGCTGTGGCCGTGGAGCTTTGCAGCACGGCCGTCACGCCAAGGCCAGACAGAAAGGCATAAAAGCGGTTTTTCGTGTTTTTTGCGATCACACGGCGCAGGGAGGTGGCATAAGCGCGGGTGAAGCCCAGCTTGACCATCCGTGTTCCCCAGAGGAGGAGGGCAACGCCTCCGATGATCTTAAACAGAATCAGGGTAATGGAATCCGCGCCTTCGATAGTACTCTCCCAACCTTATAATCTCTTTTATGAAGGATTTTTTTTGTCCTAAACAATCAGGGGACTCGCGAGGGGACGCCAATCCAATCTTTAATGTTGTTCATAACCGCCTTTTAAATGCAAGAGGCGGTGCAGCATGGCGGGCGGAGTATCCGCATTATTCTCTTGGGGGCAGGTAGGGAGCGGGATTCCCGCGTTTTTCAAAGGGGCTAAAAAAAAATCGAAAAAAAATGAAAAAAAGTTTAAAAACATGTTTGACAGGGTATGGGGGAGTCTGTATAAACCCACTCACCTCTGACGGGGACTACCCCGGAAAGAGGGCAGAAGCACGGTAACACGTGCGGATTTGACGGCGGAAGATCTTCGGATTATAGTCAGTCATCAGCAAAGAAAATCAGGTTGGCTTAAAGCCCTCCTTTTTTAGGGCCCTTCGATAGTTTGTATTTGAGGGTCCAGGGTTCTTGTACATCGTGAACAGGGAAAGAAGAGATACGCAGGCAGCAGTGTTTGCATTGCATTGGATGCATTGTACAAAAAAGACTGTATGCTTGAGCGTATCTTTTGACGCACATTTGTAACTCTAGTTACAAATTTTTAAAATTGTGATGCAAATCACAATGCAGCAAGCAAAAAGTCTTTGAAGCATTTAGCTTCAAAACCCAAAAATTCAATTTTGAGCGTTTTGATGGATTCAAACATGAGAGTTTGATCCTGGCTCAGAACGAACGCTGGCGGCAGGCCTAACACATGCAAGTCGAACGGATGTAGCAATACATTAGTGGCGCACGGGTGCGTAACGCGTGGGAATATACCCCTTGGTAAGGAATAATGTCTGGAAACGGACACTAATACCTTATAATGACTTCGGTCCAAAGATTTATCGCCAAGGGATTAGCCCGCGTCTGATTAGGTAGTTGGTGGGGTAACGGCCTACCAAGCCTACGATCAGTAGCTGGTCTGAGAGGATGATCAGCCACACTGGAACTGAGACACGGTCCAGACTCCTACGGGAGGCAGCAGTGAGGAATATTGCGCAATGGGGGAAACCCTGACGCAGCCATGCCGCGTGAGTGAAGAAGGCCTTAGGGTTGTAAAGCTCTTTCAGTCGTGAAGATAATGACGGTAGCGACAGAAGAAGCCCCGGCTAAATTCGTGCCAGCAGCCGCGGTAATACGAATGGGGCAAGCGTTGTTCGGAATCACTGGGCTTAAAGCGTGCGCAGGCGGATATGAAAGTCAGGAGTGAAATCCCAGGGCTCAACCTTGGAATTGCTTTTGAAACTCCATATCTAGAATCCGGTAGAGGTCAGTGGAATTCCGAGTGTAGAGGTGAAATTCGCAGATATTCGGAGGAACACCAGTGGCGAAGGCGACTGACTGGACCGGTATTGACGCTCAGGCACGAAAGCGTGGGGAGCAAACAGGATTAGATACCCTGGTAGTCCACGCCGTAAACGATGTGTGCTAGTTGTCGGGGTTTAAGACCTCGGTGACGCAGCGAAAGCATTAAGCACACCGCCTGGGGAGTACGGCCGCAAGGTTAAAACTCAAAGGAATTGACGGGGACCCGCACAAGCGGTGGAGCATGTTGTTTAATTCGAAGCAACGCGAAGAACCTTACCCACACTTGACATACCTCTTGGGACTTTCAGAGATGATTGTCTTCGGTTCGGCCGGGGAGGATACAGGTGCTGCATGGCTGTCGTCAGCTCGTGTCGTGAGATGTTTGGTTAAGTCCAGCAACGAGCGCAACCCTTATCGTATGTTGCCATCATTCAGTTGGGCACTCGTACGAGACTGCCGGTGTCAAGCCGGAGGAAGGCGGGGATGACGTCAAGTCATCATGGCCCTTACGTGTGGGGCTACAAACGTGCTACAATGGCAACTACAGTGAGCAGCCACTCCGCGAGGAGGCGCTAATCTCTAAAAGTTGTCTCAGTTCGGATTGTTCTCTGCAACTCGAGAGCATGAAGTTGGAATCGCTAGTAATCGCAAATCAGCATGTTGCGGTGAATACGTTCCCGGGTCTTGTACACACCGCCCGTCAAGTCATGGGAGTTGGTTCTACCTGAAGGCGCTACGCTAACCGCAAGGAGGCAGGCGACCACGGTAGGGTCAGCGACTGGGACTAAGTCGTAACAAGGTAGCCGTAGGGGAACCTGCGGCTGGATCACCTCCTTTCTAAGGATAATTGGCTGTTCGGTGGCGACACCGGCCAGCCCATCCGTGGACACGGTACTCAGGTGGCATAGAGATCGGTCGGACTCGTCCGGCCACTACCAAATTGGATTAGCAAAAGCCCGCCCCGGTCTGGCCGACCGGGGTGGGTTTTTTGTTTTCTTGACGTCTGGCCCGGCAAAAAATGTTTGACATGCCGAGCGGGTTAGTGTTTACTTACAGTTGTTGGTCGTAGTCTGGATGCCGTGATGGCGTCGCAGTTCTCGAACGCTGCTTTCGCGAACGGGCTGCTAACACCCTCGCGAGCGGCAGAGCAAGTCGCTGAGGGGATTCATTCCCTTCGCGGCGTGATTTGCTGACTCAGACCCATGGATTCAGCCGTTGCAACAGGCTGAGTAGGGTGGGAAGCCGAATGCCCTGAAAGCAGCAGGGTACGAGTGAGACCTCGAGTGGCATCTGTGTCGTGCCAGGTTCGAAGATTGCGAAACCTATCCGGCTGGCCGGTTGTCGCTGTACACTTGGCCTCGGTTGTGCCATCCTGGCCACGGCCATCCAGACTGGAGGGAGCAGAGTACAGCTCTGCTCCCTTTTTTGTTGATATTCGATGACCAAGCCCACCTTTCGAACTGAAAGAGCTGCCTATGTCCCGCCTCATGACACGACGCCAGTTGCTCGCTACCGCTGGTCAAGCCGCCGTGGCGGTGGCCGTGGCTCGAAATGGCCGTCCGCTGGTCGCTGCTCCGGCCGACAACGGTTATCCGCCGCAACGCACGATTACCCGAGGCCCGAAATTTCATTGGTTCGCCTACTACGACAAACTGCAGTTCGATCCCAGCGGCCGATATTGCTTGGGGATGCAGGTGGATTTCGAGCACCGCAGTCCCCGCGCGGACGATGTGATTAAGACGGGGATGATCGACTTGCAAGACGGTGATCGTTGGATCGAGTTGGGCGAAAGCCAGTCCTGGGGCTGGCAACAGGGATGCATGTTGCAGTGGATTCCGGGGTCCGATCGCCAAATCCTCTGGAACGACCGTGAAGGGGACCGGTTTGTTTGCCACATCATGGACGTAAAGAGCCACGAACGCCGTACGATCGGCCATCCCATTTATTGCCTGAGTCCCGATGGCCGAACTGCTTTTTCGGCCGACTTCCGGCGGATTAACGACACTCGCCCTGGCTATGGCTATGCGGGGTTGCCCGACCCACATGCCGCCGAACGGGCTCCCGCCGAATCCGGGATTTTTCGGATCGATCTGGAGACGGGCCAGCAACAGTTGATCTTCTCGCTGGCCGATGCCGCCTCGTACCCACTGCCCAAAGAACAACCATATTTTTCGCCCGAGGACATGCCGAAGGCAAAGCACTGGTTCAACCATCTGCTAGTGAACACGGACGGCACACGGCTGGAATTCCTGCATCGATGGCGTCCCGAAGGCGCAACGCGTTGGTTCACTCGAATGTTCACCTGCGCCCCGGACGGTTCGGATCTGCGGTGCATCATCAACACGGGCATGGCATCGCACTTCATCTGGCGCGACCCGGAGCATATTCTGGTCTGGGCCCGCCATGCGTCGCACGGGGACAAGTTCTATGTCGTGGAGGACCGCGAAGGCGGCAGGTTTGAAGTCGTGGCGCCGGAAGTAATGACACGGGACGGGCATTGCACTTATCTGCCCGACCGTGATTGGATTGTCAACGATACGTATCCCGACGCGAAACGCGAGCAAACGGTCTACTTGTACCACCTGCCCACCGGACGGCGCGTCGAACTGGGCCGATACCACTCGCCGCCGGAGTACACCGGCGAATGGCGAGTCGACACGCATCCGCGGCACAGTCCCGACGGCAAGACAATCACGATTGACACGCCACATACCGGACAGGGACGCCAAATCCACCTGATCGACATCAGTCATATCGTCGCCGCCTGACCTGCCGCGTGGAACGGAAGTCGTTCCGTTCGTACAGAGTCTCCGCTTCAGCGCGTCGCCCAAGAAAAGGACACGCTGAAGCGTGAAATGCCACTGCAACCGCTTACGGCGCAAGCTGCTCCACCGGCAACGCGGGGCTTGGCGTTGCTGAGCGGCGGGTCTCCGCTTCGATGCGGTTGACCGCGTTTAGGATCGCCATGACCGCCGCCTCGACGGTATCGGTCGATGCACCGCGTCCTCGGCAGGTGATGCCGCTGTGTTCGATCTCCATCGTCACCTCGCCCAACGCGTCGCGGCCAACGGTCGCACTGCGAGCTTCGAAACCCTTGCAGCTCAACCGCTTGTTGATGATCTTCTCGACGGCACAAAAGGCTGCGTCGATCGGGCCGTCTCCGGCAGTGACCTCGGCCGTGTAGTCGCGATCGCCGCGCCGCAGAGTCAGCTTCGCGCTGGGCGTCCGACCGCTGCCGCATTGCGCCTCGAACAAGACCAGCGACCACTCTTCCTCAATCGCTTGGTGCAAGCGTTGCTCGATCAGCGCAACGATGTCGCCATCGTAAATCTCCTTCTTCTTGTCGGCCAGCTTTTTGAACTCTTCGAACACCGTTTGAAGCTGCTCGCCGGTCAGTTGAAAGCCGAGCGTCTTGGCTCGTTCGTTCAGCGCGGCCCGGCCGCTGTGCTTGCCGAGCACCAGATCGGTTTGGGTAAAACCGACGTCCTCGGGACGCATGATCTCGTAGGTCGTCCGTTCCTTGAGCATGCCGTCCTGGTGAATTCCGGCTTCGTGGGCAAAGGCGTTACGGCCGACGATCGCCTTGTTGCGCTGGACTTGCATTCCCGTGACCGAGACGACCAAGCGGCTGGTGGGCACCAGACGTTGGGTGTTCACGTTCGTGTAACAACGGTAGTAATCGCTACGAGTTCGAATCGCCATCACCACCTCTTCCAGCGAACAATTCCCGGCGCGTTCGCCAATACCGTTGATCGTGCATTCGATCTGGCCAGCGCCGTGCTCTACCGCCGCCAAACTGTTGGCGACTGCCAGTCCCAAGTCGTCGTGGCAGTGGACGCTGATCACAGCCCGGTCTATGTTGGGAACCCGGTTGCGCAGCATATCGATCGTCTGCCCCATGTGAACAGGAACCGCATAGCCGACGGTGTCAGGGATATTGACGGTGGTGGCGCCGGCCTCAATCGCTGCTTCGACCACCTGGCACAAGAAGTCGTGTTCCGTGCGCGCGGCGTCCTCCGGCGAGAACTCGATGTCGTCGCAGTATCTCGCTGCCCGTTTGACGCCTTCCACCGCCCGCTGGATGATCTCCTCGCGCGTCATCCGAAGTTTGAATTCGCGATGTATTGCGCTAGTGGCCAAGAAGACGTGGATCCGGGGTCGTTCAGCCAGTTTCAAGGCTTCCCAGGCCCGGTCGATATCCGCAGGGTTGCACCGCGCGAGGCCGCAGATCGTGGTGCCGCGGATGTTCCGCGAAACCTCCCTCACGGCCTCGAAATCGCCTGGCGAGGCGATGGGGAAACCGGCTTCGATAACGTCGACTCCGAGTCCCGCCAAGGCCTGGGCAATTTCTAGTTTCTCGTTCAGATTCATACTCGCGCCCGGCGATTGCTCGCCATCGCGGAGTGTCGTGTCGAAAATCTTGATCGGTCTCAATTCGTTGGTTGTCACGTGTTATCCTTCCAATTCGTTGCGTTCAGCAAAATCCAGGTTGATCGACAATCGCTGCAGGCCAGCCCCTGGCTGGCGCCGGCAGCAACAACCGCATCCCCAACACCTCGCTATCCAGCGGGTGAATTCTGTCTCTCGAATGACGTGACATGGACGCTCTTCCGGCAACCTTCGCGGAATGCTGGTGGAACAAAAAAACCCCAAGGTTTTTGGACCTCGGGGCCTGAAACGCTTCGAATTACTCGCGCAAAACCCCTACCGTCCCGCCTCCGCGGGAAGCAACAACAGCAGAAGTCCTAGCGATGAAGTCATACAATCAAGTCTTGGCAAATCGGGTTTCGGCGTATTTCTTTCAAGTGCCGATCCTGGCAAAGGAAGAATAGTCTAATCGCTCTTGATCGTCAACTGGCAACCTTTCCCGCAGTCGAATTGTCGAATTTCCGGTGTTTGTTGCGTGTTGCGGTCAGACCCCTGCCGGCCAGCCAACCAACCAGAACGCCAGACCTGCGACGGCGCCGCCGATCACGATCCAGACGGCCGATGGCTTCCAGCGCTGGGCGACCACCGTCGCGGTTAGGGCGATCAGCAGACTGGGAAAGTTGGCTGCGTTCCAATCGCCCGTCGGGAAGAAGATCGCCATGGCCAATTCGATGATGACCGCTGCCATCAAACCCATCGAGGCCGCATTGACCGCGTCGAGAAACGAGGCCGTCCCACGAAATCTCCGCAGTCGCGGGACGATAGGATTGGTCACGATGACCAGCACAAAGGACGGCAAGAAGACGCCCGCGGTGGCCGTGACGGCACCCGTCAAGCCCGCGGCATGCCCGCCCTGCTCGGCCATCACCACGTAACCGATGAACGTGGCGGTCGAGAGAATCGGCCCCGGCGTGAATTGGCCGATCGCTACCGCGTCCAGCAACTGGTCTTGCGTCAACCAACCCAAGCGATCGACCAGTCCGCCTTGCAGATACGCGACCAGCACATATCCCGTGCCGTACAGGACCGCGCCGATTTTCAGGAAGAACAACCCCAATTCGGTCAGCGTCGCCGCGCCCGTCAGCGCTCCCGCAGTCGCCAGCGGCGCCGAGAGCCAACCGCTCCCGCCCGTCGCGGACTTGCCGAGCCCCGCACCCAGCAAGACGGCGGCGCCCGCCACCGGCGTCTGGTTCCGGTTCGACGGACGGCGGCGGGACACCAACAAGCACACGGTTCCCAAGAAGGCGCCGCCCAGCAGCGCGGGGATCTCCGCAACGCCGAAGATCGAGGCAGATCCAACGGTCAGGGCGATCAGTGCGACGATCGGGCCGTTGATGGCCTTGCGTCCCAGACGCCAGCAGGCCGTGAAGATGATCGCCAAGACGGCCGGCTTGATTCCGGCAATCATCGGCATGATCTGCGGCAACTGCCCGTATTCAACATAGAGCCAAGCCAAGCCGGTCGTGATCAGGACGGCGGGCGCAATGAAACACACGCCAGCCACCAACAGACCGGCCACCCCGCCGCGCACGAAGCCGATGTGGATCGCCATTTCGGTCGAGTTGGGGCCAGGGATCAGATTCGTCGCCCCGATCAGGTCGATGAAGTGCTGCCGCGTCAGCCAGCCGCGGCGCTGGACCACTTCGTCCTCCATCAGCGCCAAATGCGTCGCCGGACCGCCAAAGCCGATCGTCCCCAGCTTGAGAAACAGCCTCGCGATTTCTCCCAATGCTGAAGGCATGGATTCCTGTCCTGGCAATCTGGCTCCGAGTTCGACCGAGCCGTCACTCCGCGGCTTCCGCGGACAGATCGGCGCACACCAGTTCTCGGTCGTTGCGGGCGAACACATGCCGATAGGCGAACGCCGGGTGCGACCAGGTAACGCCGCCCCGCCGCTGGCGGTTCTGATCCGTGGTCGGATCGATCAGCTTCGCGCGGCTCAGTTCCTGGAAGCCCTCCGGAGTCAACCGAGCGATGATCAATTCCCCTCGCTCGTTGAACAGCCACGTCCGATCGCTCTGGCGGATCAAGTGAATCGTGGCGAACGATTCCTCGGGCACCGCCGTACGATCCTCCCAGACTTGCTCGCCCGTTTCCAGTCGCAAGCAACGCAACACGCCTCGGCTGTCGGCTCCGTAAACGTACGCTCCGTCGATCTGTGGCGTCGAGTTCAAGCAGTGCAGCGCCGTCTTGTCGGGCACGTTCTCGCGCCGACGGTGCCAAATCTGCTCGACATCCAATCGGTCCTGCTGCAAGCGAAGCAGCAACGAGCCCTTGTGCGCGTCGGACAACAGCAACCGGTCGCGGTCGATCACGGGCGTCGAAATGGCAATCGGCCATTTCTCCCAAGCGAACGGAAATGCCCAGTGCAGGCCTCCGGTCGCCGGATGGAGCCCCACGATACGGTCGCCGGTATAGCAGACCAGCACCCGCTGGCCCGCTTGGTCAACAACGATCGGCGCCGAATACGACGCGTCGTCCGGCAAAGCCTGCCACCGCTGCTGTCCTGTCGCCTTGTCGAACGCAACCAGACAGGCATCCTCGCCGCCGATGTGAACGATCACGAGGTCGTCTTCGATCAACGGTGCGGATGCGATGCCCCATTTCGGCATGCGGATCGCATATTCCCGGTTCAGGTCGCGGTTCCACAGCACCTCGCCCGTCGCGGCGTCAAAGCAGAACAAATGGCCCATCGCGCCGATGCTGTACGCCCGCCCGTCTCCGATGGTGACCGAAGCCCGCGGACCGGCTTGGTATCCAATGTTGGCGTAAATGCATTCGTAGGCGTGGGACCAGAGGTACTTGCCGGTCTGCCAGTCGAAACAGACGACTCGCTCGATCTGCATTGGTTCGGTGGCGCGGTCCATCACGTACACGCGTCCCGCAGCAGCAGTCGGACCCGTGTAACCGCTGCCGATGGGAGCCGACCACTTCACGGCGATCTGCGGCGACTCGAACCGTTCGATCACGCCTTCTTCCGACCAGACTCCGTCGCGTCCCCCACCTCGCCACTGTGGCCAGTCGTCGCCCCCGGCAACCTGAATCGTTCCGCCCAGCAAGAGCGCAAAAGCGATCACGCGAAGTTTCATGGTAGATTCTCCTGGGTTCTGAACTTCCTGGGTCGTGTGGCCCGCTAAAGGCCCGTTCCGTTGTCGGGCGTCCGAGGTGTCGTTTCGCCTCGATTCGAGCCCAATCATTCCAACCTGCTCCGCAGTTGTCACGGCCACTCGGGCTGACGCTTCTCGAGGAAAGCGGCTAGTCCCTCGACAGCGGCTTCCGTCGTACGGGCCGTCGCGGTGGCCGCGGCCCCGGCACTCAGCAGGGTGCCGAGATATTCGCCGATCGTCTCGTTCAGCATCCGCTTGGTCAATTGTAGCGACTCGGGTGCTGCCTGGGCACATTGTTCGGCGATCTGATGAGCACGAGCCCAAATTGTGTCGCTCGCGGTCAATTCGTGGTAGATTCCCCATCGATGCGCCTCGTCGGCCTCGGCCAGCCGAGCGGTCATCAGCAGATTGGCAGAGCGGCCGGCGGCGATGCGAAAAGTCAGCAGCGGGGCCACGATTCCGGAGACCAGACCGCGACGCGGCTCGGGCAACCCGAACTTGGCTTCCGGAGTCGCCACCACGATATCGGAAGCCAGAACGAGTCCCGCCCCGGCACCGACGGCAGGGCCGTTTACCGCAGCGATGATCGGCTTCGGAAACACCAGCATCAGTTCCAGCAACTCCTTGTACTGGACCACGTCCCGATACCATTGGTCGAGTGCATCGCTCGCACGACTGCTGTCTTGGACCTCCTGCAGGTCGATGCCGGCGCAGAACGCCGAGCCGGCCCCGGTCAAGATGACCGCTCGCACCTTGCGCTCTTGGTGCAGATCTTCAAACGCCTGCTTCAACTGGAGCATCATCCAACGCGACAGCGCGTTCCGCTTGTCAGCTCGCTGCAACACCACCGTGCCGCTGGGCACGTGTTTGCGGACGCGGATCAAATCATCCATCGGACCTCCGAGGAAAAACGAACTACGAAACCGGGACAGGCAACGAGCATCCCAGCACCAGAGACAGACCCTGGCTCTAAAACTCTTGAACACCCTCTAGATGCAACAGCCGACGCTTGGTACGAAGACCACCCGGAGCGGAGTAGCCACCCAGTCGCCCCGCAGCACCCAGGACTCGGTGACACGGAATGACGATCGGCAACCGATTGCGGGCCATTACCGCGCCGACCGCTCGTGCGGCATTCGGCGAGCCGACTCGCACTGCCAGCTCGCCATAGGTGCTGGTCTGGCCGAATGGGATCGTCCGGCAGGCCAAACTCACGCGTCGCTGAAAATCCGTCAAGTCGTTCAGGTCCAGCAGCACATCGCCGAAATCGTCTGACTGTCCTTCGCTGTAAGCACGCAACCGGAGTGCCACGGGTTCGCAGTCGACGTCCACGAATTCGGAAGGCTCCGGCCCGATGGCAAGACCTTTCATCGCGAGCAAAACCTGTTCGCGGCGGCGGTGACCGAACGTTACGGCGGCCAACGCCTGGCCGCGCCAGACGACACCGAACCAGCCGAGCCGAGTCGAAAACGTACAGATCCGCTGCGGAGTCCCCATGATAATCTTCGCCTCACTTCGGAAAACCCCCGAGGTCGAACTTCTGGTTTTCCGGCCTGAACGCCATGCACCAACTCTCCGGGCTTGACGATCGGGCGGGAAAACCAGGCGTACACTCGGGCAAAAAACGACGCACGGAACTTCAAAACCCACTCGTCCGGCATGTCCGCCTGAGGTCATGCCACTTTGACAGTTTGAACCGCGCCCTTTTATACTGACCTCTGCAAGCATCGATCAAGCGCACACCACCTCGACCTAGAAGGAGCCCGTCATGAGTCACTACCGGTCGCTCAGTGACGATTTCTATTTGAATATGAACTTGAACACCGAGATGGATCTGCCGCAGACACGGGAGACGGTGCTGCACTATTTCGAACAAATCCAGAAGCATTTTCCCGCCATGCGGAATTTCTACGGCAGGGAACGGGGCGAATTCGTCCTGGAAGAGGACAAGGAACAGGGAAGCTATCGCTGGATGACGATTGAACCGCGGCGAATCTGCTCGGGACAGGTCAATCCGGAGACGCTTGCCGAGGCCCTGCAACAGCACGAAACCGCACTAGAACTAGCCCCTTATGCGTTGTCTATAAGCCCCCTGGATTGCGAGTCGCTGAACGTGATGTTTGGCTTCGATTTCACGTACCGCGGCAATCACAACGAATTGCTGGTTGAAGCTTTGGGAGTTTGCCCGGCGCTCGAGCGAATGGCGGACATTCCGGGTGCGACCGTGTTGGGCATCGAGCCGTCGCTGCAATTGGCCTTGGACGAAGACTGCCGCATCCAGTGCCGATTGAGTATCGAAACGCGTTCCAGCGCCTACCATGTGCGTACGGGCGATTTTCCGGAAGAGCAATTGAGCGTGTACTTCACCACTCGCCGCTACGGCAGTCTGGATCCCGGCGAAACCTATGTCACGGCCATGAAGCGCCTGGCCGAACTGTGCATCGAACTGGTGGACAACTACGTGATCGAAAGCGTCCTCCGCCCCCTGCAGCACGTTATTTCGACGAAATAGCTCCATGCCTTACATCGCCATCGGACTTGAGGGGCGATAGCAGCGGAGACGAAAAGGAAATTCGCTACTCGTTCGTCGTTGGCAAGAGGGGGGCGTATTCTTCTTGGTTGAACAAGGCGAGAAGGGATTCGGTCGTCGACTTGCCTGGTTCGAGTGTCAGCACCCAGATGTTGGCGCGACCGGTGTGTAGGTCGAACGAGAACCGGTGGCCTTCGGGGGACCAGCGACCGTGGCCGACCGGACCTTCGGCGACTCGGGTCGCCTGCTGGGTACGCAGATCGTAGATCCACAACCCCACGTACCCGTTCGTATACCCTCCGATGCTCAGCTCCTGTCCGTCCGGGGACCAAGCGACCAACATTCCGTTGAGCGGCGGATCGAAACACCTCCATTCGGCCACCGTGCGATTGGTTTCCAGTTCGAACACCCTTAATCGATTCCCTTCGGCATAGGCCGCGTGTCGGCCGTCGGGTGACACGACCGGATACCGACCGGGACACCGCGTCACATTGCGAGGCGAAGGGACGGACGCGTCCAGTCGGATCGACATCAATGCAAGACGCCGGTGATCATGGAAGAAAAGCAGGTTCGCATCGCCACCCCACGACGGAAAGCTGCCGTCCACGAGCTTGCGGGGCGTTCCGCCATCGGCGGTCATGATCCAGACCTCTTCCTGCATCAGGCCGTCATAACGTGGCTTCGTCGGCTGCTTGACGAACGCAACATGCTTGTCGTCCGGTGAAAATCGGGCGTCCGTCAGCCTCCCGTCAGCGAACAAGTCCTCAGCGCGAACCAACGTTCGCACCGATTTTCCGTCGCCCTCGACCACTTCGATGGCCGATCCATCGTTGCGGTTGTACAGGATTTGGCGACCGTCCGATGACCAACTCGCACCGTGGCCATCGTGCCCAACGAGGTCCGCATTGCGGGTCAGGTTTTCGATCAGTGCCAGCTTGTGCGCCACGTCGTCAAGGTTGACTCGGAGCGTTCCCGTTGGAGCAACGGGGGTTTCCGGGCCGCGGGAGATTCCGATCGATTCCATCGCACGTTGCCACATCGTCGAGAGGATGCGGGTACCACACCAAACGTCGGCCACGCTCAGCCCCAGCGTCAAAAGCGCGACTAGCACCAGGGCGGACGCCACAGACCAGTGGAGACGGCGCGCCCGCGGACGCACGTCCGCCGGACGGGGAGATTCAATGCGCGCCGGAACCAGCGATGGCTGTTGAAGATGGGCCAAGCAACGCTCGAGCAGTTCTGCGGTTTCCGCCGCCGACTGGAACCGGTCCGCGGGCTTCTTGGCCAGCAAACGGTCGATGATCCCGGTCAGCAATTCGGGAATGTCCGGGTTGATCTCGCGGATCGGACGCGGAACGCTGTCGCACACCCGGCGGAGGACGCCCAAGGTGCTGTCGGCGCGAAACGCCGGACGCCCGGTACACATCGTGTACAGCACGCTGCCCAGGCTGAACAGGTCGGAGCGGTGGTCGATCGTCTCGCCGGCCGCCTGTTCGGGCGACATGTATTGCGGCGTTCCGGCGATCTGGCCGGTCTGAGTACAACTGACATCGTCGGCAGCGCGGGCCAAGCCAAAGTCGGTGATCTTCACCCGTTGAACGCCGTTCTCCAGCAGGATATTCGCGGGCTTGACGTCGCGATGGATCAGGCCCTGGGCGTGGGCGGCCGCCAAGCCGTAGGCAACCTGCGAGCCGATTCGCAGGATTTCCCGGGGTTCGAACGCCCCCTGGGCATCGATCTTCTGTTGCAGCGACTGCCCCGCCACGAACTCCATGACCAGGTAAGGGTTACCGTCTTCTTCGCTGACCGCGTGGATCGTCACGACGTGGGGATGGCTGACGGCGGCCGCTGCCTGGGCTTCCCGCAAGAACCGCTTGTGGGCGTTGGGATTGGAAGCCAGTTGAGGCGACAGCACCTTGATCGCCACCATGCGGTTCAATCGGGTATCGTGCCCTCGCAGAACGATCCCCATCCCGCCCCGTCCGAGAACCTCGGTGATCTCGTACAGACCGATCCTCCCCAGCGAATCGGGCTTGGTACTCGGCTGAAGAAAAGACGGCAACTCACCAACTGCAGTCGCTTCGGCACCCAGCGTGATATCGTCGGGACAGATCGGTTCCAAGCCGGCTTGGGGCCGATCTGTGTCGTGGCGGGATTCCACCGTGGCCGAGCCGATGGCGGGATGCTCGAGAAAGCTGCCCGCGTCCCGGTGCGACTCGAACAGTAGTTCGACGCGGCGGCGCAGTTCGGCGTTTGCAGCGCAAGCCTGTGCGATGAAAGCGTCCCGCTCGGCCACGGATTCGCGTTCCAGCGCCGCCAAGAAAATATCTCGTTCGTTCATCTCGTGTTTCCTCATGGGGAATGTCAGCCGACCGCATCGATGTCGGAGGTGGGGTTTGCCGCATCGGGCGGCATCGAGCCCTCGCTGTCTTTCCATGCGAAATCGGGAGATGAATCGTGCCAAGATTTTTCCGGCGCCGAATCAGGACTTGCCCCTCCCGAACTCGCGTCCACGTGAATCTCGCGATGTAACCACGCCTTGGCATAGGCCCACAGACGATTCGCCGTGCGGAGCGAAACGTTGATGACGGCGGCAGCTTCTGGCAGCGTAAGCCCGGAGAAGAACCTTAGTTTTACGAGTTCCGCGGCCAACGGATCCGTAGCGGCGAGGCGATCGAGTGCCTCGTGGACCGCCAGCAGTTCGTCGTTGGGGCACGGCGCGGCGATGGTCGCCTCGTCGAACTCAGCACGCACCAGATCGCCGCCTCGTTTCAGGCTGCGCTTGCGCCGTGCATGTTCAACCAGGATACGACGCATCGCTTCCGCCGCGGCGGCGAAAAAATGGCCGCGACCGTCCCAAGTCAGTGCAGGGCCATCGTCCACCAACCGCAGATATGCCTCGTGGACCAAGGCCGTTGCCTGCAGCGTCTGGCCGGGCTGTTCCCGAGCCAACTTGGCGGCTGCCAGCTTACGCAACTCGTCGTAGACCAGCGGCAGCAGTCTCTCGCCCGCCCCCGCGTCGCCGGATTCGATTTGGGACAGAATTTGGGTAACGTCGTTCACGACACGTGACCGCCAGGGTACTCCAACTCAACGACCGAACCGAACGCTTTCAGTCTAGCCGTTGGGGGCAAGCGTGCAACGGTTGGCTCCAAAAATCGCGCAGGGCCGCGTGACATCAACGGTCATGCAGGCCGGATTGCCCAGTTCACGAGCCGTGGCGGCGTCCAAGGGCTGTCACGAGGTGGCGACTCTGAAAAAATCGCAGACGGGCGTAGCCCCTTCAGCATACAGCGGCAATAATGCTCGCTGTCAGTCGCACCTGCCCCCTGCCTGACGCGTGCGCGAGGCTCAATCCTTCGAGGTATCTTGCTTCATGAAAAATCTACCCCTGGTTCCGCTGGTCCTCGCCATCCATTTCGCCTGTCTGGCACAAACTGCGGTGGTTCGCGCGAACGATGCAGCCGAAAAACCGAATATCTTGTTCATCTTCAGTGACGATCAGTGTTTCCAGGCGTTGCGGGCTCTGGGCAACGACGAGATCGAGACGCCCAACTTGGACCGTTTGGTGCGCAGCGGTGTCACATTCACGCACGCTTACAACATGGGCTCGTGGAGCGGGGCCGTGTGCGTGGCGAGCCGCACGATGCTGAACACCGGCCGCTTTGTCTGGCGCGCCGAGGCGGTTTACCGCTCGTCGGAGACCGAACGCGAGCAAGGCCGCTGGTGGTCCGAGATCATGAAGGCGGCCGGCTACGACACCTACATGACGGGCAAGTGGCACGTGACGGCAAAATCGGAGAGGTCGTTCGATTTCGTCAGGAACGAGCGGCCCGGGATGCCGAACCAAACGCCCGAGGGCTACAGCCGCCCGGTCGAAGGCCAACCCGATGCGTGGAGCCCCTTCGACACGCGGTTCGAAGGATTCTGGAAAGGCGGGAAACATTGGAGCGAAGTCCTGGCCGACGATGCCGACGCTTTCCTGGACCAAGCCGCGGGACGCGACAAGCCGTTCTTCATGTACTTGGCCTTTAACGCCCCCCACGATCCGCGGCAGTCGCCCCAGGAGTACGTCGACCGGTATCCGCTGGAGAAGATCGGCGTGCCGGTGAATTTCGAGTCCGAGTATCCGTTCAAGGACGCCATGGGCTGCGGTCGGAACTTGCGGGACGAGGCTCTGGCGCCGTTTCCCCGCACCGAGTTTGCAGTGAAAGTCAACCGGCAGGAGTATTACGCGATCACCACGCACATGGATACTCAAGTCGGCCGGATCCTGGATTCGCTCCAGCGGACCGGCAAAGCGGACAAGACGTACATTATCTTCACTTCCGACCACGGCTTGGCGGTGGGCCAACACGGCTTGATGGGCAAGCAGAATATGTTTGACCACAGCGTCCGCGTTCCGCTGATCGTGGCAGGCCCCGGAATCCCCAAGGACCGGCGAATCGACGGCGATGTCTACCTGCAGGATGTTATGCCCACCACGCTCGAACTGGCCGGTGCGCCGATACCGGACCATGTCGAGTTCAAGAGTCTGATGCCGGTAATTCGCGGCGAACGTGAGCAGAACTACGAAGCGATCTACGGCGGATATCTCAAGCTGCAACGCATGGTCCGCCAGGACGGATGCAAGTTGATCCTTTACCCGACGATCCGCCGAGCGGTGCTCTTCGATCTGCAAACCGACCCGAACGAGATGAACGATCTGGCCGACGACCCCAAGTACCATGCGACCAAAAAGAAGCTGTTCGCTTCGTTGTTGCAGTTACAGAAGGAAACCGGGGATACGTTGGATCTGAGGTCAGCCTTTCCCGAGCTGTAATCGGGGCAATACGGCGCGGAAGGGAATGCATTCCGTGGAACGAATCAAGCAACGGAATGAGTTCCGTTCTACCTGCTGTTCTGGACCGGCTGGCAACTTGTGCTACGGGAGAAAGACAATTCCATGACAGACGAACGTGATCAGTCCGCGGGGGGCGAGCGACTGCCCGAACTGCTGGCGCCGGCTGGGGACGAAGCAGCCTTGGACGCGGCGATCGAAGCCGGCGCGGATGCCGTCTACTTGGGCATGACCGACCTGAACGCGCGGCGCCGGGCTCGCAACTTTCGTCCCGAGGTGTTTCCGCAGGCGGTACAGCGGGCTCACGAACGCGGAGTGCGAGTCTACTTGACGCTGAACACGGACATCGCGGAAGGCGAACTTCCGCAAGCCGCCCGGTTGCTGGAGTTGGCACGCGAAGGCCATGTAGACGCGGTGCTGGTCCGGGATCCAGCTCTGCTTGCCCTGCGCGACGAGTATCCGCAAATCGAATTTCACTTCAGCACGCAGACGTGCATCGCCAACAGCGCGGACGTCGCGGCGGCCGGAGATCTGGGAGCAAAACGCGTGGTGCTGGCCCGCGAGTTGACGCTGGCCGAGATCGCAGCGGCTTCGGCGGTGGCCGGCGTGCAGACCGAAGTGTTCGTCCAAGGAGCCTTGTGCTTCTGCGTGTCCGGACGCTGCCTGCTTTCGAGCTGGGTAGGCGGGCGAAGCGGTAACCGAGGCGCCTGTACCAGCCCCTGCCGCGTGCCGTGGACCGTCGACCAGCAACCGGCCGGGACGCCGCTTTCCATGCACGATTTGGCCACTTCGCATCGTCTGGACGATCTGCGCCGCGCCGGCGTGGCCGCGTTGAAGATCGAGGGCCGTTTGAAAACCGCCGACTGGGTTGGACAGGCAGTCGGGCTGTACCGCCGCGCGCTGGCCGGCGAGACGCTTCCCGGCCTGGAGCCAGCCACGGAGCTTGCCTCGTACACCGGACGTCAACTGACGGACGGCTACCTGGACGGGCGGCGGCAGCAGTTGACCGGCTTGGCCGAAGGTCGGGGCGCGGGCACCGCCGTCGCTCGCTCGACCCGCGCCGCGGAATCCGCTTCCCCGGACGACCCGCGCGACAGCGAGGCGACTTACGATCTGGAGATCCTCACCGCCGGCCCCCAAGTTCAGATCCGCTGCGAGTGCCGCGAGCATGTCGTCGAATGGTCGATTCCCAAGTCGGTCGTCAAGCGCGCGCACAAAGCCATCGCGGTCGGTGCGGTGTTGCAGTACCTGCAAGCCGAACCCTTGCGGGGGCATCGCCTGGTCCGCGCCGCGACGGACGATCCGGATTTCTTGCTGGTGCCGCGCGCCTCGAACGCCCTGATCAACCACATCTCGACCGTCATCCACCAAGCGCTGAAGAAGCGGAACGCGCCGCTCGATTTCAACCTGCCCGATTCCGTCCGACTCGTGCTGAAACCCGGCGAACCCGACCCGGCGAACCGCCGGACGCTGAGTGACCCGCCGGACCGGGCGAGGTTGCACGCGGACGACGCACTGCGGTTCCTCGATAGCGTCCGGCCGGACGGCGGAGTGATCGTCGAAGGGGCGACGCCAGAAAATCTGCGCGAGATCCAAAAAGCTTGCCGCCGCATCCCGTTGGTCGTCGCCCTGCCGTCCGTCTTTTTTGAGGACCAGATCGCCGAGATCGAAGCGTTGTTGCACGTTTGCGGCAAGCTGCGAACGGTCGTCGAGGTGAACAGTTGGGGGGGGTGGCGATTGGCCCGCGCGGCCGGAGTGCGACTGGAAAGCGGACTCGGGCTGCCCGTCTTGAACTCGCTGGCCGCTCGCACCTTGGCGCATGGCGGAATCCAGTGCGTTACCCTGTCGATCGAGGCGGGACGCAAACAGTTGGAGGAAGTCACGACCGTCTGCCCAGTCTCGTGCTCGCTGACGGTCTTCGGCCGCCCGGCGCTGATGATCACGCGCGTCGAATTGCCCGAGTCGTACCTGGGGCACCTGTTCGCCGACCGTCGCGGCGTCCGGATGGTTCCGCGGCGCGAAAGCGGCCTGTGGGTGTTCCGCCCCCAGTCGCCGTTCGACCTGCGCGGCGCTCGCAACACCAAGCTGATGGCTCGCCATCTGGTCGTCGATCTGATCGGATCGCCGGATCCCGTCGCGGAATGGAGCCAACCGCCCAAACTCGGCGATCGCCCATTCCGTTTCAACTACGACCGCACGTTGGTCTAACGGAGGTTTGCTCAGATGTGCGGGTACTTCTGTTTGAACTTCTTCGCCGCGGCTCCGAACGCCTTCTCGGCAAAGTCGAGCATCTTCAGGATCTTTTGAAACTCGATTTCAAGCGACTTGACCGCCCGCGCCCACATCGGCTGCTTCAGGTAGTTCTCGGGCACCGATTTCATAATGCGTCTATAATTCTTCTCGACTTGCGCTCGAATCTGGGGGATGCTCGTCATCCGCAGTTCATAGGTTTGCAGCTTCCCAGTCAAAGCCTTGGGGTTGTTTTGCATGAAATCCGGTTTCTCCATGGCCGAAAGATCATCCACAGCTTGACTGGTCTTCAGATTCACTTCGATATCCTTGCCCATCTTGACGAAGTCATCCTTCGACTTCAGCAACTGCGCGAAATAGGCATCGTTCTTCTTCGAGGCTCCGTTTGCGATTTTCTCCAACGCATCCAAACGGTCGTTGAGCAACTTGATCTGCGGTTTGACGTCTTTGATCCAAACGCCTTCCGTTGCGGCGAACTGTTTGGTGTTGTCGATCAGCGCCCGTTTCAACCCTTCCAGCACTGCATCCCACTCTTCCGTATCCTTTTTCAGTTTCAGCATCTCGCACACGGCCACAGCGCCTTCGCGGGGCTTGCCGCGGACGAACTTGTAGTGTTCCTGATAGGCGCGTTCCAACTCTTCCTCGTTCTGGCGGAGGAAATTCCTGCTCAATTCGATTTCGTCGAGCACCTGCTTCATGTCGGCCCCCTCGCCCTCGACCAACGCCGTGAGACGCTTGATGGTGCTCTTCTCCCAGGCGATATTGTTCTTCTTTGCAACCATGAACTTGTCGTGGTACTGCGCCGAAGTGTCGTTCCAATCGCCCACAATCTTCAGGCCGCTCTTGATCAGTTTGTCGTGCTTTCCCATGAGTTTCCCCCTTGTTAAAGGATTGTTATGGTTCGACCGTTGCAAAAGATTCCGACCAGCAACCCGTATAGAAGCCGTCTGTTGGCACGAACGCACGACGGATCCGGCGAATGCAAGAAAGACACCTGAATGTCTACGGTCCAGAGAAGCTATACGAGCGTGCCAACCAAATCGAGGCCAATCCGATTTATAGTCCAGAGGCCACGATTTGTGCAACATGCCCGAACCAGCTTATCGTTCCGCTACCGCGAGTCTTCCCGACTCAGTAAGGAAAACGATCGTCGATCTCGGCGGCGGACAACTCGACCAGAAAAGTAGCGATGCGGTCGGTCAGCACTTCCATCGCGCGACGCGCCTTGTCGGCGCTGGCGGCGTGGGGATTTCCCGAGCCGGTGTTGGTCGTCAGCAGATGCCAGGGCCGCGCGATCGTGACCCAGCCTTCGTCGACCGCGCGAAAGCGGGTTGGCCTGGTTTCGCCTTGGTCTGCGATCAAGCTGCCGTCCTCGCGTTGCGCCACAAGATGCGGGAAGTAGGCCAGTCCCATCGAGGTCTCCAACTCGCCGGCATGGTCTTCGTGGTGTTCGAAGATCCTGGCGTACTCGTCCGTCAACGCTCGAAACCAGTTGCAGAGGAACACGTGCGCCGAGGTCGCTCCCATCAGTTCGCGCAGCAGGGGTTTCAGGTCGTTTCCTCCGTGGCTGTTCAGCAACAAGACCTTGCGGATTCCACTGTTGACGAGCGACTCGATCAGGTCGGTGATCACACGGAACAGCGTCGTGGGATTCACGTTCAACGCCAGCGGAAACTCGCGCATGTTCGTCTCCGTGCCGTAGGGAATCGTCGGCAACAGGACGACGCGAGCTCCGCGATGGTGAGCCGCTTCGCACAGATGAACGCCGACGGTTTCGGCTTCGAACGTATCGGTGCCGTAAGGCAGGTGCAGATTGTGCGGCTCGGTCGCACCCAGCGGCAACACGGCCACCTCGTAGCGGTTTTCTTTGGTGTATGCGTAATTGGTTTCGGCCAAGATCCAGGGGCGCATGGCGGACATCCTTCTACGGTGCGAGCGTTCAAACTTGGGCAGCCAGAGCCCGCAGATCGGCTTCTAGACGTTCGAGCCGCTGCTTCATCTCGGCCTTGGTCTGCTCCAGGTCCGCCAACTGTTCGGCCGGAATGAACGCAAACGTGTAGAATTTGACCTTCGGTTCGGTGCCGGACGGACGGACTGCGACGTAGTTGCCGGGCTCGGCCAAGTCCAGAATCACCAAATCCCCGATCGGGCCTTCGAGCGGTTCCACCGCGCCGCTGGTCAGTCGTCGCTGGCCGGTCCCGTAGTCGCGTACCGCGGCCACATCCATCCCGGCCAGGCTGGCGGGCGGCTGCTGGCGGACCAACTGCATGAGAGCCTTCATGCGGGACATGCCCTCGGAGCCTTCCATGAACAAGTTGACCTGCGCTTCGGCGTGGTATCCGTGCTGCCAGTACAAATCGTCCAGTTTTTCATGCACCGATTTCCCTGCCGCCTTGGCCGCCGCCGCCAGTTCGGCCATCAACATGCAAGCCAGCGCACCGTCCTTGTCCCGCGCGTACTGGCCCCCGAGGTAGCCATGCGATTCCTCCAATCCCAGAACGAACCGATCCGGCCCGACCTGGTCGACGACTCCGCCGATCCACTTGAAGCCCACCAGCAGATCGCCGTACGTACGGACGCCGTACGAATCGCCGATTCGCCGAATCATCTCCGAGGTCACCAGTGTCTTGACCAAGTAGTGCTCGGGGGTCAGGCCGCTGCTGCGTTCGAGCACGAAGTCCACCAGCAAGGCACCCAACTGATTGCCGGTCATCGTCGCCCACGACGCCCCCGCGGCCAGCGTGAGCGGCGCGGCGCAGCCCATGCGGTCGGCGTCAGGATCGGTGGCCAGAATCAGGTCCGCGCCCACCTGTTTGGCGCGTTCGATGATGTCCGCGAAAACCTTGGGGTTCTCGGGATTCGAGACGTGTCCGGGCACGTTCGGAAACAGACCGTTCGGCTCACGGTGCAGTTCGAACACCTCGACCTCCGTGAATCCGTCGGCCTGCAACACCGGGCAGACCGCCGACGCGCCGACACCGTGCAGCGGCGAGAAGATCACCTTCAGATCGCGCGGCCCCGGTCGCCGTTGGGAGACCACGGCTTGGACGAACGCGGCATCGACTTCCTGCGTGCAGATCGTTACGCGGCCCTCGGCGACGGCCGTTTGGAAATCGGCGCAGCGAATCTCCTGGACGTTCATCACGCGGTCGATAATCGCGTGGTCGTGCGGAGGCAGAATCTGGCCGCCGGTGGACCAGTACACCTTGACGGCGTTGTCCGAAGGCGGATTGTGGCTGGCCGTGACCATGATGCCGCACGAACATTGCTTGTATCGCACCAGGAACGACAGCTCGGGGGTGCTGCGGTAATCGTCCAGAAAGTACACGCGGAACCCGGCGGCCACCATGATGCCCGCGCAAAGTTCGGCAAAATGACGCGAATTGATCCGCGTATCGTAGGCGATGGCACAGGAAAGTTCGCCGCCCGTGTGCTGTTCCTTCACGTAGTCGGCCAGTCCCTGGGCGCTTTCGCCGATCGTCCGATCGTTGATGGCGTTCGAGCCAATCGGATACATGCGGCCGCGCCGCCCGCCTGTGCCGAACGGGATCACCGTCCAGAAAACATCATCCAACTGCTGCCATTTCGCGTCGTCGATGTGCTGGACCACCTGCGGAGCGTAGTCCGCATACCGCTCCTCGGTCAGCCACGCCCGGATGTTCTCGGCCGCATTGGCCGTCAAAAGGCCTTCCCCGAGCGCTGCCTGAACCTTGTCCAAAACTAACGTTGAATCGTACGTCATGTGGGAGTTCTCCATTCTGTGGCCAGCCCTTGTTCGCTTGTCTTATCGTTTCACTGGTCTCGTCAACCGTCCAGTTCACCAGCTTTCAAGTCGCGTTCGGGCTTTGATTTTACGTACCGCGCGGCGGTGCGATCAACCGGGCAGCGGTGTCTGGGCAGCCGAAGTCCGACCAGCTAGGATAGGGACGAATCAGGAGTGCATCCATGTTGAGCCAAGAAACCTTGGAAGCCTACCGCCGGATGACGCCCGGCCAAAGGCTGAAGATCACGGTCGAGATGATCCGCGAGAACACGCCCTATCTGTTGCGGGGTTCGCCGGAAGTGGTGGCGCGCCGCTTCGAACGTTTGCGACAGGAGAACGACGCGCGAAACGTCAACATGCTGACGGCGATCGCGCGCACCAAGACGAAACCATGAAGAACTTGACTCAATCGCTGCACGAGATCACGGCCATTTTCGAGGCGTTCTCCGTCCGTTATGCCGTGATGGGTGGATTTGCCGTGCGGATTCACGGCATCCCTCGCCCTACCTACGACATTGATTTTACGGTTGCACTGGACCGGGGCCGCTTGCAGGAATTCTTCGATCGCGCCATCGACGCAGGCTATTCGGTCGCCGAACCCTACCTGCAAGGTTGGGTTGACCAAGTCGCCGGCATGCCACTTGTGAAGCTGCGGATGTTTCTGCAAGACCACGGCGTTGATGTCGATATTTTCCTGGCCGAATCCAAATTCCAGGAAAGCGTCTTGGCACGTCGGCAATGTGAAGATTTCGACGAGGGAAAGGTATGGTTCGTCAGCCCGGAAGATCTGATTCTCCTAAAACTGATCGCCGGCAGACCGCGCGACTTTGTGGACGTTCAGGATGTGCTATTTACCCAAGGCCAACTGGACGAACCGTATCTCCGCCACTGGGCTGCAGCTTTGGACGTCGCGGAAAGATTGGAGCAAGCACTGCGTGATTCGCAGCGCTAATGAGTAAGGAGACTGCTCTTGAACCATCTGATCATTAGTATTTCCGGTCTGCGGGGGATCGTTGGACAAGGCCTGGATCCGCTGACGGCGATCCGGTACGCGGCGGCGTTTGTCCAGGGGCTTCCGCCCGGTCCGGTCGTCGTGACGCGGGATAGCCGGAAAACCGGCGCGATGCTGGCCGACGCGATCCGCAGTGCGATTTGCGGGCTGGGGCGGGTGGTGCTGGATGGGCAAATCGCGGCCACTCCGACCACCGGCGTCTTGATCCGCCAGCACGGGGCCGCCGGCGGAATCCAGATCTCGGCTAGCCACAACCCGCCGGAATACAACGGTCTGAAGCTGTTCTCGGCCGCCGGGCAGGTGATCGGATCCGATTCGGGCGGCGAGGTACTCGAACGATATCACGCGGAGAGTTTTGCCTGGGCGGATCATTCGTCGATCGGGCATGCCGAAACATTGGCGGATCCTTTTTCCGAGCATCTTGCGCTGGTTCTGAAGACCGTCGATGTCCAACGGATCCGCGAGCAAAAGTTTTCCGTCTTGTTGGACGCGAACCACGGCGCCGGAGCCCTTCTCGGGCGCCGTTTACTCGAAGCCCTGGGTTGCCGCGTGACCGTTCTGGGGGAACCCGCCGATGGAGAATTCTCGCACCCGGCCGAGCCCACGGCAGAGAATCTAGCGAGCGTGTTGCCGGCGGTTCAAGACTCGAAGGCCCACGTCGGATTCTGCCAAGATCCGGATGCCGACCGCTTGGCGGTGATCGACGAACTCGGGCGATACGTGGGCGAGGAGTACACGCTCGCACTGTGTTTGAACCATGTACTACCCACGCTGCGCGGCCCAATCGTGACCAATTGCGCCTCCAGTCGGATGTCCGAGGACTTGGCCGCGCGCTACGGGGTCGAATTCCATCGCGCGGCGGTCGGCGAGGCGAACGTCACCGGACGAATGCAGACCGTCGGCGCCGTGTTTGGCGGCGAGGGCAACGGCGGCCCGATCGATCCTCGGGTGGGCTACGTGCGGGACAGTTTTGTGGGAATGGCCCAGATTCTGGACGCGATGGCCGCGCGGCGGTTGCCGGTCAGCCGATTGGTCGACGAGTTGCCGCGCTACGCGATCGTCAAGACCAAGTTTCCGCTGGTGCCGGCGCAGATCCCCTCGCTACTCGACCGTCTGCGCGACCGGTTCCCGGAAGCCGCTGCCGATGGGCAGGACGGCTTGCGACTGGACTGGCCCGGCCGCTGGCTGCTGGTGCGGCCGAGCAACACCGAGCCGATCGTGCGGGTGATCGCCGAGGCTCCGACCGCAGCGGACGCCAACCGACTCTGCGAGTCGACGGGCCAAGTGCTGCACGAATTGGCCGAGACGTAGACGCGGGGAAATCGACTTTCGGCAGCGTTCGGCGCGGCCTCCGACCCCGCCGGGAGTCGCGTTCGGCGCCCGCGCCCCACCGAGTTGCCTTAGGTCGAGGCGGCAACCGCCGACGGGCGGGGACGCGGCAAGTCCAGCGGAACGGAGTGCGTCAGTTCGTCCAATTGCGATTCGATATCCGAAGCATGGCGCGACCGCAGGGACAGACTCCACGGCAGACGCACCGTGAACGTGCTGCCTCGGCCCAGTTCGCTGACGAAGGTGATCTCGCCGCCCAGCAATTTGCACAGTTCCATGACGATCGACAGCCCCAGTCCCGTGCCCGTATATTCCCGGGTCAAGTTGCCGTCGCCGATGGAATGGCTGCTCTGGCGGAATTTCTCGAAGATGATCTCTCGGTCTTCCTCGGCGATGCCGACGCCCGTATCGGCGACAGACAGATGCAGGTGTTCGTCCGCGCCACGCACCACGCGCACCGTGATCCGTCCACCCTCCGGCGTGAATTTGATGGCGTTGGACAGCAGGTTCAACACGATCTGCTGAATCTTGCCCTGATCCTGAAACATCACGGGCAGATCCGGCTGGACGTCGAGGGCCAAGTCGATGTTCTTCTCTTCGCTCAGGGACCGCACCATGTCGCACTGCGCGTGGACCACGGCCCCGATGCGAAATTCGGTCAGCCGCAGATCCATCTTGCCCGCTTCGATCTTCGCCAGGTCGAGGATGTCGTTGATCATGTCCAACAGCACGCGTCCCGACTTCTGAATGTTGTGGGCATAGCGTTTCTGTTTGTCATTCAGCGAATCGATGCCTTGCAGCACTTCGGAAAATCCGATGATGCTGTTCAAGGGCGTCCGCAGCTCGTGACTCATGTTGGCCAGAAAATCGCTCTTCAGGCGGTTCATCTCGTACAGCCGCATGTTCAATTGGGCCAACTGATCCACTTTGGCGTCCAAGTCCTTGTTGACCAACTGCAACTTGCTCTGCGCTTCGGTCATGTGCCGCAGCATCCGGTTGAATGCATTGGCCAATTCCTCGAATTCATCGTTCGTCCGGATTTCCGCCCGCAACTCGGTGTTCCCGCGGCTGATCTGCTCGCTGACGTCCCGCAGGTGCTGGAGCGGACGCACCACGACGTACCGAATGATCACGTACAGAATCACCATCGCCAAAAAGACGGTGATGATCCCGATCGCCGTCAGCAGGGCGCGGCTCCACGTGGTCGCCTGCTGCGTCTCGCGGTCCGGGATGATCACGCGGACCACGCGAAACGGGTACGTTCCTTTGTCCAGGAGCAAGGCGGCGTCGGCTCGGGCAAAGGCATCGACGCCCTCGAACCCCTCGTGGCAGCGCAGACAACTGTTCTTCCAGTACACCGGCTGGTAGTAGTGGATTACTCGCTCGGCCGGCAGGGCGCGAATCCGGTGGACGGGCAGGATTTCCGTAGCGGTCTTGGTGTCGGTCGGCGGCGAGGCGATGCCCGCCTGGGGATCTTCCTCGGCGGCTTCCCGGTCCAAGGACGCATCGTCCTCGATCCGATGAGTCCGGTCCACCATCTGTTTCTGAAAGCGAGCCTTCAAGTCGCGGACTATCTCCTCCTCCTCTTCGTTGGCCGGCAACTCGACCGTGCGAGCCAGTTCGAACGAAGGAGATTTCTCCAGCGCCAGGATGGTCCACTTGTAGCGTTGCGTCTGCAAGTCGCGCGACATCTCGCGAGCCAATTCCGCCGCCTCGGGCTTGGTCTCCCAGACTTCCTCCCAGTGGTATCGCAACAGCGACGCATCCACGAGATCGCGTCCTTTGCGGATCGCCGTGCCTTTGACCAACTCTTCCGCAATCCGCTCGACCGAGTAGAAAGCCAGAAACAGCAGCAGAGACAGGAATGCCACGAACAACACGCGGCATTTCCGCTCGAGACTGGTCTCGCCGATAACTCGCTTAATCGAACGGTACGCCATGGTTGGTTATGCCAAGCGGCTGGGATGCCCCACTGCGAACGTGGCTCCTCGTCGGTGGTTTTGCAGACCTTGCTTATCTTCCGCATTTTACGGCACGGCAACGGTCATCACCAGATCAAAAATCCTTGCCGCTGGCACTGCTAGCGGACGCGGACGGAATTTTCTTGGCGGTTTTGTTGGCGACTTTGGCGCAGATGCTATACTGGCGGCCATCGGAGCAAGTCCGAACCGGTGACGGCCGGCCCGTTGGATCCATTCGGGCCGCGCGTTTTTTTCTGCAACAGGGGGACGGAGTCCATGGCTCGAACTCGTATTCCATTAAGCAAAGCCGAGGAAGCATCGCGGAGTCTGAAAGAACGATTGGAACTGAGCACCGCCGAGATCGGTTTGACCGTGCGGACTACCAACTGCCTGGAGGAACGCGGTATCTTCACCGTCCGCGACCTCCTGAACTGCCGCCCGGAGGATCTGTTGAGCATCTCGAATTTCGGCGAGAAGACGCTCGAGGAAGTCTACAAGGCGCTGGACGACATCGGTTTTCCGCGAGCCCGGCGACGCGCTACCGCGGGCGCTGGCGTCTGATCGTCCAGCCGGCCTGGAAGAGCCGAACGACACACGAAACCTGACCGCTGTTTGTTCGCGGGTCGCTACGGCCCGCCGGGTTCCAGAATCTGGATTTCCGCGTCGGTCAAGCGGGCGGTGACCGGGGTGCCGCGGCCAGCCTGCAGGGCTTGATAGTTCCTTTCGGCGACGATCGAGGCAGCTTCGATCACTTGGACCACGTCGCGCTGGCTAGCCGCCGTGGGGTAGGTCTCGTTCAGTTCTTGCAGCGAGTGGCCGAGCAACCGCCGCCGGATGATCGCGAGCAGACCGGAGACGATCGACGCTTTGCCGTACCCGAAGATCTCGCGGTATCCGCCGCGGTGCTGAATCCGCCCGCCGAACGTCGGGTTGCGGGTGCGCGAGCCATCGCCGATGACCGCTTCGCGGTAGCCCCGGTCCTGCTGGTCGACGAAGCCGCGGCCGAAGATGCCGTACACCTCGATTTCTTGGTTGACGGCGCCTTCGAATTCGGCCGGATTGATCCAATGGTTGTTGTAATCCCCGCGCATGCCGTCGTGATAGGTGACGGCCACGTCGATGCTGTCCCACGTATCGATGGGATTCTGGCGTTTGAACGTGGCGGGATCGACGCCGCGTCGCCGGGCGATCTCGCGGTGGTGCTCGTCCCAATGCCTCAGCAGCTTCTTCTGGCCCGTGGCGAAGACCGCTACCGGCTTGACCTGCAGGTAGTGATGCACGACGTCCAGCCAGTGGCAGCCGACATAGGCGAACGGATTGCTCTGCTCGGCCCAGGCGAAAATCTCGGTGCTGACCGCCAGCGGCTCTTCGAGCACAGCGCGCACGCGGTTGATCTCGCCGTACTTCTGCCGAGCGTTCTGCAGCATCTCGCGGATGAACGGGTCAAACCGCTTGTGCATGTCGACAGCCACGATCCGCTCGGCCCGTTTGGCCGCGGCGATGATCCGGTCCGCCTCGGCCATCGTCAGGCACAGGGGCTTTTCGGTGAGCACGTCGCAACCGGCTTCGAGCGAATCGAGAATCGGTTGGGTATGCACGTGGTCCGGTGTGGCCACGAACACGACATCGGGACGGTGCTTGGCCAGTATGTCCTTCCACACGGTCTCCCCGTAGCACGCATCGATCGGCTGATCCGGAAAATCCTCGCGGAACCAGTCGACGATCCGCCCCGCGGTCCCGCTCCGCGGGCTCCGCGTGCCGACCGCCGACACAGCGATCCGCACGTCCGCCACGTCCGGCGCCATGTGGCTCATGCCGATACTGGTCAGCGCGCCCGCGATGCCGCCCCGCATCAAGTCCTTGAAGCTCTGACCGATCACGTCGTCGAAGAACATACCGCCGCCCAGAATGGCGACACGCAAAGTCCGATTGTCGGAAACCATCGCTACTCCTCCCGAACCCGGGATTCCTTTCGTTGAACTCGACCGGCCGCGCCGGAACGCGAATCGCACATCCAGGATAAACTCACGGTCCGCGGTCCGACAACCAGGCCCAAGCCTAACGGAACAGCTTGGGCATTTGCGGCTTTGGAACCACGCGTTGCAGCCAGGACGTCGAAGGTTCGCGCGGTGGCACGGTCGGATCCGACGACGCGGAGGCTGGGGCACCCGGGACGCTGGGGCTGGGCGCGGTCTGGCCCGCCAACTGCACCTCGTCCGGCAGGACGTTGCGGCGCAGGAATTCTGCCCAGTAGCCGCGCAACAGACGTTCGCAATCGACCGCTGCGCCCTTGCCCAGGTAGAGATTCGCCAGAGCGGTCAGTTTCAAGAGCTCGTTGCGCTCGGTGCGGTCGAACCAGAGATCGAACACCTGGATGTCGTCGACCGAGACCTGGCCCGCGCCCATCAAGTCGATGGCCACGCGCAGATCCGTGACGCTGGGCGGCAAATTGTCGACTCGCACCAGATAGGGCGCCCAGGAATCGGTGAGCGGCGGCGGAGGCGACCGATCGGAATTGCTGGCCGCGCCGACGCGAGCCGGACGGTAGTACGCTTCTCCGTTCAAGCGGCCCTCGATTGCCAACTGCAGCCTCGGCTGCCGTTCCGGATCGTCGATCTTCAGCCAGAAAAAGACGGCCAACCGGCCCGTGGTTGGCGTCGGGAACGGGTTGCTGCGAACCCAGACGACCGGACCGTCGCTTTGAATCCGCAGCGATCGTTGACCTCCGCGACCGGAGCCTTCGTCCGTGCCGACGGTGATCCCGTCGCCGCGCGCGTGTTCCCAGCCCCCGGGCGACATTTCCGTCATGGGCATCTCGAAGCCGGGATTGGTTAAGACCGACAGCGGCACGGGATCGCTCAACCGTCCAATCCTGCGGCGCAACTCGTCGACGGACTGGCGAAGTTCAACCAGGACGTCCCGTCCCAAGACCACTTGCCAATCCCGCACCTGGACATCCGGCGCGCTCAGACTGGCGGCTACCAGATCATACGGCCGTAGGTCCACGGTCCATGTCATGTCTCTCGATCCCCGCGTCACGTCGGGCAAGGCGCGTTCGCCCAGCCCGGTCAGGGTAAACGGACGGCGATCGTCCAAGCTGACGGAGACTTGGACTGGCCAGGGCGAGTGGTTCACCAAGTACAGGTAGGTTCGCTGACCGGCCGTCAACCGCCGCACGACAACCGGTTGCGTTTCTTCGCTTGCCGACGCCGCCCGCACCGTCTCGAACCGCGCTGACGGCAAACGACGATAGGCCAGCAGCAGGTCGGTCAGGCTGTCGATCGAGGTCTGCCCGGCGACCCAGCCGCCGTCGGCAACCACTTGGCTGTCTTGGCTCGCCAAGGCCTGGACGAAGCGCTTTCGAGCGCGGTCGCCTGCCGGAACCGTCTGCTCCAGGAACCAGCCGCTGGTTTTCTCGGCGCCGTAGGGACTGGCGTCCCGGAACGAAGCGGGGATCAGGGTTTGGGGTTCGTGGTAAAACAGGCTGCCGGTGACCGCACGCAGCTCGCCCGTTGGGTTCGATGCGCTGCTGGCCGAATCTCGCCAGGCAAACATCTGGTCCATCTCGGGCGATTGGCGAAGTTGCAGATTGGCGGCCTGCTCTTCCAGAGAAATCGTTGGTGCAACCCGCTCGGGCTTCAACAATACCAACTGCTGTGAGTTCGCGTACAGCCAGGGATCGATCCCGACCCGCTGCATCTGCTGCCTGAGTTCCAGACGGTCGGGCAAACGCGGGTGCAGATCCGCCTGAATCGACGGAACGTTCAACATGTCCGCACCGGCCAGGTACAGCCTCGCGCCGGCCACGCGATCGGTCAAGTCCGATTGCATCGCGGTGTAGAACTCGGCCAGTTGTTTCGCCCGCCATGTGGCCCAAGCGTCGCGAAGATCGCCCATCATCCAGGCGGGCATCTGGCGAGGATCGGACGCAGGCATCAAGGGCAGGGAAACGCGATTGGCGCTGGCGAATCGAGCCAGAGTCTGGGAGTCCAGTCCCCAGGCGATTTCAGGCATTTGGGCATACGTGTCCGGGCCGAGGCGGATCGACACGCCGCCGAACGACTCGTGGTGCCCGTAGCGGTCGACCAGCTCGACCACCACGCGCCGCATGGCCCGCTGGACGCGCGGATCCAGCGGATTGTAGTATGGACCAGCGGCCTGGGCGGCACCCACCCCGTCGCGCCACGGTCGCCCGTCGGATCCAACCAGCTCGATCCCCTCTCCGCTGCCGGTGCCCGCAGGGGAACTGCCGCTGGTGCGGTCGCTCAGATTGACCACGACTCCCGCAGCTCGATCGCTCGCAGGATCGGGAAGCAACAGCCGCTCCAATTCGGGCAAGGGCGTGGAAAAACGCAGCATGGGAATCAAGGTCAGCCCATGCCGATCGAACAGGCGGAAGAGCAACTCCAACGCATCCTTCCGCAACGGATCCTGCCCGGTGCCGAAGAACGTGCCATTGTCGTACCGCGGCGTTGGCTCCAGCAGGCGACTCGGATAGATCGTGCCGCCGTCGTGCAGCACACAGACCATTGCGCCGTTGTAGCCGGCAAACGGCAGATACTCGACCAGACGCAAGCCGCCTTCCTGGAATGTCTGCCAATCGTTCAGACTGCGCCCCGAGAGAAGATCGACGGTGTCGGCGGCGGAAAAGTCTTCCCAGAACAACGGCCGGTCGTAGTAGACCGCCGCCAATCGTCCTCCGTCTCGCCGGACAGCATGGGAAGACGGCAGTTGGCGAGGCCCCGTCAGGACTCGAATCCGCCCGAACGCGGCCGGCATGTCCGGCCGGCTATTGGTGAGCAGCAGCAGCGGCGTCTGGCTCTTGGGCCAGAAGACCAGCCGGTGGCGAATCGTCCGACCTGAGGGTTGGACATCGGTGCCGGAGATATCCAAGCCGCTGGACGGACCGAAAGGAGTCACCGTTCCGGAAGTGCCCGCCTCGATGACGCGGATGTTCAGTCCTTGAGGACGGTCGGCAGGACAGTCCAGTTCCAACAAGTGCGGCCGAAGAAGGTCTCCGGCAGGCAAGGGATACGCCTGCCAGCCGCCGGGCGCCAGCTCCACATAACCTTCGCCCGTGCGTGGTGCGGCGGAGGACTTGCCGTTGCCCAGCGGCCGCTTGGCATCGCCGCCCGTCGAACCAGGGAACCACCACCAGTGAGGAATCTTGGGCAACGGATTCCAGAGCCGCGATCGGGGGTTGTCGTGAAGAGACACAACTTCGACGGTTTGGGGAACGATTTCGGCCAGCACGTTCCACGGCGATGGCGCGGGTTCGAGTGCCTGCGTGGCCAGCACGGCGACTTGGACCGATCGTTGGCCGATCACCTTGACGGGCGCAAACGGAGTCGGCAGACGCCGACGGCTCATACTGATGCTCAGATCGAACACTCCGTCGCGGTCGGGCATCGATACCGAAAATGGTCCGAGTTCTGGTCCGTTGCCTTGCGCGTCGATCCGAACGTCCCGGGTCTCGTCCCACACCTTGTCGCCGCTGCGCGTGTCGGTAAGCGTCAACTCGCAGGACAACGCCCCCTCGGTCTCCACGCCCAGCCAGTGCGGCGTCACGAAGAAGTCAAACCGCTCGCCGCCGCGAAAGACCAGCGAGTCGCGGTCGAAACGGACCCGCAGTTGATCGCCCGGTCGCCGCCGGACACGCAACTGATTTCCTCGGTTGTCCAGCAACGAGCTATGAAAATCGCCAATCAGATGCGATACGGGGATAGTCACCTGGTGCGGCGAGCCCGGTTCGTCGCGCGGCACCAATTCGATCCGCACCGTCGCGTCGCGCGGCGCTTGCAGTCGGAAGTCGACCCCGTCGTAGTCGCGGGCCACGCGAGGCGAAATCGAAATCGTCGCATCGGCGACCCGCATCGCCCCGGGCGAATCGGGACTCAGACCGACCGGCGTCGGTTCGGAGATCCGCACCGATGACAAGGGTTCGCCCGCCGCATCGAGAACCTGAATGCGACCCGTCCAACAACGCGGTGCGCCCCCGCCCCATGCGGCTCGCAGATACAGATCAACCTCGGCCGCCGACAATGGCGAAACAGCCCCCAGCCCGATCAACCATATCAGCGCCGCCGCCCACACCCAGCAAGCGCAGCGCGAACCCTTCGACGAGCAACCGTCGATCGCCACGGATGGCGTTGCGGCAAATTGCGGACTTCCCTGTCCGAGCATTGCTGTTTTCGCGGAGGGCTGCGGTTAGGCCGTGAAGAAAGCGGGGGATTATAGCCATGCGGTCCCCTGCAAAGCCAGATCGATCTTGCGTACCCTGGCGGAATGCTGCTGTCGCTAGCATCCCGTCCGAAGTCGGGATTCCATCCTCGTTCAGCCGCGCGGAACATCGACGGGTTCGCCGAGCAGTTCGCCCCATACCAATCGGCCGCTACGGACGGTGGCGACGATCTCGACAGAACCGACCTGGCTGCCATCGGCCGAAATGGCCAGCCGAAACAAGGTCAAGTCGGCGCGCGAGCCGACTTCCAGACGCCCCGATGGATGGCCGATCAAAGCCGCCGGGCCAAGTGAAGCCATCTCGACGGCCACCCGCAGACCGTGTTCCGTAAAACGGACCACGTTGGCCAAGCCCGCGGTAATCGGCAAGGCAGCGCCGGCCAACAACTGCTGTTGCCCCGCGATCACCAGCCGTCCATCGTCCAGGACTTCGACCGCGCCCAGGCTGGTGTCTTCGTATCGGCCGGGGGGCAGACCGGCCATCGAGGTGATGTCGCTGACCAGAATGCACCGCTGCGGCGTTTTCGCGCGGAGAAAGGACTTGACCACCGACGGCGGCAGATGGTGCCCGTCGACAATCAAGCTAGCAACCAACCTGTCCTCGGCCAACTGATCCCAGATGTAGTTCGGATGACGACGGATCTGGCCGTGGGCGCCGTTGCCCAGGTGCGTACTGAGCCGAGCCCCCGCGTCCACCGCCGCGCGGATCTGCGCCGAATCCGCGTTCGTATGCCCGATGGCAACCAGCACGCCTTGCGCGACGGCTCGCCTGATAAATGCGGGCGCCGCTTCGTATTCAGGCGAAAGCGTCACAATCCGAATGTGACCTTCGGCCAATTCCTGCAACCGCTGAAATTCGTCCCAGTCGGGTGCCCGCACATGCGGACGGGGATGTGCGCCCCGGGGCCCGTCGTCCGGACAGATGTACGGCCCCTCCAGATGAATCCCCACTACACGCTCTGCCACCGCCGGAATCGTCCGGATGGCCAATCCGATCGTGGCCATCGAATGCGCCAGGGTCTGCCAGCCATCCGTTGTTACGGTCGGACAGTACCCGGTCACGCCGTGCGCGTCCATGGACAGACTGACCTGCGCGACCTGGTCGGGCGAGAGCATGGGCGAGTTGAATGCGACGCCGCCAAACCCGTTGACCTGAAGGTCGATCAGCCCCGGCGCGAGCCACGGAAGACCGTGTTCCGCGTCACCCGAATCCGGCAGGGCGTCGATGGCTGCGATCGTCGCGCCGTCCATTTGGACGCGAACAGCCTGAGCCGTGTCGTAGCGGCGAGCGACAAATGAAATCACGCGGGTTAACGATCGGAAGCAGGGGGTTCGGGTTGGACTACCACCACCGTCCTTGGCACGAAGACCACCACCGGGCGAATCGAATCCCCGCTCGTGAACGGAGACGCCTGGACAGGCGGACGAAGTGGAGAGTACCCCAACAACCGCCGGGCTTCAAGACGCCTTTGCAGTTGCTGCCCGCGCTCAATTCCGCGCTCGCGAACCAACTGCTCGGGACTCGCGTACCGCATCCCGTCGGTCTGAGCCCCATTGGCGACGGACGATGCCGGGCCGCGGGCTGGCGTTGATTCAACAAAGTCCGACGGGCTGCCCGCTGGCCGGCGCTGCCAAGGAGGCAGCAACACATCGGCGTCCACTCCGTCCCAATCGGGCGTTCGATCCGCGGGCGGGGGCAGCACGCCCCGGTCGTTCAGCTCCAGATCGGGAATCGACGCGGGACGCCGTTCGACGAGCGGGACTTCGGCCGCCATGGCGAACCGTTGCGCATCGAGAACTGGGAACTGTTCGATTTCCGACGATTCCCCGGCGTGGGGCGCGCTCGGCAAATCGTCGGATCGGTCCGTGGACACGACCTCTGGCACGACACGATCAGCCGATGCGTCGTCACTCGACGGGGCAGACAGACTCTCAAACGGATTGGGCGCCATGACAGCAACCAACTCCGGAGACGGGGACTCTTCTGGCTGAACCTCTGTCGGCGCAGCAACAGCTTCAACGGGATGCTCGACCACCGCGGCTTCGTCCGAACCGGTCAGGGGCGTCGTCAGCGGGGTGGGCGGATCGCTCCGGAAGACGCCTGGGTGCTCTCGGTAGTACGACTCAGCGGATAACCAAGACCGATGCGAGACGCTGGCCGTGGCCGTCGGTTGATCTCCAGCCGACGAGATCCGGCTGACCATCTCTTGCGCAAACATTCCCGTACTGGCCGCGATTGCAATCAGCAGTAGTCTACGGCCAAATCGAGTGGTCGGAATCATACGAGTCTTCGTGCGGGGGTGCGCGATGGGTTGGTTGAAAGGAAACGGTGAAGAAGGGGAAAATCCACTTCTGCCGAAATGGCGCGCAGGGTGCTGCGCACAAAAGGGCTCTGTCCCCTTCTTCTCCGCCCTAGCATTTCGATTCGGTTCAGAAACCGGTCAGAGATTAGATTGATCGCGCGAAATCCGCGAAACTCGCTAGACTTGGTCAATTGCGCCAATTGCGAAATGAGGGGTATCCGGGTTCGCGTGAATTGGAAGCGCGCCGATTCGTTCCAAATTCTCACGAATTCTCATGTTCCCCAAAATGACTGGCGACTGAATTAGCTTGCGATAACGGGCCTCGTTGCCTCGAACCGCCAACACGTAGACGTGATCGCCCCGTTGCCAAGCACCGATCGAAAATCCGCCCGTGGTCGAGAACGGCCCAACCGGCGGATTGCCGGGCAACGACGACCGGCCCGATACAAAACAGAACAGGAAAGTCGGCTCGTTCTGCCGCACGGTCAGGTCGTACACGACGGTCTGGGCCGCGTAGCGAGTTTCGATTCGGGTCCACCGTCGCGGACGCGATTGAACACCAGGGTCGAACGGCGCGCCGCGAAGTTCCGATGCGGCGAAATCCGTGCGCCACTCGCTCCGCGCGACGGTCTGCGTCCAATCAATAATCTCGTCCGCAAAATCAGCCGTTAATTCCGGAGTCTGCGGTCCCAACCGGCTCAGCGCCACTGCCACCAGAACCAATGCGGCGGCGCTGAGTGAAGCAGCAAACCACAAGCTACGGCGAAGCAAAAATCGGCGACCAGCGTTCGGGTGCGACTCGGGAGTGGGCTCGGCCAGTGTTTCGTTGCACGGAAACTGCCGAGCGGCGCTCTCGAACGGACCTTTCGCCAACGCAGAACCGGAATCGCTCAACGCCAACGCATCGAGCAAACGATCGCATAGCCCCTCGGGAATCGGACAATCGTGCAGCGCTTCGCCAACAATCCCGTCCCATTGCCGTATCCGCTCGAACTGCTTGCGCAGCGCAGCATCCTGACTCAGCGCGTCCGCCAATTCGGGCACGTCCGCTTGCTGGGCAGCATCCGAACTGGTTCGACAGCCTTCCATGGCCTCGATGATTTGTCGCTGGTTCATCGGTCCATCCTTACAGGCCGATAGGATCGTGCATCGGGAGAACGCCTGTTTTCCACCGTCGCCACGACGGCGACTGGGCGACGCTCCGCGTCCGCCAACGCCGCCCGGGAAGACAACCAACGGCGCAGATGGGCTTTCGCCCGCGCCAAACGGCTCATCACGGTTCCGATCGGAATCTCCAACCGATCCGCAATCTCCTTGTACGAACAATCCTCGAAATAAAACATCAACACCACAATTCTGAACTCGTCCGGCAATTCGTCCAAGGCCAATCGCAGCTCCGCTTCGTCGATCTCGTCTCGCTGCGGCGATTCGGGCACCTGGTCGAGATCCACGTCCATGCTCGCCGACGGCAATAAACGGCTCCTGCGGCAGCTCTTCAGATAGCAATTCCGCAGAACGGAAAATAACCAAGCCAAAATCTTGTCCATGTCCCGCACCTGGCTCAACTGCTGCTGGGCTACCAGAAAGGTCTGTTGAGTCAGATCTTCCGCGTCCGCCTGATTGCCCGCCAGCCGGTATGCGTATCGATACACGGCCTCGTGATACCGTATCACGATCTCACGAAGATCAGGGCGGTCGTCTTGCCCCGACGGTGACGGAGTTACATCTCTGCCCCCGCTGACCGCCGATAAATCACTGGACATCTCGTATCTTCCCTGGGATTGATCCATTAGCTGCCCCCATTATTCCCGAATTCCGGAAGAAAATCGACCGATCGATGCCGCTGGAAACGGGACAGACACGTCGGGGCCGACAGAATTCTCAATGTTTTTCGCACGTGCCGGGCAGATCTTCCGCTCTCTTCTCTGGAAGGAGATTTTTTTCCGGGTTCCAGGGAATATCCGGGGACAGTCGTGGATCTACTTCACCGAGGAGCGAATTTCTCCCAGGTTGGATATCGGGGAATGTTGTGCCCCGTTTGGTAAGTTGTGTTCGTGTACCCCGTTTTGAGAAAGGTCTGACGATGCGTAATTTCTCCTGGATCTGCATGTTGATCGCGCTGGCCATGTTCACCGTTGGTTGCGGTGGAGGTCCGAAGCCCGCGCCTTCCGGCGCGAACGAAGCCCCGACCACCATGGACGTGGAAGTTGAGACGCCGGCGGAGACGCCGGCGGAGACCCCCGCTGAGACGCCGGCGGAAACGCCTGCTGAGATGCCGGCGGAAACGCCTGCCGAGACTCCGGCGGAACCGGCCGCTGACGCTCCTGCCACGGAACCGGCACCCGAAACGCCCGCCACGGAACCGGCCCCCGAATAAGCTTTGGGGAGAGCGATTCGCTCGACACGACAAGAAGCGAATCGAACGACGGTCTGCAATTCCTCCGCGCGGCCTCTCGGTCGCGCAGGAGGAATTCTCGTTTCTTGGCGAGTCGTTCGGCCGAAATGCCGGATCTCGCCCGCCCGATTGGCGAACGAGTCCGGGACTGATACCATCGCACCCCGGTGATTTCCGTGACCAACACCTGGGAGAAACACGATGAAGACGGTTGGGGCACTTCCTGTACTGATCTGCTTGTTCTGCCAACTCGGTTTCGCTGTCGCGGCGGAACCGGTCGTCAAGTCGCTGGGAGAGGTCGAAGACCTGTTCGACAGCGTGCGCATTCCCAATATCGTCGTTGCCGCGGACGGTTCGGTGCTGGCCTTCGGCAAGAGCGGCAACCTGCTGCGCCGCAGCGCGGACGGCGGCAGGACGTGGAGCGATATCCAGCAGGTGGGCCAAGATGCCCGCGGCAGCGCAATCGTCGACCAGAGCAACGGCGACGTAATGGTGGTCGATCCACGCGGCGGTTGTTTGTGGCGCAGTTCGAATCACGGGCGCACTTGGCAACGCGAGGCGATCGTCGTCAAAGCGAACCCGGCCGGACACGGATCGCCGGAAAGCGGCGTACCGGCCCAGACGACGTGCTCCGAGTCCGGCATCACGCTGCAGTACGGCAAGCACAAGGGCCGCCTGCTGATGCCGGCCAGGTGTCAGCCACCTCTGGGCAACAACGACCAAGATTGGTGGCCGTACAATTACAATACGGCCATCTACAGCGATGATGGCGGAAGGACTTGGCAAACCAGCGCGCCCGTGCAGAGCGGCACGGGCGAAGGGACTCTGGCCGAATTCTCCAACGGCGACATCTACTACAATTCGAGTTCGCACATGTCCACCGACCACCGGCGGCAGATCGCCTACAGCTACGACGGCGGCGCGATGTTCACGGATTGGCGAGTGGACGAGCACCTGCGCGAAGTGGGGCAACCGCACTACTTCAAGTATGGCCGCAAGCCCAGCTACGGAATCAACGCCGGCCTGGTCCGCTTGCCGCTCGAAACCACCAACGGCCGCGACGTGTTGCTATTCAGCATGCCCGACACCAACGGCGGCGGACGCGAGCGGATGACGGTCTGGGCCAGTTTCGACCGAGGCGAGACATGGCCCGTCAAGCGGCTGGTCTACCTGGGGCTCAGCGCCTACTCGTCCCTGGCTGCTGGTCCGGACGGCACTGTGTATCTGTTGTTCGAACGAGGCGAAAAGAAATTATACGAACACCTGGCCGTCGTCCGCTTCAACCTGCCGTGGGTTCTGCAAGGCGAACGGACCGGCAGCGGCAAAGTGCCGACTTTGTCGACGGATGGCGGACCCTAACGCCGCCGTTGGGCATTCGGATTGCCGCCGCCCATCGCACCGCCACCTTGAACACCGCCCATCGCCGGCTGCCGCCCCATGCCCGGCCCTTGCATCTGGTTGCCGCCCATGTTTTGGCCGTGCTGGCGACCTTGCGCGCCCATCTGTTGACTGAACGCCTGTCCTTGGCCGCCCATGTTTTGGCCGTGTTGGCGACCCTGCGCGCCCATCTGCTGGCCGAATGCCTGTCCCCGGCCGCCCATGTTCTGGCCATGCTGACGACCTTGCGCAGCCATCTGCTGGCCGAACGCCTGCCCCTGGCCGCCCATGTTTTGGCCATGCTGGCGACCTTGTGCGCCCATCTGCATGCCCTGGCCGCGCCCCATACCCTGACCGCCACCCATGTGGCCGCGACCTTGCCCAAGAGCGACGGGTGCCGCTAGTGCGACCACGGTCAAGACGGATAGAAGCACTGTCGCGCTCGACAAATAGCCTCGAACATTTTGCGTTTTCACAAGATTTTTCTCGCTGGGTGAGAGAAACTAGATACGTGTGGACAGATTAGCGGCCGGCGCATGCGACTCCAAGCGTAAAGCTTTTTGATGCCGATCGTCCGCCAGAAGTTCCCCGCGGCGTCGAACGACAACGCGGTCGCTGGATTCTGATTGGCCGTAGCAGTGGCCGCTGCTCAAGGCGATTGACCTCCGCTGGAAATTCAGTTGGTCGCGTTCGAGGACGATGTCGGTCGTGACGAGCGCCCGTTGCGGGCATCGTATTCGTACCCGTGGCCGTCGCCGTCCGGGCGGCGACCGTGGTACAGGTACAGGGCGCCGTAGGACCAGTTGCGACCGACGATGCCCGGATAATTGAAGCGGTCCATCGTCAGCAGCACGTAACGAGACGGATAGCCTTCGGGCAACGGAATCAGATTGGCCCACACGCGAGTGCCCGAGGTTTCCGACCAAGGCGGAAGGTCCATCCGCAGATGCCCCAAGGGTTTCAGTTCGGGGTAGCTGTAGACGAACAACTGCCGGGCGGAACTGCCGAACAGACAGTACCTCCGGTCGCCGATCTTCTGAATCGTCGTGCCGGTCGAATCGATGTCGATGGGACCGCTGATCCGTTCGTAGCCGCCGTCCCAGCGGTCGGACTCCCGCACCACAGCCTTGTAGCCTCCGTGGTTCTCGCTTACCAGCATCCGCCACTTCTGCGCTTCGGCGTCATACAAGACATGCGCGTCTTCGTAGTCTCCGACCAAGTCCATCGAAGCGGCGCTCATCACCGAGATCCCGAACCGCGGATCCTTCCGGCTGCAGACCGCCCAGAGTTCCTTCTGCTCGTCAGGGTCGGCGAAAGCGGTAAAGCCCGTGGTCACGCCGCGCCACAACTCGGCCTGCTCGTCGTAAAAGATATGCGAGGCGATCTCGTTCCGCAGCAAGCCGTCGCCGCGGTCGAACAAAATAATTCCCTCCAGCTTGAGGTCGAACACCGACGGATTCATGCTGAAGACGCCCTGCAGGTGATGCGGAAGCTGCCGGCCGCGGATCGACATGGTGTACCAGACTCGGCCCCGGTCCAGGTACGGACGGCCGTCCCGGTAGGTCATCGCCCGCATGTCCGCCAACCCGACCCCTGTGTCGATCGCGGCGCGCGCTTCGAGCACGGTCACTTCGCTGTTGCCCTCCAGGTCGGTGAGCAGGCGGGTTTGATAGGAACCGATGGCATCTTTGCGCCGTAGATCCAGAACCGCGTTGAGTTGATCGACCTGCCCGACTACCTGCGGCAATCCGTCTTTCTGGAGAAACGCGGTCAATCCGCTTCCCAGCATCTGCAGCCGGAACTCGAACGGCGCGCAAGGGGCTTGTTCATCGAAAGTGTGAATCGTCTGGTTCGATTGGCTCTTGCCCTCGCGCGTCACAGCCCACACCACCGAAACGGGCTTCTTGCCCTGGAAGGTCATGAGCAGCGAATGTCGATCCGCGCCGTCCGGCGACGCAAAGTCGAATCCGACGGCGCCGTCTCCGATCAGGTCGTCGATCGCCAGCACGTGACCGGCAAACGGATTCATCCCGCCGATCCACAACGCGCTGCGCGACGCTTGATCGGCGCGAATCTTCATTCGCCCGCCTTCGATCGAATACCGGGTCGGGGCGCTGTCGTCCAAAGCGACCGCAGGATGCATGACTTCCAATCCAACCACCTCGGCCGGACGTAGCGACCAGAGTGGAATCTCCTGCGACGCATCGAACACCATCCGCCGTGCGGCTTGACGGGCAAACGCTATCTCCATCGGCGTGATCTGACCGACAGCCGCCCAGGGCGTCCAGCACGAAATGGCGAACAAAACCATCCAGAACCATCGCTCGCGAAACCGATCGTGCATTTCCTGCTCCTTTCCAATTGAACGCATTCGGGAACCCGGAAGCTCTCCGTGAATCTACGATTGCATCTCGGCAGCCAGCCAACATGTCCATTTCTTGGCAACCCATGTTACGACAGGAATCTCGCGCTGCAAGTAGAAGTTCGTTCTGGAAGCTTGGCGTGGGGCGCGAGTAATGCTCCAAACGCATCGGTCGCCCGAAAAAGTCGGGAGCATTCGAAAAATCGCCAAAGCGAATGCCTGTCAGGGGAGGAACTGTTCGGCACTTGAAGTCGGAGTCTGTTCGCCGTTACAATCGAGAGCAGTGGGCGGACTGCGACGTCGCGCCCGTGGCACATGTTGCTGGAGCGGGGAGGAATCCGATGCCTGAGAATACCGCGGTCCTGTTCGAAGCTGCGATGCAGTTGTCCGCGGAAGAGCGGCTTTCCCTGGTGTCCCGCCTTCTGGATACGTTGCCGGAGCACGCCGTCTCGGTCTCTCTGGACGATCCTGATCTCCTTGACGAGTTAGATCGTCGTTTCGCGCAGCCGGAGGGGGCCATCCCCTGGGCCGAGTTGCGAGCAGAGAACTGATGTCCGCCATCGTCGTTTTTCACCGGCTCGCAGCGCGCGAGTATCGTGAATCTCGTGAGTGGTATGCTGCTCGATCACCGTCTGTGGCCGAGCGATTTCGGATTTCGGTGGACGGAGCGGTCGCGCGTGTCGCAGAGGAAGGCGAACGATTGCCCGTCCTTTCCGGTCCGTATCGCTGGGTGCGTGTTCGGCGTTTTCCGTATCTGCTGGTCTTCAGACGCCGAACATCGAATCAAATCATGATTGTGGCCGTTGCGCATACAAGTCGTCGTCCAGGCTATTGGCGTCGCCGGGTGTAAATCTACTCGTACACGAACGTGGCGGTCGCCGTGGTGTCGCGGTCGGCGGTCAGCCGCACCCAGTGGGCGGCGTAGCCAGCGGGGAATTCATGCAACAGCGGTTCGCCCGGCGGCACTTGGAGTCGCGCGTACGGGACGTAGCGTCCGTCGGCCGTCACGTCGACCTCGACGGTCACGGTGATCGGTTGGTCGCTCTGGTGACGGAGCGTTAGGGTCTTGCGGTCGTAGCCGGTCATCAGATACGGGTCGCTGGGCTCGCCGGCCCGGATCGCCGAATCGTGCCAAGGTCCGCCTTGGCCGGTGGGTCTGCCCAGTTTCCACAGGTCGTCGATGTCGCCGAACCACAGCCCCACCCGGCCGTCGTCGCTGCGCACCAGATGGCTGCCGTCTTCGGTCTTCGCATCGTCGCGCACGCCGGTCAGAACGAGCATCCCGCGCCACGAGCATAGATCGAAGATCCGCTTGTTGTGCGTGGCCACCGGCTTGATCGCGCGCACGCCGCCCGAGTTGGTGCGGGGAAGCATGTAGAGGGTTCCCCCGGCGTTCATGATCGCGCGTTCGGTGACCAGTTCGCGCACCGTTCGGGCGAACCCGGCCGAGTTGCGGTTGACCGCGTCGGCGTGACCGATCGGCAGACGGAACCGCTTGTCCGCCTCGACCACCAGCACCGAATTGCCTTCGATCGAGTACTCGGCGCCGCGCGGCGCGACTCGCTCCTCGATGTATTTCGCCTGGCTCGCGTCTTGCGCTCGTTGAAGCTTCATGTCCGCACCGATCTCGTACACGCGAGGCTCGGAGGCGTTCCCTTCGGCGTCGATGCTGGTGGCCAGCATGTGCAGCGTGCCCAAATTCCCGCCCCGGCCCCGCACCACGCCCACGCTGTGCGGTGCGGTGCTATCTACCTCGGCCAGCGAGGCAAACATGTCCGCGTCGGTGCGGGCACCCCGGGACGGGCCGTAGTGGAAGTAGGCGGTCACGCCCGTGGCATCCCGGTCGACCGTGGCCCGGATCCACTGGCCCGGTGCGTCGGCGGGGAAGACCCTAAACTCGTAGCCACGGGCAGGAACGATGACCGTGGCCAGCGATTGCCACGATCCGCGGCCGTCGGAAGTCTCCAAGTGAAAACTCACGTCATGAGCGATTCCGTGCGACAGATGCAGAACCCGCTGGCGATAGCCGTGAAACAGGAACGGAACCGACGGTTGGCCGCCGGCGACTGCGTCGTTCGTCCACCAGCCTCCAAAGCCAGCGGGTTCGCCTTTGGTGAACAAGTCGTCCCAGTTGGTAAACCAAAGGTTCGAGTTCGACTGGCCCACCACTTCCATGTCGCCATCCAAGCCGAGTCCGGCATGGAAGTGCGCTTTGGCCGCATCGTCGCAGGCAAAGACGATGCGCCCGTCGTAACCGGTGAAATCGCCCGTGATTTTCAAGTAGGAACCGATGGGCCGCAATCCGGAAGTGTCGTCGGCGCAAAAACCAAGGGGAAAGTCGAACCACCCGCCGTGCTTGTTGGCCAGCAGCTTCGGCGGCTGGCCGTCCGCGGCCGGAACGACCTCGCGGATGCGCGGCCATTCGGTGTGCCAGCCGTGTTGCCCGTCGTACGAGTAATCGGCCTTAGGCAACCGGAACTCGCGCCACACGCCGCCGTCCAGCAGCATGAGCATCAGCGACCGCTTGTCCCAGCCCATCGCCCACAGCGGGCTGTCGTCCGACGGCGGACCGCAGATGCCGCCCGGCCCCGTCACCTCGGTGAACTGGCGGCGACGGATCAACCGCCATTGGTCGCCATCCCACTCGGCCAGTGCGCCAGCATCCTCGGGACTCGTTCGGGCGGGATCGATCTGGTACTCGAACGGCTTGAAGCGGTCGACGCTGCCGGCGGCGTGCTCGCCGTTGTTGGCCACGACGAAGCGGCCCTGCGACGTATACGCGCCCTTGGCATGCCAGCCTGGCACCGCGCGGCGGAACAGCAGTTTGGCCTCGAGCGTCTTGACATCCACTTCGTACAGCAATCCTTCCATGTCGAAGTACAGCACCTTCCGCGCAGGCTCGGTCAGGTGCCGCGCGGTGGACGTGTGTCGCCCGTACATCGTCGCGTAAGGGATCGCCCGGACGTTCCGCTGGGCGTCAATCGCGTAGGGACCGATGAACAACTGATTCGATTCGCGGTGGATCATGCGGTTGGCCGGCGTGCCGCCAATGCTCTCGGAGCGGATCGTCACGTTCAAGTCCGAGTCGATCTCGTAGAGCTTGTCGTCACTGCCGCCCGGCATGTGCGGCGCGTAGGTGATGAACCACAGCCGGTCGGCCCACGGGACGATCGCCCCGATGCCGCATTCGCCGCTCGAATTGTAGGCGGCCAAGTGCGGATACCGCCCGCTGAAACTCGGCCATTCCGCCGCACTCCGGCCGACCGGACCGACTAGAAACGCGGTGGCGAGCAAACAAGGAATCACGCCGAAGCAGCGGCTGGGAAAGTAACGCATCGTGGCAATCTCCGTGGTGTTGTTGGATCAACGGTCCCCGTCGGATGTTCGCTGACCGATTTCTTGTGTCGCGTCCCGAGATTCAGGACGCGGCGCATTTTACTGGCCGGATCGCTTCGCGGAAAGCCGAGCGAATTCGCGCCGCGAAAACGGCTGCGTTCCGGAGAAGACATTTGCTAGACGGAGGCCGATTGCAGTATGATGATTGCCGTCGAACGGTAAACCGGACGTGCGTCATCGCCCGCTCACTGACGACGGACCGCCCATGAACCTCAACCAACGACAGGACCAACCATGAAAGCCTCTCCCCAGTCACGCTCGATCTCCCGGCGGCGATTTCTTGCTCAATCGGCAACGGCCGCGGCGGCTTGTGCCGTCGGCAGCCAACTGTGCGGTGCGCCACCTGCCAGCGAGTGGAACATGCGGCTGTCCACGTCGTCGATCCACTTCTCGAGGCTGCCGATCGAACAGGCGTGCCAGCGCATTGCGGCGCTCGGCTTCGAGGCGATCGACATCTGGTCGCCCCACGCGGGATGCCCCCATCTGGACGACGCCAAGAACCGGCTCGGCCCCGACGGACTCAAGCAGGTGCTCGAACAGAACAAGCTGAAGACCTACGCCTATTCCGTCTACAGCGGCGGGTTCCCGAAATATGCCGACTTCATCGGCGCGATGGGCGGCGGCGTCGCCGTCCGCGGCAGCACGGGCCAACGGCCGCCCGAAGAGTTGACGGCGCGCATGAAGGAATTCGTCGCATCCCTTCAGCCCGAACTGGAACTGGCCGAAAAACACGACGTGTACTTGGCGATCGAGAACCACAGCGGCCAACTGCTGAACAGCCTCGATTCTCTGAAGGCCTTCGTCGACGTCGCGCGGCACCCACGACTGGGAATCGCGCTGGCGCCTTACCACTTGCAGCACATCAAGGCGTCGGTGGAAGATGCGATCGCCATCTGTGGCGAACGGCTGCTGTTCTTCTACGCGTGGCAAGCCCAACCCGGCACGCAACAACTGCCAGGGATCGGGCCGACCGACTTCACCCCCTGGCTCGACGCCCTGGCCAAGGTCAAGTTCCGCTGGTACGTGAATCCGTTCATGCATGGCGAGCCCGAACCGGACGAAATGACCGTCGCCCTTCGCACGTCGCGGGACTACCTGCTGGGCCGCGCCAAGCAACTTGCGGCGGGTTCGAGTCTTCCACGTTCTTAGGAAAGACATTGACGATGACCACCCACCTTGTGCTGTTCTTCGCTTTGACGGCGCCGCTCATCGCCGCGGAACCGACCACTCCGCAGCAACAAGCGGCGGACATCCTGAACGCCTCCGGAGTGCAAGGCGGTGTGGTGGTCCACATCGGCTGCGGCGACGGCAAGTTGACGGCGGCGCTGCGGGCCAACGAGCGGTTCCTGGTCCACGGGCTCGATCCCGACCCGCAGCAGGTCGACGCGGCACGGAAACATATCCAGTCGCTCGGCCTGTACGGCAACATCTCGGTCCAGCAATGGTCGGGCGACCGACTGCCCTACGTGGACCATTTCGTCAATCTGGCCGTCGTCCGCGGTTCGGCGACCGTGGATCGATCAGAACTCATGCGAGTCCTCTGCCCAGGCGGGGTCGCGGTTTTCGTCACGGAGCGCGGGCGACTGATCTCGGATCAGCTCGTCAAGCCCTGGCCCGAGGAGATCGACGACTGGACCCATTTCCTCCACAGCCCCGACAACAACGCCGTGGCGAGCGACCGTCGCGTGGATATCCCGCGTTCGATCCAGTGGGTCAGCCAGCCGCGCTGGGGCCGCAGTCACGAGGAACTCGCCAGTCTGAGCGCCGCCGTCACGGCCCGCGGACGCATGTTCTTCATCGTTGACGAGGCGCCGTTGGCGTCGATCCGCTTCGCGGGCGATTGGCAACTCGTCGCCCGCGATGCGTTTAACGGCACGCTGCTCTGGAAACGTCCGCTGGGCACGTGGGTGGATCATCTGCGACATTTCCGCTCAGGGCCAACCCACTTGCCGCGCCGATTGGTAGCGGTCGGTGATCGAGTCTTTGTCACCCCGAACCTGGATGGGCCGGTGATCGCGCTGGATGCTGCGACCGGGCAGACCATGCGCGAGTACGTTGGCACCGAGAATACGGAGGAGATCCTTGCGGCCGACGGAGTGCTTTACCTGGCCGTGGGCACCTCCGAAGTGGACCGCCGCGGCGGCGGGTTGTTCGTGCGAGGCGAGCCGGCTCCGGCGGGCTTCCGCTTCATCGCGGCGGTCGAGGCTGAAACGGGAAAGTTCCTGTGGAAGATCGCTTTGGACGGGGACGACTACCTCCTGCCTTTGACGTTGGCGGTCAAAGGCTCGCGTGTGTACTTCCAGACTTCGGGCGGCATCGTCAGTCTGGATGCTCGCTCCGGCGAACAAGTTTGGAAGACCGCCCGAACCACTCCGGCTCGACGCATGGCCTTCTCAGCGCCCACGCTGGTGGCCACTGACGACGTTGTTCTCGTCGCAGACCTCGAGATCGGCCAGGCGGCGGATGACAAGCCGGCCGCCGGTCCGGTGGAATGGGGCGTTCACGGCTGGAACGAGCCGGGTTTCGCGCGCCAAGGCAAGAGCGTGCTCCGCGCGTACGCCGCGGCCGACGGGACGGAGTTATGGTCGGCGCCCTGCCGCGAAGGCTACAACTCGCCCGTCGACGTGTTCGTGATCGACGGCGTGGTCTGGGCGGGCTCGGATTTCCGAGGACTCGACTTGAAGACCGGCGAGCCGGTGAAGCAGATCAACACGCAAGGCCCGAAGGTCGGCATGCCGCACCACCGCTGCTACCGCAATAAAGCCTCGGAGCGGTTCATCTTCACCGGCAAGTCGGGCATCGAGGTGCTGAGCCTGGACGCCGGCTGGTTGAGCAACAACAGTTGGATTCGCGGCACCTGCCAGTATGGAATCATTCCCGCCAACGGCTTGCTGTACGCGCCGCCCAACGCGTGCGCATGCTTCTTGACCGTGAAAGCCGACGGCTTCTTCGCCGCCGCGCCGCAGCGCGACCCGACGGGCCACATGCCGTTCCCGGACCGGCCGGTTTTGGAGACCGGTCCGCTCTACGGAAAACTGCCGCCCACCACGGCCTCGCCCGCCGTCGGCCAGTGGCCCATGTACCGTCACGATCCCCAACGTAGCGGCGCCGGCACCAGCGAGATTCCCGATGCCGTCCGAGAGCTTTGGTGCGCATCGCTCGGCGGCAGGCTGACCCAGCCCGTGATCGCCGACGGCAGGGTCTTCGTCGCTTCGACCGATGCGCATACCGTCCATGCGCTGGCGGATGACGATGGCCGCGAGATTTGGCGATTCACCGCCGGCGGCCGGATCGACAGTCCGCCGACGATCTGGAAGCAAACGGCCATCTTCGGCTCCGCCGATGGTTGGATCTACTGTGTCGGCGCGGCCGACGGCGCGTTGGTGTGGCGGTTCCGTGCGGCGCCGGCGGAACGGTTCGTCGGTGTGTACGGCCAACTCGAATCGATCTGGCCGGTTCACGGCGCGGTGCTGGTTCAGAACGATACGGTTTATGCAACGGCGGGCCGCTCGACGTACCTGGACGGCGGCATCGTGCTGTATCGGCTCGATCCTGCAACTGGACACGAGCTGAGCAAGTCCACGATCTACCACCTCGATCCCGACACGGGTCAACAACTGGTGCCGGAAGCCCGCTTCAACATGGAAGGCACGACCAACGACATCCTCTCCGGCGACGGCGACTCGGTCTTCTTGAAGTATTTCGCCTTCGACCGCGCCGGCGTGCGCACGGACACCACGCAGCCCCATCTGTTCTCCATCACGGGGTTGCTGGGCGAAGACTGGTTCGTGCGGACGTATTGGATCCTCGGCGAAGGCATGCCCGGCGCCGGTTGGAGCGGCTGGGCCAACGCGGCGAACACGTATCCGTCGGGCCGGATTCTTAGCTTCACCAATGACGCGGTGTACGGCTACGGCCGTGAGAAGGTCGCTGGGGGGGCCGTCGGGCACCGAGCCGACGCGTATCGGTTGTTCGGCATGATGCGAACCGGCGCGGCGCCAGCGGCTGCCGAGCCGGCCAGAAGAAAGCCGGCCAACAAGACGGAGCCGCTCTGGACCGACCCGCAATCGCTGATCGTGCGCGCCATGGTTCTGGGCCAAGACCGGCTGGCTGTGGCCGGGCCGCGCGACTTGGGCGAGAAGGCCCCGGACCTGCTGGCGTTCACCAACGAGCCTGAAGCCCGCGCGGGTTTCGAGGGCCGGAAAGGCGTGTACCTGCGGATCGTCCGCGCCGCCGACGGAAGCACCGTTTCCGAAAGCGAACTGCCCGCCATGCCCGTCTTCGATGGCCTTGCCGCCGCCAACGACCGACTCTACCTGTCCACGCTCGACGGCCGGGTGCTGTGTCTGGCAGATACCGAGTAGTTCAGTCGATCCGAATTCCGTCGTCGCCCTCTTCGGGGCCCGGCCGCGCCACAGGACGCTGCTGGGGAACGGCGAATTGGTTCGCCGAAGCGGAGCCACCCTGCACCAATCGACTGCCCACCACGCCGCCCACGACCAACGTGACAAACAACAGCTTCACGGCGAGCGAGCCGACGATCAACAATCCGATCCCCAATAACAGCAGGCCGATGCCGTAGACCAGATAGCTGCTCCAAAACGCGCCGGGCTCCAGTACGCTGACTTCCGGCTGTGCCGGGTCATAGGAGACGCGGACCTGTTTCCCCACCGGATATTTGTCCACGGTTTGGCGGGCCAAGCCGGAACTGCTCGAGCTGAAGTTGCCGCCGAACCAGACGGTGTCTCCCAACAGCTTCTGCCCATCGACCTGGTAGTCGTAACCCACGTTCGCCGAAAACATCACTTTGCCTTTGTTGCCGCGATCCTGCTGGACTTCCGAGGTCGTGATGCGGCCTTCGACGGTCGGCCAACGCTCGCTGGCCTTGGCCTTGTCCACGATCGGCTTGCCGAAGGAAAAAGCCACAAAATAGCCGATCACCAGCAACACACCGCCCAGGATCAGTCCGCCCAGCGTGCCAGCTTGCCGATTTCGTCGAAACGCCATCTCTTCAGAACTCCTCTTGCTGTACCAACCCGGCGCGACGACCCGCAGTCCCGCGCACGACTACTTCTCGAACATGTTCGCCAATCCGCCCAGCACGGAGCCTTCGCCTTTGCTGCTTCCGCCGGCCGACGGCGCGTGAGCCAACACCCGATCGGCCAGCCGGGAAAACGGCAGGCTTTGCAGCAGCACGGTGCCGTGGCCGCGAAGCGTCGCCAGAAAGAAGCCCTCGCCCCCGAAGAACATGGACTTCAAGTTGCCGGCCATCTGAATGTCGTATTCGATCCCGTGCGTAAAGGCGACCAGGCACCCCGTGTCGACTCGCAACGTTTCGCCCTTCAACTGCTTCTTGACCACATGCCCGCAAGCATGCAGGAAGACCATCCCGTCGCCTTCGATTTTTTGCAGGATAAATCCCTCGCCGCCGAAGAAGCCGACGCCCAATTTGCGTTGGAAGGCGATTCCCAATTTGGTCCCCAGCGCCGCGCACAGAAAAGCGTCCTTCTGACAGATCAGCTTGCCGCCGATCTTGGCCATGTCCACCGCCAGAATCTTGCCCGGGTAAGGCGCCGCGAAGGCCACTCGCCGCTTCTTCGTCCCGCGATTGGTGAAGTGCGTCATGAAGATCGATTCGCCAGTCAGGACGCGTTTGCCGGCGCCCAACAGTTTCCCCATGATCCCGCGGCCCGGTTCCGAGCCGTCGTCCATCCGGGCCGCGAACTCGATGTCCTCCTCCATGTAGTTCATCGCCCCTGCTTCGGCGATCACCGTTTCCTCCGGATCCAGTTCCACCTCGACGATCTGCATTTCCGATCCCAGAATTTCATAATCGATTTCGTGACACTGCATGATGATGCACTCCTCGCTTCCAAACGCGGCACTTCATGACATTTGCCCGCTCAGTGTAGACAAGCCGCCGCGCGCTTGTACAGCACAGTTCGCCACCCGATGAGGATTCTTGAGATCTTCCCCAGAAAAAAGGCTTCGCTGCAAACCGTCCGTGGCACGACTTCAACGGCGAGCTTTGAATGAAATTGCTCTCACAGAGGCACGGAGATCACGGAGGAAAATGACATTGCTCACGCCGCGTACTCTGTGCCTCCGTGACAGAAATCTCTTATCTGTAAAGACTTCATTTCTTCCCTACGCGAAAGGAGCTTGCCATGAACGAGAACGAAAGATGAAGCAAGGCATCACGCGCACCATCAACGGCGCACTCTGAAAAGCGCCTCCGTGCTCGCGGAGTCCGCCGCTCGGGCGGCTCTAATCGACCATGTCGCCCAGCAGCATGATGTGGCTGACGCGCAGACGCGTGCCTTGGTATTTCGGCGTTCTCAGTTCCTCGTCGGGGTTCTTCAGGCGAAACGCGACGGATTGCCGGTCGGGTTGATCCGGATGGACTTCGACCGTCACGGCGTGGACTTGGTTCGGGTCGAGTCCGTCGGCGACCGCCAGCGTGGCGATGCGGTGATAGGTGCAGTAGCTGTCGAAGCGGGGCACGGGCTTGTCGCGCGTTTGGCCGTCGACCGTGACGATCACTTGACCGCCGTCCGGTCCCAGCAGATCGTACAGCTTGGCTTGCGAGCCGCGGAACCGGAACGTGATCTTGCTGCCCGGTTGCTCGGTCTCCCAGAGTGTCCCCATCCGCGGGCCAAACGAGCGGGCCAGCGGGTGCTGCTCGTCCAATTGGGTCCAAGCGCCGCTGAGCATCTCACGCGTCACCGGCACCATCTTGGCCGCTTGCCAGTGGTCGGCCACGAACGGATGGTCGAGTTTCCCGGCGTGATTCACGGCCTGCGGTTCGATTCGCATCGTCCGGACAGCGTCCGCAATCACGTCCGTGTAGATGCGGTGCCCGTCGTCCAGCGGATGCACGCCGTCGCTGGAAAAACGGATCACGCCGTCCGGTGCCGGAGCATCCGACTGATAGACCAATTTGCCGTCGCGCTGCAATTGGACGACGCGCAGCGCCACGTTGATGGACGGAATGCGATAGTGGTCGGCGAGCATCTCCATCGCGGCCGCGGCGCGGGGACATTGGCCCTGTCCCAGTTCCTGTTCGTAGCCGACGCGGTAGGTGTAGACGAAGCAGATATCCGTCCGCGGATCGGCGGCCCAAGTCTGTCGCACGATGCCTTCCATCGCTTGCCAGATGCGCTCGGGCGATGCGCCGCCGTCGTTCACGGCGAATTCGACGAACAACAGATCGGGCTTGTGCTGCAGCACGTCGCGGTGGACGCGAAACACGCCCAAGTCGCTGCCGGTTCCGCCGATGGCCGCGTTGATCTCGCGCACTTGCGCGCCGGGAAACTGCACGGCGAACCACTCCCGCGTTTGCACTCGCCAACCGCCGGCGGCCGTGATGGAACCGCCCAAGTAGCCCAATCGGACTTCGCCCCCCGCCAGTAACTTGGCCAGCACGTTCCCTAATCCATCCCGCGCACGAACCAATTCCGCCGTGACCGGCTGGAGCGTCGGAACCGATTCAGCAGTCGCGGAAACGGCGCCCAGCATCGCCAGCGCCGCCGACCACGAGAAAAAGAACCTCGTACGTTTCCTCATCGCACGTCTCCATTCGGAACGGAAATCTTGCCCAACCCGGCTCGGCCGCCTTCGGCTTACCGTGAAACGAAGATGCGAGCATCATACACGGCCAGCTTCTAACGCGGAACCACCGCAGTCAATTCGTGTCAGGGCGACGTCCGAAGAACGGCTTCGTAATGGTCTGCCAGATTTTCCGCGGTGCGGGCCACGTCGAAAGCGCTTTCCGCTCGGCGACGCGCGGCGAGCGCCATTTCGCGACGGGCGGCCGGGTCGGCCAGCAGACCTTGTATGGCAACTGCCAACGAGCCCGCCTCGTCAGGCGGGACAAGAGCTGCCTCGCCACCGGGGAAAATCTCTGCCGTGCCGCCGACGGCGGTAGCGATCACGGGAACCGCCGTAGCGGCGGCTTCGAGCAACACACGTCCCAACGGTTCTTGGCGCGCGGAGTGGACCAGCAGCGCGAGTTCGTTCAGCAGATCCGCCATGTCGCCGCGCAGCCCCAGGAAGTGGACGCGGCCGGCCAGCGGTGGTTGCGAGGCGACTGCGTGCAGGGACGTTTCGTACTCGACCGCCTCCTGCTTCTGCGAATAGCGTTGGCCGACGATCAGGAAATGTGTCTTGGGCTGCTCGTTTGCCATACGCCGCGCGGCAGCCAACAGGGTATCCAACCCTTTGCGCATGCCGATCTGGCCGACCGCACCGACCAGCAGGGCGTCGGACGGCAAGTCCAATTCGCGATGCAGATAGCCGGTCGCTGGTCGCGGGCGAAATCGCCGCAAATCGACGCCGTTGTGGACCACGTGGATGCGCTGCGAATCCAAGCCCAGGTTCGCGTACCAGCGGCGCGTGGCCTCGGAGACGGCGATCAGCCGCGCGTGGCAGTTCACGTCGTCCGCCGAGCGTCGATTGATGCGGACGATGTCGCGCAGATGGCCGAGACTTGGCAAGCCTCCGGCGGCGGCCAGAGGCCCACTCAGCCGACTCATCGACAGACTGTTCGCGTGCAGCAAGTCCGGGCTCGTCGCATCCAACACCTGCTGCAAGCGGCGCCGGCACTCGGTCAGGTCAAACCGGTTCCCCTCCGGCGCGTGCAGTTCCAGCGGGACGTGCGGAACGTCCAGTGCGCGGAGTGAATCGGCCAGGGGCCCAGCGGGCGGCGCGGCCACTCGGACGCGGAAGCGGTTGCTCAGACCGGCCTCCAGCACCGTCAGCAGCGATCGTTCGCCGCCGTTCAGCGAGGCGTATTCGCACAGCACCAAGACGTTAGGCATCGTCGTGCTTCAGGTCTGCAAAGCGTTCAGCAGTTCCGTCGCATACGCACCGATCTCGGCCAGCACTTGGTCGCGCGGCCGGCAACCGGCTTCGGCGATCCGGCGCACAATCGCCGAACCGACGATCAGCCCGTCGGCGACCGGCGCCAACCGCTTGACGTGCTCGGGCTGGCTGATGCCAAAGCCGATGCAGATCGGCAGTTGCGTCCGCGTGCGGAGCCACGCCACGTTGTCGACCAGATCGGGCGGCAATTCCGTGCGTTCGCCCGTGATGCCGGCGACCGAGACGTAGTACAGGAAGCCAGTCGAAGACTCGGCGATGCGGACGGCCCGTTCGCGAGGCGTCGTCGGCGCCACCAACTGGATCAGACTGAAATCTTCGCGGCGGCAGATCTCGGCCAGTTGGCTTGCTTCCGCGACCGGCAGGTCGGGAACGATTGCCCCGGCGATTCCCGCCGCCTTGGCTGCCGCCACGTACTGTGCAAGCCCGCGGCGGTAGATGATTGTATAGCTGACCATGCTGACGACGGGCATCGAAAGCGTCGGTGCGGTCCGGGACGTCATCTGGAGGATGTCCGCCAAGCGGGTCTTGCGGTCCAGCGCGCGGGTGTACGAGGCCTGGATCACCGGACCATCGGCAATCGGATCGCTGTAGGGGATGCCAAGTTCGCACAGGTGGCAGCCACGCGACTGAAGTTCCTGCAGGACGGCGGCCGTGAAATCCAGGTCGGGGTCTCCGGCCGTCACGAACGGCATCAACGCCTTGCGGCCCTGGGCTCGAAGCTGCGTGAACAATTGATCGATTGCTGACATAAGCGATTTGACTTTCACTTCGCGGCGCTGCGCAGGCGAGCGATCTCGGCGGCATCTTTGTCCCCGCGGCCGGACAGGCATACCAGAATCATCTGGTCCTTGGGCCGCCCGGCGGCAATTTCCATCGCCTTCGCCAAGGCGTGCGCCGTCTCAAGCGCCGGCAGGATGCCTTCGCTGCGGGCCACCTGGTCGAATGCATCGAGCACCGCATCGTCGCGGCAGGGCACATAGCGGACGCGGCCCGTGTCCTTCCAGTAACTGTGCTCGGGGCCGACGCCTGGGTAGTCCAACCCGGCCGACAGCGAATGAACATCGCTCGTCTGCCCGTCTTCGTCCTGCATGACGTAGCTGAAGCTGCCATGCAACACGCCGGGACTACCGAAGCTGAGCGAGGCGGCATGATCGCCCGGCCGGTCACTGCGCCCGCCAGCTTCGACGCCGACCAATTCCACTTCGCGGTCTTCGATGAACGGAAAGAACATGCCCGCGGCGTTGCTGCCTCCACCGACGCAGGCGACGATCGTGTCGGGCAGACGCTGGAGCCGGTCGAGGCACTGCTGCCGGGCCTCGCGCCCGATCACCGACTGGAAATCGCGGACGATTCGGGGAAACGGATGCGGCCCGACCACCGAGCCGAGGATGTAATGGGTCGTCTCGACGCTGGCCATCCAGTCCCGCATCGCCTCGTTGATCGCGTCGCGCAGCGTTCGCGATCCGCTGGTCACCGGCCGCACCTCGGCGCCCAACAACCGCATGCTGAATACGTTGGGCGCTTGGCGGCGCACGTCCTCTTCGCCCATGTAGACCACGCACGGCAGGCCGAAGTGGGCACAAGCCGTCGCGGTGGCCACGCCGTGTTGTCCCGCTCCGGTCTCGGCAATCACCCGCTGCTTGCCCATCCGCATCGTCAGCAGGGCTTGGCCCAGGGTGTTGTTGATCTTGTGGGCGCCCGTGTGATTGACGTCCTCGCGTTTGAACCAGATTTGGGCGCCACCGCATTGCTGGCTCAGACGACGGGCGTGATACAGTGGCGAGGGACGGCCTACAAAGTCGCGAAACAACTCGTCCAGCGCCGCGCCGAACGACGGATCCTGCACAGCTCGCTGGTACTCGTCCGTCAACTGGTCCAGCGCCCGCGTCAACGTCTCCGGGACGTAGCGTCCGCCGTACTGGCCAAAGCGGCCTGCCGCATCGGGCATCTTGCCGGTCGCTGCTTCGGGGAGCATGGTCGGTCGGGTCATACAACTCTCACGGGAAAATGAAAACGCCCCGGCTGCGACAACGACAACCGGGGCCATCGGTCGAACTGGACCATAAGCCTAGTCCTGAATCACAATCGCCTCACAGGGGCACTGGTCAGCCGCATCGCGGCACGCGTCTTCGCTATCGGCCGGCACCGGATCTGCGATGACGATCGCTATGTCGCTATCGCCCAACTCGAACACTTCGGGGCAGGTGTCCACACAGACGCCACACCCAGTACAAGTATCCTCGACAATGGCCTTCATTACGACTCCTTTTAGGGGTAATTGGTGGTTAAGCCCATCCTGGAATTTGCGAGGCGGCGCCATCGTGGCCCACCCGAACAATCCACGAAGATAACGAACATACCCGAATCGCAAAAGGTGCCCTGGTGGGATCGCGTCACGGGCAACGGCGGATGCACATGAGGCAGGTGTCGTCAAATTGATCGTTGTCGCCCACGAAACGTCCGGTATCGTTCAAGATCAATTGGCCGACTTCCGGTGCGTTACCCTCGGCTTGACTGTAAAGCTCGATCAGCCGAGGCAGTCCGTAGAGCTTGCCTTCGCGGTTTTGGGCATCGATAATCCCGTCGGTAACCAGCAGCAGTGTTTCGCCCGGCGCCAACTCACATTCCGCTTGACGATACTCGACATCCGGCCGAATTCCCAACGGCAGACTGGACTCAGCGGCTCCGATTTCCACCACTTGCCCGTCGGTGCGGCGCAGCAGCGGGCGGATGTGCCCCGCGTTGACCAACTGCAGGCGATGCGTCGACCAGTCGAGCACCACAAGAACCATGGTCATGAATGCCGTGTCCGCACTGCGTTGCACGAACCGCCGATTGACCGTACTGACCACCTCGACCGGGCTCAGGTCACTGGACAGAAAAACGTTGAATTCCGTGGAGGCCTTGGCCATCAGCAACGCCGCGGGAATTCCCTTTCCCGACACGTCACCCAACAACATGGCCAACCGGTTGCCGCGCAGTTCCCGGTAGTCGTAGTAGTCCCCGCCGACTTGCTTGGCCGGCGCGTAGTAGTCCCAGAACTCGTAGCCGGGCACATTCGGCCGTTCCGAAGGCAGCAGTGAGATTTGAATTTCGTGAGCGATGCCCAACTCCCATTCCAGCGCCCGCTCGCGCAACGCGGCTTCGTGCAGCATCGCATTCTCGATGGCGAACGAGACTTGCATCGCGGCGGTCAGGAACAAATCGAGGTCGTCGGACGGAAACGGACCTTCGATTCGATCTGCATCCAGTTGGATGACACCGATCGGCTGTTCGTGACGATCGAGGATCGGCACACACATCGTCATTCGGTCCGCGGCGGAAACCGCCTTGCCCGTGTTCATCACGGTGTCCAACACACCGCGATTGAGCATCGCGCGCTGGTCTTTTCCTGGACTGCGAAAGCGAACCAACGAGCGCGGCATGATCGTGGGATGTCCTCCCTGCAAGAGGATGATTCCGCGACTGGCCACCGAGAACATCGCCAAGAGACTCTCTAATACCTTTTCCAGGAGTCGATCCAACGAAACCGTGCTGCGCAGATCGTGCGTTAACCGCATGAACGCGGCCAGCTTCATCAACGCGTTGGCGGACGTTCGGCTCGCCATCGACATCGCGGTGGAATCGAGCGCCGTATGAATCGCCGTCTTGTTCGGATCGTCTTCGTAGATCGTTACCTTGTCGGTCGACGACCCGGTATCGGAGGAACCGTCCGCATCGAGAAACGAGAAGATGTGATCGCAAATGTTGATCAGATCGCGGTGTTTCAACTCGCGTGGCACATGGGGGATGAGTCTTCCCCCATTCAGGACGGTGCCCGCTTTGCTCTTCAGATCCTCGATGTAGAACGCTCCGTCCTTGAAGAAGATCTGCGCGTGTTCGCGGCTGACGACTTTCGGACTCAAGACAAGGTGGCATTTCTCGGCATCACGGCCGATCTGCAAAACGCCAATCCGTCCTTTGTCGTCCGGTTCGAGAATGAACTCCCGCTGTGCGCCCTGCCCCTTCAACATCCTGAGAATCGCCATCGCCGAAGCTCCTTGACAATCTCAAGTATATCCGATCCGCCTTGGTTGACAATCATCGACGATTTTGGATGCCGATGGCTGCCTGGGGGAGAGGTAGTGGAGAAATGGGACTGGCTCCGAGCGGCGACGGCGAAAAACTTGGAAAACCAGCGGTCGTGAAGGAACCCGTTCCCGTTCTTCCGCAGTCGCGAAGTGCGCCGCGCAGTTCACTCGTCATCGGTCGCGGCGTTCAGGCGAAACGTCACCCGAATGAGGGTTCCCTTGCCGGGACTGCTTGTGATGAGCAGTTCTCCGCCCAAAATCCTGGTCCGTTCGCGGATGCCCTCGAGTCCGAAACAATGTTGATCGACTTTCTCCGGGTCGAACCCGATGCCCCAGTCCCGGGCTTCCAACACGATTCGGTCGCCTTCTTGCACCAGCTTCACGAGGATCTTGTCACTCTTGCTGTGGCGGACCGCGTTGCTCATTGCCTCCTGGGCAATGCGGAACAACGCATTCTCCAGCATCGGCTCCAGGTGTTCGAAAGCAACCGCCTGGTGATACTCGATTTGAGGTGCATCCGGCAGCAAACGCAATTGAGCAGCCACGTCTTCGATGGCCTCGGCCACGCCGAATCTCTCCAAAACGGGAGTTCTCAGCCAGTTCATAACGCGGCGGATTTCGGTCGCGGCCCGGGTCAACGCTTCCATGCCTTCCCGGTATCCCTCGGCGGCGTTCTTCGAAAGTGGTTCCTTCGAGTTTTTCAGAGAGCCAAGCAGCATCTTCGCTCCCACGATCTGCTGAGCGACTCCGTCGTGCAGTTCGAAGGTAATCAGCCGGCGTTCGCGATCGTTGGCCTGCACCATACGGCGCAGTGCCTGATGCTCCTGTTGCACCCGTTCCTCGGCCAACTTGCGATCCGTGATATCTCCGTGCGACCCGACCAAACGAACCGCTTTACCCGAGTCGTCTCGAACGGCAATCATGTTGGCAACAATCCAGCGGTATGTCCCGTCCCGATGTCGCAAGCGGTATTCGGCAGTCGCCGTGATGTCGGAACTCGCCAGGAAATCATCCCCCAAAGCAAAAATTGACCCGCGTTCGTCCGGATGGAGGAGGCTTGCCCAGTCATCGAAGCTGTTGCCAATCTCGTGCTCCTCGTATCCGAACAGTTGCTTCCAACGCGGCGAAAAGTACACCTTGCCAGTAAGAAGATCCCAATCCCAAATACCGGCCCCGGATCCTCGAACGGCCAATTCGTATCGCTCTTCGCTCTTGCGGAGATCTTCGTAGCTTTGGCGCAAAGCCGCTTCGGCCTTTCGCAGTTCCGTGATGTCGGTAATCACCACCGCGGTTCGGTAGAAATCGCCGTTTTCGTCCAGCACAGGAAAAATCGTGTGAATGGTCGTATGCGGTTGGCCGTCGGGAAAAACCAACTCTTGCTCTCCCTGCCACGATTCGCCGCGGCGCAGGGCAGGCAGGATCTCCCGCTCGCGACGCGGCAGGTAATCGGGTGGGTAGTACTTGGAAAGGTCGTTCCCGATGACATCTTCAGGCCGCTGCGCACCGTACAGGTGAGCCATAAAAGGGTTGACGAAGACGATGTTCCCCGCCTCGTCCGCCATGCCGAAACCCTGGGTGGCCGCGTCGGAGAAACGATGGAAAACCTCCAGACGCTCCTCGGTCTGACGCCGCTGCTCCACTTCGGCCTGCAGTTGCCGATTCGCCCGGGTCAATTCGGCCGTGCGTTCCAGGACCCGTCTTTCCAGATCGTCGTGCGCCTTCTGGAGCGCTTCGGCCGCCTGCTTCTGCGCGGTCACGTCCTCGCCGATCCCATACACGATCTCCCGGTTGGGCACCGGGATCACCGTCCAACGGATCCATCGGTACGAGCCGTCCTTGCAAAGATTGCGGTCGACGAAGTGGCTGATGAGATCGCCGCCCAAGAGATGCTGAAACACGGCGGTCGCCGCGCCTCGGTCGTCCGGATGGATGAACTCCATGAACGGCCGGGACAACGATTCCCGCTCCGACCAACCGAGAATGCGCTCGAACGCCGGATTCACCTGCTGGTAGAAGCCGTCGTAGCCCGCGGTGGCAATCAGGACGGGCAAGCAGTTTTCGATTTCCTGCCGAACCTGTTCCGTTTGCTGGTAGCGAGCCAGATGGGCTTCCTGCTCGGCAATCGTCCGCCGCAATTCCGCTAGTTCGTCGATCAGTTGCTGCTTTGTCTTCGCTTGATCCCTCATCGCGCACCTAGCGTCTCAGTACCTCCGACAGACCTCGGCAACCTGAATCTTACGCAATTCTTCCCAGTTGCTGAAGTGCCTCGATTACGGCGCCCGCCAGTCGCCTCGCCATCGCTGGACATGGAATTCGTCCGATCCGATCTCGACGCGGACGGCGCCGTCGCGGGCGGTGTGCAAGACGCGGGCGCCTCGGGCCTCATAAGCCGCTGCGGCCAGCCAAACGTTATTTGGATTGGCGCCGCTGAAGATCACCCACGCCGGACGCGCCCAGTCGGCAAAAGCCTCCTGCTGTTCCACAGCGCTGCCGTGGTGGGGCGCGGTGACGATATGCCATCCGCGCGGCTCCTCGGCCAACAGATCCTCCAGTCCCGGCGATTCGATGTCCGCCGGCAACAGGATCCCGGCTCCGGCGTAGGCCACCGACAGGACCAAGCTGTTGGCGTTGTCGCTTCTCGGCAATCCGCCGACGGCCGGATGCCAGACTTCGATTTCGACCCCCGAGCCTCCGTCCAGCCGGTCTCCCGCCTGCAACGGACGGATGGGAATCTCGCGCCGCTCCAGCATCTCGCGTAACACAGCCAGCGGGCCGATCGCCGAATCGAACATGCCCGGCGGCACGTACACCGCGCCCACCGAGAAGCGATCGAGAAGGCCCGGCAAGGCGTTGTAATGATCGGCATCCCCGTGCGACAGGACGACAGCGTCCAGATGCTTGATGCCGCGCGACCAAAGGCTCGCCGAAACGGCTCGGACCACCGAAGTCGGAACGCCCATCCCGCCGGCGTCGCAAAGCAGCGTGCGTCCGTCCGGCAGTTCGATGACCGTACAGGCGCCGTGCCCCACGGCGACGAATGTCGCTACCAGCCGCGGCGACGCCTCGCCGCCCGGCATTCCTATCCGGCAGCCCACCGCCAACCACAAGGCAAGAACCGCGATTCGCCAGCGTTTCGGAAACCGTCGGCCGGGCGTCGCGGCAAACGCGGCCAGGATCGCATAGAATCCGATCACCCACCAAGTCGCGGGCGGCGGTGTCCAGAAGTAACCGGCTTCCAATTGCTTCGCCCAGCAAACCGCCTGTTCCAGCAGCGCCAGACTGGCGTTGCAAATCGAACCGCAGAACGCTGCGACGGGCGGGAAGATACCGCCGAAGACCAAAACGCCGAAGCCCGCGAACAGCGAGACCGACATCGGCAGCCAGACGACCGGGTTCAAAACCAACGCGATCGGAGACACCAACTGGTAACGGTGCATCACCAGCGGCAGGGCGACCAGCCAGATCAACGTGGTGATCAAACACAACTGTCCCAACCGCCCCGCGCATGTTCCTGCCGCCCGCCAGGGCCACGGACGCGACTCGGCGATCAGCCGCCGCAGCGGATCTTCGCTCGCGGACCAAGCCAGCAGCGGCCCGAACCAGGCGATGGTCGCCACGGCTAGAAACGACAACTGCGGACCGACTTGAAACAGGACCGCGGGATTCCAGCACAGCAAAAAGAGAGCCGCCGCAGCCAAAGTGTTGTAGACCGAGCCGCGGCGTCCCGACAGTCGGGCGGCACAAAAAGCGACGACCAGAACCGCCGCTCGCACCACCGGCGGACGCGACTCGGTCAGCACAGCGTACGAAACGACGAACACGGCCGCAATCACCAGGGACCAGCGCCGCTCGACCGCCAGCAAGCGCAATATCCACCACAGCCCGCAGGCCAGAATTCCAATATGCAGTCCCGAAATGGCCAGCAGATGGATGGTTCCCGTCACCAGGAAATCTTCCGCTCGGTCGCGCGACAATTCGTCGCGAGCGCCCAGCAACACCGCCGCCGCCAGATCGGACTGAGGCTCCTGAACGTACCGCTCCAATTGATCCTGGCAGAAACGGCGGATGCCGTGCAACCACCGCCGCACGTTCCAGCCGCTGGCTTGCTGGACCAGCGTCACACTGTCCGGCCAGCGGCTGTGCAGTTCAAACAACTCGCGCTGGGAACGGCGAAAACTGGCGAAATCGAACTCTCCGGGATTTCGCGGCCCGTCCGGCCGGCGGATCATCGCCAGCACGCGCAGCCGGTCGCCCGCCCCGAACCCGACCAGGGCGCCGTCTACCAACAGAGTGGCGCGCCCCGACGCAGCTTGCCACTGCTGACCGTCTCGCACCCGCACGACGGAAACCGTCACGCGTGTCCGCTCCTGCGACGGAATCGAGGAAAACACATCGGGCGGCGGTGGCGGAATCCGGCGCGGACCGGTCAACGCAATCGCTTCCACGCACACCGGCCGCGACCGATGGCCGGCAGCGCGGCCAAGATCGTCGCTCGAAAACAGGTTCCAATGGCTGTGGTGCTTCGCGCCGCCGACCGCGATGGCGGCCGACAGCAGGAACGCGACCGCCCCGGAATTCCAGCCGCGGCGCCAAACCAGATACCAGAGCGGCAGCAGGACGGCCGCCGCGGAAGCCCAAAGGACGAGCGACCAATCCAGATGGCGATCCAGCAGAATCCCGCCGGCAACAGTCGCCAGTAGCACGACCAGCGGCTGTGCCACGAAGCGATCGGCGCTGGCCGCAAACGCCGAAACCGATCGTCGCCTGTTCATCGCCGGTGTGAGTCCTCAGATTGCCTGGCGCTGGAGTTCACACTTCAGCGCGCGGCAAGGGCAGGCAGCACGCTGAAGCGTGAACTCCAGCGAAGACCAGTTCGCCTCCGTTCCCGACACACGCTGTGCGTCGAACGGAACCAATCCCGTTCTGCGAGCGTCCGGGCGTGGATCAGTCCTCTTCTTCCTCTTCGACCTTCGACTTGGACATGATCTCCTGCTGGACGTTGCCAGGCATCACGTCGTAATGGCTGAACTCCATCGTGTAGCTGCCCTGGCCACCGGTCATGCTGGAGAGCGTCCGCGCGTACGTGGTCACTTCGCGCAGCGGGATCTCCACACGGATCGTCTGCAGGTTGCCGCCGACGGCTTCGCTGCCCTGCACTCGCCCGCCGCGGCCGGACATGTCGCTGTAAATGTCGCCGACGTTCGGCTCCGGAACCGTGATTTCCATCTTCACCACCGGTTCCAACAAGCACGGGCTGGCTTTCTCGAACACTTGGCGGAAGGCCATTCGAGCGGCCGTCTTGAAGGCCTGTTCCGAGCTGTCAACGGGATGGTGCTTGCCGAAGTGGACTTCGACGCACAGATCCTGGACCATGTAGCCCGCGATGACGCCGCCGACCAATCGCTCCCGAAAACCCTTTTCGATCGCCGGCATGAAGTTGCCCGGAATCACGCCGCCCACGACGGAATCGACCCACAGGAAGTTGTGTACGTCGTCGTAGTGATTGCTCTTCATCTGCGGGAAACGCTGCTTGGTGGCAAAATCTTCGATCGCGGTGCCGCGCGGCAGCGGGTACATGCGGATGTGGACTTCGCCGAACTGCCCCCGGCCGCCCGTCTGCTTCTTGTGCCGATAGCTGCCCTCGGCCGGCGCCTGGATCGTCTCCCGGAAGGGAATCTTCGGTTCCTTCGTCTCGACGTCCAGTTTGTCGCGACGATGCAATCGCTCGCGGATGATCGTCAGATGCAACTCGCTCATCCCGGTCATCACCAATTCCTTGGTCTGCGCGTCGCGGTCGATGTGGATCGTGGGATCCTCTTCGGCCACCTTGCCAAGTGCTCCCGACAGCTTGGTCTCGTCGCCGCGGCTCTTGGGCGACACGGCCAGTCCGACCATCGGCGTGGGATACGAGATGGGCGGCAACTGGTAGTCGCCCAGGCTGGTGCCCGTATGCAATTCTTCCATCTTGGCGATCGCGATGATGTCGCCCGGCCCCGCTTCGTCGATCCCGGCGGTATCATTGGCCTGTACTCGCAACAACGGCCCCAGCTTGACGCCCTTCCTGGACGACGACGTGGCGACGGTCTGGTCCCGCTTGATGGTGCCCGAGTGAATGCGGATGAAGCTGAGCTTCTGCACGAAGGGGTCGATGCGAGTCTTGAACACCTGGGCGACCAGCGGGCCGTCCGCCTTCGGCTCGATCGCGATCTCCGCGCCGTCGCGGGTCGCTTTGCGGTGCAAATCGGCCGGGGACAAACCGCACATCGCCACCGCGTCCAGAACCTCCATCAGACCCACTTCCGTCTTGCCCGAGCAGCAGACGATCGGAACCAGACTGCCTTCGGCGACGGCCCGCACGATCAGCCGCGACAGTTCCTCGTCCGTTGGCGGTTGGCCCTCCAGGTACCGCTCCATGACCGCTTCGTCCACCTCGATGATCGATTCGATCAGCGGATCGTGGATCTCCTGCGGATCGACCAGCGCACCGCTGGTGTCGTCCGGAACCCGCAGCGTGCTGACCACGCCCCGGAAGTCGGCTCCCTGACCCACGGGCACGTTCAACAGGACGCATTGATTTCCCCACAGACTGCGGATCGTTTCCAACAGGCCCGGGAAATCGATGTTGTCGCCGTCCATCTTGTTGATGACGATCATCCGTCCCAGTCCGGCTTTGCCTGCCTCCTGGAAGACTCGCCGCGTGTTCACCTCGATGCCCGAGTGCGCGTTGATCACGACCAGGGCCGTGTCCACGCCCGCCAAGGCGCCGATCGTCTGGCCGATAAAGTCCGGATAGCCCGGTGTGTCGATCACGTGGAACTGTTTGCCGGCATGCATAAAGTGAACCACGCTGGATTCGATCGTGTACTTGTGGTGCTTCTCCTCGGGATCGAAGTCGCAGATGCTGGTGCCGTCGTCCACGCTTGGATGCGCATTGACCGTGCCGGTCTTGATCAGCATCTTGTCAACCATCGTGGTCTTGCCGCTGGAACCATGACCGCAGAGTGCGATGTTGCGGATGTCTTCGACTTTCACTTTCGCCATGCCGGTAATCCTTCTTCGCTTCCACAAGACCAGAATTCGTCAGTTGTCAAAACGCTCGGCCGCCTCGCCGTCCGCGGCCTGGTCCGCCGCAGCCAGGGCATCGCCCAGCGTCAAGCTGCCTTCGTAGAGCGCCCGCCCGATGATGCAGCCGTCCATGCCGGCCTCGGCCAACCGCCGCACATCGTCGACCGTCGTCACGCCGCCCGAAGCGACCAGCGGCACGGTGATCGCGCGCCGCATCTCGGCCATCGCCTCGAAATTCGGCCCCGACATCATCCCATCCCGGGCAATGTCCGTGTAGATGACCGCGGCGATCGGCTCGTCGGCCAACGATCGCGCCAACTCGGTCGCCGCGATGTCGCTGGTCTCCAGCCAACCGTCGCTCGCCACTCGCCCGTTGCGGGCGTCGATGCCGACCGCCAGACGGCCTGGAAACCGTGTGCAGACCCGGCGGAACCAGTCCGGTTCCTTCAGCGCCTTGGTCCCGATCACCAGCCGCGCCAGACCCAAGGCCAGCATCTGCTCGATCGTTTCCTCGTCGCGAATTCCTCCCCCTAATTCGCAGGGGATATCGACGGCCAGGGCAATCGCAGCAATCGCCTCGGCGTTGACGCTCTTGCCGTCCCGGGCACCATCCAAGTCCACCAAGTGCAAGTACTTAGCACCCTCGGACACCCAACGACGAGCCATCGCCGCCGGATCCCGTCCGAAAACGGTCTCTCGATCGTAGTCGCCCTGCAGCAGCCGCACACAGTTGCCGCCGCGGAGATCAATAGCCGGCCAGACCTGCATCTGCCAAACTCCCAACGCTCAGGGACTTGCGCTCGCCCAGTCAAAACGCGGCAGTATGACAGAAACGTTACGCATCCACAAGGGATTCACTCGGTTTCGAGTCCAGAGGCAGTCATCTCCAACCCCGTTGAAGAGTTGCCAAACGCAAGCAACCCGAAGCGTCAGCGAGGGGACTGACTCCATCTCCTCGCTGACGCCTCGGGTTGCGAAATGAACCCGGGTCGAAGCTGCCGCACTACAGGAAATCGGTGATCGGCAACGACTGCCAAGCTGGATGCGGCAGCACGGTTGCCGGGGGCGTCGAGTCGTCGGGATTTCGTGCTTTCTTTCCGTTGGAACTCATCAGACGTGCAAACAGATTGTAGTCGGTGTTCTCGCCCATGAATTTGACGCTGCCGTCACAGTAGGCCAGGATGAATCCGCCGGGATGCCAACTGGATGGCCGTGCGTACCGAACATCGCTTAGGAAATCCGTTCGGTTAACTCTCAGTTTCTGGTTGAGAGCAACGAATCCCGCGAACGTCGTCGGGTCTTCGGGAAACCATAGAACCTGGGAATCCTGTTCGCTGGGCGCAATTCGCCAATCCAGCGGGGCCGAGTTCTCGCTGATCATGATCGTCATCGACGTCCCATCGTTCTTGGAAATCGTGGACAGCGCGTGCCGGGCGTTCAGCAACGCTTGCTGTTCTTTCGCTGGCCAACCCGGATCGATGTACTTGTCGATAAACACTCCGTTTTCGATCCAATCAAAGTTGTACCGGTCTTCGCCACTGCCAGTGCTGCCGGTGAAGTTTGCTCGCCCACCATTGACGACGTAGGACAGCGGAGAGTTCGACCAGTAGGGCGTTCCGCTCGGACACAACAGCGTTTCGATCCTGATGGCAACTGCACCACTCGCGTCCACGGGGAAACCGTCGGCACGGATCTCCTTGTGCAACGAATCCCGTTCCAACGAGGGCAGAATCGGATAGACCCAGTTCAGCACCATGGGCGTTTTCGTAGCGTCGTTCAACCGTCCCATACTGCGCGACGGCGGCAGGAACTGGTGGCCGGTCTCGTAGATGATGACCGCTTTGGCCAACTGTGTCATGTTGTTCGTGCATGTCGTGCGGCGAGCCGCTTCGCGCGCCGCCTGAATCGCCGGCATCAACAGGGCCACCAGGACGCCAATGATGGCAATCACGACCAGCAACTCGACAATCGTAAACGCTTTTCGTTCCGGTGCAGACATGTTTTCGCCTCCTCAACCCAGGGTCCAACGCATGACGAGAACAAGCGGATAAGTGCGCAGCGAGACCGTAATTCCCGCAACAACTCTCTTTATTTTCGCACGTCGCGGGCGGGTTGTCGAGTCCAAGGCCAGGAAAGTTGGCAGTCCATCGGCAAACCTTCAAGCGGAGCAGCCCCCACTATTTGGAGCGGGCTCTTTTCCGCTTTCACGCTTCGCAGCACCCTGCTAGGATGGCTTGGGCGATCCGAGATCGCTCGTGTCGTCGCACGGTTCGTTCTTTCGGAAGAGTGCAAACCTGCTACAAAGCGATCGAACCGAATGAATGTCGTTCCACTTCCTTTCTCCCTTTCGCGGGGTTTTTCGCAGGTTGGCGAATCGATTCTATGAGAACCATCTATCTGGACTACAACGCCACGACGCCGATCGCTCCCAGCGTGGTCGAGGCGATGCTGCCTTTCCTATCCGAGCATTTTGGAAATCCGTCGAGCGGTCACGCTCTGGGGCGAGCTTGCCAGGAGGCGATCGAGGACGCGCGCAGCCGTGTCGCCGTGTTGTTGGGAGCCGACCGGGACGAGGTGTTTTTCACGTCGGGAGGCACGGAAAGCAACAATCTGGCCATTCAGGGTGTGATGCTGCTGAACGCCCCACCTATGGAAGGCCATCTGATCGTCTCGGCAATCGAGCATCCAGCGGTTGCCGAACCGGCTCGGCATCTGCAACGGATGGGTTTCGAAGTGACGGTGGTCCGATGCAATGGTCAAGGCGTGGTGGAACCCGGCGAAGTCGAGGCGGCGATGCGGCCCGATACGCGGCTGGTCAGCATCATGCATGCGAACAATGAAACGGGGGTCATCCAGCCCCTGCACGAAATCTCCGAAATCTGCCGCGACCACGAAGTGTTGTTCCACACCGACGCCGCGCAGACGATCGGCAAGATCCCGGCCTACGTGGACGAGTTGGGAGTCGACATGCTGACCGTGGCCGGACACAAGCTATACGCTCCCAAGGGCGTGGGCGCTTTGTACGTTCGCCGAGGCGTCAAGCTGGAGCCACTGCTGCGCGGCGCGGCGCACGAGAGCGGACTGCGTCCGGGGACGGAAAACGTGCCGTATTTGGTCGGACTCGGCCACGCCGCGATGCTGGTGCTGAAGAGTCTGGAAGTCTCGCGGCAGAGAATGTCCGAGCTGCGCGACCGGCTGCATACCCGGCTGTCCGCCGCGGTCGGCAGCGGCCTGCGGGTCAACGGAGCAGGAGCGGACCGATTGCCGAACACGCTGAGCGTCAGTTTCCCGGAAGTCGCCGGGTCGGATCTGTTGGCCCGGATTCCCGAACTCTGTGCCTCGACCGGCTCGGCCTGTCACAGTGGCCACCACGGCATGTCGCCGACCCTGGCCGCGATGGGCCTGAGCGTCGAGGAAGCGCGAGGCACCGTACGCCTGAGCGTCGGTTGGTTTACTTCGGAGGAAGAGGTCGAACGAGCTGCCGATCTGCTGATCGGAGCCTGGGAAGCGATGGTGTAGATTAGTAATGCGCCGATTTGCCGAAGGTAATCGCTGGAGTTCACGCTTCAGCGTGTCGGTGCTGGCGGTTTCTTTTCAGCGAGTTGCTTCCGTCTCAACACGCTGAAGCGTGAACTCCAGCGCAGCGACGGTCGTGCAGGTTGTGATTTCGCAGGAGCAAGTTCCATGTTATCCCCCAAATTCCGCTGGATGTTGTCCCTCGCCTGCCTGATGCTCCCGGCCGCACCGACCCTGGGGCAGGAGGAACTGCTGGTCGATTCAGTGCTGCTGGCGGCGCTGGAGGAGATCGAGATTCCGGCACGCCAGTCCGGCGCATTGCTCGAATGGGCAGTGGCCGAGGGCGCAACGGTGACGGCAGACCAGTTGCTGACTCGCATCGACGATACAGAAGCCCGGTTGGAATTGGACCGCGCGCAGATCGAACTGGACAACGCACGCCGCAACGCGGAAAACGACGTCAAACTCCGCGTCGCCGAGGCCGCGGCCGAGGTGGCTGCGGCCGAACTGCGCCGCGCGGTCGAAGCCCACAAACAGTACCCGAACAGCGTCTCCGAGGCGGAACTCGACCACCTGCGATTGGCCGCCGATCATGCCAAGCTGCAAGTCGAGCAGGCGCGGTACGATCTGCAAACAGCCCAGTTGGCGCTTCGTCTGCACGAGAACGCTCGTCAACAGGCCGAGCGACTGGTCGACCGCCATCGGATCGCAGCGCCGGCGTCTGGCAGGATCGTTCAAATTCTCCGGCGGCGCGGCGAGTGGGTCGAGCCGGGTCAACCCGTGGCGAGGGTGCTGGGCCAGGAACGTCTGAAAGCCGTTGGTCACCTGGACGCGCGCCACGCGGCGGCGGACTTGACGGGCCGCCCGGTGCGTCTCCGAGTCCAGACGGTCGACGACGGGCCGCCGGTCGAGTTCGCCGGAAAGATCACGTTCGTCCATTCCGAGATCAATCCGGTCACCGAGCAGTTGGATTTCTGGGCGGAGATCGTCAATCCCGATTTGGCCCTGCGGCCCGGCCAGAAGGCGTCGCTCGTGATCCTGGCACGCGGAGATCGCTGATGAATCCTGCCGACCAGCAAAGCGCTGCTGCTCGGCCGATCGCGCTTCGCAGGCGATGCGATCTGGTCGTCTGCCCTCAGCGATGGGGTGGACGCCAGATCTTGGCCGTGAAAGATCCGCTGGCGTTGCGCTACTATCATTTGCGCGAGGAGGAGTTCTTCGTCCTCCAGCAATTGGACGGCCGCACGTCGCCCGAGCAGATCCAGGCAGCCTTCGAACGCGTTTTCGCGCCGCAGAAGCTTCGGCTGACGATGCTCGCGAGCTTCTTGGGCATGTTGCACGGCGAGCACTTGGTGGTTTCGGACGCGGCGGGGCAGGACCGTCCGCTGTTGGAACGCCGCCGCGCCGGCCGGCGCCGCGAGTGGTTGGCGGCTTGGAGCAATCCGCTGGCGATTCGTTTCCGCGGAGTTGATCCAGATCGCTTTCTCGCTTGGCTGCATCCCCGGCTGAGCTGGCTGTACTCACCCTGGATGCTGGCCGCTTCGCTCCTGTTGATCCTGGTCGCCGCGGGCTGGATCGGGCTACGTTTCGACCAGCTTCAATCGCGACTGCCCGCGTTTTCGACGTTTTTCAGCCCGGAGAACCTGGTCTGGTTCGCGGTCGCGATCACCTTGGCCAAGGTGCTTCACGAATTGGCCCACGCGCTGGCCTGCAAACACTTCGGCGGCGAATGCCACGAACTGGGCGTGATGCTGTTGGTGTTTACGCCCTGCTTGTTCGTTAATGTCTCGGACAGTTGGATGTTGCCCGAGCGTGGGAAGCGGATCGCGGTCGCCGCGGCCGGGATGTGGGCCGAGATGACGCTGGCCGCCGTTTGCACGTTCGTGTGGTGGTTCACGAACGAGGGACTGTTGAACTCGATCTGCTTGAAACTGATGTTCGTCAGCTCGATCGGCACCGTGATGTTCAACGCCAACCCGTTGCTGCCGTACGACGGGTACTACATCTTGTCGGACGTGTGGGGAGTGCCGAATCTGCGCGAGCGATCGGCGCGGCTGCTTCGCCAGTTGCTGGGACGCTGGTTCCTGGGCCTGGAAGCGTCCCCGGAGCGGCTCGACCCGGACACCGGTCACGGCTGGTTGCTGGGCTACGCGGTGGCGTCGCTGATCTACCGACTTTTCGTCCTGGCGGTGATCCTGTGGTTCCTGCACGGCGTGCTTCGGCCGCACGGCTTGCAAGCGGTGGCCCAGTTGCTTACGGTGCTGGTGGTGTCTTGGTGGCTCGTCGGCCCGATCGTCCGGGCCGTACGGTTCTGGACGGTTCCGTCGTGGAGAAACCAAGTGCAAACGCGACGCTGGTGGTGGCGGATGGCGGCTTCCGCGGCCGGGCTGATCCTGCTGTTGACCGTGCCGTTGCCGTACCGCGTCCAAGGGCCGGTGGTGGTCGAGCCGCAGGGGGCGCGCCGCGTGTTCGTCACCGCGGACGGCCAATTGCGGTGGGCCGTCGAGCCGGGCAGCCAGGTCCGCCGGGGCGACCGATTGGCCGAATTGGACAATCCGGCGCTGACCCGCGAAATCGCCTCGCTCGCGGGGCGCCGCCAGGTGTTCGAGACGGAATTGGAGAGCCTGCGGCGACGCGGCACGCAGCAGACTCGCCGCGGCACGAACGACGCCGATTCCCTGGTCCCGGCGGCCGAAGCCGCGCTGGCCGACATCGTCCAGCAGATCGCGCAGCGGGAATCCCAGCAGCAGCAATTGGTGATCCGCGCCCCGCGCGACGGCGTCGTGATGCCGGCACCGAGCCGCCTGGACGAGGCTCCCGAGGGGCAGTTGCCGGCATGGCAAGGCGAACCGCTGGCACCGTCCAACCGCGGCGCGTGGCTGGCGGCTGGCACCCTGCTGTGTTTAGTCGGCGCCCCGGAGCAGGTCCAAGGGCTGCTGATCGTCGATCAATCCGAACTGCCGTACCTCGACCGCGGTCAGACCGTCTACTTGCAGCTCGATCAATTAGGCGGCGGATACTTGGAGGGTGAGATCGCCGAAGTGGCCGAAGCGGACTTGGACCGCGCGCCTGCGGAACTGTTGGCGGTTGGGCGGTTGCCGGTCCACACGCCCCCCGGCGCGAACCCGCGGCCGGCGGGCAATTTCTATCAGGCGACCATCGCGGTACCCGCCCAGTCGCCGCCTCTCACGCCCGGCGGCATCGGCCGTGCCCGAGTCGTTGCCACTCCCCAGCCGCTGTCCCGCCGCCTCGCGAGGTTCCTGAGCCAGACGTTTCGGCTCGCGGCGCCCTGAGCGAGTCCGGGTTTGTCGGCCGGAAGGCAACATGCGTTGCTGCCCGCTGCCGCCCCCGCGGGCCGTCACGGCATCGGGATCGGGTATTGGGCGCAGAGTTCGGACACTTCGCCGCGGATGCGGGCCAGTTGTGCGGCGTCGTCCGGCGACCGCAGGGCCTGCAGCATCCATTGGCCGATGCGTTTCATCTCGGCTTGCCGCAGTCCGCGGGTCGTCAGGGCGGGCGTGCCGATGCGGATGCCGGACGGATCGAGCGGCTTGCGTTCGTCGAACGGGATCATGTTCTTGTTGACGGTGATCCCGCACTTCTCCAGCGTTTGCTCGGCGATCTTGCCCGTGATGTTCCAGGGCGTGACGTCCACCAACATCAGATGGTTGTCCGTCCCGCCGGAGATCAGCCGCAGACCGCCGGACGCCAGCACCTCGGCCAGCGTGCGGGCATTGTCGATGATCGCTTGCGAGTAGGCCTTGAATTCCGGCTTCAGCGCCTCGCCGAAACAAACCGCCTTGCCGGCGATCACATGCATCAGCGGCCCCCCCTGCAAACCGGGAAACACGCTGCGGTTCAAGCCGTCGGCGTATTCCTTTCGGCACAACACCAATCCCGCGCGCGGGCCGCGCAGCGTTTTGTGCGTCGTCGTGCTGACAAAATCGGCGACCGGAACAGGACTGTTGTGCAGTCCCGCAGCGACCAAGCCGGCGTAATGGGCCATGTCGACGAACAGCTTGGCGCCGACTTCTTCGGCGATCTCGGCGAACCGTTCGTGCGGGATTTCGCGAGGATAGGCGCTGGCGCCGGCCGTGATCATCTTCGGTTTGTGCTCTCGAGCCATCCGGGCGATCTGGTCGAAGTCCAGGCGGTGCGTGTCGCGGGTCACCCCGTAGTTGATGTAATTGTACAGTTTGCCCGAAATGTTCAGCTTCATGCCGTGCGTCAGGTGGCCGCCGTGGGCCAGGTCGAGGCCCAGCACGGTATCGCCCGGTTCGAGCACTGTCAGATACACCGCCATGTTGGCCTGGGATCCGGAGTGTGGCTGGACGTTGGCGAATTCCGCGCCGAACAACTGTTTGGCTCGGTCGCGGGCCAGATCCTCGACAACGTCCACGTTCTGGCAGCCGCCGTAGTAGCGCCGTCCGGGATAGCCCTCGGCGTATTTGTTCGTCAGCACGCTGCCGACTGCCTGCAGGACCGCGGAACTGGTGTAGTTTTCGCTGGCGATCATCTCCAGTCCGTCGTGTTGACGGTGGATCTCGGCCTCGATGGCCGCCCAGACCTGCGGATCTTGCTGCTGGATGTGATTCATGGTTTTTCAAAATCTCAAGGGGTTCTGTTGGGGAAACCGAACTGGCGTGACACTACACGCCTACGCCGGATTCGTCAATCGGGTGAATTCCAAGACCCTGCAACGTGCCCTACAATAGCAGGGGTGAAACTTAGACGTAACGAACCGCCGCAAGGTTTTTTAGCAGCGTTCCAAGTTCATGACTTCCCGGCCCCCGCCGAGCTTGCTCGGTGGAGCGGATGATTCTGCACTACGAAGGAACGCCGAGAGCTACTCCTCCGCCGAGGTTGACGATGAAGTTGATCAAAGTCGCCGCCGCCGTGTTGAACCAGACGCCGCTGGACTGGGACGGGAACCGGGCGCGAATCGTGGCCGCGATCGCTAGCGCGAGAGACCGCGGGGTACGGGTACTCTGCCTGCCGGAATTGTGCATTCCCGGCTACGGGTGCGAGGACGCCTTCCACTCGCCAAGTACGTACCGGACGGCCCGCGAGGTGCTGTTGGAGATCTTGCCGGCGACCGATGGGCTGATCGTCTCTTTGGGCCTGCCTGTCTGGCACGCGGGCGGACTGTTCAATACGGCCTGCCTGGTCGCCAACGGCAGACTGCTAGGGTTCGTCGCCAAGCAGAATCTGGCCAACGAGGGAATCCACTACGAACCGCGCTGGTTTCGCGCCTGGCCGAAAGGCGTCTGCGCGGAGACCGAGGTCGGCGGGCGCCGCTATCCGCTGGGCGATCTGGTCTTCGACTGCGGCGGCGTCGTGCTAGGCTTCGAGATCTGCGAGGACGCCTGGGTGGGCGCCCGGCCGGGCGCCGACTTGGCTCGCCGGAACGTCGACATCATCCTGAACCCCAGTGCCAGCCATTTCGCCTTCGGCAAACACGAGATCCGCAAGCGGTTCGTGCTGGAAGGTTCGCGGGCGCTGCACGTCAGTTACGTCTACGCCAATCTGGTCGGCAACGAAGCCGGACGGGCGATCTACGACGGCGATGCGATGGTCGCTTCCAACGGACGGATGCTGGCGGTCGGGCCGCGATTCTCGTTCGCCGATTGCCACTTGACCACGGCCGTCGTCGATATCGATGTCAGCCGCACGAACCGGGCGCGGAGCGGGAGTTTTCGCGTCGAAGTCGGCGGCGCCAACCAATCCTGCATCCAAACCGAATTCGATTTCCCGCACATCCGGCCAGAAGAGAACCGGTTCGAGCCGGCGGCCTGGGAAAGCGGGCCGCACCGCAAAGAGGAGGAATTCGCGCGGGCCGTCGCTTTGGGCCTGTTCGACTATCTGCGCAAGAGCCGTTCGCGCGGGTTCGTGGTCTCGCTGAGCGGCGGTGCCGATTCGGCGGCGGTGGCTACGTTGTGTGCGCTGCTCGTCAAACTGGGTGTGGCGGAATTGGGTGCCAAGGACTTTGCCGCCAAACTCTCCCACATCGCTGGCATCGACTTGCACAACGCTTCAAGCGGTGCGGTCCGGCAACTGTTGACGTGCGTCTACCAGGCGACTCGTAACAGCTCGTCCACCACGTTCGAAGCGGCCCGCGGCGTTGCCGAAGCTTTGGGAGCGGAATTCTACCGATTCGAGGTCGATCGATTGGTCGACCAGTACGTGGATGTTGTCGCCGGGGCGATCGGCCGCCCGTTGACTTGGCAGCAGGACGATCTCGCCCTGCAGAACATCCAGGCGCGCGTCCGTTCGCCCAGCGTCTGGTTGCTGGCGAATCTGCGCGGCGCCCTGTTGCTGTCGACCAGCAACCGCAGCGAGGCAGCGGTCGGATACGCCACGATGGACGGGGACACCAGCGGCGGATTGTCGCCGATCGCCGGGATCGACAAAGCCTATCTGCGGCGCTGGCTGCTGTGGATGGAGCACACCGGCCCGGACGGCGCGGGGCCGCTGCCCGCCCTGCGACTGGTCAACCAGCAGCAGCCGACCGCCGAACTGCGTCCGCCAGCGGCTGGTCAGACCGATGAAGCGGACTTGATGCCCTACGAAGTGCTGGACGCGATCGAACGGGCGGCGATCCGCGACAAGCTGTCGCCGCGCGAGGTCTTCGAACGGCTCGAGTCCGAATCGAGGGATTACCCGCGCGAGGATCTGCTCGCCTGGATCGAGCGGTTCTTCCGGCTGTGGTGCCGCAACCAGTGGAAACGGGAACGGTACGCCCCGTCGTTTCACCTGGACGACGAGAACCTGGACCCGAAGACGTGGTGCCGGTTCCCTATCCTCTCCGGAGGTTTCGAACGCGAACTTGCCGAATTGCGGCGCGACGGACAGGCCGAGAGCAGGTAGGGCACGCGGACGGAACCAAAGCACCAAAGCACTGGGCGGTCAAGCTTGTTGGCCGCTAGGTTCAGTCGCCTCCTCGACGATGCGAATCTCCTTTTCCGTCAGACCGTACAGTTCGTAGACCAACCGGTCGATCTCCCGATCCGTCGCATCGATCTGGCGTTGCAAGGCCGTGCGCTCGTGGGATATTTTGGCACATGCCCGTCGCTTGTAGAGTTGGTGGACTTGGTTCGCCAGGGACGCCAGGACGGACGAAGCTTTCTCGATTCCTCGGGGGATCGGAAAGGGATCGACGTACTGGGCGCGAAACTCGAGATACCGGTCGCGCGAGCCTTCGAGTGCGGCGCACACCGAAACAAAGTAGAAATTCGCGACACGGGATTTCAGCACGGCCACGAGCGCGGAATCGGCAAGCGGAAGAACGAACATCTTGTCATTGACCAGATAACCGTCTTCGTCAATGACAAACCGGCAGTGGTTGGCGATGATCGGATACACGATCTTGGGTCGCTCGACGATCGGCAGCAGCGCCGTCGCAGGCTGTTGGAGTTCGAACCAATGCTGTGGCCCGGCACGTTTGGTCAATCGCTGCCGAAAAGACGTCAAGTGCCTTTCGATCGCTGGGTAACGACGGATTTCAACGTTTGGATGGCAGTAGATGACAAAACGGTCAGAGGGACTGACGAAGTAGCGTCGCACGTCTCGTCCAAACAAGATGGGCTTGAGGATCTCCCGCGAATTCGGGTCCGCTTTTTCCAGTAGTGCTCTTGTCGCTCCATCGATGACGAAGGCGTCATTCAATCCGGTCTTCAGCCCGAAAATCGAACGAATGTGATAATGCTGCGACAACGGTTGCCCGGAATCCTGAAGGCGCGACAGAAGCCTGGAATGGGCAGCGGGTATCAATCGCCACTCGTCCGCGGACAATGCTCGCTTTCCCAAACGCACTTTCGAAGCTTCTGCGTGTTCCTCGACGGTAAGCCGCCCCTCGGAGATTGCGGCCAGAGTCTCTGGATCGGGAGCGGGCACGTACTCGGGTTCCATACGCGACTGGGAACTGATTTTTCCAGTCAACACGATCGTTCTGACCGTCGCGCCGACGAAGACGTTGGCTCCCGCGAAATCTGTTAGACGTGTTACCGTTGCGAGTTTGCCGACGACACGCCGCAAGGGTCGTCCGTACTTGGCGCGGATGAACTTGTTGGAAACGATCATGCCGAAGTAGCCCGATGGATTGAGCAACCGCAACGCGCGTTCCACGAAATACGAATAGAGATCCGCCCGCTCTTCATGCGATTCGTAGTGCTCGCGCAGATAGTCCTTCATCGCCGCGAACAGCTCCATGCGCACGTACGGCGGGTTGCCGATCACGGCGTCGAAGCCGCCGGAGGACATGATCTGCGGGAATTCGGCGTCCCAGTCGAAAACGTTGATCCGCAACCGCTCGTCGTCGTCGAACAGGTCCATCTGCTGGCCGCGGTAGAAATCGGGGCCGATCAGCGAGTTGCCGCACTTGATGTTGGCGGCCAGGTCGGGCAGCGCGCGCTCGTGGAACATGCGGCGCTGCAATTCCAGACTCTCCTTGTTCTCCGCTTCCAACACCTTCAGCAGCAGCGACAGCTTGGTCACCTCGACCGCCTGCGGATCGATGTCCACGCCGTAGATGTGGTCCAGCAGGATTCGCTTCCGCTCGGCCGTAGTCAACCGCCACTGGCCTTGGCGAGTCTGGTAGACGCGGTTCTTGTGCCGGGCGGGACCGTCGGCGATGAACCAATCGCGGTACCAGTCCAGCAGAAACTGGTACGCGCCGATCAGGAACGAACCGCTGCCGCACGCCGGGTCCAGAACGCTCAGCGGCCGACGCCCCTTGGCCGGTTTCCAAGTCGACGTCCGTGCGGCCGCCTCGTAGGCCGTCTTGCCCTCCAACCGCTGGCCCACCGTGTTTCGCACGATGTAGTCGACGATGTACGTCGGCGTATAGTATACGCCGCCCGCCTTCTTCACCTCGGGCTTGTCTTCGACCACCGCCCGGTGGCCCGGTGTCAGACGGATCACCTTGCCCAGGAACTGCTCGTACACCTGGCCCAGGATGTCCGCCGGCAGCACCGAGAACTCGTAGGGACTCTCCGGGTAGTACAGCTTGCGAAGGATCTCTTTCAGAACCCCGTCGTCGATCGCCAGACCCAGCGTCCATCCGTCCGGCGATTCGTGGCGGCCCTTCTCCGGCAGGAAATGGAACAGGCCCGAGTTGTAGCGGTCGTCGGCCTCGCGGAACAAGTGGCCCAGGCGGGCATAGACGTTCGGCCCGTTCAGCAGCGGCTGCAAACGGCCGTAGGGTTCGATGCCCCGGTCCTCGCACATCCGCAGGAAGATGATCCGGTCGATGGTCTTCTGGACTGCGACGTTCAGCTCGCGCTGCGGCAGATCCGGGTTGCGAATCGCCATGTTGCGGGCCAGTTCGCTGCGCCAGCTTTCGATTTCTTCCAGAAACGCCGCATCTACCTCGGCCGTGCCGCGCTTCCGCTTGGCCGATTCGGCGTACTTGTCGAACGAGCCTTTCAGAACGGCCTCGCGGGAAAATACCGCCGCGATCTCCGCCCACCGCTCGGCGTACTGGTCGAACGTCACGTACATCGTGCGGGCCGTGGCCGGACTGTCGTTCTTCTCCGGCCGCACGCGGCAATCGTAGACGGCCATCTCCTCGAAGTTCGTCAGGATGCTCAACGGCAGCTTGGCCGACCAGGCGTAGCGACGCAACTGGAACGCCGGAGCATCGGCCTGTTTGATCTTGACCGCCGGCCGCTTGGCTTCGACGAAAAACTTTCGTGTCCCGCCGATGCGGAACGAGTAGTCGGGCGCTTTGGTCGAGCCGCCGATCTTCAGCGAATCCTCGTGGACCACGTCCTTGTAGGCTTCGGCGTAACCCTGGCGGTTGTAGACGTCCCAGCCCAGCAACTCGAACAGCGGGTCGAGGAACTGCAGCCGTAGCGCCGCCTCGTTGAATTCGTCCGACTGGTAAGCCTGCTGGTTCTCGCGGAACAATTCCGCGAGCCGAATCAGGTCGCTGGGCGGGTCCATGCATCGTTCTCCGGTTGCGCCGTACACAGGCCGTAGCGTAACCGTTGCGGGACGCTCGCTCAAGCAGGTTCAATCGTCGAGGGCGAAGCGTTCTACGGCAAGCTGGTCCTCCAGGCGTTCGATGTGTCCTCTCAAGTCGTCGCTCAGCCCCAGAAACGCCTTGCTGTAAGCTTGGTAATTGCTGGCAGGCGAGTCGGCGGCTCGCTTGGCCGATTTCACCGTGCGGAGCAAGTTGGCCAGACTGTCAAGGATCGCGGCGTCGGGTTGGCCGCTCTTTTGCAGTTGGTCGAGCCGTTCGTCCAGGTTCGCCGAACAAAGGCGGACCAACTTGCGGACCTCTTCGCTGTTGAGTTGCCGGCGCAGCGAATCGGCCGTCCGTTCTGGCATCAGGTCGGCCAGCTTCGGCTGCGGGCCCGGGATGCGGCGCGTGGCGGTGCTCTTGCGGACCAGCACCGCCTGTTGACGGACCTCGGGCGAAACGTTGACCTGCAATTCCAGCAGGTGGATGGCGCCGAGCGTGGTCATCCGCCGGAACAGCGATTTGGCAACCTGCCGGCCGTGAATCCGGTCTGCCTGTTCCTCGGTTTGCGACTCGACTTGCTTCAGCGCCCGGCTCAACGCGCTGGCCGGCACACCGAAGGCGATGCCTTTGCGGCTGTACGGGTCGAAATGTGCGCGGAACGAGTCGTCCAACTGCTTGAGGGCCGAGCGGATTTCGTCCGCTCCGCGATCCGTGGCCTTCATCGCCACCACAGCGACCAATTCGCCGTCGTGATTCAACACCGGTCCGCCACTCGAACCGGGGTTTACCGCCGCTTCGATCTGGTAGAAATCGTGACTGCCGATCCGCATCAAGGCGGTAATGGTTCCTTGCGTGACGGCGTTGCGGACCATAATGCCGCCACCGCCCACCGACGGGTTCCCGATGATCACCACCGGTTGGCCGCGTTGAAACGCCAGTTCGGCAACCAGTGGGATTGCCTCTCGTTCCATGCCGACGACCTCCAGCAACGCCAGATCGCAGACGTCGTTGACAAAGACAATGCGTTTGGCTCGGTATCGGCGGTCCTCCTCGGTGGCGAAATGGACGACCAGATCGTCGACAAAACTGCCGCCCACGACATGAGCGTTGGTGGCCAACAAGTTCTGCCCCACCACGAATCCCGTGCCGGCCCCCATCGGATGATCGATCAGGGCCACGGATTCCTTGCGGCGAGTGGCTGCCTCCGGCGACTCGGCGACGGGCTCGGTTGCAGACGCCGTGCCCCGCGGGGACGGAAACGATTTCGCCAAAGGCGCCGGTGCGCCACCGGCGGACAAGGGCGAGACGGATTCCAGCTTCATGTGGCTGATGCGGAACCGAGCGTTGATACCGTCGTATATCGCTACCGCCAGCCGATTGCCGGGAATGTGATCCCAGAATCTGCCGTCGAGCGACAGACGAGTCGGATCGCCGGTCCAATCGACGACCGTCCGGCCATCGCATTCCACCTGGACGGAATAGTGCGCGGCACCGGCCCGCCGTACGGTGCAGACGATGGTACTGGCGACCCCGGGTCGGAAAACTTGGCCCCGTGTTGTCGTCGCATTTTGCAAAGCCGGACGCCCGTCCAACAGATTCAAACCGCGGGTGTACGAGCCGAATCCCTCCAGAACCACCATCGTCTGTCGGCCGCCGACCGCCAGACAGAAATTCAGACTCTCGTGGCCGCCCAGTCGCTCGACCACCGCGCTCCAGCGGTAATCCTCGGGCGGCGTCTGGGGAACGAGCAGGACGGTTCGCATCGCGGCGGGCGTGGCCAGGGACGAACCTTCCCGCGTCCAACTGCCCATCAAGCCATCGCGTTGCAGATCCACCAGCGCCAGGACATCGACGGGTTCGGGTGGCGTCTCCGCCGCGGCAGCCACGGGAATGGTCGGGACGTCTTCTGAGGCTTGCGCCGCCGCGACCGTTTCGCGCACCGTTTCAATTGGCTCAGGCGGCAAGGCGGGTGGCGCCGCCTGGGCAGTCTGTGACTCGGGCGGCGCTGCGGGGGGTGGGCTCGGGGCAGGATCGAGCGAGGAACTCTCGCCGCCAACCGGCGCCGCTTCGGGCGGGCCCCCGGTGGTACAGGCTCCGCTGCCAATCAACCCTGCCAAAACGACCGCCACCGCCCATCGTTCGCTTGTCATCTATCCACCCCCTTTCGGCAGACCGGCGCGTCGTCGGACGCCGCACCCAGAGCCCGATTCGACGCCCGTAACCTAGACGGCCTGCTTCGGCTTGTCAAGCTTCTGCGTCACGTCGCTGCCGGTGTTTCGACGGCGGTCGCATCCGCGACGATGCGAATCTCTTTTTCCGTAAGTCCGTACAGCTCATAGACCAGCCGATCGATCTCCCGGTCCGTCGCATCGATCTGGCGCTGTAGGGCCGTGCGCTCGTGGTAGATTTTGGCACGTGCCCGCCGCTTGTAGAGTTGGTGGACTTGGTTCGCCAGGGACGCCAACTCGGACGAAGCTTTCTCGATTTCCAGGGGGATCGGAAAGGGATCGACGTACTGGGCGCGAAACTCGAGATACCGGTCGCGCGAGCCTTCGAGTGCGGCGCACACCGAAACAAAGTAGAAATTCGCGACACGGGATTTCAGCACGGCCACGAGCGCGGAATCGGCAAGCGGAAGAACGAACATCTTGTCATTGACCAGATATCCGTCTTCGTCAATGACAAACCGGCATTGGTTGGCGATGATCGGATACACGATCTTGGGCCGCTCGACGATCGGCAGCAGCGCCGTCGCAGGCTGTTGGAGTTCGAACCACTGCTGTGGTCCGGCACGCTTGGTCAACCGCTGCCGAAGAGGCGCCAAGTGCCTTTCGATCGCTGGGTAACGACAAGTCTCTACATTCGGATGGCAGTAGATGACAAAACGGTCGGCGGAGGGCACGAAATAGCGTCGCACGTCTCGTCCGAACAAGATGGGCTTGAGGATCTCCCGCGAATGCGGGTACACTTCACCTCGCCTACTAGTAGATGTTGACTACTCACGGGTCGTGCGTGATAGGGGCGCCGGACATCGAGCCAGACGTATCGAGCAACAGCAGGCAGGGACAACGCGGTTCTGGCTTGTCCGCGAAACTGTCCGTGCCGAACGGAACCTGGGCTGCGAAGTCAGTTGTCATTGCACCCTCGTGAATCGTCCGATCAGTGCTCGAGGGGGTCCAGATGTCAGTCTGCTATTCTTTGCGGTCGTGAGTTACCACGTGGTTTCTTCTTCCTTGGCATCGCTTCGATCAAAGCCCGCAGAACCTTGTTAACGGCATCGGCGTCGGCGAAGACATCGGCTACGTCGGGAACCAACGCGACGACTTCGCGGGTTGGATTTACCCGAGACGCGAAGCGGTTGGGCTTCGCCTTGCTGTAACCCGGATTATTCGTAACCCGAAGCGTGAGCGAGGAAACTCAACGTATACTCCTCGCTTACGCTTCGGGTTACGATGCGCGGCGATTTGGGCAAGATGGACGCAACTATTTGTCACCAAACGACTTACAGGAAAAGCCGGCCAGCTCGTGAATAATCCGGGGTAATCGAACCGATACTCGGCCTGCAATTCGTCGCTCAGCCCGCGAGCTGCCTCAAGTTCCCGTGCCTTCT
>JAHDXS010000005.1 GCA_023384135.1 Alphaproteobacteria bacterium | reverse complement strand
TCACCTCGATCCACATCGAGGAATTCGAAGTCATGGCCCGCGACACCAAGCTCGGCACCGAGGAAATCACCCGTGACATCCCCAACGTCGGGGAAGAGGCGCTCAAGCACCTCGACGAGGCCGGTATCGTGCATATCGGCGCCGAAGTCGCCCCGGGCGATATTCTGGTCGGTAAGGTCACGCCCAAGGGCGAAAGCCCGATGACGCCGGAGGAAAAACTCCTGCGCGCCATCTTCGGCGAAAAGGCCGCTGACGTGAAGGACTCCTCCCTGCGCCTGCCGCCCGGTGCGGTCGGGACCGTGGTCGAAGTCCGCGTGTTCAGCCGCCGCGGCGTCGATAAAGACGCCCGTGCCCTCTCGATCGAGCAAGCAGAGATCGAGCGTCTGGCGAAAGACCGCGACGACGAGCGCCGCATCCTCGAAGACGGCTTCTACGGCCGCCTCGAACAACTCCTGACCGGACAAAAGCTCGCCTCCGCTCCCAAGGAAGCCAAGCTGAAAAAAGGCGAGTCGATCAAGAAATCCGACCTCGCCGAAATCAAGCGAGGCCTCTGGCGCCAGATCGGCGTCGAGAGCGAAAAGCGCATGTCCGAAATCGAGGCGATGACCAAGACCTTCGACGCAGCCGTCGACGATCTAAAGAAACGTTTCGAAAACAAGGTCGAAAAACTCCAGCGCGGCGACGAACTGCCTCCGGGCGTTATGAAGATGGTCAAAGTCTTCGTGGCCGTAAAGCGCAAGATGCAACCCGGCGACAAAATGGCTGGACGTCACGGAAACAAGGGGGTCGTCTCCAAGATCATGCCGGTCGAGGACATGCCCTACCTTGAAGACGGAACGCCCGTTGACATGGTTCTGAACCCGCTCGGTGTTCCCTCGCGGATGAACGTCGGCCAGATTCTCGAAACCCATCTGGGCTGGGCCTCTGCAAGCCTCGGCAAGCAGATCGGCCAGATCATCGACACGTTTGACAAGGCCGGAAAGCCGAACGAGCAGGAACTCAAAACCCTGCATAAGAAGCTCAAGGATGTCTACGGCGAACGCGAATTTGCCGAGAAAGTGACGCAACTGGAGCAGGGCGACCTGATCGAGATGTGCCGCAACGTCAGCGTGGGCGTGCCGATGGCCACCCCCGTATTCGACGGCGCGCACGAAGGTGACATCACCGAGCTGCTGGAAAAGGCCGGCCTCCACCGTTCCGGTCAGGTTCGCCTGATCGATGGACGCACGGGCGAATCCTTCCACCGTCCGGTCACCGTGGGCTACATGTACATGCTCAAGCTGCACCACCTCGTGGACGACAAGATCCACGCACGGTCTATCGGGCCTTACTCCCTCGTTACGCAGCAGCCTCTGGGCGGTAAAGCCCAGTTCGGCGGACAGCGCTTCGGGGAGATGGAGGTCTGGGCCCTTCAGGCATACGGCGCGGCGTACACGCTTCAGGAAATGCTCACCGTCAAGTCTGACGACGTGGCGGGGCGCTCCAAGGTGTACGAGGCCATCGTTCGCGGCGAGGACAACTTCGAGATCGGTATTCCCGAATCCTTCAACGTTCTGACCAAGGAACTGAAGGCGCTCGGCCTGAACGTCGATATGAAGCAAACGACCAAGACCTAAGATGAACAAGGCAACCCGGAGGATCTAATGCAATCCGTCGCCACATTCCTGTCTGCGTGTATATTGGCCGCTGCCATTTGCGTCGCCAGCTTCTTCGTGCGCGAAGGGCTGATCCGATTCAACACGCCGCTGGGGGTTGTCTCCGTCAAGGGGCTGGCCGAAAAGGACGTGGAGGCTGATCTGGGTGTCTGGCGCATTTCCCATACCGTCAAGGAATGGGACCTGCCCACGGCGCGCCAGAAGCTTCAGGCGAACCAGCAGATCATCGAAGCCTTCCTGAAACAGAACGGCTTCGCGGCCGAGGAATATGCCCGCAAGAGCATCAACCTCTATCAGGGCCGCGAACTGGCGACCCAGACCGGCGACGTGCAGGAGTATAAAAACACCTACGAGATGACCCAGACCATCACGGTGCGCAGCCCCAAGGTCCGCGACATCGAGAAGGCCGCGCAGAACACCTTCGCCCTGATCGCGCAGGACGTTCTGCTGACCAACTCCGATCCGGTCTACATGTACACGAAACTGAACGACATCAAGCCGGACATGATTACGCAGGCGACCCAGAACGCCCGCGAGGCGGCCCAGAGGTTCGCGCAGGACTCCAACAGCAAGGTCGGCAAGATCATGTCCGCCGACCAGGGCTGGTTTAATATTTTGTCGGCCTACGGAAGCGACACGGAGGCCGAGCAGGTCTCCATCGAAAAGAAGGTCCGCGTAATTACGACTGTGAATTTCAGCCTGGTTGACTAAGCCGGCTGTCGAAAACAAAGAGAAGAGAAAAGGGCGAAGACGATGAATGAACTGATGAACCTGTTTGGTCAGCCGACCGGACCGCAGAGCTTTGACAACATCCGGATCTCGATTGCCTCCCCGCAGCAGATCAACAGCTGGTCGTTCGGTGAGGTGAAAAAGCCCGAAACCATCAACTACCGGACCTTCAAACCCGAGAAGGACGGTCTCTTCTGCGCGCGCATCTTCGGCCCCGTGAAGGACTACGAATGTCTCTGCGGCAAGTACAAGCGCATGAAGTACAAGGGGATCATCTGCGAAAAGTGCGGCGTCGAAGTCACGCTCACCCGCGTCCGCCGCGAACGCATGGGCCACATCTCTCTGGCCTCTCCCGTTGCGCACATCTGGTTCCTGAAATCTCTGCCCAGCCGGATTGGCCTCATCATCGACATGACGCTCAAGGAACTTGAGCGGGTGCTTTACTTCGAAAACTTCATTGTAATCGAGCCGGGTATGACCCCGCTCAAGCCGATGCAGCTTCTCTCCGAAGATGATTATTATAACGCACAGGATGAATACGGCGAGGAATCTTTCCGCGCCGGTATCGGTGCCGAGGCGCTCAAGGAAATCCTCTCCGAGATCGATCTGGAGCAGGAGCGCTTGAAAGTCGAGGAAGACCTCCGCGAAACCAGCTCCGAAGCCAAGCGCAAGAAACTGGTCAAACGCCTGAAGCTGGTCGAGGCGTTCATCGCCTCCGGCACGCGCCCCGAATGGATGATCTTGGACACGGTTCCGGTTCTCCCGCCCGAACTCCGTCCGCTCGTTCCGCTCGATGGCGGCCGCTTCGCGACCTCCGATCTGAACGACCTCTACCGCCGCGTGATCAACCGGAACAACCGTCTGCGCCGCCTCATCGAACTCCGAGCGCCCGACATCATCGTGCGGAACGAAAAGCGCATGCTGCAGGAAGCCGTAGACGCCCTGTTCGATAACGGCCGCCGTGGCCGCGTCATCACCGGCGCGAACAAGCGTCCCCTCAAATCCCTCTCTGACATGCTCAAGGGGAAACAGGGCCGCTTCCGTCAAAACCTGCTCGGTAAGCGCGTAGACTATTCCGGCCGTTCCGTGATCGTGGTCGGTCCCGAACTCAAGCTGCATCAGTGCGGCCTGCCCAAGAAAATGGCGCTGGAACTGTTCAAGCCCTTCATCCTGCATAAGCTGGAAATCTATGGCATGGCCTCGACGGTCAAGGCCGCCAAGCGCATGGTCGAAAAGGAGCGCCCCGAAGTCTGGGACATCCTTGAGGAGGTTATCCGCGAACACCCCGTTCTCCTGAACCGCGCGCCGACCCTGCACCGTCTGGGCATCCAGGCGTTCGAGCCGGTCCTGATCGAGGGTAAGGCGATCCAGCTGCATCCGCTCGTTTGTACGGCCTTTAATGCCGACTTCGACGGCGACCAGATGGCCGTTCACGTGCCGCTCTCTATTGAGGCGCAGCTCGAAGCCCGCTGCCTGATCATGTCCACCAACAATATCCTTTCGCCCGCGAACGGCAAGCCGATCATCGTGCCGACGCAGGATATTGTTCTGGGTCTTTACTACCTTGCCATCGCCCGCGACGGCGAAACGGGCGAGGGCATGATTTTCCGCGGCGCCGGCGAAATCGCCCACGCGCTTCAGGAAGGAGCGGTCAGCCTGCACGCCAAGATCAAGTGCCGTTACCGCGGCGTTGATGAAAATGGTGTGCCCGAGACCGTTCTGGTGGAATCTACCCCGGGCCGGATCCTGATCTCCGAACTGCTCCCGCGCCACCCGCAGGTTCCGTTCTCCCTGATCAATCAGGTTCTGACCAAAAAGGAAATCATGGGTCTGATCGACGTCGTCTACCGCTACTGCGGTCAGAAGGAAACGGTCATTTTCTGCGACCGCTTGATGAAACTCGGATTCCGTTATGCGTGTATCGCCGGAATTTCCTTCGGTAAGGACGATCTGGTTATTCCCGAGGCCAAGCAAAAGCTGGTCGATGCCGCCTACGAAAAAGTCAGCGAATTCGAACAGCAATACATGGACGGTCTGATTACAAAGGGTGAGAAGTACAACAAGGTCGTCGATATCTGGTCGCGTTGCACCGACGAAGTGGCCGACGCCATGATGAAGGGCATCTCCAACATCGAAACTGGAAAACTGAACGCCGTTTACATGATGGCGCACTCCGGCGCGCGGGGTTCCGCCGCCCAGATCCGCCAGCTGGCGGGTATGCGCGGTCTGATGGCCAAGCCCTCGGGCGAGATCATCGAAACGCCGATCATCTCCAACTTCAAGGAGGGCCTGTCCGTTCTCGAATACTTCAACTCCACCCACGGCGCCCGTAAGGGTCTGGCCGATACGGCGTTGAAGACCGCGAACTCCGGTTACCTGACCCGCCGTCTTGTGGATGTCGCGCAGGACGCGATCATCACGCAGCACGATTGCGGAACTGAAAACGGCATCATGATGCGTGCGGTTATGAACGGTCCCGACGTGGTCGTCTCCCTCTCCGAGCGTATTCTGGGCCGCGTTCCCTCCGTCCAGATCAAGAACCCGCTCAATGGCGAGTTGATCGCCCCGGCAGGCGAGATCATCGACGAGGTGACGGCTGAAAAAATCGAGACCGCCGGCGTTGACGAAGTAAAAGTCCGCTCCGTTCTGGTCTGCGAAGGCGACAATAACGGCATCTGCTCGAAATGTTACGGGCGCGATCTCGCGCGCGGAACATCGGTCAACATCGGCGAGGCTGTCGGCGTTATGGCTGCGCAGTCCATCGGCGAGCCGGGAACCCAGCTCACAATGCGGACCTTCCACATCGGTGGCGCGGCGCAAAAAGGCGCAGAGCGTTCCCACGTGGACGCGAACATCGACGGTAAGATCGAAATCCGTAACAAGAACCTCGTGCAAAACTCTTCGGGCGTCACCATTGTCATGGGGCGTAACACGGAACTTGTACTTAAGGACAAAAAGGGCGCCGACAAGGCAACCTACCGGATTCCCTACGGTTCGCGACTGCTTGTCGAAGACGGCGCAAAGGTCAAGGCCGGCGAGAAGATGGCTGAGTGGGACCCGTACACCCTTCCGGTCATCACCGAGAAGGACGGGGTCGCTCACTACTTCGATCTCGTGGAGGGTATATCCATTGTCGATCAGGTGGACGAAGCGACGGGTATTTCCGCCCGCCGGATCATCGACTGGCGTTCGCAGCCCAAAGGCAGTGACCTGAAACCGCGTATCGCGTTGCTCGACAAAAAGGGCAACATCATCAAGCTGGCCAATGGCCTGCCCGCGAACTACGAACTCTCCGTGGATACGCTCCTCTCCGTTGAAAGCGGTCAGGAAGTCAAGGCCGGAGATATCGTCGCTCGTATCCCGCGCGAAACGTCAAAAACCCGTGACATCACTGGAGGTCTGCCGCGCGTGGCCGAGCTGTTCGAAGCCCGCCATCCGAAGGACTTCGCGGTCATCGCGGAACTGGACGGTTATGTGGAATTCGGCAAGGATTACAAATCCAAGCGCCGCATCGTCGTCCGCCCGGTCAGCCTCGAAGAAGAAGCCCGCGAATATCTCATCCCCAAAGGCCGCCACTTGGCCGTACAGGAAGGGGACTTCGTTCGCCGCGGCGACCGTCTTCTGGATGGCTCCCTCGTGCCGCACGACATCCTCAACGTTCTGGGGGTTGAGGCGCTGGCCGAATACCTCACAAACGAGGTGCAGGAAGTCTACCGTCTGCAGGGCGTGCGCATCAACGATAAGCACATCGAGGTCATTGTCCGCCAGATGATGCAGAAAGTCGAAGTCACCTCAATGGGCGACTCCACATACCTGCTCGGCGAACACGTAGACCGCGAGGAATACGACATCGCGCGTCAACGCTACATTGAGGAAGGCAAGATCGCGCCCGAAGGCAAGCCTGTACTGCAGGGGATCACCAAGGCGTCTCTGCAGACCCGCTCCTTCATCTCTGCGGCGTCCTTCCAGGAAACGACCCGCGTTCTCACCGAAGCCGCCGTCAACGGCAAGGTGGACCGCCTCAGCGGCCTGAAGGAAAACGTCATCGTCGGTCGCCTTATCCCGGCGGGAACCGGCGCGTTCGTCAACCAGATGAAACGTCTGGCCGCCGAACGGGACGAGGAAGTCCTGGCCAACATGCCCCGCCACGAAAGCATCGAAGCCGGACAATCTTCCGGCGAAGAAGAGCAGGGCGGCGGCGAGACCATCCGCGAGGCGGCTGCGGGCTAACCCCTCCGCGCTTAAGACACAAAATTTAAAGGCCCCGCATCGCCGGGGCCTTTTATATTTCAAAAAAGAGCGCCTCAACGAGAACGCGTGCGTTTGGACCTTGCTGCGAACAGCAAAAGCACGAGAAGAACAAGCCCGCATACGCTCATGATGCCGCCAATCCACTCTTGAGGCAGTCTCGACATGGAAAGCCGAAGCTGATACCGCCCCTCAGGCAAGGGGATCAAAACCTGCCCGTAAGGCTCGGCGGCCCGCACCTCGGGAATTCGCGGCTCCTTCCCGTCCCGGATGATCTCGGCCGCCCAGCCTGGAAAATAGAACTGCCGGACGTAAAGCACCCCAGGAATCTCGGCCTCGACAGCAAAAGTAAACTGCCTGGGCGTACGCTCGACAAGGCTCGCCCTGATCGTTTCCGGTTCGGTGCGATATAAAGGAAGCGCCGGCGTCTTATCGACAAAATCAAGGATGTTGATCGTCATTTCTGGGTTATTCGGGAAAAACTCCCCGGTTAAAATTCTATGCTTTATGCGGAAATCAAAAAATTCCTGATCGGGATGGGGCGAGTTCTGCACAAAGCGCGCCGTCTGAAAGCTCAGCAAGGCAAACACCACAAAAACGCAGATCCGCGCACCATGGATTTTAAACCGATGGGTGGCCTCCGCGCTTGGCGTGAACAAAAGTCCGATAAGTCCGGCAAAAAGCAGATCGGCGACAATCATGAGACGGAATGGAAACTGAACCTTCTGCAAAGGCGAGACGAACTCCCAGACAAACAGCGAGAACGGGGTCATAAGGAAAAAGCACGCGACAATCAAAACGGCGAGCGCCCCCATAACAGCTTTCGCATGGCGGCTCATATGCCCGGAAACGGCCAAACACCCCAGAACCGGAACAAAAACAGTACCGGTCGCCACAAGGGACATCTGCATGCAAAAGCCGCCAAAGACCTCCGGGCATCTGTCTCCGCCCCAGATAAACCAGTTCTTATAATCGTAAAAGGGCCCGCTCCACATCACATGGGAACGCACCAGATCAAGTAAGGTAAGAGCCGGAAAAAGGTACAGGCCGGCGATCAATACACCCAGCCCCAAAGAGGCAGCAAAATGAAGGCCCTCGGCCCCCAACACCCGAACAAGCTCAGGACGCGGCCCCTCATGCTTCATGAAGGCATACAAAAGCGCCCATGCCCCGGCAAACGGAGTGACAACGACCGCGCTCGGAAGGTGTGTCACGACGAACAGCGCATAAACCGCCCCGAACTTGGCGATACGGGCCTCGCGGCGGCGCCCGTCCGCTTGCAAAAGCATGAATAGCAGCGGAGTCCAAGCATAAACGGCAAACTCCGCCCCGTTATTGCGTTCGTATACGTCAATGAACAGATGGTAGGGTGCGGCCATGTAAAGGGCGGCCCCCGCAAACGCGCCCCAGCGAGAACAAAACCCCGAAAGCCAGATATGGCAGGAAAAACCTGAAAAAAGCAGAAAAAACAGCGCGTTTAAGCTGAGAATTGTAGTGGTTGGCGCATCAAAAGGCAGCAAAACATCAATAACGTATTCAACGTAGTAGATAAGCGGGGCATAAAAAAACAGGTTGGCCCCGCCGAAACCGTGATTAATCTCCTGCAGCCAGCGTGGGTAGAGGACCCCCTGCTCGATCTGCTCGCGGAAGGCTTCGAACGCGATGATCTGGTTCTTGTAATCATCGCCGATCGGATACCCGTCGAAAAACACCGCCCAGAAGCACAAAAGCCCGACCACGACAAGACCCGCGTAATCGGCCAAGCTTGACTTTCTGATATCTCCGACAGCCACAGGAAACCTGAACATTTTGAAGCGTTTATACCCGCACAAGAGTAAGGCGGAAGGGCCGCGCGGTAAACGGTTTTTTCTTTAACTCTTTGATAAGATTCTTTTCTTGACACTCAAGGGGCCCGCCGCTATATTCCGCGCCACTGATAGGGATTGGCTGGCTGTAAGCCGCTCTCCGCCGAAGAAAATCGGCAGGGATCCAGGCTTAAACGCAGCTGTAGGCTTCATCGAAAGTAAGCCCCGTAAAAAGGGCAGAAAAGTAGGTGAAGCGCAACATCCGCCAAAAAACGTCCGGTTCTCCACGAGCGCGGAACGGACGGGCCGGATGCTCTGCGGAAAACTGCGGTTGTCACTTGACAAACCGTAAAAATCCGCGCTACATGCCGCCATCCACGAATTTAAGGTGCTCTGCGAAAGCAGGGCTTTGGTTTTGGTTAATAACATAGGGCGAAACGATGCCAACCATTCAGCAACTGATCCGCAAGCCGCGGGAAAAGACTGTAAAGCGGAAGAAAAACCGGGCGCTGAAAAGCAACCCGCAACGTCGCGGCGTTTGCACGCGCGTCTACACCACGACCCCGAAAAAACCGAACTCCGCTCTGCGGAAGGTTGCCAAGGTTCGCCTGACCACTGGTCTGGAAGTCATTTGTTACATCCCCGGCGAAGGCCACAACCTTCAGGAACACTCCGTTGTTCTCGTGCGCGGCGGTCGGGTAAAGGATTTGCCAGGGGTTCGTTACACGATCATCCGCGGTACGCTGGATACGCAGGGCGTCAAGGACCGCAAGCAGTCCCGTTCCCGCTACGGCTCCAAACGTCCGAAATAAGCTTGATTTAGAGGAAAACTGAAATGTCACGTCGTCGTAAAGCAGATAAAAGAGAAATTCTCCCCGATCCCCGCTTCGGAGATCTGATTCTGTCCAAATTCATTAACTGCGTAATGGAGCAAGGCAAGAAGGCCACAGCTGAATCGATCGTCTATGGCGCCATCGAAGCGTTGGAGAAAAAATCTGCCAATGAAAACAAAAAGTCAGACGCTCCTGCTGCGTCCGATCTCGACGATGCGATCGCGGTCAAAAGCCGTGGTCTGCGTCTTTTCCATGACGCGCTGAAAAACGTGCGTCCGCGCATTGAGGTTCGCTCCCGCCGTGTTGGTGGTGCGACCTATCAGGTTCCCGTTGAAGTGCGCAGCGAACGCGCGCAGGCTCTGGCAATTCGCTGGATCATCGACGCGGCCCGTCGCCGCGGCGAAAAAACCATGAAGGACCGTCTGGCAGCTGAACTGTTCGAGGCGGCCAATGAGCGTGGCTCGGCGATTAAAAAGCGCGAAGACACCCACAAAATGGCCGATGCGAACAAGGCGTTCGCCCACTACCGCTGGTAATCGGCAACAGGATCAAACAGACAAACGGAACGGTAAGAGTAGAGAACATGACACGCGAATATCCATTGGACCGCTACCGCAACTTCGGCATCATGGCGCACATCGATGCGGGCAAGACCACGACCACGGAGCGCGTTCTCTATTACACCGGTAAATCCCACAAGATCGGCGAAGTCCATGACGGCGCCGCGACGATGGACTGGATGGAGCAGGAGCAGGAGCGTGGCATCACGATTACATCCGCTGCGACGACCACCTTCTGGCAGGGGCCTGAGAATGGCACCCATCCCGGCGAAATGTTCCGCCTCAATATTATCGACACCCCGGGGCACGTGGACTTCACGATCGAGGTCGAGCGTTCCCTGCGCGTGCTCGACGGCGCTGTCTGCCTTCTGGACGGTAATCAGGGCGTCGAGCCCCAAACCGAGACTGTCTGGCGTCAGGCCGACAAATACCGCGTCCCGCGCATCATCTTCGCCAATAAAATGGACAAGATCGGCGCCGATTTTTACGACTGCGTCGCCAGCGTTAAAAAACGCCTCGGCATCAACCCGCTCGTTCTGACGCTTCCCATCGGTCTGGAAAGCGACTTCGTCGGAATCGTTGATCTGATCAACATGAACGCGGTCATCTGGAATGCCGAAACCCTCGGTGCGTCCTTCGACATCGTTGAAATTCCCGCCGACCTGAAAGATAAGGCGAAGGAATACCGCGAAAAGCTGATCGAGCAGGCCGTCGAAATGGACGATGCCGCTATGGAAGATTACCTGAACGGCAAAGAGCCCGACATCGCGACCCTCAAGAAATGTATCCGCAAGGGCACGATTGCCTTCAAGATCATCCCCATGATGTGCGGTTCCGCGTTCAAGAACAAGGGCGTTCAACCCCTTCTGGATGCGGTCGTTGACTACCTGCCCGGTCCTCTGGATGTGGGCGAAATGAAGGGCAAGAAGGTCGACTCCGACGAGGACGAGATCCGCAAGCCCGACGACGCCGAGCCCTTCTCCGCTCTGGCCTTCAAGATCATGAACGACCCCTACGTTGGCTCCCTGACCTTTGCGCGGATCTACTCCGGCAAAATCGAGTCCGGTTCCTACGTTCAGAACTCCGTCAAGGGCAAGCGCGAGCGCATCGGCCGTATGCTTCTGATGCACTCCAACAACCGCGAAGAAATCAACATCGCGCACGCCGGCGATATCGTCGCGTTCGTGGGCCTGAAGGAAACCACCACCGGCGACACGCTCTGCGACGCCAACAAGCAGGTTGTCCTTGAGCGTATGGAATTCCCCGAGCCGGTCATTGAGATCGCGGTCGAACCCAAAACCAAAGGCGACCAGGAAAAGATGGGCATGGCGCTCCAGCGTCTGGCAGCCGAAGACCCGTCCTTCCGCGTCTCCGTCGATCACGAATCCGGTCAGACGATCATGAAGGGCATGGGCGAACTTCACCTCGACATTCTCGTGGACCGTATGCGCCGCGAATTCAAGGTTGAGGCGAATATCGGCAAGCCGCAGGTCGCCTACCGCGAAACCATCACCAGAAAAGCGGAAATCACCTACACCCACAAGAAACAGACGGGCGGTGCCGGTCAGTTCGCGAAAATCGATCTGGTCTTTGAACCCGGCGAACGCGGATCCGGCTTCATCTTCGAAAGCAAGATCGTCGGCGGCGCGGTTCCCCGCGAATACATCCCCGGCGTTGAAAAAGGTCTGGGAATCGCCAAGGAAACCGGTGTGATCGTCGGCTTCCCGGTCGTGGACTTTGCGATCTACCTCGTAGACGGTTCGTACCACGATGTGGACTCCTCCGTCATGGCCTTCGAAATCGCGGCGAAAGCGGCGTTCAAGGAAGGGATGGCGAAGGCCGGTCCCCAGTTGCTCGAACCGATGATGAAGGTCGAGGTTGTAACGCCCGAGGAATATATGGGCGACATCATCGGCGACCTGAACTCGCGCCGCGGACAAATCAACGGGATGGAAGATCGCGGTAACGCGAAGGTCATCACCGCGATGGTCCCGCTGGCGAGCATGTTCGGCTACATCAACGACTTGCGCTCTAAGTCTCAGGGCCGTGCGCAGTACACGATGCTGTTCGACCACTACGAACCCGTTCCGTCGAATATCGCGGAAGAAGTGCGGGCAAGTCTGGGCGGCAAGAGCTGATAGGTTTTTAGAACATAACTTAAGATACAATTAGGAAGGAAAGAAGCGATGGCTAAGGAGAAATTTGAGCGGAACAAGCCGCACTGTAACATTGGAAC
>JAHDXS010000001.1 GCA_023384135.1 Alphaproteobacteria bacterium | reverse complement strand
AACAAGGTAGCCGTAGGGGAACCTGCGGCTGGATCACCTCCTTTCTAAGGATGTTATCTGGTGCCTTTCTAACGAAAGCGCAAATGCTGTTGCCCGCATATCTCTTTTTTCCTTGAATAGGATCAGCCAAATTAATCATCTGGGGCTGCGGTACCCGTGATGGTACGCACCTAAAAAAGGGCTCGTAGCTCAGTTGGTTAGAGCACACGCTTGATAAGCGTGGGGTCGGAAGTTCAAGTCTTCCCGGGCCCACCATTTCCTAAAGTTTTAATAAAGCTTTACGAGACGGTAAATCTGCCTTATAATTATCGTATCTTTGTACGTTTTTAAGGAAGGGGCTGGCTCTCAGGAGCCGTATTAGAGGTGTGCCAATGAAAAGACTTCTTTTATCCGCGGCTATTGTTCTTGGTGGTTTCGCTTTTGTGGGCACTGCACACGCAGCGGCTTGCGGGCCGGTTTCCACGGGCAGTTTTTCGACGGTTGTTACGTCGATCACGTCTACGCCTATTCCCTGCAGCGGTCGGCAGCAATGTCGTCAAACCCGCAACAAGATCAGGAACTCCGCGAGAGCGACTCAAACAAACATTAATTCCGGTTGCTCGATCATGAACAACATGTATCAGGGTGGCATCGGTCTTGGTAATCTTGGTAATTTTACCAATATGTTTGCCGGTCAGCTGGGACAGATTACGAATATCTTGAACCAGGCGAAGGCGTTGTCTAACGGTAATCCCACGGCGGCTCAGGTAGCGCAAATCCAGCAGCTTGTGGCTCAGGCCAAGTCTCTGTCGGACCAGCTTTTGCAGCAGGCGCGCCAGATGGCCAAGCAGATTGCTCAGTCGGTTCAGGTTAACCTCAACTAAGACTGTTTTTGCGAGCAGGTGTTTTTCTGGCTGATTTTAGAGAGGCTTTAGCGGGCCCTTAGCTCAGCTGGGAGAGCGCCTGATTTGCATTCAGGAGGTCAGCGGTTCGATCCCGCTAGGGTCCACCAACTCTTCTGTTCAAGGAATTTTACTGCGGTCTTCTTTCCCGGGTTTGGTTAGGTCAAAAATGAGGCGTTTAAGACGTTTCCTTTCTGGTTTATCCAGGTTCTTGTACATCGTAAATAGGTTTGAAATGACATCAACTCAGATGTTGATTCGCTTCACAGTGGCTCTTGCCGCTGCGGTGCGTATCGTATCTGAATTGAAAACTCCAAGTGTAGCCGGGCTCCTAGCCGGGTCCGGCTCAAACAATGTCTAACAAATATGCTGGTAATTACTTCGGACCTCATAGGGTCTGGGGTGAGAGCCAAACTGTCAAAGCATGAGCAGCGGATTTATCCCTGCGCGTGATTTGAATTCAAGCGTTTTGAAGGGCATCTGGTGAATGCCTTGGCGATTAGAGGCGAAGAAGGACGTGACAGGCTGCGAAAAGCTGCGGCGAGGTGCCAATACCCGTTGACCCGCAGATATCCGAATGGGGAAACCCACTCTTTATAGAGTATCTTGACGTGAATACATAGCGTCTTGAAGCAAACCTGGGGAAGTGAAACATCTCAGTACCCAGAGGAAAGGAAATCAACCGAGACTCCGTTAGTAGTGGCGAGCGAACGCGGACCAGCCCAGTGGCTGTTTTGTAATAACGAGAAGTGTCTGGAAAGTCACACCATAGTAGGTGATAGTCCTGTATCGGTAAAAAGCAAAACAGTCCTTGAGTAGGACGGAACACGTGAAATTCTGTCTGAACATGGGGGGACCATCCTCCAAGGCTAAGTACTCCTAATCGACCGATAGTGAACAAGTACCGTGAGGGAAAGGTGAAAAGAACCCCGATAAGGGGAGTGAAATAGACCTGAAACCGGATGCCTACAAGCAGTCGGAGGAGCATTAAGCTCTGACGGCGTACCTTTTGTATAATGGGTCAGCGAGTTAGTCTGTCATGCAAGCTTAAGCCGATAGGCGTAGGCGTAGCGAAAGCGAGTCTTAAACGGGCGCTCAGTATGACGGATTAGACCCGAAACCCGGTGATCTAGATATGGACAGGTTGAAGGTTGGGTAACACCAACTGGAGGACCGAACCCATCGACGTTGCAAAGTCGTGGGATGATCTGTGTCTAGGGGTGAAAGGCCAATCAAACCGGGTAATAGCTGGTTCTCCGCGAAATCTATTTAGGTAGAGCGTTATGTTATCACCTTCGGGGGTAGAGCACTGGAAGGGCTAGGGGGGCGCGAGCCTTACCAAACCTTACCAAACTCCGAATACCGAAGAGTGCAATCATAGCAGACAGACTACGGGTGATAAGGTCCGTGGTCAAAAGGGAAACAGCCCAGACCAACAGCTAAGGTCCCCAAATGACGACTAAGTGGAAAAGCAAGTCGGATGTCCATAACAACCAGGAAGTTGGCTTAGAAGCAGCCATCTTTTAAAGAAAGCGTAATAGCTCACTGGTCTAAATAAGACGTCTGGCGGCGAAGATGTAACGGGTCTTAAGTCGTCTACCGAAGCTTTGGGCGCAACTTTGTTGCGCGGTAGCGGAGCATTCTGTAAGCCTGCGAAGGGTAACCGCGAGGTTATCTGGAGGTATCAGAAGAGAGAATGCTGACATGAGTAACGATAAAGAGTGTGAGAAACACTCTCGCCGAAATCCCAAGGGTTCCTGCTTTAAGTTAATCTGAGCAGGGTAAGCCGGCCCCTAAGGCGAGGGCGAAAGCCGTAGTCGATGGGAACCACGTTAATATTCGTGGGCCAGTGGATGTGTGACGGTGTCCGTAAATTGTTCTTCCTTATTGGATTGGGAGGGCGATGAAGGACATCCAGGAAATAGCCTCCACATAGACCGTACCCTAAACCGACACAGGTGGGATGGTAGAGTATACCAAGGCGCTTGAGAGAACTGTCCTGAAGGAACTCGGCAAATTACTTGCGTAACTTCGGGATAAGCAAGCCCTGTCAGAAGGCAACTTTTGACGGGGGGCACAGACTAGGGGGTAGCGACTGTTTATCAAAAACACAGGGCTCTGCGAACACGCGAGTGGACGTATAGGGTCTGACGCCTGCCCGGTGCCGGAAGGTTAAGAGGAGGAGTGCAAGCTCTGAATTGAAGCCCCGGTAAACGGCGGCCGTAACTATAACGGTCCTAAGGTAGCGAAATTCCTTGTCGGGTAAGTTCCGACCTGCACGAATGGCGTAACGACTTCCCCACTGTCTCCAGGGCAGACTCAGTGAAATTGAATTCGAGGTGAAGATGCCTCGTACCCGCGGTTAGACGGAAAGACCCTATGAACCTTTACTATAGCTTCGCAGTGGCAACATGATTGTAACGTGTAGCATAGGTGGGAGGCTTTGAAGCCGGGACGCCAGTTTCGGTGGAGCCTTTAGTGAAATACCACCCTTTGCTCTTGTGTTGTCTAACCGAGGTCCGTTATCCGGATCCGGGACCCTGCGTGGTGGGTAGTTTGACTGGGGCGGTCGCCTCCTAAAGAGTAACGGAGGCGCGCGATGGTGAGCTCAGGACGGTCGGAAATCGTCCATCGAGTGCAATGGCATAAGCTCGCCTTACTGTGAGACTGACACGTCGAACAGTGTCGAAAGACGGTCATAGTGATCCGGTGGTTTCCGCATGGAAGGGCCATCGCTCAACGGATAAAAGGTACTCTAGGGATAACAGGCTGATAGCGCCCAAGCGTCCACAGCGACGGCGCTGTTTGGCACCTCGATGTCGGCTCATCTCATCCTGGGGCTGTAGCAGGTCCCAAGGGTATGGCTGTTCGCCATTTAAAGAGGTACGTGAGCTGGGTTCAGAACGTCGTGAGACAGTTCGGTCCCTATCTTCCGCGGGAGTTGGAGTCTTGAGAGGATCTGCCCTTAGTACGAGAGGACCGGGGTGGACGTACCTCTGGTGTACCAGTTGTTCCGCCAGGAGCAGCGCTGGGTAGCTATGTACGGACTAGATAACCGCTGAAAGCATCTAAGCGGGAAACTAACCTCAATACTAGGACTCCCTATCAGAGCCGTTGTAGACTACGACGTTGATAGGCTGGGTGTGGAAGCGTGGCAACACGTGAAGCTAACCAGTACTAATTGCTCGATCGGCTTGAATTCTTATCCGCAAAGGTATAATCCTCCGGGGTTGTCCTTTACGGGTCACGCGCAGCGGTCAATCCGTTGCTTTTGACAGGCGATTTGAAAGACAATTTTCTGAATATACTTGGAGCACGATGAGTTCGGATGACCCGGTGGTTATAGCGAGAGTGCAACACCCCTTCCCATTCCGAACAGGACCGTGAAACCTCTTAGCGTCGATGGTACTGCGTCTTAAGGCGTGGGAGAGTAGATCGCTGCCGGGTCTTCCGAACTCATTCCCGTTTCAAACCTGTTTGCGAAGTTACATAGATTGAGCGGCCCTGCATCCTTGATGCGGGGTTTTTTGTTTTTAGCCCGGCGTCTCCGGAGTATAGATGCAGTAGCCGTGATCATCCGTTCGGCCTGTGTCGATAAAGCCGTTGCGGGCGGCGGCTGTTCGCGACCTTGTGTTTTCGGGGCGGATGGTTGTGAGGATTTCGCCGGGGAAGCCTGCGTTATTCAGATATTCCCGGCGCGCCTGATAGAGCTTATCAACCAGTCTTTGCCCGCGATAATCGTCGGCGATTTCCGATCCGGCGAGGAGGGCGGCTGTTTTCCCGTTGGAGTTTACCATCTGGATCGAGGTCTGCCCGATCATTTTGTCCCGGTCATACATGCCGAACATCACGAATCCATCCTGTGCGGCTGTTGCTTTCAGCAATTCCTGCCATGTTGCGGGATCCTCCCAGTCCTTTCCGGCCAGAAGGCCGCTGAAATGATGCGGATCGCTGAGGCTTTTATAAAAATCGCGGTAATCCGCCCAATCGTGTTCGCCGATTTGCCTTATGGTTATGTGCGAATTTTTACCGAACTCTGCCTGCATAAGGGAAATGTTACCATAGGCCGCGTTCAAGCGCCAAAAAGTCTGGCCGTGCGTCTAAAAGAAGCTCAGCTGGCCGTCTTCGGGGATGCGGCGGAAGTGCGCGGTTGAGAGGGGCGTGGCCGGTTTATCGAGGCCGTATTTTTTTGCATTCTGTTTAAAGGTTTGGGCGATCAGGTCGGCGTAGGGGCCTTCGCCGGTTTTGCGAACGCCCCAGCGCGTATCGTTTAATTTTCCGCCGCGCAGGTCGCGGATGCGGCCAAGAACACGGTCTTTTTTGAGCGGAAGGTTTTGCTCCAGCCAGTCCTGAAATAACTCCCGCAGACCATGCGCCAGACGCACGACGATATAGCCCGCGCTTTGTGCGCCGGCCTCGCTCGCGGCCTTCAGCAGGGCGGGCAGTTCATGGTCGGTCAGGCCGGGGATGACGGGGGCGGTCATCACGCCCACCGGGATTCCGGCCCTGGCGAGCGTTTCGATGGCGCGGAGGCGGGCGGCGGGGCCGGAGGTGCGCGGCTCCATCAAGTGGACTAAGTCCGGTTGGAGGGTAGTCAGGGAGATATAGGCCCTTACCCCGTTCCAGCGCGCCATATCCTGTAAAATATCCAGATCGCGGGTGATGAGGTGGTTTTTGGTAATCAGGCCCACGGGGTTGCGGAATTCGGCCAGCACCTCCAGACACTTGCGGGTGAGTTTGAGCTTTCGTTCGATCGGTTGATAGCAATCGGTCACGCCGCTCAGGGCGATCGTCTGCGGGGTCCATTTCTTCGCGTTGAGTTCACGGCGGAGCAGGGCGGGGGCCTCGGTTTTGACGAAAATCTTGCTTTCGAAATCCAGCCCGGCGGAGAGCCCGAGATATTCGTGGTTGGGGCGGGCGAAGCAATAGATGCAGCCGTGCTCGCAGCCGCGATAGGGGTTGAGCATCACGCCGGGGCCGATGTCGGGGCTGTCGTTATAGACCAGCACGGTTTTGCTGTGGTCGCGAAAGAATTCGGTTTTAAGCGGGCGGGGCGAATCCTCTTCCGGGTCGCCCGGCCAGTCGGCGCTGCTTGCTCCTTCGGCGCTCAGGTCCAATTTTTCAAAACGGCCGACGGGGTTGGCGGCGGCGCCCCGGGCTTTCAGGGGATCGGCGGCGTGCTTGGGGGCGGGAATCGTCATTCCCCGTTTATAGCATGAAAAGGCAAAATGTTCTAGTTTTGTTCTTTTTCTTCAGCCCATAGCTTTCGGGCCGTTATTTTTAGTTTGCCCCAGTCGCCTTCAAGTTCGTAGGAGTCTCCATCGAATGTAAAAACGTCAATACTTCCATAGTCAACCTCTCCGCTCGCGTCCCTATATCCCTTAAATGAGGTTTGTTCCCACGTAAATCGTTCAATCTCGTCAAAAATCAGTTTTATGTTTTTATAGCAATGCTGTTCCGACGGTTTGGGATTTTTATAGTCCTTGTGCTCCGGCGTCAGGACGGCCTCAATCTCAAACTCAAACCTGCCTTGACTTTCCGTGATCGCCAGCACAAAGCTGTCCTCAAAATAGTAGGCTGAGAGCTGTGCATGGTGTTCATAGCTTTTGCGCATGAGGCTCTGTCCGGTCCGGTTTAAGTTGTCCTGTGCTTGTTTATTTTAACCCTTAGGAGTACACTTTTTACACGGGTTTCTGGTTCAACGGCCCGTTTTTTGAGGGGGATTAACATGAAAAGTGTGCCGTCTTATATCGTCGTTCTCAGCGGTTTTCTGGTGGTCTCGCTGATGATCGTGGCGCTGGCCTATGTCTGGTTTCCCGAGAGCGTCTCGGGGCAAACCTTCGTGAAGGTCGGGGTGAGCTTCGCCGTGCTGATGATCGGGGCGGTGCTGCTCTCGCTCATGGGCCGCGTGATGGGCTGTTCCTCCGGGGAAGGCAAGAGCTGTTGCCCGCATAAGGGCGAGGGCGAGCCTCCGGCGGGCGGGGCGACCTAAGCGCTCGTTTCCTCCTTAAATTTCTTGATCGCCTTGATCATGTCGTTGATGGGCGGGAGGATCATACGTTCGTATTCAATCTGCTGATCCACGCTCAGTTTCCTGCTTTTGAGGATCGAAAGAGCGAGCGCCTGCGCCATGTCGTCGATCTCGGACCGTTTGATGGCCTTTTCGATCTCCACCTTTTCGTGCGCGGCGAGTTTTTCGACCGTGTGGGTCAGGATCTTGACCACCGTCTTATCCACGCGGGTCAGGCGCTTCTGGAAGTCCTGCCGGGTGATCGTCACGACCGTGGTGGGTTCGAGCGCCTCATAGCTGAGGACGATCGGCGCGTCCACCATCAGGCAGAGTTCGCCGATAATGGTGCCGGGGCCGTGGCGTTCGACTTCGATTTTGCGTCCGTTAATTTCCATAAAGGATATAATGAGGCCCGCCTGAATGACGTAGGCGCGCGAATTTTCCTCCCCCGCCTTGAGGAAGACTTTTCCGGCGGGGATGGCGGAACGCTCCAGAACGTCTGCGCTTTTGTTCATGCTTCAGGGGCCGCTATTACACTCAGGACATAAGGGGCCGCGCCGGACGCGGGCGGCTGTGACTCCTGCCACGCTAACAGCTTTCCGGGGGTAAATGAAGCCGACCAGGGGCGCTTGCGAGGGATTATCCATAGGCTAAACGCCCTTGGGTTGCCTTTTGGGATGAATTTCTTGTTGCGAAGGGGCAAAAAAACCGTTAAATCCTGTCATTGATCTTTGGAACTTCTGTGCTTTTACTAAAGCTCGAGCATTTCTAAAGAGCTTGTTTTAATTTTTTATTTTTGGAGAGTTCTCGAGATGGAACAAAGTGGTGTCGTAAAATGGTTTAACCCGAACAAGGGATTTGGCTTTATCGTGCCCGATAATGGCGGCCCGGATGTCTTTGTTCACATTTCGGCTGTCGAAGCGGCCGGTTTGCAGACCCTCAAAGAGGGGCAAAAGCTCCAGTACGAGATTCGCGAAAATCGCGGTAAAAAAGCTGCTGCTAACCTTAAGGTTACCGGCTAGGCTTTTACGTCGGAATTTGGGACGGGGGGCGGCTTAGTGCCGCTCCCCGTTCTTTTTTGTCCGGATTTTCGTTGCGGTGCGTCACATTATTTGTGCTTTGCAGCGCATCGTTTGTTTGGAGAAGGGGCGGGGCGCGCCGTAAAATATCTCTCACATAAGCCCATGCAATGACGACAACGTCGGGAGGGTCTAATGAGAGCCTATGCTTCTGCGTCCGGTGGTGTGATGTTCGTTCCTGATGAACTTGAGCGCACCATTCCCAAGGTTAGAAAACGTTCGTCCAACGACAATGCGGATGACGTTTTGGAACTTGCCGAGAAGGATGGCGGGGACGATTAATTCGCCCCGGTTTTCTTTTCGCGTATATTCGTTAATTCCATATCTTTGCAGTTCAAATCGCGATGTATCGTTGTTTGGCGGCCGGCGTTCCGGCCGCCAAAAAAATGTCTTGCCGAGGCCTTGCGGGCAACGTATAACGCATGATCTTTTGGCCATTGAAGGCCAATGGAGAGGCTTGTTGTAATTTTTTACAATCTGGTCCGGGACAAACGAATTGCCACGCGTTTCAGTGGGTTAAACCCACCAGTCCTGTCTTATAAACCGGGTGAGAAACGGTTTTACGGTTTTCCGGATTAATCCGGGTGCGTTGACCCTAAAAATATCAAAAGTGAGGTTGTAATGTCGCTCATCTCTCTCGTCATCACGCTGTGCGGGATTTTAGCTCTTTTATATTGCGTCGTGGCTGCGAAACAAATTCTTTCCGCCGATACCGGAAATGATCGCATGCGACAGATTTCGGGCGCTATTCAAGAGGGCGCTTCGGCTTATCTCAACCGCCAGTATACCACGATCGGGATCGTCGGGATCGTCGTCGCCATCTTGCTGTTCGCGCTTTTGGGCGGGCATGTGGCCCTCGGCTTCGTGATCGGCGCCGGATGCTCCGGGGTCGCCGGTTATGCCGGGATGATGATGTCGGTGCGCGCGAACGTCCGTACGACGCAGGCCGCGACCGTGAGCATGGAGAAGGCTCTGGACATCGCGTTCAAGGCCGGGGCCGTGACCGGGATGCTGGTGGTCGGTCTTGGGCTTCTGGGCGTGGCGTTTTATTATTTCGGCCTGCAAGCCGCGTTCGGCCTCGATGCCGCCGTTGGCGAGGAGCGCATGCATATCCTGCGCAAGATCCTTGAGGGGCTTGTGGCTTTGGGCTTCGGGGCCTCCCTGATTTCCATCTTCGCACGTCTGGGCGGCGGGATCTTCACGAAGGGCGCCGATGTCGGCGCGGACCTCGTGGGCAAGGTCGAGGCCGGAATTCCCGAGGACGATCCGCGCAACCCCGCCGTTATCGCCGACAATGTGGGCGACAACGTGGGCGACTGCGCTGGGATGGCCGCTGACCTGTTCGAGACCTACGCCGTTACGGTCGTGGCAACCATGCTGATTGCGTTCAGCGCGTTCGCGCCTTCCGTTGTCGAGTCGATGATGATTTTGCCGCTTCTGATCGGCGGTCTGAGCATTATCGGGTCCGTCGCCGGGACGTATTTCGTCAGGCTGGGGCCGAGCCGGAACATCATGGGTGCGCTTTATAAAGGCTTTATCGCCAGCGCTCTTATCTCCGCTGTCCTGATCGCGTTGGGTATGTACGGTATGGCTATTCCCGCCGATCTGCCGCTCTCGAACGGCCGGGTGATTGGCATTAATGACCTTTACATGTGCGTTCTGGCCGGTCTGGCCGTTACGGGGCTGCTCGTGTGGATCACGGAGTACTACACCTCCACCGCGTTCCGTCCGGTTCGGACGATCGCCAAGGCTTCGGAAACGGGCCACGGCACGAACGTTATCCAGGGGCTTGCGATTTCGATGGAAGCGACCGCTATTCCGGTTCTGATCATCTGCGCCGGGATCTGGGTCGCCTTCACGATTGCGGGTCTGTACGGGATCGCCATCGCGGCCACCGCGATGCTTTCGCTGGCCGGGATGGTCGTGGCGCTCGACGCTTACGGTCCGGTGACGGACAATGCGGGCGGGATCGCGGAAATGGCGGAGCTGCCCTCCGAGACGCGCGAGACGACGGATGCTCTGGATGCTGTCGGGAACACGACCAAAGCGGTCACCAAGGGCTATGCAATCGGTTCCGCCGGTCTGGCCGCGCTGGTGCTGTTCGCGGGTTATACCGAGGAGATCAAGCACTACCTGCCGCAGTATGCGGATATCACGTTCCCGTTGCAGGACCCCTATATCGTGATCGGCCTGTTCCTTGGCGGATTGCTGCCTTACCTCTTCAGCGCGATGTGCATGACGGCCGTGGGCCGCGCCGCGTCGTCTGTCGTGGTCGAGGTTCGCCGCCAGTTCAGGGAAATCCCCGGTATCATGGAAGGCACCGGCAAGCCCGAATATGGCAAGGCGGTTGACCTCCTGACACGCGCGGCGATCAAGGAAATGATCATTCCCTCCTTGCTGCCCGTTGCGGCTCCGATTGTGGTGTTCGTGGTCGTGACGCTGCTGAGCGGCGACATGATGGCGGGCTTCCAGGCGCTGGGCGCGATGCTTCTGGGTACCATTGTGACCGGCCTGTTCGTGGCGATTTCCATGACCTCCGGTGGCGGTGCATGGGATAACGCCAAGAAATATATCGAGGAAGGCCATTATGGCGGCAAGGGCTCCGAAGCCCACAAGGCCGCCGTCACGGGCGACACGGTCGGCGACCCCTACAAGGACACGGCCGGCCCGGCGGTCAATCCGCTCATCAAGATTGCCAATATCGTGGCGATCCTGCTGGTGGCGATCGTGGCTAAGTTCGTGGTCGGTACGTAATTCCCGATCTCAGGACAATCATTCGAGTGGGGGCCTTGCGAGGCCCCCGCTTTGTTGTTGGCGCATCTTAGGTTCAGGTGTATCGGTAGGTTTGTGGATAAGCGGCGCATCGGCTTTTTGATTCAAGACTGCGCGGCGCGCTCGAAGATTTTGCGAGTCACTGTATTTTCATATCGCGCCCTATTTGCGAATATCGCCGGATAGGGTTATCGGATTTTGAATGTATGACGGTATATAAAAATTTGTTTTCATTTGCTGATTTGCCCCGATCTATCTGTGGATAAAGAGGGTGCGGGCAGGGGGTGATATGAGCGCATACGTTTCGGAATTTTTTCGATCAGCGCGTTGCGTTTCTTTTTAAAATATTAGAATTTTCCGGGCGTACGAGGGGGCGTGAGGTTTTCCACATGAGTCCGGTTTGCGCCGATCTGACCCGTCTGCGGCTTTAGTTTTCCTGATGCCAGAAAGGGCGGTCGATGAGCGGGGTGGAGGGCGTGGCACGTTCCTGCGGCGCGATGATGCCCGAAAGATAGGCCGTGCGGCCCGCGTCGATGGCTTTGGCGAAGGCCTGCGCCATTTTCGCCGGGTCGCCCGCTTTCGCCACGGCGGTGTTGAGCAGCACGGCGTCGTAGCCCATTTCCATCGCCTGCGCGGCGTGGGAGGGCGCGCCTATCCCGGCGTCGATTACCAGCGTCTTGTCGGGGAAGCGGTCCCGCAGGAGTTTGAGTTCGTAGGTGTTGTTCAATCCCCGGCCCGAGCCGATGGGTGCGCCCCACGGCATGAGGATATCGCAGCCGAGCGCTGCGAGGCGTTGCGCGAGGATCAGATCCTCGGTCATGTACGGAAAAACGCGAAAGCCTTTGGATATCAGTTGTTCGGCCGCGTCGAGAAGGCCGTAGGGATCGGGCTGGAGCGTGTAATCATCGCCCACGACCTCCAGTTTGATCCAGTTGGTTGCGAAGATTTCGCGCGCCATCTCGGCGGTCGTGACGGCTTCGGTTACGCCATGACACCCGGCGGTGTTGGGCAGAACGGGTACGCCGAGGTCCTTGATAATGTCCCAGAATTTCTGGCCTTTGCCTGCCGCGCTTTCCCGGCGCAGGGAGACGGTGATCAGGCCCGGTTTCGCGGCTTCGATCGCTTGACGCAGGATATCGGGCGAGGGGTATCCCGCCGTGCCCAGAAAGAGGCGTGATTGAAGGATGGTTTCGCCGATGTTGAGCGGCTGGGCCATATTGTGTCCTAGCCCCCCTGCATCGGCGCGACGATTTCGATTTGATCGCCGTTCTTGACGGTGGTCTTCGCGTGTTGTGAGCGGGGGACGAAAGCCCCGTTTACGGCGACAGCCACGATTTTCTCGGCGTATCCTTCCTGATCCAAAAGGCTCATGACCGGAATTTCGGCCTTAAGCGGTTTTTCGACGCCGTTGAGGATGATTTTCATGGCTGTTCTCCTTATTAAATAGTCGGATTTGCGCATTGTCGTTTCCTTTTATCATATCCCGCACGCAAGCCGCCATTGCCGGGGCGAGCAGGAAGCCGTGGCGGAAAAGACCGTTCGCGCGGATCGTTTCCCCCTCGCGGCTTATACGCGGCAGGTTATCGGCATAGGCAGGGCGTACGCCCGCCTTCATCTCCACGACCTCGGCGTGGGCGAAGGTGGGGTGGAGGCTGTAGAGGGCGCTCATCAGTTCCAGCCCGGAGCGCAGGCTGACGTGATCGTCGGCGCTTTCGATAATCGTTGCGCCGATCATGAAGATGTTTCCTTCGCGTGGAACAATATACAGCGGATAGCGCGGGTGCATGAGGCGAACAGGGCGTTTCAGGCTGAAATCCGGGTTGCGGACGATCAGGATCTCGCCCTTGACACCGCGCAGGCCGGGTTGGTCATCTTGCGCGCCGAGGCCGCGCGCGTCGATGCGCAGATCCGGCGCCCTGTTCGCGCCTTCCTTTTCCGCCAGCGTGACGTTTTTTTCGTACACGGCCTGGACCAGAGTTTCCATCGTTTTGCGCGGATGCAGGTGCGCCTCGCCCTCGATCAGAAGGCCGTTTTTAAAGCGCTCGGCCAGAAGAGGTTCAGTTTGCGTCAGATCAACGGGCGTTCCGGCGTTTTCGGGCGGGAGGACGGCGCGGAGGCGTTCGAGCATATGACGGTCTTCCGCATGGGCGAGGATGAGGCTGCCTTCCTGCGCAAACTCAAAGGAAGCGCCCGTTTTGTCCGAAAACTCCCGCCAGAAGGCGATGCTTTCCAACCCGGCGGGGATGTATGCGGGGGGCAGGTGGTCGCACTCGCAATAGGGGGCGAGCATTCCGCCCGCCATGCGGCTCGCGTTATCGGCGGGGAAGCCCGCCGGGTCGATGACGGTTATTTCGGTTTCGGGGAAGGCTTCGGCCAGCACATAGGCGCAGGTCAGGCCCATGACGCCCGCGCCCTGTATGGTTATGGTTTTGGGGTTGTGTTCGTTCATCCTTGCCTCTCACGCTCCCCACGCCGGCATGATCCGGTTCGGGTCCGAAGGGTTTGCTCTCAGCGCCTTGTTCCGCGCACCCCCGGTGAGTTGTTCCGAGGGCCAGAATAGGGGAGCGGGCGCTTAAAAGTCAATCATGGTTGACCTCGGCAAATAAAATGGGCTAAATCGGTCTGTATATTGAAATAATATTTTACATTTATTGAGGCGTCCCATGGCCAAAAGGTTTTTTCTTCTCGCGCTTTCGCTTGTCTGCTTCGTATTTTCGTCGCCTGCGCATGCCGGACTGACGGGTAAGGTTCTCGGCGAACTGGGCATGGACGAGCAGACCCAGAATATGGGCGATGCGCTGCAGTCGGAGCTGACCGCCTATGCCGGAACATTCGGTCGAGGCAAGGTCGATACTGTGCGCGGGGCAAGCGGCGCGATGGGAGAACTGGCGCTCAATTCCGGGGAGCTGATCTGTAACTCTTGGATCATCGGGTTCAGGGTCAAAATCCGCAATATGATTATCGAGAATGGGCAGCTGGACGGTGAGGCCAGAGACCAGCACTTGCAACTCATTCAGAAAATGCAGGATTTTGCAGCCAAGCTGGAGCGGGAATGCGCCCGGGTCGGGCTGATGGGGCCGCAGGGGCCGACCGGGCTGGTGGGGGATAACGGCCAGCCGGTCGATGTCGCGCCGCCGGAGACCACGGATGATGGGCGCGTGAAGCCGCGTGACGGCGAGACGATCGCCGATGAGATCTGTCGCCGCAAGTGCGCGCGCGAATATGCCAAGATGCTTCAGGAAGAGCGTTTCCTTGAAGACGGTGAGCGGAGCAAGGCGTGGTGGGACGAGCAGGTGCGCAACAAGCAGGCCGCCATGGCCGATAACGAACGGCGGCTTGAAGAGTCGCAAAGAATTCTCCGCGATACTGACAAGATCATCAAAAAGGGCCTGAGCGGCAACGCTTCGCGGGCGCAAAGAGACGCGTATGAACGCGCGGGGCAGCAGAACGCCGACGCGCAGCGGAATATCGACCATTTCGGCCCTCTGGTCGAGCGGGGGCGGCAGGAGCTTGAGTCCGCTCAGGCGGGGGCCCGCACGGCGACCGATTACGTGCAGCGCCAGCGGCAGGCTTATGAGAACGCTCGCGATGCCTATTACAACTGTCTGAAAAATTGCATCAAGTCCGCGCAGGACGCGGGCGAGGCCACCACCCTGACCTGTCCGGCCGGATATGGTTGCGCGGCGCCCGCCGATGGCAAAAAGAGTGCGGCTCCGGTGCAAAAGGGGGCTTGCTTTGTTCCCAAGGCTCCGAAATCCATACTTGTCGGCGCGAATAGCGAGGTCGGCTCCGGCGCGGCGATGAAGGACAAGATCAAGGGGCAGGCGAAGGGCATGGCCATGGGCGCGCTCAATAACGTCCTGGGCGGCAGCGGCATGTCGCTGGGCGGTGGGGGTGGTGGCAAGGATAAGGGCCCCAAGACCCAGAAGGATCCGACCAAGGGCAAGTTCATCGCCACGGAATCGCAAGGCGTCGAGCTGGGCGTGCGGACGGGAACGACCAAGAAGGGGCAGGTTCTGATCAGCGCCAAGATCCTCGAGGGGCCGGGCGACGGCACGTTCCACGCGATGTGGCTCGAAGACGGGATGGGGCAGGTCATTCTGCCGAGCGAGTATCTAATCTTCTCGCTTTATCGCGACTGGAAGCTGACCGTCTGGTGGACGCATGACCGATGGGTGGATGGCGAGCACGTTCTGCACGAGGAGGGCAAGGAAGTGACCGTGGGGCGCGACGAGCTGGGCGCTTTCGGCGTGCGCTATCAGGGGCCGGAGGGCGCGCGCAACAGCATCTGGAGCCAGCAGGGCTTTAACAACGCCTCGAAGGGCATTCAAACGCTTGGGGCCGTCTTCCCTCTGACGGCTCAGCAGCTGATGTCCAGCCCTTGCCCGTATTATCTTCAGACGCATGTGACCCTGCCCAAGGAAGACCCGGTGCGGACCGTGCCGTTCCTGCACGAGATTCCGGTGATGGGGGGGCTGTTCTCCGAAAAGGATGCGAAGAAGAAGGCCAAAGACCTGCAAATCATCATTCAGCCCACTGTGATCCGCGAGGCGGGCGAGTAAGTGGGGGGTGACCGGTCGGCCGCGTTTTCAGGGGCCGCGTTTTTTTTGCCGTATATGCCCGGAAAGCCCCGATTTTAGGGGTTTTTTGAAAAACGGCCTCAGCGCCCTTGATTTATGCGGCCAGTCCCTATATAACCCAACTCACCGGAGCAATCCGGCATTTCTTTCAAGGTGACGCGGGGTGGAGCAGCCCGGTAGCTCGTCAGGCTCATAACCTGAAGGCCGCAGGTTCAAATCCTGCCCCCGCAACCAAAGAAATCAAAGACTTAAGGTTAAATTTAAGAGCTTTGATTTCCTTCGTGGCACACTGGTGGCACACTTCCAGACAACATTGCACAACAAATGATTAAGGCGGATTCACAGCGTTTTGTATTCTTATTGTGCCAAGACTGTGCCGTGGAATTCTTTTGTGTTTTTAACATTCTGAATTCTAACGGTTATATGTGAAAGCACATAAGTTTAGTGATCTTATGTTGTGGTTTTTTGCCTTTTGTTTTCATGATTCAACGTAAGGAATAAAACTATGGCTTCGATCCAAAAGCGTATTTCCAAAGATGGTGAAGTGAGTTACCGGGTGCAGGTGCGTATGAAGGGTCATCCGCCTGAAACGGCTTCATTTGCCCGATTAACCGATGCACGGATATGGGCTCAGAATACCGAGTCTGCCATTCGAGAAGGGCGGCACTTTAAAACATCGGCTTCTAAAAAGCACACTATGGCTGAAACGATAGATCGCTATCATAGGGAAGTATTATCGCACCTGAAAAATCCTATAAATCAAAAGAAATACCTCTCTTTTTGGAAGGAGGTGCTAGGGCATTACACTCTGGCTGATCTTACGCCCTCTCTGATCATAGAAAAGCGCAATGCCCTTCTTGGCTCAGAAAATAAATTTGGACGTTCAATCAGCGCCGCAACGGTTAATCGATATGTGCAATCGCTTGGGCATGTCTTTACCGTTGCTATGAAGGAATGGGAATGGACGAGCGATAATCCTATAGCGAAAATCAGCAAATTTAAGGAGCCTAGGGGGCGGGTGCGCTTCCTCTCTGATGAAGAGCGCTCTGCCTTACTCTTGGCATGTCAGCGCAGTGAAAACCCTTATCTTTATTCGATTGTGGTTTTAGCCCTCAGTACCGGAGCAAGGAAGAATGAAATCTTAAGCCTTAAATGGCCTGATGTGAATTTTGAGCGTAGGACCATCATCCTTAATGAAACAAAGAATGGGGATAGGCGCACCTTACCCCTGCAGGGATTAGCCCATGATCTGATATATGCCCATTCAAAATTGCGTGTTTTGGGCTGCGATTATGTTTTCCCGAGCAGGAAGGTTGTGAAAGGAAAAGACGGAAAATTCTTTTACCAGCCCATTGATATACGCACTGCTTGGGAAAATGCGGTTAAAAAGGCGGGAATAGAAGATTTCCGCTTTCATGATTTACGGCACTCTGCGGCATCTTATCTGGCGATGAATGGAGCCAGTCTGGCCGAAATTGCCGAGGTTCTTGGCCATAAAACTCTTCAGATGGTTAAAAGATATGCACACTTGTCAGAGGCCCATACCAGTTCCGTAGTCGCCAGCATGAATCAAAGGATTTTTGGCCATGTCTGATATATGCGAGATGAAGAGACAGTTTAGAACGGGTGTTGCTGATGATTATAACGGTGTCGTTAAGCGTTGGCGGGATAATCTAACGCACCCTGAAGAAGCTGCGATAAATTTGATGTTCATCCTAAAAACTTATTTAGATGAAATGCAAGCTCTTGATCCTAACGAGCCATGGTTCGATATAGAAAGTCTAATTGACATGGTTAAAGGGGATAAAGCTTATAATACTGAGCGGACGAATTATAAAATAGGTTGTTTCGCTAAAGCCCTGCACATGCTCGGAAGTCCAAAGGAGCAGGTATATAAATCTATGGAGCTTTGGTTAGGTAAAACCAGATCTTTCTACAAAAAGGCGCTTGAACTCTGCGAGAGTTCGGAATTTTCTAAAGATATTGTCGATTCTGAAGATTTTATTCATAAAAACTCTCATATTTTGGCAGGAATCATAGATTCAGCAAATAGAAGCCCTTTTCCTTCACATAAAAATCTAATAAGGGTGCACCGAGCATATGAACGCCTTTTGCATATTCTGGCTGCCGAGGCAGATAGTGAAATTAAAATTCGCCAGAAGTAAGAATGAGTATTAAATTAATTCAATGACTTAAAAGATTTATAGGCGAAGATTTTTTACCAAATTCTAATTTTTTTCTTTCTGTGCTTTCCTAAAAGCAAGAGGGCAATCGTGTCCCGTAAAGCTGAAAAAGGAGAAACACATGACCACGAATACTCCACAATTTTCTGAGAGCGGCGGTATATTATCTGAACCTAACGGAAGCCGCCCTCTATCCACTGTCCGCCAGTTTTCGGCAAAAAACCCGGCCTTTCCGGAGGGAGGCCTACGATATCTTATTTTTCATGCTGATAAGAATGGGTTTGACAGGTGTATTCGCCGCATCGGTCGGAAAGTCCTGATTGATGAAATCGAATTTTTTCGCTGGGTGGATAAACAAAACCAGATGCATAGTGGTGTGTGATGCTGTTCAAATTGAATACTCAAGCATTCAGGGACGCGATTGATAAATCTGGCCTTCGCGTAAGTGGGCCGTTGATTGCGGATGGAAAACTGCACCGTTTCTATGTTGAAGGTGATAAATCGGGATCGAAAAACGGCTGGTATGTTCTTTATGGTGACGGCCTGCCCGCCGGTTCATTCGGATCATGGAAAACGGGCCAAAAAGGCTCATGGTGCGCGATAGATGCAAAAAGCTTGTCTCCGCAGGAATGTGCCGAATTCCGCAGGCGCATGGAACAGGCCCGCCTTACCCGCGAAGCGGAGGGTCGGGCTAGACGACAGCGAGCGGCAGAAAAGGCGGCTGCAATCTTTAGCGCTTCAAAGCTAGCGCCAGATTTTCATCCGTATCTGGTGAGTAAAGGCGTTCGCTCTCATGGAGTAAGGCTTTACAAAAAGTCTCTGGTAATTCCTCTGCATGATATAAGCGGCGAACTTCACAGCCTGCAATTTATCGATAATGACGGTGATAAGTATTTTTTATCGGGTGGACGTAAAAAGGGCTGTTATTTCGCCATAGGAATGGTAACAGAGTCCCTTTGTATTGCTGAGGGGTACGCGACCGCCGCCAGCATATATGAGGCCACAGGCGTTCCTGTGGCGGCAGCGTTTGATGCCGGAAACCTTAAAGCTGTGGCGGTGGCTTTAAGAAACAAATTTCCAGAAATGAAGATCACTTTATGTGCAGACAATGACGCGGCAACCCTTGGCAATCCCGGCCTGACCAAAGCACGCGAAGCTGCCGCTTGTATTGGTGCATATCTCGCCATACCGCCAAGCGCGGGAGATTTTAATGATTTCTTGCATCAGAACTCCCATGAACAAAGTTAAGAAAGTTATCGAAAGTGCAAAGCCACCGGAAAGCAACATTTCTTATTTCCGACTTTCGGAGGTTAAAGCTGAGCCAATTAAATGGCTTTGGAAAGATCGGATTGCCAGAGGAAAGATAACCATTTTGGCTGGTGATCCCGGTCTCGGAAAATCCCAGCTCACAGCATTTATGGCTGGCGTAGTAACCAACGGCGGTGTTTGGCCAGTAGAAAATGCGCGTTCTCCAAAAGGTAATGTCGTGCTTTTGTCGGCAGAGGACGACGCCGCTGACACGATCAGACCAAGGTTAGAGGCCATTGGAGCAGACTTAGATAAAGTTTTTGTTATTAAAGCAGTAAGGCAGCACGAGAGTGAAGGAGATAGCTATGAGCGCAGTTTTGACCTCAAGCAGGACATTAAAAACCTTGAGGTGACTTTAAGGGAAATTGGTGGGGCGGCTCTAATTGTTATCGATCCAATCAGTGCTTATCTAGGGGGAACGGACAGTCACAAAAATGCAGATATTCGTGCATTACTCGCTCCTTTATCTGATCTGGCAGCCAAATATAAGATTGCCGTTATAGGAGTCACGCATCTTAATAAAAGTCAGTCTAGACAGGCATTGCAGCGTGTCACTGGATCGCTGGCTTTTGTGGCTGCGGCGCGAGCGGCTTATTTAGTGGCAAAAGATCATAATACTCCTGATCGCCGCTTGTTACTGCCGATCAAAAACAATATCGGAGACGACAGAACGGGGTTTGGATTTTCGATTGAATCTGTAACATTGTCGGAAACAATTAGCACAAGCAAAATTGTGTTTGAACCTGATCTGGTTAAGGAATCTGCTGATAGTGTTCTAAATTTTGGCAGCAATATAGAAAGTCGCAGCGCCTTGGAGGAAGCTATAAAGTTTTTGCAGGATTTTTGTGTTATTGGGCGTACAGCCAACCAAGTTAAGAAGCAGGCCGCAGAAGCTGGGATTTCCTACGCTTCATTGAAACGGGCAAAGAAGGAACTGGGTATTAAACCCAAAAAAGATGGTCAAAACGGTTCTTGGATGTGGAGGTTGCCTGATTTGGAAGATGCTCAAGATGCCTGCGATTAGAATATAAGCATCTTGAGCATCTTCTAGATAGGATTTTACATAGGACATAGCATGCTTAAATTACCCGCTGATATGAAAATAACCAATACTGCAGAGGCGGTGGCCATGAAATTATCTGCCAAGAAAATCGAGAAAGGAGCAGATAAAGGGACGGCTGACTTCAGTATGCAGATCGCAGTTGATTTAAATGAAGCTGCTGATTCTTATTTGATTCTGACAGAAACTCTTATGAGGGGTGTGGGCGGTGAATTTGTTCAAGAAAAAGTTAGCAATCCTGTGGTTTCTTGCCCTCCCTGTGAAAAGGCAGATCGGATTAACGTGGATGCAAGCCTTGACCGCATGGAACTAGTGCACAAGAACGGCGTATTGAATATGGCACTGGATACTGCAGAAGCCTTAGGCGCCAAAAACGGGGCCGAGCAAATGCTAGCGCACCAGATGGCGGCTGTTCATAGAATGAGCCTTGATCTGATGGCCGAAGCAGGAAACACACGGGATCCTATTGAAAAATGCCGTTTGCTTAATACATCCGCAAGGCTGATGGAGACTTACCAAAAGGGCTTATTAACTATAAATCGTCTCAAAACGGGTGGTCAGCAGACGGTAACCGTTCAGCATGTTCAGGTTTCGGATGGTGGGCAGGCTGTTATTAACGGTTCCGTTGGAGCCAGGGGGAGGGGACAAATAAAACATGAAGGGGGCCATGGCTAAAAAAATGACAAACCCCATGCACGAGGCAAGAGCGGCCTTGGCGACGCACCCAAAATGCAGGGCGCACTGCCGGACAACCGGAAATCCATGTCGTAACCCAGCCATGAAAAACGGACGTTGCAGGATGCATGGCGGGAAATCGACAGGCACACCTGTCATTCATGGTCGGAACACCAAACAAAAGAAACGCCAGTATGCAGAGGCGCGTCAGTTATTAAGGACACTAAAGAGTTTTATAGAGGCCCTATAAAAGCTACTGCCGCTGTTGCTGTAATTGCTGTGTTCTAGCATTAAATGCATCCGTCGCAGGGTTTACACTATTTGAACCTTGTATTGGCTTTATGCGTATTCCTTCCGAAGTTGGCTTAGTCGTGCACTCAAATCCGTTGCCAAACAATTCAGGGCGACATTCCGTTTTGGTAGAAGTAGGAGGCTGATATATCGGAGCTTGCTGCTGATATACAGGCGCTTGAGGGGGATAATATGCAGGCTGCCGCGTTTCCATCGATCTTAATACTTCACGGCGCTGATAAAGTTCTGTCTTTTTTTGCTGAAAAGCATAACCAGCCTCTGGTTCAGTCATTTCCTGGTTTTGAACTTTTTCTCTCAATAACTTCTTATAAGCTAATAGCTCCAGTGCTACAGGATCATGCGAAAAGCGAGGATCAGAAGCGGTCACATTATCTCTACATTCATCTATTTCCATCCAATTTGTATGGGCTTCACAAGCAAGATACCTTTGTTCTATTTGACTTGAAGCACATCCAACCAATGCTAACACGACAGCTATCAAAGCTTTGTTCATATCGTTTTTCTCCCAGTAAAAAAGCCACCAGAGTTGTCCTCTCTGGTGACCGGAGATTTTCAAGCCGCTATGAAACGACCGCGACGGCCTTTAAGCCGAAGCCATTGGACATACGCCGCCGCTCCCCGGTCAAAACCGAGAAGCGACGTGTTAACGGACACGTCACCGTTCATAGCGGGGTTGAAAAGCCCCAGTCTGCCTGAGTAACAAACCGGCGCTATTTTAACGGAAGATTATTGGAATTACAACAGAATCTAAGGCTCAAGAACCTGACTGCTCCTCCCCCTGTATATGAGTCCGGCTGGAGAGTGAATCTCCATTAGGTTATTTGGACATACTTTATGGAGGTTTGGATGTCGCAGAAGCGTTATACGACGGAGCAGATTATCGGGCTATTGAGACGGGCGGAGGTTCTCGTTGGTCAAGGCAAGGAGATGGCGGAGGTGTTGCGCGAGATCGGGGTGACGGGGAACACCTATTACCGCTGGCGCAAGGAATATGGTGGTCTGGGGATGGATCAGGCGCGGCGTCTGAAGGAGCTGGAGGTCGAGAATGCGCGGCTCAAGCGGGCGGTGGCCGACCTGACGCTGGATAATCTTATTCTCAAGGAAGTTTCATCGGGAAAGTTCTGACCAGCCCGCAACGCCGCCGGGAGGCTGTGATCTATATACAGCAGAAGCTGGGCATACCGGAGCGCCGAGCCTGCAGGGCTTTGGGCCAGAGCCGGGGGTTGCAGCGGCGTGTCCGTAAGCGCCCGGAGGACGAAGAGGCGTTGATTGCGGAGATGACCGCGTTGGCTGTGCGCTACGGGCGTTACGGCTACAAGCGGATCACGGCGATGCTGCGGGCTTCGGGCTGGGCGGTCAATCACAAGCGCATCGAGCGCCTGTGGCGTCAGGAAAGCCTCAAGGTTCCCAAACGCCAGAAGAAGCGCGGGCGGCTTTACCTGAATGACGGCTCCTGCATTCGCCTCCGCCCGTGCTGGGCCAACCATGTCTGGGCTTACGACTTTGTGGCCGAGCGGCTGAAGGACGGCACGAAGATCCGGACACTGACGGTCGTTGACGAATATACGCGCGAATGTCTATCGTTAAGGACCGGATATTCCTTGAAGGCCGACGATGTGATGGATGTGTTGACCAATCTCTTTATTGACCGCGGCGTTCCGGATCACATCCGCTCGGACAACGGCTCCGAGTTCACGGCCAGAACGATCAAGGCATGGCTTGCACGGCTGGGCGTGAAGACGCTTTACATCGCGCCGGGCAGCCCGTGGGAGAACGGCTATAACGAGAGCTTCAATGCGCGGCTGCGCGATGAATGCCTGAACGGGGAGACGTTCCATACGCTCACCGAAGCGCAAGTGATTCTGGCGCAATGGCGGCATCACTATAATCATATCCGCCCGCATACGAGCCTGGGGTATCGCCCGCCCGCGCCGCTGGCCTTCAGCCATGAGAACAGACCAGCAACCGATTCACTCTACAGGTGGACTCAAATATGGGGTTGACCAAAACCTTTTAGGGCGTGACAGTAGTCACACAACACTTGGTCAGCTAGATAAACTGCAAGGTAGAGTACAATTTAGGCAATTTTTTTAAGCTCGCTCATAAACACACCCATTTTATTCATGAGCGATTCTACTCGCTCAAGAGCCTCGCGAGACAAAATCTCAGTAACACGCATGACATCCTGTGCGGCATCATTGACACGCCCCATGCTCTGATTGATATCACGGACATTACCCAAGACGCCGGTTGTACCTACAGACGCCTGCTCAGCGCTGACAGCTATTTCCTTTGACGCTGCGCTTTGTTCTTCGATAGCGGCTGCCACCGTGGTTGCGGCATTATCAACTTCAGAGATAACCGAAACAATCGAACTGAATGACTCTACAACCTGCCGGGTAGCGGCCTGGATCCTCCCTACGAGATTAGATATTTCTTCAGTAGCCTTGCTGGTTTGCCCAGCCAGATCTTTGACTTCATTTGCGACAACGGCAAATCCCTTTCCTGCCTCTCCCGCCCGCGCCGCTTCGATCGTAGCATTTAATGCTAATAGGTTGGTTTGACCCGCGATATCCTCGATCATACCGACAACTTCACCTATTTTTTCAGCAGTTTGTGAGAGTTCTTGGATTGTTTTCTGAGTCTGGGCAGACTCTCCGACTGCATTTTTTGCTATGGATGAGGTTTTCGCCATCTGTTGTGTAATCTCTGCAATGCAGCTGGACATTTCTTCGGCTGCTGCGGAGATAGTTTGAACGCTTTGAGAGGCGTTATCGGAGCTCATTATCGCCGAATCTGCCCCTTTATAGGTCACAGAAACAGAGTTCTGCATTGTTTGGGCACTACTTTCCAAACTTTCTGCCGTGGAATTAATGTGCTTGACGACCTCCATCAGGGATGTATTGAGATCGTTTGCTACTTGCACAAAGCCAGACATCTTATGCTCGACATTTTGTGAAGCTTTGTTAATTATGCGCGCACCATTGAGGAGATGGCCGTGCATGCCGACCTCAAGAATTCGTCTGAAATACTGATTGCGGCTTACATGCTCCATAGAAGCCGTTGCCTCACGAACAAAGGCATCAATCGCATCCGCCATCTCATTCAGGCCCCACTGGAATTCTCCAAAACGTCCTTTTTCCGTAATTTTTGTCAGCCTAGATTCTAAATCGCCCCTTGCAAGCGCGGAAACCGTAAGATTCATGCGATTAATTTCATAATCAATCTTTTTCAAAAATTTTGCGGTGCCAACCAATGCCAAACAGGCCCCCCCCAGTATCAAAGACAAACCCAACGACGTCTGGAGATATGCTACCGACAGAAAAGCCAGTGCGCATAATGTCAAACAAAAACCATTAAGTAACCTTGCGCTGGAGAGCGAAGATAAGTTCGTCATAATTAAGGCCTTTTTCATTAATCGCGTTGCTAAGTAATTCAAATCCGCTTTTTAAACCATCCTTTGCATTCCGGTGCCGAGCTTCCTCAGTCAAAATTTTATGGTACAGAGGAATAACCGTAGAATTCAGAACGTCGCGATCTGGGACACGGCGGTTTGAGTGATAACCTATGATTTGGTTGTTTTTGTCAAAAGAGGGTGTAACGTGGGCCATAACCCAATAGTGGTTCCCATTTTTACATTGGTTAATTACATAGGCGAAAATTTCACGGCCTGAGCCGATTGTATCCCAAAGAAGCTTGAATATGCTTCTCGGCATCTCCGGATGCCTAATCAAGCTGTGAGGTTCTCCCAAGAGCTCTGACTCCTGATAGCCAGATATTGTCATAAATACTCTGTTGACGTATGTCAGGCGCCCTTTGAGGTCTGTTTTGCTGACGATAACCTCGTCTTCGCGAAAGAAATTCTCAACGCCCGTTGGCCTTATGATTTTTTTGTGTGCTTTTTCCATCTGACCTCGCCCCCTCGCTCTCAGGGTAAAATCAAGGCTTTCTTAAACCCTTGATTCAGATCAAGGCAATGTAAAAAGCGTTTGATGCACTGTGATTTTTCAGATTTTTAATAAAAGTTTTGATGAAACATATAGAATTAAAAGCCCTGTTGCTTTCTTAAGCACGGAAGGATGAAGGGTTTTCGTACATAGAAGCGATCCGATTTGCCCTCCGATCAGCACGGCTATGAGAAGAGAAAAATAGGGGGAAACAAGCGTTACAAAATTCAGGCTACCGAGTTTGACCAGTTGTCCACACAAACCCGCCAAAGAATTAACAAGAATAAAGACTGATGAAGCCGCGCTAATCTGGCGGGGCGTGCCCCAGTTTAAAAAATAAAGGATAGGCGCCAAAAAAATGCCGCCACCAATCCCCGTTAACCCCGCTAAAAATCCTAGAAAAGCCCCGAGAGCACTATAAAAGGCAGCGGGTACCCTAGGCCTGTATACCTGACTAGAGTGCAGATCTAGCTTTTCAGGCCAGACCAGCCGAAGACCTGAAGCAAAAAGCACCAGCCCCAGCAGAAGCGTAAAGACAGGCTCCGAAATCATTAGCACACCACCAATAAAAGCAGCCGGAACGGAGCTTATGGATAAAGGCAGCATGGCCTTTAGATTGAGGTGTCTAGTCCTATAAAATCGCCACAAGCTGCCAGAAACAACCAAAGCATTGCATGCAAGGGAAATAACAGGAATCAGCTGATAGTCCACACCGTATAGAACCAGAACAGCATTGTAGGTTGATCCACCGCCGAAACCAACACTCGCATAAATAAGGGCTGTTAATAAGAAAATGAAGAACAGAACTGGCACGACGTCACCAAAAATGGCTTATGAAACTTTTCGTCTCCGCGTATCGCTGCGTACATCTACTTGGAGGATCACCTCAAGCCCCTCTATTTTTGCAGAAAGCCCTCTTGCGCTTTTCCCCATCTGATGTAATTTTTTGATCTCATCTGTTGAGGTGCAAAGCATCAGGCACGACTCTGACCTATCAAGGATTAACATTAAGGGAACCTCCTTGAAATCCTCAAATAACTCCTGAGGGTTAGGCTCAATAACCATTGAAAATTCGCTTTTGCCGATCAGCACTTTATGCTCAAGTGATCTTCCCAGAAGAAGAGACTTTAGTTCTTCTTCTGAGATTTTAAACGTCACGGAGGCTTCGCAAATTTTTACTTTCATATAGAATTAAGGGCCTTTTTCCATTCGTCAGGGGTGTTCAGGTTCTGAAAACAGGGCGCGTAAATCTCTGGAACAGGAAGGCTCTTGGCCTTTTGTCCGTCCATGAGAGCGCGAACAGAATCGGCATGAAAATCAACAAAGGGGGCAACGAGATAGACTGGAAAAATAGAGTTTTCAAAATATGTGCTGTATTGGCTCTCTAGCAACAAAAGTAAAAGGGATGGCTCTAAAAACGGCATATCCACAGGCACAAAAAGATAGGCACGGTACTGAGGAGTTTTTTTCCAAACATCTTCCATGGCTTGCGCTGGACCTGACCATGGTTGGCTATCGGGTATGCAGGGAAAACCATCTAGGGAGCCGCTGACGAATACATTCAGGAGTCCGGCCTCAGAAAGAATATCCATCATGTGCTGGACTAGGGCTTTACCATTAAAATTAAGCAAAGCTTTATTTTGTCCCATACGGCGTGAGCGTCCTCCGGCCAGCACAATCCCAGCGATATCCTGAGTGTTAAACATGGCGGTCACTCAAAGCCGCGTCCGTGAGTAAAGGTGCTGTAAGAGCTTCGTCTTGTAGAGAATGCCCGGGAAGCCATTCGCTCTGACCGTCCTCATAATGCTCTTTTTTCCATATTGGAGCTCTTTTTTTGATTTCTTCAATCACGTAGCGACAGGACTCAAAGGATTCTGCTCGATGAGGTGAACTGACGGCAATAACAAGACTTGTGTCGCCAACATGCAAATTTCCCTTAAAATGTACAACCGCATAACGTGTTTTTGGCCAGAGGCCTTGAGCTTCTAGGCAAATCTCATAAAAGGTTTTTTCCGCTAGGGCGGCGTGTGCATCATAAGTGATGGCTGTGACTGATTTTCCGTGATGCTGATTGCGGACGACGCCCAGAAAAACATCGATGGCTCCATGGGCATCATCGCGAATAAAATTCAGCAAGGGCGCCAGATCAATAGGCTCAGTAGTCACACGAGCGAGTATTGTCATAGGACTTATCCTCCGCACACAGGGGGAAGGATCGAGAGTCTGCAGTCGGTCTGAATCACCGAAGCCCGGTTAATGATCGTCTCTTCACTCGCAAATGCTGAAGCCTCAATCAGACTGCGGTGTTGTCCTCCTAGCGATGATGAGAGTAAGTCTTTAAGTTCGGCCAGCGTAACAGGGCCAGATAACTCAAGCGCAAGCTCTTTGCCAAACTTCTGGAAAGCTCCATAAAATTGAATAGTAACTATCATTTTTCATCCTCATAACCTTGTTTGCGGATCTTTTCCAGCGCATCTCCGATGAATGGATTCAAGATGTCCCAGCACTCTCGCACGGCCTTCGGAGAACCGGGCAGGGCGATGACGAGGGTGGCCCCAACTATCCCTGCGGTAGCACGAGACAGCCACGCAGTATCTGTGTAATAAAGGCTCTCTGAGCGAAGGACATCGCCGAGTCCCTCAAGGATCCGGTTGGCAATACCGCGCAGAACATCCGGAGTTACATCCCGCGGGCCTGGCCCTGTGCCGCCGGAGGTGAGCAAGAGATCTGGTTTTTCCTTCTCACAGAGACTCAGAATGGATGTAGATATTTTATTCTCGTTATCGGGGATCACAGCCTGAGAGAGCACAGTGGCGCCTGCCTGCTCAAGGCAGGCCTTCAGCAACGCCCCGGACTCATCTTTATAAGTGCCGGCTGAGGCGCGGTCACTCATAACAAGGACCGAGACTCGCTTACCACGCAAGGAAAGCGGATCAGGAAGTTGTGCTTGCAGCCAATCGGGTATCCCGTCAGGATTTACCCACGTGCCGCTTTTGCCTCCTGTTTTAAGGAGCAAGCGAATCCCTTCAATTGACAAATTGGGGTCTGTTCCCTTGGTGAGATCCCAGATTGTTAAAAGAGCAGAGTTGACAGCGGCCAAGGCCTCCATCTCCACACCGGTTTTTGCAAAGGCGACGGCTTGGGCATACACTGTGATCGCATGGCTATGGGCATCAAGATCGCAGTGGATTGTAACCTGATCCAGAGGAAGCGTATGGCACATCGGGATTAGCTCCGGAGTTTTTTTTGCGCCGGCTATGCCGGCAGCTTCTGCAAGCGCGAGGACGTTTCCTTTGGGCAGGCTTCCCGTCCTGATGGCGCTAAAAGCCTCTGAGTTCATGTGAATTGTACCACAGGCCACGGCTCTGCGACGTGTTGGTCTTTTGCGGCCTACATCGATCATCGTAAAGTTGGGAGTATGACTTACAGGAAAGCTGAGAATCTCGTTACTTTTTTTCATAGACTATCTCTCTATTATCCGCCTATAGAAGCTAAATGGGGTGTTGCGCCGGAATTTCCATCATGCAGAAAGTGACCGGACTTCTTGAAATTCATTAACTTGAGGATCATGCTTTTCAGTTCTTCCCTTTGCTCATCTGATTGAAGCAAAGGCCTAAGGGGAAAGCCCCCCTCGCCAAAAAGACAGAGATGCAGCCCTCCTTTTGACGACACCCTGAGGCGGTTGCAGGTTTTACAAAAATCCTTTGAGTAGGGAGCGATCAAACCAATTGAACCGAGACTTTTCACATGAACAAATTCAAGAGCCGGTCCGGAATCGTGTCCACGGGCCTTCAGGCTCCAGCCCAGCTGGATCAATCTTTCGGTGACCGCGCTTCCAGATAGATGGTGATCGTTAAAATAGGCGTGGTTACCACCAGTTCTCATTAATTCAATAAATCTCAGGGAGATCGGTTTATCCGCAACAAATTCGATAAACGAGTCGAGTTCCTGATCGTTAAGATGTTTTAGGAGAACCGTATTAATTTTCACTGAGTCGAATCCAAGGGCAAGGCATAATTCAACACCTTTCAAAATCTCATTCAGACGACCGTGTCCTGTAATTTTCTCAAATTGCTTGGGCTTGAGGGAGTCGATACTGATATTGATGTGTCTAAGCCCGGAATCAAGATATGCCTCGGCTTTTTCTGGTAATTTATAGCCGTTGGTCGTGAAAGCGAGCTTTCGTATTCCCGTTAAAAGTGAAATATCCTTAGCGATATCCAGAAAATCAGCCCGGACAGTCGGCTCTCCACCCGTCAAACGGATTTTTTTCACCCCAAGATCTGCAAAGGCGCCCACCAGTCTCTTGATTTCTGTGCGAGACAAGAACGGTTCGCAGCCGCTTTTAATATAGCCATCAGGCAAGCAGTAGCTACAACGGAAGTTACAAACGTCCGTAACAGAAAGTCGTAAATACGGAAAGCGTCGCCCGAAGGCGTCCGCAAGCTTGATAGAATCGTCCACAAAATTCTCCTTTCCAATGAGGGAGGCCGAGGCGTTTCCGCCGCGACCCCGGCTGAAAATCCATATCCTTAAGGGGACTTAGGCGTAATCAGCTCGGAGCAGTTCACTCTCAAGACGAGCACATCATGCGGTAAGCTGGCGGCTGCTGACTTGATTTGAATCAAGTTAAAAAAATTATTATCCTGTTGAAATGCCAAATAATAACAGCAAGTTAGGGATGGATAATCCAGCAAACGTATAGTTTATTTGAGCGTGCTATTTTTCAGAGAAGGCTGAGACACCAAGATGATCATGTCACAAACGATTAAAAGAACTGCACTTTTCCATGCTGTGGACATGGAGACAATCGACAGTCTGGCCAAGCAGTGCCATCAAAAAAATTATACTAAGGGCCGGGATCTCTTTGCGATGGGGGATCCGGCCGATTTGCTGTTTATCATTTTAAGCGGATGGGTAAAGCTATACCGAACCTCTAAAGAAGGGGAAGAAGTGATTATCCATGTCTTCGGTCCGGGTGAGTCCTTTGCTGAAGCGGCTGTGTTCGGAGATGGTAAAATCTATCCGGTTAATGCTCAGGCTGTTGATGATGTAACGCTGATTGAGATACCGCGAAGCTTTTTCACGCAGAAAATTGAAAAGGATAGCCGGTTCGCTTTAAGAATGTTAGGCGCCATAGCGGCCCGGCAGCACTATCTTGTACAGCAACTTGAGCAGGTTACGACGCGTACTGCGCCTCAGCGCATAGGAGCATTCCTGATTCGCTTTTGTCAAAAAATCAAACATGCGCCCGGAGGCTGGGCTGTGCGTTTGCCATACGACAAATCGATCATATCCACGAGGCTAAATATCAAACCAGAGACTTTTTCGCGGGCCTTGGCAAAGCTTGAGCCTTACGGAGTTGAGCTTCAGGGACGTGATATCGTCATAACTGATATGTTTAGGCTGGCTGAGTTTTGTGACGTTCCGGTTCCAGAAATTCCATGCTGATCTGCTGCAGGGCAAAATACTTATTTTTGGTAAACATTACTCACATGTGCTAGCATACCTTCAGAATAAAATATCTTTTTAATATTTTTATTACGACTGTCATTCCGATGGAACAGGAGGGCTGTCATGACGTCCCTATATTCATCAAATCAGTTTTATGATTTTTGTGATGGGCTCGGTCTGGTCTTAGCACATCGTCATGTTAACGGAGGCGGCTGGGTTGCTGACACAGCCCATGTTGCAGACACCGCTTATGTTGGTCCTAGAGCAAGAGTTCACGGTTATGCTGTTATCAAGGACTCTGCGGTGATCGACGAGGAAGCCGATGTTTCTGGTTACTGCCATATAAAAGATTACGCCTGCGTGCGTGGCAATGCCGTGATCAGAGGAACATGTGAGATCGCAGACCATGCTATTATTTCAGGAAATATTTTTCTCGCAGGCCATGCCCGCATAGGTGGGCATAGAATCTTAGACGAGCAGCGCCTTATTTTTGCGGGCATGGATTGCCTGTTATGTCCGGCTTTACTTGATGAGAACTATACATCCGGCCATGATAATCCCTGTCTGGATTGTCTTGATAAATACAGCCGCGCGCTTAAAAGACGAAAGAAACGATCACGGGATATTGCCATCTGGGCGACGTTGGAAAAGAAACGGCCCAAAGAGCAAGAGATAGGCGAGGAAACATAGTGACCAGAGACTTGCTGAAATAACAATCCAGAGGGTTGTTTCTGAGGGTATGAAGATTGGCCCGAAAACCCTCAGTATTGCTGCAACCTGAAGAAGAAAGAATGAGAAGGCGGTCAGGTTCCTGACCTTGAGAGGCCGACCAGTGTGCCCCAAAGTGACGCGGCAAATCATCCCCAAAATCATCGAACCCATGCATCCCGCCGTCAGAGCGTGAATGACGGCGGAGACAGGCAGAAATCCAAAACCAGTCAGCGCGAGCAGACCTAGGCCCAAGACAAGCCAGATATATCCAGCGTGCAGTATCCATAACAAAGGATCGCTCCCTGTCTTGAGTGTGTGGTAGAAGCGCATGCGCAAAAGGTGGATGAGTGCCGATATTCCCGACAAAACAGCGAAAATGAGGGTGCCTTTAGCAAAAACCATGGCCATGGTGACGGCGATCAGGGAGATCAGCGCGGCTATATCCATTCTGTCCTGGCTGGTCTGAAAAGCGTCTATCCCTTTTCTGCGCAAGGCCGCGACAGTGAAGGCAGGAATAACTCTCCCCCCAATCAAAGAGATCATGATTATGATCATCATAAGGGCTACATATAAAGCCCGCATGTCACCACTAAAAAAAAACAGGAGGTCACAGCAGAAAAGAGCTGTCAAAAGTAACAAAAATACAAAGTTACGTTTACTCCAACTGTGCAAAAGAGGTAGGGCAAGAGCCAGGGTTAGGGCGGGCAGAAACAATAGCGCTATTAAGATTAACAACCATTCCGGCAAGCCGAGATCGATATTAACCACAACTCGTCCGGCCAGCCATAAACCAGACAGTGCCGCCAATCGAATCTGCCGAACGGGTGCGCCACCGGTCCAGTTGGCAACAGCGGTTAATAAAAAGCCGGCCACAATAGCCATGCTGAAGCCGTAGATCATCTCATGAGCATGCCAAGAGAGAGCATCAAAAACAGCTGGAGGGACTACTAATCCGCTATAAAATCCGCCCCAGAGAGCAATGGTAATGGTCCCATATAAAGCACCCATGAGAAAGAAGGGACGGAAACCTCTGCCCCAAAATGGGACCGTGAAATAGAGATCAGATAGCTTTTGCATGTCGCTTCCCTGTATTGTCTGCGGCGTTTTCTAAATATGGGTCAAAACATGAGGCGACGACACGCGTAAAGGGCTTACCTGCCTTTGTGATTTTAATTTTCTGTCCTTTCTGAACGACCAGCCTGTCTTGAGCCATGAGGGAAAGTTGGTAATGTCTGACCTTAAGATTTGGGAATTTTTCAAGATCTAGCTCTAAGTCGCACATTATATGCATAATGGCCTTGCGAGCTTGGATATCTTGGTCGGTAAGCTGAACGCCTTTTGATACGGGCAAGTGCCCACTTTCTATGGATGCTCTATACTCTCTACTTTCAAGCGTATTCTGTATATATGAATTTTTAAGTTGGCTTATTGCTGATAACCCAAAACCCAAGATCATGGTTGCCGGATCATCTGTATAGCCCTGAAAATTACGTTGAAGACGGCCTGATTTGTAAGCTTTGAAGAGACTGTCTTTAGGCAAAGCGTAATGATCAATACCAATAGACTGGTATCCTGCGCTTTGCAAAATTTGACTTATATTATTCTGCATTTCATACCGAGTTTCAGGGCTAGGAAAGGGATACTTTTCGAGAAGTTTTTGGTGTTTTTTCATCCATGGAACGTGCGCGTAGGAAAATACGGCGATCCTTGAAGGTCTCAGAATTACGACCGCCTTCGCAGTCTCCTGAATGCTCTGCAGTGTTTGCTCTGGCAAACCAACAATGAGGTCGAAGTTAATATCTGCAATATGATTGTCTCTGAGGTGCTCTACGTGCCTTCGTACCTCAGTGAAAGACTGAATGCGATTTATCGCACTTTGTACTCGCTCATCGAAGTCTTGGATTCCCAAGCTTATGCGGCGAACGCCTATTGAGGACAGTTCCCTGATTTTAGTAACATTCAGAAGCCTTGGATCGCATTCCATATCAACTTGTGTATTGTGCGTCGTAAAGAAGGAGTTTTTTATCGTTGTAAGGATTTTAGCGATGTCGGAAGTGCATGCGTAGTTGGGAGAGCCGCCGCCAAAATGAATTCGGGAAACAGCAGGAATAGCGCGAATTTTAGAGGCAACAAGGGTTATTTCTCTGCACAGAGTATCGATATAAGACGATATGATATCATATTTATGGGTAATTTTGGTATGGCAGCCGCAATAGTGACATAGGCTATGGCAAAAGGGGATATGGATGTACAAAGAAATTGCTTCAGAATTTTCTACCGCTGCGAGTTGAATTTCTAAATGTTGCGGTTCTATTCCTTTTTGAAACTGCACGGCCGTAGGGTAGCTCGTGTAACGGGGCACGCTCCCCCCGTATTTGCCAATTAAGATTCTTGTTTTATCATCTATCATGAACGGAATTTGGGCTCATACCTCTCTTATGCCCTTGATTTAGATCAAGCTCCGGCACGATCATTGCACCAAGGGACTTTGAGCGCTCTCAAAGCGAAAGCCACTGATTTTCGCCCGACCTGACAAAATCAGGATGTATTGGTGGAAGGCCCGTCGCCAGCTTTTTTCATGGAGGTCTTTGGCAATCCACTCCTGGACACTTTCAAAGGGTAATTGCTGTCCATCGACGCGCGCATGAACCCTTATAATATGATAACCAACTTCGCTTTCTACAGGTGAAGGCGAAATGTCTGCTTCCTGCATTTTAAATAATGCAGCTTCAAAGGCGGGCATGGTTTGTCCTCTACTGATTTGACCAAGTCTTCCGCCGTCTTTAGCAGATGAGCAGGCCGATTCCTTTCGGGCTATCCCTTCAAACAAAGCGGGGCTAGAGGCCAGTTTGGTAAGAGCTGCATGAGCTTTGGACAAGGCCTCTGCCCGAGCATTCTGGTCCGCGATGGGGGCCATATAGAGGATATGAGAAACCTCCAAAAGAGGGGAAGTAAAAAATTTTTGCCTGTTGTTCTCATAATATCTTCGGCAGGTTTCCGGATCTGCTTCGGGAACCTGAATTTCGAGCGCCAAAAGCTCTTCAATAATCGGATCAGGGCTCTTAATAGCCTCGTTTCTATTAGAAAGACCGAGTTCAGAAGCCCTCTGGATCAAGAGCTCACGGATAACGAGCGCCCTCATGGCCTCGTATTTAGCCGAAAGGAGGCTTTCTGCGGGATGATATTGCACTTCAGAGTTTATCTCTTCAGGTGTAATCTTTATACCATTGATCTCTATACCGGGAGCCAGTTGCACCTTCACAGCATCCTCCCTCAGGTCGCCCGCTTACGAACAATTTGATAGGGGCGCACAACATATCCGATCGGCGCGCTCAAGGCATGCACAAGTCGTGTGAACGGGAAAACGACCAGCAGGAAGAGGCCAAGCGTAATATGAAGTTTAAAGACCAGCGCAACATCCGCGAGAAACAAATGCGCATTACCTCTAAAGGTCACAATGTGCTGTGCCCAGTTCATAAATTTGACCATCTCGTGACCGTCCAGATGGTTTATTGAGACCGGGATGGTCAGCAGTCCGAGAAGAAGTTGAGCCAACAAGAGAAACAGGACAGAGATATCAGCGAAGGAGCTGTTTTTGCGGATGCGGGGGTCATAGAGCCGCCGGTGCAAAAGCAGTAAAAGGCCGACGAGGCAAAAGATACCTGCCACCCCGCCGGCAGTAATAGCGAGAATCTGTTTAGCTCCATGCGAGATTCCCACGGCATCGAAAACCTGTATAGGCGTCAAAAGACCCACAGCATGGCCAGCCAGAATAACAAGAATACCTCCATGGAAAAGGACACTCCCGAGGATCAGCTGCTTGCGCCGCAGAAGTTGGCTTGATTTTGTCCGCCAGGAATAGGGGGCACTGTCAAACCGCAGGATGCAACCGAGCAGAAAAACCATGATTGCGATATAAGGAAAGATTTGAAAGAGGAAAAAATTCCAAAAGCTGTCCATGATTATACCCTTTCATTGTCTTTGTAGTTGTTTATCCGGGCCAGCATGTCTTCCGCCTTCGGGCACGCACTCGGTTGACCTGTGGTTTGCGCCGTATTTTCAAAGGCGAATTGCTCTTCCCATGCCTGGTCGATTTCTTCGGGTGTCAAAGCACTGCCGGAGGATTGGGCCAGATGCGCCTGAACCGCTGAGGGGTCGGGTGACCTTGACGCTGTTTCGACCAATGCATATAAAATTTGCGCATAAGATGAGCCTCGGCTCCGAAGGCGTTCGGCTAGAGAAGAGAGAATATTAACGATGCTGCCCAAAGTCTTTGACGCCTCAGCATGACCGAGAGTTGATGTATACTCGGTAAATAGAGGCAAATAATCCGGGGTTTCGACGGCATCTATAAACAGCCCAGCTTCTTCGTAAACTCTCAGGAGATCAGCAAGAGCCTGTCCGCGATCGCGGGAGTCCCCGTGAATATGTTCAAATAGATGCAGAGAGAGAGAGGGTGTGCGGTCAAAAAGTGCAACGTACTCTTCTTGAAGGTCCATAAGATCCTTCAAGCGCATGTCCGAAAAAAACACGTCTATTTGCTTCAGGACTGCCGAAGAGAGCCAACGCTCAGATTTCAGGAGGGCCGCGCACTCGTCCAGAACCGCGAGATGATCGGGTGTGGGGTAAGTTAAAAGAAAGCCTAGAATTTTCAAAGTACGCATAACGTTCTCCCTAGTGGGGTATTAGTGCCGCCCGCCGCCGCAAGAACCGCAGCAGCCTCCGGGTTCACTCGGATTTTTGGGCTCTTTTTTTTCGCTCGTTTTTGAACCTTGCCCGAGCGCTTCAGGCGGCTGGGAGGGCTTGTCCTGTGATTTCAATCCAAGGACTTTTAATAAATTCATGATACTCTCCTCATATAAAATTTAACCACAGCCGCCGCAGCTTCCGCCGCCGCAGCCACTTTTGACCGCAGATGCCTTTTCGTAATGATCGCGCTCAAAAATCGTATTCACGCGGTTGTCTTTGCTACTTCCGGCTTGCCCGCGTGATTGCTGCGGATGCTCGAAAAGGTCAATCGCACTGTTACTGTGTGACGAGCAGCCGTTGCCGAATGAAAAGCCGCATCCGCCGCTCTCGCCATAGGCATCAAGTGTTTCCTCTCTGTGCCCGGTCGGGATGACGTAGCGATCCTCATAGTTAGCGATCGCCATAATCTTATACATGTCCTCAACAAGATCTGTGGTCAAACCAACTTCATCCAGAAGGCCTGTATCAGGCTGGCCTTCAAACATCTTGCTCCTCATATAGTGGCGCATCGCCATCATACGCTTGAGGCCAAGCCGGATCGGAGCCTCCTTTCCGCCCGTGAGCATATTTGCCAGATATTTCACAGGAATACGCATATCATCGAGATCCGGCATGATCCCGTCAGGGCGGGTAGGTATTTTTCCTTGTGCCGCAGCAGATTGGACGGGGGAAAGGGGCGGTATATACCAGACCATCGGTAAAGTGCGGTACTCCGGATGAAGCGGGAAGGCCACTTTCCAATCGATCGCCATTTTATAGACGGGTGAGTTTTTTGCACCTTCGATCCAATTTTCAGGAATGCCATCGCGTCGTGCCTGGGCTATGACCTCCGGGTCGTGTGGATCGAGGAAAATATCACACATTGCCTCATACAAATCTTCCTCGTTTTCACAGCTAGCGGCTTCTTGAATGCGGTCTGCATCGTACAGGATCACGCCCAGATAGCGGATGCGTCCTACGCAAGTCTCAGAACAAACCGTTGGCTCGCCATTTTCGATGCGCGGATAGCAGAAGGTGCATTTTTCTGCCTTGCCTGTGCTCCAATTATAGTAGATTTTCTTGTACGGACAGCCGGATATGCACATGCGCCAGCCCCGGCATTTATCCTGATCCACGAGAACAATCCCATCTTCTTCACGCTTATAGATGGATCCTGAGGGACAAGAGGCAACGCATGTAGGGTTCAGGCAGTGTTCGCACAGACGGGGAAGATACATCATGAATGTATTTTCAAACTCGCCATACATCTCTTTTTCAATGTCTTTGAAATTGTAATCTTTTTTGCGGTGTTCAAATTCAGTACCCAGAATTTCTTCCCAGTTTGGGCCCCACTTTACTTTTTCCATGCGTTCGCCTGTAACAAGCGAACGAGGCCGCGCGGTTGGCATGGTTTTCATTTCCGGAGCTTTTTGCAGATGATCGTAGTCATAAGTAAAAGGTTCGTAGTAATCGTCGATTTCTGGGAGGTTGGGGTTGCCAAAGATATTAGCGAGAATACGCCAACGGCAGCCCTGCTTTGGATGGATTTTTCCATTGGCGTGCCGCTCCCAGCCGCCTTTCCACTTTGTCTGGTTTTCCCATTCCTTGGGGTAACCAATACCGGGTTTGGTTTCAACATTATTAAACCAGGCATATTCAACGCCTTCCCGTGAAGTCCAGACGTTTTTACAGGTGACCGAGCATGTATGGCAGCCGATGCATTTATCTAGATTTAAGACTTTGCCAATTTGTGCGCGTACTTTCATTTTATTCTGCTGCCTCCGTTTGAGCGGGTTCATCCATCCAGTCCACCTTGTCCATTTTGCGGACAATCACGAACTCATCACGGTTTGAGCCGACAGTGCCATAATAGTTAAATCCATAAGAGAGCTGGGCGTAGCCGCCGATCATATGCGTCGGCTTCACGGTGGCACGAGTAACGGAATTATGGATCCCTCCGCGCGCATTTGTGATTTGACTGCCTGGCGTATGCACCAGCTTTTCCTGAGCGTGATACATCAACATCATGCCTTCATTAACGCGCTGGGAAACGACGGAGCGGGCTACAATGGCGCCATTGGTGTTGAAGACCTCTAGCCAGTCATTATCCTTAACCCCGATCTTTTTGGCATCCACTTCGCTAACCCAGACGATGGGACCGCCGCGCGAAAGCGTAAGCATGTGCAGATTGTCCGTATAGGTGGAGTGAATACCCCATTTCTGGTGCGGGGTGATGAAGTTGAGCAGGATTGTCGGTGCCTCTTCCCCATGCTTATCCAGCATATGTTGCACAGTGCGCGTGTTAATCGGGGGGCGGTAAGAAACCAGAGCCTCACCAAAATCGATCATCCATGGGTGATCTTGATAAAGCTGCTGGCGGCCTGTGAGCGTACGCCAGGGTATAAATTCATGCACGTTAGTATAGCCTGCATTATAGCAGACATGCTCGGACTCAATACCACTCCAAGTAGGAGAGCTGATGATTTTACGCGGTTGCGCCTGAATATCGCGGAAGCGGATTTTTTCTTCCTCTTTTGGCAAGGCTAGATGCCTATGATCGCGCCCTGTGATCTTACCAAGCGCCGCCCAAGCTTTAACAGCGACCTCCCCGTTTGTTTCAGGGGCAAGAGACAGAACCGTTTCGCAGGCATCAATATCAGTTTCTATTTTAACGCGCCCTTGTTTTTCACCGTTGAGTTTTTTGAGAAAATCGACCTCATGCTGTGTATGCCAGCCAATCCCTTTGCCGCCATTTCCTAGCTTCTCCAACAAAGGCCCAAGCGTGGTGAAACGCTCGTATGTAGCCGGATAATCGCGCTCCACCACCTTCATGCTTGGCGCTGTCTTTCCGGGAATAAGTGGGCATTCACCCTTGCGCCATTCCTTCACATCGGGCTGGGACAATTCTCCGGGCGTATCGTGTTGGATAGGGTTAAGAACAATTTCCTTCTCAACGCCCAAATGACCAACACAAAGCTCAGAAAACTTCTTCGCAAACCCTTTATAGATTTCCCAATCTGATCTGCTTTGCCAGACGGGATCAATCGCTTTGGATAGCGGGTGAATAAAGGGATGCATATCCGAAGTGTTCAGATCGTTTTTCTCGTACCAGCTTGCGGTTGGCAAAACGATGTCTGAGTAAATGCAGGTTGTTGACATCCGAAAGTCGAGTGTAACCACCAGATCAAGTTTGCCTTCCGGCGCTTGATCATGCCAGACGACTTCAGAAGAACGTCCTGGCCCTTCATCACCCAGATCCTTGCCCTGTACACCGTGTTGCGTGCCCAGAAAATGCTTGAGAAAGTATTCATGCCCCTTACCGCTGGAACCAAGGATATTCGAGCGCCAGACAAACATATTACGCGGCCAGTTGCGCGGATCATCTGGATCCTCGCAGGACATGCGCAAATTACCGGAAGACAGGCGTTCTACCACATGCTCAACGGGATCCAAGCCAGCTTTCTCAGCTTCTTTCACAAGGGCAAGTGGGCTCTCTTCCAATTGTGGAGCAGAGGGCAACCATCCCATCCGTTCAGATCGGATATTGCAATCGATAAGAGATCCGGCCCATTTGCTGCGATCCGCCAGCGGAGAAAGGATTTCATCAAGCTCTAGCGTCTCATACCGCCATTGATCCGTGTGCGCATAGAAGAATGATGTCGAGTTTTGCTGACGTGGAGGACGGTTCCAGTCCAGTGCAAAAGCCAGCGGTGCCCATCCGGTTTGCGGGCGCAGCTTTTCCTGTCCGACATAATGCGACCAGCCACCCCCTGATTGACCAATGCACCCGCAGAAAACCAGCATATTGATGCAAGCGCGGTAGTTCATGTCCATGTGGTACCAGTGGTTCATCGCCGCACCGATGATGATCATCGATTTGCCCTTGGTGACATGGGCGTTATGTGCGAAGGCGCGGGCGACCTGAATGACTTTTTCAGCTGGAACGCCCGTAATGTTTTCCTGCCATTTCGGTGTATAGGGGATATTTTCCTCATAGGTGGATGCGACATGATCGCCGCCCAGACCGGCACGTTCGATGCCGTATTGTGCGCAGAGCAGATCAAATACGCAAGCAACCGGAACTTTTTCACCGTTTAGATCAAGAATACGAACGGGAATATTGCGCTCCAAAACATCTTCGTTGGCATTTGGCTCAAAATACCCTGTTTCGTGTGTCTGACCACCGAAATAGGGGAAACCGACTTTGACGATGTCGTCATGCTTACCGAGCAAAGTCATGCGCGGACGGATGGATTTCCCTGTTTTTGAGTCAGCGGGGACGATATTCCACTTTCCTTCTTCGCCCCAGCGGAAGCCAATGGATCCTGTGGGCACAGTAACCTGATCCGTTTCCTCATCAAAACAAACGGTCTTCCATTCGGGATTGTTCTTTTCGTTCAGATCGCCCTTGAAATCGGATGCGCGCACCATACGTCCCGGAACAAAACGTCCATCACGTTCTTCCAACTTCACAAGAAACGGCATATCCGAATAGGCGCGGCAATAATCGTCAAAATATTCGGATGGCTTTTCGAGATGGAATTCTTTGAGAATGACGTGCCCCATCGCCATACCCAGTGCTGCGTCGGTACCTTGACGTGGGTTCAGCCAGATATCGCCGAATTTCGAAGCTTCGGAATAATCGGGTGTAATCGTAACAACTTGCGTGCCCTTATAGCGAGCTTCGGTCATGAAGTGAGCATCGGGTGTACGTGTTTGCGGCACGTTAGACCCCCACATAATGATAAAGCCTGAATTGTACCAGTCTGCGCTTTCGGGCACATCCGTCTGTTCGCCCCATGTTTGCGGGCTAGAAGGCGGAAGGTCGCAATACCAATCATAAAAGCTCATGCACACGCCGCCGAGCAAAGACAAATAGCGAGAACCCGCAGCGTAAGAGATCATCGACATGGCCGGAATGGGCGAAAAACCGATGATACGATCCGGCCCATACTCCTTGATTGTATATATATTTGCGGCCGCAATAATTTCGTTGACTTCATCCCATCCGGCCCGCACGAATCCGCCGAGACCGCGAACTTTTTGATAGAATTTTCTGTTATCTTGGTCTACTTGGATCGCCGCCCAAGCCTTCACAGGGTTGCCTCCGGATTTCTGTTTGGTCTCCCGCCAGAGTTTTAGTAGGCGTTTACGTACCATAGGGTATTTCAGCCTGTTGGCTGAATATATGTACCAGCTGTAGCTTGCGCCGCGAGAGCATCCACGGGGTTCATGATTCGGAAGATCGGGTCTCGTGCGCGGATAATCGGTTTGCTGGGTTTCCCAAGTAATCAGACCGTTCTTAACATAAATTTTCCAGGAACAGGATCCAGTACAGTTCACACCATGCGTCGAGCGGACCACTTTATCGTGCGCCCAACGGTCCCGGTAGGCCTTTTCCCATGCCCGATTCTCGTCGGTGGTCACGCCGTGCCCATTTGAGAACGGTTCCCGTTTCTGTGAAAAGTATGTGATCCGATCGATGAAATAGCTCATGCTCTTAACTCCTGATGGCCTGCATTCTGTGCCTGTCCGCGAAACCTCCCCTTGATTCAGATCAAGGAGATGACAATTCTTAGCAGGGTATCTCAGCGCCTTTTCGTGTGTAGAAGAACCACGTCAAGATCAGGCAAAGCGTATAAAATCCTGCAAATACCCAAAGCGCCGCTTCCGGTGTGCCGGTCATGGCAATTGAAGACCCGTAGCTCTTGGGAATAAAGAATGCACCAAAGGCACCAATCGCTGAGCTAAATCCGATTACAGCGGCTGACTCACGCTCAGAAGCCTTACGGACATTCTCTTCAGTTTCCCCAGCTAAGGCTCTCTTGAGATCTTTCCAGAAAATGACAGGTATCATTTGGAACGTTGAGGCATTGCCCACACCGGTGGCTGCAAAAAGCAAAATAAACATGGCAAAAAAGCCATAAAAGGCACCCGCCTGTTCTTTTATACCAAGGAAATAGATCACGCCCAGCGTACCCAATATCATGACGATGAAAACCCAAAGCGTAACCCGCCCGCCTCCAAACTTATCCGATATCCAACCGCTGCCGGCACGGGTCAACGCGCCCAGAAGCGGACCCAAGAAGGCAAGCTGCAAGGAATCAACCTCTGGGAACTGAGATTTTGCCAGAAGCGGAAATCCTGCCGAAAACCCAATAAACGAACCGAATGTTCCGATATAAAGAACACACATAATCCAGTTGTGTTTACGCTGAAAAATAGCCATTTGCGAGGCCAGAGAAGCTTTCGCATCTGCGATATCATTCATGTAAAACCATGATAAAATCGAGGAAATCAAGATAAACGGAACCCAAATCAGCGCCGCATTCTGAACCCAGAGTTGGGTATCCCCTGCGCTTTGCGGACTTCCGGCTAAGCCGCCGAAGAGGTTAAAGCCAATTACGATAGGTACAAGGAATTGTACAGCACTAACACCCAGATTCCCTAGTCCTGCATTAAGGGCCAGCGCATTACCTTTTTCTTTTTTAGGGAAAAAGAAGGCGATATTTGCCATACTAGAGGCAAAATTTCCTCCTCCCAGACCACAGAGTAATGCTAAAATCAAAAACACAGCATAGGGTGTCTGAGGGTCTTGAACAGCTACACCGATACCTAAAGCGGGGATTAACAGTGACGCTGTGCTCAAAGCTGTCCAACGTCGCCCTCCGAATATAGGAATCATAAAGGCATAGAAAATACGAAGCGTAGCCCCTGAAAGTCCCGGCAGAGCTGTAAGCCAGAACAGCTCCTCGGTTGAAAAATTAAATCCGATTTTTGGTAGATTAACGACCACGACACTCCAAACCATCCATAAAGCAAATGCAAGAAAAAGCGCAGGAATCGATAGCCAAAGATTCCGTTGGGCAATCTTCTGTCCTTCTGACAGCCAGAAATTTTCCTCCTCCGGCTTCCAGACCCTAAGCACTGGACTTTTTTCAAGCTCTGTAAAATAGGCTGGTTTGGCGATTTCTGGAAATTTTTGCCGCTCCATCAATCGGATCGAGACATGCATCCACATGAAAGCAATCGTTACAAGCCCGAACATGAGCATGAAACAGCTTGTCCAAATCCCTATCCAATCATTCATCATCCCGAAAGCTAACGGCAGAAAAAAACCGCCCAGTCCGCCGATCAGCCCAACGATACCCGCAACAGAGCCAACATCATTCGGATAATAAACCGGAATGTGTTTATAGATTGCGGCCTTGCCGAGGGACATAAAGAAACCAAGAACAAACACGATGGCGGTAAAGGGGATAAAATCCCATCCGAAGCTGAAGGCGATGTCGCTCTTGATCCCATGAACGACGTAATCGGTCTGCGGATAGGAGAGAAGAAAGCAGCAGGCTGCGCAAACAAAGAACGTCCAGTACATGACTGTCCGCGCACCGTATTTATCCGACAGATAGCCACCTACTGCGCGGAAAAGAGACCCTGCCACGGAGAACAAAGCCGCCAACATCCCTGCTGTCTTGATATCCATGCCGTATACGCCCACATAGTAGCGCGGCAGCCACAGAGCCAAGGCGACAAACCCACCGAAAACGAAAAAGTAGTAGAGCGAAAAGCGCCAGACTTGAAGCTTTTTAAGGGGTTTGAGCGACTCCCACGTTGATTTTGGAGCGGTTTTCGATGCTTTTTGCACTTGGATCTGCGGTTCGTCTTTAGTCATAATCCAAAACAGGGTCGCCATAACCACAAGACATAGAGCCCAGACTTGCGCGACGGTGTGCCAGCCGTAGGAAACCATGACAAACGGCGCAACGAACTTGGTTACGGCGGCCCCTATATTACCCATACCGTAAACGCCCAGAGCTGTACCCTGATGGGCCTTATCGTACCATTTCGAGAGGTAGGCAATACCGACAACAAAGCTTCCTCCCGACAAACCCACCCCCAAAGCAGTAAGGAGGAGCATTTCATAGGTATCGGCATAAGTCAGGCACCAGGTAAAAAAGGCAGAGGACAGCATCACAGCCATGAAGATCGGGCGCCCACCATACTGATCGGCCCAAATCCCCAAAAATAGCCTGATCAGAGACCCTGTTAGGATCGGAGTGCCGATCAGCAGGCTGAATTGTGTATCATTCAGACCCATATCCTCCTTGATCTGGACGCCGATAATCGCAAAAATCGTCCAGACGGCAAAGCAGACCGTAAAGGCTAGGGTGGTGAGTGAGAGCGCAAGGCTTTGATCGTTTTTGAAGGACATGTGATATCTCTGTGAACATACGTATGCATTTGCTTTAAAAGGAAGAATGGTTTTCTTTCCCTTAAATTGCGGGTAATATCGCATGCGGGGATCAAACGATAACTTGATTCAGATCAAGCGCTAAAAAATAGAAAACAACGAGACGTAGTAGCATGATAACCCTTCCCAAAGATTTTTCGGGCGCCAAAAGACCACGAATTTTCGATGGTTTGCAGGATAGGAACCTTGAGATTATTCTATCCCATTCCGTTATACAGGAGCATGATGCTTCACACCTGCTTGTACAACAAGGGGACAAGCCGCAAGGTCTGTATCTGGTTCTTGAAGGAACCTTGAAAACTTTGCGGCTTAACGAAGAGGGGCACGAGGCAACGATACGCATGCTGGAGCCGGGGGATACCTGTATGGAGGCTGTTCTTTTTATGGGCGGACCTTCTCCAATTTCCGTACAGGCCATGACAAAATCAAAACTTCTGATGATCCCCGAGCGTATCGTAAAAGCACAAGTTCTTGAAGACTCGTATTTTGCCGTCAATCTTTTGAAGATTGTGACGCATCACTACAAGAATGCGATGCACCAGATTGATGCTATGAATATCAAGTCCCCCCTGCAAAGGGTTGGATATTATTTTCTTACTAAGCATCTGGAGGCCGGCCATGAGAATTTGGAATTTTCTTTGCCTTTCAGAAAACAGACGATCGCCAACTACTTGGGCATGACACCAGAAACGTTTTCTCGGACGCTTAAGCAGATGAAGGGCATGGGGATTGAAGTTGAAGATGATATCATTCGCATGAGAGATGCCTTCGCGCTCTGTCACTTTTGTGACATGGATTCAGCTTCTATTTGCCATAAGCATAATAAAGAGGATTGTGGTCAGTGCCCTCTGCACCACTAAAACGGCGGAAAAACCTGAAAAATCTGACCTTCGTTGATTTGAACATGCTCCTCAGGAATATGCGCCCAGCTGTTCATTGTCAGGAACGGGCTGGTTTTAAAGGATTCTTGGCCGTCTAAAATTTCGAACCTGACCTGCCCGGCTTCAGAGTACGTAAGGGCGCTTTTAAGAATAAGATGCAGCCCGGGCTTTCTTAGAAGATTGATTGTGCAGGCAGCGAATATCGGCTTCTCTTGAGGTTGCCTCTGCATGACTCTCAGAGCCTCGCGAACAAAAAACCTTAAGCCGACAGCCGTTGCCACAGGGTTGCCAGGCAGACCAAAATAGGGGGCGCCTGAAGGGAGGCGGGCCAAAAGGTTAGGTTTCCCAGGCTTCATTCTAACTTTGTGATATAAGACATCCGCTCCGATAGCTTTCAAAGTCTCAAGCACAAAGTCGTACTTTCCTGCTGAGACAGCTCCCGAAGAAACAACAACATCAAAACCATCGCTCTGGGCCTTATCCAAGACCTTTACAAAAAGATTCGGGTCATCTCCGAGGGTGTTTATGGTGCGAACATCTGCTCCAACGGTTTGTAAATATGCTTGGGCAAACGGCTTATTCGAATTGAAAATCTGACCAGCACCCAAAGTGCTGTCCAGATTATCGATAATTTCAGCCCCGGTGGAAAGATAGAGAACTTTCGGTTTTTTAAATATCTGAATATGAGAAATACCGGCTGTTGCCAGAGGTAGAATATGCAGGGGTGTAATATGTTGCCCACGATGAAGGAGGGTTGTACCTGATTTGAAGTCCTCGCCAACGCGCCTTATGTGCTGTCCTATTTTAGGCAGGGCTGAAAAAGTCACTCTGTCTGCGTCGATTTTTACCTCTTCGACCGGCACAATCGCATCGGCGTTAGAGGGAAACGGTGCACCAGTCATAACCTGCCAGCATCCCCCTTCGCAAACTAACCCCGACGCGTTTTGTCCGGCTGCGAGGATGCCTGAGATTTTTAAAATATGGGGCTCCGGGAAACAAGCCGTCTGAAAATCGGAAAGACAGACGGCAAAGCCGTCCATAGCGGCGTTGTCGAAGGGCGGGTTATCTATTCCGGCCTTGACTTCGTCTGAACAAACCCGTCCCACCGCATCGGCAAGCGAAACAGGCTCCGTTCCGAGAGACCGGGACTGGGCAAGGCCGGAAATTAAACGCAGAGCCTCATGATATGAGATCATAAATCTCTTTTTATCAGTCTGTTGCTTTATCGCAAGCTGCTTTTTCTTTAAGGCTTAAGACTATTGCCGCCTTTTGCCTGAAGGGACGTAGATTGAAGGTTTCTTTATTTTTGCCCCCATCTAGGAATAGTGGGTTCGACTTTGGCGCATCAGGAAGGGATGAAGTTCGCATGACAAAAGCCTTCTTTTAATAAAAATAACAGCCGTGCTTATTCGATCATACGAAAGCTGGGCTTCGTTTGATCTGGATCAAGATGTAACTAGTTCTCCGGTCCTAATCTGTGCTCCATGAAAGGCGGCGCGGAAGAACACGGAGACAGAAGCGGGCATAAATTGTCCTTGGTGAGCGGGCTGTATTTTCTGGCCGTCCCCCTGCCTCTGCCTATCGTTAACATCATGTTTAAACGGCTTATGGTCGCAATTACGACGAAACGGCCGGAGTTGTTCGCAAGGTTGGCGGGCCATTACCACAAAACATTCCTGATCAACCCCACCAACTTACCCTTTGTAATAGAATTGTCCCCTGATCCCCGTCAGCCGAGGCTCCGCGCATGCCGTAGACGCTCCACCGCGCATGCGGATGCTTCTATTACTGGTAGCTTTCTGACTCTTATGGGGCTGATCGACGGCAGATTAGATGGGGACGCCCTGTTTTTCAGCAGAGATATTAAGGTTGAAGGGGATACTGAGGCGTTAGTAAGTCTTCGGAACGCCCTTGATGATATCGAGGGAAGCATCGCTCAGGACATCGCAGCCATTTTGGGTAATCTAGGCCTTTTTGCCCTCAAAGTGACCAGGAGGATCAGTGATCGTGTCCATAGCCATTAAACCCGAGCTTGTCTGTCCGGCGGGCACTCCCGCCTCGTTGAGGATGGCTGTAGATTTCGGTGCTGATGCCGTTTACTGCGGCTTTCAGGATGCTACGAATGCCCGCAATTTTCCGGGATTAAATTTTACTTTCGCCGAGTTGAAATCCTCTGTCCTTTATGCCCGAAAGAAGTCCGTTAAGGTTCTGCTGGCTCTTAATACTTTTCCTCCGGCTGGGAAGTTTGCGCTCTGGAAGAACGCAGTCGATCATGCAGTCATGCTGGGGGTAGACGCTCTGATAATCGCGGATATTGGAGTCGCTCACTACGCGCGCGTTCGGTATCCAGACATAAGACTCCACCTTTCGGTTCAAGCCAGCGCATCGTCTCCCGAAGCCATCAAGTATTATTGCGAAGAATTCGACGTAAAGCGAGTGGTTCTCCCTCGGATACTGACTATACCAGAAATTAAAGCACTTAAGCGGGAAATTCCTTGCGAAGTTGAGTGTTTTATATTTGGAAATCACGGTTTAATGGCTGAGGGGCGTTGCGGCTTGACGAATTATGCCACGGGCTTGTCTACGAATATGGACGGTGTTTGCTCGCCAGCGCAGCACGTGGCTTATGAAGAAGGTAGGAATAGAGAGACGACGACCAAGTTAAACGGTTTTGCCATCGACTGCTTTAGCTGCAGCGAGAATCCGGGATACCCGACAATCTGTAAGGGCCGTTACTACGCTGCACATAAGCCAGAAGGTTATTATGCCTTCGAAGAGCCGATCAGCCTCAATCTTGCGGAGCTTTTACCTGACCTGGTGAAGGCCGGAGTTGATGCCTTCAAGATTGAGGGGCGGCAGAGGTCGAAAGCCTATGTTCAGAAAGTTGTTTCCTCATGGCGAAGAGCCATAGATCAAGCCATGGCAGGAGAAAGTATCGATATTCCTGATTTGTTGTCCCTAACAGAAGGGCATAAACAAACCCAGGGTGCCTATGAAAGTAAACGGTGGAGGTAGATGAGAATGAAGGCATGCCTTACACTGGGCCCGATACTTTTTCACTGGTCGGCAGAAAAGAAACGCGATTTTTACTTCAGGATCGCTGATGAAGCCCCCGTAGGAACGGTTTATTTAGGCGAGGTGGTTTGTTCTAAACGCTCCCCTTTTTTTGAGTCTTATTACGACGAGGTTGCCGATCGTCTTGTGTCAGCTGGAAAGACGGTTGTGTTTTCAACACTGGCCGAAATCATGATTTCCAAAGAACGTAAGATGACTGCGGGCATATGCGAATTAGAGGGCTATGAGATTGAGGCAAATGACTCGTCTGCCCTATATTTCCTTCGGGGCAGGCCCTATAGGGTGGGACAATATTTCAATGTGTACAATGAGGAAACAATGGCGTTTCTCCAAGAAAAAGGAGCCTCCCACATCACGCTGCCAACTGAGCTTCCTCAATCGGCTCTATCCATCCTAGGACGCAACGCCAGTGCCATGAACATAAGCTTGGAAGCACAGGTTTATGGACGGATTGGACTGGCACTTTCAGCACGATGCTATCATGCCCGGGCCCACGGACGGATCAAGGACAACTGCCAGTTCGTATGCGAGGAGGATCCGGATGGCCTGCCCCTCAAAACAATCAATGGGTTGGATTTTCTGGCTGTGAACGGTGTTCAAACCCTCTCGCATTCCTGCCTGAACTTGATCCATGAAATAAAAGAGATGAAGGCGATGGGAATAGATTTCTTCCGCCTATCTCCCCAAGACTGCGATATGGTCAAGGTTGCGGAATGTTTTGAGGATGTTCTTTCGGAGCGGATCGGGGTAAAAGAGGCATACAATCGGCTTTCGCATATATCAAATAATTATTCCTTTTGTAATGGGTTTTATCATAGCGTGGAAGGATACCGCTGGGTTCCGTATGGCTAGGCTTATATTCTTTCTTTTTATCGCTATAGCGTTGCCGTTAAATGCATGGGCGGCCCAGATTTGCTGTGCTACCGGACAAAAAATAGAGGCCCAAGCAGAGCCCCCATGCCACCAGCCAATTGATGGCCAGGCTCAAGACAAGCATGAATGTACAAAGTGCGCCTTTTGCATGACGGGTCCATTCTATAAAGAGCACGATGAAACAGTCATCGTCTTCCCGACACATAACCAAATACAATCTGTGCTTCAGGGTTTCTTCAGTCATCCACCCCAGCCGCCCTATAAGCCGCCCAAAGCAGTTTTTTTTAAACCAGACAGCCTAAATAACTATAATTTTTTTTAAGGAGATCATAACATGATAAGAACTATCTTGACGCTCTCATGCATTCTGCTTTTAGCGGCATGCGCCGGCACTCAAAGCCAACAGTCCGGATATGCGAAGCCGTGCATGCACGCTTGTGTAGACTCGTGCTGCGAAAAGGGCGCATGTAAACATTGCAAAAAATGCAGTTGTTGTTCTAAAGAAAATGCAGAATCTACTTCTGAGAAGCCCTGCAAGGTCTGTGAGGAGAGCGAACGCGCTTCACAAACGAGCAAGAAGCAATAAATTCTAAAAAGTCGGCGACCGGGTTCTCCGGTTGCCGATCATTTATATTATAAAATTAAGTGATTACTCAAACCGGAAAAAAAGCTTAAATCTGAATCTTCTATTTCGTGTGTTATATATTTTTCGATACAACACGCTATCACGGGTGCAAGAAGATAACCGTTCCTGAACAAGCCGTTAAATCGCATATATCGGCTCTGGGAATCAATATGCAGACGGGGAAGGTTATCCGTGTAGGCTGCCCTGACCCCTGATTGTAACTGTAGAATTTTAGCGTGTGCAAAGCTCGGATGCAGTGTGAAAGCTGCGCTCAGAAGCTCCATGGCTGATCGCGCTGTAACCAGTCCCTCCTGTTCGCCCGCGCTTTCTATCATGGTGGCACCGATGGCAAAGACGTGATCGGGCCTTGGCACGATGTAGAGCGGATAGCGCGGGTGCATCAGCCTAATCGGTCTTGAGAGGTGAAACTCTATGTTTCGGATGATGAGGATCTCTCCCAAAACGCCACGCAGATCCCGATCTAGATTTTCCACATACCCGCGGCAATCAACGACCCAGTCGAAATCGGGCCCAAGCCTAACAGGATTCGTCTCTTCCTGAATGATCCTCCCGCCATATTTCTCAAAGCATTCCATAAGCATTTCAAGAGCTTGGGAAGGGATCAAAAAGGCCTCATCAGGAATAAAAATACCTTTTTGAAATGTATTCTCAAGAGCCGGCTCAAGCGCACGAACCTCATCACCATTTGCCCAAAACCATTTATGACCCACGAATTCAAGATTTTTGGCAAAGCGCTCAAGCATATGGCTGTCAGTCGGGTGGGAAAGCAGCAAACTGCCAGTTTTTTTAATCAGCTTCTCTGCATTATTTTCCCCCAAAATCTGCGTCCATAGCGCGATGCCTCGCAAGCCCACCTGAGTAAGTCTCATGGGAAGCGTTTCAATTTCGCTATAAGGCGCTAACATACCCCCGGCGATACTGCTGGGGTTGACTGGCGGAAGTTTCTGTCTTTCAAAAATGGTGACTTCGTGCCCTGCTCGTGCCAGAAAACACCCTGTTTGCAAACCAGAAATTCCGGCGCCAATGATTGCAACCCGAAGCCCCATCAGATATGCCACCCAGAAGCTAGACAACCAAATCCGATGTCCCACGAGACACTCTTTTTATCTATGTTATCCATAGCCCTACAGGCCATGCGGAGTTCCTTCAGAGACAGGGGGGGTGTGTTTCTCCGCCCTTGGGACGCTCCTGTATTTTTGAGAGATTTAAGGAATGAGAATGCATTTGAAATGGGTTGAGAGAACATAATATTTTTGTTTATACAGGCTTCGGGTATTTCAAATTCCAAAAGCGCACAGGGCAAGTCGAGAGCTTGCAAAACTTCGCGCCATTCAAAAAGCGTCTTCGGGCCAGGAAGGCTGAAGATCAGAGTACCCTCGGGCTTAAGCATGGATTGAAGATTAATCAACCCAGCCTTCAGATTGTCAAACCAATGCAAGACCATATTAGCCGCGATCAAGTCGTATTTCTTCCCAGTTTTGTCAGCCTCACCATCCAGAACAGACCATGTTATCCAGTTTTTTGGAAAAGAATTTCGAGCGCATGTCAGCATTTCTGGGCTTACATCTGTGATGTGGAGCCACTCTTGAGGATAGGTATGAATGAGATGCTGGGTAAAAAATCCACTGCCGCACCCAATCTCCAAGATATCAGCGTGGTCTGGGAAATCAGGTAGATCGTGTGCGAGTTCTTGGGCGATCAAACGTTGTATCCATGCGTGATCTGCATATATTTCGGCTTGTTTGCCGAAGTTCGAAATCACATTATTTTTCCAGATTGAGCGCATCTATAAAGTTCCTTATTTGCTTAGCGCACCATCTTGGCTCTGACCAGGGCAAACTATGTCCGCCCGTCTCGTGGATGATTAGGGGATAGCCTGACCAGTGCTGCCGCATGCCTTCGATGTTCAGCACAGGATCGTTTTTCGCTGCCAAGCTCAATACAGGAATATCTGAGCCTCTTAGCTCCTTAGCTGCGTTCTGGTGAGTAAGCCAGCCCATGCCCTCTTGCAGCCTTTCGGGATTCAACAAAACGTTCTCGGGGCGAATACCACAACGACGCCAAAAGGCCCCCATTTGGGGTATAGGATCTTTTTCCAACCGTTGTTTCATAGATAACAGGGTCTTTTCATCGCAGAAGGGCTTGAAATTATAAAAGCCGTTAATGACCACCAAAGCTGACATCTCTCTGTGCCTGTTTTTTAAGGCCCACAACGTCCCGAGTGAATGGGTGATGTAAATGCTCTTTTCGGCGCGTGCACGTCCTGAGTCTGGTAGGGGGGCAGATCGGCCTTTGATAAAGCCAAGATCTATGAAATGAAGCTGAGATCCTAAAAAATAGACGCCCATCTTCTCCCAGAACTCAGGGCCGTTGCCCCATCCGTGAACAAAGAAATACTGCTGTTCCAAGAGCGATGCTCCCCCCCAGTTGAGACAGGCTGATTATCACTGACAAAAAACCTGTGTGAATTGATCTGGATCAAACATGAGCATCTACATATTGTGCATTAATCCAAATAGGTACACTAAATATTGTATTCTTAATTTTTCCCAATCCTCGGCTTCTGCACCTTTACTCCCCACGGGAGTGAAGAGTGGAGAATCCTTTTGCAATAATGTCTGAAGGAGAAACCTATGTCCGCTTCTGTTCTGAATCGATCCGCTCTGCAAACGCTTGAATTGCCAACCGGCGAGCGTACGGTTGCACACCCTGCCAACCCGTATACAGATCAAATCGTCACGCTTTACGGGGGGCAACAGGTCGATTGTTCAGAGGCCGTTAGCGAATACATCTCCGGATCTGACTGGCGGATTAATGCGAATGCGAATACAGGATACTCAAATGCCGGAATGATTAATAACGTGGCCGGAAAGGTGATAGCGAATTTCTGGCTGGATGAAATTTACAGCCCGGAAGAGGGAATGGCACACCGCCAGGGGGATTTACATATCCATGACCTTGATTGCCTGACTGGATATTGCGCCGGGTGGTCGCTGCGCGAACTACTGAACAGCGGGTTTAACGGCGTGGCTGGCCGTGTATCCTCTCGTCCGCCTCGACATTTCCGCGAAGCTTTGGGTCAAATGAGCAATTTTCTTGGCATATTACAGTCGGAGTGGGCAGGAGCGCAGGCTTTTTCCAGTTTTGATACTTATCTCGCACCGTACGTCTTTTTCGATCAACTCTCCTACAAGGAAGTCAAAAAGGCGATCCGGCAGTTCGTTTATAACCTGAATGTACCTGCACGCTGGGGCCAATCGCCCTTTACGAATATCACTTTGGATATAACAGTTCCCGAAGACCTTAAAGATCAGTACCCCACCTATAACAACGTACATCTCTTTAAAGGGATTGCAAGAGATGACCTCTTGGTTAAGGCACAGGGTCGTGATATGGGCCTCCGAGCCCTCGAAGATCTAACCTTTAGGCATTTTACGCTGGAGATGGAAATGATCAACATCGCCTATTACGAAGTAATGACCGAAGGAGATTCAACAGGGCAACCGTTCACTTTTCCTATACCCACAGTCAACATCACCGAAGATTTCGACTGGGACAGTAAGGTTGCAGGCGCCATTTTTGATAACACAGCCAAAGTCGGGTCTTCCTATTTCCAGAATTTTGTCGGCAGCCAGTTTCTTGTCGATCCAGTTACAAAGGAGCGCGGGCCTAACCCAGAGGCCTATTCTCCTGGGGCAGTTCGTTCTATGTGCTGCCGCCTCCAGCTTGATCTCAGAGAGCTACTTAAGCGCGGCAATGGGCTTTTCGGTTCTGCGGAAATGACAGGGTCAATAGGGGTGGTAACCCTGAACATGGCGCGACTAGGGTACCGCTTTAAATCTGATTGGGCAGCGCTGATGCACGAGATTGACCGTCTGATGGATATTTCCAAGTCTACCTTGGAAAAGAAACGCATATTCGCACAAAAAATGTATGATCGTGGCCTTTATCCCTACACGGCCCGTTATCTTCCTTTTTTCCGAAACCATTTTTCGACGATTGGCGTGAACGGGATGAATGAAATGATTCGAAACTTCAGCGATGACGCTTTTGACATCACTGATGAGCGCGGTATCAACTTATGCCTTGAGGTTCTCGATCACATGCGTTCCAAGCTCGTTATGTATCAGGAGGAAACCGGAAATCTCTATAATCTTGAAGCCACCCCGGCGGAGGGAACGACCTACCGCTTTGCAAAGGAAGATAAAAAGCGCTTTCCTGACATCATTCAGGCTGGATCAGGAGAAAACATATACTACACGAATTCTTCCCAGATTCCTGTTGATCATACCGATGATCCTTTTGAGGCTCTTGAACTGCAAAACCGCCTGCAATGTAAATACACGGGCGGAACGGTCCTACATCTCTATATGAATGAAAAGCTCTCAAGCGCAGAGGCCTGTAAAAGGTTCGTAAAAAAAGTCATCAGCACCTATCAGATGCCCTATATCACGATCACGCCTGTCTTTTCGGTTTGTGATACCCATGGCTATCTGAGCGGTGAGCAGGCTGAGTGCCCGCACTGTCAGGCCAAAACCAAAGTGTGGACGCGCGTCATGGGGTATTTCCGCCCCGTGGATAGCTTTAACAAAGGCAAACAGGGCGAACATAAGCAGCGCCGCCACTTCGTAGAGGATTGGGTGGATACAGGCAGCCTGTTTACAGGCAACTGACCTCATGAGCCGAGCCGCCTCAAGTGCTAAAACCACCCGAGTACGCCCGGATCTTCTTCCGGGCGTACTTCCGATCTATTCCGTGACCCCCTTTACGATGCTTGATTTTCCGCAGCGCACAGCCTGTATTATCTGGTTCTCGGGGTGCAATATGCGCTGTCCCTACTGCCATAATCCACAAATAGTCAAGGGCAGGGGGCGGGGTGATACCCGTCAGGTTATGGATTTTCTAAAAAGGCGGCAGGGGCTTCTCGATGGCGTGGTTCTCTCAGGGGGCGAGGCTTCAGCCTATCCGGGCTTGCCTGATTTCATTCGCGACGTCAAGGCGCTGGGCTACGCTATCAAGTTGGATACGAATGGTTTACGGCCTGATACAATATCGAATTTTCTGTCCCAGGGTTTTTTGGATTATATCGCCCTTGATTACAAAGCTCCGCCTGCGAAATTCAAAAGCGTGACGGGCACAGATAAATTCCAGCTCTTCTCAGAAACACTCGATATCCTGTGCAGCCAGAGCCATGTGTCTTTCGAGATCCGAACAACGATTCATACGGGCTTGATGGATGAAAATGACATTATGAAAATTATGATAGACTTGGATAAGCGTCATTATACTGGACTTTATGTTATTCAGAATTTTGTTCATAGTGATGGCCGACCGACATTAGGCTCAATGCCCCCGCAAAAACGAATCCTTGAAACCTCAGCGATAAAACCAGCGGAATCCTTTGATTTAGAGTTCAGAAATTTCCCTGCATGAGTTGATTCAGATCAAGCGCACAGCAGACCTTCGATCATAAACTCCTCAATAATTGGAGCATGAAAAGTGTAGAGTACGATGATCAAGAATATCCTTATATGTAAAATGTTGGTCGGAGCTTGTTTCATTAGTTTTTCTTCCATATCCATGGCCCAGGAAACACCTGAGAGCTTGGTAAATGAAGGGCTGTTTTTTGGGGAGCTTCGTTACCGTTATGAATATGTGGATCAGGCTGGCCCGGCCCCATTTGCGGATGAGGCCAGAGCATCGACGGTCCGCGCCAATCTGGGCTTCAAAACGGGAAAATATAAAGACTTCCAAGCGTTACTAGAGACACAAATCGCGGCGAATGTCGGCGCTGATGATTTTAACGATACTGTTAACGGGCATACCCGATTTCCAGTGGTTGCGGATCCGGATCATGCAGAGATTAATCAGGCTTGGTTATCCTGGACCGGGCTTAAGGGAGCAGAGATAAAGTTCGGGCGGCAAGGGATCAATCTCGATAACCAAAGATTTGTTGGTACTGTGGATTGGCGTCAAAATGACCAAACGTTTGATTCTGTCACCTTCAACTACTCTCGACTGGAAAAGGTAAATGTAACGTATGGCTATATCGCTAATGTGAACAGGGTTTTCGGCGATAAGCATCCCTTGGGTGATCTGGACTCAACCAGTCACATCATCAATGCCTCCTACGGTGTTGCTGAATGGTTGAAGGTCACGGGCTACGGCTACTGGCTTGAGTTTGATCGCCTTCCTACCCGTTCATCCCAGTCATACGGGTTCAGATTTACGGGTAAAGCTCCGGTTGATAAGAACTGGGCGTTTTCTTATGAGGCTGAGACGGCTAGGCAATCGGACAGAGGTAATAATCCTCTGAATTACGATGAGTCTTATTATCATATCGCCCCCTCTGTCTCTGGGCTCGGCCTAACACTGACTGCGGGCTATGAAGTTTTGGGCGGAGACGGAACCCATGCTTTCCAAACTCCTCTCGCGACCCTACACAAGTTTAACGGCTGGGCGGATAAATTTCTGGATACACCCGCCACGGGTCTTAAGGATGCATACGTAGGCGCCTCTTACAAGGTCTCGGGTGTTGGTAAAGCTATGGACGGAACTACTCTGAGTGCGGCGTACCATGATTTTGAAGGTGATAAGCGGGGGAATTTAGGTACGGAATTTGATGCCTCGATCACCCGTTCGTTCGAGTTGCCAAAGCCGCTGCCCATAGAAAAGCTTAATTTAACGCTTAAGTATGCAGATTATGACGCTGAGGACGCGCCCTATACCGACACGCAGAAAATGTGGCTTCAAATCGGCGTAAGCTTTTAACTGATAAATTTTTGTAAATCCATGCAGTGGAGAATTTGCAAGTAAATACTATAAAACAGAGCCGCGACGGGCTAAGTGGTCCGCCCCCTATAAACGAGTTCGGCTGGCGAGTGAACCTCCGTTAAGTTTGTATCTGACTGGTTCGCCGGATCAAATGCTGTGAGAAACATCTGGTTTCTTTCTGCTTTGCCTTGAGCCAAAGCCAAAGTCCTTGCAAACCTTGCCGGTGGGATTACCTATTACGCCTTTAACCAGCGCACGAGAAGAAAGTCGCAGGCGGCACACGGTGTGGATCTGGTCAACCCCATATTTAAGTCCAAGCTAAGGGTGAGCCTCTGGGACATTTTCTCAGCTCGGCATATGCAGTGAGGTACTTGGCATTTTATCAAGCTATGTGGGATTCAGAAAGCCCCGTGGCACACTGGTGGCACACTTAGGAACAAAAAACAGCGATAAATTACAAAAAAGCAGAGCACATAAATCTTGCTAACGGATTGATTCCATTGTTATAGTATATTGTGTTTTGTTGTATATTTTTGTTTGGATAAGGCTCATAACCTGAAGGCCGCAGGTTCAAATCCTGCCCCCGCAACCAATATGTCCTGCACTTCATCAGTGTATCTGTCGCAGCCTTCCGCTACAGATACAACTTGTTGAATTAGTTCTTGTTTCTCACTCTTTGTCTTCGTGTTTCCTGCTGCAATTGTCAGGATACCCGCAAGACTTCCATGTAAATCCATGTCCAGTCCATGCCCGTTTTCCTTGGGCGTGAAGACAATCTTCTCCACCAGTGACCGAATCATTTCTGCCGCCTCAGAGCGATGCTCTGGGCTATTCAGGGACGCTATCAGGGCTTTCACTTCTTTCCGGTAGTGTTTTGCCATCACAGGCTCTAACAGCAACGGAACCTCTTCTTTTTCGATCAGCAAGCCCTGTAAGACTTCCATACGGGCGGTGTTAGCGTTCATCTTGTCTTTGAGCTGCGGAGAGGCGAAGCCATCACAGATAGCCTGAACCATCTTCATGTCCTCCTTCTGGCAGCGTTTCAGCTCGGCCTTATAGTCAGCCAGCGAATTGTTATGAACACGGCGCATTTCGGCCATATATTTTGCATATTCATCACAGAAAATATCGCACAGCTTTGGATCCATCAGGTGATGTTGAAGAGCAGTCAGAACTGAGCCTTCAACCACGTCTTGCCGGATGCTCTCCATGTTGTTGCAAGTGCCTTTATCGCGAGCAGCGAAGCAGCCGTAATGGTGTTTTGAGATTTTGGTAAAGCCACTGCCGCAGCAGCCGCATTTCAGGATACCGGAGAAAAGCAGTTTAGGCCGTTGCTTACTGCACAGGTTAACTTTGTGATCGAGCGCGGCTTGCCGCTCTTTCACTTTGTCCCACAGCTCCTGATCGACAAGGCGCATCTCAGGCACTTCTTTTTTAATCCATGCGCTTTCAGGATTAAGGCGGGAGATACGTTTGCCTGTATCAGGCTCCTTCACATAGGAAAGCCTATTCCAGATAAGCTGGCCAATATACAGCTCGTTATTCAGGATACCCGTGCCGCGCTTTCTGTTGCCATTGATCGTGCTTTGCATCCAGCCGGACGTTGAAGGGCCAGCGATGCTTTCTTTATTGAGCTGCTTGGCAATTGCCTTGGGAGATTTTCCGGCAACATACTCACGGAAAATACGATTGACGATCTTTGCCTGATCCTGATTGATCGTGCGATCCCCGCGCACAGGTTCACCATTGGCATCAAACTTCTTCACAATATCGTAGCCGTAGGAATTGCCGCCGCCAGATTTGCCATTTTCGATGCGACCGCGCTGGCCGCGATGGGTTTTAGCCGCCAAGTCTTTCAGGAACAGGGCGTTCATTGTACCTTTGAGGCCAATGTGCATTTCATTGATTTCACCCTCAGACAGGGTGATGACCTTCACACCTGCAAAGGCAAGACGTTTATAGATACCAGCAATATCTTCCTGATCCCGTGACAGGCGATCCAAAGCCTCTGCAATAACCACGTCAAATTTTCTGTCTGCTGCATCCTGCATCATCTTTTGCAGGCTGGGGCGGCGTATCATGGACGCGCCAGAAATACCGTGATCCGTGTAATGGTTCGTAACCTCCCAGCCTTCGCGCTTGGCGCGTTCGCTGGTAACACGGATTTGATCCTCGATAGAGGCATCGGTTTGTAAATCTGATGAATAACGAGCATAAATTACGGCTCTGGTCATGACGGCTCCTTCGGCTTATTTTGTTCCTGAAGGAGTCGATTATAGTCTCTTTTCGCGCAAATTCGAGCAAGAAACTTAATAAGTTCTACAACGCCCGGATCGAGCTGACTTTCTGCATTTCTGCTAAGGCGCTTTTTATTTTCAAGTTCTTGGGAGGTGTCACTCATGACGAATCCTCCCCTGTCTTAAACCTGAGCCATAAAATTCACTGTTGAAAACGCCTCTGCGTTTCCAAATAAAAAAGAAGTGTATAATCCATAATATCGCGCTTCGGTTTAACCTGAAGTTAAATTTTCTGTTGGATACAGGCGCGAAAACAAAGAAAATGTTGTGCAGTGCGTACCAAGTCGCATCATCTTTTCTATTAGCAGTGATGGACTTTTGATTCATGCAATACCCCATCTTCTTGTTCAGATAGAGGCATTATCACTCAGTTCATTTCTCAAAAAAACTCATTCGTAGGATATGAGTTTGTCACGCAAGCTATGTGCTGGCTTTTTGTATTGCCTCGATGATTTTCTGATGTCCGCCGCTATGGGCATGATCGAGCGCAGATCGTCCTCGGCAATCTCCGATGTTCAAATCAGCCTTTCCTGTCTCCAGTAGAGCTATCACAGCCGCATAAAATCTATGATTTGCCGCCCAGTGCAGCGCGGTCAAGCCTTTGCTGTCCTGCTCATTCACTTGTTCAGGGTTCTGGGCGAGAGTTTCTTTCAGCGCATCCAGTAAGCCGTTGCGGACATACCTGATAGCATCAGGCACGTCCGCAGTCCCTTCACGCAAGGGATAGCGACTTACGGGTATCATAGGATGATGTCCCCAAGCTCATTCACCATTTGGTGAAAGTGCGGCAGTCTTGAGGTTAGATGATAGGTGTGCGTATCAGCGCCCTTATTCTCTGGGCTTAATCCTTCAAACATGAAGGAATCAGAGAGTTTGGATTTTTTGAGGATAATGTATTCGGGACAGTAATCAGCCGATTGCAGCATCCCGTGATAATCCCGCCCATTTGTCAAAGGCGCTAAAATGCCTTTTTGCAGATTGAGGATTGGCGGACTGCCATCTTCATTCACACTAAAATCTCTATCCATGAGTACAGCTACCTTCTCAATTTCTTGTGTCCCGTATCGGGACATATCGAGGCTGAACCTGAAAACCACAAGAAACGGTGTTTCAGGCACAGCCCTTACTGTTATCAGGTTAAGCAATAGTTCCCCTGAATCCAAACCTTTCCTATGATAAGAATTTGATACGAAGAAACTCCCATCCAGTCTGGCTGCATTTTTAGTCAGGGTTCTACTGCCAATCTCAGCTTCACCGACAGAAAATCGACCCAATGCCATACCAATTGAAATGTGGTCTTCTGTCTCTGTGTCTGAAAACTCAAAGTCTGGATAAGTGCTTTGAATAAATCGGGCGTATAGCCTGAGTTTTGCAATAGTAGGTTTTCGTCCATCAATAATCCAGTTGCGTGGGTCACGTTCATGGAGGCAATTCTCATTGTCGCCTAATCCCAGCACTGTCCTCATATTTGTATGATAACTAGCCCATGTTGTATTGGATTCATGAAGGTTTTTCAGTAGCTGCCGCTTCATTTGCCTCAGCATGGGTGGCGTGAAGTTATTGAATGTCGTGAAGTCTATTTTTGCGAAATTAGTCATGGGGAACCTCCTCGCGCAGATAGGCGCGTATCAAAAGATTATCTCTGGTTTGTTTTGAAATGCTGCCGCGAAAGCGACAAGCTCAGATGAGCTTATTTTTTAACACCAGTAATCAATGGAGGTTTCAGATGCGCAAGGGGCAAGAAGCGATCTACAAAGAGGGTGGTGATAAATTTCATGATAACCCTCCTGTAAATAAGATTGATCGTGGAATCATTAAACCAAAAAAATTTTCTTTTCTCAAGATATTTTTTGCATCGCACAAATATATTTTATCAATCGCCATGATTGCAGTGTTGATCTGGAATTTTGGAGGGCAACTGCTTTTGGAAGCAGAACTTCGTTTTGCCACTTACATGGGCAATCGAGCTGGCGACTTTCTAAATGCTGAAATCAAAACATCTCTCCCGCAGGAAGCAGAAAAGGTGGCGGTCATCGCCAGCGAACAGGCGCATGTCGAAGTCGATAAGAACTGCACTGTCCAGCGTAACAACAATGCACTTCAAGCTGCCTATCAATGCCTAGCTGATGGGGGAACCGAATATCTGTGTGATTTCAGGCACAGAGAAATGCTTGAGAAGGCCTGTAATTCCTTCGTTTCCAGTGAGCTTGATAAACCTTCCCAAAACCCACAGCCAAAAGGAGAATAACCATGAAATCACAATACTTCATACTTTTAAGCGCGTTGTCTTTATCGGCCTGCACCGCTCATATCGGGCATCACGACATTGGCGCAGCCTTACGGTCTGGGCTTTCCGGCAACCAGTCAGCATCTGCTGGCTATGCGCCTCAAAAACCATCAGCGCGGGATTGTGCGTTTCACGCAACCGCAAGGGCGGCGCAGGAGGCGCGGTCTTCTATGGCCAATTTCAAAAATAGGATGGCCGCTGCAAAACGGTCTTTGTCTCAAAGCCCTGCATGGCAAAATGGAAGCTGCATCCGGCCTGCTATGCGAAGCCTGCCACCTCAGCCTAAAAGTCTATCTCAGAACGAAATAGAATTTCAGGCGGTAGGATTTTGTATGGATACGGCCATGCGGCGGCAATCGGCAAACGATCTGATGCAGGCCTTGGTCGCTGTACGGAAAGAAAAGCTCTTGGATATAGGGACGCGCTGGAGAAATAGCCCTCAACAACAGTGTGCATTATCTGTATCTCCCCCTCAGATGAATGATTTTGTAGCAAGGGCTGTTTGCGGGGCATTTGGCAGGGAGGCCTATTCTGATTGCGTCATGAAAACTATCTATAAATGCGTCGAAACTGTAGCTGCTTCTTGCGAAGCTCCGTTGGCAGCATGGAAACAGAACGTGGAGGCCATCCAAAACGAGCCGGACGTTCTGCTTCAGCAATGCCAAAGCAATATCAGCCTGATTGAAGAGGCCGAACGCCGTATTCCAGAGATGGAAATGACCGCGCATCTTAATCAGGAAGAGCATGACAAGCTGGCTGCATCTGGAGGCGCGAAGGCTCCGGCCTCAGCCTGCTATTAGCGGATAGTTTGAAGAAAGTTAGCCTTTTCGTACTAAAGGCTAACTTTCTTAATGTGGTCTTCTACGGGTACAGGAAGGATCAAATCATTGAGCTGTAAGACAGCCCTTAATAAATTCTCTCTGATACCTGATCTTGGCTGCTTATCTCCAGATTGTTCAATGGCAGCGTAGATGTCAGATAGAATTGGGTAAATTTTCTTGGCGTTCGTGGTGTCGATATTTTTTGAGTAAATAACATCTTCTATTACCCAGTGTTCTATGGGGTTTTGGTCTGGAGAACATGGGCAATGACACGTTCTTTTACCCTGATACATTTGATCTCCGCTCCAGATGTAGTCGGGATCATTGTAAAAAATATTAAGTCCATAATCATTGCTGATTATGTAGTCATGATCTTTGTTTTGTGTATGTGAGGCATGAGGGCAATTGGAATGACGTGTTACTAAAAAAAGTCCGAAACAGGCTGCCTGCCGAAGGTATTCCTCATAAACACGTTCCAGCTTTCCTCTAGTGACATAGTTAGGAGTTGTATTATCCCAAAAAAGGCTAAATCCCGAATTTTTAATGCCTGTGATATGGGACAAAAGCTCATTTCTAAGGGTGATGCAGTATTTATCTATGCTCATAACAAAACCTTTCTGGAGGAACCTTAGCATAGAAGATTTTTTCTCAGAATAATTATCGTTGCCAGCTCAGATGGAGGAAAACACCATGACAAAATTACCCTTATTGCCCCGCCTTGATCCCGACCAGATGAGCGGTGCGCCACTGGCCACAAGTCGCTGGCAATCCAGCCAATCCGTGATGAGGGCGCTTCTCTGGACAGAAAATGATCCAGAAGCGGATAGCCCCATTCTTTTAGGGCAGCTTCATGATGATAAAGGAAAACGTCATTTTATGGGCTTTGATGATGACAGGCATGTCACCCTCATTGCCGGAAGCCGCGCCGGAAAGGGTGTAGGTATGATCCTACCCAATCTTCTGACCTATAAAGGCTCAGTTGTTTGTATCGACCCCAAGGGCGAGAACGCCAGCATCACGGCTTCATGGAGAGCGGAGAAGCTAGGGCAGAAAGTGTATGTCCTTGATCCTTTTCGCGCCGCGAAAGTCCCGCAAAAACTTCGCCTGTCTCTTAATCCGCTTGAATTCCTCGACCTAGATCACCCTGAGCTGATCGAGGACGTGGCCGCGATTGCGGACGCAATCGTTGTCCCTAGTGGCGGCAAAGACCTGCACTGGGATGAATCCGCACGGGCGTTTATCAAGGGCTTGTTGCTATTCATCCTTGCTCAGGCCGGAGATGACCAACCCAAAAGAAGCATGGCGCTTCTGCGCCGCTATATCACCGTAGGGATGGAAAACCCTGAAACCAACAAAACATCCTTCAATCATCTTCTCAATGAAATGTATAAAACTGACTGTCCTTTTTCGGACGCGATTGCCGCCGCTGCTGCAACGCTGGCGGACATGGGTGAGAATGAGCGCGGCTCAGTTTTATCAACCGCCCGCCGCCATACAGAGTTTCTGGAGGCCTTTGGGATTCAGGATTGCCTCAAATCCGGCAATCTCGATCTGACTTCCCTGAAACAAGACCCCAAAGGGGCAACGATCTATCTGGTACTACCAGAATGGCGCATCGCCACGCACAGCCGCTGGCTACGCCTGATGGTATCCACGATCATCCATGCGCTTGAACGCACCCCAAGAGGCATCAATCCAAAGACAGGGCGGTTATTCCCCGCCGTCCTAATGGTACTCGAAGAAATGGCCGCACTTGGCCGGATGCAGGCGATTGAAAAAGCCGCAGGCTATATCGCTGGCTTCGGCGTGAAGCTGCTTTCTGTACTACAAGACCTCAATCAGCTTAAAACCCACTACGAAGGCACATGGGAAACCTTCTTAGGCAATAGCGGCGTAGTGCTGGCCTACGGCAATAGTGACATCACTACGACCAAGTATCTATCCAGCCGCTTGGGGCTTTCTGAGCTAACCCGTGTGACCACGCAGAGCAATGAGCAGAGCGGCAGTAACGAAACGGCCTTGACCCTTGGCCATGCTTTGAAAGCTATATCAGACCCAAAAGACTTTACCGCAGGGCTGGGACAGCAGGGCAGAAATACCTCGTCAGGATCATCCACCAGCCAGTCTGAGCAATTGCACAAGACTGATCTGATGACCCCGGATGAAGTCTCGCGTTTCTTCTCGCGAGAAAGCGGGGCAGTCCTGGCCTTGATAGCGGGAGCCTTGCCAATCCGTCTTGAACGCCTTGCCGCTCATACCGACCCGTTCTTTACCGAACGCGCCCACAAAAACCCGTTTCACTCAAAATAGAAGCGTCTGATTTTGTGGGGGTGGTTTCCATGCCTGTCACCGTCGCATGGGGGCGCGTCGCATCAAGGGCTGCGAAACACAAGGACGGCAAAGCTCGGCTCCGTTGTCGCCGTGCCGTCCTAGCATTTCGTTCCCTTGACACGCCGCTCAGTTCCCCCATGCGCCAATGCCAGTCATGGAAACCACGGGCAACAAGGAGTATGCCGCATGTTCATTCGCGTAAAATTTAGTGACAACGGGGAAGTCTGGATCAACGGGACGATCTCACCGCTCGGCTGGACATTTGAAGCCAAGGTTTACGCAGAGCCGTCCAGCTTCGGGATCGAGGGCGGGAAAATCTCAAAACTCTTCACCCGAAAAAGCAGCGGAGAGCATGTTTTTACCTATGACCGAGGCTGGGTAAAAATCCCAAAAACCACGCTGCAAATTATGGTCTATAAAGCAATCTTGAGAGCCTTGGCAAAAATCGAATAGCCAATTTCAGCATATTGCGAAATTTCATCATCCTAAGAAACTGCACCTAAGTCCGAGATTTCAGCGAAAGGTCAAACTTAGCGGAAACTTGGATTTAGCGTGCTTCGCAAGATGTCGGTTGTACTACAACCGCGATCTTGAAAAGGGAGACGCTGCGCTCTCCCGTTTTATCCCTCTGGCCTTTGGCGCGACCGTCTCAAAGAGACTATGGGGTATCGAACCCCATTCACGCCATCACACCGTCTGGCCGGTGCATCACCATTCTAGGAAGCGTTCCTGCCTCCTTGAAAATCTTCTGACCAAGGGAGACTTCGGCTCTCCCTTTGGAAACCTTTCGACCAACATTCCGCATTTTGGATGTGCGCCAAGGAGGGCTTTCGCGCCCCCCTGTGGAACCCCACGACCAAGGGGCATTTCATGACCCCATTGGAACCCTAGACCGCCGCAGGGCTGCTTTGTTCCGGCACTGGCTTCGGGCAAAAGGAGATAGCGGCTCTCCCTTGTGCAATCCCATCTTATCCTTCAGTTTGCATGATTTTTTAATGAAATATCATTCATAGAGGTAAATTTATATGGGTGTTTATGGGTGTTCTTTTGGCTGGACTTCAGTTTTATCGCCCATAAACCCCCATATCTCATATATATGCAGAAACATATTTACTTTCTTTGGTATATGTATTAGCATATAAACATGAGCAGCATCATAGAACAGCTAAAATCCGCCCGTCAGCAGCAGGGCATGAAGCAATCAGAGCTTGGCGAGAAGCTCGGCTTGCCCCAAAGCCATGTCTCAAAGATTGAGCAGGGCGCAAATGATCCACGCCTATCAACCGTCATGGATATGGCGCGGGTGCTGGATCAGGAATTGGTATTGATCCCGCGTCAGATGGTATCCGCCGTCCGTTCATTGCTGAAAGGCCAAGGAGAAGATGAGCGGCGTTTTCAGATTGATCAAGGAGACGATTCATGACCAGCCTATTGCGCGTCAGTCTCAATAAAGACCCTATCGGGACGTTGACCCTGCTTCCCAGTGGCGGAGTGTTCTTTGCTTTTGATGAAGCCTATCTAAATGCGTCTAACCGCCTTATACTCAGCCAGTCTTTTTTCCGGCCATCGGGGGAAATTATCCCTGAAAGCAAATCCTCGGCTGGAAAATTACCGCCGTTCTTTTCCAACCTATTGCCCGAAGGGCATATGCGGGAGTATCTGGCGCAGCGCGGCGGGATCAAGCCTTCCAATGAATTTAAGTTGATTGAGCTTCTAGGGCAGGACTTGTCCGGCGCGGTGATCCTGACCCCCTTGGAAGGGCTTCCTGTTGATATGCCATCGACAGAAGAAGCAGAGGCCACTAAAAACCTTCACCCATTAAGATTCTCACTGGCAGGGGTTCAGCTTAAATTTTCAGCGATAGCAGAGCGGCGCGGTGGTTTGACGATTCCCGCCAGCGGCATGGGCGGCGACTGGATTGTGAAACTGCCAGCCCAGAATTACGCCCATGTGCCTGATAATGAATATGCCATCATGGACTTGGCATCGCGCATCGGTATCCCCGTCCCAGAAACAAAATTAGTGCCATTGGCTGAGATTACCAATCTGCCGGAAATGGGTATTCTGGCAGGGAAACGGGCATTGGCCGTCAAACGCTTTGACCGTACCCCAAGCGGGAAACGCATCCATATAGAAGACTTTGCCCAAGTTTATAACATCGCCCCTGATAAGAAATACGAAGGGGTGAGTTACGGCAGCCTTGCAGGAATGGTCTGGGCGCTAACAGGCGAAGCAGGCTTGCGCGATTTTATCCGCCGCCTGACATTCTGTATCGTCACGGGCAATGGCGATATGCACCTGAAAAACTGGTCATTCATTTATGAAGACGGAATAACCCCGACCTTGGCTCCTGCCTATGATCTGCTTTCCACCGTGCCTTATATCCCGCAAGACGGTTTGGCACTCAAATTGTCCGATACCAAGGATATGAAGGCGATTGGCATTGAGCATTTTAGAAAGCTGGTGAAGAAAGCCGGAGTACCTGAACATATTGTACTACAGACCGTGCGCGACACCGTGGACGCAACCCACACGGCTTGGGCAGAACATGGCAAGCAATACGATCTTCCCGCAGACATTCGGGATAGTATTCAGAAACACATGGATGATGTGGAGATTAAAGGTTAACAATATGCAAAAGTTAAAAATATATTTGTTTTAGAGTGGTTTGGAAAAAACAGCGCCGATTTGGTATAGCATTGTCAGGCAGGAGTAGAAAATTGAGCGAGGATCAAAATAGCTTAGCTTCTAATGCATTAAAGGGATTAGTCAGATCAAACGCTAATGCTTTAGAAACTCATCTGCAATCTATAGTGAAGGATTATGCTGTAAATGGCACAAAGACAAAATTACATGGCCATTTCATTTTTGTAGACCAGAATGGCCATGAGCATATGGAGCGCCTCATTGAAGCGATGCGAAATAGAGTTACAGATTATGCCATTCCGAGAAAAACTCTAAAGGAAGCTCAACTAAAAGACATTGAAACAGGTACAAGTGAGAATGTTACCTTTTTGCACGAAGAAGCTAAAAAACTCTTCACTGACTTAGAAAAAAGCGGTGAAGGAGGAGAGCTTCTTCTTTTTATGCTGGCAGAGAATTTTTTGAAACTGCCGCAACTTCTATGCAAGATGTCATTTAAAACAGAGAGCCGTGACCATTTCAAAGGATCTGATGGTGTTTATGCAGATATAGATGATAATGGAAACTTGATGCTTTATTGGGGGGAGTCAAAAGTTTACGATGATATTCAAAGTTCAATTAGAGAATGTTTAAATTCATTAGCTCCATTTATATTAGAGCCAGAAAGTAGCATCTCTGCTAGAGAAAACGATCTCTTTTTATTAAGTCAAAATGTGAACTTAGATGATCCTAAGATTTTGGGTTCACTAAAGAACTATCTCAACAAGCACAACCCTCAAAACCGAAAAATAAAATATTGTGGGATAGCACTGGCATGTTTTGATCATTCTAGCTATGCCGCAGATGGTCGAAATCTTGAGAGCGTATCTAAAAAAATATCTTCTGAGATTGAAGATTGGGCAAACAGAGTCAGTGGAAGACTTACGGAAGAAAAACTTGATCAGAAAGACATTCACTTTTTTTGTATAGCAATTCCATCATCGAATGAATTTCGCTCTATATTCAAAAGATTAATGGGTTTGGAGCGTGTGTAATGGAATTATCTGACCTTCAAGAATGGATTTTATCAAAAGATGGCTGCAAGGAAGAAATCGAAGAGCTTGCGCGGTTGCTGGCAATACAAGATTTTCCGACCCTTGAAAATAAAAATGACAAAATTACCGATGACTTTGAATGGAAACGATTGCTTTTAGCTGCAAGCATTTTGACTAAATCAGAAAAAAGAGAGGCACTTGAAGCGGCTCTAACGATAGCACAAGCAGGTTTTATAATAAGCGGCTTTACAAATGTTGCAGATTCAAGCTTGCTTATTCTTAATCAGCTTTCAAATTATAGAACGCTACAGAGTGCTATAGACAAAGGGTATGTTAAGAAGAAATTTGAGGAAAGATTAGGAATAAATGCGCGATTAGAATTGTTTAGTCGTGCTATGGATAAAAAGATATTTTTAACAGGCGATGCCCCTATAAACGCGAACAAATTTCAGTCAGATTTTTGGAATTCTATAGAAAATACAGACTGGTTATACGCGTCTGCACCTACCGCATCAGGAAAAACCTATATTGTTTTCAGGTATCTACTAGAAAAACTGGCAGCCAAGAAAGCTCGTTTAATTTTATACATTGCTCCTACCCGCGCCCTTGTTACTGAAGTTGAAAATGAAATAAGAAACATGGCAGCTGCCATTGGGATCGATAATCTCTCAGTTTCATCGATTCCTATAAAGGAATTGTATAAGCCCGACACCCAATCTGTCTTGGTTTTTACGCAAGAGCGGTTACATATATTTCTAAATGCGCTGGAAAATATAGCTCAGGTTGATATTTTGATTGTCGATGAAGCTCAAAAGCTTAGCGATGGTATGCGGGGCGTTATATTGCAGGACGCGATTGAAAGGGTTATCCGTATTTCTCCCAATACAAAGGTAATTTATTTAAGCCCAAATTCAGAAAATCCGACCGATCTCATTCAGGATGCTCCTGCATTAACGAGGACGAAGGTCGTAGATAACGAACAGCCAATGGTATCTCAAAATATTATTTGGGCTAGCCAAACCGATGAAGGCTCAACTAATTGGAAACTAGAAATCAAAAATAAGGACGACACTTCACTTTTAGGAACCTTTACTTTGAAAGACAGGCCAACTGGAATTGCAAAAAAAATGGCCCTAGTTACAGCGGCTCTTGGAAAAGAAGGACAAGGGTATCTAGTCTATGCCAATGAAGCTGGGGAAGCTGAAAGAATAGCGTCTTTTATATCGGAACTAGTGGGTGAAAAGGAAAATGAAGATTTACAGGCTCTTTCAAACTTGGCGAAGGAGGGTGTACACAAAGATTATGATTTGGTTAGAACAGCAAAATGCGGCGTTGCCTTTCATTACGGGAATATGCCCTCCCTTCTGAGGGAGGAGATTGAGGAGGCATTTAACAAGGGGCATATAAAATTTTTAGTCTGCACTTCGACTTTAATAGAGGGGGTAAATCTATCCTGCAAAACAATTTTTATTCAAGGCCCAAGAAAGGGAAGAACAAACCAGATGGAGGGGCAAGACTTCTGGAATCTCGCCGGTCGAGCAGGACGTTGGGGTAAGGAATTTCAGGGGAATATTGTTTGCGTAGAGCCTGATGTGTGGAGAACAAAGCCTCCTGAAAGAACAAAATTTAAAATAAAGCGTCAAACAGAAGAGACACTAAGAAAAAAAGATGATTTTCTTGCGTATCTAAATCAAAGAAACTTTGAAACAAAGACAACAGATAAAAAAGGCAGCCTTGAATCAGTTCTTGCTTACTTGATGACTATTTATAAGCGTGAGGGAACCATCACAAAACAGCAATGGTCTAAGCGGTTTGATGATTCTTATTTAGAAAAAATCGATGAACACCTTTTCAGCTATAGCAAAGACATAGATATACCTTTGGCTGTGATTGAGAAACACTCGGGAATTAGTGCGCTTTCGATGCAGACATTATTAAATTATTTTCGATCTAGCTATGCTAGTGGAAAAAAACCTTTACAAAAGCTCATCCCTTTAACCCCAGAGAGTACGGGCGCGTATGAAAATATGGAAGGCCTTCTTAACCGTATAAATCTAAAACTCTACCCTGCATTTGGTGTTGGCTATCAGCACAAACATTACTCTATTTTAATTCTTAATTGGATGCAGGGTTATACATTAAAAAGGCTTATTGAGAATTCTATTTCTTATCACTTAGAGAAATCCAAGAAAGAAGAAAAAGAACCTAAAAATGTGAGTACAATTATTCGCGATACCATGAAAGAAGTAGAGGAGATTGCCAGATTTAAAGCTCCAAAATATATTTCATGCTACATAGATATTCTCAAAATATTTTTAAAAGAGCAAAATAAGCTTGATCTTTATCCCAAAGATTACCCTTTTGACCTTTTCCTTGAATTCGGCGTAATGAGCAAAACAATGTTGTCTCTAGTTGGTCTTGGGTTATCACGGATGAGTGCAACAGAGATAGGAAAAGAAATCCTTAGTAGCGAATACGATAAGAAACAATGCTTTGATTGGATAAAAGAAAACATAGAGAAGAAAGAAATTCCAAGTTTTGTAAAAAGAGAAATTAGGAAGAAATTTGCTCTTTAGTGATTGAAAAAGTGCAGGCCGTTAAAGGCCTGCACCTAGTTTCCATTGATAGGCGTAACGCCCGTTGATCTCACGGATGGTGTTTTCCAGTGAGCCAAGGCAGTTACGGCGGCAGGCCGTGCCAAGGCTGGTTTGTGCCAGCAGCTTTGAAAGCTCCCGATACAGCACCAGCAATTCGGCAAGGTTCAGCAAGCGCAGTTCATATCGTGCAATCAGATTTATCATCGTTTGTACTTCCGTTTCTCTTAAGCCCCGGAAATCGGAGCCTTTCTTGCCCCGGTCACAGTGAAGAAACGAAAGGCACGAAATGACGGGCTGGAAGCGGATGAAAAAACTCAGATCAAAGCCATGAAACGATAGGACAGAGATTGCCACCGCGATTGATGAGCGGGTGCGGCAGAGGGCTTGATAAGCCTGAAACAAAATCAGCCAGCAATGCTGGCCAAAAATTCAAGGGAAACAGGAGCAGGAGGCCGCAGGACGGCCAAGCGGTTTAAGTTAGGAAAAAGAGGCTAAGGCGGCTTCGCCCCTCGCGCCGCAAGGGTCTTCGATAAACGGCGCAAGCCGTGTCCCCAACCTTCCTCCACTGCGTTCCCGTGCAGGCCGGGTGATACCCCTCAGCTTGCACCGCCCTTGCGTTTGCTACCCCCACCCTCGGCGGGAGCCAAGGTTGCATTGACGCAACCCCAACCCATTAGAGGAAAACAGACCATGACAACACTTCACGCACAGCCCTACGACACCAGCGCCAACGGTTTCTTTTTTGAGACATCGGCGGAATATAACGAGAAGGCAGATAAACTGCTGAATTCCTACGGCCAGCCAGTAGAAGAATTTGAGCTGCAATTTATAGACGGTGAAAGCATTGACGCAGATTTATTTAAGGCGCTTGGCGTTCATCAGGGAAACTTTGCGGCCTATCTGGAAGCCGTGGACGACTGGAGCGAAGACGATAAAATCAAGGTCATCATAGCCGTAGGCGAGGCAGGGTATAATTTTGATCTTAGTAAAGACACGCCAGACCAGTTTGACATTGACCTGTACGAGCTGGACAGCCTGAAAGACTTGGCAGAGCAGTTTGTAGAGGAAGGCTTATACGGCGAAATCCCGAAAGCCCTGCAATACTATATCGATTATGAAGCCATCGCCCGTGATCTAGGCATGGATTACAGCGAAATCAGAATAGATGGCACAAACTACATTTACCGCTGCGATTAGACGCGTATTTACTACTGGAAATGCGAGTAAGTTACCCTTTTCTATTCCTAAGTAAACGAAGTCCATTGAAGACTACAATAAGGCTCGCACCCAGATCGGCAAACACAGCCATCCACAACGTCGAGAGATTGGCAATAGTCAAGACGAGAAAGACGGCCTTAATTCCAATCGCTAGCGTAATATTCTGTTTTAAAATACGACTGGTTTTTGCACTTAGCGCGATAAAGACGGGAATACGGCGAAGATCATCTTCCATTAAGGCCACATCTGCTGTCTCCAGCGCGGTATCCGTGCCAGCCGCACCCATCGCAAAGCCTATCGAGGCTTTTGCCAAGGCTGGCGCATCGTTGATGCCATCGCCCACCATGCCTACCACGCCATAACGCTGGCGCAATTCTTCAATGGCCTTCAATTTATCTTCCGGCAACATATTGCCGCGCACTTCCTGAACGCCGACTTCCCTGCCAATCGCATCGGCGGTCGTTTGGTTATCTCCGGTCAAGACGACGCAATGAACGCCGTGCGCCTGCATGGCCTTAATCGCCTGAATACTTGAATCGCGGATAGTATCGGCCACAGCGAAAATGCAAAGCGGCTGCGTCTCGCTGGCGAGAATAACCACCGTCTTTCCTTCTTTTTCCAGACGCTCAAGCACAGCTTCGACATCTTTATTGCAAATATTCAGTTCTTCGATCAGACGGTGGTTTCCGACATAATAAAGCGTCCCGTCCACCACACCTTTAGCGCCGCGCCCGATAATAGATTCGAAACCGCTGGTATTCAGCAGTTCGCCTTTTTTATCGCTCCAGCTGGTCACGATTGCGGACGCCACCGGATGCTCGGAATGGGTTTCTAGGCTGGCGGCTATTTGCAATAGCTTGTCTTCCGGCTGATCTGTCAAAGGGTGAATATCCGTCATTTTGGGCTTGCCGTGAGTAAGCGTTCCGGTCTTGTCCAGCGCCAGCGCCTTTAGCTTACGGCCTTCTTCCAGATAAACACCCCCTTTGATAAGTATTCCCCGGCGGGCGGCAGCGGCAAGGCCGCTAACGACCGTCACCGGCGTTGAAATCACCAAGGCGCAAGGGCAGGCGATGACAAGCGTGACCAACGCCTTGTAAAACCAAGGCGTAAAGGCCGCGCCAAAGAAGATCGGGGGGACAGCCGCGATCAACGCCGCCAGCACGACAACGGCTGGCGTATAATAATAGGCGAAACGGTCGACAAACCTTTGGGTCGGCGCGCGCTCTCCTTGCGCCGTCTGTACGGAACGTATTATACGAGCAAGCGTTGTGTCGCCCTTATTCGCGGTGACACGAAACTCGAACGTGCTACGCTCATTGATCGTCCCTGCAAATACGGCATCACCGATCTTTTTGTCGACTGGCATGCTTTCCCCAGTGATCGGAGCTTGGTTAATGGCGGGTTGTCCCGTGGTAATCACGCCGTCCAGCGGTATGCGTTCTCCAGGCTTGACGAGAATAATGGAATCCATAGCCACTTCCGCGACGGGCATTTCTTTCCAGCTTCCGTCCGGCTGTTTCGTCATCGCCGATTCAGGCGTCATTTCCATCAGGCTGCGAATCGCATTCCGAGCGCGGTCAAGCGAGTATGCTTCGATCATTTCGGCCAGTGCGAAAAGGAAAGTCACCATCGCCGCTTCCGGCCATTCGCCTATCAGAACGGCTCCGGCAATCGCGATCATCATCAGAAAATTGATATTGAGCGTAAACGTCCGCAGGGCCACGATGCCCTTTTTAAACGTCTCGACGCCACCAGCCGCAATGGCCAGGAGCGACAAAGCAATAACAAAAACTGATTGTTCGTTATCCAGCGTCCAGCCTACAGCTTCCGCCGTGATCGCGGCGGCTCCTGAGAACCCGACTAAGATTTTAGAACGCCACGAAACCGTCTCATGATGGTCTTCGGCTAGGGAACTCACATCGTCTTTTCGCGATGGATCCATTTTAAGATTTTGCAACATGGAAAAAATCGCGCCATCGTCTTCAAGATGATGACGAACGGTCAACTCTCTCTGCATGAGATTAAAACGCAGATCATCGATACCTGCAACTTTTGCAAGACCGTTACGAATAATTTGCTCTTCGGTCGGGCAATCCATGTTCTGGACGACGAAAACGACTTCTTTAATTTGTCGAGAATTCAAACTCATGCAGTTCTGGATCCTATAGCTCTAAATCGATGGGATTAATATAACGAGACGGATCTCTGCCAATCTTCTTTCTAAGGCTCTACATTCTCAATAGATGGATACAAAGATTGAACCAGGGCTTTCTGGCTTTCAAAAAGATCCAGTGCTTCTGTAGCGCCAGCCGTATTTTTATCTTCTGCGGCGTGATGGAAACGGTCGACCGTCTTGGATAGCTGATCCAAGGCCTGCGTCAGTTTCTGACCATTTTCCTCTTTCACAGCCTGCGGATGGTCGTGCAAGGCCGCTACGGCGGCGGCAAGCTTCTCTCCGGCCTGGTGGAGGCCATCGGCATTATTGTCCTTGATGGCCTGACGGGCGGCGAGGACGGTTTCATCGACCATAGCCCATGCAGCTTCCACGGTAGCAGGTTTCGTGACTGAGAAATGTGGCTTTTCGTCATGACCGTGGCCATCGCCATGCGCTTCGGATGCCGCTTCCGCATGCCCTTCTGCTCCATGATCATGTTCGTCTGCCGCATAGGCGGGAAGGCCCAGCGATAATACAGATACTGCTGTTAAAACAAGAAATTTTGATTGAAACATTTTTTATTCCTTTTCTGGTTTGCGTAAATAAGAACTTGGTAGTTTTTCTCCATCCGTACGGTATTCTTCCTTGGAAATTACTCCATCTCCGTTACGGTCGAAATTCGCTTGATGCTTACTCATATAAGCATCGTATTCTTCTTTTGAAACTTTTCCGTCATCATTCTGGTCGGCATTCTTGTAGCGATTTTTTACCCGATTGGCTTGCTGTTTGGCCATAGCCTCTCCATATTTTTCTCCAATGACCGCTTTACGGGTTTCTATGGAAGCAGCCACTTCTTCAGGTGACAGTATGCCGTCCTTGTTGAGGTCTGCAGCACCAAATTTTACAGTCTTGCTACCCTGCAATTCCTCGGCCTGTAAAATACCATCCTTATTTTTATCAAACGCCTTCATATCTTCTGTGCGGCGATCATATCTCTTTTGTATATTTTCAGGTACTTCCTTCTTTTCTTCTGCATTCGCATAAGATGGGAATGCAAGCGCAGTAAGAATCATGATGGCTTGCAGTGATTTTTTCATTGTCTTTCCTTTCTAATGGCTGGGTTTTTCAAGAAATTCTTCGTCGAGTACAGCCTGATCCTTTTTCGAGAAAAGTTTATAAAGCGCGGGCAGTACGATCAGCGTCAGCAGCGTAGCCGTAATCAGACCACCGATAACAACCGTGGCAAGAGGCTTCTGCACCTCGGCTCCAGTGCCTGTCGCCAGTGCCATCGGCACGAAGCCAAGTGATGCCACCAGCGCGGTCATCAGAACAGGACGAAGACGTGTTAATGCGCCTTCGACAATGGCTTCCTGGACAGCCAACCCTTTCTTCACAAGGTCATTGATGTAAGTAATCATGACAAGGCCGTTCAGAACCGCGATACCGGACAGAGCGATAAAACCCACCGCCGCCGGAATTGAAAACGGCATGTCGCGCAGGAACAGTGTCAGGATACCGCCTGATATCGCCAATGGTACGCCGCTGAATACCAGCAATGCCTGCTTCGCCGATCCCAATGCCGTAAACAGCATCATGAAAATCAGGAAGAAACAGGCCGGAACAACGATCATCAGACGGTTTTGCGCCGCGACCAGATTTTCAAACTGACCGCCCCAGTCCAGCCACAGTCCGGGAGGCAGCTTGGCTTGTTTGTCGAGCGCCGCTTGCGCTTCCATGACAAAGGAGCCTATATCACGCCCTCGCACATTGGCCTGTACGACCACGCGCCGTTTACCGTTTTCACGGCTGATCTGGTTCGGCCCTTCCGACAGACGGAAACTGGCGACTTCCTTCAAGGGAACGAATGCACCGCTTTCACCATCTTCATGCGGAACAGGGACAGGCAGATTTTCAAGGGCGGGTATGTCTTGCCGTACTGTTTCCGGCAGGCGAACCACGATAGGGAAACGCCTGTCGCCTTCAAATATAAGTCCTGCCTCCCGCCCGCCAATCGCAGACGATATCAGGTCGAGTATATCCCCGATATTCAAGCCATACCGGGCAATCGCCTCTTTATTGAGGTCGATATCAAGCATAGGAAGGCCCGATGTTTGTTCTACTTTGACGTCTGCCGCACCTTCAATGCTTCTTAAAACTGTAGCGATTTTATTGGCTGTATCCGTCATGGTTTCAAATTCATCACCATAGACTTTTACCGCAACGTCACTACGAACACCTGAGATTAACTCATTAAACCGCATCTGGATCGGCTGGGTATATTCATAGTTATTCCCCGGCACCTGACCGACGGCCTTTGCCAGCTTTTCTATGAAGTCCGCCTTGTTCATGGATTGGTCAGGCCATTCCTCGTGCGGCTTTAGAATAACGAACGTATCTGAGACGTTAGGGGGCATCGGATCAGCCGCCATTTCCGCTGTGCCTGTCTTGGAATAAACGAAGGCGACCTCCGGCAAGGCGCTGATGGCCTTTTCAACCTGCAACTGCATAGCTGTCGATTCAGAAATCCCGGTGCTAGGAATTCTCATCGCATGCATCGCGATATCTTTTTCATCCAAAGACGGGATAAATTCCTGCCCCAGACGGCTGCCCACGAAAAGAGAGAAGACAAAGAATATCACCGCCGCCATCACAACCACTTTTGGCTTGTTCAGCGACCAGTTCAACATCGGTGCGTAGCCAGATTTTGCGCCAGTCATAATACGGCTTTCCTTCTCTTCGACTTTGCCGGTAATGCACAAGGCAATCATGGCCGGAACGAAGGTGATGGAAAGGAGGAAGGCCGCAATCAGCGCGATAATGACGGTCATCGCCATCGGCTCAAACATTTTTCCTTCAACGCCTGTAAAGGTCAGCAGGGGTAGATAGACCGTAATGATAATCATCTGCCCGAACACGGCAGGCTGGATCATCTGGCGGCTGGCTTCGATGACTTCCTGCATGCGCTCTTGCAAGTTCAGCAATCGACCTTCATGATGCTGGCGTTCTGCCAGACGGCGCAGACAGTTTTCCGTGATAATCACAGCTCCATCCACGATCAGACCAAAATCAAGCGCGCCCATGCTCATAAGGTTCGCGCTGATGCCCATTTTCAACATTCCAGTCGCCGTCATCATCATAGCAATGGGGATTACAAGTGCGGTAATCACGGCAGCACGGAAGTTACCGAGCAACAGGAAGAGAACGACGACGACCAGAAGCGCACCCTCACCGAGGTTTTTCTGTACCGTATGGATTGTTGCATTAACCAGCTTGGTTCGGTTTAAAACCGTTTTGGCCTTGATCCCTTCAGGTAGAGATTTATTGATTTCTGCAAGTTTCTTATCGACGGCGCCCGATACAATCCGGCTGTTCGCGCCTTTCAGCATCATTGTCGTGCCAACAACGACTTCATGGTCATTTTCACTGGCGCTGCCCGTACGAAGTTCCTTGCCAAGACCAACAGTCGCCACGTCCTTCACATAAAGCGGAATACCGCCACGGGTGGAGAGAACGACATTACCGATCTGCTCAGTCGTTTCCAGTCGTCCATCAGCGCGAACTACATAGGATTCCCCTTTTTGCTCCAGAAACCCTGCACCCGTGCTGGCGTTATTGCGTTCAATCGCCTCGATAACGTCCGAGAAGCTCAAACCCAGAGAGGCGAGTTTCTGCGGGTCAGGCTGGACATGGTATTCCTGCGCGTATCCGCCGATAGCATCGACTTCGGCGACGCCCGGAACATTCTTAAGCTGTGGCCGGATAATCCAGTCCTGCACCGTCCGCAAATACATGGCTTTTTCAAAATCGTTCGTCAGCGTCCGGCCTTCGGGAGTGGTATAGGGTTCTTCCGGCTTTTCGTATTCGACCGTCCACATATAAATCTCGCCAAGACCCGTGGAGATCGCGCCCATGCGCGGCTCCGCGCCTTCCGGCAAGGCTTCCTTGGCTTGCGCTAATCGTTCATTGACTTGTGAACGCGCAAAATAAAGATCGACGTTATCCTCAAAAATTACTGTTACCTGTGCGAAGCCGTTACGCGAAAGAGAGCGCGTATAGACCAGCCCCGGTATTCCCGCCATCGCCGTTTCGATGGGATATGTCACTTGCTTCTCCACCTCAAACGGCGACAGGGACGGGACTTCGATATTGATCGCCACCTGATTATTCGTGATATCCGGCACTGCGTCGATGGGCAGCTTGGTGAGTGAAAACATACCATACGCAGCAAGGACTGCCGTGATCATGACGATCAACAGCCGGTGCGCGATGGAAAAACTAAGGATTTTCTCGATCATAATCTATGCTTTCTTAGTGTGCGTGTTCGGCTTCGGCTTTTCCAAGCTCCGCCTTCAGAGTAAACGTGCCGGTAACTGCCACGGGTTCGCCAAATTCAATACCGGAAACGATTTCGATATGACGGCTATCTTCACGGCCTGTCGTCACGACACGCTTCTCGAAACCTTTATCCGTACGAACAAAGATGGCTGGCTTGCCTTCCAGAGCTTGAATGGCATCCTTCGGAACGATCAGATCAACTTCTTGTGCCGAGGTCGCGATAGCAGCGGTTGCGAATTCACCCGGTCTCCATGTGCCCTCCGCGTTTTGCAGTTCTATAATAGCCTTGGCAGAACGTGTTTCAGGATCAATGGCCGGGCTGACGAAAATCAGCTTGCCCTCGGCTTTGCCGCCGCTTCCTATCACATTGGCCATCTGTCCTTCTTTTACAAAAGGCAAATCTCCCGGCGCAATCGCGGTTTCAACCCACACCACGCTTAAATCCGCGACTGTGTAAGCCGAATGCGTTGTATCAACATACTCGCCTAACGTAAGCTCACGGGCGATGACACGCCCCGGCAACGGAGAACGTAATTCATGGAAGCGTAATCTATCGGCAGATCCCGCGCCTTCATAGGTTTTAATCATAACCTCGTCGTGACCAAGCGCCTGTAACTTCTGGCGTGTCAGGTCAAGACGGATTTTGGCTTCCTGATGCGCGTTCTTCGCGCTTAAGTAATCCTGCTCCGCCGTGATCTTTTTATCCCACAGACCCTTCTCGCGATTAAACGTGGTGAGGGACAACTCTTCAGCGCGTTTGGCAGCCAGATAGTCGGCAACGGCTTCCGCCATCTCGCGACTTTCAATCAAAGCCAGCACTTCGCCTTTCTCAACTGTGTCGCCAAGATTCTTCTTGGCTTCCGTCACGGTGCCGCCGACTTTTGGAACGATCTGCGCCATACGGTCGGCAGCGGCTACGATCTTGCCGGGGACAGAAACTTCCCGCGCCAGTTTACCGGGGCCAACGGCGGCGATTTTAATACCAGCGGCTGTAACTTGTTCGGCGGTTAGCGCGATCATACCTTCTTCGGCATGCTCGCCTTCTTCTCCGCCGTCGGCCTCGTGGCCATGTCCGTCATCTTTGGCTTCACTTTTGGCATCTTCATGGCCGTGGCCGTGCTGCTCTTCTTTGCCCTCATCGTGCTTTTCTTCGCCTTCCGCGTGTCCATGTTCATCCCCATGACCTTCAGCGGCATGGCTCGGCGGCGTAAAGTAATTCCAAGCAAATGCGCCAGAGAGACCAATGACGGCAACCCCTGTCAGAAGAAGGGTTTTAATTTTTGATCGTTTCATTTTTTGCTTCCTTTTTGATTTCATGTTGTTCGGCATGAATTGCGGTCATGCGCTCAATCGTGGCTCTCTGGCGGTGATAATCCAATACGGACTCATTGAATTGCTTGCGAGCATCGAACAGTGTGCGCTGCGCGTCCAGCACTTCGAGATAGCCGAATTTACCTGCGTCATATCCTTCGCGGGCGAAACTGAATGCTTCTTCTGCTCCCGGCAAGACAGAGGTTTTAAGGGCGTTTGCTTCGCTATAGGCGCTGGCAAAATCGCCATAGGCGGACATCAGCTGCGTATCAAGAGAGAGCCGCGCCCCCCGCTGATCCAGCATGGCGGCGTTCAGATCATGCCCCGCGCGTTCAACACCTGCACGATTGAGATTGAACACAGGGAAAGGAATAGAAAGACCAGCGACAAAGGCTTGAGAATTGTCCTCTCTAAAATCCCTGACCCCAAAATTAAATGTAGGGTCAGGCATGACGTTGGCCTTCTCAAGGGACAGTCCAGCCTTTGCCTGATTGACATCGGCATCAAGACTTTTAACATCCGGCGTTTGCGGCAGCTGGGCGCGGTAAGATTCAAGAGATTCCGGTGCGCTCAAAGGCGGCAAACTGTCCATCGTTACGATAAAATCACCTGTATCTCCGCCCATAAGAGAGGCCAGAGCCTGTTTTTTCGTAGTCAAATTACGGAGGGAACGCTCAAAGGCAATCCCGCTTGCTGAAAGCTCAATCTCTGCCTTGTTTCTCTGAATAGGCGGCTCCTTTCCAGCCTGTACCTTGGCAGCGACGCTATCACGTACTTCGGTGGCCAGGTTGCGCTCTTCTTCAAGAATGGCAACCTCCTGCTGGGCGGTGGCAAGTTCTGCAAATGCTGTTGTTACATCACGGATCAGATCAAGCCTTGCCGCGTCACGCGCATAATGAATTTTTGTTTTTTCTGCATCGGCCACCCTTACACGATTGCCGCGCTTGCCGGGAAGCTCGACCAGTTGTGAAACGCCATATGTGATTTCCGCCCCGTCCAAACCGTCATACGGGCCGTCGCCATAGATATTCTCCGCCTCGATGGAAACTTCCGGGTTTGGCAAGGCTCCGGCCTGTGAACGGCTGGCTGTCGCCGCATCAGCCCGCGCCGAAGATGCGCCCAAAACAGGAGATTTTTCTAAAGCCCAGGCAATCGCCTGATCCAGAACAAGGGCGGCTGGTGCAGCAGGCCTTTCTATCACAGGGGTGACTTCGGTTGATTCCTGCGCGGCAGCGGGGAATGCCACTAATATTGCCAGCACGATCAGTGAGGGACCAATAGTCCCAGATAGCCTTGTAGTCATAAGATTATTCCTTGTTTAATTGAAAATGCGTAACGCAGTTCAAGCCGCTTCAAACGAAGCGGCGTACGGATTTCAAGCCAGAGGCTTAAACTCCGCTTAAATCAAACGAGGGATCTTGGGGGGCGAAGCATTGAAGCGATGAAATCGCTGTTAGGACTTGCTTCTAAAGATGGAGACAAACGCGAAGCCTCCGGCTTAGACAAGTCAAAGTCATAGTTTGAAAGGCTCATCGAGTGGGACGCACAGCAATGTGTACAATCAAGGCATATTTTATCTGAGTTTTTATCCTGATCAGTGCCTGGCTGATTATTGTCAGCATCTTGATGGTCGGCGCAATCCGCCACATCTAAGCCTTGGCTAGACATCTCAGCTTTCATAGCAGGATTGCACGAATCCGGCGCAAAAGCATGCGCTGCGGCTAAATAGCCGCTGAACCCAATCGCAAATATGAGGAGCATCAAAAACACGCGCATGACTATCAACATAACATACTGTAGATTATTAACAATCCTTTTTGTATGAGCATATTTTTATCAATACAAGTCAAATGAAAACCTGAAAATACAATTATTCGATCGCTCGTCCACGCCCTTTATCAGTAGAACGTGACTGGGCGCGGCCTTCTGCTTTCTGGAATTCGGCGCGGGGGCTGCTTGTGGCATCGCGGCCAAGGCGCATGTAATAGGCAGTATCTTCCCGTAACGCAGTAAGGGTAGATTTATGTTCCTGCCGGACGCTCACCAAGACCGCCTGCAACTGGCGACGCTCTTTGAGCTGGGTATCAATCATCATGCGTTTTTCAGCACTATCGCGCTCTTTGGACTTTTGAAGCTGCTTTTCATTCTCGTCGCGCATACGTTGGTATTTACCCGTCATCCTGTGCCACAGCCCTTTAAGGCCTTTGGACAGACGTTCGGCGCGTGTCCGGTTTTCAGTGGTTTGACGTTTTTCATGAAATTCCTTCATGCGTTCGCGTTCTTCGCGGTGCTTCTTCTGCATCGTGATCCTCTCCCTGAGCAGGGGAGCCGCTTCATTCTGAATCTGTTGCCGTATGGTCTTCTGGTGCGTTTCGAGCGTTTTGGTCATGCGCTTGGCCAAATTTTCTTTTGTCTCAGAAACCTTTGGCAGGGTAGCGCAATCGCCCAGACGGGCTTTCAGTTCTTTTGCACGAACGCCCACCCATCGGCTGAGGGAATAAACTTCGCCTTGAAAATCTAGCGCAACAAACCCGCGCTGATCTCCGGCGGCAAGGTAAAAACCCCTGTCTTCCAGTGCTTGAGTGAAGGATTGGCGGTTATCAGAGCTTGCCCAGCACTCCTGAAACATGGCTTTCAGGGCTTTGGGGTCTTCGCTTTGACGCTTTGCCTGCTGGTATTCAGCAAGGGTGAAGTTTTCAGGATTACGCTCTTTGCTATCAAGGAAGCCTCTGGGGAGTTTCCAGCCATGTTCGAGAAACAGTTCCTTGGAAACATCCCTGAGCTTCATTTTGAAATAGGGCATGTCGATAGCTTTCATTTCGTCGCTATCAATGCGTGACCAAACGCAATGGGCATGGCGGCGGCCTTCTTTCTCATGGAAGACAATGGCGCGGGGCTGGTCTTCTAATCCCAGTTTCTTTTCTATCCGCTCTATAGCCTTTTCAAACTGTTCTACAGGGACACACTCCGTTTCGGGAGGGCTGAGGCTCAGGGAAAACAGGTACTGCTTGCAGCGTGTGCCTTGGCTTATGGCCTGTATTTCCTTCAAAGCCCCTTTCAGGTTATCCGAGGAAAACCCCCGCAGCTCATGCAGCTCGACATGCTCGTTGTCGGCTTCATTGAGCAGGTGCAGCGCAAGTGCCATTGCCCCCGTGCGTTTGCTTCCCTTGAGGATCATCAGTTACCCCCTCCGGTATCCAGTTCTAATCCCAAAGCGGCAACCAAAGTCTGACGCATCCAACGGATTTCGTCGCAGGCATCCTGAATGGCTTTTTCCGTATCCTGGGTTAGAGGGAGGGAGCCGCTATTAACGGCTTTGGCCAGTTGGTTCATGTTATTGGCCAAATGCGACCTGCCGAGTTCGGCCAGCAGTTTTGCCAAGGCTTGATCGTCCTTCACGGGACGGCGGACTCGCCTGCGCTTATAGGAAGCGGACTCCTGTAAAAGCACTTTACGGATATACGATCCAAGCGGCATATCGCCAGCCGCACCCAGAAGGTGCGCCCGTTCTTCAAAGGTCAGCCTGATCGAAAATGGCCAAGGCTGTGGTGGTGCAATGCGTTGTGTCATAGGTCTTACTCCCTTGTGAGGAGAAGCCCAATGACCACGCGAAAACCCGCTTTCTGGAAAAACCAGAAACGGGTCAGGCTGCTAGGTTATTGATTCTTCTGCCGTTTCGTCCGAGGAGCAGGACTAGTTTGCTGTGTACTCCCGCAACCAACGAGTCCTGCACATGCAGGACATGGGGGTATCTCTCCCCCGCAACCAATTTTCTGCTGCGGCGTGAAATTACAACCTCGGATCCACCGGCTCGCTTTCAAGCGCCAATACGGCAAAGACGCATTCATGCACCTTATGCAGAGGTTTTTCCTCAACAAAGTGAGTCAGCGCCTCATAGCCCAACGCATATTCGCGCAGGGCAAGGGAGCGTTTTTTTCCAAGGCCGCGTTTTCTCAAGCGTTCGAGGTTTGAGAGTGTTGAATATTCCGGGCCGTAGATAATGCGTAGATATTCCGGGCCGCGGCATTTGATGCCGGGCTGGACAAGGCCTTTGTTTCCCGATTCCGTGAAGTGCAGCGGTTTGACCACCATACCTTCGCCGCCGCTTGCGACCATCTTTTCCCACCACCGGGCGGCCTTCGCACAAGCGTTTTCATCATCTAGCCGGACGGTGACATGCTGCGTCTTCTGGAAAAAATCCGGATCGGCCTTGCAGAGCTTCTCGATCATCCTCATATGCCAGCTATGGGGCTTGCGCATATTCTGGCTTTTCTCATGGGCCAGAATATGAAAGGGGGCCAAGGCGTAGTCCGACAGCGATTTTACGGGCCAGCAATAGTGCCGATACGCGTCGCGGTATTGCCGCACCAGATCTTGCCGTTCCGCATAGCTTCTTTCCATGTCCTTGAGTTCAGGGACACGCTTGGCCGCTTGCTTGAGCAAACTATAAGCAGCGGAGACAGAAGAATCCGCGGCCGCCGCTACGGGCGCATATTGAAGCTCCAGAAGGCTCTGGGCCTTGGCGGACCACGGCATCAATTCACAATCAAGGATCAGCCAGTCTGTCTTGAGCGCGTCCCACAATCCGGCCTTAGTCACGGCTTTTCCTACGCGGGCGATGAAGCGTTTTTCTAAAGCCTGGTCGTTAAAGAAGGGTCGCCCGGTCCGCGTATAACATACGCCGGATCGGCCATCCGTAACACGGAAACGTTTCTGCGCCGCCTTGGCGCTTTTGCAGACAACAAGAATGGCCCGCGAGCCCATATGTTTTTCCTCGCAGATGACTTCCTCGATCCCTTGAGACCGATAATGGGCAAACGCTTCGTCGGGGTGTTCCAGATACCCGTCCTTGGTGCTGGTTTCGGTCGGCGACATGGTCGGAGGCAGGTAAACCAGCCAGCGCGGATCCACCGCAAAGCGGCTCATGACCTCCAGAGCGGCCATAGCGTTTTCATTCTGGATGGTCATGCTTTTATAAAGCTCGGTGCTGATAAACCGCTTGCCGGAAACATCGGCAATATCCAGAACGTCGTAATCGTTCGCATCGGACTTGATTGCGAGCGGACGAATCGGTTCGGAATACACCTTCTTCGCTTTGACCGAAACAAGCTCCTTTTCAGGATAGCGAAGAGCGGTCAGCCTACCGCCGAAGACGCAGCCTGTATCGATGTTGATCGTGTTGTTCACCCATTCCGGCTCGGGGATGGGGGTGTGGCCGTAAACGACAAGGGTGCTGCCCCGGTAATCATTCGCCCACGGGTAGCGGATCGGCAGGCCGAATTCATCCGTTTCCCCCGTCGTTTCACCGTACATGCAGAATTGCTTGATGCTGGGGGCGCCGCGCCCGATATATTTTTCCTTAATCCCCGCATGCGCGACCGCTAGCCCGCCGTCATCGAAAACATAATGGCTGATCAGACCGCCTAGAAACTTGGTCACTTTATGGCGGAACTCTTCGCTTTCCAGCGCCAACTGGTCGAGGCTTTCCTGAAGCCCGTGAGCAATCCTGACATCTTTGCCCGAAAGCGCACGTTTAAGCTTGTCGTCGTGGTTTCCGACTACGCAGAAGGCCACGCCGTCTTCGATCGTATTCATGGCTAAACGCAAGACATCTGGCGTTTTGGGGCCGCGGTCGACCAGATCGCCCACGAAGATGATTTTGCGCCCTGCGGGATGGGTCACGTTAAATCTGTCCTTGGCTTTCGCCACTTTGTAGCCCAGCTTTTTCAGCAGGGTGACAAGCTCATCGAAACAGCCGTGAATGTCGCCGATAATATCGAAGGGTCCGTGCTCGTCTTTTTTGTTGTTCCAGAGGGGCTGGCGCACGATTTCAACCGCATCCACAGCCTCCACACTGCTGAGGATATGCACGTTGGTAAAGCCCTCGCTCTTGCGGAGGCTCCGCAAGCCCCGGCGCAGCAGGCTGGTGTGGCGCATGACCACGTGCTTGCCGAATTGCCGGTCCGGACGCTGTTCGTTACGGTCATGGCAAAGCTGCCAGGGCATGTCAAAAACGATAGCGACAGGCAGCACACAATGCTCCCGCGCCAGCTTGACGAGTTCGGCGCGGTCCTGTGGGTTGACGTTGGTGGCGTCGATCACGGTCATCTTGCCACGCCTCATGCGGGTCGAGGCAATTTTGTGCAAGATGTCGAACGCATCGTCCGAGCAGGTCTGGTCATTTTCGTTATCCGATACAAGCCCACGGCAGAAGTCGGAGGAAATAATTTCCGTCGGTCTGAAATGTTTGCGCGCGAACGACGATTTCCCCGAGCCGGACGAGCCGACCAGAACGACGAGCGAAAGTTCGGGGATTTTGATGGTGTAGGTCATTTTACTGCCTGTTCTATCTTTTCTTTTAGGTCTGGCTTAACAAAAGTCGCCATCTGCGAGGGCGCGCCAAGTTTTTCATCCACGTCGCCGATCGGGGCGAAGGCGACCTCATAGCCGAAGCTAGATGCCACGCGGGTTCCCCAGTCTTCAAATTCCTTGCGGCTCCACTCGAAACGGTGGTCAGCATGGCGGAACTGCCCAGCCGGGAGGGTTTCGAACAGCGCGTTGTATTCGCCGTTCGGCGTGGTGACCAGCACCACGCGCACGCCAGCCCCGAACACAGCCCGTTCTAGGGCAGGCAGGCGGGGCTCATCCACATGCTCGATCACCTCGACCAGCACAAGCGCATCATAATCCTTGAACCGCTTGTCCTTGTAGGTCAGGGCGGATTGGAACAGCTCAATCTCCAGCTCGCCGTGCTTGGGAAAACGGCTCTGCAGGCGCTCATTGGCGATTTCAAGACTTTGCGTTGAGACATCGCACCCCGAGATTTTGCTCAAGCCCTTTTGCTTTTTCAGGATTCTCAGCAGCTTGCCCTCGCCACAGCCGACATCGAGAACGGTGCTGACGTTATGTTCGCGCAAGGCGGCGATGACCGTTTCGTGGCGCAGCTTATGCAGGCTCGTCTTTTTTTCTTCCGGCTCGGCGGCGGTCAGTGTTTCTTCCAGCGCTTCTTCCTGCGCATCGGCCTTGATCGTCTTTTCGCCCTCTAACTCTTCCGTTTCTTCTAAGGAGGCATCATCTTTCAACTGATCGAGAGCCATGCGCGAAAAGGAGCGCAGGTTGCGGAAATAGCGCTTTGCGATCATGTCCTTCTGCGGGTGATCTTTCAGCCAGCCTTCTCCGTAGTGCAGAAGCTTTTCGACCTCCGCATCGCCGATGAAATAATGCTTCTTGTTGTCCAGAACGGGGATCAGGACGTAAAGATGCATCAGCAGTTCCCGCAGCGGGCAGGATTTGCGCAAAGTGACGGTATAGTAGGGGCTGTTGCCCCATTTCGGGAATTTGGGGTCGAGCGGCGTGGGTGCAATTTCCACCGCATAGCCTAGCGGTTCGAAGAGCTCGCGCAGAAAATCCTCCTTGGCGCGGCAGGGCAAGGAATAGATGACGGCTTCCAGCGGGATGGCGGCATCGACAAGCTCCTGTCTGTGTTTGCTTTTGCCCGAAAGGAGTGTGCCGAAAACCCGGTTGATCGCCACGCTCATGAAGGAGGACGCGACATACGGGCGGTCGTTCACATACTGTTCGAGCGAGAAGGTCGAACCCTTTTCCTTGCGAACCAGCCCGACCGGGTCGATTTCCAGAAGTAATGCGGCGGTGCATTTTTTATCTGTGGCTTCCGGGTAGAAGACATGCGCCGTGCCAAAGGGCAGCTCTTTGCTGTGCAGCCTGTCCGGGCTTTTGTGCAGCAAGTAGCCCATATCCGTGGCCGGTTTGTGTGTGGTTGTAATTGTCAGTAACATTTTAAACTCTCAATAAAAAACCCGCTTTTGAGGGCGGGCCGGTCATTACAAATCTATTCTCGTAACGTTCAGCCAGCGCAAAAACCCGCGATTGGGTTGCGGTTCAAGAGGGGCTGGCTTTGGTGAAAACGTTCAATCATGTGGGAAACCATAAGCGAAGTTTTAGCTTTTTGCAACTTTGTCCTGCACGAAATCTGCACATAAAGACCTGAATATACAGAAACTGCGCTCATATTTTTTGCATATCGTTTCGATAAAACAAAAATATGACGAAACTGTATCAAAAACCCTGTCTTAGCATTTGTATTTTTAGCAATAAGCCCCTGCACCCCGTTTTAAAGCAGGCTTTTTATAACATCCCGCAGAGTTTGCAGCGGGATGCGTGGTGGCTTGTCGAAAAGGCGGATTTTTTTGAACAGGACACAACAATTCATCCAGTGACAAGCGCTCAGGAAAAGCCTCATCTATGACACATGTTTTATCGACCTTTCGGAACTCGTTCCGGCTTAAAATTGTTTCTGCTTTGAGCTTAACACTTTTGGCGGACTTTTTATTTTATGGGCATCAGGCAGGCTGGACGTTCGGTTTATTCGGTCTTTTGCTTATAGGGGCCCTTGCCACCCACAATCCCGGAACTCTGGAAACCCGAGCGGGCCGGATTATTTCACTCCTGATCATAGTCCAGTGCGGCCTTCTGGTTGAGAAAACCAGCCTGTTAAGCGTTTGCCTGATTGCTGTTGGAACGGTAAGCCTTGCGATTTTTTCCAAGGGTGGATGGCAAAAGGATGCGATGGCTTGGCTCGGAAAACTAGCCAGTTTTTTCCTGTTTCTCCTCCATCCCTTGAGCAAGGCCACGATCACTTACAGAAAGTATCAGCATAAATTTATGCCTCATAATACTCTTGAGATTTTCATGCGCGGCTGGTTTCTGCCGATCTTGTTGTCGTTCGTATTCCTTTTGCTTTTCTCAAGTGCAAACCCGGTCATCACGCTTTGGGTCTCACTATTGGATGCTGAGTTCGTCTTACGCTTCCTGTCTTTAGGGCGGCTGTTTTTCTGGGTACTCGCAGGCTCGGCGATATTTGCCGTTATCAGGCCGAAATTGATGGCACGGAAGGCTAAGAAGCTCAAAGTGATGGCCGATACTGACGAGCCACAGCCCATGCGTTTTACCGAGTGGGCGTTTACCAAAGAGGCGGTTCTCAGGTCCTTGGTTATTTTCAATCTGATGTTTGCGTGCCAGACGGCGCTGGATATCAATTATCTCTGGGCCGGTGCGGAGTTGCCGAAGGGGATCACTTATGCAAAGTATGCCCAGCAGGGAGCCTATCCACTCATCGTCACAGCTCTTCTGGCGGCGGCATTTGTCTTGATCACCCAGAACGCGGGGCCAGAAGTCTCAGGATCGAAGCCTGTGCGGGGCATGATTTATGTCTGGGTTTTGCAAAACGTGCTTCTGGTCGTTTCCTCTATTTACCGCACGAATATGTATGTAGAAGTCTACGCCCTGACATATTGGCGCGTAGCGGCCTTTATATGGATGGGGCTGGTCGCTTCCGGCTTATGCTGGATTATCGTTCGGAGCATATTGAATAAGTCGAATACGTGGTTGATTAACGCAAACGTCTTGACCCTGCTTGGTGTGCTCTATGTCACCAGTTTTGTGAATATCGGCGGCATCATAGCGCACCACAACGTAATCCACGCCAGAGAGATATCCGGAAAAGGAGCCTTTCTTGATGTGCCGTATTTAGAGGGTATTGGCAGCGCGGCTATTCCGGCGCTCATGATATATTCCGAAAGATTAAAAGACCCGTTCTCTCCTTCATTCCCGGATCAGACCAATCTTCCGGCTATGCACCGAACCTTGCAAAGGGATATGGACGACTGGCGGCGCTGGACTTATAGTGAGTACAGGTTGCTTAAATCATTGGAAAGTCAAACGAAATGAGCAAGATAGCGTTGGTCGCCGATGATGACCCCCATATTCTGGACGTTGTGTCCTTCGCGCTTGAAAAGGCAGGCATAAAGTCTGTCAGGGCGCAGGACGGGAAAGAGGTTCTTGATCGTTTTGCCCAAGTTAACCCCGACCTGATCGTACTTGATATCAACATGCCCGAGATGGACGGGCTTGAGGTCTGTAAGGAATTGCGAAAAACCTCCGATGTGCCGGTGCTTTTTCTCTCTTCCCGTGATGAGGAGATCGACAAAATTCTGGGATTGGAGCTGGGGGCCGATGATTATCTGACCAAACCATTCAGCCCGAGAGAGCTGGTAGCCCGGGTCAAGGCGATCCTCAAACGTGCGCAGCCGCCTGCGCCCAAGTCCGTTGATCAGACTGTCATTTGCGGCTCGCTGAAAATTGACACTGTGCGGCATCAGGCTTTCTGGAGCGGGCAGGCGGTTGATCTTACGGCTACGGAGTTTTCCATCGTTCACGGCATGGCTCAGTACCCGGACCGCCTCTTTACCCGCGACCAGATTATGACCATGGCGCACGGTGCGAGCACCTATGTCAGCGACCGGACCATCGATAGCCATATCCGCAACATTCGCCGGAAGTTCTCGGAAAAGGGCTGTGAAGGCCTGATTACAACGCTGCGCGGCGTGGGATACAAGCTAACGCCATGAAAAAACCGCTCAAGGCCCGTATCCGGCTGCGCACGATCCTTCTGATCGTCAATATCATGGTTTTTATGCTGCCTTTGGCAGGCGTGATGTTTTTCCGATTGTATGAAAACGCGCTCGTGCAGCAGACCGAAAACGAACTGATTACGCAGGCGGCAGTCTTGGCGGCGGTTTACAAAGACGAGATCCTGAAACGTTTGCCTGAAACAGAAAGTTACGGAGTTCCCGCCGATCCGGCCAGCATCACAAAGATCGATGAGTATTATACGCCCGTTATTCCGCAGCTTGACTTGTCGAGAACACAGGTTCTGCCGCCGCGGGAGGATGGAAAGCCTGGGACTATAGCCGCTCTATACGCCGAAGAGATCGGGCAGGCGCTTACCCCAGTTATTACCGAGGCGCAAAAGACAAATTTATCCGGCATCAAGATCCTTGATTTCAAAGGTGTGGTCGTTGCAGGCCGGCAGGAGGTCGGGCTGGATTTATCCAACGTGCCGGAGGTACGGCGTGCCCTCAAAGGCTATTATACAAGCGTCATTCGCGAACGTATTTCCGATGAACCGCCCCCGGCGCTGGCCTCGATCAGCCGTGGTACTGGAATCCGCGTCTTCGTAGCGCTGCCGATTGTGAATGAGGGCCGTGTCTTGGGCGTTGTCTACCTCTCGCGCACGCCGCAGAATATCCTCAAGCATATGTACGCCGAGAAAGGTAAGGTCATAATTGTCGGCCTGATCCTTGCGGGGGCCACGCTGCTGATCGCGCTTATGACCTCCTACATGATTTCTCGCCCCATCAAGCGGCTGATCGACCGGACCGAGCGTTTTGCCGCTGGCGATTCCAAAGCGCTTCAGATGCCGGAAGGCGCAGGGGTTCAGGAGATAGAGCTTTTGGAAGAGAGCTTTTCGCGGATGGCGCAATCCCTCACCGAACGTTCGGAATATATCCGCAATTTCGCGATGCATGTGTCGCATGAGTTCAAGACGCCGATTACAGCCATTCAGGGCTCGGCGGAGCTGCTTCTCGATCACCTTTATGATATGGATGAGGCAAAAAAACGCCAGTTTCTTATGAATATTATTGCCGACAGCGACCGCCTCAAAAGGCTGGTCAGCCGCTTGCTGGAGCTGGCGCGGGCGGATAATTTGATCGCGTCGGACGATGTCTGCGATCCGGCGGGCGTTCTGCAAAAAGTCTGTGACAGGTATAATGAGACGCTTAAAATGTCCCTCGATAACAAGGGCCGATCAAATCTTAGAATATCGGCCGAGAACCTTGAGACCGTCCTGATCAATCTTTGTGATAATGCGCTGCAGAACGGTGCGGATGAATTACAGATTAGTGTAAGAGAGCAGGAGCATTCAGCCGTCATCCGATTGCAGGATAACGGCTGCGGGATCTCCGCAGCCAATGCCGCCAAAATCTTCACGCCGTTTTTCACGACGCGAAGGCAGGAGGGCGGCACGGGGATCGGCCTCGGCATAGTGACTTCTATTATCCATGCGTATGGCGGCGCAGTAAGGCTTGTCGAAGGCAGCAGTCGTTCAGGAGGCGCTTGCTTCGAAATTATCCTTCAGAAAACGAAGTAAATAAAACTTGATTTTATTATTTCATTCGTGATAGCAAAATGCTCCTCTCGAAAAAAGGGAGAAGCCGATGAGAGATATTGTCACACATTTCAGCTAGCCGATCCGGCGGACAATTCGGACGGGCATGGTGCGTTTACACGTATACGCCATCCATAGCCTAACCTCTCTTTAATCTCAAATTATCCGACGGTCGGAGCGCTTTAGGGCTTTTGCGCATGCGCGATGCTGCGCCGAAGTCTTTTCGCAATTCCTGCGCTTTACGCAGGGATTCGCCAACGCGTTTCAGACAGGAAAACCATGAAGATTTTTAACAAAGCACACAGTGGCTGTGCCTTGCGCGCGGCTTTGACTTTAACACAGGAGTGTCCGGAAGGACTGATGCAATAATGACCCGACAAAGAGGAAACAGGCTGGAGGGCTTAAATCCGGCCATCAAAACACACATCCTACGGTTAGGGTTTGCCGATCGTTGGGCTTACTTCCGTTGGTGTTCCCGAAACGGTTTCAAGCAAGTTCTCAAAAAGAGCCTGCCGGACCGCGAGGCCGAGATCGAGGTTCGTGAGCGAGAGCAGCGGAGACGCGATGAACAGGCGCGGATCCATCACAACCCGGAGGTTTTTATCCGTGAAGCCTGTCACAAGCGCATTCAGCCGGAGCAACTGAGCCGCAGGGGCTGGCGTTCGATCGCTCAAACGCTTGCGTTCGATGATGCCAGTCCTGAATTTCAGAGCGGTCTGACAGAGTTCCTGACGTGGCTTCATCGAAAATCCGACTTCCTGCTTGAGCAGGACAGTGGTTGGACGCCCTATCTGCGTGCGGCGACGCGGCTTTATCTTTACCGCCAGAATTGGATTCGGAAGCCGAAGACGTGGTCGCCTCGATCTTATAATGCGCGTAAGCAGTTTGCCTCGCTTGCGCAGCATCTCTTTGTGCGCTATCCCGTGCCGACCTTTATGGAGGCTGCCTGGTTCGATACGTGTGACGGTGGGGCTTTAAAGCGCCGGTGGTATATCCATCTGGCGTCGGGGCGCAATATGCGGACAGCACCCGAACTGCCGATGCCCCTGACGAAAATGACCGCTCATTACTTCCTGCAGGCGCCTTCGGGCTGCCGCATCCTTGAGGCATTCAGGTGGGCGCAGGTGCGGGCTTTGGGGGGCGATGAGCGTTTGGCGCTGGCCGTGGCTAAAACATGGTTGGGGGAATCTTACGAAAACTCTGCGTTTTGGGATTCTGTTATCCGCTATTTTATCGAACACCCCGCACTGCCGCTTACACAAATTCCTGCCACTATCGATTTTCTTCAGGCGCAGAAATACAAGGTCCGCGAATGCCTGACTGGGCCGGGCATGGTTGAAACGATCCAGCCGCCCCAACCCAAGCTGCGCATGCATGGCCGTTCACTTCAGACACTGCTCCGGCAGATTGAGCGCTGGCAGAAGGAGGAGAAAAAGCTTGCCGGGGTTCATGACCTATATTTCAAGAAATCCGGTATCAACGGGTTTTTATGGTCGCCGACTAAAAGACAGGACGAATACTGGACGATCCGCGAATTGCTTTCCGGGGCAGACCTGATCCGAGAAGGGCGGGCGCTTAATCATTGCGTGGGTACGTACGCGAGGTATTGTACAGCCGGGTGGTGTTCTTTGTGGTCTTTGGAGCGTCATCAAAAGGGCAAGGTTGAAAAATGCCAGACGCTGGAGGTTGATGACGAGCGTGAGATTGTCCAGTGTGCCGGTCACAATAACCGTGATCCTTCGAGTGAGGAAATGAAAGTCGTCCGTAAATGGGCGGAAAGCGCGAGATTGAAGATTTCCCCTAATGTTTTGGCTGCTTGATGTTAGCGAGTTGTATTATCAGCTCTAAAAGGCCGTCATAAGCTGCCTTTCCAATCATGATTTGAGCCTATATTCTGGGCGGACTAAATGGTCGAAGAACCCATAATCCCAATTCCGCATGGCCATAACCAAAGTCACTCCATTCCGACTTTCTATGGGCAAGGTCGACTCTTCGCGGGCTATCTCGCCGAATTCATGAGCCAGCCGCAACAATTTGCGCTGAAACTCGGCAGCGCTGGCATTTGAAAGCGCACCATTTAAGACACGCAAGCACCGATGCTCTCCATGAAAATTGCTGTTAAAGTATTCTTGTCCCACATGTTCACGAAAAAAACGCTCAAACGGGCCATTCTCGATCCAGGAAAAATTAGGGCTAATGAGGAGTTTAATTCTGTTTTGCGGGAGTAATTCGATAATGCCAATCTTATCAAGTTTGAGGAGTTTCAACACACATTCTTCCTCGCTTAACGTGAAGTATTGCGTGATATTTTTCATCGTCCAGTGATTAAAGACACAAACGGTGACCAGTATTAAAGAGACATCCTGAACGATTTCTGATTCCTGCCTGTGCGACAGCTGCTCTATTCTCGCCTGAGAAGCGTCCATTTGCTTAACAAGGTCACTGATTTCCATCCCGAGCATGTCGCAGACCCGATCTAGCCGCTCCAAAGAAAAATGCTGTTCCGAAAACATCCGCTTTACGCTTGCCTCAGATAGGTCGAGCGTTTGCGCCACATCCGCATAGGTCTTTCCTTGAGCTTTGAGGCACTGTTTTAACGTTTGAAGCAATAAAGCTGTCTGCATCCTTGCGCCCTTCAAATAGTATTAAAATATAATACCATTCTAATAATATACTGCAACTTATGTCAATTAAGTATTCTATTTATAGTCTTATCTGTAAGATCAGGGTGTTCAAACATGTTTAAGGAGAAAGATAATGAACATATTCGCCCGTATTACAGCCACGCTTACCGGAAAGCTGGATGAGATGGTCGCCCATGTCGAAAACCATGATGCCGTTGTGGCTCTGGCCCTTAAGGATACACGTGCGGCTACAGCAAAAGCCAAAGTGCGGCTAGAGCGCGTGCACAAGGATGGTGAAGCGATGCGTAAACGCTTACAGGAAGCGATGCGGATGGAGAGGCTCTGGGAAAATCGCGCTAAAGAAACGGCAGCAAAGGATGAGCAAAAGGCCCTTGCCTGTATCGCCAGACGCAACCAATGCCGCGAACAGGCCACACAACTCCAGACCGCGCTCACACGCCACGAAGAACTGGAAATCAAGATCAGAGAAAATGTGCAGCGTATGGAGCAGCGCCTGCGTGACATCGCGCAGCAACAGAACCTCATGCGTTCGCGGCAGTCTACTGCAGACGCCATGAGGATTATCAGCAAGATTGAGGGAGCTACCGACAACGGAATCGAAGATACCTTTGACCGCTGGGAAATGCTCATTACCGAAACGGAGTATTCCCTTGGCCACATGTCGGATGCGGACACTCTCGATATGTCCTTTGTAAAAGCAGAAAACACCGCGCAATTACAGGCTGAGCTTTCTGAGCTACTTGATTCTGACAAGGGAGAATAGAAATGAGCAAACCAGTCAGAAACCGTCATGCAGACGAGTGGGAGGACAATTCTCCCATCTCAGAGGCGAAACAATCAAATGTCATTGATCTTCTTCGTAATATGACCAGTTTCGCATCGTTGCTACGGGTTTGCGGAGCTTTAATTATGCTTGTCGCAATGTCCTCATACCTCATGCAAGGATGGTCTGAAGGCAACGATATCAGCCGTTACAACATACTCCTCTCGCAAACCTTCCTACTGGCCGTCAGCGGGCTTGGACTCAGCTTCCTCTTGAATGAGAATAAGGGCGCTCGTGTCTTTTTCGGGTTGGGCTTGATTTCGATCACTGTCAACATGACAACCTTGGGCTCACTCATCTTCTCTACCACGCAGTGGGGAAGTGCACTTGCGCACTATCCCAGTTTTGCCAAATGGGTTGCACCAGAATTCAACGCACTCATGATGGCCTTGCTGTCTACCCTCGCCATTAGCGCTCCGGTTGCATGGGGCAGTCATATGGTTCTGGCACGCCGCTCCGCACACACACTGTCTGCGCTGTTCTTGTTCACAAATCTGTTATTGCTTCTGCCCGTGCGCGAATCTGTCTATGTGGGGGTAGTCGCACTGATTGCCGTCATTCTTCCTCTGGGTTTGTTATTAAGGCGCATGTCACAGGATAGCACCTTGCGTACGCCGGAGGGGTTGTTTGCTATGGCAACAGTATTTGTGCCAGCGGGCATCATCGTGTGCCGCAGTATTTGGCTCTATCCGGTTGACGAGATCCTGCAAATTACACTTGCAGGTACGGCGTTTATTGCGCTGCGGTTCTGCGCACAACAAACAGAAGAAGCGTCGTTTGCACGGAGATGGACAAACCTGCTTTCGTTTGGTGCCGCTTTGGCGACGGCGATACCTGTTGCAATCTTGGTAGAACGTTATTTTTCAGGAGCATTAGCCCTTAATGTGTTAGGTATTGTATTTGCGGGCTTAATGCTGGATGTCTCTACCCGCTGTCAGAGGCCGATTGCCGCTATACAGCTGGCTGTCGTTGTTCTCGCCGTTAGCAATATCCTTCCAGTCTTGTTCGTGGGTGATATGTCTCACGCAATTTTGTGTATTCTTGCCGGATTGGCGATCATCGCTGTGAGTCGTCGCCATGGTTTCCTTGACCTGATGGTGATGGGCGGGGTGACTGTACTGGTCGGTGTCGGTCGGCAAATTCTGGAATTGGTGCAACTGATTGATTTTTCCAATTGGGTTACACTATCGGTATTGGGTGGCGGTATCATCATCACCGCATCAATGATTGAGCGCCACGGTGCCTTCATTAAAATGAAATGGGATCGTTTAGTGCAACTCGCAGAAAATGAGCACAAATAATTAAAAAACCCTGCTTGGGCAGAATGTCCGGGCAGGGTCGTTTGATCATGGTTTAAATATCCTTCAGGGACGCCCGTTCAATTCCCGATTTCCTGTGGATGGTTTTCAGGGTACGGGATAGGGTATCGTTAAGGCAGAAATTTTCAAAAAACTCTTTTTTTTCAACGTTTAGAGCGAAATCTCTTTACTGCCCCCGCAACCAATTTCTCAATTCTTAATTTCTCCTGAAATATTCAGTAACGCTGAACGCTGGGAACCGAGGTGTTTCTCCCTGCGCCTCCAATCGTGTGCGGGCGGATTGGGGCGTATTCTGAGCGCGGTTTATACCATCGAACCCGCATAAAGCCAGCCCGTGTAGGCGCAGTATGCCGCCAGCATTCCGAAGCCCACAGGGCGGCCAATCCGCAGGCCGAGCCAGAGGAGGGCCGAGAAGGACAAGGCCACTGCTAACATGATCCATATATCGGTGGAAGCGATCTGTCCTGTCATGGGAATGGGTTCAACCATCGCCGTTACGCCGAGAATCGCGAGAATGTTGAAGATATTGCTGCCTAAAATGTTGCCGACAATAATATCGCTTTGTCTGCGCATTGCCGCAACAACTGCCGTAGCCAGTTCCGGCAGGGATGTTCCCACCGCGACAATCGTGAGCCCAATAACGGCTTCAGACAAACCGAAGTCCCGGGCGAGTGCGATTGCGCCTTCCACGAGTAAATATGCGCCCCCTACGAGTAAGCCCAGCCCTACAAAGCTATACATAAACGCCATGGGCACGGGCGGGTGGTTTTCGCCGTCAACGTTTTCAACTGTTGTTTCGGCGTTGTCCGGCTTTTTGAGGTCCTGTACGCAGCACCAGGAAATGTAGACAAATAGGCCTGATAGCATGAGCAATCCGCTGAAGAATCCGAGTGCTCCGTAGAGGGTTAGTGCGCAGAGCAGGAGGCTGGCACCAATCATGGCCAGCACGTCACGTCTTACGGCCTGTGCGTTTTGCACAAACGGAAAAATCAAAGCCGAAAGCCCTACGATCAGAAGAATATTCGCGATGTTGCTTCCGACCACGTTTCCGAGCGCGATCTCGGGCGAACCTTTTAAAGCCGCGCCGACCGAGACTGTCATTTCCGGCATGGATGTCCCGAAACCGATAATGACGGCGCTCACGAGAAGCTGTGAGAGGCCGAAGTGGCGTGCCAGCGCGACCGCGCCCTTGATCAGGGCTTCACCCCCGAGAAAGAGCAAAAGCAGACCAGAGGCAATGAGCACAAAATCAATCATGTTCGCGTCTTTCCTTAATCGCTCATGCCCTGCTTGCGGGCAGGGCATGAGGCGTGAAGTTTACCTAAAACTCAAAGATCTCCATGATCCTTGAAAAGACGCCCTCATCTTCGCGCCCGTCACGGTTACGAAGATTTGCCCGGCCGTTCCCGTGGTCCCGAGGCTCAGGGGCGCGCCTTTCGTTAGCGGCCTCTTCCTTCAGGAACGCCATAAGTTTTTCCAGTTCGCCCTTGTCGAGCCAGATTCCGCCCGTTGTCGGGCAGACATCGATTTCGATGCCGTAACGGTTGATCTGGCGCATGGGAGAGCCATCGATGGGGGACGTTAATAGAGGCATGGTTGTTTCCTTTTTTGAATGTTGACGATCAGGCCTTATTCTTCCATTTGATCTGGAATTCGATTTCCTCATCACCGTCGCCGCGTTCGTGCTCGATGTTGAACATCGCATGCTGAGGCACGTAGATGCGTTCTCCGGCGATCTGGATGTCAAACCGCTCTCCTTTTTCGAGACAGTCGGCCAGACGGCGCAGCTTTTCGACAAACTGCGCCGTGCTGTAGCTCTTCTCAATATCGCGGCTTTCCTTTTTTGCAACACTCATGGTTTTTCTCCTTCGTTGGTTGATTTTTTAATGATTATGGGCCGTGCGTCTGCGCGGCATTGTGATTTTTACCGGCTGCAGGCGCCGTTTCTCTGCCCCTTTTGCGCCGATTTGGATAATCCGCTCCATCCTGTCCCTGATCGCGAGGCGAATTTTCTTCAGTTTGATAAGGCGCCAGCTGTCAGGCCATAGTTTTGACTGCTCGCGTTCGATTTCCTGCTGGATGCGAGCGGATTTGAAGAGCAAGGATTTAAAGAGTTTGTCTGACATATTTTCCTCCTATTGTTAGACATTCTTCAGGAGGTTTTCGGTGTCAGGTTTTTGGAAAGAACGAACCTACACCGGAAAACATGCTCCCGATGCGGTCCGACATCGCAGCAGAACGTCATTTTGTTCATACTGCCAGAGGGGCCCGGCCCGCGTTATGTTTACAGGATATAATCGCCGCGATCCCGATTTCAATCGAAAAGCAACTACGATGATATAAATCTATAGATCTATGATTTCTATTAAAATTTCTTATGATGATTGTTCCAGAGACGAAACGATATGGCCCGCCAGCATTTTTCCGGCTTGCGAGAGGCGTTCCTTCTTGATGAGCGCGATTTCCGCATCGGCCAGAAGAGGGAGCTTAACAGGGTTGCGCACAACGGTCAGGCCTTCGGGGATCATGTCCTTGGGCAGAACCGTGATCCCCAGGCCCGCCCTTACCGCGGCAATTGTTCCGGCAAGGCTGGGGCTGGTGTAGGTGATGTTCCAGGGTTTGCGGGACCGGTCGAGTGCGGCGAGAGCCCGCGCACGGTATATACAGGGTTGCGGCGAGAGAACAAGAGGGATGGGCGTCCTGATCTGATAATGCTCCGCGCACGCCCAAATCAGAGGTTCCCGCCATACTTTCGTTCCGCCCTTTACGCGCTCCGGGTCGCGTTTGACGAGTATCATGTCGTACTCACCCTTGCGGAAGGCGCTGACCAGATTCAGAGTGAGATCGCAGCGGACATGCAGTTGTACGAAGGGGTGGTGTTTTGTGAAGTTGGCCAGAATCTCCGGCAGATAATGCGTGGCGAAGTCTTCGGGCGTACCAAGGGTAATCTCGCCCTTTACCTCGGGCTGGTTGAGGCGGCTGTAGGCCTCCCATTGCAACTCGACCATGCGCCTTGCATAGCCCAGAAATATCTCTCCCTGTTCGGTCAGGGCGACCTGCCTGTTGCTGCGGTCGAACAGGGTGCAGTTTAAACCTTCCTCCAATTTCTTGATTTGAAGGCTTACGGCCGACTGCGTGCGGCCGACAACCTCTCCGGCCTGACTGAAGCTCCCGGTCTCGGCGATCGCGATAAAGCTCTTGAGAAGCAGCGTATCAATGTGGAACGGCATGATAATACGTCATTAGAAAAACTTATTCTTATGCCGATAATTTATCAATTTTATGATGGGTTGTGAAGCAGGGTTGCTGAGACGTTCTGTTTCATCTAAATCCCTTTTTTTATGTTTATTCAATCTTCAGATTATACATAATATCCTGAATAAAATTAGCTTTCTTCTCGCCTTCGTTTTTACCTTTATCGCGGCTACCCATGACATACTGGACCTTAAAGCGAAGCGTATGGGTGCCGGGCTCAAGCGGTTTGAGCAAAATCCAATAGCCATCTGTCGCAACAGGGTAGATACCCATACTCTCGTACCTGGATTGAATATATCCCTTAAGTCTAAAGCAACCGGGAGATTTCGCCCGAAACTTTCGAGGGTCAGGGATGATTTTATTATCGAGCGTAACTTCTACGCTCAAAAGTCTGTCGGGCTCGATCTCAGCGTGGATCTGGGCGCTTGAGCAGATCGGCTTGCTTTTGCTTATAAGCGTAAAAACAGGAAAGAATATATGCTTTCCTTTAGGGATCGTGCAGTCCCTGACATACCTGAGATCGTCGCCAGGTGAGCCGGCCAAAAACCATACATCACCGGCCTGATTATATCCGCATGACTTCCCATCCGGGTCTATGACCGGGCTTACCTTGTCTCGGGGAATGGAATAAATCCACGTCCACCAGTGCACGGCGAATTGCTGGAGGGTTTGTCCGTTCAGTTCCGTTAAAACGAACGAGTCGTCAGGCGTAAGGGCGGGGGGCTGCGCGGTATTTTGCTTCTGTCCGGTTTTTTCTCCTTCTTGTGCCTTTGAACCCTGCGGTTCTGTGTACGTAAGAAAATAGGCTATAGCCGCCAATAAACCTATGACGGCGATGAACAGCGAATATATGAGCTTTTCTGTCATGCTAAAGCGGCGTTTCCCCGTCATTGGGGCTTTCTATATCGCGAATTTCATCCTGTTTTCTGCTTTTGGTCTTTACATTTTCTGACGCGCCGATATGGGTATAATAATCGTCCAGTAGCGCTGCTATGTCTTTGCAATACAGTCCGCAACTGAACATAACCATCCATTTGTGCACGCCCAAAACCTTGGCGGCGTTCATATGTTTGCGGACATTCTCAGAAACGCCTTCCTTTTTATTCAACTGGGAAGCTTTAGCCAGATAAGCGATCCCGGCAATCGCGCGGGCGGCTCTGTTATCCGGGTCGATTTTCAGAGCCTTATGTAGAGCGGTCAGCGCGTTTTCATAGTCACCCGTTTGGTAATAAACGAAGCTTGCGTATTCAAGCAGAGGCCGGATTTGCCCTGGGTTGTTCTTCACTTTTTTCTTAAGCTCCAATAGAAAATTATCTGGGTTTCCAGAAATTCTGAAGCTAGTTCTTGTCATGCCTTCCCGGTCGCCAATCAGCTGGTAATAATTACTTGCCCCCATAACACTTTGACGGTCCCCCAAATGCTCATACCCCCAAGCCAAGGCCTTTGCCAGTTCGGGTGTTGTGAAATAACGCTGGTATTGGGCGTGCTCAGATAGGGCCCAGATTTTCTTATGCTCTCCGATCGAAGCATAGCACTCTGCCAGGACATAGATTGCGTCGTGGTCCAGAACGGGGTCGTTTACCAGCGGTTCAAGCAACGCGATGGCCTCCATGAGCGGCTTTTCATAGTAAACGTTAAAGATGTTGATCTTTGTGGAGAGTCCCTCGTTTAGCGTAATCAACGCTTTTATGAGCCTGAGTTCAGCTAAGTCCGGCGTATCTTTCTCTTGTCTTTCTGCGATTGCTTTTGCCACAGGCAGATCGTGGGTTAATCCTTGTTGCTTAACAGTATCGAGTAGGACGGGCATGGATTGGGCAATCCACATTCTCATATAAGGTTCTGGAAATTCATTAAAAACCCTATCGGCGATGATAGCCGCTTTCGCCTTATCATGTTCCTGAGGGTAATCTTCTTGCCGCAGCAATGCTTCCGCTATGATCTTGGCTGCGATATCGCGCACAGCCAGATCGCTTCGGGCGGATTTTAGAATAGCGCCCTTTGCCAGTTCGTAAGCTTTCGTAATATCCTCATCTACGCCCAGTCCCAAATAATGAATCCGGGCAACGTGAGACGCCGCTTCCATGTTTCCGAGATCTGAGGCCGCAGAATAATATTCCAGAGATTTTTTATGATCCGGCTTGGCCACTCTGCCGAATTCCGTTTCAAAGCCTTCTTCGTATATTTTCCCGAGCGTGATAAGGGCAGGTATAAACTTTTTTTCTCCGGATTTTATGGTCCAAAAAAGGCTAAGGGGTCCATCATAGAAGTGAGATTGAAAATCTCCATGAAGCATGCCCAACTGATATTGCGCCTCTGCAATGTCGATATTTGCGGCTTTGGTCAACCAGTAAAAAGCGTGGCTGTCTGCGTAGTAATGTTTGTCGGGAATTTTCATCAAAATGAGCTTTCCCAGTTCAACCCAGGCGCTCTGAACGTCATTTTTTGCAGCCTTAGTTAGCCACTTACGGGATCTATATAGGGATTTCTCGACTTCTTCCCCCTTCAGATATGCCATGCCAAGTTCGAATTGTGCCTGCCCATCACCGTTTTGAGCCTTTGTAACCAAATTGTTCATTTTGGCGGTATAGGCTTTTTTTTCCTCGGGGTCTTCGAAAAAGGCTAGGGCCTTGCCAAGCCCCATGCCGCCCGCTGTCGAACTGGGAATGTTAGCCCCAGTAATTTCCAGATAGTCGGGCGGTGACGCGTACTGGCCGGCTGGCAAGACCAGCTTTATCCGTCCGCGACCATCTTTCATCTCAAAAAATAGATCATCTAAGGGCGCTTCTGTCGGAAGGGCCTCACAGTCACTGTTGTCTATAAAAAAGGCATCTGGGGTTAGCGAACCCATGGGAAGTTTGCAGACGGTCGTGTTATCAACCTGGTCGATATCGTAATTTGCCGCGATATCTGCTGTTATAATCATGCTCTCGGGCGTCAAGTCGTCAGGCGTAATCTGGAGATTTGAAATTTCGTAGACAGGACCGGCGGGAATAAAAAACGCCTCTCCTTTTTTCTTGCCATTAATAAGCACGTTATTTCCCAGATCTAGGCTCAGGCGGTAACTATCGGCGTAATCCCATGCGGTTTCCGGGGCGAGAGAGAATGTGAGTGTGTTCTCATCTTTCCATGAGAGCGTGCCGTTACGGTTGGGTTCAATTCTTAGCACATAATCCAGCGCCCCCTTACGTTTGAGGGCTTTCGGGATGGTGCATTTTTCACGATAGGCTTCGCCGTAAGCCTCTTCGCATCTCTTTTTGTCGATCTTCAGTTCTATGTCAAAGCTCTCACGCTCGGCCGTAAGCGTAGGCAAGAATTTATCCATTCTGAGAAATATGTTCTTCGAGTTGCTTTGCGCCGCCGGCTTTTTGTGAAGCAAGCCCAAATCCGATTTGCTGCATCGACCTTCATTCCCGTGAAGATAATCACCCGCACGGCTGAAAACACAGTAATGAGTGCCAGCCCAGCCTTGCTCCATGTAGGGGACATGAAGGGTTTCTTTATCTGCGATCAGGGTCACGTTCCAGGGATTGGTGCTCGTAGCTCCCATGAACATGGGGAGGTCTTTTTTGAGTAAAAATATGGCCTTTCTTTCGCCCGGATCGAACTTGAGTTCTTCCAAAATTCCCTGATTTACAAGCTGCGCCAAGCCGCCCCATAGCGGATAGTAGGGGCTGTTGATTGAATAGGCCGAACCTGAAACGACGTCCTTGGGGTCAATAAATTTGTGTCCCTGCGGAACGGCTCCTAAGAAAAGATCCCAATATTCCTTTTTGAATCCCTCAGGCTGTTTTGTCTGCGCCTCAACCTTGCCGCTGTCGAAAATTATTTCCGGCGAAGATTTAATAAGGACGTGGGAGACTTGCGGCTGCGTCTTGAGTAAGTGGGGCTTTTTCATCCCGACCGCAAATCCGACCGTCTGCTCATTGCTTCGTTGCCGCTCGGCCCGCTCACGCTCTGTGACCATTCCGTGATCGTTCAGTTTTTCCATATCGAGGCAAAAATGAATATCGGAGAATTGAACTTTTTCTTTCGGCACCCCCGTTACGGCTGCTGATATGTATCGGCTTGGAAAGAGCTTGGAGTCGCGCCTTGAGTGGTAGTTTTCCTGAAGATAAGGATCAGGGCGCTCAAGAAACGTATGAAAGCCGCCGTGCCCTTGGGCAGATTGACCAAAAACGATGATCTTGTTCAAAGATTTCGTGTCGCCCTGAATATCCCAAACGATGCCCGCATGGCTGATCAAAATCAGGTTTATGGGTGTGCTTTGCTTTTCGATATGGACTTCGCCGAATTGCGTGTAATCCGTCAAACTGGAAAATTTGTAAGACGCGGTGGCAAGCGTATTTTGCATATATACCGCGTATGTGGGGCCGCTGTCAGATAAATCAGGCAGTTTACAAGCCGTACGCGCGGCCCTGTTTATTTCCGCAACACGGGTGTAGTAAGAGTTCAGATATTCGCCATAAGAAATCTCGCCCGACCCGTCTTTGTCAAAAAACTTAAATGTTTTAAGAGCCTTATTACTGACAGTCTCGATGGAAACGGGTTTTCCGTCATTCGGAAGGGCCATCAGGGCCTCGAACTGATCAGCTATTTCTTTGGTTATGGTGATAAAATTGGCCTCCGAAGGAGTTCCTATTTCTTTAGACGAAAGCGTCATATCCCCGTTCAGGTCAAGTTCCGCAAAAGGATAGACTATGCTTGAGAAAAATGAATTCGGGTGCACAGAATCCTTGGCTTTTATCATCGCGCCATAAATTCTATCGATTTCATCGGCAGCTTGTGTTCTGTGCGCTTTCCCGGCCTTATAGAGGGCTTCTGCATGCTCTAATTTTACCTTGTCTTTCTCGGCGATTTCCTTGAGAGAGACAGCGCCGTCAGCATTCGTATCGTAGGGGGAGAACTTATTTTTTTGTTCCTGAGAAAGGATTTTTTGAACTTCTTCTTCGTAAGCCTTTTGTGCCGCTTTGCTAATAAAGCCGTCTTTATCAACATACCCGATATGGTGCGGTGCGTTTATTATTGGGTTCTGCAGCATGTCGGAGACTTTGCGCATAAACGTCTCCGTGGTATCGCCCTCTTTGATGTCGGGAAAAGCGGTTGCAAGCCATGTTTCCTTTTTTGCCTTCTTTTCATCTTTTGCCGATGAATGAATTGAAGGGCTAAAGCATATAAAAAAGATAAGAACAAACAAGCAAATCGATCTGTAAATATTCATCGCAGGCTCTATTTTTTGCAAGCGTTCGCTAGATTGTGAAGTTCTCTGGTTTCCTTTTCGAGGCTTACCTCGATTGCGTGTTTCTTGATCATGATGCTTAAAACATGGTCCGACCACTCGGGGTGAGCTCTTAAAAGTGCGCTCACATAGTTAAGCAGAGCTTTAAATTTAGGCTTGTAGCCACAATCGCATTGTTCCTTTGAATACTTCCGTGATGTCCAGCACGCGGCATGCTTAAAAGTCCATTTTCGCTTCTCAGTGCGCAGAAAAGTCAGATTGCGAACATCATCAGCATCGGTCACTTTAGTTATTGGTTTGTCGAATTCATGGTTGGCCCGGTATGAACCATCATCATTAGGTAGGCAGGCATCATTGAATTCATATTCCACCTTGTGAAAATTTGTAAGGCTGGTGGTGACGGTTTTGCCATTTTCCTCAAATCTTAACAGGGAATCAAACCAGTTTCTGCGGTGTTCAGGCAGTGTAATATCGTTCGTTAGTTTTTTAAGTTCATCGTATTCGGCGCTTTTGTCGCAAAAGCATTCCTGTTTGATGTCTTTTGCTGTTTCCGAACATTGCTTCCTTTCTAATCTTATCTTTTTTGCTTTTTCTAACAAAATCTTGAGATCTCGAATATCTTCCGGTTTTGTGATGAAAATAGGAGGGTTGGTTTGGATCGGGTCGTTTTGGGCAAACGCCAGAGTCATTTTCTCGGCTGTAGAACCTGAAAAAATAGCCAAAACAGCCCAGATGGCTATGATTACATGATGCGGATAGGAATATTTTTTCATTCTATTTCATACATACTGAAGAGTTCTCGTGGGCATGCCGCAGTACTTCCTCCCAGCTTGTTCTAAATGTTTGCCCATTATAATGGTACATTAGGACATAATTTTTCCATTCAGGATGAGTTTTATCCAGATGTAGGGCTCTTTTTAGAATGAGCTGTCTTTTTTCCTTGTATGCGCAGTTACAATCACTTTCAGAATGTTGACCATTGAAGCTGCACTTATGGACCGCGATGCTAACCTTCTTTTCATAACTATAAAGGCTATAAAGATCTTTAGCGTCTTGAGAAGATTTGATTGCTAATTCAGGTTTGTCCCACTCATGATTGGCCCTGAATGTTCCATCATCATTACGAAAACAGCTCATCTCGAAATCAAGATAGATTTGTGAAAAGCGCTGTGCACTGGTGCGTTTGGTCTGGCCGTTATCCTCGTAACTCAATATGGCCCGGAACCAGATGCCCCGTGACGGACTGTTCACAATCTTGTCGGTTTTTTTATAAAACTCTATGTATTCTTCGTGCTTGTTACAGAGGCATTCCTGTTTGTAATCTTGCGCCGTTGTTTTGCATATTTTTCTCTCATTCAGAAGTCTCTGCGCCTCATTATCAAGAGCTTTCAGGTCCTTAAGTTCCTCTTCATCCTTAACTTCTATGACTGTAGGAGAGCTTTGAGCGACTGAAAAAGAGGATATTAAGATAAACGCGAAAACCATTGTAGGCGCAAGAAAGAGCTTTACGGCCAGCGTTTTTAGCAAAGTATTGCGTGGCTTTTTATTCAGCATAACGTAAATTTACACAGCTTATAGATGAGAATCAAACACTATGCGTTCTAATTTGAAGGAAAGACAGGCTGGCCTTTGATCATGCGCAAATTCTGGCCGAATGAACGTGGCGCCTAAAAGGCATGTTTGTGTTTAAACATCCTTGCCGTTTACTCTTATGACGAGGCATTGGCCGCCACGGCCTAGGGCTATGATGCCGATTTCTTAGGCCAGTATTTCTTTGTGCGTTCGACGATCTGAACCACGATAAAGCCGATCACGATTCCAAAAATCAGGCTTAAAGAGGCTTCGAGACCCCATGCGGCGAAGCCCTCAAGGTGCAGTTCGTGCACGAGGTGCAGCATTTCGTGGTGCAGGAACGGGATGGCGTGGATGATGATGCCGCCGCCGACCCAGAGCATCGCGGCTGTGCCGATATAGGCCAGAACTTTCAGCAGCGCGGGCATCCCCTTGATCAGACCGCGCCCGAAGGCGCGTGTGGTCCGGTTGAATTTGTCCTTTGCGAGGTGAAGGCCGATATCGTCCATCTTCACGATTAAGCCTACAAACCCATAGACGCCGGCCGTAATCGCTACCGCGACGACAAGGAGCGTAAAAAACTGCGTCAAGAATGGCTCCGTTGCAACAACCGCATATGAAATTGCCATGATTTCGGCTGAGAGGATGAAATCGGTGCGGATGGCCCCGCTGGTGCGGATTTTTTCAAGCTCTTCAGGTGTGATAATCTCGATTTTTTCTTCGTCGATATGGGTTTCCTTATGAAAGATGCCGTGCACGATATGGTGCAGCTTTTCATAGCCCTCGAAGCACAGGAACGCGCCGCCGAACGCTAGCAGGGGGGCAACAGCCCACGGCGCGAAGGTGCCCAGCAGCAGCATGGCGGGCAGAAGGAACAGCAGCTTGTTCTTGATCGAGCCCTTGGCGATGTTCCAGATAATCGGCAACTCGCGTTTGGGGCTAAGACCGACCACGTATTTAGGGGTCACGGCGGCATCGTCGATTACGACCCCGGCGGCCTTGGAGCTGGCCTTGAGCGCTTGCACCGCGACATCGTCGATTGAGGCGGCGGTGACCTTGACGATGGCGGCGATGTCATCGAGGAGGGCGAGAAGGCCGGAGCTCATGCGGGTGTGTTCCTTTCGAAAGGCTTGGGCTTTTGAGGAGAATGAAGCGATTAGGGGGGCTTGTAAATAGCGATTTCGCGGTATGATCTAGGCTTGTACGCCAAAGAAGCTGCCGATCAGCGCGGTGCAGCCCATGGCGGCGGCGCCCCAGAACATAATCCGCAGGGCGGGCTTGAGCGGCGGCGCGCCGCCGACACGCGCGGCGAGCGCGCCCAGTAGGCCCAGCAACAGGACGGAGAGGGCCGAGGAGGCCGGAACGAAAATATCCTGCGGCAGCAACAGAATGGATAAAACCGGGAGCGCTGCCCCCAGCGAAAATGCCCCGGCAGACGCCAGAGCCGCTTGAAGCGGGCGGGCGGTCGTGAGCTCGGAGATGCCCAGTTCTTCGCGCGCGTGGACACCCAACGCATCCTTGGCCATCATCTGTTTGGCGATTTCGCGGGCCAGAGTTGGCTCGACGCCGCGACCGACGTAGATATCGGCCAGCTCCTGCAATTCAAACTCCGGGTCTTCAATCAGTTCTTTCTGTTCGCGCGCGAGATCGGCGTTTTCAAGGTCGGCTTGCGAACTGACCGACACATATTCCCCGGCGGCCATGGACATGGCTCCGGCCACCAGCCCTGCGATACCGGCAATCAGCAGGTCGTTCGTATCCGCCGAGGCCGCTGCCACGCCGATAACGAGGCTGGAGACGGAAATAATCCCGTCATTGGCGCCCAGAACGGCGGCCCGCAGCCATCCGGCGCGGCTCATGTAATGAAACTCGTTATGTTTGTAGATCAGGCGGTCTTTCACCCGAGGAGACTATCATCACGGGCTTCTGGCGCACAGCGAAAGATTAATGTTCAAACAGGGCGAGGGGTGAGTTCGGGGGTGTGTTCATGGATATAATTTTCAATTCTGTCTTTGAGCATGGTGAAGGCGGTGTCGAAAGCCGCGTCGATTTCGCTGGGCGTTCCGGTGGCTTTCGCGGGGTCGGGGGTGCTCCAGTGCAGTTTATTTTTAGCGCCGAAAAAGACGGGGCAGGTTTCGGAGGCCGCCGCGTCACACACGGTCACGACCAGATCGAAATTCTGCCCCTCGAATTCATCCCATGACTTGCTGCGCGGGTTTCCTGCATCTATGCCATGCCGCTCCAATGTTTCGATGGATTTGGGGTGGACGTAGCCCGCCGGGTTGCTGCCCGCGCTCACGGCCTTATAACGCCCAGCGCCCAGATGGTTGATCAACGCCTCGGCCATCACGGAGCGGCAGGAGTTTCCGGTGCAGAGTACAAGCACGTTTTTCATCAGCAGCATCCCCCCGCAGGAGAGCACGCCGACTTTTGCGTCTTGGGCGGAATTTCGCAAGCATCCAGCGCAAGGCAGGCTGTTTGTTTATTGGTCAGGATAAACTCCCGTCCGTCGAAGGCGAGGCCGAATTTGGCGATCGTGCCTTGCTGGTACTCTACCTCGATTTCCGGGTCGAGACCGCCCAGAACCTTTTTAGAGATGTCGAGGATGCGCAGGAATTTATCGGGGGTGAGGCGGTGGTCGTCATCGTTCGCGACCCAAAGCTGAAAGTTCGCGACGTTTTCGGTGCGCTCCGTGCCGCCGCAGTCGATGAAGTGCCGCGTGACCAGCCCGACTTCGGTCAGGTGGAAATGTGCGGGGACCGCGCTGCCGTCGGGCAGGCGGAAGGTGAGCGTGTCGAGCGCCGAGAGGTGGTTTTTGATGTCCGAGATTTTCATGCTTTTTTCTCCTTCGGGGGGCAGCAGTCAGCCAGTTCGATGATGGAGCATCCTGACTTTTTGTCTTTGCGGATGCTGGCGAATTCGACGCTGCAGCAATCTTTGACCAGAAAGCCGATCAGGTCGCGCATCAGGTCAAAATTGGCGGTGTAGATGATGGAGCGGCCTTCACGTTTCGAGGCCACCAAGCCCGCGTTGCTCATGTGATTCAGGTGAAAAGAGAGCGTATTGTGCGGAACGTCCAGAGCCTCGCTCAGCTTTCCGGCAGGTGCGCCCTGTGTGCCGTGTTCGACCAGAAGGCGGAAAACCCGCAGGCGCGTTTCCTGCGAGAGGGCGTCGAAGACGATGATGGCCTTTTGTATGTCCATATTTCTAGAATAATGGACATATGTCCCAGAAGTCAAGGCGTTTCTATTATTATATGTCGGGGGCGGGGGCGTTTTTTAACCTGACAGATCGTAGGTCGAGAGCGTGTCGCTGGCGTCTTGCGCGGGCTTTTCGGATTTCGGGTCAGCTTGCGACTCCGCCGCGTTCACGGGGGGAGCGGACCCTTCGAGCGCCCTCACATCGCGTACGGACATTTTCAAAATTCGCCCGAGACGTCTGTTTTCCTGATCGGCCATGCGGTGTTCCTTTCCGTAATGATCCCGACTCTACCCCGGACATCTGCTGCGTGGCAAAGATTTTGTCGCCGTTGTTGAGGCGTAAAGAAAAGGGCGGAAGATTTCCCGCCCTTTTGAACCCTTGCTTGCGCTATTGGCGACTATGCCGCCTGCGGCAACTTTACTTGCACGTTCATGCCGCCGCCCGCCTTGTTCATGTGGTCGTGAACATGGTCGATCAGCAGGTCGGTGCAGTCGTGGAAGAAATGGTTGGCGCCCTTGATGATGCGGTAGTCGATCTGAATGCCCTTCTGCTGTTGCAGTTTGGAGACAAACTCGCTGACCGATGGTTCGGGCACCACGTCATCGCGCGATCCGTGCAGGACCAAGCCCGAGGTCGGGCAGGGCGCGAGGAACGTGAAATCTTCTGTGCTGGCCGGAGGGGCAACGGAAATGAAGCCCTTGATCTCGGGGCGGCGCATCAGGAGCTGCATGGAGATCCAGGCACCGAACGAGAAGCCCGCGACCCAGACGTAAGGGGCATTGGGGTTGATTTCCTGCATCCAGTCCAGCGCGGAGGCGGCGTCGCTCAACTCGCCTTCGCCGCGGTCGAATACGCCCTGCGAGCGGCCTACGCCGCGAAAGTTAAAGCGCAGGGTCGAGAATCCGCGTGCCACACACGCCTGAAACAGCGAATAGGTGATCTTGTTATTCATCGTTCCGCCGTGTTCCGGGCTGGGGTGTAAAACCAGAGCCAGCGGCGCATTTTTAATTTTTGAGTGGGAGTAGCGGCCTTCCAATCGGCCGGCCGGACCGTTCAGGATAACTTCAGGCATAAAGTACCTCTTTTTTTCTATGGGCGCATGAAGCGCGCCCGATCCCCGTGAACACAAAAGAAAGATAACGAAATCAGTCTTTTTTCATTTTCCGAACGGGTAGCGTGGCATAATGTTCGGAAACAGATCAAAACCTGTTGATCTTTCACAGGGTTTCTATATTAAAGATTTGAAATGAAGTCCACAAATTTATGACAAGTCATTGAAAAATAATGTGGATAATGCCCTTGTGGATCAGGCGAAAAGCCCATGAAAGAGCGAATATACCTCGATTATAATGCCAGCGCTCCGCTGCGGCCTGCCGCGCGTGTGGCGATGCTGGACGTTTTAAATCTCGGGGAATCGGCGCTGAACGCGTCTTCCGTGCATTATTTCGGGCGGGCGGGGCGTACTCTTCTTGAGGATTCGCGGCGCTCCGTGGCAAATCTTGCATCGGTCCCGCCCGCTCAAGTGATTTTCACCAGCGGCGCGACCGAGGCTAATAATACGGTTATCCAGCATTTTTCCCGACACTATCCCCAGCGGCGCATTCTGGTTTCATCTATGGAGCATCCGAGTGTCCTCAGGGCCGCGCCGGGGCTTGTCCCGATCCCCGCGACGCCGCAGGGGCTGGTCGATCTTGGTGCATTGGAGGCGCTTCTGGCGCAGGATGGCGGTGCGGTCCTCGTCTCCGTCATGGCGGTGAATAATGAAACGGGCGCGATACAAAACGTATCGGAGATATCGGCAATCGCCCGTAAATACGGGGCTTTTGTTCATTCCGACGCGGTGCAGGCCGCCGGGCGTATTCCGGTCAACCCGCAAGAGATGGGCGCGGATTTTTTTACCCTTTCTTCGCACAAGATCGGCGGGCCGCAGGGCGCGGGCGCTTTGGTCCTGGGCCTGTGCGGCGAGACGCCCACGCTGCTTTTCGGCGGCGGGCAGGAGCGCGGCGCAAGGGCAGGAACGGAAAATCTTCCCGCCATCGCGGGGTTCGGCGCAGCGGCGCGGGAATCTTTGGAGCGCATGAACCACTATCAGGCGCTGGGTGGCTGGCGCGACCGTCTGGAACGTGAAATTCTGACGATCACTCCCGATGCCGTGATTCATGCAAAAAATACGCCGCGCGTGGCCAATACGACTCTCTTCAGTCTTCCCGGCGCGTCCTCCGAAACGCTTTTGATGGCGCTGGATCTTGAAGGCGTGGCGATCAGCAATGGCGCGGCCTGTTCGAGCGGGCGGGTGGAGCCTAGCCACGTTCTGACCGCCATGGGGGCAGGGCGGGAAATCGCATCCTCCGCCTTGCGTATTTCGCTGGGCTGGGCTACGAAAGAGGCCGATATCGACAGGTTTCTTGCCGCTTGGGCAACTGTCACCGCCAGAGTCAAAAGGAACGGGCCCGCATGAGCAGCATTACAGTGATCGCCAAGGATGGCTCAAAGCGCACGATTGAGGCGCAGGAGGGCTGGTCCCTCATGGAGATCGCGCGGGACGCGGGCGTGGCGGAGATTGAGGGCGTGTGCGGCGGCTCCATGGCCTGCGCGACCTGTCACATGGTCATCCATCCCGACTGGGCCGCGCGGGTGGAAGCGGCGGGCAACGAGAAGACGGGCGAAGAGGAAGACATGCTCGACCTCGCCCATCAGGTGCGCGAGACTTCGCGCCTCGGCTGCCAGATCCGCATGAGCGACGCGCTGGACGGTCTGGTTTTTGCAGTGCCCGGCGCGAAAACGGATTGGTAGGGAGAATGTTGCGATGATCCGGCATATCGTTTTTTTCACCGCGAAGAACCCCGAGGACGTGGACACGATCTACACCGCGCTCAGGACGCTGGAGACGATCGAGGGCAACTGGACGCTCACGGTGCGCAAGAACGAAAAGATCGATCAGATCGGCAATGATATCGACATTGTCGTTTATGGCGAATTTCCTGATGAAGCCTCGCTGGAAATCTACAAGAACGATCCGGTCTATCATATGTCCACCAAGACCGTCCGCCCCCTGCGCGACAAGCGCTATGCGGTGGATATTCGGGGTTAGGTTTTATTGAGCCTCGACTATTTCATCGCATTCTTCCTTTAAAAAGCTGTCGTCGGGGCTTGTAATATATTCACGCCTAAAAATTTTATCGTATCTTGAGCATAGCTCTCCACTCGGGGATTTTTCTTCTGCGTTTAGCGCCGTACTTCCGGTCACGTAGCGCCAGCCTGTTATCAAATCCTCTGTTTGGGTATCAAAAATGGGGTAAAAAATTTCACGGTAGACAGAATCGCAATATTCTTTGTCGTGGGTGTTTTCATATTTCCAGTGAGCGGGGATATTAGCGCTTTCCTGATAATAGGAAAAATCGGTGTTGGTTGACAGTTTGTGTGTGTAACAATAGCGCCGATTTTTAATGATTGTTGATTTGCGATATGTAGTGAAAGAGCAGGCTAATACTCCTGAGTCTTGTTTTTTGCAATCGTATTTGATCGCAATAGGCAATTTTGGTTCGTACTGAAAAAGCCTTTTCGGATCTCGGAAATATCCTGTCTTGGGCGCTTCCTGAGCCAAGACGATGCTTGGGGACAAAGCGCACAATCCGCAAAAGAGCAGCAGGAATTTAAGTTGTTCACTGAAACGCATTCACGGGCGCTCCGCCGATATCGTGCATGAACCGCCCGCCCAGCAGGCACTTGCCCCATTTTCCGGTATCGCAGCAGGTCGAGGAGACGATTTTTTCCACCTCCGCCCCCGGCGTAAAGGCGGCGCAGGCATCGGCTTGGGTTGTGGGATACATATAGGTGCTGCCGTTTTCGAGCGTGACCAGCGCCCCCTTGAAAAAGCGGAGCATAAACTCCTTGCTCATTTGCTGAGCCTGTTCGGGCTGTTTTAGGCGGGGATCGGTCAGCGGGTCGATGGCCTCGCAGGACTGCACGACGATTTTCGCCTGCACGGGTTCGCCGCCCACGCAATCCGCCTTGGCCGCGAGCGGGAAGAGCGTCAGGATGAGTAAACCCGAAAACGTCAGGGCCCAAGAACGGCGGATCATGGCCATAGCACTCCCTTGATATTCCAGAGAAGTATAAGCCCAAAGACCGTTTGGATCAGAGGAATTTTTTAGAGGCCCGGCGCGTGGTCGTCCGGCTGCGAAGGCGCGGGCGCGGCGGGCCGATGGATAGGAAGCGATTCGAGCAGGCGCTCGCGCGCGTTGTTGTAGATCCGCTCATAATCGGCATCAGGCTCGCCCAGCCCATAGACGGAGCCGGAGCGCGTGACGACCTGCGCCTCCCCGTCCACGCGGGCGACGATGGGGGAGGTGCGGATATCTTTCATCTTCCCGTGATCCTCGGCCACGCCCAAAACGTACATCGGGGTGGTTTCCGCATCCTCGGGGGAAAGCGGCGTGAAGTTTACGGGATGGGCGGTCAGGGACCAGTGTTCGATGGTTTTCATAGAAAACTCCGTGTTTACTCAGTTAGAATAGAGCCGTAAGCCTAACAAGCCGTTACCAGCCCCGGTTGGCCATGCGCATGGACGCCTCGATCTCGGAAATCTCGGTGCCGCGCATCGCTTCGCCGAGGCCCTTGGAGGCTTCCAGAACCATCTTCGGGTCGTTGTAGTGCGCGGTGGCTTTCACGATTGCCTTGGCGAAGTTAGCGGGATCTTCGGATTTGAAAATACCCGAGCCGACGAACACCGTCTCCGCGCCCAGCTGCATGCACAGCGCTGCATCGGCGGGCGTGGCAATCCCACCGGCCGCGAAATTCGGCACGGGCAGACGGCCCAACTCCTTGACCAGCTTGACCAGCTCAAACGGCGCGCCGAGATTCTTGGCCTCGGTCATCAGTTCCTGATCGTCGAGCAGGGTGATCCGGCGGATGTCCTGAGTGATCTGGCGCAGGTGGCGCACGGCCTCCACGATGTTTCCGGTGCCCGGCTCGCCCTTCGTGCGCATCAGGGCCGCGCCTTCGCCGATCCGGCGCAGGGCCTCGCCCAGATTCTTCGCGCCGCAGACGAACGGAACCTTAAAATCATGCTTGTTGATGTGGTAATCCTCGTCGGCGGGGGTCAGCACCTCGGACTCGTCGATATAATCGACGCCGATGGCTTCCAGAATTTGCGCCTCCGCGAAGTGGCCGATCCGGCATTTCGCCATGACGGGGATGGAGACGGTGTCCATGATCGCCTGCACCAGCTCGGGCGGGCTCATACGGGCCACGCCGCCGGCCTTGCGGATGTCGGATGGGACGCGCTCAAGCGCCATCACGGCGACCGCGCCCGCATCCTCGGCCACCTTGGCCTGGTCGGGGGTCACGACGTCCATGATGACGCCGCCCTTGAGCATTTCAGCCAGCCCGGTCTTGATATTGATGACGTTTGTGCCTTTATTCGGGGAATTCTTGCTCATGTCCGCATATTCCTGATAAAATCTGTCCGCTTAGGGGCGGTATTTATGCACAGAAACCGCCGGAATGCAAAGGAAACATACAGAAAAACTGATGGACCGGGGGCGGTCCGGCAGAGGGGCGGGAATGAGACCCACAGACCAAGAGGCGCTGGAGCTTTTCGCGGAATTGCGCGAAATGAGCTTCGCCCATAAAAGCGAGCGCGGGATCCCGGGCTGCGACCTGCGGGCCCATAAGGCTTGGGAGGTTTTGGCCGAGCGCGGCTATGAGGGGCTGGCCAAGGTCTGGCGCTATTCCCTGCCGGAGGCCGACGGTAAGCCCGGCAAGAATATCCGCGCCCCGATTGAGCCGGTTTTCCCGATCGGCCCGGACGATTACGACGAAACAGGCCAGCCCAAATATACCGGGGATCCGGAACCGAACCCCTTTAACATCCACGCGGATTTGCTGGTGACAACAACCAGCGGGCGCAAGCTGGTGTTCGATACCTATTTTTATGACGCTCCGCCCGATTTGGAGCAGTGGCTGGAGGATTTCGAACCGTTCGAGCCGGGAACCGAACTGGGTTACAAAATTACGGAGCCGGATTACGTCTATTTCCACGAAACCGACCAGCCCCTGCCGCCGTCCGGAACGTTCCGGCGGCTTTGGCGCAACACCATGGACAGCATCTCCGTCAATTTTGAACTGAAATTGATGCAAAGCAACCCGATCGAACACCCGCTCTCCGCCCGCTGGGTCTTCGAGAGTGCGCCCGCGCCGAAGGTGGAGCAGGACGCCGAGCCGCCCTGAGGGCACGGCGTTTGCATCATTAAACCGTGCTATAATAAAATCATCCCGCTTTTGCCTGATTTTCTTGAAGAAAAACTTTGAGGGGCCTATAACTAAAGTAAGGGGTAAAAGAATGCGATGTCTGATCGGGAAGCTGCGCGTTTGCGGGTGTGCGGGTCAGGCGGGAATCCAAAGCTAGAATGGAGATTAAGCATGAAAAAACTTATCCTTGCTGCCGCTGCTTTATTGATGGTGCCTCAGGCCGCTTCGGCGCAAACGGCGGCGCAGCCCGTGGACTATCTCTTTCTTGCCGAGTGTGCGGCCGTTTATTCCGTCAAGGCCGAAGAGACGATGGGCAAACTTCCGCCCGACTATACCGATAATTATTATCAGGTTGCGGCGACGTTCTACGAAAAGGCCGTAGGCGGGGGCGGGAATGAGATGAAGGGCATCTATAAGCAGAAGCTGGGTGAATTCAAAAATGCCTCCGACACGGTCGCGAAACAGTATAAACGCGCGCTTGAAAAGCAATGTGCCGTCGCAGCGCCGGATCACGGCATCAAGGTCATTAAATAGTCGGCTTTGCCGCCGCGTCGCGTGACGGCTTGCGGGGTGGACTAAGTCCGGTCAGTCCGGTGTGTACTCGTTAAATCTTTGGAATCGCAGGAACGCCGGTGGGCTAAGTCCGCTTGCGCGTTCGGCTTGGGTCAAGCCAGGCCCGGGCTCCGAAGTGGACTAAGTCCACTTCCGCCCCAACAAAAAAAGGCGCACTGCGCCCCATATGGGATGATTATAGCGGAAATGGGGCGGGAGGGCAAAAAGCGGCGGCACTTTCTATGGGGCCGCCAAGGCGAAGCCTTGGCCGTGGACCCCGGCCTGCGCCGGGGTGACGCGTGTGTCGGGCGGAGGCGAAAAAAATTGACAGGCTTGCGGGGCGCGTGGTCAAAAAGAGGCTATGAGGTTTAATTCGATGAAAATTTATGGTCTTGCGGTTTTTGCCGCGCTGGTTTTTTTGACAGGCCCCGCCGTTGCGGGCGATAAGGATACTAAGCCGTATCAATGTGAGGTCAGCGCAACAAATCAAGAAAAGTGCTCCTTCTGCAAGACCGAGGAGATATGCGCCAACGAAGATGAGGCGCTCAAGGCGTTAGTAGAGGCCAAGACCGTTACGGCATACACGCTTGTCGGCTTGAGTCCGCAGGATCCAATAGGTGCTGGTTATGAAGAAAAAATACACGGGCACCCCGTTATAGCCCATAAAATTATCGAGGGGGTATTAGCGCACGACATGGCGAGGGCTTTTGAGCGTAGTATTGTCAATCAGATCAGCCTTGGCGCCTGTTTTCAGCCGCGCCATGCGCTGACGGTCAAAACCGAAAAGCACAGTTATGATTATCTGTTGTGTTTTGAATGTGTGGGCTTGGCGATTTATAAAGACGGGCAATTTATAGCAAAAGTCGGAACGCACAGGGATTATAGCGAATTGAATGCGTTGATGGTGAGCGCGGGCTTGCCGTTGTCGCCGGATTATGCGGAGGAACCGGAACAAAAACATTAGGCTAGTCTTGGTTTTCGTTTGGTATTTTGAAACGCCCTTCGGCAAATTCGAGTTTTCGATGCCATGCTTCTTCCAAGGTCATCTTGATTACACCGCAGTGATTCAGGCTGCATGGGCGCGGGTAAGAGCCGTCGATGAGGGACTCGATACGCGTATATCATCGCCCCCATCTTCTACTTCAGTGCAGAGACAGGGATGATAGGCGCAATCCTCATAAATATCCCCGGGTTGGATGTGCGCCTTGGTTTTTTTGGGCATTATATTCTTAATCAACCTTGATCGTTTTAGAGCCATTAGTTGTGCAAACTGATATGGACACCCATTTCATTGCCGAAATCGGGCTGCAATCTTTGTTTTCTGTTTCGGGATTGCCTTCGGTCGCGCTTTTTATGTTTTCTGCCAAATCCAAGTATCCGGTTGCATATCCCTGCTTGAATGAAAAATCATGGCCGTATTTTTTTCCAAAAAAGGCGCCGCCAACAAAGCTTACAGCGCACAGAAAGACCACCAAAAGCACCGCAATGATTTTAGCGGTTTTGGATTTGCTTGGAGTCATAATTCGTTATCCTCAAGACTCAGTTGCCCATTTTTTTCCAGAATTTTGAATGTTCCAAGGCCAGAAATAATAGAGTTTTCTCCTGAAGAGTTTTCTATTCTTACTTCCATCCAAACCATAATGTTTATATCTAGCGGCAATTCTTTTGGTTTTATGTCCGTCGCGAGGCCTTTAACTTTTTCGCCATAAGTAATATTTTCAGGAAGCGTTACATAATCGGTTAATTTAATTCCCAGCAGTTTACCCGTGTACTTAACCCGCCATATATTTTCGCAGCGGTCTTCTTTATCACAGGCGAATACACTAAGCTCTTGAAGGTAAAATTTATTGTACTTTTGTTCTTTCGCTATTGAGAATTGTTCGTAGATACTGGAATAAAAATTCCCGAATGTAACTTGTCCGTTTTCAAGAGCTACATCGATGTAAAATATTTTCTTTGAGCAAGCTGAAAAAATAAGCCCACATAAAACGAAAAAAAATACTTTCTTCACATCAAGCCGCCTTTTTCTCCGCCTTCAGCAATCCCTCCCGGCGCAGCAATGCGTCGGGGTCGGCGTCGCGGCCCCGGAAGTCGCGGTAGAGCACGGCGGGATCTTCGGAGCCGCCCTTGGCCAGCAATTCGCGGTAGGCCCGTGCGCTGTTGATATCGTACAGGCCCTTTTCCTTGAACAGCTCGAACGTGTCGGCGTCCAGCACCTCGGCCCATTTATAGCTGTAATAGCCCGCCGAATAGCCCCCGGCGAAGATATGGCCGAAGGAGGTCGAGACCGGCCCGGCGAGGCGCGGGAAGAGGGCGCAATCCTTCATCGCGGCGTCCTCGAAGCTTTCAACGTCCGTGATTTTATCGGGGTTTTTGCTGTGCCACGCCATGTCGAGCTGCGCGAGGCCAATCTGGCGCAAGCCGCCCCAGCCGACCATGAAATTCTGGGCCTTGTTGAGTTTCTCCACCAGCTTGGCGGGGATTTTCTCGCCCGTTTGGTAATGTTCGGCGAAGGTGTCCAGCACGGATTTCTCATAGCACCAGTTTTCCTGAAGCTGGGAGGGAAGCTCCACGAAGTCCCAGCGCACGTTCGTGCCCGCCACCGCGCGGTAGGTGACGTTGGAGAGCAGGCCGTGCAGCGCGTGGCCCATTTCATGATACAGCGTCGTGACCTCGCCATGCGTGAGCAGGGAAGGCTTGTCGTTCGTCGGCTTGGTGAAGTTGCAGACGATGGCGACCAGCGGCCGTTCGACCTTGCCGCGCCAGAGGCCCTGATTCCTATAGGTCGTCATCCACGCGCCCTGATTTTTTCCGGTGCGGGGGTGGAAATCGGCGTAAAACGTGCCGACGAACGCGCCGTCGCCTTTATTCACCACGTCGAAGACCTGAACGTCCTTGTGCCAGACGGGGTATTTGCCGTCGGCCTTTTCGAATTTGATGCCAAACAGCTTGCTGAAATGATCGAAGCAGCCCGCGAGCACCTTTTCGAGCGAAAGATAGGGCCGGAAATCCTCCGACGTGAAGTCGAAGAGTTTCTTGCGGAGCTTTTCGGCGTAGTAGCCGACATCCCACGGCATAAGTTCGTTCAGCCCGTGTTCCTTCGCGGCGTATTTCTTAAGCTTCGCGAGGTCTTTCTTCGCGGCGGGCTTATAAGCCTTCTTCAGGGTCTTGAGGAAGTTCATGACATCTTCGGGCGATTTCGCCATGCGTTCCTCAAGCACGTAATGCGCGTGGGTCTTGTAGCCCAGAAGCTTCGCGCGCTCCTTTTTCAGCTTCACGGTTTCGAGGATGTTGGCGCAGTTGTCGTATTGATCTTTCCACGCGCGGGAGGCGTTGGCGCGCCAGATTTTCTCGCGCAGGGCGCGGTTGTCGGCATATTGCAGGAACGGGCCGAAGCTGGGGTAATCGAGCGTAAAGAGCCACTTGCCCTTATAGCCTTTTTCCTCCGCCGCGTGGGCGGCGCTCTCGATGGCGCTGTCAGGCAGGCCGGAGAGATCCTTTTCGTTGTCGATGATCAGCTCGAACGCCTCCGCCGATTTCACCGTGTTCTGCATGAAGGCGGGGGAGAGGGTCGAAAGCCGCTCGGAAATCTCGCGCAGCCGGGTCTTTTTCTTTTTGCTCAGCCCCGCGCCGCCGCGCACGAAGCCCTTATAGGTGTCCTCCAGCATGGTTTTCTGCTCGGCTGTGAGTTTGAGGCTCTCGCGCTTGTCATAGACCGCCTTGACGCGCTTGAAGAGTTTTGCGTCCAGCAGCACGTCGTTGGAGAATTTCGCGCCCAGAGGTCCCATCTCAGCGGCCAGCGCGTGCAGATCGTCGCCGCCCACGGCGGACAGCTGGTTATAAAAGGCCGAAGAGACCTGATCGAGCGTCTCGGAGGCGCATTCCAGCGCGACCAGCGTGTTCTCGAAATCCGGCTCCGCCTTGTTATTCTTGATCTTTTTGATATTTCTTTCCGCCTCCTCGATCGCCGCCTTGAGGCCGGGCAGATAATGTTCCGTCCGGATACGGTCAAACGGGGGCGCCTGGTTGGGGAGGGTCGATTTTTCTAGCAGCGGATTGGCAGACATATGGTAAAACCTTTCGGGTTACAAACACTTTAGTCATAAGAAATATGGAGCAAAATGAGCACGGTGCCAAGGTCGGAGCGGTTTGACGACGTGTATTTTTCCGCAGAGGACGGGCTGGCGGAAAGTCGGCATGTCTTTATAGAGGGCAACGATCTGCCCGCCCGCTGGGGCGATAAGGATTTCAGGGGAACCTTTACCGTCGCGGAGACGGGGTTCGGCACGGGGCTGAATTTTCTGGCGGCGTGGCAGTTCTGGAACAGTTTCCGCGCCCATAACAATCCGAGGCGTCTTGAGTTTATCTCGGTTGAGAAATACCCGGTCAATGCCGGGTTTATCAAGGATGTTCTCTCCGTCTGGGCGGAGGAGCTGGGCGATTGTCTTCCGACCTTTTGCGATCTGTATCCGGTGCCCAAAACGGGCGCGCATAGCATCGACGTGGCGGAGGATGTGCGCCTGACCCTTTATATCGGGGACGTGAACGAGGTTTTGCCGAAGCTTAATATCGCCGTGGACGCCTGGTTTCTGGACGGGTTCAAGCCCGCGACCAACCCGGAGATGTGGACCGAGGCGGTCTTCGCGCAGATGGCGCGGCTCAGCCATGCGGGAACGACGTTCACGACCTTTACGGCGGCGGGCGAGGTCCGCAGGGGGCTTCAGGCGGCCGGGTTCGAAGTGACCAAGATCAAGGGCTTTGGCCGCAAACGTGATATGCTGGCCGGGATTTATTCAGGAAAAAGAAGCGCATGAGAGTCGCGATTTTGGGCGGCGGGCTGGCGGGCACGGCCTGCGCCTATATGTTCAAGCGGCACGGGTTGGAGCCTGTGTTGTATGAGGCCGCCGAGTCGTTGGCTCTGGCGGCATCGGGCAATTCCGTCGGGCTTTACAATCCGCGTTTTACCGCCGGGCGCGGGCCGGAGCAGGAATTTTACGCCGCCGCGTTCTTCGAGGCGCTTAAACTCTTCGAGAGTCTGCCCGGCATTGATTGGAACCCGTGCGGGGCGCTGCATCTGGTGAATGACGACAAGAAGGCCAAGCGCTTTCCGCAGACCGTTCAGAGCTGGGGCTGGGGCGAGCATGAGATGCGGATGCTGAGCGCCCCGGAGGCCTCGGAGGTTGCGGGAGTGGCGCTGGCGTTTCCCGCGCTTTATCTTGCGCGTTCCGGCACCGTCTCGCCGCGTAAATTATGCGGGGCGTACGCGCAAGGGGTGGAGGTCCATCTCAACCATCCGGTCGCCGATCTTTCTACAATCAAAGCGGATGCTATCGTTCTCACCGGGGGAATGGGGCTGGTCAAGTTTCCCGAAGCCGCGCATTTGCCGCTCAAGCCCGTGCGCGGGCAGATCACCTATATCGAGGCGAGCGAAGAGTCCGCAAAATTGCGTTGTACCATTGGGTATGGGGGTTACGTTACGCCGCTGATCGACGGCGTGCATTGCGTCGGATCGACCTTCCAGCGCTGGCTGGACCATAGCGAGATCATCGGGCAGGACGACCTCGATAACATTCTCAAGCTACACGAGCATGTGCACGCCTTCCGGGGGCTGCATACGGTCGAGGGGCAACGGGCGGCGGTGCGTACCACCGCGCCGGATAATTTCCCGGTCGTCGGGGCGCTCGATGCGGGGCGGCGTATTTATGTCTCGACCGCGCACGGCTCGCACGGGATTTTAAGCTCGCTCCGCGCCGCGCAGCTTCTGGCGCAACTGCTGACGGGCGGGCAGGCGGGCTATGCGTTTTCAGGCGAGTTGATGGGGGCGCTCTCTCCGGGGCGTTTCGCAAATTAGGAAACTTATCCTTTATTGTCAGTATTTTAGCAATTCTTTACGAAATGTTACCCTTTTCCCGTCATCATTAACCTGAAGTATTATAACAACGGACCATGGCATGCGTGATCTGATCCATGATTATTTGCGCCGGGACGATGGCGGAACCGCCATCGAGTACAGCCTTATCGGTACGGGGATTTCCATAGCGATTGTCGTTACGGTGTACCTGATCGGCGAGGACGTGACGGCCCTTTACGAGGGCTTTATCGGCTTGTTTACATCCTGATCGTGTATTTGGGCGGTTTGGCTCCGGATCGTCTGTATTCGGAGCGATTGGCTTTGGATTAAATTCTTATCCTGCAAACTTTAAACACGCGAGACCATTCTTCCTGTGCTAACCTTCCCCCGCCAAAAACCTTAAAGGCTTGTTTTGGACCGGGGATGGGCGACACCATTTTATATTCTTCGTTAATTGCGGCCTCTTTAGCTTTCGTCCTTGTCGCGGTCGGGATGGTTCCGGCCATCCGTCTGGCCGCGCGTTCGGGGTTTATCGACGCGCCCGGCGGGCGCAAGATCCATGACCGCGCTGTGCCGCCGATCGGCGGGCTGATTGTTATTCCGGTTTTTGCCGTCGTTTTCGTCTTTTCCGGTTTTGCGGGCGGGGCGCACTGGCCCTTGCTGCAAGCTCTGGCGTTGTTGCTCGCGGTCGGAGCGGCGGACGATTACAAACCCATCAAACCGTGGATCAAGTTCGGCGCGCAGGTCGTCGCGGCGTGCGTTGTGGTTATTCCCGGCGGGGCGCAGATCGCCACGTTGGGTAATTTGTTCGGGTTCGGGGGGATCTGGCTCGATATTTTCGGCATCCCGTTTTCCATCATCGCGATGGTTCTGTTCATCAACGGGATGAACCTCATCGACGGGGTGGACGGTTTGGCGGGCGGGATCGGCTTTCTGGCGTTTTTCTGGTTTATTCTGGCGTGCGTTTTAAAAGATAATCTGGTTTTGCTGCCGGGGCTTATGATCTTCGCCGGGGCGTTGCTCGGGTTTCTGGCGCATAATATGCGTACGCCTTTGCGCAAGAGGGCCGCCGTTTTTCTGGGCGATTCCGGGAGTCTATGCCTTGGTTTGCTGATGGGCTGGTATGCCATAAAGATCGCGGATTACCGGGGGCCTGTCATGGTGCCGATTTCCGTGGCGTGGATCATCGGGTTGCCGGTCTTTGACGAATGTGCGCAGTTTTACCGCCGGGTGAAAGAGGGCAAGCACCCGTTCAGCGCCGACCGGGGCCATCTGCATCACCATTTTCTTGATGCCGGGTTTTCGCCGGGGCAGACCACGGCGGCGATTTTGCTGATCGTCGCGGCGATGGGCGCGTTCGGGTATCTGGGCAGTCTTGCGGGGATTCCGCAGTATGTTCTGGCCTATCTCTGGATCGCCGCGCTGCTGGGGCATATGGCGCTTTCATACAGGCCGAAGCGATACGTGCGCATTTTGAGCCGGGCGCGGCGGATGTTCGGTCCGCCTAATTAAGAAGCGCCATGAGGCTGATGTAGTCGATCATGAACATCATCAGTATGGCGTATCCGGCGATGACCAGTGGAATTTTGAGGGTGCGTCCTATGAAAAAGGCCATAGCGCAGAGAAAATAACAGACAAAGATCAGTTCAAGCATGCCGGCGTCTGCGATAGCGTGAAGCCCTGTCCAGACCATCAGGTGAAGCGGCGTCAGGACAAAAAGCGGGATGATTTGCAGCCAGTTTATGCCTGTTATCAGGCGTGGGAAGTGTTCCAGACGGTTCCACCACTTGCACAAGAGGTAGAGCAATAGAACCTGGAAGATATTGAAGAACACGATGCGCTGGGCGTCGTTGTAAATCATGGTGTGCACGGGCAGCGAGGATAGTTTTTCATTTTCCCCGCGCAAAAGGAGCATCGCGCTGCAGTTCAAGGAAAAACCGATCAGGACGATCCAGAAGGAGCGCAAGGTCTCTTCCAGCGTATTGGAGAAGCGCGTGACGCCTTTTTCCAGAAGGCAGGCTATTTCCAGCGCGCCGGTGAGGCATCGTTTCCATTCGTCTCTCGGGATCAGAAGTTTGGCTACGGTCATGAGGACAATTTAATCGCAGTTTACCGGGAACGGGAGCGCTAATTTTTTAAAGCGGTCGTTTTTTGTTCTTTCGCACAGGGGTGTGGATAAGAGCCCTGAAGACGGAGTCTGTGGATTGACGGTTAGGGCAGGCGTTTTTAAGCTTTAAGACACACATACACTTACTGCTTAGAGATAATGCGCGCGACGCCGCCTGTTCGATTCTGTTTTTCGCGGACGCTGTTTTTCGGTTTGTCCCTTTGTTCTTTTTTCCTGACAGCTTGCCAGACAACCTCTCTGACGCTTGATCCGCGTTTTGCCAAGGCGATCGGTCGGCCTGCAGCGAGTCCGGCTGAGAGTGCTGATGCTGAGCCACCTGCTGCCGCATCCGTTTCAAAACCGTCTTCCAAACCGACCAGTCAGGGCCAGCCTGCCGCACAGTCTTCGAAAGATGTTATCGCGGAAGTCAGTACGATCCTTGACCGCAAAAGCAAAGCCAAGATTTCACCGGAAGCCTTGCTGGAAGCCGAAGGGAACATGAATATCGTTGAGCAGTCGCAGGATTACGACCCGGCAGCGGAGCATTTGAAGGCCCGCAGCGGCGTAGATACGGGGCGAAAGACGAAGTCTGCGGATCTGGCGCCGCATTTTGATCCGGATATCGCGCAAGATAAGGACAAGACGTTCCGTGTTCTGAAGATCCAGAAAGGAGATGTGCGCGAAGGGCCTGTCGCCCGGACACCCATGCCTCTGCCTGAAGTCAAAGAGTTTTCCGCGCCAGAGGTCGAAGTGGCGCAGGTCGCTGTGCCGGCTCCGGCGGTTACCGAAGCGTATGCTGTTTCTCCTGCGGGTGGGCCGGTTCTCTCTCCGCCTGCCGCCGCTGAGACTCCCGCTGAGGTGGCTTTGAGCGAGGGTTTATCTGCGGGGCCGCTGGTTATTCCGGGGCGTAAGCCTGCAGTGTTGCGCCAGGCTGTCGCACAGATTGAGCCCGCCGCTGGGGGGGCGCAACCGGGGGCGGTTTCCGCGCCGGTTTTGCCCGGACGCAAGCCTCCGCCGCCAAAGTTGGAGGCCGCGCCCCCGCTCAACACTCAAGCGTTGAGGCCGAAGCCTACCTTTATGCCCGTGAAGCTCAAACCCTTACGGGAGGATGCGGACGAGCTTATTTCCGCGGAGGCGGGGCGGATTGTGAGGATGCGCAGCGGCGAGGATTCCGGGCGGACGCGCGTCGTGTTCGAGGTGCGGGGCGATGTGCGGTTCGAGGCGCATCTGGATAACGGCCAAAAACTGGTCCGTGTCGATCTTGAGGGGGCGGACTGGGCGGCAGGGGATGGCGTGGCGTTTCATGAGCTTTCCGTTGTGCGCGGGTTCCGCGTCGAGCGGTTGCCCGGCGGCGGCACGCAGGTGCTTCTGGACCTCAAGAAGGATACCAAGCTGCTTCAGGCGGCATCGCTGGGCACCGACAAGGCTGGGATCACGCGGATCGTGATCGACCTTCGAAACAACGGATAATCCGCTGTTTTTCGTATTTTTATCAGCTTCTTGCGCCCTGGGTGCGCTTTTCGTGTATTATGTCGGGCATCGGGCCGCCTTTTTTCGCAGGGTTTTGTCTGGCCGCCCGTATTACCTGTAATTAACAGTCACTAGAAAGGGTCTGACTTATGAAAAAATATCTTGTTCTCAGTGCTTTGGGGCTTGCTTTCGCCGCTTCTCCCGTTTTGGCGGGCGATCACGGTGATGATGGCGGCCATAAACACAAAAAGGGCGGCCATCACGGCAAGATGATGGATAAAATGTTCGAGAAAGACGACCTCGACGGTGACGGCGCGATCTCCAAGGAGGAGTTCGACAAAGCCGGTGCCGCGCGCTTTGATGCCATGGATGGCGACAAAGACGGCAAGGTGACAAAAGACGAAGCCAAGGCCCATATGGAAGCCAAAAAGGCCGAATGGAAAAAGAAGAAGGAAGAAAAGGCCAAGGCCGGTTCTGACGACGACAAAGGCTCCGATGACGACGATGGTCCGGGAGACGATGACGACGACAAGACCGACGATTAATCGTCATCTGTAAAACTTGAAGGTGGCACGCTCTATGGCGGGCGAACCGGATGTAAATTTGAGCGACGAAAGCCTGATGGCCCGTATCTGTGCGGGAGACCATGAGGCTTTCGCGCACCTTGTTCGCCGACATTCGCGGATGTTTTTCGCCGCCGCGTACAGGATGTGCGGACATCAGGAGGAGGCCGAGGATATCGTGCAGGAGGCATTTGTGAAGCTCTGGAAAAACCCGCATAGCTGGAACCCCGATGCCGGAGCGAAATTTTCCACGTGGTTCTATCGGGTGGTGACCAATCAGGCGCTTGATCATATGCGCCGCAAGCGTCCACAAACCGAGATTCCGGAAACTCTGGGCGATGACAAGCCGGACGCGCTGGACATTCTTGAGGAAGGGCAACTGCAAACGAGCCTTGAGGGCGCGATCCAGAATTTGCCGGAGCGGCAGAAGGCGGCTCTGAATCTGTGTTTTTACGAGGGGCTGAGCAACAAGGAGGCCGCCGATATTCTGGGCGTGGGCGTCAAGGCGCTGGAATCGCTGCTGATGCGGGCGAAGGCCGCGCTGCGCGAGGAATTGGGGCGTAAAGGGTACGATGTGCAACATAAGAAGTATGGATGAGGGGCAAAACATGGGCGAAGATATTGACGCAATTTTGAGCCGCAGGCCAATTCCCGAGCCACGGGGCGATCTCGCGGCGCGGATTATCGCGGAGGCGGCCCGGCATACACAAGACAATGCGGCCCGCGGGGGCTCCGGTCATAAGGCAGGCTCGGGCGGTCTGCTTGGCGGTTTGCGCGAGTGGTGGGCCGATTTCGCTGAGGGCTTTGCATTGCCGCAGCCCGCTCTGGTCATGAGCATGGTTCTTCTGCTCGGCGTCGTGGCCGGTGGTTATGGGCTGGATGGCGGCGCGTTCGGATCCGAGGAAGAAGACGCGCCGTTCGGCGTGGTCGTTCTTGACGCGATGGATATGGAGGGGCTGTCATGAGCCGGACGATGAAGATCATCTTTACGCTTTCGATCATCGCAAACCTTCTCGTTGCTGGGATGGCGCTGGGGCATCATTACCGCAAGCCTCAAGGCTCCTGGTCGGCGCAGTTCGAGGAGGGCTTGTCCCTCAAGGGCGCGGAGATCGTGCGGACGACTCTTGCCGAGGGGCGCGACGAATTCAAGGCCATGATGCGGGAGATGAAAGCGGCGAAGGAAGAGTTCGTTGCGGCGGTCAGTGTGCCCGATTTCAACGAGGCTTCTTTCGATCAGGCTTCCGGCAAGGTCAAGGACTCTGTCGCCAAGGTTACGGAGCGCCGTTTTTCGACGCTGAAGAAGATCGTGCTGGCCCTACCGCAGGAAGACAAGGCGCGGTTCGCCGACAAGTTCATCCGTTTAATTCAGGGTTTCGGCAAGCCGCCGGGCAAGCCGCATCATAAGAAAGACGGCGACTGGCTGAAGTCCGGCCCCGAGGGCAAACCCGAACAGCCTCCGCCGGGACCGGGCGCGGACGGTTTCCCGCCTCCGCCTCCGCCTGTTGAATGACGGATTTTCAGTTTACACCTTCTTGAGAGGGGCCCGGTCAGGGCCTCTTTTTTTGCGGTAAGCGGGGGAGATTTAAGCAGGGGACCATTCGAGGTCGGCGTCAAGATCCTCGCCGGGGTCTTTGAGTAGACGTCTGAGGATCGCGTCAATCGATTTCCATTCCTCGCGGGCGGTGTTGCCCGTCGGGTCGGTGCCGCCATCGACGAAATCGACGAGGGTGACCTTAGGGCCTTGCGGGCCGCGCGTGATCATATAGTTGCTGATTGCTTTCGCATCGCCGTGATAGAGGCCGTTTTCGGCCAGTCCCTCAAAAATCTCGCGGGTTTGTAAGCGTATGGACCTTACGTCGTCCTGAGACAGGGCGTTGCGCTGCATAAGGTCGCCGAGGCTTTCGCCGTGTATCTTGCGGAACTGGATGTAACAGCGCCCTTGTTCGTCCTGCCCGGCGTCCAGCGCCTGTTGGACGTTAAGGCCGGGCACCTTGTCCACCTTCGAGAGCAGCATGAATTCGCGCATGAGATCGCGGTTCGCCATCGGGTCGCCCGTGGTGATCTTGTAAACGGTATCGTCCGGGCCTTCATGGATCGCCCCGGTGCCGCCGCCGTTAATCTTTTTTCCCAGTTGGATACCCATATCCCGCATTCTTATTTGTTAAGGCCATTATAGGGCGGTTGGCCGAGGCTTGCCAAGAAATTCATTGTCAGGCCCATTTTTCCGCCGTTTCCGGTCATGGTTTCGCTCCGGCCTGTATCGTCATGCCGGGCATTTCCACGACCGGGCCTTCCGCCGCCGCCGGGGGCTGCTGGGGGAAGATCTGATCCACGAGTCCGAGCGTCACTTCCGTCGCCGCTTCCTTGGCGGTGCGTTCGAGATACTGGCGGGCGTAAGTGTCGTCGCCGTTCGTGTAGTTGAAATGGTTGAAAAAGATGATGTTCGTATGGCGGAAGGCCGGGTGGTCTTCGGGCAGTGTATCGTTCACCAGACGGTCGGCGTAGAGGCCGTCCACAGCGTGGCGCATTTCCTCGTTTACGGTCAGGAGGAATTTTTCAGCCACGGCGCGGGGCGTGTCGGTCGGGTTGCGATAGAGCAGCTCGGGGTAAAGGGTTGTGCGCAGGACGACATGATCTTCGCCCCGGATGCCGTGGACGCCGCCCGCGTAGCCGTAGGTTTCGTTTTCTTGCATCGCTTCGGCGGGCGCATAGACCGTGGCCACGTTGCCATTCCCGAGTTCGGGCACGCCGTAAACGCGGGCATAAATTCCGGCCATGCTTTGGGTGATGCTCTCGCGCAGGCGGTGTTGTTCGAGAAATTCCTGTTCGTTCGCGGAGTCGAGAAGGGGCCTCAGCCTGCCGATATCGGTCATCAGCGCCTCGTTCCCGCGAATGGCGGCCAGAACCTGATCGCGCTTTCCGGATTCCCATTCCTCGAACTCCTCGTCCGTTTCGGCGCGGGCCATCAGGCGCTGGCCGATCACATCACTGAGGTAAGTGGGGGCGGAATTATCGAGGGCGCGGTTCAAACCGGGGTTGAGCCGGGCGACCTGTTCGCGGTTGAGGTTGACCATCGTCATGGCCGCCGAGAGGACGACGAGTGCGTCGGCGTTTCCATATTTCCAATCAATTTCCTCGCCTTTCGAGGTTCTGTCCACGATGCTGGCGGCGTCGGCAACGGTCATTCCGGCGAGTTGGGGGTGGTTTTCGATCAGGCGGCCGAGGATTTCGCGGCGGCTTCGGATTTCGTTTTCCGGGGCATAGAAGCCGGGGGCGGCGTTCGAGCGAGCTTCAAGCGCTGCAACGAATTCGCTTTCGAGGGCGGCGAAGCCGGATTGCGCGTTGAACTGCCCGGCGAGGCGGGTCGTCAGGCTGCGGTCGAGTTGCAGGATGCGGTCCACGTAATCGGCCTCGGAGAGGGTTCCGGTTTGAAACGCGGTGCGGGCGGTGCGCATCCCGGCGAGGACGTCCTCAAGCTTTGTTGGGGCGGGGCGTTCGGGGGCGGCGGTGTCCGTCGGTTCGGTCATCGTGTCCTCAGGGCCGTCCGCGCGGAGTTACAGGGTCGGGGGTTGCCGGGCCGGGTTGCGGCGTGCCAGCAGGTTGGGGGAGTGCGTCTATTACATCTTCGGCAATCAGGCGGGCGCTCTCCTTGGCGGTTCTCTCGACATATTGCTGGCTATAAGCCTCACCCTCTTCCGCGTAGTAGATCCTGTTGAGGAGGATCAGGTTCGTATGGCGGAAGGTCGGGTGATCTTCGGGAATCCGGTCCTCCACCAGGCGGTCGGTATAGTGCAGATCGACGCTGTGGCGGAGTTCCTCCATCACGGTTTGAAGGTAGTCGGAGGTTACGTCGCGGTCGCCGCTGATGGCCGGGTCTTCGAGCAATTCACGGTAGAGGGTGTTGCGGATGATCGCGTAATCGTCGCGCCGGATGCCGGGAACACCGCCCGCCGCGCCGATGGTTCTGTCATCGCTGGTGCGTTCTATCGGGGCGTAGGTGGTGAGGACGGTGCGGTCGTTCAGCCCGTGCACGTCATAGACCCGGCGGTAGATTGACGCCATATCCTCGGCGATGCTTTCGCGCAGGCGGTGCTGGCGAAGGAAATCCCGTTCGTCAGTGCATTCGAGCAGGGGTTTGAGCGCAGCGATATCGCGCATCAGATCGCGGTCGCGGGTAATGGCGCTTAGAATCTGCGCTCTTTTTTGTTCCTCCCATGCCAGAAATTCAGCGTCTTCGGTCACGCTGGTCATCAGATTTTCCGTAAAATCATCCACGGTCTCTTCGGTCAATTGAGACTGGATGTCGGGATATTCGGCGGTCAGGCGGTCTTTATTCGTTTGAAGCACAGCCACGACGGCCGTGCTCACAATTGTTATGTCTATGCTGCCGTATTTGCGTTCGAACTCTTCTTCGGGCATCTCGTCGCTGACGATTGCTACTGCGTCCTCATAGGTCAGGCCGGACAGCTGGGGGTGTCCTTCGAGATAGCGCTGGAGGATGATCCGGCCACTGGCGTCCTCGTTTTCTTCCTTGAAGAAGTCGGGCGGGGCGTCGGAGCGGCGGCGGATACGGTCGATGAAGGCCTGTTCCGCGTCTTCAGCGGGGAGGCGGCGGGTCAGCGGGCGGGTCAGGTTCTGGCGGAATTCCTCTGTGCGCTGGCTTTCGGGCAGGGCGGTGCGGATGCCCGAGCGGAGGTTGAAATTGTCGGCCAGCCGCAGGGTGAGTTTTTGGTCGAGTTCGATGATGCGGTTGAAATAGTCGTCTACGTTCATCTCGGACGAGTCATAGGCCCGGCGGGCTTCGCGCATCTGTGCCAAGATATCGACAAGCCGCTCCGTGGGAGCGGTGACCGTCTGGCCCTGCTGTTGATCTTCGTCCGCCATTATCCAACCCGCCAGTTTCTCACTGGTATATGTTTTTTCACTTATTTTAATGAATTCAATAATTTATGTAAATGTTTTTGTCCCGGGCGCCGTTTTTTAAGGGTTTTTCCCTTTTATAATGAGGTGTTACAGGCCGCAGGATGCTCTGGGTCGGCTATGGCCCAGCGCTTAAACTCTTATCGGGGGCGGCGGCGGCAGAGGTTCCTCGACGTACGGTCCTCGTTCCAATACGGGCGGGGGATTGCGGAGGGCATTCATATAGGTCAGCCGCTCGCCGATATCGTCACTCAGGAAGGTGATTTCCGCTGCAAGAAGGCCACCCGTCGGTAAACGGTGCAGTGTGCTGAGGGTTATGCCATGCTCATCATTGCGCAGGATTTGCGCACTCTGGCCGAGAACATCCGTGCCGATGCCCGAGCGCCCGGAGTTATCGAGGCGCTGGAGGGCTTGCAACTGTTCGGTCGTGAAGCTCATATTGAAGCCCACGGGGGGCGGCTCTATGCCCATATCCTGATCCATTTGGGATTGTAATGTCAGAGTCTGAAAGACCTGAAGCGGGCCGTTATCGGTTTCGTAGAGGCTGCCGGGGTAGGCGAGCAGACGGACGACCCCTGCGGCGTCGTTGAAGCCGCCTCTCTGGCTGTCGCTTTCGTATTCGGCCATTTCACCCTCATGCCGTTTGATTTTGTCATAAGGCTAGCAAGATTTTTGGAATTACACAAATATGCAAATCCGGCGCGTGGAGGGCGCGCCGGAGAAAGGATGTTTTATAAATTGTTTGTGCGTTTAGCGCAGGACGGCTTGAATCGCTTCGCCGGGGTATATGCTGCGGAATTTATCGTCGAGATCCTTCGGGTGCGCCATGAGCCTGAAGAAGATCGGGCCGCAGAGCATGTCCACCGCCATCGCGTCGTTGATATCCTCGCGGAACTCTCCGTTTTTGCGGCCTTCCTGAAGGCTGTACTTGATTGCGTCCATCAGGGGTTCAAGCAGGTTATCCTTGAAGATTTTTTGCGATTGCTCGTCGGCCTGCGCTTCGCTGAACAGCTGGGCGATAGTCTGGCCGTTGTGGCTGTCGAGCAGTCGGATGAGCTTGTCGAGCTGCATGACGATCGCCTCGGCGTGGCTGCTGGCCGTCGGGAGGGGCGTCTGCATGCCCGGCTGGCTGGCGAGTGCGTCCATGACCACGGCGGTTTTGTTCGGCCACCAGCGATAAATCGTGGTTTTGCCGACCTTGGCCTTTTTGGCGATGGCCTCAATGCTGAGTTCCTGCACACTTGTTTGCAGCAGAAGCTTGTTTGTGGCGTTCAGGATAGCCTTGCGTGATTTCTCGCTGCGCGGGCGTCCCTTACGCGCCGTACCAGAATTTTCCATTTGATCCTCCACACGACATGCGGCCCGGACGGGCCTTTGCCCTTTGATAATGAAAACTTATCGTTGCGTATAGGACTATAAGATTGTCCGATTCTTCGCAAACGCGCAAGAGCGGAAGTGCAAAAAATTTCACAACGGCCCGGTGCTTTCATTCATCCGGTCAGATATCAACAAAGCTTGATCTTGCATGCCCTTGAAGCGGATGTAATTTTTGTGATTACCCACAAGGTGTGGGTGATTTTATGCGTCAGTGTGTTCCGCTCTGGAATGTGCGCGGGGCGGGGTCGATTTCGACGATCCGGCCGTTGCGGTATTCGAGAATCGACAGGCCGCGTTCGGCCACGCCGTCGTTTCGGAAGCGGAAGATGCCGTCTACGCCCGCGAAGCCGTTCGGGTTCATCAGGGCGCTGCGGGTGAAATCGACCGTTCCGTTTTTCTGGAGACTCATCCGCGAGAGCGTCGCTGCGAGCGCTGTGGCGTCATAGGCGAGGGAGGCGATGCGCGGAGGCGTCGTGCCGTAATAACGGCGGAAGCGGTTTTCGAAGTCGGAGCGCGATTTGGGCGGCGGGGCCGCGAACCATGCGCCGGCGAGCGAGGCGTCGCTTGCGAGTTGCGCGTCATCCATCAGGCCGGTGCCGAGGCGGCGGACCTGCGAAGGCGGCAGGCCATAGCTGCTCAGCGAGCGACCGATGGAGCGGGCGAGATTGCCCCCGGCGGGGATCAGCACGGCGTCGAAGGGTGCGCCCAGAGTGTTGTTCATAGATTGGCGTTTGTCGTAATCGGTAAATCTGCGCACCAGAAGGGAGAGGTCGGCGGCCTGTGGCGAGAAGCGCTCCATACGCGTTCCTGAAATGCCTGCCGCACGTTCGGCCTGACCGTATGCGTTTACCACCGCGTTGCCATAGCTGTCGTCGGGGCTGAGGACGCCGAAGCGCGTCAAGCCTTGGGTTCTTGCGTATTTAACCACGCGGGAAACCTGGTCGAAGGGCAGGAAGCCGATCAGGTAGGTTTTATCGCGCGCTAACGTCCAGTCGGTTGAGAAGGCGATCATGTTGACGTTGCTTCCCGCAAGGGCGGATTGAGCGCCGCGCACAGAATCCGCGAAAACGGGGCCGAGGACGAGTTGCGCGCCGTCCTGAAGCGCCTGTTGCGCGGCCATCTTGCCGCCCTGTTCGGTATCGCCGCTATCTTTGGGAATCAACTCAAAATTCTCGTGGCCGAGGTCGAAAAGCGCCATTTGAGCGGATTTGAGAAGGGCCTCGCCCATCGCGGCGTTTTTGCCCGAGAGCGGGAGGAGGATGGCCACGCGGACCTGATTGCCGTCCGCCGGAACCGGGACATCATCCGCAGCGCTGAGTGCGTTGGGGTCGGATTGCGCCGGGGCGACGCTGCCTTGTTTGTAGGGGGTTCGTCCGCCGCCGCACCCCTGCAGGAACAAGGAGACGCACACCATGAGCGCGAAGACCATAAAGCCCGATCCGGCGTTCTTCGAGAGGGGGGTATATTTCCTGTGCATCTTCTTGCTATTCTCTCTTGCTTTGAATTGGTTGCGGCTTGTTCAAGACACACTACATAAAAAGACGTTCAAAGACTACTGGCCACAGGAGGTTTTTTTGAAAACCAAAAAAGAAAAAAATGAGTCCGGCGGCGCGTTGCGGGGAAAACCTAAAGACAAACAAAAGTCTTCAGGCGAAAAGCTGAAAAGTGTTCTTAAGAGCGGGCTTTATATTATTGCTACGCCTATAGGAAATTTGCGTGACATTACGTTGCGTGCGCTGGATACGCTGCGCGATTGCGATGTGGTTTTATGTGAGGATACTCGGGTCACGCGCACGTTATTGCAGGCCTATGACGTCCGTTCGCCGATGGTCTCATATCACGATCACAGCGACGATGCGAAGCGCGGGCAGATTCTTAACCGTCTGCGCGAAGGGCAGGCTGTCGCGCTGGTCAGCGATGCGGGGATGCCGCTGATTTCCGATCCGGGCTACAAGCTCGTGCGGGCGTGTATCGCGGACGGGATTTACGTCACGAGTCTGCCGGGGGCGAACGCGCCGCTGGCGGCGTTGCAGCTTTCGGGATTGCCCTCGGACCGATTTTGTTTTCTGGGTTTTCTTCCGGCCAAATCGGGGGCGCGGCGCAAGGCACTGGAGCCCTGGAAAGAGGTGGGGGCCACGCTGGTCTTTTTCGAGAGTCCGCAGCGGCTAGCCGCGATGCTCGGCGATCTTGACGCGGTTCTGCCCGGGCGGGATGTGGCGGTTGTGCGGGAGATCACCAAGATGTTCGAGGAGGTTCGGCGCGGAAGCGCGGCGGAGTTGATCGCGCGTTATGATGAGGCCGGCGCGCCGCGCGGGGAGGTGGTCGTTGTTGTCGGTCCGCCGCCCGAAAAAATTAAAAAAGCTGGGGACAACCATCACGAGGAGCGGTTGCGGAGCTTGCTTGCCGATATGAAAACCAAGGACGCTGCCGATACACTTGCGAAAGAGACAGGTTTGTCGCGCAAGGAGGCTTATGCGCTAGCGCTTCGTCTGGTGCGGTCGGACGCTTGATTCATGCCGGAGGGGCGGCCTATGGGGCCAGTTCAGAACCAGAAAAAAAGAACTTACGACAAGGGCTTATGGGCCGAGGGACTGGCCTCGGTCTACCTCACCTTGCGGGGCTACAGAATTTTGGCCCGGCGTTACAAAACCCCGCACGGGGAGATTGACCTGATCGCTACGCGCGGGGATGTTCTAGCGATTATCGAGGTCAAGGCCCGGGGCACGGTGGAGCGGGCACTTGAATCCGTCGATCTCCGAACACAAAGGCGGATCGTCAGCGCCACCCTGATATTCCTTGCCGAACACCCCGAATATGCGGGGCGCGTGATCCGTTTTGACGTCATCGCCGTTGAAAGCCCGGTGAAGATCGTGCATCTGGACAATGCGTGGGATGCGGGGCCATAATATGGATATTCGAATCGGTTTTGTTTATGTTTTTCGCATCATACCAACGGATCTGACTTTTTCATTCGTACCCTTTACATTGGCGCTCGCCGCTTTCGGTTTCACCCCTTTCAGCAAAAACGGGAAAAGATCATGAAACATTCTGTGTTTGTCCTTCTGGCCTCCTCTTTGGCTCTGTCGTCCTGCGCACTGGGCGCGGCGGCGGGGGTCGGCGCGGTTGCGGGCGTTGCCGCCGTGCAGGAGGGCGGAATTTCCCGCGCGGGCAGCGATGCGTGGATCCAGACGCAGATCAACGATTTATGGCTTAAGCATGATTTCACCATGTTCCGCAAGCTGGATTTGACCGTTAATCAAGGGCGTGTGCTGGTTACCGGTGTTGTGCAGAATCCTGAGCACCGGGTTGAGGCCGTGCGGCTGGCGTGGCAGCCTTCCGGGGTTAAAGCCGTCATTAACGAGATCAAGGTCGCGGACAGTGACGGGATCGTCGGTTACGCCAAGGATTCGTGGATTACGACCAAGCTGCGTACGGCTTTGCTGGCGGACAGCGAGATCGAATCCATTAATTATTCCATCGATACGGTGCAGGGCACGGTTTATCTGATGGGGTTCGCACAGGATCAGGCGGAGCTTGACCGGGCGATCGATATTTCCCGCACGATTTCCGGTGTGAAGCGGGTTGTGAGTTATGTCAAGTTGATCGGTGCGCCGGAGGGGCCGGAGAACCTTCCGCCCTCATACGGGCAGGGTAATCCGGGGAACAGCCGTCCCGGCTATAACGATCCGGGATACGGGCAGAGCGGCTATAATGATGATAGTCCGAGCTTTAATCATGACAGCCGCGCGGATTACAATAACGCCCCTCAAGCAGGTTACGGCTACGGCGCCGATCAGCAAACAGCTCCGGCGGCCTCCGTGCCTTCTGTTGCCGATGGCGAGCCGATCAACTGGAAACAGGAAAGCATCTATGAATGACGTTCGATCCGGACGGGTATCTCTCTGAGATTTCGCGGCTGGCGGATCACGAGGTCAGCCTTGCGCATGCGGCGCTGGCTCTGGCTTGCCCGCGCCTTAAGCCTTCGTCCTACGGCCGATACATTCACCACCTGGACAAGATCAGCGGGGAAGTCGAGGCGCGCTACCGGATCCTGATCGAGGCCGGGAGCGCCGACGATTGCGGGGTTAGGCTGGCGGCGCTCAAGCATATATTGTGCGACCGTTATGCCTATAGCGGAGATTTCGATGCCATGAACCCGGATAACGCCTCGTTGGTGCGGACCATCGACCGGGCGAAAGGGGCACCGATCTGTCTTTCCATACTTTATGTTCATGCGGCGCGGGCGCAGGGTTGGGATGTGGCCGGGCTGGACGTGCCGGGTCTGTTCGTCTGCCGGATCGAGCATGGCGGGCAGAGGATCGTGTTCGACCCCTCTGATCATTGCCGCGTGATGGAGGCCGCCGATCTGCGGGCGATTGTCAAATCCACTCTGGGCGCTCAGGCCGAGCTTTCAGCGACGTATTTCGAACCGGTGGGTAACCGGGAGTGGTTGATCCGGTTACAGAATTTTGTGAAGCTCCGGCAAATTGACGCGGCGGATTACGAGGCGGCGCTGGAGAGCGTTGAGCGGATGCGGTTGCTTTTTCCCCATGAATTCAGGCTTTTGCTGGATGCCGGGGTTCTTTACGCCAAGACCCATAAGACCGCGCAGGCCATCGACGCCCTTGAGGATTATATCGCCAAAGCGCCCAGCGCGCGCGATCGGCACGATGCGGCACTGTTGCTCCAACAATTGAGGGAGGAGAGCGCGGGCGGTTGAAAATCTTCTTATAAGTCGATTTGATCGTCCGGTTGTGCTTGAAAGCGGCGTGAGAAGTGAATATTACTATGGCTGTCGCAGGAAAGCGAATCGGGATGCGTATATATTTCCGGGTGGTGCCGAGGCGCCCGACCCCTGCGGCTTTACACATGATGGATTCAAAGGCTGAGTCGAAAAGGAGACCTAAAAGATGAAAAGCCGTTATTTGATGGTATTTTGCGCAATGTTGGCGTTGAGCGCCTGTACGGGTAAAAAAGATGATGGCGCCGTGAATACGGGCGACGGTCAGGGCGTGGTCATGGATGACGGTTACGGGCAAGGCGCTCCGACTCCGGGTTCCGAGGCCGAGTTCGTCCAGAATATCGGCGACCGCGTATTCTTCGATTACGACAGCATTGACCTGCGCCCCGAAGCGCGTGCCACGCTTGAGGCGCAAGCCCGTTGGCTCGGACAGTATTCCAACCTGAGCGTGACCATCGAAGGCCATGCCGACGAACGCGGAACGCGCGAGTATAACCTTGCACTCGGCGAACGCCGTGCCAACTCGGTCAAGAATTACCTCGTCGCGCTTGGCGTTGACGGTTCCCGCATCAACACGATCAGCTACGGCAAGGAGCGTCCGGCCGAAGTTGGTTCCGATGATTCCTCGTGGGCGCGCAACCGGAGAGGCGTGACGGATATCCAGTAACCGTCCCGCGTTTGGAACCATGGTTCTTAAAAGACGTGTAGTTACGAGACTTGTTCTTTGTTCGGCTGCGGTTCTGGCGCTTTATGCGTCCGGGCCGCTGCCTGCTTCTGCTCAGAGCGCCGCCGCCACAGAGGTGCGGATTCAGGAGCTGGAGCAGGAAATCCGCAGGCTGAACGGCGTTGTGGAAGAGCAGACATATGAGATCAACAGTCTCAAGGCCCAGCTCGATCAGGCGATCAGCGATCTGACGCTGCGTGTGCGTTCTCTTGAGGGTGGGGGCGCTGCAGGATCTCCGGGGAGCGCCGGACCTTATTCCGGATCTTCGGATACGGGTTACGACCCTTACAACTCGACGCCGACGCAGGACCCCTCAGGCAGCACGTCTGTGGTTCAGCCTACGCCGCGACCGCCTTCCTCTTCGTTTAATTATGTCCCGCCCGACAATTATGCCAACGATCCGAACGCCGCGGCGCAGACCAATGCGGCGACCGGAACGGGCAGTGTTCCCTTGCCGTCCGATACGCCTCTGGTTGCTTATGAGAGCGCCTTCGCGCTCCTCAAGAAGAGCGATTTCAAGGGTGCGGAAGTGCAGTTCGCCAATTTCCTTAAAAACTTCCCGACCAGCGATCTGGTACCCAACGCCAAATACTGGTATGGCGAGACGTTTTATGTACGCGGCGAGTATGAAAAAGCCTCGCGCATCTTCGCCGAGGGATATCAGGATAATCCCAAGGGCGGGAAGGCCGCCGACAATCTTCTGAAGCTCGGGCTTTCGCTGGCCGGACAGAAGAAAAAGGACGATGCCTGTATCGCGCTTAAGAAGCTGGAGGAGGATTTCTCCAATACTTCGGGGCCGATTATCCGCCGCGCCAAGCAGGAAATGAATACTCTTGGCTGCTAAACGCCCTGCCGGGGCTGCGCCGATCCGGCATCAGGATTTTTCCGACATTATGACTGCCCGCTTCGCGGGGCCTGAGGCTCTTGCCGGGCGCGGGCTGGCCGTGGGCGTCTCCGGCGGGCCGGACAGCATGGCGCTGTGCTTTCTTTTGTCGCGCTGGCTTTCGGATCAGCCTGTTTCCAAAAAAATTTCCGTGCATGCGCTGACGGTCGATCACGGTTTGCGGCCTGAATCCGCCAAGGAGGCCAAACAGGTCAAGGCGTGGGTCAAGGGCTGGCCGGGTGTCGTTCATAAAATCCTGACATGGGAGCATTGCGGCGCGGACACCCGGATTCAAGAGGAGGCGCGGGCGGCGCGTTACGGTTTGATGTGGGCGGAGTTGCGCAGGCTGGGCATCGGGCATCTTTTCCTTGCGCATCACCGCGATGATCAGGCGGAGACGGTGCTCTTCCGGCTGGCGCATGGGTCGGGGCTGGACGGGTTGTGCGGGATGGCGGAGCGCCAGGCGTTCGGTCACGATATGACGCTGTGCCGTCCGTTTCTGGATTTTTCTAAGGCGGATTTGGTGGCGACGTGCCAGCATTACCGGGTGCCTTTTCTCGTCGATCCCTCCAACAGTGCGGAGGCGTTCGCGCGTGTGCGGTTGCGCGGTTCGATGGCGGTTCTTGAGCGGGAAGGGCTGACGCCCGCTCGGCTGTCGGTGACGGCGAAACGGCTGGCGCGGGCGCGGGCAGCGCTGGACGAACTGGCCGTGCGGACGCTTAAAGAGGCCGTTATTGAAAATAAATCCGATCGTATCGTTTTGTCATATTCCAGTTTACGAAACATGCCGGAAGAGATCGGATTGCGTGTCGTTCTTTCTATTATGGCGATGCTGGTGCCGCCCATACCTTACGGGCCGAGGCTGGAGCGCGTCGAGGCGCTTTTTGATGATCTGATGAAACCGGAGCGGTTCCGCAAGCGAACTCTTAATGGAACAATCTTCGAGCGCAAGGATAGGGACGGGACAGTCATTCTGTCTCTGGAAAGCGCGGCCAAGCGAAGGAAAGTTGTAAAAAAGCCGTAAAATCGGCACAAAAGCCCGCAAAAAATGAGGAATTATTCAGATTTAGTATGGTATGTTTGCGTATGCTTTTTCAGTTTTATTTTCAATAACAACCCGGTGGTTTCAGAATGAACCGTAATATTGTTGTCTGGTTGGGCGTTGCCCTTGTGATTATGTTTCTCGTCACCCTCATGGGGCAGGCGCAGGATCCGCTGATGCGCGGGGCGAAGGAAGTCGCCTATACCGAATTCGTGCAGCAGGCGAAGGCCGGCGCTATCAAGGAAATCACGATCAAGGGCGACCGGATTACCGGGCAATATACAGATTCCCCCGAGATGTTCTATACGACGATTCCGTTTATGGAAAACGCAATCGAGCGGGTGATCGGCACTCCGGTCAAGGTCAACGTGCGGGCGATTGAGCAGCAGGGGCTTATGGCGCAGCTGCTGATTACCATGCTGCCGGTCGTCGTGATCGTCGGTGTCTGGGTGATGTTCATGCGGCAGATGCAGGGACGCGGCGGCGGCGGGGCGATGGGCTTCGGTAAATCCCGCGCGAAGATGCTGACCGAGCGGCACGGACGGGTTACCTTTGAGGACGTGGCTGGGATCGAGGAAGCCAAAGAGGAATTGCAGGAGATCGTCGAGTTTCTGAAGGACCCGCAGAAGTTTCAGCGTCTGGGCGGCAAGATTCCGAAAGGGGCGTTGCTGGTCGGTTCGCCGGGTACGGGTAAGACGTTGATCGCTCGTGCGGTGGCAGGAGAGGCCGGCGTGCCGTTCTTCACCATTTCGGGTTCGGATTTCGTTGAAATGTTCGTGGGGGTGGGCGCGAGCCGTGTGCGCGACATGTTCGAACAGGGCAAGAAAAACGCGCCGTGTATTATCTTCATCGACGAGATCGACGCCGTGGGTCGTCACCGGGGCGCCGGATACGGCGGCGGAAACGACGAGCGCGAGCAAACGCTCAACCAGTTGCTTGTGGAGATGGACGGTTTCGAGACCTCGGAGGGGGTTATCATTCTGGCCGCCACGAACAGGCCGGACGTTCTGGACCCCGCGCTATTGCGTCCGGGCCGTTTCGACCGCCAGATTACCGTTCCGCTGCCCGATGTGAAGGGCCGGGAGAAGATCCTGCGCGTCCATATGAAAAAGGTGCCGCTCTCGAACAACGTGGATGCCGCCGTGATCGCGCGGGGTACGCCCGGATTTTCCGGGGCGGAGCTGGCCAATATCGTGAACGAGGCCGCCCTGATGGCGGCGCGTAAGAACAAGCGCGTTGTCACGATGGAGGATTTTGAGTCCGCTAAAGACAAGGTGATGATGGGCGCTGAGCGTCGTTCTATGGCAATGAGCGAGGAGGAAAAGAAGCTCACGGCTTACCATGAGGCCGGGCATGCGCTGGTTACCATGCACGAGCCGGAATCCGACCCGATCCACAAGGCGACGATCGTGCCGCGCGGGCGCGCGCTGGGGATGGTTATGCGCTTGCCGGAGGGCGACCGTTACAGCTCGTCGCTTGCCAAGATGAAGGCCGATTTGTCGGTGACCATGGGCGGGCGCGTGGCCGAGGAGATTATTTTCGGCAAAGAAAAGGTCACAAGCGGTGCATCGGGCGATATTCAGCAGGCAACCCGCCTCGCCAACGCGATGGTGACTCAATGGGGTTTGAGCGATGATATCGGCATGGTGAATTACGGGGAAGACCCGAACAGCTATCATCCGCGGCGTATTTCCGCGCAAATGTCCAATCGCATCGATGCCGAGATCCGGCGTTTGATCGAGGAGGGGTATGAGCGGGCCAAGACAATCCTGACCGATAATATCGACGATTTGCACAAGATCGCCAAAGCGTTGCTGGAATATGAGCTGCTGTCGGGCGATGAGATCAAGGCGCTTTTGCGCGGGGAGGCGATCATCCGTGATGATTCAGATGATTCACATACCCCTGTTCCGCCTCGCCCCTCTGTCCCCACGAGCGGGAGTATGGGCGGCAAGAGACCGCAAGAAGCTTGAGGGTTTATTCCCGGATTTAAACGGGGGCGGGGTCTTCGGGTCCCGCCTCTGCGTTTTGGAGGGTGTCCTGTGCGGTAGGCCGCCGGTGGTCGTGGTATGGAATGGCGGGTGAAAAGACCATGTCCCGATGCGGGTGGTTTCCAACGAACTTCATGTAGTTGGCAATTAGATCGCATAGCCTGTCCTGTCCGACCTCATCGGCGATCAGGTCGTTGCGGATTTCAAAGCCGAAGTAGGGCGCGCCTGTTCTTTCTGTGACCAGAGGCGCGGCGGTTATCGAGACGCGCTCGGGCAAGAAATACGGCTGCCGCTGGATGTAGCGGAGGCCGCTTCGTTCTTTCAGGAATTCATCAGAAATCTGGGCTAAGGGCTGCTGTTCGTCAAGGGATAGCAGGCCGATTTCGCTTTCGCGTTTGCGGCCAAGCCAGACGGGTGAGAAGGAGTGCATGTCGATCAGTATAGCCATGCCGAATTTCTGTCTGGTCTCCTTTACAAGGTCCGCCAGAGCGTTGTGGTAAGGCCAGTATACGGCGTTCATGCGGGTCTCACGTTCCTCCGGCGTTAAAACGCCGGGGTCGTTGCCGGGGATCGGCATATCCTCATACTCGGAGGAAGTTTCCGCAATCGCCTTGTCGGGCATGCGGTTGGTGTCGGCCACAAGGCGTGAATAATTGCTCCAGATAAAGGAGGCGGCGGGCAGCCGCGGTATAAGGCGCTGGAAGAGGGCCGCCATGTTGAGGTCGCTGGCTTCGTGGGCCTGCTCGAACCATTTGCGGTCTAGGCCTAGCGGTTTTTCGGGAGCGCCGGGGACCGCCAAACCGTTGTGCGGGCCGGAAAAGATAAACGGGCTGTTGCCTGGAATGACCGTTACCGGTTCTGGAAGTCCGGAAGCGTCGGATAATAGGCCTGAATAGCGCGAAAAATCCCCCTTCATACACCCCGCCTTTATTCTTATTATGAGCCTTAAATCTGCCATAAGTCTTTGGTTTAGACAAGAAAATCGTTGAAAAAGCTTGCGTTTTGGCTTCCTGGCGTTGTAAAGCAGCGCGATTGACGGTTTAATGATGGCCATGAGCGAAGCAATAAAATATTTCGGTACCGACGGGATCCGCGGCAAAGCCAACCAGTTTCCCATGACGGCGGACATGGCGCTGCGGGTTGCCATGGCGACGGCGATTGTTCTGCGCGACGCGCGCAACGGCGGACACATGGACCGCGCGATCATCGGCAAGGATACGCGGCTTTCGGGCTATATGTTGGAACAGGCGATGAGCGCCGGTTTCGTGGCTATGGGGATGGATGTGATTCTCGTCGGGCCGATCCCGACGCCAGGGATCGCCGGGCTGGCGCGGTCGCTGCGCGCAGATGTCGGCGTTATGATTTCCGCCTCCCACAACCCTTATACGGATAACGGGATCAAGCTGTTCGGGCCGGACGGTTTCAAGCTGGACGATTCCATCGAGCAGCGGATCGAGGAGATGATCGGGCGGGATTTGAGCGCCGATCTGGTCTCTCCGGAAAATCTCGGAAAAGCCAGCCGTCTGGACGATGCGCTGGGTCGGTATATCGAGTCACTCAAGCGGAGCCTGCCGCGCCATGCGAATTTCGACGGGCTCAAGGTCGTGGTGGACGCCGCGCACGGGGCGGCTTACAAGGTCGCGCCGCAAATTCTGTGGGAGCTTGAGGCCGAGGTCGTTTCCATCGGCTGTCAGCCGAACGGGCGGAACATCAACGAAGGGTTCGGCGCTACGCATACGGCGGCTCTGCAACGCGCGGTGGTCGAGCAGGGCGCGGATATCGGGATCGCGCTGGACGGGGATGCGGACCGTTTGATCGTCGTAGACGAAGGCGGGGACGTCATCGACGGGGACCAGCTTATGGCGTCTCTTGCGCTTTCCATGAAGGAGAAGGGTACGCTGCGCGGGGATTGCGTGGTGGCTACGGTGATGTCGAATCTGGGGTTAGAGCGCATTTTGCTGGAGCGTGGGCTGAAGCTTTTGCGCACGCCGGTGGGCGACCGCCATGTGGTTGAGAAAATGCGCGAAGAGGGCGTCAATCTGGGCGGGGAGCAGTCGGGGCATATCATTCTCTCCGATCATGCGACCACGGGCGATGGGCTTTTGGCGGCGTTGCAGATTTTGAGCCTCGTTAAGGAGCAGGGACGCAAGGCGAACGCGGTTTTGAACCAGTTTACACCCCTGCCGCAAATCCTTAAGAACGTGCGGTTCGAAAAGGGCGGCAAGCCCATGCAGAGCGAGGCCGTGAAAGAGGCGATCGCCAACGCCCAGAGTAAATTCAACGGTTTCGGGCGGGTTCTGGTGCGGGAATCGGGCACCGAGCCGCTGATCCGCGTGATGGCGGAGGGGGACGACCCCGTGCTGGTCGAGGGCGTGGTTAACGATTTGTGCGAAGTCATTGAAAAAGTCGCCCGATCAGGCTAACCATTACCCTGTAATTTAATCGATTAGAAAAGACGGACTTCTTTTCCGGAGCGAAGAATGAGCAACGATAGCGCCGAACTCGCCCTGCTGCCTAACGGCTTCGAGGATCTGCTGCCTCCGCAGGCGGATGTGGAGGCGCAGTCGATCAGCACCCTTATCGCGACCTTTTCCTCGTTCGGATATCGCCGGATCAAACCGCCGCTTCTGGAATTCGAGGATAGTCTTTTGGCGCCGGGGCCGGGTGAGCGGCTGTCGGGTGAGACGTTCCGTCTTATGGACCCGGTGACGCACCGGATGCTGGGTCTGCGTTCGGATATCACGCCGCAGATCGCGCGGATCGCGGGTTCGCGCCTTTTGCGGGAGCCGCGCCCGCTGCGTCTTACTTATGCCAACGATGTTTTGCGCACGAAGGGGAACCAGTTGCGCACCGTCCGGCAGTTTTGTCAGGTGGGATGCGAGATCATTGGCGACGAGCAGGCGGAAAGCGACGTCGAGATCTGCGTTCTGGCGATTCTGGGTCTCAAGGCGATCGGGTTCGATGCTGTGACGCTGGATCTAACCATTCCCGGTTTCGTGACCTCGCTGATACCCCAAAATCTTAGTGCTGATGCTGTGGCGACGATCAAGCGCGCGGTGGCGCAGCGCGACCGGGATTTGCTGGCGACGCTTCCCAAAACCGATGTGTCTGCGCTTTCGCATGTCATGGATATTTCGGCGGGATCTAAGCAGGTGGAGGCTCTGTTCACCGCGCTTAAGGACGATCTTTTGCCGCCCGCTTTGAGGGACGATGTTAAGCGCCTTAAAGAGGTTTGCGCAGGCGTCGAGCGGGCGCTGGGCGAACTCGGCATTGGCGATGTCAGCGTTACGGTCGATCTGTTGGAGCAGGTGGGGTTCGAGTATCACAGCCATCTCGGATTTGCTTTGTTTTCGTCCAAGGTGCACGGCGAGCTGGGGCGCGGCGGGTGTTATGACGTGCGGTTCGGCAAAAGCGGCGACACGGAAACCGCGAAGGGCTTTACGCTTTACATGGATACGATCCGCAAGGCCTGCGCGGGGGTAAAGCCGCCGCAGCGCGTGTTCGTCCCCGCTGGGACGCAATGGTCGGATATCCGTGCGCTTCAAGATCAGGGATGGACGATCGTGCGCGGCACGGGCGGCGCTGGCGATACGGTTCGCGCGGGATGTACGCATAAATATGAGGGCGGGGCGGTTGTTCATGACCCTAAAGCTTAATTTCACATGGAGATCATAATAGCATGAGCAGCGTGGCCATCATCGGCTCCCAGTGGGGAGACGAGGGGAAAGGAAAAATCGTGGACTGGCTTTCGAGCCGCGCGGATGTTGTGGTTCGTTTTCAGGGCGGGCACAATGCGGGGCATACGCTGGTTATTGACGGCAAGGAATATAAGCTGAGCCTTTTGCCTTCGGGGATCGTCCGGCCCGGCAAGCTTTCGATCATCGGGAACGGCGTTGTCATCAACCCTACGGCCCTGCTCAAGGAAATTAAAAACGTGCAAGCCAAGGGCGTCGAGATTTCGCCCGAGAATTTACTGGTCGCGGAGAACGCCAACCTGATCCTACCCGTGCATGAGGAACTGGACGAGGCGATGGAAATCGCGCGGGGCGGAACGCCGATCGGCACCACCAAGCGCGGGATCGGCCCTTGCTACGAGGACAAAGTCGCGCGGCGGGGTATCCGTGTGTGCGATCTGCGGTATCCCGATCTTTTGCGGGAGAAGCTTGAGGCGATGATGCGCCACCATAACATCCTGCTCAAAGGGTTCGGCATGAAAGAGATCGACCCGGGCGTGATGTTTGACGATTTGATGGCGATCGCGCCGGAGGTTTTGCGTTATGCCGGTGTTGCGTGGCTGAAGCTGGATGCCGCCAAGACGGAAGGGAAAAAGATCCTGTTCGAAGGTGCGCAAGGAACGATGCTGGATATCGACCATGGAACCTATCCGTTCGTTACCTCCTCCAACACCGTTGCGGCGCAGGCCTCGGCGGGAACGGGCATGGGCGTAAACGCAATTAAATATGTTTTGGGGATTACAAAAGCTTATACGACGCGGGTCGGCACAGGACCGTTCCCCACGGAGCTGACCGACGAAACGGGCGAGTTTCTGGGGCGGCAGGGCCGGGAGTTCGGCACCGTGACCGGGCGCAAGCGTCGCTGCGGGTGGTTTGACTCCGTCATGGTGCGGCAGGCTGTCAAGCTTTCAGGGATGCACGGCATTGCTCTGACCAAGCTGGACGTTCTGGACGGGCTGGACGAGATCAAAATCTGCGTGGCTTACGAGCTGGACGGCAAGACGATTGACTATTACCCATCCTCGCAGAGCGATCAGGCCCGCGTGAAGCCGATCTATGAGACGGTCGAGGGCTGGAAGGAAAGCACCTATGGTGCCCGGAGCTGGGGCGGTTTGCCCGCGCAGGCGGTAAAGTATGTCCGGCATATCGAGGAATTAATCGAGGCTCCGGTGAGCATGCTGTCCACCAGCCCGGAGCGGGACGATACGATTCTGGTCCGCGATCCGTTTCAAGGCTAATCCTTGATCTTACCCTAAAATCGGCGTGGGCAGCGCGGTGATTGCGGCGCTGCGCGTTTTACTTTTTGGGGCAACGCGTTTAAACTTTTTTGGTTACGCTTGTTCCGGTGGTCACGGGACGTGACGAGATAGCTGTCAGGATGACAGCGAGAAGGAGTTTGTTGCGCGATGTCGGATTCATCTCCGCGCGAGGTCGCTGGTGAACAAAAGGCGCATGTCAGCGGCGGGCGCACTGCGGATGGTCAGGTGTTGCTCGGCAGGAGTATCCGAATCAATCCACGTGAACCTCTGCCCCATCTCGATCAGGGGGACGTGCGCGCCTATGCCGCCGTCGAGCAAAAGCCGGACCGCTCTGTGAATTGCTATGCTCTGATCTGTCAGGACGGGCTTGTTCCCCGGCGTAAGAGCGCCTCGATTTATAAAACCATCCGTGATCCGGGGCTGAGCCCGCTTGTCGGGTCGGGCGTCGTTTACTGGCCTCCTTCGGAGGGGCAGCGTTACGTTTTTGTTCATGAGAACATCACGACCGCGCCCGTTTGCGCCAATAAATCGCAATTGTGTCTGGGGTGGCGGCAGGACCGTACGCTGGATGTCATATTCAAGTCGCTCTACAAGGCGATGGCAGAAATGCGAAAGCAGGAGTTTTTTCACGGTTTTATCTCACCGGCGAATCTTTATGGTGTGCGCGGCGTTTCGGACGCTGTTGTTCTGGGCAGTCCTCTGGCTTCTCCTGCCGGGTATCTTCAGCATGTTTTGTGCGAGACGATCGAGCGCGGCATGGCCGAGCCGATCGCGCGCGGGGCGGGCGGCGCTGCGGAGGATCTTTATGCGTTCGGGGCGACGCTGGCGCTTGCTATCCGTGAGCCGGACCCGGCGTTCATGGCCCTGAGTCCGCAGGAGATTCTTGCCGGCAAGTTTGAAGAGGGCAGTTATGCCTTTCTGATCGGGCGGGAGCGATTGTCCACGCCGGTTCAAGATTTGCTTAAGGGTATGCTCAGCGACGATCCGCAGCAGCGCTGGAACATCGACGATGTCGCGGTGTGGGTCGGCGGGAAGCGGCCGCCTTCCCATCAGGCGCAAAGAAAACGCAAGGGCGCTAGGGGCCTTAACTTTGCAGGCAAAAATCATTTCTTTGTCCCGGAACTTGCGTTCGACGCCGCGCGCGACCCGGAATTGTTCTCACGGATGGTCGAGGACGGTCAGATCGAGCAGTGGCTGACGCGTTCGCTTGACGATAAGGAGGGGCACGAGCGTTATGAAATGGCGTTAAAGAACGCAAAAAATCAGGGGCGCGATAAAAATTACGGGCATTTGATGACTTCGTACATTCGTTCCGCTTTGATGCCCGAGTGGCCGCTATTTTATCGCGGGCGTATGCTCAATTACGAAGGATTCGACACAGCCTTGGCGCAGGCGTTCGAGAAGGGCGAGGATCTCAAGATTTTTCATGAATTGATTGAAAAGAGCGCCTTTGTGAACCAATTGTATATGCAGGAAGCCAAGGGGATGCCGGTGTCCCGGTGGCTTAAAATTTATGAGGAGTGCCGTTTGGCGCTCAAACAGATGCGGGCCGGGTTCGGGCTGGAGCGGTGTCTGTATTTATTAAATCAGAATGTGAATTGTCTTAGCCCCAAGCTGAAAGGCTATTTCGTCACGAATGCGGAGGAGCTTCTGTATGCGTTCGAATCCATCGCCGAGCAGGGCGGGCACCGCGACCTTTTTCTGGATCGGCAAAGTATCGCTTTTCTCTGCGAGGTAGATAGCCGGTGTATCGACGGGTTTCTTTATGAATTGAACTCTCCCGAGCGGCACAAGCAGATTTTAGGAAATATCAAATGTCTTGCGCAGGTTCAGAAGCGCTATAAGGTCTCTTCTCTGCCGCATCTGGCCAAGGCGTTTTCCGATATGTTGCCGTACGTGTATGAGCGGTTTCACGACCGAACGATACGCGGGAATGTTGAGGGGCAGGTCAAATCTGCGGCCCGGGCGGGGGATCTGGCGGCGATCGCGGCGGTTTTGGAGAATGAGGATACCATGGCCAGGGATATGGCCAATTATAAGCGTGCGATGCTGGAATATTACAATCTTTCGCTTGAGCATAATGAAATCACCGAGCAGATGAAAAACAAACACGGTTTCGGGCGAGCCGATGCGCATGCAATTTCCGCCATGGTTTCAGGGGTTATCGCGTTCCTTCTTATGGTTATGGCTGCGCTGTCGTTTGTGGCGGGGCAAGCGCCGTCGGTGTTTTAGGGGTTCACTCAGATGGCTGCCAAAGAAAAGAAGGCGAAGAAGGAAAAGAACGGGAAGGGGGGGATTGCGAATCCCGGTCTGAGCCTTGCCGTAATCTGTATTGTCATTCTCGGGCTTGTTTCGCTTCCGGCCATGCTTTTGCTTCTCATCGGGATGTTGCCGACGCTGGGGGCCGTCCTAGCGGCGGGCGATGGCGGCGGACGAGGTGCGCGGGCGCTTTCTGTCGCGTTTATGAATTTTGCGGGTTGTTTTCCGTTTTTGCTTAAAATTATCGTCAGTCATATGGGGTTTGATAAGGGGATCGAGATTATCGCCGATCCGATGGTTCTCGTGATGATTTACGCTACGGCGGGTACGGGTTATGTTCTTGATGCCTTTCTTTCGGGGTATATCTCAAGCTTTCTTTTTTCCCGCGCGCAGGCGCGGCTTGTCCAGATCGAAGCACGGCAGAAAGATCTGGAGCAACGCTGGGGGCCAGAAGTGACCGGGAAAATCCCGCTGGACGAGGAGGGGTTCCCCCTGCCACAGGACGCCAGCCGGATCGTCAAGAAAGAGGGGGCGCGTTAACCTTTTGTTTAAGGTCTAGATAGTATTATGGCATATGGGCTTTTGTAGTATGGCCCTTAATAGGTTCAAACAGAGCGGCGCGACCGCTTTTTTTGTGCCCGGAAACTAGAACCAATTTGTAATAAAATTGAATAAAAACACGGCGTTCGGTGCAAAGACATGCTTGGTTTTTTTAGAAAATTGCTCAGGAAAGATGACGGTGCGACGGCTATCGAGTTTAGCCTTGTCGCCATCCCTTATTTCATGCTCAGCCTCGGGATCATGGAGTTGTCGCTGATGTATGCTTCGGCCAGCTTGCTGGAGGGGGCGACGGATTCGGCGGCGCGGTTGATCCGTACAGGGCAGCTTCAGCAATCGCAAAGCGATCCGGAAACGCAATTCCGAACGGCGATGTGTAATTTCGTCAATGTGCTGATCGACTGTAACGATGTGACGATCGAAGTTCGTACGATGAACAGCTATGAAGATTATGAAACGCTGGTCCCGGTATTTGACGAGGACGGAAACATGGTTTCCCAAGGATTTGACGCCGGGGGTTCGAACGACCGCGTGCTGATCCGCGTCGGGTATCGCTATACGATGAAAACGCCGCTGGTCGGGCCGATTTTGAACGGGCCGGACGGCGGTACGCTGTTTATGTCCACGATTGTTCTGCAATCCGAACCGTATGAGTTTGAAGATGCTGCCTCATGATCTTAAATCAGGGTTTGTCCGTGCGCCTCTCCGGAAGCTTTTCGGGCGGTGGTTGCGTGAGGAGGACGGGATTGCGGGCACAGAAGCCGCTATGATCTTTCCGGTCATGCTGGTCCTGTTTCTCGGGCTTTACGACGTGGGGAACGGGATTCTGGCCAACCAGAAGACCATCCGGGCTTCGCAGATCGTGGCCGACCTGATCGCGCGGAACAATATCGTCAGCACGAGCGACGTGAACGAGGCGGTCAAGGCCGGGGAGCTGGCCTTCGAGCCGCTTTCGAAGGCTACGTACGGGGTCGATATTGTCAGCATACGTTTCGATGGCAGCAGCGGTGATCCGGAAATTGTCTGGCGCGATACGCGGAATATGACGGCGATCCCCGATGTTTTCGACCGGGTTGAGCCGTTGGCCCTGCCCGGAGAGGGCGTGGTTGTGGTTGCCGTGACCTATAGTTTTGAGCCGGTTTTCGCCGGATTTGTTGTTGATACCTTTAACATGATGGAGATTGGGTTCAGCCGCGGACGCAGCAGCCCGGTGGTCAATCGTGAATAATGGTGCGCGTGATACTGAAAGGAAGTGTGCGTCATGACCAGTGTAAGCCCTTTTGAAAGACTCTTTAGCGGATTTGGCGCCTTGTGCCGGCGCTATTGGCGGGATACGACCGGGACGATCGTCGTGGCGTTCGGCATTATGGCGCCGCTTATGATCGGTATGGCGGGGATGTCGCTGGATTATGCGCAGGCGTATCTGGTGCGCGCCCGCCTTGCTCAGGCTCTGGACGCCTCGGCTCTGGCGGCCGCGGCTTATTCCTCAAACGAGGCGGAGATCCAACAGCGTGTACAGGACTTTTTTGATGCGAACTATCCCGAGTACAAGCTGGGCGTGACGTTCGATCCGATCGTGCAGGTTGTGGGGGATGAGGTGCGCGTGACGGGAAATGCGACCTATCACACCATGTTCCTCAAGGTTTTGGGGATACACACGATCGATGTTTCGGCCGCAACGATCGTCGTGCGGGAAATTCAGGGGCTTGAAGTCGCACTGGTGCTCGATAATACCGGTTCGATGTCGAGCAATAACAATATACAGGCTCTTAAGACCGGCACTGTCAACTTCATCAATATTCTGTTCGACAACGCCTCCAAGCCGGAGAACGTCAAGATCGGCATGGTGCCGTTCGCGAACAGCGTGCGCGTAGGGCGCTATGGTCTGGGGCAGAACCCGGATGGCAGCACCTATGCAAATGGGGAGAGTTTCGTGACCCTGCCGAGCGGCGTCAGCTATACGACCAACCGGAGCAGCACGACGGGCTGGTACGGGTGCGTTGTGGAGCATAAGGAGAGCGGCTACACGGCTTCGGCCACACATGTCGCCAACTCCTATGGCCAGCTTTGGAGGGACGGAACGGATTGGGACGGGCACGGCTGGAATCCCGCTGTCAACAACAACGACCCCTATGATTACGATGTCCTTGACGAATATGAAGGCCCTTGGGATATCTATATGTTCGGCAAGGTCGTCAATTACGATCAGGCCTGCTCGGGTAGCGGTTACGCCACAAGCCGATGCAGCAACTGCGGCGGGGACAGCTATTGCAACTCTACCTATTGCTACTGCCGAAACAGTAACGTGAATCAGGGGTGCCCCTATGCCACGATCATGCCGCTGACCAGCGACAGGGACGCGCTGATCGATCATGTCGATACCATGCAGCCGGACGGTAATACGCTCGGTAACATCGGTATGACCTGGGGTTACCGGGTTCTGTCGCCAGATTTTCCGTTCGAAGAGGCTCAGCCCTGGGAGAATTTCTTCTGGAAAAAGGCCGTCGTGATGATGACCGACGGGGACAACACGGAGAACGGCACTTACTCCTCTTACTGGGTTACCGCCAAAAACAATATGAGCGTGACCAAGTTCAACAATCGGTTTGCGGAGACGTGTGAGGCGCTGAAAGATCAGGGGGTGCAGATCTACACGATCACCTTTACCTCCGGCATCAGCAATGCGACCAAGGACTACTTCCGCGAATGCGCGAGCAGCGAAGACCAGTATTTCGATGCGCCCACGCAAGAGGAGTTGATCGACGTGTTCGAGACGATCGCCCGCGAGCTGAGCAACCTGCATATCAAGGGATAAGCGCTCAGCCGTACCGTTCAAATCTTTTCAATACACCCGCGGGCTTCTGCGGGTGTATTGTTTTGGGGAGACTTGGAAATACTGATTCATTTGGAAAAAATACTACGAGAGCCAAAGTATTTTTAAAGTAAAACTTCCTTATTTTTTTAAGTATACTTGTTGTATAAAATTTTATATAAATACTTTTATAATTATTTCTATAAAAAAAATTTTAAAGGCAGTAATTTTTAAATTTTACTTGGGCATATTAAGGTTTTTTTAATCATGCCCGGGGTAAGATGAATTATCGGTTAGGCGCTTCACGGGTTTTTAGAGATAGCCGAGATGAAGCCAACAGACAGACTTTTACAAAGGAGATAGAACATGTTGACCAAACTGATTGCATTCAAAGAAGCTTACCTCAAGAACGAAGATGGTGCGACCGCTATCGAGTACGGCTTGATTGCCGCCGGTATCGGCCTTGCGATTTCCGTGGTTGTGTTCCTGCTTGGGGACGACCTCGTTGCGATGTTCGAAAGCATCCAGACCGCTCTGACGTCCTAATCGTCACGTAGCGATCACAAGAGTTGTTGGTTTTTTCCTTCTTGTGAAGAACCTAAATACCGAAAAGCCCGCCATCGTATCTCCGGCGGGCTTTTTCTGTTTTGTGAATTGTCGTTGACAGATTTTGATGATTCGCAGCTTTCAATTTTTTTTCCACCGCTTTTTGAGTAGTCTTTTGTCCTGATGGTTTTGCTCATTCTTTTTCTTTTTTCAATTTTTGTAGCCTTGGGGGCGGGCGTTTTGTCGGGCCTGTCGGATGTTCGTGGCCTCACGATTCCCAACATCTATAGCGTTATCGTGGTCGTTTCGTTTCTATTCGCATATGGGGTTTTGTGGGCAAACGGTAGCGAAAAGGCCGCGTGGCCGATCGTTGCCCATCTGCTTTCCGGGGTATTGACGTTTTCAATTACCGCCTTATTGTTTTCTTTAAGAATGCTGGGCGCCGCAGATTCGAAGCTCGCTACGGGCTATGCGCTGTGGTTCAGGTTGAGCGACCTGCCGTTGTTTTTGGCTTATATGACGCTCGCCGGCGGAATTATGGCGCTCATCTCGCTGGTGATCATGCGCAGGAAGCCGTTTTCGGCGCCGCGCGAGGGAGGCTGGATTTACCGCCTTCAGAGGGGCGAGAGCAAGGTGCCCTACGGGGTGGCTATTTTTGTCGGTGCCTTTGCAGCCTTTTTAAAGGCCGGGTATTTCAGTAGCGATTTTTTGGCGGCCTTTCTATAGGCGATAAGCGTATGAAAGGCGGCCTGTTTTTATCTTATTCTTAAGAAAAAAACTATATTATGAAATGTAGTTTTTTGTCCTGTGTACCTTCTGCGTTCTTGCCTTCTGGGTTTGTATCAATCTGAGTTCTTCTGTGTGACATTATGAATGTACCCGGTTCCGCTAGGGGTTTTGGTTTTATGAATAAGAATATACTCATCGTTCTTGGGGGCGCCGTGCTGGCCGCGGTTCTGGTCGCTGTGCTTGTTCAGGTTTCCCTGGGCGGCAAGAAGGGCGGCAGCACCAGTTCGGAAATGGTTGAGGTGCTTGTGGCGTCGGATGATCTCAAGGTCGGTCAGGAATTGAAAGAGGGCGATTTGCGCTGGCAGGAGTGGCCCAAGTCCGCGATGTTCCGCGGCGCGATCCAGCGTGAGGACGAGCAGGAGGCCCATGAGGCACTTACCGGGCGGTTACGCCGTGATGTCGCCAAAGACGAGGCTGTCCTGAAAAGCTTTCTTTTGCGTGAGAGCAGCGGAAATTTCGTAGCCAACAGCCTTGAGCCCGGTATGCGCGCGATGGCGATCAAGGTTGAGGCCAAAACCATGGTTGGCGGTTTTATCAAGCCCGGTGATTTTGTCGATGTGGTCATGACTTACAAGCTTGAGATCAAGGCCGACAAGAACGAGGCTCCCGGGCTTCAGGCGCTTGTGAATATGAATGTGGACAAGTGGGCCACGGAGACGATCCTGCAGCGTGTCAAGGTTCTGGCGATTGACCAGATGGCTGAGCAGGATGATGACAAGGACAAAGTCGAGGTGGCCAAAACAGTCACTTTGGCCGTGGATGCCCAGCAGGCTGAGCGGCTTGCCCTCGGATCGGAGTTCGGCAAGATTACGCTGGCCCTGCGCGCTGTGGGTGACGATGTCGTTCGTGAGCGGGCCTGGCCGACAGTCACGGATGCCCGTATGACCCACATCGATGACGAGATTCTTCAGCAATACAGAACTATGAGCACGGATACGGGCATCAAACGTAACGTCGTGCGAATCTATAACGGTACGTCCGGCTCAAAATGATCTGATTTCTGCGTCCTAATTTTTCTGAGTTTCTAAGCAAAGTTTTTAAGTGCAACGGCTAGATATCTGAAAGACAACAACTATGAACGGGTTCGGTTCCAGATTGCGCGGTATGTTCGTTTTCGCTGCGCTGACGCTGGCTTTCGTCGCGGGTACGGGCGGGTTTATGACCGCCTATGCCGAGAAGGGCGATCTGCGGTCAATTCTTGATGAACAGCGGGCGGTCGCTCCCACTGACATCCCGCTGGGCAAGGCGGAGATCATCGTGCTGGACAGCCCGGTTTCCGACATTCTTGTGGCTAACCCGGCCGTCGTCGATGTGCAGGCCATTCAATCCGACCGGCTGTATGTTGTTGGCCTTACGGTTGGGGACACCAATATTATAGCGCTGGACTCTGTCGGTAACGTCGTCCGTAAGGTCGATGTTCATGTTTCCTACGACCTTCAAGCCATTCAGTCGCTCGTAGACCGACTGTTTCCGAACGAAAAGGCCAAGGTTGGCTCGGTTCATGACCAGATTTACCTGACGGGTACGGTTTCAACCCCGGATGCGGCCTCTAAAATCGCGAATCTGGTTGCGCATTACGTCAGCGATCTGCAGGACAAGGATAAGAGCGCCGACGAACTGATTTCCAATATGCTGGAAGTGCGCGGCGAGCAGCAGGTCATGCTTCAGGTTAAGATCGTCGAGGCGACACGCAGCGTTCTGAAAGAGTTGGGCGTCAATACCAACGCCAACGATCCGAACGAACTGTCCGCTGTCGAGCTGTTCGGCCGCAACCCGCCTTCCCGCCTGATCGACGGGACAGACGCCTTACAGTTTGGCGGTGCGGAGGGGCTTGCGCTTTCTCAGGATGCGATCGGGACGGCTGGGCTTTTGTTTGATACCGGGCTCAAAGGCATTGGCCAGATCGGTCTGTTCCTTGATGCTCTGGAAGAGCAAAATCTTATAAACGTTCTCGCCGAGCCTAACCTGACGGCTGTTTCCGGGCAGCAGGCCGGGTTCCTGGCGGGTGGGGAGTTTCCTGTTCCCACGGGCCGGGACCAGTTCGGGAATATTACTATAGAATTCCGCGAGTTCGGCGTTTCGCTTAACTTTAAGCCCGTTGTCCTGTCGGATAAGCGGATCAGCCTGCAGATGAATACCGAAGTCTCCTCCCTGGATTCCAGCAATGCCGTCGTTCTGGCGGACCTTGTCGTGCCGGGGCTGGATATCCGCCGGGCGCAGACGACCATCGAGATTCCGAGCGGCGGCAGTCTTATGATTGCCGGGCTTTTGCAATCCGATGCGGCGAAGGGGCTTTCGGGGCTGCCGGGTATAAAAGATACCCCGGTGCTGGGTAAGCTTGTTTCTTCTGACAGTTTCCGCCGGAATGAGACTGAGCTTGTGGTTATCGTAACCGGATATCTTGTCGGCGCCTATGCCGATAAGGAGAAGGCCATAACCGTCAGCAAGCGGGAACAGGGGCCGCTGGCCGAAGTTTTCGCGCGCAACGTGCGCCGCAAGTATAATGTTGAGGATGAGTCGGTGTTTTCGGCCTCCGGGACTTACGGTTATATGCTGGATTAGAACGGGGCGAGGGTGTTTCGAATGTCTTTACGATCGGGTTTGAAGGTCAGGGTTTTGTTGGCGGGGGCGAGTGTTGCGTTCGCGCCGGTTCTGCTGGGCGGATGTGAGATGTATGCGCCCGGAACGCTCTCCACTGAGAAAATTCAGGTTCGGGAGGAGCCATACTTCCTTGATGTTTCTGCCCGCGAGGCAGGCGATGATCTGGCGGCTCGTGTCGCGCATCATCACGCCCGCCACGCGGATGGTCCTTTACAGGTCACCGTTACCTATGATCCCCAAAATTACCGTAATACGGCGATGATGGCGAGCCAAAAGGCCGCCGATCTGGCCCGCGCCATACGTGGGCAAGGTGTGGCGCAGGTTGATGCAGATATCCTGCCTGTTTCCGGACAGGGTGATGAGTCGCGCGTGCTGATATCGTATGACGCTTATTCCGCGCACGCGCCTTCAAACTGTACGACCATGCCAGGAACGGAGAGCGCTATCGTGGAGCCTAACGCGGATTACCGTATGGGCTGCACCGTCCAGACTATGATCGCGCGGCAAGTTTCCAGACCCAAGGATCTTCAGGGGCAGGGTAATCCCGGTCTGAATACCGAGGGGCGGAGCGCGGGGAACATCGTCGACCTTGTGCGGTCCGGTGCCGAAAATAAAGAGCTGGGCGGTGAGTCCGCTTCGGGGCAGAACTAATTTCAAATTCCTTTTGCGTACAGTTGTATCCGCGCGTTGCCGGGTGCATACAGGCGTGTTTTTTTGTTAGGCGGAGGGTATTATATTCTTCTGTTTTTCATATTCCATTAACCCCTTGTGGCATTAGGATATTTTTAAGGCTGCAGTGTTACAGTGTGCGCAGGGAAAGAACGTCTTTTACCGTTCAAAAATGAGCAGATCATGCCCGGTTCGCGGGCGGCACACAGGTAAAACGAATGAGTGAGGCAGAGAACCAAGCCACAGATATACTGCTTCCCGCAGCGGGAGTCGCGGTTTTTTCGCGCGACCCCGAGACGTTGCGCAACTCTGCTGAAATTCGCAGCGACTGGCGTTTTGCGCGTGTGGCGCTTGATGTTACCGAGGGCGATGTCGAAACGGCGATCCGGATTTTTTCAGACCGGGAAGCGCCGGCCCTCATCATGATTCAGACCGAAACGATCGACGAGGCGTTTCTCGGACGGCTTGAGACTTTGTCGGGCCTGTGCTCGCAGGATACAGCGGCGGTGATTATCGGGCCCGTGAACGACGTGTATCTTTATCGCAGCCTGATTGAAATGGGGGTCAGCGACTATCTAGTTCGCCCCGTTATGAAAAACGTTATTTCGGAAGTGATCGCTAAGACCCTGATCGTCCGGCTGGGTGTCAGCGGGAGCCGGCTTGTGGCGTTTCTGGGCAGTAAAGGCGGTGTTGGCGCGTCCAGTATTGCGCAGATCATGGCGCTGGGCGTAAGCGAGCTTATGGGGCAGAAGAGCGTCCTGATCGATTCCTCTGGGGGCTGGTCGTCTTTAAGCGTTGGTATGGGTTTCGACCCCGCAGGAACGCTGCGCGAAATTTCCCGCGCGGTGGACAAGAAAGATGAGGCGGGCCTCAAGCGCATGTTCATAGAGCAGGGGGAGCGCCTGTCTGTCATGGCGGGCGGTGGCGATGCGCTGCTGGACTCCACGATCGCGCCCGACCAGTACGAGCGCTTTCTGGATATGCTCATGGTTAAGGCCCCGGTGGTTTTGGCCGACTTATCGGCTTCGGAGCCGGGGTTGCGCAAGCTTTTGATCTCACGGGCCAACCATATCGTTCTGGTGTCTACGCCGACCCTTACGTCTTTGCGTTTTGCGCGTAGCCTGATCAAGGAGATTTCCGATTTGCGCGGTGGCGGCAAGGAGGAATTATCCCTGATTATCAATAAGGCCGGACAGGCCAAAGCTTACGAAGTCACGAGTTATGAAATTCAGAAGGCCGTCGAGCTGGCGCCTTCGGCCAATGTCCCTTATTTGCCCGCCCTGTTTATGGGGAATGAGAGCAACCTGCACCAGGTGTTGCAGGACCGCGAGGGGCTGGAGCTTCTCAAGGCAACCTTACTGCCGGTCATCCGGCGCACCGTTGCGGTGGATTCCGATGGTTATCTGGACGATAAATCTGACAAAAAATCGGGCCTTTTAGGGAGTTTTTTAACCAAAAAGAAGTGAAAATAGAGGAAAAGCGCGGAAAATCCGCAAACTCATACGGGAAATAGCATGTTCGGCAAAAAGCAAACCTCAGGAGGGGTAAAACCCCCTTCATCGAAAACGACAGCGGGCGAAAAGCCTGCTGGTTCGGAGCGTTTGGCGCCGACCATTGAAACGCCGTCTCCAGCTGCCGCCGTTCCGCCGCTTTCCGCTACGCCCCCTGTTCGTGACGATGCCCCCCCGCTTTCCGCGTCCAAGGGCTCATCCTCAACCCCCGCCGATCCTCTGGGGCCTGCTGAACACATAGGTCCGGTATTAGCCGCTCTTGAACATAATCTTGGCGGTGATGCGTCCGAGTCAGCTTCCGCGGATATTCCTGCCGCCGCGTCTGAAGCCGGTGAGGCTTCGGCTGCACCCAAGCAGCGTAAAACCATGCAGGATGATGTGCTTCTTCCTGAAAAGGAGGAAGAAGAGGAGGCGCGGTCTCACGGGGATTCGATCACTACGCTGCGTCTGCAACGCTGCCGTAACCGGATATGGCTCGATTTGAGAGACGGGATCGACCTCAAGGCTCTGGCCCGAATGGATGCCAAGGCGGCTCGCGATGAAGTTTATTCTGCGGTTGCGGAAATTTCGCGGTTCCGTAATCTTGATCTTACGCCCGCTGAATTGCACAGCATCGCCAAAGAATGCGCGGACGATATGCTCGGCTTCGGTCCGCTCGAAGAGCTTCTGGAGCGTGATGATATCGCCGATATTATGATCAACGGGCCGGATGTTACGTATATCGAGGTCGGCGGTAAAATCGAGAGAACCGCCGTTAAGTTCCGCGACAGCCAGCACCTTATCACCATCTGTCAGCGGATCGTGGGCGCGATCGGGCGGCGGGTGGATGAAGCCAGCCCGATTTGCGACGCGCGTTTGCCTGACGGTTCGCGCGTGAACGTCATTATCCCGCCGCTGGCTGTTGACGGCGCGGCGATGACCATCCGGAAATTCAAGAAAGACAAGCTGACGCTCGAAAAACTGTTGGAGTTCGGCTCTATGACGCCCTCGTGCGCGAAGCTGATCATGGCGGTGGGCCGTTGCCGGGTGAATGTTCTGGTTTCCGGCGGTACGGGTTCGGGAAAAACCACGATGCTGAACTGTCTGACCCGTTATATCGAGGCGGGCGAGCGGATTATCACCTGCGAGGATGCTTGCGAACTGCAACTGCAACAGCCGCACGTGGTGCGTCTTGAAACCCGTCCGCCGAACCTTGAGGGCGTTGGCGAGATCACCATGCGGGACCTTGTGCGAAACTGCCTGCGGATGCGCCCCGAGCGGATCATCGTTGGGGAGGTGCGCGGACCCGAGGCGTTCGACCTTTTGCAGGCGATGAACACCGGTCACGACGGTTCGATGGGTACGGTTCACGCCAACAACCCGCGCGAGGCGATTTCGCGTATGGAGAACATGATCGCGATGGGCGGGCTTAACCTGCCCCAGAAGGCGGTGCGAGAGCAGATCGCCTCGGCGGTCAACGTCATTATCCAGGTGCAGCGTTTGCGTGACGGTTCGCGCAAGACCACGCACGTCACGGAAATCACCGGGATGGAAGGCGATGTCGTGACGATGCAGGATCTTTTCTATCTTGAAATCATGGGCGAAGACGAGAAGGGCAAGCTGATTACACGGCAGCGTTCCTCCGGACTGCGTCCAAAATTCTACGATCAGGCGCGGCAGTTCGGGGTGGAGCAGCTGGTTCTGGATGCGATGGAGGAAGCCTACGGGTAGGAAACGCCATGACGCTGGTTCAGATCGTTCTCATCGCATCTATTGTTTTTCTGGTCTTCGGGGTCGTCGCCGCTGTCCTCATGAACAAGGACAGCAAGGCCCGGGAAGGCAAGCTGGCGGTCATACGCGGAAGCTCTGGGAACGAAAACAAGAGTAATGAGCGTGACGTTCAGAACAGGCGACGCGCCGAAATTGCCCGCAAGCTTAAGGAGAGCAAGGAAGAAGAGCATAAGGGCAAAAAGAAAGTCACGATCGCCATGAAGCTGGGGCAGGCGGGCCTTGAAATTACGCCCAAGCAATTCTGGATGATGTCGTTTCTGTGCGGAATCGCCATGACGGCCGGGGCGTATTTCTTAGGTATGTCGAATTACGTCATCGGCCTTATGCCGCTGATCGGGACACTGGGGCTTCCGCGTTTTGTTCTGCGGTTTTTGATCAAGCGCAGGCAGAAAAATTTTCTGGCCGAATTCGCCGATGCCCTTGAGGCGATCGTCCGGCTGCTTAAAGCCGGTATGCCCGTTTCCGAGGCTGTCGCCATGATTTCGCGGGAGTTTGAGGGGCCCGTTGGTGAGGAAATGTCCCGCGTTTACGACAAGCAGAAAATCGGGATTCCCCTTCATGAGGCGGCGCTGGACGCCACCAAGCGGATGCCGCTCACGGAAATGCAGATGTTTGCCACCGGGCTGGCTATTCAGGCGCAGACGGGTTCGAGCTTGTCGGAGGTTCTGACCAATCTTGCCAACGTCATCCGGGCGCGGTTCCGCCTGAAGCGCAAGATCGTCGCACTCTCGTCTGAGGCGATCGCTTCGGCTTCGATTATTGGTGCCTTGCCTATTCTGGTGGCTTTGGGGCTTTATTTTCTTAATCCCGACTACATCATGATTCTGTTTACCACCCCGACCGGGAAGTGGCTTGTGGCTGGTTCGGTTGTCTGGATGAGCATGGGTATCTTCGTCATGAAGGCCATGATCAACTTCAAGGTTTGAGCTTTGCGTTTGATAAGGAACATTTGCTATGGAACTGGATAACGAAACCATTATTACGCTTCTGGCCTCTATTGCGGCAGCTGCGACCGTCGTCGGGATCGCCTTTCCCTATCTGCAAAATTCCGACAAGAAGGAAAAGTCCATCGCGATCATCGAAAAGCGGCGCAAGGACCTATACCAGCAGACAAGAGATGCGAGCCGTAACCGAGGGCAAGAGGCGTCGCTTTCGGCAAAGGATTCGATGTCCAGCTTTTTCCGCGTGCAACAGCTTGCGGGGAAGATGGGCGAAAAACTGAGGGAAAAGCTGCTCCAGGCGGGCATCCGGAATCCCAAGGCGCCTTTGCGGTTTATGATCGCGCGGGTCGTTTTGCCGGTCCTGTTCGTTGTTTTGGGTATGCTTTTCCTGTCCAAGATTCCCGAGGAAAAACAGTTTTCCGACGGTATGGCTTCTATCATCCTGCTCACGGCTGCGCTGGCCGGTTTCAAGTTGCCGGATATTCTTATTAAAAATATGATTCAGAAGCGTCAGCAGGAATTGAATCTCAGTTTTCCGGACTCGCTCGACATGATGCTGATTTGCGTGCAGGGCGGTATCGGGCTGGAACAGACCATCGAGCGCGTGGCGACGGAGGTGGCGGAGCATTCGCCCATTCTGGCGGAGGAGCTCGGGATTCTGAGCGCCGAGATGGCGATGCTGAACGACCGCCGGCAGGCGTTGCAGGATTTTGCACGGCGCGTGGGCAGCGGTGCGGGTAAATCGTTTGCCACCGCGCTGATTCAAGCAGAGCAGTACGGGACCTCCATTTCGCAGGCGATGCGCGTGATGTCCGAAGAGTTGCGCGACATGCGCATGGCCGAAGCCGAGCGGAAGGCTGCTGCCTTACCGCCCAAGCTTACGGTGCCGATGATTTTATTCTTTCTTCCGGCGTTGTTCATCATCATTCTCGGTCCTGCCGGGATCAAGGCGGCCGCAGCCGGAGTCGGCGGTTAGGCCTATTCCGCGCTGAACTGATCGAAGGCGCGCAGGGCGTCCGCCGCGTACATCAGGGTCGGTCCACCGCCCATATAGACGCACATCGCCATCACTTCCGCCACTTCCTCCTTTGTCGCGCCCAGCTTGTGCAGAGCCTTGGTGTGAAAGCCGATGCAGCCGTCGCAGCGCTGCGTTACGCCGATGGCCAGAGCGATGAATTCCTTGGTCTTTTCGCTCAGAACGCCGTCGGCGGTGGCGTTTTTAGAGAGGGCGTAGAAGCCCTGCATCGCGTCGGGAGCCAGTTTTTTCAATTCCCCGATATATTGCGAGATGTCCTTGGTGATCTGTTTGTAATCTTTTGCCATTGTTTTTCTCCTTTACAATTTATATTTTTATGATATCATAATTTTATGAAATGTAAAGCGCAAATTACAGGTGGCTTATGAAAGGTTTGGACAGGATGCTGGACAAGGCCGACGAGGCCGCCGGATTTCTCAAGGGGCTGGCCAATGCGCATCGGCTGATGATCCTCTGTCAGCTTGCGGAGGGCGAAAAGAGCGTCAGCGAGTTGATTGAGGCGACAGGGATCGCGCAAACCTCGATGTCGCAGCATCTTGGCAAGCTCAAGGCCGAAGGCATCGTCGATTTCCGGCGCGACCACCGGATACTTTATTACCGCATCGCGCATGAGGCGGTCATGACCATCATGGGCACACTTTATGAATCGTTTTGCAAGGAGAGATGAAATGACACAGGCAATCAATGTTCAGCAGGCGGCAGATTGGCTGGCGGCGGGTGAGGCGATCCTGATCGACGTGCGGGAGCCCGACGAGTTTGCGCAGGAGCATATCGTTTACGCGCATTCCGTGCCTCTGGCCTCTGTTGGGTCGCTCACAGAGCAGTTGAAGATTCCTCAGGATCGCAAGATTCTGTTCCAGTGTCTCAAGGGCGGGCGCGGACAACAGGCTTGCGCGGTTATTGCGGGCGATGGGCGCTGCTTGCATGCGGTTTATAATATCGAGGGCGGGATTTCCGCTTGGAAAGATGCCGGGTTTCCAACCGTTTCGCTCGGGCCTGCGCCGCGTTTCTCGATTTTCCGGCAGGTGCAGATGATTGCCGGGGCGATGGTTGCGTTTCTGGTGCTGCTCGGGTTTTCCGGTCTGATGCTGGGGTTCGTTCTGGCCGGGCTGATCGGCGGGGCGCTGTTTTTCGCCGGGTATACGGGCTTTTGCGGGCTTGCGATGCTTCTGGCCAAGATGCCGTGGAATCATCCGACCGCCACTAAAAAGGGGCCGTGTTGCGGCCCCTGATTAAAGCTCTGTAAAAATCCTATTAGGACGTTTCGCCCAGTGCGCGGACGATGCGCAGGTTGCGCTCGATCTCTATGCGGTCAGGTGAAAGGGCCTGCGCCTTTTCCAATATCTGTATGGCTTCGTCGATGTAGCCCTGCGTGGCCAGATTGAGCGCGAGGTTGTTCATGATCGCCGTGGGGTTACCCTTCCAGGTTTCCAGGCCCTTGCGGAATGCGCGTTCGGCGGCTTCATGCTTTTCCTGAGATTCCAGTGCTATACCGAGATTTTGATACGCGATGTAATCCTGAGGATTCTTAATGACCGCTTGCTGGGCATAGGTCTCGGCGCTCTTGAATTTGCCGAGGGCCAGTTCGATTGAGGACATTTCAGAGATGATATGCGGCTGTGCGTCTGGTGCCTTCGCGAAGGGGGTCAGCACGATCGCGGCGCGGTTGGCGTAGTCGGATTGACGAAGGGCTTTGGCGTATTTGAAGGCCTTGTCAGGGTTGGTGCTGTCCTGTTTGTACTGGCGTTCCAGCGCGAGCAGGGCGCCCGTGAGGTTGATTTCGCCGCCCTCGGCCAGTGCCTTGTCAATGGCCGCGTCGATTTTCGCGCTTTGCTGCTGTTTGGCCAGATCGGCACCGTTTTTATCTGATCCGGTGGTTTGGCAGGCGGTGAGGTTGAGCATGGCTGCGGTCAAGAGGACCAGTGGCGAGATTTTCTTCATCGTTTTCAGTTTCCCGGTGAGCTTGGTGGTTTTTGCTGTTATCCAGTTTTTGTCGTTTGACGTTTTATCCTTGGTTTATTCCTCTGTGCCTTGCTGCGCGGCTTCTTCATCAGCGGCGGCGTCGGCTGCGGCCTTATCTTCGGGCCGCGGAGCGTTATCGGCGCTTTGCTGTTCTCCGCCACCGGGGACATCTTTATCGTCTACAGAGATTTCCTCCGTTCCCAGCAGGATCTTATGGCAGGTGTCAGGACAGAAGTAGATGTTGTTTTCGTTACAGTTTTTGCTTCCGCCGCTGCGGCAGGTGTTCTTGACGCGCACGTAATTTTGTTCCGGCCCAGCAACGATGACCATGCGCCGCATCAAAATTTCGCCGTTGGATGCCATGACGGTGAAATAGGTCGCGCCCGGATTGCGCGGGATGACCACGAGTGTGCGAGTCGAGTCGGCGATGACATTCGCATGTTCGGGGTTACCGACCACAACAAGGCCCGCGTCCTTGTCTAACTTCACAAGATGGGTGTCGTCGGGGCTGAGATGAATGGTCGGGTGCGTGGTTTCCTTAAGCGTCGGTAACCCGGCGGGTGCGGATGCCTCGGTCACGACCTGCGGCAGGTCTGCGGGCGGTTGCGCGGGTTCGGCGGCCCATGAGGGCAGGGATGAACACGCGGCAAGAACAGCGGCCACAGCCAGCAGCCGGATTGACGCATAGAGTTTGCCCTTGGGCTTCGCATTGGTGTCTTTCATGACGAGTATGACCTGATTGGCGGAGCGGGTACGCAAAAGAACAGAAAAATAACAACATGTTATTATAACGTGCTAACGGGTTGGGCGCACCCCCTTTTTGTTCAAATTTCTGACAAAACTCCCATAGATTTGCGGCTTATTGTTGTTATGAAAATCTTAAGAACTATCTGGCGGTTTTCTGCCATGTCTGCCACCCGATCTCGTAAGGTTTGAGTGCGCTGAGTATATCCGTAAGGCTCAAGATGCCGATGCAGGGTACAGCGCCGGGGGGGATTTTCTCCCCGGCGGCGAGTTTTTGGGCGATCAGGGTGGCGGGCGTGGCGGGGATGTTGAGGCCGTGGCCTTGCTTCGCGGTCAGATCGAAGCCTATGGCGAGTGGTGCGCCTTGTCTGTCCGTTCCGCTCAGGGCCATATAGAATCCGCTCCGATCCGTGCCGAAAATATCGAATTTTTTTGCCAGCTTCAAAAGCGGCGCGGCGAGCGGATCAAGCGATTTGACGATGTGCCAGCGCACGGGCCAGCTGAGCAGCCATAGGCTGAGGTGCAGGGTGGAGAGTTCAGTGCCCGCGCGGAATTGCAGAGTCCTCAGGTCTTTGTGCAAAGCCGGAAACAGTTGAAGGTCGGGAATATCGCAATAACCGAGCGGGCGGCGGCCCAGCCCGGAAAATCTATGATATTTAAGACCCTGCCAGCCGTGGACAATCTGCATCTCCCCGTTGATCATGGTCTTGAAGGGTTTTCCGGCGTAACTCATGACGCCGTGGGCGGTGGCGAGGCCCATCCCCGTTTTTTGGGCGGTGCTGATGCCGTATTCGATGGTTTCGAGCGTTTTGAAAGCGGGCCTGTATTGCTCGATCACGGCGGAGGACAGGGCGGGGACAGAGCTTGCGCCCGCGATGACGCAAAGATTTGCGGCTTTCGCCTGTTTGTCCAGTGTGCCTATACCGGCCACGAAGTCGCGCCCGTCGGCGAGGTCGATGTAATGGCTTCCGTGTTCGATGGCGGCTTTCGCGACGCTGTAATCCTGATCCTGAAAGGGTCCTGCGGTGTGGATCACGATGTCGGGCCGCGCGGTTTCGAGCAGGTGCGCGAGGTCTTTGCGGATGTCGCCGGCGCAGGTTTCAACCGGATTAACCGATTGCAGGGTTTTTGCGAAGGCATTCGCTTTTTCGCCGTCACGGCCCGCCAGAATGAGCGCGATGCTGCGGTCCGGCGCGAGGGCGCGGGCGATGAGGCTTCCGAACTGTCCGTATCCGCCGATGATCAACACGCGTTTCATGGGTTGCCTTATTCTGGTATAAAGGGGGCTGGTTCATTCATCATGGAAAGCGCCCCCTATGATCGATTCCGAAGCCCGCCGCCCGCTCAAGGTCCGCAAGCTTGAAGCCGTCCAGAAGGCGGCTACCATCTTATCGCAAAAGGATATTTCTCCCAACCATATCTCACTGGCCAGTATGGGCTTTGCCGCGCTGGCCGGGGTGGCGTGCGTCGGGATGACGGCCTTTCCGGGGTTTTTGGGTTTTCTTTTCATGCTGTTGGCGCTGGCCGGGATCGCAGGGCGGGTGCTGTGCAACCTGTTCGACGGGCTGGTGGCGGTGGAGGGTGGAAAGAGCACGCCTTCCGGCGAGTTATACAATGACGTGCCGGACCGGATCGCGGACGCACTGATTTTTGTGGGCATGGGGTATGCGGTGTCGTTTGGCCTGTTCGGGGGAATCCTTGGCTGGGGCGCGGCGCTGATGGCTGTGATGACCGCCTATGCGCGGACATTGGGGCGCAGCCTCGGGGCGCCGGTGGATTTTTCCGGGCCGATGGCCAAGCCGCACCGGATGGGCGTGGCGGCGGTCGCCATTTTCTTGACTCCGTTCGAGGGGCTGATGTTCTCAACCGGGACGCTGCTGGCCTTCGCGCTGGTCGTGATTATTGCCGGGAGCGCCTTTACGGTGTGGAGGCGCCTGAGCGCGGCGCACTGGCATCTGGAGTCGGGGCCGGGGTTGCCGGGCGGGCCGGAGGGCGAGGATGTTTAGTCTTATTCCCTCAAATCCCGTTCATCTCAGCATCGCGGGCGTGTTCGGTGTTTTGATCATCGCCAGCGCGATTGTTTATTTTTTGCGCCGGAACGATACCGAAAATCATTACGGGGAGCTGGGGGCGCGGGTCAAAAGCTGGTGGTTCATGATCGCCATTTTCTCGCTGGCGATTTTGACTTCTCCGGTCGTTTCGGTGATATTTTTCGCTTTCTTAAGCTTTCTGGCGCTCAAGGAATATTTCTCCATCGTGCCGCTGCGCAAGGCGGACCGGCGGGCGCTGTTCTGGGCTTATCTTGCGATCCCGGTGCAGTATTATTTCGTGGCGAACGGGCTGTATGGATTATTTATCGTGTTCATCCCGGTGTGGGTGTTCTTCCTTTTGCCGTTCCGCCTGATTATCGCGGGGCAGACGGAGGGGTTTCTGGACTCCACGGCGAAGATCAGCTGGGGCCTGATGATTACGGTTTTCGCCGTTTCGCATGCGGCCATGCTGATGCAGTATTCCAATGCCCTGCAAGGGCATGTGGGCCTCATTATGTTCCTTGCGGTTTTGAATCAGGGCAACGACGTGGCGCAGTATGTCTGGGGCAAGCTGTTCGGCAAGCACAAGATCGTGCCGAAGGTCAGCCCCAAGAAGACATGGGAGGGGTTTATCGGCGGCGCGCTGACCACGATCGCCGTCGCCGGGCTAATCGCGCCGCTGCTGACGCCGTTTTCGCTGCCGTTCGCGCTGTTCATGGGGGCGGTGATCGCGGTTACGGGCTTCATCGGGGACGTGACGTTTTCCGCGCTCAAGCGCGATTTGCAGATCAAGGATTCCGGTAATCTTATTCCCGGACATGGCGGGATTCTCGACCGGATCGACTCGCTTTCGCTCACCGCGCCGCTGTTCTTCCATTGCGTGCGTTATTTCTATTACGTGGGGTAGGGGATGAGCGCACCTAAATCCAAATCCGACCTGCCCCGGCAGCTTTTTTACGTTCTGATAGTCCGGCCCGTTCTGATGATCCTTCTGGGCTTAAGCGTGCGGCACCTTGAGCGGCTTACGGTCAAGCCCCGGCAGATCATCGCGGCGAACCACAATTCGCACCTCGATGCGCTGGTGCTGATGAGTCTGATCAAGTTTCACGACATTCCGAAGGTGAAGCTGGTGGCGGCGAAGGATTATTTCTGCAAGACGCCCTTTCGCACTTGGCTTTCGCTTAATCTGATCGGGGTCATTCCCATCGAGCGCAACGCGGCGGAGGGGACGGACCCGCTGGCGCCGGTCATAGAGGCGATCGAGGAGGGGTATACGGTAGTGATGTTTCCCGAGGGGACGCGCGGAGAGCCGGAGAAGCGCCAGCCGCTTAAATATGGTGTCGCCAAGCTGGTGCAGCAGATGCCGGATGTCACCGTTACGCCCGTCTTTATGCACGGGCTCGGCAAATCCCTGCCGCGTGGAGAGGCGCTCTTGGTGCCGTTCGTGTGTCAGGTCAATGTCGGCGAGGCGCTTTCGTGGGGCGGGGACCGGGCGGCGTTCATCGCTTTGCTAGAGAAGTCGCTGTCCGATCTGGAGCAAGAACTCGCTCCGAAAGGCTGGGATTAGCGTTTCTTGTTTTTCAATTCTTTCTTGATGGCGTAGCTGACGGGGCAGATCTGTTGCATGTAGCTGTTCACCGTGTTGATCAGGTTGTGTTTGGCCAGCGCGTAGTGGACGAACTGGCCCTTTTTCTCGCTGACGACCAGTCCGGCGTTTTCAAGGATACTCAAGTGCTTGGAGAGGGAGGGTTTGGTGATGTCGAAATGACGCGCCAACTCGCCAGCCGTCATCCCGCCCTCGGAGAGGTAGGCGAGAATTTCGCGGCGAACGCCGGAGGAGAGGGCCTGAAAAACTTTGTCGATCATGAGAGCCCTAGCATTGTCTATATTTCTTTATTGTCAAAAGGGCGGCTATTAACCCAATCGAAACGAATATCACTAACAGAGTATTCGTTATCCACATCCTTGTAGGTTCTTGTTTAGCCCATCTAATTAAGGACTCTTTGTCTTCTCTTTTAACCCCTAAGCTATACTCACCCTGTTTTATGGCGGCTAACAGATATAAAGCCTGTTCTCCTACTGTTGTGAAGTCTGTTGGAATAGTAGAAAAGACAGGGCTAGCCATTTTTGCGCAACGTTCTTTGTTGTCTAATTGCGATAACAGATAAGGGATATCATTTTTGGATGGCCAACCTGGTATTTCGGTGTTTACAGACAGGCCTTTTATATCCTCGTCTTTACCGATCCAAACTAACGTATGTTTTTTTAGAACGCCTATAAATTCTTCGGCGCTCATCGCTTTTATTTCTTTGCGACTTAAGCTTTTCCCTCTGGCAATCCATTCATAAATCGATTCTTGATTGTGGGGCGGTGTATCGGCGTTAGTGTTGAAAGCAGCCATGCTTACTATAGCTAAAAGTACGATAACACCCTTGCTTATTATTTGTTTAATTGACCTGATCATCGGTTGACGGTTTTATCCTTGTATGATATTTAGCTATTTAGCTAAATGATGTTACCACTTGCGCGGCAGAAAGGCAAGGCGGGCGATGTTCAAAACCGGACGCGACGAGGGAAGTCAATTTTCAGCGCCCGTTCGCGTTGACGCTCTGGCCGACGTTCCTTACAGCACCATCCGCAATCAGTTGGGCGAGGATGCTTGGATGCGGCTTGACCCGCATATCCGCGTACGTTTCGCCGCCGATCCGCAGGAAGGCGAAGTCGTGGCCTATTGCGGGCGGATGCATACGGTGCGGAGATCAAAGATGGGTTGGCTGTTCGCGCAGCTGACGCGGATCATCGGCAACCCGCTTACACCCTATGCCGGGTCGGACGTGCCGATGGATGTGGAATTGACCAAGAAGCGCGGGAAGCGCCGGGTTTACTGGCAGCGGACTTATTATTACGAGGGGCGAAAGCCGTTCGTGGTCGTCTCAGTCAAGAAAGAAGCCCGAAACGGCGACATGCTGGAATGTGTCGGCGGCGGGTTCGGCATGGTGCTGGACGTTTCGGAGGAAGAGGCCTCGCTGCATTTCCGCAGCCGTTATTTCTTCTGGCAGCTTGGCCCGTTGCGTGTGCGGCTGCCGCGCTGGGTCGCGCCGGGGGAAACGCATGTGGCGCACGAGGATCTGGGCGGCGGGGATTTTATCTTCCGGCTTTCGATGGTCCATGCGCAACTCGGCGAGACATTCTTTCAGGAGGGCGTCTTTCGGGCGCGGGCGGCATGAGCAAGGCGGCGCTGTTTGTTTTCTTCGGTCTGGCGGCCTGTGGGCTTGTGGTATCCTATTTCTATTTCAACCGTTCGGAGATCAGGGAGCCGCTCATGGACCGCGCCCGCGCGAAAATGGTGAAAACGCAGATCGAGGCGCGGGGAATTCGCGATCCGCTGGTGCTGGACGCTATGCGGGCGGTGCCGCGCCATCAATTCATGCCGCCGATGCAGCAGGGGCGGGCCTATGATGATGGGGCCGCGTCCATAGGGCACGGTCAGACGATTTCCCAGCCCTATATCGTGGCGCTGATGACCGAACTGGCCGCCGTCGGGCCGGAGGATATTGTCTTTGAGGTCGGCACGGGGTCGGGGTATCAGGCCGCCGTTCTGGGCGAGATCGTGAAAGCTGTTTATACGGTTGAATATGTCGAGGCGCTGGGGCTGGAGGCCAAGGCGAGGCTGGCGGCGCTGGGTTACGACAATATTCATGTGCGCATCGGGGACGGGTATCAGGGCTGGCCGGACCATGCGCCGTTCGATGCTATTCTTGTCACGGCGGGGATCGACCATGTGCCGCAACCGCTGATCGACCAGCTCAAGCCCGGCGGGCGGATCGTCATTCCCGTGGGGCCGGAGGGGCGGACGCAGGAGTTGCTGGTGATCGAAAAAAATCAGGATGGCAGCGTGCAGGAGACAAGGACTATTCCGGTGAGGTTCGTGCCGTTTCTGGGGCCGAAGGCGGCGGATTAGTTCTTATCAAGCGGTTTTGGAAAGTTCTCCGGGGTTGGGATGACGGAGACGGGCGATTTTTTTATTTCCGCAGTTGGGAAGGCCGCACTCAGATGTTCCCAAGTCATAAAAGCGAATGTCGTTGAGATAAACAGAAGAAACCCAAAGAGAACAGTCCACAGGCATGAGTTAACGAACGTGCCTGATACATTCGACAGTGGTTTTTTGTATTTGGGTTCCAGCACCATCCATTTGTATAGAGTTGCGGATGCCCAGCAGAACAGGGGAACCATAAGGGCGAGAAACAGGGCGAAGATTCCTGCGGCCAAACCCTTTCCGGCAGTCAATACGGCAAACAATAGAAGTAAAAAAATCGCGTATGAAGCCGTGATAAGTTTGTAGAGCGTTTTATCGTCGTGGATGTTCATTTTATAAAACCCCGCGTTCGAGGCCGAGTTCGTCCTCCAGACGGTCTTTTTCCTCGTCGGTCGGTTCGCCGGTGCCGGACACCACGATGGTTGCGTATTGGCCGGGTCGGAAGCCGGGCAGCGCGGATTGTTCGAGGAAGGTTTCCACTTCGTCGGGCGCGACCGTGACGTAGCACCAGATGGGCTCGCCCGCCGCGTTGCGCCCCTCCAGATAAAAGAGCAGATCGAAATTTTCCGTAATGGCTTTTTCGGTCAGGTGCATGGCCAACCGGGGTGGATCAGGTTGCGGGTTTGGGCGTGTGGTCGTTGTCGTTGCCGAGCGCGTCGCGCATGGCTTGCAGGATTTCAAAGGCCGTGGTTCTTACACGTTCGCGGGCTTCGCGGGAGCCGACATTTTCGCGGAACGCGTCGAAGGCGTCGCGGAAGCGCTCGACCAGCGGGCTCTGGCCCATCTTGCGGGCGAGGAACTGGTAGAGCGGCTGGGGGTTTTTGGCGATGATGCCGCCATATTCCGCGATGGGCGGCTCGGAGAATTGCAGGTCGCGTTCGGGGGCGGCGTAGATGTCCTCTAACGATGTCAAATGGCCTTCCTCCCCGATCGCGCGGGCCCAGTCGTCGCTGGGGATGGCGGCCTCGAAGGATTCGCGCTGTTTCATCACCTTTACGAACGAGGGGTTAATGCCGCCGAAGGGGTAATTCTGCGCCAGGAATTCGGCCACGTCATAGGGCACGTTCACGGCGGCGAACGCGTCGGTCGGGCGGCGTAATAACGTCATGGCCTTTTGCAGGGTGACCTGCTCCGGTCCTACGGCCTCGAAGATGTGGCCGCCTTCAAGCGGGCTTTCGATCAGGCGCGCGGCCTTGGCGAGGTCGCCGATATAGAGCGGTTGTAATTTCTGCTGGCCCGAGCCCAAAATGGGCATGAAGGCGAGGTTGGCCAGATGGGGGAAGGTCATCGGGCGGCCCCAGTCGGGCGTGTCGGGGTTGAAGACGGTGATCGGGCGGACGCTGATCCAGTTCAGCTTGCCGGAAAATTCCTCCAGCGCGATTTCGGCCTTGCGCTTGGACCCGGCGTAAGTCAGCGGCTCGGTTTCCGAGCGGGCGTTTTCTTCCGCGTCGGGGTTTCCGGCGGTAATGGTGGAGACGTAGACCATGCGGTCGATGCCGGTATCCACGGCGGCCTGCGCCATGGCCTTGACGGGGCGGTAGTTGACGTTTTCAAACGTCAGGCCGATGGAGGGTTTTTCCTCGATGATGCCGGCCATGTTGAATACGGCGTCTATGCCGTGCCTTTGATAGGTCTCGCGCCAAAATTCAGGCGTCCAGGTTTTCGGTTCGCGCAGGTCGCATTCCTCGAAGCTTACGGTGCGGGCGGGGTAACGCGCCGCGATCTGCTCAACGTCCTGCTTGAATTTGCCGACGTTCGCGGCGTGGTGGTTGAGCACCAGATCGTGCCCGTTTTCCAGCATGCTTTCGATTACGGCAAGGCCGAGCGATCCGGCGCCGCCGACGAGCAGGACCCTTTGATGGAAGCCGGGGTCGGCGGGTTGTTTTTGCAGATGGATGTCGCGGGTGCGGCGCTCGTGACGCAGAACCTTTAGCGGATCGGCAGAGAAGGTCTCGTCGGTGATATCCTGTCCGTCATAAGCGGCGTTTTTCGTGCGTTCCTGTTTCAAAATGCTGTCGATCACTTCCGCCGTTCCGGGTACGAGCAGGTCTTTGCGGGAGGTAAAATCAACGCGGATGTCGGTGGCGTTTTCTGCCGTTACGGGCATCTCGCGGCGTTTCGCGCCGTAGAGCTTGAAGGCGAGAGAGAGGTCCTCGTCCGCGAAGACGGTTTTGTCGGTCAGGCCGGGGAAGGAGAATTTGGTGCCGTTTACGTCGTAGAAGGGTTCGAAGACGTAATTCTTGGTGTCTTGGTCCTTCGCGGAATAAAAGAGCGTGAAGTGGTCGGGGCGGATGCCGGACTCCTTGAAGAAATCGACGAATTCCGCAAACCATGCGGCGTTGAGCGGGACGCGTTTTTCGCCGCCCTCGAAAAAGGGTTTTTCTTCGGCGGTGCGCTCGTGGTCGTAGACCGGGACGAAGATCGGCTTGACCGTGCGTCCGTCGGCGTAGCGGAGCTGCTCGCAGGCCTTTTCTATGATCTGAACGCGCTCGGCGAAGGTGAAAGGATTCTTTTCGGTGTTTCGGTCGGCGTTGCAGGAGCCAAGGAAGATCACGGGCTGGAAATTCTTGGCCACCATTTCGGCCAGCACGTTTTGGTGCCCCTGATGCCATGGCTGCGCCCGGGCGATAAAGCCCGCATATTGCTGCTGTGGTGAGAGCGTCTTGTCCATACCCCTGTTTTTCGCCGCTTGTTGTTCTTTTTTAACGCATACGCCAAACGCGCCGCATTGGCCGTGCAACGTGGGTTCAGAATAGCTTAAAGAGTTGGGAAGTCACAAGAAATTTGTGTGGTTTTACTTGCGTATGTCCTTAATATTCCTTGAAAACCTTGGTTTTTCAGGATTTTTATTTTATCTGAGCGATCATATAGTCTGCGGCCCGCCTGAGCATCGTCGGCGAAATGTAGCGCTTATGCACCTGATTGATGACAGACATATAAAATTTTCCGAACGCGTTCCGGCAATGAACACGGGTTCCGAGCGTAATTTTGATCTGGCTCTCATTTGCGATCTCCACGCTGATGCAGGAGCGGAAGCGCAGATGCTTGTCGTTGGCGCCCAGTATCACTTGCGCCAGCGTGTCTTCTTCATTTATCCGCTGGTCCAGAACAGGATACTGTCCCGCGAAGAGGTTTCTTGTGTCGTTCGAGAGCAAAGAAGACACGGGACATCCCAAAGGCGATGTGCGCAAGCCCAACGGTTTGACGAGAATATTGCGAATGAGCATCAGCCTCGATACGCCGCGCGGGGCGTTCATCAGGAATCCTTCCAGCATGAGTTCCAGAAGACGTGAGGCTTTCAAGTCTTTGAAATCCAATCCGCTCACAGATAGAAGGAATGTGTCCTCGTGATGAAGGGTCTCTTCGGCCAGATGTTCCTTCAGGAGGGAGTTTTCGGGCAGCGCGTCCAATTCGGTGACGGTTTTTGTCAAATCCGTTTGGGACACATATCCGCCCGAGCCATACCACGCGCCCCATGCGCCTCTTAAAAGTCCCATGCCGCTCCTGAAGGAGTCGCAAACCTTACGGTGCACGGTGCCCGCAGGTGCGTCCAGAGAGAGGGTGGTTGTGGGCACCATTTCCTGCTGGAAGCTTCGGGCGTTGATCAGTTTGGCCACTTCGGGCGGCAGGACTTCGGTCAGGGCCGGGATATTCGCCTCGTTAGCGATGATCTTTTTCTTGAGTTCATCGGACAAGTTGCCGCCCAGTTCATCGGTGTGACATGAGAGCGCAAAAAACACAGGATGCAGGGAATTTTTAGAAAGCGGCCAGAACTGATGCCATGTTTCGCCGCCGAACCGGACCGTAAACAGGCAATCGGGTGGAATGTTTATGAAATGCATATGTTCTATGAACTTATGGGGGTCTTTTTGCATTTCCTCCGAGGTCACGGTCGAAAATCTAAGCTGCGAACCGCCGCTGCCCGAAACGGCTGTGAAAATGCGGTGTCCGGCATGTTTATGAAAGGGGTGGCCCCGGGGACCGACGACAAAGGAATAAAGCGACGTCGTATCGCCAAGCGGAAAATTCGTGCCGCCGATCTTGACCGAGGGTTCGTCCAGCTCGTCGATGAACTCCGCATGGCCTTTTTGTCTGGAGGCCACGTGCGCGAACAGGTGGTTTCCGGCGCCGTGGCCCAACTGCGCGATTAGGGTCACTTCGACGGGCACGCCGCCGGCGTTATTGGTGATATGCACCGAGGGAAAGGTCTCGGTAATCCGTGTCAGATGCAGCATCAAGGGCCTCTGCGGGCATTTTATCGAATACGGCGATTTTTTCTATCATAAATCGCTGTTTTCGTGCCGATTTCACGCCGCCTTCGCCAAGCCCGCCAGTTCCTTGCGTACTTCATCGACATGGCCGGGGACCTTGACGTTGCGCCAGATGGCCCGAACGATGCCCTTTTCGTCGATCAGAAACGTGCTGCGCTCGATTCCCATATATTTTTTACCGTACATGCTTTTTTCGGCCCAGACGCCGTAGCGTTCGCAGAGGTCGTTGCTCTCGTCGGACAGCAGAGGGAAGGCGAGGCCGTATTTCTCGCGGAATTTTTTATGTTTTTTGAGGCTGCATTTCGAGATTCCGTAGACCGATACGTTCAGTTTTGAAAAATCCGGCAGGGCGTCGTTGAAGCCGCAGGCTTCGGCGGTGCAGCCGGGCGTGTCGTCCTTAGGGTAGAAGAACAGCAGGATATTTTTTCCTTTGCTTTTCGAGAGGGTGAAATCTGCGCCGTCGTCGGCGGGTAGGGTGAAGTCCGGGGCGGGTTTGCCGATTTCGATTTTTTCCTTGCTCATGTTCTTTTCCTTGTTGTTTTGCCGAATATGAAGTTATAGGCCCTTTTGTGGTCTGCCGAAGCTTTTTAAGCAGTTCGGCATGGTCAAAGCTTTGGTCGTCCTGTAAAACTAATTAACTGTGTTGATTTTCGTGTTCTGGGGGCACGGTGTTACATCAATCCCTGAAAATTTCCGCGCGGGCTTTTCGCTGGGCGCTTTTTACTTTTGTGTCCGTTCTCACGATTTTTGTGCTGTTGACGGCGGTTTTGCTTGTGCGGATCGCGTCCGCTCCGCTGGAGATCGGGTTTGCCAAGGCGTATATCGAGAGTACGCTTTACGACCAGGATACCGGGAACCACGCCACGATGGAGCAGGTGTTTCTCTATTGGCCGGATTTCAAGGACGCGATCCATCTGGTTCTTAAGGGCGGAAAAATCCTTAACAAGGACAACGCCACGCTTTTGTCTGTTAACGAAGTTTCCCTGACGCTGTCTAAAACCGGGCTCGCGGCGGGGCGGGTCATGCCGAAGTCGATTATCGTCCGGCAGCCGCAGCTGCGTATCACCCGCCATGCGGACGGCAAGGTGGATGTCGGTTTCGGCGGCGGCGGGGAGGCGGGCTCTGAGCCTGCGGGGCAGAAAGAGGAAATCGCCCGGATACTCGAAGCGCTCTCGCAGCCCGACAAGAATGTGCGGACGGGGCATCCGCTCTCGCGCCTGCGGCTTCTGAAGATCGAGGGTGCGCGGCTGATGGTCGAGGACCATATCATCGGGCTTTCGTGGTTCCTGCCGGATTTCGACGCGGCTCTGCGGCGTACCAAGGAGGGGCTGAAGGCCGATATGACGATCGACCTTCCCGATGTGCGCGGCAAGCCTTCGAGGTTTGGCATGCTTCTTAATTACGACCGGGCCCAAGAGGATTTCGATGTTCTGGTTGATATCCTCAATCTGGACGCTATGGTTCTGGCCGGGAAGTTGCCATCGCTGGATGTCCTGAGGGATCAGGATCTTGTCGTGAACGCGGTTTTGCACACGTCTTTCGGCCAGGATTTCCAGCCCAAGCATGTGATCCTGAAGGCTTACTCGGAGGCTGGGACACTCTATCACCCCGAGGTGACGCGCAAGCCGCTTCCCTACAAGGGATTGAGCCTGGGGGCAGTTTATGTCAACTCCACGGGCAAGTTCGAACTGCGCGATACTTATGTCACGTTGAATGATGTCACGATCCGGGCGCAGGCCGATCTGGTCAATCATCAGTTCCAGTCGATCACAGGGCCGCTCAGCATCCGGGTCGATCATGTCGAACACGCCCAGCTTGATCCGCTGTGGCCCGAATTTTTGCGCGGGGATAACAGCGAGCAGTGGATTTTGCACCGCATGTCCAAAGGGACGTTCCGCGATGTCTGGGCGACGGCGGAGATCCGCGCGACCAAGCAGAGCGCTGTGCCGCCGTCTGACGCTGCCCAGCCTTCAGCGCCCGGACAGGCTCCGTCTGAAGCGCTCCCGGTTCAGGATAACATGCAGACTCCCGCGCCGAGCGGCTTTGTCGAAGGCGAAGAAGAGCCAGCACCGGGCTGGGCTTTCGATGTTGATAACGTTCAGGCCGGGTATGCGTTTGAAAATCTAAGCGTGGATTACCGTGCGCCGCTGTTTCCGGTCACCAATTCCAAGGGGACGGGACAGTTCGACCTGAAGACCGATATTCTGGGCATCAAGGTGGAGTCCGGAAAGCTGGGCGCCCTTGATATTCTGGGCGGCGAGATCGTTCTGGGCGAGGTTGTCGCCGAGGGTAAGGGGTCGGCGGATATTTCCGTGAAGCTGAAGGGCGGCTTGAGCGACGCTTTTGCCTATCTTTCTGAAGATCCGATCAACCTTCAGAAGAACAAGAAAATCGACCTGAAACAGGTCAAGGGTGAGGCTGATCTCGATGTACGCATGATCTTCGACACCAGCAAGCCGGTCTTGATTGATGAGATGGATATCCGGGCCAACGGCACGCTTAAGGATATTGTCATTCCGGATGTTTTGCGGACGCTTGATCTTTCGGGCGGGCCGTTCGCGCTGACGCTGGAAGACAAAAAGGTCGCGCTCAAGGGGAAGGGGCAACTGCACAGCCGGGATATAGACCTCAACTGGGAAGAATTTCTGGTCAGCAAGGGCAGGCCTTACAAGTCCAAGGTGACGGCCAAGATCGCCGCCGATCCGAATTTGCGCCAAGAGCTGGGAATCGTGCTGGATACGTTTTTGGAAGGTTCGGTTCCTCTGGATATCACTTATACCACGCACAGCGATGGCAAGGCGGTGGCGGATGTGAATGCGGATGCCAAAGGGGCGCGTTTCTTTATTGATCCGTTCGACTATGAAAAGCCAGTCGGTGAAGAGGGCAGCGCAAGCTTCAAGGCGCACTTCAAAGACGAGCAGATCACAGAGATTACCGGGCTTACGGCTAAGACGGAGCGTTTTACGCTGGAGGAGTCGCAGCTGACGTTCAAGGGTAAGGGGGCGGAGACGTATCTGAGCGGTGGGAAGACCAAGCGCTTCCAGCTCGATGAGACCAACGCCAAGCTCGATTTCACCATGGACGAGAAAGGGCAGGTTAAAATCCTGTTCGACGGGGACTTTCTCGATATGAGGCCCTTCATGGATGCCGAGCCGCCGAAGGCGGAGGGGTATACCGATCCGCCCTCCGTCGTGTCGGTTACGGCCAAGACCCTGCGGACGTCCGACAAGCAGACGGTAAGTGACGGCAAGCTTTATATCGATATCGACGCGGAGGGGCGTTTCAACCAGTTCGAGATGGATGCCAAGGTGGGCAAGGGCGATATCTATCTGCGCTTCAAGCCTGACAGGGAGGGGAAGAAGAAATTCTTCCTTGAGGCGACGGATGCCGGCGCCACGCTCAAGGCGTTCAACGTCTATAACGGCATGAAGGGCGGCACGATGACCGTTTCAGGCGAGCCGGTGAAGGGCGTTTACGATCGGAATTTCAGCGGGACTGTGGAGATCCGCGACTTTACGGCCGACGACGCGCCGAGCTTGACCAAGCTGTTCAGCATTCTCTCGCTTTCGGGGCTGATGGAGGTTTTGCAGAATGACGGGTTGGCGTTTACACGGCTGGAGGCGAAGTTCAACTGGGTCTACCGCCGGGAGGGCGCGCTGCTGGTGCTTAAGGACGGGCGCACGTCCGGTAATACGCTGGGATTAACATTCGATGGGGAATTCGACAATGCCCGGCAGACGCTGGATGTTTCGGGGACGCTTATACCGCTCTCGGGCATCAATAAAGTGATCGGTAACATTCCGCTTGTGGGCGATATCATTACGGGCGGATCGGGTAGCCTGTTCGCCGCGACCTATAGCATCAAGGGCAAGATGGCCGATCCGGTGATTTCGGCGAATCCGCTGTCGGTTCTGGCACCGGGGCTTCTGCGGCGGATTTTGTTCGAATAAGCGCGGCGGCACGGCGCGGACGCCATTGCAGCAGGTTTTCGCGGTTGGCCAGCGCGATCACATTTCCGCTGACGATCAAGGCTATTCCCGCAAATGCGCTGGGCGTCCAGACATAATTCTCGAAAACTGTGGAAATGGCTAGCGCGACGATCGGGATCAGAATCGTCGAATAGGCCGCCTTGTCCGCGCCGATCCTTTGGATGAGCGTCAGGAAGCAGGCGAAGGCCAGCGCCGACCCCAGAACAGCGAGATGCAGGAGCGAGAGGATGTAGGGTGCCGTGAATTCAAAGTCGAGCGTTGCGCCGCAAAGCATCGCCAGAATGAAGGAATAAAGTGCGCCATAGGCCATGCCGTAGCTGTTGGATTCGATCACCGGGATGTTGTTGCGCGTGTTCCTGAGCGAGACCATATTCCCCAGCGAAGCGCTGTAAGACGCGGCGAGGCAAATTATTATTCCCATAACTTTTGTATCGCCGAGACTCAGGGTTTCGATCTCCGGCCAGAAGACGAGGGTTATGCCGATGAGGCCGATGAAGCTCCCGGCCAGCACTTTCGGGTTTAGGGGGATTTTGAAGATGATCGCCTGATTGAAGCTGTTGAGCAGACTCATGGAGGAAAAGACGACCGCAACGAGTCCGGTCGTGAGGAAGCCCGTGCCCCAATAAAACAGCAAATAGTTCAGGCAGAATAGAAACAGCCCCTGCAGCGCGATCCAGCCATGCTCGCGCCTTGTGAAGACGGCCTGTTTCAGGCGGCCTGTCAGGGCGATAAACGCGAAGAGCGCCAGGGACGCCAGCGCGAAGCGGTAACTGATGGACAGAAGCTGATGAACCACGCCGAGCTGGAAGGACACGGCGAACCATGTCGATCCCCAGATCAGAACGGTCAAAGTGTAGAGAAGGGCGTTCGACATGGTCTACACAACGCCAAAACCTGCTTTGAGGCAAATCAAATTTATATCTGCGGAGTTATCGGCACTTATTTCGGAATTTTGACCAGCGCGTGGTGCTTTTTTCCCGAGGAAATCTTGATCGCGCCGTCCCTTGAGAGATCAGAAATTCCGACCGTCTGTTCGACGCCGCCGACGGGCACGTCGTTTACCCTTGCGCCGCCGCCCTGAATAAGACGGCGGGCTTCGCCCTTGGACGCGCTGAGGCCCGTTTCGACGAGGAGATCGACGACATTGGCGCCGCGCTTGAGGCGGTCGATCTCGATTTCAACGGTCGGCAGGTCACCGCCGACGGAGCCTTTTTCAAAAACTTCCACGGCGGTGGTCTGCGCCTGAATGGCGGCGTGCTCGCCCCGGCACATGCGGGTGACCTCGAAGGCCAGGATTTTCTTGGCCTCGTTGATCTCAGCGCCTTGCAAGGCTTCCAGCCTGCGGATTTCATCCATCGGCAGCGTTGTGAAGAGCTTCAGGAAGCGACCCACGTCGGCGTCCTCGGTATTGCGCCAGAACTGGTAATAGTCGTAGGCGGACAGCTTGTTTTCATCGAGCCAGACCGTGCCTTCGGCCGTCTTGCCCATCTTGCCGCCGGAGGCGGTCGTCAGAAGAGGTGTGGTGAGGCCGTAAATCTGCGCGCCATCCTTGCGGCGGGCCAGTTCGACGCCGTTGATGATGTTGCCCCACTGATCGGAGCCGCCCATCTGGAGGATCACGCCGTAACGGCGGTAGAGTTCCAGAAAATCATAGGCCTGCAGGATCATGTAGTTGAATTCGAGGAAGGTGAGCGGTTGTTCGCGCTCAAGCCGATTTTTGACGGAGTCGAACGTCATCATCCGGTTTATGGTAAAATGCGGCCCATATTCGCGCAGGAAATCAATGTAGTTGATATTGCTCAGCCAGTCGGCGTTGTTGAGCAGCTTGGCGTCATTGCGCCCGTAACCGTATTTCAGGAAGACGGAGAGAATCCAGGTAATGCCCTTGATGTTCGAGGTGATCGTGAGATCGTTGAGCATCTTGCGGCCTTCATCCTTGCCGGAGGGGTCGCCGATCTTTGTGGTGCCGCCGCCCATGAGGGTGATGGGCTTGTGACCGGTTTTCTGGAACCAGTAGAGCATCATGATCTGGACGAGTGAGCCCGCATGCAGACTGTCCGCGGTTGCGTCGAAGCCGATATAGGCGGTTTGCGATCCGGTGCAGAGCTTCAGGTCCAGCCCTTCGAAATCACTGCACTGGTGAATGAAGCCGCGTTCGGATAAAGTGTTTAAAAAATCTGACTTGTATGTGCTCATAATACGATTGGCGCAAAATGCCATGCGCCGCCTCAAAACGGATAACCGCCCCACATGATACAGAAAAAAATCCATCGCGCAATTGGACTTATGTCAGGAACTTCATTCGACGGCGCAGATATCGCCCTGATCGAGACCGATGGGGAGGGGATTGTGCGCCCGCTGGTGTCCGAGGGCTATGCCTATGATGCGGCGGACCGGGCGGTGATCCGCGCGGCTTTGGGTCGGCGGGAGAAGGGGCCGGAGACGCAGGCGGCGGAGCGGATCGTGACGGAGCGGCATATTTCCTTTTTGGCTGATTTTTTGACCAAATATAAGATACAAAAACAGGATGTTGATGTCGCCGGGTTCCACGGGCAAACGATTTTTCACGATCCCGCTGCGCGGTTTACGTGGCAGATCGGGGACGCGCAGGCGCTGGCCGATGCGTGCGGAATTCCGGTTGTTGGGCAGATGCGTGTGGCGGACGTGCAGGCGGGCGGGCAGGGTGCGCCGCTTCTTCCCCTTTATCACCGGGCGCTTGCGCATGATTTGGCCAAGCCGATGGCCGTTTTAAATATTGGCGGTGTCTCTAACATCACATGGATCGGGAAGGCTGAGATTCTGGCGTTCGATTGCGGGCCGGGGAATGCGCTGATGGATGATTTCACTTTTGAACGTACCGGGCGGCCCTATGACGAGGGCGGGCGGCTTGCGGCGGCGGGGCGGGCGGATGATGCGCGGATTGCGCGCTGGCTGGCGCATTCGTATTTCACCCTCAAACCGCCCAAGTCGCTGGACCGCGATGCGTGGCGCCATGCGGATGTCAGCGACATGGATGACGCGGACGGGGCGGCGACGTTGCTGGCGTTTACGGTGCGGTCGATTCAGACGGGGTTTTCCTTGTGTCCGTCGGCGCCCGGGGCGGTTTACGTGACGGGCGGCGGGCGGCGCAATGCTTATATGATGCAAAGGCTGGGCGCGGCTCTGGGCGCTCCGCTCGCGCCTGTGGAGGCGCTGGGCTGGGACGGTGATGCGATCGAAGCGCAGGGGTTTGCGTATCTGGCCGTAAGGTCGCTGCTGGGCTTGCCGCTGACCGAGCCCGGCACGACGGGGGTGGGCAAGCCCCTGACGGGCGGGGTTTTGTATAGGCCGACGAAGTGATTGGCACTGGCCTTACCGATAAATCTTGATTTTTCCGGTCGTTAGTGGCTTTGTTCGGGGCATGAGCAGGATCATGGTTCCCAACATGGCCGGGATTGAGGAGGCCGTGCGGATACTGAAGGACGGCGGGCTTGTGGGTCTGCCGACCGAGACGGTCTATGGGCTGGCTGCCAACGCTCTGGACGGTGGTGCAGTCGCCAAGATTTTCGCCGCGAAGGGGCGGCCACAGTTCAATCCGCTTATCATTCATTGCCATAACTTCGATCAGGCGGCGGAGCTTGTGGAGATGAACGCGGACGCACGGGCGGCTGCGGAGGCGTTCTGGCCGGGGCCGTTGACCCTTATTCTGCCGCGCAAGGCGGGTTGTCCGGTCAGCGATCTGGCGGGGGCAGGGCTTTCCACGCTGGCGGTGCGGGTGCCCAAGCACGAGGCGGCGCTGGCCGTCATTAAAGCCGCTGGGGTGCCGCTGGCCGCGCCGAGCGCCAATAAATCCGGCTCGCTCAGCGCGACGACGCCCCAGCATGTGGCGGAGGCGTTCGGGGATGAGGTTGAGCTTGTTCTGGCCGCCGGGGCGTGCGCGGTGGGGTTGGAATCCACGGTGCTTGACCTTTCCGGAGATGCGCCTGTGATCCTGCGGCCCGGCGCGGTGACGGCGGAGGAGCTTTCCGAAGTTCTGGGCCGCGCGGTGGTTTATGACCACGGCGACCATGACGCGCCGAAATCGCCGGGGCAGACCTTAAAGCATTACGCGCCCGCTGTTCCTGTGCGGATCAACGCGATCGACCTTTTGCCCGGCGAGGCGCTGCTGGCGTTCGGGCCGATCAAATTCATGGGCATACGCGGCGGCGGGGCGGCGAAGGATCTGCCGGAGGATTCCCTGCGCAATCTCAGCGAGGCGGGCGATCTGCACGAGGCGGCGGCGAATTTATTCTCCATGATGCGGGCGCTGGACCGGCCCGAACATAAGGCGATTGCCGTTATGAATATTCCCAAGACGGGGCTGGGCATTGCCATCAACGACCGCTTGCGCAGGGCCGCGCGGGCTTCGGGCTTTGATCGTTTAGATTGACCCGCTTCACTCGTCGCTTATGCACGGTTTGTTCACTTCACTCCTCGTTCATAGTTCAATCTAAACGCTCTTCGTCCGGATTTTTCTGGCGCTTTTTCGTTTTCAGGGGCGGATTTTGGCTGTATTCTTGGGCTGGCAAGGGGTTTTCGCATGGTTTTTCTGAGAACAATTCAGATTTTTTCTTTTTGTCTGTTCGCGTTTTGCGGGGCGGAGGCGTTCGCGGCTGCACCTGCGCCCGTGCCGGAAGCGGCTCCGGTGGCCGATCCGCTCAAGGAGACGGTGCGGCTGGCGGCGCAGGTCGATGCCTATAATGTTTTCTGCAAGGGTGAGGACGGGCTGGGTGCGGGGGTTATCACGCGCTATGGCGAGGCGGAAAGCGCGGAGCGCAAGGCGGGGCTTGAAAATGTCCGCGCCAAATCGTTCGAGGCGATGACCGCGCGGCTGACTGAGAAGAAAATGGAGTGCGGCAGCGGAGATTATCTAATGGAAAAGCTGACGGTCATGCAGCAGCTCAAGATCGTGTTCGCGCAAATTCTGGGCGTCGATCCGCACACGCAGAAGCTGGACGGGTCACCCTTGCCGGCACCGCCGGCTGAATTGGGGGCGCCAGCGCCGGGGCAGGGGATAAGTCCGCCCGCCGCCCCTGTTGAATGATGCAAACGGGTTTTCAGAGAATATTTTTTTCCTAACATGCTTGAACAAAACAAATAAATTAAATTTTTTTATAAAATATCGGTTCGTATCGTATTTTGAGTTATAAAAAACTTTGACCGGTTTATTCCACAGGTGCGGCGCTTGCGGATTATCCGATGCATGCAGGGTTGCTTTTGGCGTGTTATAAAAGAGGCGATTTAAACCTTCGGTGAGGGCGTAAAGATGGACAATTCAACACAGATATTGCCGCAGAACGACGAGTCTGCGCTGAAATATTATCTCTCTTGGGTTGCGTGGCCGGGGCTGTTTGCGCTGTGCATGACCCTGACGGGGATCGGGTTTGCGTTCGGTGCGCCGATGACCGCTTTCATATTCTCTTATATCCTTTTGATACTCAGTCTTTTTTTCCTTGAGCGATTTATGCCGCATGAGCGTGAATGGCAGGAGCCGGACGGGCAGACCTTCGCCGATATCGCGCATACGCTGACGACCAAGGGGACGGTGCATACGTTGTTCCTGTTCGCCGGGGTCATCGGGCTGACCGAGATTTTCAGGCCCGCGACGGCGGACGGTTATGGAATTTTCGGGGCGGAGCTGTGGCCGCGCGGCTGGCCGATGTTTTTTCAGGTGGCATTTGCGGTCGTGATCGCGGAGTTCATGTGTTACTGGTCGCACCGCACGGCGCACGAGATTCCCGTTCTCTGGCGGTTTCACGCCGTGCATCACAGCGTGACGCGGCTGTGGTTCGTCAATACCGGGCGCTTTCATTTCATGGACAGTCTTTACCGCGTGCTGATGGGGATGATCCCGCTGGCGCTTTTGGGTGCGCCGATGGAGGTGCTGCAATGGCTTTCCGCCGTTACGGCGTTTATCGGGATGCTGACGCATTGTAACGTCGAGATGCGGTTCGGCTGGATTTCCTATGTCTTTAATACGCCGGGGCTGCACCGCTGGCACCATAGCCGCGACATCCGGGAGGGCAACAAGAATTACGGTGAGAACGTCGTGATCTGGGACATGCTGTTTGGCACCTATATCAACCCGCAGGACCGCCGCCCGCCCGCCGATATCGGGATCGGCGAGTTCATGCCCGCGAAATTCACGCATCAGCTGCTCTGGCCGTTCCTGAGCAAAGAGAAGCGCAAGGAATTCAGGGCGAAAGCGACGGGAATAGGGAAAAGGAAGGCGGGCTAAGCTTTGGGATTTTTCCAAATTTATCTTGATCCCGGCAAGCTTCATCAAAGCGAGCCCGGAGGGGGGAGCGGTACGATCACGGCGCCGCTTTATTTAGATTGGGGGGAGTATCAGTTTCCAGAAAGGGCTTGGGTGGATTATCCCGTGATGCCCTTGGGGTTTTGGATGCTCAATTTCTCCCAACTTATTAAGGGAGAAGTTCAGGCCGGAATAATGGATTTTATGTGTTTTGATGACGAGGTTCGTCGCTTGGTGTATTTCAAGCAGTTAGATTCTAAAACTCTTGAGTTTGAGTGTGTTCTGGAGTGTCACAAGCCTGTGAGGGAGGCAAGGGTTGGCGGTGTTCAACATGCAGACGTTAGTGCTTTTTATTCAGAATTAGTCCGTGTTTCGCAGGCCATGCTTGATGGATGTCTTGAGCGGGATATTGAAAGTCCGGGTCTTAAGACACTGGGGAATGTATTAGAAAAGTTTAAAATGTTGGATTTTTAACGGTTCAAATATCTAAGGGATAGGATTATGGGGTATTTCGACGGGCTGGTCAGCGGTTCATTCAAGAAGGATGCGGCGGGGAACAGCGTTTTTTACCCGTGGGGGATCATGGGCAAGGGGTATATCCTGCGCACGGTGGCGGAGGAGGAGAAGCTGCGCGGGGCGCTCAAGCTCAACTATATGATCATGCTGCCCGCGATTATCATCATCCAGATCGCGGTGGGGGCGTGGCTCAATTTCATTTTGGTTCCGGTTTATATCGTGTTGTTTACGCTGTGGGTCTATCGCACGACCCGGGGGCTGGAGCGCTCGTTCGAGGCCATCACAGTGGCGGAATCCTATCAAAGCTCGGCCAAGGCGCATAATCTGCCGACCCTGATTATTCTTGAGGTGTGCGCGATCGCGTTCGTCGCGATCGGGGTTTGGATGATCGTGGAGGGGGAGCCGCTATTTATGCCCGTTCTCTGTATCCTGTTGTTCGGCGCGGCGGCGTTGGCGATCGGGTATATGATTTTGCAGAAGGTTCGGGGTTAGGGTTTTTTGGTATGGGTTTTATAAGTAATCTTGCTAGCTCACATTTTAAAAACGACTTTGAAGGAAAAATTATCTTTTATCCTTGGGGTATTACTTCGACTGGTTATATCTTGCCAACATTTGCAAAAAAAGAACGCTTAGAGCGCTTTTTACGAAGAACTTATTTCACTTCAATACTTCTTGCCTTCGTGTTTCCGCCTGTCTTTGGATTGCAGTTTAGTCTGGCTTTTTTGCCGATTCTTTGGCTCTGGTATTTTTGTTGGGTAAAATACGCAACAAATGACATGGAAAAATCCTATGAAAAATTAAACAAGGCTGAGGCTTACGAACGTGGAGCTAAAATATACAGTCTGCGAACGCTTGTTTTTATTGAGTTATTTTTAGTAATTGGTTTTCTTTGTGGCGTTTGGATGCTTTACGCGAGGGTGCAAATTCTTTTTGCTATTTTTGCCGTTGTATTCCTTGGATCTAATGCCTATGGAGTTGGTTATATGATTCTTCAGAAGGTCAGGGGTTAGGTTTTTATTTCTGACTTATCGCTTTAAGTTTTTTCTCTAATCATTTTGTTTCGTTTGTTTTTCTGGCACAGATCATGCAATGTGTTTTCGCAGCATGCATCCGTGGGGAGAGACGCTCATGTTCGGCGCGAAAAAAACGGCCCTCATCACCGGCATCGCCGGGCAGGATGGGGGATATCTTGCTGAGTTCCTGATCCGCAAAGGTTATAAAGTTCACGGGCTTGTCCGGTGGGACAGTTATATGGACCCCGCCGATGGGTTGAAGCGGCTTGAGGCGCTGGGCCTGACCGATGCCGCGCTGACGCTGCATCAGGGCGATGTGACCGACGCGCAGGCCGTGACCGCGCTGATCAAGGCGATCAAGCCCGACGAAATCTATAACCTGGCCGCGCTTTCGCATGTGGCGGTGAGTTTCAAGACCCCGGCGGTGACGATGGAGATCAACACCAAGGGGACGCTCGCGATCCTTGAGGCGATCCGGATTCTGGATATGGAAAAATCGGTGCGGATGTATCAGGCGTCGTCATCGGAAATGTTCGGCAGCGCGCCCGCGCCGCAGGATGAGAATACGCCGTTCCAGCCGTGCAGCCCTTACGGTGTGGCGAAGCTGGCGGCGTACTGGCTGGTGAAGACGTACCGCGACGCTTATGGAATCCATGCCTCCAACGGCATTCTCTTCAACCATGAAAGCCCGGCGCGGGGCGAGGATTTCGTCACCCGCAAGATCACCAAGGCGGTGGCGGCCATCGAGGGCGGATCGCGCGAGGTTTTGACGCTCGGTAATCTTGAATCGATGCGCGACTGGGGCCATGCGCGGGATTACGTGGAGGGGATGTGGCTGATGCTGCGGCAGGAGAAGGCGGACGATTACGTTTTGGCAACCGGGCAGGCCCATTCGGTGCGGGAATTCGTGGAGCGGGCCTTCGCGCAGATCGGCACGACCGTCGTCTGGAGCGGGCAGGGCGTTGAGGAGACGGGGCGCGACAAGCGCACCGGGCGGTTGCTTGTTTCCATCGACCCGGCGCTGTTCCGGCCGAAGGAGGTCAACCATCTGCTCGGCAATGCGCGGAAGGCGCAGGATGCGCTGAACTGGCTGCCCAAATATTATTTCGACGATCTGGTGGCCGATATGGTCAATGCCGACCGGGCGCTGCTCTGGCGGGAGGCCGGGGGAGATTCCGTATGGAAAATGACTGGCTGAGCGTTCCCTTCACGCTGGCGGGCAAGCGCGTCTTTGTGGCGGGCGAGACCGGGATGGTCGGCTCGGCGCTGGTGCGAAGGCTGCAATCCGAAAACGTGCAACTTATTTCCGCGCCAAGGGAGGCGCTGGATCTGCGCGATCAGGTGGCGGTTGGTGCGTGGATGGCGCGGAACAGGCCGGAGGTTGTCGTTCTCTGCGCGGCTCGGGTCGGGGGTATTCTGGATAATGCCCTGCATCCGGCGGATTTTTTTTATGACAACATGATGATCACCGTGAACGTCATTCATGCGGCCTATCAGGCGGGTGTGGGTCGGTTGCTGTATCTCGGTTCCTCGTGCATCTATCCCCAGGACGCGGCGCAGCCGATGGCGGAAGATTCCCTGCTCGGTGGAGCGCTGGAGCCGACGAACGAGGCGTATGCTTTGGCGAAAATCGCCGGGGTGAAGATGGCGGCCTATTACCGCGCCCAATATGGCTGCGATTTTATCTCCGCCATGCCGTGCAATCTCTATGGGCCGGGCGACCGTTATGATGCCACGCGCTCGCATGTTATTCCGGCGCTGATCCTTAAGGCGCATGCGGCGAAGTTCGCGGGAGCGCCTCTGCGCGTGTGGGGGAGCGGGCAGGCGCTGCGGGAATTTCTTTACGTGGACGATCTGGCCGATGCGCTGGTGTTCCTGCTCAAGCATTATTCCGGCGCGGGGCCGGTGAATGTAGGGAGCGGGGTTGAAACGCCTATTTCAGAATTGGCCGAAAAGATAGCCGATTGCGTCGGATGCAAGGGGTGGGTTGAATTTGACACGACCAAGCCGGAAGGTGTACTCCGTAAAGTCATGGACAGTTCACGGATTTTTTCGGCGGGGTGGCGGCCCGCGACTTCGCTTGATGACGGGTTGAAGCGGGCGTACGCGGATTATCTCGCGCGGGGGGCGCATGACCTCGCGGCCTGAGATCGTGCCCGTCATTCTTGCGGGCGGGCGGGGGCGGCGGCTGTGGCCGCTTACAAACGCCCAGCGGCCCAAGCCCTTTCTTTCCCTGCGTACGGGGTTGTCGTTTTTCCAGCGCACCGTTTTGCGTGCGCGGTGCTTCGCGCCGCCTGTGATTGTCTGTCACGAGGAATACCGGGCACTCGCCGAGCGCGATCTCACGCATATCAAGACTGAGCCGCGCACGATCATTGCGGAGCCCGCACACCGGAACACGGCGGCGGCCATCGCCATGGCGGCGTTTCATCTCAAGGGGCAGGGGCTTTTGATGCTGGTGCTGCCGAGCGATCATGTTTTGAAAAACGTGCGGGCGTTCGAGAAGGCGGTGATCGAATCCATGGCCTATACGATCGAGCATATGGTGCTGCTGGGCGTGAAGCCGACGGAGCCGGAAACGTCTTACGGCTATATCGTCACCGATCCGACTGCGCCGGGAGCGTGCCGCCCTGTGCTCGCATTTGTTGAAAAGCCGGATGCGGCCCGGGCGCTGGCGCTTATGGATGGGGGGAATTGCCTGTGGAATACGGGGATGTTCCTGACGCGGCCCGGGATTTTTCTGAAGGAGCTGGAGCGGGTTTCGCCCGATCTTTATCAATCGTGTCTGCGCGCATACGAGTCGCGCGATGAAAAAAATAATATTTTTCAGCTGAATCGGGTGCGTTATTCAGAAATTGAATCTATTTCAGTCGATTACGCCGTGATGGAAAAGGCGTCTTCGTGTTACGCGCGTGAAATGGATGTGGATTGGAGCGATGTGGGGACGTGGCGAAGATTGCTGAAGTGGCGGCGGTCCGAACGCAAGACAGACTCTTAAAGATCCGGTGCTATGTCGGGGGCATCGAGGCTGATGTCCTCGTCGATTATGCCCTTTTCCTCCAACTCCTCGCGCACGTGGCCGCGTTTTTCCGCAAACCAGTAGAAGACTTCCGAGCCGAGCGTTGCGAAGCTGAAGGTCAGGATGGGGGCGCTGGTCTCGACGCTCCAGTTGTTTTTGGCGAGGTCAGAGAGGGTGAGGTAGGCGAGGCCGGAGACGGAAATCATTCCGGCGGCAAGGTTCGTGCGGGTTTCGGCGAGGTTGGCGATCTGTTTGATGCCGGGGAGGTTCAGCACGGCATTTTTGAATTTTTCGGTCGGGTTTTCCTTTTCGCGGACGAAGAAGGTGATTGCGCTGCCCATCAGGTCGGAGGCGCCCGCTGCGAGATAACCCATCGAGCTGTTGATATTTCCGCTCGTGAAGTCGGCGGCGGTCATAACGGCGCTTTGGAGCGTGTAGCCGATGGTCGAGGTTTCGTGGGGGTAGTCCTTGATGTTCGTCGCGTCTTTCCATTCGAATTCTTTATCCTGCGGATTGTGTTCGTCCCGGCCCCGGATCGGATCGCCGTAGCGCATCAGGATGGCGTCGGCGCTCAGAGCCGCGCCTGCCGCGATGATCAGGGCCGGGTTTCCTGAGCGCACACCTTCGTAGCCCAGCGCGACGCTGCTGACCGCCGAGAGGGCGCCGCTGATCTTGGTTTTGTTGGTGGTGCAGAAATCGCCTGCGGCTTTGCCGACATCGACGATCGCGACGCTCGCGGCGTGACTGATCTGAAGCATCGGATCGGGCGAGGGGGAGACGTATCGCTTGAAGAGATCGACAAGGCGGTGAATCAGCATCGCTTACTCATGCAATCTCAGCTTTTTAAGGCCTGAACCCCGATATTCGCCATCATGCGGCTGCCGTCCGCCGTGAGGTGGAGGTTGTCGGTGCTGATCTGCGCGGCGGTGATCTGCGCGTCCGTTGCGGCGTATCTTATGCCTGCGGCTTCGGCCTGCTGGCGGTATTCTTCGTTCACGCGCTCCATCGTCGCGGTCCAGCGATCGACGAAGCCTTCCTGACGCCACGCGGCGCTGCCGCCCGTGTAGGCGCCCTTGGGGGCGTTGAGGCCGAGAATGACGGGTTCGGCGCCCTGCGCCTTCATCTGCTGCGCGACCTCGATCACGCGGCGCGCGTAGGCCTCGATCTGCGCATCGGATTGGCCCATCAGGGAGGCGACATCGTTTGTGCCGAAATAAATCACGGCGACGGAGCCGGCGGGCACGTTCGTGACGGCCTGCGGCTTGATGGAGGTGAGGAAGCCCGCGCCGGGGGTGCCCAGATTGACGACGTTATTGAACGTGCCGGGCTGGAGGCTGGTCGCCATGCCGTGCGCTATGGAATCCCCCCAGAAAACGGCGGTGGTGTTGGGTGCTTGTATGGTCGCTCCCGTTACTGTGGTCGGGGTTTGCGACGCGCCGCTCTGGAAGCGGAACGCGTTTTGATCGGGCGATGTTTCGGGGTGCGCGGTGGTTGCGGGCAGGCTGGTTTGCGTGGCCGTGGCGGCAGCGGTCGGGGCGAGGCCGCCGAACAGCAGGGTCATCAGGCCGTTGGTCCATTCCGTGTTGTTTCCAGCGAGCATCGTGTCGCCTTCGGGCTCGGGCGCCTCGGGTGTGTCGCCGTCATCGTTGGGGGCTTCCTCGCCTTCCGGGGCTTCGCCGTCTTCGTTTTCGGAGGTTTCTTCAGCCTGCGCGCCGTCTGACTGCATCAGCTTGTTCAGCCAATCCAGGATCATTTTCATAAAGCTTTGATCGTTGAAGCTTTGCCTGATCGTCACGCGTCTTCACCCCAAAAATAACCCGGCGCGGTTTTTTGATTCTGTCTTTCGCGCTCAGGGCCAGATTATCATGGCCGCCCCGGAATAAGCAAAGAGTATTGGGGGTGATGGGGCAGAGTCGCGTGGAATTTATTCCTTTTTCAGTGACTTATCTTTCAACGCCGCCGCGATCGCGCCGAGCGCCGTCTCAAACCCATAGGGGGCGTTGGCGACGAAGAGGCCGCTGCCGTAGAGGGCTTTCCAGCCCGCGCCGGTTTCTGGGGGCGGGCCGAATTCCACCTCGAACGTGCCGGATTTGGGAATGTTGAGGGCCGTCAGCGCCTTGACCATCGCTTCATGCGGGCGGGCGGGGAGCAGGGGATACCAGAGCATCAGCACCGCCACGGGCCATTGCCGCATCAGCTTTTCCACGATGCCGGGCAGGTCGGCGTATTCGGTTTTGATCTCATAGCTGGGGTCGATAAAGACAACCCCCCGGCGCGGGTGCGGGGGGGCGAGGGCCAGCACGGCCTTATAGCCGTCCTCGCGCGTGATCCTGATGTTTGTTCCCATAATCTGCTGGCGCAGGTGGATGACCTCGCCGGGGTGGAGTTCCATCAGGTGGATTTTATCGTCGGGGCGGCAGAAAAACTGCGCGATCGCGGCGGAGCCGGGGTAGGTGTTTTTGCCGTGCGTCTTATGCGTTTGTTCGAGTACGCGCATGAAGGGGTGGGACGGCGGGAACCAGTTTTCCTTGAGCATCCGGTGGATCCCCTGCGCCGCTTCGCCGGTTTTCTGAGCCTCGGGCGCGTTCAGGTCGTAATAGCCCCGGCCCGCGTGCGTTTCAATGAAGGACAAGGGCTTTTCCTTCCCCGCCATCAATTCGAGCAGCGCGGCCAGCGCCGCGTGCTTATGAAGGTCGGGCAGGCAGCCCGCATGGTAGATGTGCTGGTAGGAGAGCATTGTCGTTTTCCGCGCCTTGTATTTTTGTACAATTTACGCACAGCTGTGCATAATTTTTTTACGAAAGTAAATTTATTAAGTATTTTATTCAATAACCATATGATTTAAAACAGATTTTCTCTGAATTTCCTTGACCCTCTAGGCGAATCTGTTCAGACTTTATGTATAGTCTTGAAATTCATTTTTTATCGTTTTATTTGCGAGGTTGGTATGTTTAATCCGCATATTTCTGTCCCTTCGAGAAATACAGATGAGCAGGGTAATTGGGAGAAGGACGTCCACGGGGTCGCGCTTGAGCCTTGTGATGCGCTTGAAGATCCGATGGGGCTTCGCGCTGTATTCTTTATCAATGACGAGAAACCCCTGACCCAGCGTACAAATTGCTATTGCGTGGGTGCTTCTTACTTGCGCCAGAGGCTTGAGGGTATACGTCGCGCAGGGTTTGAGGCGCCGATGACCGCTCGGGCGATCGAGATGCTTGAGGATAGCCTTAAGGACCGCAAAACGGTTATAAGCGCTTAATTCTTTCTGTGTTTTTTCATAACTCCTGTGCAGGCTTTTCACAGCGCCTGTCTTTTGGCATAGTTTTAACCAGTTTTCCCCTATGCTGTTTTCTGTAAGCAGTGTTTCCAATAGTTATAATCGAGCGCCATGAGACAATCGACAAATCATCTTCTGATGATCGAGCCTACCGAGTTTTACACCAACCCGCAGACGCTGGAGACGAACGCCTATCAGGCGGAGCGGGACGACCGTTCACGCGCCGAGATTTCGGCGGCGGCGATCCGCGAGTTCCGCGACTACCGCGACGCGCTGGTGCAGGCGGGGGTGATGGTGACGACCGTGCAGGGGCACCGGGGTTCGCCGGACATGGTGTTTCCCAACTGGGCGTCGGTTTACGATGACGGGCGTATGGTGCTTTACCCGATGCTTTCCGAGAACCGCCAGAAGGAGCGGCGGCCCGACATTATCGAGATGCTGAAGAAATCATACCCCGATGTGACGGACTGGAGCGGGTACGAGCATGCCGGGAAGTTTCTGGAGAGCACGGCGAGCATCGTTTCCGACCATGTGAACAGGATCGCCTACGCGGCGCTGTCCAAGCGCACAAACCCGGAGCTTGTGAAAAAATGGGCGGCGTTCATGGATTACGAGGTGATCGTTTTCGAGACGGAGAGCCATGCGGGCATTCCCGTCTATCATACGGACTATCTTATGTATGTCGGGACCAGTATGGCGGCGCTCTGTGCCGAGTGCATCCTGCCGGAATACCGGGAGACGGTCCGGGCGCGGCTGAATGCAACGCACGAGGTCATGGAAATTTCGATGGAGCAGCTGCGCTTGAATTGCGGCAATGCGCTGGAGGTCGTTGGCGCGGGCGGCGAGCGGTTGCTCACGCTTTCGGAGTCGGCGCGGGCGGCGCTGGAGCCTGCGCAGCTTGAGACGATCGGCAAGCATTTTAAGGGGATCGTCTCCAGTTCCATTCCGACTTTGGAGAAATACGGCGGCGGGTCGGCACGGTGTATGCTGATGGAGTTGTTCTGAGGTTCTCAGGATCGAAATGGTGGGCGGTACAAGGATTGAACTTGTGACCCCTTGCGTGTCGAGCAAGTGCTCTACCGCTGAGCTAACCGCCCACTCTGTGCGATAAGATGTATCAGGTAATCAAAAACGCCGAAAAGATCAAGCGTTTATAAGCGGCGCTCGGGCATAAATCGGGATTTTTTGAGGAAAACCGGGGGTCAGGCGGCCAGAATTTCCTCGATCCGGTCCACAAGCTCGCCCAGATGGAAGGGTTTGGAGAGCAGTTTGGTTTCGCTGACCTGCATTCCCGTCCGGCCCAGCGCCATGGCGGCGAAGCCGGTGATGAACATAACCTTGATATCCGACTGGATTTCCATGGCTTTTTGCGCCAGTTCGATGCCGTCGATGCCGGGCATTACGATATCGGTGAGGAGCAGGTCGAATTCCTCCCCGTCCTCCATGATTTCAAGGGCCTCCAGGCCGTCGAGTGCGGAGATGACGTCGTGTCCGGCGCGGCGAAGCGCCAGCTCAAGGAAATTGAGCATGGATTCGTCATCTTCGGCGAGTAGTATCTTGGCCATTCCGCGCTGTTTATCCCCCTGTAGTCTTGGAGTGTAGGGGGGAAGGGCCCGTGAGTGCAAATACAAAAAAGGGCGGCGGGGGGGTCAGATGGCGCCGAGGAACTGTCTGGCGGCCTGTTCCCAGGTGTAATTTTGCCGGACATGCTCGATGCATCCCTGCGGGTCGCTCCGGGAAAGGGCTAAAAGAGCCGCTTTTTCAAGGGAATGGTCGTCGAGTGCGCCCAGATGGGGTTCGGTTATGATGTCCTTGGGCCCGGTGACGTTATAGCCCGCCACGGGCAGGCCGCAGGCCATGGATTCAATCAATACGATGCCAAACGTATCTGTTTTCGAGGGAAAAACGAACACGTCGGCGGAGCGGAAGTGGGCGGCGAGTTCGCGGCCCTGTTTCGTGCCTGCGAAAAGCGTGTCCTTATATTTTTTGCTTAGCCGCGCCCTCACCGGGCCGTCGCCTACGATGACCTTGGAACCGGGCCAGGGCATCTCCAGAAAATCCTCAAGGTTCTTTTCGATGGCGATCCGACCAACATAAAGCGCCACCGGGCGCTTGAGATTTTCAAAGAGCGTTTTGGGGCCGGGGTTAAAGAGGCTGGTATCCACGCCGCGCGACAGACGTTTCATCGGTGCGGTGAAGCCCCATGCGCGGAGTTGGTTTTCGACGCTGGGGGTCGAGACCATTACGGCGCTGGACGCGTTGTGGAAATTCCGGACCAGGCGTATCGCGCCCTGATGCGCCGCCTTGTAAAGCGGGGGAATCAGCCATGCAAAGCGCCGTGCGATGTAGTCGGGAAACTGGGTGTGATATGAGGTTGTGAAGGCCCGATCATGGCGCAGGCAGTATTTGCGGGCGGCCCAGCCGAGCGGCCCCTCGGTGGCGATGTGGATTTTGTCGGGCGCGTATTCATCGATCAGGCGCTTAAGGCGGCGGTAGGGGCGCACGGCCAGTCGTATTTCGGGATAGAAGATCATCGGCAGGGTCGCCGGAAAGTGCGCAGGCCCGATCACCTGAACATCTATGCCCAGTTTTTCCAACTCGCGCGAGAGATATTCATATGTGCGGACCACACCGTTGATCTGGGGGTGCCAGGCGTCTGAAACAATCAGAACTTTCATAGACTTTTTACATGCCGGGTTCTAGACTTGAGCTATGCGATTCTAGACGCGCCGGTCCGAATGCTCAACAGATTTATCCTCTTGCGTTCATTTGCCTGTATTTTGCTTGCCTGCCAGCCGATGACTGCGCGGGCTCAGGACGTGTGCGATGTCAATTACGAGACCATCACTGCCTTGTTCGAGCCGGGTTTCGGGTCTTACAGCGTTTGGGAGGCTGTGCTCAGCGAAGGGCAACGGCGCGAGGTTTTCAAGTCCGTCGTCGATATGGGCGCGGGGGTCACACTTGCGGCGGGTGAAATGTCGCCTCTGCCGGGCGTGAATCCGGTGGTGATGCTGGCCGGGTTCGACAAGCGCGGCCGTGTGACTTGGGAAAAGTACCATAACGTCAGCGCAGTCACCGAGGTCGTGAAAATCGTTAAGGCCGGTGACCGGATCGTGCTGATGGCCAACAGGGATCTAAAGGGCGAGGGTAAGACGGTCTGGATCGGGTTTTTCGACGATCAGGGCGGCTTCAAGGATCAAAAGGTGATCCGCGAAAAGGGGCGCGACCTGATCGGGCGAGATATGGCGCTCAGCCCCGACGGCAAGCGGATTGTGATCGCGCTCAGCCATGAAACGAAGGGCGGAACGCCGGATAAGCCTGTTTATACCTACAGCCCTGAAGTGCGTGTTTTCGATGTAAAGGGTAAATTTATCATCAAGCGGGCCTATGTGATGGGGGCGAGCGCAGAGATTTTGGGTATTTCCGCCGGGCTTTATGGCGAGGAGAAGGGCGAGGCGATCATCGCCACTGGCTATGTGGATTACGAAGGGGGGCGCAAGTCGGGGTGGATCATGCGCCTGGGGCCGGATGCGGCGATGGTCTGGCAACAGCCCTTTTCGCGCGGTCGCCATGCGAAGATCAAACGCTCGGCCGGGTATCAGCGCGATTATATTCTTACGCTCGGAGACGCTCTGCCGATCGATGGCGGAAATGTCGGAAGCTGGCTGATGCTGCTGGATGCTTCGAGCGGGCAGGTGAAGTGGCAGCGCTTTTTTAATGGCGCCTATCATTATTACGCCGCGGACATCGCGGTGCATCCTCAGGGGCCGATCGCGGTGATGATGCAGGCGCGGGTGCCGGGGGAGAGAGACCCCAAGGCGCCCAAGGTGCCGCTGATGGAGGAGGACGGGACGATCATCGGCAAGATGGATTATGTTCATACGCTGCTATTGAACCCGCGGGGGGTGACGCTCTCGGGCGAAAGCTATTTTAAGGGCTTTGGGGCGAACGCCTATCAGCTTGTGATTAGCGGGGACGGGCGGTTCCTTATCGCCGGGAGCGCCGAGACGCCGTATGCCGAGATCTATCAGAAGTTCGCGGGGATGAACGATCCGCCTGCGAGCGGCGGCGTGGACGCGGCGGTTTTGAGCAAGGCGGGGTTGCCGGGGGCGGAGCTTACGGTCGGCGCATTGCCGACGAACGGGCAGAATGCCGCGCCTGCGCCCAATCTGCCCGAGGCTGCGGTGCCGGACGGTTCGCTGTCCGGGTTGGCGCTTTTGAATAAAAAAGTGGCAGAGTCCGTCGAAAAGAAAGATGAGGCTGCGCCCGCACCGGCGGAGGAGGCCGCCTTACCCAAAACGACGCTGGATGGATGGGTGTTTGCCGGGAACGGTCCGGAGGAGTATAAGGACCCGTGTATTAAACCGGAAACCGCCTTACCTTGAGTATGCGTTATGAATGAATCCGACCCCGAAGATCTCGCCGCGGACGATGTGTCCGGCGAGGATATCCTCGACCTTGTTATCTCCGACGAGCAGGCCGGACAGCGGGCCGATAAGGCTCTGGCCGCGCTGTGCCCCGATCTTTCGCGCACGCGGCTTCAGGCGCTGATCGTGCAAGGGCAGGTTTTCGTCGATGACGAGGTTCTGGAGTCGGCTTCGCTCAAGCTGGAGGCGGGGGCCGCGGTGCGCATTCTCATGCCTGCGCCGGTGCAGAGCGTGCCGGAGGCGGAGGACATCCCGCTTGCTGTCGTTTATGAAGACGACGATCTTTTGGTTATTAACAAGCCAGCGGGGATGGTCGTGCACCCCGGCGCGGGGAACTGGAGCGGGACGCTTGTGAATGCGCTGCTGCATCATTGCGCGGACAGCCTGTCGGGCATCGGCGGCGTCGTGCGCCCGGGCATCGTGCATAGGCTGGATAAAGAGACCAGCGGTTTGATCATCGTCGCCAAAAACGACAAGGCGCATCGGCATCTGGCGGAACAGCTTTCGGACCGCAGCCTGAGCCGGACGTATTTCGCGGTCGTTCTCGGTGTGCCGTTTCCCATCAAGGGTGTCGTTGACCGGGCCATCGGGCGCGACCGCAACAGCCGCCTTCGGATGGGAACGAGCGGGACGGGGCTGCGGGATGCGCGGACGCATTATCTGGTGGCTGAACGCTTCGGGGAGGCCTGCGCCCTCGTGCAATGCGATCTGGAGACCGGGCGGACGCACCAAATCCGCGTCCATATGCAGGTTCTGGGACACCCGCTGGTCGGCGATCCGCTTTATGGGCCGCAGAGGACGGCGCTGGCCGCCAAGCTCAAGAAAGGCGGCTACGAGCCGGAAGTTATCGAGGAAATCTGCGCCTTTCCGAGGCAGGCGCTGCATGCCGCCGCGCTTCGTTTTATCCATCCGCGCACCCAAGATGAGATGGAATTCGAGGCCGAGCCGCCAGAAGACTTTTCCAAGTTATTGAAAATGCTCAAAAAATAAATAAGTTTGCAATTTACATAAAATTTTATCTATCATGGAATTATAGGATTATGGAATTGAGCAGGGGCAACCTTAAAATTCTGTCCTAACCGATGAACAAGATGTAACCCAATACCTTGTACTGAAGATTTTAGAATTGACCGGGGGCGTGACGGGACACAAGAGAACCCAAAAGGGGCACCTCCAAACCAAACACTAAAAAATGCGAACTGAAAAAACCGCCTTCGGGCGGTTTTTTTATGCTCAGGACTGTACCATTTCAATAATTGCTTTGCAGCGCAGCAAATTATCGAAATATTGACGGGTGATTTGCTATGTTGTTTATTACAGGAAATAAAATATTTTTGAGCGGGCTTTGACGATGTTTAATCCTGAACCTCCTGACGATTTTAATGCTCTCAGCCTTTCCGAGGCCGTGGCGATCTATGAGCGGCTTTCGCCGCACAAGCAGCGGCTGGACGAGGAGGGGCAGGACGCTCTCAAGGCGGCGATCAAGCGGATCACTCCGGAGCAGCAGTTCGTTGTTGTGACGCAGGACAGCCAGTTCGGGGGTATCCATGAGCGGCTGTTCGATGCCGTTCATGCGCCCAAAAGGACCGAGCAACTCGTGGCTCGTCTGGGCGATCCCGGCACTAACAAGCTGGCGATGGCGATGGCGGTGCAGGATGAGGGCGGGAAGTGGTTCCCCACGGCGGTGGTCTACACGTACTGGAATGATCAGCCGCAACTGCCTGACCGGATCAAGCCGATTTTGAAATCGCCCGTCATTCCGCTTTCCGATTCCCCCAAGGTGATCGTGCCCTATACGATTTCCTCCAACTTCCCTAAGGCGGGGGAAACCTTGATCGGGAATGTTCACTCTTATGTCTATTCGCATGCTCCAGATGCCGTTTTGTCCACGCTTTCGCCTTTGCGCGCGGGGAATAAGGGGTTTGCCAGCTGGTTGGCCGAGCAGGGGATTGTGAGCCTGAAGATCGAGGGGCAGGAGCTTAAAGATCACGCGTTCGATTACCTCATGCCCGTGCAGGGGGCGAATGGCGGTATTTTCCGCAGCAACGACCCGGTGCAGTCCTTCCATATGGCGGGGATGGGTGCGCTGCTTGCGGCGATCCGCCCGACCAATCAGGACAGCCGACTGGATCTGGAATTGGCGCACGGGGTAATGGCGAATTATGTCTATCCCGAAGATCCTGAGATTTTGCGTATGAACCGGGAGCGTTTCGTGCAGGAGGGGATTTTGACCGTTTCGCCCGAGCTGGCGGAGCAGATTCCCGAGCGGTATCATGACCGGGTGTTCGTGCAGCCCTATCAGCCTGCAGGGCGGGCCGTGGATTTTACGCCGGAAGACTTTACGCCCTGAACCTTATTCAACAATATCCGCCCAATTTTGTGCCATATGGTCGAACGTGAACGGCTCGGTCAAAGCATAGAGGCTTATGGGTTTGTCGATGCTTTGTCCTGTATTACGCCCGAAAGGTTCGGCGCGGAATTTAAAGGTGCTGCCGTCCGGCACGTAAGGTGCGCCGCCAAGCGGGAGGGAGAGGCTGACGCCATGGAAGGCATGGGTTTCGCCGCCGAAGAGGTCCACGTCCGCGTTATCGGTCAGCGTTACGAATCCCTCCAGCTTTGCGCCGTTCGCGAAGGATTTTTCCAGTCCCGCCGTGACGCCGAGATCTCCGGCGAGGTAACGCCCTGCCTTTACGTAGGCCGTGACGTTTTCGCCCGGCCAGTCGTACCAAGCGTTGAGATGCCCGGTGAGCGCCATATCGCCCGTGAGGCCGAGATTCAGAGATGTTTGCGGGTCGCGTTTCATCGCCTGCCATAATTCTGCGCCCAGCGCGAAACGGGAGCGGAAGGGGCGATAGATGATTTCGCCGCCTGCTCCGGCAAACATTTCCTCAAGATATCCGGCGGTGAGGCTTGTGTGTATTTCCGGGGACAGGCTGTGGGTTGTTGCCGCATACAGGCGGTCGAGCCCGATTGAACGATCGGCAAAACGGCCCACATCCCCGCGAACGGGCAGCAGGGCGCGGGCGTCGTCAAGGCGGTGAAGGTTGTCCCCGAGGTTCAAACGGAACGCGCCGCCAAGGGTCATCAGGCCCAAAAGCTCAGGTGCGCGGGCTTCCGCGATCAGCGAGGAGCGGAACAGGATTCCGGTCTCTTCCTCCGCGAGGCTGATCTGGTTGTCTTGTGTTATCCATAGGTGTAGATAAGGTAATTTTTTTAATATCCGCTTCGCATCGTTTTTATTTTTGTGTTGAGTGCCTGAAATTTCAGTGTTTGTCCAGATTTCTTGCGGACTGCCTTGTTTTTCAAGAGAAATTGCGTGCTCTAAATCCGATTTTATAAAACGCACCGATGGGCCGCGTAAGCCTAGGGAGATCAAGCGAAACTCCAAAGCTTGTATGTCTGTGCCCGTATGCGGGGTAACGGCGCGGGCCGCGCGGCCAATTTGCTGAGGCGCGCTGCCGGTTTGCGCGAGATGGAGGTCGGCTTGCGCGATGCCGTTGTCGATTTTTATGCGATCCAGAAGGAGATCATGCTCCGGTCTTCGGTCGATGCGCTCCAGTTCGGGTTCCGGGCCGTGCAGAGCGTAGTAAGTTTTCGGCGGATCATAGGATTTTTCGCGCAGCGGCCAGCCCGTTGGGTTGGCTTGAAGGCTAATGCGGCCCATGATTTTGTCCGTGCCCTGCATCGCTATGCCCGCGCTGATCCAATCGGCGGGGGAATAAGACAATCCGGCGGACCACGGGGCGGGGCGGTCATAGCCGAAGGCCGCATGTTCGGCGGTGTATTCGTCGGCGCCGTAATCAAATTTGAGGGAGAGCCCTTCGATCGGCGTGAAATATTCCACTCCGGCGAACAGGCCGATCTTTTTGCCCGTGAACCATTGCGAGGGTTCGTTCGCGCCCTCGCCATCGAGAGGGCGGGAGTCCGAAAAATGGCTGCCCAGAACGCGCAGCGGGTTTTTGAGGTGGGCGGCGCTCGCGAAGCGGCCCCAGCCGAGCCCGGCGGTCAGGTCGAAATCGCCGAGCCGCTTGGACAGCGCCAGATATTCGCCCGCCATGCGTTTGTGGCCCAGAGCGGACTGGATGCCGACCGAGACTTCCGGGGTGCGCGGGCCTTCGCGGGCAAGGCGGAGTTTGATATCCATCCCCGGATAAAGGCGGTCGGCGGAGTCGCGCAGGTTTGATATTTCCGCCGTCTGGCGCAAGTTGATATAAAGCGGCGCGGCGATCTGGATTCCCGCGAAGCTGTGGATATAAGGATCGAGCGTCGAGACGCCGGCGCGGACCGTTCCCGGTTCATCCATGCGGGCGCTGGGGATGGTGTTCAAGCCCAGCGATCCGGTCAGGAAGGGGCTGGGGCGCGTGTTGTCCGCGTGAGCTGGCGTTGCACTCACGATCCATGCGCTTGCGGCGAGCAGGAGCACGCCCAGCTTATTGCACGCATTGTTGAAAAGCATGTGGATATATTGTGGAGAAACGCTCAAGAGAACTGATATGACAATACAATAAAAATGAATCGAGTTGTACAGTTTTTCAAATTTTTTCAATTTACGCGGGTTCTTGTGATTTTTTTGCTGCGGTTGCGGATGTGCGTTTCAGGCGCATTTGCGGATCATAAAAAGCCATGATTTTTCCACGGCTTTTTATTCACCGGGTCCGCTTTTCACGCGCGGTGCGATCATGTAGTCTTAACGGGCCATGAGTGTTTCGCATTACGATTTATGTGTCGTCGGGGGGGGAATCAACGGCGCGGGGATAGCCCGCGACGCCGCCGGGCGGGGCTTGTCTGTCATTCTGGTTGAGGGGGACGATCTTGCGAGCGGTACATCTTCAGCGAGCACGAAGCTGATTCACGGCGGTTTGCGCTATCTCGAGCATATGAATTTCCGGCTGGTGCGCGAGAGTTTGCGCGAGCGGGAGACTTTGTTGCGGACTGCGCCGCATCTGGTTCGGGGGATGGATTTTGTGCTGCCGATGGGCGGGTCGGGGCATCCGGCCTGGAAGGTCAAGCTTGGGCTGAAGCTATATAGCTGGTTTGCCGGGAAAACGCGGCTTCCTCGGTTCCGTTCGGTGCAGAATTTGGCGGGGGAGGCGTTCGGTTTGCCCTTGCGGCCGGAATATAAGCGGGGGTTCGTCTATTCCGACGGGTGGGGTGACGATACGCGGCTTGTTATTCTCAATGCCGTGGACGCGGCGGAAAACGGGGCGGATATTCGTACCCGCACGATCTGCACGGGCCTCAAGGCCGAAAGCGGAAATTGGGTTGTTTCCCTGCATGACCGGAATTCCCAGAACAATTACAGCATCCATGCCTCTGCCGTTATTAACGCAACCGGGCCGTGGGCGCGGCGTTTCCTTGAAGGGACGGGGCTGGACGAGAACGACCCGGATTTGCCAAAGGTTCGGCTGGTGCAGGGGAGCCATATTATTTTGCCCCGGCAGCACAAGGGCGAGGAGAGTTATATCCTGCCGCAGCCGGACGGGCGCGTGGTGTTTGTCATTCCCTATGAAAGAGATTTTACGCTGGTGGGTACGACGGAGGTCGATTTTGCGGGCGACCCTAAGGATGCGATGGCCAGCGAGGATGAGATGGCCTATCTCTGCGCGGCTTACAACAAGACATTCAAGGCCCCCGTTTTGCCTGAGGATGCGATTTTTACCTTCAGCGGTGTACGGGCGTTGGTCGATCAGGATAAAAAGAGCGTCTCGGCGATTTCAAGAGATTGTCGAATATATCACCATAAGCGCCTGTCAAAGCCTCTTATTTCCGTGTTTGGCGGCAAGCTCACGACTTACCGGGCGCAGGCCGAGCGGGTTGTCGATCTGGCCGTCGATCTGATCAAGGTGGTGGCCGACCCGTGGACGGCGGATCAGCCGCTGACGGGCGGGGAGTTCGATGGTGGCGATCTCGGCGCGTTCATCAGTAGGCAGAAGGCCCGTTATCCCTGGTTGCCGGAGGTGTTGCTCAAGCGTTATGCACAGGCTTATGGGGCGCGTATGGACATGGTTCTGGACGGGGTAGATTCGCTTTCCGGTCTCGGGATTTATTGCGGGCAGCACGTCTATGAGGCGGAATTGCGGTATCTTGTCACGCACGAATGGGCGCAGACCGAGGATGATGTTTTGTGGCGACGCTCAAAACTCGGTTTACAAGTCACGGATGAGACCGCCGAGAATATTGCCAGCACGCTTTCCTCCATAGTAGCATAATCATACGGCTTGATTGTTCGTTTGAGCGATTTTGTCCGAGGGCGTTCGCCCGTTCATTCTTCGAGTCGTCCGGCTCATCTTTTTAATTTTTTGATTGGTTTCAGGTTTTGATCCGGTTTTTGCAAAGTTTGCAAAACGCTTTTTGGATTCATTGCCGGATTCATATCAGTGACTTAGTGGCTTTGTTTAAAGTTAAAACTTATCTTTTTGCGTTTTGTTTCTGAGTTTACAAGGGCATGTCTGCGTATCTTCTTTCTATTGATCAGGGCACTAGCAGTTCGCGCGCGATCGTCTTTGACGAGCAGGGCGAGGTGGTCGCGTTGCGTCAGAAGGAGCTTGCCCTCATCACGCCGCAGGATGGCTGGGTGGAGCAGGACCCGCACGACATTCTTAAAGACACGCTTTGGACCCTTCGCGGCGTGGTTCAGGATCTCAAGGGTGAGGCGTCGCGGATCGCCGCCGCCGGAATTACCAATCAGCGCGAAACGACAATCCTCTGGGACCGTAAGACGGGCGAGCCGGTCTATAACGCCATCGTTTGGCAGGACCGCCGAACGGCCGATCTGTGTGCCGCGTTACGGCAAACGGGCGTGGAGGGGGCGATCGCCCGCAAGACGGGCTTGCTGCTCGATCCGTATTTTTCAGCCACTAAAATCAAATGGATATTCGATCATGTTGAAGGGGTTTCTGAGCGGGCGGCGGCGGGGGAGATCGCCTTCGGCACTGTGGATTCCTTCCTTCTCTGGCATTTGACGGGTGGGCGCGTACATGCCACCGATGCCACCAATGCCTCACGCACCATGCTGTATAACATACAGGATAAAAAATGGGACAACGACTTATTGGACATGTTTGGCGTTCCCCCTTTAATAATGCCGACTATATTGGACAATATTTCTGATTTTGGCCAAATAGAGGCGCGTACACTTGGCCAAGAATGTCCAATATATGGCGTAGCGGGTGATCAGCAAGCGGCCCTGATCGGGCAGGGGTGTTTATCCCCCGGAATGGTCAAGGCGACCTATGGCACGGGGTGTTTCGTGCTGATGAATACCGGGGCAGAGGCGCGTTTATCGACCAACCGGATGCTGACGACTGTGGCGTATCAGGTCGGGGGTGTGACGACTTATGCTCTCGAAGGCTCGATTTTTAACGCGGGGACGGCGGTGCAGTTTCTGCGCGACAATCTTGGCTTTTTCCAGAATGCGGCGGAGAGCGAGGCGCTGGCGGCGTCGGTTCCCGATGCGGGCGGGGTCTATTTCGTGCCCGCCTTCACCGGGCTGGGGGCACCGCACTGGCAGCCTGGGGCGCGGGGCGTGATCTCCGGCCTCGCCCGCGACACACGGAAGGCGCATATCGCGAGAGCGGCGCTGGAGGCGCAGGGGTATCAGACGCGCGATCTTCTGAGCGCGATGGAGGCGGATTGCGGCTTTGCTGCGCCGGTCATCCGGGCCGATGGCGGGCTGGTCGGGAATGCGCTGGTGCGGCAAATGATCGCCGATCTTATGCAAAAGCCACTCGACGTGCCCAAGGTGCGCGAATGCACGGCGTGGGGGGCGGCGTGTCTGGCCGGTGTCGGCGCCGGGGTGTTTAAAAATCTCGAAGAGACGGCCGCGCGGCGCGTGGCGGCGCATATCCATGAACCCCGAATGAGTGCGCAGGAGGCGCAGCGTCTTTACGAGGGGTGGCAGTGGGCGGTCGCGCGGAGCCTGGTCGGCGTGTAGGGAGCGATGATTCAGTTTGCGTTTTTGAATCTCCGACTCAAAATTTCATTGTTCGTAGTTTGGTTATTTGAACGTATGGTTAAAACGCTGGAATGATTCATTTTCATATTCCAGATCGGGATTTTTGCGATAGTCCTTTAGGGTTTCGGTGAGGCTGGCGTGATGCATTTTCGTTTTCCGGGTGCGCGTCTGGTCAGTTTCCTCTGGGGTTTTGCCGAGGCGACGTTCTTTTTTTTCGTGCCGGATGTGTGGCTGAGTTTTCTTGTGCTCAAGAGGCGCAAGGGGATTGCCGTTCATATCGCGCTGGCCACGGCGGGGGCGGTTGCGGGCGGGCTTCTGATGTACGTGTTCGGCGCTTACGGTTTTGCGCAGGCGCAGGTGTTTCTGGACGCCATTCCGGCGATCGGGCCGGGTTTGATCGAGACGGTCGGCGGGGCGATGCAGGCGGGGCCGGTGTGGCTTTCCATGATGAATGGCGGGGTTTCGGGCGTTCCCTACAAGATTTATGCGGTGTGGGCGGGGCATCTGGGTGTGCCGCCGCTCGATTTCGCGGGGATCAGCGCGGGTGTACGTGCGTTGCGGTTTATCCTTGTGACTGGGATGGTTTACACGATCGGCCGGGTTCTGCGCGGGCGGTTTTCCACCCGCACGCTGTTGCGGATCAACGGGGTTTGCTGGGCGGCGTTTTATGTCTATTATTTTTACGCGATGGGGTTTTAGGGGGGCAGAGGTTGTAGCGGTTTCAGGCTTGCATCTGCTTTTTTTTACATACCATAACAGTTTAATGGTTTAAATAGCGCGAGGTCTTTTGTTGGTATGTCTAATCTACACTACGATAAATTTTCTCAATATTTAGCAGGCGCAATTTCAGAAGAAAAACCGATCGGTTTTAATGTCAAAGAATGGTGGGAATATGTAGCTTCCGGGTTAGAACAACAACACTTTAAAGCCAATTTTCCAAATGAGAAGCAGACACGTACTAAATTAAAAAATCTGTGTCGTAAGGATAGCGGCACCTCTCATATTGAATGCGTTGCGGCAGTAATGGCTTGGGGTGGGCAAAACAGGAAACATGGCATAACGCTCTTTAATCGATTCAATGAAATAGAACCCATTATTCGTGATATGCGTATGGGTTCTATTTCACATTACGAAGCTTATGAGCGCTTTGACAGCATTTGGAAAAAGCCACAAAATTTAGGGATGGGTGCTGCTTATTTCACAAAGCTGATCTTTTTTTGCGACCCGACTCATAAGGGTTACATCATGGATCAGTGGACTTCTAAGTCAGTAAATCTTCTCAAAGGAGAGGAGATTGTTCACCTAACGTATGGGTATGTTAATAAAAGTAATACGGTCGATAATTATAAAAATTTTTGTGAATTCATAGACCAACTTGCTGAAAAGCTGCGCGTTTCTGGAGAAAATGTAGAGATAGCCCTGTTCTCCAAAGGCGGAAGAAAAAAATGGCCATGGAGGCAATATGTGTGGGAGAACCAAAACAAGGAATAGAACCTAAACTTATGCTGGGTATCGGATAAGAAAGCGTGTTCTTACAATATGCCACCCCTCAGATCCGCGCCGCCGACCGCGTCACATTCCGACACTTCAAGCAATTAAATAACAATAGCTTTTGACCCTAACCATCAAACCCCTTCGTGGGCTTCGTAGGCGGCGCGGGCGGCTTTTCGGCCTTTGCCTTGGTCGCCGGGGCGGGTGCGGTTACGCCGAATTTATTCAGGATTGCCTGTCCCTGCTCGGACTGGGCGAAGGCCTCGACCATCGCGGCCAGTTCGGTGCCGCCTCTGGATGAAAACACGTCCATCATTTTATTCACGCCGCTTACGGGGTCGCCCGCGTTCGCGATGACCTTGAGGTCGGCGGATTTAAGAGCCTGCGCCTGTTCGATGCCGACGGCCTGCGTCGCCTCGATCTGGCGGATGGAGATCAGGTAGCTTTGATAGCCCTGATTGCTGCCGATTTCCTTGGCGAGTTCGATCTGGGCCTGAACGGGGGCGAGCTGCATGGCCTTTTCGGCGTCGGCGCGGGCGCCGCCCTCAATCGTAATCCCCTCGGCTTCGCGCCTTTTAGCCTCCAGTTGGCCTTCGGCGCGCAGGATCATGGATTTTTTATCCTCGTCGGCCTTCACCACGTTCATGTCGCGGGTGATTTCGGCACGCTTAACGTCGTTGACCTGAACGACCGCCATTTCCTTTTCCTTGGTCACGCGCTGCTGATCCTTGATGTCCTGCGAGGCCTTTTCGTTGGCGATGCCTACGACCTTATGCTTTTCGGCGGTGCGCTCGCCCACGGCCTGCTGGGCCTCTTGATCCTTGATGTCGCGGGCGCGGCGGGCCTCGATCTCCGCGACTTCGGCGTTCTTGATGTTGTCGGCCACCTCAGTGCGGCTCTGCATCTCGATCAGGGATTTCTTTTTCTCCATGATGTTGTGAATCACGCGGTTTTCCGAGGCGTCGCGGATATCCATCAATTCGATATTCTTGACGGGAACAACGCCCCAGCTTTTGAGCTGGTCGTTTACGGCCTCTGTGAATTGCTCGCCGTAGACGCTGCGTTCGAGCATAATTTTATCGATATCGTGCGAGGCCAGAATCGTCCGTACCGCGCCCTGAACAATCGCGCGGAGCTGGTTTTCCAGTTCCGTGAAGCTGGCGACCCTTTGCGCGGCGAGGTTGCTGTCGGCGATGCGGAAGAACGCCACGATATCGACGACGAACGGCACGCGGCCTACGTCATAAGCCTCATAGGCCACGAGTTGGATGTCGAAGACCGATACGGGCATGACGATTTTGGTGATCCCGAGCAGGGGGAGCCATGACGGCCATTCGTAATAGGTGTTGCCGTTGTCGGTATCTTTTCCATAAGATTTTGTGGATTTGCGGGACTGGACGATATGCACCTCGTTGGTCGGCACGACGCGCCGGAGCAGGAAGGCCAGTACGACGATCAGCGCGAGAACGCCGCCCAAGGCGCTCCAGATCATGGGCATATCAAATTCAGGCAGATCCATCCCGAACATCCTTTTCCTTATAATATGACAAGGTGAGAACTTTGCTGGGCAAAACCTCATGTTGTCAAGGGGAATAAGGGGTTAGCGCCCGGATGCCGGGCGTTTCAGGGGATTGGGCAGGGGCTATGATTACAGGCCGGTGACGGTGGCGTTTTCCGTATCGACCATGAGGGTGATGACCCCGTCGGTGTAGACGTCATAGGTCTCGCCGCTGTTGGTCGCGGTTCCGGTGCGATAGAAGGTGTTGCCCGACGTGTTGTTGAAGTGCAGGGAGTCGTTGCCGTCCATGTTGATATAGAGCGTGCGATCCATGTCGGTCATGCCCAGAACGCTCTGGTAATCGAGGTCGATCACGGTCGCGGCGCCGTTGTCGGTGTGGAGGGTCTCGATGTTCTTGATGATCGCGTTGTCGATCAGGGCAAAGTCGATGTCGCCTGCCGCCGCATCAAGGCGCAGAACGTCTCCGGCGTTGGAAGCGGACAGGCTGTCGTTGCCGCCATCGATCAGAAGCCCGGTGGTATAGGTTTGCAGGTCGTTCACCGCCGCCGAGGTCGTGAGGCGGAATACGTCGCTGCCCTCGCCGCCGTAGGCCTTGATGTCGTGCATCAGGCCGAGGATGAGGCTGTCGGCGCCCGCGCCGCCGTGGATGAAGTTCACCGTGCCCGAGGTCAGGGTCACCGTGTCGTTACCATCGCCGGCCATGACGCGGTTGTTGTTTCCTGCGATCGAGATGCTGTCGGCTCCGGCATCCGTAAAGGCCGTGTTGCCGTTCGAGGAGATGAGAACCGTATCGGCGACGTTGCCGGACGAACTGAACACCTCGTTGTCGGAGACCATGATCCCGCTGAAATTGTCTTGTGTAATGGTATCGAAGTTAATGGTGACGGTGCCGATGATCGCGTTGGAGGAATCGCGGGCCTCCACGGTGAAGGTGTGGTTGCTGCCGTCCACGAGGCCGTTGAAGAGAATATCCATCACGCCGGTGGCGTTGTCGAAATCGAAGTCGGCGATGCCGATGCTGATCGGCGGGTTCAGAACCGTATAGGAGGCAATCTCGCCTTCCTGGTCGCTAAAGGCGTTGCTGAAATCATAGGACCAGAGGTTGCTGTTGGAGGCGGCGAAGTAGTTGCTGGCTCCGACCGTGTTTGGCTCGGCGTTGGTCAGGATCACGCCCTCGTTGACGTTCGTGACGCTCAGGTTCGTAGCGTCGGCGATAACGTTGCCTTGAAGGTCGGAGGCCGCGTACAGCAAGTTGAATGGGTTCTCGTAATCCATCGACACGCCGCTTCGCAGGTAGACGAGGAAGGTCGTGTCGCTTTCGCGTACAATGTCGAAGAAGTTGTTGGAGAGGCCTACGAGATTGATGTTGGCGAAGTTCACGAATTGCGCGGTCAGGCGGGCCACGGCCACGCCGGAGTTGTCATTTTCCGCAAAGGCCAGTCTTTCGACCAGAACCGCGATGGGCGGCGTCACGGGAGCGAGGTCCGCCGATACCGGGGGCAGGAAGCCCTGCGTGCCGGAGGAGACGGAGCGTTCTTCGAAGCTTTGCTCGACTAGTTGGACGGCGAGCGACTGGCTTCCTGTCGTCGCCGGAACGATATCGTCGCTGAACAGGTCCATGTCGTCGAGGAAGGATTCCTTGTCGGTCTTCTCGTCTTGTTTCTGCTCGCCGTTCTTGTCGGTGGCGTTTTCCTGGATGGTGGAGAAGAGGCCTGTGGTGACGTTGGCGATGGTGGCGTAACGATCGGCGACGTCCTTTGCGGAGAGCTGGCCGACCAGTTCGATCTTGCCCTCTTCGGTCTGGAAGATGGCGGTTTCGAATTCGTTTGAGAGGGTGACGGTATTGCCGTTGTTGTCGGTCAGGACGATCGCGCCCTCGATCACCGTGATCTCGCCGGTGTCCACATTGCCCGCGATGATGGTTCCGCGAATCCCGATGGAGCCCGCAGGCGTCTGAATTTCCACATCGTCGGGGTCTTCGCGCCCGATCAGGCCGGAGGTGAAGACGAACACGCCCTTGAGGACGGAGAAGTTGGTTTTGCCGCCGCTGGTCGCGGGGTCGAAAACATACTGGTCAATGGCCATGCGCGCGTCGTTGGAGACGGCGAAGGTGCTTTCGTCGATGAAGATGATGTTGACCGCGCCGTCTTCGCTGGTCTCGATGATGTCACCCTGATAGATCGGGCTGCCGACGCCGAGCGTCTCGACCTTGCCGTTCGCGCGGGTGACGGTGGCCTCGCCGCTGATTTCCTTCACCGCGCCCACGGGGCTGACATCCGTGACGCTGGCCGTGGAGGTTTCGGCGTATTGCGCGGTGTTCTTCAGGAAGGATTCCACAAGGGCGGGGGTGAGGGCGCTGCCGTCCGGGGCGGTCAGTATCGGCGGCTCGGCCTGCGCGAAGTAGGATTCAACGACGATCGTGCCGTGCGGGCCTTCGATCACAAGATTCTGGCCGTCGCGGGAGAGATCGGCGTCGCGCACGAAGGAGGCGTCGGGCAGGTCGAGGGAGGGTCCGTTGATCTGCAACCTCAAGGGCTGAAGGCCTTGCTGTTCGGGCGAGCCGGAGAAATCGTCGATTACCTTGTAGGCCATGTGTTGCCCCTTGATATCCTTGTCAGCGCGTAAGGTTTGTTCTTGGCTTAATCGTTTAAAAAATTAGCGTAATATCGTTTTTTTAGCACTTCCGAAGAGGCGCATTCTCCTCCTGATATATTAATATAGTAAACCTTAAGGATAACTAAGGATTGCATAAAAAAACCGTAAAATTTTATCTATAATACCAGAATAATCTGTTTTAAAACAGTTGGTTATAACTCTAGTTTCTGACATGGACGGCTTTCTTTTGAATTTTTATGAAAAATATTTATGTTTCTGATGCATTTGGCATTAATCGCTTTTCCCGGAGCCCGGGCCGTGCGAATTTATAACGCAAGCTTGCGGTTTCGTTTCCGGAGAAGGGATGTTTAACAGGATCCTCAATTTCGTTCTGTTCGTGCTGGCGGTGGTTTATCTATACCGTTATCAGGCTATGAGCGTCATGGATTGCGATGCGGCAGCGCAGGACGTTCCGGTCTTTGTGCAGGTTTCGATGCCCGATCCGGACCTCAATACCGAACTGTCTTATGCCCAGATCACCCAAAAATTCCGTAACGCTCATGAAAATTTGCGGGCAGGCGGGTACATGCAGGCGCTGGGGGTGACCGAGTTCGCCATGCAGGTGCAGTTCGGGTTGCAGTTCGTCGAGAAGCTCAAGAGCTTTTCCGGGCAGATGTGCCTTGTACCGCAGAAGGTTGAGGTCAAGCTGGCGCTCAACCAGACGATCTTTCTGGGAAAAAGCAGCACGCGCAGCCGATGCCAGTTCAAGACGCTGATGGATCATGAGATGCGGCATGTCACGATCAACCGCGACGTTGTGCAGAAAAACATTCCCAAATTCGAGGCGGCGGCGAAGGAGGGGCTTGCGGAGTTTGCGCGGCAGCAGGGCTGGGGCCCTTACGATTTCTCGGATTCCGAAGTCAAGAAGCGCGTTCTGAACGATTATCTCGGGGCGGCGATGAACCGCACGATCAAGGAGACGGAGCGGCAGATCAATTCTCAGCAGAGCCGGGTGGATACGCCCGAGGAGTATATGCGGATCGGGCGGGTTTGCCGCTGGTGAGGGGGTGATCGCGCCGCTATGTGGCGCTTTTCCTTGCCGGTTTCGGGGGTTTTGCCCTGTTTTTTTGGGGTTGCGGGCGTTTGCAATGCTTGACAAGGCGCGGGCGCGGGGGCATAAAAGCACCCTGATCTGTTCCTCGATAGCTCAGCGGTAGAGCAGGTGACTGTTAATCACTTGGTCGCAGGTTCGAATCCTGCTCGAGGAGCCATTTTCCCTTTTTCAGCCTTTTTTAATTGCTCACGCTTAGTCTTAGGGTGCGCTTTGCCCTTTGTTGTCTGCAAACATATTTGTTAATTTGTGCAGAGAGGGCTCATCATGTTCAAACCGTCTATATTTTGTTTTGTTGTTACGGCGCTTGTGTTTGCGCTTCAGGTTTTTCCGCTGACTGGCATTTTTATGATGCTTTTTCTGGCTATGTTTTGGTCGATTATTACGATCAATGCCGGATTTTTATTCATGATCGCAGAGGCGGTTTGGTGGAAAATATCGCCTCGATGGACCCTTGTGTTTCCGGTGCTCTATTTCGGAGGGTATTTTCTTTTTGTAGCTACACACAATTTTAAAATTTATCAGGCTGATTATGATATCCCCCGGGTCGCTATTCAGTTTGATCCCGACAAGCAGATTTTGAGTGTGCCTAAGGTTTTCGCCGAGAGTTTTCTTGTCAAGTATGGTCTGGAGGAGGTTTTATCTTCGCATCCTTCGCACAGCGGGATGGAAGATTATCAGAAGACAATTCCAAGAGAAACTCTTGTTCGCCTTGGAGATCGTGAGCAATGCGAGGCTATGCGCGATTATGGTTATAGTAAAGGCACTTTTTTCATGCGGATCAATATCAGTGATGGAAAGGGCGGGTATAAACCCATTGAGGATAAATGTATTTATGGCATACCTCTTCATTCAGAGCCTCTTGAAAAGGAAATTGTTCTTATTGAGCAGGATAAAACACGCAGAAAGCCCGCAGATGTCCGTCTGATTGACGAAAGACCTATAATTGTTACTACTCCCGATGGGCGGGTGACGGAAATTTCCGCAGGTTACGCAATTATGTATCCATGGTTTCCTGTCCCTATTTTAGGCTGTTCGCTTATATCTTCGTCCGCTGAGTGGAAATGTCATGCTGCGTTTCATAGGTATGCGCCCAAGCCTATAGGGTACGGGCATGTCGACAAGCTCGCGGAAACCTTGGGGTTAATCCCTCAGGATAAAAAGGCGGTTTTGAACCGTAAGGCCGCTAAAGTTGAAATTAGACGGATCGTTGATGATTATAACGATCCCAGAAGACGGTTTGAGAGGATCATAGCCAATCCTTGTAATGCACAGATTCCCGATAAGGTCTTTCCCATGGTGTTGGCTGACCGAAATTATGTGTCATCGAACAAGGAAAAAATTCTCGATGCTTATATTCGCGCAACGAGAGAATACTCCTTAACTTGTGAGGCAAAGAACAGGAAACTCAGAAGGGCTTTAACCCCCTTTATCGTCGGGCTTTCTGATCAAGATTATAAGGGTTTGTCTGGTAAGCTTGTGGACTATTTTGCCCAAGAAGGTTCTGATTTTGAGAATAGGTATTATGGGTATGAGAAAATGATGCGCGAAGATTTTCATATGCTCGTCAGGTTTGGCGATCTTGGAGAGCCCGCCTATGAGACATTACTCGATATGCTAGAGAAAAGTCTTGGACGGATCGAACCTTGGAAAACACCTACGGCGCTTTACTATGCGATTTGTCGGGCAGGGCCGGGAATCACAGAAGGTAAGCGTGCGAGAGTACTTTTAATAAGGGCGCTCAAGAGGGTGAAGCGATACAAGGTTGCCCAGAGAGAAGCGCTTCGAGATGCGCATTACGCAGCGTTTATGCGCCTGGGGCTGGAAAGTGATTATTCTCAATACCTTGATCCCTCCCAACATGTATCTGCTCAAGACAGACCGATCGGCCCTAGTTCTCCTCCATCAGCCTGTTTTGATCTGAATAAAAAAGATTGACGACGCAATTATGGCTTCAAGGCCCCACATCAGCAAATGACTGATTTGAGGTAAGAAAGCTTTTTATGTTTACAAGGACAACAGAATGTCTAACAAACCGTCTCTGTTAATTTGCTGCATGCACTACGGAAAGGAACATTTACATGGATATCTCTAAAATCAGCATCGGGGTGAACCCGCCGGACGATATTTACGTTCTTATCGAGATCCCGCAGGGCGGGCATCCGGTCAAATACGAGATGAACAAGGAGTCGGGCGCGATGTTCGTCGACCGCTTCCTGCACACGTCCATGATCTATCCGGGAAATTACGGGTTCATCCCGCACACGCTTTCGGAAGATGGCGACCCGTGCGACGTGATGGTGGTGGGGCAGTCCCCGGTCATTCCCGGCGCGGTGATCCGCTCGCGCCCCATCGGCGTGCTGCTGATGGAAGATGAGAAGGGGCTGGACGAGAAGATTCTGGCCGTGCCGGTGGACAAGCTGCACCCGTTTTATTCCAAGGTGCAATCTTACGAAGATTTGCCGGAGATTTTGACGGAGCAGATCGCGCATTTCTTCGAGCATTACAAAGATCTCGAAAAGGGCAAGTGGGTGAAAAACATCCAGTGGGCCGGGCCGGAGAAGGCCAAGGCCATGATCCTTGAGGCGATTGCGCGGGCGAAGGCTGAAAAGGCTTAAGTTTTATCTATTCGGGCCTGCGGCGCACATCGTCGCCGCGGGCTTATTATTTTATCGACCGTGTTTCAGCCGATGCCGTTCGCGGCCAGTTCGAGCGTCGGCGCGGGGGCGTCGTCAAGGATTTCCTTGTGGTAGCGGCCCCCGTCGCCCTTGTAGAAATGAACAAGCTCGGTGTTGCCCGCCGTGTCCTGATGCGCGAGCAGCCAGTCGTCGGAACGGCCCATGAGGATCGCCTCGATCGAGAGGACGCCCAGGCCGTGCGTCACGGCGATGCGAGGCTGGCCGTCCTGGCCCGCCTCCCGCAGGAAGCGGCCGACGCGGTCGATGACGTCCAGAATACTCTCTCCGCCCGGCGGGCGGGCGACCAGAGGACCGTTGAGCTTAAGATCTTCCTGATAGCGCTCATATGCTTCGGGGCAGGCGTGCTGTCTCTCGGCGTCGCTGAACAGGCCGTCGAACTGACCGAATTTTTGCTTGTCGATGCGCCTGTCGGGCACGACATCCGGCGTGTAGGGCAGGGCGAGCAGGATGCCTTCACCGGTCTGGAGCGCACGCAGCGAGGTGCTGTGATATAGGGCCGCAACATGGATATTGAAGGATCTCAAAAGCTCGCCCGCGTGGACGGCCTGCACGTGCCCCAGATCGGTCAGCGGAATGTTATCATCGCCGCAGATGCGGTACTGGTCGATATCGAGCTGGCCCTGCGATTGGCCGTGGCGGGTGACATAGATGTGGTCTGGGCCGAATACGTTCCGGGAATGGGTTTTGATCAAATGAGCCACGATATCCTCTCCATAGGCGGTTTTAGCGCCTGAGCCTTGCTGTTTTCACAATTCGGAGGGAAATCTGAGATTTTCCCGCCGGGTTTCCAAAATTCGGATACCACAGGCGGATTGAGCCGTACCGTGGCGCTTTAGCTTTGTTTATGCGGTGCAAGCTGATCCTTCAAATTCCGCAGCTTCGATCAAGAAGCCATAGATTTGTTAGCGTAATACGCCTTTCCGCGTCAAACATTTTTGGTTGATTTTTAAGGTTTTTGAGCGATTTCCTGAGGCGGATTTCACCTTTTTTGAGTGTGCGATCGGCTGAAAACCGCGAAAAATCAGGAATTCGGCAAACAAAAATTTGACAAGGGTGGCGGAACCTGTCATTAATCCCGCACAGTTTGACGAACGCTTACTATGAGAAACGAGCTTACAAGAAAATAAAGTATCAGTGCTTAGCAACGATACGTGAACGTTAAAACCTCACCTTCATTTTCCGAAAAGTTCAAAACATTATAGGTTGGTGCCTTCTATCAGGCTTAAGAAAGCGCTCCTGCGTTGTTGCAGGGCGCACAATACATATTTGAACGTTAGGAAAAAATATGACGACGACCACCACTGGAACTGTAAAATGGTTTAACGAGCAAAAAGGCTTTGGTTTCATCCAGCCCGACAACGGCGGACCCGATGTGTTCGTTCACAAGAGCGCGGTTGTAAAAGCCGGTATGCGCACCCTTAACGAAGGTCAGAAGGTCAGCTTCGACATTCAGAACGACCCGAAAAGCCGCAAGAGCAGCGCAGCAAACCTGCGGGATGCTGCATAGATTGCGGGACTGATGGGAGCGGAACAACTCAAGATTCACATCGTGATTATCGACAATGACGTTTCAGAAATTGCCGAAATCCAGACGTGGCTTGAGAGCGATATGCGCGTTCCGTGGACCATTTGTCATTGCGTCGATGTTAAGGAAGCAAGATCGGTCATACATAAGGCCGATCTTGTTATCCTGAAGCCGGATACAGACGACCTGCCTTCCTCGAAAGAGGTTTTTAAAAGCCTTGAAGGCATGGTTTTTGAAATTCCGATTATTGTCCTGACCAATGCGGAAGACCAGCACGGTCTCTCCACTTTTGTGATGGAGCAAGGGGCTGCGGATACGATTATCCGCGGCCAGTTTGCAAGGCTGGTGGATGCGATTGAATTCGCCCTCATCCGCCAGAAAATAACGACAGATGCAAGAAGGGTGGCCGACCAAGCCCTTTCCGACACTCATGACAAGCGCGTTTCGGATCTTAGCGAAACGGCGCAGGTTAGGGCTTCGGAGACAGAAAAGAGCCGCCAAATCCTACGCATGTTCAGTGGCGATTATGCTGTGGACGCGCAGGATAAAACAAAAACAACGAAATAATACAAGAAAGACAAGTTATGAATAATTTTGAAGGCTTCGGCCTCTCACAAGATCTGAATAGATCCCTTAAGAAGATGGGCTATACTGTGCCCACGCCTGTTCAACAACAGGCGATACCCTTGGCCATGCAAGGCCGGGATATTCTCGGCTCCGCACAAACGGGGACGGGTAAGACGGCTGCGTTTGCCATTCCGCTGGTTGAGGCGCTGCTGCGTTCTCCGCGCGGTTCGGCGATGGTTTTGACACCGACGCGCGAACTCGCCAAGCAGGTGCTTGACGTTATCCACCAATTGCTGGGGCATCAAAGCCCGATCAAGACCGCCTTTATCATCGGCGGAGAGTCGATGGGTAAGCAGATGAGCCAACTTCGCGCAAAGCCCCGCATCATCGTGGGTACGCCGGGCCGGATCAACGATCATTTGGGTCGCGGTTCGCTGAACCTGCATGATACGGCGTTTTTGGTTCTGGACGAGACTGACCGGATGCTCGATATGGGCTTTGGCGTGCAGCTCGACAAGATCCTCAAGTACCTGCCTGCTAAACGGCAAACCTTGATGTTCTCGGCGACGCTGCCGCAGGGCATTATCCAGCTTTCGAGCAAATATCTCACGAACCCCGAGCGGGTGTCGGTCGGCGCAACGAATGTCGTGGCGATCAACATCAAGCAACAGATCGTTCGTATCGATCAGGAGCAGAAATACGGCGAGCTGGTTTCCCAGCTTCATGAGCGCACCGGTTCGGTCATCGTGTTTTCGAAGACCAAGCACGGCGCTGACCGGATTGCCAAAAATCTGCGCCGCGACGGGTTTGAGTCCGAAGCCCTGCACGGCGATTTGCGCCAAAGCAAGCGTACGCAGGTGATGCAGAATTTCCGCAGGAAGAGTTTCCGGGTTCTCGTGGCGACCGACATCGCCGCGCGCGGCCTTGACGTTCCGCATATCGAGCATGTCATCAACTATGACCTGCCGCAGGTGGCGGAAGACTACATTCACCGCATGGGCCGTACGGCGCGCGCGGGGGCCGAAGGTTCGGCCGTGTGCTTCATCTCGCCGCAGGACGGCCAGAAGTGGCGCGCGATCGAGCGTCTGCTGAACCCCGGCGCGGCCAAAGGCGGCGATGGCAAGGGCAGCGCGGACGGGAAGAAGGGCGACCAGCCTTTCAACAAGAAGCGCAGACCCAACAAACGCCGTTTCCGCAATAAGGGCCCGCAGGGCGGCCAGCAGAGAATGGCCGCATAATCGCCCGAACGCGATATAAAGAATTCAGAGCGCAGGCTTGAGAGAGCCTGCGTTTTTTTATTCTGTTTCGTGAGCCTCGTATAAAGCCTGCACAACCATTGAATATTCCTTATCTTCCGTGATTTCAGTTATCAAAGCTGACATAGCACATTCACGCAAGTGTTCATTTTGAGTGCGGTAGCATGCCTTTATGGCTGTTTCTAATTCATTAATGCGTTTATCTCGCTTTTCGAGAAGATCGGCTCGGTTCAACCCGATCTCGTTAATTGTGATTTCTCCGCGCTCGCTGCCTTGCTTAGGTCGCAACATTGCTCCGAATGCATATATGTGCTCTCTGGGATTTTCTGAATAAGGATCAATAAATGGTGTCTGATCGAAAAATTTGTTTCTTTTTTCGTTATTGCACTTTGAACAAGCGTAGCCGTGGTTTTCCCAAGAAAATTCAAGTGCCGGAAATTTATCCTTTGGTTTTATATGCTCGACATCGCCAAAAGCTATCTGCGACACATGGCTCTCGCAATACATGCATTTGTTATAAGAAGCCTTTTTCAAAGCCTCTTTATTCTGCGGATGCTTATAGTTCGTAGTTAGAGCTGTGGGGTTTGGACATGCAGGCCGCTCAATCCTGATCATTCTTTTCCTCCAAAACTTTTGTAATCGCGGTTGGCACCAGTCTTTGCAGACCAATATCACTCAATTCTCTTCGCATGGCGTTGAAATCATCTTGGGTCATTTGTTTCTGGGAGTAGTTGCTAACAATATCGTTTAATTTATTTTCGGCCCAAATAGGCATAGTCACTGATACGCCGAGCACTTCATCAAGCACTTCTGCTGCTGTTTTAGCTTTGTTTTGAAAATCAAGCCTCAAACTGACCACTTTATTTCTGCCGTTATATTTTAAAACGTAAACTTGTGCGTCTCGTACCGACCCCACTATCAGCGGGCTATGCGTCGATACTATAAACCGGACATTTGGAAATGCTTTGGTTAAATCTGCTAGAATCTGGCGTTGCATAGTGGGGTGCAGATGGTTTTCTACTTCATCAATAATTACAGTAAAATGCTCCTTATCTTCAGTCTGATACATGTAAATTTGCCATGCCATATCAATTAAGGAGGCGATACCGCCTGATACAGTTTCCAGCAAAAATTCATCTTTACCTTCGTTGCAGATAAAAACGACCTCAAAATTTCTAATTTCTATTTTTTCAAATCCCAAAGATCTTGGTAGAATTTTTTTGAGAGCCGCAGGGAAGCCTTCAAAATAGCTAGCCTGCTCTCTATCATCCGGCATAATGACAGTTCCGTCAGGTGCGCGAACTCCGTAACCTTGTGTGGCCCACCCTATAAGAGCAGCTTTCATGTAAAATGTGCTTGATGGATTGCGGTTTGATGCAAAATATCGGTCTTTGATGCTAGAGTTTACTTCTTGGAAAGCCCGTTCTTTGGTTTTTTTAGACGTTGAAATATCTGTAACTCGTTCGTGTCGAGGCACAGAGCGGTGAGAGGGAATATATAAACAGCGTACCCGCTGCGCTTCAGGGTATATCCGCAAGTGATACTGAGCGCTATTACTTTCATTAATCCGAAGTTCTGTAACTTGTTCGTTGCTATATATTAGTTCTCCTATGTTAAGGGTATCGCTTTTGTCTTCTCCATCAAAAAATCTAGTTGGATAGCTTATCAGACCTGTTTTCTCCTCTTTTTTAGGCGTAGAGAAAGAAGGATGCTCCCACCCGGAGTGTCTTGCTAAAATATTCAGAATAGACGTTTTTCCACTTCCATTAGCGCCTGTGAGAATAGTGACTTGATTCTCGAAGCTAATATCTACGTTTTGAAATTGTTGCCACTCTGCAATTTTTATACTTTTGAAATGCATAATTTAACCAAACTTAGGTTGATCATGAGTACTAATCGTGAGTTGTTTTGGGAGAATATCAGGTTTTCAAAATGGTGGAAGGGGTAGGATTCGAACCTACGTACTCCGGAGAGGGCAGATTTACAGTCTGCTGCCTTTAGCCACTCGGCCACCCTTCCACTCTTGAAACGACCGGGGCCAGAGCCCGCCCGTAAAATTAGCGTCCCTGAAGAAAAGAGATTTTGCATTTGATGTCAAGTGTGCAAATGTCTCAAGGCAAAAAGAATTGGGGTCAAGCGCATGAAACACCGCCTGCATAAGGGCCATAAAAAGGGCCCGCACAAACCCGCCCGCAAGCCCGATCAGGCGCACGAGCCGGGGCCGCAGAAGGCCTATAAGCGGCCTACGCTTTACGGTTTTCACGCCGCGCGGGCGGCGTGGCTGAACCCCGAGCGGGTGATCGAGGCGCTTTACCTGACCGAACAGGCCGTGAAGGGCTTCGAGGAGACGGTGCAGGAGGGGCGGAGCCTTGGTCTGCGTCGCCCGGGGCCGGAGATCATCGACAAGGCCCGCCTGGAGAGGCTGCTGTCCCCCGGGGCGGTGCATCAGGGCGTGGCGCTTTGCGCCCAGCCTCTGCCCGAGCGGGACCTTACGGACCTCATCATCGCCGCGCAGGGGCGGGGGCGGACGGTTCTGGCCATGCTGGACCAGGTGACGGACCCGCATAATCTGGGCGCGATTTTGCGCAGCGCCTGCGTTTTCGGGCTGCACGGCGTGATTCAGCAGAAAAAGCACGGGGCGGAGTTGGACGGCGTGGCGGCCAAGACGGCCAGCGGCGCGGCGGAGCATGTGCCGCTTGTGGACGCCACGAACCTTACCCGTGCGCTGGACGAGCTTAAGGAGGCCGGGTTCTTCGTCATCGGGCTGGACGAGCGCGGGGAGCGCACGGTGGGCGAGGCTTTGGCCCCCCATACGGGCGATTCCGCGAGAATCGTTCTGGTTCTGGGGTCGGAAGGGGAAGGGATTCGCCGCCTGATTCGGGAAAATTGCGACGTTCTGGCCCGTCTTCCGGCGCCCGGACCGATCCAAAGCCTTAATGTTTCCAACGCGGCGGCGGTGGCGTTCTATGCGGCTTGCGGGTCGTAAGAGGCTGATTCTGCCGTTGTTTTTGAGGCTTTGTGTCAAGCCAAAAATGTTTTCTAAAAATAATTTAAAATTTTGACAGGTTGGAAGCGATGCTGTTACACTGTGTTTAGTAAAGACAAGAACAAGCGCTCCTGCTAAAGGGGCCGAGTCGAAAGGGTTTTAAATGTTCATCGCGACTGCTATCTTGGCTGCATCTGTTGCCCTGTATGTGCAAGTCGCGTCTATGCGCAAAAAACAAAGAATTACAGTTCGGGTCCATAAAAATAACAATGGACAAAGAGGATCCGGATACGGTAGATAAAGTCAACCCGCTGCTAACGAAATTATCTGGTAGTTTCGTTAGCTTATCACCCCAACCTCAAAGGCCCCAGTGTTCTACGCCGGGGTCTCTTTTTTTGTGCTTTGCGGATCGCGGTTTTTGTATTTCTGGCCGGGAATCGCCTCTTTATTTTTTTGCTTAAACCATGCTTATCGGCCTATAATAGGGGCATAAAATACAGACGGGTTTTGCCATGAGCAAAAAGACAAATTTTATGAGTGCCGCCGCGTTGGCGTCGTTAATCGCCCTTGGGGGGTGTGCGGCGACTGATCAGCAGGGCGAGACCCGCGCGGACGGGCAGGGCGGGCAGCCCCTTACAGTGACCCAGCAACAAGACGGGCGTTCCGTCACGATTGAGCGTACGCCGGGAGCCGAGGGCGGTCTAGCTATTCCCGCGCAAACGGTGACGCCCACCGTCAAGCCCGACGATGCCAGGGGCAAGAAACCTAACGATAAACCGAAAGATGCGAGTGAGGCCCTGAAGGTCGAGCCGCAGGCCGGCACGGACAGGACCGTGATTTCGCGTGAGCCGGGTGCGGCGGGGGGGCTTCGAATCCCCGCGCAGGTGATCGTGCCGGAAGTCAAAATCAAGAAGGACGATCCGGAACCTCCTCCGGCCGGTCCGGAATTATAATCAGCGTGCGGGGCGAGGCGGAGCGTCATGGCTAGAGGGTTTTGGTCCGATCTCAGAAGTCTGTTCGTAGACGACTATAAAGAGGGCGTCCGCGAGACTTCGGGCGTTCCGGTTGTGTTCATCGATCCTGATAAATTCGACCGTGGGCATTTTGACAGAACCGGTACGGTTCATGCGGATGATGCCAGGAAGATGCGCGAGATGCTCGAAGAGCAGCTGCCCGGAATGACGAGGGGCATGTCGGATTCGGATATGAGATCCGCGGTTGCTCAATCCCTCAGTCTTGGGCCGTTTGCCGTGCGCGGCGAAATCGTGCCGCCGACAGGATCAACGGCTGCCCCCGCGCCCATTTGCATCGTTAACGAACCCGGAAGTCGTCTGAATCACAAGAACGAGCTTATGCCCTTGCTGTCAGCCCAGGATCTGAGCCGGATCAGGGAGATTCCCGGGTGGGACGATCATTGGGACCGCATTATCGGTATCCATGAGGGGGTTCACTGTAACCAGCCGCCGTTGAACACGGCGGGGATGACCGCCAGTCAGATAGAGGTGGCTGTGCTGGGGCGCGAGGTCGAGGCCGACCGCGCCGCAATCAACTGGGCGCGCAATAACGGGCTGAACGATATGGCGCAGGCCATGATCGATTTCCGGGCGCTTGGCGCTGCGGGCGATCCCGAACATGCTACGGCCATTTTGATCGACAGGCCCGGACCCGCGACGCAGGCGCATATCGACGCCTCGCGCACGTTCCGGGCGGAGATGATCAACAAAGTTGCCGCCGATCAGGGCATTTCCGCCGCCGATGCGGGGCGGATGCTTGATGACCGGCCCGAGGAATTCAACGGCCATCTTAAACGCCTTATCGGCAACGGCGCGTTCGATGGCCATGCCAACCCGCATGTGAAAGAATCCATCGAGGCGTTCTCCGGCGCAGTGCAGCGCCAGATCACCGATCGCCGGGTGGAGCGCGAGCTTGAGCAGCAACGCCGCTTCGAAGGGAATGATCGTCACGGCGCCCTTGAGGAGTCTTCCCCCGTGCTTCGCGCGGCGGGACCGGATGCCGCGCCCGTGCAAACGGCGAGCGCCGAGGTTGCGCCCGAGGAGGCCGCTCCTGTTCAGGTCGCCCCGGTTCAGGTCGCCAGCGCTTCCGTTTCTATGCCCAGCGCCCATGCGGATATGGATGTCAGCTCTATTCGCGGCGGAGCCGCCGTGGTGGCTTTGGCCGATGGCGATCAGGCGTCAATTAAAATTGGCGGCGTTAGCGCCTCAGCGTTTTTTGCCAGCCATGCCGACAACGATCTCGCGCTTCAACGTATTGCGCTGGAGCAGGAGTCGGGTGTAAACCTTGAACGTCAGTTCCAGAGATCCTCGCCCAGCGTTTCTTCTTATGGCGTGGCTTAGTTTTTGCGGTCATTGATGTGATCGATCATTGCCTTTGCGGGGGGCGCAAGGGTGTCTTTTTTTGCTTTCTGAAAGGATTTTTACTACATGGCTGATGATAATACCAAGCCGGTCGAGCTTCTTGAGCTTGCGCTCAAGGCCAAGCAAGAGGGTAATCTTACGCTGGCTTTGAAGATGATTGATCGCGCGATCATGGAAAATCGCGAGCACTGGTATCTCTGGGCCACAAAGGCCAGTTTTATTTATGCCAGTCCTGAGAGATTTGAAGAGTCGGAGCGCTTATTTCTTGAGAGCATAAGGCTTAATCCCAAGCAGGCGGTCGTGCGGAAATTATTGGGTTATCTTTATTTTCAGAATGGCCGGTTTGAGTCGGCCATAAAGCAGTTTGCGCGGTCGCTTGAGCTTGAAGAAGATTTTGGCACACTGACCATGATGGCCGCGGCGGAAATGAATGTGAATGTCGAAAGTGCCCTAGAGCATGCCACACGCGCGATCGAACTGAACCCCGAGTGGGATCAGGCGCACGCCATCCGGGACAGGGCGCTTGAGGCGCTCGGTCGTTAAGATTGAGATATGTCCTGTTGCTTGTCCTGTAACAGCCCTTCGGGAAAGTCTCGCAAGTTAGCATCTTCGCGGGGATCGTAGGGTGGCAGGTCGGGGTCGGTGCGCTGTTCCTGCATATAGAGGTTTTTGGGCACTTCGCGGTCGTCTATGTAGAATTTTGGGTAACCCTCGGCCAGATGGCCGTCCTCGGTCCAGTGGCGTTCGATTCCATGCAGAAATCCATCTTTCCAGCTGCGTTCGCCGATAATCGTCTTTTGATCCTTGTTGAGCCACCATTGAAAGCCGTGGAGTTTTCCCTGTGAAAGAGAGTGGATTTCGGCCACATAAACCACGCCGTCCTCCTCGTCCTGCTTGCGCCATATATCTCGGCCCGTGCCGTCTTCGAGCGTATAGCTGCCCATGAGGTCGCCGTCTACGGTCCATTGCTTTGCTGTGCCGTGGACCTTGCCGTTTTGGTAAGGTTCGGAAAGGCTGAGGCGGTCGGGGGCGTACCAGTACCATGTATATTCCGTGCCGTGCTTGCGCATGTCCTTCATCGGGGTTTCGATGATCAGTCGGCCGTCATGGTCGAACTGGCGGTATCCCACCAGCTCCCCGTCCAGAATATATTCACGGCGTTCGTAATGGATATTGCCGCCCTGCTGACGTGCGTTTTCGTCTTCGGTGTAGAAGGAGACGACGTTTTCCTTTGCCTCCGCCGGGATATCGGAGCGGTAGGCCTCATGGGCCGGGGTTTTTTCCGGCTCGTCATCGGGTTCGGGCTTTCCGGCGGTCATGCTCATGCGGCCATCAGGCTCCGCAGGCTGATTTGCGGGCGGGGACCGATGTGGCTGATCACTTCCGCGGCGGCTAGTGCGCCGAGCTTGGCGCTTTCCTCAAGTGAGCGGCCGTGCGTGAAGCCGAAAAGGAAGCCGGCGGCGAACTGGTCGCCTGCGCCCGTGGTGTCCACGACCTGTTTGACCGGGGCGGCGGGGATCGCGAATTCCTTGCCTTTGGACACGATGACCGCGCCCTTTTCGCTGCGGGTCAGGACGGCGATCTCGCAATGGTCGCCGACGGCGCTTTTGGCGTCCTCGAAGTTGTCCTGAAGGTAGAGGGATTTGATCTCCTCCTCGTTCGCGAAGAGGATGTCCACATGGTTTTGCACGAGGGTCAGGAAGTCGTGGCGGTGGCGATCGACACAGAAGGGGTCGGAGAGGGTAAGCGCCACGCGGTGCCCAGCCTCGTGAGCGTATTCAGCGGCGGTTATGAAGGCCTTTTTGGCCAGTTCACGGTCGAACAGGTAGCCCTCAAGGTAGGTGATCTTGGCGCTTGTAATGAGGTTTCGGTCGATATCCGTGGGGCTAAGTTCAACGCTGGCGCCCAGAAAGGTGTTCATCGTGCGGTGCCCGTCGGGGGAGACGAGGATCATGCAGCGGCCCGTGGGCGGCCCGGCGATCAGGGGCTGGGTGGTGTGGTGAACGCCGATTTTTTTCATATCTGTTTTAAACGTCTTGCCCAACGCGTCGTCGGCGACCTTGCCGATGAAGGCGCCCTTGCCGCCGAAGGAGGCGAAGCCCGCCATCGTGTTGGCTGCCGAGCCGCCGGAGGTTTCGATTTTCTCGGGCATCTGGAGGTAAAGCTCGACCGCGCGTTTTTCGTCGATCAGGGTCATGGCGTCGCGCTGCATGCCGTATTTGGCGCATTGATCGTCGAGAAAGGCGTCGTCCACCCGGGAGAGAACATCCACCAGAGCGTTGCCGACGGCGACCAGATCGAGAGTTGCTTCAGACATCGTTTTTTCCGTTCCTTGTGCGTTTTCGAAAAATATTGTTTTATCTTCCTATCTCTCTACAGGAAAAGCACAGGAAAGGGCAATTCCGTGGCCGCAAAAACCCGTAAAAAAAGTGCCGGAACGCCGGATATCCGCCTCGTCGTAGTCGAAACTGCGCTTGAACTGGCCGCCGAGAAGCCTTGGGAAGAGGTCACTTTGCGCGAAATTTCGGCCCGTTCCGGGGTTTCTCTGGAGGACATACGGACGCATTTCGAGGACCGGGGGGACATCATCGCGGCGTTGGGGCGGATCATGGACCGCAAGGTTCTTGCGGGTGTTTCCGTCGATTCCGAGGACGGGAGCAGTATGCGCGAGCGGTTGTTCGATCTGCTGATGGACCGTTTCGAGGCGCTGAACGCCTACCGCGAGGGGGTGAAGTCGGTTTTGCGAAGCTTCCGGCTTGATCCGAAGCAGGCTGTGATCTGCATGCCGCATATCTGCCGTTCGATGAGTTGGATGCTCGAAGCCGCCGGGGCGGACACGGCGGGTTTAAGCGGCGCGGCAAAGGTGGCCGGGCTGAGTGGGATCTATCTCAAGGTTCTCAGTGTGTGGGCCGAGGATGAAAGCCCGGATCTGCCGAAAACCATGGCGGCGCTGGATAAGGCGCTGGGCCGCGCCGAGGCGGCGGTGAACACGCTCAAGGGGCGGCGCGGTGGCGCCGGTTCCGACGACTGATTTTTTTACGGCTGAATTTTTAAATTTTTTTCCAAGGTTTTGATTGTTCGCGGCGTCCCATATTTCGAACGCAGATTTTTATGAGGCTTCTAATGAGTGCGTCCTCTATTTTTAAGACATTTATCAGCGACCCACGGCATTTCCAGATTTCAACGCTTTCGTGCCTTGTCGCGTTGCAGGTTTTCTGGGCCGATTTCGGGCCGACCGGGCTGATCGTGCTTCTGGCGGTGGGCGGGTGTTTGCTGTTTCAATTCGTGTTTTCCGGTTTATGGCGTGTGCGGCTCGATCTGCGCAGCGCTCTGATTAGCGGCCTGTCGCTGTGCATCCTGCTCAAGGCGTCCTCGGTGCTGTTCTATCCGCTGGCGGCCTTGCTTACGGTGGGCAGCAAGTTCGTGATCCGGTTCCGGGGCAAGCATGTGTTCAACCCGACCAATATCGGAATCGTCGTTCTGCTGTTCCTTGCGCCGCACGACGTCTGGGTTTCGCCGGGGCAGTGGGGGCAGGCGGCGTGGCTGGTGTTTTTGCTCAGTTGTTGCGGATTGCTGGTTTTGTACCAGATTCCCCGGCGCGACATGGGGCCGATGTTCCTTGTCATGTGGGCGGGCGTTCTGTTCGGGCGGGCGCTGTGGCTGGGCGATCCGCTGGAGATTCCCCTCCACCAGTTGCAGAGCGGGGCGCTGCTGATCTTTTGTTTCTTTATGATTTCCGACCCCAAGACCATTCCCAACCGCTTTATCGGGCGGGTGATTTTCGGGCTGCTGGTGGCTTTGGTCGCCTATTATATCCAGTTCAAGATGTTCCGCACCGACGGTCTGCTGATTTCGCTGGCGCTGGTCAGCGCCTTCACGCCGCTGATCGACATCCTGCTGCCCGCGCAAGGATATAACTGGGGTGACCGTATTCAAAAATTCAAGCACAAGGAGACACTGCCATGCGTCAATTCAACACCCTGAAAATTTTCGGACGGGCCTTTATGGCGCTGTCGGTTCTCGGGGCCGGGTTTTCATCCGGTCCGGCGCAGGCGTTTTGCGGGTTTTATGTCTCCAAGGCGGATTCGAGCCTGTTCAACAAGGCGTCCAAGGTCGTGCTTTCGCATGCCGAGAACCGCACCGTCATCACGATGGCCAACGACTATCAGGGCGATCTGAACGAATTCGCCATCGTGGTTCCGGTGCCCGAAGTGTTGCGGGAAAACCAGATCAACGTCGCGGACTCGCGGCTTGTGGACCATGTGGACGCCTATACTGCGCCGCGCCTTGTTGAGTATTACGATTCCGACCCGTGCCAGCCCGTTATGCGCGAAATGATGGCGATGAGCGCGATGGATAAGGCGGGCGGCGCGCCCGCTTCCGAGGCCAAGCAATCCGCAAGGACGCTGGGCGTGACGATCGAGGCGGAATATACGGTGGGCGAGTACGATATCGTCATCCTTTCCGCCAAGGAAAGCTCGGGGCTTCTGACCTATCTGAATCAGGAAGGTTATAAATTGCCGCGCGGGGCGGACCGGATTCTGGGCAGTTATATCAAGCAGAACCTCAAATTCTTTCTGGCTAAGGTGAATCTGGAAGAGCAGAAGGGGACGGGTTATACCTATCTGCGCCCGCTGCAGATCGCGTTTGAGTCGCCAAAATTCATGCTGCCGATCCGTCTGGGTACGCTGAACGCTGACGGGCCTCAGGATTTGCTGTTGTTCACCCTGACCCGCCATGGGCGGGTGGAGGCCGCGAATTACCGCACGGTTAAAATTCCGACCGACATGAATTTGCCCACCTTTATCCGCGACGGTCAGGAGTTCGGGGAATTCTACAAGGCGATGTTCGATCAGGCGGTGCAGAAGGAAAACATGAAGGCCGTGTTCCTCGAATATGCATGGGATATGGGCTGGTGCGATCCGTGCGCCGCCGACCCGATCCCCAACGACGATCTTTTGACCCTCGGGGCGTGGTGGCTGAACATGCCGGTTACCTCAAACTGGCAGAACCGGGGGGTCATGCCGCCGCAGCAGGCGCCAAACGTTTATATCACGCGGATGCACGTTCGCTACGATGCGGAGCGTTTTCCAGAGGATATTGTTCTGAAGGAAACGGGCGACCGCGAAAATTTCCAGGGACGCTACGTTTTGCAGCATCCGTGGACCGGTTCAGTGAACTGTGCGGCGGGGCAGGAGTATCTGCGGAGCCTTCCGCCCCGTTTCGAGCAGGAGGCGAAGACGCTGGCTTCGCTGACGGGCTGGGATATCAACGATATTCGCCGGAAGATGAAATATAACGGGCAGAGGCCTGAGCCCGGACCGATGCCCAGACCGGAGCCCGAGCCGATTCCCGTTCCGGGACCCGGCCCCAAGCCTTGGTACGACGATATGTGGGGCAAGGACTAGTTTTGCGTCCGCCGGCCTCCCCACACGGCCGGCGGCCTTACCACCGGAAGGGCCGGATTCGTCCGGCCCTTCTTTGATTCGGCTCTTTGATTCGGCTGGGCGGGCCTACGCCGGCATTCAGGACCAGCTTTGTCCTGTTGATCGCTGCGGCCCGGAAACGCTTGATTTTCTGACTGACATGACAAAGGTCAAGGATAGGATGGTGATAATCCTTTATTCGGCATAGAGGGCGCACAGGGCGCATGTTAAGCTGTTTATCAGCAAAATATGCAGGAAAGCCTTGATCTTCGCTTCCATCGGGACTAAGACAGGCAAAAGCAAGGACAGTCAGAATGACGATTGATTACGACCGCGAATTCCAGCAATGCGTCGATAAAGTCAAGCAAGAGGGGCGCTACCGAGTTTTCGCCACGATGGAGCGGATTGCCGGGCGGTTTCCGAGAGCCAAATACCACGCGCCGGACGGTTCGGTCCGCGAGATCACCATCTGGTGCAGCAACGATTATCTGGGCATGGGGCAGCATCCCGTTGTCCTGAAGGCCGCGCACGAAGCTCTGGACGCCTGCGGCGCCGGGGCGGGGGGGACGCGTAATATTTCCGGTACCACGCGCTATCACGTCGAGCTTGAAGCCTCGCTGGCCGATCTGCACAACAAACAGGCCGCGCTGGTGTTTTCCTCCGGCTATGTCGCCAATCAGGGCGCGCTGGGGACGCTGGCCCGGTTGCTGCCCGACTGCGTAATCTTTTCCGACGAACTCAACCACGCCTCCATGATCCACGGGATGAAGGAGAGCAAGGCCGAGAAGAAAATTTTCAGGCATAACGATGTCGAGCATCTTGAAGAGCTGCTGAAATCGGTCGATCCGAAGCGGCCCAAGCTGATTGCGTTTGAGTCCGTCTATTCGATGGAGGGCGATATCGCGCCGATCAAGGAGATCTGTGATCTGGCCGAGAAATACAACGCCATGACATATCTGGACGAGGTTCACGGTGTCGGGCTTTACGGGCCGCGTGGCGGCGGCGTCGCCGAGCAGATGGGCCTTATGGACCGGATCGACGTGATCGAGGGGACGTTCGGCAAGGCTTACGGCGCGATGGGCGGGTTTATAACGGGCAGCGCCCCGGTGGTGGACGCCGTGCGCTCCTATGCGTCCAGCTTCATTTTCACGACCAGCCTGCCGCCCGCTGTTCTGGCTGCCGCGAGGGCTGCTGTCGAGCATCTCAAGGTTTCGGATGTCGAGCGGATGCGGATGCGTCGCAACGTTGAACTGTTCAAGGATTTACTGACGCGGGCGGATTTGCCGTTCCTGCGCGGGGAAAGCCATATCGTCCCGCTGATTGTCGGGGAGCCGAATTGCTGCCGCGAGGTGAGCGACATGCTGCTGCGCGATTACAATATCTACGCCCAGCCGATTAATTTCCCGACCGTGCCGAAGGGGACGGAGCGGCTGCGCCTCACCGCCACGGCGGCGCATTCCATCGAAGATGTGCGGTTTATGGCCGGAACGCTGGAGCATATGTGGAACAGCCATCACGCCCTGCGGGCCGTGGCTTAAAGCCTTCGTTTTTTGCGGACAATAAAAAAGGCGCTGTGAGCGCCTTTTTTGGTGAATTTTTTCAACCCTTACGACGGGTCGTGGTCGAGGTCGATCAGGTAGGGGACGTCCTGACCGAGATGTTCGACTGCGGAGCGCCGGCCATTATGTTCGGATACGCGCTGGAAGTCCTGATTGCTGCCGCGATAGACGACCTTGTCGAGCAGCGGGCGCTGCTCGTCTTTGCTGCCGTGGGTCATAACCGAGAAGGTGAGGGCGTCTTCCGCCGTGTATTCGTCCACGGCCAAAGTGACCTGGAGGGTTCCGTCTTCTCTTAGGACCGTGTCGATGTTGCTCGCGCTGCGCTTAAGGTCGTTGAGCGCGTTGAATTCGCGCGCGGGCGTCACGTCATGAATGCCAAAAGTGGGAACCTTGGCGGATTTATTCGTAAAGAGCGCCGCAAGCCTCGGGTCGTGGGTTTCGATTTGAACGATAAAATAGCCGGGATCAAGACGCGGATCCTTTTTGGCTTCGGCTTCTGCGCCGGATTCCTGAGAGACGACTTCAGACATAACACACCCCTGTTTTCTTTAAGTTATAAATTATCCACGTTTCCGTGCTTATCGAACCCTGTATCCGATATGGGTAAAAAAGTATCATTTGGCCGATTTTTATGTCAATGCAAATATTTTAGCGTGCGGCGCAGCAAATACAGATCACAAAGGCGGGTTTTTACTTGCCGATTTTTTAGCTTAAGCTTTTACATCAAGGCGCGCGCCACGGCCAGAGAGCGCCGCAACCGTGGTTGCGGATTCCTCAAGGATTTTGGCGACTTGCTGGGCCTGTTCGGCATTTTGCTTGATGACGGAAAGCGCCACGTTTTGACGGGCGAGGGCGGTTTCGGCGGCGATGGTGGCAGGGATATTCACTGTCGAACTCCTTTCAACATGTTTCAATATACAGCATTTTTTCTTAACTTTCGATGAAAAAACCTAAATTGTTCATGTTTTCAACGGGTTTTACATCAAAAGTTGGGTATTATTTTCCATACGCCGTTGTCGGTTATCATAAAGAATCGTAGAATCTGAGGGTTAGCAAACGAGAATCAGGCATCCGTGGCCAAATACAGAGGCAGACCCGCATGGATACGCGGCAGATCATAATGAACTATACGGTTGCGCCCAGTGTTGATGATCTTCAGGCGCTGGCGAACTCCATTTTTGACGATATTCCAGAGGAGTTGGTGGGATTTTGCAAGGATTTGCAAGTTATCGTAGAGGATTTTGTCGATGAAGCCACAGAGATTGAGCTTGATCTTGACGATCCTTACGATCTTTTGGCGATTTATCGCAACGGCAAGGAAATTTCGCCGGGCGTTGAAAAAAAGAGCTCTGAAACCGCTGATATGCTGGTTATTTACCGTCGATCTGTCTTGGATATGTGGTGTGATACGGGCGACGATCTGACCAAGCTGATCCGGCAGGTTATGATCGAGGAAATCGGGCGTCAATACGGGTTTTCGGACGAAGAAGTCGCGGAGATGGCCGGGCGCCATTATCAGGGGATGTTTTGAGGGAGAGCGGCGGACTGGTTCCAAGTGTTAAAAAATACACAGGAAACTAGGCAGAGGCTTTTTCTGTATGCTAAAGTAGCTTGTTGCACGTGTCACTTTATCGGGGCTAAGGATTTTGTTCTCAGTTTTCAGGGCTTTTGCGGTTGCCTGTTTGCTCATGGTGTCTTCCACCGCGGCGTATGCCGGGGCTGCCGCCGTTCCGCCGACCTGCGATGTTAACTTCTGGGACGTGCTGCGCGCCCGCGCCTGGGAGGAGGCCAACCGGGAAATTACCCAGAATCAGAACCTGATCGCCAAGCCGGACAGCGTTCTGTCCTACATCTGCTTTGACAATTATATGGACCACCTTGCCCGTTATTCCGAAAATGGCGGGCCGGAAGACCCTGACGGCACGGGCGGTATTTTTTATGATCTTTACGTTTTGATACGCCAGATTCCGGGGTTGCTGGACCCCGCCCTGACCGATGGTCTGGACATGAACAGCGTCCTTGAAATTCTTATTCTGGACTCTCTTGAGGACGGGGTATCCGTTTTGTCTATTGCGGATGCGGGCGGGCCGGAGGCTGCGATTTGCGGCCGGGATCATTACATCGATGCGAATTTCGACCACACCATGCTCGGCGGTCGTTCGGGTCTGAGCGGCGCGTTGAGTGACAGTATCAGCGATTCGAACTATACCTGTAACCGGATGCGGCAGGTTTGGGATGCTGCCAAATGTTACAATTTCCAGACGCGTTCGCATGATGCGTTTTTCATTTTTGACCAGTATCGGGCGACCGAGGCTGCCGACAACGATTACCGCCAATTGCCGGTCGAATGTACCGATCTGGATACCGATTTTGCCGATGTTGCCTGTAACTTCATCATTCACGGCTTTCCTTCCTTGCCCATACCTCCGGGGTGGCCGTGGGGCGGTGGAGTGCCGACTGAATGGGCTACGGCTTTTCCGGCGGCTAACCCTGCGCCCGGCGCGGCGGGAGGGGCGGACAGTTCGCTTTCATTCTGGAATCTTCTTGATCCTGCGGCCTGCGGCGCTCTTGTGCCTGTCAGAACCGGCCTGATCGTCAACCGACCGGGCGTCGGAACCTACACGGACGCGGTCTGTCCGGCTCCCGGATGCTGGTATCAGCAAGGCGGCAGTGTGGCCGCGGCGGGAACCTGCAACCCTTAAATCCTGTCTCTTCTTTTTTCACTTTTTTTAATGCCAAGGGCCTTAGCTTTTGCTTCCCTCGAGTGCGCGGAGCATGATCTCCGACATCCGGCGGGCGAAGGCCGATGGATCGGCCAGCGGTTCGCCCTGAATGATGAAGGCCTGATCGAGGAGAAGGTCTGCGGCTTCGGCAATATCCGCGCCAGCCTGCGCCTGTTGCGCCAGAAGCTTGATGAGCGGGTGGTTGGGGTTGATTTCCAAGACGGGTTTGGTGCTGGCCTCGTATTTTTGGTGGATTTTCAGGACGCGCTCCATGTGCATGTCTACGCTGTTGTCTGCGGCGACGAGGCAAACGGGTGAGCCGGAGAGGCGCTGCGACCGACGCACGTTCTGCACCCGGTCGCGCAGGATATTGGCCAGCCGGACAATCAGGCCGCCGATATTCGCGGCGTCTTGTTCATTCTTTTTGTCTGGTTGTTCGGTTGTGTCTTTTTGATCGTTCTGTTTCGTTTTGAAATCGTAAACGTCGAGGTCTACATGGCCTTTTGTTATAGATTTAAAGGGCTTGCCGTTGAAATCTAAAACTTTTTGCAGCCAGAAATCATCGATTGTGTCGGTGAGGAAGATGACTTCTAGGCCGCGGTCGCGGAAGCCCTCAAGCTGGGGGCTGTTTCGCAGGGCGTTCAGGGACTCCCCGGTAATATAGAAAATCTGCTCCTGCCCTTCTTTTATGCGGGCGATATAATCCTCAAGGCTGGTCAGCCGTTCGCCGTTATCGTGGCTGCTGAAAAAGCGGCAGACCTTCAGAAGCTCCATGCGGTGTTCGGGCGCGTCGTAAAGCCCTTCCTTCAGCACGGCGCCGAACTGGCCCCAGATGGACGCGAAGGTCGGCGGGTCGATTTGCGAGAGCTTGTCGAGGTCGGTCAGGACGCGTTTTGCGACCGCGCTTCTGATCTTGCTGACTACAGGATTGAATTGCAGGCTTTCGCGGCTGATGTTGAGGGGCAGGTCCTCGCTGTCGATTATCCCGCGAACGAAGCGCAGCCAGGGGTACATCAACGTGTTTACATCCTCGGAAATAAAGACCCGGCGGACGTAGAGCTTAACGAAATGGCGGCGGGAGGGGTCGAACAGATCCCACGGGCGCAGGGTCGGGATGAAGAGCAGGCCGGTGAATTCGATCTTGCCTTCAGCGCGCCAATGCGCGGTCATGCTCGGTTCATCGAAGCCGCCCGTAAGGTGGCGGTAGAATTCGGTGTATTGCTCTGCCGTTATTTCGTTTTTCGGGCGCATCCAGAGCGCAGACGCGGTGTTCAGCTTTTCCGACTGATCGTGCTTCGTGTCATGGGGTGTTCCCATATAAATCGGAACGCTGATGTGGTCGGAGTACATGTGGACGGTCATCTTGATTTTTTCGTCCAGAAGGAAATCACAGGCCTCGTTTTTAAGATCAAGGTGTATGGCGGTGCCACGTGCGCCGTCGAGGGTGGCGGTCTCATCGCTGGTGGCTTCGCGGACCGTGTAGCCCGTGCGGCCGTCGGATTCCCACGTGAAGGCGCTTGGTTCTCCTGCCTTTTTGCTGACGACGCGGATTTTATGCGCGACCATGAAGCCCGCGTAAAAGCCCACGCCGAACTGGCCGATCAGCTTGAGATCAGCGCTTGCGCCTTGCTCCTTCATCTGTTTCATAAGGGCGGCGGTGCCTGATTTAGCTATTGTGCCAAGGTTATCGGCCATTTCCTGCGCGCTCATGCCGATGCCGTTATCGATCACACTGAGGGTACGGTCTTTGGTGTCCTTGAAGACATGAATGCGGAAATCCGGGTTGTCTTTAATGAGGCTGGGGTTCTGAATCGAGTCGTACCGTAAGCGGTCGCAGGCGTCCGCGGCGTTAGAGATCAGTTCGCGCAGGAAGACATCGTGGTTCGTATAAAGCGCGTTGGCGACGATATCCAGAAGCCGGGCAACGTCTGCGGTAAAACTCTGTTCGCCGGGTTGGGGTGTTTCGGTTTGTTTCGCGCTGTTCATGTTTTTGCTCATGGGGCCATTTATGGCGCTGTTTTTCTGGGGAATCAAGGGTAAAGGCGTTGGATGGTCCACAGGCCATCTGCGCCCTTTTTGTATTCGAATCGGTCATGCAGACGGTCACGGTGGCTCCACCAGAATTCGATCCGCTCGGGTTTGAGGATGTAGCCCACCCATTGGGGCGGGCGCGGCACTTTGCCCTCGGGGTACTGGCCTTTTAGGGTATCGATCTTTTTTTCCAGAATTTGTCGGTTTTCCAGCGGGCGCGATTGGTCGGAGGCCCATGCGCCGATCTGGCGTTCATACGGGCGGGTTGCGAAGTATTCGTCGGCCTCCGCCTCCGGCGCGATTTCGACCTTTCCCTGCACGCAAATCTGCCTGCGCAGGGATTTCCAGTGAAAGCACAGCGCAGCGTGCGGGTTGGCGGCCAGATGGCGGCCCTTGAAGCTTTGTTCGTTGCTATGGAACTTAAAGCCGCGTTCATCGGCCTGTTTAAGAAGGACCATACGCACGATCGGCCGTCCGTCCGGGGTGGCGGTGGCTAGAGCCATGGCGTCCGGGTCGTTCGGCTCCCCGGTTTGGGCCTCTGCAAACCACTTATGGAAGAGCGGGAGGGGGGCTTCCGGAAGTTCGATCGTTTCCTTTTCCATATTCTTTGCTCTTTGGTTTTTTAGAAAAATTTTTCCCTGCGGAGGGTTTTTCCTTTATACACGTAGCATTGTCACGCTGCGTTGTGAGCGGCTATAGTATAGAAATGCAGAGTTTATTCCAGAAGCAAAGGACTCATTGGATGAAGAAAATAGCACTTGTGGCCATGGTGGTCTCCTCTCTTGCCCTCACGGGTTGTGAGACGATGAACAACACCGGCACGAAACAGTTGATCGGGACCGGCGGCGGCGCTGTGGTCGGGGGACTTCTCGGTTCCAAGATCGGCGACGGGTCCGGGCAGCTTTGGGCGACCGGCGCGGGCGCCTTGCTTGGCGCTTTAGTGGGCAGTGAGATCGGCAAGTCGCTTGACCGCGCTGACCAGCAGTACGCCTCTCAGGCCAACTATCAGGCGCAGAACGCTCCGATCGGCGAGCCGATCAGCTGGAGCAACCCAGAGACCGGAAATTACGGGCAGGTTGTCGCCACAAAAGACGGTTACAGCCAGAGCGGTCGTTACTGCCGCGAGTTCCAGCAGACGATCTATGTCGGCGGACGCGAAGAATCGGCCTATGGCGTGGCTTGTCGCCAGCCGGACGGAAGCTGGCAGATCGTCCAGTAATCCCGGTTTGAAGATTATCGAGGGGGGCCGCGTTTCTAAGCGCGGCCTTCTTTGTTTTGGGGGTTGAAACCGGCGTCTTTGAGGGGATGTTGCAAGCCGTGGGAAGAGAATTTCGCATCAATCTGGTCCTTCGCGTTGTGCTGCTGACGGCCCGGACCGGCTTGCTGATTTGGTTTTTGTACATCGTCCTGTCGCATGTGCTGGATCAGCCGCTTTCGACGGACGACAAGACGCGCTCAGCCACCGAGCAGTCGGGCAATCATAAGAATGACTAGAGAACGGGTGAACGTTTTTATAGGAAGGTTTAATTACTTCAGCGCGTTGGGGCTGATGAAGCGTGCGAAGCTGCCCTGCGTGCCGGTTTTGTTACCGTGCTGTTCGCTCGCAGCTTCGGCGAGTGCGGACATTTCATCGAGTTTGGCGAAGGTTTCCTTGATGATGACCAGATCCTCGGTCTTTCCGGGAATCGAGGCGATCATGGCAGGGGTAATTTCATGGCCGTCGCGGCGCTGGCGGAAGATAAAGCGCGCGAACGTGCGGAGATTTTCCCAGCTTACGCGCTGGAGCTGCTGTTCATAGAGGTTTAGCAGGCGCGCCTTTTGCTGCGCCAGCGTCTTCGCATCAAGCAGGATCACTTCGTCGATCAAGTTGAGAAGGGCATGTGCCGACCAGCCGACCGGGTTGCCGGCTCTGAGTTTCTGGCACTGGGCGAAGGCTTCGTTCAGGAGCATCCGGTGATCTTCGGGCGTCCGTATTTTTTCCATCGCGGTCTTGAAGCTTTCCATCGCCATTTTTTCATGCAGCCGCTTGTTCATTTCCTGATCGGCAAAAGGGTTGTAATCGTTCAGGTTTGAAAATATTTTCGGTTTGATTTCAAGATGTTCGGACACCATGTCGGCGATGGAGCGGACATAGGTGTTTTCGTTTGTGTAAATCGCAGCGCCGAGGATGGTTTCGGGGTCGAAACCACACCACGCCATTTCCTGTGCCGGAACACAGAAGGCGCGCCACTGCTTTATCGCGTTGATTTTGTAGGTCATGCCGATTTCGCGGGTAATTCGAACGGCGAGGGCGACCCCCTTTTCTTTTTTGCCCGAGGCGCTGATGCTTTCGGAAAAGAGAAGTTCGAGCGTTTCCATGCTGACGGGGTAGGGGTAGCGCTCTGAAATGAAGCCGATCTGCGGGGTTAGCGTGTCGAGCATCCGCTGCTTGGCCAGATTGCGGATGGCGTTTTCTGTGCCGTGGATGGCCTGGAACGTTGCCGAGAAAATATCGGCCAGAAGGTTGCGGTGGTATAGGTCCTGTGTTTCCAGTTTCGTGACAATCACGCCGTCTTGAATCTCCAGCCGGGATTCGGGGGATTGTTCTTGCGTTCCGGCGGCGGGTGCTTTGTTTTTTTGGCTTTGCCCGTCCGGTTTCTTGCGTCTGGGAGCCGGAAGCGTTCCCGCCTTCTGGTGCATCATCTTCTGGGCGGCGTTGAAATCGTCATAGACCGCCAGCGCATGCCAGACCATGTGAAGTGCATGGTTTTTGAGGTCTTCTTGCGTATTGAAGCGGTCGCAGTTAACGAAGAAAATCCCCATCGTGGCGGTGGAGCGGAAGAAGCCAAGGATTCCGGGGTTGTTGTGCTGGGCGAGGCCGACAAATTTGGAGCGGTTTCCGGTAATCTCCTTGTCCTTGCTGGCGAGGATGTAGTCGAGCAGGGTCTGGCCGGCGGGGTGTTCCTGTATGTTTTCGGTTTCGCGCACGACCGCCTTTTGACGCTTATGTTCCTCGTGCACAATGAAATTCAAGTGCAGATCGGGGTAGCCGTTCTCGATCTGGCGCGCTATCACCTTGCAGATATGAAGTGCCGTTTTACGATCAACCGTCATGCCAAAGACTATAGCCGCGCTTTCGGGGATTTAGCAATCAAGTCCGCATTCTAGCAAAAAATCCTGCAGGATAAAATGAGGGGGTCCCGCGCGGGCCGCTTATGCAAAAACGTGGCTCTGGCCTCTAGACGCAACACCTGAAATGTGTAGGATACAGGGGGCTGACATTAAAATTTGTGACGTGAGAGATGAGTGAATTTCTGAAAGGCAAACGTGGTTTGATTATGGGCGTGGCGAACGACCGTTCGATCGCGTGGGGCATTGCCGAGGAAGCCGTGAATAGCGGCGCCGAACTGGCGTTCACTTATCAGGGGGAGGCGCTTGAGAAACGTGTGCGCCCCTTGGCCGAGAAAGCCGGATCGAAAATTGTCCTGCCCTGCGACGTGACCGACGAAGCGAGCGTGGACTCCGTGTTTACCGTTCTGGAAAAGGAATGGGGTTCGCTCGATTTCGTGGTTCACGCCATCGCGTTTTCCGACAAAAACGAGTTGGATGGGCTTTACCTCAATACCAGCCGCGCCAACTTCCTGCGCACCATGGATATTTCCGTCTATTCCTTCACCGCCGTGGCGCAACGCGCCTATCCGCTGATGAAAGAAAAGGGCGGAAGTCTTCTGACCCTGACCTATTACGGGGCGGAGCGCGTGATGCCGCATTACAACGTGATGGGCGTGGCGAAGGCCGCGCTGGAGGCCTCCGTGCGCTATCTGGCGGCCGACGTGGGCAAGGACAATATCCGCGTCAATGCGATTTCCGCCGGCCCGATCAAGACGCTGGCTGCTAGCGGGATCGGCGATTTTCGGTATATCCTGAAATGGAACGAACTCAATTCCCCCCTGCGGCGCAACGTCACCATTCAGGATGTCGGGCGGGCGGGGCTGTTCCTGCTTTCCGATCTGGGCAGCGGCGTGACGGGCGAAATTCTTCATGTCGATGCGGGCTATCATACTGTCGGGATGGTGGCGGTGGATTCCGCCGCGCAGACCGCCGAGCTTCTTGCGGGCATTTCGCCCAAATCTTCTCAGGACGCGGCCTGATGCCGCAATTCGTGGTGATCGCGCGCGATGCGAAGGACGAGGGGGCGCTCGCCCGCCGCATGGAGGTGCGGGAGGCGCATATCGCGCTGTGCGATTCCGCTCTGGAGCGGGGGGAACAGATCTATGGCGCGGCGCTTTTGAATGACGACGGCGCGATGTGCGGGTCGGTCATGGTGTTCGAGATGGAGTCGCGCGCGGCGCTGGATGCCTACCTCAAGAATGAGCCCTATATCACGAACAAGGTTTGGGGTGAGGTTGAGATTATTCCTTGCAAGACCGGGCCGAGTTTCTTGAAGTTGTTCTCAAAATCCTAAAATTTCCGGCTATTTGATCTCGCGGTCGAGGCTGCGGTCGTGGAAGGCATCCCGCACGTAGGGGTTGGCGTTGATGTGTTCGGTCGGTCCGGCGAACAGCCCGTCCATGTGCATGCCCCATGCGCGGCTGCGGTCGAGGCCGTGGCGGACGGCGCTGGCGGCGCGGTAAACCAGAAAGTCGGCGCGCAAGGCTTGGCGGATTTCCGGGTTGTCGGCCATCGCCTTGGCCAGTTCCTCGAAATATTCCGGGCGGTAGTGGCCTACGGTGGCCTCGTCGGGCAGGCTGTCCAGAGCCTCCTTCGGATCGTCGGGCATCTCAATCAAAAAAGCTACAGCGTCCATGTAGCCGTTGGCGTCGCGCGGGCGGTTGCGCGTTTCGATTTCCGTGGCCATGTGGTAGAAGCCGGGGTCCTGTCCGTGCAGATAGGCGATGGTGTATTGAATCGCGGCGAGGGTGTAATCCTCGCCCATATCGTGATAATCGCCCATGCCGAGCGCTATGCCGGTATTGCGGAATTTTTCGGCGATCTCGCTGCCGTTCTCCATCAGGGTGCGTAGGGCGAGGATCATTTCGACCTTGTTGATATTTCGGTTCTCGAGGGACATGCCGAGAAACTGGCGAACCTGTTCTTCGTCCGTGCCGTTTGCGCAAATTTCCTGCGCGATGGCCTGCGGGTCGGTGAGTTCATGGCCCATGAATGTCGGGGGCGGGCCGTGCCATGCGCGGCGCAGCTTACCTATGGTTCTGCTGAGGGTTTCACTGACCGTCATTTCGCCTGTTCCGTCTTTTCGTTCAGGCATCATTCCAGAGGAAGGGGTTTATTGTCAAACTCCGGCGTTCGCGGCTTGCATTTCGGGGGCGGCGCGGCCAAAATGGTGCGGCGCGGCAAAAACTCTTGCCGTTTCCTCGACTTAGCGTTAATGGATAGGCCATGAGTGCCGAAGCCTTGCCAAAACTGATCCTTGCCGTTCCGAAGGGCCGAATCCTGAAGGAACTCTCCCCCGTTCTGGCGGCGTGCAACATCGTGCCGGAGGCGGAATTTGCCAATGAAGACAGCCGGATGCTGCGGTTTTCCACAAACCATCCGGGGCTGGACATCATCCGGGTGCGCGCGTTCGACGTGGCGACCTTCGTGGCTTACGGCGGGGCGCAGCTCGGCGTGGTGGGCAGCGACGCGATCGAGGAGTTCAATTATTCGGAGCTTTATTCGCCGCTTGATCTCGGGATCGGCAAGTGCCGCCTCTCGGTGGCCATGCCGGAGGCGGACCTTGAGGCCAAGACGCCCAATACGTGGAGCCATATCCGCGTGGCGACGAAATATCCTTCCCTCACGGCGCGGCATTTCGCGCGGCGCGGGGTTCAGGCGGAGTGCATAAAGCTCAACGGGGCGATGGAGATTGCGCCTGCTCTGGGTCTTGTGCGCCGGATCGTGGACCTTGTGTCTTCGGGGGCGACTTTGAAGGCGAACGGTCTGGCTGAGGTCGAAACGATCCTTGATGTATCGTCGAGACTCATTGTGAACCGCAGCGCCTTTAAAACCCGGCCCGAGGAGATCGGGTATTGGATCGAGGCGTTCCGCAAAGCTGTTTATGAACAGAGGTAGGGCGACTCGTTATGCCCATGAAATCAACAACCAAGAGCAAGATTCGCACCTTCGATCTGAGGGGGGCGGATGACCTTGCGCCTACGGCTCTTATCCGGCGGGACCATGAAACGGCCCTGCGCGATTTGAAAAGCGACAGTTTTTTTCAGCCCGTAAAAGATCATTACGGGCCTTATGAGGTGATTTTGTCGGTGGAGGAGAACCGTCTGGTTTTTCGGATCATCAACGACGCAGGGCAGGAGCTTCCGATGCTCGTGCTTTCGGTGAAACCTTATCAGCGGCTCATCAAGGATTACTTCCTGATCGTGCATAGCTACGACGAGGCGGTGCGGGAGGGCAAGCCCTCCCGGATCGAGGCGATCGACATGGGGCGGCGCGGGTTGCACAATGAGGGGGCGGAGCTTCTGATGGAGCGGCTGAGCGACAAAATTTTGCTCGATCTCAACACGGCGCGGCGGCTTTTCAGCCTGATTTGCGTCCTGCATAGCGGTAAAGCGCTGATGTGGCGCTAGGCTCTGCAAATTTGGCGGATATTCGGGAAATTGCCGTTGCTTTTTCATACCGTAAGGGTGTAAAAGGTAACCGTCTTAAAATATTGGAGTTTTTTCTGACTGATGGCTAAAGAAGACCTCATTGAATTCAAGGGCGTGGTGACCGAAATCCTTCCGAACGCGATGTTCCGCGTCAAGCTGGAGAACGATCATATCATTCTCGCCCACACAGCCGGGAAAATGCGCAAGAACCGCATCCGCGTGCTGCAGGGGGATGTCGTCGTCGTTGAAATGACCCCCTACGACCTGACCAAGGGCCGAATCATCTTCCGTGAAAAATAACAGGCTTATCCTCGCTTCCGCCTCACCCAGACGGCTTGACCTTCTGAAACAGGCGGGAATCGTGCCTGCGCTTGTCTCCCCCGCCGATATCGACGAAACGCCGCTGAAGGGCGAGATGCCGCGCGATCTGGCCGTGCGCCTTGCGCGTGGAAAGGCCGAAGCCGCGCGGACCGCTTGCGGGGCGCAGGCCGAGGGCGCGTTCATTCTGGCTGCCGATACGGTCGTGGCGTGCGGTCGGCGCATTCTGCCCAAGGCCGAGACCGAGGCGCAGGCGCGGGATTGCCTCAAGATTTTGTCGGGGCGGCGGCACCATGTTTACGGCGGGATTTGCCTCATTACGCCTTCCGGCGCCGCTCTGACGCGGCTTTGCGATACGGCGGTCAAATTCAAGACCCTGAGCGCGGAGGAGCAAGCGGTCTATATCGCGAGCGGCGAGTGGCATGGCAAGGCCGGAGGCTATGCGATTCAGGGCTTGGCGGCGTCGTTTATCCCGTTCATTCAGGGCTCGTATTCCAACGTGGTCGGGCTGTCGGTTTATGATACGGTTCAGCTTCTGGTCGGGAATGGTTTCTTCAGGTAGAATAAAGGTCTGAGCTGTGTGTAATCTTGGGGGAAATCCGGGGATACTTTGGATATACTGATCGAGGAATATCAGGGCCGGATATGGGCCGCCGCGCTCTCTGGCGGGCGGCTGGAGGGGCTTGAGGTCGATCCGGCGCACGAGGCGGTGCGCTGGGGCTCGATTTACTGGGGCAAGGTCACCTCGATTAATGCGTCTCTGGATGCGGTGTTCGTTGAGTTGGACGAGGATTATTCCGGGATTCTTTACAATAAAGACGTGAGGGTGAAGGCCAAGGACGGCACGATCATCAAGGGCGGGGACAAGGCCATCGGGAAGCTTTTCAAGCCCGGCGACATGATCGCGGTGCAGGCCAAGAGCGCGTATCTGCCGCGTACGCTGGATTTCGATCTGGCGCAGGAACAGAAATCGGCGCAGCTCAGCATGGATATTTCTATACCCGGACGGCACCTGATTTACTGCCCTCTGATGGCCGGAAACCAGATTTCGCAGCGCATTCGCAAAAAGGATCTGCGGGTGGCGCTGACCGAGATGCTGGGCGCGCTGGAGGGGATGGAGGGGTTTATCCTGCGATCCTCAGCAGCGGATATCCAGACGGATATTCTGGTGCGTGAAGCCAAAATTCTGCGGAATATTTGGACGGAGTTGCAGAATTACTTCGAAGGCAGCGAGTCGGCGCTCATCATGCTCGGCCCCGATTCTATCCAGAGAATCCTCAGCGACAAGGCGGTCGAGAAGATCGACCGGATCGAGGTCGTGACGATGGATCACTACAAGCAGGTAGAGGAGTGGTGTTCTGTCTTTGCGCCCGACCTTGTCACGCGTGTTACGCCGATTGAGCTTAAAAACGCCACCAAAGATCTTGCCCTGTTCGAATACCGGGACGTTCTGGGGCCGATTGAGGCGCTGTTTCATGATTACGCCGTGCTTAAGAGCGGTGGAAACCTGATTATCCAGGAAACGGCGGCGCTGACCGCCATTGATGTTAACAAAGGGGCGGATAAACGCTCTCATCTGGCCCTCAATGTGGATGCTGCGCAGGAAATCGCGCGGCAGGTGCGCCTGCGCAATCTGGGCGGGATTATCATCATCGACTTTCTTAAAATGAAGACCCGCAAGGAGCAGGACGAGCTGGTCAAGGCTTTGGAAAAGGCTTTTGACGGCGATCCCTGCACGGTCCAGATTCACGGGCTGACCAGCCTTGGCTTGATGGAAATCACGCGGAAACGGCGGACTCCCACGCTTTTTGAGCGGGTGGAAGGGATTGAATTTTAAGGATTTAGGGGGTATCATGCCTCCCAAAAACTTTGCATAACAAGTTTGGCCTATGCTAGACTTTAGGAACTCATAGAGGGGTGAATGAGATGAGCGGCAATGATCGCAAGGGCGGGTTTTTGGGCGCTACGGCTGGGGCTGTGGCCCTTGGCTTGGCCCTTGCTTCTTGCGCGACCACCGAGACGGCCACGAAAAAGCCCGCGACCGCGCCTCAGGATACAGTCGAGCAGAGCCAGCCGGGCGTTTTGCGACAGCCGTTCCACCCCCCGTTTGCCAGCCCGATCGACCCGGAAAAGGGCAAAAAGAAAACAGAAAGCACCGAACATGACGGTTTCGGCGCTCCCCAGCCTGATTAACGGCGGGGCGCTTGATGGGTAAACCGTTTGACCCCACTGAAGACAGACGCAGAGAAGAGATGGTGCGTGACCGCTCCACGATGGCGGAGCGTATCGACGCCTATAAGCAGGGCGTTGCCGAGGCCACCCGCGTTCCGGTGATTTTCGTCAATCCCGACGATATCCGCGAGATCGATTTCCGTTTTTCCCAAAGGCCGCCTTACCACCGCAATCCCGGCTATCATCTTGAGCGTCAGCTCGAACGCCAGGTGCCCGGCGCGACGGACGGCGTTCTGAACCGCATGAACGAGGGCGTCATCCGGGATTCCGACCGGGTAAGCCTGACGCGTCTGGCGCGTGAGCTGCGCGAGTCCGGCCCCGCCGCGCTTTCGCGGGTGACGATCAACGGGCAGGAATACGGTCTTGTCGTCATGCCTGATCGGGGCTTTGACACCAAGGAGGAGATGACCAGGGGGTTTTTCCCGCATCTCGACCGTCAGACCCGCGAGGCGATCGTCCGCAATACGCCGGGAACCGATCTGCAATGGATGCGGCTCATCGGCAATCACGAGGGCGAGCACCTCAACGATCCGCATGACCAGAAGACACCCCTTGAAACCCTTGTTGAAGAAGTGCGTGCCGACCGTTCAGCGCATCAGCGCGCGATTGAGCGCGGCGACGGCGATGTGGCTCTGGCGCTCCGGGATTTCCGCGCCTTGCGCGCGTTTTACGATCCCGAGCATGCGTCCAGCGCACTTTTGCGTTCGAATGATGCCGTAAACCATATGCATTTCGATGCGGCGGATAACAGCCTGACGCGGATGAATACTGCGGTTGGCGCGAGCTTTGACTGGTCCACCTATAGCGGAAAGGCGACGACGCCCGACGAGTTGCTCAAGGAGAACCCCGAGGCCTATTTCACCGCCGCGCAGCAGAGCATCGAGGCTTATCGTAATCGCGTGATGGCCGCCTACGAGGCCGACCCGACATCTCTAGACGCGCAGCGCGACGTGATTCAGGCGCAGATCCAGATCGATTACGCCAACGATTTCGAGGACGCCTACCGCCGCCGCGTGCTGGGGCAGCCGGTGCCGGAGCGCGTGCCGACGCAGCTGATTACTCAGGAGCAGGAAGACGCCTATTTCAAGGAAGTGGCGTTCCAGTCGCGCATGGGGCTTGAGAAATATCAGGTTCAGAGCGAGGCGAGCGCGGCTTTTCCCGACGAGCGAATTTTTGAGGGAGTCGATCTCTCCGGCGAGGGTGAGGGGATCGAGACGAGGCAGGATCTGTGGAACGCCGATCCTGTTCGGTTTCTTGAGATCGCGCAGGAGCGCCTGAACGTCCTGAAAGACGAAGCGCTGGCCGCTCATGCGGCGGATCCGAGCTATGAGAATCTTGAGCGATTGGTTCAGCTTGAGCGTGTCATTGACGATAACGATTTCTCGCTCGGTTATGAGCGTCACCGTGTTGCCAATCCGGGCGAGGCGGTGAACAGTTATGCTGCCGGCCCTCCGGTCACGCTCATCAGCGACGAGCAACGGCGTTCGTATTACGAGGAGCGTTTCGCGCGGAAAGATGCCGGAACGTGGACGGCGCCCGAGCCTTACGTTGCCCCTGCCGTTCCTGAGGCGGCTGCTGAAGAGGCCGCTCCGGTTCCTGCTGCCGAAGAGTCCGGACCGGAAGCCGCGACGCCTGAAACCACCGCCGCGCCGGTTGAAGAAGGCGCAGGTTCATCGCCGGACGGCGCGACGGGTGCGAGTGTGAAGGATTATCAGCAAGGCGTGGACGGCACGGCCTATACGGCGGTCGTGCGCGGCTTGCCTATGGGCGCGCCGATCATTGATTTCGAAGCCGATAAGCGTATCTCTGTGGGCGGTCTTTCCATGGGTGCGGTCTTCGGGCAGTCGGCGGCCCCCGATCCGTCCGCCATCTCGCTGGTGAATGCCCGCGAACCCGCTTTGGAAGAGGGGATCGGCTTTGTTCCGCCCCCGGTCCAGGTCGAGCGCTCGGCGCAGCTCGGCGCGCCGGCCTAAGCGGCCTTTGGGGCTGATTTTTTCCTGTTTTTTCGCGGTTTTTAAACTAGGGCTGGACAGGCTGACTTCATTCTTTTATAAGCCGTATTCTAGCGTTTTATCCCGCTTTCCCGTGCCCGGGTAGCTCAGGGGTAGAGCAGGGGATTGAAAATCCCCGTGTCGGTGGTTCGATTCCGCCCCCGGGCACCATTTTTCTTGGCTTAAGCCTTTTCTTAAATCTAGATATCCTCATTAAAATTAGTCAGAAAACTCAAAAAAGTTTATGCACTGTGAGGCATGTATGTATTTTATGGTTATCAACGTAAAAGTTCAGCATGGCGCGTAAAGAACAGAAAGACGAGAGCGACAGCGAGGCAGCCGAGAGTGTATATGCTGATTATAGGCGTGATTTATTATCTAGGCAGTTATCAAACTCACAGAAGTATGATTCCTCTATTTTAAGTTTATCTATGGCCGCCTTAGGATTTTCCTTAACTTTTATTGGGAATATTGTTCCTTTAGATACTTCCATATGTTTGTGGATTTTATGCGTTTCTTGGTTTCTTTATTCTCTGAGTATTATATTCGTGGTAATTTCTTTTCAGGTCAGTAATTGGGCGATCAATCAGCAAATTGAGTACGCTGAAAAATATTACTTACAGGGTGATCGAGATTATGCAGATAAGGAAAATTGTTGGGTAAAGTATACAACTAACATTAATATTTTATCTGGTTTTTTCTTTATTTCTGCTATTCTTCTAACAATAACTTTTGTGATTGTTAATGTTTCTAATATCAATCAGGAGGTAACTATGCAAAAAAAAGAAGGTCATACTTTTATTGGAGGTGCAGAGGTTCCTAAAATGCAAATCTTGCGTGGAGCAGAAACAGAGAAGATCGCGCCCAGTTTAAATTCACCTTCGGATTCTAGTAAACGGAAAGGTAAATTGGAAAGCTGGAAGGAAGATATTCGTGAGTGACAATAGGCCTAGACCTAACACAGGCGCTCCTATACCTAAGATGCCACCTAGGCCAGTTAAGAAGTAGTATTAGAAATACCTTCTGAAGTATTTTCGAAATTTGACAATTACATGCTTCATGACGTTGAAGCTTTAGTTGTCTTGCATTCAACTCCTAGTGGTGGAAATAGGCGAAGACGTTGGCGCGGGCTTATCTCAGGCCCGGGGCCGTGCGGATTTCGGGCTGGGCCGATGGTGCTGCGGCTGGAGCCGGGGTTTCCGGCGTCGATGTCCAGCGCTCGCCCGGGCCGGGGTCAACGTGGTAATCGCCCTTGAACAGGCCTTGCGTATCGCCCGCCGAAAAGGTCGGGAAGCCCAGAGATTCGTCCAGAACCATGGGTCCGGTGTTATGGCCGGGCAAACCTTCCGTGAAATGACCGCCACCGCCGAAGACGATCACGTTTTCCACTTCTCTCGCGGCATCCCTGATCTGGCGGTCCCAGCCGAAATTGCTGGTGACGCCGCGCGCTTCGAGGCCGAAATTGTCACTGACCTGGCCTTCCTGAGCGCCGCCGAGGAATTCGAACTTTATACCGTATTGCGTGTAGGCTTCCTCGATGGTGCGGATGGTTTCGGCGTCACGTTCACGGAGTTGGCCGAGTTGTACCTGTTCCGCAGGTGTGAGGGCGCGTCTTTCAGCAATATTCTCAAGATGCGCTGTGAAGGACGACTTTAGAGACTGAAGGTGCGAGGCGTCCCCGGTTTCATAGAATTTCTGCAACGGGTTTTGTTGGTTCAGGACGATCAGCCCTCCGGCCGCCGTGCCGGTGTTGCTGCCCGCGTTTTCCAGCAAGATCCGGGCCGTGCCCCGGCTGGCGATTTCGGGCAAGCTGGCGCGCAGGAAGCTCATGGATTCCGGGCGTACGTGATTGTCCATGATGACGGCGCCGCCTCGTGCGCTCAGGGCTTCGCCCAGCTGGTTCGCGCCATCGCGGGTTTGCGGCACGGGCGTCTGGCCCTGCGGGGGCGGGTGGAAATGCTCGAAGTTGCGGCTCATGGCTTGCAGCACGGGGGAGGTGTCGAAGCGGGTGTTCTGTGATTGCTCGATGGGGACGCCGAGCAGAGCTTCGACCCGACCGCTAATATTGGCCTGATCGACCATGCGTTGATAGGTGTCGTGCTCGATGCCGGGCATAAAGTTGTTTCTGCCTACATTTTGCTTCAGCTCCATCAGAAGGCTGTCTACGGTCATGTTGCGATCGGCCAGTGTCTTCTGGAGGTCCTGTCCGGTCGGGTTGGCGACCAGTTGTTCGAGCAGGGCCACGTTTCCTTCGAGTCTTGCGAAGCTCTCCTCAATCCGGCGGGCGGATGCGGCGGGGGGCGCGGCAAAGTCCGGACCTTTCGGGTCGAGACCCAGAGATGTGAATATCTCGGCGGAGGGCACACGCTCGCCGCCGCTGCGCTGCATGAGCTCCATAAGCGCCGTATTGCGCGACGCGGCCTGGTCCCTCTGGTCGGTCAGACCCTCAGAGAAGAATTGGGTGTAGTAGTTGAGCGCGTCTCCGGGCAGTCTTGAGGCCTCATTTACAGTGCCGGTGGGGTCGTGCGTCAGAAAGGGATTGAGCGGGTTGTAGTTCACTCCGGCTGCGGTCCCAAGGTTATAGGTCATACGCGGACTATTCACGCTTTCGGGGCCTACAGTGATCGCTCTGTCCTGACCGGGGCGAAGATTGAATCTCGGTCCATATTCTCCTGCGTAGGCGCGGGCCACCACGTTCATGTTGATTTCGGCGATTTCGCTGCGCAGTTCCGGGCTCATGCCGTTGAGGCTGTTGGGGACGGTGCGCTTCAGGGCATCGAGCGAATGGTACATGGACAGCGCGTCGCGGTCCACGGGGTCGAGGCTGACGATCGCATCCCGCCCGCGGTTGAGGCTGATCATGCGCTGTCCCGCCTGTCCTTCCGCGCCGATGGATTCGAAGGAACGGGCGGCATCGGGCGTGTAGGTCGGGTCGGCCCGCGATTTCAGGTGTTCGACCGAGGCTTCGGCAAATCTCGCGTTCAGGCGGGCCTCTTCTGTGAATTCGTCTACTCGCCCGACGAAGGTCTGGCGTCTTTGGTCGATGTAGGCCTGACGTTCGGCGGGGTCTGTTAAGGCTTTGGCTTCCTCTTCGTTCGGCACGTCGAGGGCACGCTGATAATCGCCGATGGCCGTCACGCCCCCCTGACCATCCGGATTAACGACCAGATTCAGGCCTTGAGAGACGGACGCGAGCGCGCCCATTCTTTGAAACGTGCTCAGATTCGCGCCGTCCTGCTGGCCGAGATAGTCGAGGGTGCTTCGGGCCTGGTTGTAGCTGGCTTCAACATCCGAGCGGATGGCGGACAGGCGTGGGTCGGACGCAGCGCTTTGCCGCGTATCCTGCAAAAAGCTCTCAATGGCCTTTAACTGCGCCTCTGTTTTTTCGACCAGTTCCCTGGCGGACGCTTCGTATTCCGTGCCATTGGCCCGATCTTTCACCGATTGCCAACCCATAGAAAACCGTAACATAGGGCTTAAAAGGCTGCAAATTTGTTGTTATGTATTTGAAAAATAATAATTTTTTTGACTATATCCGGCCCGTAAAGCCGTAATTTTGGCTCTCCCCTTGCGTTTGCGGCGGGTGGCCTGAGAGTTCGAAGAGGTCGTAGCCCTCCTTGAGGTTTTTCCAGAAGGGGGTCCATGGGCTGTCCTTATGCCGCGCCATGTTTTCGTCCGTCATGCGGAAGGGGAAGATGTGCACGGGCACGGCGGGCTGGCCGTTTTTCAGGGCGGATTCGACCAGCAGGTAAATTTCCTCGATGCCCTCGTTGGTCATGGCGAAGCAGCCGATGGAGATGCAGGCTCCGTGCACCATGATGAAGCTGCCCGTGCGGCCCAGTCCTTGATCGTAGGCGTTGGGGTAGCCGATATTGAAGGCGAGGTGGTAATCGCTGGCCGGGTGCAGGCGGTCTTCGGTCACGTCGTAGAAGCCCTCGGGCGTTTGGAAATCGCCCTCGCGTTCCTTCGGGCCGAGCTTGCCGGAATAGGCGCAGACCGGATAGGTTTTGAATTTCCGGTACGTTCCGGTTCTTATATCGACACCCCAGATTTCAAGCTCCTTTTCTTCCTTGAAGATGCGGATGAACAGATCGCCGTTTGCGGCGAGGCCGAAAGCATCCAATTCGCGCTCCAGCCCCGGCCAGATGCGGGCGCGGATTTCGCGCAAATCCGCCTTGCCAGGAACGAGGACGCGGTAGGCGTAAAACAGCCCCGCGCCGAGCAGGGCGAGGACGATGGCGGCGATTGCGAGGCGGCGGTTTTTCATGGGTTTTAGCTTTCGTCACTGCACCCTAACACCTTGCTGAAGCAAGGAAAAACAAAAATTTTGTCGCTGGGGGCTTAACCATCTATAATGCGCATATAAGAACAATAACGGTTTTGGGGTGCGTTGTGGGTGTCAGCTACCGGAAGGGTTTTTCAGACGAGGATATCGCGGAGATCGACGCGGTCATCGAAGGGATGGTCGATGCGCGGTTTTACGCGAAGCAGTTGGACCGTGATCCCTCGCGGCCCGTCTATAATGTCGATCTCAACACGCTGTTTGAGACCAGCGCCGATATTCGCGCCAAGATCGAGCAGGATTTGCGGCGCGGGGTCGAGCGGTTTCCCGAGAGTCTCGATTTGCATGCATTTTTGTCATTAAACCTGCGCGAGCAAGGCCGTTACGAGGAGGGCGTGGAGCATATGCGCGTTCAGGCGGAGCGGCACCCCGACGATGCGGACTGGCAGATCGCGTATGCCGGGTCTTACATGGGTTACGGTGCGCGGTCCGTCTATAAAGGACGTGACGGGCATGCGCAGTTGTTGGCGGCGCATGAGCATGGCCGCGCGAAGTTTCACGAGATCGCGGATCGGATTTACCGGATGCCGCTGACCAACCCGCAGAAGGACACGCTGAATCAGTTTTCTGCGGCGATCGACCAGAAGCCGCGCGTGGAATTTATCGATGCGCGGTCGCCGCTGGTGCGGACGCTGGACGATGCCGGGGCGAAGGCGGTGAATAAATTGGGCGAATGGTTGCGCGGCGGTCCGGGCGAGGATTGAGGCGTTTGCCGGATGTTAGGGGTCGGCTGCTCAGTCGATCAATCGCCAGAGTTTTCGTGCTTTTTTTGCCAGAAGTATAGCTGATATCCAATGAGGTCTTCTTCATCTTCGGGATGGTAGAACTCGACCACGCAAGGTTTGTCTGGGAATTGCCATGCTAGCTTTACAGTATAAATTTCTTTCAAAATGTTTCCTAAAAAAATGATTTTATCTTTCGATAGGTCTTCGCAATGGGGATGCTGAATATCCCCAATATGCAGATGGTTCATCACACATTCCACACCTGCTTTTGTGATGTTTTCTTGGTTTTCAAAACCGCGTAAAGAACTTTCGGAGAAGCCTTTGCGAAGAATATAATCTTCAAATTCTACGAATTCCGGCCAGAAAATTTCTGAATATCCGACAGCAAAAGAGAAGTTTCCTGTCATAGAAACCCAACCTTCTAAGCTTAAGTCTCCGCCTTCCCATTTCGCAAGTTCTTTGGCCAAACTTTCCGGCGGGGAGCGCACAGGGTTATTCCCCCGCCACCCGTTCGATATCCGCGCCGCAGGCGGAGAGCTTGCCCGCGATGTCTTCGTAGCCGCGCTCCAGATGATAGATGCGGTTGATGGTGGTGGTGCCTTCGGCGACTAGCCCGGCCAGAACCAGCGCGACGGACGCGCGCAGGTCGGTGGCCATGACTTCGGCCCCTTTGAGTTTTTCCACGCCGCGCACGATAGCGGAATGGCCGTGCACGGTGATGTCTGCGCCCATACGGGCGAGTTCGGGCACGTGCATGAAGCGGTTTTCAAAGATGGTTTCGGTGACCATGCCTGCGCCTTCTGCCAGACAGAGCATCGCCATGAACTGCGCCTGCAAATCTGTGGGGAAGCCGGGGTAAGGTTCGGTCATGATATCGACGCCGCGCAGTCTTGAACCGTTGCGGCTGACGATTACGGAATTGCCGTCGCGTTCGACCTCCACGCCCGCCTGCGAGAGGTGGCCGAGGGCGGCGGTCAGGTGTTCGAGGCGCGCGTTTTTCAGGCGCACGGTGCCGCCGGTCATGGCGGCGGCGATGATATAGGTTCCGGCCTCGATGCGGTCGGGGAGGATTTGATGGCGGGCGCCGGAGAGGTGGGGCACGCCCTCGATGGTAATCGTGTCGGTGCCGAGGCCGCTGATTTTTGCGCCCATCTTGATGAGGCATTCGCCGAGGTCGCTGATCTCCGGTTCGCGGGCGGCGTTGATCAGGGTCGTCGTGCCCTTGGCCAGCGTGGCGGCCATCATCAGGTTTTCGGTCGCGCCGACGGAAACTTTGGGGAAGCGGATCGTCGCGCCCTGCAATCCGTTAGAGGGAGCCTTGGCGTTGATGTAGCCTTCCTCGATTGCGATGTCCGCGCCCATTTCCTCCAGCCCCTTGAGGTGTAGGTCCACCGGGCGGGTTCCGATGGCGCAGCCGCCGGGCAGGGAGACGCGGGCCTGCCCGAACCGGGCCAGAAGCGGGCCGAGGACGAGGATGGAGGTGCGCATCTTGCGCACGAGGTCATAAGGCGCGGTGAAATTGTCCACCGTGCTGGCGTTCAGGGCCATCAGGCGGTCCTCGCGCTTCACGGCGCAGCCGAGATATTCGAGCAGGTCGGATTGGGAGCGGATGTCGCGCAGAGTGTTGGGCGCGTTTTCAAGATAGAGGGATTCGTCCGTCAGCAGGGCGGCGGACATGAGTTTCAGGGCCGCGTTTTTTGCGCCGCTGACACTGATTTCGCCGTTCAAGGGGGTGCCGCCGCGCACACGGATTTTATCCAGCGGCGAGGCCGGAAGGCTGGGCGGGGCCAGAGGCGCGCCGAGTTCGGGCTTAAAGCTTGGGGAGGGTGACTCCACGCTGTCCCATGTATTTTCCGCTTCGGTCGGCGTAGCTGGTTTCACAGATGCTGCTCCCTTTAAAAAATAAAAACTGGGCTATGCCCTCATTCGCATACACGCGCGCCGGAAGCGGCGTGGTATTTGAAATTTCCAGAGTCACATGCCCTTCCCATCCGGGTTCGAGCGGGGTGACGTTCACAATCAATCCACAGCGCGCGTAGGTGCTTTTCCCCAGGCAAATCACCAGTACATCCCTTGGAATCCGGAAGTATTCGACGGTGCGGGAGAGTACGAAACTGTTGGGGGGTATTACGCAAATATCGGTCTTCCTGTCAACAAAACTCTGCTGGGAGAAGTCTTTGGGGTCCACCAAGGCATTGTCAATATTGGTAAAAATCTTGAATTCGTCGGCGGTGCGGGCGTCGTAGCCGTAGGAGGACAGGCCGTAGGAAATCACGCCCTCGCGGCGCTGTTTTTCAACGAACGGGTCGATCATGCCCTCATTTTCCGCCAATTTGCGGATCTGATGGTCGGAGAGGAGGCCGGGCATGTTTTGCGCTGCGGCTTCGGTTCCGGCTTGTCCTTGCAGAATTTTGGCGGATTTGGGCATGAATCGGTTACTCCTTACGCATCGTTCTTGGTCTTTTTGGCCGTTTTCGTGGCTTTTTCCGTCGGTTTATCCGTCTTCGGCTTGCGGCGGCGCAGGTTATCGCGCAACGCTGCAGCGCGTTTTTGCATTTTGTCGGTCTTGCTCTGGGTCATCGGAGGGAGCCACAGTTGAAATTAAAAAAACGTGTTTTTCCAAACTACATCACAAATAAGCAATAAATAAGGCCCGGTCACGGTTTTCCCCAAAATTTTTGCCGGGGGTCAACCGTATTCCGGGGTGTGGCCGGGGTCGGGGTCACGCGTATCGACGATGTTGGGCTTGTTGGACTTAGAATCCGTGCCGGAGGGGGCGGTGAAGGCCTCGGGCGGCAGAACGTCCTGATAGGCTTCCTTGAGCTGGGCGGCGGTGTAGGGTTTTTGCAGCACGACGTTGACGCCGCTGTCTATTGCCACTTTCTTGGTGCGCTCGAATTCCGCATCGCCGGTGCACATGACGATGGGAATGCCGTTGAGGTATTTGTTCTGGCGGACTTGCTGCGCCATTTCGGCGCCGGTCATGCCGGGCATGGAGTTGTCGGTCACGATCACGTCGATGGCGTTGCCGCCCGCGCGTTGCAGCTTCATCAGGGCTTCCTGAGCGTTGTTGGCGGTCTCGATGTTAAGTTCGTGCGCGAAGAGCAGCATTTCCGAGAGGTCGCGGGTCATGCCCTGTACGGCCGGGTCGTCATCGACGATCAAAACGTGAAGTTTTTCCAGCATGGTTTTTGTTCCCTTTTCGAGGTTTTTCAAATGGTTCCCCGTGTGCTGAGAGTCTTGCACGGGGGTGGGCTTGCGGGCAAGGTTTTTATGGGCTATTGGCTTCATGAGGGCGGGTGTTTCATGCGGTTTTTCCGGTTTTTTACTTTTGCGCTGTTTTTCGGTGTTCTGTGCGGTTGCGCCTCAAAGCCGCCGGGGACGGAGCGCGTGTTTTTTCCAACCGCTTCGCCGCGCTGGCTGGATGATATCGGGCATCCGGCGCTCAAGCCCGTCCGGGGGCGGGGGGCTCTGGTTTATCCGCAAAATGCGGGGGCGGGGCCGTATCCGGCCGTGATTTTGCTGCACAGTTCGCTGGGGCCGGGGTCGCTGGAGTGGGATTTCGCCAAGCGCGTGCTGGTGCAGGGGCAAGCCGTTTTGATGGTCGATTCCCTTACGCCGCGCGGGCTGGTGAAGATTACCGATGACCAGACGGCGGTGACCGAGGTTTCGATTCTGAACGATCTGTATGCCGCGCACGGGTTTTTGGCCGCCGATCCGCGCATCGACCGGGGACGGATCGCTGTGGCGGGGTTCTCAAAGGGCGGTTTGCCGGCTCTCTATTCGGCTTTTTCCACTATTCATCAAAGATTTGGATATAAAAACGATCCGTTTTCGTCCCATCTGGCGTTTTACCCTTGGTGCGGGCTGGAACTGGCCGATCCGAGTCTTTCGGGACGGCCCGTTCAAATTCATTCTGGCGGGGCGGACGAGATTACCCCGGCGGCGCTCTGTGAGGGGCTGGTCCAGACCGTGCGGCGGGCGAACCCCCGCGCGGCGGTGGATTTCTACGTTTATGAGGGGCAGGCGCACGGCTTTACGCATCCGGCGCTGGACCGGCTGTCCATGCCGGTCGGGTATCCGTATCCTAGGGATTGCCGCATAGCCGAGGGGCCGGACGGGCGGTTTATCGAGCGGTCTTCGGGGCAGGTCATCACCGGGCGCAGCCTTTCGCCGATTATCAAGGCATGCAGCGACAATGGCGCGTGGGTGAGCGGGGATGCGGATGCAGGGGCGCTGGCTTACGACCGGGCGCTGGCGTTTTTGGCCGGGGCGCGGCGCTAGGATCGCCGGACACGCCCTTGGGGCCTAAAAAAACAGATGACAGGGGGGGATTTATTCGCTAGGTTTCCTCGACTTTTTGCGGGGTCCAGCCCCGGTAGGCTGCCGTAGCTCAGTGGTAGAGCGCGTCATTGGTAATGACGAGGTCGGGAGTTCAATCCTCCCCGGCAGCACCAGTTAGAGAAATTTGTATTTTATCATCGTCTGACAATTGTGCCGTTCGCTAAGGCAAAAACTAATTCTTATCTATCAACGGGGTAAGATATTCTATAATCATATCCAGTTGTTCTACAGAATTAATACTTGTTTCGTTATTTATCCGCGCCAAATTTTTTCTGGAATCCTTCGCCAACTTTAGAACATCAAGGCCATTGGGCTTTAAATCTGCACCCAATTCCACTAACCGCTTTACAACCAAATAATTACTTTTCATCACTGCCAAGGCCAAGGGAGTATATATCCTTTCGCCGCCGTAAAACTTTGCAGGCGACTCAATATCTGCGCCATGTTCAATTAAAAATTTTACTAAATTCGGATTATATACTTTTTGCTTTGACTTAAAATCAAATGCGCTACTAACAGCAATATGTATTGGCTGCCTATCTGCTTTATTACGAGCATTTATATCTGCACCATGATCCAATAAATATTTAACGATACGAAACTCTGTTACTGTTGGTTCTGACGCCAAATGAATGGGCATATTGCCGTCTTTATTTGGCTTGGTAATGTTTGCATCCTTTTCTGCCAATAATAAAAATAGCTCATAATTATTGGACAATATTGCTTTTTCAAATGGTGTGGAAGCGCCACCGATAACTTTCGTTCTTGGCTCGTTTACATTAGCCCCCGCAGCCAACAATTCTTTAACCCGCCCTATATCTTGTTTTTTAACCGCCACATACAATTCCGTTTCACCATAAGAATTGGCTCGATCAACGCCTGCTCCCCAGAAAAGCACATCGTTATATTTTGTAAGCCCTAATGTGCTTGGCTTCCCTTCTAAAAGAATAACAAACAAAAATAAAACACCAATCCATGAAGCTAATACTCGCTTCTTATTTTTTAAGAAAAATATAGCTATCCCAGATAATGCTAAGAAAATTCCCCATGCGATATAACCACTGAAATATAACCTAAAAGGCTGGTTAATATAATGCATGCGATGAAACGGTATAAATTTTAAAATTTCAAAAAACCATAAACCAAAGGCAAGAAAGACGAACCATGATGCAAAAACAAATTTCAATTTTGAAACGGAAATAAACCGTGTTACTGAAAATAAGACTCCTATTATTGAAAAAAGCCCATACAGAACTGCAAAATGTTTGAAATCCTCAAACCAAACTTTAAGAGCAAAAATACAAAACGCTAAGGATGAAGCCAGTAACGTTGAACGAATAAAACGCTCTGACTGTTGCCATGATAACCAAACCAATATCAAAAGGCTTAAAATCAATATTGGCTCGAACGGTGTTGCTGGCGTATACGAGTCAAATTCTATGAGTTTCATTTTACCTCTATTGTGACGGGAAATTAGACTTCTTTTGGATACAGACATATTCTCTGTAGGATGTCAAAATCGCATTCCACTCCTCAAAAGCTTTGAATAATCAGTTTGATGTGGTTTTATCTACTTGCACCACGTACATTTATCTTCGATTTCTATTGTCTTCCGGCTTGCCCTGATGGGTGATTTTCCGCTATTTTTCAGAATGAAAAACGAGTTCAGGCAAAGGGCGACCTCTCTGTACCAGCGGCTTAAGGGGCTTTCCGCCGAGGGGGCTTGGCGGAACGAGCTTGAGGCCGCGTTTTCGTCGGTGAATTTCACCGGGGAGCAGTTGCAGGCGATCGGGCAGGCCGCCACGGCGACGTGCCTTGCGAATATTTCTGACGGAAATGGCGGCGCGATCCAGCTTTCGTTGCCCTATAGCCTCACACACGCCTTCACCGACCCGGTGCGTAATTCGGCGCAGTGTATCCAGATCATGGGCGACGAGAAGATCGATATCGAGGGCGATTTTTCGCTGGGCGTTCTGGTGCGGGCGCGGTATGCGCTGAAGGATATCGTGCATAATTATCCGCTGCTGCTGGGCGATGCCATGCCGCCTTCCGTGCGGGAGATCGTCGTGCGGTACGAGAACGAGATTCTTCCCGAGATGGACGGGCTGATCGCGCAGCTTTCGCAGGAGACGGGGATCGACCCGGAAACATTTGGCCCGGTTGATCACTGGCAGCATCTCAACCGGCTCGATCCGGCGGCGTTTTCTTAGATTAAAAGGCAGGTTTTATGGCACTTCGAGAGAATTTCAAGGCGCAGGCGGGGGCAATTTCGGATCGTTTGCGCGCGATGACCGGTAAGCGCGGGGCGTGGACGGACGATCTGGAGGCTGCGCTTTCGGTGGCGGATTTCAACGAGGCGCAGATGGCGGCGATCCGCGCGGCGGCGACGCCGACCTGTTTGCAGGATCTGGGTGACGGGCAGGGCGGCACGGTTGATCATACGCTTGCGCAGAAGCTGACTCATGCGTTCAGGGACCCGGTGCAGAACAGCGCGTTGTTCCTGCATCTTTTTGCCGAGGGCAAGATGGAAGGCAGCGAGCGGGAGGTTTTAACCGTTCTGAGTCAGGCGCGGGGCGCGATCCGCGATATCGTGCATAATTACCCGCTGATGCTGCGCGAGGACATGCCGGGGACGATCCGGCAGATTCTGGATCGCTACGAGCAGGAGATCCTGCCGCAGATGGATACGATGATCGCCGCACTGGCGGCGGAGACGGGGGCGAACCCCGCCGCGATCCCGCCGGGCGTGGATTGGCAGCATCTTTACAGGCTTGAGCCCGGAGCGTTCGCATGAGCGGCGGTCCGAGCAAAATCATCGGGCTTCTGGGTGGCACGAGTTGGCCCTCCACGCCGCTTTATTACACGGCGCTTAACCGGATGGTCGCCGAAAAGGCGGGCGGGCATCACAGCGCGCGGATATTGATGTACAGCATCAATTATCACGCCATCAAGTCGCGCTATACCGAAACGGGCGGGTGGGACGAGATTCCCGATTTGCTCGAAGATGAGCTTCACTTGCTAGACCGGGCGGGGCCGGATTGCATCCTGATCTGTAACAACACGTTGCATAAAGCCTATGATATTCTTGCTGCGCGCGGGATTGCGCTGGGGGCGCATGTGATCCATCTGGTGGTCGCGACCGCCAAGGAGGCGCAGGCGCGGGGCTATAACCGGGTTTTGCTTTTGGGAACCAAGTTCACGATGGAAGACGGATTCTTCGCCGACCGTCTGCGGTTCTTCGGGCTTGAGACCGATGTGCCGAACGAGGCCGACCGGGCGGAGATCCAGCGGATGCAGACGGAGATTTCGGCGGGGCGGCTGCTGCCGGAATTTCGCGCACGGTTTGCTGAGATGCTCTCGCGCTATCAGGGTTATGACGGGCTGATCCTCGGCTGTACGGAGTTGCCGTTGGCGATTACCGAGGCGGAGACGGATATTCCCATTCTGAATCCGATCGAGGCGCAGTGCGCGGCGGCGATTAAGTATGCGTTTTCCGCCGGGCCGAAGCGCGGGCTTGTCTTATAAGAAATCAGACGTTTTCGAGGAATTTCTTATCGACCGGGCAGCCGCCGCCGGAGGGCGCTGGACTGAATTCCTTCTCAGGGCTTAGCTTATCAAGAAATTGATAAAGGGGGCTGTTTTTAAACTGCTCGACCTCTTCGGGGTAGGGAATGTAAACGCCGTCGGGGACCTTTTTCATGTCTTCAGAGAGGTAGTTTTGAACGGCGTCGCCGGGGACTTCGGCAAGCGGTTCCGCCCTTGCCGGTATTGCAGCCAAAGTTGCGGCCAGAAGAGCGCCGATCATTGCGGTTGTCTTAAGGTTTCTTCGGGTTTTCATGGTTCTCAATCCGCGCCTATGCCGGAAACATTCCCTTAGCCCAGATTACTTTAAAAAAACGGGGAATGCCAGTTTTTGGCTCTCAGGTCTTCCGGTGCGCAGAATCTTAGGAAATCAGGGCGTTTCTATGAGGAGTTCGTCGATGTCGATGTCCGGATCAGGCAGGGAGTCTCCGGCCGGGACAGACGAGGGGAGTATGGGGGCTGCGGTTTCGGCGCCCGCGGCGGGTTCGATCTTTGTCGCAGCCGCCGCCTGGTTCTTGGCCGCAGCTTTCACCGGCGCTTTCTTTTTGCCCTGGGGTTCCGCCTCCGACATAATGTCGAATTCATTATAGGTGCCCATGGCTTGAACGCTTTGATCTGTGGGCAGAATTTTTATTTTGGCGCGAAGAATTTCGACGACCTTCGTGCCTTCATCGAGATATTTAATCACTTCTATGGCCTGCTCTCCGGTTGCGGATTCCAGCCAGCCGCGCGTCACATTAAAGATATGACGGCCTTTATATTTGCAGGTGTAAACTTTCTGGATGTCATCTTCGTCTTCGATCAGGGGGCGTTGCCCCAGAAGGTTCCAATCATTAAAGCGTTTGATGAACTGTCGTCTGGCGAAATCGCCTTCCTGATATTCGGTTTCGATCTTTTCGGTGACCAGATATCTCATGTCTGCGATCAATTCGCCTTGGCTGTTTTTACTCAGTTTGTTCAGCGTAATTCTGCTATCCAGCTCTTGAGTCTTGATTTTGCGGTTGTGCAGACTCAAGCAAAGGCTCTCGCTTCCATATCCCAGACGTGGAAGGGCGGCCTGCTTTGTCTCCAGAATTTCTTCTTCGGGCAAGCGCAGGTAAATTTTCATTGCCAGGAAAGGATTAACGGTTGGCATATTATATGCCCCCTTTTCCTCGATTTCGAATTTTCCAAGGCTGACCGCGGGTTCCTTTTCGAAAATTTCCTGCAGGGTTTGTTCGGCAAGGGGGTTGTTGCTTGTGTCGGGGTAAGCCGCATAGGAAAACGGCCCGGTAATATACTCGCCTTCGAGTGCGCTGCCCCCTTTGTTTTTAACAATGAGGAAGGTTTCCTCCTGAAGGCTGACATTTACCGGGGCGCCGTTGACGAGGAGGCTCGCGCGCTCATAATTGAATAGGTCCGGCTCCATCCGGGCGGTGCCCAAGATTTTAATGGAGTAGGTTCGGGATTCTTTGTTCTTGAGTTTCCAGCCAATTTCGCTATCGCTCTCGCCGCAGGCTGTCAGGCCGGACATAGCAAGAATGAGCCCACCAGCTATGGCGGCTTTCCGGAGGCGGACGTTCCGAGAAATCAGACGCATCATGTTAGAATTCCAACCCGTTTTGTTCTTGCCCTTACATTAGACGATTCCGGGCCTAAAACACAAGGATTTGCTTAAGCTTTACGCCTTAAGATCGTAAAAAATCAGGGTTTTTCCGGTTTTTCCGGGCTGATTGTGCCGGGAACGGGGGCTTCCTGAGATATCAGATCAAGGGCGTTGAAGGTTTCCGGCGCACCCAAGGAACACGTCACAGGGCGCTCCAGAAGCTCCGGCCATTTCTCGACCCAGCCATCCACATGCTCGTTTTCCTGAATCATTTCGTATTTTACGCAGCGGGTCGGGGGCAGTGATTGGAAGTAGGCATGGAGCACCGATGGCGGGACCGTCGTGTCCTGTCCGCCGATGAAATGGTATTGCGGCAGATCAGCCAGTTCCTGTGCTCGTAGCGCAGGATTTTCCGGGTTGTTGGTGCGTGGGAGGTTGTTTGCATCGTTATAGGCGTCTGTATCCAGAATACCTGCAAGGGTGCGCAGGGAGAGGATGTCTTTACGCTGCGCTGCGAGGTTGGCCGCGATGGCCGCACCGCCATCATAGCCGATCAGGTGGAACCCGTTCACGTCATAGCGGTTGGCGATTTCATCGAGGGCTGCGTTCATGGCTTCGAGGGATTGTGGGCCGTAAGCCTGTTCGCCGGTCAAGGTGCACGTTTCATCGTCCTTGATGAGGCCGCTATACTGGCACGGCTGCGCGAGGTAGATGACGTTTTGCGCACGGTCTTTTGAGGCGAGGTGCAGACCCACCGGGTATTTCGGGGCGGGGGTGTTGCCTTCGATATAGAGGTTCACGGTCCCGTTATATTTGTGAATGCGCTCGTATGCGGTCAGCTGATAGTCCCCTGCGGGGATTTCGCGGCCGATCATCCAAGCCGGGGCGGCGATCCGCTTGGCCGTTTCGGTTTTCAGCAGCGGGCGCGACGTGCCGCAGGCGGCCGTCAGCAGCACGATTGCTGCCGCCAAAGAGAGCTTGGCTGTTTGGGAGAGTAGGGCAGGGTGTTTTTTCATGGGACAAAACCGTACAGATCGAGAAAGCAGAGATACAAAAAACGAAAATTTCTTCGGGCAAAAGCCAGAAGCGCCAAGCGGCGAAGCCGCAAGACGATTACAGCCTAACACGATGTCCGGGCGAAATCACGCCCTCATCGGAATTCCTTGTCAGGTTTCCACCCTTCTTTCCAAGTCGCTAGAGGAAGAACGATAGCCGGGTTGCCGTTGTCGTAGAACCATGAATCCACGGCGTAGCGGGTTTGCGTGTCCTTTTCGATCATCACGGCGGTCTGGTGCGGCCAGTTTCCGGCGTGGATGATGGGGAAGCGCGTGTCGGGCGTGGCGACGGTGTGGAAGTTGAGCAGGCCCTTGCCGTCCAGCAGCAGGAGATAGGAGGTCGTGTTGGTGCTTTCGTCCACGCAGTCGAGCTGGCCCTTGCCGATCTTGCGGAAGGTTCCGGCCTGATCGAGGTCGGTTCCGGTGCGGGCGCCGATGATCTGCTCGAAGCGGCCGATCGTGCGGGCGATCTTCTCGCGCTCCTCCTGCGCGTTTGCAGCGGGCGGGCCATAGACCCCTGCGATGTCCGCCCATTCAGCGGGTGAAAGTTCCAGTGTGGTCAGGCGTTTGCAGCCGTATTGCGAACAAAATGTGAAGCTGTTTTCTGCGGGGGGCTTTGCGCCCTTTTCCTTGAAGTATTCCTGCGGCGGCTTTTCGGGCAGGGAACTGCACGCTGTGAGTGCGGCAAACATTAAGACTATACGCAGCGCGGAATTTTTCCTGCGGTTCATCGGGTTATCCTGAATTGTTCATCGAGATTGTAAGCTCTACGCAGGTGTGGTCGGAGGGTTTATCCCAATCACGCGGGGTGCGGTTGATGGCGCAGCCCAAGGCGCGGTCCGCCATGCAGGGGGAAAGCAGGAAATGGTCGATGCGGATGCCGTTGTTTCTTTGCCATGCCCCGGCCTGATAATCCCAGAACGTATATTGCGCGGCGCGGGTGTCGAAGATGCGGAATGCATCGTAGAGGCCCATATTCTCAAGGGTTCGCAGCGCGTGGCGTGATTCAATACGGAACAGGGCGTCCTCTTTCCATGCGGCGGGGTCGTGGCAGTCTTTTTCCTCCGGGATGATGTTGAAGTCGCCGCCGATGATGAAGGCCTGATCCGCGGCCAGCAGTTCGCGCAGGCGCAGCGTCAGGCGTTTCATCCAGCGGAGTTTATAGTCATATTTATCGCCCGGGGCGGGGTTGCCGTTAGGGGCGTAGATGTTGATAAGGCGCAGGCCGTTGACGTTGGCCTCCAGATATCTCGCCTGCGTATCCTCCGGTTCGCCGGGCAGGCGGTCCAGCACCGTTTCGACCGGGGTTTTGGCGAGGATGGCGACGCCGTTATAGGCCTTCTGGCCGACGCTTTGCGATGCGTAGCCGAGATTTTCAAAATCCTGCGCGGGGAAGTTTTCGGTTTTGAGTTCTTGAATCATCAGAACGTCCGGCGCGGATTCGCGCAGGTAGCGCTTGGCGTGTTCCAGCCGCGCGTTGATCGAGTTGACGTTCCAGATCGTGATTTTCATGCGCCCAAGATAGCAGCTTGGCGCGGCGCGGCAAGGGTCATGGAAGGGGGGCGCTTTATTTTCCGGCCAGCATCATCAGCCATGTCGTCCAGCCGCCGGAGATCAGCCACATGACGACGGGGAGGAAGATGATTTGCGGCTCCAGCTTTTTCTTGGACAGCACGGCGAACCATAAAATGATGGCGGCCGCGCCGATGGCTGCGGGCGGGCCGATGGTCATCAGGCCCATTTTTTTGTAGAGGTAGAACCCCGCGAGGGCGGGGCCGCAGATGACATAGAGCCAGTAGACGATGAAGACCAGCGGGTAAAGCCAGAATGAGCGCACCGAAAGCTGGTTGACCGGGTGGACGAGCAGCAGCACGATGGTGAGCATCACCGAGAACACGCCCAGAAGCTTGAAGGTCAGGTTCAGCTTCGCGCGGCGGTGGTTCAGATCGACCATACGGATGAAGCCCAAGCGCTTATCTCCCCATTCAAAATAAAGACGTTAAAAAATCTCATGTCAAAAGATGTTCTGCGGTGTACAACCACAGGCATGATTGATTTTAGGGACATTGCGCCGGACGGGCAAGCGTTGCGGGCCATCGCCGCGCTGTATTGCACATGTTTCAACGCGCCGGACAAGGGCGAGAACTGGACGGAGGAGTCCGCGCTGGCCTATTTCCGTGACCGGATTGCGGAGGAAAGCATTTTCGGCGTAGCGGAGGACGAGGGCGGCGCGTTGATCGGGGTGTGTTGCGGCGGGCCGTACGAGCGCAGCTTCATCGCGCGGGATCTGGGGCTGGAGTGCGGGCGGCATTTCTATATTTCCCTTGTGGCCGTCGATGAGCGTATGCGCGGGCGCGGGCTGGGCCACGCGATGGTCAAGGCGCTCGGCGAACGGGCGGCGGCGGAGGGGTACGAGGGCGTCATCGTGCGCTGCCGCGCGGAGAATGCGCCGATGCTCAGGGTTCTGGACCGCGCGGGATTCGAAGAGATTTCGCGTTATACCGCCGAACTGGGCGGGGTGACGTGCGAGCGGGTGGTTTTGAGGAAGGGTTTTTAAAAAACTACACGGTTATGGCGGCCATAATAAAAAAGAAAAGACTGTTTGTAATCGCCCACATTGTAATTGGAATAGTTAATGTCAATCTTCTTGCTTTTCCTCTTCTGAATAAAATTATGAAGGCAAAAAAGTATAACAAATCAAGCAATCCGAGTAACAATATTGGTCCATCGTAGCTAAATATTGTTGGGTGTAGCGGTCCAAGAATTATGATGCCGTACCAGAGTGCGTAATATGATGGAGGGGTCTCAGGAAGAAGCGCAATAAGAATAACTAGGCAAACAAAAGAAATACCCAGAAGGTAAAGCAAGCTGAAAATCGCTTTTTCCTTTAGGGGCGAAGCTGGTTCTTCCATCGTCTCAAATCACTGAAAACGACGTGCCGCAGCCGCAGCCCATCTTGGCGTTCGGGTTGTCGATTTTAAATTCGGAGCCGATCAGCCCCTGATCGAAGCGGACGGTGGAGCCGTCGAGGAAGGGGAGGGAGATGGGGTCGGTCACCACGGAGTCCGCGAAGACCATATCCTCGCCGCCCGTGCTGTCGGTCAACTCCAGCTTATACTGGAAACCCGCGCAGCCGCCGCCATCCACAGTGATGCGGAGCTTCAGGGCGTTCTTGCCCTGCTGTGCGCGCAGTTCGTTTATGCGCTTTACGGCGGTATCGTCGATGTTTAGGCTCATGGGGATATTATAACGCTTTCACGGGCCAAGGGGCAAGGTGGCGATATGGGCTTCTTCAGCGCCACAAATGACAAAGGCCCTGAGCAGCTATGAACTTCCGAAATCCAAAGAATGGAAGAATTGAGGCGGTCAAGGCGGCGTTTCTCTGGTGTTTGTTATTTGGTCCGCTGTATTTTTTATATAAGCGCGTTTGGTTGCATGCCATTATTAGCCTTATTCTGATTTATCCAACAGACGGCTTGTCGTGGCTGATTTACCCGTTTTTTGCCCATCGCATTGTTGTTAAGCAATATCTCAAATCAGGATGGCAAGAGGTTCGAGTAAACTAACTCCGGGCGCAGTTTGCACCAACACGTTGTTTATAAGGCATCAACTTGGGCTTGGTATATTGCTTTAAAACGGACATATTGGGGCTATGAGTCATCCTGAGTCCACCGCTTATAATTACTGTGCGCTGCCGCTGGCGGCGTATGCCTGCCGCCCCGATCAATCGAAGGGCCGCATCCATCCCGAGCCGGAGAGCGCCCACCGCACCGCGTTCCAGAGGGACCGCGACCGGATCATCCATTCCAGTGCGTTTCGCCGCCTGAAATACAAAACGCAGGTTTTCGTCTATCACGAGGGGGACCATTACCGGACGCGCCTGACGCATACGCTGGAGGTCGCGCAGGTTACGCGGTCGATCGCGCGGGCGCTGATGGTCAACGAGGATCTGGCGGAGGGGATCGCGCTGGCGCATGACCTTGGCCATACGCCGTTCGCGCATATCGGCGAGGAATATCTTCGCGCCTGCATGGAGCCTTATGGCGGGTTTGATCATAACGACCAGAGCTTGCGCGTTCTGACCACGCTGGAGCGGAAATATCCGGAATGGAACGGGCTGAACCTCACGTGGGAGACGCTGGAGGGCGTCGTCAAGCATAACGGGCCGCTTAGCCACGTGCCGCATATCGCCGTGCGCGAGTTGCAGGCGCAGGTTGATCTGGGGCTTGATACCTATGCCTCCGTCGAGGCGCAGGTGGCGGCGCTGTCGGACGATATCGCCTATAACAACCACGACGTTGAGGACGGGTTGCGGGCGGGGCTGTTCGGGATCGAGGATCTTGAGAAAATGGCTCTTCTGGGCGGGTTGATCGCGAAGATCCGCCTGCGGTATCCGGGGATCGCGGAGCGGTATCTCGTGCAGGAGCTTGTGCGCGAGATGATCGGCGCGATGGTCGAGGATGTTCTGATCGAAACGAAGGAGCGGCTCTCGTCGCTCAAGCCGCAATCGGCGGACGACGTGCGGCGGGCCGGGCGGCCCATGGTGGCGTTCTCGCCCCTCATGCGCGTGTATGTGGACGAGCTGCGGGCCTTCCTGTTCGAGCGGATGTACCGCCATTACACGATGCGGCGGATCTGGCTGAAGGTGGAGCGGATCGTCACCGACCTGTTTGAAGCTTTCCACAAGAATCATATGCTTTTGCCGGATAACTGGCAGGCGCGGATTCGCGAGGGCGGGGCAGAGGCGGATGAGGCCGCAAAGGCCCGGATCGTCGCGGATTATATCGCCGGGATGACCGACCGCTACGCCATTCGCGAGCATGAAAGGCTCTTTGACCTTTACTGGGATTTGCGGTAATAATCGATCATCACATCAGTCTCGATTCGCGCTGTTTTTAGCAAGCCTCACGGCCCCCCATACGGAGTACACTTCATGACCAAGGACAATCATTTCCAGCAATACGGCTACGATCATTACCTGAAAAGCCCCAAGAGGCCGCGCGAGGACGGGTTCAACGATGATGAGCCGCGTTCGCGGTTCCGGGCCGGGCCGGGCGTTATGACGCTGGCGCTTTTGCTGACGGGCGCGGTGTTCGCGACCGTGATCGTCACCTCCTATCCTTCGGGCGAGAGCAAGCGCGGGGAAATTCCGATCGTCAAGGCCGATTTGCGGCCCGTCAAGACCGCACCGGACGCGCCGGGCGGGATGGACATTCCCAACCGGGACAGCACAATTCTGGCGCGCGTGGGCGAAGCGCCCGTGCAGGGCGCACCGGAGCAGATCGAGAATTTGCTGGAGTCGCCCGATGCGACGATGATGAGCCGTGAAGAGGCCATCGAATCCGCGATGGCGGAAGCGGAATACCGTGTGCCGGACGAAGGGCTGACGCCCGAGCCGCCGCCTGAGGTCACGCCCGCCGATGTGTTGCAGAAGATTGAGGACAAACCGCCCGGAGAGACGGCTCTGGCCAAACCTTTGCATGAGGCCGGAACGTCCCCGGAAACCAAGGATTTCGTGATGAGCGCCCTTGAAAAGGCCAAGGGCCCCGAAGGCGCGACGCAAAAACCCGCCCTTGAGATCAAGCAGGCCGAAATTAAAGACGCGGTGCCGTCTGCCGCACCGAGTGAGTCGGCCCTTGTGTCGCCCGCGCCTGTGATCGAAGAGGCTGAGGCTGTTATTGCCGAAGCGGCTCCGCCCATGATTGACGCGCCGAGTGCGGAAGCGGAAGCCATTCAGGCTATCGAACCGGCTTCGGGCATGGCTTCGCCCGCGTCCAAGATCAACGCCGCGCCGGGCGGTTATTATGTTCAACTGGCCAGCGTGCCCAACCGCGCGGGAACCGAAGGCGAGTGGAAAAAGCTCCAGAAGAAATTCGGCTCACTGATCGGCGGCATGAAATACCGGGTGCAGGAAGCCTCGCTGGGCGAGCGCGGCACGTTCTACCGGATTCAGGCCGGACCGATCAGCAAGGAAAGCGCGGATGAGCTCTGCCGCGAGGTCAAGGCGATCAGCCCCGGAGGGTGCCTGGTTGTCAAAAAATAATTTCGCGCGGGGGGCGGAGAAGGCGCTGGCGACGACGTTCGCGCCCGAGGGGGCCGCGCTCAGCGATGCGGAGAAGCGGCTGTTCCGTGAGGCCGATCCGTTCGGGTTTATCCTGTTCGCCCGGAACTGCGAAAATCCCAAACAGCTTTATGCGCTCGTCCAATCGCTCAAGGAGTGCGTCGGGCGCGACTGCCCCGTCCTGATCGATCAGGAGGGCGGGCGCGTGCAGCGTCTGCGGCCGCCGCACTGGCGCGATTTTCAGCCGTTCCGCCATTTCGGGGAATTGTTCGAGCAGGACGAGGAGAAGGCGCTGGAGGATTTGCGGTTCGAGACCTTGCGGCTCTGCGAGGCGCTTGTGGAGTTGGGGATCAACGTGAACTGTACGCCCGTGCTTGATCTCATCATCGATGGGGCGCACGACATTATCGGCGACCGCTCTTTTTCGGGCGAGCCGGAGGTGTGCGGGCGGCTGGGGCTTTCGGTCTGCCGCCATCATCTCAAATCGGGCGTCACGCCCGTCATCAAGCATATTCCCGGGCATGGTCGCGCAGGGGCGGACAGCCATCTGGAGCTTCCGGTCGTGGACACGGACCCCGAAATTCTCCGCAAGACCGACTTCGCGCCGTTCCGGCAGGTCAGCCGATCGGATGTCGGGGCGCAGGTCTGGGCGATGACGGCGCATGTCGTCTATACCGGGCTGGACCGCGATCTGCCCGCGACGCTTTCGCCTAAAATCATTTCCGAAGTCATCCGCAAGGAGATCGGGTTCGATGGGTTTCTGGTCGGGGACGATCTGGACATGAAGGCGCTGGACCCGTTCGGGACGCTCTGGGACCGGGCGAAGGCCAGCCTTGATGCCGGGTGCGATCTGGCGCTTTACTGCAAGGGTGAGCTTAAAGTCATGGAAAAACTGGCGGAAAACCTGCCGAAACTGGGAGAAAACGCCCTGAAACGCTTGCAAATGGCGGCGGAAAGCGGGAACATAGCGGCATGAAGGCCGAACGCGCTGAAAACGAAGAGATTCAAGCCGTGCCGCAGGTTCAGACTGCGGGCGAGGATTCCGCTTTCGAGGAAGATGCTCCGCGCGGGAGTGGCCCGCGTCCGGCGGACGATCTGGATACGCTTTTGCTCAATATCGACGGGTACGAGGGGCCGATCGACCTGCTTCTCGATCTTGCCCGCAAGCAGAAGGTGGACCTTGCGAAAATTTCTATCTTGCAACTGGTGCGGCAATATCTCGTCTTTATCGAACGGGCGAAGGCGCTGAACCTCGAACTGGCCGCCGAATATCTGGTCATGGCGGCGTGGCTGACCTATCTCAAGTCGCGGCTTTACCTGCCGCGCGAAGAAAATTCCGAAGAGCCGAGCGCCGAAGAGATGGCCGGGGCGCTGCAATTCCAGTTGCAGCGGCTGGAAGCGATGCAAAAATGCGCAGAGCAGCTGTTTACCCTGCCGCAGCTTGGCCAGACAGTGTTCGCGCGCGGGATGCCCGAAGGCGTGCAGACGGAAGTCAGCACCTCGTGGGAGGTTTCGCTTTACGATATTCTCAAGGCTTACGGCGATATCCGGGCGCGGCAGGAGAATTCGACCTACGATATTCCCGTTTTTTCGCTGATGTCTTCGGACGAGGCGCTGGAGCGGCTTTCGCGGATGCTCGGCAGTCTTCCGCGCAACGGGCCGCACAGCGCGTGGGCGACGTTGCAAAGTTTTCTGCCCGAGGAATTGCAGGACAGTCTTTACCGCCGTTCGGTTCTGGCCTCCACCTTCACGGCGGGGCTGGAACTCGCCAAGCAGGGGCGGCTTGAGATCCGGCAGGAGGGGCTGTTCCGCCCGATCTATATGCGGACCTTGCCCGCGCAGACGGAGGCCGGGTGATGGCGGAGGCGGCTGTGGCGGCAATCGACGATTTTTCAGAGGCTGAGATTACGGCGCAGGCCGACGCCGTTCACAAGCGCTTGCTGGAGGCGATTTTGTTCGCATCGGCGGAGCCGCTGCCGACGCGCGCGTTACATGAACGCATGCCTGAGGGGGCGGATGTCGGCGGGCTCTTGATGGAATTGCGCCGGGATTACGAGGGGCGCGGGATCGAACTCGTTGAGCGCGAGGGGGCGTGGGCTTTCCGCACTGCGCCCGATCTTGGCGAGAGGCTGGTTTTACAGCGGCAGGTGCAGCGCAGGCTGTCGCGGGCGGGTATGGAGACGCTGGCGATTATTGCCTATCACCAGCCTGTGACGCGGGCGGAGATCGAGAATATACGGGGCGTGGCCACGCATAAAGGCACGCTGGACGCGCTGATGGAGATGGGCTGGATCAAGCCGGGGCGGCGGCGCGAGGCGCCGGGGCGACCCTTGACCTGGGTGACGACGACCGCGTTCATGGACGCGTTCAGCCTTGAATCGCTTATGGATCTGCCGGGGATGGACGATCTCAAGGCGGCGGGCCTTCTGGACCGCCGTCCGGCGATTGAGGCGATTCCGCAGGCGGACCTGTTCTCTGGACAGAAGCGGATAGACGGGGTAGAAGGGTTATCACGCGCCGAGCCGGACGAAGATCCGGACGATTGTTCGCCCGAGGCGGAGTCCGATGCCGAGGATGGCGGCGCGTTTAAAGATTTTTCGGATGAACTTCCCCATGAGGAGGGAGCCGCCTAATGTCCCCCGGTCCGTTGCAAATACTGCTGATTATCCTTCTTGTTCTGCTTATTTTCGGGGCGGGGCGGGTTCCGCAGATTATGGAGAATCTTGCCAAAGGCATCAACAGCTTCAAGAAAGGCCTGAAGGACGGTGAGGGTGATGTGCCCCGCATCGCTAAAGACTCCGATGTTCCCGTAGCGTCCGCAAAAAAGGGCGTCAAGGCCGGGGAAGACGAATAGGTCATGGAGTGGGGCGCCCTTTCGGTCCCTTGGTGGGCGGTTCTTTACCTGACTGTCCTTTTTGCTTTCACTGTCGCCGGAATTATCGAAGATTGGACGCGCAATCCGCGCGGGGCCTGCTCTTCAGCGATTTCATGTTTTTTTTCTATCGTTTTTGTCATCGGTTATTTTAATGCGCCTTGGGCCGCCAAGTTTGGCTGGGTGCTCATTCCGATGGTTATTTACGGTCTGATGTGGGAGTTTTATGCTTCGGTCCGCGAAACGGGGCAGGCGGAGCAGGAGTTAAAGACCTACGAAGACCTCACCGACGAAGAAAAGTCGTTTCTTTTGAATATGGCGATCGTTTTTAATGCTTTGATTGTGTTGCCGGGGTATCTGGCCGGGATCAAACTCTGCGTTGATCTGTTCCTATAGATAAGGTTGCCCGGGTTTTCGCGCGGGTGTATGTGAACGGTTAAAGAGATTCAAACGATGTTTGATATTGGCTGGTCCGAACTGTTCATTATTGCCTTGCTGGCTGTTGTGCTGGTGGGGCCGCAGGACATGCCCAAAGTGATGGTGTTTTTCGGGCGGATTTTCCGCAGGCTTCATTACGTCAAATTCGCGCTTTCGCAGCAATTCGACGACTTGATGCGCGATGCGGATCTGGACGATATTCGGAAGTCGGTGAATTTCGAGGCCAGCGCGCGGGAGGGCCGCGACGGTCAGCGCATCGAAGAGAGTTTCGACGAGGCGTCGTTTGACGAAGAGGCAGAGGTTGACTTGGACTATGAAAATGGAAAAGCGAAACCAGAGTCGCATTCCGTAAAATCAGAGGGGGCGTAAATATGGAAACCCCCGCTCAAAGCGATAATATGGAAAAAGGCAGTCCTGATCTGGAAAGGCAACCTTTGCTTGTGCATCTGGCGGAGCTTCGGATGCGACTTATATGGGTTTTTTCAAGTATGGTCTTAAGTACAGCCTTATGTTTCTTATTTGTCGATGAGATATATAGTTTTCTTGTGACGCCACTTGCAAATGCCATGGGGCCGACAGATACGCAGAGGCTTATCTATACGGATCTGACCGAAGCGTTTTTTACGTATTTAAAAGTTGCTTTTTTTTCAGGGGTCTTTTTAACATTTCCTGTCCTTTTAATTCAAGTGTGGCTGTTCATTTCTCCGGGGCTTTATCAGCGGGAGCGTAGCGCTTTTCTTCCTTTTTTGATTGCGACGCCCGTTTTGTTTTTCTTGGGCGGCGCTTGTGTTTATTATATCGTCCTTCCAATGGCCTGGCCGTTTTTTTTAAGTTTTCAAATGAGTGCTGACGAGGCCGTGCTGCCGATTCAATTGGAAGCGCGTGTCAGTGAGTATCTTGATCTTATCATGACGATGATTTTCTCTTTTGGGTTGTGTTTTCAACTTCCTGTGCTCCTCACATTGCTCGGGCGGGCCGGGATAGTCACTGCGGCGTGGCTGGCGGCGCAACGCAAGTACATGATTATTGTCATATTTGTGGTTGCGGCCATCCTCACACCGCCGGATATTCTGAGCCAGATTTTGCTGGCCCTACCGCTTATGGCGCTTTATGAGCTTTCGATTGTGATGATCCGAATGGGGAAGGCCGGCGATGGCGAAGACGCCGCTTGAAGTCTATTCGCAGAGGCTGGTTGCGGGCGAGCTTCGGCTGGACCCCGTGCAAGGGGCCGCCGTGAAGTCGCTGCAAAGGCTCTATGATGAGCTTATGGCGATGTCCACACTTCCCAAAAAAGGCCTCTTGCAGAAGATTTCTTCCCTCGGCAAGGGCGGGGCGGACGACACGCCGCGCGGAATTTATCTCTATGGTGGAACGGGGCGCGGCAAATCCATGCTCATGGATATGTTCTACGATTGCCTGCCCGAGAGTGTCAGCAAGCGGCGTGTCCATTTCCACGAATTCATGATCGAGGTGCATGATTACATCCATACGCGGCGGTCGGAGGATACGATCAACGGGGCGGTGGATCAGGCGCTGCCGTCGCTGGGCGAGATCATTGTGCGCAAGTCGCGGGTGCTGTGCTTCGATGAGTTTTATGTCACGGACGTGGCGGACGCCATGATTTTGGGCCGCTTGTTCCGCCTGTTGTTCGAGCGCGGGGTCGTGGTGGTCGCCACTACAAACTGGCCGCCCGACCGGCTTTACGAGGGCGGGTTGCAGCGCGAGCGGTTCCTGCCGTTCATCGCGCTGCTTAAGGAGCGCATGGAAATCGTGCATCTGGACAGCCCGACCGATTATCGGGAGCAGGTTCTGGCCGAGGAGGGGACGTATTTCACGCCGCTCGGGCCGGGGGCGGACCGCCACATGGACGAGGTTTTCAAGCGCCTGACGGGCGGCGCGCCCGTGCTTCAGGAAAAGCTGTACGTCAAGGGGCGCAGATTGCCCGTACGTACGGCCAAGGGTGTGGCGCGGTTTAGTTTCTCGGAGCTGTGCGAGCAGCCGCTGGGTGCGGAGGATTATATCGTGATCGCGCGGAGCTTTCATACCGTTCTGCTGGAGCACGTGCCCATTCTGCGTTACGACCGGCGGAACGAGGCGAAGCGGCTGATGAACCTGATCGACTCGCTGTACGACAAGCGCATACGGCTGATCGTTTCTGCCGATGCGCCGCCGGAAAAGCTTTACTCCGGGCACGATCACAGTTTCGAGTTCCAGCGTACGGTGTCGCGGTTGCAGGAAATGCAGGGCGAGGGGTATCCCTGACCGCCTAGCTGTTATCCTTCGGCTCGGTTTCCTTCAGAGAGGGGCGGGCGCTCAGTGTCTCAAACCATTTTTGCATACCCGGATATGTTTTGCGCCAGTCGATTTCGGGCAGGCGGAAACTGATATAGCCCAGCGCGGCGCCAAAGGCGACGTGGCGGAGGTCTATGGCCTCCGGCAAGGTTTCGATCTCCGTGTTCATGGCGGCGAGGGCGCGTTCGATGCCCTTGGTGTGTTTAGCGATGAAGCCTTGCGAGATTTCCGCGTCGGTGCGGCGGCGTTCGTACACGATCGCCACGGCGGAATCCATCAGGCCGTCGGCCAGCGCCTCGCCCCTAAGCACGCGGAATTTCTCCATGCCGGAGGCGGGGATCAGGCGCGGAGTCTCCCCGAGCGAGTCCAGATAGGCGCAGATCACCGCGCTGTCGTACAGGCCTTCGCCGTTTTCCAGAAGCAGGGCCGGTATGCCGCCCAGAGGGTTGGCTTTATGAAGCTCCGGCAGGTTTTTCGCGGGCGGGGCGGTGACCAGTTCGATTTTGCCGTGCAGGCCCTTTTCGATGGCCGCGATCCTGACTTTCCGCGTATAGGGGGACGCGGGGGCGTAAAAGAGTTTCATGGCCATGGATGCTCCGTTTTCTTGTGATTTTGGGCTTTTAACCATACGGCAATACGCGGAAAATTCAATCTGTCATGGATTTTGCATATTCGTTCCGTATTTGTTTTTTTGTCGCGCGGGCAGGTGATTTTTGCCGGGGGTTCGTTTAGGGTGAGGTATGCAAAAGTTTCTCAGCGTGTTTTCCTGGCCAAAAAAGGCCTTTGCCGACCGCTATGACCGGGAAAAGCAGGTCGCGACACGTGGCACGCTGCCCGAGCGGCTGTCTTTGGCCCGGAACCGCAGGACGCACCCCGAAATCCTCTATTACCTTGCGCAGAACGACCCGGACGAGCAGGTGCGCCGGACGGTGGCGGAGAACGAGGCGATGCCCGTTCACGTTTCGCCGTTTCTGGCGCGGGACAACAGCCCGGATGTGCGTCTGGCGCTCGCGGCGCGGCTGGTCTCCCTGCTGCCGCATTTGAGCGCGGACAAGCAATCGCAGCTTTATGCGTTCGCGGTGCAGTCGCTGGGGACGTTGGCGCTGGACGAGGTTTTGAAGATCAGGCTCGCGCTTTCGAGCACGCTCAAGGACCACGCGTTTGCTCCGCCCAAGGTGGCGGCGGAACTGGCGCGGGATGTCGAGCGCGACGTGTCCGAGCCGATCTTGCGGTTTTGCGCGGCGCTTTCGGACCGCGATTTGCTGGATATTCTCAAGGGGCATCCCGCGAGTTGGGTGGTGCAGGCCATCGCCGGGCGGAGTACGGTGAGCAAAATGGTTTCGGCGGCGGTCATCAACGTGGACGACATTCCGGGCGGGAAAGTCCTGCTGCGTAACCGGGGGGCGGAGATCGCGCTGGAGACGCTGCAGGAGATCGTGGAGAAGGCCAAGCAGCACCGGGAGTGGCAAGAGCCTTTGGCGGTTCGGCCCAACCTGCCGTTCGCTCTGGCGCGGGAACTGGCGGCGTTCGTCGATGCCTCGGTGCGCGATCTTTTGCTGGCGCGGAAGGATTTCGATGCGGAGATGGCGGAGGAGATTTCAGAGGTGTTCCGGCGCAGGCTGGATTTTATCCGCGGCGATTCTAAGAAGGCCGAGACGGTCGAGCAGCGGATCAAGCGGCTGGCGAAAAAGGGCGAATTGACCGATGAAACCATCACCGACGCGCTGGCCGTGCGGGATACGGAGTTTGTCTATGCAGCGCTGGCCCATCTGTCCGGGCTGCGCGAACAGATGTGGCGCGAGGTGTTCGAGGCGCGCTCGGCCAAGCCGATCGTGGCGCTGTGCTGGAAGGCGGGCGTTTCGATGCGCACGGCGTTGACGCTTCAACGCGACCTGGCGCAGGTTCCGGGCAAGAGCCTGCTTTATCCCAAGGGCGGCACGGATTACCCTATGAGCGAGAGTGAATTGCACTGGCAGCTGGAATTTCTGGGGGTCAAGGCATGAGGATCATCCGGTTTTTCGCAGCGGTTGTTTTATGTTTTTTCAGCGGTCCGGCGTTTGCGCAGATGCCGCCGGAATGGACTTCCTGCAAGGTTGATACTGATTGCCGGATCGTGGGCGGCGGGTGTTATGTCGGCGCGGTCAACCATGCGCACATTACGCAGGGCACGCAATACGCCAACGATATCAACGCGCGGATCGAGTGCCTCCGTTACATGGACCCGCTTCTGTTCCGTGCCGCCTGCCAACCTGCTAACGCGGATTCCTGCGGGCCGGAGGATAGCTGCGAATTTGTCGGTTTTGCCTGCACGGCCATCGAGGCTGGCGGTTGAGGTTTGGGTTGGCGTGTGGCAGGTTTCTCTAATTTCATAATCAAGGAAAGATATGAAAAATCTTTTTAAGTTGGCGTTTTTGGCGGGCTCTTTGGTGTTTTTTGCGCCTGTGAACGCTTACGCTGAGGATGCCGCTCCCCCGCAGTTCCTTTCGCCCGAGCTTGCGCATGCGCAATACCCGGAGGACCGCTGGGACCCTATGATGCTTCAAATCCTTGAGGATGGGCCTCTTCTTCTGGACAGGGGGATCACGCTGGAACTCGCGCCGCCGCCTCCGAATAGCAGCGCTGATACGAAGTCTGAGCTTGATACGGTGCGGCGATATGAACAATACTTGCGTTCGCCCGAGCAGCTTGCCCATATCGAAACCGAAAACAGCATGCACCGGATGTATGAGCCGTTTGAAAAAGCGGGGCTTTTTATATCGGCTGGCAACAAGCCCGCCGTGGACATTATTGATGTTGCGCATATCGACCTGTCGTATTTCATCGTCAAGTACAAAAAGGCGTTCAACCGTGTGCGCCCTAATACGCTGGCGCCCGATCTCAATCTTATCTTTGATAATCCGAAGCATGCCTCTTATCCTTCCGGACATGCGACGCAAGGCTATATGACGGCGCTGATCCTGGCGGCCCTCGATCCGGCCCATGCGGACCAGTATAAAGCGTTCGGCTTTGACATGGGGCTGCGGCGCGAGATCGCCGGGGTTCATTATCCGTCGGATTCGGATATCGGGCGCAAGCTGGCGCAGCAGGTTCTGGAGAAGTTGATGGAGGTTCCCGCGTTCAAAGAGCAGTTCGAGAATGCCAAGAAGGGCTTTGTACCTGCGTCGGATGAGGCTATTGCCGCCTACAGACCGGTGGATGTGAGTCTCGCCGTTGAAAGCAAGGCGGGTGAATAATCGTTGGATTTTCGATGATTTTAATCTTAAGCCGGGATGGTCTCTGCTTTCGTTTTTTTCATAACTCAAAAGGGAGATTTATATATGAAAAAGTTATTTGCAACTGCTTTGGTCGCCGGGTCTTTGGCGTTTTTTGCTGCCGGAACCGTTTATGCCGAGGAGGCCGCCGCGCCCGCCACTTCGCCCGCAGTCGCGCCTGAGACAACTTCTGCTGCGCCGAGCCCCGAGGAAATGGCCAAGATGATGGAACTCATGCAGCCTGGTGAGATGCACAAAATTCTTGAATCTCTGGCCGGGTCGTGGACCTACACCTCTACCATGCAGCCGATGCCCGGAGCTCCGGCCGAGCAGTCCTCCGGCACGTCCGAGAATGTGGTTCTTTACGGCGGGCGGTTTCTGTCATCCAAAGTTACCGGCACGATGAACATGAACGGGCAATCGACACCGTTCGAGGGGCAGGCTCTGATGGGGTATGATAATATAGCCCAGCAGTTTCAGGGCGTCTGGTACGATAGTTTTGCCACCGGCATGATGGTTAGCACGGGCATCTATGATGCGGCCACGAAGACCATTACAGAAAAGGCCGAGGCGAGCTGCCCGATTACCGGCGGCAAGCGGAGCTTCCGCAACGAGATGACCTTCATCGATGCGGACCATTACAGCTACACGATGTACGCGACCGACCCGGCGGGCGGCGCGGAATTCAAGATGATGGAGATCCAGTACACGAAGGCGAAGTAATTTCTCTTCGATTGTATCAGCTATTTTACAGAACGGCGGCTCGAAGCCGGGTCGCCGTTCGCTTTTCGGGGCGCTCTTGCCCTTATGAGCGGAAAACGCTAGGATTCTCCCGGTCAAAGTTTCTCAAGTTCCTGTTTTATACGAAAGGTTTTTTCCATGAAAGCTCCCGTCAGAGTCGCCGTCACGGGCGCAGCCGGCCAGATCGGCTACGCTCTTTTGTTCCGCATCGCGTCGGGGGACATGCTGGGCAAGGATCAGCCCGTGATTTTGCATCTTCTGGAGATCACGCCCGCGCTTCCGGCGCTTGAGGGCGTCATCATGGAGCTTAACGACTGCGCGTTTCCGCTGCTGGCGGGCGTGGTGGCCACGGACAATGTGAATGTCGCGTTCAAGGATGTCGATTACGCGCTGCTGGTCGGTGCGCGGCCGCGCGGACCGGGCATGGAGCGCAAAGATCTGCTGGAGGCCAACGGGGCGATTTTCGCGCCGCAGGGCAAGGCGCTGAACGATCATGCCAAGCGGGACGTCAAGGTTTTAGTTGTCGGCAACCCGGCCAATACCAACGCGCTGATCGCGCAGCAGAACGCGCCGGACCTCAAGGCGTCGTGTTTTACGGCGATGGTGCGGCTGGACCACAACCGGGCGCTCAGCAAGCTGGCGGAAAAGACGGGCGTTCATTCCAGCAAGATCAAGAAGGTCATCATCTGGGGCAACCACAGCTCCACGCAGTATCCCGACCTGCATCAGGCGAAGGTGGACGGCCAGAGCGCGTTGAAGCTGGTGGATAAAGACTGGTACGCGAATACGTTCATTCCCGAGGTGCAGCAGCGCGGCGCGGCGATCATCAAGGCGCGGGGCGCGTCTTCTGCGGCTTCTGCGGCGGCGGCGGCGATCGACCATATGAAAAGCTGGGCGCTGGGTACGCCGCGCGGCGACTGGGTTTCGATGGCGGTTCCCTCCGACGGGTCATACGGCATCAAGCCGGGCGTGATCTTCGGTTATCCGGTGACGTGCAAGGACGGGAAGTACGAAATCGTGCAGGGACTTTCGATCAAGAAATTCTCGCAGGCGCGTATCGACGCAACCGAAAAGGAACTGCGCGAGGAACGCGCAGGGGTCGAGCATCTGTTCAAGGGGCGGATGGCGGCGGAGTGATCGCCACCGATTCCGGTTTCGGGGTGGGTGCGGGCTTTATGTCCGGGGCTTTGGCCGTCTCGTGAGGCTGCGGCTCTTTTTCTTCGGATTTTTCTTCAATCTTTTCCTCTCCCGCTGCGGTTTCGGGGATTTCCGGCTGTGCTTCCGTCTGGCCGCCGGTCAGCAACATATCGAAAAAGGAAAAGTTCAAGCTGTTGCTGGGTGCTTCTTTCGCGGCGGGGCTGGGTTTTGTGGTCTCGTAAGCCGGGATCGGCTCGATGGGGCCGCAGCCGCCGCGTTTGTTCGTGTATTTGCGCACGATGTCGTAGAGGCGTCTTCGCGCTGATGTGACCCGGTTTTCGAACTGCGTATAGGATTGCGCGGCCGATAACGCATTTCCATCGTCGTCGAAAAAGAAATGACGGTTTTTCTCTGCCGCAGCCAGCATAGCCGGGCGCTTGGGATCGGCCAGCGGCTCCTTCGAGTTCTCATTCTTCATTTCGTAGAATTTACGCGCAAGCGGCAGGCCAAGCATATGCGTTACATAATGATCGGTGATGCTCACAAAGTTGGTTTTGGTGATTTTCTGGATTTCGGCGGTTTCCTCAGCGATCTGGAAGCTTTTCATAAGCGATGCAATATAAGGCTCAAAACGCAGTGTCAGGATCTCAGTGCGTTTGGATTCCTGTTCGGGTTGCAGGTTTGCAACCATTGTGACCGGGTCGAGCCTAATCGCCTTCGCGTATTCTGGGTATCCGGCTTTGGCGCCGTAGCGGTGCATCAGGTTCAGCCAAGTGGATTCGATGTATTGGAATGCGCCGCGCGCGGTTGTCGTTTCCGCGAAGTTAAGCATGCCGAGGTTGCTTTCCATCATCGCCTTAATCACCAGAAGCTCGAAGTCGGTCTCGGTCTGGACGCTTGCGTCATAAAGCGCGGAGATAAATTGTGTGTCGCGGCCCTTGCGGAAAAAATCCTCTCTCAGGGCGGTCGCGAGTTGCAGGGCGCGGCGGTCCTGGCGGATCAGGTTAACCCGCAGGCCATAATGGTTGGCGGCCTTGGCGGTGATGATCACCGGGCAAGCCGAGGTGGAAATTTTACGCGGGGGTTGCTGTTTTTTGTCCGGGTTTGCGGATTCGGTTGTCGGTGTTTGCGCCGGGATTTGTTTTTTGGTCTTGCCGTCTTCGTTGACCTTGATATGCAGCGGCGGCTTGCGCTCGACGGCTTGCGCAGGGTGTGCAAAAGCAGCCACGCCGAGCAGCGCGGCGCAGATCCAGAGGGCTGCATTCTTGCGGGCCGTTTTCATGGTTTGGGCCGAAGTTTTGTCTCGTTTGTCAGAGGTCTTGTTTTACGCGGTTCCAACATGCCCTAAGGGCGTCATGCCATGTGCGGCATGAGTGTAATATTCTATGCGCTAAGGGTAAAGAATGCTCTAACGGAGCGGTTGCCTATAGCCGATATTGGCCAATCAAGTGGGCCGTACGACTGGGGTTACTCCCGGCGGGCCTGCCGTTCCGGCGTTGGCGGCCAGAGCGACCTGATCCGTTCCGCCGTTGGTCACGACGTCGCGGGTGTAGGCGGCGGTGAGTCCGTCGCGTGTGGGGTCCACGGGGCGGCCCGTCTGGTCCACGCCGGTGCCGAACCCGTTTGAGGCCAGAACGGTCGTGCCCTGGCCCTGTCTTTCGGCGCGGGCGATCATGTCGCGACTCCAGTAGCTCGAGTCGATTTTCGTGACGTAATCGAAGGTCTGGTTACGCCAGAGATTTGCGCTGCCTACGCCCAGTCTCGCGCGTTGTTCGCCCGCGTAGGCCATCCAGTCTTCTACGGTAATGCTTGTTCCGGGGGTGCGGTTTGCAACCCAGTTGACCGCGCCTTCGCCGCCGTTATAGGCGACGAGGGCCAGTTGCTGGCTGCCCACGCGGTCGGTCAGATGGCGCATGAAGCGGGCGGAGGCCTCGATGGATTTTGCGGGGTCGCGGAAATCAGCCGCGGTTTCAAGGCCCCATTTGCCCTGATGGAAGGGCATGAACTGGCCGATTCCTCTCGCGCCTACGCTGGAGGTCGCGTTCGGATTGTAGCGGGATTCCTGCCAGAGCTGGTTCGCCAGAAGGTTGCCGTCCAGATTGTGGCGGCGGGCGGCGTCCATGGTCATTTCGACGTAGCGTTTGACCGTCGGGTCGCGCTCCATGCGCGTAACGAGGTCGGGGTTGAGCAGGGTCGGGCCGCTATTCGTGCGGATGAGGTCCGCCATCGGGACGCTTGGCGCTCTGGAGATGTCAACGCGGCTCGGATCGACGGACGAGTATGTTCTGTTGGCGGCTTCCTCGCCGCTGATTCGTCCGCTGCGCACGTCGGAGACGGTCTGGCGGAAGGCGCTGAGGTCGATGCCCAGCATCTGGGCGAAACTGTTTGAGGTTTGCTCGTTTTCAAGGCCCTCGTTGCCGTTTTCGGCGGCAGAGAAAATCAGGGCGAGCAGCAGGAACAGACCGCTTGTGTCTTCCTGAGATTGCTGGAGCAGAAGGCGGTTGCGGCGGCGTTCTTCCTCCCGCTGGCGATCCAGCGTCATTTGGTCGGTGACGGAGAGCGCTGCGGGGCTTCCGGCGGCTGTATCGGTTAATGTGGCGGCAGCGGCTGCGTTGGGGTCGGGAACCGCAACGGTGGTGCGGTCGTCATCGTTTTCCGCGACAGGCAGAGGATTACCTTCCGCAACGCCCTCTTGAGGAATTATTACTTCGGGGGTTGTGCCCTGAGATGTACTGCTCTGGTCCGACATGTCTTCACCCTATTTTTAACCCATAAGCTCCTGTTTTCAGGGCTTTTTTTATTTATACCCCGACCTTATACAGGGCGGGGAGTCTATGCTTTATTCGCATTTATGGCCCATTCTACACAGGAAATGCGCCAAAAGTCAATTTTTTGCCCGGTCCGTGCCGCCCCGCTAAAAGGGCGGCCCGAAAATTTGTTTATGCCATCGCACCGCCGCCTGCGCCTGTGCCGGCTACAGGGGTAATCCGGTTGGCGTTCGGATCAGCAGAAGCCAGCATGACGCCCGGCTGTTGTCCAAGCGGATTGGCGGTCGGGTTTGCCGGTTTTGTATCGATGCCTGACCAAACGCTTGACATAAAGCTGCTCGTTGCGTCCCAAGCTGTTTCGTACCATGGCTTGCTGTAGCTTGGCGTTACGCCTCCCGTCTCCGCAATAGTCGGGTTTGTGTCATTAAACTCATTATCTGCGAAGGACGAGTAAGCGCCCCCGGAGATTCCGAAATTATCACTTACCTGAGGCGTTTCAGAATACCCCGCGGGTTGAATCGGCGAATAGGGGACCGTCGTGGCGCTGTAAGGCGCATAACCGAAGAGCCTGAACTCCAAATCGTTGAAACCGCCACGGTATCCGCCCCCGCCATATTGACCGGGGCCGCTGGCTGTAGCGCCATCCGTCGTTCTGGGGCCGGTGTATCCCATTTCTTCTCTGGTGGGGGCCTGCACGCCGATGTCTTCAGCCGTTTCCCTTACCACTTTCCAGGACAATCCGGGCAGATTCGACAGTTCCCGGAATTCTTCGCGGGTGAGATCTCTTCCCTCTTGTTTTGCGGCCGCAAGAACACCTACGGCCCGGTCGATCGAGGCTTGTGTTTCCTCCTGGGTTGCCGTCGGTCTGTAACTAGGGCCCTGATCAGGGGTGTCTGTCCCTGATTCTACCCTCAAGCGCTGTCTGGCGGCAGACTCTGCAATATTTTGGACGATCGAAGCCCTGGCCTGTATCTGGATAAGATCGTCTCCCATGCGCGCGGCATCTCTGTCCACGTCCGATGCGCTTGCTGATACCTGAGCCTGCTGGGAGCTCATGTTCACATCTGCGGCGTCTGCCGCATGGCTCTGAGCCAGAAGTCTCGTTTGATTGTTGAGGTATGCCAAATCCGCGCGCGATTGTTGGTCGGCACTTCTCAGCTGCGCCTGCAGTTCGGCAGCCCTGTCCAGTTGCTGCTGCGTTGGGTTCTCAGTCTGAGAAAGCTCCAGCATGTGGTTTGCGAACTCATTGCTGGCGTCCCTGTAACGTGCGAGAGAGTCGCGGGCGTTGTCCAGCGCCTCAGATCTACTTTGCAATTCACCCAAGCGCTCGTCGAATTTGCCCAATCTCTGCTCGAGACGCCTTTGGAATGCGGCCTTTGCCTCGTCACCTGACATGGTCTCAAGTTGTCCGAGCCGTCTTTCGGCCTCTCGAATCAGACGCTCGTTATCTTCACGGCTGCCTTGGCCGTTCGCCATATTTTCGCGGGCTTGCGCTATGCGATCTTGGAGGTGACTTATATACTCGGCTTTCGCCTGGTCACCGGTCATGTTGCGCAAATTGTCAAGGTTTTGCTGCGTTTCCTGTTTCCCAAGATTTGCATACTGAATGGCCGTCTCATTGGCCTCCAGATATCTCATGAAGGTTTCTCTGCGGCCCTCGTGACGGACGCCTTGTTCATCCGTATAGCCGTTGATAATTCTTATGTTTTGATTTACGCCGGCAATCGCTGAATCAACGGCGCCTATTCTGGCTTCAAGAATTTGTCTTGTTCTCGGGTCGGTCTCGTTTTCGAGCTGTCGGCTGAGAAGCTGACGCTGGCGCTGCGCTTCTATGACGACTTGCTGCTCTCTCTCCGCGTGTTGTCTGTCTTGATCGATAAAGGTGGAAACTCTTGTGTTTACCGCTGTCGCGCTTTGGACAAAACTGTCGGCTCTATCTGCTACACGGTTGCTCGCTTCCTCGAATTCCTCGAAGGACATGGTCGCATACTTCCAAGCGTCTGCGGCTTCTTGATGGGCTTGCGCCGCCACGTATGCCGCCATGCGGTCTTCCTCGCGGCGTTTTTCCTCAAGGTAATATTCATGCGATCTTTCGGCGCCGATCGTTCCGGCGATTTTGCCATCGGCGCTGCCCGCCATGTGTTCGTTGCCGATGCGGGTTTGGAGATCCTCGTCATGGCCGTAAGGGGAGTAATCGCTGGCCTGATTCGTAGGTTCGCTGTGTGTTTGGGGTGTGGCGTTGTCGCGGCCCAAAGCGGCGATCAGGGAGCCGGCGGCGAATACACGCGAACTGCTGATCGTGGCGTCCTCGCGCAGACCCTGCTTGTAGGCTTCGGGGTCGGCATCCAGCATTGCGGCTTCGATGGCATCGTCAAGGCCCGGGATGTCGGCATCGGCCTCGCCTAGGGTTCCGCCCTGTTCTGAGAGAGGCTTGTCGGCATACACATAGGTTTGATTGTCTCTTTCGAGCTGCTCGCGACTGCCTTCTTTCGGAGGTTTGGTGGGGCCTGCCATCTTAAAAATCCTCTATCCTTATATATCCCGCCGTTATTTTTTTACGGCTTTTACCCTTAGTTTTCCCTGTCCGCGCGGCGCATGGCCAAAAAGGGCATGGCTTGGGCAGACTTTACACACTTAGAAGACATTTTAGGGTAAGCGCCATTTGTTTGTCAAAAATTAACTTGGGGGTGCGGCTTTTTTAGGGCGGGATCGGGGAAAAATTTGGAAAAACCGTTATTTTCACGGTTTTCAAACCGGATCGGCGGTGTTACAACCTGATTCGTTTATATAGGCAAGGCGGCTGCGCCCCGATGAGACGCGCCGCAAGAATACCCAACCGGAGACACAATCCATGAATATCCATGAATATCAGGCCAAGGAGCTGTTGAAGAAGTACGGCGTCGCCGTTCCGCACGGCATTCCCGCGATGACCGTCGAGGAGGCCGTCAAGGCCGCCCAATCCCTGCCGGGGCCGCTTTTTGTCGTCAAGGCCCAGATTCATGCGGGCGGGCGCGGGGCCGGGAAGTTCAAGAACAACCCGACGGGCAAGGGCGGTGTTCGTCTCTGCAAAACCGTCGAAGAGGTCAAGGCAGCCGCCGAAGCCATGCTGGGGCAGGTTCTGGTGACCAAGCAGACCGGGCCGGAAGGTAAAGAGGTCCAGCGCCTTTACATCACGGATGGCGTGGACATCGAAAAGGAATATTACTGCTCGGTCGTTCTGGACCGGGCGACCAGCCGCGTGACCTTTATGGTTTCGACCGAGGGCGGCATGGATATCGAGGAGGTGGCGCACAACACCCCCGAAAAGATTTTCAAGGTCGCGATCGACCCGGTTTCCGGGTTTTCCGGGTTTCACGCCCGCAAGCTGGCGTTCGGGCTGGGGCTCAAGGACGCCCAAGTCAAATCGGCGACGAAGTTTTTTAGCAATCTTTATAAGGCGTTCATCGAGCTGGACGCCTCGATCGTCGAGATCAACCCGATGATTCTGGTCGGGGACGAGGTCATGGCGCTGGACGCGAAGATGAATTTCGACGCGAACGCGCTGTACCGTCAAAAAGAAGTCTTTGCGATGCGCGACGAGAGCGAGGAAGACGCGAACGAGAAGATCGCGGCGGATAACGAGCTGTCTTACGTGCGTCTGGACGGGAATATCGGCTGCATGGTCAACGGCGCGGGCCTTGCGATGTCCACCATGGACATCATCAAGCTGCATGGCGGCGAGCCTGCGAACTTTCTGGATGTCGGCGGCGGTGCGACGGAGCAGCGCGTGACGACGGCGTTCAAGATCATTCTGTCGGACCCGAACGTTAAGGGCATTCTGGTCAATATCTTCGGCGGCATCATGAAGTGCGACGTGATCGCCCAGGGCGTGATCGCGGCGGCGAAAGAGGTGGACCTCAAGGTTCCCCTCGTCGTGCGGCTTGAAGGCACGAATGTCGATAAGGGCAAGGAATTGATGGCGAAATCCGGTTTGCCGATTATCTCGGCGGATAATCTGGACGACGCCGCGAAGAAGGTTGTCGAAGCGACGAAGAAGGCGCAGCAGGCTGCGGCTTAATACGGTTTAGAACATCTGGAGAATTATAATGTCAGTACTCGTCAATAAAGACACAAAAGTCATCTGTCAGGGCTTCACCGGCGCGCAGGGGACGTTCCATTCCGAGCAGGCCATTGCTTACGGCACAAAAATGGTCGGCGGCGTGACGCCGGGCAAGGGCGGAACCACGCATCTGGGGCTGCCGGTTTATAACACAGTCGGCGAGGCGAAAGAGAAGACGGGCTGCAACGCCTCGGTCATCTACGTTCCGCCTCCGTTCGCGGCGGACGCCATTCTTGAGGCCATCGACGCGGAGATCGAACTGGCGATCTGTATCACCGAGGGGATTCCGGTTCTCGACATGGTGAAGGTCAAGCGCGCGCTGACGGGTTCCAAGACCCGCCTGATCGGGCCGAACTGCCCCGGCGTGATTACGCCCGGCGAGTGCAAGATCGGCATCATGCCCGGCCACATCCACAAGCGCGGCAAGGTGGGCATCGTTTCGCGCTCCGGCACGCTGACGTATGAAGCGGTCGCGCAGACGGGGGCCGTGGGCCTTGGCCAGAGCACCTGCATCGGTATCGGGGGCGACCCGGTCAACGGCACGAATTTCATCGATTGCATCGAGATGTTCATGAAGGACCCGGAGACCGAAGCGATCCTGATGATCGGCGAGATCGGCGGGACGGCGGAGCTTGAGGCGTGCGAATTTTACAAGTCGCTCAAGACCAAAAAGCCGATTGCCGGATTTATCGCCGGGGCGACCGCCCCTCCGGGCAAGCGCATGGGCCATGCCGGGGCGATTATCTCCGGTGCGGACGACACCGCCATTGCGAAGATGGACGCGATGCGCGCCGCCGGGTTCGTGGTGTCGAACAGCCCCGCTGGCCTGGGCGACGCGGTCGTGAAGGCGATGGCGGCCTGATTGCGTTGAGGGGTTGCCTCGTAGTCCTGTTGCTGTGTGTGGTGTGTTTTTGCGCTCCGGCTCTGGCTGCATCGAAACCTTCGAGCGGCAACTCTGAAGATCCTTATGAGGCTTGCGCCGCGAGCGGCTGGGAACTGGTCCGTCTCAAGGTTGCCGGTCACCCGCGCGAATTTTTCTGGAAGGGGCCGCAGGGCGCATGGGTCAACGGCGCGATTGTCGTCATGCATGGCGGCGGCGGATTTCATCATAATTTCTGTGCTTCTTCGCATAAGTTGATTGCTCCGCAGGTCAGTTTTGCCGAGCAGGCGTTGCAACGGGGCTTTGGCGTTTTTATCCTCAATTCCACTGACCAGATCACCGACCGCGAGGGGCGCTTGTGCGGCAAAGTGTGGGACGATGAGGTGCGAGATCGACCGAACGTCGATTTGCCTTTTATCTGGGAGATTATCACCACGCATATTCCGGCGCGGCGGGGGCGGGGCGGTTCGCCCTCCGTGTTTCTGACGGGGGTGTCCTCTGGCGGGTATATGTCTGTGCGGGCGGCGACGGAGATGCCCGATCTGGTGACGGCGTTTGCGCCGATTTCCAACGGCGATCCCTATGGCTGGCAGCGTGACTGCACCCCCAAACCGGGCGGGCGCAAGACCGTTCACGGCGCGGGGTATGACAACGATACGGGGCGGGAGATTCTCAAACGCAATTCCTGTGATGCTTCGACCGGATATAAAAACGAAGCGCCGTGGCCGCAGCCTGCGTCATCGAAAAAGCCAATTTTCAAATTGTTTCACCACCGTCAGGACGGCATAAACGATTTTTCCTGCAACGAGCGGGTGAGGTCGCAGTTGCTGGCGCACGGCTTTGAGGAGGACGGGCGGTTTGTTCTTGAAGGCGGTTGGCGCCGCCTCGTCAATCATTTCTGGCTGGATCGTTATAACGCGCCGCTGCTCGATTTTTTTGAACGCCACGCCGTGCGGTAGGCGGACAGCCCTGTGGTCGCGGAGGCGATGGCGGCTTAAGAGGCTGCGGCTTTTTTGGACTTTTTGCGGTCTCTCCAGATCCAGAGGGCGATGAAGGCGATCAGAAAAACGCCGAAGCCGATTTTTGCGCGGGGTGCAAGGATTTCTTTGGTGAATTTTCGGTTTTCATAGTCGGAGAATGTTTTCTGCCAAAGCTGTTCGTCCTTAAAGCCGTATTGTTTCGAGAGATCAAGGAAGCCGAAGGCGGTTTCAAAATCGTCATTGAGTGCGTTGATTTTTGAGAGGCTAAACAGCAAGTCGGCTACTATCACGTCTTTAGGTTTTACGAAAACCGTTCGTTCAAACAGTTGGTATGCAAGGGCAGCCTCCACCTGAAGCCTATTGAAGTTTTGCCCGTTATAGGTCACGAAAACATCGCTTTCTTTTTCCGGCAGCGTGTCCGCCAGTTCTAAAACACGTTTGTCTGCGTAATAATCAGGATTTTTCTCCAAATTTATTTTGGCTTCCAGAATCAGGACGTGAAGCCATTCCGTTCTGTGATGTGATTCAGGATTTCTTTTCAGGCCCTCTTTTATCCATTTCAGTGCGTTTTGATTGTCGCCGCTCAGCTCGTAGGCCGTTCCAAGGCTTGCGGCAGATGCGTATTCGGGGTTTGATTTTTCAAAATCCAGAAACATAGGCACTGCTTTTTGGGCATCGCCTGTAAGCAACTCTTGCATCGCTAATTTTGCTTTTTCTGGAAATAAATCTTCGCTCGTTTCTATGTCCTTATAGTGTTCTTCGTATAGTTGGGCCGGTGTTGTGGCGATTGATTTTTGGATCAATTTCAGCTCGTCATGGAAGGACCAAAAACGTTTTGGTGACCCTTCATAGTTATCAATACATCCCAAAGCTATCTTGAATGGGGCCAAGGTCAGAAAAAACAAGGTCAGGTACAGGACGGATTTTCTCATCGTCGGGCCTTTGTGTGCGTTAGGGATTTCCGGATTTTATGGCATGGGGGCGCGCCTCACAAGCCTTCGCTTGGCGGGCGCGGCTTATACGGGGTGGCAAAAAAGCTTGAAAAGCTGCGGATTTCTAGGTTCTCCGGCCCGTATGCCCCTGCAAAAACTGTTTTGTATCTGCGGGAAATTCAGTGTATTCTGTTTCCGATCGAATGGATAACCCAAGGATGTCTTAGCGTCATGAATTTTCTTGATCAACTGGCGCCCGATAACCGGGAAATGATCGTAAGCCTGCCGTACCGGGTGGGGTTGCGCGTGAGTCAGAGCGACGATACGGGCGGATCGGATTCCGACGAACAGGAAATGCGGGCGCTGGCCAGTCTTCTGAGCGGCTATGCGCAGGAGGTTTTCGGTTCGGAAACCGTTCAATACATCATCAGCGAAACCATCTCCAACCGTGCGAAGTGGCCCGAGTGGTCGGGCAAGCTGGATACGGTGGAGCAGGATTGCCATCTGGCGATCGACCTTCTTTCCGAAATCGTGGATTTCAAAGAGGTCAGCGCGTTTAAGCAGCATCTGCTTGAGATCGGGGAGTCCGTCGCGATGGCGTTCCGGGAGCAGGAAAATCTGGGGTTGTTGGCCCGGTGGAAGCTGTATCTGGATTATAAGAAAGATCTGAAACTGGCGGCGCAGAAGAAAATCCCCGTCAAGAGCTGGGACCAGTTTCTGAATATCAGCCAGCACGAGCGTCAGGCCCTGCGGTCGATTGCCGGTGCGCTGAACATGACCTACATTTGATTTTTTTGGGGCCGGGACCCGGGCTATGTCCGATCGTCGCCGCCATTTTTTTAAACCATAACATGCGGGAGCCTTTATCTATGTCGCAATTATCCGCCTTTTCCCCCGAAGATATCGAGTTGATCATCAGCCTGCCGTACCGCGTTGGAGTCAGTCTCAGCCATACCGAGGACGAGGAGGGAGAAGCGGACGACGAGCAGGAGATGGAGGCGCTTGAGGCCTGTATCAGGCAAATCGCGAAGCTTCACGAAGCATCCCCATTCATCAGCGAGATTGCCGCGCAAATCTTGCGCAGCAAGGATAAGTGGGGCAAGTGGTCGCAGGCGACGTTCAATATCGCGCCGGAGTGCGAGCGGGCGGCCCGCATCCTCAAGCCCGTTGTGACGGCTACGGAGCTAAAGGCCTACAAGAAGATGTTGCTGGAGATCGCCAGTGCCGTGGCGCAAGCTTATGGGGAGTTTGGCGAAACGCACGAAAAGAAAGGCTTTTTCGGGCGCGTGATGGAAAAGGTCGTCGGGTCGTTCGCCAATGACGACAAGAACCATCCGATGAATGTCAGCGCGGCCGAGGACAGCGTTATTACCGCCATCCGCGCGGCTTTGGCGCGGGTCGAATAACAGCCCGTTTCCTAGGAGTTTCCTTATTAAAGCGGCTTGCCCTCCGGGGCCGGGTGCGCTATGTCCTATACAGTTCATTTAACACGCACGGCGGGAGTTTACATGACACAGCCCAAGCAGGATATGACGTTTCTGACCGGGATGAACGCGGAGTATATCGCGCATCTGTATGGCGAATTTCTGAATAACCCTTCGCGGGTGGATGAAAGCTGGTGCAGTTTCTTCAAGGGGCTGGATGATAACGAGGCCGAGCTTTTGCGCGAGCTTTCCGGCGCGAGCTGGACGCCCAAGGAAAACGTCAAGCAGTTGCGCGGTTTCGGCAGCGTGCCCGACCAGCCGGCGAACGATTACCTGAATATCGCTTCGCGGCCCGAAAAGAAGGCGGGCGCTGTGGCCAGTCCGCAAGTGTCGCGCGAGGCAGCGCTGGACTCCATCCGGGCGCTGATGCTGATCCGTACATACCGTTTCCGGGGGCATATGCTCGCCGATCTCGATCCGCTGGGCCTTAAGGAGAAAACCGTCAGCCCGGAGTTTGATCCGTCTTATTACGGGTTCCGCTCGGAAGATTACAACCGCCCGATTTTCCTCAACGGGATGCTGGGGTTGGAGTACGCGACTTTGCGCGAGATTCTGGATGCTCTGAAGCAAATTTATTGCGGCACGATCGGCGTCGAGTACCTGCATCTGGGCAACCTTCAGGAGCGCGAGTGGATTCAAGAGCGCATCGAGAACCGCGAGCATTACAACAAGACCGATTTTACCGTGAACGGCAAACGCGCGATTTTGGCGCGGCTGACCGCCGCTGAAGTCTTCGAGCAGTTCTTGCACAAGAAACACACCGGCACCAAGCGTTTTGGTCTTGATGGCGGCGAGGCGCTGATCCCTGCGATCGAGCAGATCATGAAGCGCGGCGGGCAGCTCGGCCTCAAGGAAATCAATATCGGTATGGCGCATCGCGGGCGTCTCAACGTTCTTGCGAATGTTATGGGCAAGCCCTTTACCGCTATCTTCTCGGAGTTTCAGGGCAATCCTTCGGTTCCGGACGATGTTCTGGGGTCCGGAGACGTCAAATACCACCTCGGCACCTCCAGTGACCGTGATTTTGACGGTAACGTCATTCACCTGTCGCTGACCGCCAATCCGTCGCACCTTGAATTCGTCAACCCGGTCGTTATCGGGAAAGTCCGCGCAAAGCAGCGCCAGCGCGGCGATAAGGAGCGCTCTCAGGTTCTGCCGCTTTTGTTGCATGGGGATGCCGCTTTTGCAGGTCAGGGTGTGACGGCAGAGACGCTTATGATCTCAGAGCTTCCGGGTTACCGCGTCGGCGGGACTATCCATATCGTCATCAACAACCAGATCGGGTTTACGACCACGCCGAATTACGGGCGGTCCGGCCCGTATCCGACCGATGTCGCCAAGATGCTGGAGGCGCCGATCTTCCATGTTAACGGAGACGATCCTGAAGCTGTCGTGCATGTTGCGCGCCTGGCAACCGAGTTCCGGCATGAGTTCAAGAAAGATGTGGTAATCGATATCGTCTGTTACCGCCGCTATGGCCACAATGAGGGCGATGAGCCAGCCTTCACGCAGCCGCTGATGTACAAGAAAATCGCCAAGCAGGAAACCACCCGCGCGATTTATGCGCGCCAGCTGGTTGAAGAAAAGGTTATGACCGCCGCAGAGACCCAGGCGTTCGTGGATGAGTTTACGGCGCAACTGGAAGATGATTTCAAAGCGGCCAACAATTACAAGCCTAACGCCGCAGATTTTCTTGCCGGCGCTTGGACGGGTCTTACGGTCGCGCACGGCGATGACCGCCGTGGGACGACCGACGTTCCTGAGAAAAGTCTTCAGGAAGTCGGTAAAATTTTGACGGACGTTCCTGATGGATTTGAGATTAATTCCAAGCTTGCGCGTGTGCTTGAAGCCAAGCGTCAGGCTTTGAAGACCGGAGAGGGCGTGGATTGGGCCACAGCGGAAGGTCTGGCGTTCGGAACACTTCTGAGTGAAGGTTTCGATGTTCGTCTGACCGGGCAGGATGTCGGGCGGGGCACATTCTCGCAGCGCCACGCGATCTGGTACGATCAGAGCAACGAGAACAAGCATATTCCGCTCAAGCATATCCGGCCCAAGCAGTCGAAATGCGAGATTTACGACAGCCCGCTTTCGGAGATGGCGGTTCTGGGGTTCGAATACGGCTATTCGCTGGCCGATCCGAAGACGCTAGTGCTCTGGGAAGCGCAGTTCGGCGACTTCGTGAACGGGGCGCAGGTGATCATTGACCAGTTCATCTGTTCGGGCGAGAGCAAGTGGTTGCGCATGTCGGGCCTTGTCATGCTGCTTCCGCACGGATATGAGGGGCAGGGGCCGGAGCATTCTTCCGCCCGTCCCGAGCGGTTCCTTCAAAACTGCGCCGAGGATAACTGGCAGATCGTGAACTGCACGACTCCGGCCAACTATTTCCATGTCCTGCGCCGGCAGATGCACCGCGATTTCCGCAAGCCTCTCGTGATGATGACGCCGAAGTCGCTGCTGCGGCACAAGCTCGCGGTCTCGAAGGTTTCTGAGTTTACGACAGGCAGTTCGTTCCACCGCGTCCTGTGGGACGACGACCGGGAGACTTTGGCCAAGCCGGATAAGATCAAACGCGTGGTTCTCTGCACGGGCAAGGTTTACTTCGATCTTCTTCAGGCGCGCCGGGATAAGAAAATCGACGACATCACGATCCTGAGGGTTGAGCAGATGTATCCGTTCCCGATCAACTCTCTGGGCGTAGAAATCGCACCCTTCAAAAACGCCGAAGTGGTGTGGTGTCAGGAAGAGCCGAAAAATCAGGGCGCCTGGAGCTTTGCCGAGCCGTATATCGAGGAAACGCTCTCACGCATCAAACACAAATCTACGCGGCCCCGCTATATCGGGCGCGAGGCATCGGCTGCTCCGGCAACCGGGCTTAACAGCCGTCACGTGGCCGAGCAGAACAAGCTGGTGAACGAAGCGCTTACGGTTTGATCGCTGGCACGCTTTTCAATCCTCTACTTTTAGGTGCTGCAAGCCCTCTTGTGCGCCTGTTTGTGGTCTTTTGGCCAGTAAAGCTTTCTTTAGGCTGTTTTTTTTGCTAAGGACATGTATAGTTTTATTCGTTGTTTTAAGGTTATAACGGCGTTTATTAAGAGATTTTGAGCATATGTCCGGTTTTCACAGGTCAGCGCGGGGGCGTTTCAGCAGGGTTTTGTTCTTTTCTCTGCTTTTGGTGTGTCTTTCGGCTTTGCCGGCTGTACTCTATGCCAAGGATTACGATTACGGCTGTCCTCGGCGCAATCCCCGCTACAAGCCTACCGTTGAGGAGCTAACCGACTATATCGAGCAGATGGATATTATCTTCGAGGGCAAGCCCCTCTCGCGCGATCCTTTCTTCGTTGGTTTGCTGGTTACCCGCTTCGAAGTGAAAAAAATCATCAAGGGCGAAGATTTGGAGCAGACCACGATTGATATCGTTCATACGAAGGATATGTTTACCGAACTCGATGCGACGTATTTCGTGCGCGCATGGCGGGCCAAAGACAATAACCTCTATCCTGAGGGTATGTCCTGTCCGAAATATTATACGGATCAGGAGATTTTGGATTATTACCGCTATTACTGGCATAAATTTTTTCTAGGTTTGTTTATCCTGCTTTTGGGTGTTTTCGCCGCCTACAAATATTTCAGCCGCGATAACGAGTTGACCCGCAAACTCACTTGGTTGAGGCGGTGATCGAAATAACCGGGTGGAACGATCCGCCAGGTTCTGCGTCGGGAAAGGCTTATGACCATGCCGTTCGACCTTTCTGTCTATTTTGTTGCCGATCCGTCCTGCTGCGCCGGGCGCCCTGTCGAAGCGGTGGTTCTGGCTGCGCTCAAGGGCGGCGCGACGCTTTTACAGCTTCGCAATAAACATTCCTCCCGCGATGAAGTCTTCGAGCAGGCCTTGCGCTTGGCCGCTCTGGCCGATGATTTCGGCGTCCCCCTTCTGATCAACGATTACCCGGATATCGCTTCCGAGACCAAGGTTGCGGGCGTGCATCTGGGGCAGGGCGATAACAACCCGGCGCAGGCCCGTGCCCTGCTGGGGGCCGGGGCGGTGATCGGGCTGACGGCGTTCCGGGCGGAGCATTTCGCGGCCATCGCGCGGGGCGTCGTCGATTATACGGGAACCGGGCCGATCTACTCCACGCAGACCGACAAGGGCAAGCCCGTTCTGGGGCCGGAGGGATTTGCTTTGATGATCGCCAACGCGCCCGTTCCGGTCGTCGGGATCGGCGGGATTGCCGTTGATAATGCCGGGGCGGTGATCCGGGCGGGGGCGAAGGGCGTGGCGGTGATGCGCGCCATTTCCGAAGCGCCGGACCCGGAGGAGGCCGCGCGGGCGCTGGCCGCTGAGGTCCGCGCCGTGCGCGTGGCGCAGGAAATTTTAAACAGGAGAGCGTCATGATTCCCAACGTCCTGACCATCGCGGGGTCCGATCCGTCCGGCGGGGCGGGCATACAGGCCGACATCAAAACCTTTACGGCGCTGGAATGTTACGGCATGGCGGCACTGACCGCGCTTACGGTGCAGAACACGCAAGGGGTGCGCGACGTTTACCATCTGGAATCCGAATTCGTCGAGGCGCAGGTCCGCGCGATCTTCGACGATGTGCGGGTGGACGCGCTCAAGATCGGGATGGTGGGCAACGCCCGCACCATCAACGCGCTGGCGGAGATTCTAAAGGCGAAGCGCCCGAAGTTCGTCGTGCTCGATCCGGTCATGGTTGCGACCAGCGGAGACCGCCTGATTTCCACCCATGCGGTGGAGGTGATGAAAGACACACTCATTCCTTTGTGCGATGTGCTGATCCCGAATATTCCTGAGGCGGAGGCACTGACCGGGATCAAGCTCTCCGGCGCGGGGGGCATGGAGGCGCTGGCGCATGCCGCCGGGGCGCTGGGCACGAAATCGGTGCTGCTGAAGGGCGGTCATGCGTTCGGGGATTACATGGCCACGGATTTGCTCTGGCATGAGGGGGAGGCGCACAGTTTTTCCGCGCCGCGTATCAACACCAACAACACGCATGGTACGGGCTGTACGCTGTCGGCGGCTCTGACCTGCTATCTTGCGCGCGGGCGGACGTTGCCGGAGGCGGCCAAGGAAGCGAAGGACTATCTGACGCAGGCTCTGGTTCGTTCGGAGGATTTATCGGTTGGGCGCGGGCACGGGCCGGTCAATCATTTCCATGTGTTTGAATCTGCGCGGGATTCGTCTTGAACGAGTTCGACATCATCGCCGATTATTTCCGCATCCTCACGATGGGGCGGGCGGAGTGCGCGGGGTTGCAGGACGACGCCGCCGTTCTTTCGATTCCGCCGGGGCGCGAGTTGGTGGTCAGCACCGACACGCTCAATGCCGGGACGCATTTTCTTAAAAACGAGACACCGGAGAATATCGCGCGTAAGGCGCTGCGGGTGAATTTGTCGGACCTTGCGGCGAGCGGCGCGGACCCGCTGTGTTATCAGCTCAGCATGGCGTATCCGCAGAAGCCGCAGGCCGAATGGCTGGCGGCGTTCACCGGGGCGCTGCTGGAGGATCAGAAGATTTTCGGGATTTTCTGCTCGGGCGGGGATACGACTTCGATCCATGGCGGGGTGCTGTCCGTCTCCATGACGGTTCTGGGCACCGTTCCGGCGGGCAAGGCTTTGCGGCGTGGCGGGGCGCGGGCGGGCGATACGATCGTTCTGACCGGGAGTGTGGGCGACGCCGCGCTGGGACTGCATGCGGTCTGGAACGGGCGGGAGGCGGCGTATCCCAAGGCCGTTGCGCGTCACAGGCTGCCCGTGCCGCGTTTGGCTGCGGTCGAGACCGTGCGCAATCATGCCCATGCTGCGGTCGATATCTCCGACGGGTTGTTGGCCGATCTTGGCCATATTTGCGAGGCCTCGCATCTGGCCGCCGAGATCCGGCTGGCGGGCGGCGGTTCCGAGGGCGGGCTGGTTCTTTCCGACGAGGTTCATATGGCCCTGCTCAGCGCCGAGATGAAGATGGAAGACGTGCTCTCCGGCGGGGACGATTACGAGCTTGTGCTGGCCGTTGCACCTGACCATCTGGCGTCTTTGCTCGCGGGGTTGCGGAAACTCTCCATTCCCGCGCAGGTGATCGGGCGGTTTATGGCGGGCGCGCCGGGGGTGACGGTTCTGGACCCTGCGGGGACGAAGCTGACCCTGAAGGCGCATGGCTGGCAGCATTTTTAGTTCCGCTGTGGTTTACGCCGGATTTCATAACGCAAGCCCTTGCGCTCGGGGCGCTTCGGGGGTAAGAAAAGGGGCAGAGATTGCGGGGCCGGGAAATAGCCGGACCGCTGCGTTTTTTGAATTCACAACCGAGAAGCCAAAATGACAAAAATCGTTGTTCCCACGCTGGGTGAATCCGTATCCGAGGCCACTGTCGCGCAGTGGCTGAAAAAAGAGGGCGAGGCCGTGAAGGCCGACGAGCCGATCGTGGAGCTGGAGACCGACAAGGTGACGCTGGAAGTTCCGGCGCCTTCCGACGGCGTGATCGTCAAGATCATCGTGGGCGAGGGGCAGAGCGTCGGCGTCGGCGCCATTCTGGGCGAACTCGAAGCCGGAGCGGTGGCGAATGACAAGGGCAGCAAGGTTGCGCCGAAGGCGGCCGCCGCTGCGCCCGCGCCCGCGAAGACCGAATCCGCCGAAGAGGGCGGCAAGACCTCTCCCGCCGTGCGCAAGCTTCTGGCGGATAACAACCTCGATGCTTCGCAGGTTCCCGCCTCCGGCAAGGATGGCCGTTTGAGCAAGGAAGATGTTGAGAATTATCTTAAGGGCGGGGCAAAATCCTCCGCTTACGCTCCCCCTGCGGCTAAGGCTCCGGCTCCTGCGGCGGCTCCGGCCAAGCCGCGCGAGATCGGCCCCCGCGAGGAGCGCGTCAAGATGACCAAGCTGCGGCAGGTCATCGCCCGCCGCCTCAAGGAAGCGCAGAACACGGCGGCGATGCTGACCACGTTCAACGAGGTCGATATGGGCCCCGTTATGGATCTGCGCAACGAATACAAGGACATTTTTGAAAAGAAACACGGGGTGAAGCTGGGCTTCATGTCGTTCTTCGTTCGTGCGGCCATTCAGGCGCTTAAGGATTTCCCGGCGCTGAACGCCGAGATTTCGGGCGATGATATCATCTACAAAAATTACTACGATATCGGCGTGGCGGTTTCGACGCCGCAGGGGCTGGTCGTTCCGGTCTTGCGCGACGCGGACCAGCTGAGCATGGCGCAGATCGAGGCGAAGATCGTCGATCTGGGCATACGCGCCCGCGACGGCAAGCTGAGCATGGACGAGATGATGGGCGGCACCTACACGATCACCAACGGCGGTGTGTTCGGCTCCCTTTTGTCTACGCCTATCCTCAATACGCCGCAGTCGGGTATTCTGGGCATGCACGCGATCCAGAAGCGCCCCGTGGTTGACCCCAAGACGGGCGCGATCGTGGCGAAGCCGATGATGTATCTGGCGCAATCCTACGATCACCGCATCGTGGACGGCCGCGAGGCGGTCAGTTCGCTCGTGCGCATCAAGCAGGCGATCGAAGATCCCCAGCGCCTTCTTTTGGATGTATAATCTTCACGAAATTAGAAAACCCCGCTACGGCGGGGTTTTTTGTGTTTCGTATTTTTTCCGGTACTCTTCCGCGCGTTTGAGGGCCTGTTCTTTTTGCACGGAGTTCAAATTTTCTTCCAATAAAACCAGAACTATGTGGTGGTTGATCTCTAGAGCTGTTGCTTCCCATGCGTTGCGGGGCAGTTGTTCGTGAGCAAGAATACTCCAGGCATAGGCTTCCAGCAGGTCGATTTGTGAGCTGTTTCGGTCGTGATAAAGTTTAGCGAGCAAGGTTTGGCCCAACAAGCTTCCTTTTTGTGCTGACAAAAGCAACCACTCCATAGCAGTTGATTTATCCTGATTAACGACTTTTCCAAGATGATAGAGGTATCCGACTATAAATTGACCGTGGGGATCGCTTGCCGTTCCGGCGATCAGGCAGGGCGCAACTTTGTCTTTATGCGGCAGGTCGTCGCCTCTTATTTTTCTGCATGCAAGGGCTAGCTCTTCAAGATGTTGTTTAGCTTCCTGTCCATAGGGATTTTTCTTGTGTGAAGCTAAATATTTGAAAAGTTTTCCTGCGGCAAAGTAATGCTCGGGCGAATTTCCCTTTTCATACATATACGCGAGTGGCAGGTGTGCCGGAAAATACCTGCGCTCAGCGGCGTTTTTGTAAAGTTGAAAGGCCTTAGATAAATCCTTTTCCACACCTTCTCCGGCTTCATAAAGCATCGCCAGATTGTATGTGGACTGCACGTCCTGCTGTTCTGATGCGATCGTAAACCACTTGGCGGCTTCAACTTTGTCAGTTTTTGTGCCTTGGCCGTTTAAATACATCAGTCCAACCAATCTTGCGTCGCGTGTGCTTTTGTTCTTTGCAGAGGCAAGACAAAACTCAAACGCCTTATAAACATTCTTTGGAACATCTTTACCACGATGATATAGGTCGCAGAGTCTGCTCTGGGCCTTCTGTAGGTTTTTCTTTGCCGCTTCCTGAAGCCAATAAATTGCCTTTTCTATATCTTTTTCCGTCCCTTTGCCGGAAATGTAGGCCACGCCGAGATTATTCTGCGACGGCGCATGTCCGGCCTCCGCGCCTTTCTGATACCATTCGAACGCCGTTTCATCGTTTTTCTCGACGATTTTTCCTTCCTGATAGGCTAGGCCCAGATAGAATATCGTCTCTAAATCGCCCTCATTTGCCTTTTTCTCCAACGCTTCGACGGCTTTTTTGCGCCAGCTTGTTACCAACGCATCGTTTTTCGGAACGAGTTTGCCTTTTTCATAGGCCAGCGCGAGATTGAGCATGGCTTGCGGGTCGCCCGCGTGGGCTTTTTTCTCGTAACCCTCGATGATATTTTTGTTATGCAGTTCTTGGCTGAACTCTGCCAGAAGCACCGGGTCGATTTTGTAAAACGCAACGAACGAAAAAATCCCGCACAGGATCAGGGCCGTGATTGATAGAGTCGCAATTTTGGCGCGGGTCGTCATGGTCTGAGCGGCATCACCGTCAAAATCCCCCGGTTTTCAAGCTGGCCGAGGGCCTGGAGGCCCCATTCGTCGCGGGAGGTGGCGCTGTCGCCGATCATGATCTGCGTATAGCCCGCGCCGACGAGGTTCACGAATTCGCGGGCCGTGGGCACGTGGGCGCTGTAGAGGTAAGCAGGGTCGATCTTCAGCCCGTAACGCGCGGCGGTGATGAGGGCGCGGTCGATGGGCTGGAGCGTCAGGCTGTATTTTTCCAGCAGGGGCGCGAGCTGCGCGGTGCGGTCCTCGTCGAGCCCGATGGCGAGATGCGGGCGGACCAGCAGGGCCGTGTAAGAGCCAAGGCGCGTGCGGGCGTAGCAGGCCACAAACGGTTCCTTCGGCCCCAAGCGGGAGCGGGCGCGTTCGGCCATGCGGGCGAAGGCGGCGGGGTTCATTTCCGATTTATCCAGAAGGCTCATCTCCACGGGTTTTTCGACCGGGATGACCGCGCCCTGCGAGATTTCCGCCAGCGGTGTCACGGTGCGGGCCGCGCGGTCGATTTCGTAGATGTTTACCCCCGCAAACTCCAGCAGCGGGCGGGAGATTTTGTTGTAATACGCCTCCATTTTTTGCCCGAGGGGGGTGTGGTGGGCGTGGGAGTCAATATAGACTTTGCCGATGCGTGCCTCGGCGATGGATTTGGCGCAGTTGGGGCAGGGCAGGTCGGTGATGTACAGCTCCGCGCCTTCGGTGCCGGGGGCGTTGAGCAGCACGGCGATCTCGGCGTGGACGGTCGTGCTGGCGTTGCCCAGCTTTTCAGAGGCCGAAAATTTCCCAGCCAGAGCGGGCGGCCAGAAATTCGGGTGGCCGATCTCGAAGTTGGATTTCGCCGTGTCCTGCCCGCGCAAAAGTGCGCCGACCTTGTGCACCGTGTGCAGGCTTCTGGCCTCGACCTCAAGGGCTTTTTCCATCAATTCAAGCGGGGTGGCGGGCATGGCGTTTTTATGATTTCCGGGCCGGTTCATGCCGGTTTTGAGGGTTTCGCCGCTTTACGATACAGTCTAGCGCTTTGAAAATAAACCGTTATTTTACGGGTTTTGCGTATTCTAAAGGCGGGTCGGGGCGTTTGCGAGGCGGCGAAAAGTTTGCCCGTTTTGCCCGAATATGTTATGGATAGGCGCAACGAAAAAATACAAGCGTATGTGCGGTTTAGATGGGTGAATCTGCGGATAATTTCGGAAGAGTTCTGGATGCGCTGCATGATGTCGAATACAGGCTCGATTCGATCCTGACCGGCAAGAAGCTCTATCTCGATCCCGATAATCCTCTCGACGCGCTCTGGATCAAACAGATTCATGCGTTTTATCCCGATGAGTACGATAAGGCCTACGAGCGCAACCTCGATTCCAAGCCGCATATGTATTACATCACCCCGCAGGATACCGAGCGCGGGATGGGGCCTGTGCTGCGGGAGGCGGATACGTCGGTGCACCCGCTTCATACTAACCTGTTCCGCGCGGGTGAGTCTTTGATCCGCGGCTGTTCTTATTCCTCTATCCATAATGTTGCCGTGGCCGGGGCCGACCCGCATTTCCGCAATACGCGGCATTTCATGGGGCTGATGGAACGCTCCGAGAATCTCTATTTGCATGAGCGGGGGGATGTTGTTTCACTGGCTCAAACGGTGATGGCGCTTCGACGCGTTCTTGAGGGTCGCGAGACGACGCAGCGTGCGATCTTTATCGACAATTCCACCGATCGGTTCGAGCCGTTCCTGGAAATGATCGGGCTGCATTACGCCGAGGGTGTGCAATGGCTGAATCAGGAGATGGCCAAGCGCGGTTTGCACGCGCGGCTGAATGTCAACGAGGTACCCAAGTCGGGGATCGCGCGGGTCAAGGCGCTTGGATACGATGTGGAGCGGCGCCTGCCGAGCTTGCGTCCACTTTACGGGCATATGTTCTTCGAGACCAGCAGCGAGGAGAAGGAAGACGATATCCGCAATACGCTGGACCGCCAGCGTTTCGATCTGCAGGTCCGTCATGCCAACGAACTCCTGGGGCATAGCGAGCACGCGCCGGAATGGAAGTGGAGCTTTGGGGGCAACGCGCTGGACAAACTTAAAACCACGTTGCGCGACAAGCTGGCCGACCCCTCTTTGGACGAAAATCTGGCCAAGATGGGTTTGACGCGCCAAACTGCGTTTATCATGGTGGCTGACGGCGGGGAAAGTCTTGCCGACGAGCGGATTCGCGGCACTAAAACCATGCTTCCGGTTCAGCATCTGACGCATCCTTTTGCCGAGTTTCCGGGTTCGGAGACCAAGCCGGTGGCGCAGCGTCAGGGGTCGAAGGAAGACGGTTACGGCAAGTTGCGGCGGGCCTATTCAGAACTGGGCGGATTTCCCGACCTGCGGCTGACCGAGAACTGCCTGATCCTCGTCGCGCCATTAGCGCAGGACGATCTGAACAACCCCGTCTATTATGCCTTCAAGAACAAGGCGAAGATGGAACTGGTTTTCGATCCGCGCCCGCATTACCACCCGCACAAGACCCAGCGGCATTTTCAAAAGCCCGAAGGATTCTCCAAGACGGTCGCCGAGCTGGCCGAGGACGACGACAAGTGGATGACCGAAGGGCTGGCGATTGCCGGGGCGCTCAACCTGATGGCGCGGGCGGGGCATGTGCCGAGCCAGCCGTTCGATCTCAAGAAGTCGTTCGACGCGATCCGCAACATGGAGGTCGTTTCGGCGTGGCCTCTGCCCGAGGACAGCCCGTTGCCCGAGCTATTCGCCGGGGAGGATCTGAGGGTTAAACCGCTCAGGAAGCCCGTGTCGAGTTTTGACGAGGTGCGCCGGGTGATGCGCAATGGCAAGGCGTTTTTGTTCGCCGACGGACCGCTTGGCAAGGGCGAGAATTTCTGGATGTCGCGGGTGTTTCTGCCCGCCAGCCTTTATGTGGCCAAGCAACTGCGCGATCCGCACGTCAACGGCAACCCGATGGTTCTTTTCGGTAAAGATCCCGAAGTTCGTCCGGATGTGGAGCAGATTTTCGATCACCTAAAGCGCGCGGCGATGGTGACGCAGGATCCGCATTATCTTTATAACCGGGCGCACAAGATCGACAGCGCGGCGCGGTTCATCAAGCGCCAGACCGTGCAGCATGTCGCGCAGAGCGAGTTCGAGACCAACCCTTATAAACCTCTGCCGCCCAGCCGTCATCCCATGGTGACGTTCCTTTTGTCCGCGAGTTCGGCCAATCCGTACGACAACGAGGACGCCTATGCCGCCGCCGTGAACTGGGGGCTGAACGGTTACGGTCTGATGAGCGGGATGGGCGAGCAGAACCCGATGGGCTGGCATGTTTTCGGCGGGTTGCAGCTGATCCGCGAGGGGTTCGACGTCACCGTGCAGGGGGTGCAGGATCCGTTCGCGATGAAGACCGAGGGCTGGCCGATCAAGGAGATGCGGACATACATGGGCGACGGGCATGCGGTCGTGGCGCCGGATATTTTCGTGCGGATCGAGCAACTGCTTGAACTCGACAAGCTGGCCCGCGATCCCGACCAGATCAAGATCGTCGTCGCGCAGGCGAACGGGATCGGCGGATTGCAGGAGATCGCGGGGGTTCTCGCGCTGCGGGAGGCCGGGGTGCCGGGCATGGAGAACGTGCATATGATCATCCAGAACCGCCCGCGTCCGACCGTTGACGGGCTGATTGCTCCGCATGACGCGTTGATGGATATTTTGCGGGTGCGCGGGGATACGGATCAGATTTACGAGTGCGAGACGATCGAGGAGATGATGGCGATCGGCGCGCGGATCACGGGCAAGCCGTTGCTCTATTACGATGTGCCGCGCCCTCAGGATACGCAGTTCCCCTTCGAGCCGAGCAAGCACGACTATTATAACTGGTTCATGCACGATGACCGTGATTATGAGCCGCCGGAGGTGACCATCACCGACGCCTACAGGCGCGGGGGGGTTGTGCCCTTGGCCAACAAGCAAGAAAAGATCGGGCCGGACCCGGTGGTGGGGTGATTTATGACTCATGACATCACCAAAATCATATTCGACAAAAAGACGTTCCGGCATTCGCCGTTTACGACGCATGACCGTGTCGATTTCGGCAATGGCGGCGGCTCGGCGATTTTGCTTTATGACGACGCCGACGTTCCCGATACCGACACCCATGTCATCAACCTTCCCTCCGCTTTCAGGGGCGAAGCCACGGGCTCCGATCCGGGGGAGAAGAAGATGCTTTATATCGCCTTGAGCGGACCGCGCGAGAATCCGGCGATTGACTTCACCGTCAATCAGCAAAAAGTTTCCGTCAGCGCGGCGGACTATGTTTGCGGGTACCTTGATTATGCGGAGACGTTGCCGCCGTCTGAGTTGGACAAGCTGGAGGTTGATGAACACGCCCTTGATGAGGTCGAGCGGCGCTGGAGCGTGGATTTCTTCCGGGAGAAGCTGCGCGGGCTTGCGGACGGGCCGGATGATTTCTTTTTCCAGATTTACCGGGGCATCGACAACGCCATGGGCGAGCAGCAGAGGATGATCATTATCCTTACGCGGGGGAACGAGGACCGGGAACGCATGGCTTCGCCCGACCCTGAAGTCTGATCTATAATTTACATAATTTTGCTCATTTTCAACTGATGCGGGCTTTTCATTCAACCCGTCCTGTTCTATAACACGGGCACGGATTTACACGCATTTTCTGGAGGGAAGTTCATGTCCAATTCATTCGATGTCATCGTGATCGGCGCGGGGCCGGGCGGTTATGTTGCGGCGATCCGCGCGGCGCAGCTGGGCATGAAGGTGGCGTGCGTGGAAAAGCGCAAGACGCTGGGCGGAACGTGTTTGAATGTCGGCTGCATCCCCTCCAAGGCGATGCTTCATTCCTCGGAAAAGTTTGAGGACGCGGCGAAGCATTTCTCCGATATCGGGATCAAGACGGGCAAGGTCGAGCTGGACCTCAAAACCATGATGAAATTCAAGGACGGCGTGGTCGACTCAAACGTCAAGGGCATCGACTTCCTGTTCAAGAAAAACAAAATTACCCGCATCGAGGGTACGGGCGAAATCGCCGCCGTCGGCAAGGTGCGCGTGGGCAAGGATGTTTACGATGCGCAATATATCATCATCGCCACGGGGTCGGACATTATCACCCTGCCGGGGATTGAAATCGACGAGAAACAGATCGTTTCCTCCACCGGGGCGCTGGAGCTTCCATCCGTTCCGAAATCGATGATCGTCATCGGCGGCGGCGTGATCGGTCTGGAGTTGGGCACCGTCTGGCGCCGCCTCGGCGCTTCGGTTACGGTGGTCGAATATCTCGATAATATCCTGCCGGGCATGGACGGGGAGATCCGCAAGGAGGCGCTCAAGATCTTCAAGAAGCAGGGCATCGAGTTCAAGCTGTCCAGCAAGGTGACGGGCGCGAAGACGTCTAAGAAAGGCGTCGATCTGACGGTTGAGCCCGCAGCGGGCGGTAAGGCGGAGACGCTTTCCGCCGAAGTCGTTTTGATGGCCATCGGGCGCAAGGCGTATACGGACGGGCTGGGGCTGGATGCGGTCGGCGTGAAGCGCGATGAGCGCGGACGCATCGCCGTGGACGAGCATTTCGAGACGAATGTCGAGGGTATTTTTGCCATCGGCGATGTCATCGCCGGGCCGATGCTGGCGCACAAGGCGGAGGACGAGGGCGTGATTCTCGCCGAAATTCTGGCCGGGCAGAGCGGGCATATCGACTACAACCTCATTCCGGGTGTCGTTTATACGTGGCCGGAGATTGCCAATGTCGGCAAGACCGAGGAGCAGCTTAAAGAGGCGGGCGTTGAGTATAATTCCGGGAAGTTCCCCTTCATGGCGAACGGGCGCGCGCGGGCGATGGGCGTGCTGGATGGGTTCGTGAAGATCCTTTCATGCGCCAAGACCGACCGCGTTCTGGGCGCGCATATGATCGGGCCGAATGTCGGCGAGCTGATGGCGGAGGTCGTCAGCGTCATGGAATTCCAAGGCACCGCGGAAGATATCGCGCGGACCTCCCATTCGCACCCGACGCTGAGCGAGGTCGTGAAAGAGGCGGCGCTGGCGGTGCATAAGCGGCCGATACATATTTAGACTCTATAAGGATAGATTAAATTATCGAAATTACTTAAGTTATATAAAATGAGCACTCTTCTAACGCCCGCTAGCAACAATGAGAAGGAACCTTCCCCTGAAAAGGAAATTACTTTTAAAGAGTTTTTAGAATCAACACCTAAAGACAGTTTAAAAAAGATCACAGACCTAATATATTACAATCCTAATAATGGTGATTTTATTTTAAATATGCCAGATATAGCAATTTTTTGTGATGATGATAAATGTAATGGTATCAGAATATTTAGGCATCAGAACGATAACTCGATATATCAATTACCAGCAAAAGAAGACTGTTTTGTAAAATACATATGTAGTAATTGCCAGAAGACACAAAAAACTTATAGTCTTTATATTTTAATACCTAACAAACATCCACGTCAGCCGCACACTCCTCAAAATGGGTATGCTTATAAATACGGTGAATTCCCTGTTTTTGCACCGCATACTCCATCTAGAGTTTTTAAAATTATTGGTCCTGACCGAGAAATGTTTTTAAAAGGTAGGCGAGCGGAATCTCAAGGGCTTGGAATAGGTGCTTTTGCTTATTATAGAAGAGTAATTGAAAACCAAAAACATAGAATTTTTGATGAGATAATAAAAGTTGCCGGGCTTTATCCAGATACAGAAGAACTTGTTAGCCAACTAAAACAAGCCAAAACAGAGACGCAGTTCACTAAATCTGTTGAGGATGTGAAAAAAAGTTTGCCTCAAAGCCTTCTCCTTAATGGTCACAACCCTCTGACTCTTTTGCATAGTGCATTAAGTGAAGGATTACACGCTAAATCAGACGAAGAATGTTTAGAACTTGCGACTGCTGTTCGTGTCGTTCTTGCGGAATTAGCTGAAAGATTATCCGAGGCACTTAAGGATGAGAAAAGTTTAAATGACGCAGTTACTAAACTTATTCAAACCAAAACCGCAAAAAATTCTAAATAGATAAAGTATGCACTAAAGTCTATTTGTGAATAATAATATCAAGAAAAATTATGAATCACTGCGTCGGCTGCGGTCCCGCGTCGCTGCCCGCTTTTGGCACCGGGTCGCGCACGAGTTGGCCGTTTCTGATCACGGAGACCCACTGGCCGTCCGGCGCGCCGGAGAGGCGCATCATCGCCGAGGAGTCCGGCATCTCCACCACTACGCAGGTCAGTTTTCGCGCATCGAACAGGTGCGTGGGCAGGCGCGTGTTCGAGAGTCTTATGGTTTGCTGGGTGGCGAGGTTTTCCTCACGCGTTCCCGAGGGCGGGGTCTGCCCGGCCTTGTCCCAATCCACCCTGAAATCCGGGCCTACGGAGTCGCGCCGGACGCGGATCGAGCGGGCCTCCGCCACGTCGCTGTTGGGCACGAAGGCGCAGATATCCTCATCTCCCGGCTTGAAGCCGTTAAACGCCACGACCGTGTGCGTAGGCCATGAGGTGAAGGGCGTTAGATAGATTCCGGTCAGGGTATCGCGGTAATTTTTTAGGCTAAGCGCGGTGATGGTGATCTGGCGCTGCGCGGGGTCGAACGTCACATGGTCCGCGGAGAGGCTGACATATTTCGGGAGGTGGCCGAGCTTGACGAACTGCACGTTCGGGAATTCGGTGCGGAGGTTTTGCAGGCGCTCGCGGTCTTGCGCGTTGACGTCTTCGGGCTTGACCTTTATGACCTTGCGTTTGTTGAGGTCTTCGAGATACAGATTCATATCGCCGGAGGTTTGCTGCGCGGCGGCAGGTTCGTTGGCGCCAGCAATTCCGATGAAGGCCGCAAAGGACACCGCCGAGGCGATTTTCGTGAAGGATTCGCGGTTCATTCTCGTGTGCTCCCTTCCTCAGTCATGGCCCAGCTTGGTGAAGATATCCCAGAAGGAGTGTTTGGGCTTCGTCGCGCGGTCCATCGTTGCATAGACCGCCGGGTTGGCGGAGAGCGGATCGAAGCGGCTGAGGCCCGTTTCGTGGTTCGCGTTCATTTTGAATCTGAAGTCGGTGTCCTGCGTCTGGCGCGGGATGGCGCCGTCCTTGTAAGCCGGGAAGATTTCGGCGAGGTAATCCTGCCATGCCTGTACGAGTTCGGGGCCGTAATTGGGACCACCGCGCGTTTCCCGGAAGGTGTCGGCGTCGATGGCGACCAGGGTTCTTTCCTTGTCGGGCAGGTGCATGAGGTTGCGCGGCGTGTCGTCGCCGGGGTTGAAATCCAGCCCTAACGCGCCGATCACGCGCCGCACGTATTCCACGTCGTCCTGAGTCACCTTTTGCGGTGTGAGGTAAGGGTAGGTTCGGATCACGTAGGCGCGGTCTTCGGTCTCCACATCGCGCTCGGAAATGGGGGGCATTTGCAGGGGATAGTCCGGCCCGGTGTAGGAGCGCGGCATGATTTTCACGATGTTGCCGTCCCCCGCATAGAGCACCAGCGAGACGCGGGCTTCTTCGGTTCCGGCGTTCATATTGATAAAACGGGTCTGGCCCATATCGCGCAGGGCCTGCGAGAGGGCGCCGATTGATTTGTGGTCGTATTTGATCCAGTTGGCGGTCTCGTTGAACATCATCTCTTCCGTGGCCCGGTAGAAGGCCTCGGAGGCGATGATCGGAACCCTGATGGAAGAACGGCTATCCATCTTTACTCACACCCTTTATTTCGTTTTTTGCAAAGCGCGGCAGTCCGCGTCTTCACTGCTTGCGCTTAGTTTAGCACGGGCTTTTATACGGGTACAATCTTCTTGCGGTCTATGGCGCAATAATATTGCGCTAAACTGCTGCGGTGCATCAGAAAATTGTCTTGAGCGGCGGCGTTTGGTATGCTCGTATTGTTGCCTTTCGTACGTGTAACCAAGGAGAAAAAAATGAGCGGTCAAAATTTCGACAAAAAGAACATTCCGGTCGATGGTGGCAAGTCGTTCCTCGCGGATTGGGAAGGCGTTGGCGCTTCGGGCGTCAAGACCATCGAGGTTCAGGCGGGCGACGAGGTCGGCTTCGACGTTCCTGTGCGTCAGGTTGCGCAACAACAGCAACAGCAGCAAAGCGGCCCGAACGGCAACGCGCAGATGGGCGGCGACGGTTACGACTGGCACCCCAGCGAAGATCTGGGCTGAGCCATGCGTGATTTCGGCGACTGGTTCAAGAAAAGCGCTGAGCAAGCCGGAGACGCGCTTGCCGGACGCACATCCGATAAACCTGAAGCGGAAGGCGGCCAGACGATCACGACCGCCCCCGTACCTCCTGCGCCGATCGTCAATGGCGGCGGGATCAGCGATGTCGAGCTTGTGACGGGAACGGCGGGAACGGGCGTGCGCACCGGGGATGAAGACAAGTACGATTCCTTCCGGCCCGGCGGGCGTGATTTCGGTCAGCCCGCGAAGCAAGGCTCCGGCACCGGGCGCGGTCAGGATTTTGAGACCGGGTTCGACATGACCCTTTGAGGGTTATGCGCGCGGATGCGCGGCCTTGTAGACTTTCAGCAATTCCTCGGCGTTGATTTCTGTGTAGCGCTGGGTTGTGCTCAGCGAGGCATGGCCGAGCAATTCCTGTATCTCCCTTAAATTCGCGCCGTTCTGAAGCAGGTGCGTGGCGAAGCTGTGGCGCAGGGCGTGCGGCGTGGCGTTGTCGGGCAGGCCGAGCATGACGCGGATTTTGCGCATCGCCTTTTGTGCGACACCTTGATTCAGCCGACCGCCGCGCGTCCCCCGGAAAATCGGCGCGGTTTTTTCTCCCGAAAACGGGGTTTGTGTAATGGCTTCCTTCAGGTTTTTTTCGACGATCGGCAAGACGGGGATCATGCGTTCCTTGCGGCCCTTGCCTACCACGCGCAGCACGCCGTCGCGCGGCAGGTCGCCGATATTGAGTGAGAGCGCCTCGTCGATCCGCAGACCGCAGCCGTAGAGCAGGGTGAAGAGCGCCATGTTGCGCGCGCCGATCCAGTCCTGCTTTTCCGCGATGCCCGCATTTTCGATGACCTCGCGGGCCTGTTTTTCATGGAGCGGGCGGGGCAATTTATGCGCGATCTTGGGGGTGCGGACCGTTTTTATGGCGGCGTTGTGCATGACGCCCTGTTTATCCAGCCACGAGAGCAGGTTTTTGATTCCCGAGAGCGAGCGGGCGCGGCTGGCGTTCGATGCGCCGTCCATCGCCTTGCGGGCCATCCATGCGCGGAAATCGCGCAGCGAGACATCGGAGAGGTCGTTCAGGCCGGGGTTCTTGCCCTTATGGTCGAAGAGAAAGCTTATGAAATGCCCGACATCGCCGCCATAGGCGCGGAGCGTGTGGCGGGAGAGATTTTTTTCCACCCGCAGCCACTGGCCCCAATGATCCAGCGCATCGGCAAGGTCGCCCGCGCATAGGGCGAGGATCGCGGGTTTTATCGGGGCGCGGTTTTCTTTAATCGTTTTCTTTGCGTTCAGATGTTCAGCCATATGCGGAAGCACCGCTCAATAACGCGGGCGAGGAAGAGAATCTGGTCGGTGGCCTGGCCTTCCTGGAACATATGCGCGTCGCGGCTGCCGAAGGCGATGATGGCGGGCGGGGTGTCCATGGAGATATCCACGCGCAGCAAAATCTGTGAACGCACGAGCGTCGCGCCGCCGCCATAGATGGCCTCGATGCCCGAAATGTCTTCCTGAAGCAGGACGTTTTTCCCGGTCATCCAGCGGTCGATTGTGCCCTCGGGCACGATGCGGATGCCGCTTTGCGGGACGTGGGGAATTTCGCGGGCGCTGCTCTCCACGACCAGAACGGAGATATCCACGTCGAGAATGGCGGAAATATCCATCGTGATGGTCTGGATGAAATCCTCAAAGCTGGTGGCCTCCAGAAGGCACAGCACGGATTTGTGAATCCGTTGCTGGTTATTCATGTTGGAGCGGGCGTTTTCGATGATCTCGCGCGTGCTCTTTTCGAATTCCTGTTTATCGGCCTTGAGGCGCTCGATCATATAGGTCTGGAAGTCGGCGAGGCCCTTGCCCCTGACTTGCGCAGGGGGAATCAAAAGGTCGCAGGCCTGCGGGTTCTTTTGCAGGAAATCGGGATTGTCCTTCAGGAATTTGAGGACGTCGTCTCCCGTGGGGCTCGTGGGTGTCATAAGGGCTGTTTTCTTATCTTTCATCCCCTCATCGTACCATACGGGAACCCTTTGTGACAGGGGTTTTGCGGGGATGCGCACAAAAGTATTTTTTCCATTTTCCGAAAAGTTTCGGTACAATGGTTATGGGAAGGAGTTGTTACGGAGAATGAGCAGACGGTCCTCCAAGGACTTAAAACGCGAGCTTTTAAAACGGGCAATTAAAGAGGGGCGGGGTCCCGAGATGATCCTGCTCATCCAATGGCGCAACGCGCAGCTCAAACATGAGGCTGAGCGCGATGTGGACGATCTTCATAAATTCGAGGACGAGAATTTCGCGCAGCCGCGCTCCGTGCGGATGCTGAATGCGCTTGCCGCGTATGAGGGCAGCAGCATGCGGTTCAGTGCCGTGCACCTTATGGCGAATACGACGGAGTCCTTGCACTAAATCAAAGAATACTCTGTCCGGTTTTTTTCCAGTCTTCGACGAAGGCGGCGAGGCCCTTGTCCGTCAGCGGGTGGTTGTACAGCTGCCGGATCACGGCGGGCGGGCAGGTGCAGACATCCGCGCCCATCTTCGCGCTTTCGGTGATATGCAGCGGGTTGCGCACGGAGGCGACCAGCACTTGCGTGTGGAAATCGGGGTAGTTGTTATAGATCGTGCAGATCTCCGCGATCAGGTCGAGGCCCGTCGCGCCGATATCGTCCAGACGCCCGACGAAGGGGGAGATATAGGTGGCCCCGGCTTTGGCGGCGAGGATGGCCTGCGCGGCGGAAAAACACAGGGTGACGTTGACCATCGTTCCGCCGTCGGAGAGTTCCTTACAGACCTTCAAGCCGGCGGGGGTGAGGGGCACCTTGACCGCGATGTTGGTGGCGATTTTGCGCAGGACTTCAGCCTCCTTGCGCATGGTTTCGTAATCGGTGGCGGCGACTTCGGCGCTGACCGGGCCGGAGACGATTTCGCAGATTTCCTCAATGAGGGGGATGAATTTCTTGCCTGATTTGGCGATCAGGGAGGGGTTGGTGGTCACGCCGTCCAGAAGCCCGGTCGAGGCCAGATCCTTGATGTCGTTAATGTCTGCGGTATCGACGAAAAATTTCATGCGTAAGACTCCCTGACCCAAAAGACTGAAACCTGCTTATTGGTAAGCGGATCGGGGGCGGTTTTCAAGCGGTAGTTTTCAGGCTTCTGCGTCCGGGCGCGGGCCGGAGGGGGCGTCCGTGCTGTAGCGGGTCAGAGCCTCGCGGGATTTGAGCGCGAACATCGCCAGACGGTCATGGCGGTCCAGAAGCGTTTGCTGCTGCTCGTTTTTGGGAAATTTGAAGCGCAGGGTCTCCTGGGAGGCGTCGATGACGGGCGGCTCCACCCGGTCCAGCGCGACGGGCAACTCGCCCACGCGGGCCATGATGGCGTTCTTGGCGTTATAGGCCAGCGCACCCTTTTGCACCAGCGTTTCGATCGTTGCTTGCGGAACGGTGATTCTGGCGTCGAAGGTTCCGGCGCTGCGGATGGCCTGTTCCACAGTGCGGACGGCGCCGACCAGTTCGGTTTCCAGTTCGTTCATCGGCCGCATGACGCTGAAACCTTCCTCCAAAGCGTTCGCGACTTCCGCCCAGCGGCCCGCGATAAATTCGTTCGAGCGTTTCTTCGTGTCGAACTCGTCGATCACGCAGAGCGTCAGATCCTTGCGGTCAACGGAGACCATCGCCGGGGCGGCGGGCGCTGGCGGTTCGACGGTTCCCCATAGTCTGGCGAAGGCGTCCTTGATCGTTTTTCGGAAATCCATCGTCATTCTCCGTAAGCGTAATCGCTGCCCGGATGCTGGCCGGGGTGGGTGAACCAAGGGGCGAGGTTTTGGCGGATGCCCTGATACGCGGTTAGCATTGTTTGCGCATCTTGGGCGGATTTCCTGTACTGGCCGCTGCTGTTCATATGGCTAATTGTGTAGGGCATGTGATGCAGCGTGTATTCGAGCCCTGTTATCGTTTCTGACGGTACGACCACATTGTCCTCTTTTCCTGTGCGGCTCAGGCAGAGGCCGAGCGCGTAGAGGTGAGTCCTGACCATGAAGGGGCCGCTGTAATCCTCGGGCTTGAAGGGGTAGGCGTCGTTTTCGGTCATAAGTAAGCTTAGCTTTTCCCACGCCTGCGCATGCGGGTTGCGGCTGGCGCGGTTTATGTGCAGCGCGTCGATGACGGGTTCGACAATGCCTTCCAGCGTCGCCCGGGGGATCATGACCAGCTTGTCGGGGCGGCCATAAGGGCGGCCATACGGGGCGAACAGGGCCGCGGCTTTATAATAGAGCGCATCGATGTTGCCGGGGGCGTTCGGCTTTTCCGGCTGATGTTTGTGGGCGTGCACCCGCAGTTTAAGCACGTTCAGCGCGTTGCGGCCTTCGGCCAGCGCATCGATATTTTCGATCGAGACGAGAATTTTCGGCGCAAACTCATCGGCCTCGCGGATATGGCGGGCGGTCTGCATGATCGCGCGGACGGCGCGGACGGCGTCTTCGCGGTATTCGCGCTGGCCCAGAAGGTTGAGGCCGGGTTGCAGCGTCTCCGCGCACATCTCCCAGCGCGTGGCCAGCGCGTTGAGGCTGATCTTCTTGTTCCAGTGTTCGAGGGATTCTCCGGTGACGAAGGCGGTCAGGTCGCGGCGGTCCACCTCGTAATAGCGTGCGCCGATCTCCGGCGGTTCGTCCTTGCCGCGCAGGCGGTCGAATAGGCCCTTCAATCCGCCCTTTATGTCCAGAAAGCGATCGCGTATCATGCTGGCTCTGGTATGACCTTAAAAATGTTTATTATCAATCCGGCCCGTCCGGTTGAGCTTTATTTTAGAGTTTGAGACAAAAAAGGGCAATAAACTTATGAAAAGTGCAGTGATCGGGGGCGGAATTACGGGGCTGACCACGGCTTTGGCGCTGCAGGAGAGCGGGGCCAAGGTCGAGATTTTCTCGCGCGACTCTTTCGAAAAGACGACATCCTATGCGGCGGGGGCGATCTCGTACCCTTACGGCGTGGAGGATAGCCCGCGTACGCAGGAATGGTACCGCCAGAACGACGAGGTTTTGCTGTCCATGATGGACAACCCGGACGCGGGGGTTTTCTGGGCGAACTGGACGAAATGCACTTACGATCCCGATCTTGAGATCCCCGAGTTTTTCATGCGGCTGCGCGATGCGCGGGTTCTGAGCGAGGCGGAGTGTCCGCAGGATTACAAAAAGGGGATGGTGGCGCGGCTGCTGGTGATGCATGTCGGGCGGTATTATCCGTTCCTGCGCAAAAAATTCGAGGCCGGCGGCGGCACGTTCACGATGCGCGAGATTAAAAATCTCAAGGAACTGGAGAAGGATTTCGATTTGATCGTCAACGCGACGGGCATAAATGCGCGGCATTTCGTGAATGACGAGCAGGTCTATCCGATGCGCGGGCAGGTCGTGATCATCAAGAATCCCGGCATCGACTTTCACTTCGCGACGTTCGAGGGGCGCAATTATTTCTATCCGCGTTACGAGGAAATCCTGATCGGTGGTTCGGCGGATGTGGGTGAATGGGACCTAACACCCGATGATGCGCTGACGAACCAAATTCTTTCTTGGGCGGCGACGCTTGATCCACGCCTTGCGAATCCCGAGGTGCTGAGCGTGCGAGTCGGTCTTCGGCCTATGCGGCCCGAGGTGCGCGTCGAGCGCGACGAGCAAAGCTGCGCGGTGCCCGTCATCCATAATTACGGGCAGGGCGGCGCGGGTTATACGATCGCGTGGGGTTGCGCTTATGAGGTCCGCGATCTCGCGCTCGGCAAGGCCGGAAAGGCCGGGCGGGCGGCATGAGCCGGACCGTCTCCGTTCTGGTTCCCTATCCCGTAGACAAGGCGTACGACTATCTCGTTCCCGCGAACCTGCAACTCGCGCCGGGGGATTACGTCACCGTGCCGCTCGGCAACCGGGAGATCACGGGCGTGGTCTGGGGACCGGGGGCGGGCGACGTTGCGCCGGAAAAGCTCAAAGCCGTGATTGAGCGTCTGCCGATTGCGCCGTTGCCCTCCGTGCATCGCGATTTCATCGACTGGGTGGGCGCCTATACGCTTTCGCCTAAAGGTTCGGTTCTCAAAATGACGCTGAGCGCGCCGGGTGCGTTCACGCCGCCCAAGCCCGCGACGGGATACCGTATCGCGCCGGAGGCCGATCCGTCCGCGAAGGGGTTAAGCGAGGCGCGGCAAAAAGTTTTAGTGTTGATGCAGGACGGGCAGGTGCGCCGCGCGGCGGAGATCGAATCCATGACCGGGTGTTCGGCGGGCGTGGTGAAGGGGCTGGCGGAGAAAAAATTTCTGGCCGAGGTCGAATTGCTGCGGCCCTACCCCTGCACGCGGCCCGGTTTGGAGCGCCCCGGTCCGGCGCTGTCGGAGGCGCAGAAGGCGGCGGCGGACGTTTTGAAATCGCAAGTCGGCGCGGGCGCGTTCAAGGCGACGCTGCTGGATGGCGTGACGGGGGCAGGGAAGACCGAAACCTATTTCGAGGCGGTGGCGGAAACGCTGCAGCAGGGGAAGCAGGCGTTGATCCTTTTGCCCGAGATCGCCTTGTCCAACGCCTTTCTCGACCGTTTCCGTTCGCGCTTCGGGTGCGATCCGGCGCTGTGGCATTCTAATCTCACGCCCGCCCAGCGGCGACTGGCGTGGCGCGGCGTGGCGGAGGGGGAAACGCAAGTGGTGGTCGGTGCACGTTCGGCGCTGTTCTTGCCTTATGCCGATCTCGGGCTGATCGTCGTCGATGAGGAGCACGACCCGGCCTATAAGCAAGAAGACGGCGTGATCTATCATGCGCGGGATATGGCGGTGGTGCGGGCGCATCTGGCGAAAATTCCGGTGGTTCTTGTTTCGGCCACGCCCTCTTTGGAGACCGCGCACAACACATGGGAGGCGCCGGAGGGGACCGGGCGTTACGGCGTTCTGCACCTGCCCGCCCGTTACGGCGGCGCGAGCCTGCCGGATATTGAGATTGTCGATCTCCGCGCGGACAAGCCGGAGCGCGGGAATTTTCTTTCGCCCACGCTCGTGCAGGCGATGAAGGAGGTTCTGGCGAAGGGCGAGCAGGTTCTGCTGTTTTTGAATCGCCGGGGATACGCGCCGCTCACGCTCTGCCGTTCCTGCGGGCACCGGTTCGAATGTCCGCGCTGCACGGCGTGGCTGGTCGAGCATAAGAAAAGCGGGCGCCTGCATTGCCATCATTGCGGCTACCACGCGGCGGTTCCGAAAAACTGCCCGACCTGCGGGGAGGCGGACTCTCTGGTGGCCTGCGGCCCCGGCGTGGAGCGGATTTATGAGGAAGTTACCCAGATGTTCTGCGATGCGCGGACGATCGTTCTGGCCAGCGACACGACCGAGAGCAATGAGGATCTGCAAAAAAAACTGACGCAAATCCGCGACGGGGCAGTGGATATCGTCGTGGGGACGCAGATCATCGCGAAGGGGCACCATTTTCCCGGCCTGACGCTGGTGGGCGTGGTGGATGCCGATCTCGGGCTTCAGGGCGGCGATCTGCGCGCGGCGGAGCGGACGTATCAGCTTTTGCATCAGGTCGCAGGCCGCGCGGGGCGCGAACAGAAAAAGGGGCGCGTGATCCTCCAAAGCTGGATGCCCGAGCACCGGATCATGAAGGCGCTGGCGGAGGGCAAACGTGACGATTTTCTTCTGGTCGAGGCGATGGAGCGGCAGGAGGCCGACATGCCGCCCTTTTCCCGGCTGGCGGGGATTATCGTGGCAGGCCGCGAGGAGGGGCAGGTGATCGAACTGGCCCGGGCGCTGGGCCGCACCGCGCCGCAGGGGATGAACGAAAAGGGGCAGAAAATTCAGACGCTCGGGCCCGCTCCGGCGCCGCTGGCGCGGCTGCGCGGGAAATACCGCTACCGCCTGTTAGTGCGGGCCGACCGGGCGCTTCATATTCAGAAAACCATCGCCGAATGGCTTGCGGCGCATAAAATTCCCGCCAATATCCGCGTCTATACCGATATCGACCCGCAGAGTTTTTTGTAAAAATTATGACGGTTCTTTAGGTTTGCGTTTTTCCAACGCCTTTTTAAGGCGTTTCCAGTCCCGTTTAAAGGGATAGGCCAGCCAGCCGATGAAAGTGTCGGGGTAGTTCGCCTGTTCGCGCGGGGAGAGACCGTATCCGGGCGGGAGGTCCTCGGGGTGGTAATAGGTGCCGAAAGCAAGATCGAAGAACGGGAAAGCGGAGCAGAAATTCTTATCGTAGGCTTCGCGCACCGTGGCATGGTGCCAGCGGTGGTAATTCGGCGATGCGAAGATATAGCGCATCGGCTTGCCGAATTTTAGGTCGAGATTGAGGTGCGTGAAATAGTTAAAAAATTTCATAATGACGATGATCATGATGATGCCCTGCGTGTCGAAGCCGACCAGATGCAGGATGACCGTATCGAAGATCATGGCAGCCAGAACGTCTACCGGGTGAAGGCGCAGGCTGGTGAGCCATGTGAGCTGTTGTGCGCTGTGGTGGACGGAATGATATGACCACATCCAGTAATGCGTAAAGCGGTGGCGCCAGTAGACGGAGAAATCACGCACGAGGCATCCCAAAGCGATTTGCAGCGCCAAGGGCCAGCTTTGGATCGTGTCCGAGAAGGCCTGATACGGTATGATAGGCGTCAGGAGGGATACGATTGTGACGGCCAGAAGAATTTGAATGATGGGTTGTGAAATGCCTACATTCATGAACGCCATCAAAAATTCGTTTCGCAGGTCCTTTTTGAAAAAGGGCGTCCGGGGTTCGGCGGGGCGGATTCTTTCGACGAAATAAACGATCAGGCCGACGAGAAGAACTTCGAGCAGGAACAAGGTCAACTCGTCCGCGAACGAGCCAACCTTCGTGCCGAAAAGCGAGCCGAAGAATAGCGAGCCGGAAGAGAGCGGTATGTCTTCCATCGCCATGGCCTAGGGGCTTTCCTCCGCCTGTTCCGGGGCGGATCCGTTCGTTGCCTTGTTGTCCTGCTTATTCGGCGGTTCCTCGGCGTCCTCGTATCTCTGAGGCTTGTCGAAATAGATTGTGTTCTTGTTATCCGTGTAGATCACACCGGGGTCATAGTTTTCCTCGTGGCGATAGATATAAGACATGTTGATCAGGACGTTCGGATTGTCGTTGTACAGATGGTACTTTCCGTCGATCGACACGCGCGAGACGTGGGGCATGACTGAGCGCAGCGTGTTGTCGATGGAGCGCGAGAGGCGGCCCTCGAAGTTGGGCGAAACGATGAAGTTGGTCAGCATCAGGCCCTTGTCCTTGAGCGCATCCTTGACCTGTGTAAAAAATTCCTGGGTTATCAGGTGTTCCGGGATCGAGAGGCCGCCCAGATAGGCGTCGAGATAGATGAAGTCGAACTTCTTGCCCTCGCGCTTGCTGCGGGCTAGAAACGCGCGGGCCTCCTCGGCGAGGAAAATCTTGTTCTTTTGCAGCTTGTTTTTGAGGATATGCTCCTCGGCGGTTTTCTGGAGGTCGGGGTCGATATCCAGATAGATATAATTGTTCACCTCGTCCTCGAAACCCAGCGTGAAGGCGCCCGCGCCGACGATCAGGATGTCCTTGGGTTCCGTACCGTTGCGGATAGGGTCGATGACCTCGCGCTCGATGAACTCGACATAGGGGTATTTATTCCCCTTGTCGTCGTACATAGAGGACCAGTTGTTGTTGAGGATCAGGTGGCGTTGCCCATCCTCAACGACGACTTGGGCCAGATGGTACTGGTTGTTGTAGACCACCTTCATCTCGGCCATGCGTGTGTCGGAATTAATAAATATCGCGACTCCAGCGATGGCGAGCATGAAGATCGACGTTTCCGAAAGCTTCTTTTTTGAGAGCATCAGAAGCAACAGCGCAAGAAGAATGAAATTAAGGGAAGCTGTGTTGTTCACGCCAATTGTGGACATAAGAACGAGCGTCGAGAAAACCGCGCCCATGAAGGAGCCGACTGTGGAAAAAAACAGCATCTTTCCCGTAATTTCGGAGAGTTTACTTTTTGAAAAATAGTTGCTGACGAGCGGAATCGTCTGGCCAAGCAGGTAGACAGGCGTGACTATAAACAGCAGGCAGTAGATCGTGATCTGTATCAGGCGGTGATCAATGCCGAGATCAGGAAGGAATTGTTGGAAAAACCAGTACATGAAAATGATCGAGAGGCCGGGCAGAAGGATCAGGGCCGAGAGCAGGAGGTTGAAAATCAGCTTGCTGCGCACGTTCATAAAGCGGCCGAAATGTTGTCCGGCCTTGAAACGTCCGCCGGACTGGTAGCCGAAAGCCAGGGGCATGAGGACGGCGGCGATGATGATAGAAACTGTGTCGGTGCCGCTTCCGACAAAAGGAACAGTCTGGCGGATTGCCAGCAATTCGGAGGACAGGACGACATAACCCTCGATCAGGATGACGGTGTAGAGAAAGGGTGTCAGGTTGGCCTTTTTCACGAAACTCTTGCTCCCGTCTTTGTTTGATTTCTTGTCTAAATTCCCGGCAGTGTATATTTTTCTGCAAAAAAAGGGAAGCGTAACCAGGGCATTGAAACCCTTCCAGCAGCCTTCTAATGGGCTGGCGCTTTACCCGTGCCGGTCATAATTTCCTGCGGTTTGTCGTAAAAGACGGTGTTTTTGTCGTCGGTATAAACTGTTTTGCTCTCGTCTCCCTTAGGTTTTCTGTAGATATAAGCCACGTTGACCAGAAGCTTTGGGTCGTCGTTATAGATCGAATATTGCTCGTCGATCACCACTCGGCCGAGGTGCGGCATAACCGAGCGCAGCGTGTTGTCCAGAGCCTGAGACAGCGGTTCGGCGAAGTTGGGGGAGGCGATGAAGTTCATAATAAATACACCACCTTCAGCCATGCAGTCCCTGACCTGTTCAAAAAATTCGCGGGTGACGAGATGCTCGGGTATGCTCATACCGCCCAGATAGGCGTCCAGATAGATGAAGTCGAAGGTTTTGCCCTCGCGCTTGCTATTGGCCAAAAAGGCGCGGGCTTCTTCGACCAGAAACACCTTATTTGCCTTTAGTTTATCTTTCAGAATAAATTTTTCGGCAGTTTCCAGAAGATCATGGTCGATGTCGATAAAGGTGTATTTGTTCACGGTGTCTTCGTGGCCGAGCGTAAAGGCTCCCGCGCCGATGACCAGAATTTCCTTCGGGGTTTCGCTCTCACGGATCGGGTCGATGGCCACGCGTTCGGCGAATTCGATATACGGGTATTTGCGGCCGTACGTGTCGTACATCGACGACCAGTTGCCGTTGAGAAGCAAGTGACGCTGGTCGCCGCGGTTGAGCACTTGCGCGGTGTTGTACTGGTTATTATGCACTACGCCTTTGTCCAGCATTACGCTATTTGAATTGAGGAACATCGCGATGATCGCGAGGCTGATCATAATCCAGACCGGCTCTGAGGTTTTACGCTTGATCAGCAGTATGACCAGGATTGTGAGCAGGATGAAGTTCAGAGTTACCGTATGGTGCACGCCTATGTAAGGCATCAGGACCATCGTGGAGAAGACCGCGCCCATAAAGGAACCGACCGTTGAGAAAAACAGCATGCTCCCGGTAATGGCGGAGAGTCTGTCCTTGGAGAAATAATTGCTCACAAGCGGGATCGTCTGGCCCAGCAGGTAGACCGGAACGGCCAGAAAGATCGTTGAGTAGACTGTGATCTGGGTCAGGCGGTGCGTGATGCCGAGGTCGGGCATCAGGGTTTTGAAGAAATACTCCATGAAGACCCAGGACATGCCGGGCAGGAGGATCAGAGTGGCCAAAACGATGTTGAAGATCAGTTTTTTGCGGATCGACAGGAAACTGCCCATTACGCGGCGGGGGCGGAACCGTCCGCCATACTGATAACCGAAGGCGAGAGGCATGAGGACGGCTGCAATGATGATGGAGACGGTATCCGTGCCGCTGCCGATATAGGTTACGGTCTGTCTGATGGCGAGAAGCTCGCTTGAGAGGACGACGTAGCCCTCGATCAAAATGACAGTATACAGAAGCAGCGTTTGGGCCAAATTATTCACGGTATCCGTCCAAATTGTCCGTTGCGATTTTTTTTTGATTAAAAAACAGAGGCGTAGTGTATGTTTTTTTTCTATAAATGGAAAGCGCCTAACCCTTAACCTTCCGGCTTGTCAGGGATGACCCGATATTCTGCACAAACACTGACGAGTTACGACCTTCTCAAGGTTTTGGCGATTGTCCTGACGATTATAGACCATACGGGGCATCATTTTTTCCCCGATGAGATGTGGCTGCGGATTTTGGGGCGGCTTTGCGTGCCGATCTGGTTTTTCCTTGTCGGGTATGCGCGCACGGAAGAGATTTCACGCAGTCTTATTGCCGGCGGCGCCGTTGTCGCGGCCTCGGCTTTGATAGCGGGGCAATATCTCTTTCCCCTCAATATCCTAATTACAATAGCCATCCTGCGCCGTTTGCGAACGCCTATCGCCATGCGGGCAACGGCAGGACCTGAGAATTTACGCGGCTGGTTCTTGCTGCTTTTGTTCGCTGCCGTACCCACAGGGCTTTTTTCAGACTACGGGTCGATGGGGATGCTCTTTGTTCTTCACGGATACATGATGCGGAGACGCGAGGTTTTGTCCAGCCGGCTTACGGACACCCATATTGCGTTGTTTGCAGGGTTTTCCTATCTGGCGTTCGGGTTGCAGCAGGGGTTGATGCTGCCCTCGCTGAGTGTTTTGCAGGCCGTCGGCCTTATGGTCGGGCTGGCCGGGATCGGGTTGTTGCTCCATCGCTTCAAGCCTGTAGATTTTCCGAAATTTTCCAAGATGGCCGGTTTTATGGGGCGGGCCGTCATCGGGTTCACGGGGCGGCAAACACTCTGGATTTATGTCGTGCATATCGTTTTGTTCCGAGCGGTCTGTATGGTGATATATCCTGAACAGTACGTATTTCTGGGGTGGGAAATCCTGCCGCCGGGCATGATGTATCTTTTGATGAAGAAGGGATTGCTCTGAGACCATGGCGCATACACAGGACTTGCCCGAAGACGATCACTGGGACGACGCACCGCGCCGGACAAAAAAAAACCTGCCGTCTTCCATTACGTCTTACGACCTTCTGAAAGCTCTGGCGCTGATTTTGATGCTGGTCGATCATACGGGCTATTATTTCTTTCCGGTCGATGCGGCGCATCCCGAGCATGCCTGGTTCAGGGTGCTGGGGCGGTTGTGCGTGCCGATCTGGTTTTTTCTGATTGGTTTCGCCCGGACGACCGAAATTCCCGTTCGGCTTTGGGTTTGCGCCATTCTGGCGTTGGCCAGCAAGATGGCGGTAGGGGAATTCGTTCTGCCGCTCAATATCCTTTTCACCATTATCGCGGCTCGTTACGTGCGCGATGCTTGTGCTCAGAAGGCGCTTGAAAGTCCCGAGCATATGCGCGGGATGGTTTTGCTCATCTTGCTGGGGACGCTGCCGACGGCGTTGTTTTTTGAGTATGGAGCCTTGGTCCTGATGTTTGTCATATACGGGTATCTGCGGCGCAATCCCGGAGATGTGAAGGTCAAGCCGCTCTATGTCCGGCTTTTTGTGGCGCTGTCGTTCCTGTTCTATTTCATTCTTCAGGGCGCGACGATGGGGGTGATCACGGTGGATCAGAGCGTCACTCTGGCTTTCGGGCTGGGGCTTGTTTTCCTGATGCTGCAGCGTTTTGCCCCCGCCGAATATCCGCGCCTCACGGCGGCGCTGGGGCCGCTTTCGGGTGTTGTGCGGTTGACCGGACGGCGGACGCTTGAGATTTACGTTCTGCACCTGATCCTTTTCCGGGCGGCGGCGCTTTATTTCTATCCGGAAACCTTTGTATTCTGGAACTGGTCGGTCATGGACCCGGGGCTGCTTTCGATGATTATCCGGCAAGGTTAAACCGCGGCCCTCCGTTTTTGCGCGAAAATTGCTGTCCGGGCCGCTCCGGGGGCTTGTCAGGGCGGGGGTTGTATGCTAATTCTCCCCACGCATATAAAAATCGTTAAAACGGTAATAATATAGGGAAACTGCTAAAGTGGCTAAGTCTGGCGCTCGTGATTCTATAGTAGTGGGCAGGTATGCGACGGCCCTGCTGGATCTGGCAGAGGAAAAAGGCGCAATTGATGCCGTTTCCGCCGATCTTGCCAAGGTTGAGGCGCTCGCCTCAGAGTGCACCGATTTTTCCCGTTTTCTTGCTTCTCCCCTCATTCCCAAGCCTCAGCAGACGAAATTTATGGACGCTCTTGCCGAGCGTGGCGAATTTTCTCCTCTGGTCCGTAATTTCATTCGTGTACTGATCGCCAATGGTCGGCTCGCGCTTCTGTCTGCGGCGGCCGAGCAGTTTTCCGCTCTTCGCGCGGAGCGCGGCGGTGAGATTGCCGTCAAGGTCGAGACGGCCCGCGCGATGAGCGATGAACAAAAAGAGGGCGTACAGGCGAAAATGTCCGCCGCGCTGGGCCGCACGGTCCGGCTTGAGACGGCGGTTGATCCTTCTATTATCGGGGGCATGGTCATCACGGTCGGTTCGACCATGATCGATGACTCCGTGCGTCGGAAACTTGAGTCTCTTGGTTCTGTTTTGACCAAGGGCTCTAATCAAAATGCAGTTCAAAACTTGAAAGAGGTAGGGTAATGGAACTTCGCGCTTCGGAAATTTCCAAACTTTTGAAAGAACAAATCGCCGATTTTGAGGCGCAGGCCGATGTGGCCGAGATCGGCAAGGTCCTGTCCGTCGGGGACGGGGTTGCCCGCGTCTACGGTCTCGACAATGTACAGGCCGGGGAAATGGTCGAATTCCAAAAGGGCGTCGTCGGGATGGCGCTGAACCTCGAAGTCGATAATGTCGGGGTGGTTATCTTCGGAAGCGACCGCGACATCAAAGAGGGCGACATCGTGCGCCGGACGAAAAAAATCGTCGAGATTCCGACCGGGAAAGAACTTCTGGGCCGCGTGGTCGATCCGCTGGGCAACCCGCTGGACGGCAAGGGGCCGATCAAGGCGTCCTCTACGAGCCGGATCGAAGTCAAAGCGCCGGGCATCATTCCGCGCAAATCCGTTTCCGAGCCGATGCAGACGGGCCTCAAGGCCATCGACGCGCTTGTTCCCATCGGGCGCGGCCAGCGCGAGCTGATCATCGGCGACCGTCAGACCGGTAAAACGGCTGTGGCTGTTGACGCGATCATTAACCAGAAGACGATCAACAAATCCAAAAACGTCAAAGAGCATCTTTACTGTATCTACGTCTCCATCGGGCAGAAGCGCTCGACGGTGGCGCAGCTCGTGAAGGAACTCGAAGAGCAGGGCGCGATGGAATATTCCATCGTCGTCGCCGCTACGGCTTCCGATCCCGCGCCGCTGCAGTTCCTGGCGCCTTACGCCGGGTGCACGATGGGCGAATATTTCCGCGACAACGGGATGCACGCGCTGGCGATCTACGACGATTTGTCCAAGCAGGCCGTGGCTTACCGCCAGATGTCCCTGCTGCTGCGCCGCCCGCCGGGCCGCGAGGCTTATCCCGGGGACGTTTTCTACATTCACTCGCGCCTGCTGGAGCGCGCGGCGAAGCTGAACGACGATCACGGCGGCGGGTCTTTGACCGCGCTTCCGATCATCGAGACGCAGGCCGGGGACATTTCCGCCTACATTCCGACGAACGTCATTTCCATCACCGACGGGCAGATCTTCCTTGAGACGGGTCTGTTCTATAAGGGCATCCGCCCGGCGATCGACGTTGGGGCGTCCGTTTCCCGCGTGGGTTCTGCGGCGCAGATCAAGGCGATGAAACAGGTTGCGGGCAAGATCAAGCTGGAACTCGCGCAGTTCCGCGAGATGGAGGCGTTCGCGCAGTTCGCGTCCGACCTTGACGCCAGCACGCAGCGCCTTCTGGCACGCGGGGCGCGTCTGACCCTGTTGCTGAAGCAGGGCCAGTACAAGCCTATGCCGGTCGAGGAGCAGGTGGTGGTCATCTTCGCGGGAACGCGCGGTTATCTTGATGGCGTGGATATCAAGCATGTCGAGGCTTACGAGGCTCGTCTGCTGGAGCATATGCGTACCAGCGGCAAGGACATTCTGGAGACGATCCGCACCGAGAAAAAGATCGAGGATGCGACCGAGGAAAAACTCAAGTCTTTGCTTGAGGATTTCACCAAGGGTTTTGCCGGAATGCGGGAAGCGGCCTGATCGGCTGAAGTTTAAGACGCCGAGGGCGTCGGGAGCGTTTAAAAAACCATGCCAAGCTTACGCGATTACAGGGACCGGATTAAGTCGGTCAAATCGACACGGAAGATCACCTCCGCCATGAAGATGGTGGCGGCGAGCAAGCTGCGCCGTGCGCAGGAGCAAGCCGAGGCCAGCCAGCCTTACGCCCGCTCCATGTCCGAGATGCTGGCGCGTCTGGCCTCCAACGTCACGATTACGCCGTCCAGCCCAAAGCTTCTGGCCGGGACGGGGTCCGATCAGCGGCATCTGCTGATTCTCGTCACCGCCGATCGCGGCCTTTGCGGCGGCTTCAACGCCTATGCCGTCAAGGCGCTGCGGCAAAAGATTACCGCTCTTCAGGGGGCCGGAAAGCAGGTTTCGATCGTGTGCGTGGGCCGTAAGGGGCGTGATCTGATCCGCCGCGATTTCGGTCATCTGATTATCGAGAGCTTTCGGGATGTGTTCGGCAAGAACGTTGTCGAGTTCGCGCAGGCGCAAAAAATTTCTGAGTATGTCCTTGCCCTGTTCGAAGCCGGGAAGTTCGATGTGTGCAGCATCGTATACAACGAGTTTCGCTCTGTGCTTGTGCAGACCCCAATGACCCAGCAACTCATCCCGTTTCGCGCGGAGGAGCCTCGCACCCCTACCAAGGGTAAGAAGGCAGAAGAGAAGCCGGCGGTTGCTGTCGGCGGAACGTCGCCCTATATTTTCGAGCCCAACGAAGACGAGATCCTTAGCAAACTTTTGCCGCGTAACCTGAGCGTTCAGATCTACCGTTCGATGCTGGACAGCTCGGCGGGCGAGCAGGCCGCGCGGATGACCGCGATGGATAACGCAACCCGCAACGCGGGCGAGATGATCAAGGATCTGACCCTGCAGTACAACCGTGCGCGTCAGGCTTACATTACGAAAGAACTGATCGAAATTATTTCCGGGGCGGAGGCCGTGTGACGGTATGACGCGCGAGCCGGAAAGATTGTCGGCCAAAAGCTGGATCATGATCGGGGCCCTGATCATGTTCTTTCCGCTTATGGCGGCTGTCGTTTCTTTCTGGTCCCCGAAGCATAAGGGCGGCTTGAGCCTCATTGAAAGATTTCATATCGAGGGTGTCAAATTCGAGCCGCAATTGGGCAAGGTTTCTCCTGAACTTGCCGATGCGCGTTTTCCTGAACAGAACTGGGATCCCAAGGTTTTAGCCATCCTTGAAGACGGGCCGCTTTTGCTTCCGGCGGACAGCGATTTCAAGGTTCTTCCGCCGCCCCCGAATACGAGCGCCGTCGCAGAGGCGGGACTTGAAAAGCTGCGCCTTTATGCAAAACATCTTCGTACGCCCGAACAGCTCGCCTTGATTGACGCCGAGAACACTATGGACGAGCCTTATGAGGCGTTCGAGAAAAACGGTATGTTTGTGTCTGCCAGCAACGATGAGACTGTCGAGCTGCTGGATATGGCTCTACGTGATACCTCTTATTTCGTTATCAGGCTTAAGCGGGAGTTTATGCGGGTCAGGCCGAATACGCTGGCGCCCGATCTCACGCTGGTCTTCGATAATCCGGGGCATCCGGCCTATCCGTCCGGTCACGCCACACAGGCTTACGTGACGGCGCTGGTGCTTTCTCTGGTCGATCCCGCGCATGAGGGTGCCTATAAGGCCCTTGGCTACGATGTTGGATTGCGCCGCGAGATTGCAGGCGTTCATTATCCCTCTGACTCGATCGCCGGGCGTAAGCTCGCGCAGGCCATCATGGACAAGTTGGTCGAGGTTCCGGCGTTTCAGGAACAACTAGAAAAGGCACGCAAAAGTTTTGTGCCTGCCGATAAGGCGTCGATCGCGGCATACAAGCCGGTCGATACCAGCGCAGTCGGAGATGGCCCTAAGGCGGAATAGTTATTTAGATTTGCAGGTTTAAAAAGAATCAAGGAGCGTATGGAGAAAACTATGGCAAAAGATACAAAAGCAAAAAAGACGAAGACCAAAGCTGAAGGCAAGGCTGTAGGCAAGATCCTGCAGGTGCTGGGCGCGGTTGTTGACGTGCAGTTCGAAGAGGGCGAAGTTCCCGAAATTCTGAACGCGCTGAAAACCGACAATAACGGCAAGGAGCTTGTTCTGGAAGTCGCGCAGCACTTAGGTGAAAACACCGTCCGCGCGATTGCGATGGACATGACCGACGGTATGGTTCGCGGCACCGAAGTCATCGACACGGGCGCGCCGATCGCCGTTCCGGTCGGGCCTGAGACGCTGGGCCGGATTTTCGACGTTATCGGGCAGCCGATCGACGAAGGCGCGGACGTCACCACCAAGGAATACTGGCCGATTCACCGCGAGGCGCCCGCGTTCAAGGAACAGGCGACCGAGACGGAAATTCTTGTGACCGGCATTAAGGTTATTGATCTGCTCTGCCCCTACGCGAAGGGCGGTAAGATCGGCCTGTTCGGCGGTGCCGGGGTCGGCAAGACCGTTACGATCATGGAGTTGATCAACAATATCGCAAAAGGCCACGGCGGCGTGTCCGTCTTCGGCGGCGTCGGCGAGCGGACCCGCGAAGGGAACGACCTTTACCACGAGATGATCGAGTCCGGCGTTATCAAGGTCGGCGATTACAAAAACTCCAAGGTGGCGCTGGTTTACGGCCAGATGAACGAGCCGCCGGGCGCACGCGCGCGGGTTGCTTTGTCCGCGCTGACCATGGCGGAATACTTCCGGGATGCGGAGGGGCAGGACGTTCTGTTCTTCCTTGATAACATCTTCCGTTTTACACAGGCGGGTTCCGAGGTGTCGGCGCTTCTGGGCCGTATTCCTTCTGCGGTGGGTTATCAGCCTACGCTGTCCACGGAGATGGGCCAGATGCAAGAGCGCATTACCTCCACGAACAAGGGGTCGATTACCTCCGTTCAGGCGGTTTACGTTCCGGCGGACGACTTGACCGACCCGGCTCCGGCCACGACCTTCTCCCACTTGGATGCGACGACGGTTCTTTCGCGTCAGATCGCGGAGCAGGGGATTTACCCGGCGGTTGACCCGCTCGACTCCACCTCGCGTATTCTCGATGCCCGCGTGATCGGGGACGAGCATTACGCCGTGGCGACGTCGGTTCAGAAGACGCTGCAATCGTATAAGAACCTGCAGGACATCATCGCCATTCTGGGCATGGACGAATTGTCCGAAGACGACAAGATGACGGTCGCCCGGGCGCGGAAGATCCAGCGTTTCCTCTCCCAGCCGTTCCACGTCGCGGAGGTGTTCACCGGAACGCCGGGCGCGTTCGTCGATCTCGAAGACACGATCAAGGGCTTCAAGGCCATCGTGGCGGGCGAGTACGACCATCTGCCGGAGGCCGCGTTCTACATGACCGGCACGATCGAGCAGGTCGTCGAGAAGGCTACGAAGATGGCGCAGGAAGCGGCATAAGATGAGCAGAAAAATCCATTTCGACCTTGTGTCGCCCGAGAAGAAGCTGGTCTCCGAGGATGTCCACATGGCGGTCATTCCCGGTGATATGGGTATGTTCGGCGTGATGGCCGGGCATTGCTCGCTGGTCGCTTCGCTTACGCATGGCGTCGTCAAGCTTTACAAGGACGATAAGGGTACGCCGCGCCGGATTTTCATCGCGGGCGGGTTCGCCGACGTGAACGGGGCGAAGTGCAGCGTTCTGGCCGAGGAAGCCATTCCCGTCTCCGAACTCGACAAGAATGCGCTGACGCAGCAGCTCAAGGACCTCACCGAGGATCTGGGGCTGGCCAAGGAAAAGAACGACAAGGCCCGCATCAAGCTGAAAATCGCTGTTGTGAACGCGAAGTTATTGGCCATTTCTAGCCAATAACCGGGGCCGTTACGCCCGTTTCACGGCCTTTTTTATTGACATAATTTTCGCTTTCTGTTGGACTGGTCGGGGTCGCCCGTCTGAGCGGGATGGGCTGTAAAAAAAACAAGCAAACGCGCGGGGGTGCGTCATGGGCAGACTTCAACAAACGGGGGCGAGTCTTCTGGCTGCGATCTGGCTGGTCGGGTGCTCCGCACCGGCCGAGCGTTGGAAAGACGGCGAACCCGAGCAGGTCGGCGGTCAGGATACCGAAATCGTCATCGATGCAAGCCCGCAGATTCAGCGGGTTCTTCCCGGGTCTTCGCTGTTCGAGCTTGGCCAGCTGGGCCAAAATTCACCGCGCAGCGGCTTCGGGCCTGCGGCCGGAGCGACGGCGGGTTGCGATGAGTCGCTTCCGAATGACCTTGTCACGCGCGAGATCTACCGCCGCCTCAACCGGGGCGATGCGTTCAAAAATCCGCTCAAGCCTCTGGAGCCGGGCGAGGGAACGACGCCCTCCACCGAGCCGCCGATCAAGGACCGCATCGCGGCCTACCGCAGCGAGCGTCTGTCGTTCTATGACGATCTGTTCGCCTGCCGCAAGGGGAACGAGACGATCCATGGGCTGGCGCAAGCGCTGGCGCAGAATCCGAACAACCGCGATGCGTTCACCGAGCTTTACGTCGCGCTGGTCGAGCAGCGCGGGGACGAGGTGCTTTCGCACTACACAACCGAGGATTTCCAGAAATTTGCGGAGTTTCTGCTTGATACGGGCCTTCGCAGTCTTCAGGCGCGGTATTCCGATATTCACGATTTCGTCAAGCGCGACGCGGTCGTTCAGAGTTTGCGCACGCGCGTGGCGGAGTCGCAAGAGGAATTGGCCTTGCACGCGCTCAAGAGCGAGCTGGTCCTGATCTTTCAGGCGCAGAACGGCCTGCCCGCGAATATCCGCACCGACCTTCAGACCTCGCTTGAGAAAATCGTCGCGCAGGAGCTGATCAACCATATCGGCGAGCAGGTCCAGCGGCGGATGAATAACGACCGCACCGGATTCACGCACGAGATTTGATCTTTGCGCCGCTTGAGTTTTCTTTCAGGAAGCAAATCATTTCGCAGCGCTATTCGGGCAAGATTTTTTTTCGACCTCTCCAAAAATTTACCAGAGAATTCCGGTGTGTTTTCAACGTAATACAAAAGTAGGTTGTATGACGACCAAGTTTTTGCCTAACTGATTTGGACGGTGATTAGCAGAGCGCGGTTTATGACTCTTTCCACTACATGTGGGAATTTGTTTCGTTGGCTTGTCAGTTGGCGATTACTGTTTTGTGATGAAGCATTTTTTAAGAAAAAAGGACTGCTAAGTATGTCGGACTCCGAAAAGATAAATCAAAAAAAGAAAAAAAGGTTCTTGCCAATAGCTATAGCAATCTTTGGATTTATAATTTTTTTACCAATCGTTTGGTGGTACTCGGTTGGCCCCGGTTTTTATTACACATTTCGCTTTTTTGGCATTGATTATGCTGGAGGACAAGATGGAACTCATCTCATGAATTACATGACAGACGAGCAGCTTAGGCAGATGATGTCGCCTGAGCATTATGAAGCATGGAAAAAGGTGCATGGAAATAAGGATAATGCTAAGGAATCTAAAGAATGATTAGTTATGACGATTATAAAAAGTATTTATTTGGGTATAATTTTGTAGGCGACGTAGATGGTGAACAAACTATAGGTGTGGTGCCGCTGGTTGCTTCGCACGTAACTAAGCAATCTGGGTCTAATCGTCAGGACAAATGAGAAGCAGTACACAGAGATTTTTAATCCACGAACCGGATCGTTGCGCCGCTTGAGTTTTTTTTCAGGAAGAAAGCCATTCCGGGGCGCGAATCGGGCAGGATTTTTTTTGGCCGAGCAAAAAATTTATCAAAAAAATTCCGGTGTGTTTTCAACGCAATACAAAAATAGGTTGTATGACGACCAAGTTTTGTCTAACTGACTTGAACAGTGATTTGGAGAATGCGGATTAGGTTTTTTTCCTGAAAGCTTATGAAACCACAAGATCTACAACTTGATAGGCGGAGATTATTCAACTTAAGTGATTATTCGTCTCACCTTATGGAGTTTGAATATGAAGACAGTTTTTTCTGAAAGAAAGATTGATTTTGGAAAGTTCGGGATGCGAGTAACACTCACAGCAGTTTTTGCCGTTTTTGGTACTTGTTTTTTTTGCTGAGGCTAGCCATGCCGAGATTAAGACTTCTGCCTCAACCCTACATTTAAACTGTATGTATCAAGATACTGGAGAGGATTATCCAGACCCGCACTTTCAAAATGTAAAAACCGTACTTATAGTTGTGAATAACGAGCTAGAAAACACTAGCCATCAAGAAAAAACAGAGGGAGCATATGGAAAAATTTTGCAAGTGGACTTCATATCGAAGTTAATGTCTGAACTTTATACCATGAGGTTTAAAGATTTAGGGTTTGAGAAATCTGAGTTAGGGTGTTATGGGCGGCACAATCAACCAGTAAAAATTTTGGCTTTTAAGACGCCAGATGACAGACAAATAGCAAAAAAATCATCACAGGAATCTGGAACCCTCACAGCATATTTAAGTTTTTACCAAACTTCAAACAAAGCACTTGAACTTCAAATTTTAAATTATCGTCCAGAGCTTGATAATCCGGTGTTTTCCAAGTTGTTAGGCTATGTCCAGCCTTTCTGGGAGATCGGTGGAAAATTTCAGCGGATTGGACTTGAAGGAAAAGACGAAGATTTATTAGAACGCGATCTGACTGCTGTGATCGCATTAAGTATAAAATGATAGAAAGTTTAAGTTATGGCTACATACAGTGACTTCAATACTATTTCTTCGGCGGCTGGCCGTTCTTGCGGGTCAGCTCGATATGGCTGGGGGTCATGCTCGGCCCCCATTTTTCATTTTGCAGATCGATATGAATGTGCGTGTGCTCATTCAGTTTTTTTTTGAGCCCGCTCATCGTTTCATCGACGCTGAACAGCAGCGTGCAGCGGTCGGAGATGAAATGTTCGGCTTGGGCGTGCGCGATCCAGTCGAGCAGGGCGGTAAAGCGGCCCTGTTCATTCAGGATGCCGAGCGGGCGCTCGTGCTTGTCGAGTTGCTTGAGGCCCAGAGCGGTTGAGAGAATATAGGTCTGTTTAACCGTAGTTTCCTCGAAGATCAACGCCTCCTTCGCGCCGTTCAGAATCACGCCCTCGAAATGCGGGAAGGAGACCGTGTCGTCGTCGGTGCCGTCCTGCGGCGGGGTCCAGTTTTCGAGCGCCGCAAAAACCTTCTCCACGCTGTCGGTGACGAGCAAGTAATCGGCGCGGAAGTCGGGCAGGGGCTTGAGGAAGTCGATCAGGCGGTCCCAGTAGTTTTCCTTGTTCACCAAGACGATCGGCTTGCGGTGGAGGCCGAGCGCGGCCCAGTGCAGCACCTCGGTCAACTCGTCGAGTGTCCCGAAGCCGCCGGGCAGAACGACCACCGCGTCGGCGCGGCGGAACATCTTAAGCTTGCGCTCCCAGAGATCGGGGACGAGGATCGTCTCGTTCAGGTTGGGGTGGATGCGCTCGCTATCCTTCAGGTTTTTGGGGATCACGCCGATCACCTTGCCGCCGCTCGAAAGCGCGTGGTTGGCCACGATGCCCATCAGGCCGGAATCCATTCCGCCGTAAACAAGCGTGCGGCCCGACTCGCCGATCATCTCGCCCATGCGCTTGGCTTCATCCTTGAAGACTTCGCGGCAGCGGCCCGAGGAGCCGAGATAGACCGTGACGCGCTGGATGTCGGAGAGGTTCATTACTCTGTCTTTCCTCAGGCCGTGTTGCGCAGGGGTTCTGCGCTTTGCTTTGCGCGGTTCCACTCGTCGGCCATGATGACGAAGTTATACAGCAGGTCGATGCCCGTGGGGGTCAGGACCGACTCGGGATGGAACTGTACGCCGAAGGTCGGGAAATCCTTGTGCCGCATGGCCATGATCTCGCCGTTCTCGGCGCGGGCGGTGACGGTGAGCGGCGTGTCGTTCGGAAGATTTGTGACCAGCGAGTGATAGCGCCCGATCTTCATGGGGCTGGGCAGGTCGCGGAACAGGCCGGTTGAATCGTGCGTGATCTGGGTGGCCTTGCCGTGTACGGGTTGGGCGGCGCGGATCGTTTCGCCGCCGAAGGCTTCGCCGATCGCCTGATGCCCGAGGCAGACACCGAGGATCGGGATCTCGGGCGCGAATCTTTTCACGAGGTCGATGCAGATTCCCGCCTGCTGCGGTGCGCAGGGGCCGGGGGATAGAATGATGGTGTCGGGCTTCATCGCCTCGATCTCCGCCACGGTCACGGCGTCGTTCCGGCGCACCTCATAGCTGCCGCCGAGCCGCTCTACATAGCGGGCGAGGTTGTAGACGAAGGAGTCGTAATTGTCGATCACCAAAATCATGGGCGGATATTAATGATTGGCCCCGTCAAAGAAAAGCGATCTTTGCGGTAACCCACAGAATATAAGGGGTTTTTGGGGTATTTTGCCGCTTTTAGGGGCTTCAGGAGGCGGTGGCGGTGGTTTTTGGGGCTTTCTGGGCGGATGGCTGCGGCAGGCCGACCTCGAAACTGCGGAAAATCGCCTCGGCCTTGTGCAGGGTTTCCTGATATTCGGCCTCGGGGTTCGAGTCGGCGACGATGCCGCCGCCCGCGTTGAAGCTGACCTTGCCCTTCTCAAACACAAGGGTGCGGATCAGGATATTGCTGTCCATCTGGCCGTCGAAGCCGATGCAGGCCATCGCGCCGCAATAGGGACCGCGCCGGGCGGGCTCCATCTCCTCGATGATCTCCATCGCGCGGATTTTGGGGGCGCCGGTGATCGAGCCGCCGGGGAAGCAGGCGCGCAGGAGGGCGAGCGCGTCCTTGTCTTTTCTCAGTGTGCCGCGCACGGTGGAGACGAGATGATGGACGCTGGCGAAGGTTTCAAGCTGGCAGAGATTGTGCGCGGAAATCGAGTCGGGCTGGCAGACCTTCGAGAGATCATTGCGCAGCAAATCGACGATCATGATATTTTCGGCGCGGTCCTTTTCGCTGTTGAGCAAATCTTCGCGGAACAAACGGTCTTGCACCGGGTCGGCGACGTGTGGGCGCGTGCCCTTGATCGGCATAGTCAGAACCTCGCCGCGCGGATCGACGCTCAGGAACCGCTCAGGCGAGGCGCTGGAGACGCACAGGTTCCCCAGATTCATAAAGCTGGCGAAGGGGGCGGGGTTGACCTCGCGCAGCACGACGTAATGGCCGAACGGGTCGAACCCTTCGGGCAGGGCGGCCTGAAAACACTGCGAAATATTGGCCTGAAAGATATCGCCCGCGCGGATAAATTCGATGACGCGGCCGACCTTCTCGCGGTAAGTCTGCGCGGTGTCGCTGGAGCGCCAGTCGAGCAGGGCGGGGCTGTAGATGGGGTCGGGCGTTTCGCGCGTGAGCTGGGCGAGCAGGAACTCGCGCTTGCGCTTCGCGTCCTTTTCGCTTTTGGCGTGGGTGATGATCCAGCCCTTGCCGGTCTTGTTGTCGTGGGCGTAGACCTGATCGTAGAGGCCGAGCGCCATGTCGGGAACGTCCGGGTTATCGAGCGCGGTTTCGGGCAGCGTTTCGAGCCCGCGCCCGAGATCGTATCCGAAATATCCTGCGGCGCCGCCCTGAAACGGGGGAAGGCCGGGAACGGCATCGGCGCGGTCAATCCATGCGGCGAGGCGCTGGCGCACGATATCGAACGGGTCACCGGGCAGCGTTAAACGCTGGTCCCAGTTGGTGACCATTGTCTTGCCGTTCTTGTTTTCAATGGTTTCGATCGGGAAGCCCATGACGTAGGAGTAACGGCTGCCGGGGTGAGCCGGGTCGGCGCTGTCCAGAAGAAGGCTATAGGGCATGGTGCGGATGGCGGAGAACGCCTGCAGAGGATCGAGGCCGGCAACTTCAAAAACAAAAGGCTTCATGCGGTATTCCCGTTCCTGCGGTGTTCTTGGTCTTGTCTCTCAGGTTTATGGGCGCGACCGTTGTTCAATCGTTCTTATCGTTGGCCCGCGTTGGTACTCTATACGCCATTTCCAGTGATTATGCAAAAAAATGTATAGCGCATTATAGTGCGGTTCCCGCTTATATAGCAAAAGTTTCGGCGGAGGCTATCCACAGGGGAAATAAGGCGATTGAGGCCTAAAAGCCGGGGTCGGCAGGGGCTGCAGGCTTATTGATCAGCCCGACTTCGGTCATTTTTTGCTCCAGCTGCGCAAGGTCCAGCGGGTTGGGGTAGATCATGAGGCTGCGGCCCGTCGGGCTGTTGAAATCCTGCATCATCCCCTGGCTCAGATATTCGATCCTGAACGAGCCGATCGCGGGGTGCTGGATCGTGTTATAGCCGAAATCGCCCTTGCGCGGGGCCTGTTTGCCCGGCGACATCTGCATGCCCGGCATGAGGGCTGCCAGCGTTTCGTATTTCTGTTTGGCCTCCTTCAGGCGCTCCTTGAAGGCGTTGAGGTGTTCGACGATGATGCGCTTGCTCGAATCCCATTCCGCCATGACCTCGAAGATATTATCCGTGAAGCCGATGCCCTGACGGTCGTCGGTGGACCGCATAAAGTCCTCGTAAAGTTTGCTCAGCGAGGGTGCCTGATGCACCATCGGAATTTCAAACAGAGGCTCCTTTTCGAACGGGTGACTGACGATCATGCGCTGCGGGCCGGCGGTTTTGGAAAGGTTGAGGTTCGCGCCCAGCGTCTGGGCCAGAACGGTTTTGAGGTGGCGCGGGTTGCGCTCGCTGCCCCTTTCGAATTCCAGAATATTCTGGAGATAGTTGAAAATATCTCCCGATGCGGCGCGGCCTCCGGCGGTCGTCACCAGCTTGACTTCGCCCGGTTCGTGGGAAATGAAATGCTTGAGCGGGAGAGTCCATTCCAGGCGACCGTCGGGCAATTTTTTCGGCGGCGCCTTGGCGGTTGCGGTCTGCTGCCTGATCCATTCGAGAGTCGCCTTGTCGGCGGTTTCGTTTTCCGCGCGGGATTCCTGCAACAGAGCCAAAGGCGCGGCGGTTTGCGGGTCGTAGGGGGCCAGAACCAGAGGCTCCTCCTCGGAGTCGTATTCGTGCCAGAGCGAGAGGGCGCGGCTCGTGCCGTCCTCCTTCAGGCTGAACTCGAAGCGCTCCACCATTTCGTGCAGCAGGGGCTCGAACTCTGCCTTCTGGCGTTCAAGCTCGGTGAGGATCGCCTGCGCCTCCTGCGCGGAGATCAGCGGGCCCGCGATGGTTCCGATCTGCGGGCGGTCTTTCAAACGAATGATACGGATATCCTCGATCCCTTCGGGCGATGAGACTTCCACGTTGTGGCCGGGGAAGGCCTGCTCGGTCGGTTGTGCGCCCGGCTCGGCCTTTTGCGCGGCGGCGGCGAAGCGCTCGGACATGCGCGAGCGGCGGTCTTGTTCCTGCTGTTCTTTCCAGGCGTTCACGTCTACACAGGCCTGCGCGGCGGCCTTCTGATAGACGATGGTGTTGGGGCCCATGATAATGCCCACGGTGATGCCGGAAGGTTCGTGCTTGTAATGGGTGTGGTCGCCGCCTGTCTTGCGGGCCTCGACGAAATCATGGTCGCGCAGCATCCGGTCGAGCGTGGCGTATTGCAGAGTCTGCTTGCCCGTTCCCTCAAGAATTGCTTCGGGATTGATTTTTTTCTTACCCATCCGGTTTCCCGCTTTTACCGCTTATAGCCGCATATTATAGAAAATTGCGGATTTCCTCAACGGTTTCGGCCAGTCCCGTCTTGCGGACCTCCACCCCCGGCGGGAAGGCTTCCAGAAGGCGCGAGGGCAGGCGGGAGTCCAGCATCACGAAGACGCCTTTGTCTGTCTCCCGGCGGATCAGGCGGCCATAGGCCTGCTTGAGCTTGAGGCGGGTAATCATGTCGTCGTAGTCCTTCTTGCCGAAGGCTTCGCGGCGGGCCTTGTGCAGGATGGAGGGGCGCGGCCACGGTACGCGGTCGAAGACGATCAGGCGCAGCGATTCCCCCGGCACGTCCACGCCGTCGCGCACCGCGTCGGTGCCGAGCAGGCAGGAGTGCGGCTCGTCGCGGAACATGTCCACCAGCGTTCCGGTGTCGATGGCGTCGATATGTTGCGCGTAAAGGGGAATGCCCGCCTGTTCCAGATCGCCCGCGATTTTCGCGTGAACGGCGCGCAGCCGCATGATGGAGGTGAACAGGCCCAGCCCGCCGCCGCGGCTCGCCTTAAATAACGCGCGGAACGCTCCGGCGACCTGTCCGGCTTCGTCCTTGCTCACGTCATTGATGATGAAGATTTTCGTTTGCGCCGCATAATCGTAAGGGGAGGGGAAAGACTCTTCGCGCCGCTCGGCGGAGAGATAGAGTGCTCCCGATCTTTCTCGTGCGGATTTCCAATCGCCGTCATCCGCGCTGCTCGCCGTGTCGCGCAGCGTGGCGGAGGTCACCGCCATGCCGTGCAAATGTGGGCGCAGGCTGGCGGCGAAGGGTTTCATCGGGTCGATATAGTGGCGGCAAGCGCCGATGTCGGTCGCGCGGCTGTCGATGCGCTCGATCTCCAGCCAGTCCACGAAGCCCGGCGTTTTGGATTCTTCCTTGAGCGCTTCGAGAAGGCCGATCCAGCCGCGCAGAGTCAACTGTGCGCGGCGTTCGAGCGAACGCGCCACCGCGTCGAGACGTTTGCGCGTATCGGCATCCATAAAGCCTTCGTCGTCTTCGAGTTTTTTGGCGATATGGCGGGCGAGGGCGGAGAGCGGCTTGAAGAGTTTCGTCAGGGAGTCTTTCAGTTTTTCCGCCGCGCCCAGAAGCTCCGGGTTGGCGGGGTGCAGCGGCGTTTCGAGCGAGTAGGGGCCGTCGCGGCCTTCGGCGCGGGCCTGAACCTGCCGATAAACTTCGGCGAGGAATTTCTCGCCCGGGCCTTCCATCTTGTTCTCTTGTATCCGTTTTCCCCAGCCGGGCGCGGCGAGGATGCGGGCGTGGTGGAGAATGTCTTCGAGCGCCTTTTGCGCGGTCGCGTCGCCCTCCATCAGATCCTCGATGCGGCGCTTGAGGCCGCGTGCGCGGCTCTTGCGTCCGCCTTCGGTGCCGAGAATCCAGCGGCGCAAATCGTTCATCTCCCGCGCGGTCAGGCGGGCGGCGAAGGCGCTGTCGGCGGCGTCGAACAGATGATGCCCCTCGTCGAACACATAGCGCGAAGGCATATCTTCGCCGGGGGCGGAGAGGGCGGACTGGATCATCACCAGCGCATGGTTGGCCACGACGATGCGCGCGCGTTTGGATTTGCGGATGGAGCGTTCGACGAAACAGCGGTGATAATGGTCGCAGGCGGAGAAAATACACTCGCCCCTGCGGTCGGCGAGGCCGTAGGTGTTTTGTGGGGAGAGGATGCCTGCGAGCCAGCCGGGAAAGTCCGGGCCGCTCAAATCGCCGTCGCGCGTGGCGGCGGTCCACCGCGCCATGATCCCGGCGGCAACGGCGTGCTGCGGCGTGTAGGTCGTCGCGGCTGCGGCGGCGGCGTCTTCGAGGTTCAGCAGGCAGAGATAATTTTCCCGTCCTTTGCGGACGGTCACAAGCGCGTCCTTCACCACCGGGTTGGGATAGAGGCGGTCGAGTTCGGAGTCGATCTGGCGTTGCAGGTTGCGGGTATAGGTGGAGATCCAGACGCTGGCGTCGTTCTTCTCGGCCCAGACGCTGGCGGGGGCGAGATAGCCTAGCGTCTTCCCGACGCCCGTCCCGGCCTCGGCCAGAACGATGCGCGGGGCGGACTCGTCCTCCACCGGGGCGAAGGCGGCGGCCACAGCGTTGGCGTAGGCTTTTTGCTGCGGCCTTAACTCTGCGGCCTTGTCGCTGCCGCTCAGAAGTTCGGTGAGGCGCTCCTGCGTTTCCTCCTCGCTCACGGGTTCTTGCGATTCCGGCGGGGGCGGGGCGTCCTGCGCCCACTCGGGCAGATGCTTCCAGACGTTGAGGGCGCCGCGCGAGGGCGTGTCGGTCAGCGGGTCGTAAGTTTCGCCCAGCGCGGAAAAAATAAACGGTGTCCACGGCCAGCCCTTGCCGTTCAGTCCCATCACGGCGGCGATGGGCAGGACGGGCGCTTTTTCCCTGAACGGATCGTCCTGCAAATTTTTCAGCAGCACGGAAACGCATTCGAGAAGCGTCGCGGGCGCGTCCTCCAGATGTTCGGGGGCGCGCAGATACAAGGCGCGGGCGAGGCCCGAGGGGGTCGGGACGCAGAACGCGCCGGGGCGCACGAAGGCGAACAGCTCCAGCACGTCGAAGGGGATAATTTCCTCCATGCCCAGACGGGCGCGGGTGAACGGCGCGTGGCAGACGATGGCGGGCTTTTTGTGCAGGATCATCCGCGCCTGTTCGTGCGGCAGGGTCTTGATCTCGCCGTCTGCGGTCATCAGGGCGGCTTCGCGGCTGTTGACGCACAGGGTGGGAATCGCGGGCAATTCGATGCGCGGATTTTCGCGGTTTTGTGAGGATTTCTGCGGCTGCGGGGCACTCATCAACCCGATATAGCATGTTTTTTTGGACAAATCCCCTCAAAGATTAGTATTATGTCTTTATTAACTTTCATTTGTGAAACTTTGCACAAATAAGCTTTTAGAGGTTAGTGAACCATGAGTGCGCTCGAAGACCGCGATACACAGACGTTAAAGCTCCGCATGATGCTGGCGCAGGGAAAGTTTCCGAATCCCGACGGCAGCTACACGGAAGTCTCACCGGCCGTGGCGCAGCAGATGCTTCAAGACATTGAGCAGGGAACCCGGGTGCAAGCGACCTCGCATGACGATGACGGGCTCGACTACGACGGCCCTGTCTGATTTTCTCCGATCCCTGAAAATTTTTGTTTCAATCGCGGCGCTCTGCGCCTGTATAGTATCGCCTGTGTTTTTGAAGAACGGAGGGCGGCGTGACGGTCTATTGCGGAAAAAAATCCGAAGAGGTTCTCGATTATCTTCTGCGGCGGCGCAGCGCCAACGTGCAGGATCTTCACGCGCCGGGGCCGAGCGAGATCGAGCTTGAGCTGATCTTGCGCGCGGCGACGCGGGTGCCCGATCACGGCAAGCTTGCGCCGTGGTATTTCATCGTGTTTCACGGGGTGTGGAGCGAACAGGTGGGCGCGAAGGTCCGCGACATTTTTAAATCCGAGAATCCTGATGCGTCCGAGGAGCGGTTGCGGATCGAGGAAACGCGCTTTTCCCGCTCGCCCGTTGTCGTGGCCATCGTGTCGCGGATGCGCAAGGGCAACAAGCCGCTATGGGAGCAATTTCTGTCTGCCGGGGCGGTGGGGATGAATCTTTCCCTCGCGGCGCATGCCAGCGGCTACGGCGCGTCTTGGGTGACGGAGTGGTATGCGTTTCATCCTGCGTTCAAATCCTATCTCGGTTTGGATGAGCGTGATCATATCGCGGGGTTCGTGCATCTCGGCACGCCGGGCGCGATGCCCGAGGATCGGCCCCGGCCTGAATTGGGTGTGATCGTCACGCACTGGCGCGAAGGCGTGAAGCTGAATAAGGCCGACGAAGTCTTCGATCAGGAAAAATTCGGATTTCCCGATGCGGGGTTTGATGTGACGGGGTTAAAGACTTAAAAGTCTTCGTCCTCCCTGTCATCCCCGCGAAAGCGGGGATCCAGATTGAATCACGAAGAAGCGAAGCTTTTTTTGAAACACAACGAACACAACGCGGACGGCTCTCTAGTTTGTCATTCCGGCGCAGGCCGGAATCCACGGATGCTGCTTGACTGGATTCCCGCCTTCGCGGGAATGACAAGGGGGCGGGGCATGACAATGTGCGCTTCAAGCCGCCTTGCGTTGCAGGGCGCTTTCGATAAGGGAGACGGTTTCCTGTGCGCCGTAGAGCGCGACGAAGGAGCCGAAGCGCGGCCCCTGATCCTGCCCTAGCAGCACCTGATATAGCGCCTGGAACCAGTCGCGGAGCCGGTCCTTCTCGTAGCCGTTTTCCTTGCCCGCTGTAAACACGGCGGTCATGTAGTCCTCGGCGGGCAGGCCCTGATCCATATTCTTGAGCGCGGCGGCCAAGGCGCCCAGCGCGGCGCGTTCGCGGGCGTCCGGCTCCCGGTATTTCTTTTCCGGCAGCACGAAGTCTCGGTAATACTGGATCGCGTATTTCACGAGGCGGTCGAGCAGCAGTGATTTTTCCGGGCTGGCGTCTGGCGCGTAGCGGCGGATGTAGTTCCAGATCACTTTCGGGTCTTCGCTGTGTGCGCCGTTCACGAGGTTCAGGAGCAGCGCGAATGAGATCGGGCTGTGCTGGCCCTCGGGGATTACGCCGTCATGGATATACCATGCCGGGTTGTCGAGTTTTTTGGCCGGTTCCTGTTCCGCGAGCTTCTCGACATCCATGATGTATTCGTCAACCGCCTTCGGGATGATGTCGAAATAAAGTTTCTTCGCGCTCGTGGGGCGCTGGAACATGTAATAGGCCAGCGATTCATGCGGCGCGTAGGTCAGCCATTCCTCCATCGAGAGGCCGTTGCCTTTGGACTTTGAAATCTTCTCGCCCTTTTCGTCGAGAAACAATTCGTAACGGAAGCCCGCCGGGCCGCGCCCGCCGAGGATTTTTACGATGTTCGCGGCGACGTCGGCGGCGGTCACGAGGTCTTTTCCAGCCATCTCATAGTCCACGTCCAGCGCATACCATCGCAGCGCCCAGTCGGCCCGCCATTGCGCCTTGCAGCCGCCTTTCAGGATGGATTGCGTGACGGTTTCGCCCGCCTTGTATCCGGTGCGCTCGAACTCGCTGTCGTCCAGAACCTCGAAGGTCGCGATGCCGTTTTCAAGATCGTCGATGCCCTTCAGGCCCGCATTGTGCAGGATGACGGGGTGCGGCTCGTCTGATCCCTTTTTCTGCACGATCGGGAAGATCGGCGAATAGGTGGCTGAGCGTTCCTCTCCCAGCAGCGGGAGGACAGCCTCGCGGATCTCCTGATATTTCTGGAGCATCAGTTTCAATGTCGCGTCGAACTTGCCGGGCTTGTAGCAATCTTCCGTGGAACTCAGGAACTCATACTCGAAGCCGAAGCCGTCGAGGAATTCGCGCAGCCGCGCGTTGTTGTGTGCGCCGAAGCTTTTATACGGGGAGTCGTCGAACGGGTTGGGAACGCTGGTCAGCGGCATGCCGAGCGCCTTGGCCAGCCTGTCCTGATTGGGGACGTTCGTGGGCACCTTGCGCAGCCCGTCCATATCGTCGGAGAAGCAGATCAGTTTCGTTGGGATATCCGAGAGGCGCTGAAAGGCGCGCATGACCATCGTGGTACGGCAAACTTCCCCGAACGTGCCAATATGCGGCAGGCCGGAGGGGCCGTAACCCGTCTCGAACACGACATACCCCTTTTCGGGCGTCTTGACCTCGCCCTTGCCGATGGCGCGCAGGCGTTTCAATACCCCCTTGGCCTCCTCGAAGGCCCAGGTGCGGCAATTCATGGCGATGTCGGTGTCGATGTCTTTTGTCATGGGATTTTACATACCATTCAAAGGCTTGGTTTTCCAGCGGCATTTTGTTTTACTGCTTCCGATGGCCCCTCTCCCTTTATCCCTCTGCCCGTCGGCGAGGAGAGGGAAGGGGAAAAATCAAAGGCGCAGATGCATAAATTCCCGTCATTGCGAGCCCGTGTGAGCGGGTGAAGCAATCCATACGGCCATAGATTGCTTCGTCAGCCTTAACAGGATTCCTCGCAATGACGCTTAAAACTTGATCAAACTTCCAGCGTTTGTTTGGGTTCGATGATTTCGCCGGGCAGAAGTTTCTGGCCCTTTTCGACCTCGGGGTCAGGTTCCGCGTGGGGGATGAGTTCCGGATTGATGGTGCCGTCCTTGAGCAGCTTTTCGATGAATTCCTCGGGCGTGCCTTGTATCCCGTATTGCTGCATGAAGGTTTCGATATCGACGGGCTGCGGTTCTTCAAGCAGCTTGTTTCCTGCGACCAGAGCGGCTGTGCCGCCGACGGCAATCGCAAAGGTTACCGCGACCGTTTTGCCTATGCCCCGGATGATATACATCGTTGCGCCGCCCAAGGCACCAACCGAGCCCTCGAAGGCCTTACGCATACCGCCACGGGTGTCGTATCCCAGTTGCGTGTCGATGGAATCGGTGTCGGCGTTGCGGAAAAGTGACTTACCCATGTTTATCATCCCTGACTCTTATTTTTGGTCATAATATTTGCAGCTTTCTGCCAAGACAAGAAAAAATACGGGCGAGGGGCATTTTCGACCTTTTTTATTGTTTTAACGTACTGGAAAGACTAAATTTTTAGGAGTTTTTGAAAGGTTCGTTTTATGGATACAGCCGTTGCAGAAATACAGGATTCCCGGCCCTTGCCCCCGCGAAGCGTGTTTCTGGCGCGGGTGTATCTTTTGCTGGTCTTTACGCTGATCGTCGCGGCGGGCGGCACGTGGTACGGGATACTGGTCAAGCAGACGGCCGACTGGTACCCCCTGATGGGTGTGATCTTTATCGCCCTGTCGATCGGTCTGGCGTTCGTCAGCCAGCGGCCCGTGCTGAACTATGCGGCGCTTTTCACGTTTTCAGGCTTCGGGGGGTATATGTTTTCACCCGCCGCGCGGTATATCGCGGAGGCCGGGCAGGCGCAGCTTCTGGCGCTGTCGTTTCTGCTCACGCTGATGATCTTTACGGTTCTGAGCATCACTGTGCTGTTCAGCAAGCGCGATTTCGAATTTCTCCGAACGTTTACGTTTGCGGGGCTTGCGCTTTTGATCTGCGCGGGTGTGTATGGGATTTTCGTGCCTCTCGACATGAACTGGACGGCGTTTCACCTGCTCGGGATTTCCGGGGCGGTCGCGTACATTCTTTACCAAACCTCCGAGATCGTGCGGCGCTATCCGACCGACGCGCATGTGGCGGCGGTGGCGGCGCTCTATCTCGACGTGTTCAAGCTGTTCATCCATCTCCTCGGGATGATCCGGCGGGATGGGCATTTCAACCGCGCGAGCGGACAGTGGGACGATGAAAGGCGGGGTTAAGATATAGAATTTATTTTGACTTATGCCGCCCTTATATTTTAACATTTTTTCTTTACTTGATTTTTATTAGGGAGGGCGTGCGCTATGGCCACGGCTACTTATTTCAATATTCATGAAATTTTGGAGGCAAACCCCTCCGTCGGCTATAAAATCCAGCACTCCGAGCAGGGGCCGCGCGTCGTTCTTTTTACGAATAATTTCGCAACAAGCCTTGATGACTGCATCGACGTGGCTTTAAACGTGGCCAAGGCGCATCGTCTGGCTGTGGCTCGCGGACGGCAGGCGAATACGGACGTTCTGGTCAATTACCGGGGCGTATGCTTTTCCGTCAAGCCGGGGATGGAGCCGGGCGATGCTGAGCGGGCCTATAAAAAGGCGGCTCACAGGCACCGGGTGGGCGACAGCATTCATCTGGCCTTCGATGCCGATAATATGGCTTACGCGCAGTAATCGTTTTTTATTGCATCAACGATATTTCCTTGTAAGTTCGCCTTATGAGTGATGGAAGCACGCCTCATAATAAGGTTTATCGTGAGCCTGATTCCCGGCGAAACAGAGCGATTGCGTTCTATACTCTGTGTCTCATAGGGCTTGGGCTTCTTTTTTCGACACCCGATTATAAGGGGCGGGATTGGCTGGCGACTTGGCGTTGGCCGCATAAGGAAATTGGCGAGACCAACGACGAATATTACTGGCGGTCGGTTGGATACGGGCTTTGGTATCCCATCAAAGCCTTTCGCGCAGGAATTATGCTCAATGTTTTTAAAATTCATTACTTACTCTTTAATTCACATCATGAGTATAAACCGCCACTGAGCGCTGGTGCGTTTGTTGTGTCTCTCGTACCGGATGAGTCGTTGGAGCGCCTATTCGTTTCTGCGGACGATACAAAATTCTATTTCGATTTGGATCAAAACGGCGGAGGGGATCGTGTTTCCTGGGTCACTGACCGGGCTGCGATGCTATTTATTGACCGCAATAACAACGGCCTTCTTGATGATGGAGGCGAGTTATTGGAAGCGAACGACGAGACGTTATGGGAAAGGCTTGAAGAACTTGATTTAAACGGCGACCGGGTTATCGACAGCAAGGACCCGGGATATCAATCTTTTATGTTTTGTCGTGGCGCTTATGATGGCCATCCGTGCACGACCAATCGCAAAAAAGGCTTTCCGGGTTCAAAGATTATAGAGGCGATTTATCTAACAAAGCCTCAGGCAGTCTCTTCCTATCTTCATCGGAAGTACTGGAAAATGACAATGCCCCCGAGTGGGCCGTCAGAGCGGGCGCAAGTCTTTCATTCCTTCTTGAAGGTCAGACTTGCAAATGGACGTGATAGTCAGATTTACCTTATGTTCTTCGATATAGACCCTCTCAATAAGAATTTTACCTTGAGCCATGAGAAGTCTCATGGCGTTGCCGAGGCCTTTCAGGAGTTGGCAGGTTTACCGAATTTGCGCGGTTACGGGCGTCTTACGGATCTCTATGTTGCTATGCACAGAGATCCTGTTCTTAAGGACTATGTTAAAGATATAGCCTTTTCAGTGCCGGATATACTTTTATTCAATCCTGAACTCGCCGATAAAAAATGCACTGATATTCTTTTCCGCTGGGCCGAGGTCGATGGTCTCGATCCCGACAGCCGAGGCTGGTTTATAGACGGGCGTGTCCTTGGTTTTCTTGAAAAACAGATGGCACAGGATTTTTATCAACTCGGTTATTATTATCATCCGATGCCTTATGGGGCGGAGAATCTGAAAATCTCTTGGGAAAGATCATTTAACGAACACTGCGCTCGGCTACTTCTTCAAAGTAAGGTGGGTCAGGCGCTTTATCCTGAAGGTGTTTCAGCCGCCCCATTCGGTGACCGGGAAGTCAAGGTTAAAGGCCCTATTTCCCGCGATTATCTCGATTATCTCGTTCAAACCGCTGTGACGTGGCCACGGGAGAAGCGGAGGCATTTGCTCAAAATCGTTACCGATATGATGCATGTCGCGGTCGTTGTCTATCCTCCAGGCGGAGGAAAGACGCTTGATCTTTCATGGGACAAAGCCAATTTCCGGGAAGGACAGCTTGCCGAGCTGCAAAGGTTCCGCGATCGACTTTTTCCTGAGACAGCCGCAGGTAACTGATCGATACATCTATTTGTTTTTGCTTGCTTTGTGCGCTATCTTTGGCTCTATGAAAGCCATGATCCCCAATAATGAGCGGCCGTTGCTCGGCCCGGCGGAGTTCGATCTATCGGTGCCGTACCGCATCGACTCGCCGTTCGAGCCGGCGGGCGACCAGCCCGAGGCCATCCGTAAGCTCGTGGAGGCGGTGGAGAGCGGGTTGTCGGACATTACTCTGCTCGGCGTTACGGGGTCGGGCAAGACGTTCACCATGGCGCACGTCATTCAGAAGCTTGGGCGGCCCGCGCTGATCCTCGCGCCGAATAAGACCCTGGCCGCGCAGCTTTACGGCGAGTTCAAGTCGTTCTTTCCCGACAATGCGGTGGAATATTTCGTGTCTTATTACGATTATTACCAGCCGGAGGCGTACGTGCCGCGCACGGATACCTATATCGAGAAAGACTCCGCGATCAACGAGCAGATCGACCGGATGCGCCATGCGGCGACGCGTGCGCTGTTCGAGCGGCGGGACTGCATCATCGTTGCGTCCGTCTCGTGCATCTACGGCATCGGGTCGAAAGAGGATTACATGGCGATGGCGTTCGGTCTTTCGGTCGGCGACCGCATCGACCGGCAGGAGCTGATCCGCCGCCTGATCGAGCTGCAATATACGCGCAACGACATTGCGTTCGAGCGCGGGGCTTTCCGCGTGCGCGGGGATACGGTGGAGATTTTCCCGGCGCACTTTGAGGACCGGGCGTGGCGGTTTTCCCTGTTCGGGGACGAGCTGGAGAGCGTGACGGAGTTCGACCCTCTGACGGGCCAGAAATACGAAGATCTTGAGGGGGTGCGGATTTTCGCGAACTCGCACCACATTACGCCGGGGCCGACGATGCAGCAGGCGATTGCGCAGATCAAAACGGACCTCAAGGTCCGGCTCGCGCAATTTTACGCGGAAGGAAAATTGCTGGAGGCGCAGCGGCTGGAGCAGCGCACGAATTTCGATATCGAGATGCTGGCCGCGACGGGTGTGTGCAAGGGGATCGAGAATTATTCCCGTTACATGACCGGGCGCAAAGAGGGGGAGCCGCCGCCGACGCTGATCGAATATCTGCCGGAGGACGCGCTGATCTTTCTGGACGAGAGCCACGCGATGATCCCGCAGTTGCGTGCGATGTATAACGGCGACCGGGCGCGGAAAAGCACGCTGGTGGAATACGGATTCCGGTTGCCCGTCGCGCTGGATAACCGCCCGCTGCAATTCGAGGAGTGGAACCGTTTCAGGCCCCAGACGATCTATGTGTCCGCTACGCCGGGCGAGTGGGAGATTGCGCAGGCCGGGGGCATCACGGCGGAGCAGGTCGTGCGGCCCACCGGGCTGATCGACCCGGAGGTGGAGGTCCGGCCCACGGCGACGCAGGTGGACGACCTCATGCACGAGGCGCGGGAGATCGTGGCCAAGGGCGGGCGGCTGCTGGTCACGGTTCTCACCAAGAAGATGGCGGAGGATCTGACCGAGTATCTCGCCGAGAACGGTCTGAAGGTGCGCTACATGCATTCCGACATCGAGACTCTGGAGCGGATCGAGATCATTCAGGGCTTGCGGCGCGGGGAGTTCGATCTTCTGGTCGGGATCAATCTGTTGCGGGAGGGGCTGGATATTCCCGAGTGCATGCGCGTGATGATCCTGGACGCCGACAAGGAGGGGTACCTGCGCTCCAAGACCTCGCTGATCCAGACGATCGGGCGGGCGGCGCGGCACATTGAGGGCAAGGCGATTTTGTACGCCGACCGCATTACGGACTCCATGAAATATGCGATCGACGAAACCAATCGGCGGCGCGAACGGCAAACGGTTTACAACACGGCGAACGGCATTACCCCCGAAAGTATTCGCAAAACTATCGGCAGCATTTTGGATTCCGTCTATGAACAGGCGGACCGGGTGAATGTCTCGCGCGGGCTGCATGAGGCGGAGCGGGAGGAGTGGTTCCACGAGCCTGCGAAGCTGCGCAAGCATATCGGGAGCCTCAAGAAAAAGATGCTGGCGTTTGCCGCGGACCTTGAATTCGAGCAGGCCGCGAAGCTGCGCGATGAGGTCAAGAAGCTTGAAGAGATCGAGATGGGGGTTTTGTGAATAGCCATAGATACGAGTTCAACTGCTATGAAGTATTAGGAGTTCCTTTCGGTTCTAGCTTGCAAGAAATTAAAGCAGGATGGAAGAGGGCTAGCATGAAGGCTCATCCTGATAGAGGCGGTTCAGATGCGGCACAAAAAACAGTAAATGTAGCGTATGATATTCTTAAAGATCCCATCGCTCGTTATGCTCATGATGTTTATTGGAAAAGCAAGGCGGGATACTATAAAAAGACAGAGTTTTCACATTCTAAATCTCAAACAAATAAGCAAAAATCTCAAAGCTATTCTAGTCGTGAAAGCGTAAGGGAAGGTCAAAAGCAAAAATTTAGCGAAGATAAAAATTATGAGCCTTTAAGTGGCTTAAAAGAGCGTTTGTATAACGAAATTGAGCTTCAAAAAAATCAAATAAGGCAAGAATTAAATAATAGAGCCATTTCAAAAAAACAGGATTTTAACGACCTTTTTAGTTCTGGAAAAGCACGTCTTCAGAATTATTTTTTATGTATGGTTATTATAAGCGCGGCAGCTCATGCCCTATCCCTGCCATTACTTTTTTTATTTTCGGGATTTTTTTTCCTCCTTTTGTTAGCAGGTTTGGGTGGCATAAAAATTCAAGCTAAGCGCTTTTCAATTTTTGATATCAGGGTTTACCAAAAAATCGATGCGTATGCGTATGAATTTGCAAAAGTAAGCTGTGACAGTGAGATTAATAGCCTTGATAGTAATTGGCAATCCTTGGCTTTAGTTTCTGAGCTTCTAATGCGTTCTTCTGGCTTTGATGACAGCGAGGAGCAAGTTGCGAGAAGGATTACTGCTACACTTTTCCTTATGGGGTATAAGCCTTCATACTATTTTCAAGAAGATCGCACACTTATTTTTTCTGATGGTGAAGAAAAACTATTTGTTCGTTACAGGCATCGCACAGGTCAGGCTACAAATATTAACTATGTAAAAACGCTATATTCAAAAATGCGTTTTTCTGGCGCTACTAAAGGCTTGCTGTTCTGCTCTCCCGGGCTATCAGATAATGCTGCCGTTTATGCAAAGCAATCAGGCATCACATGCTATTCTCTTGAAACTATGAATGACTGGATTAATTCTGTTTTGAAGTCTGATTATAGCGGGCCTACAGGTGATTTATTGGATAATATTAATCATTTAATGGGTTTTATCAAACGTCTTTCTGTTCCTTTGCAGTACAGGCGTACCTCTTATAGAAGGCGATCTAGAAAGCGTCATTTTAGTTTTGCAAGTTTCTAATTAAAGCGCTTGCTGAAATTTTATTTAATCGAAACTGAAAAAGGAGTTACGTCATGAACACCCTTACCAAAGCGCACCTGAAGGGTCTGGTGTATTTTTATGCGATCATGATCGTGCCGTTCGCTCTGGCGTGGGGGCTTTATGGCGCGGGGATCGACTTGCGGCCCTTGCTCGCGCCGCTGACGGGGGAAAGTCCGACGGGCGAGATGGCCGGGGCGTACGCCGATTGTCTTGTGCTTATTCTGGGCGCCTTGGCGGGGTCTTTTTTTCTGCGCAAGCGGATGAAGGCGAACGCGGCGGTCATCAACGCTGTCTACGACGCGCCGCTTTCGCCCGCGAGTTTTCAGGCGCTGGCGCTTGGTGTCCTGCTGACCGGGATGCTTGGGTTTGGGTTGTTCCTCGCCTTGGCCTTCGGCTTCCTGCCCTATACGTTTTTTGATTATTCGCAAGGCTTTCCGTTTTACGATGCGCCGCACGAGGTGGCGGGGCTCGCGCCGAGGCTGGCGTTCCTCCAGTCCGACGCGTGGATATTCCTTGTCGCGGGCGCGATGTTCGGCGCATTTATGTGGGGTGTGGGGCAGCGGAACAAGACGATCAAATATGCCACGCTGGCGGCGTTTGTCGCGGCGATGTATTACAACCCGATCTCCTGGTTCGTTGAGCCTTTGCCGATCTCCTCCCCTACACTGACCGAAAGTAGCGCGGACGTAGATCCCGCCTCTCCGTCGATCGAGGAGGAGATCCGCAAGCTCGAAGTGCAGGATGCGCCGGGGGCGGAGGCTCCCGCCGCGCCGTGATCCCTGTGCTCAGGGGGGCAGGGCCTTCGCGCATCCGCCGTCGGTGACGTTTTTGGCGGGGCCGGAGGCGCGGTAGACGACCATTTCGTCGGCCTTTTCCGGGGCGAGGGGGGTAAGCGCAGTTGTGCCGTTCGCGTATTCCACGCACAAGGCGGCATCGTTTCCGATTTTTACGGTGGTTTTTATGTCATAAATATCGCGCGAGGATTCTGCGGCGAGAAAGGGCTGCGCTTCCTCGAACAGCACTTCATATGTGCCTGCGTCCGATTTGTGATAAACGGCGACTTTTGCGTTCTCTAACGCCCCAGACGGTGAGGGGTTATGATAGCGCAGCATGGTGTTCTGTATTGCGCCGCCTTCTTCATAGGATTGCCAGAATTCGAGAAAATCCGCTGCGGGCTCGCGTGTTGGCGGTAGGCGATGCTGCAGAACAGTGATGACTTGTTCGAGTGCGTTGATGCCCTTTTCCGGGTAGAAATATCCGGCGAAGCTGACGCAGGCGGTGATGCCGCCGAGCAGCCAGAACACCACGTTTACGGTTTTATAAAGCGCGCCGAGCGGCTTTTTGAGTTTTTCCATGAGGCGACCCCTGCAATTTATAGTCGCTTTTAAGCGTGTCTGATTACCGGGAATTTTTCAAGACGTTTGGGTCGCCTTTTTTCGTCCGGGTGATGGAGTTGTGATACGCTGGGGCGGATCGTTCAAGAACAAGGAGGCAGGCGATGCGCGTGATGGTGTTGGTCAAGGCGACCGAGGATAGCGAAAAGGGCTTTTCGCCCACGCCGGAGGCGATGGAGATGATGGCGGCGATGGGCCGGTATAACGACGAACTCAGACAGGCCGGGATTCTGGTCAGCGCCGAAGGCCTCAAACCCTCCTCGGCGGGCAAGCGCGTCGCGTTCGACGGCGCGGGGCGCACGGTGACGGGTGGGCCTTTTGCTCCGGCCTCCGAGCTGGTCGCTGGATTCTGGATCTGGGAGGTCGCGGATATGGACGAGGCGGTCGCGTGGGTGAAACGCTGCCCCAACCCCATGCCGGGGCCGAGCGTGATCGAGATCCGGCCGTTTTATGATCAGGACGACTGGCCGTGATGACGCGTAAGAAGGAGCGAAGGGTGAGCGCCGATAGTTTTGTAAATGCCAAAATCAGAAAGCGGCCTGCGCCTAAAGATATACTGGCGGGTGCCATCGAAATCGCCATCCGCGATGCGGAAATCCACGGCACAAAGCTGGCTGTCAAGACCAACGGCAAGATTGAGGAGCTGACGCCCAAGCAGATGCGGGCGCGGCTTAAGAAAAAGGCCGCAAAAACTAAGAAAACTTGATTCTAACTTGATTTTTCATGAATATATTCCTATAATCGGCCTATGAGCCAAGACAAGACGTATTTTTATACCACCACCCACGATTTTAAGACCAATTTTTCCAAGTATATCCGCTGGATGGAGGAGGGGCGGTACGACGCCGTTTTCGTCAAGCGGGGGCGCGAGATTGTGGCGTTCGTCATGCCTTACAAAAAGCGGATGGCGCAGGTGATCGAGGGGCAGGAGAAGGCCCGGAGGGAGGGCGCGGGGACGCCTTCCGAAGTTCAAACATGAGTGGACTAAGCCCACTTCAAAGCCTTATCCGGCGCGGGTTTGCACTGGGCTTAGTCCAGTCGGGTTTTTTCGCGGGGGCGTCTGTGGGCAGAGTGCGAGAGGTGGACTTAGTCCACCGGGTCAGGCGCCGTTCAATCCGGCGGGTTGTCCTCGCCCGTGTCGTTCGCGGTTTCGCCGCGCGGGGGGCGTTTGCCTTTCGCGATTTTGGCGCGTTCGGCGGGGTGGATGATCGAGGCGCTGGTATTGCCGCCGAGGCCGAGGCCCGGCGCTTGCGGCGTGTAGGCGAATTCGGGGCGGGATTCGATGGCCTTGCGGCGCTCCAGATGCGGGGCGAATTTCAGCATGGAGGGCAGCGTGTCGCCCAGGATGCAGCCCAGCGTGTCCTCGTCGCCTGCGTCTTTCCTGTGGACGGGTTGGCCCAGCACGCAGGACGATATGAAATAAAAGAACGATTCCAGCGGTTTGGGCGGCGGGCGGACGTGCTTGAAAATTTCTACGCGATAGGGGTCGTTCAGGAACATCAGCGGCACCTGATAGGCTTGCGCGATATTCGCGTTCTTGACCGCGCCGATATGGATGAGCAGGCTCATATCCAGCACGTTGAAAAACTCCGACTCGACCGGGATGTTGAGGTCGAGGTAATCCATATCCGTGTATTCGATGGTTAGGCGGCCGGTATCGTGGTCGAACAGAATTCCGGCGACTTTCTTGAAGAAATTTTCGCTGCTCAGGAGGCCGACTTCGCCGTTTTCGGTCAGAAGAAAATCAATATTCACCGACTGCTCCGCGCACAAGACTCTTCCGTCTGAGATGGGCCGGGCGGTTGGCCGCCCTGCGCCCTGCCGGGGCGGAAGAGCCCGGACGAATTCATTTAACGCGCACCGTGTGAGGGCCAGAGCGTTATCAGGCCGGTTTGAACGGGCTGACGGTCGCGTCCTTGTCCACGGAGGCTTTCGCGGCCTGCGCTTCCAGATCGAGTTCGGCGGAGGCGATGCTGCGCACCTGTTCTTCTTCCAGAACGCTGTGGAGCTTCATTTCGCGCTCGATCTGCGCCAGCGTGACGTTGGAAACCTGTTCGAGGGCGGCGGCTTTTGCGCCTGCTTCGCTGGCTACGGAGGCGGCCACGGTGCCGGTCACGCTGTGCTGTATCGCTTCGTTCGTGCGGCTGGTCGCTGCGGAGGCGTTGGCCACGAAAACATTCATGTCTCCGGCGTTTTCAGCCGTGACGCTATGGGTGACGGCCTGTTGTTCGGAGCGGACCTGCTGCGCGAAGGCGTCGCCGGTTTCCAGCGCCGCGTTTTGTTCAAGGTCTATAAAACGGCCCACAAGGCCCATGACGCCCGCAATTTCCACCTCTGAGGTGTTGACGGTTTGAATGAGCTGACCTTCCGTCACCGCGCGGGTCACGAGTTCGCCAGGATCGCTCGGAAATGTTGCAGCACTCATATCAATTCACCCTTGATTTTTCTATCTATTTCATGCGTTTAGCCGCATTTAGTGGTTAATAAACGACTCCCGCCCGAAAGCGTACATATTCCGCCGTTTTTAACTGTCCACCCTCAATATAGCCCAAAGCGCAGAAAATTTCATTTTTTATTTTCTCAACGGTCTCCAAATCCACGGGACAGTTGAGTTCGGCGGATTCCTTGTACCCCTCGAAAACCACCGACAGCACTCCGGTATCCGGGTTCATCACGATTTCCTCCACACGCTTGGAAAACCGGGATTTACAAGTGAAAACCACCCGGCCTTCCTTCGTGAGGCGCAATTCCATGTCCATATGCGGCTTTCCCCCAATTTCCTGCCGTGATCTTAGATTTCGGGCGGGTTCGGTGTCAAATGCTGAGGGCAGGAGCAAGATATAAAGTTGCACGTTCAAGAGTTTTTAAAAACCACAGAGGTTAAGGAGGGAGGGGGAGGTTAATGAGTTTTGTCCTAGCGAGGAGGCCGAAAGGCCGACGAGCACTTGATCGCCGCTTGGATTGCTTCACCCGCCGCGGCGGGTTCGCACTGACGGTTTTAGAGTGGAAAGTTACGAGACCCAAGTTACAAGATCCTTTGCTGCGCTCAGGATGACGTCCTTGACCTTACCCGGTCCCTGCTTTCCGCCTGCGCCAAGGCTTCGGCGGACACGTCGCAGGGATGACAACGATACTATGGTTACCAGGTCCCTGCTTACGCAGGGATGACAAGGAGGGTGGGGGTGCTCATAGGATGACGGGGGGCGGTGCCGGATTTTTTGTCTTATTGCCAAGGGGGTTGTCCTCGTTCAGAGTGTATTTCGGAAAGGACGCCCACCACAAGGCGTTTTCAACTCATGTGCGCCATCGCCGGATTGTACAGCACCCGCCCGCAGCCCGACCGTTTGCAGCTGCACCGCGCGATCACGACGATGAGCGCCGCTCTGACGCACCGGGGGCCGGACGAGGGCGACGTGTGGCAGGACCCGGAAATTCCGGTCGCGCTGGGGCACCGGAGGCTTTCGATCATCGACCTTTCGAGTGCGGGGCGGCAGCCGATGCGCTCCGTCTCCGAGCGGTATATCATCGTCTTCAACGGGGAGATTTATAATTTCCGGCAGCTTCGTTCGGAGTTGGAGCGTCTTGGCGCGTATTTCCGTGGGTACAGCGATACGGAGGTCATTCTGGCCGCGATCGAGGCGTGGGGGGTTCAGTATACGCTTAAAGCCATTCGTGGTATGTTTGCGTTTGCCTTGTGGGACCGTCATCAGAAGCGGTTTTATTTCGCACGTGACCGGATGGGCAAAAAGCCGCTTTATATCGGCTGGGCGGGATCCACGCTGGTCTTCGGGTCCGAGTTGAAGGCGCTTTGTGCGCACCCGGAGTTTGTGCGCAACGTTGACCGCGCCGCCCTGTCCGCCTACATGCGGTTTGGCCATGTTCCCGCGCCTTTGTGCATCTATGAGAAGGTTTGGAGTCTGCCTGCCGGGCATTGTATGACTCTTGACGTTCGGGCGATGGATTCCGCCGAGCCGCTTAATTCTTTTATGACGCCGTACTGGAGCCATCTGGACGCGCTGCGTACCGCACGGGCGATGGGGTGCGGTGAGAAACTGCATATCCCCGAGCGGTTCGAGGAATTGTTGCAGGATTGCGTGGCGGAGCGCATGGTCTCCGACGTGCCGCTGGGCGCGTTTCTGTCAGGCGGCGTCGACAGTTCGCTGACTGTCGCGTTGATGCAGAAAGAATCAAAAAATCGTGTGAAGACCTATTCCATCGGTTTTCACGAAAAGGGCTACAACGAGGCGGTCTATGCCAAGCGGGTCGCAGCGTATCTGGGCACAGATCATCACGAGCATTATGTGGACGGGCGGCAGGCTCTGGACGTCATTCCCAAGCTTTCGGCGATGTATGACGAGCCGTTCGCAGATATTTCGGCCATACCGACGTATCTGGTTTCCGCGTTCGCGCGGCAGAGCGTTACGGTCGCGCTGTCGGGCGATGGGGGCGACGAGATGCTGGGCGGGTACACGCGGCATGTGCGCGGGCCTAAGGTGTGGAGGCGGATGCGGCGAATTCCCAAATTTGCGCGGCAGGCTCTTTCGGCAAGCCTGTCAAAATTTTCCGTAGAGACGTGGGACAGACTCTCGCGTTACCACCCGCAATTCGGATCGCATATCCACAAGGTTTGCAGTGTTCTCGACGAAGAAAGCCCGACCGCCTTTTATATGAAGATCATGAGCCATTGGGACAAGCCCGATCATCTTGTCGTCGGTGGGGCGGAGGCACGAGTGCCGTTGACCGATCCCGACTTGCAGCCCGAAGGCCTGAGTTTCGGCGAGATGATGATGTATTGGGACGCGCTGTCCTACCTGCCCGGCGGTATCCTGACCAAGGTGGACCGGGCGAGCATGGCGGCGAGTCTTGAGGTGCGCGCGCCGCTGTTGGATCAACGAATTTACGAGTATGTGTGGAGCTTGCCGGAAGCCTATAAGGTGCATCAGGGGCAAGGGAAGTGGCTGTTGCGGCACGTGTTGCAGAAGCATCTTCCAGAGCGTCTGTTTGACCGGCCCAAGCAGGGGTTCGGCATTCCCATCGGCGAATGGTTGCGCGGGCCGTTGCGCGATTGGGCGGAAGATTTACTCGACCCACATGCCATGGAGATTCAGGGGTATTTGAATCCTGGAGTTGTACGCAAGGTCTGGGTGGATCATCTGGCCGGGCATGGGAACCATTCCAATAAAATATGGACTGTGCTGATGTTTCAGGACTGGCGAAAGCGCTGGGCGGTTTAGAATTTTTAATGTTGGCTTTTTGGGGGGAGGAGCCTAGAGTTGGGCCATGAAAATCGCGATTACAGGCGGAGCAGGATTTATCGGCACGGCGCTTATACGGCGGCTTAAGGCGCTTGGGCATGAGTGCCACTGGCTGGATATCGTTCCATCCGCCGCCTATCCCCGGGACGGGTCGATCGTCAGCGTTACCGACAAGGAGGCGATGATCGTCGCCTTGAAGGGGTTCGATGCGGTGTATCATCTGGCCGCCGAACACCGGGACGATGTTACCCCCATCAAGAAATATTACGACGTGAATGTAGGCGGGGCGGAGAACCTTGTGGCCGCCGCGCAGATCAACGGGATCAAGACGATCATCTTTTCCAGTTCGGTCGCGGTGTACGGCCTTGACGCCGGGGAATCGAAGGAGGACAGCACGCCCTCGCCGTTCAACGATTACGGGCGGTCCAAGCTCGAAAGCGAGACGGTTTTCGATGGCTGGGCGGCGGCGGATTCGTCCCGGCGGCTCGTGACCGTTCGGCTTGTGGCGACGTTCGGGCCGGGGAACCGGGGGAATGTGTATACGCTTATGGATTCCATCGCGCGGGGGCGGTTCATCATGATCGGGCGCGGGAAGAATAAAAAATCCATTGCTTACGTTGGGAACGTCGCGGCATTTCTGGAGCAGTGTCTTGATGCCGCGCCCGGGCGGAGCCTTTATAATTACGCGGACAAGCCGGATCTGACGATGCGGGAGATGGTGGCGGATATCCGCGCGGGGATGGGGATGCGCGGGATGGGCACGACTCTGCCATATTTTATCGGCTTTGCGGGCGGGGCGGTTCTGGACGTTCTGGCCAAGATCACGGGGCGGAAATTTCCGATCAGCCTGATCCGGGTCAAGAAATTCTGTGCGAATACTGTGGTTAACGCCGACCGGGCCCGCAAGAGCGGGTTTGTTGCGCCCTATACGCTGCGGCAGGGTTTGCAGGAGATGATCGCCTCCGATTTTTCGAATATCGCGGCGTTACCGAAGCGGCCGCCGGGGAGCGGTTCAGGAGGCGGTGAAAAGAGCGAGGGGCAGGGCCGGGAGGCCGCCTGATGTCTGCTACAGAGCAAGCACGCATTCTTTACGTTATCAATCATGCCGACTGGTTCTGGTCACACCGCTTGCCGCTGGCGCTCGGTGCGCGGGATGCCGGGTATCAGGTCATGGTGGCGATGCCGGGCGGCGCGTCTGACAAGCGTTTGCGCGAGATGGGGTTTATCGGGTTCGATTTGCCGGAGGCCTCCGGCGTTTTAGGAGTTATTAAAACTATTTTCGCGTTGCGGAATCTGATTGCCGCGCAGGGGCCGGAGATCGTTCACGCGATTACCCTGAAATACGCGTTCATCGCCGGGCTGGCCGTGCGGCTGGCGGGGCGCTGGGATGTGCGCGCCGTGCATACGGTGGCAGGGCTGGGGTATCTGTTTTCCGGCGAAGGTTTTAAGCCGAAGGTTTTGCGGGCTTTGATCGGGCCGTTTTTGAAACTGGCGCTGGGCGGAAAAAACATGCGTGTCATTTTTCAGAACCCGGACGATCTGAATCTTTTTGTGCGGCGCGGGTTCGTGAAGCTGGAGCGCACGGCGCTTATTCGCGGATCCGGCGTCGATACATCCGTGTTTACACCGCGCGAGGGGGCAGAGGAGGCTCCGCCCATCGTGCTGATGCCCACACGGCTGGTGCGCGACAAGGGGATCGCGGTGTTCGTGGAAGCGGCTGCGCTTTTGAAAGCGGAGGGAGTCGATGCGCGGTTTCAGATCGCGGGCGGGGTGAGCCGGAGCAATCCGCTGGCGCTTACGGAGGCGGAGATGCATGATTTGTGCGCGGACGGGACGGTGGAGTGGCTGGGCCGGGTTGAGGATATGCCGGGGCTGCTCTCTCTCGCAACGTTGGTCGCGTATCCTTCTTATTACCGGGAGGGGGTGCCGAAGGTCTTGCTGGAGGCGACGGCCATGGGCAAGGCGATCGTCACCACCGATCATCCGGGCTGCCGGGAGGCGGTTGCGGACGGGGTAAACGGGCTTTTGTTTCCAGTGCGGGATGCCTGGGCCTGTGCGCAAGCGATTTTGGCGCTGCTGGACGATCCGTTCCGGCGGGCGGCGATGGGGCGCGCCGGACGGGCGCGGGCGGAGGCGGAGTTCGAGGCGAAGTTGATCGTGGCGCAGACTTTGAAGGTTTATGAGTTTAAGTGAAGAGTTACAGGGGCGAAGTTACAAGATATTTTGCTGCGCTCAGGATAACGGGGATGACTCTAAAAGGTGGATTGCTTCACCCGCTGATGCGGGTTCGCAATGACGGTCTTAGTTAAAAGGGAAACGTTACAAGATCCTTCGCTGCGCTCAGGATGACTTTAAAGGATGTCATTCCGGCGTAGGCCGGAATCCGCGGTGATGTGGTTTACTGGATCCCCGCCTTCGCGGGGATGACAATAAGGGGTGCGGGGATGACAAGAAGGGGAGAGGGGATGACAAAGGGAGCGGGATGGCCAAGGCAGGCGCGGGTCAGCGGAATTTTCTTTCCCTGCGGGCGGTTTTGTTCCTATCATGGGGAGGCCACTTTGCAACGGAGGAATGAATGGGGCAATCCCGTAAGACAGACGATGCGGATTCAGGATATCTGACAGGCAAGCTTTTGCTCGCTATGCCGAGTATGGGCGACCCGCGTTTTCATCGCGCCGTGATTTTTCTGTGTTCGCACGACGCAGACGGAGCGATGGGGCTGGTGGTCAATCACACGCTCCCGGGGATCGCGTTTCACGAGCTTGTGAAGCAGCTCGATCTGCGTTCGGATATCGTCGTGGACCTTAACGCGCTGCGCATGCCCGTCATGAACGGCGGCCCGGTTGAATCGGCGCGCGGGTTTCTTTTGCATACGCCCGATTTCAAACGCGAAGAAACAGTTTTGATCGCCGGGCAGTACGGCGTGACCGGTACGGTCGAAGCCGTGCAGGATATCGTGCGCGGCGAGGGGCCGGACCAGATTTTGTTTATCCTCGGTTATGCCGGATGGAGCGCGGGGCAACTCGATTGGGAGATCCAGCAGAATGCATGGCTCGTGGCCGATGCGGACCCCTCGATTATCTTCCATCAGGACAACGAGGCGAAGTGGGCGAAGGCCATCGGGCAGCTCGGATTCGATCCCGGGATGTTGTCGGGCACCGCCGGAAGCGCTTAGTAAAAAGTTCGATAAATGGGCTGCAAATAGCGTCTTTCGAGAACCGCTGCTCAAATACCCCTAAGTATTCTGCGCTGCGGTTCTCGAAAGACGCTATTTTCGCTCCATTTCTCTTTCTTTTTTTGATAGAAAATTAGAGCTACGCCCACACAGATAAGGTTCTGTGTTTCTGAATTCAAGACAGGCGGGCGGTCAGGGCGTCGAAGGATTCGAGTTGCGCCAGCGGGCCGAGGGCAGCGAGGGTCGGTTTCGAGCTGAAAATTCGGCGGGCCACGGAGTCGAGCGCGGCGATATCCACCGCGTCAATTTTTCCAAGAATTTCGGGAATCGTGCGGATACGACTATTCAGCAGCAGCGCCTTGGCGCTGGAATCCGCGCGGGTGCTCATGGATTCCTGACCCATCAAAATTCCTGCGCGGAGCTGCATTTTGGCGCGGTTCAGTTCGGTTTCGCCGACCGAGCCGACGAGTTTCTTGATTTCATCGCACACGACCGGAACGAGTTCGGGCAGTTTGTCCGGCCCGGTTCCGGCGTAGATGCCAAAGATGCCATCGTCTGTGTAAGCGGAGTGGAAGCTGTAGACGGAATAGACGAGGCCGCGTTTTTCGCGCACTTCCTGAAACAGGCGTGAGGACATCCCGCCGCCCAGAAGCGTTGCCAGCGTGTGCGCGGCAAAGTAAGCGTCATCGGTGCGCGGTACGCCGCGGAAGCCCAGTATGACGTGCGCCTGTTCGAGTTCCTTATCGAGACGGTGCTCGCCGCCGCGATAATCGGCGGGGAGGCTTTGTTCGGCTTTGCCGGGCGGGAGGTCTGCAAAAAGATTGCCGACCAGTTCGATCATGCGTTCGTGCGCAACGTTACCCGCCGCGCAGACGACCATCTGGGCCGGGTTGTAGTGCTGCGCGATATATCCGGCGAGGGCTTCGCGTTTCATATTCGCGATGATCTCCGACTTGCCGAGAATGGGTGCGCCGAGCGCCTGCCCCGGGTATGCGGTTTCGTAGTAATTGTCGAAAATCAGGTCGTCGGGTGTGTCGGCGCACATGCCGATTTCCTGGAGGATCACGTCGCGCTCGCGTTCGATCTCGTCCTCGGGCAGGGTCGAGTTCTGGAGCATGTCGGCCAAAATGTCGAGGGCCAGCGGAAGGTCTTCTTTCAGAAGGTGTACGTAGTAGCTGGTCAATTCACGGCTGGTGTAGGCGTTCATGCTGCCGCCAACGTTTTCGATCACCTCCACGATGTCGAGTGCGCTGCGCTTTTTTGTACCCTTGAAGAGCATGTGTTCGACCATGTGAGCCACGCCGTTATGGCGCATATCCTCGAACCTTGTGCCCACACCGACCCAAACGCCCACCGCCACGGTTTCAACGGTGGTTACGGTGTCGGTGACGACACGCAGGCCGTTGGGGAGGGTCGTGATCTTGATCGGATGTTTAGTCATGGGGCTGGGTTTACTTTCCGGCGGTTACGCGTGAGCGGGCGCGGATGAAATCCTGCACCTGATTGAGATTGTTGGGTAGATCGTCGATTTTTTCGTCCCGTTCCATCAGACCCTTTAGATGCGGGGGCAGAGACGGGGTGAGGGCGATGGCCTTGCGCACCGCATCGGGGAATTTTGCCGGGTGGGCGGTGGCGAGCAGGACGACAGGGTCGCGGGTTTCTTCGGACAGCATCCGCGCGCCCACGAGGCCGACGGCGGTGTGAGGGTCGAGGACGTATTGATCGGAGACGTAGCATTTTTGCATCATATCGAGAGTCTCGGAATCCTCGGCGCGGGAGGATCTGAATTTTTCGCGGGCCTCGACCATTTGTTCGGGCTCGACGGCGAAGCTTCCGGTTTCTTTAAAGGTTTGCATCAGTTCGGCGAGTTTGATGGGGTCGCGGTCGAGCAGGTCGAAGAGGTAGCGTTCGAAGTTGCTGGAGATCTGGATATCCATCGAGGGGCTGAGCGTGGCAAAGGCCTTGTCGATTTTCATCTCGCCGGTTTCGAGGAAGCGGGTCAGGATGTCGTTGCGGTTGGTGGAGACGCACAGATATTTTACGGGCAGGCCCATTTTCTGGGCGGCGTAGGCGGCGTACATGTTGCCGAAATTGCCGGAGGGAACCACGAAGGAGCATTCCTTTTCCGGCGCGCCGAGGCGTAAGGCTGCGGCGAAGTAATAGACGATCTGCGCCATGATGCGCGCCCAGTTGATGGAGTTCACGGCGGAGAGGTTCAACTGGTCATTGAAGTCGGTATCGTTGAACATCGCCTTTACGAGGTTCTGGCAGTCGTCGAAGGTGCCGTCGATGGCGATGTTCCAGACGTTCTTGGCGTCTACGGTGGTCATCTGGCGGCGCTGGACATCCGAGACGCGGCCCTTGGGGTGCAGGATGAAGATGTCGGCATGGTCGCAGGATTTGCAGCCCTCGATGGCGGCGGAGCCGGTGTCGCCGGAGGTGGCGCCGACGATGGTGATGCGTTCGCCGCGCTTGGTCAGGACGTGCTCGAAGAGGCGGCCAAGCAGTTGCAGGGCCACGTCTTTAAAGGCGATGGTCGGGCCGTGGAACAGCTCCAGCACCGTAATGTTGCCCTTTGCCTGGCCCGGCAGGGGGTTTAGGGGCACTACGTCGGGGTCGCGGAAGGTCGCGGGGCCATAGGTCTCCTCAAGGATTTTGCGGTAGGCGGCGCGGTCGATGGCCCCCTCCACGAACGGAAAGGTCACGATTTCGGCAATGTCCACGTAGGATTTGCCCTTGAGGGCGGCCACGTCGATCGAGGGCCAGGAATCCGGCACGAAAAGGCCGCCCCCGGGGGCGAGGCCCGTCAGAAGCACCTGTTCAAACGTTTGTGAGGCTATGCCGCCGCGCGTCGAGATATACCGGATCATAGGGTTTTCATATGGGCTTTGGGCACTTAAGTCAACAGATCGCACACTTGAGCGGCGATGGATCTGTTTTTTGCATAAAGTTTATGGATTAAAAGCTTGTAAAGGTTATGTGAAGTATGTTTAAAGGGGCCTTAAAGAATTAAACAACGGAAGATGTTTAAGGATGCGAGTTATTGAACCGGCTCAGGCTCTTGATGAGCAGACGGTCGTAACGGAGTTAGAATCAGCCGCCGCCGAGAGGATTATGCAATGTCAGGCTCGGCTTGAGGGTCAGTGCGGTCCTATCCTTGTGGGGATTGAGGACGAATTTACGGTCCATGGTGTCAGCTATCACCGTGAGCAGGAACTGATTGACACACTGACTGAGGAATTAAGCCGAACATACGGCAACGCCTTTTCAAGCATTGATCATGAGCATCCCCTTATCCGCGTCAGAGATTCCATTCTTGCGGGCAAAAACCAAGCCTTACACATGCCCGATACGTTCCGGCTGGAGCTTGTCACAAATCATGAGTTGATCGACGGGGGGTCGCCGGTCAGGCACGCGGTGCAGAAGGCCGAGTTTCTGCGTGATATGCGTAAGACGATTATGGAGGTGGTTGAGCGGTTTGAGGCTGTTGCCCTGATCAGTCACAACCCCAGGCCGATTCCCGATGTTTATTATTATCTTATGCATGTTAACGGCTATGAGCCCGATTTCATTTTGAGGGACATAAAGAGGCAAGCCGAGGAGCGGCCTGACCTGATCGGGAGGGAGCGGATTCTCGCGGCGAGGACGCTTGAGGAGATGTTTCTTTCGAATACTTCTGTGCTGGAAAATCATGGCGCGGCGGGGAGTGGTGTGCATATTAACATCGGTTTTAGAGGCAAAGACGGCGTGAACCCGTTTTACAATCCCGTCGACCGCGATAAGGGCACTCCGGTTACTTGGAACGCGGCGGCGGGTATTATTGATATCACAGCAGAGTCGGTTCTGTCGTTTGTTAACCGTTATTATGCGTCTTGGGAAAGGCTGGGGAACAAAAACCTTAGCGCACCCACTCATGCCGGGTACCATCCGCTGAAAAAATCCGGGGCTATCGTCAAGCAGAACCCGTATACTCAGAAATTTTTCGATGATCATGGTCTTCCAGCCAAGGCCACAATCACGCCGGAAAACGCGCATCTGGAAATTCGGCATGCCGATCCCGGTTTTGGTAATCGTGACGGGGCGGCCCTGACGATGTTACAGATCGCTGCAACTCTGGCGGGGATCGAGCATGGATTGAAGCAGGGACGCATTCAATCCTATGAGCAGCTTCTTGAATATAAGGCCCCTTTATGCGCCGGCTTTGATGAGGCTCTGGACAAGTTTCGTACCTCTACGCTTTTGCCGCAGCTTTTGGGAGTGCGGCTTTACCGGGCGGCTCTGAATTATGCTGAACTCAATGCCAACCGGCTGGAAGGCGTTTTCGACCCGCAGACTCTGGAGGCGGGGGACCGGCAGTATTCTTATTTTCCGGAGCAGTCAGGGTTCGAGTTCGATATATGATCTCCGGGAATCCGGGTTGCCATGCGGAGCGGCTAAAACGAAGGTTCTTGCTGGTATTCCGCAACGAGGAGCAGGCGGGGCGGGTCGTCGGGGCCGGATTGCATGCCCCGGTGGACGAAGGGCGGCGCGTCCATCGTGTTCATCAGGCCCAGAAAGTGGTAGATATGCCCGGTGTGCAGGGTGTGGATCTCTGCACCCGGTTTGGGGGCGAAATATTCGGCATAACCGTATTGCTCCATCATTTCGGCGTCGGGTTCCTCGTCGCCGATCTCCAGCCATTGCGCGGCGGGTTCGTTATAGTTGCAGAGCAGGCGGGCGGAGCCATCGACATGGAAGCGGAAGGCCGCGCCGGAATCGTGGTTGGCGTAGGCGTCGCCGGTGTTGATGCGCAGGTTCACCGTGGCCAGCTTGCCGCCGATGTTGCGCAGGTCGTTGTCGATGTGGGTGGCGGCCAGCATTTCGTCGGGGCTTAACTCGTGTTCGACGCGCCGGAGCAGCTTGCGGAAGAGCGTACGCTCGATTTCATGGCTGGCGTCCGCTGGGAGGCTGAGCACCGCGCTCAGCTTGCGGGCCAGACCGTTAAAATCGCCGTTGAGTTGCCGGGGCAGCTCGATCACGTTGGCGGGCGCGAAGTGGTCGCGGTTGAAGAGGTCGGACAGGCTGGTCGCCTTGTATAGGCCCGTGTAGGGCTTTTCCAGCGTTTCGGTCATGTTCCCCGGCCCGTTTCCCGTTGTCCTTGAGCGATTATTATCGAAAAGGGCGGGTCAGGGCAAACTTTCGACGAATTTTTTATGCATCGGGGAGGGGAAATCGAGGGTCAGCTCGGGGTGGAAGGCGCTGGCGGTGTATTTTCCGGCCTTGATCCAGACGGGGGCGCCTTGATGCTTGGCTAGGATTTCGGCGTCCTTGCCCACGTCGGTGAAGACCGGGGCGCGGATGAAGGATACGGGGTAGCCGTTGATCTCTGTCTGGTGGCTGTCGAGTTGGCGCCCGTAGCCGTTGCGCTCCACCGTCAGGGGGAGGAGGGCGAAGGATTTCTGCTCCGGGTTCGTGACCTTTCGCGCGATCAGGATCGCCCCGGCGCAGATGCCCCAGACGGGCTTTTTGGCGAAGTTTTCGGCCAGCGAGTCCCACAGGTTAAAGGTGTCGATGAGTTTGAGCATCGTCGTGCTTTCGCCGCCGGGCAGGATGAAGGCGTCGCATTCGTTAAACTGTGCCGGCGTTTTGACCGCGCGGAATTCGCCGCCTGCCGCCTCGATATGCGGCCTGTGCGGCTCCACGGCTCCCTGAAGGGCCAGAACGCCTATGATCGGTTTGCGCTTTGTCATAGCGGGGTTTTAGGGCCTTGCGGGGCGGGAAGTCAATCTCTTCTATCGTATAACCATGCGCGAAAGAGGGCGTCGGCCTCAGGGCGGAGGTCCTCGGCGCGGGCGGGCAGGGCGGCGATCAGGGTTTCGGCGGAAGCGAATTCGGTTTCCGCGAATTGATCAAGCAGGGGGATGCGCCCGGTTTCCTGCCCCTCCGCCAGACCGGCCTTGCGGGCGATGATGTCGGCGATCGCCTCCTGAATATTCAGCGGAATGTCCGCGCCCGCGATCAGCTCCCGCACGTTCATGGGCAAGGTTTGCAAGGGTTCGCCTTGTTGCCGCAGCCAGCGGATCGCCAGCGCGGGGCGCAGGACGTAGAGGTATTTTTTCACGTTCACCGTTTCGGCGGTGCGCCAGTTCTGATCGACCTGCCGTTTTCCGAGATTCAGGTAATGGTTGAGCAGCGCCTTGCGGTCGGCGGCGCGGAGCCAGAACTCCCTCATCGCGGCGGCGAATTCGGGGTTGCCGCGATAGAGGATGGGGGAGTTGAGCCATTCCATCACCACGGCGTTCGATTTTAGGGCGAGGTGCAGCGCCTTTTTCAGATCCCAGCCGCCGATGTCGAACACTCCGGTTATGGGGTATTCGATCACGTCGCGGCCCGGGTAGACGGAGAGATACCAGTCGCGTTCATGCGCGTAGATGAAGCGCACGTCGTAATCGCTGTCGGGCGAGGCGAAGCCCCATGCGCGGCTGCCGCTTTCGACGGCGTGGAGGATCGTGACCGCGTGTTCGGTTTGTGCGCGGTCGAGGGCGGACTGGATTTCGCGTTCGGCGGCAGGGTCTATGGGCGGGGCGTTGTTCATGGGGGAGATTATTCGGGCCGAGGCGCGGGGAAGTCAATGGTTTTGGGTGGGCTTATCGTTTTCAAAATCCAGATACACGTCGGCCACTTTCGGGGATTTCTCGTTGCGGCTTTTTTCGATGCCGGGAAATTTTGCGGCAAGGGCGGAGAGGATTTCGTGTTTTTTGGCGCTCATGCAGGCGTCGGGCAGGATGCGGAATTTTTTTGTTATGACTTCTCCGTCTTTCTCGGCGGCGACGGTCAGGCGGTTTACGCTTATTAGTCCCCTTAGGCCGGGCAGGCCATAAACCGTGTCAGAAAAAGAAAATGAGAAGCGCCTTAATGCGTCAAGGGGGATTGTGCCAATCCCTTGTATCTCTATGGTTTCGCTTTTGATTTTTAAAATCACGGGGCAGAGGATAGCGCGGAGATAGGCCCAGCTTTCGTGAAGAAGGAGCAGCGCCATTCCGAGCATCAATAAGTTGACGATTGCGATGCCGGATTCGGAGAAAGTTACGGAAAAGAACAGCAAAAAAACGGAGCATAGAATCAAGCGGAGTGAGAAACCTCCATATAGATGCCAGCCTTGGTAGCGGTAGGTCATGATCGGATTATCGTGGCTCGGGGCCGAGGAAGTCAATGGGAAGTAGAGCAAGAGGGGGAGTTACAGGTTACAAGATCCTTCGCTGCGCTCAGGATGACATTAAATGGCGTCATTCCGGCGAAGGCCGGAATCCATGGTGATGTGGTTTACTGGATCCCCGCCTACGCGGGGATGACAAGAAGGGGGCGGGTTCGCAATGACGGTTCGGGTTACATATCGTATTCGTGGCCGGGGGCGTCGGGGCGGCGGTCGGCGGAGGCGTCTTCGAGGTGGGCGGATTCCTGCGAGGGGGCGACAAGCTCGCTGAAGTCCGGGGATTCCGGTTCCGCCAGCTCGGAGAAATCGGGCGGGTCGAAGAAATCGACCAGCGGGCCTTCGTCGATGCGGGCGCTTTGGATCTCCATTTCGAGGAGGCAGCCTTGGCCCGCCACGCCGGCGAGTTCGTTTTTGATGATGGTGAGGGTTTCGGCATCCGCGCCGTCCATGGATTCGCGCAAGCGGGCGATCGCCGCCTGCTGCTCCGGCGAGAAGGCGACGCGCACGATGATGTCGGAGGTTTTTTCCGTTTTCAGGTCGGGGTGTTCGGCGAAGACGATGCCGGGTTTTTCGCGGACGGGCACGGGGTTTTGCGCGCGCTGGCGCTCTACGAAATCGTGGTAGGAATCGTCAACGTAGCGGGTGGAGGCCTCGTCGTACTGAATGATTTGCAGCGTGTCGGTTTCGCGCGCGGACCAGAGGATGAGGTCGTGCATGTTTTCGCGGGGGACGATTTGCACCTTTGCCGTGACGTTATCGCCCAGAACGGCCTCGGAGAGTTTCGCGGAGATGTAGGATTTGCCCACGCCCGGCTCGCCGATCAGGGAGACTTTCACCTCGGGATTTTCGGATTCGGAAAAGGCCGGGCCGACCGACCGCGCGAAGGCGCTCGCGAGTTCCGGCAGATTTTCGGCATTGATGAATTTTTGGCCCTTCACCCTGTCACACCCTGTTCTTTTTTCTTTACAGAGTAATGGGTTAGGGCGGGGATGTCAAATTTTTGTCTATATGGAATTATAATCAACCGTTATATGCGTATATAACTCTCTTCTTCTGTGGAATAACAATGATTACTCCAATACGTCCGTAGGCATAGTAGTTTCCTGGGCTTTTTAAGGCGTCGTCGGCAAGATTCCTTATTTTGGGGTCTATTCGAAGACCAAAGCCATAAGCGCTCATATAATGGGATATAGAAGGAACTTCTTTTGAATAATCTGCATCATCCGGCAAAGACATATAATCAGTCCAATGCCGTGTAACATTAATTGGTGTTTCTAACCAGTTTTTATATTTTCCTCTCCAGTCTGATCGTCCTTTTACCTGTCTTGCTTTGGCGGAGGGTAAGTTATTAAGATATTCCAATCCTTGTTGTTGAATAATTTGGTAGGTTTGCTCTGGCAGTTCATAAACCCTGATACCTGTTTCGTTTCCTCCTGGGCCGAACCCCCATGCATTTTCTTGGCGGTATAGAATTTTATATACGCCGAATTCTTGTGGTACAGCACTTAGATAAAATTGGTATTCCCAGAATTTAAAACAGGCGACAGTTAGAAATAATATAGAAAGAATAAATAAAAATGCTTTTTTCATTAACCCCCCTCAATCGCTTTTTCTAGAGGCATGGTTCAGTGACGGGCGGTCTTGGGATGGATAAAAAGTCATCGACCGCTTTCCTGAACTCTTCCGATGAAAGAGATATCATGCGCCTTTTCATTTGGGCGGCATGGCCAGAAGAGCATTCTTGTCTGAGATCATTTTCTTCAAGCATTGACATGTCCTCTTTCAAGCTGACGAGTCTTGCTTTTATGCCTTTCTCTAGGTCCGCCTTGGTTACCGGATGCAAGCTGTTTGCCACGATAAAGTCGTTGGTTTTTTCAATCGCGTAGTTCAAATTTTTTATGATTTCGCTCTCTTCGGAAGGAGAGCAGATTTCGGCCATATTTCTGACCGCAACATACATTTCCCAGCCGCACAGTATGGCGCCTTTTCCGCTTCGGTCCACGCCTTTGTACTCGCCGGTCATGCTGACGCCGCTTGCAAAGTGAGCGGTCTTCCGGCCGTTCTCGGTCGTGATTTTTAAATCCGGCCTTTTTGACACTTTCTCCCAAAACGTGTTGTCGTCGGCCAGAGCGGGAGAAGAAAAGATGAATACAGTTAAACAGAGCGGCAGCCATCTTTTCATTTATCACTCCCTCTCGGTCGTTCCGGGGGGGCAACTCCGCCGTTGATCGGGCGTTTTTTCCATATCGTATAGGCAATCAGCGCGTAGTAAATCGAAATTACAATCAGCCCAATAGGAATGGATATCAGGGCCATCATGAGCGAATTGTCATTAAGTTGTGCGCCTGCAAAATTATAAATCAAGAAAGACCATATTAAGATGCATACGCCAAAATATGTGCGGGGGTATTCTTCGATGTTTCTCCAGAATATGCCGACGAACACGGCCAGGCCGAGAGAGGGTATTCCTGAGAGTGCTAAAAACATGAGCAATAAATAAAATGATGCGTAAGGATTTGTACTCTCTATGGCCATCACATACGCGGTTAGGCCGCCCATTACAACCAGCCATGCGATAAACAGCGCGAAGACATGAAACAGGGATGTCAGAAAAAAATGAAGGCGGCTAGGCGGTTCATTTTTTTCCATGGCCCCCTCACTCCCACTCAATCGTCCCCGGGGGTTTGGAGGTGATGTCGTAGACTACGCGGTTGATGCCGCGCACCTCGTTGATGATGCGGGTCGCCACGCGGCTCAAAAATTCATGGTCGAAGTGGAAGTAGTCGGCGGTCATGCCGTCGGTGCTCGTCACCGCCCTTAGGGCGCAGACGTAATCATACGTTCGGTCGTCGCCCATCACGCCGACGGTGCGGACGGGCAGCAATACCGCAAACGCCTGCCAGATTGCATCGTACAGACCTGCGTTCCGAATTTCCTCCAGATAGATCGTATCGGCCTTGCGGAGGATTTCGAGTTTTTCGGGCGTGATCTCGCCGGGGATGCGGATGGCGAGGCCGGGGCCGGGGAAGGGGTGGCGGCGGATAAAATCCTCCGGCATTCCCAGTTCGCGGCCCAGAACGCGCACCTCGTCTTTAAACAACTCCCGCAGGGGTTCGACGAGTTTGAGTTTCATATATTCGGGCAGGCCGCCGACATTGTGGTGGCTTTTGATCGTGACGCTGGGGCCGCCGGTGAAGCTGACGGACTCGATCACGTCGGGATACAAGGTTCCCTGCGCCAGGAAATCGGCGCCGCCGACGCGGGTCGAGCAATGGTCGAACACGTCGATGAAGAGGCCGCCGATAAGCTTGCGCTTGATTTCGGGGTCGGAGATGCCCTCCAGCCCCCGCAGGAATTTATCGCTCGCGTCCTCATGGATCAGGGGGATGTTGTAATGGTCGCGGAAGAGGCTCACCACCTGTTCGCTCTCGCCGGCGCGCATGAGGCCGGTATCGACGTAAATGCAGGTGAGCTGGTCGCCGATCGCCTCGTGCAACAGCACGGCGGTGACGGAGGAGTCCACGCCGCCGGAGAGGCCGCAGATGACCTTGCCCTTGCCGACTTGCGCGCGGATTTTTTCGATGGCCTCGTCCTTGAACGCGGCCATCGTCCAGTCGCCCGCGCAGCCGCAGATATTGTGCGTGAAATTTTTATACAGTTCCGCGCCGTGGGGGGTGTGCACGACCTCGGGGTGGAATTGCACGCCGTAAAAGTTGCGGGATTCATCGGCGATGATGGCGTAGGGCGCGCCGGGGGAGGTGCCCACGACCTTGAACCCCGCGGGGAGTTTCGTCACGCGGTCGCCGTGGCTCATCCAGACCTGTTCGTGCGCGCCCTTGTCCCAGACGCCGTCGAGCAGGTTATTGTGTTCCTTGACATCGACGTAGGCGCGGCCGAATTCGCGGCCATGGGATTCGCCCTGTTCGACCAGCCCGCCGAGCTGTTGCACCATCGTTTGCTGGCCGTAGCAGATGCCGAGGACGGGCAGGCCCATCGTGAAGACGCAATCGGGGGCGCGGGGGCTGCCCTCATCGGTTACGCTGCACGGGCCGCCGGAGAGAATGATCCCCTTCGGGTTGTAGGCGCGGATGCGGTCTTCGGGCGCCTGATTGAAGGGCCAGATTTCGCAGTAGACGCCGGATTCCCTTAAGCGCCGCGCGATGAGCTGGGTGACCTGCGACCCGAAATCGAGGATCAGGATATGGTCGTGCCGGGCGGTCAGGGGCGAGGGGGCGTTCATGGGGGTTTCCGCAGATTTCAGGGGAATCGGATGTGTTTTTGTCATGTTTGAGTTTTAACCCCGGGGCGAGCGGGTTGTAAAGCCACGGCGGGGCAAAACCGTTGATTTTTTTATGAAAAGCGTAATAAAGTAGGGAAAAGAATGAAGCCTATGGGCGGCAGGTGAGATGAGCGGGGAACCGATCCGAGACAAGATGGTGGTTGTGGTTGTCGTCGATATGCAGGACGGCATGTGGCAATCCGCGCCGCCGGATCCTGGCGCCGACCCTGACGACATCACCCGCAGCGAACTGTTCCAGAAAATCGCAAAAGTTTCCGAAGGGCGGCGGCAGACCGGGATGGAGGCTCTGGCCGCCGATCTCCAGCCGTTCGTGGATGAGATGCGGGCGAACGGGGCGAAGATCGTCTGGGCGATGATGGACAGCGACGAGGAGGTGCAGTATGGCGGGCTTTACCGGCTGCACGCGCATCCCGAGGACACGACCATTCATAAATCCACGCAGTCGGCCTATGTCACGAATGTCGAGTTTTTCGAGAGTTTGCGCGAGGAGGCCGAGGCGCTGGGCCTGCCGCTGGAGATCAAGGTCTGCGGGGTGTGGGCGAACGAGTGCGTGATCAATACTCAGGTGACGCTGCACGATAACGGATATCACAGCCGGATCGTCGGCGACCTGACCATCGATTCCGGCAAGCCGAGTCAGGATTCCGATCGGCCGAACACCCACGAGGCCGGCGCCCTGCATACGGCCGGGTTGCGGACGGGGCTGGGGCGGGACGTCCAGCAATGGTCGGATGATCTTGTGAAGGCACAAAAGCAGATCGCGGCGCTGCGCCGGGCTTTGGCGAGCGGGCCGGGGCCTGACGAGCCGGGGTTTTGAAGCCGCCGTCGGATGGCCGGGGATTTCTGTCTTAAAAATGTTGCCCTGAAGCGCCGATTCCCCTACCTTTGCCGCTTTACATTGACCGGAGCAGGAAAAGCCCATGGGATTCGATCTTCTGAAACTGATTACCTCGCTGGGTTATGCCGGGGTGTGGAGCATCCTGTTCCTTGAATCGGGCGTGCCGTTTTTCTTTTTCCTACCGGGGGACAGCTTGCTGTTTACGGCCGGGTTTCTGGCGTCTCAGGGGTTTTTGAATATCTGGATTCTGATCGCGGGCGGTCTGATTGCTGCGATCACCGGGAACATGGTCGGGTATGAGATCGGACGGCGGGTCGGGCTCAAGCTGTTCGAGAAGGGCGATACGCGCTTTATCAAGCGTGCGCATCTCGACATGACGCAGCGGTTTTACGAAAAGCACGGGCGCATGACCATCATCATGGCGCGGTTCATGCCGATCGTGCGGACCTTTGCGCCGTTTCTGGCCGGGATGGTGCGGATGCCGTACCGGGCGTTTATGGTTTATACTGTCGTGGGCGCCGTGGCGTGGGTGGCGGGGCTGTGTACGCTCGGGTATCTGGCGGGGAACATCATTCCGGCGGATCAGGTGGACCATTACCTGTTGCCCATCGTTCTGGCGATTATCGTTCTGTCGGTGCTGCCGTCGCTTTTGCATATTCATAAGGAGCGCAAGGCCATGAAGGCGGAAAAGGACGCAGCCGAGCAGGGCGCATCGGCCGAGAAGCCGCCGCAGGAGCGCGACGCGGCTTAAGGGGCTGCGGCGTAGGGGACTGCGGGAGGCCTTGATTTCGGGGCGGTAAAGCCCTAAAAGATTTGAACCCGGCACGCCGGGCCCGGAGAGGTGGCAGAGTGGCTGAATGCACCGCACTCGAAATGCGGCATACTCGCAAGAGTATCGGGGGTTCAAATCCCCCTCTCTCCGCCACCGCCGTTTACTCCGCGTTAACTATTTCCCCACTAAGATATTGATATGACGTGTAAGCGGTTTTCAGTTGACCGTGCAAAGGTCTTTCTTTACGACTATTTGAGACACAAATTGAATATCTTGGTGGGACACGGGAGCGGATGCGGTCATATGTATTCAGACGCGGAGAATATTTCTACTACCGGCGGCGCGTTCCCGGTCACGTCCTGCCCTACGAGACGCGCACCTCCATCAAAATATCGCTCGGAACGACTGATGAACGCGAGGCCCATCGCAAAGCCTCAATCTACAATGACTATATCGAGGATTTCTGGCGCAGTCTGATCAAGGCCAACGGCCAGGCAGACCGTGACGCGGCTTACCGCGCCGCTGTGAAACTCGCCAAGGCCCACGGCTTCGCCTACAAGAGTGTGGCCGAGATCGCCAAGGCCCCGCTCGAAGAAATTATCGAACGTGTGCGTACTGCGGCAGGTGCAATCGAGCAGCCGCAGATCGTGGCCTCTGTGCTCGGTGGGGCCGATGCGCCCCGGTTGATGCTCGGCGAGTGCCTTGAGAAGTTCTGGCCGCTCTGTGCGGACAGGCTGGTCAACAAGTCCGACCATCAAATCCGCAAGTGGAAGAACCCGCGCATCGCTGCTCTGGGCGGGTTTATGGACGTGGTGGGGGACAAGAAGCTCTCCGAGGTTTCACGCGGCGACATCCTCAAATATCGACAATACTGGATGGATCGCGTCGCCGATGAAACCGCCGTTGCAGGCACCGTCAACAAGAACATGCAATACGTCCGGGACATCCTTCAAGCTGTATGCGCCGCGCAGGAGATCGAGACGGACATTGACGCCGCCTTCGCGCGAACGCGGCTCAAAGAAGTTGATAAATCACGTCCTCCCTTCGAGGCGCGGTTCGTCCAGGAGACGCTGCTCTCCGGCAATGCGCTCTCCGGGTTGAACACAGAAGCGCGGCTTCTCATCTTCGCGATGGCGGATACAGGGGCGCGAGAGTCGGAGCTTATCGGCCTCAAGCCGGACGACATCCTGTTAGAGGACACGATTCCGTATATATGGGTCAGGGCGCGCAACGATCACGCGCTAAAAACGCTGCATTCCGAGCGCAAGATTCCGCTGGTCGGAGCATCGCTCTATGCATTCGCTCAGTTGCCGCATGGGTTCACGCACTATCGCAATGCCGACACTGCATCCAGCACGATCAACAAGTTCTTGCGCGAGAACAAGCTCAAGCCGACTGACGCGCACACGCTGTACTCGCTCCGTCACACTTTCAAGGACCGGCTGCGCGATGCGGGTGCGCCGGAGGAAGTCATCGACGAGCTGATGGGGCACCGCAGCCGAGGCCCCAAGTACGGGCGCGGCCATATGCTCGAAACCAAGCATGAATGGCTGAAGAAGATCGCCTTCCATATTCTTCAATGATGCTGACACGCTGCTCGCTGCATCTGCGAAGGTGCGTTGCTGCTTGATGCGAAGGGCGCGCAATTCTCCGGTGCATCGTCCGCGCCTTGACCGGGAAGCAGAATCCGCTTTGATGCCGCGTTCTTCGTTCTTGCCTTCAACGCAGATCCCTCGCGTTCCGCGACCCGGCGATCCCCGCAATGTTCATTCAACCATTTTTGCCTCGCCCCATGCGCACGAGGTCTATCGCATGTGCGGGTGCCCGTTTCCGCCTTGCGCGGCGTCGGCGTCTCCGGTTCGTGCGGCGTTTGCTCCGGGGATTGTGAGGGGCGGGACCGGACGCCATTGCCAGCCTTGATGCGTGTCAGCCTGACAGACAGGCGGCCGCGTTCAAGCAGTTTTACCCGTCACGGCGACTAAGGCCGCTTGCGGCCAAGTCTTGTAGACGGTCCCCCACAAAACAGCTTGAGCCCGGCCTTGCTCCTGTCTGCTGCGGTTTCTGCCACGAGGCTGGAAGGGTCCGGCCCGTAAACCCTCAAATAGGAGCAAACATCATGACCGCACAAACCGAACACACCGAAGCCAAGACCGCTCAGGCCGAGAACACGGGCAACCGCCCGACGCACATCGTCCGCAAGAAGATCGGCACCGGCAAGAAAGCCGACTTCGAAACGCTGGGCGTCGCCTGGGATCGCGGAGACGGGAGCTGCTACGTCAAGCTCTACGGAACGCAAATCGTTGAAGGCGGGTTCTACGTCTTCCGGGTCAAAGAAGACACGCAGAGCGGCGAGTAAGCTGCTCCTTCGCTTCAATCGCATCGGCCCTGCTTCGTTCGCGAAGCAGGGCTTTTTAGCGTTCGTGGACCTTGATCGCGTCGAACACTTCAATCCGGTCGGTCTCGCTCAAGGCGGAGAGTGCATTGGCGCGTTGCCGCTCATCCATCCGCGCCAAGCGTTCGCGGATCAGGCGTTGCGCGCGCCGATGCCAGAGAGAGAAGCCGAGATACGCAAACCCCCAGAGCGCGATCAGAACCAGCGATCCGCGCAGACCCCACAAGCTGAACACGAAGAGCGCGAGCGCGGCCATCGCGGCGATGGTCAGCGTCGCCTTCACCGTGTCGGCCCCCATGCCAATTCGAACCCGCTGTCGCAGGTGAACATCTGCACCTTGATGAACTGCACGACCTCGGACTCACGGCTCTTGCTTTCATCGAGGCCCTTACGGTAATTCTCCTTTTGTGCGTTGGCGAACGCCTCAGCCCGCGCTTGCTGCTCGGGCTTGAATCCATTCAGCAGGGTCGTCCGGTACTGCCCCCGCTGGCCGTCGATCCGCGCCAGCAGCCGCGCATCCTCCGCGCGTTTCGGGTCGAGTCCGAACGCACCGGGATTATTTGCGCTGAACGCATAGAGCGCCTGAGCGGCGACCAGGCAATACGCATTCCAGGCGCGGGCCTTGTCGCGGAGCACCTCCTGCGCGGCGAGGTCTCTGGTTCCGGCCATGTCGCCGGCCAGTTCCATGGCCGTGTATTTGGGAGGAGCGTAGCGGTTGATGAAGGGGCTCTTCTGAGCGTCCCGCTGCGCGTTGTACTCCTTAGCCCAGGATTCATTGGCCGCCTGGGCCTGCGCTTCCGCTCCGGCCAGGCTCTGTTTGCATCGCTCGTATTGGCTTCGGAATGAGGCCGGTGCGAGCGTCTTGGCCTCCGACTCCACCTTCGACCGTGCCGCGCCGGATAACTTCAGTTGCTGATCTTCCGGGATCAGCGGGAAGTACTTGGCGCGGGTGCGGCTCCAGCGCCGTTCAAGGTCGCTGTCCTTGAACGCCTTGGCGACTTGATGGCAATACGAGGCTTCGCTGTAGAGCGTCGTGGCCGATGCGTTCGCCCCTGTACCCTGCGCCGCCACCGGACCGGCGACGAGCAGGATCAATGCGCCAAGCGCCGTGCGGACGAGCGGTGTGCGGATCATCATTCAAGCTCCTCATGCGATGGTCTGACGAACGGGATGACGGTCTGCGGCGGGATGCAAAGCCCGCCGTTCGCGTTCGGGTCGCGTTCAATCCTGAATCCGTAAGCTGCGTCGTTGTTGACCTCAAGGGTCCGCGCGGCCTTGTCCACAGGCGGACAGACAATCGGCGCATCGAATGCGGGCGGCAGCGAGCCGCAGCCCGCCGCCTTGCGCGGCTCCGGTGTCGCCGCGCATCCCGTGAGCGCCACGCCGATCAGTAGCACTGCCATCCGCGCCTTCATCGCGTGTCGTCCTTCTGGATTTGTTCGAGCAGCGCGCGCAGGAATTGCGGGGGCGTATAGAAGTTATCCGGGTTCGGGACTTCGCCCAACGGTACGCCATTGATGTAGATGTCGAACCCGTTCACGTTCGGCTCGGTGGGATGCTGCGGCGCTCTGACAACGCCGAAGATCGGCAGCGTGTTGGGTGCTTGCGTGAATGAGACGGCGGTGTCGTAGAAGGCACGCGTCATCGCCGGGTCCGCATACGAGACGATCACGAGCTTGCGCTCGCGCGAGCCGATGATGCTGGCCGTTTGCGCCGCCGCCCATCCGTCGTTCCGCGCAGTAAAGTCGAGATAGCGGATCGGAGGGGGCTGGGCTTGTTCCGAGTTCTGCGTCGGCGGTACTGGGTGCGTCTGCGCGAGTGCCGCCGGACCGCACGGGAGTAGGGAAGTCATCGTGACGATGACGACCGCAGCGATCCGCACCATGCCGTCCTCCTTCAAGAATAATCTTGCCCCGGTCCCGTTGCGTGTGCTCAGGTCAGAAGGGACCCGTTCTGACCGACACTGCCCGGCGCGCCCGATCCGCGCACCGCCTCATCCGCTTCAAAGCAATCCGCGCTCTGCACGCCCGTCATTTAGCGTCGGCATTGTGTGCGGACTTCTTATGGAAACGCTACCAAAAGGGGTCCCTTTTGTCTACCCTGTGCGGCGGGCGATTCCGCCATCCGCGCGAGCAACATGAAGGGGGCTGAACCTGGCGGTCATAGGCTATGCGCGCGTCAGTACGGACGAACAACATCTCGACCTCCAGCGCGATGCGCTGAAGGCTGCGGGTTGCGCGCGCATCTTTGAAGACGAGGGGATTTCCGCCGTGGCCAGAATCCGGCCCGGCTTCAAGCTGGCGACGGAAATGCTCTGCTCCGGCGATACGTTCGTGGTCTGGAAGATGGACCGCGCCTTCCGCTCCTTGCGTCACGCGCTCGATACGCTCGAAGAGTTCGAAAAGCGCGGGATCGAGTTCCGGTCCCTGACCGAGCAGATCGACACGACCACGCCGGTCGGAAAGCTGCTCTACCGGATCATCAACGCGCTCGCCGAGTTCGAGCGCGATCTCAACTCCGAACGCACCAAGGCGGGAATGGAGGCGGCCCGCAAACGCGGCAAGCGTGTCGGGCGTCCGCACAAGCTGACCGCGAAGCAGGTGGCGCGTGCAGCCGAGAGATTGGCCGCTGATCCCGGTCTGTCGCTTGCTGGGCTCGCGAAGGAGTTGAAGGTGTCGCCCCGGACGCTTAGCCGAGCGATTTCCGCACTTCACGATGCGCCTTGAGTATCAGGGCGTGGGCTGCTGGTTCCGTGTGAGCGTTCCGGCAGGCACCAAGACATCCACACTTCGAAACATCAACTGGCCCTCGCGTGCCTCGTAGACCCAGTCGTCATTCTGGTAGTAGGACTGGAACACGGCGGGATGACGAAACAGGGCGGGATCGAGTGGGTACGCGGCGAACGGGTTGTGGTACACCCGCAGGCCGTCCACGAGGCTTTCCGTATAGCGATGCTTCGGTTCCTTGACGATGTGAGACTGGATGCCGGATGGGTTGTAGCGGAGCGCCGTGAAGACGATATTGGGATTCGGATCGGATGAGAGTGCGCGAACCTTTCCGAGCGTCGCGCAACTGCTAAAGATCACGGCGCTGATCTCGCTGTAAGCAGGCGAGGAAAAAAGTCCTAGCTCGACTGGGCTGCCATTGCCCTTGACGACGCGCTGCAACTGCTCGCCTTCAAGGCGGCCTTCGCGTCCGTGCGTTGCGATGTGCCGCTCCTCATCCACGTAGTAGCCGTGGAGGACGGCTTCAATCGGGCGCTGGCACGCCACGAAGCTAAAGGGACGGTCGAAGCTGGTCACGGCAACGACGTAGCTCTGTCCCTTCACATGCTCAAGCTGAGAATACGATTGTGTGTACTTCCTGTGCTTCTCCGTCAGGCTGTTCGAAAGCCGCAGGATCGACTTGAAATTGAATTCGTTGAGGTCCGGCGGTGGCTCCTTGCCGCGCCGCTCATGTTCCGGTTCTTCACCTTGAGCGTTCGAAGCCACCGTCGCCTCGATGACGAGGCTTCGGTCAGGAATACAGAAGTCCGGGCGGGCGTGAGAGAAATCCACCGCCAGCCCATACTTCTTGAACACAGCGAACAGATAGAGTTCCCAGAACGCCGAATTGAACGTCGTCTGGAACTCCTCGGCGAGCTTTCCGTCGCGGTCTTCGAAGCCGCGCGCCCAATCGTTCAGGACATCGAGCGCGAATCCGTTTCCGGGCCGCATGATCGTCCTGAAGTTCGGGTGCTGCCGGGCGTCCTCCACCAGCGGTTCAAAGAGGCGCATCGGTCCTTTCAGTCCTGCGTTCCGGTCTCATCAGATTGACCTTTCCACGGCGCTATCGCATTTGCAACATTGTTGACCCGCTGTACTGCCGGTGCTAACAGACTAAGGGTGCCACGGGCCTCTGCCAAACCCCTCAGGCCCATGGCACGCAAACCCGGCGTGGCACAGCGCCGGGTTTTTTGTGCTCTCCTGCCTTGTCTCTTGCCTTTGGAAACGCCGTAGGCACAGATAGACTCGCTGGCCGGTGCTCTGCGGCCAGCTCCATAGAAGCCAGAAGAATCGTCGCGCAGCGACGCCCGTCATCCTGGAGCACCTATGCGAAGGCGGCGCTATCCTTCGCCGCCGCAGCATAGTTCCGGTTTCGGCGAACCCGGCTTAAGGATGACCGCAAGATATGTGCGTGTAGTACAAACGAAATAAAATTTCGTTCGTCCTCCGCACTATCTTGGCAAGGGGAACCCGCTCGCGCGTTCCCCGTTGCATCCCCTCCGGCGCATGGCGCGGCTCTGTGGGCAGGCCGTTACCGAGCGCCATGCAACCGTTTCGCCGGTTGACCACTCGTCAGGGTACTGGCCCCCGACACCCGCCAGTCAGGGCCTTCGAGCCCCGACACCCTGACCCGTTCCGGGCGACCAAGGGAGCTGTCCGCGCTCCCTGTGGAACCCATCGAACAGGGCGGAGCTGTCTGTGCTCCCCCTGTACCCCCATCGACCAAGGAGCGTTCCTGCCCCCTGGACCCCAGACCAACCCTTCGCGGTTTGGATACGCGCCAACCTCGTCGCGGTTGGATTGCGACCGGGGAGAGTTCGGCTCTGCCCCGGACCCGCACGGCAGGGTGGAGGCTTCGGCGCTCCCCCTGCACCCCCCAACCGGCAAGGGGCATCGCCCCTTTGCAATCCCGGCCCGCCCGCCCACCCCTGTCGGAGTCGGATAGGAATAATTCCCTCTCGATCTGGTCCTGACACGAATCGAAAATCCAGCCTTGGGGCCGATCACCAGGTTGGTGTAGAGTGGTGCAGAGTTTGGGAGAATCAACCATGCGTTCGCGACCGCGCAAGCCCGCCAGCAAAGACCCTTCGTCCGCCGTTACGCGCGCGTCGGTAACGTTCCCGACCGCGCTCTACCAGGCGCTAGAGGAGATCGCGCGCCTGAAAAAGGTCTCCGTCGCCTGGGTCGTCCGGGACGCGGCAGAACGATATGTCGCCGAGCAATACCCGAAGCTGGCGAAGTAGAGCTATGGAGACGACCCGCTAATGGCATTGCATCCAAGCTTTCCGCTCTCTCCTTACGAGACGTTGGACCCGGAATACCGATGGTTTCCGGCAGCCGAGGAACTGCGCAGCACAGCCTATGAAAAGCTCCTTCCGCCGCTGGTCGCGAACATTCGCGAGGAAGTCGCGCAATGGCGGGCCGGGGGCTATGCCGGAGCATCCGCCACGTCACGCGCGCTTCTGACCTGGTGGTTTTTGACCGAACATCTGGTCGAGGGCGCGGACGGAACGGAAAGCGCGTTTCGCTACTACTACGCGCAGCGTGAAGCCGTTGAAACCGTCATCTGGCTCTATGACGTACGCGGGGTGCGCGACAAGTTCGACCTGCTGCGATTCGATGCTTCCGGCGCGGTGTCGGCCAACATGTTCGATGAGGACTGGCCCCGCTTCGTGGTCAAGATGGCCACCGGCTCCGGCAAGACCAAAGTGCTCTCGTTGCTGATGGCCTGGAGCTATTTCCACCGCCTGTACGAGGAGGGTTCGACGCTCGCACGGAACTTCCTTCTGATCGCGCCGAACATCATCGTCCTTGACCGCCTGCGGCACGATTTCGACGGCCTGCGTATTTTCTTCAACGATCCGGTCCTGCCCGACAACGGCCACGCGGGCCACAACTGGCGCGACGATTTTCAGGTGGCCCTGCACATTCAGGACGATGTGCGCGTTGTCCGCCCGACCGGAAACATCTTCCTGACCAACATTCACCGCGTCTATCTCGGCGATGTGCCTGAGCCATCGCTTGAGGATGACGATCTGCGCGACTACTTCCTTGCGCCCTTCGGGAGCAAGCCTGCCGGCAAAACGAACGACAGCAACGTCGATCTCGGCGAAGTCGTCCGGGAGATCGAAGAACTCGCCGTCTTCAATGACGAAGCCCACCACATTCATGACAACCGGCTGGCGTGGTTCCAGTGCATCCAGGACATCCATCACCGGCTTCTGCAAAAGGATTTGCGGCTCACCATCCAGGTGGACGTGACCGCGACGCCGCGTCATAACAACGGGGCGATCTTTGTGCAGACCGTCAGCGACTACCCGCTCGTGGAGGCTATTGCCCAGAACGTCGTCAAGCATCCCGTTCTGCCGGATGCGGCCAGCCGGGCGAAGCTGGCCGAGCACAAAAGCCCGATCATTACGGAGAAGTACGCCGACTATCTTCAATTGGGCGTCGAGGAATGGCGCAAGAGCTACGCCGAGCACGAAAAGCTCGGCAAGAAAGCCGTGCTGTTCGTCATGGTAGACGACACCAAGAATTGCGATGAGGTCGGCGCTTACCTTCAGAGGATTTGCCCGGAGTTGCAGGACTCCGTGCTCGTCATTCACACCAAGGCCAATGGCGAGATTTCCGAGGCGGCATCCGGCAAGAGCAAAGACGAGTTGGAACTGCTACGTCGGGAGTCAAACGAGATCGACACCTGGAAGTCGCCCCACAAAGCCATCGTCTCCGTGTTGATGCTCAAAGAAGGCTGGGACGTGCGAAACGTCACGGTGATCGTGGGTCTGCGGGCCTACGCGGCCAAGAGCAACATCCTCCCCGAGCAGACCCTGGGGCGCGGGCTCCGCCGCATGTATTTCGGCAGCGATCAGCGGGAGACCGTCTCCGTGATGGGCACGCCCGCCTTCATGGAGTTCGTGGAGTCCATCCAGAATGAGGGTGTCACGTTCGACCGAGTGCCGATGGGCGGGGCCGGAGGCCGCGAGCGACAGGATTCCATCGTCGTCGAAGTCGATACCGAATCACCCGACAAGAATATCGACGAACTCGATATCTCCGTGCCGCGCCTCACTCGGCGCTATAACCGGGAGTTCAAGGACCTCACCGAGCTGGAGCCTGAGCACTTCGGAAATCCCCAACTTCCCGTCAAGCCGTTCACGCCGGAGCAAACTCGCGAGATCGTCTTTAAGACCATGCTCGATTCCGAGGTCGATCACACGATCCAACTCGACGGCACAGGTCCGGGGGATTACCGCTCGGTCGTCGCGTTCTTCGCCCGGCAACTCCTCAAGGATTTGCGTCTCGTCGGTGGCTACGATCAGCTCTACCCCAAGGTCAAGATTTTCATCCGGGATCATCTGTTCACGAGCACCGTCGATCTCGACGATCCCGTGATCCTGCGAAACCTGTCCGAGCCTGAAGTGGCTAAGGTGCTGTTCGATCACTTCCGGGCCGCCATCAACACATTGACGATCTACGAGGGCGGAAGCTCCCGCATCGACGGACACATCCGGTTGCGCGACACGCGGCCGTTCCGCACGGAGCCGCGCGGATTCCTGCCTGCGAAGAAATCGGTGTTCAACCGGATTGTCGGCGAAGCCAACGCCGATGCTCTGGAACTGGACTTCGCGGCATTTCTGGAATCCGCGCCCGATGTTCAAGCGTTCGGCAAGAACTACATGGCCGTGGGCTTCAAGATCGAGTTCGTCAAGGCCAATGGCGAGCTATCGACGTATACGCCGGACTTCATCGTGCGGACCACGGACGGCAACGTCTGGATCGTTGAAACCAAGGGCCGCGAGGAGATTGACGTACCTCAGAAGATGGCACGCCTGCGCCAATGGTGCGAAGACGCGACCGAGGCAACGGAAGATGATGGTGGGCCGAGCTACCACTTCGTCTATGTTGATCAGGAAAGTTTTGAGAAGCACAAGCCGTCATCGTTCGCGGGACTGGCCAGCGCATTCCGCGAGTATCAGGAGAACTGACGATGGCGCGTCACGACAAGAAATCATACGAGCTAAGCGAAGCTGAGCAGCGCAACCTGGTGACGCTCATTCAGCAGGGCAAGGCTCTGCCGGAGAAATACCGCTTTATCCTGTTCGAGGATAAGAGCGAAGTCGAACTCGTCTGGAACGGAAAAACGCGCGATGTATGCACGACCGTGCTGCCGTTCCAGACGCTTGAGCATATCGACGAGCCTCGTGCCGAAACCAAGGTGCAGGAAGACTTGTTCGACAGCCGTGGCCGTCAACGGAAGGGCTGGACGAACAAGCTGATCTGGGGCGACAACAAGCTGATCCTATCTTCACTCAAGGCCGGCGCACTCCGCCAACAGATTGAGGACGCTGGCGGCCTGAAGCTCATCTACATAGACCCGCCCTTCGATGTGGGCGCAGATTTCAGCATGGACATTGAGATTGGCGGAGAAACCTTCCACAAAGAGCCGAATCTTCTGGAGCAGATTGCCTATCGCGATACGTGGGGTCGAGGCGCAGACAGCTTCATCAGCATGATCTATGAGCGGCTGATCCTGATGCGCGATCTCATGTCCATTGATGGAAGTATCTATGTCCATTGCGACTGGCGCGTCAATCATCTGCTTCGTTCTGCAATGAATGAAATCTTCGGCAACCACCATTTCGTAAACGAGATCATCTGGCGTAGAAAGCAAGCACAAGCATGGTCGGCCGATCAGTTTGGGGTCACTAATGACACCCTTCTTTTCTATTCGCGTGGCGAATCACATATCTTCAATCCGATCTACTCGCGCGATGACGACAATACGCAAAAGTATTTGAAAGAGCGGTTTGTCTTTGATGATGGGGACGGTCGTAAATACATGAAGTCTCCACTCATCAATCCTCTTGATAGACCTAATTTGAGGTATGAGTTTTACGGAGTAAAGCCTCCCAAGACTGGCTGGCTCTATTCGCGGCAAAGAATGGAAGAGCTGTACGCAAAGAATGAGCTAGTTATGCCATCAGACCCGAATGCGCGAATCTATCGAAAGATTTACGCAGATGAGTATCCGGGGCAGATGGTTCAGAACGTCTGGCTGGACATTCCAATAGTGAACCCAATGGCGGAGGAGCGTCTTGATTATCCGACTCAGAAGCCGGAGGCCCTTCTGGAGCGGATTATTCGTGCCAGCACTAATGAGGGGGACTTGATTGCAGATTTCTTTGTTGGTTCTGGGACTACTGCGGCCGTAGCCGAAAAGCTTGGACGTAAATGGATATGCACAGACCTCGGCAAGTTTGGTATTCACACGACTCGCAAGCGCATGATCGGCGTGCAGCGGAAACTCAAAGCGGTAGAGAAGGACTTCCGCGCGTTCGAGGTTCTCAATCTGGGCCGCTACGAGCGTCAAGCCTATCTGAATATTGGTGGGCGGCTTACAGGTGCTCATAAGGAGCAGGCCCTCGCTCAGAAGGAGAATGAGTTCCGCGATCTGATTCTGCGTGCATACAAAGCCACAGGCTTTGATGGCAACGAAGCTTCACGCGCTCAAGATGGCTTCTTCCACGGCGCACGCAACGGACGGCTCGTTGTCATCGGTCCCATTAATCTGCCAGTAGGTCGCCTCTTCGTTGAAGAGGTGATTACCGAATGCCGCAAGCGCGGAGCGTCCCGCGTAGACGTTCTGGCTTTCGAGTTTGAAATGGGCCTGTTCCCCGCCGTGCTGGAAGAAGCCCGCAGCAAGGGCATTGACCTTGCTCCGAAATACATCCCTGCCGAGGTCTTCGATAAGCGGGCCGTCGATAAGGGTCAGGTTGTTTTCCACGATATCAGTTTTGTCGAGGCAACCCCGCGCTACGACAAGAAGCGGAAGCTTGCGGTTCAGATCGAGTTGACGGATTTCTCCGTCTACTACACCCAAGGCGCAGCGGAGGCTGCGATTGCCGCCATGAAAGAAGGCAAGAGCGAAGTCATGTGCGAGCAGGGGCAGCTCTACAAAGTCAGCAAGAGCAAGGATGGCATCGTCAAGAAGGAGCGCTTGACAAAACACTGGACAGACTGGGTGGACTATTGGGCCGTGGATTTTGATTACATGAGCCGCAAGGAAATCATCAAAGTTCCCGTGGGAGCTGGCGTGAGCGGCGTTGCGGTTCTGGCAGGCCCGGAGTCTACGCAAGGAGAAGACGGAAAGGCTCAGTTCGAGGAACGTTGGACAGGCGGTTACATCTTCGAGAACGAATGGCAAAGTTTCAGAACGCGCCAGAGCCGAGAACTGGAGCTGACGACCGCCATCCACACTTACGACCGACCCGGTCGTTACACAGTCGCGGTCAAAGTCATCGACATCTTCGGTAACGATACGATGACGCTGGTTCCGGTGAATGTTGGGTAACGAGCGGATATGACGGTCCTCCAGGAAATTCTCCAATGGTCGCAAGACCGCCCCGCGTGGCAGCACGAGGCGCTGCGCCGCCTCGTGCTCAACGGAGAACTGGCCGACGAAGACATCAACGCCCTGGCCGAAATCTGCAAGAGCGGCCACGGCCTTGCCGAACAGCGCGACACCGTGCCGCTTGCCAAGGAGCATGTACCGGACCAGACGGCAGGCGCGCCCGTATCACTCGTTTCGATCTTCCATCATCGCGGCGTGAATGCGCTGGCAGAAGATCAGACTCTTAAATTCGGTCCCGGCCTCACGGTCGTCTACGGCGATAACGGCGCAGGCAAGACGGGCTACATCCGCATTCTCAAGAGCGCCTGCCGGGCGCGCGGCCCGGAGAAAATCCTGGGCAACGTGGTTTCCGGCACGACGCCGCTCGCACCCGTAGTCGCCATCAAATACAAGGTCGGCGCGGAACCCGATCCTCGCGAGTGGGCAGGCGGCAACGAAGACGAGTTCGTTTCGCGCGTGAGCGTCTTCGACACGCAATGCGCCGCCGTCTATCTCACCGAGAAGACCGACGTTGCCTTCCGGCCGTTCGGGTTGGACCTGTTTGACAAGCTCGTGAAGGCGTGCAAAGCCGTTCGCGCGAAACTGGAATCCGAACAGCGCGCGCTCGGCGCGAACGCGCTGACCGCCGTGCAGACGACGATTCCGGAAGGCACCGCTGTAGCAAAGTTTCTGGCGAATGTCAGTTCGCTGACTAAGCCGGAGGCCGTTCAGGCGCTCGCACGACTCTCCCCGGAGGAAGAGGCGCGCCTCGCGTTTCTCGAAAAATCGCTGCTTGACTTGCAAGCCAACGATCCTGAAAAACTGATCCGGCAGCTCACCGTGCGCGCGGGACGGGTTCAGGCGCTGGTTCGTCACCTCAAGGAGGCCGAAGCGGCCCTGTCCGATGAAGCGCTGAAAGCGGTATTCGATGCGCGGACCGAAGGACGCCGCAAGAGCGAGGAAGCAAAACGCTTGCGCGAGGCCACCTTCCCGCAGGGGCTCTTGCAGGGAACGGGAACCGACGCGTGGACGGCGCTCTGGGAGTCGGCGCGGCATTTCTCGCAGGAACAGGCATATCCGGATAGACCGTTCCCGGTTGTCGGGAACGGGGCGCAGTGCGTGCTCTGTCAGCAGGACCTCGGCCACGCGGCGGCACACCGGCTCAAGCAGTTCGAGGACTTCGTGGCCTCGACCGTCGAACGCGAACTCCGCCAGATCAGAGACGCGTTCACACGGCAGCGGAAAGCGTTCGCCGATCTGAAGACGACGACCGAGGCGGTTGACGAAACGCTCAAGGAAATTCGCATCGAGCACGAGGCCGTGGCGGACGCGATCAGTGCGGCGCTGGCGTCGAACGAGAAGCGGCGAACCGCCGTGCTATCGGCCCTCACGGAGGATAAGGACTTGGCCGCCGACTGCGCGGCTCTCGTGTCCGTCACCGCCGGAGCCGAGGAGCTGGCGGCGCAGATCAACGAGCGAATCAAGACGCTGCGTACCAGCGCGAACGATCAGACGCGCAAGAGCATGACCGCCGAAGCGCAGGAGCTGCGCGCCCGGAAGTCGCTGGCGGCGCATCAGCAAACGGTGCTCGACGACATCGAGCGCCGAAAGAAATACGCCGCTTACGGCTTGTGCATCGACGATACGAAGACGCAGGCGATCACGGCCAAGAGCACGGCCGTCACCAAGACAGTGGTTTCGCAGAAGCTCAAGAAGAGCTTTCAGGACGAGCTGGTCAACCTTTCATTCCGCCACGTCGAGGTCGAGCTGAAAGAGTTGGGCGGCGCGGATGGCGTCTTCTATCACAAGCTTGTTCTGACGCGCGCGCCCGGCGTCGAGCTGCCGAAGGTCGTGAGCGAGGGCGAGCAGCGATGCCTTTCCATTGCCGCGTTCTTCGCTGAACTCAGCACGGCCGACGATCCTTCCGGCATCGTGTTCGACGACCCCGTGTCCTCTCTGGATTTTCAGTGGCGCAACGGCGTGGCGCGGCGGCTGGTGCAGGAATCGAAGACGCGGCAGGTCATCGTCTTCACGCACGATGTCGTGTTTCTGCTGTCGCTCCGGCAATACGCCGACGAATTGGGCGTCGAACCGCTCGACCAGCACGTCCGCCACCAGTCCAAGGGCGCAGGCGTGTGCGCGGAAGAGCTGCCGTGGGTGGCGCTCCCGGTGAAGAAGAAAATCGGATACCTCAACAACTGCTGGCAGGCTGCCGACAAGCTTTCCCGCGACGGTCATCAGGACGCCTACGAGAAGGAGGCTAAATACCTATACGGTCTGCTCCGCGAAGCGTGGGAGCGCGCGCTTGAAGAGGTACTTCTGGGTGGCGTTGTCGAGCGTTACAGGCCGGGCGTTCAGACGCAGCAGATCGCGCAGATCGCCGACATCAACGCCGAGGATTGCAAGGTCGTCGAAGCAGCCATGACGAAGTGCTCGGCATGGCTGCCCGGCCACGACAAGGCCGCCGCCGCCCGTGCGCCGGTGCCTGCGCCTGCGGAACTCAAAGCTGACATTGACACGCTCGCGAGCTGGGTTGCGGCGATTCGCAAGCGACGGGCTAGGGAATGACATGAGCGCGATTTCTTGGTTAGAGCAACATGCCCCTGGATTCTCCGGCCTGAGCGTTGCGGAGCGCGGTCTCCTCATGGACTTCGCCTTGCTCTGGAGTCTGTTCGAGGGGGAAGTCCTGAATACTGTCGCGAGCGTGAACACGATCAAGCAGGCCGTTCAGCGATGGAACCAAGCGGGCCTACTGTCTCCGCAGACGTTCGCGACGGCAGCCGGATACTTCAGGGAGCGCTATTACGCGGACGGCGCATTCACCCACCGTTTCGACCATCTACATCTTGAGCGCTCCGGAAATCCCCAGGTCGTACGGAAAGTTCTGAGCGGGCAAGATTCAGCGCCCGACAGCATTGCGTCGGCATTGCTCATCATTGCGTATCGCTACCGGAACAATCTGTTTCACGGCGAGAAGTGGGCGTATCAGCTTCAAGAGCAGGAGCAGAACTTCACGCACGCCAACGAAATGCTTATGCGCGCCATTGAGTTGAACCGAAAAGCCCAGCAGAACGCGCTGGGCCGCGCGGACTAGAGGATCAAGAGTTGCCTATCGTTCTAAATGCCTTCCCGCTGAAAGTCCCAGACCTGGATATTGAAGCTCGCCAGGTCCCCTATGACAAGGAGACGCTGGACGGCTTTCGCGCAGAATACGGAGCGACGCACTCGTTTCGCCGTCAGGGCGACAACATCCTGATCTTCTCTTCGGACGGCACGTTCCCCGTATCCGGCACGCCGCTGACCATCGCGTTCAAGGACAACTTTGGCATCTTCTGCTCTCTGGTTAAGGACGGGCTAACGCGGCACCTTGCCGGACTGGGCCGTAACCCGTTGGGTTTCAATCCCATCGAACTGGTCAGCGCCAAGCCGGAAGACAATCTTCTGGTTCCGATTCTTGGCGACGCGTACCCGTTCAAGGTCTGCGCCAAATACACAATCGACACCCGCACCGTTCAAGGTCATCCGTGCCTCGTCATTGATTGTACAACCCGCCGGATAGTGAAGGAGAACGGCCTGTTCTTCCTCAATGCTCGGTTCGATCTCATGGGTCGCTACGTCGTCACCGAGCAGGATGACGGATACCGCAAGCTTCTGGGATCAGTGAGCGCAGTCAATGGCGAAATGCTCACTGTCACGCGGCCTGACGGGCAGGTCGTGCAGGCCGAGGCGAAAGACGTTTACCTGGAGGCGAGCCGGACGAACTTCGACGACTACATTCTGCATACGCATGGCGCGCAGAAAGACGCCATCGTCGAGCGCATCCGGCAATCCATTTCCATATTCAACGGCGGAGAAAATAAGAAAGCCCGCATCGGCACGCTCAAGAATTACATCCAGTCGAAGACCATTTCGCTGATCGACGGCACGCGCATCGAGATCGAGGATTCACCTGACATTCAGCGCGACTGCGTACAGATGCAAAAGCCCGTTTTCGTCTTCAACGACAACGGCGAAGTAGATTGGGCCGAGAAAGGTCTCACGTCCTACGGCCCCTATACAAAACGCACCTTTGATAGAAACGACCCGTCTATCTGCGTGATCTGTGCGCAGCACGACAAGGGGCGCGTCGAGCAGTTCGTCCGCAAGCTCCTGAAAGGGATCGCGAACAGCAAGTATTTCAGCAACGGGCTTGAGGGAAAGTTCACGCTCGGAACCAGTCGCGTCGAAGTGTTCACGACGGCTACCGACAGCGTGGAGGCATACAAGAACGCCATCGAAACTGCGATCCGCAAGAAAAACGATGACGGGGGACGGTGGGACCTGGCCCTTGTTCAGGTCCGGCAATCCTTCAAGAAGCTTGAGGTCAAAGCGAATCCTTACTATCTCGGTAAGAGTCTCTTTTTCCTGCATCAGGTCCCGGTGCAGGATTTTACGATGGAGCTTCTTGGGCAGTCCGATACGTCGCTCGGCTACTCTCTCAACAATATGGCGCTGGCCTGCTACGCGAAGATGGGCGGCGTTCCGTGGCTGCTCAAGTCTTCGCCCACGCTTTCGCATGAACTCGTGATCGGCATCGGCAGCGCGAATATCGGCCAGGAACGTGGGGCTGACAATCAGCGGATCATGGGCATCACAACCGTCTTCTCCGGCGACGGCAGCTACATCGTTTCCAACACGTCAAAGGCCGTGGTGCCGGACGCTTACTGCGAAGCGCTGACTTCGGTTCTCGGTGAAACCATAGAGAAAATCCAGAAGCGCATGAACTGGCAGAAAGGCGACACGATCCGCCTGATCTTTCATGCACAGGTCAAGAAGTTCAACAGGGAGGAGATCGAGGCCGTCCGCACCGTGATCGACAAGTACCGGGAATATCAGATCGAGTACGCCTTCCTGAAAATCTCGGAAGATCACGGCCTGCACATGTTCGACTCTGCGACGGCGGGCGTCCAGAAGGGACGGCTTGCGCCCTCGCGCGGGAAGACCTTCAAGCTCTCCAAGCATGAAATGCTGATTTACCTGATCGGCCAGCGTGAGTTGCGGCAGGATACGGACGGGCATCCGCGCGGCATCATCGTTGATGTTCACAAGGATTCAACCTTCAAGGACATCAAGTATCTGAGTGCCCAGCTCTACAGCTTCGCCTCGCATTCCTGGCGCAGCTACTTCCCCAATCCCATGCCGGTCACGATCAGTTACTCCGACCTGATCGCCCGGAATCTCGGATGGCTCAACCAGCTTCCGGGTTGGAACGACTCGGTGATGATCGGCAAGATCGGGCAGTCCCAATGGTTTCTGTAGAGAAGGAGAACGCCTACGCGCTGCGCGAATACCTTCACCGCAAGGTGATCGAGAATGCGCACGGCGATCCCTTCAAATCCGCCTTCCTGCATTTCCTGGGATTGTCGAAGGACGGTATTCCGTCGTTCGACTTTGCGACGCTCTCTTTGTATCCACGGTGCGCCATCGCTGGGCTTGGGATTCTGGAAGAGACCGTATCGGCGCAGGATGTCTCGCGCCTGCTCGGGCAGGCCGCCAGGATCGACTCCACGCCCCGGCCGTGGGTGTCGGACGTGTTCGGTGTCATGGCGGTGAAGTGGCTCGCCAGGCAGATGAATGACGCGCGCATCGTGCGCGAGTTCGAGAACTGGATTTCGGGGTTCCTGGCGCAGCAGGTCGGCGGCGATCATCTCAATCCCTTCGAGAAAGACATCGCGGCGTATGTCCGCAGCGGTGAGTCCGCCCTCTATTCGACCGCCTGCGTGTCGCTCTTCTTTCACTACCGGAAGATACTGCGGATCGAAGATCATCAGACGCGTCTTTCCCTGATCGGCCGCTTCATGGGCGAGTTCCGCGCGCAGGCGCAAGGGGACGCTTCGACGGCGCTCTTGAGCCTGATGGTCTACGTCTTCGATCAGGTCAATGAAGACGTGGCCGTCGTGCCGCCGAAAGGGTGGAGTCTCGACGACCTTCTAGGGTTCCTGGAGCATATTCCCGTCGGGCTCAAGCGGTGGACTTGGGAGGACGCCGGGCGCACACGAGGCGCGGAACCCGTTAAGTGGCGCGTCGAGAATGAGTATCACGTCCAGAACCTGCTCTATGTCCTGCTCGCACCCGTCTTCAACGACATCGCGGACGAAGTGAACCTCCAGCCCGTCGGGCAGAAGAACCCGCGCATTGATCTCTACTTGCCGGCGCTCCATACGATCATCGAGGTCAAATACAGGAAGGATGTGAAGAAATCCTTCCCGACCCTGATCGGCGAGATTGCCGAGGATGCGTCCCTTTATCGCGCTGACGCGAAATATAAGGATGCGCGTATCGTCAGTTTCCTCTGGGATTGCACACGCGCGACGCAGGAACACACGAAGTTCAAGGAAGGCGTCCTGAAGATCGACGGCATCGACGGCTGCGTTGTCGTCAGCGCGCCCTCGACAATGGATGAGCGGTCATCTAATTAGATAGCTGCTGCTCGACCGCAGCAAGGCAACAAGAGCACCGAAGCAGAGGAAAGAGAAGTCAATGTCCAGCTCCAGAAGAATAGACGGCCGGAAATACAGCATCGAGGAAGCGTTCCGCGAGTGCTTCTACATCGTGCCGGACTATCAGCGCGAATATGTCTGGACGGAAACGGAGGTGCAGCAGCTTCTCGACGACATTGACGAGCAAATCGACGGAGACACCGATCTTGAATACTTTATCGGTACGGTCCTCGTGTCGCCCACGACACCGAACAATCACTACGAAGTCGTTGACGGGCAGCAGCGCCTGACGACGTTCTTTCTTCTGCTCTGCGCTCTCAGAAAGCTCTTTCACGGAGAGAAGCAGCAACAGACTGTCAGCGGGTTAATCTCGACGTGCTATACGGATCGCAATGGAGAAACCAAAACCAGCTTGAAGCTGGAGCCGCGCTACGAGAATGCCGGTGAAGTGATGGAGAAGCTGGTTGCGTTGGACCCCGACCCGCAAGCGTTCCGGGACGCGCTTCAAACGGCGGGGATCAAGACGTTCGGTTCGCTGGAGAATCTGATAGCCGCATACAAAACGATCTTCGATCATCTCAACAGCACCTACGACGCGCCAGAGACACTCAGGAAGTATTGGGGATTTCTGGCGAACAGCGTTGTGTTCATCCAAATATCAACGGATGTCAGCAGCGCGCTCAAAATATTCGAGACCATCAATGAGCGCGGCGTCGGCCTCGATTCGATGGACCTGCTCAAGAACCTCTTGTTTACGCAAGTCCGGCAGGATGAGTTCATCAAGCTGAAGGACGAATGGAAGAAGATCACCGCGCCGCTTGAAGGGGCCAACGAAAAGCCGCTCCGCTTCCTCCGCTACTTTCTGATGGCGAACTATGTCATCAAGAACGCGCGCGGCGATGCCGTGGTCCGCGAGGATGAAATCTATAGCTGGTTCGTCGATAAGAACAACGCGGCCCTGTGCGACTACAAAAACAAGCCTTTCGAGTTCGTCCGGAAAGTCATTGCCAACGTCAAGCACTACCTGGCCTTCGCCCAAGGCAAAGGAAATGACGGACATGACAGCACGGCGATGGGTCGCCTCAAGAGCCTGACGGGCGGCGCATTCAGTCTGCACTACGTTCTCCTTCTGGCCGCCGCGAACCTTCCAAAGGCACTGTTCGATCATTTTGTCACGCAGCTTGAAAGCTTCCTCTTCTATTACATCTTCGCGAAGTCGCCGACGAAAGACTTGGAGCGGGACTTCTCGTCGTGGGCGGACGAACTGCGCGGGATTGCGGGAACGACCGACCCTGCGAAGCAGCGCCAGGCGTTGAACGCCTTCATCGCGGACCGCTTCGAGCAGCGCATGGCCGATAAGGCGCAGGAGCTGACAGACGCCTTGAAGCGCCTGTCGTTGCATTCCATGCAGCAATACCGGACCCGCTATCTCCTGGCGCGGCTCGCGCAGCATGTGGACGCCGCCTACGGAACCCATACGCCGCTCTCCACGTATCTCAAGCTCGAAATCGAGCACATCCTTCCCGACAACCCCGAGCAGGACTTGCTGGCGAAGTGGGCGGCCGACACGAAAGGCGCGGACTATGAGAACTACAAGAACAGGCTCGGGAATCTCACCTTGCTCGAAAAGCCGATCAACATTGTTGCGAGCAACGACTTCTACGCGTTGAAGACGCCGGAATACAAGAAGAGCAACACGTACTTCACGCGCAGCCTCGTTGAGTTGACCCCTGTGGGAAAGAATTCATCCATTACGCGCATCAATGAAAAGCTCCAGTCGTTCTCTGACTGGAACGCGAAGTCGATAGACGACCGGCATGATCTCCTGATCGCGCTTGCCAAGGATATTTGGAAGACCGCGCCGCTGCCCGGCTGACCTAATCACGAGTTCCTGGCCCCTTCGGCCCTCCGTCAAGGCCAAGCCCTTTGGGGCGTCCCTGCGCGGGGCCGTGCCTCGCCTTCGGCTGCGGCCGCACCACCCCCGGCGCGGTCCGGCCTTGACCGATTCCTCCCGCTTTGTTTGTGGCTCCCCGTCCGGGGTGCATGCGCACCCCGTCAATCCATTTTTTAGTGGAATGAGTTTTGTACGGCGGGGCAAGGCCCGCGAAGGTCGTGGGTCGCGTGAACCTCCATGACGGAAAGGATTTTGTCATGACCATTCAAACCATATCCCTCTCTCAACTCGTTCCTTCCAAGGGCAACCCCCGCAAGCTGTTCGATGTGGCCAGCCTTGAAGGACTGGCCGCCAGCATCCGTAGCGATGGACTGTTGCAGAACCTCGTCGTGCGGCCCTCGCGCGGCAAGAGCTTTGCGATCATCAGCGGGGAGCGCCGTTACCGAGCCTTGAAGCTTCTGGAAGAACGCGGCGAACTGCCGGAAGGCTTCACCGTTCCTGTGGAAGTCCGGGCTAGCATTTCCAAGGATGACTCGCTGCGCCTCGCTACCGTCGAGAACTTGCAGCGGGCCGACCTCACGCCGTTGGAGCAGACCGCCGCCCTGACCAAGCTGGTCAAGGACGGGGAAAAGCTCGATGACCTTGCGGCCCAGACCGGATTGTCGGCCACCACCATTAAGCGGCGTCTGGCCCTGAACGCGCTCTGCAAAGAGGCTCGCGCGGCGCTTGAGGCCAAGGCCATCTCTCTGGCTCAAGCTGAGGCGATGACCCTTGCACCCGATGATATGCAGCAGGATATCCTGCAAGAGATCGAACGCGGGCGCGATGTATGCAGCCCTGCGGATATCCGCAGCATCGTGCTGGATGAACGCCCGTGCGTGGCCGATGCGCGTTCCGGCCCATGACGGACACGATTCCGATTTGATGGCGGACACCGTTCCGGTGACATGACGGACAGTGTTCCGGCCGGAAGGCGGACACTTGCACCGAAGTCGCGGAATGGTGTCCGCCATGATTTCGGAACGCTGTCCGCCTTAGCACTGCTGCTCGCGCCCCGGCTCTCGGCGCGTCTCGACGCAAGCCCTTTTCAACGCCACGCTGCGCCCCTTTTGACCGGGAGCGAGACGGTGGCCCAGCAGAGGCTTGCGATGCATAAAATCAAAGACATACTCCGCCTGCATCGGCTCGGCGGGCTGACCAGCTGCCGGCGGCTCAGCCGCGCCGTCGGCTGCAGCAAGACCGCAGTGGCGGAATGCCTACAACGAGCGAACGCGGCCGGGCTGACGCGCTGGGAGAGCATCGACGCGCTCGACGAAGCCGAACTCGAGGCTCGGCTCTACCCCGGTGCGGTGACGCCGCCGGTCGCCCGGCCGCCGCGGCCGGTGCCGGACTGGCGCCGGGTGCGCGAGGAGCTGGCGCGGCGCGACCACCAGATCACGCTGATGCTGCTGTGGACGGAGTACAAAGCCGAACATCCCGACGGCTATCAGTACTCCCAGTTCGCCGAGCGCTACCGGCGCTTCGAGAAGAAGCTCTCCGTCGTGCTTCGTCAGCAGCACCGCGCCGGCGAGAAGACCTTCGTCGACTTCTGCGATGGGATCGCCTTCACCGATCCGGTGACCGGCGAATCGGTACCGACGCAATTGTTCGTCGCAGCGCTCGGCGCGAGCTCGTATACCTTCGCGCTGGCGACCCGCACGCAGGCACTCCCGACCTGGCTCGATTGCCACGTGCGCATGTACGAGTTCTATCAGGGCGTGAGCGCGCTGACGGTGCCCGACAATTTACGCGCGGGCGTAAGCGCCGCCGATCGCTACGAAGCCGAGCTCAATCCCTCATACCGCGATCTCGCCAGGCATTACGGCACCTGTGTGATCCCGGCGCGTGTGCGCAAGCCACGCGATAAAGCGAAGGTCGAGGCCGCGGTGTTGGTCGCACAAAGGTGGATCCTCGCCGTCCTCCGGCACCGCACGTTCTACTCGCTTGCCGAGCTCAATGCCGCGATCGCCGAGCTGCTCGTCAAACTCAACGAACGCCAGATGCGCCACGTCAAAGCGTCCCGGCGCGAGCTCTACGAGCGACTCGACCGGCCGGCGCTGAAGCCCTTGCCGCCGGTGCCCTACGAGTACGCCGACTGGAAACAGGTGAAGGTCAACATCGACTATCACATCAGCTTTGACGATCATTACTACAGCGTCCCTTACACGCTGATCGGCGAGCAGCTGTGGTGCCGGGCGTCGCACCGCACGGTCGAGCTGCTGCATAAAGGCAAGCGCATCGCGAGCCACCCCCGGAGCTTCGTCAAGTACGCCTATACCACGAACCCGGAACACCGCCCGGCCTCGCATCGCGCGCACCTCGAGTGGACACCGTCACGCCTCATCCACTGGGCCGAGACCATCGGTCCCCACACCGCTGCGCTGGTCGAGTACGTCATCCGCCACAAGCCGCATCCCGAGCAGGGCTACCGCTCTGCGCTCGGCATCCTGCGCCTCGCCGACAAGCACGGCACGGTGCGACTCGAACGTGCCTGCGAGAAGGCTTTCCAGATCCATTCGCCGAGCTACAAGACGCTCAAGACCATGCTCAAGCAGCGCATGGAGTCGACACCGCTGCGGGAATCGGCACCAGGCGGCACCGAGCACCTCGGCGCGGCCAACGTGCGCGGCCCCGGCTACTACCACTGAACGACTGAAGACGGCGCTGACGGATCGCCACGACCGTGGCGCCCCCGCACTTCCCCCATTGACCCTAACCGACAGGAGAACCGACACATGTTGCTCGAACAGACCCACGACAAACTCATCGACATGAAGCTCTACGGCATGGCCCATGCCCTCAAGGACCGTCTCGCCCGCATCGACCACCAGAGCTTGAGCAAGGAGGAGTTCATGGGGCTCCTCGTCGACGACGAATGGCTCTATCGCGAAAACCGTAAGCTGACCGCACGCCTGAAGGTCGCGAAGTTCAAAGCGCACGACGCGGCTATCGAGAATATCGACTATCGAACGCCGCGGGGCCTGCGTAAAGCGCAGCTGCTGGAACTCGCGCAGAACCGCTGGGTCACTGCTCATCAGTCCGTGCTCATCACCGGACCCAGCGGCGCCGGCAAAAGCTATCTCGCCCAGGCGCTCGGTCAGAACGCCTGCCGCGGCGGCTTCAGCGTGCAGTACGTCCGTCTGCCGACGCTGCTCGCCCAGTTCGTGCAGGCGCGAGCGCAGGGCACCTACGACCGGCTGCTCAAACGCTTGGCGAAAATTGCGCTCCTCGTGATCGACGACCTCGGTCTCGCCGTCCTCGCCGAGGTCGAAAAACAAGACCTGCTGGAAGCCCTTGAAGAACGCTACGGCAGCGGCGCCACGCTGGTCACCTCGCAGCTACCAATCACCGACTGGCATGAGTATCTGGGTGGCGGGCGCATCGCCGATGCGATCCTCGATCGGCTCGTTCACAGTGCGCATCGCATCGAGCTCTCGTCGAAGGAATCCATGCGCAAAGAGCAGGCCGCCTTGAAGCATGGCGGACAGTCTGATAAATAATCCGCCCGCTTGCGTCGCTACGCTCCGACAGTGTCCGCCATCACCGGAACCACTGTCCGCCTTGGCCGGAATGCGCAGCCGATGCGATCTTCGCGCTGGAACGCTATTGCGGCACGATCACCACCGACCTCTTTGCCGAAGGGGAAACCAGCTACTTCGATGACCTTCCGCAATTCATCGCCTTGCAGAAGGAGGCCGTAACCGAACTGGCAGCGTATTACGGAAACACCGCTGCATGGGTCGAGGTCACGGAAGGCTGGCGCGTCCCGCGATGGCAATATCAAGACGCGCCCGAGGGCGAACCCGGCGGCGTTCTGATCAATATCAATCCGCGCGGGATCGTTGAACTGCGCGATGGGCTGATGAAGGTCGAAGTTGATAAGGACACGGCGGAGGCTCTGGCCGAGAACCCCATCGCCCCACCGAAGATGAAAGCCTTCTACACCACGCCGCTGCGCCGGATCATCGGTCATTGCAAGAGCGCGGCTGTCGGTGAATTGCTTCTTTCGTCCCCACGCACGGCGAAGGAAGTCGCCGCCGTGATCCTGCTCGACAATCTCAAGCCGCATGAAGCCTATGCGGACGCCGCCAAGCAGACGGAGCGCCAGAAGCCCTTCGAGGTTCTGGACGCGCAAGCCCGCCTCATGGCGCAGAGGCTCGGCTTTGAAGCCGCCGAGGGTGAATGCGGGTGGAAGGCGCTGACTCCATATATATCCCCCAGCCGTGCAAGCCTGTATCTGGCCGTGAAGATGCTGAGCGATCACGAGTTGGATGAACTCCATACGCTGATCGTGTCGCTCACCTTCGGTCAGTCGGATTGCGAACGGCTGGATATCCATGACAGCTTCTTCAACCGCGTGGCGCGGGACCTCAAGGCGGACATGCGAAACCACTGGACGCCGGACCGGGCGTTCCTCTCGCGCCGGAGTAGGGAGCAGCTTCTGGAGATCGCCAAGGCGAACGGCGCGGCGGAGGGACGCAGCGGGCTTGCGTCCTATAAGAAGTCGGAGCTGGTCGATACGATCCTCTTCCATGACCGCAACGCACGGCAAGCCGTTGCCCCGACACCGGAACAGCGTAAAGCGCTGGACTGGCTGCCCGAGGCGATGCGCTTCCCCGCCGTTGATCCCGATGCGAGGGAGCGTTCCGACAAGCCGGACGAGGACACCATCGAGTCCGAAGACCTCGCCGAAGACGAAGGCGATGTGCCGGAGAACGAGGCGTTCGAGGACGAGCCTGTGCGCGAAGCGGCGTAATTCTCCTTAACCACCAGCGTCCGGCGGAGACAACCCGCCGGACGCTTTGCGTTGTCCGGCCTTTTCCTTGTTCGCGGTTCTTTGGATCACGTCCGGTTTCACTGTCTCCTTCCGGTGCGGTTTTGTTTTTGGCTCCCCTTGATAGCCGCGCGCGGCGGACAGCGCAACGGGCGGCCCGCTCCGTTCACGTTCGTTCCCGTGTTGCCCGTTTCCCCCGGAGCAAGTCCGGGGTGCGCTGCCGCCTTGGTCGCGCGGCTCCTTGGGTTCGCGTCAAAACCGCAACCCAAAAGGAGACTTCTCATGAAACTTCTGACCAAAGACCAGCACGCGCAACTGCTCAAGAACGGCCAGATCAACGCGCAGCGCCAGATGGACGGGCTGGACACCATCGACCATCGCCCGGTGGTGAAACTCTTCACGCCCGATGGGGCCTGCACCTGGCTCCTCTCCGAACTCGAACCCGAAGACAACGACATCGCCTTCGGCCTCTGCGATCTCGGCTTCGGCACCCCGGAGATGGGCAGCGTCCGTCTCTCGGAGATCGAAAGCTTACGCGGGCGTCTCGGCCTCCCCGTGGAGCGCGACCTGCACTTCACGGGCCGCAAGCCGCTCTCGGCTTATGCCGACGAGGCGCGGATCGCCGGACACATCAAGGCGTGATCCGCAAGCCATGATCTGCTGCTGGCCCTCCGCCCGGTTCCGGACGGAGGGCGTTCCTGTTTCAAGTGTTGCAGTCTTGCATCGGCGGGCGCTTGCCGTTATCCATAAAGAATGCTGACCGCCGACTCGATACTCTCACCCCAACCCGCCGCGCAGCGTCTGGCCGACCTGCGGCGCTTCTATGCGCTCCTCGACGACCTCGCCCGGCGCACGGGCGGGCCGCGCACTCTGGCCGCATGTTCAGGCCGGATGGAGTGGCCACAGCGCGGCGTCTATTTCTTCATGGAACCGGGTGAGGTCCGGCAAGGCAGCGGCGAGGGTCTGCGCATCGTGCGGGTTGGCACCCATGCCCTCAAAGACGGTTCGCGCACGACCTTGTGGAAGCGCCTTGCACAACACAAGGGACAAGCGCTGTCCGGCGGCGGCAATCATCGCGGTTCGATCTTTCGGCTTCTCGTCGGCGCGGCGCTTCTCGCGGACGACCCGGCGCTCTGCGCGACCTGGGGGCAGGGAAGCAATGCCGCCCGCACTATCCGCGAGGCCGAGCGCGAGTGGGAATCACGCGTGAGCGCCGTCATCGGCCAGATGCCGTTTTTCTTTCTGCCTGTAGGCGATGATTCTGGACCGCAGAGCCTGCGCGGGATCATCGAGCGCAACGCGATTGCGCTCCTGAGCAATGCGGGCAAGACGCCGCTCGATCCCGCGTCAACAGGCTGGCTCGGGTTTCGCTGTCCGCGCGACCGGGTGCGGTCCTCGCATCTCTGGAATCAGAACCATGTGGACGAGACCTACGATCTGGCGTTTCTCGAAACGCTTGAATCGCTGATCCGCGCAACGGAACGCCGGTCATGAAGATCGTCATTCAATGCGCGGCGAGCAAGAACCCGGAGGCCGGGATGCTCAAGACGAGCGCGGGAACGCCCGTCCTGTTTGTGGCCGATCCGGCCCGCGCGCCGGTGCGCCCGGATGTTGTGTATGCGCGCCCCGACGATGTGGCGGAAGACGGCTTGAGCGGGCGCGAAATCATGCGCCGCCTGAATGCGCAGCCGGGGAACAATCCGCTCGGGTTGTTGCCGGCCTGGCGGCTCTACCGCCACCCGGCCTATGGCAAGCTCGTCGAGCGGTTCGGTGAAGCCAAAATCTTCATTCTCTCGGCGGGCTGGGGCCTGCTCCGCGCGGATGCCCTCACGCCCCTTTACGACATCACCTTCTCGGCGCAGGCGGAGCCGTTCAAGCGCCGCAGGCCGAGCGACGCCTATTCGGATTTCAACATGCCCGAAGGGCGGGATGATGAACCTGTCGCCTTTTTCGGTGGCAAGGACTACCTGCCATTGTTCTGCCACCTGACATCAGATTATCCGGGGCGGCGGATCGCCGTCTTCAATGCGGCCAACGAGCCGCAAGCGCACGGGGTCCGGTTCGTCCGGTATCACACGCGCACGCGCACCAACTGGCACTATGAAGCGGTGAACGCCTTTCTGGACGGTGCATTCTTCGCCGCCTGAGGTTTCAGCCTCGATGCGCGTGAGCGCGCAGCCGTCCATCTCTCTCGCCCTTGCTCTGATCTCCCGCGAGCGGCCTTCCGGTCATCCGGACCGGCGCAAGTCTTGATCTTCCGCAGCGGCGCATCCGATTGATGCCGGGGCCTTGCCTTTGTGCAGACGTTCGGTGCGTCCAGCGGCGAGCGTTCCACTTCAAAGTCGAGCCGCACAGATCGAGCATGTCGGCTCCGGTCCTCTCCCGGCTGACCTTTGAATGCGTCCTTCGTGTTCTTCATGGATTGCCACTCCTTCGGGCGGTCGGCTTCGGAAGCTCCACCGAATCTGACGGGGGCGACGCAAGCGCAACGGGCGGCCCGCTCCATTCACATTCGTTCCCGTGTTGCCCGTTCCCCCTCCGCTGCGCTTCGGGTGCGCTCCGCGTCTTTACCCCCGTCTCCTCTGGTTCCGCGTGTTCCGAACCAACCGCCAATCGAAGGAGATCACCATGTCGAACGAACACGCCGAACGCAAAGATGTCTACAGCCGGGTCACGGACCGGATCATCGCCGACCTCGAACAGGGCGTGCGGCCCTGGATGAAGCCGTGGAACGCCGAGCACGCCGCCGGACGCATTACCCGCCCGCTGCGCCATAACGGCCAGCCCTATAACGGCATCAATGTCCTGATGCTCTGGTCCGCCGCGATGGATCGCGGCTACAGCGCGCCGATCTGGATGACCTACAAGCAGGCCGCCGAGCTGGGAGCCCATGTCCGCAAGGGCGAGAAAGGCGAGCTGGTCGTCTACGCCAACAAAATCACGCGCACCGAGACCGACGCCGAAACCGGCGAGGACGCGGAACGCACCATCCCGTTCCTGAAAGGCTACACCGTCTTCAATGCCGAGCAGATCGAAGGCTTGCCCGAGCGGTTCACCGCACTGGCCGAACCGACCCTAGATCCCGTGCAGCGGATCGAGGCCGCCGACGCCTTCTTCGCCGCGACCAAGGCGGATATCCGTCACGGCGGCAACATGGCGTATTACGCCATCGGCTCCGATCACATCCAGATGCCGCCCTTCGAGAGCTTCCGCAACGCCGAAAGCTACTACGCGACGCTCGCCCACGAGGCGACGCACTGGACCCGTCACACCACGCGCCTCAACCGCGATCTCGGCCGCAAGAGCTGGGGCGATGCGGGCTACGCGAGAGAAGAGCTGGTCGCCGAGCTGGGCAGCGCCTTCCTGGCCGCTGACCTCGGACTGGCGCTCGAACCCCGCGACGACCATGCCGCCTATATCGGAAACTGGCTGTCCGTCCTCAAGGAGGACAAGCGCGCGATTTTCTCGGCGGCTGCCCATGCGCAGCGTGCGGCTGACTTCCTCAACGCACTTCAGCCCCAAGCCGAAACCGAGGCCGCCGCGTAGCGGCCTCTTGCGTGCTCCGCTTGTCGCGGAGCACGCATTCTCGGCGTTGAGAGAGCAACGGCTAGAAGCCGGGGGCGCGGTCGCTGAGTTCCGAGCGGATGTTCTCCAGCGACGCGAGCGCATTTTGCCGCTCGTGCGGCTGCTCGCAGAACGAGAGTGCATTGAAGATGTCGCGGTAAAGCGCGCGCAGTTCGTTCGTGGATTTCGAAGCCAGTTCGAAGCGTGTGGTGAGTTTCATGATCGTCTCCTTGTGTTGTAAGGAGGCCCGGACAGTCCGGAGCCTTTCCTGGCCCCGACAGACACAATCATGGGCAGAGAAAGGCGCACGGCTGGGCCGGGCAGACGAAAGACAGCAACAAGGAGGATCAGGGAAGAAGACGCACGCCGGACGGCGGCGAAAGACGCGAACTAAGCAGTGCGTGAAACCGCGCGGATTCAATGCGGATCAAGATCGGAGAGCAGCTTGAACGACGAGCGCGTGGCCTGCGACAGAGCATCTCGCGGAACGAGCGAATCGCTCGAACAAATACAGCTATAGAGCAGCAGAATTCTGTTGACCCGACTCGAATCAACTTGCTAGGGATATGGACGTGTGGCGTTCGAACCAATAAGGACAAAAGGTAAGCGACGGATATGAGGATGCTGGCACCAATAAACATGCTTCTGGTATTTCTACTGCTGCAATGGTCTTGGCCGGTCTTCGCAAAGGAGGTTAGCCCAAATCTATGCAATCCATTCTACGAGAACGTGAGGAAGATTTATGTCCGGTTCTATGGTGATCTTCCTGAGAACGTGAGAATTGACTGGGTCACTCTCGGAAAGAGGGTAACGAGGTTGCAGGCAGGCGACCTTGAGCGCTACGGAATAGCACTGCTGCAAACCGAGAAATCAGTAGAAGAGATACTTACGGAAGATAGTTCCGCCCTGTACGTGGAGATCGTCTCGTCCTATGTGAGCCGAAGCGCATTTTCGATACCTCCTGATGCAGACTACATAGCTGCGTGGGCCAGAGTGCATAGAAATGTCTCTGGAACAACCAAGTCCCATCAGTCGGATTCGTTTCCAATCCGCTTCGTAAAGACCATGCCGAATCCGGCTGCACTTTCCTCTTCGATTCAGGCCGCCACGCCTGAGCCATTCCAATGGGTCTTTTGTTTGGTCATGCATCATACGGCACAAATGCAGTGCACCGATGCGCGAAACCCATCCGAAAATAAACTCGAAGCTCTCAATGAGGCTGGTGAATGCCTGCGCGTGCCGGATGACGTAGATACATTCGAGGAAATTATTGAGCATATGGATTCAGACCAAGGAAGAGGAGAAGTGAAATGACTACCACCAGAGCCCAATCAGGAAATGTCACATTTCATAGTTCTTCCAGTCGAATTACCGCTGCTCAGTTGAAAACGGCCTTGGAGAATCTTCGGGCGAATTCTGCATCGTTCGACGCAAAGATGTCGGCCATAGAAGCTAGCGGCGGCAAGCTTGGGTTTACAATAAAGTCCGGGGGCGGACTTTCTGGAGCCGCTACTGCCAATCTAGAGGCAGATGGTGTGGAGGTTGGAAGTGCGGTAGTTATCCCGGACGATGCGTTCAATGGTGATAGCTATACTACGTCGAGTGGCGGCGGGCTCTTCTCCCTTGAGCGTCTCTTGGCGCATGAGATATTTCATGCGCACAAGGACTTGACAGACGGTGTGGTCGGCGGAAGTACCTCGCCGACGGAAGAACAAAGCGCAGTCGATTTTGAGAATACAGTGAGAGATGAACAACTCACGTCTCTAGGATTGCCGCCAGAAGACCACAGAGAGAACCATGGCCAAGGGGCAGAGAGCAATTCGTTAGGCGATGCTTTGAATATCACTGACCCATCCACGTTACCAGCCTTTATTGAAGGTCTGTTACCGGGATTTATGCTTGATGCGCTTGTGCCATTTTTCCTCGCTCCTCAGCAAGATAGCCCTCTTGTACTTGATCTCGATGGGGACGGCATTGAGCTTGTCGCTCTGAATATCAATGACCCCGGCGCGTTCTTTGATCTCGATAACGATGGATTTTCAGAAGCTACAGGCTGGGTGTCTGCCGATGACGGGCTGCTGGCGCGGGACGTAAATGAAAACGGTCGGATTGACGATGCAAGCGAACTATTCGGCAGCACATCGACGGATGGATTTGCGATCCTGTCCATCCTGGACTCCAACGGTGATCTTGTCATCAATCAGAATGACATCGCCTTTTCGGAACTTCTGATCTGGCAAGACGCCAACGGGGACGGCATCTCGCAATCCGAGGAGCTTAATGACCTCGCGCACTACGGGATCGTGAGTATCGACCTGTCCGGCATTGCTCCGAGCACTTCCGTTATAGCAGGCAACCAGATCAGCCACAGCAGCACATTCACATACGAGAACGGTTCCCACGGGGCGATCGTTGATGCATGGTTCGTTGTGGACAATACCGTTAGTAGTAATGTTCAAAGTTACACGCTCGACCTCCGCACGCTGTTTCTGCCAGCCTTGAGGGGCTATGGAACGCTGGCAGACTTTGAGATTGCGATGAGTCTCGATAACGAGACCGGCGGTCTGCTGGAGCTGGTGGATGAATTTGCCAACGAGTTTTCTCTTGCGGCGTTCGCTGATGAGGCTGCGTTGAGGGCGGATATCGAAGAAATTCTGTTCCGCTGGGCGAAGGTCACTGAGGAAGGGCAGAATTTCACAGAAGGTCCGTATGCAGGACAAGTAGCCTACGCGGAGGAAGTTCAGTTTCTGGAGAAACTGTTCGGCGTAATGTCCGAATCCACGCGCTACAATCCCGACGGTACGGGCGGACGGGTGCCAGGTGGTTCAGGTCGCGCGCTTGCCGAATCGTTCGAGATCGCCTATCAGAATCTGTCCGCGCAGCTTCTGATTCAGGTTGGCGCAGGCGTCTTGTTCGACGAGCCTCCGGTCTATGATGCCTTCACGGGAGAGATTGACGGTGATCTCACGCTCTCCGAGGCGGGTATTGATTCCCTGATTGCGTTTGCAACCGCCTCCGGCGTCGATGCCGAAGCCTATTGGCTGGCCGTCGCCAAGTTCTTGGACACCGTAAAGGGATTTGAGAATTTTTCTTCCACCGAGAACGGTTGGATGGATGCGGCCATTTACGACTCCGATCCTGGCCTGTCCTGGAGCGACATCAAAGACCTCGCGGCCTTCGAGTATCAGCCATCCACTATTTATGGAACGACCGATGATGATGTGATCGACGGAACGTCCGGCGATAACATCATCTTCGGCTATACGGGCAACGATGTGATCGACGGCAAGGGCGGAAACGATACCTTGATCGGAAACACGAGCGGTCCGGTTACGTCCGACGATGACGCGACATACATTGGTGGAGCCGGAGACGATTTCGTAAATGGCGGCCAGGGTGATGATATTTATATCTATACCTCCGGCGATGATTTCTATGAAGACATTCATGGAACGGATGTCATTCGTCTTCCGAGCGGCATCGCCCTGGGAGACCTGCATCTCGCTGTCTCGGACACTTACAATCTAATTATTACGGTTGGCGATCTCGGCAGCATCGAGATCAAGGAGCAGTTCCAGAACAATCCGTATTTCATCGAGACTATCGAGTTCTACGATACCTCGACGCTATCGCTCAGCACGATCAATAGCATTGCACAGTACGGCACGGGCGGTAACGACACGATCATGGGCATCGCGTACGGCGGCGGTGACGACGACATCATCTACGGCATGGATGGCAACGATACGATTTACGGCGGCACTGGAGATGATGTTATCGACGGCGGGGCCGGCAACGATACGATCACGCCGGACGATGGCAATGACACGATCATTGCCAGTGAAGGGTTCGATACGATTCTTGCGTCCAGCGCTAGCGAAACTCTCGTCATTCCCGAAGCGTTTTCTGCCAGTGACGTGATATTGCTTCGAGAGGCGGACGGCTCCGGGAACGACAAGGAGTTGAAGATCATCATCACCGGCCTCGGACAGGTTCACGTTGACGATCACTTCCAGGGAACGAACAAAGCCCTTGATCAGATTACCTTTGCCAACGGCGTCGATGCATCTATCAATCTTCTGACGCACAGTTTCATCACGGTCGGAACGAACGGGAGCGATACGTTCGACACCTCTGGCTATGGGCTGTCGAACAATGACGACATCTATCTTTTCGGCAAAGGCAACGACACAGTTCTTGAGTATGCCGGTACGGACACGGTTCTCTTCGCGGCGGGCCTGAGCCTGTCGAATATCTCGGTCATCAAGAAAGACACGGGCACGAGCGCATCGACCCGGAACTTCCTCGTGATTACCGATACTGACGGAAACTCGTTGACCGTCGAACGCCAATTCGACGGCGGCGGCTACAAGATTGAGAATTTGAAGCTCAATAGCGGCACCGTCATTAGCGTCGCCAGTCTGGAGATCGACTCGCACGGCTCCGAAGGCAACGACCGGATCGACGGCCTAGAGACAGGCGACCTGTCCACGGACGACGTGATCTACGGACACGGCGGGGCCGACGACATTTATGCCGGCACCGGCGACGACGTTTCGTATGGCGGGGCGGGCGATGATTACATCTTCGACGATACGGGGAACGACATCCTGCACGGTGAGGATGGCGACGACCAGCTTTACGGGTATTGGGGCGACGATCAGCTTTACGGCGGATCAGGCAACGATACGCTTCGCGGAGACGATACGTTCGGCAGCTCATCGGTCACGGGGAATGACGTTCTCTCCGGGGGCGACGGTAATGATAATCTCTCCGGCGGCCGGGGCGATGACACGCTCGACGGCGGCGCGGGCGACGACACGATCAACGGCGATTCGGATATGGACACTGTTACCTACGCCTCTGCCACGTCCGGCGTCACCGTCAGCCTAGCCGTTACCAGCGCCCAGAATACCGGCGGCGCTGGAACCGATACGATCTCGAACGTCGAGAACCTGACCGGATCGGACTACGCGGATACGTTGACGGGCGACTCAGACGCGAACGTGATTGCAGGCGGAGCCGGAAACGATGTGCTCAACGGGGGCTCTGGCAATGACACGCTGATAGGCGGCGCGGGCGCGGATACGATGTACGGTGACGCAAACGCCGACACGTTCCTCTTCGAAGCGGCATCCGCGTTCTCGGCTGTCGATACGATTGCCGATTTCTCTACGGCGCAGAGCGACAAGATCGACATTGCCGATCTTCTCGATGGCTACGTTCCGGGGACCAGCGACATCAACGATTTTGTGATCTTCACAACCGTTGGCGCGAACTCCGAAATGGCGATTGACCGCGACGGCGCGGGTACGACCCACAGCGCCGTGACCGTTGCCTCCATTACAGGGGTGACGGGCCTTGATCCCGACACGCTATTGGGAGGCGGCTTGCTGATCGCGGCTTAAGAGACGATTCCGCTCAGTTCAGCGTCCGGCCTTCGAGGCGGAATGGATTGTGGAGCGCGCCCCATGCGGCGAACAGTTGATCGTCCGGCATCGCGGCGAACCGTTCCTTGAGCGCGATAACGTCCGGGCCTAGCCCGTCTGTTTTCATCTCCCGCAGATTGTGCCGGAGAATTTTGAAGGGCTGCCGATAGAACATCGGGTGCATCCTGAGCGCCAGAAGCAGCGTTTCCAGATCGTCGATGGTCCGCTCTGCATTCCAATCCGCGCTACGCATCGGGTTCATGCCCCATATCTTTACCGCGTCCGGGTCGGCGCGGCGTTGATCCGCGCGGAACGCGCGATCCGATCCCCAGATCGGCCTCCTTGGCCTTGCCGCGAAACACCTCCGGCACCGCGTCACGTTCACGCTCCGGCATCGCCATCTTCGCCATGTCGGCCATGAGCTTCTGCGCTTCCTCTTCGTGCCGTTTTCGTATCGTATCGAACTGCGCCTGGAGGTTCTGCCGCTGCTCAAGCTGAAGCTCGATCAGCTCCTGCCGTTCCTCACGGTCGCGGACATGGCATTGCCATGCTTCCTTTTCATTGACCTTGCGGATGTTCCAGTATTTGAAGGTGAGCTTATCCCAGAGGCCCTTGAAGCCCTTGCGAACGCGCGACGCGCGCACCGCTTGCTCGGTATTCCATCGCTTCTCCAGAAAGGCTTTCTGCGCCGCGCGGTCCTTGCGGTGCTGTTCGGTCATCGTCTTCTTGATTCGCAGCAGCGGGCGCAGCTCCTGTTTCTGCGTCGTTTGCAATTCGGCGCGGTAGGTTTCAAAGATGGCGCGGACGGACTCGCCCAGCTTCGCTTTGGCTTGCTCGACGGTCGGAAGCGCGTCGGGCGAGCCGAGGCGTTTGGCGAGGTCTTTGCCCTTGAGGCCGAGTTGGCGGGTCAGCGAGAACACGTCCCCATAAACATCGACCGCCACGAAGCCGCGCCGGTCGCCCTGCGCCAGCAGGAAGCCGCGCTCTTGCAGAACGGCGGCGAAGGCTTTGGCACTGTCCGCCGCCGCCCAGCACTCCTGCAAGCAGGCTTTGATCGCCGCCGCGCTGCGCCCGGTGCGCGCGGCTTGCTGCCATTCTTGCCGCGTATAGGTCAGCGGATTGCGGTGCGCCTTGTCGATCAACCCGCGCGGCATCGTCCAGCCATGCTCGATGAAGAGTGCGCGCGAGATCGCCTGGAGCTTCGGCCAGTCATGCGCGATGTTCATGGCCTTCATCTCATCCACCTTGATCCGGCTCCAGACGCAATGGGCATGGCGGCGGCCTTCCTTCTCGTGGAAGACGACCACGCGCGGCTGGTCGGTCAGGCCGAGCTTGTCCTCGATGGCTTTAAGCGCCTTCTCGAATGCTTCGATGGGGACGCTCGCATCCTTGGGCGGGTTCAGCGAGAGCGAGTACATATATTTCTGGCACTGGGTTCCTCGTGCCAGGGCATAGGCTTCTTCGAGCGCGCCCTTGACCGTCGTGGCGAGAAACCCCCGGACCTGATGGACGGTCACGTGCTCGTTCTGCATCCCGTTCAGGAGATGCGCGGCCATCTGCCGCCCGCCGCCGCGCTGGTTCCCTTTCAGAATCATCCATCCTCCTTCGTGCCGCCGGGCGTGAGCCCGAGCGCGGTCAGGAGCAGATCGCGCATGGACTGGATGGCCCCGCAGGATTCCAGCAGCGCCCGGTGGACTTCCTCGTTCAGCGGGAGGGAGCCGGTGTTGGCGGCCTTGGCGAGCTGGTTTACGTTCTGGGACAGCCGGGACTGGCCGAGCAGACCGAGCAGCTTGGCGAGCGCCGCCCGGTCCTTGACGGGCTTGGCTCCGCGCGTCCGGGGCCGGACCTCACGGTCTAGGAGCGCATCCTTTATATAAGAGCCGAGCGGCTGGCCGTCGGCGAGTTCGTCGAGCGCTTTGCGTTCGTCCGGGGTGAGCCGCAGCGAGAAGGGCGCGCCATGTCGGCGCTTGTCTGGCGTGCCTCCGGTGGGTGGGCGCTCGCGTTCAGGCATGGCCGCCCCCGTTTTGGGTTGCGGTGCGCGGGGTTACGCCCGTAGAATGCGCGGCTCTGGAAGCGCGAACTCCCTCCGAGTTGGACAGTACCGCGCTTGAAGTACAAAGGGCGGCAGGGCCGGCAGCGATATCGAACGCTTGGAAGAGCCGTAGATAGCGTTGGTAGGGAGCCCCCGCTACCAACGCCGTCTTGGTCGTTAAGACGCAGTTGTCATTGACAGCTTGCCGATAACGGTCAGACACATGCCTATCCTTCCTGGCCGCCTCTGCTCCGGCGGCCAGATCAAGGATTCCGGCCAGATCGCCAAACAAGTCGATCTTCAATTCGTCCCGCCCCGGAACCCCCAAGTGGGACCACGGCGTGAGGACGATTTTCTCGATCAGCCCCCGCAGATGCTCCGCCGGTTCTCCGGCTCCCCCGGACCGGCTCAGCGCCTCCCGTAGACCCGCAATCTGCTCCCGGTAGCGGCGCGCCATCGAAGGATGCAGGAGCGGCCGGGGCTGATCGCTGCCCTGTGCAATGATTGTCTCCACCTTCTCCAGGTCGGCCGCGATGCGTTCCAGCTCGTCCTTCACGAGGTTGGCGGCGATCCCGTCCCGGATCGCTTGCAGGACGTTCGCACGGGCCTTCTGGAGGCGGTCCCGCTCGGTGCGAGTCTCGGCCAGCGCGCCGTCCTGCGCCGCCCGGAGGCGGTTCAGGTGGGCCGTGTATTCCTTGCAGAACAGCTCGACCAGATCGTCCCGCATCAGGTGGGTCTGGAGGGCCGAGAGGACCTTGGCTTCCAGAACCTCCCGCGCAATCGTCTTGCGATTGCCGCAGACCGCCTCGCCCTTGTTCTTGGAGGCGGCGCAGCCGTAATGGGTCGAGTTGATCTTGGCGTAGCCCCCGCCGCAGACCCCGCACTTGACGAGGCCGGACAGGAGGTAACGGGGACGGTTTCTTGCCCAGAGGCCCGGAGCCTTGGCGTCGAGCGCCTTCTGCCGGGCCTTCGCGGCGTCCCACAATTCCTGCGGGATGATCCGCAGCTCGGGAAGCTCCTGGCGGATCAGCGCGGACTCGTCATTGAGACGGGTCACCCGGCGGCCCGTCGCCGGGTCCTTAATGAAACGCTGCCGGTTCCAGACGAGCTGCCCGACATAAAGCTCGTTATTGAGGATTCCGGTTCCCCGGCGGCGATTGCCGTTAATCGTGCTCTGGCCCCACGCCTTACCCGAGGGGCACTTGATGCCCTCGCGGTTGAGCTGGGCGGCAATCGCTTTCGGCGAGAGGTTCTTCTGCGCGTAATCCTCGAAGATACGCACCACCACGGCGGCCTGCGCCGCGTTGATGGTGCGATCCCCGCGCAGGGCTTGCCCTTGCGCATCGAAGCGCTTCACCACGTCATAGCCGTAAGCAATCCCGCCGCCGGACTTGCCGTGCTCGACCCGCCCGCGCAAACCCCGGCGTGTCTTGTCGGCGAGGTCTTTCAGGAACATCGCGTTCATCGTGCCCTTGAGGCCGATGTGAAGGGTTGAGATTTCACCTTCGGAGAGCGTGACCATGTCCACGCCTGCGAACTGCATGCGCTTATAGACGCCCGCGATGTCTTCCTGATCGCGGCTCAGGCGATCCAGAGCTTCCGCGAGGACGATATCAAACTGCCCGGAGAGCGCATCACGAATGAGTGCCTGGATGCCGGGACGCATCAACGAGGCGCCGGACAATCCGGCGTCGCTGTAGCATTCGACAATCTGCCAGCCTTCTTCCTTCGCGCGTTCCGTGCAGAGGCGCAACTGATCTTCAATCGAGTGATCGCTTTGCAGATCGCTGCTGTAACGCGCATAGAGCGCGACACGCTGGCCTTTCATCATCTTCGCTGCCTTCATCATTGCGTTCTTCGTTTCTGTTCGCGTTCCGCCCGGAAATCCTCTTCCGCCGCTGCGCGCGCGAGGGCCTTGACCAGCGCCGCGAGCTCCTCTGGCAAAGAATCCTTGGGCGGCGATCCGGTCCGATTGTGACTCTCTTTCGGAGGAGTCTTCAACCGCTGCAAACGCGCCATTTCTGCGGGGTCACGCCGCATGGCGCTCTCCTTTGAGCGTGCCACGCGGCGCTTTAACGAACGGTAAAGAGACTCTGTGCAAAGCGGCTCTGGCTGCGGCGTTCGCATGAATCAGGGAGTGCGCAGCGCTGCCCATGCCGCCCATCCTTACCCGGCCCTTGCCGCCGCGTCGCGCGGCGCGGCCGTCAGGATCTTTTCTTTCGCGGCCCGGCGGGCGAGCACCGGATCGGCGAAGTACGGCAATTTCTTGGCGCGGATGACGGGCTGCCCAGCGACGGCAATGAGCTGCTCATGCTCAGGCAGACGCCCGATCTCATCGGGGCTCAGCACCGGGAAGCCGCGTTCGCCGACCGAAAGCCGCCACGGCGCGAACAAATTCTCGGCTTCGCGCGCGACGCTGCGCCCCTTGCGGGTTGCATTGCCGATGCGCGCGCTCCACGCCTTGCGGTCCTCCAAACCGCGAATGCTCCAGGCTTGAATAACGCTCGATTGCTCCTCGATCAGCCCGGCGATGTTAGGGCCGTAGATATCGAGCGACTGGCGGCGGCTCTGGAAGATCATCCAGCACCGCACGCCCTTGCCGGGGAGCAGGGAGAGCGCCTTGCCGAGATTGGGCAGGCGTCCGAGATTGCCCATTTCCTCCAAGAGGAACAGCAGCCGCGTGCGGCGCTCGTGCATGGTCGTTGAGGCCGCGACTGTTTCCAGAAGCAGCGTGACGATCAACCCCATCCACGGGCCGTGGGTTTCGAGCTTGGATTCGGGGAGGATCAGATAGAGCGTGGTCCGCCCGTCGAGTACATCGGCAAACGAGAAGTCGCTCTCCATCAGCGACCGCCCGAAGTCGGTATGGGCCTCGTAGAGTTCGAGCGCGTTCATCGCGTTGTCGCGGAACGCGCCGAAGGTCTTCACGTATTCGGGCTCCAGCCCGTCGGCGAGCGCGTTTCCATATTCGCGCAGCAGACCCGCGAAGAGGTTTGATCCCTGCATCTTCGCGGCGATGGCGAATTTCTCGGCCTCACTCGACCAGACGGCGGAACGCAGGCCGGGGAGCGTGCAGCGCTTCGGCTCGAAGGCCGCGAGATAGAGCATGAAGGTAACAAGCAGCCGCCGCCCGCCATTGCGGAAGAAGATGCCGTCCCCCGCGTCATGCCCGCGCTCGGGGATGAGCTGCAAGGCAACCAGTTTGGCGAGCGCATGCACCTCGCGCCCGCCATTCTTCATCATGTCGGTGACGAGGACTTGCAGCGGATTGAACCGCAGGCCGGGAATCCCGCGCGCCCCGAATGGATTGAGGATCAACGTGCGTTGACCGTCCTTCCTGCGCCATGCGGCCGTCAGCTCCGTCAGCTCGCCTTTGACATCGGTGACGATGACGCTGCCCGAACTCCAGTGCAGCAGCGCCGGGATGACGAGCGAAGTGGTTTTCCCTGTGCGGGCCGGAGCGTAGGCCAGCATGTGGCCGTTGCCGGTGCGATAAGGATCGTAGAAGAGCTTCTTCCCTTCGAGCGTGCCGATGAAGAGGCCGCGCCGCGCGTCTACCATCGCCCGCACGAACCCGTCCTGCAGAATGGCGAGGCGCGCGTTTCCGTAATCCCCAGAGACGATGCGGCTTTCATGTAGCAAGTTAATCTGCGTGGCGGTCTCCAGCCCGCGCATCAGATGCAGATAAAGGCTGCGTGTCGCGAGCGCCAGGCCGAGCGCCATGAGGGCGACGCCCCAGACGAACCAGCCGGGTTGCACGCACAGGAACAGCCCGCCTGCCATGAAGGCGAGCGCGACGATGAACGCGGCCAGGGGATTGGAGCGTGGCTGGCGGCGCATGGTCAGGGTCCTCCCACGCGCAGGGCTTGCAAGCCGGAAAGCGAGACGCCGAGCGACCGGAAGAACCGCTCCAGCTCGCCCTTCACATCGCTGCCGGCTGCAATCTGGAGATCGGCGATGTTTGCGAGCAGCGCCGGGTCGCTCGCTCCGGCCCAGAAGACGAAGAGCTTTCCGCCGGAAGCCGCTTTAAGCGCGGCGAGGCGGCGGAGTTCTGCCGCCGGATCAGCCGCGCCCGTATCCACGCCGTCGGTGATCACCAGCGTGATCGGTTGCAGGCGCGGCCCCATAGTTTCAGGCGGCGAGCGCAAGCCGTGATTAAGGGCCGCCAGCAGCGCCGTGCCGCCCGAGGGTTCGGGCATGGGCTTCCAGAACGCGAAGCCCGCCGTCGCACAGACCTGAGCGTTCGGCGGCTGCGGGCCGAACTCCTCAATCCGGTCATTGAACAGCACGATCCGGCAGCGCGCGGTGAGCGGCAGGCTCGCCATGAAGCTGGTGGCCGCGTTCACTACATCCTTCATATGCCCCGCCATCGAGCCGGACATATCGAGCAGTAGCGTGACCGGGAGCAGCGTGCGCGTCGGGATCGCCGCCGGGCTGTACGCAAACGGCAAGCGGTTGAAGCCGGTATCGAACACCGCGACTTCATCCGCTGCCGGCGCGAGCAAGGTGCCATCCGCTGCCCGGAAGAGCACCAGCGCTTCGCGTTCGCTGCGTGCCGCGCCCGGCAATGGCGTCACGCCCGCGATGGAGATGTGCGCGACCGGCGCGCCCGCGACGATGACGAGGTTCGCCTCTTTGTCTCCGGCGAAGGCCGTTGCGGTCTTGCCGTTGGGAAGCTTCAGGCCGGCGCGGCGGATACGCAGGTCCAGCAGCGTGTCGTGGCTCGCCGCGAGATCGAACTGGATCTCCGGCTTGCCGAGCGTGCGGACGAGACGGTCGGGATCGGCGACCTCGAACGTGCCGCGCGAGTCCGTGTCCGGCGTGAGAATAGTGAAGCGTTGCGCCTGCGCTTGCGCGGCGAACGCAACCAGCAGAAGACATACAGCCGTATGCGCGAAGGGTTGGAGGTTCATGGCGTGGCCTCCGCCAGGGGGGAGACGCTGAATGGCGAGACGCGCAAGGCGGCCTTGCTGCGCTCGACATCGAAGAACGACACGCGCGCCCCGCCATCGCGGAGCGCGGTGAAGGCGGGGCTCAGGTACTGTTCCCAGACGATCCGCTGATGCGGCGACACCCAATAGAAGGAGACCGACCGGACATTCGGGGAACTGGCAAGCGCGCCGGCGATGTCGCCTTCGGCGGGCGGCAGTTGCGGCAGCGTGATGTTACGCACCTGATCGCACGGGCGCGGTGTGTGGACCAGAGAGCTGAATACGATGATATGCACCGTCTCCACGCCCTCGCGCTCAAGCTGCGCGAGATTGCTCCGCAGCTCGGCGAACGCACCCGGCAGGTTGTTGCAGCTTCCCGGATCGGCGGCTACCGCATCGACCAGCTCCTGCGCGCGGGCGGGATCGCGCCGGATGGAGAGCGGCGTGCCGCTCCAGACCGTGCGGCCGTAAGAGGTCGAGATCACTTCGACCTTCGCGTTCGCACCTGAACGCTTGGTGGCAAGTGCCTTCACATGCGAGAGCAGCAGAAGCGTGTGGGATTGCGCCTCCTGCGCATCGAGCAGAACGCCGGAATCGTCGATCAGCAGCTCGACGGCGATGCGTTCTTGCGCTTGGGTTTGCGTTGACAGCGCAACGAGCAGCGAAAGAAGGAGTGCTTTCATGACACGCTCCTTGCGGCTGAACGGCCGAGGGCGCGCTTGGCGGCCCGCAGGATATGGGCGGTGGCCAATCCCATCGCGGCATTGATCAGGATCAGCGCCACGCACATCAGCAGCATCGGCCAGAAGCCCGCCGCGTGTCCGGCCAGCGCCGGGATCGGCGAGGGGGCGCTCTCGGCCTGGACGCGCAAGTAGAGCGCCGAGAACTCCGTAACGATCACGAAGGCATAGAGAAGAAGCAGCAAGCCGGTGACGATCTTGCTAAGCGCGCCCGCGAAGAAGCTGCGCGGGTTATCGAACATCTCCCGGTGACGTTCGATGAGTTGTCCGAACAGAAAGACCGGCGTGGCGACGGCCGCGAGACCCAGAACGCCGTTAATGAGGGTCGAAACGGTGAGGTTCTCGAACAGACCCCAGGCCGGAAGCCCGAGCGCGTCCACGAGGAACACATCGGAGCCGACGGTGTTGACCAGCGAGTAGTTCGCTGTATGGAGCAGCCAGTTGAACGCTTCGGCGACGAACAGCGCGATCAGCTTGCCGATCACCCAGAGACGGTCGGCCGGCTCCAGCGGGGCGGCCTCCGGTCCGGCCCCCTTGGGCGGATGCCAGCTCGTGAAGTTCTCTTCGTACTCGGACGACATGGGACGCCTCCTTGCGCCCGGCAACCGGGCGCGTCACGTTGATCGTGGAGCGGTCCTGGAATCAGATTCCGGGACCGCCCGGAGGCTTTGCGCAAAGCTTGATTGAAGCGTAAGAGGCGTAGCGAACCCGCGCCAGCGCATCAGGGAATTCTGGTTAAGTTGGACGTTCCTGTTTACGCTTCGAGTGCCAGCAATCGCCCCGGACCCGCGATCCCGCCATGCCGAGAACCCTCTGGGAGGCCAAGAATCCCTATTGCCGCCGCTCGAAACTGACCAAAGAGCAGTTCGAGAAGGTCTCGTATTTCTATTTCCTGGAAGTCACGGCCGGAATGAGCCGCCACGCCTGCGCGGAGATGCTTCTGGCCGGAGTGGACGGCAGCAAGCTCTCGCGCCAGTCCATCAGCCTCTATTTCGACGCCATCGGCGACTTCCTCTGGGAGCATGTCGTCGTCGCCAGCGATCCGCGCTTTGCCGACAAGACGCTTCTGGGCGGGCTCTTCGCCTATCTTTACGGCCCTGCCACCGAATTGACGGACTCTTATGATTTCGTGGAAGCGTTTCTACGGAGCGTGCCGCTCGAACGCGGCAAGCCGGATGCGTTTCAGCGCAATGTTCTCATCATGCTATTGAAGAACAGGTCAGAGGTGACACGCGGATTCTCAGGGGATCAGTTTCACCGAGAAGTCGCGCGCGCGGTGTTTGTCTGTGCCGCTATCGAAGCGCGCGGCCTCAGACTCACACGCGACAAGGACTTCTTCACCTATCCGCGTACGAAGGAGGTTGCGCGGCTGGCCTGGAGCATTCTCCTCGATACGCTCGAACGCCATCCGCTCGACCGAGTGGATTAGCGGCGCTGCGTCACTTCTTGTGAGGAGGGTGCCGGACGGTGCGCAGGGTTCCGCGTTTAGCCGCCGGCCTGGACGGCGCGGCGGTCTCGGGAACGATGCCCTTGAGCGACTGCGCCGGTGAGAAGACCACTCGCAAGACCTTTGGGTCGATCTTCGCGGTCGGCGGTTTTCGCAGGCGCAGCGTGCCGCCGGGAAGCGTTCGGAAGATCGCGCGGATTGTTCCCGATGGATCGGAAGCTACCATTGCGGTTCCTAATTGGCCGAGACAATGCTTCGATTCTATCGACCGCAGCGCCGTGTTGACAGTCGGGACGAACGCCGTCCTCGTGGCACAGAAAAAGTGTCTGTGGCACGAACTTCACTGGGGTCACAACCTCACAGTGTCTTCGCAGATGCAGCGATGAAAAGCCGCAGCCATAGCGGCTTTCCGCGCAGTCGTTAACGAAGTCTTAAACGATTCTGGGTTGTAATGAAAATAGGAGCCACAACCAAAAGAAGGAACGGCCCACAAACACGCTCCGCAGATGCAGTCGTTCCGCAAGGATTGAACGGTGCAGACATGACGGATTTCACAATGAGTATCCGGCCGACGTTCGAAGCGCAGGTAACGGCGGCGCTCATGATCCAGACGAACGCGCTGATCTCCATAAAGCTGGCCTCGCGCCTCTGTGGGATATCCCGGCAGGAGATCGACCGGCGCATTCACAACGGGACGTTTCCCAAGCCGCACAAGCTCTCCGGCAAGAAGCGCTCGATGCGAAAGGCGTTCTACCTCAAAGACATCCATGACTGGATACGCGATCCGATGAACTATCGCCGCGTCGAGGACGCGCAACAATCCACAGGAAGTTTCGCGGACAGCGATGATCTGCAACACTTGGAGTAGGCAGCCATGAGCGTCAATGAGAAGGATATCGAGACCACATTGGTTCTGGCGGCCCGGATCGTGGCGCGCTACGGGGAGACGTACTTGCCGATCTTCGAGCGACTTGAAGACGAGTTAGACGCTGCAAGAACCAGCGCGACGCGGCTGGATCGCGCCATCGAGATCGCGCGTGAAATCAGAGATTAGGAACGAGAATGTGGGACACAAAAATGGCAATCCAGTGGGATACAAAATCAGTTGGCGAAAAAAGCCTTTCACTTTAAGTCATTGGTAATACACAGAGATTCGCGACTGCCATTTCTGTTCGAATCCCCCTCTCTCCGCCATTCTGCTTTGCCCTTCCCGAAAAGACGCCAGAGCCTTGAAGGGCAAGGCCATTTCCGGGGTTCGAAACCCCGATTTCCGGCAATATTGAAGACGGTCCGCAAAGGTCAGTTTCAGGACCAGTCTGCGGTGCATGTGCGACCCGGAAACCCAGAGTTTTGAAGGGTTTGCGAAGAACGACATGGCGAGTTCGAACATCTCCTCGAACGTGCCGCGCACAAGGCCGCTGGAAACCCGCTTTTCTTCGAGCACCAGCTTTTCGCGTTCGAGCTTGGCGATCTTGTTCTCATAGGCCGTGATGACGGTCGGGTTCGACGCTTCGACGATGCGCTCCAGAAGCGAGTCTATCTGCTTCTCGATGCCCTGAATGTCCTTGGCGAACGTCTTGGCGAAGGCATGGGCTTGGGCAAGCCGCTGATCCCATCCATGCTTGACCAGCGCCCGGACCAGATCGAACAGCGACGGCGCAGGCGTCAGGCTTTCCAGAAGCGCCGCAAAGTCGCCTTCAATCTGATCCCGCCGGATCGACTTGCCCTTTTCCGAGCAGGCCCGGTTGAAGCAGGAATAGTAAGGATGCCGCGCGCCCGTCTTGCTTTTGGACCATGAGGCGGTCAAAGGCCGCTCGCAGCAAGCGCAGGTGATCGCGCCGCGCAGCGGGAAGTCCGCATTGAGATCGGGCCGCGCCGGAGCCCGCGCGCCTTCCTTCAGGCGCTTCTGGATGCGCTCGAAGGTCTCAAAACTAATCAGCCCTTCATGCTGACCCTTGCGAAGGCTTACGCCCCAATCGGGCGCTTCGACATATCCGGCATAGAGCGTCTTGGTCAGGGTGTCGGTCACGAACTGATTGCGCACCACGCCGTAGCGGTCCTTCGGGAAGACTGGAAAGCTCTCAAAAAAGCGCTTCACTTCGGCTTGGGTTTCAAAGCGGCCTGAGGCGTAGCCTTCCAGACCCTCTTGGATGATCGAGGCCAGCGGTTCATCGCGCACCAGCACCTTGCCCTGTCCGGGCGAGTGGACATGCTTGAAGCCGATGCAGGAGATGAAGGGCCAGTAGCCGTTCTGAATCCGGGCGCGCATCCTGTTGCGGGTTTGCTCCGCATTCTTCTGGCGCTGATGCTGCGAGACGGAGGCCAGCAGGTTTTCAACGAGGATGGAGTCGGAATCTTCCCCGAACTCAATGGACGGACTTTCGAGACGCGCACCCGCCGCCGCAATCGCATCGCGCAGATCGAGATGGGCTTTCATATCCCGCGCGAGGCGCGAGATATCGTCGATCAGGACGACATGCTCTTTGCTGCGATTGGCTTTGAGGTATTTGAGCATGGCGAGCATACCGGGGCGGTCGATCAGGCCGCCGGACACGGCTTCATCACAGAAGACGTGCGCGACCTCATAGCCCTTCATGCGCGCAAACTCCCGGCAGCGGGTTTCCTGCGAGCCGAGCCCGTGGCCTTTCTGCATTTGCGCGACGCTGGAGACGCGAGCGTAAATGACGGCGGTGGCGGTGTTGGATTTTGGTTTAGTGGCTTGAGCAGTCATGGCGTGTCCCCTCCCTGCATGTGTTGAATCCGTTTCGGGCACGGAGATAGTCCCGCGCGTTCGAAGTCTTTGCAAAATTCTGGATGGGGAGAGTCTAGCGCATCCGAATCGGCATCGCCGCAAAGAACGGCAGCCTCATCAAACTGTCCACAGGCTTGCTGGATGGGGTGAATGCCAAAGCCCATGTCGATGAATTGCAGCACGATGCCCCAGAGGGTCTGGATGTATTCGAGCTTCTGATCGTGTGTCAGATCGCTTTCATCGAGGAAGTGCGCAAATGCCTGCGCATCGAATTGAATGGCCAGCGTTGGCGTCGGGTCTCTTTCGTGGATTTGTGTCTTGATTTCTTTCATGGCGGTTGTCCGTGCGGTTCGGGTGGCGCACGCCCGGAACCGTCCGGGCGCGCGTTGAAAGGGTTAGAGCGCGTTGTGGTACGCATCGGTGAGGCTCGCTTCATGTTGAGGTTCAGGCTCCGGCGCGTGGTCGCGGCGATGCGCGTTCACGGTCGCATAAGCTTGGCGGGCCAGTTCGGCGATACGCAGCAATTCGCTGCCGGAGAAGCTGTGCGCGTCTTTCAGTGAGCCATCGTTCGCGTGGTAGGTCCGCGCGAGCGTGGTGGAGTAGATCACGCCGTTCTCGCCTTCATTTTCCCAGATGGTGGCTTTCAGCACACCGTCCCGGATGACTTCGATGGGCTTGTTTTTGGGGCTGGCAGTCGATGGATGAGTCTTCATCGTCGGTTTCTTCCTTTCATGTTGTGGTGAAAAAAAAGGCGGCCCCAGTGCGCTCAAAACGCAAAATGGGGCCGCCGATTTCTAATGAGAACAATACCAGAACATTTCCCTGATTGCAAGAAAATATTCCTAGTACGGATCGTTACTTTCGACGGCCCACGGTTTGACTTCGGTTCTGTTGGTCTTGTGACCCGCGCTTGGCCTTGAAATTCTCGCGCTGATCTTGCGGTGGCGCGTCGTCGTCATCGCGGGCGATTTCGACTTCAAGCTCCTGCCTATGTTCTTGACGAAGCTCGTTCGTGCGGGCGTAAGCGCCGCGCGCGAGTTCGGAGACGCGCAGCAGTTCAGTGCCCGAGAAGGAGTGACTATCCCTGTATGCACCGCTTTCATCCTGCCATGTGCGGGCGAAGGTGGTGTTGTACGCGGGGCCGTTCTCGCGCTCGTTCTTCCAGATGGTCGCTTTGATGTTGCCATCGCGCAGAACATCGGCGGGGCCGTTGGTGTCCGGCTGTTGCTGTTGTCCGGCGTTGCCGGGATCATGGGTGCGGTCGTTCATGGTCTTCTCCTTTTGCTAGTGGGATTGCGTTCCGCGTGTGCGCTTGGCTCGGCCGGCTTCGCGTCGGCTTTCGATGAAGGTTTCGCGGGTTTCGATTTCGCGGAAGGCGAAGGTGACGCGCACCTGTTGCAGCGGCGGCGTGTAGGCGGACGTTTCCGGCAGCGGGTCTTTCTCCTTCTTGCGCGCGGCGCGGTGTTCGTCCGACCACGCGCGGTTGAAGGCGGCGCGGTCCGGCCCCATCGAGAGCGCGGGCGAAGGCTTTAAGACAGGTTTCGGCTGATCGCGGCGGATCATATCCGAGCCGCTGTCGGTGCGGCGGCTCTGTTCAAAGCGGCGCTGCGCTTCGCTCTTTTCCAGATCGCGCTTCTGTTCGGCAATCAGCGGATCACGGGCGTTGTCGAAGGCTTCGCGCGTTTTCGGGGCGTTGGCATAGAAGCGCGGCTCACCACCCGGCAGGTCCGCGCGGTTGGCGTAGCTGTAGCTTCCAATGCCTGTATCCTTCGCCATCGACTCGTCCTTCCGTCACCGGACGATTGACCATGAGCCGCCCGCATACTGCGGAAAGTGCGCGAAGCGGCGCGGCACGGCTTCCCGTCTGACATTGAGCCAGCCTGATCGTCCGAAGCCGAGTGTAACGCGCACTTGGGTTACGGGAGGGTGATACGGGTTTGGATGAAAGCGTCCTGCCATGAAGGCTTGCGCGTAATAGGCTTGGCGCTGCGCAAGGATCGGATGCTGCACGGTATCGGTGAAGATGAAGGCGCTGTCGGGCCGCGCGTTCAGCACTTCGTCCGGTGTTTGCAGCGGACGCGATTGCTTGGAGCGATGCGTTTCCGCGTGTTTGAAGTGATTGAAGGCGATTCCGGCGGCGAGCGGGTCTTCGCCCGTCAGCAGCGATTGCAGGATGCGGCCCTTGGCCAGACGGCTCTGGCCCTGTTGCAGCGCGTCGTTAAATTCGAGCGTCTGCGTTCCGAGCATGGTGGACACATCTTTGGCGGATGAGATTTCCCGGAGCGCGAAGTAGATTTGCAGGGCCGCTGACGACATAATGACGTTCTTGGCGTTTGGGCCGAGTGCATTCATCTGGTCCGTGGACTGAAACACCGCCCACGGGCGGATGCCGATGCCCGCCCCGTAGGTGAAGAGCTTCACGACGAGCGGGAAGTTATTAAGCTGCGCACATTCATCCAGAATCCAAGTCTGCTGCGGAGCGCTTGGGGCGCGGGATTTGTAGATCATGGCGGAAACGAAGATTGCCTTGATGACGGGAGCCCAGGCATCGACGAACTCGGCAGGTGGCATGAGATAGACCTGCCAGCGTTGGCCGGAATCGGTGAGCGCCGAACAATCGAAGTCAAAGGGCGGCGAGACGGATTCCAGCAGCACCGGGTCCGAGAGGCACGAGAAGCCCTTGAACACTTCGCCCAGAATGCCTTGGAAACCGCCTGAGGATGTGTCCTTACGCGACTGGTTGATTTCTTCCTCGACGCGCCGCGCCAGAGGGAATGCGGACGTATGCATGGAGTAAGCGAAGTCCAGCCATTCTTCGCCATTGCCGGGGATGAGGTTCACGACGCGGTACAGATCAGGCAGCGTCAGAGCGCCATGTTGCTCAACGAGCGTCAGGATCAGGGCTTCGACGATATCCCGTGCCCGCGCCTCGAAATACTTGCCGTTGGCCGACCCAGAATGCGGGATCATGTTTTCGGTGAAGACTTTCACGTCCGACACAAGCGTGGCCGAGCCTTGCCGGATGTACGAGACAGGATTCAGCCTGTTCTGCGGGAGGCCATGCAGGCCGAGCGGATTCCAATAAGCGCAGAATTTTCCGTCCGGGGTTTGATCCTGAGAGATTGCGGCGAGTTCGCCCTTCATATCGAGCGCCAGCAACGAGCCGCCCGAGAAGATTCCAGCGCAGAGATTGTAAGCGAGGATATCGCGCAGCTTGCCCGACCGTGCGCCAGCAGTGAGAAGCAGACCGCCCGCGCCGTGATACCAAAGCGGCTTGCCTTGGAAGAAGCCGACCAAGAGCGAAGTGGGCGATTGCTGGAAGAACCCGGCGGCAGACAGTTCGCGCGCGTCAGCAAAGGCGGCGCTTCCGAAGCGGTAATACTCATTGCGGTCTGAGATCATGGGCGAAGGCTTTCAGAATGAGAAAAGCCGGGCGCTTGGGAGCGGTCCGGCTTGGAGGGGGAGAGCATGGCGATCCGGGGCGCTTCAGGTGGTGAGCCAGCCGATGACGCAGAGCGCGAGTACGGCGAGGAATGCCGCGCCGCCGACCGCTTCCCAGTCGATGACCTTCTTGTGGGTTTCAAACGGGCGGACATGATAACCGTGCCCGGTTTTCTTGTGCTTGGTGAACATGTGGTTTGCTCCTTTCTGCGGTTGAGGTTCGGGATCAGAGAAAGCGGGCTGCGATGGCGAGACCGCCCATGACGAGGGCGGTGGAGATCGAGGCGCGGGCGAAGAAGAAGATCAGCAGAGCGACGATCAGCCACCAGACGAAGGCGGTGATGTCTTCAAACCCGTAGCCGTAATGGTTGGAGGTGAATATCTGGACCCAGCCGACCGTGCGGTTGTAAGCCACGGGCGTAGCGAAGAAGGCGACCACCACGGCAATCACGTTTGAGAGGCCGATGACGCTCGACATGAAAATCGACCGTCCGGCTTGGTTTTGTTGGTGTTGCTGTTGATGCCACGGCTGCATGACGCTGCTCTCCTTTCGTGAGGAGAGGCTACGTCAGGTGCAGAGCGGTTTTAGGGGGATACCCGCAAAACAATAGACATATCCGAGCGTAATCGTTTAAGTTGCAATTTGTGTGGTGTTTGAAATTGATGTTGGATGTACCTGTATTGAGGGAAATGTGCCCCGGCGATTTTCGGAAATTTACAGCCTTGGGTTAGATCAGCCACAGCTTGATTTCGTTGATATCACGCCAGAGGCCGATACGCCTCTTTTTATCGATCCTTTCGCGATTTCTATAAAGGAAGATGAATGGTCGCAGAGGTGCAATCAGCATATCGTCCATTTTTTTGAAACGGCACTTGGCTACGTGCGGGCTGGAAATGATTCCGCAGCCAAGCAACTTTTGAATGGCCTCAGTGAACCTAACGAAACTTGTTTAGGACTTTCTCGTGGACAACCAGCGGGTCGAGGTGTCAGCGGTCAGCAGGCGTTGGACTTGTATGAAAGTCTTGCCCATAGCCAAGCGGCGCAATCAGGCCTGCTCGAAGAACTTGCGGAATGCGATCTGTTTGTCGAGGGAATTGGTCGTGACAAAATTTCTGACATCACAACGAATATCATTCGCAGGCTGCTTATCGAATACACCCAAGCGCAATGTGATCTTCATAAAATCACGCTGAGTGGTAACTATCCCACAGGTCGATTTTGGGACATTGATGCGAGGCAATGGCGTTCAGAATATGCACCCCTGCCTGTCGTAGGTGGGAAGAGGATCATACTCGTTCCAAAGTACTCTGTTAGGCGCGCATTGGCGCTGAACGCACAAGAGTACTATTCCCACCATATCGTGAATTTCATCCAAGCCGAGGAATTTGAACGTGGATCATCGTTGGTGCGTGTACTGCGGAACGGTGAAAGAAGGCCGCCGTATAAGAAAGTAATCAAAGAGCGATTTCCATTCTCAAAGGACTTTATCGCTCGCTTTTCGGAATCGAACCCAAACGTCTTGGCATCGTACAAATCGCTTTACTCGAATATTGAAGGTGCCAAAGGAACTCTGTCTCACGATGCTTTCGATGAGACATTCGACGAAGTTGCATTCGCCACGGCGTTGATAGCAGAATTGCGGCAAGTTCCTCCCGGCAATGACTCCGCATCAGCCTTTCATAAGCTTATGGTCGGCACATTAGAGTTTATCTTCTGGCCTCATCTAATTTACCCTCAAAAGGAAGCTGAAATAGATCAGGGGCGCAAGAGGATAGACATCGCTTACACAAACGCAGCACTTACGGGATTTTTTTACCGCGCTCATACAGCTCATGATATCGCCTCGAAGATGATTATGGTCGAGTGCAAGAATTATTCGAAAGACCCAGCAAATCAGGAAATTGACCAAATCCAAGGACGTTTCAGTATTAATCGAGGAAAATTGGGGCTTTTGGTGTTTCGTGATGTAAGCAACTATGAGCTGCTTATAGCGCGTTGCCGCGATACCGTGCAGGCGGGGCGAGGATACATAATACCTTTGGGAGATTCGCAGGTCATAGAGTATCTCGAATTGATATCGCAAAATCGGCGTTCTGAAATTGACGCTTCGTTGGAACGCATTCTGATGCGGCTGATTAGTTAGTGCATTCGGGATAAAGATCGAAGGACAGTCGCCAATATCCGTACACGTTCCTTGGCCTCTCCCCGCACGTAGGGCGTGATGTTCGGCGGACAGGGTGTGCAGCAGAAATCGCGGAACCAGTCACGGATATGCGGCACTTCGAACACCTCCATATCGAGCAGGACCGTGCGGCCAGCCTCATCGACGATGCAGCCGCGATAATCCCTGTAGAGATCAGTCAGGAAGTCGAGCCAGTGATAGCTTGAGACGTTCAGGCTGAAGCAGAGATCGCGTAAGGCCCGGATGAAGGCGGGATCAGCCAGTTCGCGATCCGTCACGAGCCGGGTTCGTTCGCAACGATCCTCGATAAGGCAGAGTGCGCAAGCGCCCATGAGTCCGTAAGCCATGATCCGGTCCTTCCCGGCGGCGCGGAGTCAGGGCGCGCCGTCTGCGGAAAGGTTTCGGAATCAGGCCGCAACAAAACGACTCGTGATTTTCGGGATTTTGTTTCTGGTATGAGTTTCAGGGCGTTAGCGCCCGTCAGAACCGTTCGGCCAGCTTGTTCTCGACGATCTGGATCAGGTATTTGAGATCATTGATCTTCCGCCCGAAGTCGGTGGCGGCCATCAGGCGGTCATCCTCATCCCGCACAGGTTCGGGACTGAGAAGCCCGAGATGCGCGAGGCTGGGATCGAGGTTCGCGCTGAGCATGTCCACTTGCTTGTCGCCCCACGCGATCAACTGAATGGCGTCCCATTCGACCTTGCCGAAGCTGAAGAACGACGCGGCCATGGGCCTGCCGTTCAGGTGGTGATCCTGTTCAGTCAGATGGAGCGAATAACCCTCCCGGCTGCGCACAGTGCGGGCCTTGACGAAGAGCGGCGGGAATTGCGCGCCAAACTCCGGGGGCAGATGAATGCGCACCTGCTTGATGACGAGGTATGGCGTATCTTCGCTGTCGTCCTCAAAGGGTCCGGCGTCCACGTCTATGGTGACGATGAATTGCCGTCCGGCGCTATCGCGCATGTGGAGGTTCAGGTTCTTGGCCGTCAGTGTTGCATACCCATGTATGCATACATCCGTCACGGTGCGTTGTCCGGGCTTGTCTTCCTGAAACACGGCGATGCGTCCGCGCGTCAGGATGATGGGGTTGTTGGCCAGAGGCGTTAGCTGGAAGGCCATCGCGCAGGTGGGCGAGAAGAGATCGGCGAACAGCCAGCCTGTTGCGAGGTCGATCAGGTCTTTGCGGGTCCGCTCCTTGCGGAAGCGCCGCGCATCGTGGAGTGCGGTCAACACGTCATCCATATCCGCCCAGAAGAGTAAGGGGTGAGCGTCCAGCCTTTCCCGGAAGAATGCCGTCATCTGGTCGAGCGTCTGGGATTGCGGCCTTGTCTTGCGGTCCTTGAAGCGCGTGACCTTGCCGGGGCTGATTGGGGCATGAACGTCATCATCCCGTCCCCGGATGCCGAGAACGCTTGGACAGGCGTTCATCTGGCTGGCCACCGTCTCATCGTCGAAGCCGTGGAGCGCCTGATAGCAGCGCAGCATGTCGGCGAGCCGTTCATGCGCGAGCGTCCGCACGTCCGTTTCCAGAGAGCGGATCAGCCCCTTCGAGGGCGCGACGTATGGCAGGTTCGTTTGCATTGGGCGCGTCTTGTATAGCAGAGCGCGACTCGTTCAGGAGGATATGATTACGGAAATGAAGAAGAGGCTCCGGCCTCCGATGTTTGCGCTTGGGGTGTAGTACAAAGCGCTGAACGTAGTACGCACCCGGTTTGACCAAAGTGGAGGGCCGCAAGATGTGCGTTGTAGTACAACGCCATCTTGCCAAAGGGGCCCGCTGCGCGCCCCTGTTGGATACCCCCGGCCTGTGGCGCAGATCAGGCATTGAGCCTTCCTGCGCCAGCGAAACGTGCAGCCGTTTCATCACTGGTCAGGGTATTGGCCCCCGACACCCGCCAGTCAGAGGAGCGTTCCTGCTCCCTCCGACACCTCCATGACCGAAAGGGCCTTCGCGCCCTTTGGAAACCTCGCCCAACCCTGCGCGGATTGGATGCCGTCAGGAGCTTTCGCGCCCCTGATCCCACGACCAGAGAGCATTCCTGCCCTCTGGACACCAGACCAGCGGGTTCGCCGCTGGATCACGACCAAGGCCGCCCTTGGATGCGTTTTCCACAGGGGCTGGGCAGTTATTCCGGTGGTGCATTCTGGTGCGTTTTTATGTAAACCTCTGATTCGTCCCCGCCGCACGGATTCGCCCGAATGACCGAACCCACGCTCAAGCGCTTTACCGTCTCCCTTGATGCCGGAGACTATGACGCCCTGTGCGCACTGGCGCAGGCGCAGCGTCCGCCGCTTCCACTGCAATACGCTGTCCGGCTCGCCATCCGGCGCTTTCTCGACGAATACGAGGGCCGCGCCATCACGCTGACCCCCGCGAACACCCCCACCAAGCGGAGCAAGCGATGAGCGGCAGGACAGCCATACGCCGTGCCACGTCCCCCGGCTGGGAGCGTCTGGCTCGCACCGAAGCGCCGGAACTGCCATTTGAAACGTCCGCGCCGGGCAGCATTACGCTGGCCCCTTTGCCGGGGCCGCGCGCGCTGGAAGATGATGGCTTTCCGTTCGAGGCGCTCAGCGACGTGGCCGAGACGGAAAGCTGGCGCAAGGAGATCAACCGCCCGACCACCCACATTCATAAATGGTGGGCGCAGCGCCTCGGAACCGTTTTCCGCGCCATGACCATCGGCGCGTTCGCTCCGTCCGGCACCGATATCTTCGATCTGTTCTATAAGCCCGTGCGCATTCCCGGCGGAACGGTCTTCGATCCCTTCATGGGCAGCGGCACGACACTGGCCGAGACGGTGAAGCTGGGCGCGCAGGCGATTGGCCGCGATATCAACCCGGTCGCCCACTTCCTCGTGAAGTGCGCTCTCTCCGTCCACGACCGCAAGGCGATCCTTGAAACCTTTCATGCCATCGAACGCGACGTGGCGGGCAAGCTCCGCAGCTTCTACCGCGCGACCCTGCCGGACGGAACGCAGGCCGAAGTCTTGTACTATTTCTGGGTCAAGACGGTGGACTGCCCATCCTGCACGGCGCCCGTGGATCTGTTCAGTTCTCAGATCTTCGCGCGCCATGCCTATCCGAAGAAGTTTCCGCAGGCGCAGGCCGTCTGTCCGCATTGCGGCGGCGTGAATGAAGTCCATGTCGAGGCGCGGGACGCGAAATGTCATTCCTGCAAGAAGAGCTTCGATCCCAACGCTGGCCCCGCCAAAGGGCAAAGCGCGACGTGCCCGTGCTGCGAACATGCCTTTCCGATTGCCAAGACCATCCGCGCCTCCGGCAAACCGCCTGCACACCGGATGTATGCGAAGCTGGTTCTGCTGCCGGACGGGAAGAAAGCCTATCATCCGGCAACAGACGATGACTGGGCGCTGTACGACAAGGCCGAACGCGCACTGGCCAAACGCAAGAATGCGTATCCCGTTGTCGCCATCGAACCCGGCTACAACACCAATCAGGCGTTGGGCTACAACTACCGAAACTGGCACGAGATGTTCAACGCGCGCCAGCTTCTGTGCCTCTCCATTCTTGCCGACCGTATCCGCGCCATCCCCGATACAGTCCTGCGTGAGTTGTTCACCTGCCTGTTTTCGGGGGCGTTGGAGTTCAACAACATGTTCGCCTCCTACAAAGGCGAGGGAACAGGCGCGGTGCGCCACATGTTCGCGCACCATATCTTGAAGCCCGAGCGGGTGCCGCTTGAGGCCAATCTTTGGGGCACCGAGAAAAGCTCCGGCTCGTTCTCAACAATGTTCGAGGGCCGTATCCGCCGCGCCCTCGATTATGCCGACGATCCGTTTGAATTGCGCGTAAGCAAGGGCAGCAAGACCGAAAAAGTCTTCGGCCTGTCCGAGAAAATCGGTGCGCCTGTTGCAGATGACTACGCGGCGTTCACGCGGGATACGCGCGTTTATCTGTCCTGCGGTGATTCCGGTTCAACCGATCTGCCGGACCGTTCGGTGGATGTGGTCCTGACCGATCCGCCCTTTTTCGACAACGTGCATTACTCGCAACTTGCGGATTTCTTCCATGTCTGGCAGCGGCACATTCTCGGGGAGAACGGCACACGGGTTACGGATACCACGCGCTCTGACCGCGAAGTGCAGAACGCGGACGGGGATGAGTTTACGGACCGACTGGCTTCGGTCTGGGCGGAAACGCACCGCGTTCTGAAAGATGACGGCTTGCTGGCCTTCACCTATCACCACTCCCGCCCCGAGGGCTGGCGCTGCGTTTTGCAGGCGCTCATGCAGGCCGGGTTCGGCATCACAGCCGCCCAGCCCATCAAGGCTGAAATGTCCGTGGCCATGCCCAAGCAGCAGGCCAAAGAGCCGATTGACCTCGATATCATCCTTGTCTGCCGCAAGCGCTCAAAGCTTGAGACGCACCGCTGGAACGGCGATCTCTGGGGAACCGTCGCGCCGCCCGCGCAGGAGCAGGTCAACCGCTTGCGGGCCGCTAACCGCAAGCTCAGCCGTAATGACGTGCGGATTATCGTCATGGCGCAGCTTCTGCGGCAGCTTTCCCGCTCACCGACATTGGAGTCGGCCCTTCACCTTCTGGACAGTGCCAACGGCGACACCGAAGCGCTGATTGACCGGATACATGGCGGGCACGGCGAACAACCAGACAAGCCCGTAAGACGGAAGGGAGCGGTGTAGCGCGTGTCGAATGCCTCAGCCATTTTCAAAGCCTGTGTGCAGGCGATCCAGCGCGGCGAGTTGATCGAGCGCGAGGGCCGCAGCGACAAGGAGTTTCATTTCCAGAACTGGTTCAAGCGGCGGCTTGAGGCGCTGAATCTCAACTTCGATTCACCGGGCCGCAATTCCTACCCGGATTTCCGGCTGGTGCGGTTTACCGAAGGCTTCGAACTCAAGGGCCTCGCCTATCCGGGCCGCGAAGCCGACTACGATTGCAATTCGCAAGTGCCCTGCGGCGAGCATAACGGGCGGCAGGTCTATTATGTGTTCGGGCGCTATCCCGTGAACCCGGACGGCAACAGCTATCCCGTCCTCGATTTTGTGTTGTGCCATGGCAGCTTGCTCAACGCCGACAACACCTACGTTCACAAGAACAAGAGTTTCCGGGGCTTTGGCAGCTACGGCGATATTCTCGTGCGCGACCGCAAAATGTACGTCGCGCCCACGCCCTTCGCGTTGGCCGAAGGCACCGCCCACCGCCGCACGCTCATCGTGCCCGCAGATCACTCTGTTGATCCCGATCTGGTGGAAGTCGGCACATTCACGCGGCGCGAGGTCGATCAGGTCGTTGTGGCCTACAGCTTCGATCTGCGCACGAACCAACTCGCCACCACGCAAGTCGCGAACCCGAATGCAGGCCGCGAGCATGTGTTCAAAGCCTACCGTGTTGCGGGCGATCCTGCGGATGCTGTGAGCTTGCGCGCGCGCAACCAGATACTCGCGGGATTAGGCGCGGCGGACGCCGCTTTGGAAGACGATGAGGATTGAACCGAGCCAGCGCCGATCTTGAGACGACTGCACACTATCGTATGCGCCATCCTGAACCGCTCAGCGCCCCGGCAGGCCAATGTTAGAATAGCGCCCAACCTATAACACCGGACGCAAGGGGGAGCCGGAATGCACATTGTCCGCCTCAAAATCTCCGGCTTCCGGGGCGTCTCTTCGGCGGACATTACGCTGGGCCGCCACACCGTGCTGGTGGGGCCAAACAATAGCGGCAAGACCACCATCATTGAGGCGCTGGCCTTGCTGTTCGGGCGCGACCGTCTGGTGCGCCGCCTCACCGAGCATGATTTTCACGGCAGCGCGCCGAACGAGGGCGCCCGCATTCTGTGCATCGCCACCGTGACGGGCTTTACGCCCAACGACCCGCAGCACCATTCCTCGTGGTTCAGCCCCGAACGCGGCGTTGAGAAATGGTACGATCCGAACGCCAAGACGTTGAGCGCCGCACCGGATGCGCAGCATACCGACCTGGCCGTGCAGATTGGCTTTGCCGCGCGCTTCGATTTGGACGAGCTGGAGGCCGAGACGATCCGTTTCTTTGTGGACGATGAAGCCACGCTCGGCGATCCGTTCGCGGAGGACGCGCACCTGCGCACCATCCACGCCAAGGTGCTTCAAGAGTTGGGCTTCTTTCTGGTCCCGGCGTCGCGCACTTGGGATAAGTGGATTTCCTTTTCATCGGAATTGTTCCGCCGCGTGGTCGCCACGCGCGGGGACATGCCCGCGCAGGCCGTCCGGGCCGAGCGTCAACGTCTCTGGACGCCGCCCGAAGGGACGCGGCTCGAAGACCAGCCGGGATTGTCCGAGATCGTCGGCGCGGCCAACGACGAGTTGCGCGCACTCATGGCCAGCGCGCCCCGACTCCAGTTGCGTTTAACCTCGACCGACAGCGACTCCGTTCTGGAAAGCGTGGTCCCGCACTTTGCGCACGGCACAGGGCCAACCCTTCCCTCGCAGCGGCAGGGTACGGGCCTTGTCTCGCTGCAAAGCCTTCTCTTGCTCATGCAGTTCGGCAAGGCGCGCGCGGAAACGGGCCAGTCCTTTGTGCTGGCCGTCGAGGAACCCGAACTCCATATCCAGCCTTCGCAGCAGAAGCGGCTGGTCAACCGCCTCAATGCGCTGTGCAACCAGACCCTCGTAACCACGCATTCGCCCATCGTGGCCGCGATGTTTCCCGCGCCCGACACGCTCTTTATCGAAACGCGCGCAGGAATCCTGAACGCCAAACCGCTCATGGACCCGGTGCCCGCGCAGCCGACCAACCACCAGCAACACTTGCTCTTTGCATGGCGGCAGAAGCTGGTCGCCGCGCTCATGCACGAATGCGTGCTGATCCCCGAAGGGGTTTCGGACGTGGCATGGCTTGAGGCGTTGCAAACCGCTCTTGAGCTGCATCAAGGCTGGCAGGACGCGGGAGACGGCGCGCCGCTTCTCTCCACCTTCGTAGGCGTCATCCCGACCATCGACGCCAAGATTGCCGACACGTTCGCGCTTGTGAGCGCCGTTCACGCGCGGCCTTGCATCCTCGTGGACGGCGACAATGACGGGCGCGGCTACTTCGATGCCGTGAAGACCAGCAACCCGCCGCCGCGCGCGGTCGTGTTCTGGCCGCAGGGCTGGGCAATGGAGCATGTGGTTTCATGGATTGCGGGCGCAGATGAAGCCGCGATGCTGGCCGCGCTTGGGGCTGCACTCGGAACGCTGTTTGCCGACACTCAGGCACTGACCAATCACTTGCTCACCCAGAAATCCTATGCGCCGACCCATGAGAGCGCCGCCATCATCCTCATGGGCAATGCGGCTTGCCGGGGACGCGCTGCGCAGCTTCTCAATGCCTTGTGCGAAGTTCTGCGCGATCCTTTGAGCGCCAACACGCCGCTCTTCACGCGCATCGCGGCGGACTCGACCGCCGACATGCACGTTTTCCGGTTTGTGCCTGCATGACGTTCGATTTCTTCGAGGGCGCGGCGGGGACAGGAAAGACCCACAATCTCGTGGGGCGCGCGGGAGAGATCGTTCAGGACGGGGTGCTTGGCGACGGGCACAAGCTCTTGGCGCTCACCTTCATGAACGGCGCGCGCCGCCGTCTGGATGCACGGCTTGGCGAAAACCCGGCCTTCCGCCGGCGCTTCGATTGTCAGACCTTCGATGTGTTCGCCCGGACGTTGGCCGCGCGGCGCAGGAGCTTGATTACGCCAGTGATGCAGGCGCAGGCCGATGCTCTGGATCAATTCGACGGGCCGTGCGCGCTGGCCGCTGCGCTCTTGGAACAAGAAGCCGTCCGCCAATGGGTAGCGCGGAGTTATCCGCTAATCTTGGTCGATGAGGCGCAAGACCTCGACGAATACCGCCTGAGCATTCTTCAAAGGCTTTCGCCCTCTTGCCGGATTGTGGCGGCGGCGGACGCCTTTCAGTGCCTTCACAACGGACGCGACACCGCGCCCCTCATGCAATGGCTTGAAGGTGCGGGCCAGACGCACCGCCTCACGCAGGTTCGGCGCACCACACAACAGGGCTTGCTAGCCGCCGCGCTGGCCGTGCGTGAAGGGCGGGACGTGAAAGCGGTTCTTACGGCTAGAACTGCACAGAATAGGACATCTTGGAGTGGCATGGGTTTCCGACTCCTAGAAGCGTCGATCAGGAATAACAATTCCGGCCTTCTGGCATGGGTAATCGCTAACGAGATAAACCAGCGGCAGGGATCAGTGGTTATTCTTACTCCTGACGCAAACCATCAGGTTATTCGTGCGGCACTTCAAACAGTTCAGACGAAACAGCAAACCTATAAGAACAGCGGCGTGAACTTCGGGCCGTATCCGCATACATGGGACCGCCACGATAACGAAGAAGCCACCGCCTTGCTGGCCGATATCGCTTTGCCGGAAGCCGCGTCCTACGCCGATCTTCGCGCGCTTCTAACGCCGTTGGCCGGGAACGCGCCCATCGCGCAGGCGCTCAGCCGCATGGACCGCTTGCGCCGAGCGCATGGGCACACGGCGTTCACCGCCGCGCAAGTCACCGAGTTCGTCAGGGAGTCCGTGCGTAACCGTTCGCGTCTGGGCTTCCAGCAACAACGCGGTCATCTTGTTATGACAATCCAGCGCGCCAAGAACCGCGAGTTTCCGAATGTGATCGTGCTTTGGCCGCACACGGCGACAGGCAGCGCCGAGCATCTGCGCCGTTTGCTCTACAACGGCATCACGCGGGCGCAAAACCATTGCACCGTGATTGTGTTGGGGCAGAACCGGATGAACGCGCCGCCCTTCGCGCCGTGAGCGCGTTGAATACGAGCGTATGTGTTGCGGATTTTTGCGCGTCGAAACCCAGCAACTTTGTTGCGTTTTCGCGCGCCAGTTCAATTTTTGCTTGCGTTAACCCATATCGGTTTTTGTATATTTTGAAGTGCTTTTTTAGTTCCGGGATTTTGAGGACCGCGAAATACGATCCGTTGTTATGTTTTCTCTGGCCTTCATTATTTGTTGCCCTTCATTTGCGGCGGACAAGCCTAAGGTCGAGAGAAAAGTCCATCCGGCACACCGCGAAGATGTTTTGAAACGACTGTTTCTAGATAGCGTCATCACCTCGCAGACTTATAACGATCAACTGCTCCACCCCGCCGACATCGCTGTCACCGAATTTGCATATCCTTGGCTTTATCCGCATCTGGTTCCGGAAAACGGGCTGCCGAAGCCACTAGCTCTCAACAAATGGACACAGCCCATAAGAATTGCTTTTGGAATGCCCAATGACCTTAAGCCATTTGACCAAGCATCGGAAAAAGGAAAGCGGGTCTTCAAATTCGTCGATTCTCCCACTCTCGAAGGGAAATGGACCGGGTTCTACTTCAAAATAAATGACCGTGTTGCCGATATGAGGAGTTATCGCGGCTTCCCAGTCATCGAGAACGAGATCAAGGCTTTTGCAGAGGCAGTTTCGCCCGTCATCGGCCTACCCGTTTCCTATCTTCCACCAGATAAGGAAACGCAGGCGCAGTTCGGCAATATCCGAGTCAATCTGTTCAATGATGACACGCTGACCGAAAACAAAATGAATGGCGCTGACCATGATGGACTCTTTAAGAGGGAGGACAGACCAACGCCGCGCTTATCTGGCGTGAAGTTTGGCATGAACGGACCTCCGCCACCGTCGAGCTTCTCCGAATTGGAGGCAATGCTGAGAGCGCGCATCACCTTCAAGAATCCAAGGCGGCACGTTGAAGGATATTTTCTTTCAAATGAAAGAAACGAAATTCAGATTGCAGTTTGCTATATCTGGGAGGGCCATCGCCCTGAAGTTTTGCGCGGGTTGATCCGAGAATGCTTACTAAGGTCGATGGGGTTTCCTGACCCGGCCTACCCATTTTCCGGAATTTTGAGCGGGCAATTAAGTATGCTTCGGGCTTGGAATGGCCCAGCAGGCCCGCTGCCAGAATTTTTTGAATATCTGCAAAAGTCGTTTGTCATGACAGAGGCAGACCGCTTTTTTCTGACACTTCTTTACAGTTCAAAGACTCAGTCGGGCATGGATTACATGACCGCGCGGAAAATTATTGATGAAACTCATACCGAATGAGGAACCATATATATGTCTGATAATGAAGTGAGAATTGGTGATGTAGTTTTTGTAGTGGACCCAAACAATCAAGCATCGGCAGAAGATCGACAAAATGCGATTGATGCCCTTGAGCAGTTCGCCCGCATGGGCGAGTTCGACGATATGTTTTCCGGGTCCGGCATGGATCACGGCCTTACCGACAACAAGGTAAATGTATATGTTGGAACCACTCCCGTAACCGGGGGAGGAGCCGGACAGCTAGGTACTTTTCTTGACTCAGACGGATTATACAAAGTCGGAACCGCTGACATCTACATTGACCCGGCAGCGGTTGATGAATCGCGGTATTTCAGTCCCGAAGATGGGCAATGGCATGAGGAAACCGTTGAGGCGGTTTTAGCTAACGAGCTTGGCAATCTCGCCGCAGCACTCAACAAGGATTTAGATATTGAAGCAACACCCGGCGCAAATGCAGGAAATTCAGGTAACAACAATACCACGTTTGGTTACCCGTATGGCGCAGACGCTAACGGCGATCCTCTCCCCCCGCCACCACCGAGCCAAACAACCCCAACCCCCGGAAGCTGGGCAGATCAAAACGGCTCTCTCGAAAAATACAGTGCGCAAGTTGAAGACCTCATTCATGACCTTTTCGGAGAGCCAAAGAGGGTTCAGGAGGGGCCGGGATCATATGACTCAGGCAGTGGCTCTGTCGGGAACGATCCGGGTAATGTCTCAATCTGGAAAACGGCCCAAGAATGGTTCGATCTTGGCATGTCAAACCGTTCGCAGGCCGAGCGGAACTTCATGGATGATGTGCTCTCACAGACTGGATACGATTGGCAGAATGACGCGTTAAACGACGCTCTGCTGGATTATGCATGGGGACATCTTGACTTCGTGTGGGATGTTGGAACCACCTTAGTCATTGCCGCAGCATTGGCCCCTATATCACCTTGGGCTGCTTTGGCAGCGGTTGCGTTTTGGGCGGCGTGGAACAATGGCTCGCCGCTCGTGCTCGATCTGGATGGGGACGGCGTTGAGCTTGTCTCTCTGGTCAACAGCAATGTCTATTGGGATATCGACCAAGACGGTTTCGCGGAAGCTGTTGGTTGGGTTCAAGCCGATGACGGGTTTCTGGCTATCGACGCCAATAGTGACGGGATTATCACCGATCATTCGGAATTGTTTGGCAGCGTCGCTGAGGACGGGTTCACGGACCTCCGGCTTCTGGATTCCAACAGCGATAACGTCATCAACGCCAGCGATACGTCCTTCGGTCAGCTTCTGGTGTGGCGTGACTTGAACCAGAACGGATACAGCGAGGAGAACGAACTCTTCACGCTAGCCGAACTGGATATCGTTTCGATCAATCTCAACGCAACGGTCGTCAATCAAACCAATCAGGGCCACGATATCTCGCATGTCTCGACCTACACCGTCGATGACGGCGTGAGCGGCCCGCAGAACCTCGCCATCGTGGACGTGTGGTTCCAGTACGACGATATCAACAGCAGCTTTGTGGGTGACTATACGCTGGACCTTGCCTCCCTGTTCACCGTCAACCAGCGCGGCTACGGCACATTGCCGGACCTTTATATCGCCGCGTCTGAGGACAATGACCTGGACGACCCGGAGAGCTTGCTGAGCTTGCTTACGGCTTTCTCGGGCAAGATGCTGGACGAATTGTTCGTTGATGACGGTTCGGTTCTCGCGGAGGTCCAAGCCATCATGTTCCGCTGGGCCGGGGTGGACGGCGTGGACCCGGCCAGCCGGGGTGCGCATCTCGATGCGCGGAAGCTTGAGTTTCTGGAGGAGTTGTTCGGGCAGGAGTTCCTGCAACAGGGCTTCTTGGAAGATCCCGGAGGTCTTGCGGCCAATTTGCTCGATGTTGCATTTGACATTGCTCTTAACGGAATTTCAGCGCGGCTTATTGCACAGGGCGCGGGCCTGTCGTTGTTTGCGGGTGGGGCGTTCTACAATCCCGTTACAGATGGCTTTGAGGGCATTACCGGGTTCAATCAGGCCGCTTTGGACGCTTTGCTTGCCAAGTCCCTTGATCCGAACGCTGTCACCGACAAAACCGCATTCTGGATGCAGGTTGTAAACGTGGTCGATCAGGCTGTGGGCGTGACCAACCTCTCTTCGGGTGATTTGCAGTTGCTCGAAGATACCCTCACCGCGAGCGATTTTACGCTCAGTGTGGATCAGCTTCTTGAGCGCATCCAGTGGGCGCTCGATATCCATTTGGGCACGGCATATACGGGCAACACACTCCAAGGCACCACGGGGAACGACACGCTCGTTGCGGACGCCAGCAACGATACGCTCCTTGGCGGCAACGGGAACGACGACCTTTCCGGCGGTTTGGGCGACGATATTCTGTCCGGTGGAAACGGTGCGGATATCCTGTTCGGCGGGCTTGGCAACGACCGTCTGGACGGCGACGGCGGCGCTGACCTCTACAAATTTTATGCAGGGCACGGTGACGATATTCTCTGGGAATCCGGGACGGATATCGACACGCTTGAGTTCGGGCCGGGCGTAACCCTAGCCGACCTCGAAATCATCCGCATTTCCAACACAGCACTGCGCATCGGGATTCTGCCGTCTGCGGGCACAGGCTCGATCACGGTCGAATTTGGGAATCTGGAAATCCTGAAATTCGCAGACGCCTCAACCTTTGACCTCCGCACGATGGACCAGACGCTGATCGGAACGTCCGGCAACGACACGCTGCGCGGGATGCTGGCCGGAAGCATGGGAACAGGATCGGACACAATCTACGGCATGGACGGCAACGACATTCTCTATGCCGACGCGGGCAACGAATCCGATGTGAAGGTAAACTGGCTCTACGGCGGAAACGGCAATGATTCGCTCTACGGCGATGGCGGCAATGACGAATTGTACGGAGAAGCCGATAACGACACGCTTACGGGCTATGGCGGGCACGATACGCTGGCTGGCGGCACAGGCGATGATACCGCAACGGGCGGCGCAGGAGATGACCGCTACCTCTTCAATTACGGCGACGGCAACGACACCTTCCTTGATACGGGCGGCGCAGACCGCATCGTCTTCGGGGCGGGGATTACAGCGGCTAGCCTCAATGTGTTTCGCATATCCAATGACAATGTGAAGATTGAGATCGACGGCGGCACTGGCGGCTCTATCGTTATTTCAGGGCAGACCATCGGCAATATCATCGAGACGCTGGAATTTGCCGATAGCTCAACCGTTACCCTCACGTCTTACGACCTCACCCTCAACGGCACTTCTGCGGGCGAAACGCTTTACGGCGTCAATGTCGGCGGCTCAGGCGTTGATACGATCTATGGGCATGGCGGCAACGACATCATCTACGGCTATCGCGGGACTACGAACGCGCAGGCCAACTTCCTCTATGCAGGCGACGGAGACGATCAAGTTCACGGCGGAAGCGGCGTCGATACGATTGAAGGCAATGTCGGAAACGACACGCTGCGAGGCTATAACGGCAGTGACACCATCGACGGCGGCGACGGGAACGACCTCATATACGGCGGCTCGCAGGACGACATTTTGATCGGCGGAGCCGGAAACGATCAGCTTTTCGGCGATAACGACAACGATATCCTGATTGGTGGACTTGGCGCGGACGAACTGACCGGAGGCAACGGCAGCGACATCTTCCGTTTCGTTGAGGGTGAGGCGTTTGACGCGGTGGACACGATCAAGGACTTCAACACCACCTACGATTCTATCGACGTGGCTGACCTGCTGGAAGGCTTTGATCCCCTAACGGACGCTATCACAGATTTCGTGCAGATCACCACGAGCGGGTCAGACAGCCTTGTGGCGGTCGATGCGGATGGCGGCGGAGACAACTTCATCCAGATTGCTGTCATTCTCAATAAGACGGGACTAACGGACGAAGCCGCGCTGGTCGCCAGCGGTAGGCTGATCGCCGCGTAAGAGCGTTGGCAGACGGGCCAAAGCCTGTCCGCTTGTTTTGCCCGATGGACGCGAAGCCGCAGAAACCCAAACGAAGTTTATTCGACCGGGCGATTAACGCCTTCGCGGTGCTGATCCTGATCTTTGCTGCGATCAATGAGTTCTCGCACCTCTACCGCATTCCGCAGACTGTGGCCGCCGCGCCGCTTCTTTACGAGCGGCACACCTCATGGAGCAGCACGTTTCCCTTTGTCGGCAGCTACTTCCTGATGACGCCGGAGGGATACGATCCCAAGAAATCCTATCCACTCGTGGTGGCGCTGCATGGCGTCAGCAGCCGGATTTACGCCGCTGAGGCATTGTCTTCGTCCTCGTTCCGCCGCGCCTTTCCGGTGTTTGTCATGGTTCCCATTGCGCCCGCACGGGCCTTCTGGGCCACGCCGGAAAATCCCGCCTACCAGATGAAGCGCAATATCCCTTATCCCGATCACCTGCCGCAGGTCATGGCCGGGATCGACGCGGTGGCTGTGTCCTATTCTATCGACCCGCGCCGCGTTTATATCGTGGGCCATTCGATGGGCGCGGCGGGCGTCATCGGAGCATTGGAGCGATACCCCGACCGCTTCGCCGCCGGAATGGCCAGCGGTGGATTCTGGGACGCAGCGGAGACGCGGCATGTCAACGATCCCGTGTGGATTCTGCATGGCAGCGCCGATCCCGTCATGCCCTTCGCGCAGAGCCGCACACTGGCGGCGGATATGAAGGCGCGCGGATTGCCCGCGCGCTTCAATGCGCTTTCAGGCCGGGGACACGATATCGGCCCGACTGTCTATGCGAAGTCGGAGCTTTGGAACTGGCTACTTAGTCAGCGCAACAACACTCAGCGATAGAGTTCTCCGTCTTTCCCTTTGGGAGCGCGCCGCTGCGCGGGCAGGCTCTCGTGAACGGAGCCGCAAGCGTCTCCGCCTTCCGGCTTCGATCCTTCGCACAAAGGCTTAGGGGCGCGCCCCTCGCGCGCATCAAGAAAAATAGACGGTTCCCGAGGCTCCGCGCTGCGCTTGTGCGCCCGCCGTCGATTTTTCCTGACGCTTGCGCACCTGCCGTTCGCCACTTGGGCAGGGTTGCATGAGCAACCCCTTCCTATTGAAAGGAGAAGTCCGAATGACGAACGAAGATTCTGAAATCCGCATCTATGTGGCGTGTTTGGCCGCGTACAATAACGGCATCCTGCATGGGCGCTGGATCGACGCCACGCAAGGCGAAGAGCATATCTGGCACGGCATCCGCGAAATGCTGAAAGCCTCCCCGATCCCCGGCGCGGAGGAACACGCGATCCACGACTATGATGGGTTTGAAGGGGCAACGCTCTGCGAGTATTCCAGCGTCTCGCAAGTCGCCGACCTTGCCAGTTTCATTGATGAGCACGGCGCATTGGCCGCAAAGTTGGTCGAGCATTACGGATGCATAGACGAAGCCCGCGAGGCGATGGAGGACCGCTATCATGGGGTTTATGCGTCCGTTGCCGATTTCGCGCAGACGCTCACCGAGGAAACGACGAAGATTCCTGAGAACCTGCAATATTACATCGACTGGGAGCGCATGGGCCGCGATTTGGCCATGTGCGATATCCTCGCCATCGAAACAGGCTTCGAGGAAGTTCACATTTTTTGGCAGCACTAACCGCATGGGCGAAAGCGCGGATGCCGCGCTTTCCCGCCCTCTCACCCGCCCGCCCGAAGCGGCCTTCGCGTCATCTCATCATACAATCCCAGAAACTCAGGGTAAGCCCGTTCGCACTTGGCGGGTTCGCGGGCTTTGAGCGCGTGATATGCGCCGATTGAATCGGCCAGCCTGTAGGGATCGCGTTCGAGCACCACCGCCAGCCGGATCAGCGGCGCAGGTAGTTTGAGCACGTTCGAGACGTGCCAACCCACCCAATACATGGCTGCAATGTCCGCATCGTAATCGTTGAAGTGACGCGCGGCGACGCGGCGAGCCGCGCCATGCAGGGTGAGAATCTGCACCCGCTGTTTTCCGTCGATCCGATGTTGCGGGCTGTTGCTCATTGAGACTCCACGCCGAACGCAGGGCAAACCGCTTGAGGGGGAATCCGCAAGCCGCCCTCTGGGCCGGGTTCGCGCTCAACCTCGATACAGCGCCCCTTATCCGGGTCTATGGGCGGCAATTCGTTTCCGATGAAAGGCGACGGCAAAGGCCGGGGCGCGGCGCAGGCCGAGAACACCGCCGACGCGGCCAGCAAACCAAAGAGAACGCGCACCCGCTTCACCGCGTCCTCTGTTGCAAAGCGCGGGCTTTCGCCGCGCAGACATTCGTTTCCTGCTTGGCGAAATGGCTCCGCACAACGGCAATCTCACTTGGCGCAAGGCCGGAATGATCGAAGAGCGCCAGAATTTCCTCGAATAGGAATTTCTGATCCGAGCGCGGCGCAGCGGCGTTAGGCTGAGCGGCAAGCTGCGCGGCCCGCTCGCTCCACCATGCCCACTGGTCATCGAACGCGCTGCGGAAGCGTTCCCACCGTTCCCCGCCGCCCGGCGCGTTCAAATCAATCTCAAAATATCCCTTCGGATCGGAATCGAGCGCCTGCAAGCCGAACTCGAACGCTTCCACGCACCATGCGGCCTCTTTGCGCATTAAGGCCGGGTCCGTTGTAGGCGTGTTCTGGCGGGCAAGGTTGGTTTCGCGCGTGGCCTGCCAGCTTGGCGCGTAGTCGTTCTGCACAGCATTGCGCACACTGTCCGCCAGTCCGCCAAGCCTGTCCCGGCATGTCTGCACCAGCGCGCGCTCATTCATCGCCGCCAGCGCTGCAACGCGATGCTCGCGGTCGATCATCCAGAGGCTATGGCCGTAGAGGACGGCCCATGCAGCTTGCGAAGCTAAGGCATTGCTCCATGTCATGTAATCGGCGGGCGCGGGCGTCGCCCACGGGCGGCTTCCCCAAGGGTTGGTGGTCGTCCACTCCGCCCCCGCCACCATGCTGCGGCACAGCCAAGACTGTTGCGCCGCGTTCAAGGGATCGGAAGGCCGTGACTGGGCCGAGACGGGCAGCACGGATAAAGATGACGCGCACAAGGCGGCGGCAAGAACACGAACGATCATGGGGCTGGATAATCCTTTCTGTTTGGACGGTGTAAGCGGAAGCAACCAGCCCGTCATCCGCCGCCGGGGGGATGGTATTCACGCCGGACATTGTTCAGCAGCGCCCGCAGGAATTGGGCGGGCGTATAGGCGCTATCCGGGTTCGGGACTTCCCCGAGCGGCACGCCGTTGATGTAAATGTCAAAGCCGTTGGCGTTCGGCTCTGTGGGGTGTTGCGGGGCGCGCACCACGCCGAAGATCGGCAAGGGCTGCGGCGGACGCGTGAACGCCAAGGCGATATCGTAAAAGGTGCGCGTGGTTTGCGGGTCCGCATAAGACACAAGGACAATATACTGATCGCGGGAGCCGATGATGGCGGCGCTTTGCGCGGCGGCCCAGCCATCGTTCCGCGCGGTGAAGTCGAGATAGCGAAGCTCCTGCGCCTGTTGGGTCGCGGTCTGCGCAGCGGCAGGCATGGCGGCAAGGGACAGGAGGCAAAGGCCAATCGTCAGCAGGCGAACAAACATCAATCCGAACCCGTCCTTCCTGCGCCGTGGATAAGAAACCGCGCCACGGCGAAACCGCTTGAGCGACCGGGCCGCCAATGGTCCGATCAATAAGGTTCCCTTATGACGGCGCGGCCAAACGCGGAATAACCCGCGTGAAACCCGCCCTTCGCCGTCCATGAACGCCCGTCTTCTGACCTGACCTCTACCTAGCAAAATGGAACCAAATTGTCTATCTTCCGCACGGCCAAAACAGCCCTGTTCAGGGCGGCGGGAGGTGCATGTCTGTTGGTGAGAATTGGTTATGCGCGTGTCAGCACGGAGGATCAGAATCTGGCCCTTCAATATGATGCGCTCAGTGAGGCCGGATGCGGGCGCATCTTCGAGGATCAGGGGATTTCTGCGGTTGGCAAAGTGAGGCCGGGGTTTCAGGCGGCGCTGGATGCGCTTGCGCCGGGCGATGTGTTTGTCATCTGGAAAATGGACCGCGCGTTCCGGTCCTTGCGCCACGCACTCGATATCCTTGAGCAGTTCGAGCGGCGGGGCATCGAGTTTCTGTCCCTGACAGACCAGCTCGACACCACCACACCGATGGGCAAGTGCATGTATCAAATCCGCAATGCCTTTGCCGAGCTTGAGCGGACGCTGATTTCTGAGCGGACCAAGGCCGGGATGGAAGCAGCGCGCAAACGCGGCTCCGTCCTTGGCCGTCCCCGCAAGCTCACGCCCAAACAGGTTGCGGCAGCGGTGTGCAAGCTGGACGCCGATAAGACTGTGACCTTCACCGCGTTGGCCAAAGACTTGAACGTCTCCGCCCGCACGTTGGGGCGGGCCGTGGGGGCCTTCCGCGCCCAACGCACACAGAATTAGAGGGCCAATCAATTCAGCCCCCGGTCTTGCAGGCGGAACGGATTATGCAGCGCGCCCCATGCCGCGTACAGTTCAGCATCCGGCATGATAGCAAACCTTTCTTTGAGCGCCGCAAGGTCCGGCGTCAGACGGTCCGCTTTCACCCCCCGCAAATTCACCCGCAGGATTTTGAAGGGCTGGCGCATGAACATAGGGTGCATGTCCAAGGCGATCAGCAGCGTTTCAAGATCGGCAAGGATAGCTTCGTCAGGGGTTGGCAGTTCCGGGCGCATCAGAACGGCGCGCCTTCGGATAGTGGAGGCGCGGGCTGGACACGCGCCCGGCGGCCTTCAAACCGCCGCAGATACTCATCCTTGACCCGCTTGACGTTCTCGGCTTCCGGCCATTCCGCCAGACGCCGCGCCTTGGCGATAGCCGCGCGGAAGTGCATTCCGCTCATGCCCAGAAGCCGCGCCGTTTCGTCGGTGCCCTTCGTCTTGAGCATCAACGCCGTCCAGTATCCTGCTTCGGCAATCGCGACAGGCCATGCCTTTTCAGGCGGGAAATACCCGCGCGCACTTTGCTCAGCGCAATAGAAATAGAGCCACGGCCATTCATGCGGCGGGATTTCCGCCGAGGGCGTAGCCTTAAGGCGCGGAAACAGATTCTCGCGCGGCAGGCGCAAGTAAACGCTTCCCGGCCTTTGCCGCATGAAGCGCGGAATCTCGCGCTCCGGCGTGATCGTGGCGCGCGCATAGGCCAACGTCACCTGATCGAAGGCGGGCGTTCCTTGAACCTCGAAATAGTCATGCCGTTCATGCCAGAGATCAACGTAGGCGCTGAGCGCGTCGGTCCAGAAGGTGAGCGCCCAGAGATGCCCCGCCCACAAGCTGCGGCTTTGGCGGTAGACGACCTCGTGCAAGAGCGCGGGATTATCCAGCATCGCCGCAGCAACGCGACGCGCACGGGGCAAACGGCGCGCGCGGCGCTCCGCATCGTTCAAGAGATCATCAAGGAAGGACATGGCGCGTCCATTCGCTTTCGCAGGTCGATTCACCCACGATAAGCATCGCTTGCGCCCTTCTCAGGGGGATATGCGAAAAAATCTCTAGCGGTCCGGCTCGGGCGCATGGGGCCGTTCAGGAGCATCCCCTGCATCCCGGCGGTTTTCCAGAAAGGCGCGCTTGCGCTCATCCACCGGGTCCGGCGGCCCTTGGGCTGCCTTCTCAAATCGGGCGCGGTCTTCCGCCAAGCCGCGTTGCTGATCGTGTAGCCGTTCAACATCCTGTTTATGGCGGTCCGCCAGTGCGCGGCGCTGTTCAAGCTGGGCGAAGATCAGATCGTCCTTGTGGCGTCGGTCCCGCAGAAGAGCGTCGTAAGCCTCTTTCTCGTTTTCTTCGCGCAAGCGGCGGTGTTCGCCCCGGAGCTTGTCCCAGAACCCGGCTAACCCGGTGCGGAAGTGTTCCTGCCGCGCTTGGGTTTCCCGAATGCGGCGATCTTCGATCCCATCAAACAGGGCTTGGCGTTCAGTGGTCTGACGCTCGATAAGCCCGCGCTTGTGCGATTCATAGCGGGTGTGCTGCGCGTCGATCCGCTCTTGCAGTTCCCGTTCCCAGCGGGAGAGCGCGGGCTGCATGTCCTTGGCGAATGTGGCCTTGGCCTCATCCAGCGAGGGTAGCGTCTCGGCTTCACCCAGACGCGCCCGCACGTCCTTGGTTTTGACGCCTGCCCATTTAGGGAGCGCATAGACTTCCCCCTGATGATCGACGGCAAGATAACCGCGCCGATCCCCACGAGCCAGCGTATAGCCGCGTTCCTTGAGGGCATGGACCAGCGCGGCCTTGTTGTCCGAGATTGCCCAGGCATCTTGCAGGGCGGTTTTGATTGCGCGTGGATCGCGCCCTTGGCGCTTGGCCTGTTGCCACTCATCCAGCGTGAAATTGCGCGGATCGCTGCGGCTTCGATCCGCCAGCCCCTCAGGCATTTTCCAGCCATGTTCGAGATAGAGTTCGCGGGAAAGGTCTTGCAGCTTGAGGTGCGAATACGAAAGCTGGACAGCCTTCATTTCTTCTATGTCGATCCGGCTCCACACCGCATGAGCATGGCGGCGGCCTTCCTTCTCATGAAAGACGATCACGCGCGGCTGGCCTTCAAGACCCAGCTTGGCTTCCGCGCGGGCTATCGCTTCTTCGAAGGTTTCAGTGGAGACGTTCTCACGCGGCGGCGGATTGAAGGAGAGCGAGAAGAGGAATTGCTTGCAGCGCGTTCCCAGACTGAGGGCGTGCGCCTCCTGAAACGCGCCGTGAACGTCATCCGAGGCAAAGCCCCGCACTTCATGCACGGTGACATGATCGTTCTCGCCGGAAATAAGGTGGGCGGCGAGATCACGCCCGCCGCCGCGCTGGTTGCCGATCAGGATCACGGACCACCCCCGGCAGGCGGAAAGCTCAAGGCCGATAGCAAGGCGTCCCGCATGATGCGGATATCCCGGCAGGCGTTCTCAAGCTCTTCGATCAGCGCCGGGGAGACGACCAGCACCCCGATATGGGCAGCCTTGGCGATCTGGTTGAGGTTATTGGCCAGCCGGGACTGGCCCAGCATCCCCAGCACCTTGGCCAGCCCGGCCTGATCGGCAGCGGGCTTGCGCCGGAGCTTCCGGGGGGCGGTGCCATCGCCCAAGAGCCGTTCGCGGATATAGACGCCCAGCGGCTTGCCCTTGGCTTCGCCTTCCAGCCGCTCCCGTTCCTCTTGGGTCAGCCGAATAGAGAACGGATGGAGCGGCTTGCCCTTCTGGCCCGCCAGAGGGGCCGACTCGCCCTTGGCGGCGGTCAAGAAGTCATTGAGGCGGCTAACATTCGGGTCCGGGGAGCCTGTCATGGGGACGGCTCCTCGAACGAGACATTTGCATGTTTAAGCTGGGCTTCCCAATCGGCTAGAGTGTCATAAAGGGAGTTCGAACAATCTCCCGTACTCTCCGCCATTTTTTAATTCAGGACATTGATAGGTCTGTATGGCGCGGGTTCTGTTTTCGTGAGGAGAGGATGCGTCAGGGGGAGGGCGGGTTTAGGGGGATATGCTTTTTCTTCATGTAAGGTCCTTAATAGTCTAGAATATTAGTATGAAAAGCGTAACACACGTAAATCTAATAATTACCTTTCTTGTATTGTCCTTGTTCGCATCCCAACGCGCGTATGCATGCGCACGGTTCATAATGTCAGACTTTTTCGTTTATCTAGTTAGAGACAATACAGAGATGGCAAACTGCACTCCGTTGATCTTCACTTTCCCCAAAAAAATAGATGCTTACGACGTGCCCACAGTAAAACTCTTTAAGAGCGGGCAGGATAAGGAATTTAAAGTCTTATCATATGTGCAATCCGAAACGGATGCGGACATGCTTCAGGTAAAATTGTGTCTATCGTCTGAGGATATCGACACGCACTTTGTTGCCTTGGAATATGACGTTCAAAATCCTCATCCAGAATTTTGGTGTATTCAGAGTAAGAGAACTCCAGCCCTCAACGTTTTGCTAGAACACGGCGAAATTGATATCGGGCAGACCATGTAAGTCGTGACACCAACACGGAACGTAAAGGATACAGAAGGGCATTCATATTCTACAAGCACTTCAAAGCGTAGGCGTTTTGTTAACCCTTGCGTTCTCTTTGGTTAGCGGGGTAGGTATCGTGAGCTCTTCTTTGGTACCAGACACTTTCGGTATTGCAAATATCGCGGCGATCATAACTGCCAACAATAATACTGCGATCGTGACTTTTGCTTTCAATATTCGTCTTTCTTCTGGTGCGGCATTCAATCCTTAATAGAGTTTCATAAACGAAAAATACCGACCTGTGCAATTTTTAGTTTTTACCGCAGAAATCTGCCGTTTTTATCGGTATATCATAGTCTTAGGTATAGGTTTAAGATTATTAAATATATGGCTATTTTAGCCTCAAATTAACCGGAATCTGCGAAAGTAAGAGTCTGATTTGAGGCAGGTTTATTCCGTTTATAACCATGAACCCAGAGACCGTTAAAGTTCTGATCGTTGACGATCACATGCTGATGCGCAGCATGGTGGAGAATTATTGCGTCGGGCTGGGGATCACGCAGATCAAGGAATGTTCGGGCGGGCAGCAGGCGCTGACGCTCGCGCGGTCGCAGGATTACGATTTGATCCTTATGGATTGGGGCATGCCGGATATGCCGGGCGTCGAGGTTTTGAAAAAGCTGCGGGCGGACAAGCGGTTCGACAAGACGGCCATCGTTATGGTGACGGCGGAGTCGGAAGATTCGCGTCTTTTGGAGGCGCTGGAGGCGGGGGCGACGTCGTACCTTGTGAAGCCGTTTACGCAGGAAGAATTCGAGAAGAAGGTCAGGAATACTCTGGAGTGGCTGGTGAAGCAAAGGGCCTGAGCCGCGATTGTTTTTTTTCTATGCCTTGTGTGGGGGCGCAGTTGGAGCATTTTATATTCGATCCGAAAGTCAGGGCAGGTCTGCCGGAGGTGATCCACCGGCAGATGCTCATGATTTTCGACCGGATGTTCGGGGTGGCGCTGGAGCGGTCGGACAAGGTGCAGACGCGGTTTAACGACGATGATCTGGTCGCCGCCGTGTCGCTGTCGCAGGGGGACATCAAAATACTTCTACGGGTCGGGTTTCCGAGGATGCTGATGACGCGGCTTCTGGAGGAGGTTTACGGGCCGGTTCTGTCGCGGCACGAGACGACGTTCGAGGATGCGATCTGCGAGGTGGCGAACGTTCTGTGCAACGGGGTCAAGAAATACCTGAACGAGAGCGGGTTTTCGTTTTTGATGAACATCCCCAAGGTGGATCATCATTATACATCGCGCTACGAGGCGGGGAGCGATGACCATATCGAACTCGATTTTACTTACAAGCGTGAGAATTTTACCGTCGATCTTATTTTATTCTACAAAAAAGACGTTTTGAAGGACGAGGCCTATATATGAAAGCTTATTCAACCTTTATCGAGCGTGCGCTTGACGCGGGGACTTTGGAGAAAATCCGCGCGATCTCGCCGAATTTCATTTGTTTGTTTTTTTCACCGGACAAGGCGGACAGCCCCGTGCTGCGGGAACTGTGCGCGGCGTTCAAGGATGTTCCGGTGATCGGGTGTTCCACCGCCGGGGAGATTTCGGACACGAAGCTTTCGGACAGCGCGATATCGCTCATGGCCGTCAATTTCGAGAAGACGACGTTGCGGATCGCCGGGGAGGTGATCGAGAGCGCGGAGGCCTGTTACGAGAAATCGCGCGTTCTGGCGCAGCGGCTTCAGGCCGACGATCTGGCGGGGGTGTTTATTCTGGCGCCTGGGCTCAACGTCAACGGCAGCGCGATCACGCGCGGGTTTTCCAGCGTGCTGGGTTCCAAGGTCAGCATTTCGGGCGGTCTGGCGGGCGACAAGACGAGTTTTTCGCAGACCTATACGCTTATGAACGGCGCGATTTCGGAGAATACGATCGTCGTGGTCGGGTTTTACGGCGAGCATATCCGTATCGGCACAGGCTCGAAGGGGGGCTGGGCGCCCTTCGGCCCGGCGCGCCGGATCACGAAGGCGGACGGGAACCTTTTGTATCAGCTGGACGACAAGCCCGCGCTGGACCTTTACAAGCAGTATCTGGGCGAAAAGGCGGAGCAGTTGCCGTATAGCGGGCTTTTGTATCCGTTTTCCATTCTTGAAGACGATCAGAGCGAGACGGGGCTGATCCGCACCATTCTGGACGTCAACCATGAGAGCAAGAGCCTGATCCTTGCGGGCGACATGCCGGAAGGGAAGATGGTGCGGCTGATGCATGCCGACGTGGACCAGTTGATCGTCGGGGCGGAGAACGCCGCCGAGGAAGCGCATCTGGACGGGATGGACGCCGAAACCAGCGTCGCGCTTTTGGTGAGCTGCGTGGGACGCAAGCTGGTCATGGCCGACGACGTGGTGGAGGAGGTCGAGGCGGTTCAGCATGTCTTCGGCCCCGGAACGCGGATGGCAGGATTTTATTCGTATGGAGAAATTTGTATCTCCGACCTTACAAAAGAGGCGGAGTTGCACAACCAGACCATGACAATCACGCTCTTGTCCGAGGCCCCATGAGCCCATGGCCAGAATCCGCAACAAGATCCAGCGCCAGTTCGAGCGTCATTTAAAGACGGACGACCCGGCGCGTCTTGTCGGGGAAATGCGCGCGCGCGCCGCCGAGGCGGGCAATGCGGAATGTGTGGATTTTCTTGACGGGTTGCTGGGGTTTTTCGAGGCGGTCGAAAAGACGTATGAGGATTACGAAGACAAGAACAAGATGGCGGTGCGCAATCTTGATCTGAGCTCCAGCGAGCTGACCGAGTCCAACCGCACGCTTGAGCGGCTGAACCAGTCGATCGCGGCGATGCTGGAGAGTCTCGGGCCCGCCATGCTGTTTTTTAACAAGGACGGCGTGTGTGCGGATACGTTCTCGCGCTCGTGCCTGACGCTTTTGGAGGGGGATCCGGCGGGGCGTTATATCTGGGAGGTTCTCGCATGCACGCCCGAAGAGAAAGCCAGTTTTCAGAAGCTTCTGGGGCTGGCGTTCCGCAATATCTCGGCGATGACGATTGAGGATCTGTTTCGGATCGCGCCGACCACATATCGCCATTCGCAAGGCCTAATCATTTCCATCAAGTATCGTCCGATTTTCGGGAAGAGCGGCGCCTTGCAGGGGATATTGCTGATCGCAGAAGACGTGACGGAGGAGACGCATTACAAGGCGCTGGCGCAAGAGCGCGAGAAGGAAACGGAAAAAATCCTGCGGCTCATTCAGAACAAGAAAGATTATTTGAGCCTGATCGTGCAGATCGAGGAGTTTTTTCTTTCCGAGAATCCGCTGTTTTATGAGCAGATTTCTCTGGTGGAGCTTAAGGGGGATTTGCACACGCTCAAGGGGCTGGCGGGCAGTTTCTATATGGATGATTTTGCGGAGACGATCCAGTCTCTGGAGACGGTCATGGTAAAGGCGGACATGACGCTGCGCAGCGCGTTCGAGCAGATCGAGACCGTCATTCCCGAAATCTTCGCCGCCGTGGAGGGGGCGAAGTGTTTCATCCGCTCGATCTTCGGGGATGTGGAGGCGCTGTATGCGGATACAGTTTCGCTGCGGCGGGCGGAGCTTATGGCGTTTTACCGGGATTTAAGCGCACAGGACGGGCTTGAGGCGCTGAAGACGCGTTATTACGAGGCGTTCCTGACGGTTCCGATCAACGATCTTTTACGCGTTCTGGACCAGCATATCCGCGAGACCGCCACGGCGCTGGGCAAGCCGATGAAGCCGAGCCGGATCGAGGGGGATTCGTTCCGCGTTCCGGCGGGGATTTACGACGATCTGTTTTCGGCGTTCGTGCATCTGGTGCGCAATGCCGTGGATCACGGGATTGAGAAATGCAGTGAACGGATTCTGGCAGGTAAGGATCCGGAAGGGCAGATCATAGTGCGGGCGGAGCTGTTCACGCAGATGGACGAGCCGTGGTTCCGCATTATCTTTCGCGATGACGGGGGCGGGATCGACACGAATAAAATCCGCGAGCGGATGAAGGCGCTGGGCATGAATCCGGCGGGGCAGAGCGATCAGGAGGTGACGCAGAATATCTTCATGCCGGGGTTTTCCTCCAAGCGCGGCGTGTCCATCGTCTCCGGGCGCGGGGTGGGGCTTTCGGCGGTGAGCAAGGAGGTGCGCAAGCTGGGCGGGAGTATTTTCGTGGCGTCAGAACCCGGCAAGGGCACGACGTTCGCCATTGACCTGCCGTACACGGAGCGCGAGGCATTGCTGGTGGCGGAGGGGGTGGGTGAGTAGCCACGATTTACTTATTCGCGCGCATAAAGGAAAAGCCCCGTGAGGGGCTTTTGGCTTATAGCATTCATCATCCCGGCCATTTTCAGGTGGGGGCGACCGCGGTTGTGCGTCTCACGGTGGCTTCGGGGCCGCCCGCGAGTTCGAGCTCTTCTACGGCCGGCTCGTCGGCGGCGATGTCGATATCGGCCGCGTTTTCGGCGACGATGTCATCCGCGAAGACGGTGTTCTGGCGGGTGAAGCTGGTTCTCAGTTCACCGCTGCCTGCTCCGTCAGGATTGGTTGTCGCGCTGACCGGAGCCGGAGCGACGGATACGGTTTCCAGAGAAGACGCGTTGCGGCCCGTAGAGAAGCCTCTTTGCGTTTCAAGCGAGCCCGCGATGCGCGTCCATACCTCGGCCGGGACGCGAGTCGTCTGGCCGCCGATGTTGAGTTCGACGCTGTTTTCTGCGGTCAGTTCGCCGCCGGGATATTCGGGGATGTTCACGTAACGCTCTTCGCGGGCGTCCTTGGCGGCGTCGCGCAGTTCGCGGATGTAGTCGCGCATGACCACGGGGTCGGCTTCGCCGCTCCAGTCGCGTTTGCTGTCGATTTTGCCCAGCGCGTCGTGGAGGTCGTCGAGGCCGAAGGTCAGCGTGTCGCCGTTGGTCAGGCGGGCGCTGGTGGTCAGGAGGCCCTCGCGGGTGCCGGAGGTAAAGCGGGTCGCGTTCTCAGCGAAGGCGGTGCGCAGTTCCTCGGCGCCGTAGGCAGCGGTTTCCTCTTGGTTGCCGTGGACGGTTACGGCGATATATTTACGCGCCGAGAGATCCATGGCGATGGAGCCGTCGTTGATGCCGCTCATGATCTGACCGACGTTGCGGTCGGAGATCTGATAGACCATGCTGCGGCCTTCGGTTTCGTTTCTGGAGATCAGCAGGAAGCCGCGCGATTCCTCGGAGTAGGCGAGGATGTGTTCGGCGGAGTCCGGGTTGGCATTCTGGCGATCCGCGATGGATTGCACTTCGCGCAGAACGTCGGCGCGGGTGACGCGGTAAGTCGCGTTGAGGCCGAACGGAGGCTCAAAAGCAGAGGGTTCCGGTTCCGGCTCAGCCGCGGCAACCGCTTCTACGGGGCTGGTCGTCGGCGCGGGCGCACTCAGCTCGACGCCCGTTTGGGGCGCGATCATCGTGCGGGTGTGCGAGTTTTCCGGGGTGATTCGGGTATCGGTCTGGCGGCCATCGGGCGCGGTGCGGATATCCAGCCCCTGCTGTCTGGCGAAGCCGTTCATCACGATCTGCGCGTCCAGCGTGCGGGCATCGGGCGCGCGGTAATCGGTGTCGGCATTCAGGACCTCGGCCACGCGCGTACGCAGCGCGGCATTATCGGTGGTCTGGAGGCTTTCCATGATCAGGCGGAAGTTTTCCTGAATGTTGTTGGCGTCCCAGGCGATGTTTTTGCGCTGGGCGTAATTCTGCATCGCGCCCAGAGTGGCCGTATCCAGCGTTCCGTTGGGGGTCAGGCCCGCGTCAGACAGAAGGTTCAGCGAGGATTGCATGGTCGCGATGCCCGTCAGGGTCGCCGCGTTGCGGGTTGCGCGCGTGGTCAGGGTGCCCCGGTCGCCGTCGATGCGAATCGCTTCGGCGTTGGAGATGCGGTCGCCCAGATGGCGGTTGGCCCAGGAGCCTCCGGCTACAAGCGCGCCCTGAAGCTCGGTCACGTTGGTTTCAGACCTTACGCCCTGAAGGTAGCGTTGCTGGAAGCCCGTGTCGGCTTGCAAGGCGCGGTCAATGGCGCGGAAAACCTCTGTCATCGCGGCCTGATCGGGATTTGCCGAAAGCTCAGGCAGGAAGGCGTATTGGGTGCGGGCCTGATCGTAGGCGGTTTTGCTGGTGCCGCCGAAGTCGCCGTCCACGTTGCCGGGGTTGAAGCCCATAATGTGCAGGAAGCCTTGCAGGGCTTTTTCAGCCTCTGTGCCAGCCGGCATCAATTGCGTAGGACGAGTCTTGCTAGGATCTGTAGGTCCGGTCATATATCACCCCGATTTTATATATTTTTTTATATATTACTTATGGGAAGCGGGATTGTCAAAGTTTTTAAGAAAGTTGGTGTTTTGAAGGTTTTAGAGGGGTTTTGGGCCTTTTCGAGGGGTAGGCAGGGGCCTTTTTTTCGGGCAGATATTAGGTATAAGCCGCTGCTCTTAAGAATATAAGGATAAGAATGACGAATTTTTTGAGCGATTACATTCAATCAGGGCAGGGATTTTTTCCCTCGGATATAGGGCAAGGGTACCGTTGCAGCGCAACTTTGTCTGATGGCACACATCTTCCGTGTGTGATACTGCGCAAGCCTAAAGAAATGGTTGATCTTCTTTTGGTGAGGCTAGAGGAAGAAAGAGGAGGGCGAGGTATATTCAAACAAGTTTCAAACGATCCTTACCGAAAGTTTGTGGGCACATTATTCACAGGGCGCAATCTTATCAGAGATTTTGATATAAAAAGCGTTAGTCCCAGTCCCTTTGCTATGCCTCTTGATTTACTTAAGCAGATCAAAGCTGAGAGCATTATGGGTTGGACAGGTTTTGTGTTCGAGATGACGGATGGCAAGCTTTTTTCCTATGGCACTACTTTTAATTTTGAGTTTTTTGATTTGCCTGAAGGGTATGACTTTACTGATGTTAAGTTGATACATAATCATTCTTATCTTAATGAAAATGGAGATATTTCTCTTTTGCGCGGCCATGCTGCAGGTTTCTTGGACACTCGAAGCAAACTTATTATTTATAGGGAAAAAGTGTTTTTTGAGTGTTTTGTTGGAGATCACGATTAGATTCTTGTTCCGTGTATATGAGAAGTGAGGTTCAGATGACCGCCATCGGTACAAAGTTTACGCCCACCGCCAAGAAGGTCCTGCTCTGCGGCTCGGGGGAGTTGGGGAAAGAGGTTGTGATCGAGTTGCAGCGGCTGGGCGTGGAGGTGATCGCGCTGGATTCCTATCCCAATGCCCCGGCGATGCAGGTGGCGGACCGCAGTCATGTGCTTTCGATGCTGGACGAGGCGGCGTTGCGGCGGATTATCGAGCAGGAGAAGCCGGATTTCATCGTGCCCGAAGTGGAGGCGATTGCTACGGAAACGCTTGTGGAGCTGGAGGCGGAGGGGTTTACGGTGGTGCCTACGGCGCGGGCCGCGAAGTTGACCATGAACCGGGAGGGCATCCGCCGCTTGGCCGCCGAGGAGCTTAAGCTTGCGACCTCGCCCTATCAATTTTGCGATACGCGCGAGGAGTTCAACGCGGCGATCAAGACGGTCGGCCTGCCGTGCGTTGTCAAGCCGATCATGAGTTCCTCGGGCAAGGGGCAGAGCACGATCAAAACCGAAGCGGATATCGAGAAGGCGTGGGTTTACGCGCAGGAGGGCGGGCGCACGGGCGCGGGGCGCGTGATCGTGGAGGGGTTCATCCATTTCGATTACGAGATCACGATGCTGACCGTCCGGCACAAAGGCGGGACGAGTTTCTGCCCGCCGATCGGGCACCGGCAGGAGGACGGGGATTATCAGGAATCATGGCAGCCGCAGGCAATGTCCGAAAAGGCGCTGAAGGAATCGCAGCGTGTGGCGAAGCTGGTTACCGATGCGCTGGGCGGGCGCGGGATTTTCGGGGTGGAGCTGTTCATTCGCGGGGACGAGGTGATTTTCAGCGAGGTTTCGCCGAGGCCGCACGATACGGGGATGGTGACGATGATCTCACAAGATCTCTCGGAGTTTGCGCTGCATGCGCGGGCGTTTCTGGGGTTGCCGATTCCCGATGTGGGGTTTCGGGGGCCTTCGGCCTCCGCCGTGATTCTGGTTTCCGGCACATCGAAATCGGTGACGTTCGGCGGGCTGGACGAGGCTCTGGCGCAGCCGCACACGGATGTGCGCCTGTTCGGCAAGCCGGAGGTGAAGGGCAAGCGGCGGATGGGCGTTGCTCTGGCCCGGGCGGAAACGCCGGAGGCGGCGAAGGCGCTGGCGATCGCGGTGGCGGGGAAGGTCAAGGTGGAGTTGTGATGGCGGAGCAGTACGAAAATTCGGGGCTCCAGTCTTGATTGATCACGCCATCGAGTGGAGGCCAATCATATTACCCTCCGTGTCGTGCAGGAGGGCGATGAAGCCGTATTCGCCGATGGAGAATTTGGGCTTGAAGATTTTGCCGCCCGCCTTTTCGGCGCGGGCGGCCTCAATGCCGCAATCCTCGCAGGAGAAATAGACCAGCGTGCCCGCGAAGCCCGAGGGTGTGCCCTCCATTTTCACCAGCGCGCCGCTGGCGCCGTAATTTTCCTGCGTCATGTTGAAGGCCCACATTTCAATGTCTTCGGGGCCCAGTTTTTCGAGCTTCGTTTCAAAGACGGATTCATAGAATTTTTTGGCGCGGTTCATATCTTGAACGTAAATTTCAAACCAGCCGACGGGGTTGCCCATGGGGGGATTCCTTTTTTGATTTTGAGACAAGCGGAGGGTAGCAGAAAAGTGCGGCGGCGGGATTCCCTTTTTTGATTTTTCAGCGGTGGGGGCAGCCGGGCCAGCAGCAGGGGCGGCGTTTGCCCTCGCGCAGGTTTTCACAGCCCCATGCGATGCGCTTTGTGCGCGTTTCGGCCTTTTTCGCGGATTCGATCCAGCAGATATATTCGTTGCGGGCGAGGGGGGTGATGTCCTGCCACGTGTTCAAGGCTTCGGGGTCGGCGGCCAGCGCCTTTTTGAGGTCCGAGGGCAGATCATGGACCACGCCGCCGGGAATGTTTTTACCGCTCATACTTTTTTCCTCACAGTTTTAAAATATACTGCCTATCGGCAAGCTGAAAAAAGAAAAAACATGCGTTTCGCAGCTATCCTGTGTTTTGATAGAGCCTTGCCAATATGAGGTTGCCGATATGGGTCGCTTAATCGTCTTGCCGTCTTTTTTGTTTCTGTTCGGCTCATTCCTGTTTTTATTCAGTGCGCCTGTTTTAGCGCAGGGAAACGGCTCCTTCGCCGCGTTGCAAAAAAAGGCGCAATCCGGGTCTGCTGAGGCACAATTCAATCTTGGCGTCATCTATGAAGGAGCACAGGCGGGCAGAAGGGATTATGGACTGGCCATCCGATGGTATCGAAGGGCGGCCATGCAGGGCCTTGGGCAAGCGCAATATAATCTCGGCGTGATGTACACCAAGGGCAAAGGCGTGCCCAGGAATTATGTCGAGGCCTATAAATGGCTGGCGCTGGCCGCGCGGACGGGGACCGTGCCGAATGCGGGCCTGCTGGGTGAGAAAATTGCCAAAAAACTCACGATTGAAGAGGAGATCGAGGCGAACCGCTGGATCAGGGCGTGGAAGCCGGTTTTGGAGCGTTAGGGGGGATTGTGGCGAGCGGGGGATGCCGTGTTGCCTATTTGCCTTTTCTTCCGTACCAGCCCGCGATCATCAACGCCTGAAAGAAGCGGACCGGGAGGATTATTCCGGCAGCGTGGATCAGGCCTTCGACTTCGGAGGGCGGGAGGACGGAGAGTTTATCCCTTAGCGCGGCGGGGAGGGCCTTGAGGGATTCCGGCGACGCGCCCATCAGTTCCTGCACCTTTGCCCAGTTTTCCAGCATGGGGGGATATTCCGGCGCGTTCAGATCGAAGCTGATCTCCGTATTGACCAGATAGCCGCCGGGTTTGAGGCGTTCCTGCATGTTTCGGTAAAAGCTCAGCTTTTCCTCACGTTTGATGAAGTGCCCGACGAGGATGCTTAAGGCGGCATCGAAGTTTTCCCCGGCGGGCAGGTCGTGCACATAACCGTGGACGAGTTGGCAGCGATTGATTATTCCGGCGCTCTGCAAGCGTTCGCGGCCCACCTCCAGCATGGCGGCGGACGGATCGACGCCGACGAATGACCAGCCGGGATATTCTTCGGACAGGGAGAGGATTTCCGCGCCTGTTCCGACGCCGACGCAGAGGATGTGCGCCCGGGGCGGCAGATCCTTCAGGATCAGACGGATGAGGAAATGCATATTCTCCGCGATGGGCGCGAGCCCGGCGTTTTTCGCATCGTAGGTTTTCGAGGCTTCGGGGGGGAAGAAATCGGTCATGGGGGGAGTTTAGCGGAATTGTTTGAGGGCGATATCAATTTTTTTACGAGAGGATTGGCTCGTGGCTTCGCCGCGTCGGCGCAATGAGTCTTTTATTTTTACGCTCGGCGTGCACGCGCGCCTCGCGGATTGAATTGCTGGTCGTCGAACCTCCTTCTCCGGTTCGAATCCACACATCATTATTTCTATAAAAAAAACGGGCGCGGGGCCCGTCTTTTTTATAGAAATGGCGGTGACGAGAGGATTCGAACCTCCGATACAGTGTTACCCGTATAACGGTTTAGCAAACCGTCGCCTTCAGCCGCTCGGCCACGTCACCACACTCAAATTTTCCAACAGCTGTGACGTTTCCTTTCGGTTTTGTCTGCTTTCGCAGACGGGCAGCCGCTCGGCCATGTCACCAGCATTTAGTAAAATCCTTGGTTTTACGGGGCCGCAAGGCCTCAAAAAAACGCAAGACCCATGAAATACGTCATCCGGGCGTGTTTGTAAAGCGCCGGGGTAGATTTTAGGGGATTTTCTAGGCTAACACCCTGTCAGTCCAGATAATTTTCGTCTTTCATCTTTTTTTCGGACATATCGCCCCGGACCACAATTATGAAGCCGCAGACCACGGCCACGATGATTGCGGTGATAACCATCTTGAAATACATATCCCAGGAGACGACCGGGCCCCAGATCTGGGCGATTGTGAGCATTCCGCAGAAGATAACCACGGCGGCTACGCAGATCAGCAGTTTGTTATGCAGGTCGGACATTGGCGCCCCCCTCCTGTTTTTGACGTTCCATGACGACCAGAAACGCCTCGCGCGCGAAGAAGAGCAGCAGGCGGCGGGATTCGCGCTGCATCGTCACGACCTTCCAGCCCAGCGCCGCGTTTTTGTTGAGGAATTCGGAGAATTTGATGGGGTTGACCTTGGACCCCTGCAGAAAGATCGAGCCGAGCGCGCCTTCGCGGTAAAGCACTACCTTATATTCGTATTTGGGGTTAGAGATCGCGGGCGCGGCGACGGGCAGGGGCGCAGGCACGGCGGCGGGGAGGTTCTGTTGGGTCATGGTTTTCTAGCCGTCCAGTTTCTTTTTCAGCAGGTCGTTGACCGCGCCGGGGTTGGCCTTGCCTTGGGTCTTTTTCATGACCTGGCCCACGAAGAAGCCGAACAGCTTGTCCTTGCCGCCGCGATAGGCCGCCACGTTGTCGGGGTTTTCGGCGATGACCTCATTGATCACGGTTTCGATGAAGCCGGTGTCGGTGACTTGCTTGAGGCCCTTTTCCTCGACGATGGCGGCGGGGGCCTTGCCGGTCGCGAACATGTCGGCGAAGACATCCTTGGCGATTTTGCCGGAAATCGTGTCGTCGGAAATCAGCTCGATCAGGCCGCCGAGATTGGCGGCGGAGACAGGCGAGTCCGCGATCGTCTTGCCGTTTTTGTTCAGGATTCCCAGAAGCTCGTTGATGACCCAGTTGGCGGCGAGTTTCGCGTCGCGGCCCTTGGTCGCGGTTTCAAAATAATCAGCGCGTTCGCGTTCGGCGATGAGGACGCCCGCGTCATAGGCGCTGAGCCCGTAGGTTTCGATGAAGCGGTGTTTCTTCTGGTCCGGCAATTCGGGCAGAGTTTTTTTGATGCCGTCGATCCAGCCCTGTTCCAGATTGAGGGGCAGGAGGTCGGGGTCGGGGAAGTAGCGGTAGTCGTGCGCCTCTTCCTTGGAGCGCATGGAGCGGGTTTCCATTTTCGCGGGGTCCCAGAGGCGGGTTTCCTGATCGATCGAGCCGCCGTCTTCGAGGATTTCGACCTGGCGCACGGCCTCGAATTCGATGGCCTGCTGCACGGCCTTGAGGGAGTTGACGTTCTTGACCTCGCAGCGCGTGCCGTAAGGAGCGCCGGGCTTGCGGACGGAGATGTTCACGTCGGCGCGCATCGAGCCTTCCTCCATGTTGCCGTCGCAGGTTCCGAGGTAGCGCAGGATCATGCGGATCTTTGAGAGGTAGGCGGTGGCCTCCTCCGGCCCGCGTATGTCGGGGTCGGAGACAATTTCCATCAATGCGCAGCCGGAGCGGTTGAGATCGACGTAGGATTTCTTGGGGTGCAGGTCGTGCACGGATTTTCCTGCGTCCTGTTCCAAATGCAGGCGTGTGATGCCGATCTCCTTGGTCTGGCCGCCCGCGAGGTCGATTTCGATTTTGCCCTGTCCGACGATGGGTTTTTCGTATTGGGAGATCTGATAGCCCTGCGGCAGGTCGGGGTAGAAATAGTTTTTGCGCGCGAAGATGGAGTTTTTGTTGATCTGCGCGTTCAGGCCCAGACCCGTGCGGATCGCCTGTTCGACGCATTTTTCGTTCAGAACGGGCAGCATTCCTGGCATAGCGGCGTCAACGAAGGAAACGTGCGTGTTCGGTTCGCCCCCGAAGGTCGCCGAGGCGCCGGAAAACAGTTTCGACTCGGAGATGATTTGCGCATGGATTTCCATGCCGATCACGATCTCCCATTCCCCGGTTTTTCCCTGAATCGTCTGCGCCATTTCTGAGTTACCTGTTACCTTGTCGTGTGTTGTCGTTCTTATTTGTTCTTCACGTCTTCGTAGACCATTTTCGTGTAGCAGTGTTCCTTGCTCAGGCTATAAAGCTGGTCATAGTCGGGGCTGCGCAAGTAGAAGCTCAGCGGATTGGTCGAGAGCGGCTCCTGCGTGGCGGCCTTGATGATGATATTCGGCAAGTCGCGGCGCGTGCGGCGGGCCACGAGATCGCGCACACAGCGGCACATTGAGCTTTTGCCCAAAATAATTTCCCGGAAGTGCGGGTCTTTCATGCATATGCCATAGGTGTAGGTGAGCGCGGCATCGCGCATGCAGTTTGCATCCGCGTTCATGCGCATTTTATCACGGGCGGCCTTGCCCTCTCTGGTGTCGTCTTCCAGAGCGGCCATCTCTTTGGGAGTCATGGTTTCTTCCATCTTCGCGGCCTTGCAAGCGCAGTAATTTTTCTGGGTTTTTTCGGCTACGAAGAAATCCGGAGAGGTTGTGCATTTTTCGTAAAACTCGTAAGCCATTTCCTTGCCGTTTTTAGGGCGATTGTCTTTGTTCTTGGTCGGATCGCTCTCGAAAATGTCCTTGAGGTTTGTCTCATTCTCCTCCGCAGCCGGAGTGTCCTGCGCCAGAGTAGCGGACGGGACGGTCAGCGCAATCATACATGCGAGCGCGGCGAAGGCCAGGGCGACGGTTTTAAGGGAATGTTTTTTCACGGCTTTTCCTCCTTCAGGATCAGGCGGGGCGATGCGTGAATTGTGCCAGACTTTCTATAACCCCGGCAACTTTAAAAACAGTTTCCTCGTCCCACGGGCGGCCAATAATTTGTAGACCCAGCGGGAGGCTGTCGGCATCCAGCCCCGCGGGGACGGACATACCCGGCAGCCCGGCCAGAGAGGCGGGGACGGTGAAAACGTCGTTGAGATACATTTTGATCGGGTCGTCGTCGTTCTCGCCGATGGCGAACGGGCCGGAGGGGGCCGTGGGGGTCAGCAGAACGTCGCATTTTTCAAAAGCGTTCATGAAATCATTCACGATCAGGCGGCGGACTTTCTGGGCCTTGATGTAGTAGGCATCGTAATATCCCGCAGATAGTACGTAGGTTCCGATCATGATCCTGCGCTTGACCTCATCGCCGAAGCCCTCGGCGCGGGTCTTTTCGTAGGTTTCGCGGAGGTTTTCGGAGGGAATCCGCAGGCCATAACGCACGCCGTCGTAGCGGGCGAGGTTGGAGGAGGCCTCTGCCGGGGCGATGACGTAGTAGGTCGCCAGCGCGTATTTGGTGTGGGGCAGGGAGACCTCGACGGTTTTTGCGCCGGAAGCGTGGATCCAGTCGATGCCCTGTTGCCAGAGTTTCTCGATCTCGGCGGGCATGCCGTCCACGCGGTATTCCTTGGGGATGCCCACGGTTTTGCCGCGAATATCGCCGGTCAGAGCCTTTGTGAAGTCGGGTACGGCGATTTTGGCCGAGGTGCTGTCCTTTGGGTCGTGGCCGGACATGGAGCGGAGCATGATCGCGTTATCCTCCACCGTGCGGGCGAAGGTTCCCGCCTGATCGAGGGAGGAGGCGAAGGCGACGATGCCCCAGCGGGAGCATCGGCCGTAGGTCGGTTTGATTCCGGAAATGCCGCAAAAGGCGGCGGGCTGGCGGATCGAACCGCCGGTGTCGGTTCCGGTTGCGCCCATCACCATGCCAGCGGACACGGCGGCGGCAGAGCCGCCCGAGGAGCCGCCGGGGACGAGCTGGGCGTCCGGCTTGTTCTTATTCTTCCAGGGGCTGATGACGTTTCCGAAATAGCTGGTGGTGTTCGATGAGCCCATGGCGAATTCGTCGAGGTTCATCTTGCCGAGCATGATGGCGCCGTCTTCGAAAAGCTTGGATGTGACTGTCGATTCATATTGAGGGATGAAGCCTTCGAGGATGTGGCTGGCCGCTGTGGTCTGGACGCCCTTTGTGCAGAAGAGGTCCTTGATGCCAAGGGGGATGCCTTCGAGCGCACCCACTGTTCCAGACGCGCGGCGCTTGTCGGATTCCTGCGCCTGTTTTTTCGCCAGATCGGGGGTTTCCACGATGAAGGCGTTCAGGGCGCGGTACTTGTCCATCTTATCGAGATGCGCCTGCGTGAGTTCCACGGCGGTGAAATCTCCCTTTTCCAGACCTTTGAGCGCGGCGGCGATTGTGAGAGATGTCAGTTCCGTCATAGTCTTTTCCTATCCTTGAAAATAATAGCTGCCAGCCCGATATCCGCCAGCCCGACTGCGGAGAGCAGAGCGCCGAACGCGCGAATATCCTCTACGCCGTACTTTATCTTAAAACCGATATTCACCATGGCAACGTAGGCTTCGGGTGTGAACATGCAAGACAGGCCGACGAGCATCATGCCCGCACCCACGGCAAGAAGGGTCGAGCGCAACACCTTGTTCTGATGTTCGCGCATGATCCTGATCTGCTTTTCTTGTTTGTCCGTTTTCATCGCATAGGCGTTCATGTTGCTTTTATGGCTCTGGCGCCGCTTACTCCACGATTTTGGGCACAACGAAATAGCCTTGCGTGGCTTCGGGCGCGTTGGCCAGAACTTTTTCCACGTAGCCGCCGTCGTTCACCTCGTCCTTACGGAGGGGGAGGGTGATGTCCACGACGCTGGAAAGGGGTTCGACGTTATCGGTGTTAACCTCGGCCAGCTGTTCGATCCAGTTGATGATGCCGGAGACCTGCGGCGCCATGCGGTCGAGCTGTTCGTCGTTCATGGCGAGGCGGGCCAAGCCCGCGACTTTTTTGACTGTTGCTTTGTCCAGTGACACCGGGTTTTCTCCCTGAAAGTGAGATTTTTGTTTTGAGACACGCTTCACGTGGCGGGCCAGACAGATAAAATGCCGTTCGCGCAAGGCTTTAACTCAGTAAACCTTGGACTTCTAGCATTGCTCGGTGTAGCGTGCAAGAGTTATGACGGTTGGATTGCTCAGGAATATCGCCGACAGTGCGCCGCGCGGTCAGCCGCTTATGGGGCTGGATGTCGGGAAGAAGACGATCGGGGTGGCGGTTTGCGATGAAGCGCAGCGGTTGGCCACGCCGGTAACCACCCTTTTCAGGACGAAATTTACCAAGGATTTGAAGGAGATCGAGCGGCTGGCCGGCGAGTTCGGCGTCGCGGGGTTCGTGGTCGGCCTGCCGTTCAACATGGACGGGAGCGAGGGGGCGCAGGCGCAGTCGGTGCGGGATTTTGCACTGGAGCTGGAGCGGCAGATTTCCAAGGATTTGTTTCCGGGCGGGGCCGTTTGGGTGGCCCTGCATGATGAAAGGTTATCCACAGACGCGGTGGACAGTCTTGTGGATGAAATGGTGGATAAAAAGAACAAGCGCGTCAACTCGAAGCAGGACGGGCTGAAGGACAAGCTGGCGGCCATGATTATCCTGCAAGAGGTGCTGGATTTCTTTGCTCGGACTTCAAAATAACGATTTCAGGCGGGCGTGGCGGCTAGATTTCGCCGTAGCGCAGGAGCATATTCCCGTGATTGCGCATCCAGTACTGGCCTTCAAAGCCGTCCTTGGACAGGCGGCGGCAGAGACGCCAGAATTCTTCGCCGTGGTTCAGGTGGACGAGGTGTGCGACTTCATGCGCGACAACGTAGTCCATAGCGACTTCGGGGGCGAAAATCAGGCGCCATGAGTATGAAATGTTACCGTCTTCGGAACAGCTTCCCCAACGGCTCTTGGTTTCGCGGACGCCGACCGTCACGTTCTCTACCCCGATTCGGCGGATCTTCTTTTTGGTCATTTCGGTCAGGGTGTCCTTCGCCAGCTGTTTCAAGAAGCGGCGAATACGCACAGAGGGGTCGATCTGGTTGGTGCGAACCTGTAAGACCGTCTTTAAAAGATGAATTTCGGTTCCCTTGAACTTTTCATCGTAAGTTACTGAAATTCTGCGCTTTTGTCCAAGTATGGGGATGATGGTTCCGTCTTCGAACGGAACGCTCGGCGGCAAAGCGGCGAGGGTCTCCTTCACCCATTTTTCGTGGGTTTTGGCGAACTTCAGGGCACTGTCCAGCTTCATGTGCGGCGGGATCACCAAATTCATGACCCCTTCCTTGGCGTCAAGGCGCAGAGCGACGCGACGCGCGTTCTTACTCCGTTTGACTGTCACAAGCCGTTCGATTGCCATAATATCCTTTTTCCACAGACGGTTAAGGTCATTCCATACCCACCAAATTCTGTCGCAATTTCGTTCAAGGAGCGTCTTCACTGTAGACTAATTATTTTCTTTTTCAAGATGCCATCCGGCAGCTTTTTGTTGAATCTGCGCTTCCTTGTAATTCTGCGGCTGGTTTTCTTTTATCCAGCGCCGGATTGCCGCGATTCCGTGCTTTTCTCTGTTGTACTGTTCCGCCGATGCATCCGGGCGTATCGCCAGGTCGTGATCGGGTACGGGGTCCTTGCCCTCGTCGAACCGCCGGATATGGTGGCGAATCCGGGGCATGATATCGTCGCGCCAGCGCCGACCGTTGAAAATGCCGTAATGGCCGGTCTTGAGCTGGAAATGGTGGAATTGCTTGCGTTGAGCGAGGGAGTAGCAGAGTTCGTGCGCCGCCGTGGTCTGCCCCCGGGCGGAAATGTCGTCCAGTTCGCCCTCGATGGTCAGGAGGGCGGTATGTTCGATATCCTGCGGCCTGACGTCGAGCAGATGATCGGTGTAGGGGTCGCGCCATTTCATACGTCCGCGCGGCAGAAGCTGGCGCTGGAACACGGTTTCGATGGTCTGGAGGTAGAATTCTGCGGGAATATCCATCACCGACAGGTATTCGTTATAAAAATTACGGTGTTGCTCGGCCGGCTCGCCATCGCCCATGACGAGATGGTGGTAAAATTTCATGTATGAGCCGACGTGGCGGTCGAGGTTCATCGACATAAAGCCTCCGAGTTGAAGAAACCCGGGGTAAACCTTGCGGAACGCGCCGGGATAGTAGAAGGGCACGTCGTGAATTACCGTATTCTCAAACCAGCGCAGGGGGCGGTTTTCGGCCAGTTCGGTCACGGTCGTCTTGGAGACGCGCGTATCGACCGGGCCGCCCATCAGGGTCATGGTCAGGGGTTGGTTGGGGTCTTTTTCTGTCGCCATTAGCGACACCGCCGCCAATACAGGCACTGCGGGCTGGCAGACCGCGATGACATGCACGTCCGGCCCTAAAAGGCTCATGAATTCCCGGAGATAGGTGATGTAGTCGTCCAGATTGAAGCGTCCGGCCTTTCCGGGGACCTGCCGGGCATCTTCCCAGTCGGTGATGTACATATCGTGGTGGGGCAACAGGGCCTCCACTGTGCCGCGCAGGAGGGTGGCGAAATGGCCCGACATAGGGGCCACCAGAAGGACCTTGGGGTCGTTCCGTTTGATTTTTCTTTTGAAATTTACCAATGAACAGAATGGCTTGCGGGCGATTATGCGCTCCGTCACCTCAACCTTTTTGCCGGCGATTTCGGTTTCGTGCAGGCCGAATTCCGGGCGCCCAAAGCGTTTGGTTACGCGCTCGATCATCTCGGCCGAGGCGCCCACCGTCCGGCCAAATTGCGTGTAGGACAGGGGGTTAAAGGGGTTGCGGATGAGGGTGCGAGTCAGCTCCGCCTGTAATCTTAAAGGCGTTAACAGCGCGTGCTGCATTTCATACAAATGATAAAGCATAGAGTCCCTCTTTCACGGTCTGGGAATCGGCTGTAGAATAGTTACAAGAATACTCGGAAAACAAAGGTCAGAGCCACTTTCCCACACATAACCAGTATACTATGAACGAATATTTAATACAACTCAATGCTCTGTTTATCGTTCCGGAACGCATTCCGGTTGCGATGATTGCCGTCCTTATTACTATGGTTGCGGGGATGGTTACGGGACCCTTACGGGGTAATGCGAACCCGTTTTTGTGGATTTTTTACGACCTGATCTGGGGTCGCCCGGGGGACAGGTTAAACAAGCCGGGGCGTGCGCGTGGTGACCTTATTTTCCGCGGATTTCTATTTTCCGCGTTCGGGATCGCGTTCGCGTTTATTCTCGGGCGCGGGATCGCGGACATGGCGGCGGAATTTCCCAGCGGCGGGGCCACGGAGATCGCGTTCGTGACGCTGGGCCTGACTTCGGGGTCGGTGTGGTTTGTTTTGCTCCGGCTTTATTTCGCGATGGAGAAGGACGGCAGCACGCAGGGCGCTTTTTATGGGCTTTCGCGGTCCACGCGGTTCAACCTTACCAGCACGGACGATTTCGGTATCGTGCGCGCGGGCGTTGGGTTTGCGGGCGTTTCGTTCGATAAGGGGCTGGTCGCTCCGGCGTTCTGGTACCTGATCGGTGGCTTGCCTATCCTTGCCGTTTATAGCCTTCTCAGCGCGTTCGCGTGGCGGTTCGGGCAGTGCGGACATACTGCGGGGTTCGGGAGCGTGGCGCTGGCGCTTGAAAAGCTGATGGGGTTCGTGCCCGCGCTTCTTTCCGGGTTTTTGCTGGCCGCCGCCGCTGCGATGACGCCCACGGCGCGTTTGAGCAAGATCCTGCCTGCGTGGTGGGCCGTCAAGCACAAGGCGACATATGCGCAAGGCGGGCCCGCGATGACGGCGCTGGCGTGGCCTTTGGAGGTTATGATCGGCGGGCCGGTGCAGGATTTCACGGGGAGCCTGCTTCCCAATGGCTGGGTGGGGCCGGAAGGGGCAACCGCGCGGCTGGACCACAGGCACCTGCGGCGGGCGATTTACGTGCATTTTATGGGGTGCCTGCTGTTTCTGGCGGCTTTGGGCGGGGCTTACGTGTTTTCAGGCCGTCTTTTTGGGTAACGCTTTTCGCTTTTTTTGTAGATGAGATGCTTGACTTTTGCGGGCAAGTTCGACTATCTATTGCCACCTGAACGATATCAGACGAGAAATTATAAGGATTTAGGCTATGAGCCGTCGTTGCATTATTACCGGAAGAGGCGCTTTGACAGGAAACAAGGTTTCCCACGCCCAGAACAAGACCAAACGCCGTTTTCTCCCGAACATTCAGGAAACGAGCATCTATAGCGAGACGCTGAGCCGTTGGGTCAAGCTGCGGGTGAGCACCCGCGGGCTGCGCACGGTCGAGCACATGGGCGGGCTTGATGCCTACCTGACGCAAACTGCTAAAACCAAGCTGGACCCCGAGCTGCGCCCGCTGAAGGCCGAGCTTGAGAAAGTTCAGGCCGCCAAGGCCGCTTAATCCCGTTACGGGTTTAATATTTTGCACGAACCCGCCTTGCGGCGGGTTTTTGTTTGAGAGCGTCGATAAAGGCAAACAATGATCGACTATCCCGGTTTCGATTTTGAGATTACCGCACGCGACGCGAAGTCGGGCGCACGGACAGGCCGTCTGACCACGCCGCACGGGACGATCGAGACGCCGAATTATATTTTCTGCGGCACCAAGGCCACGGTCAAAAATCTTTCGCCCGCGCAGCTGCATGAAGCGCGCACGGATATCATTCTTTCCAACACGTATCACCTGATGCTCCAGCCCGGCGCGGACCTTGTCGAAAAGATGGGCGGACTTCACAAATTCATGAATTGGGACGGGCCGCTTTTGACGGATAGCGGCGGGTTCCAGGTGTTTTCGCTGGGCGAGGGCACGATGGCCAATGAGATCAAGGGGCGAAGCGGCAAGGGGCATGACAACCGTAACCTGCTTGAAATCACCGAGCAGGGGTGCGTTTTCCGATCCTATCTCGATGGGCGGACCATCAATCTCACGCCAGAGGGGGCAATGGATATTCAGCGCAAGCTGGGGGCTGATTTGCTCATGCAGTTCGATGAGTGCACGCCCTATCACGTGGACAAGGATTATACCGCGCGGTCGATGGAGATGAGCATGCGCTGGGGCGACCGGTGCCTCGCGCATTTTGCCAAGACGCATGACGGGCGGCAGGCGGTCTACGGGATCGTTCAGGGCGGTGTTTATAAAGATCTGCGGCGGTACAGCGCGGATTACACGGCGGACCGCCCGTTTTTCGGGACGGCGATCGGCGGGTGCCTGGGCGGGACGGAGGAGGAAATGGCCGACGTGGTTCAGGGCAGCGTTCCGTTCATTCACCCGACCCGCCCCGTGCACTTCCTCGGGATCGGGCGAATCCGGGACGTTTTCAGGTTCGTGCGGATGGGAATCGACACGTTCGATTGTGTGATTCCTACGCGGCTGGCACGGCACGGCACGGTCTTCATGCGCGGGGCCAAGGGCGAGACGATCAACCTCAAGAACGCGCAATACAGGGACGATCCCTCGCCGCTGGACGAAACGCTGGGGCTGGCCTCTTCGGCCACGTTCTCCAAGGCGTATATCCACCATCTTCTGAAGGCCAACGAGAACCTGGCCTCCCAGATTCTCGCGCAGCATAACGTAGCGACCATCAACCGACTCATGCGGGAGGTGCGCGAGGCCATACCAAAGGGTGGGTTGGATGCGCTTGAAAAAGTCTGGTTAGGCCTGTAATTCCGTCATTTTTGCCACTCTTGATCTTCGTGTCCGCAAGGGCTTAAAATTTAACTCAATTTAAGTGTTTTTTCTTTATAGTTATACTTGGTTTGAAGGTATTACTTTTTCAGAAGTTTGCATAATGTCTAGGGAACAGAGCCAGGAACAGCGCTGGAGGTCTTTGCTTCCAGTTATCGGCGACCACTCGGAGTGGTTCGACGCGCTGGTGCAGAATCTTTTTTATCCTGAAATGCACGGGAAGCTGCTGGGCGTCGAGAAGCCCGCGTCGTTCGCCGAATGGGTGAAGGGCACGCGGCAGGATGGAATCGTGCAGGAGGAGTTGCTGGAAAAGCTGGCGGCCATGCACAAGGACATGATGCGCGCGGCGGACAAGCTTCTGATCGATTGTAAAGAGGTCAAGGTCAAGCCGGAGTTCGAGACGTTCCAGACCTTCCTCAATATCTATGAAGAATTTTCCCAGAGGCTGCGGCGTCTGGAGCGGGATTTCCTGCTGGACGGGACGGGGTACGACCCGTTCACGGGGCTGCGTAGTCCGAAGGTGCTTTTTCAGGACGTGGAGCGCGAGTTGCACAGGCTGTCGCGCCGGGGCAAGCATTTCTGTATCGCGTTCGCGCGGATCGACGGGGCGGAAGGGCTCGATAGCCATTACTCCGAGCCGGAACGGCAGGCCTATATCAAGATGGTCGCGGACCTTATCAAGCTCAGCGTACGGTCGTTTGACGATGCCTATTACATGGGGCAGTACGAATATGTGCTCTGTCTCAAGCAGGCGGATATGGCGGGCGGCGTTTCGGCGCTTGAGCGTCTGCGCAAGGAGCTTGAGCGTCAGAATATCCTGATCGAAACGGGCGGCAAGCAGGTGCCGCTGAGCATGTCGTGCTGTATCGCGCAGCCGGTTCAGGGCGACGATATCCGCGAGCTTTTGAAAAATCTGAAGAACGATCTCTATTCTTCCAATCGTGAGCCGGACTCGGTTCTGGAGTACTACGAACTCAGCCCCTTGCAGCGATACGTGCAAGAGACGACTCAATAGTGATAGTCAGCGCGCCGAAAGACGCCCCGTTATGACCAACGAAATCAAGGGCGATCCACCTATCCCTGATTACCAGTCTATGTTCATGAATATGGCCTTGCCCCGGCTCGTCGTGCAGCCCGGCGAAGGCGGCACGTATCGGGTGTGGATGGCTAATACTCTAGCGCAGCGTTATTTTGAACGCACTGAGGATCAACTGATCGGGCGGGATATCCGGGAATTTCTGGACGATGAAAGCGCGCGGCATTTTTTGCAATCCTTTGCGGTCTGCATGTCCCGCCGGAAGACCGTCAGTATCCAGAGTCTGCCGACCATTCCGGGGGGGCTGCGGGTTTACGGATTCTGGATCAATCCGATACTTGACGAGCGGGGCGAGGTGGCCGCGCTGGATCTTCTGGGGCAGATCGACGTGAAGGACCAGTCCATCCTGCAACGCGAGCGCGACGACGCGATTTCTTTGTTGGCTTCCATCTTCGAGGTCAGCGAGGTGGGGATTATCGTGACCGATCACACGGGCGTGATCGTGCGGGTGAACGACAGTTTCGTGCGGACTTACGGGTGGACGCGGGACGAGCTGGTCAATGTCGATTTTACAGAGTTGGTCACGCATGACGAGCGAGAGCGGGCGCGGATCAACCATAAGAAATACATCAGCGTGGGGGTGCGCAGCTCTGGCGAGATCAAGATGATCCGAAAAGACGGGAGCATCGCGAATGTGTTGTTCACCTCCGCAACGCTTGAGCTTTCGCAGAACCGGAAGTTCCTTGTCACCACGTTTATGGATATCACGCTGCGTAAGCAGATGGAGCAGTCCTTGCGGTATGCCAAGGAGCAGGCAGATGCGGCCAATCGGGCCAAATCGGCGTTTCTTGCGAATATGAGTCATGAGCTTCGCACGCCGCTCAATGCCATCATCGGGTTTTCGGAAATGATGATGAAGGAGACTTATGGGCCGCTGGGCAGCGTGAAATACCTGGAGTATATGGGCGACGTGCATTTGAGCGCCGAGCATCTGCTTGAGATCATCAACGAGGTTCTCGATATGTCCAAGATCGAGGCGGGGCGTCTGGAGCTGATTGAGGAGCGGGTGGATTTACGCGATCTGATTGGGGCGGTCGTGCGGATGATGGCGTCGCGGATTTTCTCAGGCAAAACCGAAATCAAGATGGAGATGGATGAGGATCTTCCTAAAATGTGGGCGGATCACCGTTTGATGCGGCAGGTCCTGATCAATCTTCTGACGAACGCCATAAAGTTCTCACCTGATGGCGGGGATATTCTGGTTCTCGCAAGTGTAGCCGAGGACGGGTTTTTGAAGATCGTTATCACTGACCACGGGATCGGGATCGAAAAGGAGAATATAAAGCGTGCCCTTGAGCCGTTCGGTCAGGTGAGCGAGCGGCCGGAGAAGCGCGAATTGCGATCGCAGGGGACGGGGCTGGGGCTGCCTTTGGCGAAGGCCATGGTTGAGCTGCATGACGGAATTTTATCGATCGAGTCGGAGCCGGGCGCAGGAACATCCGTTACGCTTGCTTTTCCGGGCTACCGTATGATTACCGAGGGCGAACCCAGTGACGCACCTGCAACCTTCAGGGGCCAGCGCGCGCATTAGATGCGCCCCCTAGAGCAGCGATTTTTGATTTTTCCGCAGCGTCTGTGAACGTGGAAGTACAAAAATCCAGAACATTATGAAAAGCAGTACGAACGTAAAGAACACTATTCCTGCGGCGTACATGGCACACCCCTCTCCACAAGGCCTGATCCTTGAGTATCCTCGCATAAATACTTGGGCAAACCCACAGATATGCTTGCTGCAGCGCGGAATCTTCATACGATCTTGTGCAAGGAGCGTTCTTTCCGGCATACTGTGGCCGGAGATTCCCGAAATTGCTGCTTTGCGGCACAGGTTTTTGTGGAATATGGTAGCCATATACACGTTTTTTATAAGATGAGGTGACGATCATGTCTGATTTGGAAGAGCGTTGCACCGAGGCCGGACTCAAGATGACCGGGCAGCGGCGGGCGATTCTGGAGGTTTTGAAAACATCCGGCGACCATCCTTCGGTCGAGGACGTTTATGACCGGGCCAAGAAGCTGGACTCATCCATCAGCATCGCGACGGTTTACCGGACGCTGAGCCTTCTGGACGAGTTGAACCTCGTTACGCGGCACGAGTTTCAGGAGGGGTATTCGCGATATGAGCTGAACTGGGATCATCATCATCACCTTGTCGATCTTGAGACGGGCGAGGTGATCGAGTTTCAGAACGACGAGCTTGAGCGTTTGAAAGTCAAAATTGCGAGGGATCTGGGCTTTGATCTGATCGATCACCGTCTTGAGCTTTACGGTAAGAAGATCAAAAGCAAATCCAAAAAATAGAGAGAACCCTTCATCGGGTTCAGACGAGTTATTGCCATGTCCTGCCAGCACATCCATTTCGACGGCGCGCGCGACCCCGAGCGCTGCAAATGCCAGAAGGCGGTTCTGCGCACTTATGATAATTTCATCAAGGCGGGGCGGCCGCATCAGGTCGCGCTGGAGGCGGCGGGCATTGTCTATGGTTTCCATCATCCTGAAGATTCCAAAATGGATGCGTCTCTTACGGTCGAGCGTTGGATTTTCGCAGAACACTATCATTGACGGCCATGTTCGACGAACCCCAAGAAGCGCGGCTTCCGGTGCATTTATGGATCGACGCGCAGCTGACCCCGCTGGCGGGGCGGGGGATTTATTATTACATCCAGCAGCGCGGGGAGCGGAATTCGGGGATCATCCTTTTGAAACTCAACGGGCTTTCGGGGCGTTGCCGCCTTTTGATCCAGCAACGGGATATCGACGGCGTTCTGGGCTGGATGAACGCGATGGGGCAGGAAGAGGTTGAAGAAAAGGCCGCAGACGCTTATATTCAGCGCTCAATGTCCCGCGATCCCGATCTTTGGGTAATTGAAGTTGAAGACAGGGCGATGGATAATCCGTTCGAAGGACGTATGATCGACGCCTGATAGCTGTTCTGGTTTAATTTTTGAAAGGAAAGCCTCATGAAAAAGGTTCTTATGCTTGTGTGTTTGTTTTCTATGGGTGGTTTCGTTGCCGGATGCTCCAATACGTTTGAAGGCGCCGGGCGCGATATCGAAAAGGCCGGAGAGAAAGTTCAGGATACTTTCTAGGCTTATAAGAGTTTTTAAAAAGGCGCGGTCCACAGCGGGCCGCGCTTTTGATATGAGTGCGACATGAGTTTTAAAGAGACGATCCAGAAAAGGCGGACGTTCGCGATCATCGCGCACCCGGATGCGGGGAAGACGACGCTGACGGAAAAGCTGCTGCTGTTCGGCGGCGCGATCCAGCTTGCCGGGATGGTGAAGGCCAAGGGCGACCGTCGGCGCGCGCGTTCGGACTGGATGAAGGTGGAGCAGGAGCGGGGGATTTCGGTTGCGTCCTCCGTCATGACGTTCGATTACGACGATATTACGTTCAACCTTCTGGATACGCCGGGGCACGAGGATTTTTCGGAGGATACCTACCGCACTCTGACTGCCGTTGACAGCGCGGTGATGGTTCTGGACTGCGCGAAGGGGATCGAGACACAGACGCTGAAACTGTTCGAGGTGTGCCGTTTACGCGATATTCCGATCATCACGTTCGTCAACAAGATGGACCGCGACGGGCAGGAGCCGCTGGACCTTATGGACGAGGTGGAGCAGAAGCTGGCCCTTGAAGTTACGCCCGCGAGTTGGCCGATCGGGATGGGGCGGGATTTCCGGGGCTGTTACGATTTGATGAATGACGGGCTGGTGCTGTTCGACCGGACGAAGGGCGAGGCGATGCAGGAGGGCGTTAAGTGCGAGGGGCTGGATGATCCCAAGATCGACACGCTGCTGAGCGCCGAGCAGGCGGGCAAGTTGCGCGAGGACGTCAATATGGTGCGCGGGCTGTGTCCGCCGTTCGACCGGGAGAGTTATCTGGCCGGGCATATGTCGCCTGTCTTTTTCGGGAGCGCGGTGAATAATTTCGGGGTGCGGGAGTTGTTGCAGGGTTTGAAGGCCTATGCGCCGCCGCCGCGCCCGCTGCCGACGCGCACGCGGGTTGTCAAGCCGGAGGAGGACAAGGTCACGGGGTTTGTCTTCAAGATTCAGGCGAATATGGACCCGAAGCACCGGGACCGGATCGCGTTCACGCGGCTGTGTTCGGGGAAGTTCAAAAAGGGTATGAAGCTCAAGCATGTGCGCACGGGTAAGCAGATTGTCATTCATTCGCCGCTGATGTTCCTGGCGCAGGACCGGGAGGTGGCGGAAGAGGCGTTTCCGGGCGATATTATCGGCCTGCCCAACTATGGCGGTTTGCGGATCGGGGATGCGCTGACCGAAGGGGAAGATCTGGTGTTTACCGGGATTCCGAGTTTCGCGCCGGAGCTGATGCAGCGTGCGCGGGCGGACGATCCGCTCAAGGCCAAGCATCTGGGCAAGGCGCTGGAGCAGCTGGCGGAAGAGGGCGCGGCGCGAATTTTCAAGCCGTATAGCGATCCCGACTGGATCGTCGGCGTCGTCGGGCCGTTGCAGTTCGACGTTCTCAAGGACCGGATACGGACGGAATATAATATTCCGGTCAAGTTCGAGGAGACGAGCCTTTACACCGCGCGGTGGATTACGAGCGAAGATGCCTTGAAGCTGAAATCGTTCATCGACACCAACCGGAGCGCGGTGGCCAACGACCATGACGGCGACCCGGTGTTTATGGCGCGGAACAGCTGGCATCTCAACGATGCGCAGGACAAGAACCCGGACATCAAGTTTGCGGCGACGAAGTCTTGATTTGCTTTCCTTTGTTCGAAAGCGGACTAATTATGGTTTGCTTAGGAGTTAGCGGCCTTGCTCGCGTAGTAGTATTCCATCTCCATATCTTCGTAGTATTCTGTACGCCGATATTCTTCGATTTGATCCTTTATGCCTCCCAGGCATCCTTTGCAAGCCTTATCCTTGAAGCCGTAATCGTTATGGAGAATCGTGCGTCCTTCGTCATAATCCCAATCAAAAAATCTAGTTATATCTTCGATTTCAGATTCTAAATTTTCTTCACCGCATACAGGACACTCAAGAACATCTTCTCGATAATAACAAATGCAGCACTGCTGATCTTCGACAATAAAGCCATCTTCACTACAACTTTGGCAGGACCAAACTGTAATGCCACCTCTGTTTTCAACATAAGCCTTTGCGCGATCAATGATTTCTGATCTAGCGCGCACTAACTGAATAACTCGCTGATGTTGTTCATCATCGACAAAATCTTCTGTTTTAAGCCCCAAGTGCGAGCGGTAAAAAAATGTCATAAACCCAAAAATTTGTGCAAACTTAAACTCAAGATATTCATGCGCATGATCAAACTCAAAATGTGTTAATTCATTTCGGAGTGCAACAGCCTTATCAATGCTGGCTTTTTCGTCATCTGTGATTTCGAGGTTGCCAATCTGTGGATTGCGAAGCCTAGAAAGAGCGGTTTTTAGCGATACTGTTTTATCGGGGCGATCCACAACCTCATATATAAAAACCGGATGAATACGCCTTAACCGCTCCTTAAGTGCCAACTCCATCGCTTGTACAACATGGACGATTGCGAACTTCCATTGATTTGTATCTGTTTCTTTTGCTTGAGCGCAATTAACGGCTTCTCGAAAATACGAGATGCTATTGGTTAAAAGATCAAGCTTGTGGCCTTTAGACATCCTTAAAGTGCCCGTGATTTACTGAATATGTTTTTAACTTTAAAGCTATTCATAAATCTCAGCAAGGCTCGGAGCCACGGGCTGAAGGGGGACGGGGATGACAAGGAGCGCGGGCATTGAAGTCTGTGCTTCATTTTTTGGAAAAAGAGCTTGAATCTCAAAGGCAAAGGTGTAATTTAGCACTAATTTTGTCCTAGATGGGCCAATGGGGTTATATGTTCAGAATTTCAAAGCTTGCGGATTATGCGGTGGTGGTGCTGGCGGAGATGGCCGGACGCGCCGAGGCGTTGATGAGCGCGGCCGTCATCGCGGAGCGCACGGGCGTTTCGGAGCCGACCGTTGCCAAGGTCTTGAAGCTGCTTTCCCGCGAGGGGGTTGTGCAGTCGGTGCGCGGCGCGGGGGGCGGATACCGCCTTTCCTGCCCGGCGGACGAGATCGCGGTCGTGGATATTATCGAGGCCATCGAGGGGCCGATCGCCCTGACGGCCTGTGTGGACGGGGCGGAGCCGGATTGCGCGCTTGGCGGGTGCTGCGGCGTGCGCGGGCGTTGGGATACGGTCAACGCGGCGCTGCGGTCCGCGCTTGGGGGGATTATGCTGGCCGACATGATGCGGCCCGCGGTCAAGGGGTGCGGCAGCGCGGCCCTGACGTTTGAGACTGAAGGTAAAGGAGCGGGATATGGGCGCAACTGAAGAAACCATCGCCACCGTCAAGGACATGGCCGGGAAATATTCCGCCGGGTTCGTCACGGATATCGAGAGCGACAAGGCGCCCAAGGGGCTGAACGAAGATATTGTCCGGTTCATTTCCGAGAAGAAGAAGGAGCCGGAGTGGTTGCTGGAGCGGCGTCTGAAAGCGTTCGCGCACTGGCAGCGGATGAAAGAGCCGAAGTGGGCGAAGCTGGAGTTCCCGGAACTCGATTATCAGGACGCGTATTATTATTCCGCGCCGAAATCGGCGGGGGACGGGCCGAAGTCGCTGGACGAGGTGGACCCGAAGCTTTTGGAAACCTATAAGAAGCTGGGCATTCCGCTTCGGGAGCAGGAAATACTGGCGGGCGTGAAGGGCCGGACTCCGGTGGCGGTGGACGCGGTGTTCGATTCCGTTTCGGTCGCCACGACGTTCAAGGACGAACTCAAGCGGCACGGCGTGATTTTCTGTTCGATTTCGGAGGCCGTGCGGGAGCATCCCGAGCTTGTGAAGAAATATCTGTCGTCGGTCGTGCCGTATTCGGACAACAAGCATGCCTGTTTGAACACCGCCGTGTTTACGGACGGGAGTTTCGTTTACATTCCGCCGGGGGTGCGCTGCCCCATGGAGCTTTCGACGTATTTCAGGATCAACGAGCTGAATACCGGGCAGTTTGAGCGGACGCTGATTATCGCGGACAAGGGATCGTATGTTTCGTACCTTGAGGGCTGCACCGCGCCGATGCGCGACGAGCGGCAGCTTCATGCCGCCGTGGTCGAGCTGATCGCGCACGACGATGCGGAGATCAAATATTCCACCGTGCAGAACTGGTACCCCGGCGACATCGACACGGGCGCGGGCGGGATTTACAATTTCGTGACCAAGCGGGGGCTGTGCGAGGGGCGCAATTCCAAAATCGCGTGGACGCAGGTGGAGACGGGATCGGCGATCACGTGGAAATATCCGTCTTGTATCCTGAAGGGCGATAATTCCAGCGGCGAGTTTTATTCGGTGGCGATCACGAACGGGCGGCAGCAGGCCGACACGGGCACGAAAATGATCCATCTGGGCAAGAATACGCGCTCGCGCATTATCTCGAAGGGGATCAGCGCGGGGCGAAGCAACAACACGTACCGGGGGATCGTCAAGATCATGCCGGGGGCGGAGGGCGCACGGAATTTTACCGCTTGCGATAGTTTGCTGATCGGCGATCAGTGCGGGGCGCACACGGTGCCGTATATCGAAAGCCGGAATAAATCCGCCAAGCTGGAGCACGAGGCGACGACCTCCAAGATTTCCGAGGACCAGCTTTTTTACTGTCTGCAACGCGGGATCGGAGAGGAGGAGGCCATCGCGCTCATCGTCAACGGGTTCGCGCGGGAGGTCATGCAGCACCTGCCGATGGAATTCGCCGTGGAGGCGCAGAAGCTGGTGGGGATCAGCCTTGAGGGGAGCGTGGGGTGATGATGGAATTTTTTATGGCCGTGACCGGGGTTGCCGGAGCGTTTTTGACGACGTTTATGTATTGGTTGATGAGCACGGATAAAATCGAGCCCAAGAGCGTTCGTTTTTTTGCCGCGAATGCGCTGGGCGCCTTTATGATTATGGTTTCGCTGGTTTATCATTTCGATTGGGGCGATCTGGGCGGTGTGGTGATGGAGCTGAGCTGGCTGATCGTCAGCCTGATCGGATTGAGCAAGGCGATCGAGCGTCCGAGAAAAGAGAAGGCCATAGATCATGCCTAAGGTCGATCCGCTGACGAAACCGGAGCTTGACGCGTGGCTGGAGCAGAATCCGGCGTGGCGGTATGAAGGCGGCGCGATTTCGGCGGATTTCAAGTTTTTCGATTTCACAGAGGCGTTCGCGTTTTTGGCCGTCGTCGCGCGGCTGTCGGAGGCGCACGACCATCACGCGAAGATCGAGAACCAGTATAACCGCGTGAAGCTGACGCTCACCACGCATGACGCTGGCAATCAGGTGACGAAGCGGGATATTCAGTTTGCGGACAAGATTTCGGAGTGGAAGGGGCTATGAACGACAATCAGAGCGACAAGGGAATCCGGATTTTCCATTTTTTCTTTATGATTTTCAGCGGGTTTTTGATCCTCTCCGGTTTTCTTTTGGCCGGGACGATGATTTACCGGGCGCTGGAGAATAGCGCGCAGGAGGCGGCGCAGGATATCGCCGTAATCGCGCGGGACGAGAATATGGCCGAGGATTCGGACAAGCCGATGCCACAGATGTTTACCGTCCCCGACACTTTGGGTGCGCCCGGCGGGGGGATGGCGGAACCTGGGCCATCCGAGGTCAAGATTTTGGATATGGATGCTGTGCCGGACGAACATAAGGACGATCTGACTCTGCCGCTTTTCGACGAGACGGCGGAGGGCGGCGGCGAGGTGAAACCCCTGGCGCCCGGGGAACAGGCGCAGTCAAAACAATAAGCGACAATTTTTTTAATGCGGAGTTGAAACGTGATCGAGATCAAGAACCTGAAAGCGAATGTGAACACGGACGAGGGGCCCAAAGAAATTCTCAAGGGGCTGAGTGTCTCCATCAAGCCGGGCGAGGTCCATGCCATCATGGGGCCGAACGGCTCGGGGAAATCCACCCTGTCTTACGTTCTGGCTGGGCGCGAGGATTATGAGGTGACGGACGGTTCCGTGACGATGGACGGTGCGAATATGTTGGAACTGGAACCCGAAGAGCGTGCGGCAGCGGGGATGTTTCTGGCGTTTCAGTATCCGGTCGAGATTCCGGGCGTGAATATGAGCATGTTTCTCAAAACGTCGATCAACGCCATCCGCAAGCAACGCGGCGAGCCGGAGATGGACGCGCTGTCGCTGCTCAAGTTGCTCAAGACCAAGTGCAAGCAGCTGGGTATTTCCGACGAGATGATGAAGCGGGCGGTGAATGTCGGATTTTCGGGCGGTGAGAAAAAGCGGAACGAGGTTTTGCAGATGGCGCTGCTGGAGCCGAAATTCTGCGTTCTGGACGAGACGGATTCGGGTCTTGATATCGACGCGCTCAAGATCGTGGCGGATGGGGTGAACGCGCTGCGCGATCCGAACCGCTCTTTCCTGATCATCACGCATTACCAACGCTTGCTGGATTACATCAAGCCGGACGTGGTGCATGTTCTGGCGGATGGGCGCATCATCAAGACGGGCGGGCCGGAGCTGGCGCTGGAGCTTGAGAAACACGGGTACGGCGACATTATCGACGCCGTGGCCTGACAGGGAAGGATTTTATGATATGAGCGGGATAGACGAGGCCTCGGACGAAATTATCGAGCTGGTTGCCAATCATTATAACGGGCAGGGGACACAGGACGGGCAAGGCCCGTCTACGGACGATATGCTCGGCGCGTTGGGGGCGATCACGGCGGACCAGCTGGTGAAGGTGTGCGTTTCTCCGGACAATATCAAACAATCATCGCGCTGGATTTCAGGGCAGGAGGTCGATGATCTGTTGTACCGCCGCGCGGACGACACGCTTTATATTATCGTATGTTCCGGGGCGCTGGCCCTGGGTATGGCTTTTGAGTCTCTGCCCGATATGGAGGAGATTGTCGCGCGGGCGTCGATGGGGGATCTTCTGCCTGTTGTGCCGCCGTTGACAGTCGATGAGGCTTTTTATCCGCAGGACTGGCCGCCTAATGCCGCCGTGAGGTTTCGGCCCTATGTCAACGCCATACTGGACAAGCACAAGGTCAGGGGTGAGGAACGGGCCATGGCCTGCGCCTTTGCTACGGCCAAGATGATCAGGATGGCAACCGAGCATTATGACGATGCGCAGGTCCCGCTGCTGATCGCGCTGGAGACGCTGGCGGGTGTGGCGCGGATGACGCCGCTGGAAAAGGAGATCGACTGATGCGTACGGACCCGGTTCCGCTGGACGGTCTTAACCTGCCCACGCCCAAGCAGGAGGAGTGGAAATACACCAACCTTGCGCGGGCGCTGGCGCCGGAGTTGCTCAATCAAAAGCCGCTTGTTCGGGAGGAGATTTTTATCCACAAGAGTCGTGGACAGATTGGTGGAGAAGTCGAGGATATTCTGTGCGAGGGCGCCCAAGGCCAGCACCAGCAGCCGCGTTTGAAGATTGTCATCGAGGACGGGGCGGAGGCCACGGTCATTGAGCGGCATACAGGTTCCGGCGCCTATTGGACGAACATGACCACGGAGATCACGGTCGGGGCGAACGCGAAGCTGCATCATATTCGGATCATGGAGGATAGCGCGCAGGCCGTGCATACGAACATGGCGCGGGTTACGATCGGCCGCGACGCGGTTTACGATTGTTTTTCGCTTAATTTGGGCGGGGCTTTGACGCGGCACCAGATTCACGCCGTGTTGCAGGGGCCGAACATCACGTGCAGCCTGAACGGGCTGAACCTTCTGGCCGGGGGGCAGCATTGCGACACGACCATATTGATGGAGCACGAGGCGCCGCATTGCGTCTCCAACCAGTTTTACCGGAGCCTTCTGGACGATACGGCGCGGGGGGTCTTTCAGGGCAAGGTGCATGTGCATCGGCCCGCACAGAAGACGGACGCGTATCAGCTCTCGAACGCCATTTTGCTTTCGCCCGGCGCGGAGATGGACACGAAGCCGGAGCTTGAGATCTACGCCGACGACGTGAAATGTTCGCACGGTGCGACGACCGGGCCGCTGGACGAGGGGCCGCTATTTTACCTGCGTTCGCGGGGGCTGAGCGCGGCGGAGGCGCGGATGCTGCTGATCCAGGCGTTCGTGGACGAGGCGATCGAGAAAATTCCCGAGGAGGCCGCGCGCGACGAGGCGCGGGGGAAGGCGCTGGCATGGCTGACGACGCGATTGAAGTAGAGTTTGAGCTGACGGTTGATGATCTGGTGGCGTTTAATCGAACTGTTGCAAACGATAATAAATCTTTGCCTATCGGGCTTTCTTTCGCGCAGTTTAGAGGTCCTATAATTGTTGCTTTTCTGCTAATAGCGATGTGCTTTGTTGCTCCGCCGAGAGGAGTAATTTTTGTGCAATTTCTTTCCGGTTTTTTAACTTGCGGTTTGTTTATTGCCTGTATGGTTTTTGTTTTGAGGGGGCGATCATTAAGGCTTTGCTTTAAAAAAATGCTCGTCTCTGAGAATTATTCTAAGCGTAAAGTGATTATCAATTCTGCTTTTGCAAAGGAAATCACTAGATATTCTGAATATCAGATTCATTGGCAGGGGATTGAAAGGGTTCAGAAGGCAGCAGATTTCGTATTTTTATACGTTACTGGCATGAACGCGTTTATCATCCCCAAGCGGGCGTTTGCGGACGAGGCGGCGTTCGAGCGGTTTTATCAGGCCTGTCTTGAATACTGGAACGCGGCGAAGGAGCGGGAGCCTGCTGCGGAGGGGGCGGCATGAGCGGCGAGGCGATCACAATCGAGTATCAGAGAACGCCGGACGACATGGCGCGGTTTTGCGCGAAGTCGTATTTCAAGCGCACGGGAACGGCTGGCCGATTTAAAAACTCATTGTTTTCAAACCTTCGGGGTATGCTGGCGGGCATATGTATTCTGTTTGCCGTTCTTTTGTTTGTTACGATGGCCGACGGGCAGAGCGTGCCCGACGTTTTTATGCTGACTTTCGCGGTGTTCAGCACGCCCTTTTTATGGATTTTTTTCGGGGCTTGCTTGGCGGTGTGTGTTTTGCCCTCGCTTTTCAAGTGCGAGTCTTGCGTTTATCGGCGGTGCAGGAAGAGCTTCGGAGCGGGCGAGAATCCGGACAAGCCTTCGGTTTTTTATTGCCAGAAAACGCTGACGCTTTCCCCCGATACGATCACCGAGGAGTCGGCGTATGGGCGTTCGGATTTGTTCTGGACGGTTGTTTCCTCGGTCGAGGTGCTGGACGGGTTTTTCTGTTTGTTTATTGGTGGAACGGATGGCGGGTATATCGTGCCGGACCGTTATTTCGCCTCGGCGGCGGAGAAGCAGCGTGTTTACGAGCAGTGCTTGACGTGGCATGAAGTCGCGCAGGAGAAGGCGGCATGAGCGGGGGAGAGGTTATCGAGATCGAGTATCAGCTGACGGTGGATGATTATGCGAAGTTTAATGCTGATGTCGGTATGACCGATGCGCAGAGAAGGGCTGGTGCTGCTGGCCTTGTTAGAATTTATAAAATCTTTATTTGTGCTGTTCTTGTTATTACTTTTTCGAGCTTTTTTATAAGAGTTTCAAAAGCAGAAATAGAAATTAGTGATTTTTGGCACTACGCCTTTGAGTCTTTTGTTAAAGCGGCACCCCCATTTTTTATTATTACTTTTTTTGTATTGTATCTTCGTTATATCGGCAAGAAATCACTTCATTCAAGATTTAAGGCAATATGCAGGCGTATGCTTAATGTAGGTGAAAATAAAGCTATTCTTTCTCCTGCAAAGCTAGCGTTTACTAAAGGTCAAATTATTCATTCTTCAGAATTTTTAAAATGTGAATATTATTGGAGTGGTATCGAAAAAGTAGAAATTCTGAATGGTGATTTATACTTATTCCTTTCAGCGCTTAGTGCTTTAATTGTGCCTGCCCGCTTTTTTAAATCCGAAGAGGAAAAGCAGCGTGTTTACGAGCAGTGCGTGAAGTGGTGGAAATCTGCGCAGGAGAAGGCGGCATGAGCAAAATTATTTCGCCGTGGCGGAAAGATTTTCCGATTTTGAGCACGACCATGCACGGGAAGCCTTTGGCGTTTCTGGATAGCGGGGCGAGCGCGCAGAAGCCGCGCGCGGTGATCGAGGCGATGGGCGGGGTGATGGAGGCGGGATACGCCAATATCCACCGGGGGCTTTATGCGCTTTCGCAGAACCTGACGGCTTCGTTCGAGGAGGTGCGCGGCACAGTCGCGCGGTTTATCGGCGCGGGCAGCGAGAAAGAGATTATCTTTACGCGCAATTCGACGGAGGCGATCAACCTTGTTGCGAAGAGCTGGGGCCGGCCGCATCTTAAAGCCGGGGACGAGATTATCCTCACCGCCATGGAGCATCACGCGAATATCGTGCCGTGGCAGTTGCTGTGCGATCAGATCGGGTGCGTCATCAAGGTCGTGCCGATTACGGCGGACGGGCAGCTTGATCTTTCGGCGTTTGAAGCGTTGCTTTCCAAAAAGACTCGCTTGATTGGCGTGGTGCATGTGTCAAACGCGCTGGGCACGCATAACCCGGTCGAAAAAATCATACAAACCGCGCGGGCGTATAATCCGGCGATCAAAATTCTGGTGGACGGCTCGCAGAGCGCGGTGCATATGCGCATCAACGTGCGGGCGATGGACGCGGATTTCTTCGTCTTCACGGGGCATAAGCTTTACGGGCCAACGGGGATCGGCGTTCTTTACGGGAAGTACGAGATTCTTGAAACCATGCCGCCCTATCAGGGGGGCGGGGACATGATCGAGCGGGTGCGGTTCTCCGGCACGACGTACAAGGAGCCGCCGTTCCGTTTCGAGGCCGGGACGCCCGCCATCGTGGAGGTGATCGGGCTGGGCGCAGCGATCGACTATGTTTCCGCCATCGGTATGGATGCTATCGCGGCGCATGAGAAGGCGCTTTTGGAGCATATCACGCCCGTTTTACGGTCGGTCAACGGGTTGCGGCTTTACGGGCCGGAGGACACGGCGAAGAAGGCGGGGATTTTGAGCTTTACCGTCGAGGGGGCGCATGCGAGCGATCTTGGCATGATTTTGGACCAGTGCGGGGTGGCGGTGCGGACGGGGCACCATTGCTGTATGCCGTTGATGGAGGTTCTGGGCGTGGAGGCAACCGTGCGGGCGTCGTTCGGGCTTTATACGAACGGGGATGATCTCGACGCGCTTATTGCCGGATTGGAGAAAGCGCGTATGCTGTTCGGGTCGGGGACATAGAAGAAAGGCACGGGGCATGGGGCGGTTGTTTTTGCTGTTGATGTTGCTTGGCGCGAGTATCGGCGCGGCTTATGTGATTACAACCGGGAGCCCGAGCGCCACGGGCGGACGGCCCTATACGCCGGTCAAGGCGCAAAAGTCGGGCGATACGAACACGGCCTTACACGATATACAGGAGGACAAGTTCGTCAAGGCGCAGCGCGAGGCCTTCACCGAGGCCTGCGTCAATGAGGGCAGAAAGAACGAGGACGCTAAAAAATCGGGCATGGATATTCAAGGGTTTTGCGGGTGCATCGCCGACGCGCATATGAAGCTGGATTTCTCCGTCACAGGGGAGAAGGAAAAGCGCGTGGAGTACCTCAAGAAAGGCAAGCCGTGTTTTGAGAAATATCTCAAACCCGTGATCGCCAAATCGTGCGCCGTGGCGCGGGCGACTTCGGGGATCGATATCGATTGTGCGTGCATGTACGGCTATTCCCTCAAGGAGCACGTGACGCAATGGATCGGCGGAACGGAAGGTAAAGTGAGCAAGGACATCAACGATCAGGCGCGCGAAAAGCGGAAGCTGGATACGGGGATGGATATTCTCAAGAAATGTATAAAATAAGGGTTGAGGATTGTGACGGAACCACTGGAAAAGGCGAATTTAGACGGAGAGGACGCGATGAGCGAAGCAGCACCTGCCGCCGTGTCGGCGGACCCGTTCGAGGATTTGTGCGAGCCGGCGCATGTGGATGTGCCGGACGGGCATGTGCTGTGGCCGAAGATCAAGGCGGCGTTGCGGGAGATTTACGACCCGGAGATTCCGGTCAATATCTATGAGTTGGGGTTGATTTATACCGTCGAGATCGCCGAGGAATCGCAAGGGGTTAGCGATGTTAAGGTACAGATGACGCTGACCTCGCCGGGCTGTCCGGTGGCGCAGGAAATGCCGGGGTGGGTGCAATCTGCTATAATGCCCATAGAGGGTGTCGGCGGGGTGACGGTCGAGATGGTTTGGGACCCGCCGTGGGACCCTTCGAAAATGGCCGAAACGGCGAAGATGCAATTAAACATGTTTATGTGAGTCAAAACGATGCAACCGATACAGATTACGGAGAGGGCGGCGGCGCAGATCGAGGCGCTGGTCAAGAGCGCTCCGGCGGGGTCGCCGGGGGTGCGGCTCAGCATCAAGAGCACGGGATGCTCGGGGCACAGCTATCATATGGATTACATCAAGCCGGGCGCCGATGTTTCGGGCGACGATTGTTTCGAGCAGGGCGGCGCGAAAATTTACGTGCCTCGCATGCATTCGTGGATGCTGTTCGGCATGACGGTGGATTACGTCACGGATGAGCTGGGCAATTCCAAGTTCGATTTCGTGAACCCCAACGAGACGGGGCGCTGCGGCTGCGGCGAGAGTTTTCAGGTCTCGCGGGAGAAGGTTTCCACTTAATCCTCTATGCGGCGGATTTGCGGCGCGCGGATTCGTAGGCTTCGAGCGCCGCTTCGATCACGGTTTCGTCGGCGCCGGGTTTGTGGGGGAGGGTGCTCAGCGCCTGCCGCCACAATCTTGCGCCGGGGACGCTCTGATACAGATTGATAATATGGCGCGTGATTGATTTTGCGGGCGTGCCGTATTTTTCCGCCTGTTCCTTTATATAGGGGATCATGGCGCGGGCGATCTCTTCGCGGGGCATTTCCACTTCGTTTCGAAAAATAACGCGCTCGATTTCGGTCAGGAGATCGAAGGGGTTTTGGTAGGCTTCGCGCCCGATCATGACGCCATCGAAGATTTCGAGGTGGCTTGCGGTTTCCTGCGCGGTTTTGATATCGCCGTTGATGATGATGTTTAGCTCCGGGTGCGCGGCCTTCATCTTTCCGGCACGGGCGTAGTTGATGGGCGGCTTGGTGCGGTTTTCCTTGGGCGAGAGGCCTTGCAGCCATGCCTTGCGGGCGTGGATGATGATTGTTTCGCAGCCCGCGCGTTTTACGCTCTCTATAAAGGTGTTTAGAAATTCCTCGCTGTCCTGTTCGTCGATGCCGATGCGGCATTTGACGGTGACGGGGGTTTTCACCGCGTTTTTCATGGCGGCGACGCCTTCGGCAACCAGAGCGGGTTCGCCCATCAGGCAGGCGCCGATCATGCCGCGCTGGACGCGGTCGGAGGGGCAGCCGCAATTCAGGTTGATTTCGTCGTAGCCGTAATCTTCGCCGATTTTGGCGCAGGCGGCGAGGTTGGCTGGGTCGGAGCCGCCCAGTTGCAGGGCGATGGGGTGTTCGGCCTTATCAAACCGCAGGAAACGATCGCGGTCGCCGTGCAGGATCGCGCCCACGGTCACCATTTCGGTGTAGAGCCGGACGTTGGGCGAGATCAGGCGCGCGAAATAGCGGAAATGGCGGTCCGTCCAATCCATCATTGGGGCGATGGATACGGTTTTGGCTTTTTGCGCGGTTTCTGTTACATTGGCGGTGTTCATCGCGGTTTCTTTACCATATTTCGTTTCCCATGGCGTCTAAAAATCGGTTATCCCGGATTTTTTTCCTTGTTGCCGTCGCGCTCGCGCTGGTGAGCCTTGCCGCGCCCGGCGTTCATGCCCAAGCGGATGCCGCATCGCCCGCAAAAGCGCAGAATCCCTATCGTTCGACCGATCTCCCGCTGCCGCGTTTCGTCTCGCTGGGGTCGGACGAGGTGCATGTCCGGGCCGGGCCGGGGCAGAAATACCCCATAAAATGGACGTTTTCACGGGCGGGGCTGCCGGTCGAGATCATCCTCGAATTTGAGAACTGGCGCAAGATCCGCGACCATGACGGGCAGGAGGGCTGGGTTTTTCACACTCTTTTGATCGGGCGGCGCACGGCGATTATTGAGGGCGAGGGCGAGGTTCCGGTCTATGAGAGGCCCTTTTACGATGAATCTAAAAAATCAAATGTAAACATAAAGTTAGAGCCTTTTGTTTCAGTCAATCTTGAAGAATGCAAGCCGCAATGGTGCAAGATCGAAACCTCTGGATATCATGGATGGATTGAGAGAAAAGTACTCTGGGGTATTTACGAGGGCGAATTATTTGATTAGAATCAAGGCCGTAGTTCAGTGCTACGCCCTTCCTTTCTTTATTTTCAAACACTTACATCAACTTCGCTTCAAGGTATTGTCGGAAATATGTTTGCCCTCACAAACAAGCCCGATATGGGTGCTCGATTCTATTCGGCTTTGATTCAGCTTGCGTCCGACCATGAGCGGGGCGTTGATGCCATGAAGGTCATCCAGCTGATGGCCGGGGTTCTGGTAGAAAATTACTTTATTTTCGATGAGGCCGATAAGGCGATGCAGGCCAGTTTTATGAAACTGGCCGATCTTTTGAATTGCGATCCGGCTTCCGGGCCGATGGCGCCGTTCGCGCTGCCGCCTGCGCATATCCTCGATCATGAGACGGAGCGCGGCCGGATGGCGGCGCGGCTGTTCTTTGAGGACTGGATGGACTGCCATCACGAGTTCAACGACCTACTGCATATGCTTTACCATCAGATTTTGATCGGGTGGGAAGATATGGGGCTTTCCCGGGAGGAGTCTTTCCGTTTGCTGGTCGAATGCACAAAAAAGGCCATGGCGTTCGAGATTTCGGCGCAGGAATTGTGCGATGTGGTTCTGGAGCGGCTGGTTCAGCAACAAGGCTGGACGCTGGGCGATTGTATTTCCGCGCTGAGTGGTGTGGCGGGGCGCCGTCTGGCGATTTCCGTCAACGGCCATGATTTTACGTATTTTCGCGGGCCTGATCTGCCCGAGAGTCTTGAGCAGATCGCGCATGTTATGACGCAGGAAGCCGTGCGGCATGGGATTGCGGCGGGGACCAACTGGCGTTTCGGCCTGCCCGCCAACGATATGCCTGTGAATGCGCCGGTTTCTCTCATTCGTGAGATGGAGCCTCGTTGTCTGCGGTTTTTCCGGGCGATTCAGGTGACCCATCCGTTCGATCAGGCCGTCAGCTGCGCCAAGGCGGCGGGGCGAATGATCGCGGTGGCCTCCGGCGGCGAGTTGCCCGATATCGAGCCGGCGATTGCCAAGCCTCTGGCCATGAGCGCGATGACCGAGACTTACAAGCATGTTTGTCTCGATTTCGACATGGTCTCTTACTAGTCATTTCTCATATTTTGGCCTGTAAACGGCATCGTTCTTCGCTTCCGCTTCTCAAATACGCCTCAGTATTCTGCGATGCGGTTCTCGAACGCTGCCGTTTTCGGCGCAAAATCTTTTAAATGACTGGTCTTTTGAGAATTTTGAACAAAGAGTGGCGATTTTCTTGCCCGGAAAATCTAAGATCGGGGCTTGCCGCATGAGGCATTCCTTCGTATAAAGCACTTGGTAAGTCAAGCGGCAGGGTATCATGAGCTTCGTTCCCAAGGGCAGCTATTCCTACGAGGAGATTCTCGAATGCGGGCACGGGCGCCTTTTCGGCCCCGGCAACGCGCGGCTGCCGCTTCCGCCCATGCTGATGTTCGACCGGATCACACAGGTTTCAACCGAGGGCGGGACGTACGGCAAGGGCTTCATCGAGGCCGAACTGGACGTTAAGCCGGACCTTTGGTTTTTCGCGTGTCATTTCGAGAGCGACCCGGTCATGCCCGGGTGTCTTGGTCTTGACGCGTTGTGGCAGATGCTGGGGTTTTATCTGGGCTGGACGGGATCGCCGGGATCGGGCCGCGCTTTGGGCTTGGGCGAACTTAAGCTGACCGGGCAGGTTCTGCCCGAAACCAAGATCGTGAAATATACCGTCAATATCAAGCGTTTGATGAAGGGGCGGCTGGTGCTGGGCATCGGCGACGGCACCATGTACGGCGATGGCAAGGCCATCTATGAGGCCAAGGACCTGAAGGTCGGGTTGTTTGAAAATCCGCGCGCGATCTGATATTCCAGAAGAACGCAAAACACAGACAGGCAAGGGGTTTACGGATATGACAGGTACGGGCCGCCGCGTAGTCGTCACGGGCATGGGCATCATCTCGTGTATCGGGAATAGCGTCGATGAGGTTTTGGAGTCTCTTAAAGCCGGAAAATCGGGGATCGTGACCGCGCCGGATTATGCCGCGATGGGCTTCCGCAGTCAGGTGCACGGCAAGCCGCAGATCAATCTGGAAGAAAAAATCGACAAGCGCGTGTTTCGTTTCATGGGAGACGGGGCGGCTTATAACCATCTGGCCATGGAGCAGGCGGTCGCGGATTCCGGGCTAGAGCCGGGGGATGTGAGCAACCCGCGCACTGGCATTGTGATGGGGTCGGGCGGGCCGTCCACCAAGTCGCAGGTCGCGGCGGCGGATATCGCGCGCGAAAAGGGACCCAAGCGCGTGGGGCCTTTTGCCGTGCCCAAGTGCATGAGTTCCACGAATTCCGCCACCATCGCCACGAATTTCAAGATCAAGGGCGTGAATTATTCGATTTCCTCAGCCTGTTCGACCTCCGCGCATTGCATCGGCAATGCGGCGGAGCAGATCATTCTCGGCAAGCAGGACGTGATGTTCGCAGGCGGGGGTGAGGAGCTGGACTGGACGCTTTCGGTTTTGTTCGATGCGATGGGCGCGATGTCGTCCAAATACAATGAGACTCCCGCGAAAGCCTCGCGCGCTTATGACGCGAACCGGGACGGGTTCGTGATCGCGGGCGGGGGCGGCGTGATCGTTCTTGAAGAACTCTCTCACGCCAAGGCGCGGGGCGCGAAGATTTATGCAGAGCTGACCGGATACGGCGCGACGTCGGACGGGCACGACATGGTCGCGCCGAGCGGCGAGGGTGCTTTGCGCTGCATGGAGCAGGCGCTGGCCACGGTCAAAACCCCGGTGACCTATATCAACACGCACGGTACGTCGACGCCTGTGGGCGACATTACGGAGCTGGACGCGATCCGCGAAGTGTTTGGCAAGCGCGATCACGCGATGCCGCATATCAGCGCCACGAAGTCGATGACCGGGCATTCGCTGGGGGCGACCGGGGTGCAGGAGGCGATTTATTGTCTTTTGATGATGAAGCATGGTTTTGTCGCTCCGAGCATCAACATCGAAACGCTGGACGAAGGCGCGGCGGGGCTGCCCATCGCGCGGGCGCGTGTGGACAATGTGGTTCACCAGACCGCGATTTCAAACAGTTTCGGGTTCGGCGGCACGAACTGCACGCTGGCGTTCAGCCGCTTTGAGGGTTAGAGGAACGGATATGGTCAAGGATTTAATGAAGGGCAAGAAGGGCCTTGTGATGGGGGTCGCGAACGACCATTCCATCGCGTGGGGCATCGCCGAGGCGCTGCACAAGGCGGGGGCGGAGATGGCCTTCACCTATCAGGGGGAGGCGTTCGGCAAGCGCGTTAAGCCGCTGGCCGAGAGTATCGGCGCGAATATCCTGATCGACTGCGACGTGCAGAAGGAAGAGGACCTTGACCGGGTGTTCGAGACGCTGGGCAAGGAATGGGGGAAGCTGGATTTCATCGTCCACGCTATCGCGTATTCCAACAAGGACGAGTTGCAGGGGCATTACGTCGATACGAGTCTGAATAACTTCCTGCAGACCATGCATATCTCCTGTTACTCCTTTACCTCTATCATGCGCCGCGCGAAGGGGCTTATGAAGGACGGCGGGGCGGCCATCACGCTCAGCTATTACGGGGCGGAGAAGGTCATGCCGAACTACAACGTCATGGGCGTGGCGAAGGCGGCGCTGGAAGCCTCCGTGCGGTATCTTGCGGCCGATCTCGGCCCGCCGACGGAGGATCATGCGAGCATCCGCGTGAATGCGATTTCCGCCGGGCCGATGCGCACGCTGGCCGGGGCCGTGATCGGATCGGCGCGCAAGACGTTCAAATACAATGTTGTGACGTCGCCTCTGCGCAAATCCGTGGAGTTGGAGGAGTTGGGCGGGACCGCGCTTTATCTGCTCTCGGATATGTCGAGCGCCGTGACGGGCGAGGTGCATTTTGTGGATTGCGGATTCAACGCGGTCGGGATGCCGTCGCATGAGGCGCTTAAGGAGCTTGCCGGATAGTAGGAAGGAAGTTTTTCATGAAGGATTTAACAGACCCTAAAGAGAAGCCGCTCTTTTTTATTTTCGCTTTTCTGGCCGCTCTGGTCTGGGGCGGGTTAACATACATATCAAACGGTTTTTTCCTGACCGTGATTCCGTTTTTTTATATTTTGCAGGTTCTGGTTCAGTCAGGTTTTATTTCCTATCTCAAAGGATCAGGCGCCGTTATTTCGCGCGAACAATTTCCTGACCTATATGCTTTGTATTCCGAATGTTGCCGCAAGATCGGCATGAAGAAGGAGCCTGTCCTTGTTTTGATTAACGGGAACGGTGTTTATAACGCCCTAGCTACAAAATTTTTAAGAACCCACTATGTGGTTCTTTATTCGAGCGTTGTAGACGCGCTTGCAGACCAGCCCGAAGCGATCAAATTCTATATGGGGCATGAATTAGGCCATATCAAGCGCGGCCACCTTTTCTGGATGCCCTTTTTCGCGCCTGTTAGCTTTTTGCCCCTTATTGGAGCGGCCCATTCGCGTGCTCGCGAGAGAACTTGCGATAACTATGGTCTATACTGCTGTGCTTCAAGCGATGATGCCATCAAGGGGATGGCGGCTTTGTTGGTCGGGGGGCAGCGCTGGAAGGGATTGAATTTTGATGCGTTGGTGGCGCAGGCGCAGGGTATGAAGGGTTTCTGGATGTCATACCATGAGCTGATCGCAGATTATCCTTGGACCGTTCGGCGGGTCATTCGTCTGCAAGGTCCGTCTGCCGAGCGCAAAATTCCGCGCCGGAATATTTTCGTTTGGCCTTTTGTGGCGATTACTCCAAGGCTTAATTTCATGTCTCTTATGATGCTCTACCTTGCGATTGTAGGAGGTGCGGAGTTTTATAAAAATAAATACGGTACGGGCGGTGTATCTGATGTTTCTGCTGGTCAATATGATGAATACGGAAATGCCTCGGAGCCTGTAGAGCACGGTGTGCCGAAAGATTTTGATCAGTGGACTACTGAAGAGCCCTGATCTTATTGTTCTTAACGGCTTAAATACGCCAGCGCGAAGAAGATGAGGGTCAGGCCTTGGAGCATCACCCGGGCGCGCATGAGTTTGTTGCCGTATTTCTTGTTGAACTCCCCGCCCTTGACCATTCCCACTATGCCCGTGACCAGCACGCCCAGAACGGCGGCGAGGGAGATGAGCATCAGCACCAGAAAGACGTTGTGCATGGGTCAGGCCTTTTGTTTGCGTTTGGGCGCGGGTTTGGTTTCCGGCGCGGCGCAGGTCAGGAAATAATTCACGGCGGTGTCGGTGTCCGAGAGGGCGAATTCGCCCCTGACCGGGTTATAGACCAGGCCGCAGACATTCGCGGGCGTCAGGCCGTTTTGGCGGGCGGCGCGCGCGATTTCGGACGGTTTCACGAATTTTTTCCAGTCGTGCGTGCCCTTTGGCACCCAGCGCAGGAGATATTCCAGCCCCACGATGCCGAGCGCGTAGGATTTGGCCGTGCGGTTGAGAGTTGAAAAGATCACGAGGCCGCCGGGAGCGACTTTGTCGGCGATTATGGCGATGAACTCCGCCGGGTCGGCCACGTGTTCGATCACCTCCAGCGCCAGCACCACGTGGAATTTTTCGTTGAGGTCTACCGCGTCCATACAGCGGTAGTCTATGGACAGGTCGGCCTGCGCCGCGTGGGTTTTCGCGGCCTCTATGGCGTTCGCGTCGGCGTCCAGCCCCGTGACCGTTCCGCCGAGGCGGCAGAGGGGTTCACAGACCAGCCCGCCGCCGCAGCCGACATCGAGGATTTTCAAGCCCTCCAGCGCGTCGAGGGCGTTTTCATCCCGCCCGAAACGGGCGCAAATCTGGGCCTTTATGTATTTCAGGCGCACCGGGTTAGCGCGGTGGAGGGGTTTGAAGGGGCCGTTTTCATCCCACCAATGGGCGGAATCCTTTGAAAAATGGCGGATTTCCGCTTCGTCTACGGTGGATTTCGGGGGTGTCTTGCGGGCACCGGATTTTGCGGCGGCCATGATAAATCCCTTTGATTTTTTAGCGCGGGGCCAGTATGGATAACCTTCGTTGGAAATACAAGTGTTTGGACGAGCGGGACTATGGCGCTGATCGTTATGAAATTCGGGGGGACTTCGGTCGCGGACGTCGAGAAAATCGAGAACGCGGCGGATAAGGTCGTCAAGGAAGTCGAGCGCGGCAATAAGGTGGCCGTGGTAGTCTCTGCCATGTCGGGCGTTACGAACCAGCTGGTTGAGTATTGCACAGAGATCAGCCCCATGCACGATGTGCGCGAATATGACGTGGTGGTGGCCAGCGGGGAGCAGGTGACGGCGGGATTGATGGCTATGGCGCTGCAGAAGCGCGGAGTCATGGCGCGGTCGTGGCTGGGCTGGCAGATTCCGATCAAGACCAACAATGTTCATGGCAAGGCCCGGATCGAGGAGATCGACACGAAGGAGCTGCACAAGCGGCTGGACGCGGGCGAAGTCGTGGTCGTGCCCGGGTTTCAGGGCGTGACGAAGAACAAGCGGATCACCACGCTGGGGCGCGGCGGGTCGGACACGTCGGCGGTCGCGCTGGCGGCGGCGCTGAAGGCGGACCGGTGCGATATTTATACGGACGTGAAGGGCGTTTACACCGCCGATCCGCGGGTTGTGCCGAAGGCGCGAATGATTCCCAAAATTTCCTATGAGGAGATGCTGGAGCTGGCGTCCCTCGGCAGCAAGGTTTTGCAGACCCGTTCGGTCGAGATGGGCGCCAAGAGCGGCGTTCCCATTCAGGTGCTTTCGACCTTCGAGCCGTATCTGGGCAGTGATTTAAAAGGGACGATTGTTACGAGAGAGGAAAATATCGTGGAGCAGGAAATCGTCAGCGGTATCGCGCATAATAAAGATGAAGCCAAAATCACCGTGGTGGGCGTCGAGGACAAGCCGGGCGTCGCAGCCTCTTTGTTCGAGCCGTTGGCCAAGGCGGCGATCAACGTGGATATGATCGTTCAGAATATTTCCTCGCGCGATGGTAAAACCGACATGACGTTCACGGTTCCGCGCGCGGACCTCGATCGTGCCCTTAAGACGCTTGAGGGGCTTAAAACCCTGAAATATGAGACTCTCATCGTCGATCCGAAGATGGCAAAAGTCTCGGTGGTGGGAATCGGGATGCGCAGCCATGCGGGCGTCGCGAACAAGATGTTCCGCACGCTGGCCGAAAAGGGAATCAACATTCAGGTGATTTCCACATCCGAGATCAAAATCAGCGTTTTGATTCAAGAAGATTACACGGAACTTGCGGTTCGTTCACTTCATGCCGCTTATGGGCTGGAAGAAAGCAAAAAGATAGCGTAATCTTCCGCACTATGGCGGACCCCAAATCACATACAGCCGGACCGGACGATCTGGACAATTACAAAGACATGGATGTCGGCGATATCCTGCGCCGGACGCGGCTTCATTACGGCCAGAGCCTTAAGGATATCGAGAACGCGCTGCGGATTCGCGAGAGCCAGATCAAGGCTATTGAGAATGGTGAGATCGAAAAGCTGCCGGGCCGGGTTTATGCCATCGGATTCGTGCGCACTTATGCTGAATATCTCGGGCTGGACGGGGCGAAGATCGCGCAGCTGTTCAAAGCCCAATATATGGATGCGCAGCCCAGAGTGGAGCTGAGTTTTCCGGTTCCGGCATCGGAGAGCCGCACGCCGTCTTCCTGGGTCCTTGTTGTTTCACTGGTTGTTGCGTTTGCGGTTTTGTATGGATGGGCTTACCTGCCCGGAGGCTCCAAGGGTTCGCAGACGCCCGCCGTTCCCAATGTGCCCGAGGCGTTTAAAGACAAGGTTCAGGGCGATATGCCGATTCCCGCGCTGCCTGAGAATCAGGCGGTTCCCGCGCAGGGTGAAGGCGCTGGGGCTGTTGCAGCGGAGTCGAGCAACGGGCTCGTGCTTCAGATCGTCAGGGATAGCTGGGTCGAGATCAAGGACGATACCGGCAGGAAGATCGTTTCGGAAAAGCTCAAGGCCGGGGACCAGTACCATGTGCCGGACAATCCGGGCCTGACCATGACCCTAGGCAACGCGGGTGGCGTGGAGATTTTGATCGACGGGCGGGCGCTCAAGCCTCTGGGTGACCAAGGGGAGATTCGCAGCGACATTCCGCTGGACACTTCGTTTCTGAAGTCGCTTGAGTTTAAAGAGGTCACGGGCGAGGCTGCCGTGCCGCCTGCGCAGGAAGGCCTGGAGAGTGCGGGCGAGGGCGAAGCCGCTCCGGCGGAATCCGATGACGCTCCCGCCTCCGAACGCGGACAGGAGTAGGGGGCCGCGCACCGGCGCCCCGTTGTGAGTTGCTATGTCTTTCGATGAAACCCTATCCACGATCGTCCGCCGTCACGAGGAGCTTTCCTCGCTGATGTCCGCAGGCGGGCTGACGGGTGAATCCTTTAAAAAACTGTCCACGGAATATGCCGAGTTGACGCCCGTTGTCGAGGCGTTTCAGGCGCTTGAAAGGGCGCGGGCGGAGCGGGCGGATCTGGCGCCTCTGCTTTCTGACCCGGACATGAAGGCGATGGCGCAGGAGGATATCTTGCGGCTTGACGCGCTCATCCCCGAGTTGGAGCAGGCCCTACGGATATCGCTCATTCCCAAGGACGAGGCCGATTCCAAAAACGTGATTCTTGAAATAAGGGCCGGGACGGGCGGGGACGAGGCGGCGCTGTTCGTCGCTGATCTGTTCGGGATGTACCGGGGATATGCAGCGCGCAAAGGTTGGAAGCTGAATGTTGTCGAGGCATCGGAGAGCGTTCTGGGCGGGTATAAAGAGATCATCGCTGAAGTGAGCGGCAAGGACGTGTTCGCGCGGTTTAAGTTCGAATCCGGCGTGCACCGGGTGCAGCGCGTTCCCAAGACGGAGGCAGGCGGACGAATTCATACCTCCGCTGCCACGGTGGCCGTCCTGCCGGAGGCGGAGGAGGTGGATATCCAGATCGACACGAAGGATCTGCGGATCGACACCTATCGCTCGCAGGGGGCGGGCGGGCAGCACGTCAACACGACCGACAGCGCGGTACGGATCGTGCATATTCCCACGGGGGTTGTGGTGGAGATGCAAGAAGAGCGTTCCCAGCACAAGAACCGGGACAAGGCGATGAAGGTTTTGCGGACGCGGCTATACGATCTCAAGCGCCAGCAGCTGCACGATGCCCGGGCGCAGGACCGCAAATCTCAGGTGGGGTCGGGCGACCGATCGGAGCGGATCCGCACCTATAACTTTCCGCAGAGCCGGGTGACGGATCACCGGATCAACCTCACGCTTTACAAGCTGGACGAGGTTATGAACGGGGCGGCGCTCGATGAGATTATTGACGGGCTTGTGACCGAGCATCAGGCGGAAGCGCTGGCTGCGCTCAACAATTAAGGTTTTCCTTATGACTAATGATTCAACTGAAGCCGTTTCCGACACGATCGGCGGGCTTTATAAGCATATCAGAGGTTTGCTTCTGGGCGCCGGTATCGACAATCCGGCCTTCGAGGCGCGGCTCGTTATTGAGAAACGCACGGGGCTGGACCAGGCGGTTCTGATTTCAGAGCCGGGGCGGCTTGTCCCCATCGCTCAAAAAAACCGGATCCTCGATGATATAGAGCGCCTGAGGCGCGGGGAGCCGTTGCACCGGATTTTCGGGGAGCGGGAATTCTGGGGCCTCACGTTCGCGATCGGGACGGAGACGCTGGAGCCAAGGCCGGATACGGAGACCCTTGTGGAGGCGGCGCTGAAACTTTTCGGGGCTCCGCCGTCCGCGATTCTGGATCTTGGGACGGGATCGGGCTGCATCCTTTTGTCCCTCCTCAAAGAATGGCCGTCCTGCGAAGGACTTGGCGTCGATCTTTCGTATGAAACGGTGAAGGTGGCGCGGGCAAACGCTCAGAGCTTAGGCCTTTCTTCGCGGGCGCGGTTCATTTGCGGTTCATGGGCAGATGCCGTGGGGACGCGGTTCGGTCTGATCGTCTCGAATCCGCCTTATATCGCGCGGGATGTGATTCCGACGCTTGAGCGGTGCGTGCGGGAGCATGACCCGATTCTGGCCCTTGATGGGGGGGAAGACGGTCTGGATGCTTACCGCAAAATCTTTTTTTCACTTGAGCGGAATCTTTTGCCGGGCGGAAGAGCCCTGTTCGAGATCGGTTTCGATCAGGAGGAGAGTATCGTGCGACTCGCGGAAAAATATAGGTGTTCGGCGCGTTGCGTATATCGCGATCTCGCAGGCAGGGCGCGGGTTGTGGAAATCTCCTGTGGGGATAAATGATAAAAAAAATTGAAGGCGGGTTGATTGGAAATTTGCATTAGCAGTACGGTAAAGATGTTCAACGCATCGCGACACAATATGCGGGCCGATTAAAAAAGAAACGCCAAATATATTGTGTTTAACTTGAGAGTCCAAGGACTTGCAGGGTGGCCATATGCATGCATATGGAGTAACTTGTACGTGTGTTGTTGTGAAAAATATTATTTATCTGAGCGGATTAGGACATGAGGCACGGAACTTCCAACAGAAGACACAGAAACCGCGGAAATGGCGGAAACGGCGGGCGTCGCAACAACCATCAGCGCACGCAGGTTTTTGACAGCAACGGGCCGGATGTACGCATTCGCGGCACCGCGCATCAGGTCTGTGAAAAATATCTGGCACTGGCCAAAGATGCCTCGTCTTCGGGCGACTGGACGATGGCGGAAAACTATTATCAGCATGCAGAGCATTATCAAAGAATTATCAACGGGTTCGAAGAATTTTCTGAGCCGGAAGGTGAAGAGTCTTCGCATCGTCAAAACAACCATCAGGACGGTCGGCGCGAGGAGCAACGGTTCCCGCCCCGGGCCAGTACCGGCAGTAACGACGACCTCGCCCTTCCGCGCAGTATTCTGGGCGACCGTACGAATATTCCGGGCGAGCAGCCCCAGGTTCAGGTTCAGCCCAAGGCGATTTCCGTTGCCGACTAAGCGTGAATTCCGGGGTGTTGCCATGATCAACGCTCCGCACTGTTGACGGTTTAGAGTTAAGCCTTCTTCTTCAATTCAAGTGATTTTCATCTATGGGGCGGCTCGGGCCGCCCCTTTTTTTCGTTTGGGCGCGGCGTTTGATCTTGGTCATTGTCTTGGCCGCGCGAATGACTAGAATGCTCTTATCGAATTCTTCGTAATTTTTTCGCCTTTCGCTTCGAACTTTGACGGACAGGAGAGTGTTTCATGGATTTCGAGAAACTGACCGAAAAGACCAAATCGTTTTTGCAGGCCGCGCAAACTCTTGCCTTGCGCTCGGGACATCAGTCTTTGGAGCCGGAGCATTTGCTCAAGGTCATGCTGGAAGACGAGAGCGGCATGGTCCAGAAGCTTTTGCAGGCCGTGGGCGGGGATCTGGCGCGGCTCAAGCGCGAACTTGAAACGGCGATCGCGAAGTTTCCCGTCGTGGGCGGGCCGGGCGCCGGAGGGCTGCGGCTTTCGGGCGATCTGGCGCGGATCTTCGATGCGGCGCTCGATCTCAGCGAGAAGGCGGGCGACCGTTTCGTGACCGCCGAGCGATTGCTTCAGGCGATGGCGATGGCCAAGAAGCTGGATATTTCCGGTTCGCTTGAATCGGCGGGCGTGACGGACAAGGGGCTGAACCGCGCGATCAACGATATGCGGAAGGGCCGCACGGCGGACAGCGCCACGGCGGAGGATCGGTTCGACGCGCTGAGCCGTTATGCGCGGGACCTTACGGAGGACGCGCGCAAGGGCAAGCTGGACCCTATCATCGGGCGGGACGAGGAAATCAGGCGTACGGTGCAGGTGCTTTCGCGCCGGACGAAGAACAACCCGGTACTGATCGGCGACCCCGGCGTGGGGAAGACCGCCATCGTCGAGGGGCTGGCGCAGCGGATCATCAACGGCGACGTGCCCGAAGCCCTTAAGGGTAAGCGGCTGATGGCGCTGGATCTCGGCGCACTGGTGGCCGGAGCGAAGTTCCGGGGTGAGTTCGAGGAGCGGCTTAAATCCGTGATCGACGAGATTTCAAGCGCGGCGGGGGAGATCGTTCTGTTCCTCGACGAGATGCATACGTTGGTCGGGGCGGGGAAGGCGGACGGGGCGATGGATGCCTCCAACATGCTCAAGCCCGCACTGGCGCGGGGTGAGTTGCGGATGGTCGGCGCGACGACGTTGGACGAATACCGCAAGCATATCGAGAAGGACGCGGCGCTGGCGCGGCGGTTCCAGCCTGTGTTTATCTCCGAGCCGACCGTGGAAGATACGATTTCCATCCTGCGCGGCCTCAAGGAGAAATACGAATTGCATCACGGGGTGCGCATCACGGATGCGGCCATTGTTTCGGCGGCGACGCTTTCCAACCGGTATATCACCGACCGTTTCCTGCCGGACAAGGCGATCGACCTTGTTGACGAGGCGTCTTCGCGCTTGCGGATGCAGGTGGATTCCAAGCCCGAGGAGATCGACGAGTTGGACCGCCGTATCATCCAGCTCAAGATCGAGCGGGAGGCGCTGAAAAAGGAAAAGGATCAAGGTTCAAAGGACCGTCTTGAAAAACTTGAGGTCGAGCTGAGCCAGCTTGAATCCAAGTCGGCGGACCTGACCGGGCAGTGGAAGGCGGAGAAGGAAAAGCTTAACGCCGCGCAGAAGGTCACGGAAAAGCTGGACAAGGCCCGGATCGAGTTGGAGAAGGCCGAGCGCGAGGGCAACTGGTCGCGGGCGAGCGAGTTGAAATACGGGGTCATTCCCGATCTGGAGGCCAAGCACAAGGACGCGGCGGCGGCCGGACGGGCGAATATGATCAACGAGGAGGTCACGCCGGACGATATCGCCAGCATCGTCAGCCGCTGGACGGGTATTCCGGTGGACAAGATGCTGGAGGGCGAGCGGGAGAAGCTGCTCTCTATGGAGGCGAAAATCCAGCAGCGCGTGGTGGGGCAGGAGGAGGCCGTGCGGGCCGTTTCCAATGCGATCCGGCGTTCGCGGGCGGGGCTGCAGGACCCCAGGCGGCCCATTGGCTCGTTCCTGTTCCTTGGCCCGACGGGTGTGGGCAAGACGGAGCTGACCAAGGCGCTGGCCGAGTTCATGTTCGATGATGATACCGCCATGGTGCGGATGGATATGTCGGAATATATGGAAAAACATTCCGTGGCGCGGCTGATCGGCGCGCCGCCGGGTTATGTGGGATATGAGGAGGGCGGGGCGTTGACCGAGGCGGTGCGGCGCAGGCCCTATCAAGTCGTGCTGTTCGACGAGATCGAGAAGGCGCACCCGGACGTGTTTAACATCCTGTTGCAGGTGTTGGATGACGGGCGTCTGACTGACGGGCAGGGGCGGACGGTGGATTTCAGCAATACCGTTCTTATTATGACCTCGAACCTCGGCAGCGAGTATCTGGTCAATCAGGAACCGGGGGAAGACGTTTCCAAGGTGCGCGAGCAGGTTATGGGCGTCGTGCGCTCTTCTTTCCGGCCTGAATTCCTGAACCGCCTTGATGAGATTCTTTTGTTCGCGCGGTTGGACCGGGCGAAAATCGCGGGGATCGTCGATATCCAGCTTGGCTATCTGCGCAAGCTTCTCGCGGCTCAGCATATTACGCTGGAGCTTGACGAAGGGGCGCGGGGCTGGCTGGCCGAGAAGGGTTACGACCCTGTATACGGGGCGCGGCCCCTTAAGCGGGTTATTCAGACCACCATCCAGAACCGGCTGGCCGAGATGATCCTGCGCGACGAGGTGCGGGCCGGGGCGAGCGTGCGGGTCAGTGCCGGTAAGGACGGGCTTGTCTTCACGGTCGGAATTCCCGGGGGCAAAGGCTCCGGCAGCCCGCCTAAGGCAGATGGCGAGAAGCGGAAGTCGGTTGCCTAAGAGGCTGAAAACGGGGCTTTAAACTGCGTTATTGTCCCTGCGGGGCGGGCATGTTATAACTTTTGGCAGATTATTTATTAGGTAAAATCACTGTTATAAGAAGTTATGCCATGACACACCGTTCTTACAGACTTGCCGTTCTTTCTTTTTGTTCCGTTATGGGCCTTAGCGCCTGCGTTTCGACCAAAACTCTGGTCAATAGCGGTTTTCAGCCTCTTGCGTTTTCCGTAAAGGGTGCCGATAAGGCCAGTTGTTACGCCTATACGCAGGATGCCCGGTATCATGTAAGTGCACCCGGCACGGTGAATGTTCGGAAGTCGAGCGAAGATCTTCGTGTGACCTGTATCTCGGGGAATAGAACCGTGGATATGACCGTTCCGTCGAGCGTCGAGGAAAAGGCCGTTTGGCGGGGTGCTGCTGGTGTTAGCGATGGCTATAGCACCAAAATGAATTATTCCTATCCGCCCGAAATCGTTGCGGATTTTGGTGTGTTCGCGGCGCCTGTGGCATTCAAGGCCGTTGAAGAAGATCAGATAGAAGGCGAAGAAACCGCCGTCGGTCCTTCTATGTTGCCGGATGTCGATCACAGCGGGGAGCCACTTTCCGTGACTGTTCGGCCACCCGCTGCGCCCGCCCCGAAGGCCGAGCCGGAGAAGAAGGATGGTTTCGCGGGTTTGCTGGGCAAGCTGGGCGCGACCGAGCCTGAGGCCGGCGACCCGGAAGATGCGGATATCGTGGAGATCAACCCTTAAGACGGTCTGATTTTCTTCAATCTCTCCCGCTGGCTGGAAACGGCGCGGCTCTGTTTTTTTTAAGACTTTCACCTGAGCGCCCATGGCCGCATCCGACATCAAAACCTATTTCTTTTGCGGCGTGGGCGGCAGCGGCATGATGCCCTTGGCGGCCTGTCTCGCGGCCTCGGGCCACCGGGTGCGCGGCTCGGATCGTTCGCTGGATCAGGGCAAGAGCGCCGAGAAATTCATCGCGCTCGACGCAGCGGGCATCCGGCTTTATCCGCAGGACGGGAGCGGCGTGCGCGACGGGGCGGATGTTCTGGTCGTCTCCAGCGCTGTCGAGGACACCATTCCCGACGTGCGGGCCGCAAAAGAGGCTGGAATTCCCATCATCACGCGCGGGGCGCTGCTGGCCCAGCAGTTCAATGCGGCGCAGGTGCGCGTCGCGGTGGCCGGGACCAGCGGCAAATCGACGGTTACGGGCATGACCGGGACCATCCTGACCGAGGCGGGGCGTGATCCGACGGTGGTCAATGGCGGGATTATCCGCAATTTCATGCGCGGCGGGACGGCGGATTATTTCGCGAATTTGCGCACCGGGCGGTCGGGCGTGTTCGCGGCGGAGATGGACGAGAGCGACGGCTCCATCGCGCATTACCATCCGACTGTGGCGGTTTTGAACAATATCGCGCTGGACCACAAGCCGATGGAGGAGTTGCGCGGTTTGTTCGGTGATTATCTGAAGCGCACGCAGGGGGCTCTGGTTTTGAATTTCGACGATCCTGAAGTTCGCGCACTGGCGCGGGGATTTTCCGAAGCGTCCGTTTATTCTTATGGGATTGAAAGCGCAGATGCGCGTTTGCGGGCGGCGGATATAGGCTTGCGGCCCGACGGGGCGGATTTCGTTTTGGTTTTGCGCGAAGGCGGGCGATATCCGGTAAAACTCAACGTGCCGGGGCGGCATAATATATTGAACGCGCTGGCGGCGCTGGGCGCGGCGATCGCGGCGGGCGTCGATCCGGCGGCGGCGGCTTCAGGGCTGGCCGCGTTCAAGGGGATTCATCGCCGTATGGAGGTTGTGGGCGTCAGTCCATCGGGCATTACGGTGATTGACGATTTCGGCCATAACCCGGACAAGATCGCGGCGAGTTTGCGGTCTCTCAAGGATTTTCCGGGGCGGCTGATCGTTTTCTATCAACAGCACGGGTTTAAGCCGCTGGAGCGGATGCGCACGGAGTTCGGCGCAGCGTTCGCGGCGCATCTGGGGCCGGAGGATTTGGTCTTGCTGCCCGATGTGTATTACGCCGGCGGGACGGTGGAGCGCAGCGTTAGCGCGGAGGATTTCGCGCAGGATTTGCGGGCGCTGGGGCTGAACGCGCTCTGGAAACCCACACGCCCGGAGTTGCTGGCGGTTATTGCCGAGCAGGCGCGGCCCGGCGACCGGGTCGTGATCATGGGGGCGCGGGATGATACGCTTTCAGAATACGCAAGGCAGATTCTGGACGCGCTGGCCTAGGATTTCTTTTTGCGGGCAGGCTTGGCCTTCGCCTTTTTCTTTTGACCGTAACGGCTTTCGATCAGCGCGATCAGGGTACGCAGGCCCGTATCCGCGCCGCCCTTGGGGCGCCCCGCTTTACCGTAGGGTTCCCACGCGTAGAGGTCGAGGTGAATCCATTCGATTTTCTGGTCCACGAATTCGCGCATGAAGAGGGCGGCGGCGATGGCCCCGGCGAGGCCGTGGCCGGTGCTGCTGATGTCCGCCGCGTCGCTTTTGAGTTCCTTGCGGTAGCCGTCCCACAAGGGCAGCGGCCATACGGGATCATCCACGGCGGTCGTCATCGAGAGCTTTCTGACTTCCTCCAGCGTTTCATCACGGTTTGAGAACAGGGCGGGCAGTTCCGCGCCCAAGGCGGTGCGGGCCGCGCCCGTGAGGGTGGCGAGGTCGATGATCAGTTCGGGCGGGTTTTTATCTTCTCCCGCATAAGTCAGGGCGTCGGCCAGAATCAGGCGGCCTTCGGCATCCGTATTGCCGATTTCCACGGTGAGCCCCTTGCGGCTGCGGATGATATCCATCGGGCGGAAGGAATCCCCGGAGACGGAATTTTCGACCGCCGGAATCAGGACGCGCAAATTGACGGGCAGGTTCAGGGCCATGATGGCGGATGCAGCGCCGAGCGCGTGAGCCGCCCCGCCCATATCTTTTTTCATGATGAGCATGCCTTTGGAGGGCTTAAGATCCAGCCCACCCGTGTCGAAGCAGACGCCCTTGCCGACGATGGTGATCGCGGGGTCGGAGGCCTTGCCCCAGCGGATGTCGATCAGGCGCGGACGGCGGGGGCTGCCTCTGCCGACCGCGTGGATCAGGGGGAAATTTTGTTTCAGAAGTTCGCCGTCGCGGATGACGGTCATTTTTGCCTTGTGGGCCGATGCGACTTTTTTAGCTTCGGCCTCCAACTCGTCAGGGCCGAGATCGTTGGCGGGGGTGTTGACCAGCGTGCGCACGAGGAAGGTGGCCTCGACCAATGCGCGGATGCGCGCGCGGTCGGCTTTCGCGTTGAGCAGGAGGGCGGGTTTCTTTTCCTCCTTGGTCTTTTTGTAAATGTCGAAGCGGTAATGCTCCAGCCCCCAGCCGACAGAGAGGCGTTCGATTTCATCGGCGGAAAGTCCGGCGGCGGCGATTTCAAAGCTTGTGTCGGTGAGCATTTTCGAGCCGAAGCGGCGGGCGACGAAGGCGCAAAGCTCCGCGCCGTTGCAGTAGCGGACGGTGGCGCCCAGCGTCATGAAGACCTGCTGCGCCTTCGCGGTTTCACCGCGTATGATTAGGTATTGCCCGTCCTTGCCCTCGAAGCCGTTTTCCGCCGCGATGGTGCGGATTTCATCGGGCTGATTTTTCAGCCAGCTTGCGAAATCCTTATGCCGGATACAGGTGATGACGATGTGGGATTTACGTTTTTTCTCGGCGAAGTGAAAGGCGGGCATTCGGGCAGAACCTCAGGCAACGGGTTAATTTACAGAAACCCATTGAAAGCCAAATGCCGCCAAAATACAAGGGGTTGCTAAAGGCCGGGTACAGTGTCGTCCACAAAGGGCGGGGGAGCCGGTTCGCGGCTGAAGTCAACGGGCCGATTGTTGACGATTTCTTCGATTTCACGGTAGAGCCAGGCCGGCAGGCTTGTTTCTTTTTGGAGCGCCTCTTTCATGTTCAGATAATCGCGTTCGATCTGCCATGCATCCTCTTCGGGGTAAAGGTCGGAGACTGCCAATTCCTTTGCTTCCGCAACATACATGAGGAAGAGGGAGAAGTTTGGGGGGGTGTTTTCGTCCAGCATGCTTTGTTCCATTTGCTCAAAATCCGAGAAGCCAAGAGCATGCATAATTTCGGGTCTTTGAAGGGCGGCGCTCAAACAGCGTGACAGGGCGTGGAGCTGTGCGACCTCATGGGAGTCGACCAGAGAGCGGATGTTAAATTTTTCGGTCAGGATTTGCTCGACTGATTCAATTTCATCCGACATATCGGGGCCGTTGAAGGGGGCGTCCGCTTTCTTGTCAGGCGGCATTTTTGTGAGATCAACATATTCGTGAACGCGCAAAATACCCATGGCGACATGATAGAAGAACGCGCGGATTTCACGCGGGCGGAGCGGGTGCAATTCGCCCAGGCAAAGCTTGATATTGCGCTCGATTTCGGTTCGAACGCCCTGTATGTACTCTGCGCGTTCGCGCGCGTTCATGTCGATCACGAAGGCTTCGTCGTCGCTTACCAGCGAGGAGCCGAGGCTGTATGCGTAGAGGGGGACTTGCATGTTATCCTCGAAGGCCTTGACGGCCCTGGCCCATGGAGAGTCCAATGGAATTCCGTTTTCGGAGCGTTTCGCATGCATCAGGCTTTTAATGTGGGGGTAGGCCTGCCGTGAAATGTCGATCGTCGCTTCAAGCGGAAAGAGGGACGGGGAATGATCGACGGTCACCGCATAGACGTTCGGTCCGACTTCGAGCAGCGGCATGTCAAAGTCTGTCGTACGGTAGTTCGTAAAGCGCATGCGGTTCTTGTCAGGCGTGGCATCGCAGGTTACATCTCCAAAAACCTGCAATTTTCCGTTTCGTGCCGCTGCTGTGCTATCGGTGGCAAAGGCCCTGCAGGGGCGTTCGGTATAGGTGCAGTTGAACACGAGGTCGAACGTCTCGATACCTTTTAGCCCCTCCTGTTCGGTGATGAGGGCTGCCGTTTCCTCTCTGCCCCAGAGTGTATGGCGTATTTGCGCCGCCAGTGGTAGGTGTGCGTTGAGGTCTTTCAAGAAGTTCATTACGCCGTTCGCAGAGCGACCGCGCGGACTCCCCAAAATCAGCGTTTGCGGAGGGGCCGTGTTTTTATGAAGCGCCTGAGCGATTTCATCTGCGTGCAGATCGAAAAACTGCTCCTTGCTGTCGTAAGAGAGGGTGGAAAGGCCGACGGGACTTCCGTTGATTTTCTGGGCCCAGAACAGAACGCTCATGGCGGCTGTTGCGTATCCGGCGCTTTGCCCGAACGCGTGTGTGCGCTTGCCGTCTTCATCCGTGCAGTATTCATGGTCAAGAAGTAGAGAGCCCTGATCCTCATCGCCCATAAATAAATGCCCGAATGCGAAGCGTGCCAGCCTCTCTGCGGAGCCATACTGCCCCTTGTATGAGTGATCGAAATGGACGTAGGTGTGGTTGAGAATGAAATTCGCGCTGCCGGGAGGTTCGCGCGGGATTTCCTTGACGCCGAGAATGATGCTGCGGGCGCACTCGGGGCTATCGCGCCACTCGTCGCGTCCGATCAGGGTGAAGTGAGCGGGATTGCCACGCTGTTCAACTGCGCGCACGTACTGTTCGTCGGAAAAGCATCTTTCGGGCCAGCGTACAAGGCCTATTTTAAAGCCTTCGCGCGTAAGTTCGGCGACCTGATGCGGTGTGATAATCGTGCGCCTTTCGTGGGCTAGGGTTTCATCCCTGATCACGAGGTCGATTCCTGATTGTGCCTTGGGGGCTTGCTCAGTCATAACGAGGTTGTCTTAACCCCGTCGTCCGCTTATGTCAAATGTTTATTCGGGTTTATTTTTTGTGGTGTCGGGTTGGCTTATAAGGGTTTGTAATTCCTGACTTTCCCATTCGATCTCGCCTACGATTTTGTGGCGGATGGTCATGTCAGGGCCGATGATAAACGTTTCCGGGAACATGGTGGTGCCGAAGAGGTCTTGCACGACTTTGCGCTGGGGGTCTATGGCGATCACTACGTTGGGCCGTTTCAGGCGGCTTCGGGCCGTTTCGTCAAAGCGCTTGAGGAACGGGTCGATCTGCGCGGGGTTTTCATCCACCGAGATGGCCAGGAGCACCGTGTCGTCAGCGTGCTTTTCAGCCAGTTCAAGAAGAGTCGGAAATTCGCGCAGGCAGGGGGCGCACCAGGTGGCCCAGAAGTTAAGTATTACCGTCTTTCCCCGAAATTCCGCGAGGGTCCGGTTTTGTTTCTCCAGAGTCGTAAAAGTAAAATCAGGCGCGGGCGGGCGGGCGGTTATCTCACGGTGCGTCTCGACGGGCGCTTCGATGATCTGCGGCGGCGGGCCGAGGCTGGTCAGGGTTTCCAGCGCGAGGCCCAAGATCACGATCAGAAGCACGATCAAGAGTTTTTGTTTCATGCCGCGTTACCTCTGTGTTTCTTTTGCGATCGAAGGTAAGCCAATGCGCCGAGGCAGAACGTGGTTTCGGCGATCAGGACCGACCAGAAAATCCACGCGGCGGCATCGGTGAAGCCGTAGGCGTGGAGGCCGATGCTCAGCAGGTTTACGCCGAACCATGATACGGCGACGACAGCAATCGTATAGGCGAGTCCTGCGGTAAAGAGCGCGGGGGAGAATTGTCCGGCGATGCGGCCATGGACGATCCAGATCAGCCAAAGGACGAGCAGAAGCGCGCCGTTTTCCTTGGGGTCCCAGCCCCAGAAGCGGCCCCAGGACTGGTCGGCCCAGATCCCGCCGAGGATGGTGCCGCCCGCGCACAACAAAAGCGCAAGGAGGGCGGTTGTCATCATCGGCGTGAAGAGTGCGTAAGGCGGTTGCTCGGTTTTTTCCCTTATCATGACGATCAGGCATACGTGTGCGAGGAAAGCGGTCAGGATGCTGAAACCGTATCCTGCTGTGATGCACAGGACGTGCGTAGCCAGCCAAAAATTCGTGTTGAGCACGGCGGAGAGCATCAGCAGGCTGTCGGCGTCGGTATCATGGGAGAAGCCCAACAAGCCGAGGATGATGCCCGATGCCGCGCCGAGGCCGAGCCAGAGCGTGCTTTTCTGGCGCAGGCTCATCACAAGGGCGTAGAAGGTTGTCACGGCGGCGACGAAGATGATGGATTCGTATAGCGTGCTGACGGGCGGGCGGTTAAGGATATAAATACGTGTGGCAAGGCCCGCCACGTGTGTCAATACGCCCAAGGTTAATGCGCTCATGGCGAGTTTTTGAAAGACGGCGGCCCGTGTCATCGCGCCTGCGCCCAAAGCGGCGGCACAGAGGACGAAAAGCCAGAAGGCGATATCGAACGGGGCGAGGCGGCTGTAATGGTATTCGGCGTCAAGTCGGTCGCGTTCACCGGGCCGAAGATGGGGGGCTGCGGTTTCCCATGAGAGAGTCTCGATGGTTTCGTTCCATTTTTTACGATTGCCGGACTGATAGGCTTCGGCAAGGGCTTTCCAGAGCGCGAAGGATTGAGCGGTTTGCGGGTTGGCCGAGCCTTCGAGCGTTATGGACCATGGCGATTGCCAGTGCGTTTCAGCGATTGCCATCGTTGGAATGACCTTAAAACTTTGGCTGGATTTGCCCTTTTGACGCAAGCCCGCCGACGAAAAGGAGAGGAAGACGAGCGCCTGTTCGCTTTGAGTGTAGGTCTCGATATTCTGCCCTTTTCGCTCGACGATGTTTTTGACCTCGTCTTCAAGTGACTTTGAGAATTTAAGCGTGTCGAGATAAGTCAGGGTCTTCCCCGCGTAGGGTTTGAGGTTTTCCGGGGCATCGTCAGGCAAGGTGGCGGAAAGCGGAAGAATCAGGCTGAGGCTGCTCATCACGTCGTTCAGCAGGGCCAGATGTTCATGCAGCGTTATGAAATCGCGCTGGGACGGGGTGCGGTCTGCCTCAGAAATTTTGAGGGTTTCGGCCAGACGGTCTTTTTGTCCGGTAAGGCTTTTGGCAATTTCCTGTGCGCTGTAGCGGTTGCCGGGGCGGTTGGGAAGGTTCAGAAGGCTTCGGAGTTCGGGGTTGAATATTTTTACGACTTCGCGGCCTTCAGCGCGGGCGGGATCGAACAGCGCCTCAGCCAGCCAGTTGACAGCGGGGAGGTTGTGCAGGTGATCTTGCCCCGAAAGGCGCTTGAGAATGGCGCGGGCGAAGCTGTCGAGCGGCTTCATACGGCCCTCGTGCAGGACGGGCAGCTGCGCGAATTTTTCCATCGGTAGAGGCGGGGCCTGTGCATAGGCGGGGGATGCGGATAAGAGCGCAAGAGCCAGCAGCGGCAAAGCGCGTCGGCGGCTAAACATTCCGGCGCGGATCATAAGATGCAGGATGAGCCCGAAGCAGAGGGCCAGGCCAGAGATATAAGGAAAGACGCGGCCTGTATTCTGCACCACGGCCAGAACGGACATTGTGCCCGCCGGGGTTTGCGCGAAGGAGGATTGAAAGAGCGTGAAATCCTTATAGCGTACCGGCTGGTTCATGCTGATCAGCGTTTCCCAGCGGGCGGGGCCATCGATGATCTCGATGCGGGATTCATAAGCGCGGGCCATCTCTGTGCCGGGGTAGAGTTCGCGTTTGAAGTCGATCAGGCGTACGGAAAATGGCAGGTCTCGGCGATGCTTGCGCATGGCGAATTTCAGGACCGATCCGTTGATGCGGATTTCCGGGAGCTTTGGCACCTCGTCAAGCGCCATATAAATCCCGTCAGTCTCCGTGCCGCTTACTGAAAAGGTCACACCCGTAAGGTTTTCTTCGTCTTGCAGTTTGAGCTTGTCAGGCGTGATTTTCATTTTCGAAGCCATGCCTAGATGGTCGGGCGTGGAATCCTCGCGCATAGAAATTGCGCAATTGCGGCAACTTTCAAGAATTTCGACAAGAATGGGCGGTTCTGTGATGTGGAGTTTTCGGCTGGGCGTGAGTTCGTTGTGGTTGTAGGATTCAATTATTCTATCCTGTTCATCCAGAAGGACAAATTCGCGGAGGTGGTAATCTGAGACATAAGATTTTTCCTGTCCTTCGTAGAGATCCAAGTATCCTTCTTGAGAGAAGATGGCCGTAAATAAACCGCCGATCAGAAGCAGGAGCACGCCCATATGCACGATGATTGTGCCCGCCGTACGGGCATTCCACGGGCTTTTGAAGAAGAGTTTGCAGGACAGGTTCACCGTAATAAGCCCGAGCAGGACTGGCAGGCCGGGAAGGGGCAAAGGACCAAGCCAGAGTATGAGGTTTGAGAAGAATATCTTCGTGGCCTCATACAGGCCGATATATTTCTGGGCCACCGTTCCGGCGATCAGGTAGAGCATCAGCACCGGCAGCACGGCGTTGAAGAGCCTCGGCCCCGAGAGAGAGTCTATGATCCTGCGCGCGTTCATGGCTTGCGGCACTCCGGTTTTACCGCATAGGAATACTCCCCTTTACAGGCAAAGCAAGGGGTTTTTGGTGCCTTTTTCGCTCCGAATCGATCTATTCGGTTACCGGGGGGTGGCTTACGGGGGGAGATTCCGGAGGGGAGCCCTCGACCGTTTCCCCGGGACCGGATTGAACGGGCGGTATTTCGCCGGTCACGCCGCCTTCTTTACCGGGGCAGGGGGCGAATTCACAGTTCGGGCCGGTGCGGGAGACGAAGCTGCCGTCCGGGCACTGTTTGGCGTCCATCGTGCACATGACGGCTTCCATCGCGATGGCGGGAGCCGCAAAGACCAGCGCGGCGCAGGTTATCGCTATCGCCGCGAGCAGGCGGGGCTTATTCGGTTTGGCTTCAGGCTTTCTTGCGTTCATGTGTTTGGTCCTTTGCGCGGTTGGTGTATTTTTTACGCAGTTCGATAATTTCTGCTTCGGACGGGCCGGCGGTTCCCTCGATGTTGTTATGGCCCCAGTTCAGAATTTCCATCATTACGGGCTTGAGGTCCAGTCCGCGCTGCGTGAGCGTGTAGGCGTAACGCATCGGCTTTTTCTGGTAGGGGGTTTTGTTCACAAGGCCGTATTCCTCAAGTTTTTTGAGGCGGTCGGTGAGGATGTTGGTCGAGATGCCTTCAGGCGATTCCAGGAAGTCGCCGAACTGGGACTTGCCGATGAAGATCATGTCGCGGACGATCAGGAGCGTCCATTTATCGCCGATGATATCGAGCGCGTTGGTCAGGGGGCAGCAGGACCTTCCGGCGCAGGTCTTGACATCAATCGATTTGGGCGAGGTCATACTTTTACTCATTCTCTTTCACAGAATAACACCGAAAAAAAAACGCTTGCAAACTAAAAGCCGAGGTCCTAGAGTTTGTTAATTGCAAAATGCAAGTTATATTTTAAAGGGATCGTTCATGGGAATACCGAAGTTCATCGCCGCTACTCTGTCGTATGTCGTTTTGAGCATGGCTCTGGCTTTTCCGTGGCATATGGTTCTCTTCCTTGAGGTCTACATGGAGATGGGGGCGATGACAAGGGCTGAACCGATTATCGCGCTTGGGTTCTTCTCGATGATCCTTCAGGGGATGGTGATTGCCTATTTTTACCCGTTTTATTACCGGGGCGGACATCCGGTTTTTCAAGGCGTTAAATTCAGCCTTATTATAGGTCTGCTGGTCTATTCCGTGATGGGCTTCGCCACGGCGGCCAAAATGGATATCAATCCTGTTTCGACTTTTCTTCTTTATCATACCGCCTTTCAATTTCTTCAGTTTACAATTACGGGCGCGGCTCTCGGCTTGATTTATGGGCGTGGCAATGTCGGTGCGGGCGCAAACCATGCCGTATGATCCCGGGCTGGCCGAGCGGCTGGAGGAGATTGTTGCGGATTTGCCGGGATTTTCGTTGAAGAGGATGTTCGGCGGGATCGGCTGGCTTATGCACGGCAATATGTGTGTCGGCGTCTACAAGGATTGGCTGATTATCCGTATCGGGGAAAAGGCCGCCCGTGATGCCTTCAAAGAGCCGGGCGTAAAGCCTATGGATATTACCGGAAAGCCGATGAAAGGTTGGGCGATGGTGGCGCCCGAAGGGTACGAGCGAGACGCGGATTTGAGGCGTTATGTTGATCTGGCCATCCGGTTCGTGCGGACGCTTCCGGCGAAATGATTTTTGCTTAATGAACGGAGAACAGAGCTTCGCGCACCATGTCGGGTGCGTCGGAGAATACGCCGTCAATACCCCAGCGCAAGAGGCGGCGAGCTTCTTCCGCATCGTTGACGGTGTAGGCGAGGATGGGCAGGCCCATGTCCATGACCTGTTCGGTCTGCTCGCGCTGGACGGTTTTCGCGTTGACGTTGATGCAAGAGAGTTCGAGGAAGTCATGAACTTCTGCGATATTTTCCGGCCAGTCTTCGCCGATCAGCAATGCGCGGGGCCAGTCCTGGGCCATGATCAGGGCGGTTTCCATGCTGACGAGGGAGAAGGAGGAGATGAGCAGGCGGTCGTGGTCGTCCCAGATTTGCGAGAGCACATCCAGCGCGGCTTCGGCGGTTTCACGTTCGCGCCCCGGGCAGGGTTTTATTTCCAGATTGAGGCCGAGGTTGCGGTCGATGACGGCCTCCAGCGCTTCTTCGAGGGTAGGGATTCTTATTCCTGCGAAGGAGTCTGAGAACCAACTGCCGCATTCGAAGTTTCTGATTTCCTCGAAGGTGAGGTTCGCGACGAGGCCGGAGCCGTTGGTTGTGCGGTCCAGCGTATCGTCATGGAAGATCATGGGGACTTGATCTTTTGTGATCTTTACGTCCAACTCCACCCATTCGACGGCCATGTCGGCGGCGGTGTGGATGCCCTCGATGGTGTTTTCGGGGGCGTAGGCGGCGACGCCGCGATGGCCGATGATTTTGGGAAGCTTGAGGGTCATTCGCGGGCGGTCCTGATTATCCGGTTATTGCTTCTGTATTGACCTCAGGGGAGAGTTTTTCAACCTTTATTTCCATGAAGCGGGCGATTTTTTCGGCGAAGGCGGTGGCTTCCTCCTCCTGATTTTCCTTGAATGGCCGGTGGCCGGGCGGGTGGATCGGGATGCGTAGGTCATTGTTTAAGCCAACGAGGTCAAAGCACCAGATCGGCGGCTTTTTGGTCAGTCGCCCGCCCGGGGTCGTTACGACAACCAGATACATCTGCACGGCGAGAAAATCGCCGAAGCGCTTTTTCCAGCCCTTACTGCCTCCCGGGGAGTGACATTCGTACTCCACGGAGCGGTTGACGCGCCGCAAGGTCAGGCACTGATAAGCGCTGACGAAAAGGAAGAGCGCCAGCAAGGAAATGCCGCCCATCATCAGGAAGGCATAAGACAGGGCCGATTTCAGGGGGAGTTCGTCGTCGAGGGGGAAGATTACGCTGAGGTATATCCCCCAGAAGAACAGGCACAACACGAGCCCCAAGGCGATGCTGTAGGCCCGGTTATTGCGGAATTCCAGAAGGTCTTTCAGTTCCCTGAAAAGGAAAAGGTTATAGGCATGATTTTTCGGGAGTGCGCGCATGCGCGGATTTGCCCTTCGGTTTCGAATGATGCAGTTTAGCGCGGATTTTCAGAATCCGAAGCAGAGACTATCGTATCCGTATTCGCAATTCCGGCCAAGCGTTCACGCGCGGGTTCGTATCCCTGATCCGCCGATTTACGGTAATATTCCAAAGCCAGCGTGAGCCGGTTGGGGTTGCCGTTCATACGGCTGTATACGATGTCCCCGTAGGTTTTCTGGGATGCGGCGTGGCCTTGCTGAGCCAGATCAAGAATCATATCATCGCCTGCGTTCATGTAGAGGCGGGAGAATATGCCCTTCTGATAGAGACTTTTGGCAATTCGCAACTTTTCGTCGTCGCCGGAAATGCTGGCCAAAATCTGGTGTTGGGCGATGTCGATCTGGAACAGGGTGGGCGCGACGTCGGCGACCTTGATCGTTTTCGTTCTTACGCCCGCGTAGACAATTACGGCTGCCGAGAAAAAGCCAACGCTCATCAGCAGACAGATGCCCAGAAACACCCGGAATCTTTTTCGCGCTTTTGAGATCGCCATATTCACTTTCATCCCGTTATTATACCAAATATTATGTGAAAGTTGTTTACTGTCCAGAAAAAATCGATTTTTGGGCGTTTTGGGGCCGCCATTTGCTAAATGTGCGCCTTTCTGATAGAAAAAGTAATAAAATTACTTAACTTATAAGGAGGGGTTTATGGCGGATGGTATTCATTTTCTTCAGCAGATTGTCGCTTTGCAGGCTCAGGAGGCTTCCGAGGACTTGAGCGGTCCACGGGAGGTGGCAGTAGAGCCGCCGGTTCAGGTTGTGGCGCCCCGGGATATGGGCAAGACCGTTCAGACGCTGGTTGATGACCTGATCCGTGCGGCCAGGGCCGATGGGCTGGACGGGCGGCTAGTCGATGCGGTCATCGAGAAATTTTGTAACGATCAGTTCGCGTTGAACGAGGCCAAAGGGGATCAGGTCGAGCGGATGCTCAAGGCCACGATTCATTCAGCCATGCAGGGCGGGTTGACGCGCGGCGAGACGCTTGCTGCGCTCAGCCAGACCGGGGATGCGGTCAAGGGTGGCGGGCCGGTTCCGGCTGAGCTTTATGTGGCGGCGGGGCGGGTTGCTGGAAGCGAGAGCCATCATGTTATCGGGATTGCGCAGCTTATGACCGAGATGGACGGTTCGAATGCGCCTAAGCCTGCTGTTGCGGTTACCCGCGATGCCGAGGTGCGCAGCGATGTCGGTGCTCGATATGAGCAAACCTTAAACGGGATTGCCCAAAACTTTAAGTAGCGGGTTATCGTCCCTGGAAATAAAAAAGGAGGCTTTAAGCCTCCTTTTTCGTTGTCGGTATCGGGTGGAACGGCTTAGCCGTTGGCCTCGCGCTTGCCTTTGGGCTTGTCCTCGAACGGGATTTCCTCGCCGGTTTCCTGATTGACGCGCTTCATGGAGAGTTTGACCTTGCCGCGATCGTCCGTGCCGAGCAGCAGGACCTTGACGATGTCGCCTTCCTTCACCACGTCCGTGGTCTGGGCAACACGGTAATCGGCCAGTTCGGAGATGTGGACGAGGCCGTCCTTTGCACCCATGAAATTGACGAATGCGCCGAAGTCCACGCACTTCACAACTTTGCCCTGATAGATCTTGCCGGTCTCGGGCTCGTCAGTGATGTTGCGGATCATCTGGATCGCCTTCTCGATGCTTTCGCCGTTGGCGGCGGCGACCTTAATGGAGCCGTCATCCTCGATGTCGATCTTGGTTCCGGTCAGTTCGATGATCTCGCGGATCACCTTGCCGCCCGTGCCGATGACTTCGCGGATTTTGTCGGTCGGGATGCGGATCTGAACGATCTGCGGCGCGAACTGGCTCAACTCGCCGCGCGCTTGTTGAAGCGCCTTGTTCATTTCGCCCAGAATGTGGATCCGTCCGTCTTTGGCCTGCGCCAGCGCGATGGTCATGATTTCCTCGGTGATCGAGGTGATCTTGATATCCATCTGGAGGGCGGTGATGCCTTGCTCGGTTCCGGCGACCTTGAAGTCCATGTCTCCCAGATGATCTTCGTCACCCAGAATGTCGGAGAGAACGGCAAAGTCTTTGCCTTCCTTGATCAGGCCCATCGCGATGCCCGCGATCGGACGCACCAGCGGCGCACCCGCATCCATTAATGCAAGCGAGGTTCCGCATACGGTCGCCATGGAGGACGAGCCGTTGGATTCGGTGATTTCGGAGACCACGCGCATCGTGTAGGGGAAGGCCTCAATGTCGGGCAGAAGCGGGCGGATGGCGCGCCATGCCAGCTTGCCGTGGCCGATTTCGCGGCGGCCCGGAGGGCCCATGCGTCCGGCTTCGCCGACCGAGTAGGGCGGGAAGTTGTAGTGCAGCATGAAGCGTTCGCGGTATTCGCCTTCGAGCGCGTCGATGATCTGTTCGTCCTGTCCGGTGCCGAGGGTGGCGACCACAAGGGCCTGCGTCTCGCCGCGTGTGAACAGCGCGGAGCCGTGTGTACGGGGCAGGATGCCGACTTCGGCTACGATCGGGCGGACGGTCTTGGTGTCGCGCTGGTCGATGCGGTTTCCGGTTTTCAGAATCTGGCCGCGAACCACGTCGGCTTCGAGGTATTTGAATTTGGAGGTGATGATGTTGGCGTCGATTCCGTTCGCTTCGTCCGTGAAGGCCTCGATGGCGGCCTTGCGGACCGCGTCAACAGCGTTGCGGCGTTCCAGCTTGTTGAGGATGCCGTAAGCTTTCTCGACTTCGCCGGCGTATTTGGTCTTAAGGGAGTCCTCGAGTTTCTGGATCGGTGCGGGCGTTTCGGGAATGTCCCAGGGATCCTTCGCGCACATTTCGGCGAGGCCGATGATGCCGTTGATCACGGGCTGGAACGCCTTCCAGCCTTCCATGACGGCTTCGAGCATGAGTTCTTCGGAGAGTTCCTTGGCTTCGGATTCCACCATCAGGACGCCTTCCTGCGTTCCGGCGACCACGAGGTCGAGGGCGCTTTCCTTGATTTCCTGCATGGTCGGATTGACGACGAACTGACCGTTGATATAGCCGACGCGCGCGCCGCCGATGGGGCCGAGGAAGGGGATGCCGGAGATCGTCAGAGCGGCGGAGCAGCCGATCAGCGCAACGATGTCGGGGTCGTTTTCAAGGTCATGCGAGATGACGGTGGCTACGATCTGAACCTCGTTGAGGAAATTTTTCGGGAAGAGCGGGCGGATCGGACGGTCGATCAGGCGGGAGGTCAGCGTTTCTTTCTCGCTGGGTCTCGCTTCGCGCTTGAAAAAGCCGCCGGGGATTTTGCCTGCGGCGAAGGTCTTTTCCTGATAATGGACGGAGAGGGGGAAGAAGTCCTGGCCTTCCTTGATGCTTTTATTGCCGGTCACGCAACAGAGGACGACGGTGTCGCCCATGCTGGCCACGACGGCGCCGTCGGCTTGACGGGCGATTTTTCCGCTTTCGAGGGTTATGGTCTTGCCCGCGAAATCAATTTCTTTTTTGTAGACAGTAAACATTCGGTCATTTTCCTTTTTGATAATCTTAAGCGGCCCGTTCCCTGCAAGGAACAAGCCTGTTAAACGAACAAAGCGCTTCGGGGGGAGGGGGCTTCGGTGGACTGTTAAAAGCAGATATGTCCGCCTTTAATCGTCAACCGCAAGCCTTGCGCCCTTCCGGGCCTTTGCGAATTGGGAACAGTGATGCCACTATCCGAGGTAAAAGTCAAAGTTTTCTTTGGTTTTTAGGGAAAATCGGAGGCGTTCTGGAGTGATTTTTGCGCGGTTTACGTGGTTTTTGGCACGGGGTGTGCTTGTGGATTGATCGCCCGGGCAAAACGGCTTATACAGTGGCCGGGTTTATGTCGTTAACTTTTCGAGTGAAAGAGCCATCATGGGAAATTTTCTTGTCTTGCTGCGCCACGGGCAGAGCCAATGGAACCTTGAGAACCGTTTTACCGGGTTCAAGGATGTCGAGCTTTCCGATCTGGGCCGCGAAGAGGCGGTGACCGCCGGGCAGAAGATCAAGGCGGCCGGTATAAAATTCGACACGGTTTTCACCAGCACGCTCAAGCGCGCGAATAATACGGCGCAGCTGGCTCTGGAGGCGGCGGGGCAAGGAAATCTGATCGCAGGGATGGTGGCGCATGACGATCTGCGCGAACGGGATTACGGCGACCTGACCGGGCTGGACAAGGACGAGACGCGCGAGAAATACGGCGCGGATCAGGTGCATATCTGGCGGCGTTCTTATGACGTGCGGCCGCCGGGGGGCGAGTGCCTGAAGGATGTGGTCGAGAACCGGGTGCGCCCCTATTACGTGGCGGAGATCAAGGGTTTGGTTGATGCGGGGAAAAATATTCTGGTGGTCGCACACGGGAACTCCCTGCGGGCGCTGTTGATCATTCTTGGCGTGGAGACGCCGGAAACCATTAATGACGCCGAGTTTCCCACGGGCGTTCCGCTGGTGTTCGAGCTTGAGGGCGGAAAAATCAAAAAAAGAGCCTTTCTTCAGTAATGTTTGTTTGACATAATTTTGTTTAGCGTTTAAGAGGCTGCGTTATTATGCCCCTGACACAGATTTTTTCGATTCTTCAGCCCCATGACGATCACGGCGATGTCCGTTTGAGAACCCGCGCCCATGAGATCGCGTCAGGGATGGCCGAAACCATTACGCAAGGCGGCGATACGGGCGTTTTACGGGCGCTGAACGAGTTCGGCGAGATCGCCAAGCTGGACTCACGCTATATATCCAAAGAGGATTGCCGGGCGCTTTTCGATACCTTGAGTGCCGCCGGGTATGAGGCAGACGTCTTTCTGGGCGAGCATTTCACCGTTGACGATGCCGATCAGATGGCCTGTTACCTAATCGGGCAGGCGATGAGCGAGCTGGGCGCAGGCAAACCGCCGCCGGGCATTTTTCTCGCCCGCAGCAGCATGGCGCTGAACGGTGTCCCATATTCGGACTGGCAGCGGGTGATCAACCGCGAAATTCTGATGATGTGAGGCGGCTTATGGCCGCCTTTTTTATGACTAACAGCGGAGAGAAACCAGATGGCAAACATTAAGATTGATCTTACGGACGGCGATGTCGGCGGGGAGTTGAATCTCGGGGACGATCTGCGCGAGGTTTCGTTGCGGAACGCGACGATCGGGGTTTTTCATGCCGAAGGTAAAAAGTTGACCGTTGAATTTCTTGAGGGGGCGCGGTTCGGCCAGCTGACCGCCGACGCGAGCACGGAGTTTTATAACGAGGCTGGACAGCGGCTGCCCTCCGGGTCGGTCAGCCTCAACCGTGACGAGGACGGTTATTACTTTCAGATTCATACAATGTAGGCGTTGGTCTTGCGGGCATTAAAAAAGGCGGCTTGTAGCCGCCTTTTGTTTTATTCCGTAGATCTTCGCCGGATTAGCGGCGGATGCCCAGAGCTTCGATCAGCTTCTTGTAGCGGTCTTCATCCTTGGACTTCAGGTAGTCCAGCAGCTTACGACGCTTGGCGACCATGGCCAGCAGGCCGCGACGGCTGTGCAGGTCCTTGGGGTGCTGGTTCATGTGCTCGGACAGTTCGTTGATGCGCTGTGTCAGAACAGCGACTTGAACTTCCGGCGAACCGGTGTCGTCTTTTTTGGTCTGGAAGTTCTTGATCAGGTCCGCCTTGCTTACGGCGGTTGCGGTCTTCGACATCGTTTCCTCCTTATATAAGGTTACAGGTTAAATACACGAACGGGCCGGATTTCCGGTCCGCGATTTTCGACAAGCGCCACCGGGGCGCCGTTGAAGACCGCGAGGGCCTGTCTGTCTTCCTGTCCGCCCAGCCCCTCCCGCGTCAGGCGGGAGAAATCGGGGCGAGAGATGAAAGTCAGGACCTGCCCGCTCTTGAGCCTTGCCGCCTCCTCTTGTTTTACGGGCAGAGCCGGGATGTCGTCCAGCACAGCCTGAAGGGGCAACAGGGCCTCGTTAAGGGCCGAAACGTAGTCCATCTCCTCCAGAAAGTCCAGAGAAATCGCGTTCTCCAGCGTCAGGGGGCCGACGGCTTCGCGCCGCAGGTTTTTGACGTATCCACGGGTGCCCAGTTCGAGGGCCATATCGCGGACGAGGGAGCGGACATAGGTGCCCTTGCCGCAGATCATGCGGAAATCGGCCTCATCGGGGCGGAAATCTATTAATTCGAGGGTTTCGATATAGACCTCCCGGGGTTTCATTTCCGGGGTTTCGCCGCTGCGGGCGAGGTCGTAGGCCCGCTGGCCGTCGATCTTGATGGCCGAATAGGCGGGCGGGGTTTGCAGGATGTCGCCTATAAAATCGGGCAAAACGCCTAGAATATCGTCTTCGCCAGGCCTGTTTGCGCTTACGGCCACAATCTGGCCTTCGGCGTCGTCGGTGTCGCGCTGCTCTCCCCAGGCGGCGGTGAAGGTATAGGTTTTCAGGGCGTCCTGCACGAAAGGGATGGTTTTGGTCGCTTCGCCCAGCGCGATGGGGAGGATTCCGGTCGCCATCGGGTCGAGGGTTCCGGCGTGGCCGATCTTCTGGGGGTTCAGGACGCGGCGGACGCGGCCGATGGCCTGCGTCGAGGTCAGGCCTGCGGGTTTATCGAGGTTGATCCAGCCGCTGACGTGCTCGCCTCTTTTTTTGCGCGCCACGGGGTCATTCTCCTTTTTCGGCGCTGTCATCCGCGCTTGTGCCGCGCAGAAGATTTTCGATCCGTTGCGCCTGATCGAAGGAGTCGTCGGTGACGAAGCGGACTTTCGGGGTGAATTTTAAATTCGAATGGCGGCCTATATCTTTCTGGAACACGCGGGCCTCGTCGTTGAGGGCTTCGAGAACGGCCTCAATCTGCCGCCCACCCAAAGTCATCACGTAAGCCCGGGCGTGTTTGAGGTCGGGGCTGGGGCGCACTTCGGTGATCGTGACCTTGCTGGCCTCGTCCATCAGGACTTGGCTGTGGAAATGGCCGCGCTGGAGGGTTTCGCACAAGATGTGGCGGATTTGTTCCCCGACGCGGAGTTGACGCTGGGACGGTTCGGATGTGCGATGTTTCATAGCGGAATCCTACTCTATGCGGATCGCGCCTGCCGACTTACGTCAGCGAGCGCTCTTCCTCTACCAGCTCGAAACATTCGATGACATCGCCTTGCTTGATATCATCGTAGCTTTCGAAGGCCATGCCGCATTCAGTGCCTTCCTTGACCTCTTTGACTTCGTCCTTGAAGCGCTTGAGGGTCTTGAGCATGCCTTCGTGGATCACCACGTCGTCGCGCAGGAGGCGGACCTTGGCGCCGCGTTTGACGCTGCCGACCGAGATTATGCAGCCTGCGACCTTGCCGACCTTGGTGATGTTGAAGACCTCTCTGATGAGGGCCTGACCCAGATAGTTTTCGCGGATGCGCGGGGAGAGCATTCCGGTCAGAACAGCCTTCGCGTCGTCGATGACGTTGTAGATGATGCTGTAATAGCGGATATCCACGCCGTCCCGTTGGGCGAGGCTTCTGGCCTGCATGTTCGCGCGGACGTTGAAGCCGATGATGATGCCCTTGGACGCCTTGGCGAGGATGACGTCGGATTCGGTGATCCCGCCTACGCCGGTGTGCAGGATTTGAACATCCACGTCCTCGTTTTCCTGCACCACTTTGCGCAGGGCTCCGGCGATGGCTTCCACGGAGCCGTGCACGTCCGCCTTGATAACGACAGGCAGGCGGGTTTTTTCGCCGGTCTGCCGCAGGTTGAGGATGTCCTCCATGGTCGTTCGGCTCTTGACCACCATTGCGGCCTGGGAGTCCTTGATTTTTCTTTGGCGGTATGTTGCCACTTCGCGGGCGCGGGATTCATCCTTGACCACGAAGAAGGAGTCACCCGCGTCGGGAGCGGAGTCCGACCCGATGACTTCGACGGGTTGGCCGGGTTCGGCCGAGGTTACGTTCTGGCCCTTATCGTCGATCATCGCGCGGACTTTACCGATCGTGGCGCCGGCGACGAAGACGTCGCCAATCTTGAGCGTGCCATTTTGAACCAGAACGGTGGCAACCGGGCCGCGGCCTTTTTCAAGTTTGGATTCGATCACGAAGCCTTGCGCCGTGCGGTTCGGGTTCGCCTTAAGTTCCAGAATCTCAGCCTGAACGAGGATGGCTTCTTCGAGTTTGTCGAGGTTGAGTTTCTGTTTTGCAGAGACTTCCACGCACTGCACTTCGCCGGAGAGTTCCTCCACGATGATGTCGTGCTGGAGGAGGTCTTGCTTGACCTTCATCGGCTTCGCATCGGGCAGGTCGACCTTGTTGATCGCGATAATAATCGGAACGCCTGCGGCTTTGGCGTGGCTGATGGCTTCGATGGTTTGCGGCATGATGCTGTCGTTTGCGGCGACGACGATCACCACGATGTCGGTGACGTTCGCACCGCGTGCGCGCATTTCCGTGAACGCGGCGTGGCCGGGCGTGTCGAGGAAAGTAATTCTTTCGCCGCCGGACATTTTGACCTGATAGGCGCCGATATGCTGGGTGATTCCACCGGCTTCACCGGAGACAACATCGGTGGAGCGCAGCGCGTCCAGCAAGGAGGTCTTTCCGTGATCGACGTGGCCCATGATTGTGACGACGGGCGGACGGGGATATCTGTCTTCTTCGCGGTCGTCTATGCCCGTTAAACCGATTTCAACGTCGGCATCGGTGACGCGCTTGGTCTTGTGACCGAATTCGCCAATCAGAAGTTCAGCGGTATCGGCGTCAATCGTTTGGGTGATTGTCGCCATGACGCCCAGCTTCATCAGGGCCTTTACGACGTCGCCGCCGGGTTCGGCCATACGGATGGCTAGTTCCTGAACGGTGATGGTTTCGGGCAGGACGATCTCACGCACCGCTTTTTGCTGGGGCGCCTGGAAGGGTTGCGCGGCGAGACGGGCTTTTTCGCGGGCGCGTCTTTGAGCAGCCAGACTGGGGCCGCGATCGCGTTCGAAATCTTCGTTCAGTGCCTGCGTCACCGTGATGCGGCGGCGTTTGTCGTCTGTCGCACGCGGGTTTGGCTTGGCCTGTGCCTTTTTTAGTTTATCGCGCGTGCTTTCTTCGGTTTCTTCCTCTACGCCCTTACGGAAGCGCTTTGTTTCAAGCGGTTTTTTTGCAGGGTCCGTATCACCGGCGGGAGCGGATTGCTTTGCAGCCTCGCTCTCCTGAAGGCGCGGGGAGAGAATTTCAGTTTTTTGTTCGTCGCGCTTTTCCAGATTTTCCTGAGCCTTCACGTCTTCGAGCGTGGTCACGCGGCGTTTAGGAAGTTCGCGCTTTTTGCCCTCACCGGAGAGTGCCTGATGAAGGGCGCGGGCGCGGGACTCACGTTCTTCGTCTGTGAGGCGGAGGTTTTCCTTTTTCTCGGACGTGTCGCGCTCGTTTTCCTGTCCGGCGGGTTTGCGCTTGCGTCTGACTTCAACGGCAACAGCGGGACCCCGCGAAGATGCGGCCAGATTTGGACGTGCAGGCGCCGACGCTCCCTTGAGACTTAGGGTCTTTCCGGACAGGCTAAGGGTTTTGTTACCCTTGTCGTCTTCGCCGTTATTATCTTTCTTGGTCTTTTCCGTCATTTTTTTTCCTAAAGTCAGGCCTCTGGTATACACCATTATGCCTCGGATTCATATTTTCAATCTTGCCTGGAGCCGCGGGTGAGGCCCCTTTCGGGGCCACACCCGGCATTTCCATGCCTATTCTTCGTTTTTAACGGGTTCTTCGGCCTGTTCAGGAGCCGCTTCCTCTTCAGCAAACCAATGCTCGCGTGCCTTCATGATGACAGCGTTCGCATCGGAGACGGTTATAGAGTCCGCCCCCAGAATTTCAACCAGTTCGTCACCGGCGAGGTCTGCGAGGTCATCGAGGCTCTTGATCCCGTTTTCGCCCAGCTTGACGATCTGGTTCGACAAGAGGCCTTCGACGGTCATCAGGTCGTCGGCGATGCCGAGTTCGTCCTGTTTGACCTTGAGTTCCTCGGCCTTCAGTTTAAGCCAGCTTTGGGCGCGTCTTTGGAGCTCGGAGGAAATTTCTTCTTCGAAGCCTTCGATCTCGTTCAGTTCGTCGATCGGGGTGTCCGCGATTTCGTTGACCTTCGTGAAGCCTTCGGCCACCAGAAGGTGCGCAATCACATCGTCAACGTCGAGCGCCTCGATGAACAGTGACGAGCGGGTTTTGAATTCGTCCGCGCGTCTTTGCGACTCTTCGGCCTCGGTCATGATGTCGATATCCCAGCCCGTCAGCATGGAAGCGAGGCGGACGTTTTGTCCGCGACGGCCGATGGCTAGGCTGAGTTGTTCGTCGGGAACGACGACATCCATGCGCTTTTTCTCCTCGTCGAGAACGACCTTTGAGACGCTCGCGGGTTGGAGGGCGCTGACGACGAAGCTTGCAATATCCTCGGACCACGGGATGATATCGATCTTTTCGCCGTGCAGTTCGCCGACGACGGCCTGTACGCGGCTTCCGCGCATACCAACGCATGCGCCGACGGGGTCGATGGAGCTGTCGCGGGAGATGACCGCGATTTTCGCGCGGCTGCCGGGGTCGCGGGCGACGCGGCGGATCTCGATGATGCCGTCATAGATTTCGGGTACTTCCTGCATGAACAGCTTGGCCATAAATTCGGGATGGCTGCGGGACAGGAAAATCTGCGGGCCACGCAATTCCTCGCGCACCTCATAGATGATTGCGCGGATGCGGTCGCCTGTGTTGAAGGCTTCGCGGGGAATGCTCTCGTCACGGCGTAGGAGGCCTTCGGCGCGGCCTTGGATGTCCACGATCACGTTGCCGTATTCGACGCGCTTCACTACGCCATTGATGATCTCGCCCACGCGGCCTTTGAATTCCTCGTACTGGCGGGCGCGTTCGGCCTCGCGAACCTTCTGCATGATGACCTGCTTGGCGGTCTGGGCGGCGATGCGGCCGAAGTCGAGCGGCGGCAGATCGTCGATCAGGAACTCGCCGGGCTGGGCATCCGGTTTAATCTTGCGGGCCTCGGCCAGCGTCAGCTGGGCGACTTCGTTTTCCATCAGTTCGGGGTTTTCCAGAACCTCACGGAAACGGCGCAGATTGATAAGGCCGGACTTGCGGTCGATCTCGGCGCGGATATCCTGTTCGTAGCCGTACTTGGAGCGGCCAGCCTTTTGAATGGCTTCCTCCATCGCCTGTATGACGATTTCGCGGTCAATATTCTTTTCGCGTGCGACCGTATCCGCAACCTGCAACAGTTCCATGTTTTTCTCCTACTTGCTTGCAGCAGCCTTTATAAGTTCATCCGTCAGGACCAGTTTGGCCTTGGCCAGATCCGCGAAGGGGATTTCCACCCGTCCGGTATCCGTTTCGACCAGAATGTTATTGTCCTGCAATCCTTTTATTATCCCGCGAAAACGCTTTTGGCCGTTTTCCGCCGGGGTATGTCGTTCTAGTTTTGCCTCGTAGCCGGTGTAATGCTCAAAATCCTGAAGTTTGACCAGAGGGCGGTCGATTCCGGGGGAACTGACCTCAAGACGGTACTGACCCGCGATGGGGTCCTCAACGTCCAGAAGGGCGGAGACAGCGCGGCTGATGTTCGCGGCGTCCTCGACCCCGAGATTGCGGGTTTGCGGATTTTGCGCAAGAATCTGCACCGTTTTTGTTCCACCTTCGCCGATCACGCTAATCAGGACGAGATCGAAGCCCAGGTCGGCTACGACCGGCTCCACCATTTCCGTCAGTTTGTTTTCCAGCGGCGTACGCTTCATGTCTTTTTCGGTTCCATCCGGGAATTAAAAAAGGCGGGTCTCTTTTGAGCCCACCGTTCCTTATCAGACCGGAATTTTTCAGGAATATATGCGCTTTGTGCGGCTTGTGCAAGTATTTTTATGGTCTTTTTGAGCCCTTCATGCGGGGCGCTTGCGGAAGAGCAAATAGGACATTTTCTTGGCGTTTTTGGCGCCTTTTACTTCGTAGCGGGTGGTGAACCATCCGGCGGGCGGTTGCTGCCAGTCCTGCGCGGTTTTCGCCGTCCATTCAAAGCCGGGGTGGTTCGTGGCCTGTGTCACCATCCATTCGGCCATCGCCTCGACATCCGAGGTCATGATGAGTTCGCCGCCGGGTTTGAGAATGCGGCAGAAGACATCAAGGTTTGCCTCGTTTACGATGCGGCGTTTATGGTGGCGGGTCTTGTGCCATGGGTCAGGGTTGAGGATGTAGATGCCATCCAGCGTTTCATCGGCCAAGGCGCGGGCGATCTTCATCGCGTCGTCCATCAGGATGCGGACGTTTCCGGCGGGGCTTTCGTCCATTTCGGATAAAAAGGCCGCCATGCCGTTAAGGAAGGGCTCTGCGCCGATATAGGCGGTATCAGGGTTTTTGCGGGCGAGGGCGGCGAGGTGTTCGCCGTAGCCAAAGCCGATTTCAAACCAGCAGGAAGCATATTTTTTTGTGAACAGTTTTTCGGGGGTGAGCGCTGCGGGATGTTCGAGCTTGTCGGCGGGGATCGTGTAGGCCGGGAGAAGGCGGTCCATGATTTCCTTTTTCTGGGCGCTGAGCGGGCGGCCGACGCGCCTGCCAAAAAGGCTCCGCCCATGGGGGGCGGAGCCTTGCATTTCGGTTTCGTTTTGGTCTTGCTTAGCCAATGATCTTTTGCAGGTCCTTGACGAGATCCAGCTTTTCCCAAGAGAAGCCGCCATCGGGCTCCGGCTCGCGGCCGAAGTGGCCGTAAGCAGCGGTGCGCGCGTAGATCGGGCGGCTGAGCTTCAGGTGCTCGCGGATGCCGCGCGGGCTGAGATCGACCAGCTGTTGCAGGGCCTTGATGATCTCGGGCTCGGGCGCCGTTCCGGTTCCGTGGGTGAAGAGGTAGGTCGAGAGAGGCTTGGAGACGCCGATCGCGTAGGAGAGCTGGATCGTGCAGACTTCGGCATAGCCGGCCGCGACGATATTTTTCGCCAGGTAGCGGGCCGCGTAAGCCGCCGAGCGGTCAACCTTCGTGGGGTCCTTACCGGAGAACGCGCCGCCGCCGTGCGGAGCCGCGCCACCGTAGGTGTCCACGATGATCTTGCGTCCGGTCAGGCCGCAGTCGCCGACGGGGCCGCCGATGACGAAGCGTCCGGTCGGGTTGACGTAGAATTCCTCTTCCGGGCACATCCAGCCTTCGGGCAGGACGGCGAGAACGTGCGGGCGCACGATTTCCTTGATGTCCGCCTGAGAGAAGCCGTCCTTGTGCTGGGTCGATACGACAATCGAGGTCGCGCGGACCGGTTTGTCGTCACGGTATTCGAGGGTGATCTGAGACTTCGCGTCGGGCTCAAGCTCGGGGGCTGCGCCGGAGTGGCGGGCCTCGGCCAGAGAACGCAGGATCGCATGGGAGTAATGGAGCGTTGCGGGCATCAGCGCGTCGGTTTCGCGGCAGGCGTAGCCGAACATAATACCTTGGTCGCCTGCGCCTTCGTCCTTGTTTGAGGCGGAGTCAACGCCTTGCGCAATGTCAGCGGATTGTTTGTGCAGCTTGACCTGAACATTCACGGTCTTCCAGTTGAAGCCTTCCTGTTCGTAGCCGATGTCGCGGATCGCTTGGCGGGCAACTTGCTCGATGTCGTCCTTCGTGATGCTCTCTGGGCCGCGCGTTTCGCCGGCGATGACCACGGTGTCGGTGGTGACCAGCGTTTCGCAGGCAACGCGCGAATGGGGATCGTGGGTCAGGTAATGGTCAAGGACGGCATCGGAGATGCGGTCGCAGACCTTATCCGGGTGGCCTTCGGATACGGATTCGCTAGTGAACATGTAATCTTTGAGACGGTCTTGTTCCGCCGCCGGGCTTTGTTTGGCTTTCATTGCTGCCGTACCTGCTTGTGACATCTTAGGTTTTTTCCTTCAATGAGGGTCGATTTGATTTATTTCGTTAAACGCCGAATATTCATAAAAAGAGAGAAGCACCCTACTGAAAGTGGGCGGATTACACAAGATTATTCGTTAACAGGCGTTATTTTTTTTCCGTCCGTCCGTTGGCCATCGATTTGACCATTTTTAGGATCATTTTGCGCACGGAGGGGTCTTTGATCGAATAATAGTTCCGCAGCAGGTCCAAGGTCTCCTTGCGGCTCATGACGTCTTCGGGCATCGATCCCGTCAGAGATTCCTGCTCACCGTCAGAAAAGCCCTGCTTTTTGCTTCCGCCGGGTTCAGCTTTAGGGGAGACCTCAGCGCCTTCGAAGAAGTATCCTACGGGGACCTGAAGGGTCTTGCTGAACTTGAGCAGGCGACCCGCGCTGATTCGGTTGGTTCCGCGCTCATACTTCTGGACCTGCTGGAAAGTAATGCCGACGCTTTCGGCAAGTTTTTCCTGGCTCATCCCTAAAAGAATGCGGCGCGATTTAAGCTGTTGACCCACGTGGCGGTCCACGTTGTCAGGTACGCCCTTGGTTTTTCTTACTTTTTGATTTTTCATTTTAGCGACTATGCGACCAAATTTTTGGTGTTTCATGACCGGCACACACACCGTTTGCTCCCTTAACCCGAGAACAATTCATCTCTCTTAGCGCATGATTACGCTTGTATGCAACTGATCTTAAGTATGCACAATAAAAAAAATTCAATTATAACTTGTAATTATCCAGTCTAATATATTGCAAGTAATAGGCGGCCAATAGTGTTGCAAGTAATAATACCATACTTAAGTATGTCATAGATTTTTTTGTTTTGATGCTCATGGGAAGGGCATGTCGGACTGCTTCCTCTTTGTAAAGTTCGGAGCGGTAGAGAATGCGGCCGTGGGGGTCGATCACGGCGGAAAACCCGGTGTTTGCTGCGCGGATGACGGGGATTCCCTCCTCGATCGCGCGGAAGCGGGCTTGCGCAAGATGCTGGAACGGGCCTGCGCTGATGCCGTACCAGCCGTCATTGGTGACGTTGATAAGGGCATCCGGTCTTTTTGCACCCACCGATTCGTCTGTGACGGCGCGCGGGAAAATGATTTCGTAGCAGACGAGCGGGCTGAAGGAAAAAGCCGGTTCGACGCTCAATGTCTTCGGGCCCGGTCCGGAGCCGAATCCTCCTAAGCCTGTAATCGGCGTGAGGCCTAACTCGTCTTCGTAGGGGATGTATTCTCCGAAGGGGACGAGGTGGAATTTATCGAATTTGGATACGATTTTTCCGGCCTTATCGTAGGTCACCAGGCTGTTGTAATAGCTGTCCGTCTGTCCTGCGTCCTTATCCGGCCGGGCGACTGCGCCTGCCAGAAGGAAGGTTTGCTCGGGGAAGTAGCTTAGGGTCTGGGCGATCATTTCGGCGGCATCGGGATGGTGCGTGAAGGCCAGAGGGATCGCGGTTTCGGGCCATATGACGTAAGTTGATTTTATTCCTTCGCCCGCTGTAAGCCCTTGCGATTCCGTCAGATCAAGGTGGGTGTTAAAGTGGCGGGAGAATAGTTCGGGCAACCATTTTTCGGATTGTGGGATGTTCGGCTGTACAAGTACGATGTCGATGTCATCTCGTGTTCCGATTTCAATGCCGAGTTTACTATAACCGTAGAGCATGGCGGCCGCGAAGGATGAGGCGATTGTGAGTGCGGTTATAATTTTTTTCCTTTGCGTAGCCTTGTAGAGCGGAATAAACCCGAAGGCCGCGCTCCAGAGAATTGTGAGTAAAGTCAGCAGGTAGACATCCGCTAGCGCTGCAACTTGTGCGATGGGCAGGAAGCCCGCCCAAGCGTAGCCGAAGAGGTTCCAGGGAAAGCCCGTGAAAATATTGCCGCGCAGCCATTCGGACAGGCCAAGGCAGGCGGCGAAGCCCAAATAGCCGGAGAGGGTCAGGGGATCAAAAGACCTTCGCCATATGGTTAGCAAGACCGCCGGAAAGAAGGCCAGAACGGACGGCAGGGCGGCGATGGCGAGCGGATAGGCCCACGCGTATTCGTTGCCGTCCACGAGCAGGGCGTTGCCGATCCACGAGAGGCCGAAAACGAAATAGCCGAAGCCGAAGGCCCAAGCGCAGGCGAAGATCGAGCGTCGCGACTCGCGGCGGCTCAGGAGCGCGTAGAGACCGCCGAGCGTGATGAACAGAACAGGCGCGATTTCATAAGGTGCCATCGCGAGTGTTGATGCCGCGCCCAGCACGAAGGCCATGCAGAGGGCGGGCAGGGGGCGGTCGAGAAGGTGTGGCGTTTTTTGGCCTGTATGCGGCGCATTTGCGGTGCCCGTCATCGGTCGAAGGTTTCCGGTCTCTGGCCGCCAATCATTCCGAATCCGGGTTGTTCAGGGCGGACTTGGGAAGGTTTCTGATGCATACGCGGCTCACGCGCCGGGGGTCGGCCTCCAAAATCTCAAATACGATCCCCGAGTCGTGTGGAATCACTTCTCCACGCACAGGCACTCGCCCGGCTATAGAAAAGATTAATCCTCCGAGCGTGTCGTTTTCTTCTTTTTCCTCGTCGTCCAGTTCGATGCCGAAGCGCTCCTCAAAATCCTCAAGGTCGAGGCGGGCGTCCGCTGTGACCGTGCCGTCTGCGCGGATCTGCACTTCGGGTTCCTCGTCGGGATCGTGTTCGTCGTCTATTTCGCCGACTACAGCCTCGATGACGTCACCTATGGTGACCAGCCCGTCGATGCCGCCGTATTCGTCAATCACGAGCACCATGTGCTTTCCAGTCAGGCGCATTTGAACGAGGAGATCGAGGACGTTCAGCGAGGGGGATATGATCTGAATATCCCTGACGAGCGCAGGAATTTCAACAGCCTTGCCACTGGCGAGCGCCGAGAGGATGTCCTTGACATGAATCGAACCGACGACGTTATCGAGATTATCCTTATAAACAGGCAGACGGCTGTATGTCTTTTCGGCGAGAATGCTCAGAAGTTCTTCATAGGGTGTGTTGGCGTTGACCGCAACAATGTCTGCACGCGGCACCATGACGTCGAACGCGGTGAGGTCGCGGAGCTTAAGAATATTTGCCAGAAGCTGTTTTTCGTGGGCAGAGACGGAGGAGGTGTCCGAGGCGTGGGGTGCGTCGGTTTCCTCAATATATTCCTCAATGGTTTCGCGAAGGGACGAGGATTCCGGCTTGCCCCGAATAAGGGACGTGACAACGTGAAGCAGGCCATTGGTCTGTTTTGACTCTTGCCTGCCCTGTTCGGAAGTCTCCGTGTTTTCTGAGCCTTGGCCTGATTCGTCTGTCTCTGGAGTCGTGTTATGGTTCATTTTCAGCATGGTATCATAATATCCGTAACGCAAAATCATATTCTTTCATATGGGTTATCTATATTCATGGTGGCCAGAATTTCCGCCTCAAGTCTTTCCATTTCCTGCGCCTCTTCTTCCTGTGTGTGGTCAAAGTGCAATAAGTGAAGAAAGCCATGGATCAGAAGGTGTGTGAAGTGGTCGCGCAGCGCCTTTTTTTGCTGGGCAGATTCGCTTTTGACTGTTTCAAAGGCCATGATTATGTCGCCGAATGAAATTATTCCGACTTTTTCTTCCGGCATTTCCTGATCGTCCTCGTCGGTCATTGGAAAGGACAGGACATTGGTCGGTTTATCCTGTTCGCGATATTCGCGGTTGAGTTTCTGAACGAATTCGTCGTTCGAGAGTGTGATGCTGACTTCCGTGTCTTTGACCCGTCCCATCAGAAGGCGGACCGAGATTTCCGGGTGGTTTTTGGCCTGATTCAGGGCGCGCTCTGTTAAAATTTCCACATCGGGAATCTCGGCGCGCCAACGCGTATCGTGAAGGGTAAGGTCTATTTGCATTTTTTAGGGCCTTTATTCCCCGTCGTAGGCTTTGAGAATTTTACCGACGAGCGGATGGCGGACGACATCCTTGGTTTCAAAGCGGGTGAAGCCGATTTCATCGATACCGGAGAGAATCTCGATTGCCTCGTTGAGGCCGGATTTCACGTGGCCGGGCAGGTCGCTTTGTTTCGGGTCGCCGGTGATGACCATGCGGGAGGCTTCGCCCATGCGGGTGAGGAACATTTTCATCTGCATGGTGGTGGCGTTTTGCGCCTCGTCAAGGATGACGAAGGCATGGGCCAGTGTGCGGCCGCGCATGAAGGCGAGCGGTGCGATCTCGATGTCGCCGGTTTCCATGCGCTTGACCAGAAAGTCGAAGGGCAGCATATCGTGCAGGGCATCGTAGACCGGGCGCAGGTAGGGATCGATCTTTTCCTTCATATCACCCGGCAGGAAGCCGAGATTTTCTCCGGCCTCCACGGCGGGACGGCAGAAGACGAGGCGCTCGACGCGGCCTTGCAGGAACATGTCCACGCCAGCGGCAACCGCGAGATAGGTTTTGCCCGTACCGGCGGGGCCGAGGCCGAACACCATATCCTTTTGGCGGATCATTTCGATATAGGTGGCCTGATTGGGCGTTCGTGGCGCTATCGTTTTCTTTTTCGTGCGGATGGCCAGCGCACTTCGGCGTTCATCGCCTCCGCTTGGTGCGTCGGTGCTTTTGTCTGAGTCCATGAATCTGAGCTGGGCGTCGATGTCGGCGATGCTGATATCCGTCATGTCCTTTTTTTCAAGCTTGCGATAGAGAGCATTCAGTATGTTTTCGACCTGTCGTACTGCCGGTTCTTCGCCCGCAACACGCAACGTGTTTCCCCTGTCCGCGATCGAGACGTTCAGTTTCTTTTCGAGGTGGGAGAGGTGCGTGTTATGTTCGCCGAACAGAAAGGGCAGTAGGGTGTTATTGCTGAATTCCAAAAATAGCTCTTGCGGCAAGGAATCTCCTTATGTTTGGCATTAAAGCGGCCCTATAGAACATATTTTAAAGCAAAATCGCAAACAAAAACATTAAAATGCAAAAAAAGACCCGGAATTACCCGAGTCTTTCAATGATTTCAATGTTTTATACCGTAACAATCGTGCCGTTTCCGACCAGCGTGTCGAGGTCGAGGCCTGTGACCCCCTCCAGCTTGACAATCGTCGCGAAACCGCCGGGTACGCCGGGGCCAGTCATATCGACCTGAAGCAGGGTATCGGCGCCAGATTCGGTCAGGCGGACGAAGCCGGACAGGGCATCGGTATTCGGATCGTATTGTTCGAGCACGTCGGAGATGTTGATCGTGTCGCCGTCGAGCAGGCTAAAGTCCTTGATGACGTCCACGCCCGTGCCCTTGTCGTTGGCGTCGAACCAGAAGGCATCTGCGCCCGCGCCGCCGTAGAGGGTATCCGCCCCGGTGCCGCCGAAGAGGATGTCGTCGCCGTCCTCGCCGTAGAGCGTGTCTTTATCCGCGCCGCCGTGGAGGATGTCGTTGTCGAGGCCGCCATAGAGCGTATCCTTGCCCGCATCGCCGTAAAGCTGATCGTCGCCGCCGTAGCCGTGCAGCGTGTCGTTTCCGGCCAGCGCGATGAAGCGGTCCTCCACCAGGTCGGAGCCGGTCATGATGTCGGCGGAGGTTGTGCCGAGCGTGACACCGGCATCGGCGAGAATGTGCTGGCCATACTGATCTGTTTCTAGCTCGCTTAGGATGTACGATGTCAGGATATGGTCCGGCAACTCTCCGAGGATGGCATCCATACCGAAGGCCGCCTGATCGCCTGTGAAGTAAACAAATTCAGCCACGGAGTCCACGACTTCCCGCTCGTAGAAGTCATAAAGGTCATAAGCATGCGCCATTTTATGGACCAGATCACGCACGGCATTTCCGCCTACGAACATGTCTAGACCATACTGGGCGACCTGGTCGACTATCGGCTGGATTATGAAGTAGGGTGCAAATCCACCTTCGGGCATGATGTTTTCCAGTTGCTGCTGCGTCAGGTAGTCGGTCGCGGCGTCCAGGCCTTTATAATTTTGGCTAATGTAAGAAAGATTGGTGATCGCTTCGCGGATGCCGTAGCCTTGTGCGCCGCTTCCGAGTTTGGCCATGTAGTTGTGAATGGCCTTGGTTATGAGCATATCGTCCAACGGATCGAAGGGGTTGTCGCCGCCCGACAAATCCATCAGGACGTAATCCTGAACACCGCCCAGATTCTCATTGAACTCCAGAACTTTAGCATCGCTCATATTATCGACGATCGCCTTCAGGCTCGGATAGTTGAGCTTTTGCGCAAAGCTCATCATGGCGTCTCCTATGGCGTAGACATCGATTTGATCGCCGAGCGTTTTCATGAGTGCGTCGACCGCATTCCCCAGAGGCGTGTCGTCGTTGTAAGGAGAAAAAAAATCAGCCCATGACAGATTGTAGAGAGTTTCGCTGGGGTAGTATGTTTCACCAAGGGCCGTGATCTGTTCAGGCGTCAGGTATTTGAGAATCGAGTTCAGCGCACTGTAATTTGGCGGAAAATATGTATCATCGCCCAAGGATAGAGTTGCTAGTGCGCTTCCGATCGATTCAATGTCAGCGAAGGCGCCGAGTTTTTTTATGAGATCGTCGATGGCCGCTGCGATGCTTGCGTCATCTTCAGTGCTGAAGGGGTCGTTGAAGGCCACGATGTTGAGGAGCGCCGTGCCTGTATAGCCCGAGGCTCCCAAGGCCATTTTTTGATCCGTCGTCAGTTTGTCGGTCAGGGCATCCAGTGCGAGGAAGGCGCCGCTCTGGCTGATCGTGGTTAGAGCGTTCCCGATATCGTCGCTGCTGATCAGCGGCGCGAATTTGTTCATCAGGTTCCTGATGAGGTCGGCAATTAGCGGCTCGGTTTCGCCGGGGTATGCGGAGAATGCAATATTCGTTATCGCGGCGCCGACATATCCCTGTTCGCCGAGGGCGGTGACTTGTTCGGCGGTGAGGCCGTCGGTGAGGGCGTCGATCAAGCCAGCGTATAAGTCCGGGGAGGATGAGAGGTTCACGATCCAATCCCCTATGTATATCGGGTCGATGTAGTCTCCGACCTTGTTCATGTAGTTCCGCAGGCCCTGTTCGATTTGCTCCGGCGAATATTGGAACTGCGTGTAGGAAATTATGGCGGTCAGATTGATGGGGGCGTGGGTGGAGCCGAGTTCGATCTTTTGAGCTTCGGTGAGGTAGTCCGTCAGGGCGTCTATGGCCCCAAAGGCGCCCTCAAGCGCGGTCGCCGCTCCTGTTATCGAGCCCGCAATCAACCCTGCGTCTACATACGCGCCAAGCTTACTGAGAAGGTTTCTTATGGCGGGGACCGCCATCGTCTCATCAATCAGACCTAAAGAGAGGTTTTGTACGATTCCCAGGCCGAGCGCATTTCCAGCACCAAACTGCCCGACGATGGGGAGTTGTTCAGGCGTGAGGTAATCCGTCAGGGCATCGAGCGACTCCAATAAAAGCGGGTTTGAAGATGCATTTATCAGTACATCGGAGATCAGGTAGGGGCTTATAAACGGCCCGAGCTTTCTCATCAGGTTGCGGACCGCATCGTTGACTGCTTCGGGATCGGAGACTTCGCCCCCGAAGAACGGAATCAGTGTGTAAAGAGTTTCAAAAACCTGAACAGACGGGCCCAGTTCGGCCTTCTGGTCTTCGGTCAGGTGGTCGGTCACGGCGTCCATCGCCTTGTAATTCTGATTTTGCGCGAAGGTCAGAAGGGCGTCGCCGATTGAGGCGGTGCTGGATTGTGCGCCCAGCTTGCCCATGAGGTTCTGCACGGCGTTCTTGATGGCGATATCATCATCCGGCAGGGCGGTGTCGTTGGCCGCGATGTTCAAAAGGGTCTGGCCAACATCGGTGCTTTCGCCCAAGTCTTCGATCTGGGCGGGGGTGAGATAGTCTGTCAGGGCGTCAAGCGCGCCGTAATTCCCGCTTTGCGAGAAGGCCAGCATCGCGTCGCCGATATCGGCCGCGTCCACATAGGTTCCGGCCTCGGACATCAGGCTGCGCGTCATGTTTTTGGCAACGACAGGGTCAGCCAGCGCGGTCAGGTTCGACAACACGCCGCCGTAGACGGCGATCAGTGGAAATTGTTCGGGCAGGATTCCGGCCAGCGTGCTGTTGAACAAAGGCTTGTTTCCGGTGGAGGAGGCAAGAAGAAGGTTGGCTTCGATTTCGGCGATGGTCGGCATTTGGCGTACTCCTTATCAATAAAACACGGTTACAAAAAGTTTTACATCTTTCAGTTTGCACACAGAAACAGGCGCCCGCACGTCGATGAGCGCACATTTTTTCCCCCGGCCTTTTCCCATAAGGGTTAAGGTCGGCGGTCTTGAAGCTCTTTTTTTTATCTTTTTCCGCAGCGCATTCTCACAAATTAGAGTTGTGTTGGGCAAACTTTTTTTTGATGGGTTTTCAAGATTTTTTTTTTGCGATATTTGGAGGCATGCTTTAAATTTACAGGCTTAAAAGTTCTTTTTTCCATAACTTTTTCATGATTGATCGGGCATAGAAAAAGAGGCCTTTTGCAAGGCCTCTTTCCGCTGGTTCCGTATATTTGTTTATCAAACTATGATCGTGCCGTTGGCGACGAGGGTGTCGAGGTTGAGGCCCGTTACGCCCTCGATGGTCGCCAACGTGGTGAAGCCGAAGGCTCCGCCCGTGCCGTCCATGTCAACCTGCAACAGCGTGTTCGATCCCGAGGTGGTCAGGCGTACGAACTGGCTGAGGACTTCGGCGCCGTCGTGCATCTCAAGAACATCGGAGATGTCGATCTTGTCGCCCTGCGCGGTGCTGAAGTCCTTGATGGTGTCGGACCCGGTTCCGCGGTCATTGGCGTCGAACACGAAGGTGTCTGCGTTGGCGCCTCCGTAGAGGATGTCGCTGCCCCGGCCACCGAAGAGGATGTCGTTTCCAGCATCTCCATACAGCGTGTCGTTGCCGCTTCCGCCGTGCAGGATGTCCGCACCGTTTCCGCCGTAGAGCAGGTCGGTTCCGGCGTCGCCGTAAAGTTCGTCGTTGCCGTCGAGACCGCTCAGGGTGTCGTTGCCGCCCAGTCCGATATACTTATTCGCGGCGGAGGTGCCGGTATAGGTATTCGCGGATTGCGTGCCCAGCGTGATGCCCGCCGCCGTGAGCGTCGGTGTGATCAGGCTTAGCAAGCTGCTGGTCAGTTGCGTTGAGGTCAACTCACCGATCACCGCGTCTACACCGTTCGTGTTGCCGTTTATGGCGAAGGTGTTGACGGCATCGGCCAAGTCGAACTGGTTGATCTGTCCGTTCAGCTTGAACAGCAGATCGCGCGCGGCGTTGGAGACGAAGACGTTATCCGCCGTGCCTGGCCCATCGTTGAACGTGATGTTCTGGAGGGTCTGGCCGACGAAGGGCGTGGTGCCCAGGGTCGTTTTCTGTGCGGCGGTCAGGTAGTCTGTGACCGCGTCCAGAGCGCCGAAGTTCATGTTTTGGGAGAACTGCATCATCGCATCGCCGATCGCGAAGGCGTCGGTTTGCGCCCCGAGTTTGAACATCAGATCGCGGACGGTGTCCTTGATCAGGACGTCATCGGTGGTGCCCGGTCCGTCGTTGAAGGTGATGTTCAGAAGGGCTTGACCCACGAAAGGCGTGGTGCCGAGCGCGGTTTTCTGATTTGTGGTTAGGAAATCCGTGACCGCATCCAGAGCGCCGAAGTTCCTTGTCTGGGAGAATTGGACCATCGCATCGCCTATGGCAAACGCGTCGGTCTGTGCGCCCAGCTTGGACATCAGATCCCGCACGACGTTCGCGATCGCGGCGTCGTCAGATGTGCCCGGCCCGTCGTTGAAGGTGATGTTGAGAAGGGTCTGGCCAACGAAGGGCGTGGTGCCCAGCGTCGTTTTCTGAGCGGCCGTGAGGTAGTCGGTCACGGCATCCAAGGCTCCGAAGTTCCTGGTCTGGGAGAATTGGACCATCGCATCGCCAATGGCGAAGGCGTCGGTCTGTGCGCCCAGCTTGGACATCAGATCGCGAACAACCGATGCGATGGATGCGTCATCCGTTGTGCCCGGCCCGTCGTTGAAGGTGATGTTCAGTAGGGTCTGGCCGACGAAGGGCGTGGTGCCCAATGTGGTCTTCTGGGCCGCTATAAGATAGTCGGTCACGGCATCCAGAGCGCCGAAGTTGGCCGTCTGGGAGAATTGGACCATCGCATCGCCAATGGCGAAGGCGTCGGTCTGTGCGCCCAGCTTGGACATGAGGTTGCGAACCACGTTGGCAATTGCGGCGTCGTCCGTTGTGCCCGGCCCGTCGTTGAACGTGATGTTCAGAAGGGTCTGGCCAACGAAGGGCGTGGTGCCCAGAGTCGTTTTCTGTGCCGTCGTCAGGTAGTCGGTCACGGCATCCAGTGCGCCGAAGTTGCCCGTCTGGGAGAACTGGACCATCGCATCGCCAATGGCAAATGCGTCGGTCTGTGCGCCCAGTTTAATCATCAGATCGCGAACAGCCGAGGCGATGGATGCGTCATCGGTGGTGCCCGGTCCGTCGTTGAACGTGATGTTCAGGAGGGTCTGGCCGACGAAGGGCGTGGTGCCCAGGGTCGTTTTCTGAGCCGGGGTCAGGAAGTCCGTCACCGCATCAAGCGCAGAGAAATTTGCGTTTTGCGAGAACTGGACCATCGCATCACCGATGGCGAAGGCGTCACATTGTGCGCCAAGCTTCGTCATCAGATCGCGAACGGCATTGGAAATTGCCGTGTTGTCCGTTGTGCCCGGCCCGTCGTTGAACGTGATGTTCAGAAGGGTCTGGCCAACGAAGGGCGTGGTGCCCAAGGTCGTTTTCTGGGTTGCGCTCAGATAATCCGTTACCGCATCAAGCGCAGAGAAATTTGCGTTTTGCGAGAACTGGACCATCGCATCACCGATGGCGAAGGCGTCAACATAGGTTCCGACCGTGGACATCATGTTGCGGGTCATGCTTTCGGCCAGCGTCGGGCTGGAGAGTTGCGTGAGGTTAAACAGAGTCTGCGGGTAAACCGTAATGAGCGGTTTTTGAGCGGTCGTGATACTTGCCAGCGTCGTTGCAAACAACGTCGCGTTCCCGGTGGAGGAGGCAAGTAACAGGTTGGCTTCGATTTGAGGAATAGTAGGCATGGCACAGTCCTTTACATAAGCTGATGGTTGAAAAATGAATTTGTGTTAAAGTATTGAAAAAATACAAAAAAACGATCATGGCAAAAGGCTTGCCATAAAAAAGACATCTTCTTGACATTTTTTCGACTTAACTCTACCTTGAATCCGCCTTGTGATCAATCGAATTATTTTTAGACAAAAAGATATTTTCTTTGCCAAAAAATAAATGAATTTGCTATTCTTCGGACTTCAAATTTTCAGGACTTCCCCAGTGAGGGAATTTTCGAATCCTCCGGTTATTTCCACCTCGACGATGTGGTTCATCAGGCGGTCTTTCGCGAAGGCGTGGACGGATTGGTTGTAGGGGCTGCGGCCCAGAAGCTGGCCATCCTTCTTACCCTTGCGGTCGAAGAGGATGCCAAGCGTCTTGCCGACACAGGATTGGTTGAAGGCGATTTGCTGTTCGTTGATCAGTTGCTGGAAGCGGATCAGCCGTTCGCTGGCGATACGGTCGTGTACGAGGTTCTGCATGTTCGCCGCCGGGGTGCCGGGGCGCGCGCTGTATTTAAACGAATAGCAGGAGGCGTACCTTACGTCGCGAACGAGTTGGAGGGAATCTTCAAAGTCTTGATCCGTCTCACCGGGGAAGCCGATAATGAAGTCGGAGGAAAAGGCGATATCTGGTCTTGCGGCGCGGAGCTTTTCGATCACTGCGCGGTAATCATCCGCCGTATGTTTGCGGTTCATGGCCTTGAGGATTTTGTCGGAGCCGCTTTGCACGGGCAGGTGCAGGAAGGGCATGAGCTTGGCGACTTCGCCGTGCGCGGCGATCAGGTCGTCGTCCATGTCGCGCGGGTGGGAGGTGGTGTAGCGGATGCGCTCCAGCCCGTCCATGTCCGCTAAAGTGCGGATCAGGCGGCCCAGACCCCAGACTTTGCCGTCCGGGCCTTCGCCATGGAAGGCGTTGACGTTCTGGCCCAGAAGGGTGATTTCCTTCGCGCCGTTCTCGATAAGCCTGCGGGCCTCGTGGAGGATTTCGGCCGCTGTGCGTGAATATTCCGCGCCGCGCGTGTAGGGCACCACGCAGAAGGTGCAGAATTTATCGCAGCCTTCCTGAATGGAGAGAAAGGCCGATACGCCCTGGCTTTTGTGTTCGTCGGGCAGCAGGTCGAATTTCGAGACGGCGGGGAAATCGGTGTTAATGACGCGCTCGTTGCCGTTGGCTTTCAGTACCATTTCGGGAAGCTCGTGATAGGTTTGCGGGCCGAAGACCATATCAACGTAGGGGGCGCGTTCGAGAATGAAATCGCCCTCGGCCTGCGCCACGCAACCGGCAACGGCGATCATGACCTTGCCGCCCACTTTTTCGCGCTCTTCTTTGTGTTCGCGCAGGCGGCCGAGTTCGGAGAAGACTTTATCGGTGGCCTTTTCACGGATATGGCATGTGTTGAGGATCATCATGTCGGCCTGATCCGGGCTGTCGGTTTCCTGATAGCCCAGCGGGGAGAGAATATCGGCCATACGTTTGCTGTCGTAGACGTTCATCTGACAGCCCCACGTCTTTATAAACAGCTTTTTCTTGGCGGTATCCGGTGCGGCCATGTTGTGTTCAGGCTGTTCTTTGGGTACAAAAAATCATATCCGTCATTAACCACAGCCTCCCTGCGGTGTGCAAGTATTTTGGGATTGTTTTGAGACCTGCGGGGGCAAGAAAGATTACAAGATGAAAAAAACCGTTCTGGCCCTCAAGTCCCTTCTACCCGCCGAGATGGCGCTTTTAGATGAGCGTTATCGTGTTATCCGGCTCTGGGAGCAGGCGGACAGGGAGGACGTTCTTTTCTCTCAGGGCGATTTGATCGAGGCTATCGTCTCGACCTATGACGGGGAGAAGGTCGGGGCCGAGATCATCGCTCGGCTGCCTGCGCTTAAGGTGATCGCCCAGTTCGGGGCGGGTTACGATAATCTCGACCTTGCGGCCGCGAAGGCGCGGGGGGTCGTGGTCAGCAACACGCCGGGGATCTTGACGGACGATACGGCGGATATCGCGATGATGTTGCTGCTTAATGTCGCAAGAAGCGGCATTGTTGCTGATAAATTTGTGCGTGCAGGCCATTGGAAGGGCGGCGCTTTTCCTCTAACGACCTGCCTTGCGGGCAAGACAGCCGGGATTTTCGGGATGGGCAAGATCGGCGAGGCTATCGCGCAGCGCGCGGCTGCCCATAATATGAGAATAATCTATTGCAGCCGATCGCCGAAAAATGATATACCCTACGGCTATTATGGAAACTTACAGGCGCTGGCGCAAAGCAGCGACTTTCTGATCCTGGCCTGTTCGGGCGGACCGGAAACGCTGCATGCGGTGGACCGGACCATCCTCCGGGCGCTGGGGCCGCAGGGATATTTGATCAATATCGCGCGCGGCTCCGTTGTCAAGGAGGACGATCTTGTGGCCGCTCTTGAGGCGGGTGAGATCGGCGGGGCGGGGTTAGATGTCTTTGCGGACGAGCCGAATGTACCCAAGGCTCTTATAAGCTGCGACGATGTTATTTTATCCCCGCATGTCGGGTCCGCCACGCGCGAAACCCGTTCCCTGATGGGACGACTTGTTGTAGAGAATCTGGATGCATTTTTTGCTGGCAAGGCGCTTGTAACACCCGTAGCGGCGTAGCTTTTTTCGCCGAATTTATGTATAAACAGAAACGAAATGGGATGATGATTATGAGAGTTTTTTTGGGCGTTTTGGCGGTTTGTCTTCTGTTGGCGTCTCCGGCCTCTGCTGGGGCGTGTTATTCTCAGCAGGAAGCCGAGGCGGAGCAGGGAATCCGGATTCACAGCGAGTTGATGGTGATCGGGTTGAACTGCAACCACATGGCTAAGGCTAAAAATCTTTACGGTCAGTACCGCGCGTTCACCAGCAAGTATGCGGAGCTTTTCGCCACCTATGAGCGGATCCTCATGCAGCATATGGCCCGCAACGGCGACAAAAATCCCGAAGCGTCCCTGAATACGCTGCGCACCGAGTTTGCCAACAAGATTTCAAACGATGCCGCCAAGATGCGCCCGGACATTTTCTGCCGCAGCTATTCGCCGCGCGTTGAGAAGGCCACTAAGCTGAATTACGAGGGCGTGCGCCGCTGGGCCGCAACCATCTTTCCGTCGCATCCCGTTTCCAAGCCTGTCTGCAAGGCTACGGGCTGAGCCAGGTTGAGCCAAGTCTTTCCCAAGCCGGGGCCGGATAGCGGCCCCGGTTTTTTTGTGTCCGAAATTAGCTCTTCATTTTTGTTATTTTTCACTTATCCTTGTGTGCATAAAAAAACACAACGAACAGGCAGGACCCCATGACCGAAACCTCACCGGAGGCCGCAGCGCCGGGAATCGACGAAACCATCGACGCGTTTTTTCAGCCGCTGATGGAGACGGCTTCGGATCTGGTTTTCTGGGGCATTTACGCGGGGCAGTGCAAGGCGGAGGAGATGAACGTCTACGCCGATACGTGGCGTGGGGTGCAGGTTCTCAAGCCCTATATACCCCTGCCGATCGATGCCTGTCTGCAGTTTAAATTCATTCTGATCTGGCTGGCCGCCGCAGCGGTGTTCTTTACGGTCTATCTCGGTTTTATCAATCTGCGCTATTTCGGGCGGTCTGTGCGTTTGCTGTTCGGAAAAGGCAGTCAGGTCGGGACGGGCGGGGAGATCAGCCAGTTTCAGGCGCTTATGGCCTCGCTTTCGGGTACGGTCGGGCTTGGGAATATCGCCGGGGTGGCGGTGGCCATTTCGACGGGCGGGCCGGGCGCTGCGTTCTGGATGACGCTTATGGGCTTTCTGGGCATGTCGTCGAAATTCGCTGAAGTGATGCTGGGCGTAAAGTACAGGCAGCATCGCGATGCCGGACACCCGACCCGCATTTCCGGGGGACCGATGTATTACCTCAAACACGCCTTCGCGGCGCGGGGGATGCCCGCTGTGGGCGCGTTCTTCGCCATGTTCTTCGCGATCTGCTGCATCTTGGGCACTATCGGCGGCGGCAATATGTATCAGGCGAACCAGTCCTTTAAACAGGTGGTTGTTGCCACGGGCGGCGATGCGAGTGTGTTCGCCGGTTATGGCTGGGCGTTCGGTTTCGTTCTGGCGCTTATGGTCGGGGCGGTTATTATCGGGGGGCTGAAATCCATCGCGGCGGTGTCTTCAAAACTGGTTCCGGTGATGGGCGGCGTATACATGCTCGCCGGGCTCGTGGTGATCGGTCTTCATATTGACGCTCTGCCGGGGGCGCTTGTGACCATCGTTAGCAGCGCATTCTCCTTGCAGGCCGGGATGGGCGCTCTGCTTGGTGGGCTTCTGATCGGGGTGCAGCGCGCGGCGTTCTCGAACGAGGCGGGGCTTGGCTCGGCGGCCATCGTGCAATCGACGACCAATACGGACGGGCCGGTGGGGACGGGGATTGTGGCCATGCTCGGACCATTTATCGACACGATCATCATCTGCAACGTCACGGCCTTGGTCATTGTCGTGACGGGAGTCTATACCGTGGGCGGCGGCATGGAAGGGGTTGAACTGACATCCCGCGCGTTCGAGTCAGGCATTCCGTGGTTCCCGTACGTTCTGACGTTTACGGTCCTGCTGTTTGCCTTTTCGACCATGATCTCGTGGTATTATTGCGGGGCTGTGTGCGTGCGGTATGTTTTTGGCGAAAAAGACTGGATCGAGAACATTTTCAAAGTCTTCTATCTTTTGTGTACGATGATTGGAACCGCGGCACACCTCGATAATCTGATCAATTTCACGGATGCGGCGATGATGTCTATGGCATTTCCCAACATTCTGGGGCTGTTCATCCTGGCTCCGGAAATACGGCGGGATCTTAGGGCTTATATCGCTCAAAGCAAGGAATCCGGCTGATTTAGAAATTATAAATCATTGTTGATTACTCTGTGGATTGTGACCATAATGCATCCGCGGTGTTTGATTACGAGGTGAAGGGGTTGTTTCGGTGCTGATTACCAGCAGTATAGTGAACACGAAATTCTGCCAGGGCCTTTCCGATATATCTGACAGTTATGTCGGTTTCATCATTGATCAATGGGGCGTTTTGCATAATGGCGAGGCCGCTTATGACGGCGTGATTGAGTGCCTCAAGGAACTCCAGCGCCGCAAGAAATTCGTCATCATCCTCTCCAACTCCGGAAAGCGCGCGGACGTGAATCAGGAGCGGCTTGAGGATCTGGGTATTCCCCCCAGTCTTTATAATACCATCATCACCTCAGGCGAGGTGACATGGCAGGGCCTGCATGCGCAGGACGACGGATATTTCAAGGATATCGGCAAAAAGTGCATCGTGATCAGCCGGGGCGGCGACCGTTCGATCGTCGAGGGGCTGGATGTCGAGATCGTCGAGCACCCCAAGGAAGCCAATTTCATTCTGATCAGCGGGGCGGATTCGCCGGAAAAGACGCTGGAGGATTATGAACCGCTGCTGCGTGAGGCGGCGCGGTACAAGCTTAAGGCGATTTGCGCGAACCCGGACAGTCTTGGTGTCATGGGCAATCAGAACATTATGGGGCCGGGAACGCTGGCCGCGCGGTACAAGGATTTCGGCGGCGTCGTGCATTATATCGGCAAGCCGCACCAGCCGATTTTCCAGCATTGCATCCGGGTCTTGCAGCAGCAAGACATCTATCCCGGCCAGACGGTGATGATCGGCGACACGATGGCGCACGACATTCTCGGAGGGCATCTGGTCAATATCGACACGTGTCTCGTCAAGCAGGGCATCCACAAGCCCGCCTTCAAGAATTGCCGAACGCTGGGCGATGTGGACAAGGCTTTGGAAATTTTGATCCGGCAGTATAACAACGTGCGCCCGAAGTATCTTCTGGACAGCCTTGTCTGGGGCCGGGCGCTGCCTGACCGTAAGCACAAGAAGCGCTCGAAGCGCTGAATTCGACTATTTTCATATTTATTAGACGCGCAGCTTCATATGAATGTATGCGCACAGAGTCAATTTGACTGCTGTCTGAAGAGTCTGTAGATTCATTTCATAGTAAAAACAATTTTTATATAAAATAAGCAGGGGTGGATATTATGAGCGACTCGGATTTTATCGAAGGTGTTAACGCCTCAGCGCGGAATGTATTTGCCTTTGTCTTTATAGACCCCAAATTACTTGATCCGCGCGACCCGCACAGCGCAGACAACAGGAATTACGTGCGGGGCGAGCTTTTGTCCGCTCTGAGCGATCTCAGAACGAATTTTCCCGACGCAGAGGTGGACAGGGTTATCGACGGCGCCTTGTCGTCTGCGCCGTCCGTCGAGCGCCGCAGGCTTGACGTGCCGGGGTCCGTGTCCATCGATGTTTCTACTCTGGACAGTCGGGACAAGCACAGCCAGGCGAACCGGGATTATATCCGGGGGGAGCTCAATGGCCACATCAGCAATCTCGGGCGCTCGATGACGGACCAGCAGGTGGACGACATCATTGACGATGCCCTGCTGAGTTCTCCGTCGGGCACCGGGCGTTTCGCCATCAGAAATCTGAAGGTCAACATTTGTCTGGTGAATACGCAGGCCGAACATTCCGACAGCAAGAACGAGCTTGCCAGTACCGCTTCGGGGATTCGCACGGCGCGTCTAAGGCCCGTGCCGGGCACGAACGCCATTTGGGACCGGGCGACCGGGGAGCATGAGGGTGAGCACGGCAACCGTGACACTTTGACTTCGCCCACAACCAAGCTGAGCATCATCTCGGAAACACGCGGAGATTTGCAGGCCCTTAAATGGCTGAGAGACAACGGCCACAACGATGTCGCCCAGGCCTTGACGGATTACAGGGTTTTGAGTGCCGTTCACTCACGCGACGCCTCGCATGCGACGGGGGTCGCCCTGATCGGGAGCGGTGTCAGCGCGGTCAATGACGATTATGTCAAAGCGGCGGAGCAGATGCGCTCGAAAATCTTAACGGCGGTCTCCAACGAGCATAATCTGGGCAGCGAGCGCAACGCTCTGAGGATGTTCGAGTATAATCCGGGGCGGTTTGTCCGTACGGTCGAGCGGGCGCTGGCGCGTGGGGAGTTCAGCGGGGGCGATGCCTCACCCGCGCTTGAAACCCATGTCAGAGCCTATATCGACGCTTTCAAGCGGCAGGTCAGTGGGATTACGCCGCCTGTTCCTTCCGGTGCGAGGGCCAGCGTCGATCTTGAAGCCGGAAGTGCGCCGACTCTGACGATTGGGGGCGTGACGGCGCCGGAGTTTTTCGCCAGAATCGCCGATCCCGATTTCGTTCCGCAGACGGTTGCGAGCAACGACCCGGCGCTGTCCGAAACGTCCGTGCGCACGCCTGATGCCACCGTTCAGGCAAGAACGGTCGCCGTTACCGTATAGTGCGCGGCCACAGCTTATTGGGTTTGTGAGAGAAACAGGTGTTTGGCCGCCAGGATTTCCGGCATGGCGCGTTCTGTTGCTTCTTCGCCCAGACGGATCAGTTCCTTGCCCTTTTCAAATTCGAGCAGGCCGATATGGCCGGTCGTCGGGCGGATATGCACATCGGGCGGTTCCCCGGCCAGGCGGGAGCGGGTGAGGCGGTCCTGAATGATGCTGAGGGCCGATACCATGACGCCGAAGAGGCTTGGGTTGTTTTCCTCCCGCCGGAAAAGGCGGCGCGACAAAGAGGACGCATTGAAGGTTTTCTGGGTTTCGGGGGAGACATCTTCATTGTTGAAAAGGTCGAAACCGGTAACCGTTTGATAGGCGGTGCCGGGTTTTGTGGCCTTGCCGATCAGGTCGGCGTTGAGGTCCACGGCGATGGTCATGCGCGCGCCCATCGCCTGACACGGGGAAACGGGGCAGGGGTTGACCAAAGCGCCGTCCACGAGGAACCTTCCGTCGTATTTCACGGGCGGAAACACGCCGGGCAGGGCAAAGGAGGCAATCATGGCCTCCAGCAAGTTCCCCTTGCGCATCCAGATTTCATGGCCTGTGGCCAGATCAGTGGCGATGCAGATCAGCGGATAGGGTAAATCCGCGAATGTCATGTCCTTGAAATGTTCTTCGAGCATCGTGCGCAGACGGGTTCCGCCAATCAGGCCAGCGCTGCGCACACGAAAGTCGAGATAGCTGAAGACCTTGTAGCGTGTCAGGGAGAGGGCCCAATCCTCGAACGCGTCCATCTTGTTTGCGAGGTAACAGGCGCCGACAACGGCGCCTATGGATGTTCCCGTGATGAGGGTTGGAAAAACGCCGTTTCGGTTAAGGGCTTTAATGACGCCGATATGGGCAAAACCCCGCGCCAATCCTCCGCCCAAAGCTAATCCTATCCCCGGTTGTCCGTTCTGCGGCTTGAATTCTGTCACGCCCAGCCGTACCCCTTCCTGCACACAGTGAAAAATGCTTTAATCTTAGGCTATTATAGCATACGGTTAGTTTCCTGAGGTACTATGAAGCCTGCTGCACCGCCATATAATCCCGAGAAGAAAAGCTCCTCCTTCGCACTTGCGAAACGGGTGGCGGTTGTTTACGTAAAACCTTACTGGCGCAAGCTTCTTCTTGCTGTGGTTTTGATGGCCATTGCCGCGGCGATGACGGCCCTGCTTGCCTATCTTATGCAGCCCGTGCTGGACGATGTGCTTTACGGCGGACGGGAGGACTTGATTATTCCGGTGTCTCTGGCCGTTCTGGGCACTTTTGTCGTAAGAGGGATTACGACGTACTGGCATACGATCTATATGAACCAGATCGGGCAGGGGGTGGTCGCGGACATCCAGAGCGACCTGTTCAACAATTTTACGACCCTAGACCTCGCATTTTTTCATTCGAACCCGAGCGGGCAGTTGGTTTCGCGGGTGGTCAATGACGTGGGGGTCATCCGTATGGCCTTGGGCGAGTTGATGACCGGGTTCGGCAAGAGCGCGTTCACCCTGGTGTTCCTTGTGGGCGTCATGCTCTATCACGACTGGAAGCTGACGCTGGCCGCGTTTACGGTCGCGCCGTTTGTGGCGGTGTTTCTTGTGGCGATCGGCAAGAAGCTGCGGGCGGTTTCGGGGTCCATTCAGGACGAGATGGCGAGCCTTTCAGACCTTTTATCGCAGAGCTTTCAGGGTGTACGTATGGTCAAGGCGTACGGCATGGAGAAGCGCGAGCAGGAGAAAATCAGCAGTGCCGTTGGGCGGGTCCGCGATCTCAATATTAAATCCGTGCAGTACCGGAACCTGACTACCCCGGTCAACGAGACGGTCATCGGGCTGATTTTTTCCGCTATCATCATTTATGGCGGGTATCAGGTTCTGGGCGGGCATATCACCGCCGGGGGACTGGCCTCGTTTCTGGCGGCGTTTACGCTGGCGTACGAGCCGATGAAAAAGCTGGCGCGGTTGAACGGCAACCTTCAGATGGGGTTTGGGGCCGCCGACCGGGTCTTCGCGCTTATGGAATTGCGGCCCGCCGTCACGGACCGGACCGATGCAGGCGTTCTGGGCGAGCAGGTGCCGGAGATCCGGTTCGAGGATGTGCATTTCATCTATGAGGGGGTTGAGGATAAAGCCCTGCGGGGCGTCAGTTTCGCGGCGCGGCCCGGCAAGGTGACGGCGCTGGTGGGTCCTTCAGGTGGCGGGAAGAGCACGATTATCAACCTCATCCCCCGGTTTTACGACGCCAGCGAAGGGCGGATTCTGATCGACGGGACGGATGCGCGCGACCTGACGCTGGCCAGTCTGCGGAGCCGGATTGCGCTGGTCTCGCAGGACATCACGATTTTTAACGACACGGTGCTTGAGAATATCCGTTACGGGCGCGCGGATGCCAGTGACGAGGATCTTATCGCGGCGGCGCGGGCGGCGGCGGCCCATGATTTTATAGAGTCGTTCCCGGCAGGCTATCAGACGGTTGTTGGCGAGGACGGTGTGAAGCTTTCCGGCGGGCAGCGGCAAAGGATCGCTATCGCGCGGGCCATTTTGAAGGATGCGCCTATCCTGCTTCTTGATGAGGCGACCTCCGCGCTGGACAATGAATCCGAGAAACTCGTACAGGAGGCGCTGAAAGAGCTGGAAAAGGGCCGCACGACCATCGTGATCGCACATAGGCTCACAACGGTTCAGGCGGCGGATCAGATCCTGGTTCTGGATCGGGGGGAGATTATAGAGCGCGGGACGCATTCCGAATTGCTCGGCAAGGGCGGGCTTTATGCGCGGATGTATGAGACGGGGCTGAAATCCTGATGCGTTTGGGGGTGGTCATATACAAATTAGTTCTTATTGCAGCTCTGGTTTATGCGGCTTTTGTGTTTGTGCTGTTTCTGCAGCAACGCAGCCTTCTTTATCATCCTTATAAAAAGCGCGAAGCGCCTCCGGCCATCGCTGAAGTTGCGGCTGTCAGAACGGCGGACGGGCTGGCGCTTGAGGGTTGGTATTTCAAGCCACAGGCGGGTAAGCCCGTTCTGGTTTATTATCACGGCAATGCCGGTGCGATCGGCGGGCGGCTTGCGAAGATACCCGATTATGTGAATGCGGGGTATGGGGTCTTGTTGGCCGAATATAGGGGTTTTGGCGGCAATCCCGGGACTCCGACGGAAGCAGGATTATATCAGGATGGATGGGCCTATCTTGACTGGCTTGCCAAGGAGCAGGGGATCGGGCCGGAGCGGATCGTACTCTACGGTGAGTCCCTTGGGACTGGCGTTTCAGTGGAGTTGGCGGCGCATCTGAGCGACCGGGGTACGCCGCCGCTGGCGGTTGCGCTTGAGGCGCCCTTTACAAGCGTGCTCGATCTGGCGCGCGGGCTTTATTTCTTTATTCCCGTCGATCTTCTTTTGCTCGATCGCTACATGAGCGCAGAGAAGATCAAGCGTGTGCGAGCGCCTGTCTTCATGATTAACGGCCAATACGACGAGGTTATTCCGCAGGCTCACGGAAAAGCCCTGTACCAGATCGCCAACGACCCCAAAAAGTTTGTCCAAATCCCCGGCGGGCATCATAACGATCTGCATCTTCTGGGACTAAGCGGGCATGTGCTTGAATTTTTGGCTGGAATAGATTCGCGCAATCGGGATAATGGGGAATCTGGGATTTCAGGGGAGTAATCACTATGCCGTGCTATGCCGCTATCGAGAAGAAGCTCGTCAAGCTTGCGCCCGATCAGAATGTCGAGAGCGCCATTGCGCTTTTAAAGAAAAGCAAAGTCAATTCCGCGCCCGTGGTCGATGAACAGGGTAAGCTTTTAGGGCTTTTTTCTTTCAAGGGGCTGATGCGCAACCTGATCCCGGTTTCGGTCGCTATGACGGACGGGATCAAGGTGGATATCAAGGTTGGTGCCGCGCCGGGTGTGGCCAAGCGTCTTGGACGGGTAAAGCCCTTGAAGGTTACGGAAGTTATGGACCGCAAGGTTCTGAGCGTCGGGCCGGAGGAGCCGTTGTGGGAGGGTGTAAGTCTTTTGACCAATCACGGCGGGCCCTTGGCGGTCGTTGACGAGCATAATAAGCTGCTGGGTATGATTACGTATACGTCCATGCTGGCAGAGCTTGAAGCCATGCAAGACAGCGCAGAGTAGTTTTTCAGTCGATCAGATCAGGAGAGGCAAAGGCTTCCATGCTGAATTTTATCAAGAATTACGGTTTGCTGATCCTGATGGGGGTAGGGTTCGTTGTCGCTGTCGGGCTGGTTATGTCGATCGAGGTTAAACCTCAACTCCTGACGCCGACTATGTTGCGCGTGGAAAAACAGGACGGCACGGTTCTGGATTTCACCGTCGAGGTGGCGCGGACTCAAGAAGAAATATACAGAGGCCTTATGTTCCGAAAGGAGATGCCCGCGCGGTATGGAATGATTTTCATTCTTCCCGTCGAGAGAGAGGCCGAGTTCTGGATGAAGAACACGCTTATACCGCTTGATATGGTGTTTATTGGAGCCGACGGGCAGATCAAACACATCCATCCGATGGCGAAGCCCCTCGATACTACGCTCGTACCCTCGCTGGCCCCGGTTAAGGCGGTTCTGGAATTAAACGGGGGAGAGACGCAGGCCCTTGGCATCATGCCGGGCGACAAGGTGCTGCATCAGGATCTTGGAAATTTTACGCCTTAGATGCCGTTCTTATTTTCCCGGGGTAAACCCGCCCTTCAATAGTTTCTCACGGAGCGCGCAGGCGTTTTCTTCTTTCATGGGCCTTTGAAGCATGAAGGTGAGCTGGATTTTCCCTTCCCTGTTTTTCAGGAAAGCGGCCGAGGCGAATTTAAAACCGGATTTGTTTGTTTCCTTGCCTGGCTCAGGTAGAATTTCGGCGATCAGCTTTTTTGTATCCTCATCAGACATAAAATTTTCGAGTTTTTCTTTATAAAGGCCCGAGAGCGTAGCGCCGCCGCGTCCGAAGATGGACGGTTCCTCGATCGGCTCATAGATTGTTTCAACGTCGATGAAAAACTTGCCGGAGCGAAAGGCCGGTTTAAAGGTGTTTTTGGCGCCGGTGATTCCCTGGGCACTATAGAGAACAAACATGTCGCGGTCGAAGTCGCGCGGTTTGCTGTCAAAAAATCTGAGGGTCATGCACATCCGGTCGATGTAGCGACCCACGAAGTACCCGTTTGCCGCGCCGCTTTTATCTACGTTGACCTGTAATTTTCCGATTTCAAGCTTGTCGCAGCGGTTGGCCGGCCCAACTCGTTTGAGCAGGAAGTTGTTGTAAGCGCGCAAAAAATCATCGAAGACGATGGCTGAGATTTCGCTGACCAGCGTGTATGGCGGCTTGCCCTTAGGGATCTTTCTTTCAAAGCCATAGCGGGTCGTGAGACTCAGTTTTTGGCGCTTTTCGTCCAGCGTCACGGTCACAGGCATTGGCCGGGCCTCTATAACGCCGAGCTCGCAGAGCGGTGCAGGCGGTGGGGCCGCCGTTGCTGCCGAAGGGGCGTGTGTTTCAGGGGCGGCGGCGGGTGGCGTTTGTGCAAAGACGGGTGCTGCGGTCGCAACAAGCAGGGCAAAAATGCTTAAAAATATATTCTTTATCATAGGCTTGATCTTATTATCAAAGAGCGGCGCTTCTAATAAGCCCTTATCCTAACGATTTTACAGGAGATGCGTTAAAATGCTAGAGTGGGTTATCTATAAGGGTTGAAAAGTGGCCATGGGGCGAAAAATCGATCAGGTCAGGACCGGTTTGCTGTGCACCGTCTTTGCGCTTACGACTAGTTGCAGCCTCTATACGCCCACCGGAGCGGCGCAGGAGGCTCCTTCGAATCCTGTTCACAACTATTATCTTGATGACGGGCGGACCGCTGATTGCGTTCTGCTCGATGGGCGCGGCGCGGATTCCCGAGGCGTTTCAAAGGCAATCGGAGAAATGCGGAGCACTCTTACGCGTTTTCCGCTTGGGCTTGCGGCCGTGGCCGATCTGGACTCATCCCGCACGGCGATCTGTTACACCGAAGGGGCTATGCGCGATCAGCGTGCGGGTGTCGAGCACGATGCGGAATACAAGCACAGGAATAATCTGATCCTCTTTTCCGGGAACGATCCCGGGCATCTTATGCATGAATGGAAGCACAAATATGACGGGATCGATTTTGACAGTTTTGAGATGACGCCTTACCACGCCGTTTTAACGCTGCGGTTCGCCGAGGCCGGGGCTTATGCTTTCGAGGCGATGGCGCGACATGAGGCGCGTGTCAGTGGGGCCAGTCTGCCCGCACCCGCCGCGGGGTCCATGATGCAAGACCTGGTCAATATCTACGACAATACCCTCACGCGCGGGGGCACGCAGGAGCAGGCTTGGCGTAACGCCTTCGACGCGACGTTTCGTTATAATCTCAAGGATATACAGACCAACAATGTTTTGACCGCCTATCAAGAGGCCGTCGCGATTCCCGAGATCCGAAACCGCGAGGGCTTCGGGCAAAGAACGGTCACGCAGAACTTTCTTATGCAGGTCGCCCTGCCGCCGGGATGGGATGTCGGCGTTTTCGAGCGTACGGGCGGTCATCAGATTCTGGCCGATGCACGGTATATTACCTATCAGGCTCAGGATGCCGACAGGCTGCGCGGCATTCAGGCCGAACTCAACCGTTAGCGGTTATTCATTATGAAAAATACAGCAGGATAAAAAAAGTCCGGAGACTTTTTGCAAAGCGCTCCGGACAAACGGCGGTAATAGAGGGTGTGTTGGGGGAGTTTATACGCGCTTTTGCTGGGGCCTGCAATAATTTTCTTCATTTTTCGTCATTTTTTTATGTATTCATCGTTTTTTGCGTTGCACAAAGAAATAAACATGGTTCTTCCTGTAATAAATGAGTAATAAGTTAACCTGTAATCGGGCGTTTGATTTATAGTTAAAGTAACAATTTCAGTGCAAAAAATTTATATTTGATTTGTTGTTAATGATTTAAGCGGCCTAAAAAATTTGGATTTGCAGAGGCTTGAGGCGTGCTTTTTTGACTAAGGGGCGCAGCTGATTTTATTTCCTGCGGATTCCTGTCCCCATTCGGCCCATGAGCCGTCGTAAACGCCAATTTTATCAAAACCCTGACGGTAGAGGGCTAAAGCGATTACGCAGGCCGTTATGCCGCTGCCGCAGGTGGCGATTGCCTTGGGCGCATTCGGAGTGGTGAAGTCGAAGCCAGCATCCTCTAAGATTCTTTTTAATTCGCTGTCGGGCTTGAGTGTGCCGCGTTCGGGATCGACGAGGTCGGATGCGGGTATGTTGAGGCTGCCCGGGATATGGCCGGACCGCATGCCGGGGCGGGGTTCCGGGGCGGTGCCGTCGAAACGTGCTCTTGGGCGGGCGTCGAGAATAGGGTGCATACCGCTTTCCATCGCCTGTGTTACCCGATCACGGGATATCAGGAGCTCTTCGCGGATCGCGCGCGCTTTATAGTGTGAGGGCGCGGGGGGCTTCGGGGGTGAGTTTTCAACTGTCCCGCCGAATCTTATCCATGCCGGTAAACCGCCATCCAGAACGCAGACCCGATCATGGCCAAACAGCCGCAAGGTCCACCAGACCCTGCACGGGCCCATGGTCATCCCGTGCTGGCCATAGAGAACGACAAGATCATCCGGCGTTATACCCAACGCCGACATTCCGGCTTCGAAGATATGCCGAGTCGGGGCGGTGTGGGGCAGCGGGGCGGCTTTGTCAGCTATACCGTCAATATCGAAAAACAGAGCGCCCGGCAGTCGTCGATTGTTATAGTTTTCTCTAAGATTTTCAGGGGATCCGGGAAGGACGAAGGTGGAATCCAGAATTTTTAAGGAGCTGGACACCAGCCCATCATCCTGCATCAAAAGAGTCTGCAGTTGCGCGGGGGTTATGGTGCCTTGGCGGATTATTTGGTCCATCATCATTGAGACTATAGCCAAAGTATGTTTTATTTTGAATACGTCATCAACAGGGCAGAGCCGTCATGGATAAGCAAAAAGTCATCAAGTACGCCTATTACGTTGTTTACTTCCTCTTGTCCGTTCTGGCGTTCCTCATCATTCTGGCGGTTATGGTGCTTGAGGCTAATAAGAATCCCGACCCTGAGGCCCGCAAAGAGGCCTTTGCGAAGATGTATAACGTCCAAATGAAAAATCCCAATCTGCCCGATCCATGGCCGCCCAAGATGAACAAACAATTTCCAGATATCCCGTTGGTTGATCAGACCGGGGTTGAGTTTAAGATGGCCGATCTTAAGGGTAAGGTCATCATTGTTGAGTATATCGATATGACCTCGCCGATCTCTCAGGCCTATTCCGGTGCGAAAACCAAAGGCACTTTGGGCGGCACCCAGCAGAAATTTGATGAAGGCACTGTTCCCGTCGAAGAGGTGATCAAAAAAGAGACGCAGGGGCAGGTCGTGCTTCCTCACCCTGATGTTATTATGGTCAAGATATTGATCTATAATGAAAATGCCAAGCAGTCCGGTCCGCCGGACGCTGATCGATGGGCCAGACATTTCGGTTTTACACGTGAGGGCGGGGTGATCGTGGCCGTGCCGCAGAAGGACATGCGCGACAAAAAAACAGATGGTTTGATCCCGGGGTTCCAGCTGGTCGACAAGTTTTTCGACCTGCGGGTTGATTCCGCCGGGCCAAATCCGAAGCACAGTCTTAACTTCACGTTTGCGACTACGGTTCCCGTCCTGTTAAGCGCTGAGGTCGAGTAGCCGGGCCTTTTAGATCGTTTCTTTGTGAGAAAAACATTGCATTTCTCTTATTAAATGCTAGATATTTGCTGCAATGCGTTAAAAAAACGAGCTAGGAGGAATTTTATGTCTAAAGTAGGACTTGCAGAATATATCTGGATTGACGGCTCTGTTCCCACGAGAAACTTGCGTTCCAAGGCGCGCGTCGTGAGTGTTGGCGCAAACCCGAAAATCGAAAACTTCCCGGAGTGGAGCTTTGATGGATCGTCTACAAATCAGGCCCACGGCCATGATTCTGACTGTATCCTGAAGCCGGTCAGCTTCTTTCCCGACCCGATTCGCGGTGAAGGCAACTTTCTGGTGATGTGCGAAGTGTTCAACCCCGACGATACGCCCCATGAATCCAACTCCCGCGCCCAGCTGCGCGCGGTTCTGGATGCCGGCGCGGCCAAGCAGGAGCCGTGGTGCGGTTATGAGCAGGAATATACGTTCTTCCGCGGGCGTCAGCCTCTGGGCTGGCCGGAGTACGGCTTCCCGCGTCCCCAAGGCCCGTATTACTGCGGTGTCGGCGCCGATGAGGTTTTTGGTCGTGACGTTGTTGAAGAGCATGCGGCGCTTTGCCTTGATGCCGGCATGATGTTCTACGGGATCAACGCCGAGGTTATGCCCGGCCAGTGGGAATTCCAAATCGGATACCGGGGCGATCCCTCCGAGACCGCCAGCGCGATCGACATGGCCGATCAAGTTTGGCTGGGCCGCTGGCTTCTGTGCCGCGTTGCCGAGGATTACGGCGTGATGGTGACCTTCGACGTCAAGCCTGTCAAAGGTGACTGGAATGGTGCGGGGATGCACACGAACTTCTCCACCAAAGATATCCGCGATCCCCAGAAGGGCCGTGCGGCGATCAAGGCGGCGACCGATGCGCTTTCCAAGAGGCATTTCGAGCATATCGCCGTTTATGGTGCGGGGAACCATGACCGTCTGACCGGACATCATGAGACCTGTGATATCAACACGTTCCGTGTCGGCGATGCTGACCGCGGTTGTTCGATCCGTATCCCCAAGCCCGTTGCGATCAAGGGTTATGGTTACTTTGAAGACCGCCGCCCCGGCGCGAACGCCGATCCGTATCTGGTTGCTGCACGCCTGTGCACGACCGTATGCGGTATCGATGAGAAGGTTATGACCTTTACGTCCTGGCCGCGCAAGGATGCAAAAATCGCGATTGCCGCCGAGTAATCGACTTTAGCGGCCTATCAGCCACATTCCGAAGCGCCCGCAAAAGTGCGGGCGCTTCTTTTTGTTTTTCGCAAATGGCAGTTGTCAGGGGTGGGGGATCATTATAGTTTATTCATGTATTTCTCTTTCTGCGTCTGTTTTCCGGTTTCCCCTCGCCCGGGGAATTCGTAATCAAATTATTAAGATTTGCGTGATATCTAATGATGTGGAGTTGCGTCCTTCTTAAAGTGCGTATGTGCTAACTTTTTTGCCGAATTTACGAATCTTGGAATCATGGCCGACGAAGACGAGACAATCGATTTTAACGTCGTGGACGACGATCTGCCGGTTAGACCCAAGGCTGCCAAGCCTGAGGGGGGGGAGTCCATTGACTTCGTTGTGGAGGACGGTTTCTTCGTTGACGGTTCGGACAAGGGGCCTCCGTCCGGTCCCTCTGGGCCTTCCAAGAAGGCTTCCGGTCCCAACCTTCCGGCGCCCTTTTTCCCGTTTCTGAAACGTAAGGAGGAGGAGAGCCAGAAGGAGGTCTCCGGCGGCAAGGGCGGCCTTCAGTCTTTTGGCGGCGGTGGGGCGGATGGCGATGCCTCTGCAGAGGGGCCGAAAAAACAGCGTATGGGCGAGCGCATGGTCGAGATGGGGCTTATTACAGCCGACCAACTCAACGTCGCGTTGCAGGAAAAGAAGATCAGCAACAAAATGCTCGGCGAGATTCTCGTCGAGCTTGGATTCATCGACGAGGATACGCTCACGATGTTTCTGGCCGAGACCTCGGGTTTCGGAATTTTCGACCCGCGTTCGACCATCGTTGACGGGGATGCGCTTGCGCTGGTGGAGAAATCGATTGCGATCAAGCACCAGATTTTACCGATTTCGATCGACGACAAGTTTGTGCATGTCGCGATGGCGGACCCTTATGACGTGGTTGCGCTGGATACGCTGCGGCGGTTTTTGCCGAAGGGGCTTCAGATCAGGCCGCATATCACGACGGCCGGGGTTCTCTCCGAAGCCATCGATGCGTCTTACGGTTATGCGAGTTCCATCAAGGATATTCTTCAGGAACTTGAAGAGGGCAAGGAGCAGAAGGACGTCGCCAGCCTTTCGGGGGCGGAGGCGTTTTCGCACCCGATCGTGCGGCTTGTGAATGCGCTGGTTTTTGAGGCTGTCAAAATCGGCGCATCTGACCTTCATTTTGAGCCGGAAGAGAATTTCGTGCGCCTAAGGTACCGTCTCGACGGGGTCTTGTTCACCGCGCAGATCCTTCATAAGCAGCACTGGAACGGTATTTCACAGCGGCTCAAGATTCTTTCGGATATGAATATTGCCGACAAGCTCTCGCCGCAGGATGGGCGGTTCGGCCTGAATGTCGGCGGTCGGGAAGCCGATTTTCGGGTTTCGTCGCTGCCGACGGTCTATGGGGAGAATATCGTTCTGCGGGTTCTGGACAAGAGCGCGAGTATCATGCCGCTTAGCGCCCTGGGGTTCAGTGAGGAGAATAAGCGCAAGATCAAGATTGCGACCTCTCGGCCCGAGGGCATTATCATCGTGACAGGCCCTACGGGTAGCGGTAAAACGACCTCTCTTTATTCGATGTTGAATGAAATCAACGATGTAAAAGTCAATATCCAGACCCTTGAAGACCCGGTCGAATATTCCCTGCCGATGATCCGGCAGACGCCGGTACGGGAGGGGTTTCTGGAGTTCGCGGACGGGATCAAGGCGTTGTTGCGGCAGGATCCGGACATCATCTTTATCGGCGAGATCCGGGATAAAACTACCGCGGAGATGGCGCTGAAGGCTGCGATGACGGGGCATCAGGTTTATACGTCGCTGCATACGAACGACTCTTTCGGAGCGATCCCGCGATTGCTCGACCTTGGTATGAAGCCGGGGATGCTGGCCGGGGCGATTATTGCCGTGTTCGCCCAACGGCTGGCCAGAAGATTATGTCAATCTTGCAAGGTCGAATATACGCCGACCGAGGAGGAGCGGAAAATTCTCAAGATGGCGCCGGATGACAAAACGACCCTTTACACCGCAAGCGCTGAGGGGTGCGAGGCTTGTAAAGGTAAGGGGTATAAAGGCCGGGTCGCAGTGGTCGAGATCCTGCTTTTTGACGAAGATTTGGATGAGGTTCTGGCGCGCGGGGAATCGAAAGCTGAATTAAAAAACCTGGCCCTTAAAAAAGGCTTCAAAAGTATGAAGGACGATGGCATTCTTAAAATTATGGACGGTCTGACCAGCATTGAAGCGCTGGCCCGGGTCGTTGACATGACCAAGTAACCTTTTCCTTAGATTTCTTTCATCTTCTGTCAATCTTTTTCCGTCATATTTGTGAGAGTTTTCAGGCACGTTTCATCGTCAGAATCAAAGGGGCAAAGCCATAGAACGCTATAAGTACAGGGCGATCAACACGAAGGGGCGGCCGGTGCGCGGCACGCTTTCTGCGCGCAGTGAGGTCGACCTTTACAATCAGCTTCAGACGGCCGGGCTGGAGTTGATCCAGTGCGCCTCCCTGACCAAGAAAAAAAGCAAGATTCCCGGTTTATCTCTCAGCCGGGTTAAGATTCGTGATCTGATCCAGTTTTTCATTTCCATGCAGCAGATGCAGGGGGCGGGCGTGCCAATGCTGGACGCTTTGGCCGATATTCGGGATGCAACCAGCAATGACATGCTGCGCGATATTTTGAGCGAGTTGCACCGGGACGTGCGTGATGGTGCTTCGCTGTCGGAGGCTATGGACAAGCATCCCAAGATCTTCAAGCCGCTTTATATTTCTCTTATCAAGGCGGGTGAGGATACCGGGGATCTGACATCCTCCTATTCCCAGCTTGAAAAATTTCTTAAGTGGGTCGATGAGTTACAGTCAAAAATCAAGAAGGCGACACGCTATCCGATTATCGTGACGTTCGTGGTTCTGTTTACTATCGTGTTCATGATGAGCTATGTGGTGCCGCAGATCGTCGGGTTCCTGAAATATCTGAGTATCGAGTTGCCATGGTATTCGGTGTGGTTGATCGCCACATCCAATTTTTTCGTCGAACCGCAGTTTAGTATATTTGGCGTCCCCATATATGGCGGGCTGATTGTCTTGACGGTTCCCGTGGTCATTGGTGTCATTTTTATTACCTTGCGGCGTTCATCGGACGAGGTGGCGTACAGGGTGGACTCCCTTTATCTCAATAGCCCGGTGGCTGGGCCTTTGATCCGAAAGATTACAATCGCCCGCTATGCCCAAACCTTCGCGGCATTGTTCGCCAGCGGCATCGACGTCTTGAACGCCCTTAAGTCCGCCAGAAATACGGTGAATAACCTTGTGCTGCTGGACGCCATGGAGAGCGTTGAAACTTATGTTAAGTCCGGGAGTCCGCTTTCGGATGCTTTCAACGCCTCGGGCGAATTTCCAAGTATGGTCATTCGCATGGTTAAGATCGGGGAAGAGTCCGGCAAGCTTGCTGAAGTTCTCGATCAGGTCTCGGCGTTCTACACAAAAGATGTGGATGAAGCGATTGATGGATTAATTGAGCTGATTCAGCCGACATTAACGTGTATACTGGCTTTGGTGATCGTCTGGATCGCCGCTGGTTCGCTCGGGCCGATCTATATGAATCTTGGTAACATGATGGATCAGATCCAATAGGGTTGCCGTGTCTCTGCTTTTTTGAGTTTGCTGCCTATGTCTTTATCGTTTTTCGCACCATCCCGGACTGTTTTATTGATCTCCGATGAGGCTTTGCTCATTTACAGTGTGGGCGGCCGCGGTGTGCGTTTGATTGATACTGTTCCCTGGAATGTCGAGAATTTCGAAGCCAATGTTGCCGCTGTGATCTCCAAGGAGTGTGGCGGCAAGCCTGTTTTGATTCTCAACGACATGGTGGAGCAGCATTACCGCAAGGAGCGTATTCCTAAAGTCAGCGTTATGGATAAGGGTAATGTGCTGGCGCGTAAGCTTATGGTTGCTTTCCCGAACTATCCCGTGCGCGCGGCTTTGCCGCTGAAAGAAAAGACCGGCAAGGGCGGTAAGGCGTTGCCGGGTAGCGTTTATATTTTTGCCGCCGTTCCTGACACGGAAGCGTTCCAGAAAACGATGGGGGCTGCGCGGCGCTCTCTTGCGCCTATTGCCGGTTTCTGTCTTCTGCCGATTGAATCCGCCAGCATGATCAAGGCTTTGGCCAAAAAGGTCATGAAGGGTAAGGACAAGGCCAAGTGGACTGTTTTTATTGGGCAGCATCAGAATGGCGGTTTGCGGCAGGTTGTTATCAAGAACGGCGAGCTCGCGCTGACGCGTATGACGCCGATCGTCGACAATGACGACGATCCGGCCAAATGGGTTGCCGATATCGCCCATGAGTTCAAGGCGACGATGAGTTATCTTGGTCGTTTCGGCTTCGATCAGTCGGATGGGTTGAATGTCATCCTTATTGCCAATCCGTCGGTTGGCGAGATGCTTGAGGAAGCGCTGGGTGTGCCTTGCAATTTCTTTAGCATGACCAGTCAGGATGCTGCGCAAGCGCTCGGCATTTCTCTGGGGCGTCAGGATACGCTTTATCATGCCGATATTCTTCATGTTGCCTGGGCCGGTGGCAAGGCGGCACTGACTCTGCCTATGAAGGCCAAGGAGATCGAGAAAGTCTCCCAGCCGCGTCAGATCGCGGTCCTGGCGTCGTTTTTCCTTCTTTTGGGCGTTGCGTTTCAGGGGTATCAGCTATTCAATTATTATGAAGTCGTAAGCGGCAACCAGAGCGCTATTAACGATGAGATGCAAAAGAAGGCTAATCTTGGTATGCAGTTGGCCAAGGAAGTTAAGCGTAAAGAGGATCTTGGTTTCGATATTACCCTTATTCAGAGCGCGTTAGCGGTGAACGACCAGCTTGAGCTGAAGCGGATTAAAGTTTTAGAGCTTTTTCACCGCATCGGCGTGGCGATGGGCACGGAGTTGCGTTTTGATATAATTGAGGTCTCTAAAGGTGTGCCGGCTGTTATCGAAAAATGGGCGAACGAGCAGCCTAAGGTTCCTCTTTTCCGGATGACGATGCGTATGACCTTTCCCAGCACCACCGATCCGGAGCGCGGTAATAAGGAGGTTCAGGATTTGCAGGCCCGTCTTCAAATCGTGTTGCCCGATCATGTCGTGAAGGTGACAAAGAAGCTTGAGGATTATGAGTACGTCGACTCTATTGTCGTTCAGACTGGCGATGCCGAGAAGGACGCCAAGGCGGCCGACTTTACCGCTGAGATCAGGATTGAGGGGCCGCAGACATGATTAAGGTCATCGGCGCCAAGCGCGTCGTCATTCTTGGGGTTCTTATCGTTTTGAACGTGGCTTCGGCTGCCCTGACCTATCTTTACATGGTCCCGGAGCAGGCGGCGACGGAAAAGAAGTTACGGGCTCTGCGCGGCGAAAATCAAACGACGTCTTCGGATATTGAGCGGATGCAAATCGAGTTCGAGCAGCTTGGTCAGCAGCAAGATAAATTCGATGCTCTCAAGAATGATGGCTTTTTCAAAGCCCAAGTGCGCAGTGTGGCCAAGAAGCTCTTTCAGGATATTCAGGAAGAGTCACGGGTGGTTTCAGCTGTTGCCTCGGTGCGCCCCGGCACTATCGAGGAGAATGAGGAAGCGAAAAAGTCGAACTACAAGGTTCTGGTGAGTCCCGTTGAGATTGTCATACAGGCCTTCGATGACGGCGACATCTATAATTACATATATATTCTGGAGCAGAAGTTTCCGGGGCATCTTGCGATCGACAGTATGACCATGCAGCGTGCGCAAGATATTTCGGGGCCGGTTTTGCGCGCGATTGCCACGGGGGGCAATCCTGTATTGATTACAGCAAACGTCAAGCTTTCCTGGAGAACCATGATCCCTGAATCACAGATTATCGTTGAGGAAGAATGATGACGCTCCGAGTTCATCGTCATAAAAGGAATGTCCGGCTTTGGGTTTTCTCCGTCCTCGTCGTCTCCCATGCGTTGAGCGGTCTTAATTCTTATGCTCAGGATGGTACGGGTGATGTTGAGCCTCCGCCTTCTCTTGCGCAGGATTTAGGCCTTGAGACTGTTGCTCCGGATGATTCTATTCTTATGCCTACGCCTGAGGCTTTTCCCGGGGTTCCTCAGCCTATTGTCGCGGAGCCCCCGGCCGAATTGGCCGACGAGCTTACCAGCTCGGGCCAAGAGCCCGCTTCGCAGCCGCAGGCACAGTCTGATCCTGTCGATCCTTTTGCAGATGTGCCTCCCGCAGAGGCAACTTCGGCACCTGCGGAGGTCGTTCCGGTTGAGCAGAGCGCGGCACCGGCCGAGATTATCCCTGTAGAGTCTTTGGACGTCGTGCCTCAAGACGGCCAGCCTGACGGGGCTTCCGGTGATCCGGCGGTGATCGCTGAACCTGAAACTGTTCCGGACGGCGCGTTATCGGGCCTTGAAATCGTGGATGACCCAAAAGCTGACACGGCCGCACGTGCTCCCATTCCGGGCGACGACCTTCCGCCGCCGCCGCCGAAAACGGAGCAGGGCTTTCAGGAAATGCTTAGCCGTAAGGGCGGCGTTAAGTCTCCAACTGTCGATTCTATAAAAAGAACCATGGCCGAGACGGAGGGTAAGCCCTTCAGCCCGGCGAAGATACGCTCTCTGTTTTTTACCCACTGGCAGCATGAGGCCCTTATGGATGCCAAGCGCTCGCGGGGCAACGTCCGTCCGCCCACGCAAAGCGAATTAAATGCCTTGGGTACGCCCGGCGAGACGATCAAGCCTGAGAACAGGGATATCGCGCTTAACGGTATAGTCTTTGTGAATGACGGGGATTGGACGATCTGGATTAACGGCATGAGAGTCACGCCCAGCGCGATTCCTCGCGAGGTTATCGACCTTCGAGTCTTCAAGGAGTATATCGAGGTCAAGTGGCTTGACGACTATACGAACCAAATTTTTCCCATTCGGCTTCGCACCCATCAGAGATTTAACCTCGATGCGCGAATATTCCTTCCGGGTTGATGTTGTTACGCTGTACGCCAAGGTTTTGTCGTCATGAATATAAGTGCGCTTGATATCAAGGACTTGTCTGTAGCGTTCGGCGGGAATGCCGTTCTGGATCAAGTTTCCTTGCAGATCGGGCGGGGCGAAACGTTCGGCCTTATGGGGCTTAACGGCGCCGGGAAGACAACCATGATCAAGTGCATTCTGGGGTTGCGCGACCAGGATTCTGGAACCATCACCATGGAAGGTCTGGCCCGCGACAGTGCTGAAAGCAAGGCTCGCTTGGCTTATCTGCCTGAAAAATTCGAGCCGCCTTGGTTTTTGACGGGTATCGAATTCGTTCGTTTCTGTCTGAGTCTCTATGGAAAGACCATGAGTGATGATGAGATCCTTGCGGCCACAGAGTCTCTTTCTCTGGATCCGCGCGCTCTCAAGCGCCGAATGAATACCTATTCCAAAGGTATGCGGCAGAAACTGGGTATACTCGGGACTTTGCTCACGGGGTGTTCCTTGCTTATCCTGGACGAACCGATGAGCGGGCTTGATCCGCGTGCGCGGGCTCTGGTTAAAAAGATGATTACTGACATCAAGCATCAGGAGCGCACAATTTTCCTGAGTTCCCATATCCTTGCCGATATGGATGAGATATGCGATCGGGTTGCCGTTCTGCATGATTCAAAAATTCGTTTTATCGGTACGCCCAAAGAAATGAAGAGCCAGACCGGCGTTCAAAATCTTGAACAGGCTTTTCTTGAATGTATTGAGAACCGTGCGGTCGCGTGATATAGTTTTCTTGGGCTGTCCTTGGCCCGTCCTCTTTGTTTTCACTTCTTCAGCGTCAAGAGTTTCTGTAATGTTCGAGTTTCGCCCGCATCCTAAAATCCTTCGTTTTTCATTGGTTTTGGCTGCTTTTTCAGTGTCTTGCGCGTTTTTTGTTTCGCCTCGAGATGCTCTCGCGCAGAATGTTGCGGTCGTCGTCGATGATGGTCAGGACGCGCCGCCGGATGATTCGTTGAGTGATCCTTCGAGCGGTCTTGATAAGGCCGCCCCCTCCGATGATGAAGGCGATGTCGTGATTTCCGGACCCTCAGCCGTTCATTCGGGGGCAGATCAGGATGTTCCGGATATCGGCAGTGATGCGTTCTTTGATGCGGAGGCGCTGGTACCTCAAGGCGAAATGAGCAAGCAGGGCCCCAAGCGTGTCAATCCCGCACTTCAGCCCGCTTCTAAACTTATTACTGTGCGCAAGAATGCCGGACCTGACGCTGTTTCTTCACAGCTGGTTTCGGCGGAGCGTGCGCTTTCCCTGGGTTTAAACGACTCGGCGCTTGAGATGTTTGGCGCGCTTTATGCGACGAACAGGCGCGATCCGCGTGTCCTTATGGGGCGTGCGGTCGCCTTTCAGAATCTTGGTCAGTTTGACGAGGCCATGAGGGCTTACGAGGAGCTTGAGGCTCTGGATCCCCGGAATGTCGATGTTAAGGTCAATATGCTTGGCCTTCTCGCGACTAAATATCCATCTATTGCCTTGCGCCGCCTTATCGAGTTGCGGGAGCAGCATCCTACCCATGTAGGGGTTGTCGCCCAGCTTGCCGTAACAGAGGCTAATGTCGGCGATTTCGAGTCTGCCCTCAAGCATTTAGGCGTTGCGGCCAGTATGGAGCCGAACAACGCCAGTCACATTTTTAACATGGCCGTGATCGCCGACCGTGTTGGACAAACTTCGACGGCCATCAGTTACTATGAGCAGGCGCTTGAAGTAGACACTGTTTATGGTTCCGGGCGCTCTGTGCCGCGAGATGCCATCTACGAGAGGCTGGCGAATATCCGATAACCGCATAGCGGAGACACGGTCGTATGCCCATGAATTTACCTGAGCTTGCGGCTGCCGTTTTTCTTGGGCTTGTTTTTGGCAGCTTTACGACCGCTCTTGTCTATCGTGTGCCGCGCAAGCAGAACTGGGTTCTCACTCGATCTTCCTGCACGTCTTGCAAGTCGGCTTTGACGCCTCTTGACCTTGTTCCTGTTCTTTCTTGGCTGTTTAGCCGTGGGCGCTGCCGTCACTGCGGGAAGGGCGTTTCGTGGATTTATCCGCTTATCGAGTTGTGCGTTGTTGGGGCCTGTTTACTTGTATACAGGCAGTTTGGGTTTAGTACGGAAGCGGCGTTCATTTATGCATGTCTGCCTTTTCTTGCGGCGCTTACCGTGATCGATTTTCAGAAGATGATCCTTCCCAACCAGCTTGTTTTTATATGTTTTGCCATAGGTTTTGTGCGTCTGGTTTATTTTTCTTTTTCCGGATATTTTCTTGCTGCGGCGGATATCGTGGTGCCATATATCTTCGGTTCGGTCGTATTCGGATTTATCGCGCTCGCACTCAGGCACAGCATCAGTTTTGCGGTCGGACGGGAGGCTTTGGGGCGAGGGGACGTCAAGTTTTTCCTCGTAGTGGGATTGTGGCTCGGTTTATCTTCCCTGCCTTTGTTTTTCATAATAACTGGCGTCGTCGGCGTAGTGATGGCTGTTTTCTGGCGGATGGTCGTGAAAAAGCGGCAGTTTCCCTTCGGTCCAGCGCTGATCGCCGCGATGTTTGTTCTTCTTCTCTTGCAGGGGCCTGTTTTGAAGTGAATAATATAAAGCTAAATATTCTTAAAAATCTGCCTGTATTTACTTTCCTTTTATAAAGTTCGGTTAAAACGGTACCACGGGGTATCCACACAGCCTTAGGGAGCGCAGCCTTGGATCTTACGCAATTACTCGCATTTACCATGCAGAACCGGGCCTCGGACTTACATTTAAGCGCCGGAAGCCCTCCGATCATCCGCGTCAGCGGCCAGATGAAGCGCGTTAAATCCGATGCGCTGGGCAGCGACGATATCCGCACGATGCTTTATTCGATCATGGCGGAAGATCAGCGCGCGGAATACGAAAAAAATATGGAGCTGGACTTCGCGATCGCGCTGGGTGAAAAGGCGCGGTTCCGGGTCAACGGTTTTACGACGCGCCTGGGCGCGGCGGCGGTTTTTCGGACCATTCCGACCGAAATTCCGACGATGGAGCAGCTCGACCTGCCGCCCATCATGCGGCGGTTCGCCGAGCTTGAAAAGGGGATCGTCCTTGTGACGGGGCCGACGGGTTCGGGTAAGTCCACGACACTGGCTTCGATGATCAACCATATCAACATCCACCACGGTAAGCACATCCTGACGATCGAGGATCCGGTGGAATTTTTCCATACATCGAAGAAGTCCCTGATCAACCACCGGGAGGTGGGAACGGATACGAAAAGCTTCGCGCGCGCTCTGAAAAGCTCTTTGCGGGAAGACCCGGACGTGATCCTCGTCGGGGAGATGCGCGATCATGAAACGATTTCTCTGGCTCTGACCGCCGCGGAAACGGGGCACCTTGTCTTCGGAACCCTTCACTCTAACACTGCGGCCAAGACCATCGACCGTATCATCGACGTGTTTCCCTCGGGTGATAAGGAGATGGTGCGGGCGATGTTGTCCAGCTCGCTTCAAGGCGTTGTCGCGCAGACTCTTTTGCGCCGGGCCGAGGGCGGGGGGCGCGTGGGCGCCTATGAGGTTCTGGTGGGAACCAGCGCTGTGCGCAACCTGATCCGCGAAAACCAGATTCCGCAGATGTATTCGATGATGCAGACCGGATCGCGTTACGGCATGACGACGATGGAGGATGCGGTCAAGAGCCTGCTTGAAGCCGGGATCATCAATAAGGATGAGGCGCGCCGGGTTCTGCTTAAATCCACGGACTCGGAAGAGGGACCGGATGAAGATTACGCCGCCGGAGCACTTGGCGGGCGGAAAATGGTGGACGATGAGATGGAAACGGACTACGACATCGTTCCGCAAAAAACGAGCCGCGGGGGTGCGGCGGGTGGGAAGTCCGGCGATGAAGGGTATTCGTTTTGACCGCGCCACTGATTTTCACTTATCTCAACGCCATGAACGAGACTCGCGCGGCGGACATGTATCTGACCGTAGGGTTTCCGCCGTCTCTGCGCGGCGACAAGGGGCTGATCAAGCTGGCCGAGGAGGTGCTGACGCCCGACGATATCAACGACATTCTCAATTCCATGCTGACCAACCGCCAAAAGCGCGATTTCGAAGCGCATATGGAGTTGAACACGGCGCTGGATATGGGCGGGCACGGGCGCTTTCGGATCAACGTCATGCGGCAGCGGCAGTTTCCGGCGCTGGTCATTCGGCGGATCACTTCTGAAATTCCGAGTTTCGCCGACCTGCGGCTGCCAAAAATTCTTGAAGTTCTGGCCATGGAAAAGCGCGGTTTGCTGCTTGTCACCGGGATGACCGGTTCGGGTAAGTCCACGACGCTGGCGGCGATGATCGACCAACGCAACCGTAACAGCCAGGGGCATATCATCACGATTGAAGATCCGATCGAGTTCTTCCACGAACATAAGGGCTGCGTTGTTACGCAGCGTGAGGTGGGCGTGGATACGGAATCGTTTGCCACGGCTATGAAAAACTCCCTGCGGCAGCGGCCCGACGTCATTCTCGTGGGTGAGGTGCGCGACAGGGCCGTCATGGAGCAGGCGCTGTCCATCGCGGAGACGGGGCACCTTTGTCTTGCGACGATCCACACCAACAACTCCTATCAGGCGATCGAGCGGATCGTGAACCTGTTCCCCGAGGATTACCACAACCAGATCCGGCTTAACCTGTCGATGAATCTGAAGGGTATCATTTCGCAGCGGCTCCTTCCCAGCACGGGCAAGGGGATGGCGCCGGCCATCGAAGTTATGCTCAATCAGGGGTTGGTGCGTGAACTCGTCTTAAAAGGCGAAATTGGCAAGATTCATGACGTCATGGAGCAGAACAATTCCATCGGCATGTGTACCTTTGACCAGTCGCTGATGAAGCTGTTCCAAGAGGGGTTGATTACCGAGGATACGGCGATCTCCAACTCCGACAAGCCTTCGGACATGAAGATCAAGGTCCAACAATTCAAGCTGGTCAACACTTCGCGCGGCAGCAAGAACGCTCTGGATGCTGTTGATACGTCTTTGCTGTCTTTCAGCGATTAAAACCCAAAAGTTATGCACAGTAACGGGTCTTTTTTCCGTCACGTATCTTGCGGCTATTGCTCAAAAACCGCTGATATGGTGTAGTTAGGGGAATGAGAATCAGCGGGCCTGTTCTGGCCTGCGCTCGTTTCGTTATTAATTTCTTTGCCTCAGTCCGAGGGAGTTTACTGTCAATGCGTATAGGGAAGCGTTCAATGAAAAGCATGGGTCGTTCTGGCATCCAAGGGTTTTTGCTATGTGCCGGGGCGGTTTTGCTGCTTTCGGGCTGCGATCTGGCCGCGAATTATCAGAAACCTGACCGCGGCTCCAACATGGAAATTCAGGATTTCCGAGATGGTTTGGCTGAGCGTTTGCCGGATACCGGCGAGGATAAAGGCGAGAAGGGTATGGCCGCGATTCCTTCGCTTCAGCCTTATGTATCCACGCAGACTGCCGGGATGAAGCCCATGCCGCTGGTTTCGGTTTCAGTGAATCAATCTGTTCCTGTGCGCGACATTCTTTTTGAGCTTTCGGAGCAGGCCGATTACGATCTTGAGCTTGACCCAAATATTCGCGGGTCCATTATTTTTACTGCCCGGAACCGCCCTTTCGACGAAGTTATCGAGCGGATTTCGAATATTGCGGGTTTGCGCTACAAGTTTGAGGGTGAGCACCTGCGTGTTGAGCTGGATACGCCCTATAACAAGACTTACAAGTTCGACTATTTGAGCTATCTGAGGCGCAATACCAGTTCCGTGAGCACGAACGTCTCCGTCGTAAGCGGGGAGGGTGCCGACGCGGGTTCCGTATTTACGGCGTCTTCTGAAAGCGTGGCCGATTTTTGGGCCGAGCTTGAGTTGAATATGGCTCAGTTCTTGGGCGGGCCTACGACTGGCGGTTTGAAAACTCAAGCGGATCCGCGAATTACTGCGGTTGAGCAAAATCCGGAAGTGCAGGCGGTCGCGCCTCCTTCCGCCGATGGGCAGCCGGTGCAGGTTCAGCCGCCTCAGGCTGTCCTTCGCGTAGACTCTCTTCCGGTTGACGATGCATCTTCTTCCTCTTCGGGTAATAGCGGCGAAGATGAAGGGCCCGTATCCAGTTTTGCCCTCAACAAGCAGGCCGGTATTATCAACGTCTTCGCAACCGAAAAGCAGCATAAGGAGGTTGCGGAGTATTTGCGTGTGTTGCGCAGATCCGTAACGTCTCAGGTGCTGATCGAAGCTAAAATCTTTGAAGTTGACCTGAATGATGAATACATTACTGGGATTGACTGGGGCGTTCTGGGATTATCCAGCGGAGAAGGTTCCGCAGGCTTTTTGAGTAGTGCTGGCGTGACGGCTCTTAATTCGCTTGCCGGTAACCCGGGGGGGGCCATCTTTACGGCTCCTGCGAGTACCCAGTTGGGTCTAACCTCCAACGTGGTTGTTGGATATGCCGGGAATGATGTGCAGGCGCTGCTTCAGGCTATATCCGGCTTTGGCACCGTGCGTGCCCTGGCCAGTCCGCGTCTGACGGTTCTCAATAACCAGTCGGCAGTTCTGAACGTTGCTACCAACCGTGTCTTTTTCGAAATCGATATCGATTCGACAACGGATGAAGGCGTGACCTCTGTCGAAGTCGACTCGGAAGTTCGCAGCGTTCCTGAGGGCGTTCTTGTCAACGTCCTTCCCTCGATTGATCTGGAGAACGGGACCGTTTCTCTGGCTTTGCGTCCGACCGTTACACGCGTTGTCGGTACCGTCAATGACCCCGCCGTCGGGTTCGTCGCGGCCTCTATCGTCGGGGCCGAGGATATCGTTTCGGAAATTCCGGAAATTAACGTTCAGGAAGTCGATACGGTCGTAAAAGTTCGTACGGGGCAGCCGATCGTGATGGGTGGTCTTTTGCAGGATCGTTCGGACAATTTGCAGCAAGCCGTACCGGTCTTGGGTGAGACCCCTATTGTCGGCAGTCTGTTCCGGAAGAAAAGAGATATCGTTCAGAAGTCTGAGCTTGTGATCTTCCTTAAGGCGACTATTTTGCAGACACCTGAAGATTCTATCCACCCGACTGATCGCGACCTTTACAAGGCTTTCTCGGGAGACCGCCGTCCCCTCAAACTGTGAGAAAACAAGCAACGCCGCTCTAGTCGCTTTGGGTAAAAAGGAGCTTCCATGTCGTATCCATTGGTCAAGTATGTTCTGATGGGTGCCGTGCGGGACAAGTTGATCGTTACGCTTCTTGTCTTGCTTCTCCTTGGGTGCAGCCTCTCTTTCTTCCTTGGATCGGCTGCGGTTATTGAAAAGGACCGTTTCGCTCTGGTCTTCGCGGCCGGCGGTTTGCGTCTTGCTGGCGTTCTGGGGTTGGTTCTGTTTGTTGTTTTTTTCGTTCGGCGTTCTTTTGACGGCAAGGACGTTGAGTTTATACTCTCTCGCCCGATTAGCCGCACAGCCTTTATTTATTCCTACGCTGCTGCTTTCTCTCTCATCGCCTTGATACTCAGTCTGGCTATCGGCTTATGCGTATTTGCCTCCGGGCCGCATCTTTTCGGCTCGGGCCAGGTTTTGTGGGTCGCGAGTATCGTTGTCGAGAATATTATCATGGTCAATACGGCGCTGTTTTTTGCGATGTATATGTCCAGCGCCACCAGCGCGGCTATGTCCACGCTGGCGTTTTATGTTCTTGCCCGGATGATGGGGCAGTTGCTGGGGATCGTCGATTCCAGTCTTGTCGTGGATACCGGGCCGATGGCGATGGCCGTGCAGTTTGTCTCAGTTGTAACACCAAGGCTCGATCTGATGGGGCAGACCTCCTGGCTTATCTATGGTCTGGGTGAGGGCGTCGGGATCGGTTTTGTCGTTGTTCAAGGGATCCTTTTTAGCATGCTGGTGACCTTGGCCGCTCTTCTTGATCTTATGAAAAGGCAGTTTTAGTTGTGGCGCAGGGCGGATTAAAGTCCGGTGAGCGGGTCGTTAAGGGTCTTCTTTTCCTTATCCTGGTTTTTAACATCGCGCTGTGGTTTGCGGTGAGGGGACAACAGGCCAAGTGGCTTAATGTCCCGCCTGCGCCCGACCCGCGTTTTGCGGCTTCTTATGGGCTCGGCGATTCTCAGCTTTCCTATCGTTCTGTGGGGCTCATGATCCAGAATATGGGCGACTCGGGCGGGCGGACGGTTTCCCTGAAAGATTATAATTACGAAGAGCTGGTGAAGTGGTTTTTCCTTGTTGATGCGCTGGACCCGGTCTCTAATTATGTGCCTTACCTGGCAGCCTTCTATTTCGGCGGGGTGCAGGAGCCCGAAAAGTTCAGGCCCGTTCTGGACTACCTCGTGCAGGTCGGCAGCCGATCCGAGGGTGAAAAATGGCGTTTTCTGGCTCATGCGGTCTATCTGGCGCGGTTCGAATTGCAGGATCAGGAGACAGCGCTTTCGCTGGCTCAGAGGCTCTCACGCGTAAACAACCCCAACATGCCGAGCTGGACACGGCAGATGCCGGCTTTCATCATGAATACACAAGGAAAGAAAGATGCGGCTTACGCGCTTTTACTCGAAATGCTTAAGACCGATCCCGAGAAGCTTGCGCCCAACGAGGCCAATTTTCTGCGGTGGTATATTTGTGAGAAAATCCTCGATCAAAACGAGGCGGAATTAAACCCTCTGTGTAAAGATATCCCTTAATTAAATTCATCCGAACAGGTATTGTGGCGACATGGAGCCATTACGCTTTACCATTCCGGAGATGCTGTCCCTGATCGGGGTGTTTCAGTGCGTCTATATCCTTGTTTATGTTATTTTTAGAGCCGGGAACGCCGCCCGCGTCGCGTTGCCTCTGGTCTATTTTCTTGTTCTTGGAAGCGCGTTTTTTCTGGATTTCGCGCGTTCTTACATTGGCGAACTGACTCCTTATTACGATCTTTTGCGGTGGGGGGCCTGGTTCTACGGGCCGCCTTTGAGCGTTCTCGTTATTATTCAGATCGCCCAGATTTCCAAGCTGCCCAGTCTTTCGGATTGCGCGGTTTTGCTGCTGATTCCGGTTGCGCTGGGGTTTTCATTTTTTATGGCCGGCCAAGCCAAGGAATGTGCGGTTCTTATCGAGTGTCCGACGCTTTGGGAGTGGCTTGATATTACCGGGCTGATCGCCGGAGCGGCCAGTTTGCTTGTGATCTGGACGCACCGGGGCATGTTTGCGGAGCTTCAGAAGCAAAAGGCCGGAAAGGAGCGTTACTGGCTCATCCTTTCCATGGTTCTTGTTAATATTTTCTTTCTTGCGGCTATGGGGCTTCGGTTCGGCGGCGATCATCTGGATGAGGGGGCGGGGATCGTACGGACACTGATCGGGCTTTCGTTCATTTACCTGGTCACGACCAGCCTGTTTCGGATTTATCCGCAGGCTTTGGCGATCACAGTGGTCAAGAAAAAGGACGAAAATCCCTCGTCCGGGGATCAGGTTCTGGCGGACCGGATCACCTCTTTGCTCGATCTGGACAAGGTTTATCATGAAAACACCTATTCGCGGTCCGATCTTGCCCGTGAATTGGGGGTTCCGGAGGCGACCGTCACGCGCGTCATCGGAACTTTTTTCAACAAATCGTTCCCGCAGCTTCTTAACGAACGGCGTATCGAGGACGCCAAGAGGCTTTTACTTGAAACCGATGCGAATATTAAAACTGTGTCGCAGGAGGTCGGGTTTAACTCTCTGCCCTCATTTAACAGGGTTTTCAAGGAGTTGACAGGTAAAAGCCCCAGCGAGTACCGCAAGAACATGATTAAGTGAAGCTTAACAAAACAGGGGTTTTGTTCACCTCCGTTTTCGTGACTTATCATTTTGATTAAGTGAGGATTTTACCCTTCTTTTTTAAGTTTTTCTTTAACGATTTCCCACAAGCTGATCACATTGGGACTTGTTTGGTTTGGGGAAGAGCGATATGATTCGCGGGTGCCGTTCGGCGCGTTCTTCTTTATCTCAAACAAAAATTTACATCTTTTTCACGACTTAGGAGACTTGAGTTATGACAACTTACATGCACGAATCCGCCCAGGGCGAAAAGGGTTTTACCCTTGTCGAATTGGCGGTGGTTATGATTATTATCGGCCTGCTTATCGGGGGTATCCTCAAAGGGCAGGAAATGATTTCCAACGCGCAGATCACGGCCACGGTCGCCCAGATGAAGGGGATCGAGGCTGCGGCTTCCACATTCCGGGATCAGTATGATGCTTTCCCCGGCGACATGGCGAACGCGTCTACCCGTCTTATAAACTGTAACGCTAACCCTTGCGATGACGGCGACGGCGATGCCCGTATCGACGTGAACGTTGGGGCGGTTCCAACGCTTGCTAACGAAGGCGCGTTTTTCTGGAACCATATGCGCGTGACCGATCTGATCACTGGCTTTGACGGTTCGGCGACCCTTTCGTTCGGCGCGGCCGTTCCGGTTGCCGAGATCGGCGGCGGTTACATGGTAGGACATACCAGCACCGGTATTACGGGCTTTACGGCTGCTGAAATGCGTCCCGGACACTATATCGTTCTGACCGGCCAATTGGCTGCTGTTGCTAACGGTACGGGCGTTTTGACCCCGTCTCAGGCCGCACGGATCGACCGGAAGATGGATGATGGGCGTTCCGTATCTGGCTCCGTTGTTTCCGAGACCACTGCCGCTTGCCGCGACGGTAACAACTACAACGAAGACGACCAAGACCAGCTTTGCAACCTTGCCATCCGGATCCAGGGTTAATTCTTGCTAACTTAATTGAGATACTGAAAACACGAAGGAGCCTGAGAAATCAGGCTCCTTTTTTTATTTTATCGCGATGTACCTAGGTCTTTGGCTTTATCGCGTTTGCAATCGATTTCAGTCCGCCCAGCATGTCGAGCGGAATGGGCAGGATGATCGTGTTGCCCTTGGCGCTCGTAAACTCGCTCATGGTTCCCAGATAACGGAGCTGCATCGTTTCCGGGCGCTGGGCGAGGATGGTCGCGGCTTCGTCGAGCTGCTTGGCGGCCTGCAGTTCCCCTTCGGCGTTGATGATCTTGGCTCGGCGTTCCCGCTCGGCCTCCGCCTGTTTGGCAATGGCGCGGATCATGGTGGGGTCGATATCGACGTTTTTGATCTCGACATTCGTGATCTTGATGCCCCAGCCTTCGGTCTGGTGATCCAGAATCTCCTGAATGTCCTTGTTCAGCTGGTCGCGCTTGCCGAGCATGTCGTCAAGATCGTGCTTGCCAAGAACGGAGCGCAGAGTGGTTTGGGCCAGCTGGCTGGTCGCGATCACGAAATCTTCGACCTTGTTGATGGCGTAGCCGGGGTCAACCACACGGTAGTAAACAACCGCGTTGACCTTAACTGAGACGTTATCGCGTGAGATAATGTCCTGTGAGGGGATGTCCTCGGTTCTGATCCGCATATCGACCAGCAGGACGCGCTGGAAGCCCGGAACGATGATCTGTACGCCCGGGCCGCGGGTGCTGGTGAAGCGGCCGAGGGTATAGATTACGCCGCGTTCATATTCTTGAACGATGCGGACGGAGGCGATCAGAAGGATCACGATCACCACCAGCAAGGGTGCAAAGAAGGTTGCCAACATTTAAAAACTCCTTGGGTTATATAGGTTTAAACAGAATTCTTATTAAGCTCTGACGATGACCTGCAGTTTTTCAACCGCATCAATCGTGACTTCGTCGTTCGGCGATAAATCAAGACGGTGTGTGGACGAAGCTTTCCATATTTCGCCGTCAAAGCGGATCTGGCCCCTTTTGCCGTTCCAGTCAAGAACTACGGCTTTGGCCCCGATCATGCCCTCGGTTCCGGTCGCCGTCTTGAGATTGCGCAGGTGCGCGTGTACCGCAATTACGCAGACTATACAGGCAAATTCGACAAACCCGATGCCGAAGACGATGTTCCAGTCCACGGGGATGCCGAACAGAAGAACTTGCCCCACCTGGATGCTGTAGGCGGCGAACAGGGCGATGAGGCCATTGAAGGCTAGCAGGCCGAACGACACCACCCCGATTTCCGCAACGATCAGCGAGACACCCACGACGTACAAGAACGTCACCGCCGTTTCCTGAGAAACGAAGCCCATGAAATACAGCGCAAGAATGACCGTGATCATGCCACACCCTTTAAGGCCACCGATTTATCCAGTTCGGATATTAAAGCATCTCCCATTCCGGCTGTCGAGGTCTCCTTGCAGCCGGGGGCCATGATGTCGGGGGTTCTTGTGCCGCCATCAAGGATTTTCTGGACGGCGCTTTCGATCATTCCGGCCAGATCGCCCCGGTCGAAGGAATAGCGCAGACACATGGCGAAGCTGAGGATCGTGGCCAGCGGGTTCGCCTTGCCCTGGCCCGCGATGTCGGGAGCGGAGCCGTGCACGGGTTCGTAAAGCGCGGTTGAGCCCTTCACACCGAGAGAGGCGGAGGGGAGCATGCCCAGCGAGCCGGTCAGCATCGCGGCCTCGTCGGAGAGAATATCGCCGAAGAGGTTGTCGGTGACGATCACGTCGAATTGTGAGGGGCGGCGCAGGAGCTGCATCGCGCAATTGTCGGCGTACATGTGTTCGAGTTCCACGTCGGCGTATTCTGCAGCGTGGAGTTTTGTGATCTCTTCACGCCAGAGTTTACCGGATTCCATGACGTTGGCCTTTTCGCAGGAAGTGACCTTGTTCCGGCGCTTGCGGGCCAGTTCAAAGGCGACGCGGCCAACGCGGAGGATCTCGTCAGTGGTGTAGACTTGCGTGTTCACGCCCCGGCGCTTGCCGTTGCCGAGATCCTCGATGCCGCGCGGCTCGCCGAAATAGACGCCGCCCGTGAGTTCGCGGACGATCAGGATATCGAGGCCTCGCACGATTTCAGGCTTCAGGGTGGACGCGTCGATGAGCGCGTCGAAGACGAGCGCGGGGCGCAGGTTGGCGAACAGGTCGAGTTCCTTTCTAAGCCCAAGCAGTCCGGCTTCGGGGCGGATGGCGTAGTCTACCTTGTCCCATTTCGGGCCGCCGACCGCGCCGAGCAGGACGGCGTCGGATTTTTTACAGGCGTCCAGCGTTTCGGCGGTCAAGGGTTTGCCGTACGCGTCGATGGAGGCGCCGCCAACAAGACCCTGCACGGTTTTGATTTTGATATCCGTCTTGGCGTTGAGCCATTTCACGAGTTTTTCGACCTCGGCCATCACTTCGGGGCCGATGCCGTCGCCGGGGAGGATGTGAAGATTGAAGGTCATGGTTTTAAGCCTTTTAGTTTGTTTTATACTTTATGGTAATAAGATAAAATCATATCTTCGCTTTTTTGCAGCGCCCGACTGTTGACCACACATTTATTATTTGTGCTGACAGGCTTAAATCCGCTCCCCGTATATCCGAAGTACAGCTCTTTATTGGTGTTGCTTTTTTCCTCAATAAAACTCATTGAAGTTAGATGCTCCTCACGTGTTACTTGGCTTTTGTCAAAAAAGGGCCACTGGCCGTCCAGACTTGCGTAAGTGCCGAGCACCACAAAAGTCTTGCATCCTTCGATGAAGTATTCTGTCGGCTTTTCTATCGGGGCAAGGACTAACACATAGTCAGTTGGATTAATTTTTTGAAACGAGAGAATGATGACTTTCTCCGCCGATCCGCCAGCAAGCGCCCCTGTCGAGTAACAAAGCAAGGAGATTAAGGCTGTGCAGAAGGGGGCTATCGTTTTCATCTTAATCAAAGCCACGGTTTTTCGGCGGCGCGTTTTTGTTCGAAGCTGCCGATCTTGCTATTTTTTTCCAGGGTCAAGCCGATATCGTCCAGCCCGTTGAGCAGACAGCGCTTGCGGAAGGGGTCGATCTCGAAGCTGAAGGAGAATTTATTGCCGCGCGTGACGGTCTGTTTTTCCAGATCGACTTCGAGGGTGACTTCGGGGTGGTCTTTGGCCTCTTGCATCAGCTGGTCCACCTGTTCCTGCGGCAGGATGACGGGCAGGATGCCGTTCTTGAAGCTGTTGTTATAAAAGATATCGGCGTAGCTGGACGCGATAATGCAGCGGATGCCCATATCCAGAATGGCCCACGGGGCATGTTCGCGCGAGGAGCCGCAGCCGAAATTCTCCCCGGTGATGAGGATTTGCGCGTTGCGGTATTCGGGTTTGTTCAGCACGAAATCCGGGTTTTCCTTGCCGTTGTCGTCATAGCGCAGGTTATAAAAGGCGCTGACGCCGAGCCCGGTGCGTTTTACGGTTTTCAGGAATTGCTTGGGGATGATGATATCGGTGTCGATATTGATCATATCCAGCGGCGCGGCTGTGCCGGAGAGTTTGGAAAACGGTTCCATCACGTCCTTGTATTCTTTTTTGTTTCCGAAGACGGCTATTTATACAAGGAGAGCTTCATTTCCGCAAACGATTCAAGCAGTTCGAGGTCGAACATATGCGCTTTTTCGGTGCGTATGCGCTGGATAACCGCCGGGGGGCTGGTGTCCCGCCCGTCGAAGTGGGGGCGGGGGATGGACCAGCCATCGTAAGCCTCCACGATTGCGGCCAGGCGGACGGGCGCGGACAGGGCGGTTCCGGGGGTACCGTTCGGGCCCTTGCCGTCCATCTGTTCGTGGTGCAGGCGCATGATCTCAGCGGCCAGACGTTTGAAGGGGTGATCGGTGTCGCCGAAATCCTTCTCGAATTGTTTCGCGCCCTTTTCCGTGTGCGTACGCCTGTACGCCTTTATGTTGTCAGAGGGTTTTTCGTCCGAATCCCAGATCTCGGGCGGGAACTGCATCTTGCCGATGTCATGGATCAGGACAGCCCAGTACATGTTTTCGGCGACGGTTTCCCCCAGATTTAAATACAAGCAGGTGTTTTTTACGTCCTGCGCGACCCTGCGGGCATGTTCGTGGAAGATGTAGGTGCTGCCCGCCGGGCGTTTCGCGTCGTAGGCGGCCAGCAGGTCGAGCTGTTTGAGGATATAGGGTTTGAAGCGCGTCTGGCACAGAAGATCCTTTCGGAAATCGAATGAGTCGGGCCAGCGCTGCGTGTCTGCGTTCATCATCGCGGGGATTCTAGGGGAACGCGATGATTCCCGCAACGGTACACGGTCACATTCCGGGGCCGTCGTCGTGGCCGGAATCCCGCGCGGTTTTCGCGGGCAGGATGAACGGGCCCTGGCTGTGCTGATGCGTGAAGATCATATCCGCGCCTTCGGCAAAGAGCGTATCGAGCCGTCTCAGCCGGGTCTCGTCGGTGATCTCGACCGCGTTGTGCGGCGTGACGTGCTTACCATCGATATCGCTGACGGGGACGCGCAGGTAATAATTCTCCGGTTCGTGCTGCGAGCGGTGCAAGGCCGGGCAGATTGCGTAATATTGCACGCCGCCCTGCGCCGGGAAGCCAATCGGCGCGCCGGTGAAGAGGCCGAGATTGTGCTGGGCGTCGGCGAGTTCGTCGGAGTTCATCTTCGGGCCGCCATTAACGAATAATTCGACGCGTTCCGCGAGTTCGCGGCTGTGGCCTTCGAGAAGGTAAAATTTGCGTTTGCCGTAGTTTTGATAAGGCATTTTAGGCTCCCTGTTTTTTTATAATTCCCTGACGTCGGTCAGTTTTCCTGTGATTGCGGCGGCGGCGGCCATTGCGGGCGAGAGCAGGTGCGTGCGTCCGCCCCGGCCCTGACGGCCCTCGAAATTGCGGTTGGAAGTGGAGGCGCAGCGCTCGCCGGGCTTGAGCTGGTCGGGGTTCATGCCCAGACACATCGAGCAGCCGGGTTCGCGCCAGTCGAATCCCGCCTCGATCAGGATCGCGGCGATGCCTTCTTCCTCGGCTTGTTTTTTCACAAGGCCGGAGCCGGGAACGACCATGGCCTCGACGGTGGCGGCGACCTTTTTGCCTTCCACGACTTTAGCCACTTCGCGCAGATCCTCGATCCGCGCGTTGGTACAGGAGCCGATGAACACCTTATCGACCGGAATGTCCGTCATTTTTGTGCCGGGCGTCAGGCCCATATAGGCCAGCATCCGCTCGACGGAGGCCTTTTTGTTCGGGTCTGTGAAGTCGGCGGGCGAGGGCACCGTGCCCGTGATCGGCACGACATCCTCGGGCGTGGTGCCCCATGTCACAATTGGAGGGATGTCTTCGGCCTTCAGCGCGACTTCCTTGTCGTACTCTGCGCCGTCGTCGCTGAAAAAGGTCTTCCAGTAGGAGACGGCCTTGTCCCAGTGTCCGGCCTTTGGGGCCAGCGGGCGGCCCTTGATGTAGGCGAAGGTCGTTTCGTCGGCGGCGATCAGGCCCGCGCGCGCGCCGCCCTCGATCGACATATTGCACATGGTCATGCGGCCCTCCATGGAGAGGGCGCGGACGGCCTCGCCTGCGTATTCGATGACGTAACCGTTGCCGCCCGCCGTGCCGATCTCGCCGATGATGGCGAGGATCATATCCTTGGCGGTCACGCCCGGGGAGAGTTTGCCGTTCACGGAGATGCGCATATTCTTGCTTTTTTTCTGGATCAGGGTCTGCGTGGCCAAAACGTGCTCGACCTCCGATGTTCCAATTCCGAAGGCGAGCGCGCCGAATGCGCCGTGGGTGCTGGTGTGGGAATCACCGCAGACGATGGTCATGCCGGGCTGGGTGAAGCCCTGCTCGGGGCCGATGATATGCACGATGCCCTGACGCACATCGGTCAGGTCGAAAAGCTGGACGCCGAATTCCTTGCAGTTCTCGCGCAGGGTATCGACCTGAATCCGGCTTTCCTCCTCGACGATCGGCTGGGTGCGGTCGGTCGTGGGGACATTATGGTCCATCACGGCCAGCGTGGCCTCAGGGCGGCGGACCTTGCGGCCCGTCATGCGCAATCCCTCGAAGGCCTGCGGCGAGGTTACCTCATGCACGAGATGGCGGTCGATATAAATCAGGCAGGTGCCGTCTTCCGAACGGTCGATGACATGTTCGTCCCAGATCTTGTCGTAGAGGGTCCTTGGTTTCATGGAGCCTTTTGAATCCTTCGTTTTCCTGCGTTTTGACGCAATATAATCCTTCCGTTTAGCCTATTTGAGAGAAATTCGCAAATGCCGGGTTTGGGTTGCGCTCGTTTTTGTTATCATGCTATTGAAATCATTGTGTCTTTTGCCTTAACGAATTGGCAATCTGTGTGCATGTATACTGGCTTGTGCAGTGCAACAGACAGGGGCAATCCATGGAAACCGCAACCTTCATCCCTTCGGGAGTCAATGCGTCCTTCGACCGGGGCGAGGCGGGGGCGCCGTGTATCCGGTTTTTTGATCCTTCCTATGTGCGGGCGGAGACGATTTTGTTCCATCCGGAGACGCGCGAACTTCACGCCGTTTTGCATGAGAGCCTGATTTTTATCGCGCAGGCGCCCGAGGATATGGCCGAGGCGTTCGGTTCGTGCGCGGAGGTTCTGCTTTCGGCGGATCACTATTCCGGCAAGCCGGTGCATTTGCGCGCGAAGATCAGCCGTTGCTAAAAGCTTTCGGGGCGACGCCATAAAAAAAAACCCTTCCGCGTGGAAGGGTTTTTGTTTTTCTGCCTGACAGAGGCGCTTATTCAGCGGCCTTCTTCTTGGCGGCCTTTTTGGGGGCCTTTTCCTTTTTCTCAGCCTTGGGAGCGGCTGCCGCAGCAGCGGGTTCCTCGGCGGCCTTTTCCATGCCGTAGCCGGTGGTGCGCTCGGAGATCCGGGCCTTCTTACCGCGCAGGTCGCGCAGGTAGTAGAGTTTCGCGCGTCTTACGGAACCGCGACGGACCAGTTCGATGCTGTCGATACGGGGACTCCAGAGCGGGAATACGCGCTCGACGCCTTCGCCGTAGCTGATCTTGCGGACGGTGAAGCTTTCGTTGACGCCCTTGCCGGAACGGGAAATACATACGCCCTCATAGGCCTGAACGCGTTCGCGGTTACCTTCGCGGATCTTGACGTTCACCTTGAGGGTGTCGCCGGGACCGAAGTCGGGCATTTGTTTTGCGGCCTGCGCTTTTTCAAGCTGCTTGGCCTCGAATTTTTGCAGTGTGTTCATCGTCTTGTCCCTTGTATGAACCCGGTATCAGCTCTTTATATTTCTAAAGAACCGGCGGTTCGTTTGTCTTTTTCATGGGTTAATCAAAATTTGGGCCTTTTTATAGTATTTGTGCTTTGAAAACAAGCTATTTTTTGGGCTTTTTCCCCGGCGGGCGGGCGGCTTCGTAGTGGCTCCAGAGGTCGGGGCGGCGGGTTTTGGTTATGGATTCGGCCCTTTCGGTGCGCCATGCGGCGATTTTGGCGTGGTTGCCGGAGGTCAGGGTTTCGGGCACTTCGCGGGTCTGGCCGTCGGCGTCCGTCCAGAGGGCGGGGCGGGTATAATGGGGGTATTCGAGCAGTCCTGAGGTGAAGCTTTCCTCGCTGACCGTTTCGTCGTTGCCCAGAACGCCGGGCAGGAGGCGGATGCAGGCATCCATGAGGATCATGGCGGCGGGTTCGCCGCCGGAGAGGACATAATCGCCGATGCTGATTTCCTCGAAGTCTTGCGAATCCAGAACCCGCTGGTCTACGCCCTCATAACGGCCGCAGAGGAGGGTGAGCGTTGGTTCTTTGGCCAATTCTTGCGCCAGAGGCTGCGTTAATGGCTTGCCGCGCGGGCTGAGATAGATTTTTCGGCCCGGGTTAGCAATCGAGAGGGTGGCCTTTTCGATGATGTCCGGGCGCATGACCATGCCCGCGCCGCCGCCGTAGGGTGTGTCGTCTACGCTTTTGTGGACGCCTTCCGCGAAGTCGCGAATATTTAATGCGATAAAACTCCAGATGCCGTTTTCAAGGGCCTTGCCGCTCAGGGATAAACCCAGCGGGCCGGGGAACATTTCGGGAAAAAGCGTCAGTAGATTGACGTGCCAACGCGCGGTCATTCCAGCACCGCCAGCCCGTCTTCCGTCAATACCAAGTAGCCTTCGTTGAGGTTGATGTCTCCGACGAATTCGCTGCGGAACTGAACGTAGGCGCTCTGGCCGCCATCGGGTTTGACATCCACCAAATCGCCGCCGCCGAAATTTTCGACAGCGCTCACCTTGCCGATGCGAACGCCCTTTTCGTTGCGGACTTCGAGGCCGATGAGGTCCTCTATATAAAACTCATCTTCGTCCTCGATCTCCGGCAAGGCGGCGCGGTCAACCCAGAGTTCGGTGCCGCGCAGTTTTTCCGCCTGATCGCGGTCGGCGCAGCCCTCGACGGCGGCGATCACGTTTTTGCCCGCCGTGTTGTGGATTTTGATTTTGAGGGTTTGCGGGCCGTCTTCGGCGGTATACAGCGGGCCGAGCGTTTCCAGCAGGCTCACGTCTTCGCCATAGGGTAAAAGCTTGACCAGCCCCTTGACCCCGTGCGCCGAAGCGATCCTGCCGAGGCAGACTCGTTTGGTCTGTTGCCCGGCGGGCGGGGTTTTGGGGCTGGCCATGATGGTTTCCCGTTATAGCGCCAAAGATTATTCGGCTGCGGCTTCGCCTTCGGCGGGTGCCTCGGCGGGAGCGGCTGCAGCTTGCGCGGCGGCTTCAGCGGCTGCCTTTTTCTTTTCCGCCTTGTCGGCAATGCGCAGCTTGGTCTTTTCAGACTGCTGGGCCTTGTTCGGGCGGTTGGGCTGCTTGGGCATTTCGATGATGCCGGCCTTGCCGAGGAAGATCGCTACGCGCTCGGAGGGTTTCGCGCCCTGTCCCAGCCAGTATTCGATGCGGTCCTTGACGAGACGCACGCGGTTTTCGTTGTCCGAGCCCAGCAGGGGATCGTAGGTTCCCAGCTTCTCGATGAAGCGACCGTCGCGCGGCATTCTCTTATCCGCAACAACGATACGATAGAAGGGGCGGTTTTTGCGTCCGCCTCTCGCCAGTCTGATTGCAAGTGCCATGTTACTCTCCTTTTTCTTTCAGATCAGATTTTTAAAAATTTACCGTTTAGTTTCCGCCGCGCCCGTTTCGGGGCAGGGCGGGTTATTTCTTGCCTTCTTTATTCTTGTCCTTGTCCGCCAGCGGCAATTTCAGGCCGCCCGGTTGTCCTACGGAGCCGCCGAGGCCGGGAAGGACGTTCTTGGCGAAGGGCGATCCGCCGGAGGGCGCGTCGAGGTGCGCCATGTCAGCGGCCAGCGCGTCGGCGTCCATCGTTTCGGCCAGCAGGGACAGTTCGTCCATGTTGCCGCCCATCATCTGCTTCATCATGCCCATCATCTGGCCCTTGCCCATCTTGCGCATGCGTTTCATCATGACCTGCATCTGCTTGAGCTGGCGGGCCATAGTGTTGATTTCCTGCACCGTGGTGCCGGAGCCCGCCGCGATGCGTTTCTTGCGCGAGGCATTAAGCAGTTCGGGTTTAGCGCGTTCCTTGGGGGTCATGGAGAGGATGATCGCCTCCTGTCGCTTGACCAGAGAGTCGTTCATTCCGGCGGCGTCCAGTTTTCCGGCCATGGTGCTCAGGCCCGGCATCATCTTGATCATGGAGGCCATGCCGCCCATTTTCTTCATTTGCTGGATCTGCTTGAGCAGGTCGGTGAAATCCATCTGGCCTTTTTTGAACTTGCGGGCCATGTCGGCGGCTTCGGCGCGGTCCACCGTTTCGGCGGCGCGTTCGACGAGGCTGACCACGTCGCCCATGCCGAGGATGCGGCCCGCGATGCGGCTGGGGTGGAAGACCTCGATCTCGGTCCATTTCTCGCCCATCCCGATGAGCTTGACGGGTTTTCCGGTCACGGCCTTCATGGACATAGCCGCGCCGCCTCTTGCGTCGCCGTCCACGCGGGTCAGCATGATGCCGGTCAGGCCCACGCGGTCATCGAAGATTTTGGCGGTGTTCACCGCGTCCTGTCCGGTCATGGCGTCCGCGATGAGCAGTGTTTCGACGGGGTTGGCGAATTTCTTGATCGCCTCGGCCTCCTTCATCATCTCCTCATCGATGGAGAGGCGGCCAGCGGTATCGAGGATGACAACGTCGTAGCCTTCCTTGCGGCCCACATCCATTGCGCGTTTGGCGATGTCGAGCGGCTTCTGGCCCGCGACGATGGGCAGGGTGGCGATTTCCGTCTGTTCGCCGAGGATTTTAAGCTGGTCCTGCGCGGCGGGGCGGTAAACGTCCAGCGAGGCCATCAGGACCTTCTTGCCGCGTTTTTCGGTCAGGATTTTTGCGATCTTGGCGGTGGAGGTGGTTTTACCCGAACCTTGCAGACCGACCATCAGGTAGGCGCAGGGCGCCGCGCCGAATTTGAGGTCCGCGCTGTCGGAGCCGAGCATCTCGACCAGCGCGTCGTGGACGATCTTGATGACCTGCTGGGCGGGGTTGACGCCCTTGATGACCTGCTGGCCGACGGCCTTGTCCTTGATTCCGGCCACGAATTCCTTGACCACGGGGAGGGCTACGTCGGCCTCCAGCAGCGCCACGCGGATTTCGCGGGACACGGCCATTACGTCGTTTTCCGAGAGGGCTGCCTTGCCGCGCAGCTTCGTGAAGACGCTTCCTAGTTTTTCGCTCAGCGATTCAAACATTTTCTACCGCTATAATCCTTCAAACCGTAAATAACATTTTCGCCGCAGTGAGCGTCATTTCGCCGACTGCGGGGTACCTGGTCCCCTAAAGACCTTGGGCACTGACATATAAATCTGCCAGTTGATGGGGCGTGACATAGCACGGAAATATCTGCTAAATCAAGCATTATGATGAATTTTGTAAAGATGCATGGGCTGGGCAACGATTTTGTAATTCTCGACCAAAGGGGCGGGACGCTTGCGCTTGCGCCCGAGATGGTGCGGCAGGTTTGCCACCGCCATTTCGGGGTCGGGTGCGACCAGCTGATCATTCTGGAGCCCTCGGAACGGGCGGATTTGTTCATGCGTATCTATAACCCGGATGCTTCGCAGGCCGAGAATTGCGGGAACGCGACGCGGTGCGTGGCGGACCTGTATATGAAGCAGAGCGGGGGCGGGGACTGTCTTATCGAGACGCTGGGCGGGCTTCTGGATTGCCGCCGGACCGCAGGCGGGCTGGTGAGTGTCGATATGGGGCCGGCGCGGCTGGATTGGCGCGAAATTCCGCTGTCGGCAGAACGGGATACGATGCATTTACGTATCGGAGAGGGGCCTGTTCAGGATCCGGTGGGGGTGAATATGGGCAATCCGCATTGCGTGTTCTTTGTTGATAACCTTCTGGATATCCCTGTGGATACGCTGGGGCCGGTTTTCGAGAACCATTCCCTGTTCCCGCAGCGGGCGAATATCAGTTTTGCGCAGGTGACAGGGGATAACCGCCTTCGTCTGCGGGTCTGGGAGCGCGGGGCGGGGATTACGCTGGCCTGCGGTACGGCGGCTTGCGCTACAGCCGTTGCGGCGGCGCGGCGCGGGCTTGCGGGTCGGACGGTCGAAATCGAGATGGACGGGGGCGTGCTGCGCCTCGAATGGCGGGAGAGCGACGGGCATGTGCTGATGACCGGGCCGGTGGCCTATGTTTTCGCGGGGACGCTGGCACCCTATAGCTATGATAAAGTTTGACGTTTTGACGCGCTATGGTTTAGGTTTCGGGCACTATGAAAAAAGACGAGCTTTCGCAGACAGTTGATAAGATCAAGGGGCAGGCCGCCAACGCCGAGCCGCAGGTCGTCACGTTCGGTTGCCGTTTGAATATGCACGAGTCAGAGGTCATGCGCGACCATGCGAAGAACGCGGGCTTGCAGGGCGTCATCATCTTCAATACCTGCGCTGTTACAAAAGAAGCCGAGCGGCAGGCGCGGCAGGCGATCCGTCGGGCGCGGCGCGAGAATCCGGACGCGCAGATCGTGGTCACGGGGTGCAGCGCCCAGATCGACCCGGAGCAATATGCCGATATGCCGGAAGTTGACCGGGTGATCGGCAACGAAGAGAAATTACAGGCGGAAAGCTGGGGCGCGCCCACACACGCACGTATTCTTGTCAACGACATCATGTCGGTGAAGGAAACGGCGGGGCATCTGATCGACGGGTACGAAGACCGGACCCGCGCGTTTTTGCAGGTGCAGAACGGATGCGACCATCGCTGTACCTTCTGCATCATTCCCTATGGGCGGGGCAATTCGCGCTCGGTTCCCATCGGCGTGATTTCCAAGCAGGTGCACAGCCTTGTCGAGCGCGGTTACAAGGAGATCGTATTCACCGGCGTGGATGTGACCTCTTACGGGCACGATTTGCCGGGCAGCCCGAGTCTGGGGCAGATGATCCGGCGTGTGCTGGCGCTTGTTCCCGGGTTGGCGCGTGTGCGCCTGTCGTCGCTGGACCCGGTGGAGATCGACGCGGATCTGTGGCGGCTGATCGCCGAAGAGCCGCGTTTGATGCCGCATCTTCATCTTTCGGTGCAGGCGGGCGACGATTTGACCCTTAAGCGCATGAAGCGGCGGCATTTGCGCGCCGACGTGATCGCGGTGTGCGAACGGGCGAAGGCCCTGCGCCCGGATATGGCGTTTGGCGCGGATATCATCGCGGGGTTCCCGACCGAGACGGATGAAATGTTTGCCAATACCGTGCGGCTGGTTGAGGAATGTGATCTGACGTTCTTGCATATCTTTCCGTATTCCGAGCGGGAAGGCACTCCGGCCGCGAAAATGCCGCAGGTTGATCCGGTCGTGCGCAAAGCGCGGGCGGCGAAGTTGCGCGATCTGCGCGATGTGCAGATGGGCCGCTTCCTCGGGCGGCATATCGGGCAGACGTTTGAAGTTCTGGTTGAAAAAGACGGGCTGGGCCGTGCGGCAGATTTCGCCTCGGTTACTCTCGACCGGGCAATCGAGCCGGGATCGCTCGTCGATGTAAAAATTACCGGAGCCGTCGGCGGCGTTCTTACGGGCGAAGTCGTCGAGCAGGTCGAACGCATCCGCGCCTGATTTTTCCTTATTTCTGTGTTTCATTGCTTGTAAGGCAGGTATACACTGGGGGCCATAAATAACGAGGCCAAGTCATGATTTTCTGGCGCAAGAAAAACAACATCACCGATCAGGAAAAAGACGAGCAGGACGACCGTTTGTTGCATCCGCCGAAAGAGCCGGGCATCGAGCTTTCCACCGATTACGAGGCGGAGATGGGCGAAGACCTCAGGGATACGCTTGAGGTTAGCGAAGCCGATATCATCGACCAGCTCGAAGAGACGCCCGTGCCGGAACACCGGTTGTTCGACGACCGCAAGGAAGCCGAGGATCTCAGTGACCACACGGAGGAGGGTGGATGGTTCTGGAGGCTGACGCGGGGCTTAAGCAAATCCTCAAGCAAGCTGACGGAAGGCATCGCCGGACTGATCACAAAGAAAAAGCTGGATCAGGAAACGCTGGACCAGCTTGAAGAGCTTTTGATTGAGGCCGATCTCGGGCCGAAGACGGCGGCGCGCGTGATCGCCGATTTTTCGCAGGACCGTTTCGGTAAGGATATTTCCGAAGACGAAATACGCGAGGCGCTGGCCAAGGGGATCGAAGAGATTCTGGAGCCCGTGGCCCGGCCCATAAAGCTGTCCGCCGAAGGCGGGGGGCCGTTCGTCATTCTGGTGTGCGGTGTGAACGGGGCGGGCAAGACGACGACGATCGGCAAATATGCCAGCCATTTGATCCGCGAGCAGAAGAAAAGCGTCCTGATCGCGGCGGGGGATACGTTCCGCGCGGCGGCCATCGAGCAACTGGCCGAGTGGGTGCGGCGAAGCGGGGCGGTCCTGTTTTCCAAGGAAGTCGGTGCGGATGCGGCGGCGGTGGCTTACGAAGCTTATGACAAAGCCGTTAAGGATAAGGCCGATATCCTGATTATCGACACGGCGGGGCGGCTGCAGAACAAGGCGAACCTTATGGCCGAGCTGGAGAAGATCATCCGTGTACTCAAGAAGCGTAACGAGACCGTGCCGCATGCAGTTTTGCTGGTTCTGGACGCGACGACCGGACAAAACGCCTTTTCGCAGGTCGAGACGTTCAAGAAGATGGTGGACGTTACGGGCTTGATCGTCACGAAGCTGGATGGTTCGGCCAAGGGGGGCGTTCTGGTCGGGCTGGCCGATCAATACGGCCTTCCTGTTCATGCGATCGGCGTCGGCGAAGGTGTGCGTGATCTGCGGCCTTTCACTGCGCGGGATTATGCGCGGTCTCTGATGGGGTTAAGTGATTGAATTTTCATAAAATCTGCGTTTGCGGTTAACACATTTTAAACGAAATCGTTCCATAGTAGGGTCATGGTCAAAGTCCCCTCCAAGTTCAAACCCCGCAGTTTCAAAGACCCGGACAAGGCGCTGGCCGCCGTTCAGGAGATTTACCGCGCGCATATCGAATATCTGCGCCATGCGTTTACAAATTTTGCCATGGATGGCGGTGGTGCGCGCATCAATGCGTGCTATCCGTATGTCAAAATCGAGGCCAAGGCTACGCGGCGCGGGGATTCGCGGTTTTCATACGGTTATGTTCCCAAGCCGGGGGTTTATTCGACGACGCTCACGGACCCCGACCTGTTCGCCGGGTATTACCGGGAGCAGTTCGATCTTCTGATTAAAAACCACGATGTCCCTCTGGAGATCGGCGTGAGCGATGTGCCCATCCCGATTCATTTTGCTCTGGGTCACGATTTTCATCTCGAGTCTGATCTGGACCGGAACAAGCTGGGCGAGATGCCGCTGTATTTCGATGTGCCGGATTTGAGCATCCTTGACGACGATGTGGCTAATTCGATGCATATTTCCAAGTCCGACGAGCCGCGTCCGCTCTGGCTGTTTACAGGGCCGCGCGTGGATTTGAGCCTGCAGCGCCTCAAGCATTATTGCGGGACGGCGGCCAAGCATTTCCAAGGGTTCGTGCTGTTTACAAATTATCAGTTCTATATCGACGAGTTCATCCAGATCTCCCATCAGATGATGCGGGCAACGGACGATCCGCTGCTGAAAAAGCATCGCTCGGAATATGTGGCGTTCGTGGAGCCAGGGGACAAAGTCACGCTGAACAAGAATATCGAGAAGCATGCCGACCGCGAACATGCGGGGGCGGTGCTGTCGCGGATGCCGCAGATGCCGGCCTATCACCTGAAACGCGCGGACGGGACGGGGATTACGATGGTCAATATCGGGGTTGGGCCGTCGAACGCCAAGACGATTACGGACCATATCGCCGTTCTGAGGCCGCATGCGTGGATCATGCTGGGGCATTGCGCGGGGCTGCGGAATACGCAGCGGCTGGGCGATTATGTTCTGGCGCACGCCTATTTGCGGGAGGATAAAATTCTCGACGAGTTTCTGCCGCCTAACATCCCGGTTCCGGCGCTGGCGGAAATCCAGCTGACGCTGGAGCGGGCGGTGGCGGAGGTTACGGGGAACGAGGGGTACGATCTCAAGAAGATCATGCGGACGGGCACCGTCGCCACGACCGACGACCGGAACTGGGAGCTTCATTCGTATCTTACCCAGAATCGCCGCCTGAGCCAGAGCCGCGCGATCGCGCTGGATATGGAGTCGGGCACGATTGCCGCTAACGGGTTCCGGTTCCGCGTGCCTTATGGAACCTTGCTTTGCGTTTCCGACAAGCCGCTGCATGGTCAGCTCAAGCTGCCGGGGATGGCGGACTCCTTCTACCGCGAGCGGGTGGAGCAGCACCTCAAGATCGGGCTTTTGACGATGACTCTTTTACGCGAGTTTTCGCCCGAGAAGCTGCATAGCCGGAAGCTGCGGAGCTTCGACGAGCCAGCCTTCAGATAGACTCCGTCAACTAACGGGCCATAAAAAAACGCGCCTGCGGGGCGCGTTGTTTTTTAGGGCTTTTTAGCGATCAAACGACCACATCGACCAGCGAGCCGCGTCTTTGCGTGGTGTTGCTGTTGCTGTTTGCCGCGAAATTCTGATTGCGGGATTCGGCCTTGTTGTCTTCGGATTCCTGCTTTTCGCGGGACTCCTCGACCGATTTATTCTGGGAGGTCGCCGTGCCCCTGACCTGGATGCGTTCCTGTTCGGTTTGCACTTCGTCGCGGCTACGGGATACGCGGTCCTGCTGTTCGTTGCCTTCCGGCTGGAATGTCTTCGCGAAGGAGGCCTGTTGCGGATTAACGCCTGAAATCGGACCAGTCATGCCAAAAAACCCTTTATGCAGAATAAGCTCAAGAAAGCTTACCAGTTAACTCTTAACAAAAGATTACGAACGCAGGGCAGAGCGGCAGCATGACATTTTCTGCGCTGCATGAAAAGCCGAAATTTTTACTAAAAAGCGATCAAATTAACGGGTTGGTAAGGGTTTTCACGTATAAAGGTATATGACTGGGTAGGGAAAAATTTGTGGATTTTATTCGGGTTTCTCCCTGCTTTTTGCGTTAACTCGTTGATTTTATGCGTGTTTTTGAAAAAATGAGTTATTTGTGGGGCTTTACGTTATGGATATGGAACAACTCTCAGCGCCTGTGGAGGCATCAAGCGTGTTGATGCAATTGAGAGAAGCGCAGCAGCTTTACGGGCTCGCCCGGGATAAGAACCCGGCTTCGCGGGCCAAACTCGCTGGTTCCATCAGCAAACTTCTTGAAATGGAGGTCACGCCGCGCGAAAGCGAGATGGTGGCCGATGTTCTTGTAGAATTAATGCGTCAGGCCGAGCGCGACATCCGCCATGCGCTGGCTCAGCAACTCGCGGACATGGATCAGGTGCCGCTGCGGCTTGTGCTTCAGCTTGCCAACGACGAAATCGACATCGCCCGCCCTGTTCTTAAGGATAGCCGGGTTCTGGGCGACATGGACCTTGTTTACATCATCAAGGCCAAGAGCGCCGAGTACTGGCGGATCATTGCTACGCGCAAGCAGATGGGTGACCGCGTGATCGACATGCTGGCCGATACCGGCGATTACGAGACCTCGCTTAATCTCGTCGAAAATATGGATATCCGCCTGACGGAACACGCATGCGTGAAGATTTCCGATCTGGCGCAGGAGCATGAAGATCTCGCCTTGCCGCTTTTGCGCCGGGACGATATCAGCGCGGAAGTGGTTTCGCGGATGTATCAATTCGTGGGCGAGGAGCTCAAGCAGTATATCGTCCAGAATTACGAGTTGGACAACAAGAAGCTTATCGATACTGTCGATCAGACCGTTCTGGAGTTCCGGGACGGGCGCGAACTGGCCGAGTACAAACCCGAAGAGCATATGATCAGTGCCGCCAAGGTTTTCAAGAGCAACGGCAAGCTGGATACCAAGCTGATGATTGCCACATTACGGCGCGGGCAGTTCCGGTCGTTCGTGGCGCAATTCTCGGCGTTCACCAATCTCGATCTCAAAACCACGGCGCAGATTCTTATGCAAAGCCACGGCCAGGGGCTGGCGATTGCGTGCCGGGCCTATGAGATTTCAAAGGAAGATTTTGTGTCGATGTTCCTGCTGACCAATCAGTTCCGCAATCACGGACGGATGGTCAACACACAGGAGATGGCCAAGGCGGTTTCTTATTATAACCGTATCGACGTATCCGTTGCCCGGAAGATTATCGGCAACTCCGTCGTCCACTGATTTTCATTCCTCCAAGAATGCTTGAACCGGCAGAAATGCCGGTTTCTTGTTTTTGTCTCGCTGCCTAATTTTTAAGGAGTGCCTGTACGCCCGGGAGGGTATGACCTTCCAGCCATTCGAGGAAGGCGCCGCCCGCTGTGGAGATATAGGTGAAGCGGTCCGCCGCTCCGGCATTTTCAAGCGCGGCCACGGTATCGCCCCCGCCCGCAACGCTGACGCATTGTCTGGCGTTCGTCCGTTTGGCGACCGCCTCTGCGACGGCGTTCGTTCCCTTGTCGAACGGTTTGATTTCGAACACGCCGAGCGGTCCGTTCCAGAGCACGGTATGGCAGGTTGCAAGTTTCTCGCAGATGTATTCCACAGAGCGCGGGCCGAGGTCGATGGCCGACATGTCGGCGGGGATTGCGGCGGAGTCTACGGTCTGATGCTGCGCGTTTTCCTTGAGTTCGCGTACGACCACCACGTCGCGGGGCAGGATGATCTCGCAACCCGATTTTTGCGCGAGATCAAGAATCTTGCGGGCTTCTTCCGCCATGTTGGATTCGCACATCGAGACTCCAACCGATTTTCCTTGTGCGAACAGAAAGGTGTTGGCCATCGCGCCGCCCAGAACCAGAAAGTCTACTTTCGGGATCAGGTTGTCGAGCACCTTGAGCTTCGTTGAAATCTTGGAGCCGCCGGTGAAGGCCATGACGGGTTTCTGGGGGGCGACCAGCGCGGCGGAGAGGGCGTTGAGTTCCTCCTCCATCAGCAGGCCCGCGACGGCGGGGAGATAGGCGGCGATGCCCTCGGTGGAGGCGTGGGCACGGTGCGCGGCGGAGAAGGCGTCGTTAACGTAGATATCGCCGAGGTCGGCCAGTTTCGCCGCGAAATCCTTGTCGTTCTGTTCCTCTTCTTTGTAGAAGCGGACGTTTTCGAGCAGGACGATATCGCCGAGGTTCGCGCGTTCAATGATGCCCTTGGTCAGGGCGCCGATGCAGTCCGGCGCGAAGCTGACGGGCGCGTTCCAGCGTTTTTCTAGCACGGCGGCGAGGAAGGCGAGGGACATTTGCGGGTTGTGTTCGCCGTCCGGGCGGCCGAAGTGGGAGATGACCACGATCTTCGCGTTGTTTTCGCGCAGGAAGTCGATGGTCGGTTTCAGGCGGTCGATGCGGGTGTGGTCGGTGATCTGTGTGTTGTGTTTCGGAACATTCAGGTCGGCGCGCACAAGCACCGTTTTTCCGTTTAGCTCGATGTCTCTGATGGTGGGGAAGGCCAGACCTTTTTCCGTTTTACCGTTCACGCCTGCCTCTGTTTTTCTTGCCGCTTCGTGCATGTTTACTCCGTAGACTTCTGTTTTCACGCGGGTCCCGGCTCACGTCTTGAGCAGCTTGAGCGCTTCGGTCGCCTCGATCAGCCGCGATCTTAGGGGCGCGTCGAGCGCCGAATGCCCGGCGTCGGGAACCACGACGTAATCCGCCTCGGTCCAGAGCTGATGCACCTTATGGGCCGTCTGGATCGGGCAGATAATGTCATAGCGCCCCTGAATAATGGCTGTGGGGATCGAACGCAAGATGTCTATCGCGTGCAGAAGGCTTTTTTCAGGGGTTTTGACTTCGTTACGGAAATAATGAGCCTCGATCCGGGCGAGGGCCAGGGCATGGGTTTTCTGTTCTTCCGTGGTGATCGTTTCGTAGTTCGGGAGCAGGGAGGAGCAGGCACCCTCGTAAAGGCTCCAGCGGATGGCGGCTTGAATCTGACCGTCCGGGTCAGCTTCGTCTGTCAGACGGCGGTAATAGCTTTCAAGCAGGTCATCCTGTTCGTTTTCGGGCAGGAGGCCGGCGAACTGCTCCCAGGCCTCCGGGAACACGGTTTTCATCCCATAGAGGAACCAGTCAATCTCCGGCTGTTCGCACAGGAAGATGCCGCGCAGGGTCAGGCTGAGGCAGCGTTCGCGGAACTGGCGGGCGTAATCGAGGGCCAGTGTGCTGCCCCACGAGCCGCCGAAAAGATGCCAGCGTTCGATGCTTAGGTGGGTTCGCAGGCGCTCGATATCCTCCACCAGATCCTGAGTCGTGTTGTTCTGGAGGCAGCCGAGCGGGTGGGAACGGCCCGCGCCGCGCTGGTCGAAAATGATGATGCGGAAATGGTCGGGATCGAAAAAGCGCCGGTGGGTCGGTGTCGCGCCCGCGCCGGGGCCGCCGTGGAGCAGGAGGATGGGCACACCATCGGGGTTGCCGCTCTGCTCCCAGTAGAGGTTGTGAACAGAGTCCATAGCGAGGAAACCGCTGGAATACGGATGCAGGGCCGGGAACAGGTCCATCAGCGGGCGGCGCGAGACGTAGGAGTATCCGCCATGATCTTCTCCCCTGTGAGGGATGTGGGGCTCATGCCCGCTGCGGGTGTTATGAGGGCGTTTGGGCATGGGGTTAATTTGTCCCGTCTTTATTGCGGACTGGCTTGTCCTCTGTGGCTTCGGGCAAGGCACTTCCTTTATTGAAGACAGGCTTTTCCCGAAGTTTTCTGGATTTGTCTTTTGTCTCTTGCGCGGATTCTTGCTCGGCGGCTTTTGGGATCTGGGCGATGGCGGTGTCCAGAAGCTCTATCGCTTCGGGGTGATCGATTTCGATGGTGGGCCCGTTATAATAGCCCACCCAACCGCGCACCCGAACGGTCTTGGCGTTCAAATCCATCGGGTTAATTCCGGCTTTAGTGAAGGCACGGTGGCTCTCCGGGGGAAGAGTCACGGTAAAATCCTTTTGCCAGTTGTCGCCGAAATTCAGGTATATCCGGTTTTGTTTCATGCTCACGCTTCTGATCGTGCCCTCGACAATCTGGAATGACCCTATGCGGGCCTTCACGCTTTCGGTGTTGGCGATTGAAAATGCCTCAATTTCCCAAATACCGAGTTTTCCGACTCTGGCGTTATTTTCGAGTTCGAGCATTTCCTTCGCCATTTCGGGGTTGTCTTTTTCCGTGCGGGCCCTTGCCATGCCTAATGCAATGATCATGCCCTGCACCCATATATCGTCGGATGTGCGGGTCAGGTGGACGATTTCGTGTCCCATCCGGGTCATTCTGCCCGCCTTGGGGTCTTTGGTGCGGGAGATTTTTACCGTTTTACCCTCCAGAAAGTCGCGCAAAATGTTCACGGCTGTTACGCAGAGCGGGCCGGGCGCGTAAGGGTCATAATCGGGGTAATCGAGTCCGGCGAGGTGTAGGGTGCGGCCGTCGCGTAATTTTACGGTCAGAGGGTCGATGACTGTCTCGACCGTTCCCTCGCTGGCGTGTTCGAGGGCTGAGAAGCCGTCGGGTGTTTTTGGCTGTTCGCTTTGTGCTGCCCTGGCCATCGCTGGGGACAAAAGAATAACAAAAAAACTGGCCAGAAGGAATTTTCGCATTAGTATGTTCCGCATGTTCTCAAGATGGACCGGGAGGCGAGCCGTGATCAAGTACATTCTTAGCAGACGAGGGGCCTGCGCCTTTAAATTTTTTGCTCTGCTCAGCGGATCGGTGTTTATGGGCGGGTGTTCGACGAACCCGGCGACCGGGGAGCAGCAGTTTACAGCCCTTATGCCCGCGCAGCAGGAGCGACAGGTCGGGGCTCAGGAACATCAGAAAATCGTCCAGCAATATGGACTTTACGAAGATCAGGGGCTTCAGGCGTATTTGCAGCAGGTCGGGCAGCGTGTGACGCAGAAGACCGAGCGCCCGGATGTCCGCTATTCCTTTTATCTGCTTGATACACCTATGGTTAATGCCTTCGCGCTTCCGGGCGGGTATATTTACATGACCCGCGGGCTGATGGCACTGGCCAACTCCGAGGCGGAGCTCGCTTCCGTTCTGGCGCACGAGACGGGGCATATTACGGCGCGTCATTCGGCGGAGCGGTATTCGCGGGGCGTTGTTGCGATGCTCGGCGCTGCGGTACTCTCGACGGCCATTGGAGATTCAAAGGTCAGCGATGCGCTGGGGCTGGGGACCGATCTTTACATGAAATCCTATTCGCGTGGTCAGGAGAACGAGGCAGACATGCTGGGGATCCGGTATCTTAGCCGTTCGGGATACGATGCGCGCGCGATGGCTGATTTCCTAAGGAATATGCAGGCTGAAGGGGTGCTTGAGGCTCGCTTGAAGGGGCAGGACGATGCGGGCGGTTTGGCCGATTATATGTCCACCCATCCGGCCACGCAGGAGCGTGTTACGCGCTCTGTCAGCGAAGCCGCGAAGTATGCGCCGGGCGGCGTGGTCGGGCGGGACGATTACCTGCGTCGAATTTCGGGCATGGTTTACGGGGAGAGCGCGGCGCAGGGTTTTGTGCGCGGCCGTACCTTCTATCATACGGAGCTTGGTTTCGCGTTTACCGTTCCGCCGGGGTTCACTCTGATTAACCAGCCGCAGCAGGTGATCGCAACGTCCAAGAGCGGTGCGCTTATTGTGTTTGATTTTGTCGCCAATCCCGGCGGTTTGTCCGCGCAAGAATTTATGCGGCGCGAATTGCTCAAGGATCGTCCGGCGGAGGTCGAGGCGATTGAAATTAACGGTTTACGCGGGGCAACGACTTTTTTCAACGGCAGCGCGGGCGGGCGCTCGCTTGTTATCCGTCTTATCGCCGTGCCTTGGGGGCAGGAGCGTATCGCGCGGTTCCAGGTGGCTTATCCGCCAAACTACAGTGCGGCGGGGGTGGAGGCTTTGCGGGCCTCGACCTATAGTTTTCGTACGATGAGCGCGGCGGACAAGGCCGCGATCAGGCCGCATAAGCTGGTCACAGTTACGGCACGTCCGGGGGATACGGTCGCGCGCATGGCCGCGCGGATGCCGTTTGATGATTATGGCCAAGAGCGTTTCCGCGTTCTGAACGGCTTACGGCCCGGCGAAGAGGTTGTCACCGGGCGGCTTTACAAGACGGTTACTGAATAAATTTCTAGAACTGGGCGGTGTCGAGCGCTGCCCCCGCGCCGTCGAAAACGGTGCAGACCAACGCGCCGCCGAAGCCGCAGCCGCCGTCTATGGTGGCTGTCACGCAGTTCATGTTTACGCCTTTATGGTCCGGGTCATAGCCGCGCACGACCTTAGCGAAGGGCGAGTAAGGCTGCTGGATTTGCTCAAATTCGCGGTTGGCCCACCAGAAACTATCACCTTGTTCTTCCATCGGACGGTCGGTGCGCAGGCCGCTGTTCACGAAGAGGATCGGCGTTTCGAGGGACGGGGAGGTATGGGCGGCGCGGTGCAGGCGGGTGTTAAAACTTTCGTGGCCGGGGCGTTTACGGATGGCTTCGCGGACCGTGCCCGTCCAGCGTGCCAGGCCGATCACGCCCTGACGGCAACATTCGATGCCATCGTGGGGGCTGACGCCGTATGAATAAAGCGTGCTCATAAGCCCGTTGCCGAGCATCCAGAGTAGAATTCCGCCGGGGTCTGGCGCGAATTGTAACTGAAGAAGTTTCTGGAGCATTTCTTCCTGAGAGCCACGGAGGTATACGATATCTTCCGCTATCATGCCGCGTTTGGCCAGAACCGAGCGGCGGAAGGTCAGGAGTTCGTCGATCACCTCGACGGCGTGGTGGCCGAAGCCGAAATAATTGCCTAGATAGACTACGCGGTCGCCGGGGAGAATGTGGGGGTAGATATCGTCGTGAAGGGCGGTCAGGCGCTCGATTTCCCCATGGATAGCCGAGATCGCCCAGATGCGGCGCGGGCTTCCTAAATCCATGAATCGATAATCTTTTGCAGCGGTTTTCACGTGCGGTGCCAGATGGGTGTGGATATTTAAAAAGGTGGGGCAGTTTTTAAAAGGCGGGCAGGTTTTTTCAAACCCGTACCCGAATCATACAAAAAAATCAGGCGCAAAGGAAGTATTTTCCTTATTGCGCCTGAAGATAACGTTCAAAATTAATATTAGCGGCTTTGATTATGCCGCCTGCTTGGTGACGGATTTGCCACCACGCGGGGGGCGCTTGCCCATCAGTTCCTCAAGTTTTTCGGTCGCTCTCGTCTCCGAAATCTTGTTGACGGCCGCCACTTCGCGGGCCAGACGCTCCAGCGCAGACTGGTAAATCTGGCGTTCGCTGTAGGACTGTTCCGTGTCATCGTTGCTGCGCTTAAGGTCGCGCAGAACTTCGGCGATCGAAACGGGGTCGCCCGAGTTGATCTTGGTTTCGTATTCCTGTGCGCGGCGGCTCCACATGGTGCGGCGGACGCGCGAACGGCCCTTCAAGGTCTCCAGGGCGTCGTTCAGACGGCGGCTGGAGGTTAGCTTGCGCAGGCCGGAAGATTGAGCCTTGGCAACGGGGATCTTAAGGCGCATGCGGTCCTTTTCGAACTCGATCACGTACAACGTGACGGTCATGCCGGCGATGGTCTGGGTTTCGATCCCTGCAATCTGGCCAACGCCATGCGCGGGGTAAACCACCTTGTCGCCTGCTTTAAATCCGAAATTGTCGTTTCCAGCCATAATTTGCTTCACCTTATTGTTGCCAGGGTTAAATTCACCGTTTATAGAGGGGGAGAAAAAAAGAGAAAACAAAGCACCCACGCAGTTATACGCTTGCGTCCCAGCTCACCCGTTCTCTAACCCGCTTCACGGTAATGAGGGGGGATGGTATCAAAAAATTCAGGAAATTACAAGTTTTTGGGCAGGATGATTTTTACGTTATGTAAAAATATTGACCTGTACGTGTCTTAATACAGGCTTTTTCCGCTTCTGGCTTTTTCGTCTTTTTTCTTAGATATCAATAGCTTGTCGCTAGGATCAAAATTCATGTCCAGGAGACGTGCAACGGTTGATAAGCGGGCCGATAAGGCGATGAGCTTTTGGGCGTTTTCGCCTGATTGAAGCGAAAACTCCAGCGCGATTACGTCGCGCAGCGTCAATTCGGCAATTTTTGAGATCGCGGCTCGAGCCGTACTGCCTGAGGCGCGGATTTCCGTTCCGCTATGGGTTTTCAGTGTGAGTCTATACGGGTTGTCCCGGCCGTAGCGGCTTTCCTCATAGTCAAGGCGGAAGGTCTGGACCTCATGGATCGTGCCGACGCTCTCCGAAAAGGCCTTATAGTTTTTCAGTTCGACATCGTGAGCGAGTTCAGCCGTTTTGGCCAGTTGCCAGATGACAGGGACGAGTTTTTCGACATGTATAGTTTCGCAGAGGTTGAGGGTTTGGTTGCTGCTGTAGAGCAGGGCGTTGATCTGAGCCGCTTTTTCGAGGAATTCCGCATAGAGCAAAGGATTGCGCGGAAAAACCGGCCCCAGATCAAGCAGGAGCAGAGGGCGGCGCATACAGAGGTGGAGAACATCGAGCGTGAGGGTGCGGCCATCGTAACGATATCCCAAACCGCATCCTTTTGCCTCGAAACCGATCCCACCATCAGTTTCCTTGCAAGAGAACTCAAAACGCATAAAGTTTTACACTAACACACTGTTCGTTGTGTGTAGATGTTACCATAAGGCGGTGATATTCTGTCAAACAAATATTAGGAAAAATGATTTTTATATCTTATGGAAATATTTGGCGCGCGATTCCCTTGCCGTTTTTCATATTTGCGTAGCAGGTTCGGGAAGCTTTAGCATGAATTCCGCTGTATCCAGTTTAGCGCTGGCGCCGATGGGCAGGCTGTAAAGTGTTTTCCCGTGCCCGAAAGGTAGATTCATGACGACGGGAATTTCAAGCCCGTCGGTTAGTTCGGACACGATATCCTCAAACTTGAAGCCGAACGGGCGCTGGGATTCCAGCATGTTCGAGAATTCGCCCAGCAGCAGAGCGGCGGCGTTTTCGAATATGCCCGAGCGTTTGAGGTGCAGGAGCATGCGGTCTATGCGGCTGAGTTCCTCGTTGCAGTCTTCAAGGAAGATGATTGCGCCCTTGAACGCTTTTTCCGGCAGGGTTCCGGGCAGGTACTGGAAAATACTTAGGTTGCCGCCCATAAGGTGGCCTTTTGCACGGCCGGGGCGAACGACCAAAGCATCGCTGAAGGGTACGGCCACGTCTTTTTTGCCGGAGAGGATATTAAGAGCGTGATCCAACTCTTTCCATTTATGTAGATTTTTAAAAACCTGACCATGGAAAGTCACGATTGCCGTATGTGCGTAGACCGCGTTGAGGAGCGAGGTCACGTCGCTAAATCCGATCAGGATTTTTGGGGAACTTTTAATTTTTTCGAAGTTGATCGTATCCAGCAGGTACATGGCCCGATTGCCGCCGCCCGCCGCCCAGATCGCCTTGATATCGTCGCGCTGCCAGAGGCCTTGAAAGGCCAGCGTTTTTTGCAGGTGATTGCCTGCAGACTGGTTTAAACGTTCGTAGGTCTGCGGGTGGACGAAGACCTTGTAGCCTTTCTTTTCCAGAATGGCTTTCGATTTTTCGATATCGTCCTTTTCCACCCAACTGGAGGGGGCGAACACACCGATTGTGTCTCCGGGTTTCAGGGCGGGGGCGAGATGTTTCTTTGTCATAGGATGTTTTTATTTGATCCGGGCGTACGCTTCCAGTGCTTTTTGCCGTGAAGCTGCAAGGTCTATAATCGGGTGTGGGTAGGTTTCGCCCAAAACGACGCCTGCGCTGGCCAGATCGAGTCTTGAGGCGAGCCATGGCGCGAAAAGGGATTCGGTGTCCAGCTTCGCGATCTCGGGGACGAATTTGCGGATATAGCGGCCTTCGGGGTCGAATTTCTGGGCCTGCGTAACCGGGTTGAAGATGCGGAAATAGGGCGCGGCGTCGGCGCCGCATCCTGCGACCCATTGCCAGCCGGCGGCGTTGTTGGCCAGGTCGGCGTCCACGAGGCAGTCCCAGAACCAGCGTTCGCCCTCGCGCCAGTCGATGCCCATGTTTTTGACGAGCAGAGAGGCCACAATCATGCGGACGCGGTTATGCATCCAGCCCGTTTGCCAGAGCTGGCGCATTCCGGCGTCCACGATGGGGATGCCGGTTTGACCTTTCTGCCAGCGCCGGAGCGCTGCATCGTCGCGGTTCCATGAAATGTTCTCAAAGTTTTGTTTCAACGGCCTTTCGGGCATATGCGGGTGCGTGTGAAGCAGGTGATGGCAGAATTCGCGCCAGAGAATTTCGCTGATGAATTTATCCGCGCCCGCTTCGGCCTGTGCGGCGGCGGCATGTTCTCTTGTTTCCCAGAGTATGCGGCGTGGGGAAATTTCCCCGAAATGAAGGTGGGGGGAGAGGGATGAGGTGGAGTTTAGATCGGGCCGGTCGCGTTCGGCGGCATAGTTTTTCATGCTCTCTTGCAAAAACCTATCGAATTTTTGACGCGCGCCCTGTTCTCCGGGGGACCAGTGCGGCTCCATTTTTTTATACCATGCGGGTTTGCCGAGCAGATTAAGCGCGGAGAGCGGAGGCCGATCATGAACCAATTTGAACCTTAAATGCGCCGGTGCATTTTCGGGTCTTTTGGGGTCATTGAGCCGTTGCAAGGCAGCCTTGGAATAAGGCGTATAAACGCCATAGGGCGTGCCATCGCTTTTTTTGACCTCCCACGGTTCATTCAAGAGCGACGCATTGAAACTCTGTGCGTCGATACCGCGTGCTTTAAAAAGGTCGGCAAGCCTGTGTTCCAGCTGGCGATTCCAGGGTTCATAGCAGCGGTTGCAGAAGAGCGCTTCGGGTTTCTGCTGTTCGATCAGATCCGACAATACGGCTTGTGTGTTGCCCTTGTAAAAGAGTATGTGCCCGTCAAGGCTGCGGTTGAGGGATACGAGGCTTTTGTGCAGCCACCAGCGGGAGGCGCCGCCCATTTTCCAAGCCCCGGGGCTTTCGTCGTCCAGGATATAGACCGGGAGGATTTCATAATCCGAAGCCGCGGCGGCGAGCAAGGCCGGGTTGTCGTCTAGCCTTAAGTCCTGTCTGAACCAGAGCAGGGCCGTTTTTGCCGTCATGAAGCCAACGCCTGATGCTGATAATATCCGCCTACGACTTCGGCAAGGCCGTCGCCTTCACCGATGATTTTGAACTTGCGGGTGTAATCATGCTCGAAATACGGCAAGAAGCGTGTCTCGATGCCGTCGAAATTCGCAAAGTAGCGTTGTAACACTTCGAGAGATGCGGTTTCGACATATTCGGTTTTGGCGTGATCGCTGAGGACGAAATTGATCTGGAGAATATTTTTGCGGCCCGACGTCTGGATGCGGAGCATGAAGTGGATGATCGGAAAGCCACAGGATTTGTTGATTTCGTTGATCAGGGCGTTGAAGAACGAGGCGTAATAACAATAGCCGTCCGCGCCGATGACGTAATCGGTGTTTTTGCCCTCCAGCATCGTGATGGTCTGCGTTCCGTCGGGTGCGGTCGCGATGCGGCCCATATCTTCGATCTGGTAGCGGATCAGGGGGAAGGCCTTTTGGCGGAGGGCGGTGACCAGCATCGTGTTGTCCGGACCTTGTTCCATATAGACATAATCGTCAAACACTTTGTAATCCTGCGATGAGAGCCCGTATTGGTGTGCGATCTCGCCGAACTCGACCGCGCCGTATGTGGACTGGATATCGCTGTCAGGAAACATGCTCTGGATGAAGCGTTTGCTGCAATCCAGGAAAAATTCGCCGCTGACGTTGATACAGGGAAGGTTTTCAAAAGGCGCGATTTTCTCGGCGGCCATGATTTCGGCGATGCGTTGAAGAACACAGGGGAAGATGACCAGTAGGGTCGCCTTGCGTTTGCGTAATGTTTCCAAGAGATTTTCGACCGTTTCTCGGTTGATATCCTCAAAGGGCACCATCGTAAAGCCAAAGAGGTTGCGCAACGCCTTCTCTTTTGCCGCATACGTTCCGGTAAAGTAGGATTTCAGCGGATAGAAGACCACGAAATTCTCTCCGGGTGTCCAGCCGTTGAGCTTGAAGGAATGAAGGAACGATTGCGCGAAAACATTCGCATCGTCGTGATCCAGCCAACGGAAAGTCGGGATGCCGGAGGAGCCGCCTGTTGAGATCGAGGTGCAAAAATCTTTTTTGAACAGCACACGGTTAATAAATTCCAGAGCGCCCGGCGCTTTTCCTCCGGCGAGCAAGTCGGCCTTGTCCTTGAGATTTTCGCAAACAAAATCACTGTTCCGTTCGCGCAAGTCCTGTTTCGTCGCAATGGGGAGGTGGCCAAAGGCATAGAAAAACTCCTCGTCGGACAGGTTATGCGCGGTGCTCAGGAACAGGTCGAACTTACCCTTGTAGTAGGGCGTTGTGCGGTTGGCGTGCGTGATTATGGCCAAGAGCTGTTCGCGCTGGGACAGGCTCGACTTCGCGGGTGGCCGGAGGATCAGAGAGTGCCCCAGGAATTTGCGTACAAATGTCATATGCGAGGATTCGGCTCCTGCCCCGTATCAGTCCGCGGGTTAACGCATGCTTGGCGATGGCGTTAGATTACCCTTCTTTGCCGATCCTTTCAATCAGCTCCTTGAGGGTTTGCTCGGATTTCAGGTTTTCGACCTGGCAGGTTCCGGCGGCGTCGTGCCCCCCGCCGCCATATTCGAGCATGACTTTGCCGATCTTGACCTTACTGGAGCGGTTCACGATCGACTTTCCGCAGGCGAAAACGGTGTTTTGCTTGTTCTTGCCCCACAGGACGTGCAGTGATACGGCACATTGCGGGAACAGGGCGTATACGAGGAAGCGGTTTCCGGCCCAGATGGTTTCCTCCTGACGTAAATCGAGCACGACTAGTTTTCCGTGTTTTTCGCCGCATCGTTCGATCTGCTGCTTGCATTTGGCTTCCTGCTCGAAATAGAGGTCCACGCGCTCCTTGACATCCGGGAGCTTTAGAATCTCCTTGATATCGCCGTGATTGCGGCAATAGTCGATCAGTTTCATCATCAGCTGGTAGTTGGAGATGTTGAAGTCACGGAAGCGGCCGAGGCCCGTTCGTGCGTCCATGATGAAGCTTAGCAGCGGCCAGCCGGTCGGGCTGAGGATTTCCTCCTTCGTGAAGTCGGCGGAGTCGGCCTTATCGACCGCGAGCATCATTTCCTCGCTGATGGTCGGAAAGGCGGAGGCGCCGCCGAAATATTCATATACAACCCGCGCCGCGGAAGGGGCCTTGGGATTAATCACATGATTTTCTGGCTCATCTTTCACGCGCAGCGCTTCACTGGCGTGGTGGTCGAAGGAGATGTAGGCGTTCGCATTGTAAGGCAGGTTGGTTGTTATATCCTCGGGGCCGACCTCGATCAGCCCGTCCTGCATGTCTTTCGGGTGAGCGAACATGATGTCGTCGATAACGCCGAGTTCCTTAAGCAGGACTCCGCAGACGAGGCCGTCCATGTCCGATCTCGTGATCAGCCTGTAACGCTTGCCCGGCACGGGCATGAGTTTACCGTTTTTGTGTTTACGCTTAGATGCGTTTTGGGCCATCGGACGTTCCTGCTGCAGTTACAACGCGAGAAGTCAAATACATACGCAGAGCGTGGGATCGTCCCACATGTATCCATCATACCGCGAAGCTGGGCAGAGGGGAAGGAAGCAGGTTGTTGCGGTGCGCAAAAAGCACGGTGAGCGCGCGTTATATCAGAGTTCTTCCTCGATGAAATAGAGGGGGCGATTCTTGGTTTCACCAAAAATACGGCCAATATACTCGCCGAGAATTCCTATGGTCAGAAGCTGGATACCGCTGAGGAAGGTGACCATGACCATCAAGGAGGCGTAACCCGGCAGGTCGCGCCCGAAGAATAATGTTATCAGAATTATAAAGCCGCCGTAGCCAAACGCGAAGAGAGAGATGAGGAAGCCCGCTAAGGTGGCGATGCGCAGAGGAACAATACTGAAGCTTGTGATTCCCTCCATCGCGAAGTTGCTGAGTTTCCAATAATTCCATTTCGTGGTTCCGGCGGCGCGGGGCGCGCGGTTATATTGCAGCGCGACTTGCTTGTAGCCGATCCAGGCGAAGAGGCCTTTCATGAAGCGGTGGTGTTCGCGCAGCTCTTTCAGCGCCTCAACCGCGCGGCGGTTCATCAGGCGGAAGTCGCCTGTGTTACGCGGAATTTCTACGGCGCTAATATTGTTGATAGCGCGATAAAACATGCTGGCCGTAACTTTTTTAAACCATGTTTCGCCCTCGCGGTCTACCCGCTGGCCGTAGACAACATCGGCGTTTTGATCTTTCCAGATTTTTATAAGTTCCGGGATCAGGGATGGGGGGTCCTGAAGGTCGGCATCGAGAACGATCAGCGCGTCTCCGCGCGCGGCGTCTATGCCGGCGGTCATTGCGGCCTCCTTCCCGAAGTTGCGGGAGAGGTTGAGGACGCGGGCGCGTTTGTCGGCTGCATTGATTTCGCGGAGTATTTCCAGCGTTTTGTCGCGGCTGCCGTCGTTGATATAGATGATCTCGAAGTCGAAGGGCAAGCCTGCCATGCCTTCCAGCACCTTTTCGTGGCAGGTGCGGATCACTTCCTGTTCGTTATAGCAAGGGATGACGATGGATATCAGTTCGCGCTTACTGCCCATCTGCGGTGTCCTCTTGGTTTGTTTCCTGCATTTCCGGCTTATCTCCTGCTGAGGGCTTTTTGAGCACGTACATGTCTGTGGTCATCATCCGCTGTCTGTATTTTGAAGACGCGCCCTTGTCGTATAACCCCTGATCGAAATTAATTGTTTCTACAAATTCGTATTTTTCCATGATTTTGGCAAAATTTCCATTTTTCATTAGGAGATTATAATAGTTTTTCTGCGGCTCGCCTGAACCGGCCCCGTCCACGCGGTAGCTGGGTATGGCAATTAACGAAGGGGTATATCGCTTTATATCTTCGGCGATCAAATCTACGAAGCCGTCAATTTTTGCGCGGATCGCGTTACGATCTTCTTCGGTTCTGGCTTTTGTAAAGAGCGCGTTCAGCCCGAACATCGGCCAGATCTGACCGAAGCGAGATCCTTGTTTGAGTGACGGTTCATAATGGGGCAGGCTAAGGTTATAGGGCTTCATATCCAGATCACTATATACACCGTTCCATGCCAGTTCCTGAATTTTGCGATGATAAGCAAAGTTTTTAAATTCCGCTGTGCTCATGAAGCCAGGAGGGTGGCCCAGCATTGTTGTATGATTGATGAGCAGCATAAGCGCAAAAGGAACGAGAACAGCCACTTCGACGATCCGTGAATTGTGATAAATTAAGCCAAACAGGGCGACCATCGCGGCCATAACACCGAAACCGTAGAAGGGTATGGTCTGATACATTAACCCCTTGTTTTGAGCGTAGTAGGGCAGGATACAAATCAGCGCCAGACCGATAAGGGTATAGAGCGTGATTTTAAGCCTTTTTGTGCCCTCTGTTTCAGCCAAAAAAAGCGCCAGAAAACCCGCGCCGACAGCATAGAACGCGAGAGGCAGGCGTATCCAGACCGGGTAGGGTTCATCCTGGAGGTAGATTTCGGCAAACTGCGGCATGATGACTTCGATAAAGTCCGGGAAGGCGAGACGAAGAAGAAGAAGGTAGGCCAGCCCCGTCATGGCAAAGGTAATAATGTCAGGAGACTTCAATAATTTAATCAGAGATCGACCGAAGAAAAAGCGCGCGGCAATAAAAAGACCGGGTACAACGATATAGTGCGGTTTGATACATACCGCCAGAGCGCCCAAGATTGCTGCGGGCAAAAGGAGGTGCTTGGGTGTTGTCTGGCCTGCCAGAAAGCCAACCTGCAGCATTGCGTACGGCATGAGAAAGAGCATCACCAACTGGTCTTTCTGGCCGAAGGATGAGCCAACCAACCACGTATTTGCAAAGAGAAACGCGCTGAAGGCGCCGATCATGAGCGGCGTTGCAACGCCGTACAATTTCATCAAGCGCCAGACTAGAAGCGCCGTCAGGCCAATATAAAGCGCAAAATTCAATAGAATTATTAACGCCGGATCATTAATAAGGGTTCTGTAGAGCGGGTATGCCGGGAGGTAGATCAGAAAGCTCAGCGGTGGGTTGGTCTCGTAAAAGTCCTGCGCATAGGTTCCGCCCGCCATGAAACGGTCAAGGCAGGTCAGGAGCCAGCCAAAGTCTGTGTTCATCGGAATATCAAGATAGAGTTTTGTCCAGATCGCGGTATATATGATAGACAGAAGCGCCAGAACCGGTACGGGCAGGAGAAAATCTGATTTTTCTGAGCTTTTCACTTTGTTTTCCTGTCTTTAACCCGGCTCTGCGGATATAAGAAAAATCTATGTTGGATATACTAAAAAGTCACTACAAAAGATTTAGCAAGTTCGCCTTGGTCGGGGTTTTGAACACGATCATCGATTTTTCAGTATTTGCGATCCTGCTATACGGGTTTGGGGTCTATTACGTCTTTGCGCACATTTTCGGTTTTCTGGCCGCTAACACCAACAGTTTCATTCTGAACTCACTATGGACTTTCAAAGGATTGCGCCGGAAAGATTGGTGGCGTCAGGCGGGGGTGTTTTTTGCGATCAGTCTGTGCGGTTTGGGGCTTAGCACATTCGCGCTTTATGTGGCTGTAGGGACCTTTGCGGCTGTTTTGCCGGGGCTTTGGCTTCCGCACGTTTGGGGCAAGGCTTTCGCCAGCGGCGTTTCCATGGTTTGGAATTACATAGGGTCCTGGTTGTTCGTTTTCAAGCCCGCGTCGGATTCCGACTCCCCTTCGCCTTGAGTTCTATTTTTAAGCTTATAAACGTCATATGTTAGAATCAGGCTTTGGTTGAGGCTGGTGCCCCGGAAGTATTCGGCGCGGTCAAATTCGAAAGTTCCGGTTTTTTCGTAATTTTTTTCGAACAGCACCTTGAATCTTTCATGGGATGAAAAAAATTCTACGAAATTCAGGAATTCGCCTTTGCCCATGATGTCGATATTTGTGCCTATCAGAAGCACTTGTGGTTTGAAATAATCCAGATCCTCTAAGGCGAATAGAGAAAATCTCTCTTTTGCTGTCGTTAATTCTTCAATGCTCAGCGATACGGGCCCACTGTTTTCATGCGCGTCTATCTGTTTGAGCAGGCGCGGCAGGAACCAGTAACTTGGGTAACGGCTGCCGTGCGTATAGCCGCTATAGAAGGCTGTCGGGTTCATGATTTCAAGGTCGCCGTGGAATGCAAAAAAGGTGCACGGCTTGGGACAGTTTTCATCGAGAAAACGCGCAACGGGCATTTTCCTGATCTCGTATCCCTTGGGATAGTTCCAAGCGGGCTTGATAAGTAATCCGACCGCTCCGAATATGGCTATGGGGGCCAGTAAAAGGGCGATTGTTGCGCGCTTGCCCAGCCAGCGCTGGAGGCGGAACATTATCGTCATAGACAGGGCGATGATAAAAATTCCGAAAGCGGGAAGGAGGTGGTTGTAAAAACCCTTCATCTGAACCAGCAGGGGAACGAGGCTCAGGACGGCGCATGCATACAGGGCGATCAGCAGGCGCTTTTTGGGTTTTTCCAGATCCTCCATGAAGAGTTCAAGAAATAGGAGGGCCAGATACGCGACGAAATGCGGTTGGAACAGGCGCAGCGTGTTCGCTTTGTCAGAGCTGCCCAGATAATAGTCGAGAACATCGGGGAGGATGATTGCGGTGTAATCCCGAAAGGCGAGAATAATAATCGAGAGATAGATGATCGTGCCGATAGCGAGAGCAAGAAAGTCCGGGTCTTTTAGAACGCGTAAGGTGCGGTGCGCGATCAGACGGTGCAAAAGCAAAGCCGCGGGAATCAAGCCGTATTGCGGTTTTATCAGGACGGCGATTGTACCGCAGATCATGATTGGCCAGAGGAGCGCCCGCGGCAGGGCGATTTTTTCCGTAAGCGCGATCTGGGCCAGAAAGAACGGGATGAGCGCCATGAGCATCAGGTGTTCGCGGTCCATGAAGTAGATGGCGCTGAGGCTTGTCAGGGCCGCCGTCTGGGCGAGGAGGAAGGTCGTGCGCTCGGCGTGGTTAAGGCCATGGAAACGGTTCAGGGTTGCCGCGCTCGCGATGAGGCTGAGCAGCAGCATTGCGAGGGTCACAAGGAGCGGACCGATCTCCGGGGGAAGACCGAAGGTTTTCATTACGAGTATGTGAGGGGCGTAGAGGAGTATCGTGAGCGGCGGATTCGTCTCATAAATCGCCTGAACCAGCGGTTGGCCCTCGATCATCCGACCAGCGGCGATCAAGAGCCACGCGACGTTGCCGTTGACCATCGCCTGCGTATGGACATAGGCCCAAGGCGCCAGCATTAGCAGGGCGATCAGCCAGACCAGAGATGTCTGTAAGCGTGCGGTCATGGATCTGGGGTTTGCCTGTCGTCTTTTCGTTTAAACACGTCCCATGTCAGAATGTGTTCGTAATCGTGACGGGTGTCACGGAAATAGTAGGCCCGGTCGGTTTTGAACGCTTCCGCTTTTTCGTAATTGAGGGCCTGTTCGGAAAAGGCGGTGTTTTGCGAAAAATAATCGAAATAGTCGAAGGCCGACCTGTCAGAGCCCTGTGACGTCGTCGTCAAGATCAAAATAATCTCTGGTTTGAAGCGGGCAAGATCCTGCGCCGCATAGCTCGCAAAACGGTTCCGGGTTTCTGTCCGTTCAGGTGGTTCCTCGCTGGAGCGTTTTGCAGCTGGTTCAGGGAAGGCGTTTCCTTCAAGGAGGGCGATATACCAAAATCCGATGAAGCGGGTTGCATAGGTTTCGCCAAGATAGAAGGCGGTCTGGCTTATGATTTCCATGTTTTCATGGGTTACGAGGTAGGAGCAGGGATTGCCGCAATGATCGCGGATGTAAAGCGTGAGTTCGGCGTTCTTGTAATCTTCGTGTGTGGGGTAGTTTGGGCGCAGCGGCGCACGGACATAAACTGCTGCAATGCACGCAACCGACAGGGCAATTCCCGCCAGAGCTCTTTGTTTTTCCTGTTTCAAATCCTTGTTGGTCAGGACCGAGAGCCCGAGCGCGATCGCCGGAACGAGGAAGGCGTAAGCCGGCAAAAGCTGGTAGTTGAGCCCCTTCATTTGCAGCATGTACACTAATAAACAGAGAAATGCACAGAGATTGAACAAAAGAACGATCGGACCTTTTTCAGGTGTTTTTAGAGATGTAGCCAATCCAATCCCTGCTGACAAAAGGATGGCCAGTGCCAGAGGTTTCGCTTCTGCCCATGTTTGCGCTGGATTATTATAGGGCAGGTAGTAGCGCAGGATGTCCGGCAAGATAATCGTGAGAAAGTCCTGGAAGAGTGCGAAGAGCATCAACGCATAGCCGCATACGAATGCTGTGAGAACCAGTGCGTCGGGGTCATAGAGTGCGGCGGGCCGCTTTTGTAAGATTACTCTGTGTAAAATCATCAGCGCCGGAATGATGGCGAAGGGCGGCTTGATGAGGATCGCTATGCCACCCAGAGCTAAAACCGCGTACTTCATAATTTTTGCGACGTCGGCTTTGTGTGTCATGGCCCTTTGCAGGAGCACCAAAGCGGGTAGGATGATGGCGATGATGTGGTCCTTGTCTGCGAAGGAGATGGAACTCAGGACCGAGGTGGACAGCAGGTAACTGAGCAGGACCAGCTTTTTTTCGGAAGCGTTCAGCGCCGGGTCGTGTTTAAGGGCTGACCGGATCGCGCAAGCGCATACAACGATCAGCACCAGAGCGATGAGATAAATGCTGTAATATAGCTCTAGACCGGTTAGGCGGTTTAGCAGCACCGGTGGCGTGTAGAGCAGGATGCTGAACGGCGGGTTGGTGTCGTAGCATCCTTCGCTGAGTGGTGTGCCGGAAAGCCAGCGTTGCGCACAGATCGTCAGCCAAGCGACGTTTCCGTTGACACTGCGGTTCCATTGAACGGCTATCCATGGAAGCAGGGCGGCGAAGATAAGCGCGAAAAAAGCCCAGTCGGTGAGTTTGAGATCGAACCGGCGTGTCACAAACGCTTCATCCTGTGGTTAGCCCATTATTTCTTAGCCGAGGCGACCTCTTTTTTTTTGCCGGTGCTGGGCTTGTCCTTACCTTTTTCAGCGATCACGTAGACGGGCGCCTTGCTTTCGTTCACCGTGTCCTCACTTACGACCACTTCGGTCACGTCTTCGCGGTCAGGAATTTCGAACATGGAGTCGAGCAGGAGGTTTTCGATGATTGAGCGGAGGCCGCGCGCACCGGTCTTGCGTTCGATGGCTTTCTTGGAAATCGCCTTGAGGGCGTCGTCCTTGAAGTTGAGCTCCACGCCTTCCATTTCGAACAGTTTTTTGTACTGTTTGACGAGGGCGTTCTTGGGTTCCGTCAAAATCTGGATCAACGCCTTTTCATCGAGGTCTTCGAGGGTTGCGATGATCGGCAGACGGCCCACGAATTCGGGGATCAGGCCGTATTTCAGGAGGTCTTCGGGCTCCAGATCCTTGAAGAGCTGGCCCGCCGTGCGCTCGTCCACGGCTTTTACGTCCGCGCCGAAGCCGATGGTGGTGCCGCGCCCGCGCGCCGCGATGACCTTTTCAAGGCCGGAGAATGCGCCGCCGCAGATGAAGAGGATATTGGAGGTATCCACCTGCAGGAATTCCTGCTGCGGATGCTTGCGGCCGCCTTGCGGGGGGACGCTGGCCACCGTGCCTTCCATCAGTTTAAGCAGAGCCTGCTGCACCCCTTCGCCGGAGACGTCGCGGGTTATGGAGGGGTTGTCGGATTTGCGGGAAATCTTGTCGATTTCGTCGATATACACAATACCCTTTTGCGCGCGCTCAACGTTGTAGTCGGAGGCTTGCAGGAGTTTAAGCACAATGTTTTCCACGTCTTCGCCCACATAACCGGCTTCGGTCAGGGTGGTGGCGTCGGCCATGGTGAAGGGGACGTCGAGGATGCGGGCCAGCGTCTGGGCGAGCAGCGTTTTGCCGCAACCCGTCGGGCCGACCAGAAGAATGTTGGACTTGGCGAGTTCGACATCGCCGGAGCCGCTGGCGCCGTGTTCGAGGCGCTTATAGTGGTTGTGAACGGCGACGGACAGAACGCGTTTGGCGCCTTCCTGACCGATGACGTAATCGTCGAGGACGGCCTTGATCTCGCCGGGGGAGGGAATCCCCTCGCCGGGGCGGACAAGCTGGGTTTTGTCCTCCTCACGGATGATGTCCATGCAAAGCTCAACGCACTCATTACAAATGAATACGTTCGGGCCCGCGATCAGCTTGCGCACTTCATGCTGGCTTTTGCCGCAGAAGGAGCAATACAGCGTATTTTTGGAGTCGCCTGTTCCCGAGGTCGTCATGGCTGGACTTTCTGTCTGAAGTGAATCAACTCTAACCTCAATCTGCCAAGAGCGGCGGGCCTGTGCAAGCCCTTAAGTGCGAGACTGTCCATTTTCATCCCCCGCCTGCGGAGAAGTCACAGGACTATAGAGGTTGCGCCATGGAACCACAATACGATACAAGATGTCACTACTCCGTTAATGGAATTTACATATTATTAAATATGTGCCGCGCATGACCGAGACTCTGGAAAATATTGTCGAGAATTTCTCGCTTTTTGACGATTGGGAGGAGCGTTACCGCTACCTGATCGATCTCGGGCGTGGGTTGCCGCATATGGACGAGGCGCTGCGGACGGATTCCCATCTCGTGCCGGGGTGTACGTCCCGGGTGTGGATGGTGGCGGTGCGGCGGCCAGACGGGACGTTCCAGTTCGAGGCGGACAGCGACGCGCATATTGTGCGGGGGCTGATCGCGCTGTTGCTTTCGGCGTATCAGGGCAAAAGCGCGGGGGAGATCCTGGCTATGGATATTGCGGATATCTTTAAGACGATCGGGCTGGACCAGCACTTAAGCCCCAGCCGCCGGAACGGGTTTTACGCGATGGTGGAGCGTATTCGTGCCGACTCTGCGCGGGCCGAATAATTATTCCGGCTTTTTTTCGGTTTCGGGCTGCGGAGCCGAAGCGTCTTTATTCTCATCCGCTGGTTTGACCGGATTTTTTGCGGCTTCGTCGGCGGCTTTCTTTTCGGCCTCAAGCCTTTGCGCCTTTTCCTCCTCGGTTTCCTGATAGCCGATGGAGCGTAGGATTTCCGCGAAGTGGGCGTCGGCCTCTTCGGAGGGTTCGCCCATCATTTCGGCCTGTACCGCGAGAATGGAGCGTTTGCCGACCCAGAGCTGCGCGACGAAGATGGTGTCGCCCATTCCGGCGCGGCCCCGGCCAATCATGCCGGCCTGTTTGAAGTTGGCTTCCTGGATCACGTTGGGTTCATAGCCCTGCATGACCTCGCCCATCGCCATGGACTCTACGGTCTGTTTCATCACTTCGGGGGTGTAGTCGTCATAGGCCCCTTCGGGCAGGGGGTTGCAGATGATCTCGGCGCGGACGGTGGAGGAAAGGCCGAAGACTTTGGTATAGGATACGAGATCGTAGCAGCGGTCAGGCGCTTCTTCCTCGCAGCGGCGGCTTTTGATCGGCTCACCGGGGAAGGTGGCGAAGAAGTCGCAATATTCGGGCTGGTAGACCTGCGTTTCAAGTTTGGCTTCTTCCTTGATGACTTCCGCAGGCAATTTCGGCGTTTCTTTGCCGGGGGCGGCGCGGAGTTTTTCGCGCTGGGCCAATGTGGGCTGGGCGCCGATTGTCATCAGGGCAAGAGCCAGAAGGAGTGCGCGGCGGGGTGCGGTCATGCTCAATCTTTCCTTCAATCGTCTTTCTGCCATTTGTCCGGGTCGGCCTTAGATTGCGTTCCGGTCTGCATGTTTTTGATTTCGTGGTCCTTACCGTCTTCGAAGGGCGGGAACCAGACGTAGGGTATCCCTTTTTTCTCGGCGTAGGCAAGCTGTCTTGCGAGTTTGGTCGGGTTATGGAAGGTTTCCACCTTGTACCCCTGTGCGCGGAGTTTCTGCGCGGTTTGCATGGTGAGGCTCCGGCGTTCCTCGCTCGGCATCACCACCATGATATCGGCGGGGGAGACGCGGCTGACGGGGAGTTTGTTTTCCTGCCGCAGACGGTCAAAGAGGCGGGAGAAGCCGATGGAGATGCCCACGCCCGGAAGGTGTTTGTTGATGTAATTGCCCGCGAGGTCGTCATACCGCCCGCCTGAGCAGATGGAGCCGTAGCCGGGGTCGTCGAGGAAGACGGTTTCGTAAACCGTGCCCGTGTAGTAATCGAGGCCGCGCACGATGGAGAGGTCGGCGACGACGGCGCTGGAGGGTAGGTGGGAGAGTTGATTTAGAACGAAGGAAAGATCTTCAACTCCTTCCTTAAGCATAGCGTTTGATGTATTAAAGTAACGACTTGAACGCAAATTATCTTGTAATTCCTCACCGTCAGAAAATGGCTTTTGACAGACTTTTGTGAACTCAAAAAAATACTCAATTATTTCATCTTTTTCATTGGGTGCTATTCCTGCTGAGAGAATCTCATCAGCAAGTTTTCCAGTCAGCACTGGAAAGGGCTCTTTATTAAGTTTGTCTATTGCTCTTATTAGTATGGACTGGATTTTTTTGTTATTTATTCCAACGCCATCAAGGTACCCAATCAAAATTTTTCGATTGCTTATACGCACCTGAATTTTTCTTACCTCTGTAAGTGGTACAGGAGCGCTTACATTTTTTAAGGGGTCGTAACACGGCAATTGAGAGAAAACCTCCCAAATGATCGCGGGCATTTCGGCGTCGAAGTGCAGGGGCAGATTATCGACATTAATCACGTCGATGTCGCACTGGTAAAACTCTCTGAAACGTCCGGCCTGCGGTCTTTCGCCGCGCCAGACGCGCTGCATCTGATAGCGCTTGAAGGGAAAGGTCAATTCGTTGAAATGCTGCGCCGTGTAACGGGCGAGGGGCACGGTCTGGTCGAAGTGGAGGGCGAGGCGCGCTTCCTTATCGCTCTCTTCCTTATGGTAGCGTTCAAGGACGTAGATCTCCTTGTCCACGTCGGCCTCGCCGTCGCCGCCCTTGGCCTTGAGCGCGTCCAGCAGCTCGACGGACGGGGTTTCGATGTTGCAGAAGCCGTAACTCTCGAAAACACGGCGGATATGGTCGAACCATTGAAGCTCGACGGCGCGGACTTCGGGCAGCCATTCGGGGAAGCCGCTGATGGGCAGGGGTTTGAAGATTTTTTTCTTTTCGCTCATGGATTCCTCGTCGCGTCCTGCCTTGTTAGGGGAAATTCCGGCCTGATACAAGGGGTTTAAGGGCATTTTTATCGTGAAATGGAGGGCGGTTCTGGTGTATTCTCTGGCGGGGATCACAAGGAGAGTCGATTAAAGACAGCCATGGCGCGCGATCTACAACCTAGAAATCCTTCAAGTGCCTTCGACCAGAAGTTTGTGGAGATTCTGAGCCACCGCTATCCCGAGCTTGTGGAGCGGCTGAAGGCGCACCGGGTGACGCGACAGGATAGCGACCTTCTGACCGAGCTAACACGCGAGTCCAGCGATATGAAGCTGGCGGTATGCCTGCATTTGGTCAAGTATGCGCCCGCAGGCAGCTCGCCCCGGCAGTACGGCGAGCGGCACCTTGATTTTTTCATCGAGCGGTGCTTTACCCAGAACCATCCGCATAAAGAGGTCATGATGGACGGGTTGATGGCTTTTTTGGCCGGGCAACCCAAGGCCTTCAAGCGTTATGCCGATCTCATCCGGTCTTGGGAGACGACCGATACGCTGCTGGCCCGTGTGTTTCATAGCGGGAGTGGCGGGGATTTCGGAAAATCCGGCAGCGGGGATAAGAGCGGCACCGGAAACGGCGGGCGGAGCGAGCCTGAGGGCGGGCCTCCGGGGTTCGATCCGCTGTGAGTCGATCCCCATTCCAGCGTTTTTCTTGAATTTTGACCTTCATTCGTGTTAGACATAGCCGCTGTGGCCGCTGATACGCGGTCGTTCTTCGTTTGGGGGAAGGGTTATGCCTGCAGAAATCAAAACCACGCTCGCGAGGTTCCGGCAGGTCTATACCGCCGAATTCGAGCGTGCGCATCCGGTTCTGATCCGTAACCTTGAGCATTGGGAGCTGAGCGAGGACGATTGCGAGGCGCTCGAGTCGTTCGCTACGCAATCCGAACAAAACCATATTTGCCTTGGGCTTTATCTGGCCAAGTATGCGCCGCGCGACAGTTTTTCGCGCAAGCGGGGGTATCTGATCCTCGACAAGGCCATTGAGGATTATTTCCTGCGCGAGGACCCGGATACGGATCTGCTGGTTCAGGGTATACTCGGCTTCGTCCGCAGCAGTCCGGCCGCCTTCGCCCGCATGTATCACGTTGCCAAGTCGTGGCAGGTGGTGCGCGGGGCGTTCAAAAAGACCGGAACCTGATTTCCATTTTCTTCCGTCAGTGCTGATCGAAGATATCCGAGAGCTGTGTCGTCAGGGCCTGTGCCAGTTCGTCGGCGTCGGCGATGGTGATGGCCTTCTGATAATAGCGCGTCACGTCGTGACCGATGCCGATCGCGTTGAGTTCCACGTCGGAGCGGGCCTCGATCCAGCGGATGACGTTGCGCAGATCCATCTCCAGAATGTTGGAGGGGTTCACCGAAAGCGTCGAGTCGTCCACAGGCGCGCCGTCGGAAATCACCATCAATATCTTGCGTTCCTCCGGCCTGCGGGCGAGACGGTTATAGGCCCAGACGAGGGCTTCGCCGTCGATATTCTCTTTTAAAATCCCCTCTTTGAGCATCAGGCCAAGATTCTTGCGGCAGCGGCGCATGGGCGCACCTGCGGATTTATAGACGATATGGCGCAGGTCGTTGAGGCGGCCCGGATATTCGGGTCCGCCGTTTTCAATCCAGAGGTCGCGGGACTTGCCCCCCTTCCAGGCGCGGGTGGTGAAGCCGAGGATTTCGGTCTTGAGGTTGCAGCGTTCGAGGGTCTGCGCGATGATGTCTGCGGTCATGGCGGCGATGGCTATGGGCCTTCCGCGCATGGAGCCGGAATTGTCGATCAGGATCGTGAGGATCGTATCGCGGAACGGCATCTCCTTTTCCTGTTTGAAGGTCAGGGGAATATTCGGATTGGCGATCATGCGGGCGAGTCGGGAGGCGTCCAGTGTGCCTTCTTCGAGATCGAACTGCCAGCTGCGGCGCTGCTTGGCCATCAGTTTTCTTTGCAGGCGGTTGGCGAGTTTAGTTATCAGGGCGTTATAGCCCGCGATTTTCTTGTCCAGCATGGCGCGCAGGCGGCGTAACTCATCGGGGTCGGCGAGATCAGAGGCGTCCACCGTCTCATCAAACTGCGTTGTGTAGACGGTGTAACGTCCGTTCGGTCCTTCGATGAAATCCTCGCCGCGCCCGGGCAGAGGGGCGTATTCGTAATCCTCTTCCTCGCCCTCCAGATCGCCGAGCATGTCCTCCAGCCCCATATCGAAGCCGCCATCCTGCTGCCGGGCGGATGGTTCGCCGTCCTGCCCGCCGGGGTTATCTTCGGGGTTTCCGGTTTCCTGTTCCTCTTCGCCATCTTCCCCGGCTTTTTTATCGCCGTCTTCGGGGGGCAGCTCGCCCTCCTTATCCGGATCGGTTTTGTCGTCGCCGATGGGCAGGCTGAGTTCGCGCAGCAGGTCGCGGGCCAGAGCGGCGAAGGCGTCCTGATTCTCCAGCGCGGTTTTGAGTTTTTCGAATCCGCCCTTAATCAGGCGCTCATCCAGCCAAGGCTTCCAGAGCGCATAAACTTTTTGCGCGGCAGGGGGCGGAGGCGTTTGCGTGAGTTCGGCGCGGGCCACGATGTGCAGTGCGTCGGCCATGCTGACGCTTTCGCGCTGGGTGATGTCGGCGAAACCCCGGCGCCTGGATTTTTCCTCCAGAACTGCGTCGAGGTTTTTCATCACGCCGGGCATCCGAAGGCCGCCTAAGGCATCACAGCGAGCCTGTTCGAGCGCGTCTAGGGCGGCCTGCGCCTGAAGATCGGCTTGCGCGTTGCGGCGGTGCAGGGACGGGTCATGGTAGGCCAGTTTTACGGCATAGGTGTCGGCGCATCCGCGCACGAGGCGCGTTGTTTCCGGTGGCATGGTCGGATCGGGCATGGGAAGGCGCGGGCGGGTCAGCGAACCGATCTGGCCTGTCGGGGGCTGCGCGTCGGAGAAGGTCACGTCCAGCTCCTTATCCCGCGCAATCGCCCGCATGACCGAGCGTGTGCCGGATTTGAAGAGTTCCGCCTTACCTGATTCCTGCTTGTCGCTCATGGGCTTTTGTCTCCGAACCCTCTATATATCAGAAAATGGCGGGTATGCGTGGTTTTTTGGGCAGGATTAAGGTCAAGTTTGACCTTTTTTCGTTAGTCGTGCTAGAGAGTGCTAACGAAAAAGCTCATTGGGTTAAAGCATTCAATAGAGATAAAGGAGCGGGACGATGGCTTTTATGAAAATGACGAAGGGCACTCTGGGGCTGGTGGCCGGTACGGCGCTGGCGGTTTTCGCGACCGTTAACGGCGTCCAGGAGTCCGCCAAGGACAATAAGCCCGGCGAAACCAATACCGAGCAATTTTTCCGCGGTTTTGTGCGTGCGCCCGTCGATGCGTTCAAGGGCGCGGTGTCGGCGTTCAATCGGGATGATGTCAAAGGCGTGATCGAGAGCGTCGAGGGCGCAGGACGGACCGTGATCGAGGGTGCGGGTGACTATATCGACGGCCGCACCGGATCGGACACAAGTCGCCGCAACCCGGGCCCGGTCGAGCCGTTGCCCGATTACGTACCCGGTAATGTCACGGGCGAAACGCCCAAGGATACCCCCGAGCCTAACCGTTAACGTCCTATTTCAATCAATTTAGTGACTAGATTTTCACAGCGACGTTGTGGATCGCGCTTTGCGGCAGTTCGACGCCGAAGCAGCGCTGGTAATATTCCGCGATCAGGGGGCGTTCGGTCTCGTCGCACTTGTTCAGGAACGAAAACTGGAAGGCGAGTTCGCGGTTAGCGAAGATCAGCGTGTTCTCCGCCCAGCTTATCACCGTACGCGGGGACATGAGGGTGGAGAGGTCGCCGTTGATGAAGCCTTGCCGCGTCAGGTCGGCGAGCGTGACCATCTGGCTCACGCTCTGGCGGCCCTCGCTGTTGTCGAATTCCGGGAGCTTGGCCAGCACGATGTCCATCTCGTGATCGTGTTCGAGATAATTCAGGGTGACGACGACGTTCCAGCGGTCCATCTGGCCCTGGTTGATCTGCTGGGTTCCGTGATAAAGCCCGGTCGTGTCGCCGAGACCGATCGTGTTCGTGGTGGCGAACAGGCGGAAGGCGGGGTGCGGGCGGATGATCATATTCTGGTCGAGCAGGGTCAGGCGGCCCTCGGCCTCCAGAACGCGCTGGATCACGAACATCACGTCGGGGCGGCCCGCGTCGTATTCATCGAAGACCAGAGCGACGGGGTTTTGCAGGGACCACGGCAGGAGGCCCTCTTTCCATTGCGTGATTTGTTTGCCTTCCTGCAGGACGATCGTGTCCTTGCCGATGAGGTCTATGCGGCTGACGTGGCTGTCGAGGTTGATGCGCACGCACGGCCATTTGAGGCGTGCGGCGACCTGTTCTATGTGGGTGGATTTTCCGGTGCCGTGATAGCCCTGAATCATCACGCGGCGGTTGTAGGCGAAGCCCGCGAGGATGGCGAGGGTCGTATCGTGATCGAAGCGATAGGTCGGGTCGATGTCGGGGACGTTCGCGTTATCCTCCGTAAAGCCGGGGACCTCCCAGTCGATATCGAGGCCAAACGTGTCGCGCACCTTATATTTGGTGTCGGGAATGGAGGTATATTTGCCCTCTTTGGCCTTGATCTGGGTGATGCTGAAGGTCATCCCCCGATTGGCTTCCTTTTCCTTGTCGAGGTCGTCGGAGAGAAGGCGCGTTTCGTTCATTCCTCAATACTTCCGTTTCTTGATGCTTCGTTGGGGATGTATGAGCGGGCCGCGCTCCGGCGGGAGGGTACTCATGCGTCCTTATCGGCTATCGTCTGATATTTCTGATAGGCCAGCTTGAGAATTGTATACGCCATATTGACCCGTTTGAGAAGCTCTTCGGACTCGGCGCATCCCCTGTTCAAGTCCGGGTGGTATTTTTTTGCGAGGGTTTTATAGCGGCGCTTTATCTCGTCCAGCGTCACCGGTTCCTCCAGACCCATGATGGACAGGGCTTCGCGCTCAGGCGTTAAGGGCAGGGCGGATGAGCCGCCAGTCCTATTCCGCGCCTTGGGGTTTTCCTCGTCAGGGTCTTTATCCGTGTAGTTGTAGGTCTGCCACGCCTTGCGAGACAGAAAATCCTCCGGGCCGCCCTTGTTCATGTCGTAGCGCCAGGTGGGGCGGTCGCCGTAAAAACTGTTGTGGATGTGCTGCTCGACCTCGTTTTCATTCATGCCGGAGAAGAAATTCCAAGCGTTGTTGTATTCCTTTACGTGGTCGAGGCAGAACCAGTAATAGTCGCTCAGGGCGCGGTCCTTCGGCGCGCGGTGGTCGCCGTGCTGGCGGCAGCCCGGCATTTCGCAGGTTTTCTGCGCTGTGCGGGGCTTTCCATCTTCGAATTCGGGCGAATTTTGCTTTAGCTTTATCCGTGGCATGAGGTAATTATATAGCGAAACATCCATTTCAGGCAAAGGCACAATCCCATGGATAAGAGCGAGATTATCGCGCAAAGGCTTAAGGCGGGGCTTGAGGCCGCCTCCGTGCAGGCGATCAACGAGAGCCATCTGCATAAAGGTCACCGGGGGGATGACGGTTCGGGCGAAAGTCATTTTAAACTTATAGTTGTTTCCTCTTCGTTCCAAGGGCTCAGCCGCGTTCACAGGCACAGGCTTGTCCACCGGATTCTTGGCGAAGAGGCTGAGTCCATTCACGCGCTTTCCATAGAGGCTTATACACCCTCAGAAAAACCGTAATAAAGTCATAATCTCATAGTTGCAAACCGGACCGTTTTTGTCTAGCATATGTGGGTTGCATGCTTTTTTTGTTACGAGTATGCGTTGTATTTTTATATTTATTTCTGTGTGTGTAAAAGTGTGTGTGGAGGAATTATGGACTTATTTAATAATAAGTCTTCGGAATCTCACGGACAGGACGGGCAAGAGGACGGTAAGGACGGAGTGCGCAGCACCCTGATCGGCCGGAACATTACCGTTTTCGGGAAGCGTACGTCCGTCAGGCTTGAACCGGAGATGTGGGAAGCACTCAAATACGTTTCCCGCAAAGAGAAGTGTACGATTCATAATATCTGTACGCTGGTGTATCTGAGGAAGCAAAGCAATACGTCGCTTACGGCGGCCATCCGGGTTTTTCTGATGCTGTATTTTCGCGCGGCGGCGACGGAAGACGGGCACCAAAAAGCAGGGCACGGCAATTTCGACCGGATGAAACGCCGGGCGCGGATTCCGGCCCACATGGACGTGCATTTCGGTTCGCGCGGTCAAGGCGCCGAGAAGTCCGCGCAGGACAAGAAAAAACGCCGCGTGGCTTAAGAGCTTTCATTTAGAAATTTTTTTAGAAGTGGCGTCCGGCCTGAAGGAATTTTTCGCGGCGCTTTTGAATCAACGTCCGACCATTCCAAGGGGTCAGTTCCTTGAGGCCTTTTTCGATCTGGTTGGCGACGTTAAGCATCGTGTCCTGTTTGTTGCGGTGTGCGCCGCCCATGGGTTCCTCGATAATTCCGTCGATCAGCTTGAGCTCCATCAGATCCTGCGCTGTGAGCTTGAGGGAGGCGGCGGCTTCTTTCGCGAAGTCTGCCGTTTTCCAGAGGATTGAGGCACAGCCCTCGGGCGAGATCACGGAATAGATCGCGTGTTCGAGCATATACACGCGGTCCGCCGTCGCTATAGCGATAGCACCGCCTGATCCGCCTTCGCCGATGATCACGGAGATGATCGGCACTTCGGCGCGCAGGCAGCTTTCGATAGATTTGGCGATGGCTTCGGATTGGCCGCGTTCTTCCGCGCCGACGCCGGGGTATGCTCCGGCTGTGTCCACAAGCGTAATCACAGGCAAGTTGAATTGCTGGGCGAGCGCGAGCAGGCGCTGTGCCTTCCGGTAACCTTCCGGGCGGGCCATGCCGAAATTGTGCTTGATGCGTGTTTCGGTGTCGTGGCCTTTTTCGTGGCCCATGACGATGCAGGACTGGCCACGGAATTTGCCGATGCCGCCGATCAGGGCGTGATCCTCCGCGTAGCGGCGGTCTCCGGCGAGCGGCATGAAGTCATCGATGATCTGGTTCACGTAGTCAAGGAAGTGGGGGCGTTCCTGGTGGCGGGCGACCTGAACCTTCTGTTCGGCGTTCAGCTTGCTGTAGGTTTGCTTAAGGAGCTTTTCAGCTTTGCCCTGCATGCGGGAGATTTCTTCGGCGATATTGACCGCCGCGCTGCTGTCGACGTGGCGCAGTTCGGCAATCTTGCCTTCAAGCTCAAGAATCGGCTTTTCAAAATCAAGCTGGCTCATGATCCACGTTATTCCCAAGTTTTAAATATTTTATCAGCCAGCCCGTGAACGGAGGATCCTAGTGCTGCGTTCAAGGGCTAGTCTTAAAGTATTAAGCCTTTTTTTCCGCCGGTTTGGCCAAGGGATGCTTTTCCTGCACCGTCTTTTTGAGGTTTTCGCCGATAATGTGCGTATAAATCTGCGTTGTGGCGATATCCGCATGGCCGAGCATTTTCTGTACGGAGCGCAGATCCGCACCGTTGCTGAGCAGGTGTGTGGCGAAGGCATGGCGGAGGACGTGCGGGCTGACCCGGTCTTCGTCGATGGCGGCTTCCTTGGCAAGATCCTTCAGGAGCTGCGCGAAACGCTGACGCGTCAGGTGGCCGCTTTCAGATGTTTTGGACGGGAACACCCATTTCGCGTGGATGCCGGTTGCGGCTTCGCCGCCGGCAAACTGACTGCGGACTTCAAGGTATTTTGCCAGGGCTTTCTGCGCCGCTTCGGTGAGCGGAACCATGCGCTCCCGTCCGGCCTTGCCTTGAACGAGCAGGAATTTCTGTTCTTCGCCTATGGCGGACATGGGCAGCCCGACCAGCTCGGAAACGCGCAGACCTGTTGCGTAGAGCAATTCAAGCAGGCATACGAGGCGGATGCTTTCGGCGTTTCCGTTAGATGCTGCCGTCTTGATCAGGGCGTTGACTTCCTGCTCGCTGAGTGTTTTGGGCAAGCTGCGGCCCTGTTTGGGGCTTTCAATCGCGGAGGTCGGATCGTCCTGACGCAGGTTTTCGGAGACCAGAAAACGATAGAACTGGCGCAGGGCCGAAAGGCGGCGCGCGACGGTGCGCACGGCGATTTTGGTGCCGCCAGAGCCGTGGGTTTTTTCAGACAGATCGCCGAGATAGGCTTTGATATCCTCGCTGGTGGCCTTGATGATTTCCTTGCTTCGGCTGTTTTTCAAAAACAGACTTACATCCGCAAGATCACGCCAATAGGCCTGACGCGTGTTCCGCGCTGCGCCACGCTCGGTTGTGAGCATGTCGAGAAATGCATCCACCTGAGGGTGCAGGTCGGGTTTCGGCATTGCGGGGCGGCCTGGACGTGCCATATTCAATTCTCCTTATGTATAAAAAATTCTATTTTATCGCCGCGAATACCGCTTCTGTCACCATGGCTTGCGCCTGATCGTACAGACCGATCGTTTTCAAACTGCCCGTAACTTCGATTAAAGCTTCCGGTGAAAAAGGTTCAGCAGAGGCGCGACCAAAAACCAAGTTACTCAGCAATACAGTTTCCCCTACGGCATTAGCGCTAACAGCCCTTTTCAGGCGTTCCTGCGGCTTTGCCGAGGCCATGGTGTAGCCCTTATCCGGCGATGTGTCAAAGCCATTTTCATAAACTTTGGCGTCATTATTGAGCGGCTGATCCGCCTTGTCAACATTTTCGATAATATCAATAAGGGGTATAAGCGCCGGGATGTTCCGTGCGGTCAAAACGCCCCTTATGGCCTCTTTTTGTAGCGCGGTTCGGCTATGCGGGTCCGTAAGGGCATAAGTCTGGACAATCAGCCTCTCGCGCAGTGCCGGAGGGTGGAGCGTTGCCGGGATTTCCCGTCGCACGAGAGATTCCTTCCAAATAGGCGGCAAATCGCGCTCAACAGCCAGGAAAGTGGCCAAAACGGCGCTGTAGTCCATAGGGTCGAACAGGTTCGGCTCGACTGTTTCTATGGTCGAAAGCAGCGGAATCATCGCTTCAGGCCCGATATTCTCCGACAGGCGCAGGGCGGAACGCATCATAGCGGGAACGTCGTTGTCAGGCTCCTTGGCCTTAATCCTGCGGTAAATTTGTATGATATTTGCGGCCGGGCCTGTGTCTGTCTTGTCAATCTGGGCGGTTTTAAAGAGGTTGTATAGGGTATCGTGCGAGACGCTCGCGCTCTTGATTCCGGTTACGATCAGCAGCATACGGGTATCGAGGTCAAGCGCTGAGAGCTGCAGCAAGGCCTGGATATGCGATGGGGGAATCCGCCCGGCGGCGATTTCCTGACGCAGGGAGGGTAGGTCTATTTTGAGCCTGTTTTCTCCAATTATGACCCCGCGCTCGAAGTGGGAAAGCCTATCAAACAAGCCGGGACTATAGTTTTCGGTGTAATCCGGGCTTGCGGCAATTTTGTGAAGAATCTGAATATCTGCGTATTCCGAGAGGTTCTGATGTTGTTGAGACGAAGCATCGCCCCCGGCGGCTACTTGCATTACAAAATTGCAGTATGTGCTTAGTTGCTTCCATGCCGCCGTTTTTGCGCGGCCTTCAAAGAAGGTTTTGATATCAAGGCAGGCCAATGATTTACGGCCCGTAATAATCAGCGCGGTTAAGCCTGCTGAAGCCAAACGCTCATGATAGGGTTCAGATTCCAAAGACGTGTATATAGATGCGGTCTCTGCGTAAAGCCCGCGTTCGAGCATTTTTTCCAGGCGGATGGTCAGAAGGTCTTCACCCGCTTCTGCTTTCGAGTCGCTGATGATGTCGCTCTGACGTCCAGCAGTCAGCAGAACCCGGTTGGTCATTTTATGGATCGGCAAGTTGGCGTCGCGGCCGCCCAAAGATTTGAATAATTCGGTCAGAACGGAGCGCGTGGAGCCCCGAAAGACATCATTGCCGAGGCTGCGTTCATCATTCAGAGGCGCAAATCCGAGGAATTCCTGCGCCGGGGGTTCGGCGGCCGCGGCGGCGGGCTCGGTTTGTGTAACAGTCGCTTCAATTCTGGAGGTTGCGGTTTCCGGGGCGGGCTCGATGGCCGACGGGGCCGTTGTTTCCTGCGACCCTTCTTGCGGCTTTTCTTCAGCGGCATGCCCCAGAACGCTCTCCAGAACTTTTTCCAAACCCTTTTTCGAGGTTTCCGGGACGGCGGGGGCCTGTGAGACCGCAGGTTCGGTCTTATTCAAATCTTCAGCGCGGGTCTGGCCGGGTGCGAGCGCGGCCAAAACGCATACAAGCGCAGTTAAGGCGGGACGGATTCCCGAAGCGTAAGGTCTGCCGGGCCTATTACTGTTCATCTGAATAGGCCTCTTTGGGAAGGGTTTTAGTGACATCGGTCTGGCGCACGGGAACATCGACAATGGCCAGCCAGGCCGTGCCCAGCACCACCAGCGACAGTATCAATGCGACTAAAATCCTGAAAACGGACATGCGAACCACTAGGTATTCTGAAAAATGTTCCTTGAGCCGAAGTGACCCGCTTTATATCAAAATAATCTCTGCAATGAAAGATGGAATGGTGTAAGAAAGTGCCATGACAGATTTAGGCCCAAAGATCACGGACATAGCCCGCCGTGTCGAGCCAAGGCTTGGCAAGCCTTTGGTTCTGGTCGGCATGATGGGTAGCGGAAAAAGCCATGTTGGCGCGATTATCGCAAAGGCTTTAGGCTTGGCTCACCGGGATTCGGATCATTTGATTGAGCGGGCGGAGGGGCGTAAAATTGCGGATATTTTTACCGCCAACGGTGAGGCTTATTTCAGGGCGGCCGAGCGCGATATGATTAAGCGTTTGCTTGCTGAGGGTGTATCGGTTATTTCGACGGGCGGAGGGTGTCTGACGGTTCCCGAGACGGCTTTGGCTATCCGCGAAGGCGGAATTTCCGTCTGGTTGCGCGCTCCAGTTGAGGTTCTTTATGATCGGGTCAAGCATGCCACCCACAGGCCGCTGATTCATGGCGAAAATCCCCGCGAGCGGCTTGCGGCTTTGCTGGTCGAACGCGAGCCGCTTTACAGAGGCGCCGATATCGTCGTGGACGATCCGCTGGAGGGTCCGGAGGTTCTGGCGCTCTCTACGCTTAGATTATTGGAGGGTTATCTAAAAACATGAACGAAAACGAAATTCACGCTATGGACACGAAAGTGGTCACCGTTCCTTTGGGCGAGCGGAGCTATGAGATTTTCATAGGATCCGGCCTTTTGGGGCGCATTGGGGACTTCATGCCTTTCGATGTTGCCGGGCGGCGGATATTTATTGTCTCTGACACGCATGTCGAATTATACGCGCAGAACGTTAAACGCCAACTTCACGAGCAGGATGCTTCATTTTGCGATGTTCTTGTTTTTCCTGCGGGCGAGAAAACGAAGTCATACGAGAGCCTGATCCGGCTGCATGAGTGGATGCTTGAGAATAATGTCCATCGCGACTCCGTCGTGATTGCGGTTGGCGGCGGGGTTATCGGCGATCTGGCCGGTTTTGCCGCATCCACGATTATGCGCGGCATCGAGTATGTGCAAATTCCGACGACTCTTCTCGCCCAGGTCGATAGCTCGGTTGGCGGGAAGACGGGGATTAACACACCGCTCGGCAAAAACATGGTTGGAAGTTTTTATCAGCCCAGCGTGGTTGTGGCGGATGTTGACGTTCTGAAAACCCTTCCACGCCGCGAAGTTTTGGCGGGCTATGCCGAGATCGTCAAATACGGGCTGATCGGGAACCCCAGGTTTTTTGAATGGCTGGAGGATAATGGTCAAGGTGTTTGCGATTTAATTCCCGAAGTCGTTGCGTATGCGGTTGATGTAAGCTGCAGGACCAAGGCGGCCATCGTTCAGGAAGACGAGCGGGAAGCCGGGCGGCGTGCGTTGCTTAATCTCGGGCACACGTTCGGTCATGCACTGGAGACGGCTGCGGGATATGACGGGCGGCTTTTGCATGGGGAAGCGGTTTCGATAGGCATGGTCATGGCCTTTGAGCTTTCGGAGAATCTTGGGCTTTGCTCGCGCGAGGATGTAAGCCGGGTTGAGGACCATCTGGGTGCTATGGGGCTTATGACCAACCCTTCCTCTATTGCGCCGGGACTTTCCACCAGTGTGGATGAAATGATCGCGATCATGCAGCGTGACAAAAAGGCCAAGGATGGTAAAATGACGTTCATTCTTGCCGAAACAGTCGGGCGGGCGATCGTGCGATCAGATGTCCCTGATGATCTGGTTCGCTCTGTGTTGGCTAAATTCATTGGCGTATCGGTGGCATAATGGATTCTGAATTAACCTTTTCGCTGATCTTTATCGTTGTCCTTATGATTTTGTCTGCGTTTTTTTCCGGATCGGAAACCGCGCTGACGGCGGCTTCTCGTGTACGTCTTCTCCAGCGGGAGAAGGAGGGGAACAAGCGCGCGGCGATGGTCAATAAAATCCGGCAGCACAAAGACCGGATGATCGGTGCGCTGCTGCTTGGTAACAATCTGGTCAATATTCTGTCTTCCGCTGTGGCCACGGGCGTTCTGATAAAGTTGTTCGGCGATGCCGGGGTTATATACGCCACGTTTATCATGACGCTTATGCTTTTGATTTTTTCTGAGGTTTTGCCAAAAACATATGCTTTTCACCATGCGGAGACCATGTCTCTGCGCGTTGCGCCGCTGATCCGGATTATCATCATGATCTTCGGTCCGGTCACTGAGATTGTTACCTGGATTGTCCGCCGTGTTTTGCGGTTATTCGGAGTCGATATCTCCAAAGTCACTGCGGGCTCTCATCTTGAGCTTCTGCGCGGTGCGATCGAGATGCATGAAGGGCCGGAGGACGAAGTACAAGAGCAGCGCGCCATGCTGCGCTCGATTCTGGAGCTTGCCGATGTGGACATTGAGGAAATCATGATTCACCGTAAGGATGTGAGCATGATTGACCTTAATAAACCCACCGAGCAGATTGTAGACGATGTGCTTAAAAGCCCGTTTACGCGTTTGCCGCTCTGGAAGGATAATCCGGACAACATCGTCGGGATTTTGCATGTGAAAAGCCTGCTTCAGGCTTTGCTTAATGTGCGCGGGGAAATTGCGTCTTTGGATATTTCCCAGATGGCCAAGGAACCCTGGTTTATTCCCCAGAATACGACGCTTTATGACCAGTTGCAGGCTTTCCGCGAACGGCGGGAGCATATCGCCATCGTGATCGACGAGTACGGCTCGTTTCGCGGGATTGTCACGCTGGAGGATATTCTTGAGGAAATCGTCGGCGATATTGATGACGAGCACGACGTTTCCGTTCCGGGTGTGCGGAAAGTGGCGGGCGGGAAATATATTGTGGATGGCCGGGTGACGATCCGTGATCTCAACAGGGAGTATGACTGGGGTCTGCCGGATGAGGATTACTCGACGATTGCCGGGCTTGTGATCTATGAGTCCAAATCCGTTCCCGAGGTTGGGCGGTCGTTTATGTTTCACGGCTTCCGGTTCGATATCGTGAAGCGCCTGCGCAATCAGATTAAGACGATCCGCGTGACGCCCCCGCCCGAGGATTCAGTTTAGGCTTTTGTGGTTTATTTTTCGAGAGCCGTGAGGGCTGCCGCTACATTCTGCGTGAGGTGCGCCGGGTTGATCGTGCCGACGATGACTCCGGTGGTCGCGGGGTGGGCGAAGGCGAAGTCCATCGCGGCGTGCAAGGGATTTTCTCCCAGTTTATCCAAGTGACCACTCGCCAGCGCTTTTTTTAGCAGGACGCCTTTTCCGGTTTTGTGCGCGTGATCGAGGACGGGCTTTTCATCCGGTGCTATGGGGCTGTAGGTGGCCATAACCACATCCATCAGGTCGAGCGTTTTGATGCCGCCGGTGACGGTCTTCGTTGACATGCCGATTGCGCGCACGAGGCCGCGCGTCTTGAAGTTGCGGATTGTCTCGATCAGCTTTTCATTCGAGAGAATGGATTCATCGCTTCCGTCGGAGTGGATCAGCAGTACGTCGATATAGTCCGTCTGTAGATCTTTGAGTGAGCGTTGAAGGCTTATCTCAAAATGCTCGGGTGTGAAGATGTATTTCGACTCGCCGTTTTCAAACTCTTCGCCGACCTTGCCGACGATGACCCAGTCCTGCCTTTGGCCTTTCAGCAGCCGTCCAAGCCGTTCTTCGCTGGTGCCGTAGGCGGGGGCCGTGTCGAGCATATTGATTCCGTGATCCCTAGCGCGGGCGAGAAGGTCTGCGAGGTCGCCTTCTTTCGGAATCTTGAAGTCTTGCGGGTATTTTATACCTTCGTTGCGGCCGAATTTAACGGTGCCGAGGCCGAGCGGAGAGATTTTCAATCCTGTCTGGCCTAGAAAGCGGCGGTGTTTTATCAGGGTATCCATCGCGCGGTGTCCCATGGGGTTTGCGCATAAGCTGCGGCGGGCAGGAAGGACCAGTCCGATGTCGTTCCTGAGGGTGATATGTTCGATTGGCTTAACTCTATCAGGACGCTATCGGCGAGCATCGGGGCGAAGGTCAGCTTGGTCGGCCAACCGTAAAGAACATTTCCTGCACGATGAAGGGTCGGCGTATCGGGCATCCAGCCGCCGGTTTTTGATTTTCCCTCGGCGCGGCTGATGGGCAGGACGGCCCATTGGGCGTTCGAGATATTGATACTCGGCAGGTAGGCGGCGAAGGCTTTTTTCGCTGCGTTTATGCTGTCCTGCGCCGGGGAATCCATAGCGCGTTCTGCTACGAGGCCGCCGATATACCAGACCAGCGTGCCGTCTTGATCGGTGTGCGTTGTGACCGTGGCGACAGGCTTTTTCGTCTTGCCGAGGAAATGGGCATATAGCGGAAAAGGGGCAGGTTTCATCATGGCCATCAAAAGCGGGCGGTTTTGCGTTTCCAAACCTTGGTCATGCTTTTCTTGGGTAGCGATTTCGGCGTTCGATCCGGCGGCGGTGAACAGGATTTTTTTGGCCGCGATCCCGCTTTCGTTCAGGAAGGCGAGAGGGGCGCGGGCTGCGTTTTCTGAAATTGAGCGGATTGAACTTTCGTTCGGTTCTGCGAGGGCGCGGATGACGGAGGGGATGTCCAGCACGAGTTCATCCATAAACACGACCGAGCCGCCGAAACCGGAGGTTTTGATTTCAGAGGGCCAATCGGCAGAGTTGAGTTCGCGCACGTTTTTGCCCAGGGCTTTTTTTGCCACGGTTTTCGAAATTCCGCCCAGTAGGCCGGGGGGAATCAGCAGGAGTTGCGAGGGCGCGGCGATCTTCGCCTGCGAGAGATCGACTCCGCCCTGGCCCGCTAGCGCTTCGCGCCAACGTTCGGGCATGGCGCTGATGGATTTTGCCAATGTGCTTATTTTTCCCGCGAAGGCGAATTTCAGGCCGGAATGGATGATGCCCTGCGAGGCGATGGTCTGGCCGCCGCCGATGTTGCGAGATTCAAGCAGCAGGGAGTCGTAGCCGAGATTTCTCAGGCAGGCGTGGGTCCAGAGGCCGGCGATCCCGGCTCCAAAAATCACGATGTCCGCTGTTCTGGCTTTTGTCATCCCTCATCCTTCGGGGATCATGCCATCAACCGTTCGACGCGATGCTGCCGTGGCACTGTTTGTATTTCTTACCGGAGCCGCAGGGGCAGGGCGCGTTCCGGGGCGTCTTGGTCCATGTCTCGGGATCGCTCTGATCGAAGGGGCGGCGCTCGATGGGGACGCCTTGCGGTACCCGATCTTCCTCGCTTCTCTGGGTGCGCGGGGCGGCGCTCATCGTCGCGGGGTCAATGCGGCCCTCTTGCATCTGCGGCTCTTCCTTCGACGTCATGCCGGGGATGAAGAGACCGGCGCGGTTGGCCTCGACATTCAGTTCTACGATGCTCAGTGTCATGGTGACCGTCTCACGCATCATGCCGAGCATGTTTTCGAACATCGCGAAGGCCTCGGTTTTGTATTCGTTCAGCGGGTCGCGCTGGCCGAAGGCGCGCAGGTTGATGCCCTGCCGCAGGTGGTCGAGGTTGAGCAGGTGTTCCTTCCAGTGCTGGTCGAGCATTTGCAGGAGAATCATTTTTTCCACGCGGCGCCAGACTTCCGGCCCGACGTTGGCGGCCTTTTCGGCCAGCTTTTTGTCGGAGGCGTCGATGATGCGCTCAAGGATTTCTTCATCCGCTATGCCTTCTTCCTTGGCCCAATCGCGCAGGGGCAGATGCAGGTTAAGGAGGCGCAGTACGTCATTTTCCAGCGCGTCCAGATCCCACTTTTCAGCATAAGCGTTGGCGGGGATGCTGCGGTGGACGATGTCTACGATCGTATCGTGGCGCATGTCGCGCACGAATTCCTCGACGCTTTCCGATTCCATGACCTCGCGGCGTTGTTCGTAGATGACCTTGCGCTGGTCATTCATCACGTTGTCGAATTTCAGCAGATTTTTGCGGATTTCGAAGTGCATGCCTTCGACCTTCGCCTGCGCGCGTTCGAGCATCTTGGAAATCCACGGATGCTCCAGCGCCTCGCCTTCCTGAAGGCCGATCTTCTTGTTGCCCAGAAGGGCTTCGAGGTTCTGGCCTGCGAAAATCCGCATCAGATCGTCTTCGACCGAGAGGAAGAACATGGATGCGCCGGGGTCGCCCTGACGGCCCGAACGGCCGCGCAGCTGGTTGTCGATCCGGCGGGATTCATGGCGCTCGGTTCCGACGACGTAAAGGCCGCCCGCATCTTTTACGATCTGTTTATTGGCGGCGATCTCGTCGCGGATTTTCTGGATGGCGGCCTGTTTCTTTTCTTCCGGCCATTCAGAGTCGATTTCTTCAGCGATGCGCATTTCAAAGTTGCCGCCGAGTTGGATGTCTGTTCCACGGCCTGCCATGTTCGTCGCGATGGTCACCGCGCTGGGCTTTCCGGCCTGGGCGATGATCTGCGCCTCCTGTTCGTGGTGGCGGGCGTTCAGGACTTTATGTTTGATTTTGTCCTTTTTCAGGCGCGCGGAGAGTTTTTCGGATTTTTCGATTGAGACAGTTCCGACCAGAACGGGCTGCTGGCGCTCTTGACATTCCTTGATGAGGGCAACAATCGCGTCGTCTTTTTCGCGCAGTGATTTATAAATCTTGTCGTCATAATCCTGCCGGGAAACGGGGACGTGGGTTGGAATATCCACGACTTTGAGGTTGTAAATTTCCTCAAACTCAGAGGCCTCGGTCAGCGCTGTTCCGGTCATGCCCGCCAGTTTGGGATAGAGGCGGAAATAATTCTGGAAGGTGATGGACGCGAAGGTCTGATTCTCAGTCTGGATCTCGACGCCTTCCTTTGCCTCGATGGCCTGATGCAGGCCCTCGGAGAGGCGGCGGCCCTCCATCATGCGGCCGGTGAACTCATCGATCAGCATGATCTTGCCGTCTTTAATTATGTAATCCGTGTCGCTTTGGAACAGCTTGTGGGCGCGCAGGGCTTGATTCACGTGGTGGACAAGGGCAACGTTGCCGATGTCGTACATGCTGCCCTCTTTGAGGATGCCGTGTTTGTGTAAAAGTTCCTCGACATGTTCCTGCCCGCGTTCGGTCAGGGCGATGTTCTTGTGTTTTTCTTCGCGCTCATAATCGGCGTCTTCAAGTTCGGGGATGATCTTGTTGACCTTGCCGTAAAGCTCCGTCGATCCTTCGGACGGGCCGGAGATGATGAGCGGGGTCCGCGCTTCGTCGATCAGGATGGAGTCTACCTCGTCCACAATGGCGAAGTTGAATTCGCGCTGCACCATCTGGTCGAGGCGGAATTTCATGTTGTCGCGGAGATAGTCGAAGCCGAACTCATTGTTGGTCCCGTAAGTAATATCGCAGGCGTAGGCCTTGCGGCGGTCAGGGTCGCGCAGGTTGCCGACGATGCATCCTGTGGTCAGGCCAAGGAATCCGTAAATTTTTCCCATCCATTCGGCGTCACGTTTGGCGAGGTAGTCGTTAACCGTGACGACATGAACGCCTTTTCCGGAAATCGCGTTGAGGTAGACGGGCAGGGTGGCGACGAGGGTTTTACCTTCCCCGGTACGCATTTCGGCGATCTTCCCTTCATTGAGGGCCAGGCCGCCGATCAACTGGACATCGTAATGTCGCTGACCAAGTGTGCGTTTAGCGGCTTCTCGGACTACGGCGAAAGCCTCATGCATGATGCTGTCCAAGGGCTCGCCCTTGTCCAGACGTTCACGAAACAGCACCGTCTGGGAGCGGAGCTGGTCGTCGCTCATCTCCTGATATTTGGGTTCGAGCGCATTGATACGCGGAACGTGGCGGCCAAGTTGCTTGAGTGTCCGGGTGTTTGTGGTCCCGAAAAGTTTACCTAAAATGCCGATCAAGTGAGATATTCTCCCGGAAAAGCCCCTAACAAGTCGTTCTGGTATAAGGCTCCGGGGGCGCGGCGTCAATAAGGGGGTTAACGCAAAGGGCACTTTCCCTATTGAAAAGATGTGGCGCTTTCTATAGTCTGCGCGGGTAATTCTGCATACCGTCCAGATCTTTATATTTGAGGAATATCATGTCTTATCTGCCCCAAAACAGGGAAAACCAGCTTGGATCCGAGTCCGGCCATGCGGTTGTTACCGTTCTTATCGTTATTATCGTCGGCGCTCTTGGTTTTCTTGCCGGGCGTATGATCCCGACTGCGAATTTGCCCGGACCTCTGGCACAAATTGCTCCGGCCGCAACGTCTCTGGCCTCTGCAACGCCGTCTCAGCCTGCTTCTCCAGAGAATCCGCTGGTTGCCCGCGTGAACGGACAAGACATTACCAAAGCGGACGTTCAGGAAATGCTTAAGCATATGCCCGAGAATTTCAGACAGTTTCCTGAAGATGTCGTTGCGCAGATCGCCCTGGATCAAATGATAGGTGAACGCGTGATCGACGCGCAGATCGGCAATTCCGGTCTGGACCGCGATCCGGAGGTGCAAAAGGAACTGGCGAATGCACAAAAGCAAATCGTCCGTTCGATCTTTATCGAGCGCGAAGTTAAAAAAGCCATGACTGATGAGCGTATCAAGAAGGCTTATGATGATTACTCTGCCGGTTTCCAGAAGGTTGAGGAAGTGAAGGCTTCTCATATTCTGGTTTCTGCGGAAGACGAGCAAAAAGCCAAAGACCTGATCAAGCAGCTTGATGGCGGCGCGGACTTCTCAAAGCTGGCCAAGGAAAATTCCCTCGACGGTTCGTCTGAGACGGGCGGCGATCTGGGTTACTTTGCCAAAGAGGAAGTCGTTCCTGAGTTCGCCAAGGCGGCCTTCGAGACCAAAGTCGGAGCGTATACCAAGACTCCGGTCAAGTCCTCTTTCGGTTATCACATCATTAAGGTTGAGGATAAGCGCGAGCGTCCGCCCGCCGATTTTGAAACCGCCAAGCCCTATCTCGAACAGGAGATCAGCCGTCAGCTTTACAACGAAATCGTTGCTCAGTGGCGCGAGGATGCTCAAGTCGAGCGGTTTGACGAAAAAGGCAATCCGGTCAAGGATGAGGAGCCACAAGAGCAGGCCGAAGGCTTAGAGCCGGATGCCGGCGAGCATGAAGCCGTCGAGCCGGCTACGGGTGAACCCATGCAGGATTCCTCAGCTGAAGCACCTGCTTCCGAACCGTCTGCCGCTGCACCGGATCAGGCTTCACAAGCCCCTACGGAACCGGCAGCGCAGTAATTTGTGTGTTGGTTTCTTTTAATTCAGCAGAAGCCGCGCTCCTCAGTGCGGCTTCTTTTTTTGAGGTCCGGGCATGAAAAAAATAAATTGTCATGAGGCGCTTGCCTTGCCGAGGCCGGAGAGGCCTTCGGGCTTGCCAGTCGTGTTTGTTGCGGCGGCGGCGCTGGTGGATTCGTCCGGGAGGGTGCTTCTGGCGCAGCGGCCCGAAGGTAAGAGCATGGCGGGTCTGTGGGAGTTTCCCGGTGGCAAAGTGCAGGCGGGTGAGACGCCCGAATATGCGCTTATGCGTGAGCTTGAGGAGGAGCTGGGGATCGAGACGCGCGAATGCTGTTTTTCGCCGCTCGGGTTTTCCTCGCACGGCTATGACGATTTTCATCTTCTGATGCCTTTGTTCGTTTGCCGGGTCTGGCGTGGGGAGCCGCAGCCGATGGAGGCGCAGGCTCTGGCGTGGGTTTTGCCGCAAGATCTTTATAATTATGCCATGCCGGAGGCGGATATCCCGCTTGTTTACCAAATCCGCGATCGGCTGTAGAATGGCCTTATGTACCGCTCTGTCTATGATTTCAGAACATTTTACAATTCGCCTCTCGGGCTGGCCGTTAAAGGCATCCTGAATCGCCGGATTGCGTCTTTCTGGCCCGACATTGCGGGCATGCGCGTGATGGGGTCGGGTTATGCGGTTCCCTATCTTGAAGCCTTTGCGGACCGGGCTGAGCGGGTTTTTGCTATGATGCCTGCGCGTTTCGGTGCGGATACATGGCCGAAGGAGGCCAAGAATCTTGTCTATCTTTCGGAAGGGTCTGCGCTTCCTGTCGAGAATGCTTCCGTTGACCGTATTCTTCTCGTGCATCATCTGGAATATTGTGAGCATTTGCCCTCAAATCTTCATGAAATCTGGCGCGTGCTCAAACCCAACGGGCGGATTCTGGTGATCGTGCCCAACAGGGCGGCGCTGTGGTCGCGGGTGGAATGGTCGCCGTTCGGGCACGGCAGCCCTTTCTCACTCTCACAATTATGCTATTCCCTGCGCGAGAATTTGTTCGTTCAGGAGCGTGTTCAGGGGGCGTTGTTCGTTCCCCCGTTCAAATTTTCTTTTTTCATCCGTTCTTCCAACGTGTTCGAGCGGGTCGGTCGGGTATGCCTCCCGGTTGCAGCCGGGGTGCATATGATTGAAGCCAGCAAGCAGATTTATGCCGGTGTCGATAAGGGCTCGGGGTCTAAGGTGGCGGTTGGTAGTCCCGGGTTTTTCGGTGGGCGGCCCTCCGGTGTTCCGGTGCCGCAGAATTTTTCGGCGCGGATGACGGCGTTGTGGCGCGGTCGGTCTGGCGAAGATTGACTTTAAATTCCCTTCAGCGGATCGTTCGGATCGGTGCCTTCCATGAACTGGCGTTTTCTGTCGGCGTTGGTGATCTGGTAGACCACACCGATCCAGCTTGAGAGGATGCTGCGTCCGCTGTCAGTCCATGTATTTTCCAGATTGTCCGCGATGAACTCCTTATGGCGTTCCATCAGCGCCATCGTGGTGTTCGCGCCGCCGGGAGCGATGCGCTCGATGATCTCCGGCTTGAAATAATTTTCGGGGAAGGGGGGGCAATCGGGCCGCTCGCCGGACTCAAAGCGACGCAGCTCGCGCTCATATTCCTTGAGAAGGCTGATTGTGTCGTATTCCGGGTGGCCTTGCATACAGACAAGACGGAAGCCATCGGGGCTGACGGCGATGTGGGTTCCGGATTCTTGGCCCTTGATCAGTATTTTCATTCCGGCAGCGTGGAACTGCTCTTCGGAAATATCGTTAAAGCGTGAATGGGGTACGTCGAAAACGGTGTTCATGTTGCGGACCAGTGGGTGAAGCCTGTCCTCGATCCGGTGGCGGTAGACGCCCCAGAGCTTGTGCCCCCCGGGCAGCGGGGTGCGCTTCTGGCCATAACGGAACTGCATCACCGCATGCGTGGCGAGGCAGGAGCAGAGTGTCGAGGTCACGTTGTCCCATGCCCAGTCCACAACCTTTTTCAAGGGGTCCCAGAATGGTTCCCTTTCAAGGTGGGGCTGTGAAATGTTGGCGCCGGTGATAATCAGGGCGTCCAGACCGTCTTCCTGCAGTTTTTCAAAGGGTTCGTAGTATTTTTTTACATATTTTTTGGTTTCGGCGCTGCGTTCCAGTTCGGGCAGAGTGAAAGGGTGGACATACAGCTGCGCGATCTGGTTACTTTCGCCGATATGGCGAAAAAACTGGCGCTCCGTGGCGGTCAGAGCCGCGTCGGGCATCATGTTCAGCAGCCCGATATGCATTTCGCGGATATCCTGCTTGGCGGCGCGTTCCGGGGGCAGGACGGTGCGGCCCTCCTGTTTCAGGCGCTCGAAGGTCGGCAGGTCATTATAGGCCACGAGGGGCATTTAATTCTCACGATCCGTTTGATTTCTTTAACGCTTATCTATAAATAAGCTTTTATAGGTTGGGAAAGACGGCAAGTCCATGTCAAAAACGCTGAGCGACATTCGGGTTAAAATCGACAAGATCGATGACACAGTTCACGATCTGCTGATGGAGCGCGCCTCTCTGGTGTCCTCGATCGCCGAGGCTAAGCGCAAGTCCAATCTCCAGATGGTGCAGCCCGCGCGGGAGGCGAAGATGATCCGCCGCTTGCTGGCCCGTCACAGTGGCCCGCTGCCGCGTCAGGCGGTCGTGCGCATATGGCGCGAGCTTGTTGGCGCTGTGGCGCTTTTGCAAACAGGCCTGACTGTCATTGTCTTTTCCGAGGATGACGGTAATCCGCAGTGGGATATGGCCAAGGATTATTTCGGCACCATCGTGCCGATGAAGCGGATCAACAGCGCGGCGGGCGCCATCGGCGCGGTGCGAAACGACGATGCGTCCTTTGCGGTGATGCCTTGGCCCGAGCTGGATCAAAAGGCGGCATGGTGGTCGCATCTCTTTGAGCAGCACAGCGAGACGATGTCGATCATCTGCGCCTTGCCCTATGGCCTCCATGCCAAGAAGGGGTCTGCCACGATCACGCACCGGGCCTTGGTCGTATCAAAGTTTGAATTTCTTCCGTCCGACGAGGATTATACCTTCATCGGGCTTGAACTGAGCGCCACCATCAGCCGGACGAAGATCGTCGAGCGGCTGACCGAACTCGGGCTTAGTATTGTCAACCTCTATAGCTCCAAATCTACCCGCCGGGCAGACGCAAACGTGCATCTTGTCGAGGCGCGGGGTTATATCTCGCCGGATGCCGCTGTTCTGGACACGATCCGGCAGGCGTTCGAGGGCGAGTGCAGCTATATCGGCGTGGTCGGCGGGTATCCGGCGGTGCCGGAACTCGATGAATAACTCTGCGGCGGATGCGTCGCTCTTAATTGAAAAGCTGGAATATGTATTTGTAAGGCGCGCCGCAGAAAAGGTCGCCTTTGCGAGAATGAGGACTGACTATGTTTGAGAAAGTAACGATTATCGGGATGGGGCTGATCGGTTCTTCGGTGGCCCGGATCATTCTGAAAAAGAGGCTGGCCAAGGTTCTGGTCGCGGCGGATGCGAGTCTGGACGTGTGCAAGCGTGTGCACGATCTGGGGCTTGCGCACAAGGTGACGGATAATCTGACGGAGGCGGTCGAGGGCGCGGACCTTATCATGATCGCGGTTCCGGTCGGAGCGATGCGGATCGTCGCCGAGCGGATCGCCCCCGCGCTCAAGCAAGGTGCGATTGTCACCGATACGGGTTCGGTGAAGATGGCTGTGATCGACGCCGTCAAACCGTTTTGCCGTCCGGGCGTCGAGTTCGTGCCCGGGCACCCCATCGCGGGGACTGAGTTTTCCGGGCCCGAGGCGGGCTTCACCGAGTTGTTCGAGAATCGCTGGTGCGTACTTACGCCCTTGCCTGACACCAGCGTGCGCGCGGTGGAGAAGGTCACGAAATTGTGGGAAGAATGTTCCGCCCGGATTGAGATTATGGATCCGGCCCATCACGACCTTGTTCTCGGCATCACCTCACACCTCCCGCACCTGATCGCTTACACGATCGTGGGAACGGCGACGGAGCTGGAGGACGATATCAAGTCCGATGTGATCAAATTCTCCGCCTCCGGTTTCCGTGATTTCACGCGGATCGCGGCGTCTGATCCGGTCATGTGGCGGGATATTTTTCTTAATAACAAGTCCGCCGTTCTTGAGGTGTTGCAGCGATTCAGCGAAGATTTGACCGCCCTGCAAAAGGCGATCCGGCAGGGGAACGGGGACTATCTTTATGACGTCTTTACAAAAACCCGCGCAATCCGAAAGCAGATTGTGGAGCAAGGACAGGCGGAATAAGGCTGCCTGAGCTTTTGTGCTTATTGAATAGGCCTGCGGCGTTTCAAATCCATGATCTTTATGGGGCCGAGATAGACGGCCTGTCCTCTTGAGGTCAGGGTGAGCTTAGCCACGCCGTCTCGCTTCATAGCGGCCAGAGTGCTGCCTGCGATCATGGCGGGTTGCGGTCTCACGATCTGATTTTCAACCAGCTTCTGTATAAAAGGTTGTTCGTTTTCTACTTCAAGCGTGAGTACGATTTGTGGGGCGTCTTCGCTTTCGAGGATGGCATGACCGTTGGCACGCGCGACGAAGTCTCCGCTGAGCGCTTCGCTGGCGATCAGATCATAGCTTTGGCCGCGCGGGCGAACGGTTGCCGAAACGCTCTCAAAATTCAGGGGCGCCAGCCAGTAACGCTGTTTGACTTCAAGCTGCTTAATTTCTGCCGCGATGGGCATGCGGGGCAGGGGCCACGCCTCGGCATGCAGGGACGCGAGGTTGATCGTTCCGGCGGGGCTGAGAATTTCCAGTTCGCCCATATCGAGGTTCATTTTTCCCGGGAAGCCGGAAATGACGGGCACCGGGCGCTTTACAATTTTGGCGATCCCCTCGCGTTCGGCCTCGTCGAACCGTTCCGCGATTCGTGTTCTGATGATCTCCGCAACGATGAACCAGTTGGCGGTGTAGGCGATTATTAGAATAAGGGCGAGGATCAGGGCGATCAGCGGGGTACGTGGTTTGCGGCGGGTGGCGATCTGGGCGCGAGCCTCGCTCATCAAAGCGTCCGTTCGGCTTTCGAGCGTCTCTTGTAAGTTTGCAAGGATTTTATCGGGGCTATCCCCGGGCAGGATCGGCGGCAGAAATTCAAAGACGACGCGGCCGGGCGTTTTCAGCCAGCTGTTGCGCGGCCAGAATACACCCGTATTCATTGCCAGCGGGATGATCGGTAATTGCGTGGCCTCCTGGATCCTGACCACGCCGATCTTATAGGGACGGTCTTTGGCCGTGACATGTGTGGCGACGCGGGTGCCTTGCGGGAAAATGACGATCTGGCGCCCTTGTTCCATGACCCGTTTTGCACCTGTCTGGATGGATTCGATCGCGGATTTCGGTGTGCTGCGATCGATCGCTATGACATCGGATTTCGCGAGGTAGCGGCCCCAGAGCGGTATTTTCAGCAGTTCGCGCTTGAGGATGATCGCCGGATCGTCAAAGAGGATATGCAGCTTCGTCGTTTCATAGGCGGATTGATGCTTCGCGGCAATAATGCAGGGACCGGGCGGGAGATATTCACGTCCGCGGACTTCGAAATCCAGAGCGAGGATATACCGCTCAAGAATATGATTACAGAAGACAAATCCGTGAACCACCGTCATAAACGCCCGGCGCGGCATCAAGAGGGTTGGCAAGCATAGAATACAGGCGCACGCCGTCAGGCTGTAAAAGCAAAGATTGTAGAGTGTCGAGCGGATCATGTAGCGGGGCATTTTACCTTACCGTTCAGTCCAGCGACATGCGTAACAGGCGAAAGATGATTTTATGGTATTCCGTGAAGGCCAGTTCCCAGAAACGCCATTCCAGAAGGCCGTAATCGCGCTCTGCTACAGGATGCGGGATCGTTTTTATGTGGGGCATGCTGCGTTTGAATTCCAGCAGGGCGCGTCCCATGTGGTAGCCGGACGTGACGAGACGGATAGATTTAAAGCCGTTGCTTTCGATCCATTCCTTCGCTTCGTCGGCGTTATCATAGGTCGTCAGCGCCTTATGCCCCAGTGTTACGCAGCAGGTCGGCGGCGGCAGCGGCCCCTTCCAGTTTTTTAAAATGTCATCGACAGTGACTTTTTCATGGACACCGGAGATCAGCATGCTCGGCGCTAATCCCTGTGCGAGCAGGTCCAGCCCGGTCTGAATCCTGTGGTTGCCCCCGGTTAGAACAACAATGGCTTCCGTCTTTTCGTCCGTGTTAGACGGACTTACCGTCAGGGCGTAGACGCTGAAAATAATAAACCCCCCCAGCCACAGGGAAAGAAGGGTTGCGATCAGGCCGACCATTGCCTTTACAAGCAGAGTTTTCATGATGTTCCAGTTTTAAGGCATCTGCGAGAGTGTGCGCAAGACCGTAAAACGCGCGGTCGTTCCCGAGATGACGCACGCCAGCAGAGGTAAAGATAAAAAAGCCGCCAAATTTACGGCGCTCATGCTGATTTCCGGAATTAGCGTTACGCTGCCCTGTCCGGAGAGGACGATGATCAATCCGGTCACAGCCACCCCGGCGAGCGTTCCGATCAAACTGCCCAGAAGTGCGATTATGATCGCGTGCCATTGGAACTGCCGCGCGATGTAGGAATCCGTTGCCCCGATGAGGTGCAAAATCTCCACCTGATTTCGATATATGGCCATACGGGCACGTACGCCGCTGGATATTGCCGTGATCGTCGTGACCGCGACGATCAACGCGACCATTAAGGCCACACCTTGCAATGTTTTGACGAAGCGTAGGATGTCTTGCAGCCATTCGCGATGTGTGTCCACGCGTGCGGCGGGTGAGGCGCCTGTTACGATGGCTGTCAGACTATCGAGAGCTTCGGGGCTTGCGGTTTTTAGTTCCACCGCTATGAGTCCGGGCATAGGAATATCTTCAAAGCTAAAATCTTCGCCGATCCAGGGTGCGACAAGGCGCTTGATCTCGTGTTCGTCCATAACACGGAAATTCTGGATCGCCGGGTTTTTATCAAGAACCCCCGCAACTTTTTCAGTTTCCAGCTTGATGGAGTCAGGTGACAGGATTTCGCCCTCCGGCGACTGTGTTCTGATTTCTATGGTAATTTTATTTTCGAGTCCTGTGGACCAGCGTTCGGTCATGGCACGCAAGGACAATGTGCCCGCGCAGGCGAGAACGGCCAAAAAGCTCATCAGAGCAACCAGCAGGAGAAGAAAATTGCGGTCGGCATCCGAGCCGAAGGGCAGGTCGTAGCCTTTATCGCCCAGTGCGAGGCGGAGCAGGCGCTTTAGAATCATCGCGAAAATAGGCGTTTCAGACTGCATGTTTTAATTGCCCGGTTAAAGGGGCCTCCGTGGGTGTTTCGAGGGTCAGTTTGCCGCCCGCAAGGATCAGCCGGGGGTGGCCGAATTTTTCCATGATATGTGTGTTGTGGGTGGCGATCACGATGGTGGTGCCCATGCGGTTGAGTTGCTCGAAGAGGTTCATCAGGCGGAAGCCGATCGTATCGTCGAGGTTTCCGGTCGGTTCGTCCGCCAGAAGAAGTTTGGGGCGAGCGATGACGGCGCGGGCGATGGCGATGCGCTGCTGCTGGCCGCCTGAAAGGGTCGGAGGCAGCTTATCCTTGCTGTCGCCGAGGCCGACCCAGTCCAGCAGCTCTGCAACATTGTTGCGAATTTCCTTTTCCGGGCGATTTAGTATGCGCAGCGGTAGGGCGACATTGTCGAATGCGCTCATGTGCTCCAGAAGGCGGAAGTCCTGAAACACGATGCCGATGCGCTGACGGATTTCGAACAGCCGCTCGCGCGGCAGCAGGCCGACATTGTGATCAAACATATGTAAGTTCCCGCGCGTGGGGCGGTGTCCGAGATACATCAGGCTGAGCAAAGAGGTTTTCCCAGAACCGCTCGGGCCGGTAAGGAAGTGATAAGACCCGGCGCGGATATGGACGTCTATGCCCGAGAGAATATCGGGGCCGCTTTCATAGCGGAAGCCGACTTTGTCGAATCTAATCAAGGGAGGTTCCTATCTTTTGTCGTCTCGGTGGGGGCGGTATGCCTGTCGAGGATATTCTGTATCGCTGCAGCCTTCAAATAGGGATTTGTAATCTGCATGGCTGCGTCGTAAGCCTGCGTCATCATACCCTTGCCCGCCAGAAGCCGGGAGACCATCGTATACGCCTTGTTCTTGTAAGGGATGTCGTCGATTTTGTTCAAGCTGATTTTGGCGTTTTCATAATCACCGCTTTCCGCCTGAATTTCTGCCGTTTCGCCATAGGCCTTATGGCGCAGGGAGGTGTTTTCCATGTCTGCCGCGGTTTTCCATGCGCCGTCGTTGTCGCCCGCGAAGGCTTGACTCATAGCGATATACGTCAAGGCTATGCCGTAGGAGGGCGGGTGCGCTTCCTTAAGTTTTTCCGCCTGTTCCCGGAGTTGCGCGAAGATTTTGTCCTGCTTGTCTTTCGGCCATTTCAGCCCGGCCAGTTCCATGCCGATGCCGCGAATAGTCATCGCGCGGGTGTCGGGGGTTTCGATCAGGGGGACGATCTCCAGCGCTTTTTCGGGCTTGCCCGCTCTGGCCCATGATTTGGCGAGTTCGCGGTAGGTCTGGTCGCGCTCGGCTTTATTCGTTAAGGTTTTGGCGAGTTCTGCAATTGTTTCGTGAAGGCACTCTTTATCGTCTGCGGCGCAGGGTTTTGCATACGGAGTGCTTTCTGCGGAGGCTGTGGCCGGGAGAATCGCAAAAGTCAGTTGGCAAAGTGCGGTCAGGGCGATAAAACAGTGAAGCTTCATATTCTTACTCAGCGTTCTTTGAGTGCGTGTGTCTTGCCCGCGAAGGCAACAGAATCTATATTTACAAGATTGTGCAGATAAAGAGAAGATTGGCATTCCCATGATTATCACATGTCCCGAGTGCTCCGCCTCGTTCAATCTGCGTACCGGCGCCCTCGGTTCCGAGGGCCGCAAGGTCCAATGCTCCAACTGCCGCCATGTCTGGCATGCTCATGAAGACGAACCGGACGATTTCGCCGATGACGGCGGTGCGGACGATGTTTTTTCCGGGGACGCGGACGAAGGGTCCGGCAGCGGCGAGGATGATTTTGCCGCGTTGATGGGGGCGATGGACGACCGGGAGTCGGCGCAGGCCGTGCCCGAGCCGGAGCCCGAAGAGGTTCTTAAATCCGTTCTGAATGACGATGCCGATCGTTCCAAGATCGTCGCCGACGATATACCCGATGCGGTCAAGCCGGACAAGGCCGAGACTTCGTTCAAACCCATACGGGCGTCCGGCCCGCCCGTCTCGATGCAGGCGATGCTCGCCGGGTACGGCGCGGCGGGCGCCGTTTTTGCCGTGTTGCTGGGGCTTTTCATTCTTTTGCAGGGGCCGATCGTCAGCGCTTGGCCGCCCGCGCAAGCCGCCTATGCGTTGATTGGCCGTTCGTCCGTGATTGCTGGGGAGGGGCTGATCTTCGACCGGATGGAGGCTTACGAAGACGGAAACAGCCTGATCGTGAGCGGGAATATCATCAATATGACCAAGGAGGGTCGTGGTGTGCCGATGCTGGAGGTCGCGCTGCGTTCGCAGTACGATGAGCCGATGGGGCGCTGGTACATCGAGCCGCCCAAACGTTATATGGAGGCCGAGGAGACCATGGCCTTCGAAGGACGTCTTGAGCGCGGCGCGCCTGACGGTGTGCGCGGGCGGTCCGGCGAGGTGAATGTTCGTTTTGTGCTCAGCGTTAGAACTGACGCAGAAGACGGCGGTAATACTCACGCTCCTGCGGCGGGCGATCCATCTCACCCGAGCGGCGGCGAAGCTCCTTCAGGATCTCCTCAACACGCTTCTTCTCCGCCTCATCCGGAATCTTCACCTGAGAGCCATGATGGGGGCCATTCCCCTCCTGATCCCCACCATACGGGCGGCCCAGGGGGTCATACTTCTGGCCACGACTGAAGCCCAGACCTGTCATCTGCTGCATTCTCTGGGTCAGCGTTTTCTGCAGCTGTTCCTGTGCCTCCTTGAGGTATTCGATGGCTTTTTCCTGATGGGGAATGGATTCCTTGGGCTGGTTTAGGCCAAGGTTTTCAGACGAATCCCTCATCTCCAACTCGGCCTTGCCCATACCTTCGGGCACTTCGCCAAGCTTTTCTGATGACTCCAGCATCAAGCTGCCCAGTACGTAGCGGAGGGCTTCCTGTTCGGCCTTGTTGGGTTGTGTGTCCAGACCTAAGCTTGGGTTGCCAGGGTTTCCGGGACGGGGCTCTGAACCTTGCCCCGGCGTGTCGCCGGGCGAAGGCACTTCCGACATTTCACTGTTTTGTGTATCTGGAGCGCCCTGGTCACCCGGGGCGTCTTGCATCGGGCCTGGCGGCGGCGGTGTGACGGGTTCGGGCGCTGGCGGCATGTCTGACAGGCCGAGATCTTCCGAAGTCGTCATCGGTTCTGAAGGTGCCGGCGGTACCAAATCCTCGGCTTGCGGCATCGGCTGCATGTATTGCTGGAATTTAGCTTGCTCCTTTGTCTGGTCGCGGAGTTTTTCCTGACTTTCGATGAGTTGTTGCAGCTCGTTGATGCCCTCCATCGCCATTTGCATGTCCTCAGGCAAGGGGGCCTCCATCGAGGGGTCCATCATGTCAAGCAGGTTCTGGAGCTGCGAGAGTTTTTCCCGCGCGGAGTCGCGGTCGCCGGATTGCAGGTCGGATTCCATCTGCTCCATCATCTTGGAGAGCGTGTCCGGGTCGATCATCTTCGCGAGGTCTTCGGGATTGAAGTCCGGGGTTTCCTCCCCCTCGGCCATGCGCTTTTCCATTTCGCGGGACAGCTCTATGAAATATTCCATCATGCTCTCGCGCAGATTATCCATCAGGCGGGCGATTTCCTCCGGACTGGTGTTGGGGTCGCGCAGGGCATTTTCCAGTTCGCGCTGGGCTTGACGCAGGTTACGCATAGCCATGGAGAGGTTGCCGTCCTCGATGCTCAGGGCCGTTTCCCAGAGAAGTTCGATGACGGCTTCGGCGGTTTTTTCGACTTCGTCCGGCAGGTTGCGGTTTGTATACATCAGGCGGGCGCTGGCCGCGCGGATAGACAGGAATGCCACGTGATCATCATGGAACAAATCGGGGGCGCTCAGGACGGCTTCGAGTTCGGCGGCGATCTGCGGGAAGTCGTTGCCGGGGGACCAGGCCAGCTTTTTGCGGAGGGCTATGAGCAGCTTCGCGACCGGGTGTTCGAAATTGCGCTCGGGCAAAGTGAGGCTCACGGTTTCGGATTTGGCTTCCTGACCCTTATGGTCCTTGACCGTGAATTCGAAAATGACGGGCAGGCCCGCCCATGTGTGCCCAGTGAGGTCGAAGATCGGCTGCACCTTCAATTCGGTTGCGGCGGCGGACATGACCGGGCGGGTCTCCGATGCGTCCTTGCCCCGGGGTTTTTCGGTCACAACCGGATCGCTGCGCATGGTCATGGTCAGATCGGTCACGCCGTAATCGTCCTGTACGATCAACGGGAAGCGAATTTGTCCGTTGGCCAGAATTTCATAGGGCAGGGCCGGTTCCTTTTTCTCTTCGGCCTGTGCCTGTTTAGCATCGGGCGTGATCGGATCATCGGCTTTTGGTTTGGGCGGTTCGGCCTCAGCCAGATTTTCCGGGGCCTTATCAGCGGCTGCGGACTTTTCGGATTCCTGCGCCTTTACGGCCGTATTGTCCAGACGGACGGTCGGTGGCGTATCGGGAACGTACTCATAATTCCAGCGGGCGCGGGGGAGGAGCATCTGGCTCAGGATGATGGCGTCTGCCGGGGCGGGTTCGATCACGGTTTCCAGACCGTAAAGCCCGTCGCCCAGCGCCGGGACGGGCATGGTTTTTTCACCCATAGAGAGACCGGGTGCGAATATGCCGCCCAGTATGCTGTATGAGCGGAGCTTGATTTGACTATCTTGCGGTATTTTCAGGGGCTCGTTCACCGCGCTTCCCGTGATGTGCAGGGATGCCATACCTGTGTATTCCGGCGGGGTGATCCAGAGTTCGTCGGCGCGGCCCTGCGAGAGGATGAATCCAGGCGTTACGGGCAGCAACCCCATCCAGAGGCGGCGCTGCCAGTCCGAGCCTGCGACCAGTATGGCGGATATGAAAAGAAGGACGACCGCGAAGCGGAGCCCGCGCGGGTCGAGGCGGATCATCAAAGGGCGCAGTTTCGGCTTATTGAGACCGGGCAGGGTTTCCAGCATCTGTTTCTGGCCCTTGTCCCACAGTTCGCGGGTCGCGCGTTTGTGAGGGTTGGCGAGACGGTCCTCCAGCGCACGGATCTGGCCCCGGCGGAAAAGGCTTGTGCTTTCCAGCCTGCGGTCGATATCGTCGCGGTTCGGGACATGAAACCGATAGGCATCCCGGCGGATCAGCAAGAACAGCCCCGCAACAAAGATTATTAGAGACGCGATTTGCCCGCCCAGCCCCAGAAATTGCGGTACTTCCAGGATCCACAGGGCGGCGAACAGCAGAACCCACAAAGCGGGTCGCCAGAAGTGCTGGCTGATTCGCTCAAAGAGCAGAACAAAAAACGCAACGCGCCGTCCACGTCGGAGGGCGTCGAGCAGGGGCCGGTTTTCGCTGTCCAGTGGGTCGAGCATATCTTCAGAATATCGGTTTTTTCAGGCTCAACCTACCCTTATTTTCGGGGCAGGGCTCTAGCCCGTGCGCGGCTTGGGCCGCCCTGTGCACAGGTTTTTCAATCCAGCCAGTCCGGGAGGGATTCTCCCCGGATGAGATCGGAAAGCGTCTGGCGCTTGCGGATTACGGCGATCTTGTCGCCATCGACCAGAATTTCGGGCGGCAGGGGCCGGCTGTTATAGTTGGAAGCCATTGAAAAACCATAGGCTCCGGCGGATTCGATCACGACCAGCTCGCCTTTGCGGATTTCTGTCAGCGGGCGTTCCTTAGCGAAGGTGTCGCCACTTTCGCAGATCGGGCCGACCACATCATAAGAGACGGTGTTGCGGCCAGCATTTGTCACCACCGGGCGGATTCCGTGGTAGGCCTCATAAAGGGTCGGGCGGATCAGGTCGTTCATCGCCGCGTCGAGGACGAGGAATTTTCGCGCGTCGGTTTCCTTCACATACAGGGTTTCGGTTAGCAGGACGCCCGCGTTGCCGACCATATAACGGCCCGGTTCGAGCTGGATTTCCGTGTCCAGCGGCAGGATGATCTCCGCGACCCACTGTGCGAAGGCGTCAAGATCGAGCAGGGTGCTGCTGCTGTCATAGGCGATCGGGAAGCCGCCGCCGATATCGAGGCGTTCGACGGTCAGTTTTTCGGCGCGCAGGCGCTTAACCAGCGCAGCGACGTTCTCATAAGCAGGGCGGAAGGATTCCACCGTGGTGACCTGCGATCCTATATGCACCGAGATCCCGACCGGGTTTACATGTTTCATACCAGCCGCACGGCGGTACATTTCGGCGATTTTGTCTTCGGTGTTGCCGAATTTGTGATCCTTTCGGCCTGTCGAGATTTTCGCGTGGCCGCCCCCGGAGACGTTCGGGTTCAGGCGGAAAAGGACGTTCGCCTTTTTGCCTTTTTCTGCGGCAATTTTGTTGATCTGCTCCAACTCCTCCCACGCCTCGACGTTGAACTGCCGGATATCGGCGTCCATGCAGGCGCGGACTTCCGCCTCGTTCTTGCCGAAGCTGGTCGAGATGATTTTTTCTCCCTTGAAGCCCGCTTCGAGGCCCCGGTAGAGCTCGCCTTCTGAGACGATTTCGAGACCTCCGCCGAGGGTTTTGAGAAGCTTTAGAATGCCAATATTCGAGTTGGCCTTGCAGGCATAACAGAGCAGGGGCTGCCTGTCCGCCGGGAGCTTTTTTTCAAAGGCGGATTTGAGGGCCTCATATTGGGCGCGGATGGATGAGGCGCTGTAAACATAGGCCGGCGTTCCGGCCAGCCGCGCAATTTCCGGGAGCGGCACGTTATCGACGTGCAGTATTCCGTTTTTTTCCGTAAAGCCGTTCATGTCAGTTTTCCAGACGGTGCTTCTGGTCCATTCCCGGTTGAGGGTCGGTCTGCGGGTTCGGGTATTCCGCCGGAAAGGTGCTGTTTTCAGCGCCTTTTGGTGGATCGACCTGATTGGGCTTAATGCCGCATGCTGTCAGGGCCAGAAACGCGGCGGCCATCAAAAACATGCGGGATCGCGGCAGGGATTGTTTTTTCATCGGTCTACATGCTCGGTTGTTTCAATATTTTCTAGCGTGGTTTATAACAAAAGGGAACCCTCTTAGCGTGCTTTGATACTGAATTGAGCGAAGATTCATGAGCTTCCGTCCCGACCTTTTCTCCAGCCGGATTATCATTCCCATTGGGGTGGTCGCTGTGCTGCTTGTTGCGGGGGTTGCGATGATGATTAACAATGAGGCGCGATTGAAGAAGGCGGAGGCTCAGGTTTATCCGCATTTCCGGTCGCTCAAGAAGTACCCCGATGCGCTTTATTTACCGAAGGTCGAAGTGTTAGGCCCCAGAGGCGGTCCCGTCAATCTCCGTAAGGATTTCAAAGGCCGGCTTATGGTTCTTAACGTCTGGGCGACATGGTGCGCTCCTTGTGTTCGGGAGCTGCCTGAACTTAAGCTGATGAGCACGGCGCGGCAGCTTCCGGGAGTTGCGGTTGTGGCCGTGTCAATCGATCTACCCAAGAACGTCGATAAGGTTCTGGGGTTTATAAAAAAGTTCAGAGTGGAGGATGTGGCCGGGTATCACGATTATAATGGCCGCTTGCAGGCTTCCCTGCCGATCCGCGACCTTCCTGTAACCTTTATTATCAGCCCGAGCGGGCAGGTCTTGTATGAAATTACCGGGGAGGTTCGCTGGGCTAACCCGGATGTTGTAAATTTTCTTGCCTTTCTCGACAGCATCTATTGATATATTTCCAGAATATTTCCCTCTTTTTTTCGTAATTTGCCATCATAAGGCGTAGGTATTTGTTAAGAACTCCCGTGGTATGATTTTCAGGCATTTTCGGAATTCATACAGGTTTTCTTAATTCATGAATCAGCAGGAAGAAGCCAGGCTGGAAGCCATTTCCCAGGACCAGCTTGACGCGATGGTCGAGCTGCATAACCGTTTTCTGGAGGGGCGGCTGGGCGGTCGGCGCGCGCATCTGACCAACACCGACCTGACCGGATTATCACTGCGCGGGAAAAACCTGCGGCAGGGGAATTTCATGGGGTGCGTGATGGAGCGCATGGACCTCTCGGAAACGAATTTTCAGGAGGCCAGTCTTTACGCTTGCGACCTCAGCAATTCCAATCTTTTCAAGACGATTTTCACGCGGGCCGATCTGCGCGGGGCGCGGATCGAGAATGCCAACCTCGAAGGGGCTGATCTGGAATCCGCTGATCTGCGGGTCGGCGGCGTCGCGCGGGGCGGCAACTTCGATACCGGCAGGGCGGTGAATTTCCGGGGTGCGAATTTGAGCGGGGCAAAACTCTCCGGCTCGATGGCGTCCAAGGCCGATTTTTCCGATGCGATGATGGCGGGGGCGAATATCTCGCGGGCCGATTTTCGCGGGGCCAAGCTGGAGGGGGCCAATCTCTCGAACGCCAAGATCTCAGGCACGCAGCTTGCCGGGGCGAGCATGAAATCCGCTATTCTGATCGGGGTCGAGCTTGCGGCGCTCAAGGGCAACGGGGTGGATTTTTCGGACGCGATCACGGACGATAATATCGGAACCTCGATTGCCGCGCTGGGCGAACCTCTGCCCAAGCTGATCGAGAATCACAGGCTCTGGCTGCGGACCGTGGGGCAGGCGGGCAAGCAGCTCGATCTCAGCGCCGTGGATATGCGCATGATCGGTTCGCTCAAGCTGGAGAAGATGACGGCTATCCGCGCCGTGGCGACCAAGTTTTTCGGGATGAACCTCTACAAGGTCGAATTGCAAAGCGCGGTTCTGGACGAATCCGATTTCCGCAACTGCGATATGGAATTTGCCGATTTGCGCGGCTCGTCGTTCAAGGAGGCCAATCTCTCGCATGCCAATCTCAGCGGTGCGAACTGCTCCTCGCTCTTGATCGGGACGGGCGGCCCAACCAACCGCTTTCAGCCCTGTGTGTTCGAGAAGGCACGTCTGCGTTACACGGTTTTGCGCGGAGCGCTGCTCAAGAACGCCGTGTTTCGCGGGGCGGATTTATCGTATGCCGACCTGCGCGACGCGGACTTACGCGATGCGGATTTCAGCGGGGCCATCATGGAGGGCATCATTTTGGACGGGGCCAATACGGAGGGTGCCATCATGGAGCGCGACCGCAGCCGTCCGGTGTTCCGCCTGCCCGCCGAGGGTAAGAACTAAGTCTTTTCCTTACAGCTTTGATTCCAGTTCAGGGACGATCTGAAATAGGTCGCCCACGAGGCCGTAATCCGCGACGGTGAAGATCGGCGCGTCGGGGTCTTTGTTGATGGCCACGATGATCTTGGAATCCTTCATGCCCGCCAGATGCTGGATCGCGCCGGAGATGCCGACGGCGATGTAAAGATCGGGGGCGACGACCTTTCCGGTCTGGCCGACTTGGCGGTCATTCGAGACGTAGCCCGCGTCCACGGCGGCGCGCGATGCGCCCACGGCGGCGCCGATTTTGTCCGCCAGTTTTTCGATCAGCGCGAAATTTTCAGCCGAGCCGAGGCCGCGCCCGCCCGAAACCACGATCTTCGCGGCGGCGAGTTCGGGCCGTTCGGATTTTACCAGTTCCTCCCCCACGAAGGATGACAGGCCGGAGGATGAGGGCGCGGCCGCGTTTTCGATCGTCGTGCTGCCGCCCTCCGCCGGAGCGGGGTCGAAGCCCGTCGTGCGGATGGTGAGCAGTTTGATCGCGTCCGACGATTTGACCGTGGCGATGGCGTTGCCCGCATAGACGGGGCGCTGGAATGTATCGGGCGATTCAATCGCGGTGACTTCCGAGATTTGCTGCGTATCCAGCAGCGCGGCGGCGCGGGGCAGGACGTTCTTTCCGAAGGTCGTGGCGGGGGCCAGAACGTGCGTGTAATTTTTGGCCAGCCCGACGATGATGGGGGCGACGTCTTCGGCCAGAAAATGCGTCAGCGCGGGCGCGTCCGCCGTGATGATTTTGCTTACGCCCGCGATCTTCGCGGCTTGCTGCGCCACTGGTGCGCAACCGCTTCCGGCGACGAGGATGTGAATGTCTCCGCCCAGTTTGCTGGCCGCGCCGACGGCGTTCAACGTGGCGGGGTTGAGGGCGGCGTTATTGTGTTCGGCGATGACGAGAATGGTCATGATTTTTTTTCCTTTCTGGATCCCGGATCAAGTCCGGGATGCTCTTCGCTTTGCTCAGAGCACCTTCGCTTCGTTTTTCAGTTTATCCACGAGTTCATCCACGGACGAGACCTTCACGCCGCCCTTGCGGACCGGGGGATCGGAGACTTTAATCACCGCGAGGCGCGGGGCGATATCCACACCCAGCGCTGCGGGTTCGAGAATGTCGAGTGGCTTTTTCTTCGCCTTCATGATTTCGGGCAGCTTGGCGTAGCGCGGCTCGTTCAGACGCAGATCGGTCGTGACCACGGCGGGGCTCTTGAGTTGGAGCGTTTGCAGACCGCCGTCGATCTCGCGTGTGACCTTGATCGTGTCGCCCGCGATTTCCAGTTTCGAGGCGAAGGTGCCCTGCGGCCAGCCGAGGAGGGCGGCCAGCATCTGCCCTGTCTGGTTGGAGTCGTCGTCGATGGATTGTTTGCCGAGGATGATCAGGCCGGGTTGTTCGCGCTCCGCGATGGCCTTGAGGATTTTGGCGACGGCCAGCGGCTCAACGCCGCCCAGATCAATCGGCGCGTCTGTTTTCACGAGGATTCCCCGGTCGGCGCCGATGGCCATGGCCGTTCTGATCTGTTCCTGCGCCTTGTCGGGGCCGATAGAAACCACGACGACTTCGGTGGCCTTTCCGGCCTCTTTCAGGCGGACGGCTTCCTCCACCGCGATTTCGTCGAACGGGTTGACCGACATTTTGACGTTGGCGAGATCGACGCCGGACCCATCCGTCTTTACGCGGATTTTGACGTTGTAGTCCACGACGCGCTTCACGGGGACGAGGATTTTCATAGGCAAACTCCAGAGGCACCTAAGTAGTCTTCGGGGGCCGGAATCAGCGTCTGGCCCTTTCCCCTATGCTGGCCCAGAATGGCGGGCAAGACAATGGTTTGGTCATAAAAAAATAAGGGTTTTGTGATAGTCTAGGATCGTAGGAATCCGCCCTGTTTGGGGCATTTTACGAGTTGGTTGCTTTTTATTTTACAGAATAATAGGATGCAGCCTGACTTATCAGGATCGTTTTAAGGAGTTTGCGGTTTGAAACGGCTTTCGGAATTGCTGATCGGGACATCCTTCGCCGCGCTGGCAGGTTGCGCCTCGCTGTCCGGGGGGATTACAGGCCGTGACGATCCCGACGGGTATGAGCGGATCAGTAAATCGCAAACCGGAAATGTGACGGTCTTTAATTTGCGCAACGGCTGTGTCGTTACCGAGACGATCACGCAGGAGCCGAACCTTTACCGTTTTCACGGCGAGATGAAATGCCCGTGGGATGAGGATAAGGCGGAGCCATAAGGATCATTAAAAGCTCTCATAAGAAAAAAGGCGGCCCCGAGAGCCGCCTTTTGTGTTTCCGTATGATGTGCCGCTATTACTGCGCGGGTTTCGAGACCGGGGGCAGGGTTTTGGCGATCTCGTTTTCCTTGCCGAGGCAGGTGGGGTGGCCGAAGCCGCCCGCGCTTTTGCCGCCTTCGATGTCGAAGATGATGTGGTCGGTTTTGTCCGCTGCCACGCCGGAGGGCACGTAATCGAGCTTCAGCGCGTTGCGGGCGCGCCAGGCGATGTTGTGGTCGGCGCAGGACGTATCGCCCGAAACGCCGAGGCCGCCGACGATCTCGCCCTTGTCATTGTAAAGCGCCACGCCGCCGCCGAAGACGTTAACGCCGCCGACGCGCTCGCCGTTCATCGGGTCTTGCGGGGAGCCGAATTCGGACGCGTTGCCGTCATAGGCCGCGTCGGTGTCTACGGGGTTGCTTTCCTGAAGGCCGAAGAGGCTTGCGCCCGGCTGGACCGCCGAGAAGAGGTTTGCCGTGGAGAGGGCGAGGTCCTTGAGGCTGAAGGCGTTGGCGGTGTTGGCCTTTTGTGCGGAGATGACGCGGCTGCCCGGCCATTGCGCGTCCACCGTTTCGCCCGTATACGCGACCGCGCAGACGATGCCCGAGCGGTCTACAATCGTTCCCCACATGTCGAGGTTCAGGCCGCCATTATCCTTCGCGCGGGCGTCCTTCAGCGCGGCTTGCAGCTGCGCGTAAGTCGGCAGGTCGGCGCAGGTGCCCGTGGCCGCGTTTGCGGGGGTGGGCAGGGCGAACAAGGCAAGCGCCATCAGGGCGGCCATGGACAGTTTGGTCATCGGGGAAACTCCATACGATTGAATGTGAATCAGGGAGCCGCTTTATAGCGCAAGAACCGGGCGGGGTGAAGAAGAAAGTGGTGGGTGCTGAGGGGATCGAACCCCCGGCCCTCTCGGTGTAAACGAGATGCTCTACCGCTGAGCTAAGCACCCATCTTTGGCTTCGTTCGTTGTGCTTGAGCTTCGTTGCTTCGTCGCTCATGTACCTTTCGTACACTTCGCTCCTTGCGCCTTGCTCAACCTCAACGCTCTTTGCCATATAAGAATGGACAGGGGATACTCCTAGCGGCTTGCGGGGGAAAAATCAAGCGGGAATAGGTCGGCCGGGTGGCGTGGGAGAGAAATCAAGGAAAACCGGGCGTTTCGGGCCGGATTTAGGCCGTAAAAAATCCGGCCAGACCCCATGGGCACGGCCGGATTTTCGAATTCTTCAATCAAGCAAGCGATTACTTGTTGACGGCTTCCTTCAGCTCTTTGCCAGCCTTGAATTTGGGCTGCTTGGATGCGGGGATCTTGATCGGCTCGCCCGTGCGCGGGTTGCGGCCGGTTGTGGCTGCGCGCTTGGCGACCGTAAAGGTGCCGAAGCCAACGAGACGAACATCATCACCTTTTTTCAGGCTCGCCTTGATCGAGTCGATCACAGCGTCAACAGCCTGTGCGGCCTTCTGTTTGGAGATGTCGGCTTTGTCGGCCACTTTTGCTACTAGGTCTTGCTTATTCATTGAAACCACCTTCGAGTTAGAGTTAAGCAAAGAAAACAAGAACGCGAACAACCTTGTGATCCGTTTTCACGGAGGAGGGAGGCGGGCCGAAACCCGTATCCCATAAGGCTTTCCGTCCATTGTCGGTGATTCTTTTGTAAGCTGTTTTTGCGAAAGACTCAATGATGAATCACGTCTTCGCCTTGATTTTCTGCAGTTTTTGAAGAAATTTGGCTCATTTTATCATCTTTTTCTGCATTGAGTGGCTCAGGCATGTGCGCGAGCGCGTGTCCGAGCACCTCTTCGATCTGGCTGACGCACTCAATTTCAAGGCCGCGCAGAACATTGTTCGGAATGTCGGCTAGATCTTTTTCGTTCTCCTTAGGGATGAGAACTTTTTTGATGCCTCCGCGCAAAGCCGCGAGGAGCTTCTCTTTCAGCCCGCCGATGGCGGTGACGTTGCCGCGCAGGTTCACCTCGCCGGTCATGGCGATGTCCTTGCGAATCGGTATGCCGGTGAGCGCGGACACGATCGCGGTGACCATCGCCGCGCCTGCGGACGGACCGTCCTTCGGAGTCGCGCCCTCGGGCACGTGGACGTGGATCTGCTGCTCCTTGAGCGTTTCATATTCAAGGCCGTATTGCGCCGCGCGCGATTTGATCAACATTTCGGCGACGGTGATGGATTCCTTCATCACGTCTTTGAGGTTTCCGGTCGTCGTGACCTTGCCGTCCTTGCCGCGCATGGTGACCGCCTCGATGGAGAGCAGGTCGCCGCCCGTGTCGGTGTAGGCGAGGCCGGTGACGACGCCCACGCGGTCCTCGGTTTCGATTTCGCCGAAGCGGTATTTCTTGACGCCCGCGTATTTCTCAAGGCTCTTGCGGGTGACCGTGACGGAGCCCCGGCCCTTCATGAGGATTTCCTTGATGGCCTTGCGGCAGAGGTTGGCGATCTCGCGTTCGAGGTTCCGTACGCCCGCCTCGCGGGTGTAGTAGCGGATCAGGTCGCGGATCACGGCGTCGTGAATGACGAACTCGCCCTTCTTGAGGCCCGCCATCTGCATCTGCTTTTTGAGGATGTGGCGTTTGACGATCTCAAGCTTCTCGTCCTCCGTGTAACCGGAGATGCGGAGAATTTCCATGCGGTCCAGCAGGGGGCGCGGCATGGTCTGGGTCGTGTTGGCCGTGCAGACGAACATCACATCGGACAGATCGTAGTCCAGCTCCAGATAATGATCTTGGAACTTGTCGTTCTGTTCGGGGTCGAGAACCTCCAGCAATGCGGAGCTGGGGTCGCCGCGCCAGTCTGCGCCGAGCTTGTCGATTTCGTCGAGCAGGAAGAGGGGGTTTGTGGTCTTGGCCTTCTTCATGCCCTGAATGATTTTGCCGGGCATCGCGCCGATATAGGTTCGGCGGTGGCCGCGAATTTCGCTTTCGTCCCGTACGCCGCCCAGAGACATGCGCACGAAGTGACGGTTGGTCGCCTTCGCCACGGATTGGCCGAGAGAGGTCTTACCGACCCCCGGCGGTCCGACGAGGCAGAGGATCGGACCCTTGACCTTGCTGGTGCGTTGCTGCACGGCGAGGTATTCGAGGATGCGTTCCTTTACGCGCTCCAGACCGTAATGATCCTTGTCGAGGATTTCCTTCGCCTTGCGGATGTCTTTCTTGACGCGCGTTTTGCGGTGCCAAGGCACATTCAGCATCCAGTCGAGATAGTTGCGCACGACGGTGGCTTCGGCGGACATCGGGCTCATCTGGCGGAGCTTTTTGAGTTCGTGGTGGGCGCGTTCGAGCGCCTCTTTGCTCAGCTTGGCTTCCTCGATCTTCTTTTCGAGTTCGCCGAGTTCGTCCATGCCGTCCTCGCCCTCGTTGAGTTCGCGCTGGATGGCCTTCATTTGTTCGTTGAGGTAATACTCGCGCTGGGTCTTTTCCATCTGGCGCTTGACGCGGCCGCGGATGCGTTTTTCGACCTGCAGCACGCCGATCTCGCCCTCCATGAGGGCGTAGAGGCGTTCGAGACGTTCCGCCGCCGCGCCGGTCTCCAGAAGCTCCTGCTTCTGATCGATCTTCAGCGTGAGGTGGGAGGCGATGGTGTCGGCCATTTTAGAGGGATCGTTGATCTGGTTGACCGAAACGATGACCTCGGGCGGAATTTTCTTGTTCAGCTTTACGTATTGCTCGAACTGAGTCATCACCGCGCGTGCGAGCGCCTCCAACTCCGGGCTGATCGGGGAGGTGTCGGGAATTTCCGTCACGGTGGCTTCGAGGAAATTACGCTCCTCGGAAAAATCGTTGATGCGCACGCGCTGGGTGCCCTCGACCAGAACCTTTACGGTGCCGTCAGGCAGCTTGAGAAGCTGCAAGATTGTGCCGACCGTTCCGATGGTGAACAGATCTTTGGATTGCGGATCGTCGTCGGACGGATTTTTTTGCGTCACCAGAAGGATTTTCTTGTCGGCGTGAATGACGTTCTCAAGGGCGACCACAGATTTTTCGCGCCCAACGAACAGGGGTACGATCATATGGGGGAACACAACGATGTCCCGCAGGGGCAAGACCGCGTATGAACGCAATTTCGTGGGTTCTGAGCCGAGCATGTTTTGTCCGTTTTCCGCTAAAAATGTTTGCTTTCGTGGTCATTATGGAGACGAATGCGCGCTATTCAAAGCACTTTTTCGTATACATCCGTTATCCACTATTTCGTCAAATATTAATAAAAGGTTACGCCGCCCTGCGACGTTAACGAACCCTGAAGATCGATGCTAACAGACAGTCCTTTATTTTCTGTTAGGACGGCCTAAACGGGTATCGGTTACTTCTTTTTGGTGTCTTCTTCGGCCGCTCCGGGGCGTTTATCGACCACGTGGTCGATCAGGCCCCAGTCCTTGGCTTCTTCGGCGCTCATGAAGCGGTCGCGTTCCATGGCTTCCTCAACGACCTTAAGTTTCTGGCCGGTGTGCCTCACATAGGTTTCATTGAGCTTTTGGCGTAAACGCAGAATTTCCCGGGCATGGATTTCGATGTCCGTCGCTTGACCGCGCGTACCGCCGGAGGGCTGGTGGATCATGATACGGGAGTGCGGGAGCGAGTAACGCTTGCCGGGTGCTCCGGCCATCAGCAGGAACGAGCCCATAGAGGCAGCCTGACCGATACAGACGGTCGAGACTTCGGGTTTGATGTACTGCATGGTGTCATAGATCGCGAGGCCCGAGGTTACTACGCCGCCGGGCGAATTTATATAGAAGGAAATTTCTTTCTTCGGGTTCTCGGACTCCAGAAAGAGAAGCTGGGCGCAGATCAGGCTGGACACGTAGTCGTTGACTTCCCCCGTGAGGAAAATAATCCGCTCCTTGAGCATACGGGAGAAGATGTCAAAGGCCCGTTCGCCCCGGTTCGTCTGTTCGATGACGGTGGGGATGAGGTGGCTCATGTAGGTTTCAACTGGGTCGCGTTCAGACATTTCGTACACTCATATTTAGGGTCGATATTTTTAAGGTCGTTCGATGCGTTCCGCCGGTTCGGTCACGAAAAGGGGATAAAAACAAACAAACCCTATCACAGGACAGGGTTTGTTCAAGTACGGATTTATTTTAAAGCGCCATTCATTCAGAGGCTTTTTTCTTCTTGGCGGCGGGCTTTTTTTCCTTGTCCTCGGCCTTAGCGGGCTTTTTGGCCTTGGCGGGTTTTTCTGATTTTTCAATGCCTTCGGCCAGAGTCTTTTCCTCTTCTTCAACCAACTGCGCTGGGGTCACCTCACGGGTCGAGACTTCGGAAAGTTCGAGGATGAAGTCAACGACCTTGTCCTCGTAGATCGGTGCGCGAAGGCCTTCCAGAGCGTGGCGATTCTTGGAAAAATAGTCGAAGACCCGCTTTTCCTGACCGGGGTATTTCTGTGCCTCGGTGATCACGGCCTTCTGCAGCTCCTGATCGGAGACGCGGATTTTGTTGTCCTTGCCGATTTCGGCGAGGACGAGGCCCAGACGTACGCGGCGTTCGGCGATGACTTTCAGCTCGTCCTTTTCGTCATCAGTGAGTTCGGCTTCTCCGCCGCGCTCGTTATGGTCCATCATTACCTGACGGGTGATGTTTTCCAGTTCCTGCTTTTTCATGCCTTCGGGAATTTCAAAGTCATGGGCAGAGTCCAGCTTGTCCAGAAGCTTTTTCTTGAGAATCAGGCGGCTTTGCTGGTCAAGTTCGCGGTTGATCTGCTCTTCGACGGCCTTGCGGAGGGAGGCTACGTCCTGAAGGCCGAGCGATTGGGCGAATTCATCGTCGATCTCGGTTTCGGCCAGTTCGCGGATTTCATGGATGGTGACGTCAAAGATGGCATCCTGTCCGGCCAGTGCAGGAACCGGATATTCTTCCGGGAAGGACACTTTAACTTCTACATCGGCTCCGGCCTTTTTGCCGATCAGCTGGTCTTCGAAACCGGGGATGAAGCGGCCGCTGCCGAGCTCCAGATGGTGGCCTTGGGCCGCCATGCCGGGGTGTTCGACATTGTCTGAAGCCGCACGGCCCTTGAAGTCGATGACCACGATGTCGCCTTTTTTGCTGCCGCGCGCGGATTCAACCGGTTTGCTTGAGCGGCGGGATGAGGCGATGCGCCCGATGGCTTCGTCGATGGATTTGTCGTCCGCCTTCGCGACGGGCTTTTCGAGCTTCATGCCTTTGTAGTCCGCGACTTCGACTTTCGGCAGAACTTCGACGGAGAGGGTGAAGGTCAGATCCTGGCCCTCATCGAAGGATTTTACTTCGATCTTCGGCTGCATGGCGGGCTGGAGGCCTTTGTCTTCCAGAGCTTTCTGGGAAGATTCGTTGACCGCAATTTCCAGAACCTCGCCCATGATGGCGCGGCCGTATTTCTGTTTGAGAAGGGGCAGGGGCACCTTGCCGGGGCGGAAGCCCGGGATGCGGATCGTTTTACCGACTTCCTTCAGGCGGCTGTCTACGCGCGTGTCAATTTCGCTGGCCTTCACGGTCACTTCCAGCTCATGCAACAATCCGTCCTGTTTCAACTGTTTAACCTGCATGTCGGTCTTCTCTTTCCTTGTTTTCTATAATTTAAACTCATCTCTCGCACAGACCGCGCCTTGCGGACGGGTTTGGTCGGTTGGTGCGGGTGGAGGGACTTGAACCCCCACGTCGTAAGACACCAGAACCTAAATCTGGCGCGTCTACCAATTTCGCCACACCCGCAGTCCGGAGGGCCGAATGCGGCCATCAGTGTGCTGAAGCGAGGTTTTATCCTAATTGACGTTGAAATCCAAGCAATTCTTGCAAGACGGGGGGAACAAGCCCGGGGAGGTCGGACGCGACCAGGCCGGGGCCGAACAGGCTTGCGGCGCGGCTATGGATCCAGACTCCGGCGCAGGCGGCGTCGAATCCCGTCATGTTCTGCGCCATCAGGCCCGCGATCAGGCCGGCGAGAACATCTCCGGTGCCGGCGGTGGCCAGCGTGGGCGGGGCGTTATCGTTGATAACGGTGTCTTTTTCGCCCTGTGCGATGGCAGTTTTTGGGCCTTTAAGAACAATCGTGCAGAAAACCTCCCGCGCGGCACGCAGGGCGGCGTCGGCGCCCTTGGTCCCGATATTAGGGAAGAGACGGGTAAATTCGCCGTGATGGGGCGTGATGACAGTGTTTTCGTGGAGGGCGGCCAGTAATTCCCTTGGGCTGGCCTGAAAGGCGTTCAGCGCGTCGGCGTCCAGTACCACAGGGGTCTTGCGGGCCAGTATGCCTAGAACGAGGGTGCGGGTCATCTGCGGCTCGTCGGGGCCGAGGCCGGGGCCGATGACGCAGATATTGCGGGCTTTGGCCTCGGTTTGCTTCATGAAGTCCATCAAGCTGGTATTGTCGCGCACAATAATATGGGGGGCGCAGGCGGCGCGGTAGGCCAGCGTGGGGTCGATTCCCTCCGGGCGCTTGCGGTAATGGAAGGTCGGGCTGATGATCGTGACCAGCCCCGCGCCGATGCGGGCGGCGGATTCGGCGGCCAGCCTTGTCGCGCCCGTCATCTCCATGCCGCCCAGAAGGGTGACCATGCCCCGGCTGTATTTATGGTCCTCGGCCTGCGGGCGGGGGAAGCGTTCAAGCCAGAGGGCGGGTTCGTTTTTCATGCGCGGCATTATATATATGTGAGGCGAGGGGGGACAGCCGGAATTTGCAGGCGGCTGCCTCGTCTGGTATGCTCCTCTCATACGGTTGAAATATAAGGATAAAGCAGGCGGGTTTTATGGACGAAGATCGCAAAACTGGGGGAAGGGCTTTGCCGTTCGGAGAGCGGGAGGTCGGCGTGATTCCGCAGCCTCGCGCAGCGGGGCCGATGGTTCATTGCATGATCATCAACTATCAGATGATCGACACGACGATCTCGCACGAGCGCATGGCCGTGAAGCTGGCGCATCCGCAGCTTGCCGATCTCGATAATGGGCAGTTTTTCCGTCAAAGCGGTATGACCGACGAGGGGTTCAAGCAGATGACGTTGCGGGAGCTTTATCCCCTTTCGCAGAACGGATCGGTTCAAAATATCAAATCCAGCCCGCCGGGTTGTGTGAGTTTCGATGCGTCTCCCGAAGTGTTCGGGCGGATTGCCGAGGTGTTCCCGCCCCGGAAATTCACGATTTACGCTCATAAATTCGCGCAGGACCGGGATGAGAGCGTCATCACGTTCCGCCGGTTCCTTCAGTCCCGGCTGGAGGACGACCCGCCGGAATACGAGCACAGGCCCTATCTGGATGCCTGAGGATTTTTCCCGGCTTTTCTTGCGAGTTGTTCTAAAAAACTATTATTCAGGGCTTTCATGCCGTGTTACAGTCCGTTTTGATCTAACCAGAAAAAGTAATTTTTGATGATTGCTGATACTTATATTGCCATGCCTGCCGCATCTGCGCAGACACAGGCCTCCCCTTGTTCTCTGGATATTGAAAGGCATTGCCGCCAGTATAGCGGTGCCAGCGCCCTGCGCAGCAGTTTGCAGCTTGTGCTCACGCTGATTCTTTATTCCGCGACATTCGCCTTGGCTGTGTATGCGCAGTCTTATTCCCTGCTTGCGAGCTGGTTTTTCATCGTTATCGCCGGGGGGCTTCTCACCAAGATTTTTATTATCCAGCATGATTGTGGGCACGGCTCGTTTTTCCGCTCGCGGGATGCGAATACGTGGGTCGGGCGCGCTTTGAGCGTATTGACCGTGACGCCTTATGATTTCTGGCGGCGCGCGCACAACATCCACCATGCGACGTCCGGCGATCTGGACCGGCGGAGCATCGGGGGAATCGACACGATCACCGTGTCTGAATACAAGGCGCTCTCCAAGCGTATGCAACTGGCGTACAGAATATACCGCAATCCGCTGGTTCTGATTTTTATCGGCACGCCGCTTTATGTTCTGATTGGCCAGAGGTTGCCGATCAACGTTCCGACACATTTTTATGAGGATTACAAAACACTTCCGGCGGCAGCTATATTCGGCAGCATCATGTCTACCAATCTGGCGATTGTGGTGTTTTACGGTCTGCTTGCGGCGGCGTTCGGGTTTTCAGTTCTCTGGACCGTATGCTTGCCCGTTCTGGTTTTAACCTCATGGATCGGTGGGTGGCTGTTTTACGTGCAGCATCAGTTCGAGGATGCCTACTGGCAGCGCAACGAAGACTGGACCGCGAAGGAATCTGCGCTGATGGGCAGCTCTTATTATAAGCTGCCCAAGATTATGCAGTGGTTCACGGGCAGCATCGGGCTGCACCACATTCATCATCTGTGCCCGAACATTCCGAATTATAAATTGCAGGAGTGTATGGACGCGCGGCCCGAGCTGGGGACGATCAACGTCCTGACGTTCCGCGACAGCCTGAAATGCCTTCATCTCAAGCTCTGGTGTGAGGACAGGCAGAAGCTGGTCGGGTTCGGGGAGATTTGATTCCTGAGTTTCTGGAAAAACTGGAATGGCCGTATTCGCCGGTGAGCAGCATCGGCGCGTATCCGGCGCTCAGAGCCGAGAACCCGCACTATGCGAACGGGCTTACCCTGAGTTTCTGGGATTGTATGATGAGATGACGCGAAAACGACTCTACGCGGTGGGGTAGGTGATGTCCTTACAAGTACTTAAATAACTTGCAGATCTTAGATGTGATCACTCCCATAGTGTTAGTTCAAATGCACTATACTACTACCTTGAGTGAGGCGATCTTTAGCCATAGCCAAGGCTTTTTCGAAAATATCAAGAGGAACTGAGTAAGCATGCATGTTCTTATCAATACCTTCTTTATCTTCCGGTAATTCGATAACAACATTGTCTAAACCAGCATCTTGATTTAGACGACCTATGAACTTCCTTTTATAATACATCTCAATAACACATTCTTCATAATTGGAATCGCTGCTAACCATGATTTCTATGTCTTTGATATTCATTTTAATCTCCAAGTCTACAGAAAACCCACACATTCACATTTGCCATTAAACCTTGCGCTTCGAGCAGTTCTGGCCAAACCCTATAAATAATGTCCAAATAATCTAATGGAGATTCACTCTCCAGCCGGACTCATTTATAGGGGGCGGATCGAGCGTCTATTTTTTTTTCAATACTTTGTCAGGATAATTAAAGTTTTTCCAGTCCCAAGGCTTCATAAGCGTATGCGTGTAGTGCCTGTGAGGTTGAAACATCAGCATGGACAATTTTGGTAGATTATCCAGAACTCCTAGATCACCATCTTTAATTTTGGTGTTTCCTGCGAAGCTAAAGGCTCTAAGATTTTCTAGCTTTTTTAGAGGTGCAAGGCTTTCAAGCACGCTGTTATCCGAAATATTTAATATTTCCAAGCTAGTCAATTCCCTAATAAACTCTAAATTAGATAGATTACTACATCCCTCGATTGATAATTTTTTTAGATTTTTACAATGTTGGATCGGCTTGAAGTTCAATAATTTTCTGCAATTATATAGTTCTAGCTCTTTTAAGTCATTTAATTCATTTAAAAACTCTATGGATTCGATCCGCGTATTAGCAAGGACTAACGATTCAAGTTTTGAGAACCGCCCAAGCTTTGAAAAGTCTACAATTTTTCGTTCATCAAGGTAGACTTTTCTTAGCCAAGTACAATCCAAAATACTCTCAGCGCCCTTCCACCAAGCAATATAGCAATTTTGTAAATTCAACAATTTAGAAAAATCAATTATGTCTTGCGTGTTGGTTGAAATGCTGAGACTTATTAAATTATTCATTTTCTCAATATGCACCAAGCCTTCCGCCTCAGAAGAGATGATGTCTAGCTCTTCGATAGAGTTTAACTTTGATAAGAAAGAATAGTTTTTTTGTTTCCAGCCTTTCGCAGAATTTAGGTACAATGCTTTAATATTATTTTTTTTAATAAATGTGATAATGCTGTCGTCCCAATAACCTCTAACAATCAGACCTTTGAGATTTTTAGATTGCTTTTGATTGTACGGATTAGTGACTATTTCGAGTTGTTTCATTTTTTTGCTCGTTATATATATTATTAATACTCTAATCTATTCCAAAATCTTTCCATTTGTGGCGTGCTATTTCGTTGCGTCTATTGTCTAGGTTTTTAATTCCTCCAGCTTCATTTATTGCCCTTTGTTCTGCTGTGCGGCCTGCTGTTATATTCCCTTTTGGATATGTGCCTATAATATCAGCCCCTGAGCGATCTCTACCATCACGACTAAAAATTGAGCGTTTAGGGAAATTGTCTGATTTTCCAATATAATCTCTTCCTGATGGTGTTTTATTACCACTTACCCTATAAATTACTCCTACATCGTCTGTATTTCCTGCAGTTCCACGAATCCCTCCTCTGATTCCTCTTCCTATGTTTGCGGCCCCTTGGCCGATCTTTGCGCCCGCTCCTGCGATGCTCTCCGCGGCTCTGGTTGCGCCCCTACTTATACTCGCCCCCACGCCCTTAACCCAAGCGCCAATGCCGGGAAGTTTCGGCAGGAACTTTGCGGCTTTGCCAATCGCTGCCGGAACACCCCAGTTCCAGGCTGCGCGCCGCCAAAATTCCCCAGGCGTGATATCGCCTTGCGCGCAATCAATCCCATCGGCAATCGTTTGCGAAATTGCCGTACCTGTAAGCCAAGCACCCAACCCGTATAACACCGCTCCAAGAGCTGGAAGAAGTCGCCCGTCCGGGTCATAGAAGGAGAGCGGGTTCTGTGCGGCGTAGCCGTAGGTGTTGAGGCCGGCGGCGAGGCCGAGCGGGTCGGAGGTGATGTAGCGGCCCGTGGCGGGGTCGTAGTATCGGTGCCAGTTATAATGGAGACCCGTCTCGGAATCGTAATACTGGCCCGGGAAGCGCAAATTGACCGTGGCCGTTCCGGTCGGGGCTTCCGCCCCAAACGCGCCGGAATCCCATGTCCAGACCGTGTTGCCGCCCGCGTCAGAGGCATACCGCGCGGTCAGCAGGTGGTCGGTATGGAGGTAGAGGATGGTTTCGGGACTGCCCGCATCGATCTGCGCCAACGGCTCCCCGTTCGCATAGACATACTCGCGGATGAAGTTGCCGGAGTTGTCGTATTCCCCCAGCAGCATCCCGCCGGGGCCGTAGACATAATGGATGGTGTTCCCGCCCGCGACCTTCTTCGTGCGCTGGTTATAGGCGTTATAGGTATACGATGGGATGTGGATAAAGGAAAATCTGGAGGCACGGCCGGGAATCGAACCCGGGTACGAGGATTTGCAGTCCTCTGCATGGCCACTCTGCCACCGCGCCGGGGTCAGAATTCGTAAGCGTCATGTTTAGTTTAACAACGGGGGCGGTGTCAACACGCGGCGCCGAAAAAACCGCTGGTCAAGCGGGCGAAAGCGGGTTATCTATGCAGCAGATGCGGGAGCGTTGTCTTCCAACGTCTTGAAAAGGCGTATTATTGTATCGTTTTTTATTCAGAGCGGCATGTCACTCGATTATCAAAAAGCGCGGGAAAACATGGTGGACGGCCAGATCCACACGGCGGGCGTCGTGTCGGAGGGACTTCTCAAGAGTTTCGCCACCGTGCCGCGTGAGATTTTTCTGCCTGAGAAGCTTCGGGGTGTCGCGTATGCTGACGAGGCGCTGGCGATGGGCAAGGGGCGGCACCTGCTTGAGCCTATGGTTCACGGCAAGTTGCTTGAGGCGGCGCGCCTGCGGCCTGAAGACGTGGCTTTGGATATCGGCGTCGGGGCGGGGTACTCCTCGGCCATTCTGTCGCCGCTGGTCACCACAGTCGTCGCGTTGGACGACAGCAAGCGTTTTCTGGACAAGGCCGCGCGGCTTTGGGAAAAGTTGGGTGTTTGCAATGTCGTCGCCATCGAGCGGGATATGACGCGCGGAACACCCGAGCATGCACCGTTCAGCCTGATTATCATCAATGGCGCGGTCAGCCACATTCCGCAGGATCTAATCGACCAGTTGGAGCCCGGCGGGCGGCTTTTGACCATTCTCAATCCTGCGCGGGGCATGCTTGGCAAGGCTGTTCTTGTTGAGAAAACCACCGGCGCACATTACAGTGTAACCCAGCTGTTTGACGCCGGGGCGCCGTATTTGCCCGGGTTTGAGCCTCAATCTGCGTTTGTGTTCTGAGTATCCGTAATCCGGGCGGCCCTTTTTACCCCGGTTTTTCTTTGATTTTCTCTGCGTTAACAGCTCTGTGTGACGTTCTGCTTACAAATTTGTTGATTAAATTGGGATAAGTTTTTGTCAGAAGCTTTGACAAGGGGCTTATAATATTGGAAACTGGAGGGGATTTTGAATTCCTTCCCTAACTATACATCCATTCATGGCCGAACGAGCGAAAAACGAGGAAGATCCGTCGATTGAAGAGATTCTCGATTCAATCCGCCGGATCATTTCCGACGATGTGGTTGGCGAGCCAGAGGCTGAGCCGGAGCCCGAGCCTGTGGTTGAAGCCAAGCCGGAGCCGGTGCGTGCGCCTGAGCCCGTTGTTGTGCGCCAGCCAGACCCTGAGCCGGAGCCTGATGTCGTTTTCCTCTCGGAGATTGAGCCGGAGTTTGAGGAACAAGAGGTCGAAGAGGTGCTTGTGCTGATGGACCGGGTCGATGAACCCGTGCCGAAGCCTGAGCCGCAGCCTGTCACTCAGGCCGAGCAGATTATTGAAGAGCAAATCGGCAACCAGCCCCTTCAGGTTGATTTGCGGGATGCTCATGAACCCAAGCCGGAGCCGGTCATGGATTTAGGTGCGGACGACGATGCTGTTTTTACGGAAAAGGTTGAAGCCGAGGCTTATGAGGCGATTTCAAGCCTCGCGCGTAAGGTGGCTCTTGGCCGGGGGTCGCTCACCCTTGAGGAGATCGTCCGGCAGGAGCTGAAACCCCTGCTGCGCGGCTGGCTGAACCAAAATCTCTCCTCTGTCATCGACCGTCTGGTCCGCGAGGAGCTTGAGCGCGTGTCCAACCGGGTTCTGGAAGATTAAGGCCTGTTTTTAGGGCCTAAACACCCCCCATAAAATCTTGCACTCTTTCGCAAAACCCTTATGATCGCAGGGATTTTTTGACATGCGTACGCAATAGGGCAGGCACGAATTATGGACAAGACATTCGATCCCGAAAACATCGAGGGCCGTCATTATCAGGAGTGGGAGCTGTCGGGCGTTTTTTCCTGCAATCCGCAGAGCAACGCCGAGCCTTACTGCATTATGATGCCGCCTCCGAACGTCACGGGCTCCTTGCACATGGGCCATGCCCTTAATGGAACCTTGCAGGACGTCCTGATCCGCTACAACCGGATGCGCGGGCGTGACGCGCTCTGGCAGCCGGGCACGGACCATGCCGGGATCGCCACGCAGATGGTGGTCGAGCGGAAACTTCAGGAGGAGGGGCTGCCCCCCCGCCGGGAACTGGGGCGCGAGAATTTCCTGAAGCGCGTATGGGACTGGAAGGACGAGTCAGGCGGGACCATCGTGCGGCAGATGCGTGCGCTGGGCACTACGCCCGATTGGGCGCGTGAGCGGTTCACGATGGATGAGGGGCTCTCGCAAGCGGTTTTAAAAGTGTTCGTCCAGCTTCATAAGGAAGGCCTTATCTACCGCGACAAGCGGCTGGTGAACTGGGATACCAAGCTTCTGACCGCGATCTCCGATCTTGAGGTTGAGGAGCGCGAGCAAAAGGGGCATATGTGGCATCTGCGTTACCCCATCGAAGGGGAGACGGCGGAATATATCACCGTCGCCACGACCCGGCCGGAGACGATGCTGGGCGATACGGCGGTGGCCGTTCATCCCGACGACGAGCGTTACAAACATCTGATCGGCAAGTTTGTCGTCCTGCCCATCGTCGAGCGGATGATCCCGATTATTGCCGATGAATACGCGAACCCGGAGAAGGGCAGCGGGGCGGTGAAGATCACGCCCGCCCACGATTTCAACGATTTCGAGGTCGGCAAGCGTCATGATCTGCCGATGATCAGCATTTTTGACATGCATGGCTGTTTGAACGAGAACGTGCCGGAGGGCTATCGGGGGCTTGACCGTTTCGAGGCGCGGAAAAAGATTCTGGCCGAGCTGGACCAGACGGATTTGCTGGCGGAGGTCGAGAATATCGTCCACGCCATTCCTTATGGCGACCGTTCGGGCACGATCATCGAGCCGTTTCTGACCGACCAGTGGTATGTGAACGCCGCCGAGATGGCCAAGCCCGCGATCAAGGCGGTGGAGGAGGGCAAGACCGTGTTCGTGCCCGAAAACTGGACGAACACCTATTACCAATGGATGCGCAACATCCAGCCCTGGTGTATCTCGCGCCAGCTCTGGTGGGGGCACCAGATTCCGGCGTGGTACGGGCCGGACGGATCGGTTTTCGTAGAGGAGACGGAAGAGGAAGCGATGGCCGCCGCCGCAAAGCATTTTGGCAAAGCGGTTGAACTGAAACGCGACGAGGATGTTCTGGATACGTGGTTTTCGTCCGCGCTGTGGCCGTTCTCCACGCTGGGCTGGCCGGAGCAGACGCCGGAGCTTTCGCGCTATTACCCCACCGACGTTCTGATCACCGGCTTCGACATCATCTTTTTCTGGGTCGCGCGGATGATGATGATGGGGCTGCATTTCATGGACGACGTGCCGTTCCGCACGGTCTATGTCCATGCGCTGGTGCGCGACGAGAAAGGGCAGAAAATGTCCAAATCCAAGGGGAACGTCATGGACCCGTTGGAGATCACGCAGAAATACGGGGCGGATGCGCTGCGCTTCACGCTGGTCGCCATGGCGGCGCAGGGGCGCGATGTGCGCCTTTCGGAGGAGCGGATCGAGGGATACCGGAATTTCGCCACGAAGATCTGGAATGCGACGCGCTATTGCGAGATGAACGATTGCCTCAAGCATGACGGGTTCGACCCGGCCTCCGCCGCGTTCATTCCCAACCAGTGGATCATCGGCGAGACCGCCAAGGCGCAGGCGGCGATCGACAAGGCGATCGGGGAATACCGTTTCAACGACTCCGCCGATGCGATCTACCGCTTCGTCTATACGTTCTGCGACTGGTATCTCGAATTTACGAAGCCTCTGTTGCAGGAGAGCGGGCCGCATACGGCGGAGATCAGGCAAACCACTGCTTGGGTGCTGGAGCAAATCCTGATCCTGCTCAATCCGTTCATGCCGTTCATCACGGAAGAGATTTACGCCGTAACCGGGCTGGCGCGCGAGGGCGAACGGTTGATCGGGTCCGACTGGCCGACTTATAAGTTGCCGGACAATAAAGAGGCGGTGGCGGATATGGGCTGGCTGATGCGGACCATCAGCGAGATCCGCAGCGTACGTAAGGACCGCAACGTACCGGCGGGCGCGAAGGTGCCGCTGCTGGTCAAGGAGCCGGGTGCGGCGATCAAGGCGCGTTTGTCTGCTTACGAAGAAATTCTGTTCCGTCTTGCGCGGATCGAGAGCATCGAGATCGTCAGCGCGGCGCCAAAAGGCGCGATCCAGACTGTCGTGGATGATACGGTTTTGATCCTGCCCATCGCCGGGTTCATCGACGTGGAGAAGGAAAAGCTGAATATCGAACGCGAGATCGAGAAGGTCGAAGCGGATATAGGCAAGATCGACAAACAGCTCGGCAACGAGCGGTTCGTGGCGAACGCGCCGGAGGAGATCGTGGCCGAGCAGCGCGCCCGCAAGGCGGAGTTGGAGAGCAAGCTAGACAAGCTGCGTAAGGCCCGCGAGGATCTTAGTTAGGATAACCCCCTGTTTTTCAGGTCTTTTTTGTAAAATGTTGCCGCTCATGGCAAAAACCCTGTATTTTTAACTCATGATAAAAACGATAAGGGGTGATTTTGCGGGGGTTGTGGGTCAGGAGGGCGTTCCTGCGCTTTCCTTTGACGAGGATTCCCTTGATGTTCGTCCTGTGCTGAACGATCTGGCCCAACTGATCCGGGAGCGCAAGGGCGATAAGCCGCTGGTCATCCTGACGGGCGAGGTTCACGATGTCACTTCGCATGTCCTGCTTCCCCAAGTTGCGATGCAAAGCGCGAGCATGGCCGATCCCGGTTTCAAGATCGCGCACGGGATTGAGCGTTCGCATAATCTTCTGGATATTCTTTTGCGCGACCGCGACCCACGCGAGGTCTCGGCGAATTTGACGCTGGCGCAGGCGTATGTGCAGTACGAGCACCCCCAAGGTGCGCCGATCACGCGGCGGAACGTCATGGATTATTGCATCCGGCACAAGATTCCCGTTCAGGCCGTCGATACGGCGGGTTCGCCGGACGGCGACGGTTTTCTGGACCAAAGCGAGCCCTCAACGCGGGCGCTGGTCGAGATTTACGCGCCTAAGCTTTTGGGGGAGCAGATTCCCGGCAATACCGCCGAAGGGCTTCGCCTGCGCAATCTTATGGCTTTGCACCGCATGAAGCAGGATATTGCCCATACCGGGGCGGATGTTTACGTCGTGCCCTATGGCGGGGCGCATCTGCTGGGCTGGAAGCGGATGGAGGATATGAACGAGGGGCCTTTTCCCACGAAAGAATCGCTGGGGCAGTTGTTGCATGACGATGCGGATGTCGATGTTTTGATTCTCTTCGCCAACCATCCCCGGTTCGGCACCGAGAAAATACCGGAGGATGTCGATCCGGGGCTTTTGGGGCAGACGGTCGTCATAGACGGTCTGAGTCCTCAGAATTTCTGGCAAAAGCCTGAGAATACGGCGGAGGTCAATCAGGATCTGGGGGTGCAGGAGGCGGCGTTCCTGCGTGAGATGGCGCGGCAGTCGGGCGGGACGCTGGAGCTTTCCGACGAGGTTTCGCAGATGGCGGCGTTCGAGCCGGATGTCATTACGGACAGCCCCGCAGATTGGGGCGCCGAGCGGCATTACGAGAGTTGATCGCGCATGGCGCAAAAAACAAAGCCCCCGTTCGCCGGGGGCTTTTTGTATTTCTGTCGACCGCTATTCGGATCAGTCTTTTTTCTTGTTCGCAGCGGAGGTCAGGAAGCTGCCGTAGCGGCTTTCGAACTTGTCGAGCTGGCCCTTTTCGATAACCTTCGAGGTTCCGCCCTGCCATGCGGGGTGGGAGAGGGGGTCAACGTCTAGGCGCAGAATGTCACCCGGCTTGCCGTAGGTGCTGCGCGTTTTGTATTCGCTGCCATCGGTCATAACGACCGTGATCTCGTGGTAGTCGGGGTGAATATCGGCCTTCATGTCCGTGTTCCCATTCTTAAATCTTTGTTTTCAGAGCGCTTATGGGCGCTTTTCATCTTGAATGAAGCGGCTTTTTAGCGTTAATTCCGCTGGATTGCAAGTGTTTTTTGAGGATACCGGATTTGACGTCGGACTGGTGGTTGCCGCAGAAATTCGCAGAAAAGCGCCATTTTTTGGAGCAACGCGCCCGGATCGTGCGGGCGATCCGCGACTTTTTCGACGGGCAGGGGTTTATCGAGGTGCAGACCCCGGTCCTGCAGGTCTGCCCGGTCATGGATACGCATATCCATGCGTTCGAGACGGTTCTGAAGGGGCCGGACCTCAAGCCGGCTTCGCGGCTTTATCTTCAGACCAGCCCGGAATTCGATATGAAAAAGCTGATGACCGCAGGCATGGAGCGGCTTTATCAGATGTGCCCGGTGTTTCGGAACGCAGAGGGTTCGCGGCTGCACAGCCCGGAATTCACCATGCTGGAATGGTACCGCGCGGGCGGGGCGGATTACCGGGCGCTGATGGACGATTGCGAGGCGTTGCTGCGCCGGGTGGCGGACGCGGCGGGTACGGCGCAGTTTTCGCACCGGGGCAAGGTGTGCGATCCGTTCGCGGCGGCGCGGCGAATCAGCGTATGTGAGGCGTTCAGCGAATATGCGGGAATCGACCTTACCGCCTGTCTTGACGATACTGAAGCGTTTGCGCAATCGGCATCGGAAGCCGGAGTGCGGGTTGTGGCGACCGACCGCTGGGACGACATATTTTTTGCCGCCATGGCGGCAAGGATCGAACCCTTTCTGGGCGAGGGTGTTCCCGCGATTTTGTATGACTATCCGGTGTGTCTGGCGTCGCTTTCGCGGCGGAAGCCTGAGGACACCCGTTTTGCGGAACGGTTCGAACTTTATGTCTGCGGCGTGGAACTTGCCAACGCCTTCAGCGAGCTGACCGACGCGGCGGAGCAGCGGGAGCGGTTCAAAGCCGAGATGGCGCTCAAGAACCAGCTTTACGGGGAGACGTATCCTGCGGATGAGTCGTTTTTGCGGGCTCTGGATTACGGTTTGCCGGAGTCGGCGGGGATCGCGCTGGGCGTGGACCGATTGGTCATGCTGGCCACAGGGGCGGATGAGATTGCACAGGTGCTCTGGGCGCCGATTCAGAATTCTTCTACCAAAACCTAAACACCTTGCCGTTTTCGGTGAAGCTGAGGAAACTTTTTTACTCACTTACTTCAAATTAAAAAATAATTTTGATTGATTCAAAATTTTTAATGAATATAATTTCTTCATGAAAATTGCCCCTGAAGAATTGCTGAGACAACATAATTTAAGTTTAACGGCTGTTCGTCTGGCTCTTCTTGAAGCACTCCATGCAAATCCGCATTCGGATGCCGCGCGCATTTTTGACGTGGTTCACAATAAGATTGCAGCAGCTTCAAAACAGGCTATTTATAACAACCTCAATACGCTTGTTGAATGCGGGATCGTCAGGGAAATCAAGCCCAAGGGTCAGGCCTCGCTTTACGAGACGCGGACGGGGGACAATCATCACCATATCGTTTGCCGCAGCTGTGCGGGCGTGTTCGATACCGACTGTCATGATTGCGCGCCATGTCTTACACCGAAGGACAGCCACGGTTTTGTGATCGACGAAGCCGAAGTCATTTTTTGGGGTGTATGCCCCTCTTGTCAAAACAACCACAACTCAAAAGGAAAGAATAATGCAGAATGCTAAGAAATGCCCGGTTATGCATGGGGGGATCACCTCTGTTGGGACTTCGAATATGGATTGGTGGCCGAATGCGCTGAATCTCGATATTTTGCATCAGCACGATACGAAGACCAACCCGCTGGGCAAGGATTTCGATTACCGGAACGCGCTCAAAAATCTTGATTTCAACGCGCTGAAAAAGGACATGCACGCGCTGATGACGGATTCGCAGGCCTGGTGGCCCGCCGACTGGGGGCACTATGGCGGTCTGATGATCCGCATGGCGTGGCACGCGGCGGGGTCTTACCGCACGGCGGACGGGCGCGGCGGAGGCGGAACGGGCAACCAGCGTTTCGCGCCGCTTAATTCGTGGCCGGATAACGCGAACCTCGACAAGGCACGGCGCTTGCTCTGGCCGATCAAAAAGAAATACGGCAATGCGATCAGCTGGGCCGATCTTATTATTCTCGCGGGGACGATCGCGTATGAAAATATGGGGTTGAAGACGTTCGGCTTCGGTTACGGGCGCGAAGATATCTGGCATCCGGAAAAGGACGTTTACTGGGGGTCGGAAAAGGAATGGCTGGCGCCGAGCGATCACCGCTATGAAGACGTCAATAACCCCGCAACCATGGAAAACCCGCTGGCCGCGGTGCAGATGGGATTAATCTATGTCAACCCGGAGGGTGTGAACGGCAAGTCCGATCCGCTGAAGACTGCCGCGCAGGTGCGCGAGACTTTTGCGCGTATGGCCATGAACGATGAAGAGACCGTGGCGCTGACGGCGGGCGGGCATACCGTGGGCAAATGTCATGGTAACGGCGATGCCGCTCTGCTGGGCCCCGCTCCCGAGGCGGCGGACGTGACCGAGCAGGGGCTGGGGTGGAATAACCACACCAAGCGCGGCATCGGGCGAGATACGGTGACCAGCGGCATCGAAGGCGCGTGGACCACGCATCCGACCAAATGGGATAACGGCTATTTCCATCTGCTTCTGAATTACGAGTGGGAATTGAAGAAATCGCCCGCCGGCGCGACGCAGTGGGAGCCCATCAACATTAAGGAAGAAGACAAGCCCGTCGATGTGGAGGACCCGTCGAAGCGTTACAACCCGATCATGACGGACGCCGACATGGCCATGAAAATGGACCCGGAGTACCGCAAGATCTCGGAGCGTTTCCATAAGGATCAGGCGTATTTCTCTGAAGTCTTTGCGCGGGCATGGTTCAAGCTGACGCACCGCGACATGGGGCCGAAGGTTCGTTATCTCGGGCCGGACGTTCCGAAGGAAGATCTGATCTGGCAGGATCCCGTTCCGGCTGGCCGCAAGGATTACGATGTGGCGGCGGTAAAGGCCAAAATCGCGGCGTCGGGCCTGTCGATTGGTGATATGGTTTCGACCGCGTGGGACAGTGCACGCACATACCGGGGTTCGGATATGCGGGGCGGCGCCAACGGCGCACGCATCCGTCTTGCTCCGCAGAAGGACTGGGAGGGCAACGAGCCGGCGCGTCTGGCCCGTGTGCTGAAGGTTCTGGAGCCGATCGCTGCCGGGGCGGGGGCGAGTCTTGCGGACGTCATCGTGCTGGCGGGCAATATCGGCGTGGAATTGGCGGCGAAGGCTGGGGGGGTCAATCTGACCGTTCCGTTTTCACCGGGGCGCGGCGATGCGACCGATGCCCTTACGGATGCCGAGTCGTTTGCACCGCTGGAGCCGATCCATGACGGTTACCGCAACTGGCAGAAAAAGCAGTATGTCGTCAGCCCGGAAGAGCTGTTGCTCGACCGTACGCAGCTGATGGGCCTGACCGCGCCGGAGATGACGGTTTTGATCGGCGGGATGCGGGTGATGGGCACCAATCATGGCGGCACGAAACACGGCGTATTTACCGATCGTGTCGGGGCTTTGACGAATGACTTTTTCGTCAATCTGACCGATATGGCCTATACATGGAAACCGGCGGGCGAAAATCTTTATGAGATTCGCGACCGCAAGACGGATGCCGTGAAATGGACCGCCACGCGCGTTGATCTCGTGTTCGGCTCCAACTCTATCCTGCGGGCTTATGCCGAGGTTTACGCGCAGGACGACGGCAAGGAGAAGTTCGTCAAGGACTTCGTGGCCGCATGGGTCAAGGTCATGAACGCCGACCGTTTCGACCTTGTGTAAATCCGCTTTTATTTTTTGATCAAAGGCGCTCGGTGAGCGCCTTTTTTCTGATGGCTAAGGCTTATTGTCGTTTGCCGGGGTGCAGGGGTTGCGCCGCACGTTGGTGGGGTAGGCGGTGATGATTTCCGGTTCTTCAGGATCAAGAACGACGCGGATTTTGAGATTTTCGATTCTCGTGTCCGACACAAGGTAGCCGTTATCCTGCATCGTCCAGTTCGTGTTATCGTTCGCGGCGATTTTTTTAACCGTTTCAATGATTTTCTGATCGCTCCAGCTTGCCGGGAATTCGCTTTTGCAGGGTTTGTTCGCGCCGTGCCTGTGGCCGCCGCCCGTGCCGTCGCCGTAGAGGATGTGCCGTATGCGCTTTTCGGAGAGTTTGACCTCAACGCTCTTGGAGTTTATTTGGCTTTGAGCGCCGGGTTTGGCGTGTTGTTCAAATTGCCCGAAGGTTGCGGCCGTTACGGCCAGCAGCAGGGCGATGATGAGGGTCGTGAACTGGCGGCGTTTCATGTGACTTGATTCCGGTTAAAAATGGATCCCCGCTTTCGCGGGGATTACATAAAACTAAACTGGGCTAAGTCCACTTGCGCTTTATTTTTTGTAGATGTCCATGATCTTGTCGAGCAGGGCCACGCCGTCTTTCCATGGACGCTGGAAGGAGTTGCGGCCGATGATCGAGCCGTTGCCGCCACCTTCCTTGATCGCCTTGGCGTCGTCGTATACGGAATCCTCGCCCTTGGTCGCGCCGCCGGAGAAGACGACGATGCGGCGGCCGTTAAAGCAGGAGCGTACGACTTCGCGGACGCGGGCGGCTTGCGTGCTGACGTCGATCTTGCCCTGATCGAAGGCTTTTTGCGCCTCTTTTTGCATAATGTGGTCGGTGGGCAGCTTGACCTTCACGATGTGTGCGCCGAGCAGGCAGGCGATGTGGGCGGCGTAGGCGATGACGTCCATCGCGGTTTCGCCGTCTTTGGTGACGCCCGAGCCGCGCGCGTAGGACCAGACCACGGAGGCGAGGCCGACATTCTTGGCCTCGCGGATCATGTCGCGGACCTCTTCCATCATTTCAAAATTATTGTCCGCGCCGGGGTAGATCGTGAAGCCGACGGCGGAGCAGCCGAGTTCCAGCGCGTCCTGAATCGAGGCGGTCACGGCCTGGTTATGGTCGTGCTTGGCGGAGTCGAGGCTGTTGGAGCTGTTGAATTTCAGGATCGTCGGGATCTGGCCCGCGAAGGTGTCGGCGCCGGCCTGAAGCGGGCCGAGCGGCGCGGCGTAGGCGTTACAGCCGGATTCGATCGCCAGTTTGAAATGGTAGTGCGGGTCGTAGGCGTCGGGGTTGGCCGCGAAGGAGCGGGCGGGGCCGTGCTCGAAGCCCTGATCCACCGGGAGGATCACCAGCTTGCCCGTTCCGGCGAGTTTGCCGTGATTGAGGATGCGCACCAGATTGCCCTTTACGCCCGCGTTTTCGTTTTCGTAATTGGCGATGATCTTTTTGACTTCGGGGGACAGTGACATAGCGATTCCTTTAATTTTTTAATTCCAAACGGGGGCTGCGGGTGCAAAATCCGCGCCATACCTCATATATCGAAAGTCGCCTGAGGTCACAAGCGGCTATTTAGGGCACATTCGGCTCCTGCTTGCTGCAAATGCCTTCTTTCTGCGTTTCCGGTGCTCACGTACCTTAAGTACGTTGCGCTCCGGTCCTCGAAAGAAAGCATTTTCGCATCGCGATAGCGAATGTGCGGCCTATAGTCATTTCAGGAAATTGTTGTTACGAGGGGCCGGCGTTCGGGCCAGCGTAGACCAGATCGGCCAGTTCGGTGACATTGGTCAGGCCGAATTGCTTGGTCAGGCTCGGGCGCGGGACGCCGTCGAACACTTCGCCGCAAAGATAGTGCATGTTGATGTGCGCTTGAGGATCAAGTCTGTCCACTTTTTATTACCCCTTCGTCTACGAGCTTTTTATAAGCCCTGTTATCCGTTGTTGCCGGTCCGCTATACAGGTTATCGATAACCTCCCCTTTTGTGGCGCTGCCCTTTTCGTAGAGGGTTGCAATTATGCGCGCGTCACGCAGGGTCGGCTTCTCCTGCTTCAATATCTTTGTAACACCTTCGAGGAATTTTTTCAAACTTTCGTGGTTTCCCTGAAAATAATCCAGTGCAGAATCCAGCGCCCGTTTTGAATAACCGCATATTTCCAATGGTTTAGCGCGGCCGTCGTCTTCGGATTCCTGCCGCATTACACAGCCGTAGTTGAACAGCCATTCGATTTCCCGGTTCATGGCGGATTTATCGATTCCCAGACGGCTCATGATTTCGGTCTGGGTCGTACCCGGATGCTGGTCTATGTCATTGAGAATCAAGGCCCGACGGAGGGAGGACGAGGGGTCGTTGCCCAGTGCCTCCACAAGATGATCGACCACGAGGCAGGCCTTCTGCCCGCGAGTCGTCATCGCCCGTTTTGCTATCTGTCTGAACATGTTACCAGTATAGCCGCGCCCGCGTTCGGGAGCAACGGCTGCTTATTCGGGGGCATAAACTAAAAAGCTGGCTCAAGGACGAACCTTGAACCAGCTTTGCCACGGAGAACGGTTTAGAATTTTTTATGATATCCAGATTCGGGTTTGAGTCAACAGAAAAAACTGAAATTTTGTAATATTCTTCTAAATTACGGCGTTTTTGCGCATCATTTATAACCAACGGCGTGCATTTTGAGGGCTGTATCGACCATGCGGCAAGAGAAGGCCCATTCGTTGTCGTACCATGCCATGATTCGGGCGAAGGTACCGTCGATGACGTTGGTGCCGTTCAGGGAGAAGTTGGCGGAGTACGGTTCGTGGTTGAAGTCGCCCGAGACCAGCGGTTCGTCATAGCAGCTGAGAATGCCTTTCAGCTCTCCGGCCGCGTATTTTTTCATCAGTTCGTTGATTTCCTCGACGGTCGTCTTGCGGGCGGCGTCGAATTTTAGATCGACCATAGAGACGTTCGGCACCGGGACGCGCACGGACACGCCGTCGAGCTTTCCGGTGAGGTTTGGCAGAACGCGGCCCAGCGCCTTCGCGGCCCCAGTCGTGGTCGGGATCATATTCATCGCGCCGGCGCGGGCGCGGTAGGGGTCTTTGTGGGAAGAATCTACGATGTTCTGGTCGCCCGTGTAGGCGTGGATCGTGGTCATGAAGCCCCGCTCGATTCCGATTTCCTTGTCCAGAACGTAGGCGATGGGTGCAAGGCAGTTCGTGGTGCAGGAGCCGTTAGAGACCATTTTATATTCGGGTTTGATGTCGTTGTGATTCACGCCATAGACGATGGTGATGTCTTCATCCTTCGCCGGGGCGGAGAAGAGAACCTTTTTCGCGCCCGCGTCGAGGTGGATCTGCGCACCCTGGCGGTCGTTGAAGTGCCCGGTGCATTCCATGACGATATCGACGTTGTGATCGCCCCAGTGGAGTTCCTTGGGGTCGCGGCTGCGGAATCGATAGACGCGCTTACCGTCGATGCGCATGCCGTCGTCGCCGCAGCGTTCGACGGTGAAGGGTGCGCGGCCGTGGACGGAGTCATATTTCAGGAGCGGGAAAAAATTTCCGCCGGGGTCGTTGATCGCGACAAGGTTGACGTCTTTATGGCCCATTTCGTAGATCGCGCGGCAGACGAGGCGTCCGATTCTTCCAAAGCCGTTGATGGCGATTCTGAGGGTCATGTTTTTCGTACTCCGTGTTTTTTGTTTGTGTCTACCCGTTTTAATTTTTGGCGCGGCGGTCCAAAACCTTCTGCACCTTTTCGATCACGGCCTGCGGCGTGATGCCGAAGTGCTTGTAGAGTTCCTCCGCCGGGGCGGAGGCGCCGAAGCCGTTCATGCCGACGAAGATGCCGTGGCCGCCGATGATGGCGTCCCAGCCCTGTCTCACACCCGCTTCGATCGCGACTTTCACGCTGCCGTTGCAGACGAGGCTCTCGAAATATCCGTCTTCGTTGGCGGGGTTGCCATCCTGCAAGAACAGTTCCATGCAGGGGACGGAGACAAGGCGGACCTTGCGGCCTGCGCCCGCGAAATGTTCGTAGGCGGTGTGGGCGATTTCGACCTCGGAGCCGCTGGCGAAGAGGGTCACTTCCGGTTCACCGCCTGTTTCCTTGAGGATGTACGCGCCCTTTGCGCAGAGGTTCTCTGCCCGGTTTTCGCCAAAGGTCGGCAGGCCCTGACGGGTCAATGAGAGAAGGCTCGGCGTCTTTTGAGCCCTTAGTGCAAGTTCCCAGCATTCGGCGGTTTCAATGCCGTCGCACGGGCGGAAGACGTTGAGGTTCGGCATGGCGCGCAGGGCCGCGATATGTTCGACGGGCTGGTGCGTCGGGCCGTCTTCGCCGAGGCCGATGGAGTCGTGCGTCATCACGTAAATCACACGCTGTTGCATCAGGGCCGAAAGGCGGATGGACGGGCGGCAATAGTCGGAGAATTGCAGGAAGGTTCCGGCGTAGGGGATGATGCCACCGTGCAGGGACATGCCGTTCATCGCGGCGGCCATGCCGTGTTCGCGTACGCCATAATAGATGTAGTTGCCGTTGTAATTCTGCGCCGAGATGCCCTTAGAGGCGGCGACCTTGGTGTTCACCGATCCGGTCAGGTCCGCCGATCCGCCGATAAGTTGCGGCAGGGCCGGGACGAGGGATTCGAGCACCTTGCCGGAGGTCTGGCGAGTGGCCATTTTCGGTTTTTCGGCGGCGAAGGATTTTTTCACGTCCGCGATTACGGGCTTGATCGCCTTTGAGACATCGGTGGCGAGGGCGGAGTCGAACGCGGCCTTGTGTGCGGATTTCGCATGGCGGGCCGTCCAGTCTTTCTGTGCGGCTGCGCCCTGTTTACCGACTGTGCGCCAGTTGTTCAGGATCGAGTCGGGCACGACGAAAGGTTCGTGCGGCCAGCCGAGTTTTTCGCGGGCACCCTTGATTTCGTCTGTTCCGAGCGGGGAGCCGTGGGAGGAGGCCTTGCCCTGTTTGGTGGGTGCGCCATAGCCGATATGTGTCTTGCAGCAAATCAAGCTTGGCGTTCCGGTGTTCTGCGCCTTAGCAATCGCGGATTCGATCTGGGCCATGTCGTGGCCGTCCACGGTCTGCACGTCCCAGCCGCAGGCGCGGAAGCGGCCCGGCGTGTCGTCGGTGAAGCTGAGTTCGGTCGAGCCGTCGATGCAGATGCCGTTATCATCGTAAAGGACGATCAGCTTGCCGAGTTTCAGGTGGCCCGCGAGAGAGGCCGCTTCCTGGCTGATGCCCTCCATCAGGTCACCGTCACTGGCGATGACGTATGTATAGTGAGAGACGAGTTCGTCGCCGAAGCGGGAATTGAGAATGCGTTCGGCCAGAGCCATTCCAACGGAGGTCGCGATTCCCTGGCCCAGTGGGCCGGTTGTGGTCTCAATGCCGACATCGTGTTCGACCTCCGGGTGGCCTGCGGTGATGCTGCCCAACTGGCGGAAGTTTTTAATCTGGTCCAGCGTCATCTTTTCGTAGCCGGTCAGGTAGTTCAGCGCATAGAGCAGCATGGAGCCGTGTCCAGCGGAGAGGATGAAGCGGTCGCGGTCGGGCCAAAGCGGGTTCGCGGGATCGAATTTCAGGAATTTGGCGTACAGCACTGTGGCAACATCGGCGATGCCCATCGGCATGCCGGGGTGGCCGGACTTCGCCTTTTCCACCGCGTCCATCGAGAGGGCGCGGATGGCGTTGGCCATGTCCTTTAATTCCTGTTGCGAAAAGGTCTGGGGAGACGTGGAGAGTGCCGCTTTGGTCATGACTGTTTCGCCCGGTTCGGTTGATGATGCGCCTGTCGATTTCTGTAAAAGCCGCGTGTAAAATGCCTTTCCATAGCGCTTTGGTCAAGCGTCTGGATTCTTTTCCTGTGGTTTAATGTGTATTTTTTTCGGGTTCGCCTTGACCCTTTTCCGGGCGACTTCGATACTCAGAGCATACAGATTTTACGAGTAATCGATTCTTTTTAAGGCAAGGGGTAATCTATGTCCTCAATCAGGGATGCATTGGAGAGGCTTGACCAAGCGGTCGGCCAGCTTGAACTTTCGGCGATGAGCGCGCGTTCCGACGCGGTTTATGCTGTTGATGCCGGGGGTACGGATATCGATCCCGAGTTTCTTGCCGCCCGTATCGACCGGGCGATTGCCTGTGTTGAAATTCTTTTGAGCGAGGGCGTTTAGTCATGTCTGAAGTGACGGTTACCATTGGCGGGAAGGGCTACAGCCTTTCGTGCGATCCCGGGCAGGAGGGGCGTTTGCGCGAACTCGCGCAGTATGTGGACTCACGCCTTAAGGATATAGCGCAGGCCGGCGCGGCCAATAATGAGGCGCATCTGTTCGTTTTGACGGCCCTTGTGCTGGCGGACGAGATTTACGACCATCGGGCCATGCTGGGCGAGTTTGAAGAAGAGAACGCCGCGCTTTCCGAGCGTTTGCGTGATATCGCCAGCGGGCAGGCGCCCCGGCCCCTCGTGCAGGAGGAGCTGTTCGTCGCTCAAGCCCTGGACCATCTGGCCGGAAAGATCGATTCGATCGCCGCGCGGATTCAGCAAAAGGCCTGATTTTTCAGTTTTTTCGCACCTTAAGCGGGCGGGGCCACGGCTCCGTCCGATTTTTTTCGATTTTTCCGGGGCGGTATGATAGAACCACCGGGCTGCGGGGTGCGTGATACGGCTTTATCCCGGAGGTCGATAATCTCTCGTTAGGGAGCTGTCCCTGTGCAGGGTTGACCGGTTCGCCGGGGGACCCCGCATATATGGCGCCCACCTGTTTATACAGGACCACGGCGGATACCATACGTACACGGCCTTCGCGGCACCTTAGCTTTCATAGTTCGTTGCGAACAGCGTTGCTTCGCCGCTCACGTACATATTTGTACGCTTCGCGGCTTGCGTCTTGTTCCCTACGAACTCTGCTTGCTAAGGATTGCTTCAATCTTTCATTTTTTCAGGTCGTGCTGTGAGCGAGATTGCGGAACTAAAGGGAGACATGCGGCTGGAGGCCATACGCCAACGGGCGGGGATGCGCGCGGACGCCGACGATCTGGACGCTTTTTGCGAGATGTTTTTCGGAGTTCTCGAGGTCGGCGCGGACACGGTGGTGAGCGCGTATTGGCCGAAAGAACATGAGTTCAATGTCGGCCATGTCATTGAAGAGGTTTTGAAGCGGGGGGCGGTTCTGGCGCTTCCGACGGTTGAAAAAGATTCAAAAATCCTTAAATTCGCGCGGTGGGACGGGACGGCGCCTCTGGTGCGCGGGGCGTTCGGGGTGATGGAGCCCCCGGATAAGGCGTTCGTCGAGCCGGATGTTGTGATCGTCCCGTTGTTGGCGTTTGACCGCAGGGGGTATCGGCTGGGCTACGGCGGCGGGTACTATGATGCGACGCTGGCCGATCTGCGTGCGCGGAAAAAGATTACGGCGGTCGGCGCGGGGTTTGCGCAGCAGGCGTGTTTGTTTAACCTTCCGACCGACGATTTTGACCAGCGGCTGGACATGGTGATCACGCCGCAGCAGGTTTTGAAATTCGATTAAGATTTAGACTGGATTGTTCATGAAGATTTTATTCATCGGCGATATCATGGGGCGCGCAGGGCGCGAGGCTCTGGAGGTCTATCTGCCTGAATTGCGGCGCGATCTCATGCCCGACGTGATCATCGTCAACGGCGAGAACGCGGCGCACGGGAAGGGTATCACAGAGAAAATCTGCAAGCAGATTCACGATCTGGGGGCCGATTGCATCACTAGCGGGAACCATATATGGGACCAGCGGGAGATCATTCCCTATATCGCGCGGGATGCGCGGTTGCTGCGCCCCGCCAATTTTCCGCCCGGGACCCCGGGGAACGGGCTATGCCGGCTGGAACTTCAGGACGGGCGGATCATCGTGATCGTCAACCTTATGGCGCGGTTGTTCATGGACCCGCTGGACGATCCGTTCGCGCTGTTGGAGGAGATCGTCGGCGAACATAAGGTCGGGCAGAATTGTCAGGCGCTTTTTGTCGATTTTCACGGCGAGGCGACGAGCGAGAAATATTCGCTGGCGCATCATTTCGACGGGCGGGTTTCGGCGGTGATCGGGACGCATACCCATGCGCCGACTGCGGATGCGCATATCCTGCCTGCCGGGACGGCGTATATGAGCGACGCGGGGATGACCGGGGATTACGACAGCGTGATCGGCGTGCGCAAAGATATCGCCATTCATCGGTTCGTGCGAAAAATGCCCGGGGAGCCTTTGATTCCCGCCAGCGAGAACAAGACGTTGTGCGGCGTTTATATCGTGACGGACGACCGCACGGGCAGGGCCGTTTCTATCGAGCCGGTGCGGCTGGGCGATACGCTTGCCAACACGCGGCCGAAGGCCTGAGCGGTCTAAGGCTGGGCGGTCTTAGAAATCCTCCTCCCCGTCGGGGGTGCGGAGATTGTCTTTATTCTTTTCAAAGTAGCGCATGCAGGCGTCGTTGAGGGCATCAACCAGCTCGTGACCGTGTTTGCCGCCGTCGCCCTTGATCTTGGCGTTGATGACGGCCTTGATGGTGGTGTGGAAGGCTTCGGCGATTTCCAGAGCGTCGTCGTCGATCTGGTCCACGACCTCCAGAAACTGCACGAAGCGGTCGGCGATGCGTGTGACCAGCGGGTAGTGGAACATGCCGCCGTTGGCTTTTAATTGTGCGCAAGGGTAGAGCACTCCGGCGATGAGCAATTCGTTGTCGTCTTCAGCCTGCCGCGCGCGGGCGCGCGTAATGCCGTTCATCATGGAGGTCAGGTATATATCGGCCAGCGGGGCGAAATCGACGCTTGTCGTTTCCAGCAGCTTTTGGGCGCGGTCGAGAATGGCATCACCCAGGCCGCCCGTGCCGACTTTCGCCCGGATCAGGTTTGGTGGCTTGATAAATTCTGCTTTGCGTCGGGGGGCCTGATTATAGTGCTGGATGTCTGCTGGTGCCATGGTTTCTATACATTCTTTGTCGTTGAGGCTTATTCATCATCGAGAAAGGCAATGTCCTCCGGCGAGATTTTATTATTGCGGTTACTCAGGCCGGGTTGGCCCGTCTTGGGGTCGTCGTGGCGTCGGAGAGGGCCGGTGTAAGCGCTCGTGCGGTTGCGCCGACGGTCGGGCCCGAAGAATCCCTCTGAGCGGATGAACTGTCTGGGTTTTTCGATGACCTGTACGATGCGGCGGTACAGGTCGCGTGCGTTGAAGGGTTTAACAAGAAATTCAGTTACGCCCGCGTCCCTTGCGGAGATCACACGGCGTTTTTCGCTGAAGCCCGTCATCAGGATGATCGGGACATAGGGGTTGGGGCTGCGCTTGTCGTTGCGGATCCGGCGGGTGAGCGATATGCCGTCGCAGGGCTGCATCATCCAGTCGGCGATCACCATGTCAGGATTGGATTTGCAGAAGATTGTGAAGCCTTCCTCTCCATCCACGGCTGTGTAAAGAGTGCCCACGCCAAAGGTTTGCAGTATGGATTTCGTGAGTTCGAGCATTGGCTCGTTGTCTTCGACCACCAGAACCTTCAGCGATTCAAATTTATACGACATAGGTTGTGCCGACGATCTTTAGTCTGAGTTTTTGCAAATAACCCCTTATTATCGTCTGTGATGGGGCAAAAAAAAAGGGACGGGCGGCGGATAATCGGACTTTTCAACAGAAGTGGCGGTTCTTATACTGTGGCCTCGCATCAGGATGGATTTATCGAGAGGGTGCTCTTATGGCCGGACATTCCAAATATGCCAATATCAAGCACCGCAAGGGCGCGCAGGACGCACGGCGGGCGAAGGTGTTTTCCAAGCTGGGCCGCGAGATTACGGTCGCGGCGAAATTGGGCGGGGCTGATCCGGCCATGAATCCACGCTTGCGGCTGGCCATTGCCACGGCGCGGGGGCAGTCTATGCCCAAGGACGGGATCGAGCGGGCCATCCAGAAGGGCGCGGGCAATCTTGAGGGGGATAATTACGAGGATATCCGTTATGAGGGGTACGGCCCCGGCGGGGTGGCGGTGATCGTGGAGTGCCTCACCGACAACAAGAATCGCACGGCGGGCGAGGTGCGGACCCTGTTTAGCAAAAATGACGGCGAGTTGGGCACCACGGGCTGCGTGGGTTTTATGTTCGAGCGCATGGGCGAGATTTTGTATCCCGCCGCCAAGGCGAGCGCGGACGCGGTGTTCGAAGCGGCGCTAGAGGCCGGGGCGGACAATGTCGAAAGTGGCGACGATTATCACGAGATTACGTGCGCTCCTGACCAGTTCGGCGCGGTGCGGGCGGTTCTGGAGGAAAAATTCGGGGAACCGGAAAAGGGCGGGCTGATCTGGCGGCCCAAGATATCGGTTCCGGTCAGCGAAGTGGTCGCGGCCAGCGTCATAGCCTTGATCGAAGCGTTGGAGGATAACGATGACGTTCAGAGCGTCACCGCGAATTTCGAGGCCAGCGACGAAGTGATGGAGAAACTTCTGGCATCAGGATAAAATGCCGGAATGCTGATTCTGGGTATCGACCCCGGCCTTCAGAAGACCGGATGGGGCCTTATTGAAAGCCAAGGACATGTTTTGCGGTTTCGCGCGTGCGGTTTGATTAAGCCGCCGACGGCTCTGGCGCTTGCGCAGCGCCTGGCTTTTTTGCATGAAAAAATGACGGAAGTGGTTCGGACGTATCAGCCCGCAAGCGCGGCGGTCGAGGAGACGTTTGTGAACGCCAATGCTCTGTCAGCCTTGAAACTGGGGCAGGCGCGCGGGGTTTTGCTGGCCGTGCCTGCGCTGTGCGGGATCGAGGTCGCGGAATATCCAGCCAACACGGTCAAGAAATCCGTCGTCGGGGCGGGGCATGCCGCGAAGGAGCAGGTTCAGGCGATGATCAAACGCCTGCTTCCCGCTTGTGGAACGATTGGGCCGGACGAGGCGGACGCGCTTGCGGTTGCCATATGTCACGCGCATTATGGACAGTGGAACAAAAGAACAACACAGAGTCACACCCGCCCATGATCGGCAAGCTTTCCGGGATTATCGACAGTTTCGCGCGGGATCATCTGATCCTCGACGTCAAGGGCGTGGGCTATCTTGTCCATGCCAGCGGACGGACCTTGTCGCGGATCGGGCAGGCAGGCGACCCGGCCAGCGTTCTGATCATCACGCAGGTGCGCGAGGACGCGATTACGCTGTTCGGGTTTGCCGAGGAGGCCGAGCGGGCTTGGTTCAAGCTGCTGACCAGCGTGCAGGGCGTGGGGGCAAAGGTCGCGCTTTCGATTTTGAGCGCGGTCGCGCCGGATAAGCTTGGTTATGTCATCGCTTCGCAGGACAAGGCGGCTCTGACGCAGGCGGATGGGGTGGGGCCGAAGCTGGCCGTGCGAATTTTGACGGAATTGAAAGACAAAGCCGGGAAGGTCGAGCTTTCGGTTGATACAATGTCGCCATCGAAAGGCGCGAAGATTCTTGAGGGTGCGGGCGAAGAGGGCGGCGTGGCGCTGGATGCCGTTTCGGCGCTGACCAATCTTGGTTATGCACGGTCGGAGGCGTTTGCCGCCGTGATGAATGTGCGGGGCAAGGCCAACGATAATATGCGTGATGATCTTCAGGCCATCATCCGGCTGGCCTTGCGGGAGCTCAGCGCATGAGCGGGGCACGGGGCAAGGCCAAGCAAAAGGATACCGAGATCGGGGCCGCCGTTCAGGAGGCCGAGCCGCCCGTCGAGCAGGCGCTGCGCCCCTCGCGGCTTGACGAGTTTATCGGGCAGCGGGCGCTGTGCGAGAATTTGAAAATTTTCATCGACTCTGCCCGGGCGCGTCAGGCGGCGATGGACCATGTGCTGTTGTTCGGGCCGCCGGGGCTGGGCAAGACGACGCTGGCGCATATCGTTTCGCGGGAATTGGGCGTTGGGTTCCGGGCGACGTCAGGGCCGGTCATTGTCAAATCGGGCGACCTCGCCGCCATTTTGACGAATTTGCAGCCGTTCGACGTTTTGTTCATCGACGAGATTCATCGCCTCAATCCCGCCGTGGAGGAAATTCTCTATCCGGCGATGGAGGACGGGAAGCTGGACCTTATTATCGGGGATGGGCCTGCGGCGCGGTCGATCCAGATCGAGCTGGCGCCGTTTACGCTGATCGGCGCGACGACGCGTAGCGGTTTGCTGACCAACCCTTTGCGGGACCGTTTTGGAATTCCGCTGCGGCTCAATTTCTACGGGCCAGAGGAATTGACGGCGATTGTCTCGCGCACGGCGCGGCTTCTGGATATGCCCATAACGGAGGACGGGGCGCTGGAGATCGCCAAGCGTTCGCGCGGGACGCCCCGCATCGCCGGGCGGTTGACGCGCCGGGTGCGTGATTTCGCGCTGGCGCTGGCCGCGAAGCAGGTGGACGAAAAGCTGGTCGATACGGCGCTTAAGCGGCTGGACGTCGATGCGAGCGGGCTGGACGGTATGGACCGCCGTTATTTGCTGTGTATTGCCGATCATTACGGCGGCGGGCCGGTGGGTGTCGAGACGCTCTCGGCGGCATTGTCAGAGCAGCGCGACATGATCGAGGACGTCATCGAGCCGTATCTGATGCAGCAGGGGCTGGTGCAGCGCACGCCGCGCGGCCGGATGCTCTCGGCGAAGGGGTACGGCGCGATTGGCCTGAATCCCCCCAAGGGGGCCGGGGCGCAGCAGGGCGATCTTCTTGACGCGCCGGGCGATGACGGGTTTGACGGTTAAATTTCCAAGGATCAGCGGCCATGAGACACAGGATTCCCATCCGGGTTTATTATGAGGATACCGACGCGGGCGGGGTGGTTTACCATGCCAATTTCCTTAAGTTCGCCGAGCGGGGACGCACGGAATTCCTGCGGGCCGTGGGGTTTGAAAACCGCACCTTGGAAAAAAACAAAGGATTGATCTTTGTCGTTCGTCGTATAAGCGTGGATTATCTCAAGCCCGCGTTTCTGGACGACCATCTTGTTATGCAAAGCACCATCGAAGAACTCAAAAACACCAGTTTTACGATGCATCAGGCGGTTTTCAGGGAAAAAAGGGCTGAAAACGGCGCGATGGAGGCGGAATTAATTTGTGACATGCATGTTGTCTTGGTATGTGTAGAGACGGAAAAAATCCAGCCTGCGCGACTTCCGGAAGACATCAAGCAGGCCTTTCAAAACTATAGCGAATAGGCGCGTAAACTGTTAAGTTTCCGGGGTTTTTTATAATCTAACCTTTTTTCATATTTTCAGGAGTTTTAAGAGGCCATGGCATCGAGCGTTGCAACGGAAAGTCTGGGTCAATTTGCGGCAGCGGATATGAGCGCGCTGGCGCTGTTCATGAATGCGGACCTTGTGGTGAAGTCGGTCATTCTTGTGCTTATTTTTTGTTCGATCTGGTCGTGGGCGATCATTCTGAGCAAGCGCGGACAGCTCGCCAAACTGAACCGCCGGGCGGACCGTTTCGAGGATTCGTTCTGGTCGGGGGAGCCGTTGGACAAGATTTACGAGCGTGTGAAGAAGAGCAAGGAGGACCCGCTTTTGCATACGTTCGCGGCGGGAATGGACGAATGGAAGGCCGGAGTCGTGGGCGGTTTGCCCGCGCGGGAGAATTTACAGGCGAGTTTGAAGCAGCGCGTCGAGCGTTCAATGTCCGTGGCGATCAGCCGGGAGATGAACAAGCTTGAGCGCGGCATGACGTTTCTGGCCAGCGTGGCGTCGGCGGCGCCGTTCATCGGGCTATTCGGCACCGTGTGGGGGATCATGCACAGTTTCACGCAGATCGCGGCTACTAATAACACGAGTCTGGCTGTTGTCGCGCCGGGGATCGCGGAGGCGTTGTTTGCGACTGCGCTGGGGCTGGTCGCGGCGATTCCGGCCTCTGTGGCCTACAATTTTCTTAATTCGCGGCTGAACCGCTATGCGGACCGGCTGGAGGCGTTTACGGACGAGTTTTCGGCCATCCTTTCGCGGCATATGGACAGTCAGGACGTTATGAAGGTTCCCAACGGCGGCAAGCGCGTCGCTTAAATTTTTTGAAAGGGAGTAGGGCTTATGGGCGGAATGATTGTTTCAGGGGGCGGCGGAGCGGGCCGCAGGCGCAGGCGGTCGAGCTCGGCGGGTGCTATTTCGGAGATCAACGTTACGCCGTTCGTCGATGTCATGCTGGTTTTGCTGATCATCTTCATGGTTGCCGCGCCGCTTCTGACCGCCGGGGTGCAGGTCGATCTTCCGAACTCCAAGGCCAAGGCAATCGAGAATCCGGATAGCAAGCCCATCGAGATTTCCGTCAACGCCGAAGGGAAAATTTTCATCGGCGAGACGGAGACGACCGAGGGGAGCCTTGTCGGGCTTTTGACCGGGATGCTGGAGGGGAACGAGGAGGCGCGGATATACATCCGGGCGGACAAGGCTTTACCCTATGGCAAGGTTTCGGAAATCATCGGGATGGTCAGCGCCGCCGGATTTACGAAGGTCGCGCTGGTTTCCCAGCCGGATCAATAAGGGGCCGCCATGAACGCCGCCGCTGTCGGCACATATCGACCGCATGAGGACGACAACCCGTTCGCCGGGATGAAGACGCCTGTCGTGATGTCGTTCGGGCTGCATATTCTTGTCTTCACGCTTGGCCTTGTGAGCCTGCCGTTCCTCTCGCCGCCGCCCATCCTGATGCCCACGGCGGTGACGGTGGAGATGGTGGATATCACGGAGATCGCGCAGACGGACAACCTGGCCGCGCCGAACAAGCCGGAGAAGGTGAGCGAGGAGAAGCCGGAGACTACGCAGGAAAAAGTTTATAACCGGGAGGAGACTCCGCCGCCTGCGCTGGAGACGCCGAAGGAGCCGGAGATCGAAGACGTTCCGCCGCCGCCGATTGAAAAGCCGGAGCCGCAACAGTTGACCATGCCCGAGGATACCAAGCCCGCGCCGGTGCCCAAGACCAAGCCGAAGCCGCCGAAGCCCAAGCCGGAGCCGAAGAAAGCCGAGGATAAACCGAAGGACAAACCCAAGGCCGAGGAAAAGCCCGCGCGCGATTTCAACAGTCTTTTGAAGGACATTACGCCTGATGACCAGAAGGACAAGACGCTGGACCAGATTTTGAACGAATCGACGAGCCAGTCTTCGAGGCCGTCGCAGATCGCGTCGCTGGGCGACCGGATCACGGCGAGCGAGATCGACGCCATACGGCGCGGTATCGAGCCTTGTTGGGTTGTTGATGCCGGGGTGCAGGACGTGCAGAACATGCAAGTTTCCTTGCGGGTTCATGTCGGGCCTGATCTTATCGTGAAGCAGGTCGATATTCTGGATACGATGCGGTATTCATCCGATCCGATTTTCAAATCTTTCGCGGAATCCGCGCGGAGGGCTCTGACGAACCCGAGATGCTCGCGACTCAATATTCCGGCGGGCAAATATGAACAATTCAAGGTGTTCAGGGTTACATTCGATCCCAGAGGCATGATATAGAGTTCATATACTCGATTCTTTTTCTGTGTTTCACAAACCGACTCAAGGGACGTCCATGACCTTTCGTTTTGCCAGACTGTTCGCATTTTTTTCTCTCGCCGTTATGGTTTTCGCTTCTCCTGCCTTTGCTCAGGAAACGGAGATCATAGTTGACCGCGGTGTTATGAAACCGCGGCCCATCGCGATCAGCAATTTTTTTGCTGACTCGGCTGACGGTGAGCGGTTGGCGGTCGATATTCCGGGCATCATCACGGCGAATCTTGAGCGTTCGGGGCTGTTTGCTCCGGTCAATCCGCGCGCGTTCGTGCAGAGCCCGGCCTCCGTCGAGCAGGAGGGTGTGCGTTTCCCCGAATGGCGGGCGACGGGTGCGGAAACCCTTGTCACCGGCAAGGTTACGCGGGCGGGCAACGGGCAGTCGCGGGTTGAGTTCCGCCTTTGGGACGTGTTCAACCAGCAGCAGCTAATCGGGATGGCGTATACTACCACCGACCAGAACTGGCGCCGCATCGCGCATATCATTTCCGATGAGATCTATAAGCGGATCACGGGCGAGGGCGCGTATTTCGATTCGCGCGTGGTTTATATTTCCGAGCACGGTCCGGCGGACAAGCGGATCAAGCGTCTGGCGATTATGGATCAGGATGGGGCGAACCATAAATATCTGACGGACGGGTCTTACCTTGTTCTGACGCCGCGTTTTTCGCCGGAGTCGCAGCGGATCGCGTACATGTCTTATCAGGGCGGCAAGCCGCGCGTCTTTCTTTACGACATCAATTCCGGGCGGCATGTCGAGCTGGGCACGTTTCCCGGCATGACATTTGCGCCGCGTTTCTCGCCGGATGGTCGCCGGATCGCCATGAGCCTTGCGCGGGGCGGGAATACCGACATCTATGTCATGGATATCGGTTCGCGCCAGCCTGTGCGGATCACCAATACTCCGGGCATCGACACCGCGCCGTCCTTCTCCCCCGACGGGCGGCAGATCGTGTTCGAATCCGACCGGGGTGGATCGCAGCAGCTCTACACCATGAATTCTGATGGGTCGGCCGCGAAGCGGATCACGTTCGGCAAGGGGCGGTACGCCAACCCGGTGTGGTCGCCGCGCGGAGATCTGATCGCTTTCACGCGCATGTATCAGGGCAAGTTCTATATCGGAGTCATCCGTCCCGACGGAACGGGCGAGCGCCTGATCTCCAACGCTTACCACGTCGAAGGGCCGAGCTGGGCGCCCAACGGGCGTGTGCTGACCTATTTCAAGGAGACCCCTTCGGGCGGAAGCCGTTCGGCCAAGCTCTACACTATTGACATAACAGGGTATAACGAGCGGGTTTTGAAGACGCCGCGCGACGGGTCTGACCCTGCCTGGTCTCCTCTGAATCCTTGATTTTTAGGCTTTTTTTCTTGTGTTTGCTCCGGCGAAGGATTCGGGCGCCCTAAGCGTATCATCTATATAAGTTTTTAGTGATGGACGCGGACTGGCGGCTGATTGCAGTAGAGAAAAAGCTCCGTTTATGATATGATGACAGTGTCTTAAGAGTTTTTGTTCAAGCTGCTCACCATCTGCGTTCTTCCGGTTTATTCTTCAGTTCTGTCTTAAAAGCAGAGGTGCTCTGATGTCTGGTATTATTTCTAAGGATGTTTTTGTCCGCAGTTTGCGCGGGTTCGCGGTTTTGTCGTGCGTTCTGTTTCTGGCGGGGTGCGCGAGTATGGGTGGCGAGCAGGCTAAGGCCGACTCTCCGGTCGTGATTGAGCGCGAGCCGATTACGCGTCTGGCTTTCGTTACGATGCGCGAGCCGAGTCTTGAGGTTCTCACCGAGCGTAAGGATGAGGCGCAGGTTCAACCCGAAGATCCTGTATCTGCGGAAACGCAAGAACACTCCGCCGGTCTTCCCGGCATCGAGTCCGCGTCTGGCGAGGCTCTCTAATCGTTCCCTGCAAATTTATCCTTGCGATATACGGAAACGCTTTTTTTTCAATTCTTTGTCTTGATCTTTTCATGTTCCGATTCTAGAGTATCGGAACAATCAATATGTTGTTTTCCTTCTGTGTACAGCGCTGCGTTTTCTACGGCTGCGTGTCTGTCTGCGTTTGGTTTTGTTTTTACATCAGGGAAGGATTTCACATGCCCGTTTCTAAAAGACGCGCGTTTGCAGTTGCCGGTTTCAGTCTTTTGCTCGCAGGGTGCGGAGATGGCTGGGAGACGGTCAAATACTCGGATAAAGTTCCCTATACGATGGAGCGCACGGCGGGCGACGGGGTGATGTATGTTCGCGCCAAGATGATGCCGGAAAAGGAATTGAAGCTTGCTGACGATCTTGAACAGCAGCTGTCTGGCTCGAAGACCAAGGGATATGGCGCTCCGAAGACGAGGGCTTCCGAGGCCGGAGCTTCCGCCGCAGACGTTCAGAAGACAGAGCCGCATGCCGGTTCCGAGGATTTTTCGAGCATTACGCCCGAGGCTGGCGCAGCGGACGATGGTTCAGTCGGCATGACGAGCGAGCAGCTTATGACGCAGCAGCTTTTGCAGGGTGATCAGGGTGCGCAGTATGCGCCCTCTCCGCTTCCTTCAAGCCGGATTACCGCTTCGGCTATTGAGCCGGCGGCTGGTGCTGAAGGTTCTTCGGGTATGAGCAGCCCGGCTCGCACCAATGAAGGTTTTCCCCTTGAGCCGCCTCCGGTTCGTTCGGTAGAGGCGGTTGAAAATGTCTCAGAAGAGGCGATCGAGGAGGATACGTCTTCCGGTTTCATTTCGGAGAAGCAAATCGTCGTTCCTAAGACGGAGATGTATAAGCCGATTACCGAAGGCGAGCGGCAGTTGAACGAAATTTACGACGATGGGGCTTATCAGACCCAAGACTAAAGAAACTGTTCCGAGGTCATGTTTCAGGAGAGGGCGCTGCGGCGCCCTTTCTTTTTAGGCCGTCTCCAGCGTTCGATACGGAGTGTTTCGGAAACCCCTAAAACTTTAGGAAATTTCGAAACGATAGTCGTGGACAGGTTGCCCTTGTTTATTTACCATAAAACTATGACGAGCCTTAATCGTCAGTCCCGGAACCCCTCTTTAGGGCCCTGAATCTGCCTGGTGCAGCCTTGGATTTTATCACCCAGCTCTTTCAGAATTAAGCCCTGTAACATTCGATACGAAAGGTGCAGACCATGTCTTTGGAAGTAGAAACCGTAGTGGCCATCTCGATTATGATGGCTGTGTTCTCCGCGGTTGCCGCCGTGGGGACGAGTATAGTGCTCGGCGCAGGATTTGAACGTCTGCGCGCCGGGTTTGATGTCGTTCGCAAGCAGACCGGATTTTTCAGCGATGCGATCAACAAGCTCGAGAAGAAAATGGAGCAAGTTGACGCCGAAACCGGCCGTGTGACGCATGCGATCAACCAGATGGAAGCGAAGGTTGCCAATGTCGGCGAGCAAGCCAACGCGTTCAGCGAAAGTGTTCAAGTGCTTGAGCGCAAGGTTGAAATCGTCGACAAGCAAGCCGGATATTTCGGCGACGCGATCCACAAGCTGGAGCAAAAGATCGATACGCTGGATGCGCACGAGGATGTTATCAAGGCGAAACTGGCCGAGCATGCCGATGCCGACCTGATCAGCACGTCTAAGACGGAAGCTCTTGTCTCCCATGCTGAGGACCTTCTGACCCGGATGACGATGCTGGCCGGCCAGATGGAAAAGGACGGAAAGGGCGCCTCGCTCTCTACGCCCCGCGCCTCCGCGCCGCAGAATATGACCCATTTCGACTTCAATACCCCTCATGATGGAGGAGTCCGGTATCACTAATTAACAGGTGAGCTCTTGGCAAACTTAGAAGGCGGAACTCCGGTTCCGCCTTTTTTTGTTTTCTCTCAATCCCTTGTGGCCTTGTTTGCGTTCATGGAATAGTATAATTAGTAACATCTTGGGCAATTTTACGCGCAGCCAGGCACAGGGAGGGACCTTTGAATATCTACATTCTCATCTGGGTTGCGCTTTCTGTTTTTCTCCTTGGTTTCTGGTTCTGGTCGAACTGGGTTCTGTATAAGCAAAAGCAATCGTGGAAGCTTTATGCCCGCAAACGCAAGCTTCGGTACCGCAGCGGCCGGATATTCGACTCGCCCGAGTTGAGCGGTACGTTTCAGGATTTCGAGGTTTTATGCTTTACGGCCCAGCATGATGCGGAGGATGGTCGGCCCGGTCGCAGTCTGACCAGTATCGAGGTGACCTTACATTCTTCCTTGCCCGTTTCTGGAGCCATTGCCAGCGGCGGTATGGTGAAGCTGGTCGAGGAGCTTCATTTTCAGGCGGAGTTCAGGCCCGAGACGCCGGGGTGGGACAATTCGTATATCGTCCGATCGCGCGACAGCGCTGTCATGAAGGCTTATCTCACGGATCGGCGTGCCCAGGCGCTTGTTAAGCTTATGAAAATTAAGAATGCTTGGATCATCCTGTTTTTTACCGGTGGGCGGGGGTTGTTACGGATTGATACCCCTGATCCGCTTCATGATCCAAAGCAGCTTGACGATATTGTAAAAAAGATGGTCGAGGCGGCGAAGGTTCTGGAGCTTGAGAAGGGTGAAACCAACCGTCTCAATGCTGTCGTCGGCCGCGATATTGAGCGTGGTGGCGAACGTGTGCTGCCTTCCGTTATTGAAACGCCCGAAAAGATTTTTGAGGAGCCTATCGGGCTTAGCCTTGAAGACGATTGAGTTTATTTCCCGTTCCACGATTGGATCAGGGTTGCGTATGGAAGAATTACGCGGTCCTTGTAATTTTGTTGCTCCGCCGAGAGGTTGAACAGAATGTCAAGTGTGCCCGAGTTTTGGTTTCCCCGCACGAAATGAAGAATGTTGTCGTTTCCGGTGTCTATAAAGACACAGTCGGGTGTTCTGAGCGCGGATTGCGCGGCGCGCCAGCTCAGGAAGGCGCGGGTAAATCGCAGGGGCGAGTTGAGACTGGCTTCCTGTTGATCAACGCTCAGGTTTGGATGGGTTGACGGGACGGGCAGCCACGGTTCATGTGCCGAGAAGCTGCAGAAAGGCACCTTCGCGGCCCATGGCATCGGGGTGCGGCATCCGTCTCGGCCCTGCCAGTGGGGCCAGGTCTCCTTCGCCCAGGGATCTTGCAGTTTGTCATACGGAATTTCGGCTTCGGGCAGGCCTAGTTCCTCCCCTTGATAAAGGAACAAGGTTCCGGGCATGCAGAACAGCAGGGCCAGAAGCATCTTGGCCTGTTCCGGGTTATGTTTGAACGGTTCGTGCCAGCGGCTTGCGGCGCGCACGACGTCATGGTTGGAGAAGGCCCAGCCGGGCCAGCCGGGTTGTGGGTATTCGGCGGTTTGAGCGGTGAAGAAATTTTCGACGGGTTCGCGGATCATACTTGCGGTCAACGTCTTGAGCGTTCCGGACATCATATGGGTGTTGTAGGTGCAATTCAGGCGTTTATCGCCTGATGTGTAGATATGCGCGAGACGGTAAGGGTGATCGTCCCCGATTTCTCCGACGGTAAATGTTCCGGGGTATTCATTCATCAGGGCGCGGAAGCGTTCGAGGAAAGCGAGGTTTTCGGGCTGAGATTTGTCGTAAATATGCTGCTGGGCTGAATATGGAACATCCTTTTCGAACTGTGTGGCGAAAGCGACGCCTTCGGTACGGGGCGGGTTATCGCGAAGCAGCCGATCGTGAAAATAGAAGTTTACGGTATCGAGACGGAACCCGTCTACGCCCAGATCGAGCCAGAAGCGCGCAATGTCCAGCGCCTCGGCCTGTACTTTGGGATTGTGATAATTCAGGTCGGGCTGCTCCTTCAGGAAGTTGTGCAGGTAATACTGGCCGCGCGTCTCATCAAAAGTCCAGGCAGGGCCGCCGAAGACGGACACCCAGTTGTTGGGAGGGGTCGTTGAGCCATCGGCCTCTGTTTTAGCGTCTGCCCAGACGTACCAATCAGCTTTTGGGTTTGTTTTAGACTGCCGGCTTTCGCGAAACCATGGGTGTTCCTCCGAGGTGTGGGAAAGTACCAGATCAATTAGGATTTTGAGGTTTAAAGCGTGCGCCCTGTTCAGAAGGGTTTTGAAATCCTCCAGTGTCCCGAAAAGTGGATCGATATTACGGTAATCGGATACGTCGTAGCCGAAATCCTTCATCGGGGAGGGGAAGAAGGGGCTGATCCAGATGCCGTCCACGCCCAGAGAGGCCACATATTCAAGGCGGGAGATTATTCCCTGCAGGTCACCGATGCCGTCTGCGTTTGTATCCTGAAAACTGCGCGGGTAGACTTGGTATATTACGGCGTGACGCCACCAGTCTTCAGCGTCAGACATGAATTGAGCCTTCGAGGTAAAGGACGGCTTGGCCTGAAATTTCGACGCGGCCATCGGGGGTGAGGACGCAGGTCAGGTCGCCGCCGCGGGCGGAGAGTTGTTTGGCTTTCAACTCGGTCTTGGCGAGTTTGGCGCCCCAGTAAGGGGCGAGCATGCAGTGGGTTGCGCCCGTTACGGGGTCTTCGTCGATGCCGTATTGCGGTGCGAAGAAGCGGGAAACGAAATCCACGCCGTTTGTTCCGGCCGCGGTGACCACGAGGCCGACGACGTTTTCCAGCGTGTTGATAGCCGGGATGTCGGGGTTGAAATTCTGTACTTCCGCGGCATCGGCCAGGACGGCGCACCATGCGCCTTTGCTTTTGAGCACTGTTTGTGTTTTTTGCCCGATGATCTTTTCGATTCTTTCATGATCCGCGCCGGATTGCTCTTCATAGGGCCAGAGCGGGAAATCCATGGTCAGGCCGCGTTTTGAGCGCACGACGTTGAGAATGCCGGAGCGGGTTTCGAAGCAGATTTTGTCTTGTTTGTAATTCATCAATTCGAATATCGCGAAGGCGGAAGCCAGAGTCGCGTGGCCGCAGAGGTCAATTTCCGAGGCCGGGGTGAACCAGCGGAGGTGAAAGTTTTCGCCTTTCGGTACGAAGAACGCGGTTTCGGAGAGATTGTTTTCCATCGCGATCCGACGCAAGGTTTCGTCGGGCAGCCATTCTTCCAAAGGGCAAACGGCGGCAGGATTGCCGCCGAACACCTTGTCTGTAAAGGCGTCTATCTGCCAGAGCGCCTGCCTTGTCATAGCGCCCGCTATTTCTTTGCCGCGTCTGCCGCGACCGACATGCTTACGATCTTGGTGGGGTTGGCAGGGGGTTCGCCTACGGCCGCGGCATCGATAAACTCCATGCCACTGGTCACTTGGCCTACGACAGTGTATTGGCCGGTTAGCGTCCTACAGCCCTGATCATCGAAGCAGATGAAAAACTGCGAGTTTGCGCTGTCGGGTTGATAGGTGCGAGCCATACCGACCGTTCCGCGTTTGTACATGTAGTTGCTGAACTCGGCCGGGAGGTCGGGATAATCGGAACCGCTCATGCCCGTACCGGTTGGGTCACCCGCTTGCGCCATAAAGCCACTGATGACGCGGTGAAAGATCAGGCCGTTATAAAAGCCATCGCGGGAGAGTTTGCGCAGGCGTTCAGCGGCCTTTGGCGCAATATCAGGGAGAAGCTCAATCACAACGGTGCCGCCGGTGGAAACCTCCATGTTGATTGTGTTTTCCGGATCTGCGGCTTTCGCCGGCTGAATTGATGCGCTCATAATGCCGATGCTCCCGATTGTCAGTGCGATTGCCTTCAGAATTGTCTTATTGTTCATCCTTAACACCCTTGAACGAGTTGGAAACAGAACTCCCATAGTCCTGCCACAGGGAACGGTGGAAAGCAAGCGCAGGTCTGATGGCAGCGCCCAGGTTTTTTTGAATATCGCGAATTATACGAGCGAGCCGACGAGAATCTTCTCGTCTTCGGGTTGATCGACTTCCACCGGGGCGTAGTGTGAGTCGATAATGTCCTTCACGGAGTCGCTGCACGTGCCGCAGTTGTAACCCAAGCCCTCTGAGCAACGGGTGTGGATTTCTTCGGCGAATTCAGCGCTTACGCCGCAAGCGGAAAGGCAAACAGCCTCAGGCCTTTTGGACAGCTCATCCAATATGTCCGATGTCGTAATGCCGCGGCAAAGGCAGACGTACATTCCTGAAACTCCTAATCTTTTTTCACAAAAGGGGCTATAGACCTCTGCTTATATTGATAATCATTATCACTATAAGGCCTTTAATGCAAGTCATTCTCATTCTTGGCTTTGTTTTCTACAAACTCTTTTTGCAATCAGGGTGCGGCGGCGTATATGCTGTTTGTATCTGTTTTTTAGGGAAAGGTGAGACGATGAGCGCTCATTCTGGTCTGCGTGTCCGGTTTCGTTCCTTTGGGCGGTTAATGGCTCTGGTCGGCGTTTTTTGCCTTTTAGGGGGCATTTATGCGCAGTGCGCCATGGCCCAAAAGAAAGAGAGCGGGGCGAAGATCTATCACGTTCCTCCCTCAAAGATTAAGGCGCATATCGAGAAGACCAAGGGGCGGAAAAGAGTCCTGTTTATCTGGCGTTCGGATGATGAGTTCAGCCGTCGGTTTCTTCCGGAATATTCCACGTTGGAAAAGGCCAGTCCCGGGACTGTGATTTCCATCGCGACCGATAAAACGCCCGTGCAGGTTATGAAGTATCTTAATTCAATCGGTGAGCGGGACCTTAAAACCCTGGTCGTAAAAAGGGCTATGGGGGATGATCTAAACACGCTTCTTTCTGAATTGGGCGTCAAACCTTTCAAAGAATACCCGCTTGTCGTTACTCTTGATGAGAACAATGTCGTGCAGTCCCAAGGCAAGCTTTTTGTCGATTATGTCGTCGATTATTTATTTATGGATCAGAACAAAAAAGTTCAGGCCCCGTAGGGCCTGAGCGATTTTTACGCTTTTTCGGCGTCCAGCGGACTTTCGGAGTTAAGCTGGATATAGTTCTGGATGCCCATCTGCTTGATCATGTTCAGTTGGGTTTCGAGATAATCCACGTGGCCCTCTTCGTCGGCCAGAATTTTGGCGAACAGGTCGCGGGAGACGAAATCCTTCACCTTTTCGGCGTAGGCGACAGCTTCGCGGTAGGTTTTCACGCCGTCCAGCTCCAGCTTGAGATCACATTCCAGAACTTCCTTGACGTTCTCGCCGATCATCAGTTTGCCGAGCGATTGCAGGTTCGGGATGCCGTCGAGAAAGAGGATGCGCTGGATCAGGGTGTCCGCGTGCATCATTTCTTCGATCGACTCTTTATATTCATGTTTGCCGAGCTTAGTGATGCCCCAATTGTCGAGCATGCGGGCGTGGAGGAAGTACTGGTTAACCGCTGTGAGTTCCTTTTTCAGGGCGTCATTCAGCAGTTCGAGTATTTTTTTATCGCCTTTCATGGCAAGCTCCGTTTTTTTCTAGGCCAAGGCCCGTTTGAGAATCAATTCGATGTTCTTTGTGTAATGGTTGTAGTCGAATATGGCATCGAGAGATTTTTTGTCAAGTTTTTCAGTTACTTGAGAATCAGTGTCAAGCGCATTACGAAGTGTGAGTGCGCCTTTGCTTTCCCAGACCTTCATGGCGCTGGCCTGCACGATGCGGTAGGCGTCCTCACGGCTGATTCCCGCCTGCGTCAGGGCCAGAAGGACGCGCTGGGAAAACACGAGGCCGCCCATTTTCTCCAGATTGTCTTTCATGGTGTCGGGATAGACGAGGAGTTTATCGATCACGGAGGTTAGGCGCGCGAGCGCGAAGTCGAGCGTCACGCAGGCGTCAGGGCCGATGTTGCGTTCCACGGAGGAGTGGGAAATGTCGCGTTCGTGCCACAGGGCGACGTTTTCCATCGCGGGGATCACCATCGAGCGCACGAGGCGGGCGAGTCCGGTCAGGTTTTCGGTCAGGATCGGGTTGCGCTTATGCGGCATGGCCGACGAGCCTTTCTGGCCCGGCGAGAAAAACTCCTCCGCCTCGCGCACCTCGGTGCGTTGAAGGTGGCGAATTTCGGTGGCGAGGTTTTCGACCGAGCTGGCGATGACGCCGAGGGTCGCGAAGAACATGGCGTGGCGGTCGCGCGGGATGACCTGCGTAGCGACGGTTTCGGGCTTGAGGCCCATTTTCTCGCCGATATAGGCCTCGATTTCCGGTGCAACGGTGGCGTAGGTTCCGACCGCGCCGGAGACGGTGCAAACGGCGATTTCCTCCCGCGCGGCTTCGAGGCGCTTGCGGGCGCGTTTGAAGGCGGCGTAGTGGCCCGCGAGTTTCAGGCCGAAGGTGGTGGGTTCAGCATGGATGCCGTGCGAGCGGCCGATGCACAGCGTGGCCTTGTGTTCCTCCGCCCGGCGTTTGAGGGCGCCCAGAAGGTTATCGAGATCTTCCAGCAGCAGGTCGGCGGCCTGGGTCAGTTGTTTGGAGAAGCAGGTATCGACCACGTCGGAGCTGGTCATGCCTTGATGCACATAGCGGCTTTCTGGGCCGACGAATTCGGCGACGGAGGTCAGGAAGGCGATGACGTCGTGCTTGACCTCGGCCTCGATCTCGTCGATGCGTTTGACATCGAAGTTACCCTTTTCGCGGATCGCCGTCGCGGCGCTTTGCGGGACTACGCCCAGTTCGGCCATTTTCTCGGTGGCGAGGGTTTCGATCTCCAGCCAGATTTTAAAGCGGTTCTCCGGCTCGAAAATGTCGGCCATCTGCTTGCGGGTGTAACGGGGGATCATATGTTGACCATGTTTTCTTCTATATCTATGTTTGGCAACGTATTTAATTATAATAAATCAAGCAAGCGCGAACTTTGAGGTTTTCATGACTGCACTAAAGCCCTCACGCGAAGAAGTGAAGAGGTATCTAGACGAATGGAAAAAAAAAGAAGCCTCTGTTCACGAGAAAAGTTTAGATAAACTTTTTAGAAAAACATATCCTTGTAATACTGACATTGATAATGTTTTGATTAAAGTAAGCTCCCTTAATAACTTATACAGTACTCGTATTTTTAAGCCCTATGTTGTTGCAGAGCATGTTGTTAATTTAAATATTGATCAGCGACTTTTATCCGAGGACTTGTCTTTGGTGAAAGATTTGGCTTGGGTTGAAGTAGAAGAAGGGACATATAGGCACTTTTATTCGTTTGCTACAAAATACTGTAGTTTTCATCGTCCTGAAGCCTATCCTATGTATGATTGGTATGTTTTTAAAATGTTAGAACATTTTAAGAATCTGGATGGGTTTTATGATTTTAAAAATGCCAAGCTCAGAGATTACCCCACTTACCATAAAACTTTGCTGCAATTTAGGCATTTTTATCAATTAGAGGACTTTTCTCTAAACCAGATTGATAAGTACTTGTGGCAAGCAGGAAAAGAAAAATTCTCCATAAAAGAATAACTGCTTATTTTTTTATGGGGGCGTAGCGGTAGTGCCCCGTGATTGTATAGGAGAAAAGCATATCTTCAAGCGCGGTTCCAGCCCCGATATTGTGGACGATCAGGGGGCGGAGGCCGTCTTCGGACTTTTCACCTGTCACGATGCCGATATGGGGGAGGCTGCCCACAGTTTTGAGGTTCCAGGTCACGAGGTCGCCGGTTTTATAGTCGTCCGGGTTTCGGGTGACGGGCAGGGATTGGCCGTGGCGGGTGAAAAAGACCTGTAAATTCGGGACGCGGCGGTGGTCGATGTTGGTATCCGTCGCCTTGAGGCCCCAGAGTTTGGGGTATTTTGCGAAGTTCGCCTTCATGTCTTCATGGACCTTTTGCTGAAGGTCTATCGCCAGAGCGCGGTAGGCGCGGACGATCACGTCGGTGCAGACGCCCAGATGCGCCGGGACGTCGCCGCCGGGGTAGGGGATTTTGAAGTAGCTGCCGTCGTATGTGACGCGGGTTTTGGTCTGTTCGAGCGCGGCGGCGGCCAGTTTGTCCGCGAATGAGTTATCGGCGCGGGCAGGCGCTGAGAGGCATAAAAGAGCAAGAACGATGATCAGGATCGGGCGCATGGGACGTTTAAAGACGGGTTATTTCTGAGCGACCTGCACGTAGCTGGTGCCCATCGGGGCCATCGCATCGGCGGCGAAGGCGTACTGGCCGTTCTTGACGCTGACTTCGGGCGGTGTGCGGGCGAGTTCAAACAGGTCGTACCCTTCCTTGAGGTTCACCCAGAAGGGATACCATTCGGAATAGAGGCGCATCGCCATTTTCTGTTCGGTCATCTGGAAGGGGAAGATATGAACGGGCACCGTTTTCTGGCCGTTCTTCAGGCTTTCCTCCACCAGCAGATAGATTTCGCCGATATGGGCGTCGGTCATGGCGAAGCAACCCTTTGAGACGCAACTGCCGTGCACCATCAGGGCGCTGCCTGTCCGGCCCAGAGAGCGGTCGTAATCATTGGGGTAGCCGAGGTTGAAGGAGAGGTAGTATTTGCTGTTAGGGTTCAACTGCCCGGCGTTTACGCTATAGAAGCCTTCGGGGGCCTGAAGATCGCCCTCTTTTTCCTTCGGGCCGAGGGCGCCGGAGGCGCGGCAGATGGGGTAAGTGCGATAAAGGTCGTATTGCCCGGTGTTGCGGTTCTGCATCCAGACTTCCATCTGCATCTCGGATTTGAAGGCGCGGATGTAGACGGGGTCGCCGATCTGCAGGCCTTGTTTGGCGAGACGGGTTTCAAGCTGGGGGCGCGTCTTGTAATGGACGTATTCCAGCGGAGTGAAGTTACGGGTCTTGCTGTGCTGGCATCCTGTCAGGAGCATGAGCGACGCAACCGCGAGACACAGCGATGACAATAGAGAGCGACGCATGAAGACCTAAAACCTCATTTTCGGGCGTTTTCGCCCAATCTTATCTTTCGTCTGTGCCCATTCTATACGGTTTTTATCCGGGGGCGCAGTCTTTTTATTTTACTCTATTTTTCACATAAGCCCTTCAGATTTCAGGCTGGTGTGGCCCTTGCGGGCGATAATAATGTGGTCGTGAATGATTATGTTAAAAGTGTTGGCAGCCTGAACGATTTCCCGGGTCATGTCAATATCGGCCTGCGAGGGCTTCGGGTCGCCGCTGGGGTGGTTATGCACGAGAATCAAGGCCGTCGCGCCCAACTCCAGTGCCCGTTTCATGATTTCGCGGGGGTAGGCAGGGGTGTGGTCCACGGTTCCCGATTGCTGGATCTCGTCTGCGAGGAGTTCGTTCTTCTTGTTTAGGAAAATAATCCGAAAATGTTCGCGGATTTCGTGGGCCATCGTCGCGCGGCAATAGTCCAGTAGCTTTGTCCAGGAGTTCAGGACGGGTTTTTCGGCGATTTCCTGTTTCAGTATCCGGTGGCTCAGCGCCGTTACGGTTTTGAGGGCTACGGCGGTGTTTTCGCTGATGCCCTCGATCTTAATAAGGTCGGGGATCGAGGCGTTCATCACTGCCGGGAGGCCGCCGAAAGCGTGGAGCAGGGTTTTGGCCAGTGGTTTGACGTCGCGCCGGGGGATGGCCTGAAACAGCAGGAGTTCGAGCAATTCGTAGTCGGCCAGCGCATCGGGGCCGGATTTCAGGAACCGGGCGCGCAGGCGGGCCCGGTGGCCCGCATAATGCGGCGGTGCGGCAGATTCATCGGTTTCCGGCGCTAATTTTGACATGGCAAGTCCCTGTTTTAAGGTCTATTTTCCTGATTTTTGTTGTGGTGCAAAAAAAATCACGAGTCCAGCCGAATTCCCTAATATTTTATTCATATTTTACCGATATTCTTAACGCAGTCAGGTCTTTTTACGTGTGGGGAAATATCATGTCCGAACTCAACAGAAACGAAACGATCCAAGCCTTCGCATCCGCAGCATCCCTGCTGATCGATCAGTATATCGCCAGCGAGCGTTTGGGGTGGGACGGCCATCTTTCGGCTCTTCCGGTGTCCAATTCCTCCGGTACAATCCGCAAAGCTTCCTGAAACCTTAAATATAAGGCGGTTTCGAATAGCCTCGCGGTGACAGGGTGAAGATTTCGCATCCGGTTTCGGTTACCCCTATTGAGTGTTCATACTGGGCGGAGAGTGACAAATCGCGCGTCACCGCCGTCCAGCCATCCTGAAGCAGTTTCGTCGCCCAGTTTCCCGCGTTAATCATCGGCTCGACAGTAAAGAACATTCCGGGCAGCAAGACAGGTCCGGTTTTGGGCATTCCGTAATGCATGACCGAGGGTGCGGCATGAAAAACCCGCCCGAGGCCGTGGCCGCAATATTCCCGCACCACGGAGAATCTCTCGCCTTCGGCGACCTGCTGGATCGCTGCGCCGATGTCGCCGAGCGTGTTTCCGGGCTTTATGGCGGCTATTCCGGCCATCATGGCGTCGTAGGTTACGTCGACCAGACGCCTTGCCTTTACGGGTACCTTGTTGCCAACCAGATACATGCGGGACGTGTCGCCGTGCCAGCCGTCGAGGATCACGGTCACGTCTATGTTCACGATATCGCCCTCGCGCAATTTTTTATCGCCGGGGATGCCGTGGCAGACTACGTGGTTCACCGAGGTGCAGATGGATTTGGGGAAGGGGTACGGCCCCGCGCCCTGATAGTTCAGGGGGGCGGGGATGCCGCCCGCGCCGATTATGTGTTCGTGGCAGATTGTGTCGAGTTCTTCGGTGGTTACGCCGGTTTTGACGTGCGGCCCGATCATGTCCAGCACTTCGGCGGCGAGACGCCCGGCGCGGCGCATGCCTTCAAAGTCTTGCGCAGTGTGCAGTTGTATGCCTTCAGGCGAGAAGGTGTTTTCGGTGACCAGTTTCATATCGTTCCGGCGATTTTCGTCATTTCTTGTTCAACCAGCTTTTTTCTCTTTTTTATTCATAACAACATGTTAGATATAGCTTGAGCCAAAAGAAGTAAAGATGCAAGTCCATGCCCTCCAACGCTGTTGATCCCGATAAGTCGAGTTATAATGCCGCCCTGCTGGTCATCGGGAACGAAATTCTGTCTGGCCGGACGGAAGACAAAAACATCAACTGGATCGCCAAAAAGCTGGTTGAGAAGGGCATTACGTTCAGCGAGGTGCGGGTGGTGCCTGATAATGCGCCGCGTGTCATTGCGGCAGTTCGGGAACTGAGCGGACTTTATGATTATCTTTTTACCACGGGCGGGATCGGACCGACCCATGACGATATCACGGCCGAGTGCGTGGCGCTGGCGTTCGATGCACCGCTTGAGCAGAATAAAGAGGCATTGGCTCTGCTTGTCGCACATTACGGCGGGTCGGAGCATCTGAACCCCGGACGGCTTAAGATGGCGCAGATTCCGCGTGGCGCAGACCTCATCCCTAATCCGGTTTCCGGCGCACCCGGGTTTATTCTCAGGAACGTGCATGTCATGGCGGGGGTTCCCAGGATCATGCAGGCGATGCTGGATCATGTTTTATCCACGTTGAAGGGCGGTGCGTTGGTGCATTCGTGCACGGTTACCAGCCAATTGCCGGAAAGCCGGATCGCGGAAGGTCTTGCGGACCTGCAAAAACGTTGGCCGAACGTTGAGATCGGCAGCTATCCGCATTTTCAGGCCGGGAATTTCGGGGTGAGCCTTGTTCTGCGCTCTACCGATCAAGATGCCTTGGCCAAGGCGGAGGCGGATGTGAAGGCTCTGGTTATGGCGCTTGAGGGCGCCGCGTAAATGATTTAATAGGCGCCGCGCCCGGTAAAGACCACGCTCAGGGTCTTGAGCATAATCACGATATCGCCCCAAATCGACCAGTTGCGCACGTACCAGCTATCCCAATAGACGCGGCGTTCGAAGCTTGTTTCATTCCTGCCGCTCACCTGCCAAAGGCCGGTTATGCCGGGGCGGACCTGCAGATATTCATTCAGGGATTCCCCGAAATAGGCCACCTCGTTTTCAAGGATCGGGCGCGGGCCCACGAGGCTCATGTCGCCGACCACCACGTTCCAGAGTTGTGGCAGCTCGTCGATGCTGGCCTTGCGGATCAGGCGGGCCGTGCGGGTTGTCACGCGCGGGTCGTTTTTAAGTTTACGGTACTTTTCCCATTCTTCGCGCGCGGCGGGATCTTCGGCCAGAAGTTTTTCAAGAAGGTGGTCTGAGTTCGGTTCCATCGAGCGGAATTTCCAGCAGGCGAAGCGCTGTCCGCGCTGGCCGATGCGATGCCCGCCATAGAAGAGGCTGCCTCCCTGGCCCTCGATTTTCAGCATGACCGCCGTGGCGATCAGGATCGGTGAGAGGGCGAGCAGGGCGGTTCCCGCTACGCCTATATCCATTGCGCGTTTCATGAAGCGCCCCAGAGGGGCGTGGATGGTCTGCTTGCTGTGCAGGAGCATGATGTCGTGACCGAAAAAGTAGCGCGGCTCCATCTCATACAGGCTCATCCGCGAGATCGGGGGAATGATGGCGTAGAGGGCTTGCAGCCTGTTGAGGGTGTTGATGACGGTGTCACGCTCCTGCCCCCTGAATGTTTCCAGGGCGATTACGAAAAAGTGATCAAGGTTATTCTCAATATAGCTGGTGTAATAGTGGGAGTTGCGCACGACGCGGATATTTTCATACTTCGAGGGGACGTTGGTGAGGTCGAAATTTCCGGCCTTGCGGTCACGCAGGAACACGGTGTGGACCTTGTAACCGGTGTAGTTATCGTTTGCGAAGGCGAAGAGCGTGTCGGATACTGTTTCTACATCTCCGATAATAACGGTCGGAATATCCCAGATGTCGCGGGATGTAGCCAGATGGCGAACAATCAGGCGTCCCGCCAATATGAGAGCGAAGGCGAATAACCATGTCGCCGCGATCAAAAGCCATGAGAAGGTCATGTGCGTTGCAAACCGTCCGAAGCCGTCGATCACGAAGCCAAAAAAGCAGACAACCAATGTATGTTGAACCTGGCTCCACCAAGGAACGCGCTGGGTGTAGTGGCCTTTTTGGAAAAACATCAGGAGGACCAGCGGGCACATCCATACGAAGAAGATATCCTGAATTTGTGCGAATTCATTAATTGTGGCATGTGCATCGGTTTGCAGCAGAACGGCCTTCAAAGCGAAGGCGAAGGGCAAGGAGAGCAGGAAGGCGGCGCTTATTGCAATCAGATCGGCAAAGAGGATCATCATGCTTACGACTTGCCGAACGAGCGGCCTGCGTTTTGCGTTAAGTTCCTCTGTGTAGTCGTAGTAGATCAAATCGCCGTACATACGCCGCTTCCCGTTTTTCTTATCTGGATATAACCCAGAAGGTATGCAAGACAAATGCCAAGGATTGCGCCCAAGAGTCCTGTCACCGTCAGCCAGCGTGAGATGTTCGGCTCGGAAAAGAATTCAGGGGGGCGCGCATTTTTCAGCACTTTTTTCCTAGCGCTCAATTTTTCAGAGCGGATGATTTCCATCATAACCGCGTTCGCGACCTTTGAGGCGAGGCCGGAGGTTGGCGCGCTGTATTCTACGAGGATTATGCCTTCGGGCATTAAGGTGATCACAAGATGTTTGCGGATAACATCCGCGATGAAGCTTTTCAGCGCATGCTCGGGTTGTTCGTTTGGCCCAGCTTTGTGCGGCGCCCATGACTCACGCCATTTTGATAAATACGTGGTTTCGGGTGTTAGGGCCGCGCGTTGATCGAGCTGATAGGTTTCAATCAGAGTCCACAAGAAGGTATCGCTTGTCGCAATCTGCTCTATATTGTTCTGTAAAACGGGGATTTCAGCTTTCTGCCGTTCGATTTTGAAAGACGCGCTCGCTGTATAGAGCGGGGGACGGAAGGATAGAATTGTTCCGCCCACCACCAAGGTCAGCAGAAAGACGCCCAAAGCAAATTCTCGTCTGACCCATACTATTTTTTGCGGAGAGTTTTGTTTTTTACAGGGGTATCCGACCGTGCTGCGCAACGCTGCATTCGATGACGCCGGGGGCATAGTGCGTACTCTTACTCCAGAGAGAAGGGCGCACCAGAAGATGCGCTTACACAGGGTTTAGAAGAACCTTTGTTTAACCTTAATTGAGTCGCCTGGCAAGACTTCCGTATCTTCGTTGGCATCAATTTCAGTTTTCTTGCCGTTTATATCGCGGACTATGACGATTTTATCTTTTGCCGCGCGCGGTGTATGTCCGCCCGCGGTCGCAATGGCCTTTATGACGTCCAGACCGGGTTCGTAGGGGTAGCGGCCAGGTTTGTTGACCTCACCCAGAATATAGAACGGCGCAAGTTCCATAATTTCTACAGTGACGCTGGGGCTGTTGTAGTAGCCACCGTCGATCAGGCGTTTGGCGATTTCCGCTTGAACGTCTTCTTTGACATGGCCTCGGGCGGGTACTTCGCCGACCAGCGGGATCGTGACGTTCCCATTTGAACCAATACGGTATGAATTGGAGAGGTCCGTTACCCCGTAAACGGTAATCCGCAGGAGATCGCCAATATTCAGTCGATAGGCGGGTTCGGTGGCAACCGCGGCGGGCTCGGGTGTGGCGGCCTCGACCGCCGTGTCCTGAGGTTTTTCGCCCGCCTGGGGTTCAATGCCTTCATAGCGTTTATGGTTCGGCATTTCTCCGGAGGCCAGCTTTAGTTCCGTTATGGCTTCGTGCTGCTCGCCAGAAGCGGGATCGGGAAGTAAAGGCAGTCCAGCCGTATGTATGGGGGCGGTGTCTTTGATTTCGGCGGCCTCGGGTTCTGGGGCCGTTGGAGGCTCCTGTCCGGCGAGGGTCATTAGCATGCGGTCCATGTAGCTGTTGTCATCCGCGCGGGCAGATGTTGCGGAGTGGCCGAAAAGCGCGGTTATTGTGGCTGCTATCAGCATAAATTTTGAGAATTTTGTTACTTTTGGCATGGTTCATCCCGTATGGAATTTATTGTTTCTTTTAAAGGTTTGGGCGGCAAGGATCCTCGCCAGTGCGTTTTGCGATTATAAGGCAAAACGCGCAGATTAATTAGAGCGTAGTTCGGATAATTTGACTTTATTCAGAATTACGTTCGGATTATTGGCGGCTAGATTACGCAATATCTCCGCCGACTTTTTAAATTGCTCCTTAGGTGTTTTTGCCCACTCGAGAACGATTACAACCTGATCGACCAGACCCGTCAGGATTTCAGAGTCGGAAACTGTCAAGACCGGAGCGCTATCGAAGATGATGCATTCATACTTATCTTTGAGCGCCTGAAGGTGGGCGTTAAGCTTACCCGCCAGCAACATGTCGGCAGTAAAGGGATTGGGTTCACCCGCGGGGATGATGGACAGGCCGTTTTTATCCTGTGCGATCACTTCGCCAAGTTCTGCTTTGCCACTCAACAATTCAGAGAAGCCGGGCTTTTCGTCGATCATGGTCACGCCGGCTATTACGGGAGCCAGGGTATTTGCGTCGATCAGAAGGGTTCGAATGCCGATGTTGTTCATGTAGAAGGCCAGCGATACTGCCACGGTCGTTTTTCCTTCGCCGCGACGTGCAGAGGTTATGAGGATGGTCTGCCCCTTTTCCAATGCGTTGAGATGCATGAATATGCGCTTCATTTCCTCGACATAAGCCGAGCGGTTCTTTTTGAGAATGTCTGTAATCGGGAAGCGTGAGCGGGGTAGCGTTCCCAGCAGGCCCAGCCCGGTCAACCTTGCTATGTCTTCACGCTTTCTAATGCCCTGATCGCCGAGTTCTAGAATAAACGCTACGCACAGCGCGAGCAAAACGGACAAGGTAAATATGGCCGCAAGGATCAGGATTTTTTTAGAGCCGATCGGTTCACCTGGAACGTGGGCCGGGGATACGATCGATACGTCGGGGCGGGAGAAGTCAATTTGGGATTTTATTTCTTCCGATCGGGCAAGGAAATTGTCTAACAGCTTGCTGCTGGCTTGTTCTTCGACTTGTAAGGCCTGAAGTGTGATCATCTTTTCCTGCAAGCCGTCAGCCTGTTTCTGAAGTCCTATCAGCTTTTCCTGTAGAAGCGCCTTTTGCTTGGTTACGGTTGTCAGTTCGTTCTGGACCGATTTCTTGATGTTACCGACTTCGCGGGCGATGTCGCTGTTGATTTGGGACAGCTCTTGCTGCGCGCCTATCACTTCCGGGTGGTTCACGCCCAGCTTCGCGCGTAATGACTGCAAATGCTGAGCCGCCTGAGATGCGCGGCCTTTAAGGTTCTGAACCAGTTCTGATTGGACGATGTCGGCAATATTGTGGGGGTTGCCGGATTGAAGCATTTCGCTTCGGGCCTGCAGATCGACTACGCGCGTATCGATTTGAGCGATCTGTCCGGCGAGGTCGGAGATTTGCTGGTAGATCAGTTCCTGCGAATTATTGCCCTGAATCATCCCGTTTTCGGACCGGAATTGTTGCGACAGGCGAGATTTTTTGAGGCTTTGTTCCTTGAGTTCAAGGATTTGCGCAGATAGCCACTCATCCAGCCGCTGCGCGATACGCTTTTTGTCCTGTTCGCGAGAATAGACGTATTGCTTTGCGTGTGTGTTGGCAACGTGCGCGGCGAGGTGTGGGTCCGTCGAGCGGAAGGTGATATCAATCACCCGCGAGGTGCCTTGCTGCTTGACGTCGAGGTTTGATAAAAAGTTTTTAAAGATTTGGTAGCGTTCAGGACTGTCCGGCCCATCTTCTTGCTGGGGTTCCGTTTCAGGGGGGCTTTCGGGTAAAATGAGGTTTCCCTTTTCGTCTTCCGTCATGCCCAGAAGCAGGATCGTCTGGCGGATCAGGGATGGTGAGGATATGACCTGAACTTGTGTAGGCACGGTCAAATTGTCGAACTTCATGCCCGTGAGGATGTCGTTGAAGTCGGTGAGTTTGACCTCTTGCGTTTCCAAAAGAACAGAGGCCGTGGCCTTATAGTGTTCCGGGCGGCCCTTAAGATATAGAAGGCCCGCCATCACGGGCAGGGTTATCAAGATAATCAGCAGCCAGCGACGCTTGTAGAGAATGCGGAAAAGCTCTCGTATATCAGGGAGATCAAGGTCGTTGGTATTTTTTCTGCGGTCGATCATTCTTGGGTCCGAAAGCGGGTGCTTTAAATTTTGTCTGATTCTGAAAAATGCTTCTTAGGCTTAAACGTACGGAGGTGCTTTATCGATCCGTAAGCTATACACTCTGACCCTTTGCGAGCAAGAAGAATTTGTGCGGTGCGTCGTTGTCTCTGGCATGAGTATTGCTTTCATTTAAGTTCGTCTTTTAACAAGTTGGATCGTGGACATTTTTTCATGCTTGGTATAGATTGCCCTGACCTTTTCGGGCTGCGTTCTCTGAGTCACGTTTCCTGCTTTTCTATGCTACTGGCGTTTACGACAAGGCTGTTATGAAAACTAAGTCGCTTGCCCTTTTAATTGTTTGCTGCGCCCTTCCTGCGGGTGCAATTTTTGTGCCTGCCGGGACGATGGCTTATAACAAGGACCTTGTTCGTAACGTCAAAACGCGCCCCAGCCCACATTATCGGCCAGAGGGTGGGCGCATGGGTGTGTTTGTTGTGCGGCCCTCTATTTTGGTTCTGGAAACTTACGACGATAATATTTACCGCGATCCGGATAAGGACAGTGATTTTATTACCGCTGTGAGGCCTGAGGTTCGGGTGAGTTCTGATTGGTCGTTACATGGTATAGAGGGCGGCATTCAGGGCGAGCTAGGGCGGTATGCGGAATTCGATTCAGAAAATTATAACGATTATTCGTTTTATTTGTCTGGGCGGTACGATCTGGCTCATGAGACGTCTCTCAATTTGAAGGGCGAGTATCAAAAGCGCCATCAGGAGCGCGATACGCTTGAGGATCCCGGCGGGGACGAGCCGATGGAGTACAGCGTTAAGAACGTCTTTATCGGTTTTACACGGGAATTGAGCCTTTTGCGTGTCAATGCTTCGGCCTTGCACAGTCATTATATACATGACGATTCCACGGTCAGTGGCACGGTTATCGACAACAGCATTCGGGACCGTACCCAGCAGGAGCTTGATCTGCGTGTGGCTTACGGACTGACCGATAATTATGAAATTTATACAGCCGCTGGCTATGACCGTCGGCGGTATGACCAGAACGGGGTAGCCTTCAGGGACTCTGACACCACCAATATACGAGGCGGGTTGGCTGTGAACTTTACGGGTAAGCTGCGCGGCGATGTTTACGCGGGGTATGTCTGGCAGGATTTCGAGCAGAATTTCGATGATGTCGACTTGTTCAATTACGGGGGCGCGGTTTTATGGAATCCCTCTCAGCTTACGTCTGTGGAAGCTAAGGTCGGGCGTGCCCTCGTCGAGACGGTTCAGGCTGGGGCCTCTACGATTGTGCGGACCACGGCTGATGCCTCTATTGCTCATGCCATCCGCGAGAATGTTTTAGGGGAGATTTTCGCGGGGTATGTCCATAACGGTTATGAAGGGGCGGGCGCATCGGATGACGACAACCGCATTTATAAGGCGGGCCTGAGTGTTGTTTATAAGCCGACTCGGAATGTCAGTGCGGGTTTAAGGTACGATTATATGAACCGTAATTTTGATGACTCCGCCAGAGATTACGACAATAACAAGGTTATGTTGTCTCTGCGTTATGAATATTAGGTGAGGTTTATGTTATGCTGGTTTCGTGCCGGATAAACGCCGATACGGCCTCATACTCATCCACGATTTCTCGGAAGGTATCCATGCGGCGCTCGTCCCCTTCGTCTATCATCATCTGCGCCTGTTCGCAGAGCTTGCGCAGATTTTCGGCTCCCATATAGCCCGCGCTGCCCTTGATTTTGTGGGCGGTGTCACACCAAAGTTTGCGGTCTGAAGCCCCGATGGCACTTTCGAGCATTTTAATGTCTGCATCAGTCTTGGTGAGGAAGGTTGTGGCGAGCTGTTTTACAACATCGGGATTACCGCCCGCGTAATCGTTGATGATTTTGAGGTTTGCCGGAGGCGTCTGATCTCCGCCCCCACCTTTTGTCGGTGTTATCACAACGCTTTCAACAGCGCGTTTTCTTTCTGTTACCGGGGCGCTTTCGATTTCCCCAAGGTCGAACCAGTTGCTTAGCGCGCTGCGCAGGTAAAATTCATCTATAGGTTTGCTGATGTAGTCGTCCATACCGGAGCGCATGCAATCGTCGCGGGTTCCGGGCATTACGTCAGCGGTCATAGCGATAATCGGGATACGTACAGAGGTGTTGATTTCGGACTCGATTTCGCGGATTGCCTGCGCCGCCTCATGGCCGCTCATCTCGGGCATATGCAGGTCCATGAGAATGAGGTCCCACGTGCTGTCCCGGAAGGCTTCAACAGCCAGCTTGCCGTTATCAACGATTTTGTAGTCGTGGCAGCCGAGGCGGTTCATCATCTTGCCAATCAGCAGCTTGTTGAATTCATGGTCCTCGACGATCAGAATGCGTGCGTCCGAAATCTGTGAGCGCTCTGCGTAGCTTACTGTGGTGTTTTGCTTGGGTATCGAGTTGTCGTTGATACGGTCAGTTTTTTCAAATGGGATCGATATGGTGAAAGACGATCCCTGACCGTATATGCTTTGCACCTTGATTGTTCCCCCCATAATTTCGGTCAGTTGCTTGGTGATGCTCAGGCCCAGACCCGTTCCGCCGTAACGCCTCTCGATGGTTTCGTCGGCTTGGGTAAATTTTTGAAAAATCTTATCCAGCTTGTCGGCCGGAATCCCTATTCCTGTATCGCTTATCTCGCAAATGAAATTCATTTTATTGTCGGGCAGGTCTTCGAAGCGCAGATTAATGTCGACGTGCCCCTTGTCGGTATATTTAACCGCGTTGCCAGCGAGATTCATCAGAATACGGAAAAGGCGGAATTCGTCGCCTAGAAGATAAAGGTTCTGCAAGTGGCGGGCATTGTTCAGGACGGTTATGCCTTTTTTGCTCGCGAGCGGGCGGATTTGATCAACCAGCGAGAGGATGAGACCGCTGGCGTTAAAGGGTTTGCGGACCAATTCAATATGGCCGGCCTCAATTTTCGACAGGTCGAGTATATCGTTGACCGTATTCAGCAACGCGGACGAAGCCTTGTCTACGATCATAAGGTTTTCGCGGCTTTCAGGATCAAGGCGACTTTCCTGAAGCATAATTTTTGTGAGTCCGAGAATGCTGTTGAGCGGTGTTCGCAGTTCATGACTCATATTCGCCAGAAAATCACTTTTGGCCTTACTGGCCTGGTCGGCCTCGCGCTTGGCTTGCCGGAGGCGCAGTTCCTTTTCTTTTTGCTGGCTTATATCCATGATCAAACCGATGAAATACGGTTCGGCGTCCGTGTCGACACGGGTTACGCGTAGCTGGATCGGGAAGACCATGCCCTGCTTGTGCTTTGCTACGATTTCCGTGGCGGAGTCTAGGAGCTTTGTTTTTCCTGTCTTCATATGGGTTTCGAGATATTTGTCGTGCTCGCTTTTGTAGGGTTCGGGCATCAGAATGTTGACATTCTGGCCGACCACTTCGGCGGCCTCAAATCCAAAGAGCGTCTCCGCCCATTTACTGAAGGTCAGAATGGTTCCGCGTGAGTCGATCGTCACCACGCCCTGCATCATATTGTCGAGAATGGCCGAGAGGTAAGTTTTTTCCGAATTCAAGCTGTTGCGGACAGCGGTGAGCTCCTTGCGCCAGATGCTCAGGCTTCTCAGTGTCAGGAACCAGAATACTGTCATGACAACGGCGGCCATTAATATTGGCAACAGCCCGTAATAGGAGCTTTTAGCATAGGTCAGCAGCGGATCCTTCGAGGTGCTGTTGATCTGATTGATCAGATTTTGCGTCCCTTTGGCATAATTTTCCTTATTGGTGTGATATTCTTCGCTGTTAATAATTTTCTGTGCTTCTTCAAGTTTTTGCTCGTGAACCAGCGCAAAAACCTCTGCCTCCATTTCCATAAGCTTAGAGTTTGCTTGCTCTGTCAGTTCGACGGCGGCCTTGTTGTTTTTTGAGTCCGTAGTTCTGGATGCGATGACCTTAAGTCTAGCCAGCGTTTCCTTCAGCGGTTCGACATTTTCGAGGTATCGCTGTTCCCATTTCGGTTCACCCGTTACAGCCGAGAGGCGCGCGGCTTCGGTTAGCACTGTATCCTGACGCATGATCCTGTAGGTCAGGATGTTCACGTCGAGCGTTTCCTCGATTTTTTCCTGGATCAGCCTGTAGTTACTGAAGGTGTTTGCCGCCAGCCAGAAGCTTGAAACAACTGTTAAAATCAGTGTGAAGATTAATAAGCCTGATGGAAAAAAGACGTTTTCACGATCTACGTACTGGAAGGGCTCGTTCTGGGCGGTTGTATGGTTGTGTTGTGTCATGGGCGCTCATGGGGCCAGGTTCTAGAACTTGTGAGGAGGGCAGGGATGAGTACTTAAAATGTAAGAATTTTTCCGTAATTATCAGGCTGTTTGGCCTTTAGTGCCCTAAAAAGCGGACGATTGTAACGGTAATATGATTCTGTACCCTATGCAAGATACTGTTTCTAAATGATTTTTGCAGAGCTTCAGGCTTTTCCCCTATATAAACCGGGCTCTATTAGTTTTATCTGTTTTTTTATACTTTTGTGGTGCAATAAAGGGTGTTCCGCGATCACGCAGTTTCGGGGCAACGGGGATTGTAATGAAAAAAGTTCTGGTCGTTGACGACGACGTTTTCATCCTTGAGATGATCGGGCAAGCCCTCGATCCGTCTTTGTACGAGTGCGTTAAGTGTACAACTGTTGAAGACGCTCTGGCGCACATGGAAAGCGCAGAGTTCGATGCGGTTATATCGGATGTCAACATGCCCGGTAAGGATGGCCTTGAATTTGCGCGGGAAATCCGAGGCAAGGGGAGCGATGTCGCCCTGCTGATGATCAGCGGTGAGGATTTCGGGCGGGACAAGGCCAATTACCTTAATTCGATTTGTCTTTACGCGGACGATGTGTTGGGCAAGCCCTTCACGCGTGAGCGGCTTTTATCAGCGCTGGACGAAATTATACGGAACAGACCGCTGGCGACCAAGTATTCCTGAGTGTTTTACTGTCTGCGTAGCTTAATTGTTTTTGTTTCAGATTGAGTGGTTGCAGGGGCGAAATCCGTGTTTGATGATACCGAGAGCAGCGGAACCGTATATGCCGCAGGGGGTGATAAGCCTTCCTTGGTCGCTGTTCTGGCGCGTGTCATGCTGTTCGGGCTGTTTCTAGTTTTTGCGCTTATGGCTGCGTTTTTGAACGTCTATGGGGGGAATACCCTCAGAAGCATGACGGATCAGCGCGTAGATTATATTTTGCGCACACAATCGGATAACATCGCTCAGATTCTTTGGGATTTCGAGACCGAGAAGGTTGAAACAGCCCTTAAAAATATCGTTGAGGACCCTAATATTTTCGCGGCGCAGGTCTTGGAAATGAATGACGGCGTTGAGAAGGTTTTCGCGCAAGTCGGCTGGGAGAATACAGACCAGAACACGGATATTCTGAACCAGCCTATCGTCTATAGCAGCGGTGGCTCTGAGGGACGGGCGATCGGCGTTTTGCAGATAGCCCTTGATTATAGTACGGTTCAGAAGCAGATTGTTGGAATTCTCTGGTCCAGCGCGCTGTTTTTTGCGCTGTCTTTTGCCGTCTTAACCGTCTTTTCCTACAATATCATCAAGCGCGCAATTCAACCTGTCAGCGAGCTTTCGGCTTCTCTCGTTGATGCTGATTATTTTACACACACGATCGAGAAGAGGGATAGTCCGGCGCGGGAGGTCAGCGAGCTTTTCGATACGTTGATCAAGATGCAAAGAATCATGCAAGAGCAGACGCGGGAGATTCATTCGCAGAAGGTTATTCTGGATACAATCGTAGAGAATCTGCCCCTTGGTATGACTGCGGAAGATCCGAAGGACGGCGCGCCTCTGGTCATCAACAGCATGTATCGCCGTCTTTTCGGTATTCAAGGGGGCTTGCTGGACGGGCGGTCGCTCAGCCGTATTCATGCTCCGGAAGACGGTGTCTTTTTGAGCAAGCTTAACGATGAGGTGGTTCTGAAGAAGGCTGTTGTTGAACGCCGCGGCTATAAGGCCAGGCGGGCAGGCGGCGGCTTTTTTATAGCGCACGTCGTCAAGGCACCCGTTCTGGATCAGGACGGCAACGTCACCATGATTATCAGCATGGTGGCCGATGAAACGGAGCAGCACAACGCGCACAAAGAGGTTCTTGCCGCCAAGAATGCTGCGGAAAAGGCTAATATGGCCAAGAGTCAGTTTCTTGCCAATATGAGCCATGAGTTGCGTACGCCGATGAATAGCATCATGGGCTTGACGCATATGATGATCGAGGATGGCGGGCAGACCGAGGAGCATAGCGAGATGCTCGATACTGTCCGAAAATCCTCACAAATTCTGCTGCATATCGTCAATGACATCCTGGATCTCTCCAAGATCGAGTCGGGCGGCGTGGTTCTGGAGTCCGTTCCGTTTGATCTTCATGATTCCGTCGCGTTGATCGTCGATACGATCCGGCCTCTGGCCTCTGCCAAGTCGCTGACGCTGAATGTGATTAATAGCGATCAGGACATGAAGCGTATCGTCATGGGTGACCCGACGCGCTTTTCGCGTATTTTGACCAATCTCTGCGGAAATGCGGTCAAGTTTACGACCAAAGGCGAGATTACGGTCGATATTTCCTGTAGCGAGAGCGTCTCTGATACGATCTATTTCACTTGTGTCGTGAGGGATACGGGGATCGGCATACCCGAGGATAAAATCGATTATATTTTTGAAAAGTTCTCACAGGCCGACGATACGATCACACGCAAGTATGGCGGCACGGGGCTTGGGCTGGCTATCGCCAAGCAGCTGGTCGAGCTTATGGGCGGCATGATCAGCGTTCAAAGTATTGTCGGTAAGGGTTCGGCCTTCACGGTCCGTATTCCGTTCAGGCTGGCGCGCGATCATTACAATCTTTCGGAGCAGTCGCGTGAGCAGAGCCGCGGGCGGCGCACTCAGGACCGCGAGAGCATCAGCAGGAAGCCGCTTGACAGAGTCAGGGTGCTGGTTGCCGAGGATCATGACATGAACCAGATCATGATCGGTAAGCTTTTAAGGCGCTTGGGTGTCCAAGATTATACGATCGTGCAGGACGGAGCGCTGGCCCTTGCCGAGTTCATGCATGCGCCGGATTACGACCTTATTATCATGGATTGCCATATGCCGAATATGACCGGGTATGAGGCTACCGGGGCGATCCGCAGGGTCGAGCGTGAGAGAGGCGAAGGGGCGCATGTGCCGATCGTTGCCGTTACAGCAGACGCCATGGTGGGTACGCGGGAGCGTTGTCTTGAGGCCGGGATGGACGCATATGTCAGCAAACCGGTCAACGCCCGGGAATTCGAGGCTGTTCTGGCCCAATGGTTTGCTGTGGGCGAGCCTGCCAGTTCTCGCCCCGTCAGCCGTGTTTAATACAGGGTTCTTTATTTCCCCGATCAGACCAGCAAAGCCGTATCGCAACGACCGAAGCCGTTGAATGCGGTGCGCATTGTCTGGCTGTAGGCGCCGGTGTTATCGAAGATGATCCAGTCGCCCATGCGGATATCAGCGGGAAGGGCGAACGGCCCCTCCATCATATCCAGAGAGTCGCAGGTCGGTCCCGCCAATCGGTAGTCCATGGTGCCGCCCTCGAACACACCTTCGCTCCGAACGGCGCGCACAGGATAGCGGGTGCCGAGAAGAGGTCCGGCGTCGAACAAGCCGCCATAGGTTCCATCGTTCAGGTAGAGCAGGTTGCCTTTGCGCAACTCAACCCGCGCGGCCACCGCGCCGCCCTCTGCGACCAATGCGCGGCCGGGCTCAGCCAGCAGCTCCATGTCGCCGAGGCCGGCTTCACGCAGGCCCTTGCGGATGGAATCCATGCAGGTTGCGATCGAAGGCACATTTTCGCCTGTGTAGAACACAGGGAAACCGCCGCCAACATCCAGTACGTCAACCTTTACACGGCTTTCGTCTATGACGTTGCGTGCCAGAGACAGCGCCTGGGCGAACACCGATGCGTCGGAAATTTGCGTTCCCACGTGGAAGGAGAGGCCCAGAGTTTCGCTCACCGTTCGGCATTTGCGCAGCAGGGCGGCCGCCTCCATCGGCACGGCGCCGAATTTGGAGGAAAAGTCGATGCTTGCCCCGCTGTTTTTCGGAAGGGCGAGACGGACATGCAGTTTAAGATCGGTCGCAAGCCCGGTTTCGCGGATGATTTTATAGAGCTCATCCTCGCAATCGAGCACGAAATGGCGGACGCCATAGCGATAGTACGCCTCGCGGATCGCCTCGGGCGATTTGATCGGGTGCATGAAGTACATCTCCGCCTTCGGCGCGCAGGCGCGAATCAGGCGGACCTCTTCGATAGAGGCGACATCAAAGGCCGTGATTCCGCCCTTTGCAACGGCGGCGATGACGGACTCATGCGGGTTGGTCTTTACCGCGTAAAGAACCTTGCCGGGGAAAGCCGCGATGAAGTTGCGGGTCGTTTCCTCGATGACCGCAGGCTTGATGATTTGCAGCGGCTTGACGGGTTTGCGACGGCGTACCAGTTGTTCATCCGTTCCCGTGTATACGGGAAGGGCGCGCTTCAGGGTTTTTTGCGCGGACGACTGATTTGACTTCTTCCGAAAGGATACAAGTTTTCCCATTTCATAAAACCTCTCAATACAAGAATAGCGTTGGTTAGCAGCATATGGAACGGCGTCCCAATACGGGAAACCGATCCGCCCGCCTGTGTTTTGATCACAGGCAGGGCAGCCGCCTTACCACACGAGGGTCCTTGTGGGAGAAGTCGAGAATGTCAGAACGCATGAAGCCCCACCCCGGGGCTCAGGTTCTGCAAATTCTACAATGCGGGGGTTACGGCCCCGGCCGATACGAGCAACTTTACGTTTCATCACGTAAACCCTTTCAAAGCTTAGGAAGCAGTATTAAAAAAGTTCTTCCAGTCCAAAAAGTTTACGCCGTTGCATAACCATATCTAGTGTGACCTAGGGCCAGAGACACGTGCGTACTTTCAAGTATAATATTTTTTGACCAGATGCAAAACAAAATATGCAGGCGCGGCCCAATTATTTGCGTGATTTTTCATGGGGCTTAGCCGGATTTGCCCTGTGGGGCGGATTTAGCCGCTTTTGGGCTGTTGAGGTGTAACTTTTTGACGGTGTGGGCGAAGGCTGTCACAGTGCATGTGACCAAGAGGCAAGGAGACCCCAAATGGCCGCGAAATCAGCCCTCGTCCGAAGAGAGCGCTCTGCTAGCGAAGGGCTTAATGACATTCTGGTGACCAAGACGGTGAACCTCCACGGGACCGACCCGGAAGCCAAAAGGCGCGAAATTCTTGAATATTTTGAGAAGAGCTTTACTCTTTACGAGAGCCTGTTCGAGTGCCTGAACGGGGATGAAGCCTTTTATGCGCGGGCCAATACGCTCCGCCACCCGTTAATTTTTTATTACGGCCATACGGCGGTTTTGTTCATCAACAAGCTGAATGTTGCCAAGCTTATCGACCGGCGGATCGACCCAAAGCTTGAATCCATGCTGGCGATCGGGGTGGACGAGATGTCGTGGGACGACCTCAACGAGGCGCATTACGACTGGCCGACTCCGTCGGAGGTCAAGGCTTACCGGGACAAAACCCGTGCCATCGTGCGGGATTTCATTGAAAACTGCGATGTCAGCCTGCCGATCGGTTGGGACAGCCCGCTGTGGGTCATCATGCTGGGGATCGAGCATGAGCGCATCCATCTGGAGACCAGTGCCGTGCTGATGCGGGAGTTGCCGCTGAAATACGTCAAGCCGCACCCGGTCTGGGGCCGAATCTGCGCCGAATCGGGCAGGGTGCCCCAAAACGCGCTTTTGCCCGTGCAAGGCGGGCCGATCGTGCTCGGCAAGAGCCGGGACAACCCTTATTACGGGTGGGATAACGAATATGGACGGTTTGAGACTGAGATCACAAACTTCAAGGCCTCTCAGTATCTTGTTTCCAACGGGGAGTATCTCGCGTTCGTCGAGGCGGGCGGATATGGCAACCGGGAATACTGGGACGAGGAGGGCTGGAACTGGGCGACCTATAAGAAGGCCAAGATGCCCGTTTACTGGCGCAAGGAGGGCGATCGTTACCGCTACCGCGCGATGCTGGAGGAGATCGACATGCCCTGGGACTGGCCTGTCGATGTGAACTGCCTTGAGGCGCGGGCGTTCTGCAAATGGAAGGCGCAGATGACGGGTCAGTCTATCCGCCTGCCGACCGAGCCGGAGTGGTATGCCTTGCGTAACCTTCTCAAAACGGATCAGCCGGAATGGGACAGCGCGCCGGGGAATATCAATCTTGAGGGCGACATGTCGCCTTGCCCCGTCAACCGCCATGAAGGGCCGGGCGGGTTTTTCGACATTATCGGGAATGTCTGGCAATGGACGGAGACACCCATCGACGCCTATGAGGGGTTCGCGGTGCATCCTGTTTATGATGATTTTTCAACGCCGACCTTTGATGGGAAACATAACGTGTTTAAGGGCGGGTGCTGGATTTCGACGGGGAATTACGCGATCAGGGATTCGCGCTATGCCTTCCGGCGGCATTTCTTCCAGTATTCGGGAATACGGTACGTTGAGGCCGGGCCTTTGCCGGAGCCGCAGCTTAATCCTTATGAAACAGACCCTGAGGTCGCGCGGTTCATCGAATTTCATTATGGGCCTGTTGCGGACGGCGAAGGGAATTTCGCCTTAGACTGCGCCTGCACGATTTTGGAGGCTGTTAAAGGTGAAAAGACAGGTAAGGCGCTGGATATCGGATGCGGGGCGGGGCGAACGGCGTTCGAGCTTGCCCGCGTGTTCGATCATGTCGATGCGCTTGATTTTTCGGCTCGGCTTATTCAGGCTCCCTCAAACCTCCAGAGCAAGGGCATACAGAGGTATGTCGTTCCTGAAGAGGGCGAGATCATGGCGTTCCGTGAAACACGGATTGAGGATCTGGGGTATCAGGATGTGAAAGACAAGATTCTGTTCGCGCAGGGTGATGCCTGCAACCTAATCGGCAAATACAATGGTTATGACCTTGTGTTCGCCGGGAACCTGATCGAGCATCTTTACGATCCGGGTAAATTCCTCGCCGAGATCGGCGGGAGGATCAACGCCGGCGGGCTGCTCATTCTGACCTCCACCTACGATTGGCAGGCCGCGACCACTCCTAGAGAAAAGTGGATCGGCGGGTTCAAGGCGAAGACGGGCGAAAATTTTATGTCTCTTGAGGGGCTCCATGAGATTCTTGCTGCGCAATTTGATTGCGCGAAAGAGCCGGAAAATCTTTCTTTCACGATGCGGCGTACGGCAAGAGTTTCCGAGCGTGGTGTCTCGCAGATGACGTTCTGGCGCAAGCGCGCGCGCTAACATCCCTTTCCATTAAGCAGGCGAGCGTCTAGGATAGGCGCTCGACCAGCGGAGGAGCTTATGGTCCTGAGAAGCGTCAATCCGGCGAACGGAGAAATTCTGGCGACGTTCGAGCCTTATAATGACGCGCATGTCTCGGCGGCGGTCGATCTCTCGCACCGGGCTTTTCTTTCACACAAGGTTACCAGTCTTTCCGAGCGCGCGGACAAGATGCGAGCGGTCGCTGGGCTTCTGGAGTCGGAGACCGAGCGTCACGCCCTTATTATTACCCGAGAAATGGGAAAGACTCTGGCTTCTGCAAGGGCAGAGGTAGAAAAGTGTGCGGCGGGCTGCCGCTTTTATGCCGATAATTCTGCGACTTTTCTTGAGGATCAGTATATCACCATCGAGGGGTGCGAGGCGTTCGTTCGGTATCTGCCGCTGGGGCCTTTGCTGGCCGTCATGCCTTGGAATTTTCCCTACTGGCAGGTGTTCCGGTTCGCCGCGCCCGCGATCATGGCCGGGAATACGGTTTTACTGAAGCATGCGTCCAACGTGCCGCAATGTGCACTGGCTATTGAGGAAGTTTTCCGCAAAGCCGGGCTTGGGGAGGGCGTGTTTCAGAGCTTGCTGATCGGCGCTTCGCAGGTCGCGCCGCTGATCGCCGATCCGCGCGTTCGGGCTGTGACCCTCACGGGTTCGGAAGGAGCGGGGCGCGAGGTGGCCTCGCTGGCCGGACGGCATATAAAGAAGACGGTGCTTGAGCTGGGCGGCAGCGACGCGTTTATCGTCATGCCCTCGGCGGATATTGATGTTGCTGTTGCTGCTGCGGTCAAGGGGCGTATCCAGAATGCGGGGCAATCCTGTATCGCCGCCAAGCGCTTTATTATTCATTCCGACATTTATGAGATCTTCCGTGAACGCTTGGTCACGGCATTCGAGGCGCTTCGGGCCGGAAATCCCGAGGAGGACGTCGATTTGGGGCCGCTGTGCAGTGCGCAGGCGGTGGACGATCTGGAGGCTCTGATTGAGAACAGCATTGAAAAGGGCGCGGTGAGGGTTTGCGGTGCGCACCGGATCGCAGGGGACGGGTTTTTCTTCAAGCCCGGCTTGCTGGAGGATATTCCGCGTGACGTGCCTGCCTATTCCGAGGAATTGTTCGGGCCTGTCGGCCTTTTGTTCGCGGTGGACGATCTGGAAGATGCCATTCTTTTGGCCAACGATACGCGGTTCGGGCTTGGGTCGGTTATCTTCACGAGCGATCAAGGGGAAATGGAGCAGGCGATTGATGGGATAGAGGCCGGGGCGACGTTTGTGAACGGGATTGTGGCGTCTGATCCGCGCTTACCGTTTGGCGGTGTTAAAGCCTCCGGTTACGGGCGCGAGCTTGCCGAGGAAGGCATACGCGAATTTACCAATATTAAGAGTGTTGTTATCCGTTAGCGCCTTTACTTCATCCTGTAAGGCATTGTTATAACGAATAAAACGTTATTTGTTTGCGCCTTGCGATTTCGGCGCGTAAGATCGGGGCGATGAGTTCATACAGACTATAGAAAAAAAGAATACCAGAATACAGTTATGCCGCGCGCCTACCTTTCCAACAGATTTGGACTTAATTCCGATCAGACCATCGGTCTTCTTGATGATGTCGATATACATTTTCAGCCGATTTTTGATGTCTCCAGCGCAGCGCAGGTGCGCGGGTTTGAGGCGCTAGGGCGCAAGTCCGACGGGCCCGACGGGTTCCGCTCAATTGCGCCGTTTCTGAAAGATATTTATAGAGCCGGGTTGCGTCCCGAGCTTGAGATGGTGACGCTCGATAAAGCGCGGGTTTTTCTTGAAATGTGCGATGCCAACCTCGATCCGGCGGTTGCAAAAAATCTTTATGTCACTGTCAACCTCTCGCATCAAACCCTCGCGCAGCGCGGTTTGCTGAAAGAGGTCGATCTATCCATCGGGCTGTATCCGCAAGCCTATGAGCGTGTGCGGTTTGAAATCCTCGAACATATGTTTCCCAAGCACGAGCAGGCGATTATCGTCGAGAATATCCGCGCGCTGCACGGCGAGGGTTATCGGCTTTATCTTGACGATTTCGGGGATCATCCCGGGCAGGATGAGGAGCGGCTCCGCCTTCTGGATTATCTGGTTCATGGCGTGAAGCTCAGCGGGTCGCTCTGGACGCGCGGGGCGGAAGAGCGGGATTCGTTTTTACGCTCCGTCGCTCAAGCCGGAGGGACCGGCAAGATCATCGTGGTCGAGGGGGTCGAGGAAGACGAACACCTTATAGAAACGCGCGGCATGGCCGCGAAGTACGGGTTCGGCAATCTTTTGGCGCAGGGTTGGCATCCTTTTCTGGGGCCCAGCATGTCGCCGCAGACCGCCGTTGAGGTTTTGAGCGCGTCGAAGCCGCGCGGGCCGGGCCAGCGTCTGGATTAAATCAGCCTTTATATAAATTTTAGCGCGGGGCAGGGCTTCCGGCTTGCGCCGTCAACTCGGCTTCCTGAGCGGGCCTTTCCGTCAGGTCTAGGGCGGCTGTGCGTTCGGCCAGAGCGGGGTCGGCCTTGGCGGCGAAGAATTGCGGCGCGCTGACGCCGCCGATGGTCAGGGTGGCCTGATCGCCTTCGGCCAGCGTGACGACCGGGGTTCCGCCTTCGATCGCCGCAGTTTCCGCCTTTTTGATATTTTCGCTTTCCGGCGCGTCGGGATTCAGTTCACGCGCCACGCGGCGGTCGATGATCTGACGCTGGACCGCGCCCGCATAGGCTTCGATAAACTCACGCATATAGGGGTTGGTATCAACGTTATCATAGGCGCCTTCGCCAAGCAGGCGGTTGACATGGGTCGCGTATTCCTCTTCGCGCAGGAGGCGCATCTGGGTTACGTCGGCGTCGGAGAGGCCGAGGTCTTGACCCACTACAAAGTCCATCGCGCCCTCGAATTTGGCGGCGGCCTGATACACTTCTGTTCCGGTTTGTGTGCCCGGGGTTTCGCCCAGAACGGCGATTCCGGCGTGCATCGGGTCCACCGAGGCGGAGAGGGCGCGGAAGTCGATCAAGGCCTGCGCCATGTCGTCCTGTCCTTTTGCCCTCAGCCATGCGAGGCCTGCGCGGTCGGCTTCGAGTTCGCGGTTCATGATGTCGGCGTTGCTTTCATCGGGGGTCTGATGTTCTCCGAACACGGGCTGGTTCGGGTGCGTGCCTTCGTGAATGCCCCAGAAGCCGTCCCAATAAACGTCCTCGCCGGGAATATCCGCTAGAACCTCAAGCCCGCGATCCGCGACCAACGGCATGTATTCGTCGCGGTGGTCAAGGTCGGTTCCCTGAAGGTTCACGATGGCGAAGGGCGTCTGTTCTTCCGAAAATTCATAGCGGCGGGCGAACGGGCCATTTTCCAGAGACGACTCGACCAGACGCGCGATCTGGGCATCGGTGAAATGACTTGAACGGCCTGGGATCTGGGCGTCGATCGTCCGGCGCATCGTGTCGATGTCGGCGGGGTCAACCGTGCCGTTTTGCTTCAGGTGCAGGGCGTTGAAGGCGTCGGGGTTGATGAAGGCGATGTCGGATACGTCAGAGGTTTCGCGGACCAGACGCACGTAGACCTGATCGCGGGCGCTCATGGGGCGGGCGGGGTCGATCTGTTCCGGGGGTGCGTCCTGTTTCTGGTTCATTTTTAATGCTCCCTATCGGCCTAACGAGGTTTGTTGGCTGTCAGGGTCGCAGACGGATCGGCGGTCGCTGCGAACTCGGCTTCCAGCGCGGGTTCGGCTTCACGGGCCAGTGCGATCCGTTGTTCGGCCAATCCGGGGTCGGCGTTCGCCGCGAAGAATTGCGGGGCCGTGACGCCGCCGATTCTGAGCGTTGCCTGATCGCCGTCATTGAGTGTTACGACCGGCGCACCCCCGCGAATGTCCTGCACGTTCACCTTAGCGGGGGAGGCGCTCAGTTCGGCTTCCCGCGCGAGGCGTACGTCGGTGATCTGCCGCTGGACCGCGCCGGAATAGGCTTCGACGAATTCGCGGACGTGAGGGTTGTCCGAGACGTTGTCGAACGCGCCTTCGGTCAAAAGACGCTGGACGTGGCCGTTGAAGGTTTCGGTGTCGCCGTTCATCATTCCGATGGCTTGGTAGGTGTCTATGCCTTGATCCTCGGCTACAACTTGGAGCATGGCTCCGGTAAAAGTTCGTGCGGCGACGAAATGCTCCACGGTCGCCCGCTGGTCCGGTTCATCGCCAAGAATGGCGGTCGCGGCATGAAGCGGGTCTGCGGCGGCATTCAGAGCGCGGTAGTCGATCACGGCCTGCGCGATTTCGGGTTGGTCTTTGCGCATGAGCCAGTCGATCCCCTCACGGTCCGCAACGAGTTCGGCGTTCATGCCGTTTGCTTCGTTTTCGCCCGGGTTGGCGTAATTATTCGCCGGGCCGTGGGCATGCTGATCGAAGTCCACATGATTGCCCTCATGGATGCCCCAGAAACCGTTCCAGTAGACTTCGCCCAGCGGTGAGCTCTCTATTACTGTGGCTCCGACACCCTCCGGCTCTATGTTGATTCCCTGAAGGTTTATGAAGGCGTAACGGAAGGGCTCGCCATCGGGGTCGTCGGCGGAGGGCGGGATTTCCTGTTGCATCGAAAAATGGCGCCCGTCTAAGGAGAGGCCCGCTATTCTTTCTATCCCCTCGTCGGGATAGCGTTGGCTGATGCCCGGAATTTGAGCGTCCATCATATCGCGCACGCGGATCATGTCCTCGGCGGAGACGGTCTTGTTGTTCGCCATGAAATATTCGCGGTCGAGAACGTTGGGGTCGAGGAAAATAACCGGGTTATCCGCCGTGGCGCGGACCATGGCCATGTAGACCTGATTGGCCGGGCTGACGGTATAGTCCTGCTGCTGTTCTTCCTGCTCGTTCATGAGCACACCCCGGAATTTTATAGGTATTATTATAATATTAAGAAAATTGTACTCCTTTTACCCTTCAGGAAGCAAAAATAAAAGGTTGCGTGATATATTAATGTTAAAGCAATGAGTTAGGGTTTTTTCCAGTGTTGCCCAAGCTATAACGGTTGTGATAGAGCCAATAGAAATATAATGCTTAACTTTATGCCGTGTAAGCCCGGAGGCCATTTATGACGGACCATATTGCGGAAAGCGCGATCAATGAATCGCGTGGCCTTTGGCGGGAGTATAGCCGTAGCCTTAAGACTAACCTCGAACTTCAGCATGATTTGCGTGTCGGGGTTGCCGGTAGTTTTACAGTCGACAATCTGATTCCGCATATCGGCGGCTGCCTTTTAAGAAAGGGTTTCTCCGCGCCGGATATCGTACCGGGACCATATAATCAGATTCATCAGTTGTGTCTTGATCATCGGTCGGTTCTTGAGCGCGATTACGATTTTGATGCGCTTGTATTGTTATGGAGGCTGGAGGATCTGGCGCCGGAGCTTCTGGAGTCTGCATTGGCTCAGGACGAAAAAAGTTTTGAAAGATTGGCGCAGGATATACGTGAGTTCGCTCAGGCGATTGCGGGGTTGCGCGGGCGATTTTCAGGAACAGTCGTGGTTTCTACGCCGCCATATCCGGCGCTTGGGTCTTTTGATGTGCGCGATTTGGGACAGTATGAGCGCGGGCGGGCGGTTTATCAGCATCTTGTCGATATCTGGAATAAGGCTCTTGAGCCTCTAGAGGGCGTGCGGACTTTCGACTTGGCGGGGCTTGTTATGTCGGCGGGATTTGATGCCGCGCATGATGCCCGGAAGTGGTATCTCTATCGGCAGCCTTATACCGAGACTTTTAGCTTTTGTATCGGACAGATGATCGCACGGATCGTTGCGGCAGGTAAAATCAGTGCCAAGAAGTGTCTTGTTCTTGATGCCGATAATACCCTGTGGGGGGGAATCATCGGTGAGGACGGTCTAGGGGGGATCGAGATCGGAAACGATTTTCCCGGGCTGGCTTTCCGCGATTTTCAGAAGTACGCTCTGCATTTGCAGAAGCAAGGTGTCATGCTGGCTATTGCTAGTAAGAATAACGAAGAAGACGTGCTTGAGGTACTGGACAAACATGATGCGATGATTTTGCGGCGTGAGCACTTTTCCGCCATGGAAATTAACTGGTCTTCCAAAGTCGAAGGCATCAGAAATATTGCCCAAAAGCTTAATATCGGGACTGATTCTCTGGTTTTTGTCGATGATAACAAAAAGGAGATCGGTGAAATAAACGAACGGTTGCCCGAAGTGACTTGCTTTCTTGTTCCCGAAGAATTAGCGGAATTTCCCAGCTTGCTCCGCAATAGCGGCTTGTTTGATATCGGGGAAGTCACGAAGGAAGACCGAGAGCGCACCAAGATGATGGCGCAGGAGGCCATTCGTAATCAGGCTGCACATGAGGTCAGCGAGGAAGAGTTTAGGGCCGCGCTTGGTCTAAAGGTCAAAGTTTTCGAGGTGCAGGCGCAGCATCTGGCCCGCACTACGCAACTCATAAACAAGACCAACCAGTTTAACCTCACGACGATCCGGCGGACTCAGGAAGAGGTCAAGGCGCTATGCGAGGATCAGGACTCAGTTGTGCTGGCAACGGAAATTGAGGATCGATACGGGGAGTACGGCTTGGTCGGCGTGGCTATTTTAAGGCGCGGTGATGAAGGTGGTGTTTGGGATATCGATACGCTGTTGATGAGTTGCCGTGTTCTGGGGCGTGGGGCGGATACCGCGTTTTTGGCTCAAATTCTTGAGGCTGCTGCGAAGTACGGGGCCGAGCGTGTGCGAGGACGTTATATTCCGACGCAAAAAAATCGTATGGTCGAGGATCTTTATCCACGGCACGGGTTTGCTTCCAACAATGAGGAGGGTTGCTGGCATATCCATGTTAGCGCACACGCGATCGGGGTGCCCAATTACATCGAAACTGAACTGACACTCTCGATATGAGCCGTTATTTCAGGTTTTCTTCTGGAGCACATAAGCCACGCTGATCGGCAGTTCCTTTTCAAGGCATTCCTCGACCGTCTTGCCTTCGTATGGAAGATAGAGCGGCTTCACAACCTTTAGTCCGCAATCGTCCATCATATCCTCGACTTCCTTGATTGTTCGGAAAAGGTAAATGTGGTCGATCACAGCAGCGTTGCAACATGTCGTAACGTAAATATATGCGTCAGGCTTGGCGATGTCCGCAATCCGGCGCAGGAATAATTTGGGCTGCTCTACGTGTTCAAGAACCTCGCCGGTTATGACGGCATCATAGGAATTGGATTTTAACTGGTCGGCATCCAGAAAATCCTTCAGCTCTAAGGCATAATTGGCTTTTTGATTCGGTTGGAAATACTCGACTATTTTCTTGGTTATTCCGATACTGGTTTCGCTAATGTCTATCCCGTTAAATTTGTCGAATGCGGTTCTTTCCATCGCGCTCATGAAATAAAGACCGTGACCTGGACCGACCTCAAGATACTGTCCCTTTTTGTCTTTCGGTACCGTTTCTTTGAAAAAGCGCAGCATTTCCAAGTGGTTTGGCCACATAAAGCAGGAAATTGCAATTCCGTACATGTATTTGGTCATGTACTCCGGAGAGTGGTATACGCTTCCGGCGACCTCATCCAAAGTAGAGTAACGATATTTTTTGTGCTTCTGAAAGTAGATTTGTTCTTTCAGTACGTCCATAACCATCATTAAGTAGCAGTCTGCTAAGTATTCAACAGAGTGCCCCTGTTCCTGCGAGAAGGTGAGGTAAGTTTGCAGATTGTTCAGTTCTTCCTCCGTCATGTTTTCAAGAGAAACAGTGACGATCTTCTGGTGCAGTGGGTTTTTATCCAGAATGTCGTCAACTATTCTTTCGACGAGGGGGGGGAGGGTTTTTGTAGTTACTTTTTTCGCTGTTACAGACATATCAAAATCCCTGATAAATGAACTCAACATCAAAGCCAGAGCCAAAGTACGCCATTCCGGCCAGGAACGCAAAGATAAACCCCAGAATACATTCAATAAATAGGCTCTTTGCCAGATTTCTGTTCTGTTCGGGCCCCTGAAGCTCTCTCGGTTTTTGCCTGCTTATTTGGTTCATGGGGTATATTCCTTTTCTTGGTCGGCGGCTCGTGTTTGGGTTAGCTGCTGGATTTGGCTAGCCAGAAAGGCCGAGAGCTTGCCGCTATCGTTTACATGAACATCGTCGTCTTTTGCAAATACTGTATCTTGTAGAACTTCCGGCTCCATGTTGATTATCAGTCTCATTTTTTCACTATCATATAGCTTCTTAAGCCTTTCCAATTCAGCTTTAATGGTCTGGTATGACATCCACGCCGCTTTGTCATCACGCAGATTTTCGGAGACCGGGGCGAGATAAATAAGCGCCCTTTTGCCGCTCGCTTTTATTTGCTCGAGCGTCCGTATCAGTATGGCATGGTTGAAAGAAGTTTCATCAAGATCTGTGAGGCGTATAAGCTGGCGGTACCATTTTGAATTCACAGCTTCGTTTTTGTCATTCACAAGCTTAGACATGTCGCCTTTTAGATAACGCTGCGTGACCCAAAAAATCATGGCGTTTTCTTTAAGGTTTTGCGCGGATTCTGGACGAAGCGGTTTGCTGTCCTCTCCTTTTAGAGCTGGAAATAATGCTGACCACAGCATTATTTTAGTATCGTGAATATCTTCTGCGAATGCGGGGGCGCGCGCAAAGATGTCAAAATGACGTCCCCAAAGCGCCCAGAGGTGGTCGGACGGGGAGGGAAACAGAGGAAGCCAAGGCCATGCAGAACGGTCCGCCACCCACGTCTGGCTGGCACGCGGGAAGTGTGAATCGCCCTTAAAAATCGAGTGGTTATTAAATACAAAAAATGGATTCAGAGTCAGGACGATCAGGTCTGTGTCCCGAGCGAGCGCCAGCTGGGTCAGCGTGAATGACTCGAGGCTTCTTAATGAAAGGCGGATATAGAGATCTATGTGGGAGTTATGGACGCTCAGGGGTTTTAAGGCCTTCAGTGTCTCTACGGGAAGGAGGGCGTTTTCGCCCATCGTTGCAAAATCAAGAAACTTAGCGCCCGGCTTGTAAATGACCGAAGATGAGTCTGATATCCATGCGATTTTCAGATCTGCCTTTACCTGCTGTGCTTCATCATTTATGAAGGCGGGGTCTGAAGGCAGCGTGATCAGCGGCGTAATCGCGAGGCCTTTGGTGTTTTCTGCGAACGGCATATCGCGCTCTTTTTGCGGAAGGTATAAGCCAGAGATCACCAGAAAAAACAAGGCCCACAGGGCAATACGAAAAATTCCCGCGGGGGTAGCCTTGTATCCGAGCATTTCAAGCGCCGAGTCTATGCTTTTCATTTCATCCACCCAGTCCGAACATCGCCGCATAGAAACCTATTGCCGCGCCCAAGGGCAGTACGATCAGAGGAAAGCTGAGCATTACAAACAGATAAGTAGCAAGAACGCACGCGCCTTGCGTTAGTGGGCTTTCAAATTTGATGTTGTTTTTATCTTTCCATCTCGTAAATCTGCGGTGCGCAATTAAGCCAACCGTGTGATACAGGCCGAACGCAACCATAGATGCGCTTAGAGCGTGCCAGAGAGCGATCGTCATCATGGTGCCCGCCAATGCGAGGATATGGCGATTTTCCCGGTAGCCGCCTAAGGGCACGAAAACGTTGCGGCGCGCAAAACGATATAGGCTCATGTGCCAGCCAGACCAGAATTCAATAATATTCTGGGCAAAGAACGGGTTGTTGAAGTTTTCCTTCAGGCGGAACCCGAAGATGCGGGCCATACCTATTGCGATATCGGAGTAACCTGAAAAATTAATGTAAAAGAACCAAGTATACGTAAAAAGATAAATCCAAATGGTTGTGATGTCTTGCTGGGCGAATGACTGAAGTATCTGTGACGCTGGTTGCAGGAAGTTCGCGAGACAAAGAATTTTGAAAAAGCCCCAGGCCGCTCTTAGCGCACCAGCCAGAATGTCGTCAGGTGAGGGGGTGGGTAATTTGCCTTCGGCGTTTTCCTGCACTTCCTCATATTCGATGATTGGGCCAACGACCAATATAGGAGGGAAAAAACCATAGTAAAGAACGCGGTCCAAGCTCAGGCCTTTGAGTTTTCCTATGTAGGTTTTTACGAGGAGATCTATGCCTCTAAAGGTCGCGAATGAGAGGCCTACAGGCGTTACGATATCGCGTGCCAGGTCGATTTCCCAAAGGGGGCGATTCAAAAATTCCAGTAACGAGTTACTGCTCAGATTTATAAGCCGCACAAAGTCCCATTCATACATTTTCCATGTAAGCATAGGGCTCAGTGCGATCACAATTGAGGCCGTAAAAAGCAGATTTGCCAAGGCTGCTATCGATTTATTGTCAGGCTGCGCGGCTACTCGCGCTTCCATAGCGGCAACTAGGCGCTGCAGGACGAAAAGCGCCATCCAGAATATGATTGATAGAAGCGCAAGCCGTGGCGCTATGAAATACAAAAGGTAGATACCAGAAAAAATAAAGACCACGCGCCTTAAGCTTGATACAGCACAGCACAGGTAGGCGGGGAGCAGAATGACCGAAAGGGCAATCAGGTCGAAGAAGTATTGGCTGCTATCATAGTTAAGGTCAAATTTCAAAGCTATGCCGCTCCTATCCCCGATAAAAATCTATTACTTTTGGGGCGTGGCGTGCATGTATGGCACTTTTAAAGTGTCACGCCTTTGGCGCGCAGAGTTTCCCGAGCGAGGCCAATGCTTGTCATTTTCATGATTTCTTTGGTGCTGAGTTGTACTGAGAACTTCTCTTCCAGGGCTGCAACCAGGCCCATCGCAGCCAAACTGTCCCATTGGGGGGTGTTATCGGGCGATGTTTGGTCGCTCAGTTTGCTTACATCGACTTCAAGAACTTCGGCAAATAAATTCAGTAAATCATCACTCATGACGGTGTAGACTTTCTTTTTGTTATGGCACGCAAGCATGCCTGACACGCGGTGTTGCTATCTATGGCAATATACCTGTACCTTACAGAAGAGTTAAGCATAAATTGATGGGTCTGTTTAGTTCTTAAAATTCTTTTGAAGCTGCTGCATTTGCTTGATCTTGTCGGCCAGCATGTTCCGCAGGGCCTCGCGGAGGAACGGCTCAAGCTCGCGGTCCTGTTCGCCGCTGTGGGAGATGATCTGGTCGTAGATTTTCTTGGTGTCTTCGCCTACGTTAATAATTATCGTGTGGTTGCTGAGCCGGTCGTCGATCAGGTCGCGTATGTAGCCGCTTATATTTACGCCCATTTTATGCAGATCGTCGTGTTGATCGCGGCGCATCATAATGCTTACGCGCATAAGGTTTTTGTTGTTCATCGTGCTCGTGCCTCCAGCTCGGGTTGCTCTCACCCTATAAAAGCATAAAAGGGTATACAAAGAAATAATACTTGCGCAGGTTCTGTATAATGTATATATTGTTATATATAAGTACATACATAGGAAAGCAGGTGCTTTGCCCGGATGTTTGCTTTTGGTTTGATTTCACGCATGAGGTCGTGGAATAAACAAGAAGGGATTTTTCGGACAGGCAAGTAGTCAAAGGGAGTGGACCATCATGACGTCAGGCAGTGCAAAAGGCGCGCAGAAGCAAAAGACCGATATCGAGCAGATGATGGAGCAGGCCCGCGCGACCTCGCGCCGGGAGACGGCCTCCAGCAAGGATAAGGCGCAGCCGGAAGACGCGGCTTCGTCCAAGAAGTTTGCGAACATTCAGGAAAACCCGTTTTACAAGGTTATGTTTGATCCCAATTCGACCCCTGAAGCCAAGATGGAGGCTGTGACCAAAATTCTTGCTTTCGCAGACAACAAGGATCAGGCAAAGGAGGAGCTTGAGGCGTTCAAGCTGTTCAAGGAATACCTTCAGTTTGAGCGCAAGCGCATGGCGCAGCAGATTATCGCGTTGACCGATACTGAGGCCTTCAGCGAATTGAAGCAGGTTTATGATGAGTTGAACACTGCGCTTCTGGCTTTTGAGGATAAAATTTCGCCGCTGACGGATATCGTGGATTCCGTTTACAAGCTGCGGATGAACGGCCTGACGTTCGATGTTTTCCGTGAGATCGCGATGGACCGGGAGGAGGAGGCGCGTCTGGCGGCGCTTCTGGAGCAGCAGAAGAAAGACTTGGCCTCGCTTGAGCAAACGATCAAGCAGACGCAAGTCCAAATCGCGCATCTGGGTGAGGACAAGTCGCTGTTTGGCTTTGGACCCGTTAAGGAAAATTCGCGGAAGAAGATTGCCGAGTTGGAGATGCAGCTTACGGAAAAGCGCGGTTCGCTTAGTGACCTGACGCAAAAGATTGCCGAGACTGCGAAGGCGCAGCCCCGTGCCTCCAATCTCGATCCCGAATTTATTGAAGCCAAGGCGAAGCTTCGCGAATTGCTGGATATCAGCTCCGACGAGCATAAGCAGCGGCAGCAAGATCTGGTGCAGGCGGCGCAGAATTTCGTCAACACGACGGAGCAGCGGGTTTCCAGCATCTCCGAGCATTTCGTCGGCATGGACAAGCAGATCGACAATCTTCTTGAGGCTAATTACTCCATGCGGGAGATCTACGCGATCCTCAACGACGCGACCAAGAAGGCGCACGGCGATAACGAGAAATACCGGGAGGAGCTGACCGCTAAGGAGGCGACCGAGGAGAGCGACATAGCGAAGATGAACCGCGAGCGGGACAAGCGCGATCTTGAGAATTACATCTCAGCGCTGAACGCTTCGTCTTATGACACGACCACGGTTCTGGCGGAGTTGACGAATGCCAACCACCGGATCAAGTCGATGAAGGACGGCAATCAGAGCCAGATCGACAAGACGCGGCAAATCCATAGCTCCGGCGTGGCGGGCGTAGCCGACCAGCTCAGCACCGTGTTGCAGGCGGTTTCCGCCGCCGCCTTGGGTGAGTCTTCCGAAATGGCGCGCATGTCGCTGGAGCGTATGAATACGAAGACGCAGGATCTTTCGCAGAAGGAAGTGATTCGTCTGGCTCTTGGCACGCACGAGCAGAACAACGAGCTTACCAAGGCTCTGCAGGGGCTTGAGCAGTACGGCGAAGTCATCCGCACCGCGACCACGATCACCCGCGAGGGGCTTAAGGAGACCAAGGATCTTCTGGGTCGCCTTGAGGAGACCGCCAAGAACGTTCAGGAAGATGTGAAGGAGTCGATTGCGATTGCCGCCGATGTGGTCGCCGGGAAGGCCGGAACGTCTAAATCTTCGTCTTCGGATGAGGGTGAGAGCGGATCGGCCGCTGGTGCGCCGCCCAATCCGTTTAAGATTTAAGCGGGTTTTCGTTTAACGCTCTCAGAAAGGACAGCGGCCATGCCCGACGGTTCGAGCCAGAATTTTCTCATACGCGGCAGCGATTACCTTGCGCGGTTTCCCGGCTTTAAGCTGGTGGCGCGGGAGGATGAGGTCAAGCGGCTGAATCGCATTTTGATGCGCGACAAGGCGAACAGTGTCTTGCTCGTTGGGCCGGGGGGCGTTGGATGTACGGCGCTGTGCCTTGAACTTGAATCGTGTAAGGCCGATCCCGAGACGCCGTTTGACATTTTGAGCAAGCGTCTCTTTTGGCTAGATACGGATGGGCTGTTTTCATCGGGCGATCCGGCGGCGATGAACGAGAATTTTCAGAATGTCTTGCGCCGCCTCTCCCGCTATCCCGATACGCTTCTGGTCATTGAGGATATGAGGGATTTCATCGAGGCGACGCGCAACCACGGGTGCACGCATTTCATCAACGCGCTTATGCGGGCGCTGGATCAAGGCAAGTTTCAAGCGATCTTTGAGTCGCGCGACGAGCATCTGGAGATCGTGCTTAAGTGTCATTCCAATATCGGCGAATTTTTCACGATGCTGGATTTGCAGGAGCCGAGCCGCGAGGCGCTCCAAAAAATTGTGAGCGAGGCGGTCAAGCGTCTTGAGGATCATCATAAGATTCCGGTTTCGGATGAGGCCGTCGAAACCGCGATCGAACTGACATGGAAATACCGTGTACGGGAGATGAGCCTTAGCCGGGCGCAGCCTGAGCGTACGCTGAACCTGCTCGACCGGGCGCTGACTTCATACCGGCAGGAGGCGCATGCGCGTCCGCCCAAGCTGAATGAAAAGGAGCGCGAGCTTGCGTTGATTGCCCGGGCGCAGAAGGGCGAGAATATCTCTGCGTTTGCTGCCAAGACGCCGGACGAGCTTAAGAAAATGAGCGAGATGCTGGCCAGCCAAATCGAGATCATCCGTTCCGAGTGGCAAGCCAAGCAGGAAAGCCTCCGTAAAATTTATAAGAATCAGACGGATGGCGAGGAGGCCTTGAAAGACCTTGAAGATCGTCTTGAGGAACAGCGCAAGAAGGATCAGGAAGCGCGCGAGAGTGCGGAAAGCGAACTCAAAGAGAAGGCTGAAGCCGGTAAGGCGGGGTTCCAGCCCTTTAATATAAAGACCGCCGCCGCCGGATATGAATCTGAAAAGGTCAACGCCATCAAGGCGGAAATGGACCAGTTGCAGAAGGCTATTGAGAAAAACAAGCAGGCGTTTGACGCCATGACGAGGGAGATAAACCAAGGGCTTGAGCTTTCCGCCGATCATGTGCTGCACGAGTTTAGCTCTTTGTCAGGGATTCCGGCCAATAAGCTTAATCAGGACGAACGCGCGAAGCTGATCAATCTGGATGAAACGCTTTCTGGGCGCGTTTACGGGCAGGACCATGCGGTCAAGAAGCTGGCGGATGCGGTGCGCGTCGCGCGGGTGGGTCTTAAAGATCCCAACAAGCCGCAGGCGGCGTTCATGTTCCTCGGCCCCTCGGGCGTCGGCAAGACGGAGATGGCGAAGGCGCTCACGGCAGCGCTCCACGACGACGAGCGCGCGTTGTTGCGGTTCGATATGTCGGAATATATGGAGAAACACGCGGTGGCGAAGCTGATCGGCGCCCCTCCGGGGTATGAGGGTTACGAGGCGGGGGGCATTTTGACCAACGCCATGCGCCGGAATCCTTACGTCGTCATTTTGTTCGACGAGATCGAGAAGGCGCACCCGGACATTTTCAACGTGTTCCTCCAGGTTTTGGATGACGGGCGGCTGACGGATAACCGGGGGCTTACGGTTTCGTTCAGCGAGGCGATCATTCTGATGACCACAAATATCGGGCAGAAGAATTTCCTCGACCCGGCCATGAGTTTCGAGGATGCGGTCGCGGAAACCACGCGCGAGCTTGATAACACCTATCGTCCCGAGTTTCTCAACCGTTTCAACGGGCGCCAGAATATCGTTTGTTTCAATTCCCTTGGCTTGCCGGTCATCGAAAAGATCGCCACGCGCGAGATCATGAAGCTGAACGCCCAGATCAAGGCGCAGGGGCGGGATCTTACGGTTGAGATTACGCCGGACTCCCTCCGGGCGCTCTGCAAGGATCAGTACAATCCGGCTAACGGGGCGCGGGGAATTCCGGGGTATTTCGCCTCTCAGATTCATCCCGCCGTTGCCAATACGATGCTGGAGGCCGAGAGCGCACACGGTGTTATGGAGGTCATCTATGATTCCAAGACCCAGACGCTCCGGGTGGTGCATCCGCAGGTTCGTGATGCTGCCCCCGCCAAAAAAGGCGCGGCCTAACCGTCGGGGAGGACTCAATGACCGGGCAGGGCGATCAGGATAACGCAGCCGAGGAGTTGCTACGCCGTGCCCGGAAGCTTCAGGAAAATTCCGATGAGATCGGCGAGGCAAGGCGGCTTAAGGAGAAGCGTTCCGGCATCGGGCAGGTGAGTAAGCAGATCGGCGATACGGTTGAAGCCTATAACCAAGTCACCGGGACGATCGGGTGGCTTTATAGCCATGTTCTCTATCCTGTCTTTTCGCATCCGTGGGCGGGTGCGCCGTTTCGGCTTTACCGCAGGCTTTGGAACAAAGCCGTTTATGTTGCCGATCAAGACGGCGACCGTGTGTTTGTCAAAAAGCGCGGCGGGCTTATGGTTTTGTCCACGCTTGCGTTTCTCTGGATTCTGCCGGCTCTTATTTCGCTGACCGTCGAAATGGTCTGGGATACAAGCCGGATGCTGACCAGTTACCGCAAGGGGGAGGTCATCTATCTGGGTCGTTCTCAGGAAATCGACCCGCTGGGGAACGTTTTTTCCGCGCAGGGGTGCGAGCAGATCCGCTGCACGGATCAGGACGGGTTTTATTTCCGCATCAAGCCCTCTATTGCTCATCATATCTGGAGCCTCTGGCATAATTGGAACCTGTTTTACCCGGATTTTGTGACGGCGGGGATCCAGAACGATATCAACAAATGCACCGTCACAAGTTACGGTTCGCGCGGGAAATTTATCATCCGCAACTGGGAAATCTATCCGCAGCTTCTGGCCGTGGATTGCGTTCCGGTGGCGGAGTCTGATATCAAGGCGTTCGAGGCCACTCAGGACGCGGCGGCCAAACCTGAATAAAAGAGAGTTATTACGATGTGCCGATGGATCGCCTATACCGGAGAACCGATTTTTCTGGACCGGCTGGTTACCAAGCCCGCTCATTCGCTTGTCGAGCAGAGCATTAACGCCACCTTGCAATATAAGGATGACGGCAGCATCTGGACGACCAACGGCGACGGGTTCGGCGTGGGTTGGTATGCGGACAGGCCCGAGCCCGGCTTGTTTAAGGATGCCATGCCCGCGTGGAACGACCAGAATCTGCACGAATTGTGCGCCCAAACCAAGGCGCGGATTTTCTTCGCGCATGTCCGGGCCAGTACGCAGGGCGGGGTGCAACGGAACAATTCGCACCCTTTCAAGTATAAGAATTGGCTGTTTCAGCATAACGGCGACGTCGAGGGGTTTTCAAAACTCAAGCGAACTTTGCAGAACGAGGTGCATGAGGATATGTACCCGATGATCCGGGGGAATACCGATAGCGAGACGAGTTTTTATCTCGCCCTGACTTACGGCTTGCAGGACAATCCAAAAGCGGCGCTCGAAAAGATGATCGGGCGGTTGATCCGGGCGCAGGAAGATGCAGGGATGAAGCCGGACCTGAGTTTCTCGGCCTCCGTCACGGACGGGGAAAATCTTTATACGATGCGCTATTTTACCCCCGGCGCGACGGTTCGTACGCAGTTTTATACGCAGGATATGGCGCGGGTCGTCGATGTCGGCGGTACAGCCAAGAAGAGCGAATGGCCGGATAAAGCCGTTGTCGTGGTTTCGGAGCCGCTGGACCGTCTGAGCGATCACTGGACGCCCGTGCCGGAGGCTTCGTTCATGACGGTTCGAAACGGCGCGATCAATATTGAGAAATTCATACCTCAGGCTGTCTAGCCGGGGTTGATTTCCGGCACCCGGATGTAGGGCATCTGGATCAGTGGCAGGTTCAGCCAGTCGGGGTAGCTGTGGTTCATGAATTGTGCGAAATAAAGCGTCGAGACCAGACCGCCCCATACTCCCAAAGTTGCGAGCACTAAGAGCACAACTCCGATTTTTTTAAGCGGCCAAGTCAGTGCGCCTCTCCAGCGAGGTCCACGTTTTTTAGGTGCGGCTTGTTTATAGCCTAATCGGTCGATCAAGATCTTGCGCTCATAGGGCGTTAGGTGTTCGGGTTTCAGAGCCCCTGATTGCAGAGCCTTGATAACGCCTATTGCATAAACACGAGCGTTCATTCGCTTAACCAGAAGCAAGCCCAAGTAAAAGATCGAGATCATGCCCAGAAAGTGCAGAAATAGTTTTTGCTCCATTGTTTTTACATCGTGTATATCCACGGCATAAATCTGGTTGAAATTTGCCAAGATCGCTTTGCTCCCGATCAGTATAATTCCGCCGATCAGAGCATAAGACAGCGCCAACAGGAAAAGGCGAAAGCGGATGTGTCTTGCGACTACCCGGATGGCGCGTATATCGAAGAAGCTTTGCCATCTTCCCTGAATAGCTTGTCGCGCCTGTGCGAGCGGGAGATAGAGCATCAGGACGCAGAAGGCCAGCATGCTTAGAAACAGTACGCTCTGCGCTAGACCTTCCTCCTCGTATGCGCGCGCGAAGGTATTGTTCCATCCGGCCCACCACATCCACAGCCAGCAGAAGCCGAGGGGTAGGGTGAGAGCCCATGTATTGAATATAGTCATGAGGCCGTTTTGATAATTCCGCCAGAGGCACCCGACGACGCTTTTGATCTTGCGCAGGGCTCTTGTGAGGGTGTTGTCGGTTGGTTGGCTCGTCGTTTTTGCATACAGCCATTTCGGCCAAAGCTTGAGGGATGAATTTTCCTCGTCCTGATAAAAGGCATCCTTGTCGTTCAGATTGCTTTTTTTAACCCAGACTTTTACCGCGCAGTGCCGCATGTAGCGGTTGAGCCAGCCCGTCAGGAGGGGAGCGGTCAAGGGCGTCCAGCAGCAGAGGAAGCCCATTATGAGGGTCAAGGTTCTTGCTAAAGCCGTTCTTACTGTTCTCGGCGGGGATTGCTTTAAAATCATCGCTTTTGCGATCATGTTAACGCCTCCTCAAGAGCGCTTCCCTCGCTCATTCTTGTTTTGAAACCCATCAGGGCGCCCACGGTCGATACGATCGCACTCTGGTCCGTTGGCTTTTTTATGATCGTGTTTTTTTGTATCCCCGGCCCGTAGAGCAGCGCAAAGATTTCCCGCGTGGAGGGTGAGTTGAAATGGTGCTGGAAGGGAACGTCCATGAGAGGGTTATTGTCTCGCCCGCAATCGGGGACAATCACGAAGACAGTATTGTCTTTATAGAACGGGTCGGCTTCTACGGCTGTTACGATGCTCTGTATCCCCTGATCTATAGTCGAGATCGCGCGGGTATAGTGGCTTTTGACTCCCCAATGCACGAAGTCCGTATCCTGATAATTCACCATCATCAGTTTGGGGCGAAGATAGCGCAGCGCCCACAGGGAGAGTTCTGTTGTTTGGCGGTCGCCGCGCGGTTGCTTCAGGTTGTCGTCACCGTAATACGCGCGCCATTTCCGCCAGAATTTGCGGATTTGCGGATGATATTTCTCAGGGGGCAAAAACTCGGGCGTGCGCGCTTTGAGATCTTCGAGTTGTTTTTGAAGTGCTTCCCGCGTCTTTGAGTCCATTCCATTTTCCTCCAGCTTGAGTTGGAGCATGAACGCCTGAAAGCGGTTGGGGCTGAGTAATTCAGAGCGGTAGGCGACGCCATAGTTTTTATGGAGGTTCATATGGAAGCCGTCGTCGGCAATCTGGTCTTCGCCGTTGATGATCAGGCATTCGTGTGGCATCAGCGCGTAAGCGGATCGAAAATATTCAAACATCGTCGGCACGGTCGGTTTGAGCGCTTCGCCGGGGATTCTGGTACCCTCCGTGTTATAGGCGAGGTAGCGGCCCGTCATTATATTGATGGTGCCTTGTGCATGGCTGGTTTCGTTTTCGGGTATGTCGGCGATGCTCATATTGCTATAAAGCGTGCCCTTCGGAATCAGGCGGTGGAGCAAAAACGGGCTGAAGCTGTGTTCCGGGTCGATGGTTTCGCGCCGCCTTACGCCGCCGCCGTAGCGGATGACGATGACGTTCGGGCCTTTATAACGCTTGCCGGAAGCCGGAGCCGCGTAAGAGAGGGAGGGCAGGAACATCTGTCCGCTCAGGACAACAGTCGCCGATGCCGTCATCTGTATGAACAGACGACGAGTGAGCAGTGAACCGCACATAGCGTACCTCGTGATATGGTCTGATTGGCTGTTTCAACAGCCTAGAATCAGACTAGCACGCAGCTACTCTGTATTGCAAAGTAATTTTTCGTGATATGAAAATTTGATAGGCTTGAAACGCACTCTCAATAACGATTATAGAGCCTAATACTCTGTGATGCAAAGTATATTTTTTATAAAGGTTCGAGGCGTAAAAGCTCGCTGTTTTGCTCGTCGGTCAGCAGATATAGGCGGCCGTCCGGCCCGTTACGGACGTCGCGGATGCGTTTGCCGAAATCCTCGAGCAGGATTTCACGATGAGTGACCTTGTGGCCTTCAATTTCCATGCGCTCAAGGTGGCGGAGAACCAGTGCGCCGACGAAGAGGTTGCCTTTCCACTCAGAAAATTTCTCCCCTGTATAAAATGCCGCGCCGCTGGGCGCTATGGAGGGCGTCCATTGCCAGATCGGGTCTTCCATGCCTGGCAGGGTGGTATGTTCCGAGATTCTCGTGCCGATCACGTAGTTGCGGCCGAAAGTTGCGACGGGCCAGCCGAAATTGGCGCCGGGTTTCAGGATATTGATTTCATCGCCGCCCTGGGGGCCGTGTTCGACTTCCCATATTTCTCCTGTTTCGGGGTGCATGGTCATGCCTTGCGGGTTACGGTGGCCGTAGCTGTATATTTCCGGGAGAATATTCGGGTCATTTATGAAGGGATTGTCTTCGGGGATTGTGCCGTCCGTCTTTATCCGCACGACTGTTCCCAGATGGTTTTGAGGGTTCTGCGCCTCTTGCTTATCGCCGCGTTCGCTGGCCGAGACGAAAAGCGTTCCGTCCTGCGCAAGGACGAGGCGGCTTCCGAAATGGATATCGCTCTCGACCTTGGGTTTTTGTTGGAAGATGCTCTCCACCTTATCCAGCCGGGCCTGATTTACGTAAAGCTGGGCGCGGAACGCTTCCGTCCCGGCGATATCAGGGTTTTGCAGGTCGGGGATCGCGGCGGTGAAATAAATCCAGTCGCCGTCCTTAAAGTCCGGCGGGACGAGGATATCGAGAAGACCGCCTTGTCCTTCGGCGTAGACGATGGGTACGTTCTTGATTTCGGTCTTTTGGCCGTCCTTGGCGATATGCCAGAGTTTTCCGCGCCGTTCGGTGACCATGTAACCGCCCTCGCCGGGCAAAAAGGCCAAGCCCCAGGGGTGGTGGAGTTCGGCAGAGACGGTGTGCAGCTTGAAAGAGGCTTTTTGGGATTTGAAAGTGCGAACTGTCGGTTTACTGCTAGCAAACGCCCACATTCCAGCCAGAAACAATGTTATCGTCGTTGCAATGATCATGCGTTTCATATTTGAGATATAGCAGGGACATAAGGAAAAGTGAAATAGGCGACCCTTTAATTTTTGCGCTGCTTGACTTTGCCGTAATTGATCTCGAAGATTAAAAATTCTCCAAGGATTATTGTTGTAGTATCGTCCTATAGCCGGACCATTCATTTTTTAACGGATTTGAGCCATGAGATTTGCGCCTTTTTATGTTTTTTTCCTGATGTTCCTTTGGGCCGGGGCTGCGGCGGCCTATACCGAAAAGGATATAGAGCAGGCGCGGAAATATTACGACGAGCAGTCTTACCAGTTAGCGCTTGAGGCGTTCGGCAAGTTTATTGAGCAAAAACCGGAGCGCGAGGATTTGGGCCGGGAAGTGCTGTTTAAATGGTCTGGTTCCGTCCTGCATCTAAAGGCGCAGGATCACATTCTTAAGGCGCAGCAGAATCTCCAGACGATCATCGCAGGCAAGGAGCAGGACCGCTGGTGGGCGGAAGCACAGGTCGCGTTGGCCATGCAATATGTCGAGTCTGATCCTTACGGCAAGCAGCAGGAAGTGCGGCAGGCTTTGGATGCCGCGCGTAACTGGTGGGCGGGTTCGACGGATATTGACTTGGCGCGGGCGAAATTCATTTCCATCAGTTTTCAGCTCGCCGATTTTATCACGACGCGCTGGGGCTGGTATTATACGGAAATACAGCCGATCCGGCTGGGCTCGCCTGAGGGTAAGCGGGTTGTTGCGCCTTCTCCGAAGCCCGAGCAGGGTAATATCGGGCTTCAGGTGCTTTACGAGGAGATCCTGAAGGTCGCCCAGAGCGATGAGGATAAAGCGCGGGCGCACTATGGGCTCGGGATGGCGTATATGTCCAATTATGCCGGGGATGCGAAGCTGCAGGAGCGTGCCGTCGAGCAATTTTCAAAAATCATCAAGGATTACGCCGCGAGTGAGTGGGCGGACGATGCGTTCTACCAGATGGGCATGTTTTACGAAAACCGGCAGGATTTCGTTAAGGCCGTACAGATTTACCGGGATTTCTCCAGCAAGTATAAACCCGGCGAGTCGCAGTTTCTGGACGATATCAAGCGCCGTGTAGAATACATCACCGCTCCGGTCCTGAATGTCAGCAACTATCAGACCTTTGTTCCGGGCAGTCAGGTTCAGATCAACGTCAACTGGCGGAACGTCAAAGAGGTTCAGTTTACGCTTTACAGTGTGGATATGGCGCAGACTGTTCGCTTGGACGCGCCCAACGAGGGAATGTCGGGTTACCATGATATCCTGCGGCGGTATCAGGAGAGTCCCGGCGAACTGGCCAGTGCTAAAATCGTCTCGCAATGGACGCGGGCACTGGCGGATGACGGGAAGCATATTCCTCGCGGCGAGAGCCGCAGCCTTGCTTATTGGAAGCTGAGCGAGGACGGGCAGGAGATGAAGCCCGAGGACGGTACTCTTCCGGTCGGGGCCTATATTCTCAAGGCGCAGTCGGGGTCGCTGACTGTTTACGACCTTGTTCTGGTCAGCAATGTCGCGCTGATGACCAAGACCACGCGGGACAAGGCGTTGTTCTGGGCGGCGGATGCCGGGACCGGGAAGCCGCTTGGCGGCGCGACGGTCAAGTATGTGTATTCGCATCAGGACGCGCAGGGGCAAATGCGCTGGGAGCAGGGCGAGGGCGTCACGGACGCACAGGGGCTTTTGGTCACCGACCTGATTTATGCTAAGGATGCGCCGGAATATTACAGCCAGCATAGCGTCTTTGCGGTGGTTTCTGACGAGAAGGCTGGACAGGCTTTCGTCCAGAACAACTATTACCGCAATTCCTATAACAACAAGGGCGAGTGGTGGTTTTACGCCTTTGCCGACCGTCCGGCTTATCGGCCCAACGAGACGGTTTCCTTCAAGGGGATTTTGCGCCGTCCGCAGGGGGGCGGATTTGAAGTTCATGCGGGTAAGCGCGTGAAGGCGCAGATCTATAACCCGCAGGGGCAGATGGTGAAGGAAGAGGTTTTCACCCTCAACGATTACGGCGCGTTCGCGGGCGAGATCGTTCTCGATGAAAAGGCCGTGCTCGGCCCTTATTCCATGAATTTGCTGAGCGAGGAGAATGGCCAGCATCTCGCCGGGGCGCAGCTCTTCCGGCTGGAGGAATACAAGCTTCCCGAATATACGGTGAATGTTAAGCCGAAAGAGAAAGAGGCCGTGGAGGGGCAGATCAACGCTTACCGGCTTGGCGATACGCTGGAGGTCGAGGTTGACGCGCAGTATTACTTCGGCGGACCTGTGGCGGAGGCCGAGGTCGAGTATCTGGTTTACCAGCAGCCTTATAATTATTTCTACTGGCCTGTTCGTCCGTATCCGTGGTTCTACGAGGATATGTATCCGCGTTATAACAATTACGGCTATCACGGCCAGCTGATGGTACAGAAAAAAATCAAAACGGACGCCAACGGCAAAGCGCATTTCAGCGTTGAGACGCCCAAGGATTCCGCTAACGACCTGCAATATCATATCGAGGTGCGCGTGGTGGATAAGAGCCGCCGTGAGATCAGGGGCACGAGCGATATAAAGGTCACTAAGAACGCGTTCTTCGCGTTTCTTGAACCCAAGGAAAGCCTGTACCGCCCCGGCGACAAGGCGCGTGTGACCATCCGCACCCTGACCGCGAACGAGGCGCCCGTGGGCGTCGAGGGTAAGGTGACGGTTTTGCGCAACTGGTGGCGGGAACCCGTCATTCAGAACAATCAGGTGATCAAGCCTTCCGGTTACGATGGAACGGAGCTGTTCACCAAGTTCGTTAAAACCAACGAGAAGGGCGAAGCGGAGTTCGAGTTCGAGCCGAGCGAGAACGGGTATTACGAAATCCGCTTTACCGGGTTCGATAAAGGGAATGAGGTGATCGGGCGCACGTATATCTTTGTGTGTGAGCCGTCGGCGGTGAATATCGGGTATCAGTATAGCGGGCTGCAGATCATTACCGAAAAGGACACCTATAAGCCCGGCGAGACGGCGCAGGCGATGATCGTGACGGATCGGCCCGGAGTTTGGGTTATGTTCGCGCAGCAGAGCGACGAGCTTTACGGTTATGAATTGTTCGAGATGAAGGGGACGGTCAAGCTGGTCGAGATTCCGATCACGGATAAGTACACGCCCAACATCTTCCTGCAGGCTGAAACCGTGGACCAGTATCAGCTCAAGCAGAACGCGGTGCAGATTATCGTGCCGCCGGAGGACAAGTTGCTCAATGTCAAGGTGACGTCCGACAAGGCGGTTTACGAGCCGCAGCAGGAGGGGACGTTCGAGATCGAGGTGACGGATGGCAAGGGCCAGCCTGTTTCGGGGGAGATCGCCATCGGGCTGACGGATGCTTCGGTTTATTACATCCAGAGCGAACTGGCGCAGGATATCCGCCAGTTTTTCTATGGCGACAAAAAGTATAATGGCATCGCCACGAACACCAGCTTTTACCAGCGGCAGTTCGTGAATCTTGTTTTAGATCCGAGCGGCAACCTGACCACGCCGCAGCAACTCGATCAGCTGAAGAAGCAGGTCGGCGGCAAGGATGATGGGGCAGGTATAACCCTTCAGGAGGGGGCAGAGGCCCAATTCGGCGGTGCGGTTATGGATAGCCGTTCCTCGATGGGCATGGCGTCGAATATGGCGGCGCCTCCTGCGGCGGCGGCACCGATGGAATCCGCTATGGTCAGTATGGAGGCCGATGCTGCCAGTCCGATGAAAGAGAACAAGATGATGGCGCGGCAGAAGGTTGCGGGGCGGGACGAGGCTGGGGGCGGAGCTCCGCAAGGCCCGGAACCGCAGTTGCGGACCGATTTCCGTTCCACCGTGATCTGGCTGCCTTCCGTCGTGACGGATGTGAACGGCAAGGCGACGATCAAGGCCAAGTTTCCGGATTCCCTGACCACGTGGCGGCTGACGGCGCGGGCGGTGACCAAGGAAACGGCGGTCGGCACCGTGACGCATGAGGTTAAATCGAATAAGGAGCTGATGATCCGGTTGCAGGCCCCGCGTTTCTTCACGGAGCGCGATCTTGTGGCCGTTTCCGCCCTGATCGACAATATGGGCGAGGAGGCCGTGACGGTCACGCCGCAAATTAAGGTCGAGGGGTTGGTCGTGACCGGGATTTACCGGGACGGGCAGTTCATGAAGGGCGAGATGGGGCCGGTCGAGGTGCCCGCGCACGGTCAGGCGCGTGTGGACTGGGCGGTTTCGGCGCAGAAGGCGGGCAACGCCAAGGTCACAGTCGAGGCGCGATCAGCCAAGGCGGCGGACGCGATGGAGAAGACCTATCCGGTTATTCCGCACGGGATCGAGAAGTTTCTGGCGCAATCGACCGTATTAAAAGCTGATGGTGGAGAAAAGATTGCGGAGCTTGTCTTCGACATACCCAAGGAGCGGATCAAGGAGAGCACATCGTTGCAGATCAACCTTGCGCCCTCTCTGGCCGCCGGGCTGCTGGACGCGCTGCCGTACCTGGCCGACTATCCGTATGGGTGCGTCGAGCAGACGATGAGCCGTTTCCTGCCCGCCATTATCGTGCGCAAGACGATGCGCGATCTGGGGATTGCCGATCATGACATCGCCGCTTATATGAGCGACGTTCTGGAGCCGCGCAACGATCCTGACGGGCATCCGCAGAAGCGCACCGACGCTAGCTATGCCAAGCTAGATGACATGGTGGATCAGGGGCTGAAGCGCCTTTATGATTTCCAGCATTCCGACGGCGGATGGGGCTGGTGGAAAGAGGGCGACAGCGACCGTTACATGACGGCGTATGTTCTCTGGGGCCTGAGCCTCACGAAGCAAGCGGGCGGGAATGTGAAGCCCGATGCGATCGACCGGGCGGTGAGGTTCCTGCAATTGCAGCTTGTCGAGGAGGAAAACAACCCCGATATGCTGGCGTGGATGCTGCATGCGCTGGCCGAGGCGGGATCGAGCAGTAAATTCGAGACGAAATACCGCAAGGTCTTATGGGAGAAGCGGGACGCGCTGAACCCCTATACGCGGGCGATGTTTGCGCTTTCGGAGCATAAGCGCGGCGACAATCCGCAGGGTGTGGCCGTTCTTGCGGATAATCTGCTGAACGGCATCTCCGAAGACAAGGAGAACGGCACAGCTCATTGGGGCAAGTCTGATCTTTATTACCGCTGGAGCGACGGCGGGATCGAGTCCACGGCGTTCACGATCAAGGCGCTTTCCAATATCAAGCCGGACAGTGCGGTTCTGGACCCTGCCGTCAAATGGATGAGTCTGAATCGTCGCGGGGCGCGCTGGAGCAACACGCGGGATACGGCGATTGCCATTCTGGGGCTGGCGGATTATCTCAAGGCCTCCAAGGAACTGGCCCCGGATTATTCGTATCAGGTTCTCGTGAACGGAGAAGCGGTGCGCGAAGGTACAATTGATCCGAGCAACGTCTTCACGTTCGGGCGGACCATTGATATTCCGGCGGATAAACTTAAGGACGGGAAAAACACCGTCAAGATCGTGATGAACGGCAAGGGGGCTTTGTATGCCTCGGCCTACACAAAGTTCTTCACTCTGGAGGAGCCGGTGACCAAGGCCGGGAACGAGGTGTTCGTCGAGCGGCGGTATTTCGTGCAGTCGGTCAAGGAAACGCTGATGAAGGGTTTGGCGCAGGACTGGAAGCCGCTCAAGGACGGCGAGAAGGTCAATAGCGGTGACCGTATCCGGGTTGAGATCCTGCTGGATTCCAAAAACGACTATGAATATCTGGTCAGCGAGGATTACAAGCCCGCCGGGCTGGAAGCCGTTGAGGTGCAGAGCGGTTCAAGCTGGTTCATGACCCTCGACGCACAGGGTCACGAGACAGGGGGGCAGGGCTACCTTTATCAGGAGTTCCGCGACCAGAAGGCGGCGTTTTTCATATCTCGCCTGACGCAAGGGAAGCACTTGATCCGGTATGAGTTGCGGGCCGAGGTGCCGGGAACCTTCCACGCTATGCCGAACCAGACGCATGCGATGTACGTCCCGGAAATCCGCGCGAACAGCGACGAGATGCGGGTTGAGGTCGGGGAGCGTACGGAGACGCAAGGGCCTTGATTTTTTAACCGTTCCTTAAGCTATTACCTTGGTTTTACAATGAAATTGAAGTCGATTCCCGTTTGTGCGAGAATGGAGCGTTCGGTTTTTATCGTTTCATGAGAGGCCGTTTCCGGTGGAGAATCAAGGTATTGCAGGACTTAAGGGAGGGTTGAAAAAAACCCTGTTTTATGACGATCTGCGCACCATGCCCTGGTGGAAGGGGTTTTTTGTCCATGCGTTTCGAATTCTCTACGCGATTTTCTGGGACATCTATGAAGACCGGATCACGCTGCGGGCGACCAGCCTTGTCTATACCACGCTGCTTTCCATCGTGCCGACGCTCGCGATCGTGTTCTCCGTTCTTAAATCCTTCGAGTACCACAACAAGCTTAAAGAGAGTTTGCAGAGCTTTTTGAGCCCGATGGGCGAGCGTGGAGTGGAGATTACCGACTATATCATGAACCTCGTCGAGCGGGTCGATCCGGGCGTCCTGGGGTCCGTGGGTCTTGTTTTCCTTATTTATGCCATCGTTTCGATGGTCAGCAAGGTCGAGGCTTCGATCAACGAAATCTGGGGTGTGGAAGTTCACAGGCCGCTCGTGCGGCGGTTCAGTGATTACCTAAGCGCGGTTGTGCTGGGCCCTGTCCTGATCCTGATCGTTCTGGGGATCATGGCGAATTTCTTCGCCGGGGCTGCGGCGGAGGTTATTCCCGGCATTGGACCGCTAAAGGACGTGATCGACATGGCGTTACCCAACGCCCTCATTATCATGATCTTTCTTTTTCTCTACAAGGCTTTGCCGAACGACCGGGTTTCGCTAATTTCCGCCCTGATCGGCGCGGTGTGCGCGTGTTTGCTTTGGCAGCTTAGCGGCTTTGTTTTCGCGCATTTCGTCGCGTCCTCTTCTCGGCTGGCCGAGCTTTATTCCGTCTTTGTCACCAGCATCATCTTTTTCATCTGGCTGAATTTCGCGTGGCTGATCATCCTGATCGGGGCGAGTATCGCATTCTATCACCAGTATCCACTTGAGGCCGTGACACGGAAATTCATGCGCTCACCCGCCTCCATCGACCTTAGGCGGCTTTCGGTGGAGATTGCGCTTCTCATAGGGCAGGCGCACAGACGGGGTTATGCGCCATGGACCTCTGAGGGTCTGGCGCGGCGGTTGCGGACGCCTAAAAGGATTATCGATCATTTGCTGAGTGCGATGGAGAATGCCGGGCTTCTATACGCTATCGATAGCCGTCCGGCGGGGTTCGTACTTTCGCGGCCCGTCGAGCAGGTTTCCGTGCGCCATATTATGGATTCCTCGCGGATTAAGGATGCGCCCTTCATCGGGCGCGAGCATGCGCCGGGGCTCGATGTGCTGATGGAGCGACTGGACGATGCCAAGGAGGCGATCCTGCGGGAGGTCAACCTTTCTGGGTTACTGGACGAGCAGGAGAAGCTTACGAATATTACTGGCAAGACAGACATTTAATATGAGTTTTATGTAATTATGAAATTCTGGCCTTTGAACGACAGGCTCTATAGATTGGCATAATGAGCGGCGAACCCGATAAAAACCTTTCTGTTCTTGCGCCAGTTCCGTCTCCTTGGGAAGCGTGGCGGGACGACAGGCTTGAGCGTTTCAGGCTAGCTGCTTATCTCAATACCGTCATCTCCTCGATCAACCACCCTTTCGTGATCAACCTCAGCGCCCCGTATGGGACGGGTAAGACGTTTTTCTTGCGGAACTGGCAACGTCAGATTCTCGATGAAGGTGGGCGCGTGGTTTACCTTAACGCCAGCGAGACGGAGCTTTCGGGCGACCCGATCATCGCGCTGGTGTCGGCGTTCCGCACTCAGGTCATCAAGGCGGGAGGGGTGCAAGATATTCCGTCGTTCGATGCGCTGATTGAGGAGGCTTCGCCTTACATTCTCAGGAACGAGCAGCGAGCAGGTGCGGGTGCCTCGGCGCGGCTGGACCAGCATGATGCTGTGATGCACTCAATGCACCGTTTCCGTTCGGGGCTGGTGCAGTTCGTCGGCAAGATGATGGATGCGGAGCCCGATCCGCGCAGACGCAAGATCATACTGCTGATCGACGAGTTGGACCGCTGCCGTCCGGCCTACCTTCTTGAGCTTCTGGAATGTCTGCGGCATGTGTTTCTCGTGCCCGGCATCATCGCGGTTCTGGCCGCCGATCAGAATTATCTGCATCAGGCGGTTTCGGGGGTTTATGGCGGTGAGGCCGGCGGCGAGGGGTATCTGCGCAAGTTTATAGACTGGGAACTGGCGCTGCCTGATCCGTCTTACCGCGTTTTTGCAAGGCACCTCTATGATACATTCAGGGTCGGGGAGGCCGGGGTCTTTGTTCCCGGGCGCGATCCGTTCCGGGGAGAGGATCATCTGATCGAAGGATTTGCATTTTTTGCTGATGTCTGCAGCCTGACGCTCCGGCAGCAACACCATTGCTTTACGCAAATCAACATCGCAACACGGGGCATGGGGAAAGACAGCAAGCCGTTCGGCTTTCTTCTTGGATCGCTTACGGCTCTGCGCATGGGTTTTGGCGGCGATATCCAGCGTTATTGCACGGGGCAGAGGCCCGTGAACGAATTGATCCGCGAGATTGAGGCCCCCGGCATGGATAAAATCGCCAATCATCTGCGGATGGGTTGGCACGATTTCAAGGCTCGTTTTCATGCGTGGTTCCTGACCTCTGACGAGGCGGCGATCATGCAGGCCGAAAAGGCGGAGATCGAGCGTGAGATCAAGGCGATGATCGACAGCCGCGTGATGAACAGCCGCGAATTGCCGCTCAAGAACCGTCTCGGGTATCTTGAGGCCGTTCTCAAAACCTATGATTCCCTGAGGCGTGATGGTTCATTTTCCAGCCATGAATCGCCCGCTTATTCGGTTTTCAAGGATCTTGAGCATGCGCTGTTTTTAAGCGAGGCCAGTTCGAGCGCTCAGGCCCCGGAAGCCAAGGACCCGCCCAGAAAAGAGCGCGCCGGATGAAGCCGCAGGAACACACCGATGTTCAGGAGGCCGCCGATTTTTGCGCGTGGCTGGTTCGTAAAGCCGAGGGCGAGTTCGACCGTTTGCGGATCATTCCGGCGATTTATACAGAAGATCAGTGGGCTGACTGCCGGGATGCGTTGGCCCAGCGGTTAACAGCCGAGTTTCCTCACGCCCGAGCGGACTCGATCAACGAAGTTTTCGACAGCTCCGGCTCTCAAGCCTGCGTCTGGCATCCGTTCGAGGGGGCCGGCGGTTTTCGCACCGTCGTCATGAAGATCAATCTGGACGATTGCCGTACGGGTTTCTGGCCCGATGCGGTGCGGGAGGCGCAGGCGGTGACCATACACGAGGGTGGCCACGTGGTTGGCGCGGAGAGTCGCGGCGGGGTTAATTCCAGCCTTTTTGAGGAAAACACCCCCGATGTTTTCGAAGTTCTTTTGAAATCATGGCTGGGGCAACGGGAGGATGCGGAGGCGTTGTTGCAGATGCGTGTGGTCAAGCCGGGGCAGGTTCCCGACTTGGCAGTTTCCAGGCGCTATGGATTTCCTGCGGTCTATGAGGAAGCCGTGTCCTTGGGCGATGGGTTCTATCAGCGCGGGCAGGCGGGGCAGGGCGTTTCACTGGCCGAAATGGTCGAAGCCGCCGATGAGTTGGTCGAGGACCGGGGACAGACGCTCAATCAATGGTTCGGTTTTGCGGACGCGATGTATGCGCTTTCGGGAGAGACGCGCGATCCCGCCGATCTTTTGGGCGCCGCTGTGAAGGCGGGCCATCCGCACGCGAAGATCATTTCGGAGGCTAGCGGAATTGTGCCCAATTTGGGTTTTACGCTTGCTCATTCCCCCAATCCCTTTTCATCCCGCAACGCGGCTTTCGATTACCCCGGCAGGCCGGAATCTTCGCAGAATAAGGCGCCGGCGGAGAAGAAGGCCAGTTCATACGGTTTGGGCCCTTGGCCCTCGGGCTTTGCGGTTCTTGACCGGGAAGCGGGCTGGCAGGGGCCGTACGATCTTGATTTGAACCAACGGAATTACGGCCCGGTTGTGGCGCCGCCGCCGGAGGAACCGCATTTTTCCTAAACGAGAATCGTGGTAAAAGAATTTCGCGTCTATCTGAAAAGGAAATGAGTTATGGCAAAAAAAATCAAAGTCGCTACGCCGGTCGTGGAGATCGACGGGGACGAGATGACCCGGATCATCTGGGATTTCATTAAGAAAAGCCTGATCCTGCCTTACTTGGACGTGGACCTGAAGTATTTCGACCTCTCCATCCAGAACCGGGATGCTACGGAGGACAAGATCACGGTCGATGCCGCGAACGAAATCAAAAAATACGGAGTCGGCATCAAGTGTGCGACCATCACGCCGGACGAGGCGCGGGTCAAGGAATTCAATCTCAAGAAGATGTGGAAGTCGCCGAACGGCACGATCCGCAATATTCTCGGCGGGACGATCTTCCGCGCGCCGATCATCTGTTCCAACGTGCCGCGCTATGTTCCTGGCTGGGAGAAGCCTATCGTCATCGGCCGCCATGCGTTCGGGGATCAGTACAAGGCCACAGACATGAAAATTCCGGGGCCGGGTGTTCTTAAGCTGGTCTATACGCCCAAGGGCGGTGAGCCGCAGGAGTGGGAGGTGTTCGACTTTCCCTCTCCGGGCGTCGCGCTGGGGATGTATAACCTGGATGAATCCATCGAAGGGTTCGCACGGTCGAGCTTCAATTACGCGCTGCTGCGGAACGAGCCGCTTTATATGTCTACGAAGAATACGATCCTCAAACAGTATGACGGAAGGTTTATCGAAATTTTCCAGTCGATCTATGATGCGGAGTTCAAGGCGGAGTTCGACAAACGCAAGCTGTTCTACGAACACCGCTTGATCGACGACATGGTCGCGCAGGCGATTAAGTCGAGCGGCGGTTTTGTGTGGGCCTGTAAAAACTATGACGGCGATGTGCAGTCCGATATCGTGGCGCAAGGGTTTGGTTCGCTGGGGCTTATGACTTCTGTGCTGTTGACGCCGGACGGGAAGACAGTGGAGGCGGAGGCGGCGCACGGCACGGTGACGCGCCATTACCGCCAGCACCAGCAGGGCAAGCCAACATCGACCAACCCTATCGCGTCTATCTTCGCGTGGACGAGCGGATTGAAATACCGGGGGCAGTTTGATGGAAATGCGGCGCTGGTCGAGTTTTGCAACACGCTGGAAGATGTTTGTGTAAAGACGGTTGAAGCCGGGCATATGACCAAGGATCTTGCATCGCTGATCGGGCCTGATCAAGCGTGGCTCACTACGCAGGCGTTTTTGGATAAGCTGGTCGAAAATCTTGAAAAGCGGTTGGGTTAGGTTACTTCAAATTTTTGAGCAGCAGGTTTTCCCATAGCGTTGTTACGTTTTCAAGGGTATAAGTACGCAGGCTTTCTCTGCCGCCCTCGCCAAGTTTTCTCCTAATTTTCTCGTTTTTTATCAATGCTATAAGCGCAGCTTCGAGGCTAGACACCCGGTCCTTTGGGTCGATCAGGAAACCATTAATTCCGTCCTTAATTATCTCGTTGGTTCCTGGGCAATTGGTATAGCCTATGACAGGGAGACCGTGTGCCATGGCTTCCGCTGTCGCGAGCCCAAATGATTCATAAAGCGAGGACATGACAAAAATTTCTGCCCTTTCGTACTCGCCGTCAATATTCTGGCTTAGGCCGGGAAGCGCGATGCGATCCTTTAAATTCAATTCCATCACCAGATTTTCAAGATGTATTCGGAGATTACCCTCGCCTACGATCCGCAGGTTCCACTGCGGGAAATGGGGTGCAAGCCGAGCAAAAGCGCGGATCAGGGTTTCCTGATCTTTCTGCGGGTCGAGGCGGCCGACATTGAGGATAAGTTTTTCTCGGGAGGTTGCAGCTTTATTTCCGCTGGGCAGACGGATTGGGTTGGGCATGACCTCCATTTTGCGCCTTAGAAGGGGGTGGTATGTTTTGAGGACATTCTCCGTCACGACCGTGATTTTTTTTATAAAAAAAGACGCGGCAAGGAACAGGGCGTATTCCATGAGGCGCGTACGGTAATGATCCGGCACGATGTGTTCGCTTGCGATCAAGGGAATTCCGCAGCCCAGCAGGCCGACAGATGCCGGGATAAACGTGCTGTGCATGAAGGCCACGACGATTTCAGGGTTTTCTGATTTTACGGCTTTTCGCATGGCTTTTATGCGCGTGAGAATTTCTAAAACCTGTGAAGGCCGCTCCACATTGCCGATGGCAAGATCAAGCCTGCGGACTTTTTCTGACAGAGGGTAGAAAGACCTTTCGCCGGGGGGATCGAAGGTGAGAATGGTTACATCATGCCCACGTCCGGCTAATGCGCCTGATATGTCCGTGAGGACGCGCTCGGCGCCGCCATGGCTATGGTTCAGGGTTTTGATTGCAAAGAGGATTTTCATCGGCGGGCCGTATCCCGGAATAAATTTTCCCAGAGATCGTATATCTGTGCAGGAGCGTATTTTTTTATGCTGTCCGTCGCGTTTTTACCCATGGTATCAAGCGTACCTGGTTCCTTCATGAGGTTTTCAAGCGTTTGTGCCAGTGCGCCTGCGTCATTGTGACCTTTTGCCAATTCCCCGTTGTATCCGCTCTGTATCAGATCGCTGACACCTGCACATCCTTCGAAACCTGTGCAAGGGATGCCGTGGGCCATAGCTTCGGCCATCACATTCGGGAATCCCTCCCAAAGAGAGGGCAGAACAAACAGGCTTGCGGCAGCGTATTCCGCCCCGGGGTCGTTCGTGGTACCGGGCATTTCCAGTCGGCTCTTGATTTTTAGCTCTCTGCCCAGCGTTTCCAAGGTATCTCTGTCGGCGCCTTCTCCGATGATCCGCAGGGTCCAATCAGGGAAATTCGCCGAGATTTTTGAAAAAGCGCGGAGCAGGACAGGGTAATTTTTTTGATATTCGAGGCGGCCAATCGAGAGAAGAATTTTGCGCGTTTTAGGGCGGTTCAGATTTTTGGGGTCGGCAGGAAATACCGGATTCGGGATCGTCACGATTCTTTTATGGAGATAGGTAGGATAGTGTTTCCTATAGCTTTCGCACTGAATCGTTATCGCCTTTGCGAAGCGGAAGGTCTGGTATATCCAATAGCGATATTTGCCGGAGTTGATGAAATCGTAGCGGGTCGGAGCATTCCGCTCGGCAAGAATGATCGGGTGGCCCATACCCAAAGTGTAGACGCGGGTGCTGAGGTAGGGGCCGTCTTGAAATCCGATCATAATATCGGGTTTGGCTTGGCCTACAATTTTTCGGACTTTCAAGGCGCGCCGGATTTTTTCTTTCAAGGTCGCTTTTTTTATCGGATTGCCGATGTTGATTTTATGCCACTCTATTGACGGGTTGAGCGGGTAGAAAGATTGTGCGTCTTCAGCGTCGAGTGTCATCAGGCTTACTTTATGCCCTCTGACGACCATTTCGTTCATTAGCGCACTGGCCATACGTTCAACGCCCCCGGCCATATTATGGATTGCGCGGCAGCAGACGAGGATGTGCAGTGAGTCCTCTTGGCTCCTCTGGTTCATTTTTCGTTCGTGCCGCAGCCGGGCGGGACCGGTTGCAATTAAATGGCGTGAAACTGCTACCGGGTGTTTAACCCAGAGTTTTCCGAGAGTTAGAATGAAGGACAGGTAATCCTTTTTGAAGTGGCTTGCCCGTATTTTGGGCCACTCCCGAGCGTAAATATAACGGCTTTTACTTTCGAGGTATTTTTTATTCTTTTCAACCAGTTTGAGTTCGGCCTGCAAGTTTTTTTCATAGCTTTTGTCTGTGGATTCCGTGGCGTACTGGATAAAAAGTTTTTCCGGGCACCCGACGAAGTAGGCGTTTTCTAAGGCGCAGCGCACGGCAAAATCCAGATCCTCAACGCGCCGGAACGATTCATCAAAACCCCCTATACGTTCAAACACGGCTTTTCTTGCCATGAGCGAGCACGTTGGTGTTCCTGAGCCATAAAACCATTCTGACGGCCCTCCAAAAAAAAGGATTCGGTCGGCTAACCCTGATCCTAGAGGTGTTGGGCCATGTGAGCCGATCGCTTCCAGAGATTTTTTGTATCCGTTTGGGTATAGGCGTTCGCCGGAGGCATAGCAGAGTACGAGCGGTGATTTGGTCTCTTCTTCAGTTGTGATTATTTTTTTGTATTGTGTTTCAATGCGTGAGGGCAGGCTTTCGTCGTCGTCGTCGAAGAAGGCGATAAAGTCGCCCTTTGCTTCTTTAAGGATTGTATTTCTTGCTCCGGCGGCGCCTGTGTTTTGTGTATGTTTAATCAACCTTGCGGAAAGAATTGTTTTAAGTTTTTGCTGAGCGATTTCGGCTGTTTTGTCAGACGAGTAATCGTCAACTACGAGAATTTCTTTATTGCTCCATCCTTGTGAATGGGCACTGTCTATCGCCCGAGCGATCGTCTCTTGCGCGTTAAAGGCGGTTATGCCGATAGTGATAAGCGGACCAGTCATGAAAAGGTCCTGTAGAACGCTTGCGCTTGCTGATTAAATTTGCGATTGGGCCATGCCCATTTTACACGCTTGTAGCTTAGCCGGGGATATTTGAATAGCAGGCGGGATATTTTCAGCAGGAAGCTTATTTTCCTTCCTCTGAGATATTCGTGCTTGGCTTCTAGCCAACGTGCGCAGAATAGGGGGGAGACTCCGCTGTTACGAATAAAAATTGCGTGTTTGATTATTATGTTGCGATGGTAAGTTTCTTCTTCGCTCAGTGTTTTTTCGCTGCCTATGGTCATCGTTTGTCTGACCAGAGGTTCGGCGATTCCTACAAAGTGACCACCATTAAGGGCAAAACGCACGTTGAATTCCGTATCCTCGCAACGACGAAAGTTTTCGTCGAAACCGTTTAAGGCCTGATAGGCTTTGAGGCGCGCCATTTGAGCGCATGTCGCCATAGAGCCAAACCCGTTTTCGACAGGCAACCCGTACAGTATCCGTTTTGCCATCGCCTCTCCGCGCGGGGAGATGCCTTCTTCGTTGCAGCCTGCAGTGATTTCATAGTGCTCACGTCCGCCCGGGTAAGTTTGTAACCGTGCGGAGTGGCATATGACTTCGCTTTGACCCGCGTATTTTTCCTCGTAAGAGACGATCCTTATATATTGCTTTTCAAGGCGTCGTGGTTCGCTTTGATCATCGTCATCAAAAAAAGCCAAAAAAATCCCTTTAGCGTTATGAATAATCGTGTTTCGGGCGGCGGCTACGCCTTTGTTTTCGGGATGATGAAAAATTCTTAATTCGGGGTGTTTCTGCGCCAGCGTATCGAGAAGCTCCCCGGTACGGTCAGTTGAGCAGTCGTTAACAGCTATGATCTCCAAGGGTTTCCATGTTTGGGCCAGGGCCGAGTGAACAGCGCTTTCGATTGTGTCTTCGGCGTTATAGGCCGTTAGACCAATTGTAATGAGTGGCAGGATGGCAGTGTTCTGGTCCATCAAGGTTATTCAGCTTTTAAGTATTTTGTCTTTATAACCCAGTCTACCGTCAGTGTCATGATAACGCGATAGGCAAAGGCAGAGGCTACGGCTCCGGCTATACCGTAGAAGGGTATCAGTATAGCCGACATTAACAGTCTGAGCAGGGAGGTTAGAATTGTAATTTTTGCGAAGTTTACCGTATCCAGCTTTGATCTTATGTAGCGGAAACGGATATTCGAGGCGTTCCCAATCGCCACGGACAGGCACAGCGCCTGCGCATAAGGTATGGATTCCGCGTAAATCTCACCGAAAATGAAGGTCAAGACGAACGGCAGAAGCGTAAAGGCGAACACGAAAACGCTTAGTCCGATCACAAGCGCCACCACTCTGAGGGCTTTATCGAGTTCCTTTGTATACGCTTGCTCGCGAGCAAAGCGCGGGGCGTAGGCCGCAATCGCGTCCTGCACGATATTGCGCAAGACCTCGGGGATGCGTTCCGCCGCGACAAAGACGGCTGTTGCGGTCGGTGACATGAAAGCAAAGAGGAACAGTTTGTCCGCGTTGACCGCAATAGTGTTGAAGGCGGCATAAAATGACGTTCGCAGACCATACGAAATGCTTTGCGGTTCGTCTGTCTCTTCGGGTTTGATCGAGCGCAGGTCCTTGACTGTAAAAATTGTATTCAGAATGGCTGGGACGCCCAGAAAGACTAAAACGGGTAGGGCGATATTATGCGGGTAAAGAAGCGCCACCGCGACCATAGTGGCATGCATCGTGAATTGCCATAGTGTTTCCTGTTTGAAGAAAGCTGCGAAACGCTCTTCGCCGATCTTGATGTTGCGCCATTGGGATAACCCTTCATAAAAGGGCAAGCAAAGTGCGGCAATAATCAGCGCACTTGCTAGTGCGAAATCGTGGCCTTTAAAGAACCAGTAGGCCAAGCCCAGTATTAGAAAGCTTCCAATCATGCAGCCCGAAAATGCCAAAGGTACGGCCTTGCGGTATGTGCCCCTATGGCCTCGCGCTACGGATTGCATGATTGCGTTTTTAAGACCGCCGAAACCGAAAATCGTCATCGTACTGGCAACGCCTATCACAAAGCTGTACATGCCGAATTCGTCCTGTGTGAGCGCACGGACAAGAAAGTAGGTTGAGACAAGACCAAAGGATTTCTGGAATACGCGTTGGGATGTCAAAAGCGCTATGCCAGTTATGCTGCGCCTGTTCTCGAGCGCCAGCAAAGCGTTCATTACCCCTTTTTTATTTTCAGGCTGCATTAAACGTATTTCCGGCAAAACAGCAAAGGTTTGGAGGATTTTCGGCCCTTTATATCCTCAACGACCTGAAAATGCTCGGCAAGTAGGGACCGTATCGTCCGTTCGTTACAGAGCTTTGGGTGGATCTCAATGACGACCATATCCACCTTATTCAGCAGTTCTGGTTGCGCTGTCAGAAAAGCCTCTTCGGCTCCCTCGATATCGACCTTCAATAGCCCTATGCGCTCGAATTTGCTTAGCTCAAAAAACTTTTCAAGATTTGCACCCAGAACTTTGATCGTGCCTTTATCCGAGACCTTATGGCTCATGCTGTCGCCCGCAACCGAGAATTTTAACGCGGCTTCCTCTTTCCAGGCCGCGCGGTTGACCGCTCGCCAAGCGTGGCCGTAATGCGCTGCCGGCTGTATGTTCTTTTTAAGGACTGCGAAAGTATTCGGGTCCGCCTCGACGCTGTATATTTCGGCCTCAGCGTTTTGGGAGAGGCACCAGAGTGCAAACGTGCCGATATGTGCGCCCGCATCCAGTATACATATGGGCTGGCTTGTGGCTATGTAAGGCTTAAGAAAGGCGTATTCGGCGTCGATCAGGACTTCGCGCAGCGCGGACATATCTTGCTTGCGGAAGGTGATCGGCAGATGAGCGAAATTTCCTTGGCCGGGGAGGCCCGGTTTAAATTTTGATTTGATTATGTAACGTGCGGCCTCGTACTTTCCGCCTGTAATTTTGGACAGCCAGTTTACGTTGTCTAGAAAACTGTCGAGGCGCTTTGAGAGGCTCATTGCACTTGAACCTCTTTTTTAGCAACGTAGATGTAGTTGACCGTCCATTTTTTTCTGAGTTCCTCAGGGTTTTTTCCGGCCGCTTTCATCACCGCTCCTTCGAGTTTATGCACTTGCGTTATGATCCAGAGCAGAATCCATGAAATAGCCGGGATTATTTTGATCTTTTTCAAGGGGCCGCGGTCGAAAGTTTTGAGGTACATATGCAGGTACATTCCGGCGATATACCAGAATCCGCCGATGCGGTGCATTTCGGCAACTTGCAGACCATTGTCAGTCAGCATTTTGCGCATCGAATATTCCGTAAAGCGCGTGTAGTCGTGCGGCTCGGCGTGAATTGGATAGAGAAAAGGAAAGGAGATAAGAAAAATGCCGCCCGGCCTGAGAACGCGCGCAGTTTCTTTCACAGCGTCTTGAGGACGGTCTAGATGTTCGATCACCTGGGATGAAATCACCGCATCGGCCTTGCCGCTTTCAATCGGTACTTCGTAGGCACTGCCGATCATGTCGATGTGCCCGGAATCATAGAATCCGTCTTCAATATCCACTCCGATGTGGTCTTTTACACGATCTTTAAGAGCGGGCCCGAAGGGTTTATCTCCGCACCCGATATCGTAGACCTGCATATCAGGGGTCAGGTATTTGTCAAAGAGAGCGAGAAGCGTCTTTCTGACATCCTTGCGGAGCGTTATAACTTCAAAAAGAGAGTAGCCCATGTGCCTGTTTCCTTTTGACAAAAGGCCGATTGCGCGAAGCATGAAGCATTATCGGGGTAAAAACAAGGCCTACCAGCCTGCGGTGCGGAGGCGGAGGTTATTATGAAGCCTTCGCACGGGCCCTAAAACCGCCTGCCCGCCCGGCATTTTATCCATAATCCATCTGGCCGTCCTGCGGGCGATCAGTTCCAACCTGTTGCGGGGCGCGTAGAGATCGTCGCAGAATTTCAGGTAGATTTCTGCGGTTTTTTCGGCTGTAAGCCCGGGATATGTCGGTTCTCCTGAATCAGACCAGGCCCTTAGAGGGCTTAGGCCATAGTCTTTTGAAAGCACAGCGTTGCCTTGTTCAAAGGCATTAAAGAAGTCATTCTGTACCTTTTGGAAGGCAAAAATCTGGTATCCTTTTTGGTCGGGAAACAGGTCGTTTATTTTACGGAATGAGCGTGCGGATATATAGGCCAAAGCAGGATCAGGTTCGGTTGCGTTAAACAAACGCTTTACCTCAAGCACGTCGCGGTTGAGACGGGTATTTGCCTCGAATGTCTTTAAATTGGCGTTCGTGAAGCATGACTCTGTGAGGAATGATCGGCAAAAGTCTCCGATGACATCGTCTTTAACTTCGTGGAAGTTTTTCAAGCGGATAGAGTGTTCACCGAAGATTTTGGCCCATAGGTCTAAATGGGCTTGGTAATCATATATTTCCCTGTGTTTTGTCAGAAAGTCTTCGTAGCTTGAGGTGATCCCGAACGTGTTCTTGACCAGCTGGTTATAGAGCGAGGCAGCCAGTTCGTCTTGCGGTCGAAGGTAGCAGGCGATGGTGATGTCCTGAAAGTCAGTGCATGCCGATTTCAAATCTTCGATCAGCCGGGCTTCGTGTGTCCAGTAATCTTCGCTGCGTCCTCGTTTTTGGATATCAATAAAAAACCCCGTCATCGCGAAGAAAGACTCAGCACTGATTACGACAGTGTGGCAGTTTAATTCTGTTGCCTTATCCCGTGCTTTTTTTAAAAAGTCGGCGGTCTCATGAGATTTTCCGAGGGCAATACGAGAGGCGAGAAAGTTAAAAACATACGCGCTATCGTCGTTCTCCGGGTATAGAAAGCCGTGTGAGGCCAAAATTTCCCGATTTAAAGTCAGGAAATGCTGGATGCTCGTTGTGGCCGTCTTATGAGTGCCTATGTGTAATAGGAGCTTCAAGGGTCTTAAACTCTATTCATATTTGATGCTGTGGCTTCAGGAGGCCATGAATTCGGCATCGGGTCAAGCGCTCTTGCGGAGAAGAGGTCTAACAATCCTCTTGATCTTGCTGTGGAAAAACGGGTGCTCGTTGCGGATGTAGCCTTTTAAGAATTGGGAAATTTCAGAGGCAAAGCGCCCGGGGCGATAATACTCCTTCTCGAAAGCGCGGAGCACAGTAAACAAAGCAAGGGCATCCGGTTTCTCCGGGGCAGGCTTGGGCGCCTGATCGTGCTCGGGCAGGGAGAAGAACGACCCTGTCGGGCCGCCGAATTTTTGAGCCAGCAGGCGGTTATCGGCTCTATGTGCTTCGAAGGTGCGGTCTTTGAGGTCCTCGGAGATCGTGTGGCGCGTACGGGGTAGGTCCTCGCGTTTATCCAAGCGGTTTACAATGGCGATAATTGAGCGTTCGCGCATCTTCGTTTTTTTTGTTTTGTTAAGCGCGGACTTGAGAATCAGACATTCGGCGCTCAAACTTTGATTTTCAAGTTTTCGGGGGATGTTTTCTTTCACTTCTATGATTTTATCTAACCCGGTGCGCTTCAGAAAATCTTGCCCCGTATCGCCGTTTTCCAGCGCATCGCGTTCGTAGGGAATGATTGAAAATTTATCGGGTTTGAGGGTGTCCTGCCACAGATCGACTAGCCGAAGGTAATTCAAGTGGGGCGCGAGGAGAGATGTGAGTTGTTCGTCGTTTTCGTAGATTTTTTGGCCTAGAAGTCCTTCGTAGCGGATGATATGGCCGATCGCCGACTCGAGCCAGAGGTCCTGTCTTCTGAGGTACAGCACTATGTGCGTTTTTTGCGCGGGCAACAGCGCTGACAGACGCTCAATTTTTTTCTTATGTAATGCAAAAAAATCCTCGGCAGGTCCGACGGCCCAGATTTGCGGCGTTCCAAAGAAGCTCTCAGCGCTCAGGAGGAGACTGTGACAGGTTTGCTCCTGCATTTGCTTTTTGAATTGTCCGGCCCATTCCTCTGGCTCCAAGCGCGGATAGCGTTTTATGCCGGAGAGCGATTCAGCGAAGGCATTATGCTCAAGAAGTTCGAGCGCCGACCCGCCCAAGGAGATATCAGGATAGAGAATGCCCTGCTTGCTTAGTGTTTTGCGTTCTTCGGCCAGCAGGGATTGAAGCGAGCTTGTCCCGGTCTTGCTTTGTCCGATATGAAGGATCAGCGTATCAATCATACCTGATTGTCGCCCATGCGGGGCTTTCAGGCAAGCGGTGCTGGGCGATCAGGTTTCAAAACCTTCGATCATCTTCATCATTTCATCTTTTGCGGCGAGACGTTGTTTCTTGAGGTTTTCAAGGCGTTCGTCGCTGGCGGCCTCTGCACCCTTTTCGATGCGCAGGATTTCCTTATTAAGGCGCTCATATTCATCGAACAGGCGGGCAAAATGATTGTTTTCGGCCTTCAGGCTATGGATCGCCAGTTTATGATCGGGGAGTTCGTCGGCCAAGCTATGGGATTCGGTCAGCATTCGATATGTTCCTTTGCGGGGTTATTTTACAGAGACAATTTTGAAGGGCATTTCCGTTTCGTCGTGCTCAGTGATCGAGATGTACTCGCCCTCGGTAAAGATGTGCCGGTCGAAACGGAAGATTGGCTCTTCATCGAGCGCATCATTTTCATATTCGATCGCCCAATGGTTGCCCTTATGGTGAACGAGGCGGCCTGTCTGGTCGTCTTCGTTGCGCCAAAAGCGGCGGACCGTGCATTTGTCCTTATTGGCTTTCCAGCCTGCGGTATCGAGATGGCCCTTGCCGTCCAGAGGGGCCACAATTTCATAGCCGCAATCCGGCGATCCCTGCGGGAATTGCTGGGTGCGGGCCAGTTCGAGTCTGATTTTCTTAAGCACGCCCTAAATCCTTGTGAGAATTAATATTTTCTGGATGTTATTGAAGGCTGGCTGATGAGTCCATGATTTTAGTCAAGGCTTTGGGGCATCAGCAAAAACTTTGCGTTTTTTTGCGGTTCTGCTATAACCTGCCTGCCTGAATGACAGGCGCCGGTCGCAGCCTACCCGGCCAACAAAACAAGGATTTAGAGTATGAAGACCATTGTTATCTGCTCCGGCGGGTTGGATTCCGTTACCTTGGCGTATAAAGCGGCCAAGGAATCCAAATTGATCGGGCTTATCTCCTTCGATTACGGGCAGCGGCACAAGCGCGAGCTTGGCTATGCGGCCATCGCGGCCAAAGCTTTAGGCGTTCCCCACCATATCCTCGATATTTCAAACGTCGGCAAGATGCTGTCCGGTTCGGCGCTGACCGATAATCTGGACGTGCCGGACGGGCATTACGCCGAAGAGAATATGAAAGTAACGGTTGTTCCTAACCGGAACGCTATTATGCTGGCGATCGCCTACGGCGTGGCCAGTGCGCAGGGGGCCGACCGCGTGGCCGCTGCCGTGCATGGCGGCGATCATTTCATCTATCCCGATTGCCGCCCCGACTTTATTAAAGCGTTCGAGACAATGCAGAATTTCGCCCTAGAGGGGTATTCGAGTATTAGTCTGTTTACCCCCTTTCTTGAAAAGACCAAGGCCGATATCGTGGCAGAGGGGGCACGGCTGGGTGTCGATTTCGCCAATACGTGGTCGTGCTACAAGGGCGGGGAGGTTCATTGCGGGCGATGCGGCACGTGCGTGGAGCGGCGCGAGGCGTTCGATCTTGCCGGTGTGAACGATCCGACCGTTTATGCCGACCCGGATTATTGGATTGAAACGGTTGCCAAGGCTAAGATGAGGGGGAATGCGTGATGTACAGGATTGTCAAGGATTACCATTTTTCCGCCGCGCACCAGTTGCACCAGTTGCCTCCGGATCATCCGTGCGCCCGCGTTCACGGGCATAATTATGTGGTCGAGGTGGAGCTGTGTTCACCGACGCTGAACCAATATGGGTTCGTGCGGGATTACCGGGAACTGGATGCGCTTAAGGTCTATATCGATTCCGAGCTGGATCACCGGAACCTGAACGACGTTTTGGGCGACGATCACGTCACGGCGGAGCAGATTGCGCGGCATCTTTACGAATGGTGCAAGGCCAAGTGGCCGGAAGTGACGGCCGTGCGGGTCAAGGAAACGCCGCGCACGGTGGCGGAATACCGGCCATGACGGCGAAAGACTTGGATACAGGTGAGACAATCCGCATCAGCGAGATTTTCGGGCCGACGATTCAGGGTGAGGGCGCCTTGATCGGGCAGCCGACGGTATTCGTGCGGACGGGCGGATGCGATTACCGCTGTTCGTGGTGCGATACGCTTCATGCAGTAGACAGCCGATACCGCGATACGTGGGTTCCCATGCGGGCGGACGAGGTTTTTGCGCAGGTTGAGGCGTTATCGGGCGCACAGCCGATCATGGTTTCGCTTTCGGGCGGGAACCCGGCCATCCAGCCGCTGGGCGGCCTGATCACCTTGGGTCAGGCCAAGGGCTACCGTTTCGCGCTGGAGACGCAGGGGAGCATCGCGCAGGATTGGTTTGCCGATCTGGACGTGTTGACGCTCAGCCCCAAGGCGCCCTCCAGCGGGATGGAGACGGACTGGGCGAAGTTCGATGCGTGTCTTACGGCGGCTGGCTGTAAGCCCGATACGGCGCTTAAGATCGTGGTGTTCGACGAGGCGGATTATGCCTATGCGCGGGAGTCGGCGGCGCGTTATCCGCACTTGCCGGTTTACCTTCAGCCCGGCAACCATACGCCGCCCGACATCGAGGGGCGCGGGGCGCCGGATTTCGAGGGGTTGAATCAACGCCTGCTGTGGCTGATCGAGCGGGCGGCTGAGGACAAGTGGTATGAGGCGCGGGTTTTGCCGCAGCTTCATGTTATGATCTGGGGCAACAAACGCGGCGTCTAGGGGGCGCATGAGCATGAGTAAGAAAAAGAGCAGCAAGGACATTTATGAAAACCTGACGCAGTTGGGCGGCAAGTCGGAGCTTCCGGCCTCGCCGGAGTCGGCCGTCATTGAGCGTGTGCCGAACCCGCATGAGGGAACGGATTACCTTGTGCGTTTTACAGCGCCGGAGTTCACCTCTATCTGCCCCATCACGGGCGCGCCGGATTTTGCACATCTGATGATCGACTATGTGCCGGGCAAGTGGCTGGTCGAAAGCAAGTCTTTGAAGCTTTTCCTCGGGTCGTTCCGCAATCACGGCGCGTTCCATGAGGATTGCACGGTCGGGATTGCCAAGCGGCTGGTGAAGGAGATCAGGCCTGTGTGGTTGCGGATCGGCGGTTACTGGTATCCGCGCGGGGGGATACCGATCGATGTCTTCTATCAGACTGGGCCCGCTCCAAAATCCGTCTGGGTGCCTGATCAGGGCGTTCCGCCTTACCGCGGGAGGGGGTAGATGAAGAGGCTCTTTTTTGGGTTTTTTGTCGTTTTAGTTTCCGTTCTTGTTCTGGGGTCCGGTTATTTGTGGGCCACGGCGGCCAGCGTTGCGGCGCTGCCTGAACTTAAAGACGGCGATGTCGTGTTTCATTCCAGCCGAAGTACGCAAAGCACGGCGATCTGGATGGCTTCGGGCAGTCTTTACACGCATATGGGGATGATCAAGCATCGCGATGGCATGCCGTATGTCGTTGAGGCGGTCGGGCCTGTGCGGGAAATTTCGCTTGCAGACTGGATCGCTGAAGGGTTGGGCGGACGGCTGAGCGTCATGCGTTTTAAGAATCTGACCAATGAAGATGCCGGGAAGGTTCTTAACGCCGCCGAGGCGTATATGGGCTTGCCCTACGACCCGTATTTCACGTTCGGCAAGGACCGAATTTATTGTAGCGAGCTGGTTTATTACGCCTTCAAGGAGGGGCTTTCCGAAGATTTGGGCAAAGTTCAGAAAATCAAAGATTTGAACCTTGATAACCGCGCCGTTAAGGCCCTGATCGCGGAACGCTGGGAGGGGTATCCGCCCTGCCAGAAGGCCGAGGTTGGTAGCCTCGAGCAGTGTCTGCCGATCCTTTATGAGGAGGAGCTTATCACGCCGGTCAGTATTTCCGAGGATTCAAGGCTGGAGCCCGTTTATTCCAATTACTAAAATTCTTTCGACCCGTTAAAACACATGCTGCCATTTTCGGGCTTGCGGGGTATAATGCCGCTCTGTGTTGATATTCAAAGACTTGGATCGTGCCTATGCTGACTTCCGTTGCCCAGACCGTTGCCCTTACAAATTGGGGAAATTCCGCCCTTCGCCGGGGACTGGATCTTAAAAAAGAGAATTTTTACCCCGGGAACTCGGTTTTCAAGGGTTGCAAGGAGGTTCGGTTCGCAGATGCCGATCCGAAAACCGCGAAAAGCGGCGATATGGATTATGCGCCGGACCCTGTGGCGTGGGTCAAGCGGATCGCGGAGGGGCAGGGGCGGACGCTCCGGCTGCATTACCGTCCGTCGAGCAACCCTGAAATGTCGGACCGGATCGCCTCCAGCCTCGGGCAGGGCGGGCGCTGGTTTATCGAGGTCGTGAAGGTCGTGGCGTCGGATTACTGGGAGGCGCGGTGGGAGAGCCCCTCGTCGGTCGTTTACAGGCGTGTTTCGGCCAACGAGAGCGTGCGCCCGATTGATTTTCACAGCTCGCTTGAGGAGATTAATTCCCGGCTTGAGAAAAGCCTGAAGGAGGCGGCGGCGTTCGCGCGTGCGCACGGGCAGGAGAAATTCGCAGTGGCGTTCGAAAACGGCGGCAAGATCGCCGAGGAGGCCAAGGCGCCGTTGGAGGGCGTTCCGCACCCCGATATTCTCTATCCCGCGCATTTCAGCCTTAAGGCGCAACGTGCGCTGGGGGCAATCCAGGCCGCGTGGGTGTTCGGCGGCAAGGGCAGCTGGAACGATGTGCGGCTTGATGACGGGAAAGACCACGACGCTTACGAGAAGCTTTCTGATGATCTTTATACGCTGTTTTGCCGCGCGATCGTGTATTCTGTCAATTCAGGGTTTTTGAAGGAGTAGTCTGTTTCAGACGCCGCCTCTCACAGAGACGATCATCATCGCCAGCGCGAGGATGATCACCAGCAGAATCATCACAGGTAGCAGCAAATTAAAAAATCCGCGCCAGCTCGATCGAAAGCCTTGGACCTCTGCGACCATATGACTGGCCAGAACAATGGTCCAGATCGCCGCGAAAATTGTTACCCCCAGATTCATGTATTCAATCGTTGCAACATTGCCCGACAGCTGGGAGACATCTAGATCCTGAAATTCTGTGGTGAAAAGGCTGTGCCCTGAAACGGACAAGCGGGGCCAATACATCAGCCCGGCCAAAGTCAAAGGAAGATAGGACCAGAGGCTTACAATACGCAGATCCATCTGACTCGCCTTACCCTGAAGCCAATTGCCCGTCACTTTAAGCAGCCAGCCGGATATAAAAACGCCCAACAAGACGATCGGGGGCCCGATGATCAAGGACACGGCGAGAATTACGCCAAGAGAGTCGATTTTGTCGCCGGATTTACCGCTTTCGAAGCTCTGGAGCATATTGACCACTCCGTAGGCAAAAACAATCAAACCGTATCCATAGGACGGGTTATTGGACATAATGTAGCGGATCGTTGCGCGGGGGCGGAGCCAGATCGACAGCCAAGGGTTGAGTTTGGGGCCTGCGGGGCCGTGGTGGTCGTCAGAGGTGGGGTAGCGCATCAGTTTGCCTTATGAACATTTGATCTTTATACGCCAAAAAGATTAACCCAGAAGCCGCTTTGAACCAAATGAAAATCCTTTATTTTCAGGGGTTCAGGTCCTTAGGGCAGAACATTTTTTTTGCTTTTATTGGCCAAAGCACTAATATCAGTCTTCTTGCCGAGAGGAGAGGTTTTCGCCATGGCTCAGGAACAATCCGTATCGTCAGACCGCCCGGAAACCGGAGGGCAGCGCATGAAAGCCCTTCAGGACGCCCTGCAAAGCCGGATCATCGGGCAGCATGAGCTGATCCGCAGCATGATTTTGTGCCTTCTCTGTGATGGGCATATGCTGATCGAGGGGATGCCGGGGCTGGCCAAGACAACAGCGGCCAAGACGCTGGCTCAGGCTTTGGAGGGCGAGTTTCAGCGAATCCAGTTTACGCCTGATCTATTGCCCTCCGACCTGATCGGGACGGACGTGTACCTGCATGAAACCTCAACGTTCGAGTTCCGGCGTGGGCCGCTGTTCCATAACGTCATTCTGGCCGACGAGGTGAACCGCGCCCCGGCCAAAGTGCAATCCGCGCTTCTGGAGGCGATGGAGGAGCGGCAGGTCTCTGTCGGCCTGCATACCTATAAGTTGCCGCCGCTTTACATGGTTTTGGCCACGCAGAACCCGATCGAGCAGGAGGGGACGTATACTCTGCCCGAGGCGCAGCTCGACCGTTTCCTTATGCATGCGGTGGCCGAGTATCCGAACCATGAAGAGGAGATGCAGATCCTTGATCTGGACGACGCGCTTGCTGAGAAAAAAACCTTAAAGTCTCCGTCAGTTGGTCCGGCGATCACGCAAGACGAGATTTTTAAAGCGCGGGAGCAGATCCGTAAAGTTTATACAGACCGGAAGATCAAGCATTATGCCGTTTCGTTGGTGAGCGCGACCCGCAAGCCGGGGGCGTATAGCCAGAAGCTTTACGACTGGATTCTGCATGGGGCCTCGCCGCGTGCGACGCTGGGGCTTGTTTCTGCTGCGCGGGCGCTGGCGTGGGTTGAGGGTGACAGCTATGTCACGCCGCACCATATACAGAAAGTTGCGCCCAACATCTTGCGGCACCGGATCATCCCGACATTTGAGGCGGAGGCGGACGGCGTTTCGCGCCAGAAGATCGTCGAGCATTTGCTTGAGGTTGTCGCGGTTCCTTAAGGGTTGCTGAGGGCGGAGCGGTCCATGCTGTTTCCTGATTTCAAAGAACTGGTCGAAATGGGGCGGCAGGCGCCGGGGGTGAAGCTCGCGCGGCGGCGAAAGGCCGTTTCCACGCTGACGGGCGATTATAAATCGCCTTTCCGGGGACGCGGGCTGGAGTTCGAGGAGGTGCGCGGGTATGTGGCCGGGGACGATGTGCGGAATATCGACTGGCGCGTCACAGCGCGGACCGGATCGCCTCATATCAAGCTTTACTCCGAGGAGCGCGAACGCAGCGTCATCGTCTGCATCGACCGGAACGATTCCATGCGGTTCGGTACTCGGAGCACGTTTAAATCCGTTCAGGCGGCGCGCCTTGCGGCCCTGATCGGGTGGATCGCCGTGCAGGAGGGGAACAGGCTGGGCGCTTCGTTCTTCGGGAACGTGCCCAACGGGAAACGGTTTTTCGGGCCGCGTCGTTCGCGGCGTTCGCTTTGGCGCATGTTCCATATGCTCTGTGATCCGGCGGACCATCATCCGCGCGCGGTGAGCATGGACGAGCATCTTATGCTGCTTTCCAGGGCGGAGCCTCCAGGTTCGCTCATTTTCGTGATCAGCGATTTTCTGAACCCGGGACGGGACATCAAAAAGGCGCTGTCCGGCCTTCATAAACGCGGCGATGTGGTTCTGGTTTCCGTCAACGATCCGGCGGACGCAGCGTTTTCCAAAGCGGGGACGATCCTGTTTTCCGGGAGTGGTGCGGGCGGGCGGTTCGTGGTGGATACGGAGGATATGCGTGGCCGGAAGGCTTACGAGAAGCAATGGACGGAGAACCGGGAGATGCTGAACGATCTCGCTAAGGTTCTGGGGCTCGGGTTTATTCAGGTTTACACCAACAGCGATGCGCGGGCCGATCTTGTTGCCGGTTTGCGGCGCATCGGAAAGACGGGAGCGAGGAGTGCAGGACACATCCGCCAAATTGCTGGCGCAGCTTAGGGATATCCGAGGGCTGGATCCCTTTCCCTGGTGGCCGATCGCGCCGGGGTGGTGGTTTCTGTTGGCTTTTATCATTTTTGCTGTTTCCGGTTTTTATTTTGCGCGGAGCACTTTCGTGCGATGGAGGAATGCGCGGGTATGGCGTGACGAGGCAAAGAAAATCCTGAGCGAGCTTAAGGTTGATGCCAAAAGACCCGACAAGGAGAAGTTGGCCTCGCTTGGCATCCTGTTGCGCAAACTGGCGATCCGCAAACACGGGCGGGCTGTTTGTGCCGGGCTGGAGGGGCGCGACTGGCTGCGCTGGCTGTCGCGGCACGATCCGAACGGGTTTGACTGGGAGCGCGATGGGGCGCTCATCGCTGAGTCACCTTATGCGCCGGAAGAGCAGGTTTTACGCGGTGTGTCGCTGGAGCGGATGATCCGCGCTGTGGAAGGGTGGGTGAGGTAGCATGTTCACCTTCGCCTGGCCTTCGATGATCCTGCTTGTCTTCCTGCCGTTCATTGTGCGCTATCTTTTGCCGCCAGCGCGGCGCGGGGGTGATCAGGCGGCTGTGCGGTTTGCGTATATGAACCGCATCATGAGCGCGTTTTCGGACGTGACGCTGAAGGCCAGTATTTCCTCCTATTTCCTTCTCTCGCTTTTGTCTCTGCTTTGGCTGAGTTTGGTTGTGGCTTTGATGCAGCCGCAGATTATCAACAAGATCGAGGATATACCCAGCGAGGGTTACGATATTATTCTGGCGGTTGACTTATCTGGTTCCATGCGGGCGATGGACTTTCAGAAAGGCTGGCTTCCGGTGAGTCGTTTTGATATCGCGCGGGAAGTGGTGGGCGATTTCGTGAAAGGCCGAAAAGAAGACCGGATCGGCTTGGTTCTGTTTGGAAGTTTTGCTTACCAATACGCGCCTTTAACTATGGATCATAAGGCCGTGGTGAAAATGCTGAACGATACCGTGATCTCGATGGCGGGGGACGGAACGGCGATTGGCGATGCGATTGGCCTTTCTGTGAAAGCTCTAAGGGACAGGCCGGAAAAATCACGAATTATAATTCTTCTGACCGACGGTGAGGACACGGCCAGTTCGATCCCGCCGCTGCAAGCCGCCAAGCTGGCGAAACAATACGGGATCAAGATTTATACAATCGGGATCGGACGCGATGGCATGATTCCCTATGGCTTTGGTATGGCGCGCACGGTTTCTGATGGAAAGCTGCTGAGGTCGATTGCACAACAAACGGGCGGCAGCTTTTTTGCTGCTTCCGACACGGATGCGCTCATAAAAGTTTACGAGCAGATCGACCGTCTTGAGAAGACCAAGGCGGAATCGCGAACTTATGTCACCCGGACGCCGCTTTTCCGGTATCCGCTGGGGTTCGCGTTTTTCCTGCTGTTTTTGATGGCTGTTACGCCTCTGTTTGTCTCGAATATTCCGAGAGAGCGGGGCGGACGATATGCTTAGTTCGGGCGCCGCAGGATTTCATTTCGCCGAGCCGCAGTGGCTGCCTGCGCTTTTGCTTATACCCCTGCTTTGGGGGATGTATCGTCTGTTCAGAGCCAATACGCGGCAAGGACAAAAGTTGAGGGAGTTTGCTGACGCGCATCTTTTGCCGCACCTGCTTGAGGATCACCGCGCGGCGGGGGGCGGGTTTTCGTCGCTGCATTCTCTGACTTTGTGGTCGATCGTCTGGGCGTGTGCCGTTCTGGCGATGGCAGGGCCGCGCTGGGATTATACAGATACGAAAGTTTACCGCCCGGCGAGCGAGTTGATTATCCTCCTCGATCTATCGCGTTCAATGGATGTTGCGGACGTCAAGCCCTCCCGCCTTGTGCGTGCACGGCAGGAGATTGGGGATGTTCTTCATTACTCCGAGGGTGTGAATATCGGGCTTGTAGCATTTGCGAAGATTCCGCATATGATCGCGCCGCTGACCGATGATCGCCAGACTCTGATGCGCCTTCTGCCTTCAATCAAAACAGAACTCGTTTATACGCAGGGCAGCCGTCTGGTTCAGGCGCTCGACATGGCGGGGCGCATGCTTTCTCAGGATCAAGCCAAGATCGAGCGGCATGTACTCATTCTAAGCGACGGGGGTTATGAAGATCCAGAGGCCCAGACATACAGAGCGTTGCGGGCGCTGACCGACAGAGGCGTGCGGGTTCATGTGATGGGTGTCGGAACATCGCAGGGCGGGCCTGTGCCGAACGGGCAGGGTGGTTTTTACCGTGGGCGCATCGGCAGTCCGATCATGGCTCCTGCCGATTTTGCCCGTCTTAGGAGTATTGCCCGTGACGGGCAGGGGCTTTACCTCGACGCGACGTATCAGCAAGAGGATACGCGTGCGTTTCTGGACGAGATCGGTGTCGGCAAGGTTGATGAGCAGAACGGCGAGCGTGTGATCCGGCAGTGGGAGGAGCGTTTCTACATTTTTCTACTGCCCGGGCTGCTTCTGATTTTGACATGGTTCCGCCGGGGAATTGTTTTTCCTGTGGTCCTGTTAACGCTTGCGATGACTTCTACGTCTGCTCAAGCCGATGGTATGCGGGACTATTTTCTGACTGAAGAGCAGCGGGGTCGTAAGGCTCTGGAAGAGAGAAATTACCAGCAAGCCGAAGAAATTTTTAAAGATGACGCTTACCGGCGGGGGGTGGTGCAGTATAAGGCAGGAGACTATGAGAGCGCAGCTGAGTCTTTTGAAAGGGCCGATAGACCAGAGATTGCCGAGGATGCGCGTTATAACCTTGGGAATGCGCAATTGATGGCGGGCCAGATCGAAGATGCGATCAAAGCTTACGAGGAGGTTCTTAAAGGGAACCCTGAGCATCAGGATGCGGCTCATAATCTTGAAATTGCGCGTAAGATGCTTGAGGAGCGTAATCAGGATCAAAATAGTGATCAAGGCCGGAAAAATCAGTCAGATCAAGACCAACAGCAGGCTGAGCAAAAGCCGCAGCAGGGGCAGAAGAGTCAAGAGCCGCAAAAGGATCAAAACCCAGATTCAAGACAGCCTGAAAACTCAGAGCAGGCGCAAGGTGAGCGGCAGCAATCCGAAGGTCAGGAAAAGGCGCAAAAGGATCAGGGCGAGCAGCAGCAACAAGGCGAGCAGAATTCCGGTCAAGAAGGCAGTGCGTCTGAAGGAGAGCAGAAGCAGGCGCAATCTGAGTCTGAGAACAAGTCCCAAGAAAAATCCTCGGAAGGTTCTGAAGGGTATCCGCCTCAGCCCGGGAAGGAGCAGAAGAAAAGTGAGGAATCCAGCAATCCAAAACAGGCCGAGAACGGTCAGGAAGAAAATCCGAGCCAGGAGCAGAAGCAGGCCGCAGATTCTCAGGAAGAGGCAGAGGAGCGCAACGAGAGCGGCCAGAAAGCTTCAGAAGATAAGGCGGAACAGCAACAGGAGTTGCAACAACGGGAGTCACAACAGGATAGTGGTTCTCCTGAAGGGCAAAAAGATCAAGAGCCTTCAGAGTCTCCGGCGGAAATGCAGAATAAGGCCCAGAAGGATTTCTCAGGAACGCCCGACAACAAACCCGCTGATACACGTCCGAGGCTGGCCGACGGCCCGGTTGAACCGCAAGGTCAGGGGCAGCAAGTTAGAACGCCGCAGGATGTCGATGCCGACCGCTGGCTTGAGCGCATACAGAGCGATACGGAGACATTCCTCAAGAACAAGTTTTATGTTGAATCGGAAACTCAAGGAGCGCGAGAAGGAGACAAGCCATGGTAAGACGTCTTGTTCGTTTTTGTTTTCCAGTATGTGTTTTGTTTTTAACTTTATGCGTTTCTACGACTTGTTGGGCGGCGTCCCTGACGGTCGAGGCGGACCGCCTGGCAGTTTATAAAGGTGAGAGTTTTACCCTCTCGATCATTTTGAGCGATGCTCAACAAGCAAATGCGCCAGATATCAGTGTCCTTGAAAAGGATTTTCAGATTCTTTCCAAGGGTCAATCGTCGAGTGTTAATGTGATTAACGGTTCATACAGCGCCAAGACGATCTGGACTTATACGGTTCTGCCTAAGCGCACGGGGGTTTTGCGTATTCCCGCGATGAGCGTGCGGACCGGGAGCGGCGTTTTGCAAAGCCAGCCCGTCGATATTCAGGTTTCGGCAAGCGCTTCGCCCGCGGCTAAACGTAAAAACAGGGACGTCTATGTCACGGGGGAAGTCAGTACCCTTTCACCCGCCCTGAACGCGCCCGTCGTATTTGTCGCGCGGCTGGTTGCGGCAAAGCCTGTTTATGAAATTTCCCACGGCGACCTGAAGGTCGAGGATGCCATCGTCGAAAAGCAAGGTGATCCGAAGGTCTATGATACGGCAATCGACGGGCGTTCGGTTAAGGTGGTTGAATTACGATATCTTATTACGCCTCTTAAACCCGGGCCCATGACTGTTCCAGCGTATGTGTTTCAGGGCATGATCAGCGGCGCTTCGGGGCAGGGCCAGTCGCCGTTCGGAACACAGGACCCTCTCGGCATTTTTCAGGATTTCGGAATGTTCGGCGGTATCATGGGACAGCCGTTTACCCTTATGACCGATGAGGTTCAGCTGGACGTTCAGGATGCACAAGCGGGTATAGAGCCGTGGATTCCCGCTGAAGGACTTCAGATTTCAGATGTTCTTGAGGGCGACAAGGGGGCGAAGGCCGGCGAGCCGATCACGCGCCGCCTCACGCTGGTGGTTAGTGGCAATACCGGAGAAATCCTTCCTAGTCTGGAAACTCAGGCGGCGCCCGAGAAGGATTTTACGGTTTACGCCGACAGCCCGGAAAAGGGGATTAACGTGTCCCCGGACGGCAAGAAGGTTACAGGCTGGCGGGTGGAAACGTATACGCTCGTTCCCCGGCATGGCGGTACGCTTGTTCTGCCAGAAATAAGGGTCCCGTGGTGGGATACGCGTAATCAGAACGTTCAGTACGCGGTCGCGGCCGCCCGGACGGTCGAGGTTTCTGGGCCGCCTGCGACGTACAATACGAATGAAACAGAGCCGGTACAGCAGGGTGATTCTGTAAATAGTGGTTCTAATCCAACACCCCTTCAGGCAGGGTCTTTAGGGCTGTCTTCGGCGAATTCTTCCGTACCGTTTGCTTATATGCCGGCTGTGCTTGCACTCACTATCGCCTGTTTGCTCGGTGTATGGGCTTATTTTCGCTTCAAAGCTAAAGGGAAAGCTATTGCAAGGGAGAGCCAGAGCCCGATCCGCGATATCGAGCTGCCCGCCAACCAGAATATTGAACCTGTTCGCCCGGCAGTTACAATCGGCGATTTAAGGAAGGCCGATGATGCGGACGGATTAAAATCTGACTTTCTTACTTACGTTAGCCAGATGACAGGGGTCGGTCCTGTGCTCTCTCTCAAGGATGCAACACAAGAATTCTCCAAAGGGATTTCTCCTGATCAACGGAAGATCTTGGGCGATGCCATCAGGCGGCTTGAAGGCATTCTTTATGCGGGGGCACAGGAGAATTTTGTGCGGGTTCGCAGTGATCTTGTCGCTGTTCTTGAAGGGTATCAACCGCCCAAACGCAACGACGCTCCGAAGGCGCGACTTGGCTCACTTAATCCGAGTTAAAGAAAACGGGGCCGTTGTGGGGAACGGCCCCGGAGTTGCGTGTGTGAGGACTTTAGAAATCGTCTTTTAGAAATTGAAGTAGAAGTTTATCCGGCGTGTGTCCGGCCGATAGTTGTTGTCGAGCATGCTAAGCACGCTGTGCACGAGATAATCCTTGTCTCTGTTCGACATTCTGTGGCCGTTGCGGCTGTGGTCGTAAGCGTAGGCCAGAATGAAGCCTTCACGGGCAGCCTTTTGCTGGAAAAAATGCTTCGTTCCATGCCCTCGGTATTTACCTTTACTGTCAATGACGATGAATACAGGTAGCCGATGGCGTGCGTGCCTCAGATGTCTGGGCACGTGGACATCAAAGTTATAGCGGTTGTAGTGGTGTCCGCGCTTTTTGTCCCAATTATTGTCGTGCCTATTGTCATAGCGCTTATCATGCCGATCTTCTTGCCAGCCATAGTTCGGACGATGGTTTTTGCCGCCACCGTGATGGTTTTTGTAGCGGTGGTCATCGCCTGCGAATGCAGGCATGGCGAAGGTTAATATGGAGAGTGTCAGTAACGTTGCGAGCAGTGGTTTTTTCTTGTGCGTCATGGTCAAATCCTTTCACGCATGAAGTTGTTCTGACCATTTAACGAATAGTGAAATTCGAATCCTTCGAATTTTTTTTGAGCGTTTGGGAGGCTTCAGCGGGTCATTTCCTCGAAGAACGCCCAGATCTCGTCGGTGGCGGAAATCTCGGTCGTCGGGGTCGCCCCGCCGCCATGTCCGGCGCGGCCGCCGGGCCATGAGTGCGTGCCGCTTTCCAGAACCAAATGCCGCACGTCCAGCCCTTCGGGGCAGTCATAGTCGTAAAGGATCACGGTGGGCTTGTATTCGATCTTCTGCGGCTCTTTCTTGCAGCCGTTGATTTTGGCCCAGTATTGGGACTGCCACAGGATCGGTTGCATCGGGGTGCCGTCCCAAGCATCCTTGAAGCGGGTTTCGTTCACACCTCCATCGGGCTTGATGTGCGCGTCTTTCAGGCCATTGATGATCAGGGCGGCCACAGGGCCTTTGGCTTTCGGTTCGTCGCCGAACATCGTGCCGACCACGGGGGCGATGACGGCGACTTTTTTTGAGAGTTCAATGCCCGCGCGGTGGCTCATCATCGCGCCGTTCGACATGCCTGTGACCAATACCCGTTTGGGGTCCACGGGGTAGTTTTTGACCAGCGTATCGATCAGGGCGCTCAGGAACCCGGCATCGTCCGTCTGGTTTTTCATGGCGTAGCCGCAGCAGTGCCAGAAGTTCCATGTCTTGAGCTTGTTTTTAAAGCGGCCGCTGCCGCTCGGGAAGGCAACGATAAACCCTTCGCTATTCGCCTTTTGGGAAAATTTGGACATCATCACAGCGTTCGCGCCGTTGCCGCCGCCGCCGTGGAGCATGATCACCAGTGGCACCTTTTTCCTGCTGCCTAAAATCTGTTCGGGGACGTGCAGGATATATTCGCGTTTTACGCCGTCATATTCGATGCTATGGGTCACTTCGCCCCAGCCGTCTTTTTTTCTGTCGCCCCATGCTTTTGCTTCCGCGGATGCGGCAAGAACCGCCCCAAAAAGCAAGAGAGCAGCCAGAAGAGCCTTTAAGCCGAGAGTTTTGAGGTGTGCCATGTATCGTTTATCCTATTAGAGGGCTTATAATATTTATGGCCTGTTTACGGTAGTTCTCAAGAATTTTCTTTGTTCATCAGGTCTTTGACCCAAGCTTTATACTGCGGCGCACAACATCGTATGCTTCCCACGGGCGGTTGGGAGGCGGTATGATCGCCCTTAAGGTGGGAGGTGTTCATGGCGTCAGATAAGGGTATGCGAGGCGGCTTAGGCGGCGGAGATATCGACCAGATCCGTCAGAGGGTTCTGGCCGATGACGGTCGTAAGGATGAACGCGGTGTCCCGATCGACTATGAATGTGCGACTGTGGTTTCCTCTCTTACAGAACTTAGTAATACGCAGTTTTGCGATAAGGGCGCGATTATCCTGCCGCGTCGTCTTGACGGTGATTTTAACGGGCTGGCGCGGCGTATGAGCGGCGATGTTTATCAAGGGAAGTTGCGCGGAGAGTTGCAATCTTCGTGGCAGCGAAATGTCGGTATCGCTCCGTCATGGCTTGGTATAGAGACGGTTAGAAAGTATGCGGCCCAGACTGAAATGTTCGGCCAAGAGTTGAGCACAATTCTGGCTGATATGGATTATCTCGAAAGCTTGGGACGTACACCGCTTTTGAAGGTTTACTCCTATGATTACGACGATGATACGGTTGACCGTCCGCACGCCGACCCTTATACCCCGAATTATGAAACCGGCGAGCATTACGGTGATCGATATATCACCGTTTACAATTCAAAGGTCACGCGTCATGCCCGCAACGAGGATGCCGAACCTGTGGCCTCACTTGACCATATCCGGACCTTCCGGCTTAAGCCCGGTGCGCCCGTCGGCACATTCCATAATGGCGATATTTGGCGTCAGGCCTGCGGCGAGAACACCAAGGTTAAACCATTCATCCATTGGTCCGCGACCGAGATGGATGACGGCCCGAAGCTGATCCTGACGGCCTAAGCCTAGCGCACACCTTTCCTTAGCATGTAATGATGTAACGCTTGTTGCTCGTTAACGAATATTAACGTGCTTTACATCAAGCCAGTAGAAAGGATTTCACCATGATCATCAAACGCGAACGCGATCAAAGAGGGCCGACCGATCTAGGGTGGCTCAAGAGCCAGCACAGTTTTTCGTTCGGCCATTATCACGACCCTGCGCATATGGGTTTCGGGCCGCTGCGGGTTATCAACGAGGACCGGGTCGCCCCCGGCATGGGGTTCGGTACGCACCCGCACGATAATATGGAAATCATTTCCTATGTCCTAAGCGGGGAGCTTGCGCATAAAGACAGCATGGGAAACGGCGCGACGATACGCTCCGGGGAGATCCAGGTGATGAGCGCCGGAACAGGCGTGACGCACAGCGAGTTTAACCCGTCGAACGACGACGAGGTGCATTTTCTGCAAATCTGGATACTTCCGGGGGCGCGGAATACGCAGCCGGGCTATCAGCAGCGTCTGGTCGACTCTAAAACTGTCAAGAACCGTTTCGCACCTGTTGTTGGACCGGAGGGCGGCGGGCAGGCTGCGTTGACCATCAAGCAGGACGCGACGATCTTTCTCGGGCGGTTCGAGGCTGGAAAGGGCGAGGAGTTAAGCCTTGATCCGGGTCGGAAGTACTGGATTCAGATCGCCCGGGGCGAAGCTCTGGTCGAAGGGCAAAAAGCCCTTGAAGGGGACGGATTTGCCGTGACGGGCCAGGAGGCTCTTGATTTCACGGCTCAGTCCGACTGCGAGGCGCTTTTGTTCGATATGGCGGCATAAAACGCTGTTTTTTCAAAATTTTACTTTCCTTTTTCGGGCGGATTCACTAATAATTCCGCCCGAAACTGCGCTTTTAGCCACGGAAAAGAAGAAATGACCAGAAACTTGCGAAATATTGCGATTATCGCCCACGTTGACCATGGGAAGACGACCCTGATTGACTCCATCATGAAGCAGAGCGGGATGTTCCGCGAAAATCAGCAGGTTACCGAGCGCCTGATGGATTCCGGCGATCTGGAGAAGGAGCGTGGTATCACCATTCTGGCAAAACCTACGTCTATTCTCTGGGATGGGGCGCGGATCAACATTATTGATACGCCCGGGCACGCTGATTTCGGCGGGGAGGTTGAGCGTGTTCTGCATATGGCGGACGGAGTTATTCTTTTGATCGACGCGGCGGAAGGCCCGATGCCACAGACCAAGTTTGTTTTGGGTAAGGCGCTTAAATTAGGGTTGCGTCCGATTGTTATCGTTAACAAGGTGGATCGTCCTGATGCGCGCTCGGAAGAGGTTTTGAACGAAGTTTTCGATTTGTTCGTTTCGCTGGACGCAAACGACGACCAACTTGATTTCCCGGTTCTTTATGCTTCTGGCCGTGCGGGCTGGTGCGCGCGCGAGCTGGATCAGCCGCGTGAAAATTTGCATCCTCTTCTTGATTTGGTTCTTGAGCATGTGTCGCCGCCTAAAGTTGAAGACGGAAAGCCCTTTGCGATGCTGGCTACACTCCTTGATTATGACCCGTTCATCGGGCGCTGCCTGACGGGCCGTGTCGTGAATGGTTCTGCCAAGGTCAACGATGTGGTTAAGGCGCTTAACCTTAAAGGTGAGTCTGTTGAGTCTGGACGTTTAACCAAGCTTCTGATGTTTGAGGGTAACAAGCGCATTCCCGTTAATGAGGTTCATGCGGGTGATATTATTTGTATCGCCGGTCTGACCAAAGCTTCTGTTGCCGATACGATTTGTGCGGCGAGTGTTACTGAGCCTATAGCTTCTACACCGATCGATCCTCCGACCATGTCTGTGACGATCAGCGTGAATGACGCGCCGTTTGCAGGAAAAGAGGGATCTAAGGTTACGTCCAGCATTATCCGCGACCGTTTGATGGCCGAGGCTGAATGTAATGTCGCTATCACCTATAAAGAGAGTGAGAACAAGGACTCTTTTGAGATTGGTGGTCGCGGGGAGCTGCAGCTTGGCGTTCTCATTGAGACTATGCGCCGTGAGGGTTTTGAGATGACGGTCTCCCGCCCGAAAGTTCTGTATAAAGAAGAGAACGGACAGCGTTTGGAGCCGATTGAGGAAGTCACGATTGATGTGGATGAGGAATTCCAGAGTACCGTGATCGACTCTATGAACCGCCGCAAGGCCGAGATGGTTGATATGCGTTCGAGCGGTGCGGGCAAGATGCGCCTCACGTTCCTTGCCCCTTCGCGCGGGTTGATCGGTTATCAGAGTCGGTTCCTGACGCAGACTCGGGGAACGGGCGTTCTGAACAGAATTTTTCATTCTTATGCCCCTTATAAGGGCGATATTCCGCAACGTCGCAATGGTGCTTTAATATCCAACGACACGGGTATGGCCGTCGCCTACGCGATTTTCAATCTTCAGGATCGGGGCAGCATGTTTGTTGGCCATCAGACACCCGTCTATCAGGGCATGATTGTGGGCGAACACAGCCGCGATAATGATCTTGAAGTCAACGTGCTCAAGGGGAAGAAGCTTACCAACGTTCGCGCATCGGGCACCGACGAGGCTACTACCCTTGTGCCGCCGCGCAAGATGTCGCTGGAAGATATGATGGCGTATATCAACGAGGATGAGCTGCTTGAGGTTACGCCGAAGTCCCTGAGACTTCGCAAGAAGCACCTTTGTCCGCATGAACGCAAAAAGGCGAGCCGCGCGGCTGAATAGTTTTTTAGCCAGGTTCTGTCTCTGGAGTACCCAATTTTGCAAATTCGGGTAACTCTAGCCCGTCCTTGCTGTCGTAGACATCAATAACGCGTGCGTCCTCTTCGCGCTCACAAGAGAAATGAGGCGGTGAGTGCGGCAGAACCTTATCCATTCCCCATGTATAATTGCAGAGGAAGACACAATCTCCCACTGCGGGCTGCCAGGCTTCCTTAAGGGCGTTTCTCTCTGCGCCGCGAATATTTCCGCTACGGTTTGGCTCAGCCGTTTCGCCCTGCGTATTGTATAGAATGACCGAAGGCTGGTTCCGTGAAACCAAAATTCTCATAGGGCGGCCCATGAAGAACTTGTCTTCTTCACCCCCCATCGGTGCGGAGTCTGTAAAGTAGTCATAGTGAGGGTCGATTTTTTCCGCCATCTGATAGCGGACATTTAGTGTGTTCACGCCAAAGATTTTTGTGAGTTGGTGCAGATCAGCCAGGCGCTGCGGCTCGATAACGTCTTCGGCGTTTACGTTTCTGAAACTATCGAAGCGCGGCGTATAGGTGCCATCAGGATTGCGGATCATGTCTGTTTGCAAGCTCAGTCCCATCGCGGAGCGCATGGAGCTTGAATCGAATGCATAGCTTCCGGATTTTTCACGCGTAGCCTTGAGGGCTGCCAAGGGATCTTCGAGAAAGGGTGCTTGCTCGTTTCTTGCCCAAACAGCCCCTTGAATACCTTCCTGACGCAGCGCACGGTCAGCCTTCAAGCAAGCCTCATACAGCGATACGGCTTCAAAAACCACGATATTTTCTGGGTGGTCGCCAAGGCTAAGGGGCTGGATTTCCAGATTTGAAAATGCCGATTCGTCCTTTTGGAACCAAGAGAGGATCTTTTCTTCCCAGCCCATTGCTTTTATCGCCCCGTATTTTCTTTGCATTGTAGAGCGTGTGGCGCAAAACTGCAATTTATTGCTTTTTTTGCGTGCATTTTTAATAGTTAAACCACTGTTTTTATCATTATATTAGGGCTGCTTAATGCGCATGGCCGTTATGTTGTTAAAGCGCAGCTGGCGGGTGTTTTTTTCTTTCCACCTGTGTGAAGCATATATATAGGTAACGCGACCAGCTTTGTTACATTATGTATAATAAACGATCCTGCACCCGCTAGCCGGGGAAGAGCGCAAAATGGAAATCAATGTTTTCGAATTGCTTAAAGAAGATCAGGTTCTGGTCATCTTCACAGTTATCAGCCTCGGGTATTTGCTGGGCAAGGTCAACCTTCTCGGCATACAGCTGGGTAATATCAGCGGTGTTCTGATTACCGGGTTGTTTTTTGGGGCTTGGGGTTTTACCGGAAATGCAGAAATCGCGACATTCGGGTTTACGCTTTTTATTTTCTGTGTCGGACTTCAGGCAGGGCCCAGTTTTTTCGCCGCTTTTGCCGCAGACGGCGCCCGCTACATGTTGTTGTCCTTAATTGTCGCCAGTACTGCGGTGTTGCTTTGCCTGCTTTTTTCGAATTTGTTCAGCCTTCAACATGGCAGTGCCGCAGGTATGCTGGCGGGGGCTTTGACCAGTACGCCGACGCTTGTCGGGGCGCAAGATGCGGTTTTAAGCAACTCCGGGACGTTGCCAGATGAAATATCGGCGCAAGAAATTATTAAGAACCTGAGCGTGGCTTATTCCCTGACATATCTTTTTGGAATTGCCGGCTTGTTGCTTTTTATCAAGTATATTCCTGTAATCTTTCGTATTGATCTGGTCGCAGAGGCCCGCAAGATTGCACCTGCGCGGGGTTCCGGAAAGCTGATTAACGAAAATAATCTTCCGATGGTTCGAACCTACAAGGTTGAATCAGGGAGTAAATTTGTTGGAAAAACAATCCATCAGATACAGGATTCTACACAGCAATATTTTACCGTTCTTGGCATTCGCCGTGGCAAAAGCATCATCGAAGTTGATCGTGATACCACTATTATCGAGGATGGTGATATCGTCTCCGTTATTGCCTCGGTTGCCCAGCATAGTATCGCGAAATCAAAAAATATTCCTGAAGTCTTTGATAAGGAGCTTCTGAACTATCGGATCAGGACCAAAGAAATTACGATCACGAACGCGGATTATGTCGGAAAGGCCGTCCACGAGATCATGCTTCCTGCGCGCCATGGCGCCTACATTCTTGGCATCGTGCGTTCAGGCATTGAGCTGCCTGTCGATGCGAACTCGGTATTGCAGAAGGGCGACAGGCTTGAAGTCATCGGCGAAGAGAATATGATCATCGAGGTTAGTCAGAAGCTCGGCAGTATTGAGGCCGATGTGGAGCGGACCGATCTTTTGACGCTTTGTCTGGGGGTTGCGCTTGGGCTTTTGCTTGGGACGCTTGTTCTCAAATTCGGCGATATATCCATCAGCCTTGGAAGTGCCGGAGGGCTATTAATTGTAGGAATTTTGATAAGTTTTATACGGTCCATTTATCCGACATTCGGCGTTTTCCCGAGAGCCGCCCGCAATATCATGATGGATTTTGGCATTGTTCTTTTTATGTCTACGATCGGATTGAACGCCGGAAGCAAAGTTCTTGAAGCCCTTGCTACGGTCGGCCCGCTTTTGATGATTTGCGGTGCGCTCGTTACAATTATTCCTGTTCTGGTGGCTTTTTTGGTCGGGAAATATTTCATGAAGATGAATCAGGCCATTTTGATGGGCGCCATCACCGGTGCAATGACCAGCACGGCTTCTTTGAATGTCGTTATGGACGCCGCCAAGAGTCAGGTTCCCGCGCTTGGTTATGCTGGCAGCTATACATTCGCCAACGTGATCCTGACATTCTTCGGGGCGCTTCTTGTCTTTCTTTAATTTTTTTTTATACGGCGCGGGCGTGGCGGAGTTCGGCTTGGTTCAGGTACTGATCGAAGCAGGCCGCGACCAAGCGCACAAAGGGGCGGCCCTTCTCGGTGATACGGATAATCCGTTTTCTGTGGCTTAGGGTAATTAATCCGTCTTGCAGGAGTTCGGTCAAGCTTTCCAAAGGTGTCTCTATACCCCTATAATTGGATAAATCGGCTTCAAAATCACACATTATCCGCTCAATCAAGGCTCGGCGGCTTTGATCTTGTTCTGTGAGATAACAGCTTCGGGCGCTGGGTATCCGGCCTTCTGCTATGGCTTTTCGATAGGCCGGAGCGTCAGTTGTATTCTGGATATACGCATCGGCGTACTGGCTGATTGAGGAGAGGCCAAAGCCGATCAAAGTGGTTGCCGTATCGTCGGTGTAGCCCTGAAAGTTTCGGCGTAGTTGCCCGGCTTGCTGGGCTAGGGCGAGGCTGTCTGTATTTTGAGCGTAGTGATCGATCCCGATATCGGTAAATCCGTTATGGCAGAGCATTTCGCGTACAAGTTCAGACATTTTGTATCGGGTGAGCGCGTCCGGTCTGGGGAACTTTTCCAAGAGGTGTTGATGCTTTTTCATCCAGGGGACGTGTGCGTATGCAAAAACGGCGATGCGGTCGGGGCTGAGCGACAGTGTTTTTTCAAGCGTTGCTTCAACTGTTTCAAGTGTTTGCAGAGGAAGGCCCGTTATAAGATCAAAATTAATATTTTCGATTCCGTGTCGGCGGAGGTTATCCACGCAGTTTTTGACTTGTTCGAACGGCTGAATTCGATTGATCGCGCCTTGCACATTCGGATCAAAGTCCTGAACGCCCAGACTTACCCGCCGGATGCCCATCAAGGCCAAGGCCCTGATTTTTTCTTCGCTTAATAGCCTTGGATCGCATTCCATATCGATTTGCGCTTCCGGAGGAATATGGAAAGCCCGACCCAAGGCCAACATAATTTTCTCAAGGTCCTCCGTAGAAGCTAAGTTGGGCGAGCCGCCACCAAAATGGATCCTCGAAGCGCTATGGCGTTTTTTCGCCGTGCTGGAGAATAACGCGATTTCTTGTGTAAGTGTTGCGATGTATTCGCTTACAGGGCCATAACGCCCGACAATCCTAGTATGGCATCCGCAGTAATGGCAGAGGCTATGACAGAAGGGGATATGAATATAGATCGAAACGGGCTCAGAAGGGTCCAGCCTGTGGATCAGGGCTTTATGTGCTTCCCATGACGGCGTTTGCGTGAATTGGACCGCCGTGGGGTAGCTCGTATAGCGCGGCACGGGCCGATCATACTTGCGGATCAAGTTTTCAATCGCGGCATCGTTCATGGCGGGATCGTACCTTTGTGGCTCCCCAACACCTTGATTTCGATCAAAGATCACGATTTTCATCATCTTTATGCCTTTGTATGATAGAAATTTTAGGCTCGAAATCATCTACCAGTAGGCTTTGGTATGGTTGCATTAGAAAAAAAATATCTGTTTATCGGTCTTGGAATTGTTGCTGTGGTCTTAATCCTCGCGCTTTCATGGACATCAACACGCCCCCCCGGTTATGTTCTGGCCAAGGCCGAGACGGGCAAGGCGGTGGAGGCCATTTACGCTACGGCCGTCGTCGAGCCTTTGACATGGGCGGCCATCGCGCCGATCATGACCGGGCGGATCATGGAGGTGAATGTTGAGGAGGGCGATCAGGTTAAAATCGGGGACATTCTGGCGCGGCTGGACGATTCCGACCTTAGGGCACAACTTGACGAAAGCCGTGCGCTTGAGACTTATCACGCTGCCGAGTTTGAGCGTGCCGAGAAGTTAATAAAGACCGGGGCCCTCTCTGAAGACAAATATGAGCAACGCAAATCGAGCCTTATTCAAACCCGGGCGCGGAGCAGCATGCTTGAGCAACAAATTCAGCAGCTGGCAATGGCCTCGCCTATGAATGGGACAGTGCTCTGGCGTGATGTCGAACTGGGGGAGGTCAAGGAAGGCGGTAAGCCTCTGTTCTGGGTCGGGCAGCCCTTGCCGCTGCGCCTTGAGGCCGAGGTTGATGAGGAGGATATTCCCAAGATCAAGAGCGGTCAGACGGTTTTGATTACCGCTGATGCGTTTCCCGGCGAGGTGATGCAGGGGATTTTGCACTGGGTCAGCCCGAAGGGCGATCCGGTCAACAAAAGCTACCGGGTTTATGTCACCCTGCCCGAGGATACCAAGCTGATGATTGGCATGACGGTGGAGACGAATACGGTCGTGCAGGAGAAGGAGGGGGCTTTGCTGATTCCCCTGAATGCCCTAAGCGATGACGGCTATGTCTGGCGCGCCGAAAGCGGAGCGAGGGGAAAGTTCACGGCACACAGACAGAAGGTGAAAGCCGGGATACGCGGCGAGAATAAAGTTGAGATCCTTGAAGGTCTGAAAGAGGGAGAGCAGGTTGTGTTGCCACCGTTTGAAGGTCTTTCCGATGGCGCGGTCATACAGGCCCGGTAAAGCGCATGGCGACCAAAAACCTGCTTCTCGATATTGCGCTCACTCATCTCTACGGACGGATACGCCAGACGGTGATTTCTATCGTCGGGGTTGCGCTGGGCGTTGGCTTTTTTATCGCCATGGCGGCGATGATGCAAGGTTTCCAAGGGTTTTTTACGCAAAAAATCATCGACGTTTCCCCGCATATCGTCATGGAAGACGAGTATCGGGAGCGCGCTCGCCAGCCGGTCAGCTGGTTCTTCGGGCAGGACGGCACGACGATCTCCCTTCAGGGTGTGAAGCCGAAAGAGGAAATCCGTGGGATCAAGAACGCCGAGCGGATTATCGAGGCGCTGCGTAAACAGCCTGGTGTTCGGATCGCGCCGACGCTGGAGGGGCAGATATTCTACCGCTACGGCTCCACGGACGTTTCTTCGAGCCTTAAGGGGATTGAGCCTAAATACGAAAGGCAGATTACCAAGTTGGAGGACGATATTATCGCCGGAAGCCTCGACGATCTGATGACGCACTCGTATGGGGTCATTCTGGGCTCGGCGCTGGCGGGTGAGTTGAACGCCGAAGTGGGTGATACGCTGACCAGCATTTCCGTGGCCGGAATTATCAAGAAGATGAAAGTTGTTGCAATTTTTCATACAGGCATCACGGAGTTGGACAAGAATGTCTCTTATAGCCTGCTTAAGGACGTTCAAGTCATGCAGAACCGCCCGAACGTGATCAACGGCATACGGTTTTCGCTCGACGACCCCGATCAGGCGGAAGCGTTCGCAAGGACCATCGAGGAGCGCTATAAATACAAGGCTGTTTCATGGCAGGAGTCAAACGAAGGGATTCTCTCCGTCTTCGTGATTCAGGATACGATTATGTACGCCACCACGGGGGCTATTCTGCTTGTGGCGTGTTTCGGGATATTCAATATCATCTCGACCGTTATTAACGAGAAGGCGCGGGATATCGCGATACTGAAATCCATGGGCTTTACTGAATCAGACATCCAGAAAATTTTTATTTTTCAGGGTGTTCTGATTGGCTTTATCGGGATGCTGACGGGGTGGGCGCTAGGTTACGGGCTGTCGGTTGCGCTTGGGTCGGTGAATATCAAGATGGAGGCGATCATCACCTCCGAGCATCTCTTTATCGTTTATGACGTGATGCATTATGTGAGTGGCGGTCTGGCCTGTATGGTTGCTGCGACGATTGCGGCGTGGCTTCCGGCGCGTAAGGCGGCGCTGATGCGCCCGGTCGATATCGTGCGGGGGGCTGCGGGATGAACCAGCTGACTCGTCCGTTGATCGAGACACGGAATTTGACGCGGATCCTGCCGCTGGAGGTTCCAGTGACGCTGGTTGACGATATTTCCCTGTCCATCGCGGCGGGACAATTCGTCTCTATCACTGGGCCTTCGGGATCAGGCAAGTCCTCGCTGCTTTACCTTCTGGGGTTGCTGGATCGACCGACCTCCGGGGAGGTTTTGCTCGATGGGGAGGCGACCGCGAAGCTTTCAAGCGAGGATCTTTGCCGCATTCGTCTCGAAAAACTGGGGTTCGTGTTCCAGTTTCACTTCCTGCTGACAGAGTTTTCGATTATCGAAAATGTCCGCGTTCCTATGCGCAAATTGAACAAATGGACCGACAAAGAGCAGCAGGAGCGGGCGGAAGCGTTGCTGGAGGAACTGGGGCTTAAGGATCATTTGCACAAGCTGCCCTCGCAGCTTTCGGGAGGGCAGAGGCAGCGCGTGGCGGTGGCGCGGGCGGTGGCCAACGAGCCGCTGGTGATTTTGGCGGACGAGCCGACAGGCAATCTGGACACAAAGAACAGCGATATCGTACGCGATATTTTTCGTAAGCTGGTGGACAGGCAGAAGACCACGGTTGTTATGGTCACGCACGACATGGAACTGGCCGCCGCCACGGACCGCAGGATTCATCTGGTGGATGGCAAGATCGTTTCGGGGGGATAATCATTTCACCGTAAACCTTACCGGGTCGAGGCTGCGGACGTCGCCGTCGGGGGTGAAGAGGCTGACGCGCAGGACGTGTTTGCCGCGCGTGACGGGCCAGAGGAGGGTGGATTCAGAGGCGCTTATGATCGGTTCGTCGTTTAAGGCCCATTCGATGCGGGTATTTTCGGGCAGGGCGCGGATTTCAAAGCGGAATTTCTGATGGGCTTGCGGGATGCGCGGATCGTAGGCGATTTGCAGCCCGTCCGTGGGGCGCACCAGTTCTGGCGTCTCGTTTTTAAAGCTTGTTTGGGTCTCTGTCGCCAATTCATGGCTGAGCGGGAGCCATTCGGTTGTCTCTATGCATTGACCTTCCGCATCTTGCGGTTTTGCGCAGACCGTGTGTGAAACCAGATTTGGGCTGAGATAAAGCGGTTTGGTGTCACGGTTTTTATTCAGAACGGCGAAGATGGAGCGCAAAACAAGTGCTGGGCCGTTTGCTCCGGTTACGCCCTCCATCGGCGTGTTGTCGAGATTGCCCATCCAGACGCCTACCACGTAACGGTCATTATACCCCATGGTCCATGCATCGCGGTAATCTGTGCTGGTGCCCGTTTTTACGGCGGTCTGTATCGGCAGATTTAAAACACTGCCCGCGCCGAACTCCAGCCGCCGCGCCCACGGGTCGGAGAGGATGTTGCCGATGATCGAGGCGGACTCCTCTGAAAAGATGCGTTGGGGCCTCGCTGGGTCATCCTGCCGCTGCAGAACATGAAGCGGTCTGAAAACGCCTTGGTTGGCCAGAGCGCCGTAGGCCTGTGCCATTTCCAGAAGCGTTACCGCGCCGTTGCCGAGCGCCAGCCCCTCATCGTAGATATTGGAGCTTTCGGTCAGGCTTTCAAAACCGAGCCGTTGCAGGATCGTGAGATATTCGCCCGTGCCGACCTTGCGGATCGCGAGTAGGGCGGGGATATTCAGGGAATTTCCGAGCGCCTCACGCAGGGTCAGGATGCCGTAATGGGTGTTGCTGTAATTGCGGAAATTATGAAGGCCGTGGCCCACGGCTTCGGCGAGAGGGGAATCATCGAGAAAGGTCGCGCCCGTCCAGCCCTTTTCAAGCGCGGCGGCGTAGACGAAGGGTTTCATGGCCGATCCGGGTTGTCTGGGTGTCGTTACCGGGTCGATTTCAAGACCGGGGGTTTGCGCATCCGGCAGGCTGGCCCCGCCGACGACCCAAGCGAGAATTTCCCCGGTCTGGTGATCTGCTACGAGAACGCCCGCGTTGTTGACGCGCTTTTTATGGAGGCTGACAAGCCGCTGATCCAGGAGGTTTTGTATTTGACCTTGCAAGCGGGAGTCGAGGGTCGTCCGGTAAACTTCGCGGCTGTTCTGCGGCGCGTTCTGGCGGACATAGCGAGCGAAGTGTCGTGCTTCGATATTGAGCGCGGGCTTTTGAATGTTTAGCTTTCCGGTTTTGATTTCCTCATGTTCTTGCGAACCGATTAGCCCCGCTTCGAGCAGCGCGACTGCGAGGCGATTGAGTGGCTTTTCGATGCGGCCGGGAAAGCGGAAGGGATCGTAGCCGGAAGGAGCGCGGACAAGAACGACCAATGCGAGCATTTCCTTTTTACTCAATGTGGAAAGGTCGCGGTTGAAATAATAACGGGCGGCCTGCGCTATGCCTCTGCGGTTCGAGCCGTAAGGAACCTGATTCAGGTAGAATTCGAGAATTTCTGCTTTGGAGACTGTCAGTTCCAGACGCTGCGCCTCGAACCCCTCCAGCCAACGCGACCAGAGCGCGCGCGGGCGTGGGTTGATAAGGCGCACCACTTGTTCCGTTATGGTACTTGCGCCGCGCACTGTGCGGAGTTTTGAGGCGTTCTGGTAAAGGGCGGCAAGGCGTGCGTTCCAATCGATTCCGGTATGATTGAAAAAGCGGCGGTCTTCGGAGAAAATAAAGGCCGTTTTCATAAATTCAGGGACTTCATAAAGGGGCACTGTATCGTGGCGGTTCCAGCGGGTGTCATAGGACAGGCCAAGCGGTTCGCCGTTTCGGTCTGTAACTCTGACCGCATGGATGTCCGAGACGATCGAATGGAGGGTCCGTTCGATCGGTGAGATCGAGCGCGTAGTGATGATGCCGAGCGCTGCGCCGGAGAGTAAACAGATCAGCGCGGCGGCAAGAAGATAACGCTTTGCTTTTCGCGGCGCTCTCACGGCTGTGTCTGGACCAGAAGGGTGCCATCGTCACCGCGACCGTAGACATCGGGATCGTACATTTCCTCGGCGCGGACGGGCGGAGCGGCGAACGTGCCGTCCGCGATGGCCTGTGCGACGTAGGAGAGATGATAGTTTCCGGCGGGCAGCCAGTCGGAATAGAACCGCGCGGAGTCGTGGCGCAGTTCGCGGTGATAGAAGCTCCAGAACGAGAAGTTATATTCCTTCCAGTCGCTGTATTTGAACCACATGGAGCCGCCGGCCTGATCGAACACGGCTTGCGCGTCGTCAACCGTGGAGGCTGTGGCCAGATCGCGATTGACGGTTTCCAGACCCCCGGGCAGGGGGTCGCTCACAACCACGAAATTACGGGGGGCGGGGAGGTTCAGGAAGAGATCGACCCTGACCAGATCGCCGCGTTTGATGTTCTCGCTGTTCTTCAGGAGAGTCCATTTACCCCCGCGCTTGACGCTGTATTCGCGGGCGATGTCCATACCGGCGTTCATCTTGTTCTGCCAGCCGGATTTGGGGGCATAGCGCAGCCGGGTGTTGTAGTAAAGCCGACCTTCCCCGTCCTTCTTGATGTTCACGGTGCGCTTCTGGCCGGGGTCGGCCTCCGTGATCGGCTTTGTGACCGTCACGGGGGAGTCGCGGAAATCCTTGAACGCGGCTTCGCCGAATTTCTGTTCGTCCAGGGAGACGGTCACCTGCATGGCGGGCTTTACGTCTTCATACACACGAGAGTATTCAATCAGAGCGTTCATGCAGAACATGTTTTCCTGCGTGTTTTCCCAATAATCGCGGCTTTCGCGGCTCTGGGTGATCATGCGCACGAGCTTGAAGGGTTTATCGCCGATGAGGTCTTTGCCTGCGTCTGTCTTGCCGTAAGAGAGGAAGGTCGAGAGGATCGCGCAGTTATCACGCAACGGCGTGGCGAGGAGGCGGAGATAGCCATCGTCCAGCGTTTCGCTGAACATGAATTTTCCGCCCGTTTCGTTACCGGATGCGAAGATCATGTCGGCGGCCTGCTTGGCGCCGGGCTTGGTGTTCTCGAACATCAACGCAGCCTGCATGTAATGCGCCTTGCCGAACAGGCTCATGCTCTTGAGGTGCGGCGTATAACGGGATACGTCGTCCGCTGTGATCTTTCCTTCTTTGGCCAAAGCCGCCAGCGCGACGGCGCGAACGGTTGAGGTCATGCCTTCTTGATAGAAGTCAGGGGCTGCATCCTGCCGCAGGAAGTTGAGCAGGTAGTCGTGGAGTTTTTTCTCAACGTCGGCGGGGATTGTGTATCCGTCCTTTTTCAGCCAGCTAAACGCCATGGCCGTGTAGGCGCTGAGATAAGGGTCGGCGCGGTCGTCGGATGCGATGAAATAGGCCATGCCGCCGTTAGGGGCCTGATAGTTCGCGGCCTTGTCGAGGGTGGATTGCGGAAGGGTTTCGGCATCGGCCCATTTCAGGCTTTCAGGCAGCCATGGCTTGAGTTCCTTATAATGCGCGGCCATCACGCCCTTAGTGAGCACCTGTTCCCAGCAGAGATAGGGGTAATCGCGCATATACGCGAACGCTCCGGCAAGGTTGGAGATGACGGATGGCGAGAGCACTACGCTGACGTCGCCCGTATCGGTGTATATCTCCTTGGGAAATGCAAGGCTTTCAGAGGCTTTTGCCTCGGTCGTTGTGGCGTAGTTGGCGGCGACGTCGATCACACGCTTTTTCAGGACAGGCAGCGTGAATTCCAGAGCATCTTTATCCTGTACGTCCTCGGCGCGGGCGCTGAAGGTGATCGAGCCATCTGGCTGTTCGCGATCTATGGGCAGCAGGCTTGTCTCAAGCGGGAGGTAGACCGTTGCCCGTTTATAAGGTTCCAGAGTGAGGGTTTGCTCGGTCGAGACAACCGTGCTGTCCTTCGTCACCGCATCTCCGGAAGCTTCGATCGTGACCTTGAGCGTACGCGTCGTGTCGGTACGGTTCATGACGCTGAAGCCCGCCGTAAAGCTGTCACCCTCGCGGACCTGATTGGGCATCACGGGGCGCAGCTCTGTGGGGCGGTTGACCTTGAACGTACCCTCGCCGAGCCCGAGCCTGTCGGTCGGCGTGGTGGCCACGGCCAGAATACGCCAGCCTGTGAGGTTGTCGGGCGCGTCGAATTCGATGTTTGCCATGCCGTTCGCATCGGTCTTAAGTGCCGGGTTCCAGTAGCTCACGAATTTGAAGAGGTTGCGCATATCGAGGTCGCCGCCGCCGTCGCCGCCCGGATTCGCGCCCTTTTTCTCAAATTTCTGACGACCGATCAGGCGGGCGATCAGGCTGAAATTTCGCATATCGAGCGGTTCGAGATCATAAAAGCCCTTATAAGGATCGAACGCATCGCGTCCGGCGCTGATGAGGTCGAAGACGGATTCGTCCAGAACCGCGACCGCCAGCTCTATCGGCTCGGCTTTTTCGGGCGCGTGGCGCGGCGCGGCCTTGAGGGCGACCTGCACCTTGTCTCTGGGGCGGTAAACATCCTGGGCCGCCTTGATCTCGACGGTGATTTCCTTATACGGGTCGCGGACGGGCATGGTGACGTAGCCCAGGCGGAAGGACGGTTTGCCGAGGTCCACTTGCCCCAGAGGCGGGACGGGTTGGTCCACGCGGGGCGATACGACCATAACGGAGAGGTAGAATCCTGGCATATAGTCAGGCTTGACCGGTATTTCCAGAACGGGGGCTCCGCCTTCGAGTTTTTGAGTGAAATGCTCGATCACGCCATAGCGTTCGACCGTGATCAGTGCCTGAGCGCCGGGGTAGGGGTTTTTGATGAGAAATCTGGCCGTTTCGCCGATCTTGTAGTCTTTCTTTTCGGGGATGACGGGCAGGATGTATTTATCCTCGTCGTTCCATTGGACGTAATCGTCTCCGGCGACCCAGATCATGATTTCCGTCTTATGCTCGCGGGCTTTGGTATCTGCAATTTTTGAGATCATCCGGTAGGTTCCGGCCTTTTCGGGCGTGAAGGTGCAGTTCTGCCCTTCGAGCGTCGAAACCTGATCACAGGCCGCGACCTGTTTCCATTCGCGCGTGATATCGCTGAGGTAAGCGTTTCCAGCTCCTTTAACTTTGGCCACGCTGATGTCTTCATACTCTATGACCGAGACAATCGCGGTTCCGGCAGCCGGGTTGCCCTGATCGTCCACGACAAGCGTCTGCAGGCTGACGGGCTGTTTGGCGGTGTAGAACCATTGCGGGCTTTTGAGGCCGACGAAGCGGTCTACGCCGACATAATCGGCGCGGGCCATAGAGGCGACGGATTTGCCTCGGTCGTCCTGTACCGCGCTTTCGATCTCAAGGGTTCCAAAGTAGATCGGTTGCTGCGGCAGGACGAAGGATTCGTTCCATAGGCCCTTGTTGTCAAGATTTTGCTGTTTTTGCAGGAGTTGTTCGCTGCTCATGCCTTCGCTGGTGCTGCCGAAATAGAAATTCTGCGCGGCGGGGTTTTCGGAGGTGAACGTTCCTTTGTTAAGGGTCACGGTCACGCGGGCCGGCGCTTCGCCGTAGGGGCCGCCGGAGTGAAGCGCAGCGAGAGTTTCAATGCTTATCATATCGCCGGGGCGGAACAGATCGCCGCCGATTTCCGTCGAAACGCGGAAGGGCGCGGGGGTAAAATCGCTGACCAAAACCTGAAGCGGATAGAGCGTGTACTGCTCGTCGCGATCCTCGTATTCATTTTCTTCGCCGCTGTCTTCAGTATTTTTCGCTTGGGCGGCCGCTCTGAAATCCGCCTTCAGTTTGAAGCGGTACCAGCCGACGGCGGCGGATTCCGGAATTTTGTATTCGCCCGCATACGCGCCGAAATCCGAGAAAGTAACGTCCTTTATTTCCTGCACTGTTTTTCCGGTCGGATCGGTTATCTCCAGCGTGTATTTGCTTTTAGGCGGCGGGGTCAAAGTTTTTACATCCTGATTGCGCAGGAAGATCTTGTATTGCATCGTATCGCCGGCGCGGTAGATGCCCTGCGCGGTCATGCCCCAGCTTTTCAGATGGCCGAAGCGGTCACGGTTGTAAACATAGGTCCCGTCTTCTGAGAGATTCCACGTATCGAGGCCGAAGCTTGGTGCCAGCGGCAGGATGGCTATGTCTTGTCCTTTGTCGAGTCGTGCAAAAAGATGCGGTTCACTATCATCCCATGTGTTGAGGTAGTTCTGAAGAGGGTCGAGTGTGTCGCTGCCGGGCAATATGGCTATGCCTTGTGCATTTGTTACCGCAGTTGCCAGTACATTTGCCGGAGCCGAAAGCGTAGGCATGGACCCAGGGTACAGGCTAACCGTGATGCCTTGAACGGGCTGCCCGGTTTTTAAATCTGTCACCCAAATCAAAGAATTAAAATGCCCGAGCTTCAGGTGCGCCTGCCACGGGGTGACCTGTGCGAAGAGCTTGCGGTCGCCTTCCCATTTGCTTTGCACATCGGGGGTGGTTGAAAGGATGCCATAAAGCGCACCTGATTTTCCGCCCAGCATCTCGCGCACCCCTGCTGGGACGCCGTATTGAACGTCCTCAATTTTAGTCACGTCCTTTTTATAGGTTTGATTTTCTTTAACGCCTTCGCTGGTCACCGATCGGTAAGCGAAGCTATAGGAATCTAAATTATTTACATAAAGCGGCAGCTCACTGTCGGTCTGGCTTTCCAGAACGGCGTAGCGGTGCGGCATCACGAAGTTCGGGTTGCGGTGGTTTGTCGAGAATTTCATCTCGATTGCTTGCGGGAGCGGACGGGAAAATTCGTCCTCTAGCCCTGTGGCGGGCAGCTTCAGGGTGTATTCCTGCGCGGCCTTGAGACCGATGGGTAGACCGACCGTGTATTGGCGTCCTTGGGAGTGGGGTGTGCCGAGCCCGGACCAGTCGCGGTTTTCATCACCCCACGGGTTGAAGTCTTTTTTATCCCCGGACAGGCTGGGGCTGAAGACCGCGTTGTCTTTTACTTCCGACCGCAGGATCGGCGCGGTAAAGGCCAGCGAAACGGGGCGCATGGGATCGCAGCCCGTGCCTTCGGCGGTTTGTGTGCCGGGGGCGATCAGGATCGGGGCGCCGTCATTCGCGCTACAGCTTATGCCCATAAAGGCGAAATCCGGGAAGGTCTGGAAGGCGACGATATCGCGGCTGGCCGCGCCCGTCTCCGGGCCTTCGGCCGAGATCAGGCCGGGTTCTATTTTGAGGGTCATTCCGCTATTGACCGGAAGTTCCGCTTGCGGCTCGACCAGCCAGACGCGCCGGGCTTCCTCGCCCGCAATTTCTGTTTTTTGGTCGTCGCTTTGCCGGGCTTCGGAAACGAAAGCGACCCAAATGTTGTCAACCGGAGAGCGAATGAAGTCAGGAACTTTTTGCCAATCCGTATCGGGTCCGACGGTCAGCGGAAGGCGGTCGCCGTTTACGGAGGCAATATAGAGATGCTGCTCAACCGAGGATTTTGAGACGGGCTGGGTGAATACGACCCTGATGACGGGCAAGCCGGGGGAGCGCCATGTATTAAAACTGGTGTAGCTGACGTCCGGGCGCTGGGTGATGAATTCGTTGATCGATTCCGCTTCGAGCTTGCCGCCGTCTTCCGCTTGAATCACGGGTGCTATTTTGACGGTGTAACGCGTGGCAGGGTTCATGGTGTCCGCCGCGTCCAGATTACAGGAGAGGGAGGAGGTATTCAGCCAGCGCCACTGGCAATTCAGGGGCGGGCTGAGCGTTACGCCGACCTCTTCGGCTGTGCGTTCCATACGGCCCAGCGGGACGACCGGGCGGTTGAATTCTATGACGATCTGGTTGCCCGCCGGGACGTCTTCGCCCGTCGGGGTGACGCGTAAGATGCTTAATTTCTTGGGTGTTTCTGCTGCAAATGCAGGTGGGACTGAAAAAATACTGACCAATGTAAAGATTGCAAACCAGATACGGTCACGCATCGCAAGCCCCATGAATTTCATAAAATATCCAATTAAAGGGGTAGCACAAGGGCGGAATAAGAGAAAGCCGCGCCGCAAAATATTTCAATCGTGAGGGGAGTGTTTTGACAAACATCGTCAGGCTACTAGAATGAGGATGCGATTCTCTCTCTGAAAGGCAGGCATCCATGCTTAAAGGAAAAACAGCCGTTATCACGGGCTCGACCAGCGGCATCGGGTTAGGAATGGCGCAGGCGTTCGCCGATGCCGGGATCAATATCGTCATGAACGGATTCGGAAAGCCCGAAGAGATCGAAGTTTTGCGCAAGGAGATCGAGGGGCGGGGCGTCAAGGCGCATTATGTTGGCGCAGACATGACCAAGCCCGAGCAGATCAAGGCGATGATCGACGAGGCCGTGGCGGTCATGGGCGGTGTTGATATCGTCGTCAACAACGCGGGAATACAGTTTGTTTCACCCGTTGACGAGTTTCCGCCCGAAAAGTGGGATGCGATCATCGGGATCAATCTTTCGGCAGGTTTTCATGTCGTGCGGGCGGCTGTTCCCGTTATGAAGGCGCGGGGGTGGGGCAGGGTGATCAATATCGCGTCAGCCCATGCGCTGGTGGCCTCGCCCTATAAAAGCGCGTATGTCGCGGCGAAGCATGGTGTTCTGGGGTTCACCAAGTCTGTCGCGCTGGAAGTCGCGCAGAATAACATCACCTGCAATGCTATTTGCCCCGGCTATGTCTGGACGGCGTTGGTGGAGGGGCAGGTGAAGGATACGGCCAAGGCGCGGGGGATCAGCGAAGACGAGGTGATCAAAAACGTCCTGCTAGCAGCGCAATGGACCAAAAAATTCGTGACCGTCGAGCAGGTGGCCGGGACGGCGTTGTTCCTGTGTTCGGATATCGCGCAGAACATTACCGGCGCGGCCATTCCCATCGACGGCGGCTGGACGGCGGCCTAGTTTTTAACGGCGCGTTCAGTTTGTCATATGACGTGTTACTTTCTAACTTGCAAAAGGGAAAAACCTTCATGAAACATCTCAAGCCTCTGCTTCTAGCCTTTGCTTTTAGTGCCTGCATCGTGTCTCCGAGCTTTGCGGAAGATGCTGCTTCTCCGGCTGCGCCCGAAATGCGGCTTTACCGTCTTGCGTGCGGAGAAATCGGCGTCACCGATCTCAACGTTTTTTCCGATACGGACCGCTATCTGGGCCAGGCCAAAGACATCGTTGCCTCATGTTATCTTATAAAACATGGTGACGATTGGGTTCTCTGGGACACGGGCTTGCCGGATGCTACCCCCAAGGTGGCGGATGATAACACGGGCTCACCTTTCAAGCTCTCTTTGAAGGAAACGCTCACCGAGCAGTTGGTTAAGATCGGCATTAAGCCTGAAGATATTGACTATGTTGGAATCTCTCACGGTCATTTCGATCATGTCGGGGGCGCTAACGCATTTTCGAATGCCAAGCTGATTATGCAGAAAACGGAGTATGACTTTATGACCACGCAGCCTGACAAGGCGAGGGCGGCTCATATGGATAGCGAACTGATCTCCAGTTTTGTGGGCCCTGAAAAAGAAGCCCAGAGAATGCTGCTTTCCGGGGATGCCGATATTTTCGGCGATGGCACGCTTAAGGCGATTGTCCTGCCGGGGCATACGCCCGGTCATATGGCTTTGCTTGTGAATTTGCCTGAAACCGGTCCTGTCGTATTATCCGGCGATCAGTGGCATTTCCATGAAAACCACGAAAGCAACGGCGTGCCGAGTTTTAACTTCGATCGGGCGGACACGCTTGCCTCTTCAGACAAACTTAACGAGCTTATCAAGAACCATAAGGCGAAGTTGATTATCCAGCACGAGCCGAAGGATAACGAGGCCCTGCCGAAGCTGCCTGAATATCTGAAATAGATGTTAATTGCGGATGCCGGGGGCGTTGGTCGTTCCCGGTGTGCCCGCCGTTCTGTCGGGCTGGTCTGAGCTTTCCGGGCGCATGCTTTGAAGCAGCGCGTCGTATGGGTTTTGCGTTTGTGCAGGGTCGATCCGTCCGGCGTTGATTTGCGCCTGATAAAGAGTCTGGAAAGTCTGGAACGGAAAGACCAGCTGATCGGGGTGGTAGAGCGCCGATTGCGGGTTTGTATACTGGCTGGTCAACAGGCGTCTGAGCGGGCCGGTGTCAACGCCCTGCTCGGCGAGAGGTTTCAAAGCTTCGTCGAGCTTTTGTGTAAAGCCGTATTCCGTCAGGGCGGCCCTATAAGCTGTCTGATTTCCTTCGCCGGAGTTGGCCATGTAGAGGTGCTTTGCATCGACCGAGAGTTGGACAACACGGTCGGCGGCGATGCTGAGCGGGTTGTTGTCTCTGACTGTCCTGCGGGCTTCGCTCAGCGGCTCTACGTCGGCGAGGTTGGTGAGCGGGGAGACGGTGACCTGGCCTTGCGAGGTAACCTGACCGACGCGGACCATGGCGGGGTCGATATGGTCGCGGATATAGATGCTGGCGGCGAGCTGCCCGTTCAGGCTGATGTCCACCTTTCCTGTTTGGAAGTTGTAAGCGCTGGTGACCGCGCCAGGTTGATCGGATTCGATTAGAAACGTTGTGTTATCGGCGACCTGATTGGTCTTAGCCCAGAAGTTTACCGTGTACTGATGTGCTTCGTTCAGGTTGCGGTTAGGGTCGATGCGCAGGATGAACTGCACGTCCTCGTCGGCAATGGGCACCTGCCCCGGCTGGGGCCGTCCTGCCTCCTCGGGGTAGAAGTGCATTTCGGACTGACGTTTAGAAGTTCCCATATTCACGATCACGAGGTGTTCGTGGTTGTCCATGTCGCGGCCTTTATGGAGTTCGCCCTCCGGCCGTTCGACGGGGGCAGGCGGGATAATCATCTCAAAGCTTACGACGCGGTTGCCCTGATGGCGTGTGTTATCGTGCGTGGTCACAGGGCCGTTCGTTTCGCCATGTGCCAAGATCGTTGCATGGGGGGCGACGCGTTCTTGATACAAGGCGCGGGCGTCTGGCTCCGTTAGACCCTGCCTTTGCAATGCGGCGATCAGAAGCGCTTGTGCCGTATTCAGGCGATTTTCCGACAGCGTTTGATTTTTGGCCGTATCGCCGGACGTGTCGGCGTGTGCGGTCATGCGCAACTCGAAACTGCGGTTATTGACCAGAGCCTCCGCAATATCATCCATATCCACGTTTTCATAGCCGGGGGCGGCGATGATGTCGCGCGGGGTGTGCGCACTATAGCCGTGCTCGAAATAGAGACCTCCGCGTTTTTCGATCGCGGGTTCGGGCGGCGGGGGGGCGGAGCCGTAATCTCGGCAGGTGTTACAAGGTTGATCAGCGATATGTCGCCCGTGTAGTTGCTCAGGCCCCGGGCCGTTACGTTGATGTTGACGTATTCAAAGCGCTGGTTGTGCGTGTGGTTTTTACGGGCGTGGCCATCGTCGCCCGTCGCGATAAAGTGCGCGTGACGCGAATAGTTTGGTATTTCGTATGTTTCCGGTCGATCCGCCCCGGATCCGCCTGCCCCTGCTAACCCCATAATCCCTCTAAATTCTTGGTTTTTTCATTATTTTCACAATGTTACCGCAAATACCCGCCTTCAGGCCAGTAAATTTCTTTCATTATGCAAAGGGATGAAAATAATCAATTTTTTCCCTTTTGCTGCGCTGCGCTTAACTTTTCGTGAGGTATAATGGGGGCCTAATGATGGGGAATTCGCCTTGCCGAATGCTGTAAGACCCGACCGGGATGTCATGGAATACGACGTTGTGATCGTCGGGGGCGGCCCTGCGGGCCTGTCCTGCGCGATCAGGTTGAAGCAGTTAGCGGCGGAAGCAGGCCGGGAACTGTCGGTCTGCGTTCTTGAAAAGGGTTCTGAAATTGGGGCGCATTCGCTGTCCGGCGCTGTTTTTGAACCCCGCGCACTTAATGAGTTGTTTCCAGACTGGCGGGAGCGCGGGGCGCCCTTGCAGACCGAAGCCAAAAGCGACCGTTTTTTGTTTTTGACCGAAAAGCGCGCCTTTCGTTTACCCACGCCGCCGCAGATGCATAACAAGGGTAACTACATCATATCGCTGGGTAATCTGGTGCGCTGGCTGGCGGAGCAGGCGGAGGCGCTGGGGGTCGAGGTGTTCGCCGGCTTTGCCGCGGCGGACGTGCTTTATAATCAGGCCGGGGCGGTCATCGGCGTCGCTACGGGCGATATGGGCTTGGAGCGTGATGGTTCTCAGGGACCAGCCTTTCAGCCGGGCGTGGAGCTTCATGCGCGGCAGACGGTTTTTGCGGAAGGATGCCACGGTTCCCTGACCAAGACCCTGATTAAGCGGTATGACCTCAGAAAAGACAGCGATCCGCAGACCTATGGGCTGGGGATCAAGGAGTTGTGGGAGGTTCCGGCCGAAAAGTCCCGGCCCGGCGAGATTTTGCATACGATCGGATGGCCGATGGACCGCCAGACCTATGGTGGGTCGTGGCTGTATCATCTGGAAGGGAACATGGTTTCCATCGGCTTCGTCGTCGGCCTTGATTATCGTAATCCCTATCTTTCGCCTTTTGAGGAAATGCAGCGCCTTAAGACGCACCCTGAAATTCGTAAGGTTCTGGAGGGTGGCCGCAGGGTTGCTTATGGGGCGCGGGCCTTGGTTGAGGGCGGGTTTCAATCGCTGCCTAAGCTGAGTTTTCCTGGTGGGATTCTGATAGGGGATACTGCCGGCTTTCTTAATGTTCCTAAAATCAAAGGCAATCATACGGCGATGAAATCCGGAATGGTCGCGGCGGCGAGCCTTTTTGACATGCTGACGAGAGGTTCAGGAACCGAGGCGGGCGGCATAGAGTGTTTGGCGTACCCTGAAAATCTCCAGAAAAGTTGGATCTGGCCGGAGCTGAGAGCGGTACGGAATATCCGCCCCGGCTTTCACCGAGGGTTGTGGTTCGGTTTGGTTAATGCCGCATGGGAGACGGTTACGCGCGGGTTTTCGCCCTGGACGCTGCGGAACCATGCGGATCATACGCAACTGGACAGGGCAGCGCAACGCAGGCCAATCCCTTATCCCAAACCTGATGGCGTCCTTACGTTTGATCGGCTTAGCTCTGTTCAGCTTTCCAACACCAACCATGCGGAGGGGCAACCTGTTCACCTGCGTCTAAGGGATCCACAGCTTCCCGTGCGTGACAATCTACCTGCTTATGATGAGCCGGCGCAGCGTTACTGCCCCGCAGGGGTCTATGAGATTATTAAGGATAGTGACGGTCATCCCCGATTTCAGATCAACAGTCAGAATTGTGTGCATTGCAAAACCTGCGACATTAAGGATCCGGCGCAAAATATTGATTGGGTTGTGCCTCAAGGGGGCGACGGGCCGAATTACCCAAATATGTAGTTTTTTGGCACCACACCTTCATTTTCTAGGTCTAAGCTCTGAAACATATTTGAGAAAAATACGCCCGCGGGTTATGTTTAAGTGTAGAAGGAAAAAATAATGCGTTTATCTAGGTTTTGGCTTGCGGGCGGTGCGCTTTTTATGTTTGCCGGAGCTGCCATTGGTCCGGCTTTTTTGGCTCATGCGCGTGTCGAGGACGGCGCTGCTGGCAAGGCAGAGGCTGGCGAACAGTCTGCTGATGTTCTCATAAAGCCTTTGTTTACGCCGACTAGCCCCCATGCGGGCGCTTATCTAGCTGCTCGTTTTGCTCAGTCTCGCCATGATTGGGCGTCTGCGAACGGGTTTCTTGACCAGCTTGTCAGTTCGGGGGTATCGGAATCCAGCGTTCTGCGTCGAGCGATGATCCTCTCTATGGGGGGCGGTCAGCCAGAGCGCGCCATACAACTTGCGCAGCGCATCGTTAAAATTGATCCTGAATCCCGTAACAGCGTTGCACAGGTTTTCCTGATTATTGATGCGGTTGCCAAGGGGCAGTATGAGAGGGGCGTCGAATTAATTCTCAAGACCCCGCATGACGAAATGACCGAATTTATCGGTCCCGTTCTTGAGAGCTGGACCAAGGCCGGTATGGGGCAGATGGATATAGCGCGGTTGCAGGATAACCCTTTGCAGCTTTATCATGCCATACTGATCACTCAGTATTTAAAAAATTCCGACGAGATGAAGAAGCTTCTCGATCGTTTTTCGTCGTCTGAGGGGATTGCGGCCGGTGATTACGAGCGCGTTGGTGACTTGTATGCGTATTTAGGGGATACCAAAAAGGCGCTTGAGCTATACGAGGGTGTAGTTAAGGAATGGCCTGGGGACCGCGATATTGCAGAGAAAATACAAAAAGTTAAGGGCGGCAAGGGCGCTGAGATTTTCAAAGGTGTGAAGGATCCTAAGGAGGGTTTGGCACTGGCGTTTTTTGATATTTCCAAAGTGCTTTATCAGGAAAACAACGACGAGAGTGCGCGGGTTCTTGCTTCCATGGCTCTTTACCTTAATCCCGATCTAACCGAGGTTCGCTTTCTTCTGGGTTATGTCGCTACCCGCCACGAACGGCATGAGGAGGCCATCGCCCATTTCAAAGTTGTTGAAAAAGGCGACAAGTTTTATCTCGATGCGCAGCGGAATATCGCCGATTCTTATGAAAGTCTTGAACGCTATAGCGAAGCGCTCTCGATACTTGAGCTTTTATCTAAGAATGAAAATGATTTGGATGCGCAAATCAAGATCGGGGACATCTATCGTCGACAAGATCAGTTCGGGAAAGCTATACAGGCTTACTCACAAGCCGAAAAAATGCTGGGCGGAGTTGTGCCTGAGAAGTACTGGCACCTGCTTTACCTGCGCGGCATGTCATATGAGCGCGATAATAACTGGGATGCGGCAGAGAAAGACCTGTCTGCAGCCCTAAAATACAAACCTGACCATCCTTATATTCTAAATTATCTTGGTTATGCTTGGGCGGATCGCAGCATGAATTTGGGAGAAGCTCTTGCGATGATCCGTAAGGCTTCGGCGCTTCGCCCTGAAGACGGATATATCACCGACTCACTGGGTTGGGTTTTGTATCGTATGGGCAAATTTAAAGAGGCTGTTCCGGAGTTGGAACGCGCTGTGTCCTTGCTGCCTTACGATCCGGTTATCAACGACCATCTTGGTGATGCCTACTGGCGCGTTGGGCGCGTCATGGAAGCCAAGTTCCAGTGGACAAGGGCAAAAAATCATTCCGACGATGAAGAACTCAAAGCCAAAATTGCTGAAAAGCTAGACTCCGGCTTATCGCCTGACTCCGGCTATGCATCGCTCGGAGAAGGAAACCAAAAGGGCGCTGGTGCTTCTTCCGGTGCCGTGAATAAGGAATAGGTCCATCCTGTTTGTCTTAACATACCCCCGCGACGTTTATGAGCCATAATATTCGGCTGTTTGCACCCGCAAAGATCAATCTTACGCTTGTGGTCACCGGCAAGAGGCCAGATGGTTATCATGTTCTGGATTCTCTGGTCGCCTTTGCTGATTTTGGCGATGTCATTGAAATGTCTGAGGCCTCAAATTTTTCTTTCTCTGTGAGCGGTCCTTTTTCTTCGATGTTTGCGCCGGAGGAGGCTGATGCTTCCACATCTTCGGAAAACATAGCTGTGCGTGCCGTCTATGCGCTTGCGGCTGCTAAAAGGCGCCCGCCTAATGTTTCTCTTCATTTGATCAAGAACTTGCCTTTGGCTTCCGGTCTGGGCGGGGGATCTGCGGACGCTGCGGCGGTTGTCCGCGGCTTGCAAAAGCTTTGGGGAATTACCGCGGATGCAGCCTATTTGCCTGAATTACTCAAAAATCTCGGGGCTGATGTTCCCGTATGCTGGCTTTGCTCTCCGCAAAGAGTTCGTGGCATCGGTGATATTTTAGAGGACGCGCCAAGATTTCCGGCACTTTCCGTTGTTTTGGTTAATCCGCTTAAGCCTTGTCCGACCGCGGATGTCTTTCGCAGGCATCAGGGTTTTCATAAGGCTTTGCCTTTTATGCCAGCTGCATTCGAGACTGTGAATGAGTTTGTAGAGTTTTTGGGTGCGCAGGGTAATGACCTGCTTCCTGCTGCTTTGCAGGTGGTTCCCGAGATTGGCGCTTGCCTTGAAGCCTTAAGTGAACAAACAGGTTGTTTTCTTAGCCGTTTATCGGGCTCAGGCGCAACGTGTTTTGGTGTCTTTGAGGATCGCTTGCAGTCCCAAGATGCCGCGAAGAGACTTGCCCGGCTTTTTCCGGCCTGGTGGGTGCAGGCCTGTGTTGTGGGTTAGGTCTTCGTTATTCGGATCTTGAGCCTTGCTCTACACCTGCCGAGGATTTCATAAAGTCTAGAAGTTCCTTTGTCGGCGTGCCGTCTACGATCTGCATGTTTGCCGCTGACTGATAGGTTCGGATCGCATCCGTTGTCACAGGGCCGGGTTTACCGTCTACCGGGCCGGGATACAGGCCGCGACGCATAAGCTCAGACTGTATGTCCGCGATAAGGTTCTGGCGGCTTGTTGTATCCGAGCCTGTTTTTACCCCGATGTCGGGGTAGGGGGCGGGCGCAGGTTTTGCCGCGTTAGCCGCCTTGGGTTTTTGCGCTTGTTCTTGGCTTGCCGTGTTTGCTGCGCCCTTTTTCTTGGCGCTTTTTACGGCATCGACAATTCGGTTTACTTCGTTTATCGAAATTCCCAGAGATTGTGCGAGCTGTTCTAGAGCGGCCTTTGCTTCAGGGCTGCCTTTGTCTGCGGCTTCCTTGTACCACATGAGCGCTTCGTCGGGCTGGGGTTTGCCCAGCAAGCCGTTTTCATAGATGAGGCCGAGATTGTATGCAGCTTCCATAACGCCTGCGTTGGCAGCACTTTCAAAGTTTGAAGCGGCCTTGGTGGGATCATAGGGGTAGCCGATGCCGCCGATATAAGCGATACCTAGATTATACTGTGCTTCAGGGTGTCCTAGATTTGCCGCCTCTGAGTACAGGTCTAGCGCTTTGCTGAGATCGGATTTCACGCCTATGCCTTGATGGTAGAGTACACCTAGATTGTATTTTGCGTTGGCGATTCCATTATCGGCGGCTTCCTGAAACCAGAAGACGGCTCGTGTGAGGTCTTTTTTTACAGGATCCCGCCCGGCAATATAGAGTGCCCCCATGTCGTGCTGCGCTTCAGCGACGCCAGCAAACGCTTGCTCTTCGACTTTCCTAATCTGGTCGGGCAGGGTTTTATCGGGCTGAATACGCTCGCGTAGCGGCTTCTTAAGGTCACCTTTAACCGTTTTTTGCATTTTAGCGGGGGGAGCGTTTTCCTGCGACACGGGCTCCTTAAGGTCACTGGAAACGAGGCTGGAGGGTTCGATTTCGTTCAATTTAGCCGCAACAGCGTCAGGATTTTCTTCAAAAGCCGCCATGAGGGTTTGTTCGTCACCCTCCTTAATTGCGCGTTGAATAGCTTCGGGTTCGATCGCCTCTTCAGCTTTTGCCAGAGGTTCAGAAGCGGGCTCGTCAGCCGCGTTTTCGGTCATTTCATCCGGGGGCAGAATAGGGGCTTCGTCGACGGGCGATGCCACTCCGGCATCGGTCTGCGCCAACTCTTCGGACAGAGGCCTTTCAGAGACCGGGGCCGGCGTTTCCATTACCCCTTCCGTGTTTGCGACTTTTTCCAGCTCCGGAGGCGGAGGCGCGTTCCATGTGATTTTTTCGGACGCGGCGCCGGGTAATCCTGCTGGTTGTGTGTTTTTGATCTCGCTGATCATCCAGCCCAGAAGCAGGCCGATGACCACGATCATCACCATCGCCGAGGCGTCGATCTGGAAAGGGCGGGCCCAGAAGGAGCGCGGAGCCTGCCGGTCGCCCGTTTGATTTTCCAGCAATAGCGGGTGGGACGAGCCGTCTTCGATTTGTGGGTAGTCGGCGTTTCCGGCGCGGCCCTGACTGGTCAGAAGCACCATCGCCTTGGCGTTCAGGGCTTCACGGGTTTCCTGAACGGACTCCTCAATCCGCTCAAGCTTGCGCAGCATGCGGCTGCGGTCCTCTATCGCCTTGTTGATCTTGCGGTCAAGCTTGAGGAATTCGGTCGTAGCTTCCTCGATCTTGTTATCTAGTGCCTCCTGACGGGCTTCGGTATCGCCGACGCGCTTGGTCAGCGTTACAAAGGCCGAGAGGTTTTCGGCCATCTTTTCGGACTGTTCCCTTTGCTGCTGCTCCAGCGTCTTTTGCAGCGTAATGATTTCTTCTTCAAGTTTTTTACGCTGGTTGAGGTCGTCTTTTATGGATTTAATTATTTCTTCGCTGTCCTGCGATTTGCCTTCCAGCGCCTCGACGAGGTTCCGGGCCTTTTCCAGTTCCTTGGCGGTTTCCTTGATGGTTTCCTCAACCCGTGAGGTCTTTTTGAAGGCTTCTTTTTGCTTCGCGGCGACCTTTTGCTCAAGGTCGATATAGCTCTGCTCGCTGCGTGTGGCTTTTTCCTCAAGGGCCTTGAGCTCGGAACGGTATTTCGCAAGCTCTTCCTTGAGGACAGCGCGTTCGTCCTGCGTATCCATAAGCTTGGCGTTCAGAGATTTCAGGAGCACGAGGATCTGCATCTGGGACTGGTCATTCTTTGACAGTTCGGCAGGGTCAATCGATAAGCCGCCGTTCGAGGGTTTGTTCTCATCCTCCGAACTTTTAAAAAATACGCGCCCTTCCGATGTTCTTTTAAAAGCCATAGTGCGGTGACCCTTCCCGTAAGCAGTGCGGTCCTTAACGACCACGGGCCCGCAGATACTGATTCTGCGGAATCCCGTGACGCAATATATATATTTTGGAAAATATTAGAAAGAAAAACCTCTCAAAAGTCCTCGGAAATCTGCGGATAACTTGGATTTTCAGGAGTTTCCGCGATTGGCGTGCCAGACTAAGGATTCTGTAAAAAAGCTGCCTAGAATTGGGCAAAGAAGGCTTGCGTTCCGCAGGGTGTCTGGTATAAGGTTCCCCATTCTTACGCAGGCAGGCGTTATTGGGGTATGGCCAAGCGGTAAGGCAGCGGTTTTTGGTACCGCGATCCTAGGTTCGAATCCTAGTACCCCAGCCATTTGCCGTATATTACAGAATTGTCTTCGAGCTTGTTTCACTTAATTATCCTGACGTGCCGGGATAAGCCATTTTTCCTTGTATGAAAGGAATTACATTCAGGCTCAGGCTTTCTATATCCTTGCGGCAGACTAGCCCAAAAAATTGCTTCGTGTCGTAGTCGATAACCGGTAACCAATTAATCCCATGATTTTTCATCATGATCAGGGCTTGTTCTATGGGGTCGTCCCTATAGACAGACATGCTGGGCTGTCTCATGACATCTTTAAGAGATTCTTCGTGATTGTGCGCGATCAAATCTTCGCTGGTAACAAAGCCGATACAATAGTTTCCTTCGTCTATTACTCCGGCCGCTTCTACCTTCATTATGCTCATGTAAAGCAAAATCAAGGGCAGAGATTTCTCAGCAGTCGCAGACAGCGGGGCTCTCATGTTGCAAACATCTTTTACGCATTGTATTGAGGACCTTTGACCAAACATAATTTCTTCCCTTCTATAGCCAGGCAAGCAGTAAGGAAGCCTGTGAGGACCCGGCTTCCTTATGCCTGTAATTAGTTTTTGCCGCCTTCTGAGCGCATGTTAGACTGTTCCTTCGCTATGTCCTTTTTTGCATCTGAGGGAAACGCATCGTCTTTGTTCTGAACGCCTCTGTTGTTTTGGGGTTGCTTGGAAGGCAGTTTCTCAGCTTTATTTTTGTCACTGTTTTGCATAACTATTCCTTTTCATGCGGGGTGTAACTTACTTTGTGTGAGAGCAGGTTACGCACTCACTTATCAGGAAGCGATGCGGTAAACTCGGCGGCTTATAATATTATTATAAGTATTGAAAATTTAAATTTGCCTGATTGAGAAGTCGATTTTTTTGGATAATAGCGTTTTAGGGTTGAAACGCAAAAAACCGCCCGGTGTGACCGGACGGTTTTCTGAGGTGGGAGGCGTGAAAGAGAAGGTCAGGCCGCTTTCGCCGCTCCGCTGCAACCACAATCTTTTTCGATTTGCTGCATTTTCTTTTCCGCGTCTTCCTTGGAAACTTGGTGCTTTTCGTTCAGTTTAGCAAAAAACTCATCGCGCTTTCCCTCGTAGAGCTTGATGTCGCTATCGCTCAAACCGCTCCATGTTTCTTTGATTTTCTTGTTCAGCTTTTCCATGTTTTCTTTGGAGTTAGCGGGCTTGCTCTGGCTGGGGTTTTGCATATTGATCTCCTTGATCTTATTTTCGTTTACTCTGCGCGAGGCAGATTGTGGGTCCTTTGTCGCAGATGCCATGTAACAAAGCGATGTTGATTGAATTTGAATTTATAAAGAAAGCGTAAGGCTATTATTTCATTAAAGTTATTTTTATTACGATGACGGGGTTTTCAAAAGGGCCAGACTTTAGGCCGCACTTGAAGGCATGGTGATGTTTATTGTCCGCTCTCTATGAACTTCCAGATCAATATATTTTTCCAGATTTGTAATAAAAGATCCTGCGTCACGCAAATATGGAAATGACACATTTCCAACGCCCGTACCTCTAACTATCACCGAGGAGTAACCCAGCCATCGGCCAATAATAGGCTCTTGCAGGTAGGCCGTTTCGATATTCCCGAGATTGAGCTGTGACCATCCTAACTGCAGAAAGCCGCTTCGCCCGAGCACTTTCTTTTCAGTTAAAATCAGATGCGTTGTCGTGAAGAAAACAAAGGCTGCATATAATGCGAAAAGGTCCATCACCAAAATAAGTGCGCCAACGAGCGGGTGAAAAAAAATTCCGACGCATATTCCTATGATTGCATAGACAATCGGCCTAACAAAAACTATCCAATGAACACGCGAGTCGTGGAGGATTTTTTCGTTTACGGTCAGTATGGATTTGACATTTTTTATCATCAGTTATTTCCTCCTGCGCCGTCTATTTTGTCTTCAATCTCGTTACCCAGATCCTTTAAATTTTCGCCTGTTTTATCGATTATATTGGTTACGCTATCGCCGATTTTTTCACTTGGGGTCCTTGTGCTTTGTTCAAGAATGACGAGTGCAAAAACGCCTAAAACAATAACGGACACTATCAGTATTAATCCTGTTCTATCTATCTCGGGACGCATAATTATTTCCTTCTCTAATGTAAAATTTCTTCTAATTAATACAGGTTGGCATGATTTAAAAAATCATAACCAACCTGTACATTTAGACCTGCATTACTAAATTGTTTTAGCTGCATTTTTTCGAACACGATCCCATTCTTTTATTTGGCTTTCGGCTTCTTCCGTTGCAATACCGTAATTCTCCTGGAGAACGCCGGCCAGCTTTTTACGGCTGCCGTTGATTTGGTCCAGATGGTTTCCTGTGACTTTGCCCCAGTATTTCTGGACAGATCCCTTCACCTGTTCCCAGTTTCCTTCGATGATATCGGAGTTCATTTTTTGTATCCTTTGGTTGTATGTTTTTTCGTTTTGTATTACTGGGTCATCTTTGCTTTAAAAGCTTCGAACTGTCTGGATTTATCCGCGTTCATGATGAAGTCTAGCGCATAGCCGTTACGTATGACCGATGTCGAACTATATGCCAGAGCCGCTCTTTCCCCTCCAAAACCAAGGGTTTTGTCAAACCCTATAACCAGATGGGCAGCCTGCCCGGCTTTGAAAGTAATGTTCTCAATATCAGCGACAGGCTCTTTTTGAGGGTTTAGCAGCCGCCCTTTGAGCAGCGTATTAACGCTATATCCATTGTCTGGTATGACGCTTACCTTTTCGCCAGATTGTGCGCCGTTGTAAGAAAAGGGCGCTGCTCTGGCTATGATTTCTTCTGTCAAAGGCATGATAACATCGCCATCGGCATCAACGCGTGTTACGGCGCTGTAGTCAAAGGCTGCATGCTTGCCCATACTGATGAACATTGCGTCTGAAACGATCACCATCATGGCCTTACCTTTCTGATCGACGATAATGTCGGCCACTTTGCCCAGCCTTTCATTTTTTTCGTTATAAATCGGCCCACCGATAATACCTGTCGCCGTATTACGAGGATCAATCAAAACCATCGTATTTTTTTCAGGCTCCGGGTTGTCGATGAACTCAGCTTTAATCTTTTCGTAGGCCTCGGCGGCCTCACTTTTGACTTCGGCGATGGCCGCTTTTGTATCGGCTTCCAGTTTATCCAGCTGGGATTGCTCACTCTTGAATTGAGTGGCCGTCGTTTCAGCATATGCCGGCGTTGTAGCCAGCAGTGCCAGGAGTGAAGCCTTGGCGAGTATGTGTTTTTTCATTGTCTTGTCTTTCTTTATAGTCGTTATAGAATTTAGTTTTAGAATTCTGTTGTTACTTAGCAGCGTCCTGTACGGACTCACCTGCGTGTTCTATATCCCGCCCGGCACCTTCCATCGTGCCGCAAGCAGCAAGCCCAAGGTTCATCAAGAGTAGGGCTAGCAACAATTTAAGGCGTCTGTTCGCATACATGTTATGGCTCCTTTGCAGTATTTTTTTCAGGCTCGTGGCGCTCTGCCCTGCAACGCATGCATAACTGCTGCGATGAGAAACAGAATGATAAAGACCACGAACAGTATTTTAGCGATTTCGACAGACTGCATCGCAATCCCGCCAAAGCCCATAGCTCCTGCTATTAAAGCAATAACCAGAAATGTAACGGCCCATCTAAGCATGATGTGCACCTATGGCTTCTGAGGGAATTGCGCAAATTTTGCCAAGCGCCTTCCCACATATGAGGTAATGTTCGTCTGTGGAATGTGCCGCCATATCACCCAGTGAAATGATGCCAACCAGACGCTTGTCTTTGTCCAGCACAGGCATGCGCCTGACTTTGTTTTCGGTCATGTTTTTGGCTACATCTTCCAGTTCGTCCGTATCCCGGCAATATAAAATTTGCTTGGACATAACGTCTTCAGCTTTTGTTGTGGCCGGATCATGACAACGTGCAACACATCGCAGGGCTAGATCGCGGTCTGTTATGACCCCAATCAGCCGATCGTTCTCTGCCACCAGAACGCTGCCGCAATCACTGTGCTGCATTCTTTTTGCAACCTCGTGAATAAGCGTAGCAGGCGAAACAACTTCGACTTCCTTGCTCATAATTTCTCCAATTTTCATTACAAATATCCTTTATTTAGTTTTTTTACCTAGCGAAGAAAGTCGATTACTACTCGGCGATTTTCCTGATTTTTTACACCGTCTGCTGTATCAACGGCTTGCTCATATTCACCGCGCGCTTCCCGGGTGATCGTCTGGTTTGCGACACCCCGGCTTAGCAATGCTTTCGATACGGCCTGCTCACGTTCCACTGAGAGATTTTGATTGTAGTCTTTGGTCCCTGAGCTGTCTGTGTAGCCCGTGACGGTGACTTTTGCGGGATCATATTTGTTAATTTCCTGCATTACCTGGTCCAGCGTCATGGCTTCATTTTGGCGTACGTTTGATTTGTCGAAATCAAACAAAACCGTATAGGAACTCACGATTTTCTGGGGGCGGGGAGCGGGTTCAGGAGCAGGCGCAGCGGCCTGGTATATGACCTCGGTTGTTTCTTCGATGATTTTGGCGCTGCAGTGATCTTCAAAGTTACGCGGAAGCTCACGGTATTGCTGGCATGGCTCACGCTCCTCGTAATCCGTATAGGATGAAGCGTCTGCTACATCTTGGATGCGCTCTTTCTGAGTATAGTTTTGATTTGAGATGTCATCACGAGGCATATAGCGTGGTCCTGACGTGGAGTCGTCGGCAATTGCCGGGTAGGCGCTTAAAGATAAGCAAGCAGTATAGAGCAGTATTCTTCGAGTTTTCATGACAGTGTCCTTTTATGTCTCTGTTTTCTGAGAAAGTGACAGGCTTTACATCAGGAAGCGATGCGGAACACATGCGGAGGTATAAGGATTACATAAGGACTGTGCGGAGGGTTAGCCTAAAAGCTTAAAACGGCCTTGCTCATGCAGGTGTACGATCTCAGAAACTTCCATCCGATAGCCTACGCCCGGCTCCGTTATGATCAGAACAGGAGGGTTCGTTTCGGCCCTAAGCTTTTTACGGACCTGGCCGATGAAGACACGCAAATATTGAGCATCTTCTGCGTGCGAGTCTCCCCAGACCGACTTAAGAATTTCGCGGCTCTGGAGCATTTTTCCTTGTTTTACCATAAGATATCGCAGCAGATTATATTCTTTGGGCGTGAGGGCGATCAATTTTTTGTTTAGAAAAACCTCGTGGCGAACCAGATCGATCACCAAGGGCCCGTTGATCAGGAACGGCATACCAGCCTCTTGTGTGGCGGCAGAGCGCAGAGAGGCGTTAATTCTTGCCAGTAAAACGTCGGAACTAAAGGGTTTGAGAATATAGTCACTTGCGCCCGCATTCAGCGCCTCGACGATATCGGAATCTTTTGCACGCGCCGTGAGTATTATTATGGGTACTTGCGACCACTCGCGCAGGGCCTTAATCAGCTCCACGCCTTGCATATCCGGCAGGTCCAACTCTAGAATTAGCAGGTTCGGTTTTGTCGATACAGTCAGGCTTACTGCCTGCCTGCCATTTTTGCAATCGACCAGAGTAAAGGACGCTTTATCCAGTACAATCGCGATCATTTTTTGTAATTGAGGATCAGGGTCCACAACTAAAATCGTATTTTTTCTTTTGTTCACGAGGCACCTTTGGCCGCACCAGAAAAGGCACGGTGCGTTTGTCAGAGTATTTATTTTTCGGCACGAAAGTTCTTATAGCACGCAGGCCAGAGTACTACAAGTAAAAATATTAACAATAAAATAAAAATATAAATAATGTTAATGCATTAACTAATAAGAGTTAAATAATAATGTCAAACAATATTCCTTAAATAATGACAAATACATATTAAAAATACAACTTAATGGCCTTAATTTTGCTTGATATTAAAAAAATTACTCATGATTTTAAATTGTCTGATGATTATTTTATGATGCTCCTACAATTGGCCTCTTCTATACATTGAGAAGGCGCTCTTTTACTCGCCAAAGCTTGCTCCCCTTTGGTTGTAACCACAATAGGCAAGACTTTTTTTAGCATTAATCACGATGCTTACACATAACATACGCCTCTCAGGCCATTCCGTATGGCTTCATTATGTAAGAGAGATAATGGTTAGGACGTAACATTCGCTCGAACATAAAGAGTTATTATGGCGAAAGCTGTGCCAGATAATTTTACGAACCATACGGATCACTCTTATGACAACGGTGCTGTTGGTGCTATTGCCTCCGTTGCATCCGCTGGCGCTGCTCTAGGAACGGCTATAGGAATGGCCGCAGGAGTGCACGGGTTGCTCGTGGGCGCAGCTATTGGCGGAACGATTGGTGTATTGGCGGCTGCAGCGGTCGCCGAGGAGATGGAACACCCGAATTCGTTCATCACACTTAAGAAAACTGTTTTGTAGTATCGGAAAAATCAGTCTGCTGTTTAAGGGCAGCCCTGCGCGCGAACCTGCCACATTCGATCCTTTTCTTACCGATGGCATGCACGCCCCTTAAACAACCCTCTCAACCTCAAACCTAAAAAGGATAAAGCTATCTAGAAAATTCAGTCCTTCAGGTTCGTTTCAGCTTGATAAGCCAGGATCGAAGAATGAAAACCCTGTAAAGGCATTCTCCGATGTACGACATGGCCTATAGCGAAAACGGATTACAGACAGCGCTTCTGTCTTTTAATAATGACAGGCTTCTCGGTCGCTTGCGCGCCAAGCCCACTCTTGTCTCCATAGTTCCGGCTTTTTCCAGAGACCGTCCGGATGTCGAACGGTTTATCGTAGACGTCTACGCGAAAGCCTACGGGGCACGCCTGAGTGTCCGTTACCCCGTTTTGATGAGCGTCCGCGACGAAGGCGATCGTATTCTGGCCGCCACAGGTTTCCGCCCCGCAGCTGATGAGCTGCTCTTTTTGGAGCAATATTTGAGTGCTCCCATAGATCAGGTTTTGAAAACCCCACGCTCCCAGATTGTTGAAGTCGGCAATCTGGCTTCTGATGGGGGAGGGGCCTCGCTTTACCTTTTCGCGGCTCTGGCGGCTTACTTAAACTATAGGAATTTTACGCAAGCCGTTGTCACCAGCACGGATTTTCTGGAGGCGCGGTTTCAGCAACTGGGGCTTCGGCCCAAACGCCATGCAAAAGCGGACCCCTCACTTTTGTTGACGGCCGGAGAGAACTGGGGCACGTATTACGACACGCAGCCGCATGTCATTTCCGGCTCGGTCGCACAAGGATATAAACGGCTACAGAGCCAACTTGGCATAGAATACAAAGATTGCCGTCCCCGCTTACTGCCTCGCCTGCACTACAAGTTGGAGCAGAGCTGATGCTATTAGAAGCGATTCAGAACCATCCTGCCAATAGAACTGCCCTGCGCGACGAGAAGCGCACTGTCTCGTATGGAGAACTGGAGCATGAAGTCCAAATCCGTATGAACGGCCTGAAGGACGTGTTGGTTCTGGCCCTGGCTCTTGATAATGCTGTGGATTGGGTCCTTTGGGATCTCGCGGCGCAGAATGCGAAGATTCCGTGCGTCCCTGTACCACCCTTCTTTTCTTCTGAGCAAACTTCCCATCTCCTCCAGTCTGCCGGTGTCTCGCATATTCTTTCCCCACAGGGATTGCGCGGCACCGGTATCCCTAGACAGGGCGCTTTGCCTGAAGGAACAGCGAAAATAACGTTCACTTCGGGAACGACCGGTGCGCCGAAGGGTGTCTGCCTGCCTCAAACAGCTATGGAGAAAGTTGCTAAAGGCATCGTGGAGGTGCTTGGAGATGGTTTTACGGGCAGACATGTCTGTGTTTTGCCACTCTCTGTCTTGCTTGAGAACGTCGCGGGTGTTTATGCGGGGTTGATGGCGGGTTGCACGATCCATCTGACCAGCCTCAGCGCTTACGGCGAGCGCTATGAAAATATTCATGACGTCTTGAAAGTCACATGCGCGAATTCGGCGATCCTTATGCCGGAAATCTTGCGCGTTTTGATCAAGCAGGTGGCTGCGCACGGCCCGCTTACAGACCTGAAGTTCCTCGCCGTGGGCGGCTCAAAGGTAGACCCGTCCATGATCATGCATGCGCGGGCCACGGGCTTGCCGGTTTACGAAGGTTACGGCTTGAGCGAGTGTGCTTCGGTCGTTTCCCTTAACACCCCTTACGACGACGAACCCGGTACGGTCGGGAAACTTCTTCCGCATGTTAAGGCTGAGATCGAAGACGGAGAAATCTGCATAAAAAATCCTGGATTTTTAGGCTATATCGGCGAGAAAGCGCCCGATTTTTTTCATACTGGAGATCTAGGTAACAAGAATAAAAATGGCTTTCTTTTAATCACTGGTCGTAAAAAAAACATCCTCATCACCTCTTACGGACGCAACGTATCGCCGGAATGGGTGGAGAGCCTGCTGCTGGCCCGGCCCGAAATAGCGCAAGCCATTGTCTACGGCGATGCATGTCCGCATCTGAGCACGCTCATCGTGCCCGCAAATCAGGCTTCCGATATCGGGGATGCAATCGCCAAGGTAAACGCAAAGTTGCCCGACTACGCGAAAATTCACGATTTTCAGATCGTCCCGCCGTTCACGATGGCGGATGGCACTCTGACCGGCACCGGGCGCCCAAGGCGTGAAAACATTTTAAACCTCTACACCAAGGAGAAGACTTATGAGCTTTTACAATCGACTGCTTGAGGAAACTCAGGCTGCGCGTAAGGAACTCTATTCCGTTCCTCAATTGATCGATGGCCTTCAGGGCAAGATCAGCCGCGAGGCCTACATCGCCTATCTCACAGAAGCCTATCATCACGTTTCGCACACTGTTCCGTTCCTGATGACGATGGGATCGAAGCTTCCGGCCTCCAAACGCTGGCTTCAAAAGGCGATCATCGAATATCAGGAGGAAGAAGTCGGCCACGAGGAATGGATCCTCAATGATATCGAGGCTGCGGGTGGAAACAAGGACGCTGCGCGAAGCTCGACGCCTAAACTGGAGACGCAAGTTCTTATTGCTTACAATTATGATTACATAACCCGCAAAAGCCCGGTCGGCTTTCTGGGTATGGTCTTCATGCTGGAAAGCACATCAACGCAAATCGCGAATAAGGGCGCGGATGCGGTCAAGGAAAGTCTTGGCCTGCCGAAGAAGGCGTTCTCGTATCTCTATTCTCATGGCGAACTTGACATCAGCCACATGAAATTTTTCGAGGAGACGGTTAACCAAGTGACCGATCCCGAAGACCAGAGCGCCATTATCGAAGTGGCGCAGAACACCTTCCGGCTATTCGCAAACGTCTTGCGGGCCATCCCGCACGAAGGGCAGGTGAAACATGCCGCTTAAGGGAAAAACCGTCTATATAACCGGCGGCACGGGAGGGATCGGGTCGCCTCTGGTTGAAATGCTCCGGCAAGCTGGCGCAGCCGTAACGGCCCATGACCTTACGAAGGAGGGCGATCTGGTGGCCGGACTGGATAAGATTTGCGCGCAGTTGCAGGCGAATACGCCGGACATTCTTATTAACATGGCTGGATACAACGTTTTGGATTACTGCGAAAATCAGGATCTAAAAGCGGTTGTTGACCTGAATATGATGGTGCCGATGCGCCTGACGCAAGCCGTGCTCACTAAAATGAAAGCGCGCAATTCCGGGCAGATCATCAATATGGGCTCGATGACGGCGCTTATCCCGCTGCCGCATTTAACGGGTTACGTAGCGTCCAAGGCGGGGCTTAAGGGATTTAACGATTCTCTCCGGCGCGAGTTGGGGGGCACACAGATCAAGCTGACCTATATTTCCCCGCGAGCCGTGCGCACGGGCATGAATTCCGGCGTAAAGGCCAGGGTCAACGAACTCACCAAAGTTAAATACGACGAACCGAACACAGTCGCCAAACGCATATTCAGGGCTATCGTTAAAGCCGAGGCGGAGGTGCGTATTGGCTGGCCTGAGCGGCTCTTCGCAATTATTAACGCAAACTGGCCCTTTATCATCGACTCAGGCCTGCAAAAGAACCGCAGGATCGGAGAAGAGGCGCTAAAAGCAGAAAAAGAAAATCAAAAACAGGGTAGGACGGCGGCATGAAGATAACATTCAAAATCATGACTGCCCTGTTTGGATTGTTCTGGCTGGTCTTTGGACTGAATAATTTTTTGCATTTTTTCCCTATCCCCGCCCCCTCGGCGGCAGGCGCGGATTTCATGCAGGCGCTGGAAAATACAGGCTACCTTTTGCCCTTGATCTATGGCTCGCAAATCGTGGCTGGATCAATGTTGTTGGTCCGCCGTTTTATCGCGCTTGCCTTGCTGCTTCTTGCGCCGGTTTTGGCCAACATCCTTCTGTATGACTTGTTTCTTAACCCGTCCGGCTTGGCTATTGGTTCTCTGATCGGGCTGCTCTATGCGGCCATTCTGTTCGATCACAGGCAAAAATTTATTCCACTTTTAAAACCCTAGAAAAGGAGATTATAAAATGAAAAAGACACTGGCTTTAACCACGGCTCTCGTTGCGCTTTCCCTTCCGGCTATGGCCCAAAATTTTGCGACTCAAGGCGCACAGGCGGAACCTGCGCAAAGCCAAGCCGCTCAGATCTCTCAACAGGAGGCTCAGCCAGACCCGGCTATGGAACAGATTCGTTATCTTCAGACCGAATGGGCCAAGATTAAATATCAGGTTCCCGATCAAGACACGCAGCTAAGCCTGATACGCAAGCTCGAAGAACATGCGTCTAAGGTCACTGCGGCCTACCCAGATCGCGCTGAACCTAAAATCTGGGAAGGTATTATCTTGTCCACCGATGCTGGAATCGATGGTGGTCTGGGAGCGTTGGGTACGGTTAAAAAAGCGAAATCCTTACTAGAAGATGCTATAAAGATCGACCCGAAAGCTCTGGACGGCTCAGCCTACACATCGCTGGGTTCCCTGTATTACAAGGTTCCCGGCTGGCCGGTCGCCTTTGGCGATAACGACGAGGCAGAAAAAAACCTCAAAGCGGCATTGAAGATCAATCCCACCGGTATAGACCCTAACTTTTTCTATGGGGATTTCCTGATCGAAGACGGACGCCCGGACGAAGCCAAGGCCTACCTGGAACGTGCTCTGATGGCCCCTGATCGCCCTGATCGAGCCTTGGCTGACGCTGGGCGCAGACAGGAAATCAAAGCAAAACTTGCGGAAATTGGTAAATAATAGACAATAGCGCATGCGATTGCTTCTGGTTGAAGACGATAAACACTTGGGAAAAGCCACGGCAGAGGGCTTGAAAGAGACGTATGCCGTGGACTGGGTGCGGTCGTCTGAAGAAGCTGATGATGCTCTCGCGACCACTTCTTATGCGCTCATCGTACTCGATATAAACCTACCGGGAGCCTCCGGCCTTGAACTGCTGAAGAAGCTTCGCAAAAATCATGATCAAATCCCGGTTTTGCTTCTGACCGCGCGCGATGCTGTCCGGCACCGCGTGGAAGGGCTGAATGCTGGCGCGGACGATTATCTTGTCAAACCGTTCGACCTTGATGAATTGCTTGCCCGTTGCGCGGCCCTTGTTCGCCGCCGAAATGGTCTCGCCAACCCTGTGATCAGTCACAAAAACCTTATATATGAAACGTCTACCGGGCATTTGGAAAAAGACGGCCAAGCCATCGTGCTCTCTGGCCGGGAACGCGCCATTTTCGATTGTCTAATTAGGAATATAGGCCGGAGTGTCTCCAAAGATAAGATCACTGAGAGCATATATGACTGGTCGTCTGATGAGGTCGAGAGCAATACGATTGAAGTACATATTGCTGCCCTGCGGCGAAAACTGGGGCGTGACCTGATTAAGACAAACCGGGGTGTGGGATATATGATCGCGCCATGAAGTCGTATAATGCTAATTATTCACTCCGCAGCAGACTGCTCTTCTGGATCAGCATTCCGGTAATCCTTGCCGCACTCCTTGCCACAGCTTCCAGCTACTATTTTGCCCGACACGAAATAGAGGAAGTCTATGACGCGCAGCTTGTTCACTCCGCTAAAGTTCTGCTACAGCTCACGCAGCATGAAATCATGCAGGACGAGGGCTTTCATCTGGGTCTGGAAAACCCGGATTTGCAGCACCGTTACGAACGCAAGCTGGGTTTTAGAATTTGGGTTCAAGACAACCTGATCACGCAGTCGCCGAGTTCAAAGAGTTTCGGCGATTTTGAGGCCGGACCGGGTTTCTCGAACCATGTCATCAAAGGTAATGAATGGCGTTTTTATGTCTTTCTCGATCCCGGTAACAAAATAAAAATCGAAGTTTCCGAACGCTACGACATTCGCTATGAGCTGATTATCCAGCTTATGGGATCCCTGATTGTTCCGGCGCTCGTGTTTCTTCCGGTTATTTTGTTGATTATCTGGATCGGTATCCACAAGGTTTTAAAGCCGGTCGTTGCAATTTCCGGCGATGTGGACGCCCGCAGCAGCGACGACCTCTCGCCGATCATGAAAGAGGCGGTACCGCAGGAAATTGCGCCGTTGGTAACAGCGCTCAATCGCTTATTCGAACGGATGGAGCAAAGTTTCAGACGTGAGCGGGAGTTTACCGACCATGCGGCCCATGAATTGCGCACGCCCCTTGCGGCCATGAAAACGCAAACGCAAGTTCTCATAAGAAGAGCCAGAGATATCCCGGAATATGCGGAGGGGCTTGAAAACCTCCAATCCTCGATTGACCGCTGCACTCGCTTGTTGGAACAACTTCTTTCCCTTGCACGCCTGCAGCATGAGAGCCTTGCGCAGGACAAGATCGACCTGTCTGATATTTTAGAGGATTGCGTTTCGGAGATCGTAGATCGGGCCGAGAATAAAAAGATTGTCATGACAAGCGCCATCTCTGAAGAGTGTATCATAAAAGCGCATGCGGATTCGCTGAAAATCCTGCTTGGAAACCTCCTGGACAATTCTTTGAAATACACCCCTGAGGGCGGATCTGTTGCCGTCTCCCTGACCGCAGATGGCATGCTTGAAATAGCGGACAGTGGACCGGGGCTGAGTGAAGCAGATAAAGTTCGTGTTTTTGAGCGTTTTGTTCGGGCGGATAAGTCGGGACAAACGGGCAGCGGCCTTGGGCTGTCGATTGCACAATGGATCGCCCATGCCCATAACGTCGCTATCAACCTCTCGGATAACAAGCCGAAAGGCCTCAAGGTCCAATTGAAGTGGGAGACTATATCATGAACCGTATTTTGGTATGTGGCGGTTTGCTGGGGTTGACCTCGGTCATGATGGGCGCTCTGGGAGACCATGGGTTCGACCTGACCCCGGAAAAGGCCAAAAGCCTTGAAACTGCTATTCGTTACAACATGATCTATGCGGTTTTGATTGTTGCTCTTGCGCTCGCGCCCAACGATCGAAAGCTGCATATCCCCGCTTACCTATTCACAGCCGGAACCGTTCTATTTTCATTCAGCATCTACGCGGCGCTTCTAACCGGGATAAGAGAGCTGACATATTTTACCCCGGCGGGGGGTATCACAATTATGATCGGTTGGTTGGCATTGGTATGGCGGGGCTTGGTTTCGGAGTGGAGTCTGGACATCAAAAGGGCGCCCCCTACTAGTGGCTCCCGCTGAGCTTGGGGATGTTGTAACATTTGTTTATTTTACATATTGCAAAATTTTGAGTGAGTGTTATGCGCGGGTGACTGCGTCCACATCCATTCAGTCCACGGTTTTCCGATCACAGGGAATATATGCGCTTCAGGCCCGCAATTAGCGGGCTTTTGGCGTGGGCGTGTCTTTTTCAAATCCGGGCGATATGTGCGCTTGTAAAGCGTTCGGCACCCCTTATTAGTCGATTTTCTATCATTTAGCCTTAAAAAACCAGGCTATGGCATCTTTTTGTTATTATTGATTTCTTCTATACTGTTTAACCTATGTAACCAAAATCTGGAGAAGTTATACTCATGGCTACCAAGAAAAAAGGAACACCCTCTAAGGCGAAATCCGCCAAGCCTGCCGCTATAAAGCCCGTCAAAGATACACTGACCAAATCGGCGCTGGTTGGTCTTCTTGCTGAAGAAAACGGAATTACGCGCGCGCAAGCAGCGGGTGTTTTGGCTTCCTTAGAAAATGCTTTGCTCGGCTCTGTCCACCCGAAAGGCGTCGGCGAGTTTACCTTGCCCGGTCTTATGAAGGTGACCCTTCGTAAAGTTCCCGCGCGTAAGGCGGGGACGTTGATCCGCAACCCCAGCACTGGGGAAATGATGAAGGCTACGGCAAAGCCTGCGTCTGTGCGCGTCAAAGTACGCCCTTTGAAGAAACTCAAGACAGCCGCGATATCCTGATGCTTTTTTAAACCTGGACCTGAAATCAGGTCCAGGTTTTTTAGTCATCCGCCTTGAGCCGCGCACCGGTTCTGATGGCTTAAGAGTCAGCACGCGCGGTGAGTTCGCCTCAGGCGCTGAGTCCGGCGCCAGTCATCCTGTTAACGGTCCTCCGAATATTGAGAATATATGCGCTTTAGGCCCGAAATTGGCGAGCTTTTAGAATGGGTTTATTTTTATCTAAGGGGCAGAGAATGGGCGTTTCTTCGACTGCCTCTCAGCACAAACACGCTTTCCGTATGCGTACTGTGTGCGCTCTACTTTAGCGGAATTAAGAGAAAATGGCTCATTTCTGCCCTAGAGCGCCTCAATCGAAGACCGCACACAGAGTTGAAAATAAGGATAAATTCTTCCTTTTCGCCATTTTTTATGTCATAAGCGCGCATTAAAATGAATGAAAGTCTCTTGATCCTATGCTGACTGTATCAAACCTGACCTATAAAATTGGCGCACGCACAATATTGGATGACTGCAATGTTGCCATTATGGACAACTGGAAGGTTGGTGTTGTCGGGTTGAACGGCGCAGGGAAATCTACATTCTTCAAGCTTATTGCGGGTGATTTGACGCCGGATGGCGGGACAATCGCCATGAGTACAAAGCAGCGTATGGGGATGGTGCGGCAGGACATTCCAGAGGTCGATACGTCGCTTCTTGACTTGGTTTTGGAGGCGGATGAGGAGATGGCCCGCCTTTGGAAGCAGACCGAGACGGAAGAAGACCCTAATAAAATTGCCGAAATCTATCAGCGGCTTGCCGATATGGATGCGTATTCCGCGCCCGCCAAGGCCGCGCGTCTACTTACCGGGCTGGGGTTTACGGAAGACCAGCTCAGCGAGCCGTTTTCATCTTTCAGCGGAGGGTGGCGGATGCGTGTGGCGTTGGCGGCGGCCTTGTTCGTTGAGCCCGAAATATTGTTGTTGGACGAGCCAACAAATCACCTGGACCTTGAAGCGATCATGTGGCTGGAGAGCTATCTTGCCAGTTATCCGCATACCTTGCTGATTATTTCTCACGACCGGAAAGTTCTGAATAAATGTATTGACCACGTTATTCATGTGGATCGTCAGAAGCTTAAAATGTATACGGGCAATTATGATACGTTCGAGCGGGAACGCGCCGAAGCACTAGGCCTCCAGCAGAAGATGTTTGAGAAGCAGCAAGCCGAGCGCGCGCACATGCAAAAATTCGTAGACCGCTTCAAGGCTCAGGCTTCGAAGGCCAGCCAGGCGCAAAGCCGGATTAAGGCTTTGGAGCGGATGGACATCGTGGATGCCGTGATTGCAGATCGTGCGGTGCATTTTACCTTTCCCAACCCGAAGGAAATCCCCTCGCCGATGATTTCCATCAACGGGGCGGATATCGGATATACAGCGGGAAAGCCCATTTTGAAGAACGTGCGCGAAAGTATCGGCAATGACGACCGTATTGCGCTGCTGGGGGTGAACGGGCAGGGGAAATCAACACTGATGAAGCTGATTGCCGATAAGCTTACGCCGTTGAGCGGCGATGTATTCCGTTCGCCCAAGCTTCGCATCGGATATTTCTCCCAGCATCAGACAGAGGAGTTGGATGTCGAATCCACGCCTTATCAGGAAATGATGACATTGATGCGCAAAACCTATCCGGATATTACGGAGCCGAAGGTGCGTGCGAAGCTCGGGGCTTTTGGTTTTCCGCATACGCTGTCCAATAACACAATCAAATCTCTCAGCGGGGGCGAGAAAGCTCGGTTGCTTTTTGCCTTTATGAGCTTTGATGCGCCGCATTTGTTGCTGCTGGATGAGCCGACGAACCACTTGGACATTGATGCGCGGGAAGCGTTAGTGCAGGCACTTAATAATTACGAAGGCGCGATTGTTATTGTCAGTCACGACCCGAACATGGTGGAGCGTGTTGCAGACCGTCTTTGGGTTGTGCGTGATGGTACGTGTCTGCATTTTGACGGTGATTTGGAGGATTACCGCAATTTTACCATTCAGGCGCGCCGTGAAAAGGCTAAAGACACTAAGAAGAAAAAGGAAAAGACTGCTGTTACGTCGGCTGAGATCATTCCGTTGAAAACTCCCGATCCGAAGCTGGAAAAAAAGATCGAGACTTTAGAGGCACAAAAGGCTGAGCTGGAAACCATGATGAGTGCGGAGGGGTTTTATATGAAGCCACTGTCCGAAACTGCGAAAGTGCAGGAGAAGCACGCGCAAGTGGTGGCGGATTTAGAGGCGATGGAAGAGCAGTGGCTGCAGGCGCTGGCGGGATAAAGCGCCTTGTTTTATGTAACTATCGCTTAATGAAAATTGGATATGCCAGCTTCCTAATCCCCATCCATCAGCATCGCCAGAGCGGCGTTCCGGTGGGTGGCGTTGACGCGCAGGAACAGTGTACGGGCGTGTTTGATGTCCTTGGCGCTGCCGCTTTCGACGGCGGCACGCATGGCGACCACGGCCGGATTATCGGCGGAGATGATAAAGGATAAGGCATTGGCCAGCTTTCCCATGGTCTCAATGTCGATTTGGGTGTCTGACATAATGCGGGCTCCCTTAAGCTTTGTTACGATTGTGTGCTATGGTACTTCAGATACTTAGCCTTTGTCCATGGGAGCCTCTACATGAAACTGATTGCCCTTAACCTGCCGCGCGATTTTACCGAACAAGAGTTGGCGGAGCTTTTCAAGGCGCATGGCAATATCAAGTCCTGCACGCTGGTGCTGGACGCGGGTACAGGCAAGTCCAAGGGCTTCGGGTTTGTCGAAATGGCGCTGGCGCATGAAGGCGAAGCGGCGATCAAGGCCCTGCACGGGAGCAAAGTCGGCAAAGAAAAAATCCGTGTCAAGCAGGCCGATTAAGTGCAAAAACGAATTTTGTGATGCAAAGCGCTTAAAACCAGAAGATCATGGCCCGTAAAATCAGCCCCCTAAATTCTGCAGGACCGGAAAAGAAACATTACATGACTCCCACAGGCTATGCTGTGTTGGAGAGAGAATTAAGCCAGCTTTTGTATACCGAGCGTCCCAAAATCGTTGAAATTGTTGCTTGGGCGGCCGGCAATGGTGATCGCTCGGAAAACGGCGATTATATTTACAACAAGAAGCGATTGCGCGAAATCGACCGACGTGTGCGATATCTAACCAAAAGATTAGAAAGCACTGTCGTTGTCGATCCGGCCAAGCAGCAGCATCTCGACCGTGTCTTTTTCGGGGCACAGGTTACCTATGCCAGGGAAGACGATACCGAGGTCACGATCCGCTTGGTTGGGGAGGATGAAGCGGATTTTTCGGCAGGAAAAATAAACTGGCTGTCGCCGGTTGGTCGCGCCCTGATGAAAAAGCAGGTCGGCGATTCTGTTATCGTGCGCACTGAAGAAAAATCAGAGGAAATCGAGATTGTTTCAATATCCTACCCGCTTGACGGTTCAGCCTAAATACCCCCGGACGCGCAGATACTCTATTTTTCTTTCAAAAATCCATAGGACTGCATCTGCCAGAGCTTGGCGTAATGGCCTTCGGTTAACGCGATTAATTCTTCGTGTGTGCCGTCCTCGATGATCCGGCCTTCCTCCATAACGATGATCCGGTCCATCTGGCGCAGGGTCGAGAGGCGGTGCGCGATGGCGATTACCGTCTTGCCCTGCATAATCGATTCAAGGGCGCTCTGGATGGCATGTTCGCTCTCGCTGTCCAGCGCCGAAGTCGCTTCGTCTAGAACCAAAATCGGCGAATTTTTTAGAATGGCGCGGGCGATTCCGATCCTCTGCTTCTGCCCGCCGGAAAGCTTCACGCCGCGCTCTCCGACATGCGCCTCGAAGCCCTTGCGGCCCTTGTGATCTTCAAGCCCTTGTATGAAATCATAAGCATAGGCTTGCTTAGAGGCCTCAATCACTTGCTCCTCGGATGCGTCGAGTTTGCCGTAGCGGATGTTTTCCATCACCGAGCGGTGAAAGAGATAACTTTCCTGCGTTACGACAGTAATCTGCCTTCGCAGGCTGTCCTGCGTCACTTTAGCAATATTCTGTCCGCTGATCAGAACTTCACCACCCTCGACGTCATAGGCGCGCACAAGAAGGCTGGTCACCGTCGATTTTCCCGCGCCGCTGCGGCCCACGAGGCCGACTTTCTGCTCGGCCGGGATCTCCAGACTGAAATCGCTCATGAGTTTGCTTTCGCGTCCGTAATGAAAATAGACATGCTTGAAGGTGATATCGGCTTTGCCGTCTTTGAGCACCAGCGGCGGGGCTTTTTCCTTGTCCTTGATCTCGTGGGGTTTGGACAGGGTGTCGATGATGTCCTGAATGGTTCCCAGATGCTCAAATACCGACGACACTTCGAACATAATCCAGCCTGATTGGAACGTGGCTTGGAGAGCCATGGGCAGAGCCATCGCCATGGCGGCCACGCCCAGCTGTCCCTCGGTTTCGATCAGCCAGTAACAAACAATCCCTGTCGCGATCAGCAAGAGCGTATTCAGAACGTCGATCACCATGCTCATGCGCCAGATCGTACCCGTGGTCGCGCGGAACGTATTGCTGTGGGTTTGCAACAGGTCAACGACGCGCGCGTCTTCATGCTCAAGATGCGCAAAATATTTGGTCGGGAGGAAGTTCGTGAGGCTGTCTACGACCTGTCCTGTCAGGGTGCTCATGCTGTCCGCATGCGCCTTTGAGCGCATTTTGACCTTAGGAACAAAGTAGGCGAGTGTCAGCGCGTAGGCAATCAGCCATATCGCTAGCGGGATCGCCAGCCTTATGTCCACGTTCGACATGAGCCAGATATTCGTGATGGTAAAAATCGAGGCAAACCAGATTGAGCCGATTGTGGCTTTCACAGCGTCCCGGATGCTTGGCGCCTGTATCATTTTATTTGCTATCCGGCCTGCAAAATCGTTCTGGAAGTAGGAGAGGGATTGCCGTGCCGTGTACCAGTAAAGCTGGCGCCTTACGAGATTTCCGAAGTAGGGGGTGTAAACCAGGTCGTACAGCGCCTGCAAGAACGCCCCGCCGCCCTGCCGCAGGATCAAAAGGGCGATGCCGCCCAAGACCATAGCCGTGCCATACTCGGCCTGTTTTACCAGTTCGCCGACATACCAAAACATCAGGCTGACGCCCGCAGCGACAGCCATCTCCATGATCAGCAGAAGGAGGACCAACCCTTTTATTTGTCTCACAAAGAACCAAATAAAGGGCCAGAGCTTAGTCGGCAGGGCATCAATACCTTCCGGAGGCAGGCAGTCGATATCAAGCCGGAACCGCCGATCCCACTTTTGCAAGGTCTTTTTGTAAGTCTCGATTAAATTAAGCATCATAACTGCCTTGAAGGTTTACCTTTAAATAGGCGAACATGCCCGGTAATACGAGGATAAAATCCTGGCGTATCGGGTAAACGGCGATCAGGCTTATCCGTCTTCAGCAGATTCATGCAATTTTTTCAAGAAGTTCTCGGCGTCTCTCCGGATACTTGAGCGCTTTTCTTCCTGCATTTTGTTCAGGGTGCTGTAGGCGACACTCAGCCGGGGGTTTTTTCTTAAGCGGGCTTCGTTTTCGATCATGAAATTCCAATAAAGATAGTTGAAGGGGCACGCTTTGGGGCCGGTTTTGACTTTCACGTCGTAAGCGCAGTTCTCGCAGTAATCGGACATTTTATTGATATAAGCGCCTCCTGCCGCGTAAGGCTTGCTGCCCAGATACCCGTTGTCCGCAAACAGGATCATGCCTGAAACATTCGGAAGCTCAACCCATTCGTACGCATCCGCATACACGACAAGATACCATTCGTTCACCTGCTTAGGGTCCAGACCAGCCAGAAGAGCAAAATTTCCCAAAACCATGAGGCGCTGGATGTGGTGCGCGTATGCGTTAGCCCTGGTCTCGCCGATGCATTGTTTCAAACAGTTCAGGTCCGTTTCGCCGGACCAGTAAAACCAAGGCAGGGCACGTGTGGCATTGAGGGCGTTCTGCTCGGCGTATCCAGGCATCTGGAGCCAGTATATGCCCCGGACATACTCACGCCAGCCAATAATCTGACGGATAAACCCCTCGGCGGCATTCAGAGGCACGCAGCCTTCCCGGTAGGCCCGTTCTGCCGCACGCACGACTTCGAGAGGGTTCAGCAGGCCGCAATTCAGATAAAAGCTTATGTGGGCGTGGTACATCCAAGGCTGCCCTTCAAGCATCGCGTCCTGAAAGTCACCGAAGTAGGGTAGGCGTTCGTGAATAAAGTTTTCAAGTACTTTGAGCGCCTGTTCGCGTTTGACCGCAAAATAGAACGGTTCCAGATCGCCAAAATGACCGGAAAAGCGTGCGTTGACCAATTCCATAACCTCCCGGGTCATCGCGTCAGGCTCCGTCGTATGAGGCTTCGGAATGAAGAGCGCGCCTGAGTGGGGTTTTCTGTTTTGTGAGTCGTAGTTCCAGCGGCCTCCTTCAGGCTGGTCGCCGTCCATAAGAAGACCATGCTTCCGGCGCATTTCGCGGTAGAAAAATTCCATCCGCAGAGCCTTACGGCCGTTTGCCCAATCTTTGAATTCCTCGATAGAGCAGAGGAATCGTGTGTCGCTTCTGATTTCGACAGGCAGCCCGAACGCTGTATCCCACGTCTTCATGGCTTCAAGAACCCTGTATTCTCCCGGCTCAGTGACAACGATGCGATCGGGACGTACGATTTCAATCGAGCGGCGAATTTCCCCCGTAAAAGAGCCCGCGTTGCCGCTGTCATCGAGCCTAACGTAACGGACGGCTATCCCTTCCTTTTCAAGCTCACGGCCGAAGTGACGCATGGCAGCGAAGATGAAGGCGATCTTTTTTTTATGGTGTTTTACGTAGGTGGCTTCTTCCATGACCTCGCACATCAGAACCACGTCGTTTTCCCGGTCGATATCCGAGAGCGAGGAGATTTCTTGGCTGAGTTGGTCACCGAGAATGAGTCTGAGCGTCTTTTTCATTCAACAGATGCTTGTTTGTCGCAAAGTTTTCGCATGATAGCGGCGCTGTTGTAGGAATTACAACAGGCTTGGAATTAAAAGGCTAAAGCCTCCATATATTATGGAAACTTTCTTCAAAAGCTGGCCCGTTATCCTGCTACCTTGCTTTTAGCCTGATGCGCGGCTTAATCGTTATAAGCCGTTGACGAGTGTATATGAGAATGACTATCATTCATTTCTTACAATTCCTTTACTTCATGAGATTGAGACGCTGCCATGAGCGCTTTTCGTTGTTTTTTTGCCATTTTTATTACCCTTGTGTGTGTTGTGCCCAGTCTGGCCTATGCGGAAGGGAGCCTTACCCTTTATTCGGGGCGGGGAGAAAGCCTCGTCGGGCCGCTTATCAGCCAATTCGAGCAAGAAACCGGCATAAAAGTTAATGTGCGCTATGCTGACACAGCCGCTCTTGCGATCCTCATTTCCGAGGAGGGGGGCAAAAGCCCTGCGGATATTTTCTGGGCACAGGATGCTGGCGCGCTCGGTGAAATAGCCAAAAATGGATTATTTGATGTTTTACCGGAAGGCATCAGAGCGCCTATCCCCGAAATATACAAGAATGGCTCAGGCTACTGGGTCGGAACAAGCGCCCGCACACGCACGCTTGCTTATTCGCCGGAACGCGCCCCGCAGAATTTTCAGCCGGGGAGCATTTTTGACCTTGATGCAGATCTGTATAAAAATAAGCTTGGTATTGCACCTACAAACGGCTCATTTCAAGCTTTCTTAACCGGCATGCGTAAACTTTACGGCGATGATAAAACTCGGGAATGGCTTTATGACCTTAAGCAACACGGTGTGAAAGCATACGCCAATAATACCGCTCTTTTACAGGCCATAGCCGATGGGCAGATCGATTACGCTCTGGTTAATAATTATTATCTTCCGCGTGCGCTGCAAACTGACCCTGCTTTTCCGGTCGCTCAGACGCATTTTGCCGATGGCGATGCGGGTAACATGATCAACGTCGCCGGAGTGGGTATTCTTAAAAGCTCAAAGAACAAAGAGGCCGCGGAGCGTTTTATCACTTTTTTGCTTTCCGCCAAGGCTCAAAGCTATTTTGCCGATACCGTATATGAATATGCGGTTGTTCGTGAAGCTCCTGATGACGCTATTCAATCCCGTGCGCCCTCTGTAGGTGCCGATGACCTTGTTAATCACGAAGCAACGCTTGAGATGCTGCGTGAGGTTGGCTTGCTGTGAGTAGTGCTTCCCTAGCGTTTTACCGACGCCCTGCACGTCTTTCGGCGCCCTGGTTCCTGCTATTGCCTGCGCTTTTTACAGCTCTGATTATTTGTCTTCCTTTATTGTACTTGTTCTTGCGTGCGCTGCATGCACAGCCAGATGTGATTATTGAAATGCTTGTGCGCTCACGCACTCTGCTTCTTTTGGTGAATACACTCGGTCTGGCAGGGGGCGTGTTATTGGTCACGACGATTATCGCTCTGCCACTGGCATGGATTACCGCTCGCGGCAACATACCCTGTAAAAACGTTATCACCGTTATGGGCGCGCTGCCGCTTGCCATTCCCGGTTATGTCATGGCTTATGCACTTATCGGGATTGGGGGGCATTACGGTCTGGCTACACACATGCTTGGTTTTTACGTTCCGAGGCCTGAAGGCTATTGGGGGGCTCTCCTTGCCCTTTCGCTATATACCTATCCGTATCTCTTTCTCAATCTGCGCACGGCATTTTCCGAGCTTGATCCACGGCATGAGAATACTGCCCGCAGCCTAGGCTTGAGCGAGTTCAAGGTTTTTACACGTGTGACCTTGCCGCATCTGCGTCCGGCTCTGCTGTCCGGCTGGTTAGTGATTGCTCTTTATGTTCTGGGCGATTTTGGAACTGTGGCGTTGATGCGATATGACGTTTTAAGCTACGCGCTCTATACCCAATATATCGGCGCTTTTGACCGTACCTACACAGCTTGGCTGGGGTTGATGCTCCTAGCGCTGGCGGTCTGCTTTATCGTTTGCGAGCATTATGCCTTGGGCACACGTCAGAAAGCGCCGCCTGCATTAGGCGCCAAGCCCCCATCACGTTCACGGCCACTGCATCCTATTGCCTTTGTTTTTAGTGTCATTTTTATAGGCATCCTTTTTTTCTCAGCGCTTGGTTTGCCGATCCTCAGCCTTGCTTATTGGCTTGCGCAAGTGCCGGCTGGGTTTGACTACGCAAATCTCTTTTATTCACTCATGCGTTCTCTTGGGGCCGCGATTCCGGCCGCGGTAATTTGTATTTGTATGACCTTGCCTGTCATGCTTTTACGTATTCGTTACGAGAGTGCGCTCTCGAAATTTACAGAGCGGGTTCTCTACCTGGGTTATGCGGTTCCTCCTCTTGCGCTCGCGCTCGCTTTCGTTTTTTTCTCGCTTAATGTTATTCCTGCCTTATATCAAAGCGTTTGGGTTTTGATCCTCGCTTACGGGGTCGGCTTTGCCGCCCTTGCTTCCGGGCCTCTGCGCACCGCTATTTTGCAAGCCAGCTCGCGTCACGAGGAAGCCGCAAGAACACTTGGCAGAACCCCCAGACAAGCATTTATAAGCGTTACACTCCCGGCCTTACGGCGCGGCGCGGTAACGTCATTTATTCTGGTCTTTTTAGTCGTAATTAAGGAGCTGCCGATTACTTTTTTACTTGCGCCAACCGGCTACTCGACTTTGGCTTTGGGCATGTTTAGTCATACAAATGAGGGCCTTTTGGCGCAAGCCGCCCCGTTTGCCTGCGCAATTTTATTGTTTTCGGGCCTTTCAGTGGTTATTTTGCTGCGCAGCTTACGGGAAGCTGTAAGTACAAACGGGAAAATTTAGATGGACTGCCGGGACGCATACCTTAAAACCGAAGCCCTTGCCAAGACCTTCTCGGATGGCGCCCTTGCGGCTGTTCGGAGGATATCGCTTGAAATTCGGCGCAGCGAGATTTTTTGCCTGCTTGGGCCGAGCGGTTGCGGAAAAACAACGACCCTTCGACTCTTGGCAGGCTTTGAAAAGCCTGATGCTGGGAAAATTTTTCTTGAAGGTAAGGACATTACAGACTCTCCCCCTGAAGCTCGTAATATCGGTATCGTTTTTCAGGACTACGCACTTTTCCCCCATTTGAACGTACTCGAAAATATTGCTTTCGCGCTTTGGTCCCATCCACGCAAAGCCCGCAAAGCCATGGCGAAAGATTTCCTGGAGATGGTCGGACTTTCAGATTTTGCTTCATATATGCCACATGAAATTTCGGGTGGTCAGCAACAGCGCGCAGCCCTTGCGCGTGCTTTGGCCGCCGAGCCTAAAATTCTCCTCTTGGATGAGCCTTTTTCAGGGCTTGATACGCGCCTGCGCCAAAGCGTGCGGGAGGAAACTCGTAACTTATTACGTGAGCGCGGCACTACTTGCATTCTTGTGACGCACGATCAGGAAGAGGCCATGAGCTTTGCCGATCGGATAGCCTTGATGAATGAGGGCCTTATTGAACAAACAGGAGTGCCGGAAGATGTTTATGCTGCACCCTCTAACCCGTTCGTCGCGCAATTTCTGGGTCGGACCAACCTTATTGAAGGTTTGGCCAATGGGCTTAATGCTGACACGCCTATCGGGATCATCCCCATAGACAAAAGTACATCTGGCCACGTTTTACTCTCGCTACGCCCTGAGCATATCGTACTTGAGCCTGCCAATAGCAGCCAGCAGTCAGGCATCCTTGTTCGCCGTGAGTTCAAGGGACATGACATGACCCATTGGGTTAAGTTCGGGGATACAGATATTCAGGTTGATACGGATTTCACTTGTACCTTTGATGCCGGGACGCCTGTTCTGTTGCGGATTCGTAAAGCCGCCACGGTTTTAAGCAGAACCGAGCCTTGAGAGGCCTTTTGATAGTCTTGTTCATCAATTCATGCTTATCAAGTTGCCCGAACACTAACAAAAGTTATATTATGACTGCTCGTTCAGCCATTTCCTCAGCAGGAGCCTCCTTATAACCAAAACAGCCGCCATTATTGGAGCCGGACCGGCAGGTCTGATGGCGGCGGAGATTTTATCCGCGCGCGGTATTGACGTCACCATCTATGAGCGGAAACCCTCTGTAGGGAGGAAATTCTTGATGGCTGGCCGGGGTGGTTTGAACCTTACGCATTCGGAAGATATTGAGCCGTTTATTCAAAAGTATCAGGACCGCGCCGATTATTTAGGGCCTATTATTCGTGGCTTTCCGCCGCAGGCTTTGCGTGACTGGTGTGAGGGCCTGGGCGAAAAGACCTTTATCGGAACAAGCGGGCGCGTTTTCCCTGAGACCTTCAAGGCTTCGCCTTTGTTAAGAGCCTGGATAAAGCGTCTTGAGCATCAAGGCGTCCGGTTTATGCTGAATCATGAATGGGGCGGATGGGACGGTCACGAGCTGATTTTTAATACGGCCAAAGGTCAGACTAAAATTACGCCTGATGCAACGCTTCTAGCACTCGGCGGCGCTTCATGGCCACGTCTTGGATCGGATGGAACATGGGTCAATATCCTTCAAAAGGAAAATGTTAAAATTGCGGCTTTGCAGCCTGCCAATTGCGGCTTCTGTGTCGATTGGTCTGATGTGTTTTCTAAAAAATTCGTTGGGCAGCCGCTGAAGACGATTACGGCGTCTTTTCTAGGCCATAAAATTCACGGTGAGATCATGATTGCCGCCAAAGGTATAGAGGGCGGGCCGGTTTATGCCCTGTCTTCATACCTAAGGGAGGAAATCAATAAAGCAGGTGCCGCCTCACTGTTGCTAGATCTCAAGCCGGATTTCACTTTGGAGGGCCTGACCGATCGCTTGAAAAAGCCTAGGGCGCGGAAATCGCTTACAAATTTTTTAAGAAGTGCTGTTAATTTGTCAGACGTTGCTGTTGGTTTGCTCATGGAATGTCCGGACCGGGCTGCCCTCGGTGACTATCCGGCTGAAAAACTGGCCCTTTTGATTAAACACTACCCTCTCAATTTACGGGGAACCTTTCCTATAGATCGTGCCATTTCAACCGCGGGTGGCGTTATGTTTGACAGTCTTAACGAAAACCTGATGCTTGTTGACAAGCACGGGGTTTTTGTTGCGGGAGAAATGCTTGATTGGGACGCTCCGACCGGCGGCTATCTTTTACAGGGCTGTATGGCCACGGGGGTACGAGCTGCCCATGGCATCATGAGCTGGCTTAACCTGAAATGACCCGCAAATCTGTTATTGTCGCTTTAAGAAGGGTATTATGTTCAGCGGCGTACTTTTTATATCTTTGCGGAATATCAAAGCGCAGAATTGTTGTGTGTTAAAATCAATAACAGGTAGCCAGTCGATCTGGTGCGTCTTCATCATTATCAGGGCTTTTTCTATGGGGTCGTCCAGATAGACCGTCATACTGGGTGGTCTCATAATATCCTTCACAGATGTATCGGGGATATTGTCACAAAGGTGATCGACTACATCGTCGCTCGTTATCAAGCCAATGCAACAATTTCGATCGTCGACAATTCCTGCCGCCTCCACCTTCATGATGTTCATGTAGAATAGAACCAGAGTTAGAGATTTGTCAGAATTCGTAGAGAGCGGTGCCCTGACGTTACACGCATCTTTTAAGCATTGTATTGATGATGCTGCATGATTAGGCATGTCTTTCAACTTCCTTTAAAAGTAGGGAAGCCAAGTCGCTTCTGGCTTCCCTAAGTTAGCTGTTAGTTTTTGCCGCCTTCGGACTGCATATTTCTCTCTGACTGCGTATTGGCTTTTTTAGAGTCGGAGGGCAGGCCGGGGATTTTGTTTGCTGAATCTTCGGCCTTTTTGTTAGCGGCTTGTTTTGCTGCGTCTTTTTCAGCTTTTTGATTGTTGAACATAATTTTTCCTTTTCTCTGGGGTTTCACTTACTGTGTGTGGGTGAGATTAAGGCGCCGTGCATTAGGAAGCGATGCGGCAAGTTATTATGCCTGTAATATTCGTATAAGGATCAACTTCAGCTATGAGACACTTAAGTTGCATTTTCGCTGTTCTGCTTCTGGTGATATGCGGCAGCGCGGCATCTTATGCCTCTAAAAAGCTTAGCCTTGATCAGGGGGATACCTCTGTCGGCATTGAGGTCGGCTATCTTGTCATATCGCGGGTTCGCGGCCGCTTTGAGGATTTTCACGGAAGTATGATTATCGACTCAGAGTATCCTGAACGCAGTCATGTTGCCATTTCCATAAATACAAACAGTGTGTCGACCGGAGATAAAGGGCGAGATTCCGTCATTCGCGGTCCTATGTTGTTCCATGCGGATCGCTTTCCCGCCATGCTTTTTGAGAGCGATCTCGTAAAAATGAGCGGTGATGGCGGCGGCCATATTGACGGCCAATTGTCTTTAAGGGACGTTACCAAGCCCGTGACACTTAATTTTTTAAAGGTTCAGGGAGCCGATCGTCTCTTGGGCGACGGGTTTAAAGTGACAGGCGCAATAAAGCGCTCTGACTTTGATATGAACCGATATGCCGGGATCATCGGAAATACTGTCACCTTGCTCATTTGTTTTAATACGCACACGTGCCTTTATGAGGATAAAGAGCTAGAGGCGGAGAGATACAACCCGTAGCTTTTATTTCAAAGGCCCTCCCGTCACTACGATCAGTATTTCATTACGGCGCAGGCTGGGGATCGTCCAGGGCGGATTATAGCCTGCGACCTGATACGCTGACTTGTCATACGTATAATTGCCCTTTTCGAGCCAAATCATTAATTCCTCGTGCTTTTGATTTATTAGTGGCGGCTTTAACACGCCTGAAAAAGTAATAACGGCGAACTTTTGGGCTGGTTGTGGTTCAAGAAACACTGCCGCGTTCGATGGAGCAGGCGCGGTTTCAATATTAAATTCGGCGGGCAGCAGGAATGACATTTTCCAGCGTTCGTCCTGTTGTTGCATAAGAACCGGGGCCGTCATGGGGATTTTCTGCCCTTTTGGCTGCATGATAACGGGCGCCGTCATCTCAACCTTCTGGCCCGGTTTGTTTTCTCCTGTAATGTAATCAAAAAGCCGCCTGAAAGACCGGTTAGAGGCGCTATTGAACGAACCTTCACTATATGTGCTGACGGCTAAAAGGGCTGGATATTCTCGTATTTCAAATGCTTGTTCTTGCGCCATAATCTTATAATCGGGCTTTTCTATGTCGGCCTCTCCAAAGACGGAGCATGCCGTCATTGTGAGCATGCCCAAAAATGAAACAATAGCTTTTAGAGATTTCATCCCTTTACGCGCACAGTGCTGCGCCCCCCATCAACATGTATAACTTGTCCGGTGATCCAAGCGGCTTGATCGCTGAGCAACATGGCTGCTAAGCTCGCACTGTCTTCAGCCTTGCCTAGACGCGGGATCGGATGCATCGCCGCTATTGCGGAAGCCATTTGCGCAGAAGAGGTAAGGCTTTTGGCCAGCGCTGTGTCTGTCAAGCTCGGAGCAATACAGTTGACGCGTACCTGAGGGGCCCATTCAGCAGCGAGCGCGCGGGTTAGTCCCTCGACAGCGCCCTTAGCCGTGCTGATTACGGTGTGATTGGAGAATCCTTGCTGTACGGCGATGCTGGAAAACAAAACAATGCTTGAATTTTGTGTCTTTAGGGGTTTCTCCAGTGCACGAAGAACGCGCAATACTCCCAGCACGTTTAGCTCGTAGGACAAGAGGAAATCTTCGTCTTTTGTTGCCTTAAGAGGTTTTAGATCTATAGACCCGATGCAATAAGCCAGTCCCTTTATGCCCGATTGCTTTACGTGCTCAATAAAAGCCTGGAATTCATCAGACTCTGGTTGCGTAACGTCGAGTGTATATGTGGTAACGCGATCTGAATTGTTGAAATCTGACAAAGTCGTCGTATCACGGGCGGTTAAAATTAATAACTCATTCTGCTTTAACAGTTTTTTTGCTAAAGCTGCGCCAATGCCTCCGTTTGCGCCCATGATGATGATTGGTAAACGGTCTGTCATGGTTTGGTCATCTTTCTGGCGATCGCGAAGTAAAGCGGGTAGGGCAGTAGTGCTAGAAACTTCATGAAGAACGTGAAGCGTTTGGGAAAGTGAATCTCAAATCCGGGGCGTGTCATGCCGTTTGCGATGGCTTCGGCGGCCTGCGATGGCTCTATAATCATAGGCATTTTGAAATCGTTCTTATCGGTCATGGGTGTGCGAACGAAGCCGGGACTGATCAGCTTTACATCTATTCCCGTTTCTTTGTTTTCCGCATACAGGGATTCAGCAAAATTTATTATCGCAGCTTTCGTAGCGCTGTATGGTTGAGCGTTCGGCAGCCCTCTGTATCCAGCCACGCTGCCGCAGAGCACCAATTGACCGTTGCCTTGCTTTTGCAGGCGTGGCATCACCACATGAACAACATTCAGCATGCCTTTGAAGTTCACATCCACGATCGCTTGGGATACTTCGAGGCTTTTATTTTGGAAGCTTCCCGGCTGGTATGTGGCGGCCAGAAAAATGACAGCATCAAGCTTTTCAATTTTACCCAGGGCGGACTTAATTTGCTCAACCTCTGTTATATCCAGAGGAAGAAAAATCGTTTCGGAGCTTAAATTTTCAGATACCTTCCTGAGCCTTTCTTCGCTTCTGGCTGATAGAATCAAGCGCGCGCCGCGTTCGTTCAGCACTTTTGCTAAAGCTGCGCCAATTCCGCTGCTTGCTCCTATGATCCAAATATTTTTTCCTCTTAGCATATTGAGCCTTACTGCTTTTGCATGAATATAGTTAGTTCTGCGACCGTAAACCCAAACTTCTTCAAGTAGGAACGGTTAATGAGTACACCGTCATTCATTATAAACATCCAGTCATCGAATGTTATGCGATACGTTGATCCCTCGACCGTAAGGTCCATCTCGTATTTCCAGCGCATAGCGGAACCGTTGACGTTTCCATGCGCCGTTCCGATTATATCTCCTGCTGCGCCCTCATAGCGGTTGTCTTCTATCTTTCTGATAATCCATGTGCGCTTTTGGGTTTCACCGTCATAATAGCGGAAATGCTCTTCAAGCGTTCCAACATCATCAACCCATGTTCCTATCATTTCGACATCAAATTTGCGGGTGACATGGCCCTTACGGTCTTGCACCACCCCCCAAGCCTTGATTGGACCTGTGAAGTAAGCTTTTAGATCGAAAGCTGGGGTTGACCCTGCATAATGATCCAGAGTTGGGCCAGAACAGCTAGTCAGCAGCATCATCAGTCCCATAAGCAAGACTCCTTTTATGTTTTCCATTATTAACTCCTTGGTGACAGTAGAGGTTCCAGAGCATGACTGCGGCTATAAATTTGATCAGGCATGGCAAAAGGGCATAAAGCGAGACGAGGGCACACAGGGCATTTTGGGGATTTTGCTGACCGGGGTTGAATCCTGCGCTATCCAGAATGATAAACGCCAGTCCACTGCAGAGAGCCAAGGCTATTTTGGGCATAAGTGATAAGATCGAAAAGTGCTGCGCTGTCTGGCTTTCTGCGCTTTTTTCGGCTATCCGGTCGGCCATTATGGAGGCTGGGAATATAAGATCGGCCCCCAGAGCCATTCCGGATAAGACGCAAATGAGCATAAAGGGGATTGTATCTCCGGGTTGCAATGCCGCGGCCCATATAAAAGTCAGGCCCGCCAATATCATGGATGACAGCCAGGCTCTCTCTTTTCCAATTTGTCCGGACAGCCACGTCCAGAAAGGCATGAGGGCCGCACCCGATAGGAAATACAGCATAAGGAACGCCCCCGTAAGTTCTGCTGCGCCCAGATAATCCTTAATAAAAAACATCACAAGCACTGCCGGGAGGGATGCGGCGATGTAGGTGAGGAAACATATATCAAAGAAGAGACGATCCGGCCCACAAAGGATTTTAATTACGGAAAAACTTTCTCTTTCATTGCGTTTTTTCTCTAACGGAGCGTGTTTGAAAATATTAAGTACGCCGAACAACCCGATGAGGAGCAAAGCCAAAAAAGCTGCAAACAGAGCTAAGTAAGAGGTCTCTGGACTATAGCTGCCTTGTACGAGGGGCGGTAAAATTGCGGCTAGTGTTAAGCCGGCAAGGCCCAGCCCTTCGCGTATACCGACTATTCTGGTCCTTTCTTGAGGTGTGTTCGACCAGAGTGCGCCGAGGGCATTCATATTAATCGTGATCAGACTATACCCGGCGGCGGCCAGAATAATTGATACTCCGAATGACACAGACAGAGGCAGCGGGTTGACAGGCCATGCGAAGAGACCGGCCATTCCCAAAGTCAGCAAGAGCGCGCCTAGCAGGAAAAATTCTCTTCTTCGATGCGGATTTTTATCTAGAAAAAGGCCAAACAGGGGATCCTGAACGGCGTCGAAAATTCGTACGGCAATCAGAATTGACCCGGCAACGCCGATGTTTAACCCTAGATGCCGCGTAAAGAAATCCGGGGCATGTATGTAAAGAGGTAATCCGGCGAATGCTAGTGGAAGCGCTAAAAATCCGTACTGGGCAAGGTGCTTAAACGGGATATAGGGGCGCTCCATCAGGGAGTCCCCAAAAGGCTTGCCCGAAGCTCCGGCTCGCTTGTCTTTTGACTTAGCCAGATATCAAAGAACAGTGGACCGAACTCCGGGTCCTCAATCGTCCCAATCAGGCTATCATTTTCATAAAACAGAGTTTTTCCTTCCGCTGTATATATTCCCGTCAAAACAGTCTTTTCTTTTACATCGGGGAATATTTTTCTCATCTGGCCGTGCCAGACGGCTAGCCTGAACTCGTTACGATAGCCGAGCTTTCTTATTTCCTCTGCTGATGTGTCTGCAATATGGCGTCCTGAGACGGCTCTGAGATAAGATATAGACAACGCATAAGGGGGTTTGCTTTCCCAAAGTCCGCCCGGTGCGAAAAGGCTGGCATCGTATATATCGAAAAACCATATGCTTAAGCGCCCCTGTCCGACAAGCGCGGCGTTGGATATATGTTGCGCGATAATATCTGACGCTTTTGATTGGGTACTTAGCCCTAAGACCACACCTAAAATCGTAAGAAACCTGAGCAAGTTACGCATGACTGACCTCCACCTGCATGACGTCCGTCCGCCCGGTTTTGAACCCGGCGGCGCAGGCGGCCAGATAGAAGCGCCAGAGACGAATAAAGCCTTCATCAAACCCCAACGCTCTCACTTTGGCCTGGTTTTTATCGAAGCTTGCCAGCCATAGGCTCAGTGTTTTTGCGTAATCTTTTCCGAAAAGGAATTCCTCCCCGATTTTCAGGTTGGCTCTTTCGGCTTCTCTGCGGAACGCGCTGCGGCTTGGCAGCATTCCTCCGGGAAAGATGTAGGTGCGGATAAAATCGCCGCCCCGGCGATAGTTTTCAAAATCACCATCGTCAATCGTGATTGTCTGAATAACAGCCTTCCCTTTTGTGTCTAAAAGTGTGCCGAGTTGGCCGAAATATGTCGGCCAGAATTTTTCACCAACGGCCTCGAACATCTCAATCGATACTATGTGGTCATATTTCCCCTTCTGGGCGCGGTAATCTTCAAGGGCAACATTGGCTCGGCTATTCAGCGTCTTTTTGGCGTATGAATGCTGTTCCTCAGACAAGGTTATGGCTTTGATGGTAAAGTCTCCCTTTCTCACGGCCCTCTCTGAAAAGCCTCCCCAGCCGCAGCCTACCTCGAGAAGACGACCAGTGTTTCTGTTAAGCTTTTCAATTATACGGTCGTATTTTTTAAGCTGGGCAGTCTCAAGAGGCGTATCGTCGCTTTCGAAGATTGCCGCCGAGTACGTCATAGTTTTATCAAGCCAGAGACTATAGAACTCATTCCCCAAATCGTAATGAGCGTGAATGTTTTTTTTGCTTCCGCTCATTGTGTTGAGCTTAGCCAAATAGCTTATATAAGAGAGAAGGCGTGAAAATCTCTGCCCCATTACATAACTTTGGAATGCGGAACGGTTTTGAAGAGCGACTTCTACGAGCGCCTCAAGATTACTGCTGTCCCAGTGTCCGTTTCTGTAGTCCTCGGCAAAGCCAATGTCACCTTTGCGTGCAAGCCTTGTAAGTACGCTCCAGCGGTAAATGTGTATATCCGCCTTTGGTCCGGGCAAGCGCCCCTCAAAACCGTACTTGTTTCCATCAGGAAAAGTGATGCTCAGAGAGCCGTGCTCAATCCTTTCAAGCTTATTCAGAAAAGCCTTTAGTATTACTGAATTTAACATCGTTCACGAGTTCCTCATTTCTGACCCTACGTTAGTGGTGTCAATCTAAAGTAGGCATTACCTACGCATTAAATTTTTTTAAGGTTCTTGGTCGCGCTGACTTTTTCCGGGTTCTGCCTAGGGCGATGAATATATTTGATGCCTTTTAGAAGCGTTTTTATTGCCTGCCAGTGGATCAGAAGAATTGCCTTGAACGTTACCAGAGGGTATAGCCAGAATGCTCTTGACCAGTTTTCAGACGTATACGGTTTGAATTTTCCGATGAGTGAGGTAATAACCTGCTTGTTGTTTTCGGCATTGTAATAGTCGATCCAGACTCCAAAATTGTCGTTTCTTTGGTCAAATCGGAATTTATAGTGACCTTCCCGTTTTAGCATTGGCGAGACGTGAAAAACTTTATCTGCCTCCAGCCAAGTTTCAGGATTTATGGGCGTGTGATCTGGATTGGCGCATATATAGGTATGCTTCTCACCAAAGGTGTTGTGCACTTCGCAGAGCACGGCCAGCATTTGTTTGCTCTTATTAAAGCAAAGCCAAAAGCTTACGGGGTTGAATACATAGCCCAACACGCGAGGCATCGCGACAAGAACGATATTATCGATTTTTTCTGATAGTCCGTAGGTCTTAAGTATTTCGCGCGCCCAGGCTTCAAGATTAGTCCCATCACAATGTCCGTGATCCCTGTCATAAAATGCCAATAACCCGGGCCGGTTTACCCCTACACGCAGCCTGCCCATTTGCAACTGATTTAGATTTTTTATAGGGCAAGCCAGATAATAGATTTTGTAGGAAAACAGGTTTTCCTTCGGCAAGAGCCGCTTATGCATCACTTTGCCAAAATAGAAGCAGGGCTTTAGTTCCACGGGATTTTTGCTCCGAGCGCCTTTGACACTTCGATAGCACTCATGAGCCCATCTTCATGAAAGCCATAGCGCTGATACGCGCCGCAGAACCAGATGTTGTTACGTCCTTGTATTGTTTTTATTTTCTCCTGCGCGTTGATGGCTGTTTTGTCGAATACGGGATGCATAAAGGTATGCTCTTCAATCGTCAGGGCGCGCTTTGGCATCTTGTCGGGGTTCAGGGTTACAAAAACTGGATGATCAGCATCAAGATTTTGAAGATTATTCATCCAATATGTGAGGGAAACGCTCGGCTTATTGTCTTTTCTATCTTCGCATAGATAGACCCAGCTAGCCCAGCATTTGCGGCTTTTAGGCATAAACGATTGATCTTTGTGCACGACAATCCTGTTTTTTTGATAGGTGAAACCCGACAGGATATTTTTAACTTCTGTGTCTTGGGTCTGTAGTATTTCCCTGCTCTGATCAGCGTGGCTGGCTAGTATAACGTGATCGTATTGCGCTGTTTCGCCTTTACTGTCTATGACATTCACCTTGCCATCCATAGGGGTTACCGAGAGAGCGGCTGTATTGTGTTTGATTCTATGTTCATAGGGCTTTGTCATTTTACTTATGTATTCTCGGCTTCCTCCGGTTACCGTGTACCACTGAGGGCGCTCAACAAGATTGAGCAGGCCGTGGTTCTTAAAAAACCTCAGGAACGTCTTTGCAGGGAATTGCATGATCGTATCAACCGGGCAGCTCCAGATTGCTGCGCCCATGGCCAAAATGTAATATCTCTGAAACCATGAGCCGAGTTTGAGTTCGTTGAGGCATTCCTGAAGCGTTATATCTGGTTTCTGTTCGGAAAGGGCTAACGCCTTACGATTGAAATTTATTATATCCTTAAGCATTCCGTAAAATTCGGGCCTTAAAAGGTTTCTGCGTTGCGCGAAGATGTTGCTGGAGCTGTATTCCAGCCACCCGCCGCTGATGCTGATGCCAAAAGACATATCGCTTTTTTCATATGCCACGCCAAGGTGAGTGAATAAGCCCATCAGGTTTGGATAATTCCAGTTGTTGAAGACAATAAAACCTGTATCCAGGGGTGTTTTGCGTCCGCCTAAATCCACATCGATTGTTCGGCTATGACCTCCGATGTAGCTGTTTTTTTCGTATACAGTTACGTCATGAAGTTTGTGCAGCAGGTAAGCTGCACCCAGACCGGATATGCCTGTGCCTATAATCGCGATTTTCATTGGACCATATTACAAGTGCCATGCTCTCAGGAGTATGTAGAAAGGATTACATTTCTGTAATGTTTTAAAATGTCAGCCGGACGGTTAGACCGTTTGCATCGCTTTTAAGGTTTATGACCCCCTCATGAAGGTCAATAACCGCCTTGACCAAGCTCAGTCCAAGCCCGTTTCCAGGGGTGTGCCGACTGGTTTCACCTCTGTAAAAGCGATCAAATATCTTAGTCTGTTCAGATACGCTTATGCCGGGGCCGCCATCGGACAAGGTCAATACGGCTTTACCATTCTCTGAATATGTTGCGATGCTGATTGTGCCTCCGCTGGGCGTAAATTTTATTGCGTTATCAAGAAGGTTGGCCAGGGTTTGGAATAGCAGGTCACGATCTCCATACATGGGCGTCGATTGAAGTTTTTTAAAATATATCAGGCCACGTTCTTCAATTAAGGGTTCATAGAAATCAAGGACATCTTCGACGATTTTCGATAGGTCGATATTACTGAAACGACTTTTTTGCTTTTCGTTTTCTATACGCGCGATGCGGAGCAGGGCGTTGAAGGTGTTAAGCATATGATCTGCTTCAGCCAAGAGATCTTCGATCTTATCAAGACTTTCTTGGTCGTTTTTTATAGTTTCTGCAGACTTCAGGCTTTCCAGATTGTGACGCAGACGCGTAAGGGGCGTGCGTAAATCATGCGCTATATTGTCTGAGACGCGCCTTACTCCCTGCATGAGGCTCTCGATACGGTCCAGAAGCGTATTTAGGACTCCGGCCATGTTACTTAAATCATCCCAATGCCAGCGAACATCGACGCGGCGGGTTAAATCACCGGTTGCTATAATTCCATACGCGGTCTTGGCAATATTATTCGTACCGTCCACGACAAAGCGGCTGATCATATAGCTTACAATTACGACAATGATCATCAAAGCTATGCTGAGCAGGCTAAGAAACTGCATAAACTCAAATTCTTTTGAGACATCTGTAATGTCTACGCCTACCAGGAGCTTACGGCCATCTTCAAAGGAATGAATTCGCGCTGCGTATTTCTTGGCGCGCCGGATATGTTCAAACAGGATCGTTCCTTCGGCTAAAAGGGAGATTTCCTCTGGCAGATAGTCTGGCTTTTCCGTTTCGCTCTTAAATATTGCATAGACGCGACTTTCATCCGCCTCGGCCTTAATCAGGTATTCTTGCAAGGCTTTATTCTGATCGAGCAGGGTCAGCAGCTGGATTTCACTTTCAATGACCTGCTCAGTTCCGTAGACGAAGTGCCCCCTTTGGAAATAGTAGCTAAAATAGCCCATAACGACGACGGCTGTGCCGCATAGAAGCGTAAACAGAAGCGCCATCTGAAAGCTTGAGCTGCTGGCGTATTTTCGTCTGGGCGGTCGGCTAGGCAGTGTTGTCATAGTCATCGATTATATAGCCTGCGCCGCGTATGGTTCGGATTAAGGGCTTTTTGAAGCCTTTGTCGATTTTGGAGCGCAGGCGGCTTATATGAACGTCAATCACGTTTGTCTGAGGGTCGAAGTGGTAATCCCATATATTTTCCAGAAGCATAGTGCGGGTGACGACCTGCCCTTTAAGACGCATCAGATATTCGAGAAGGTTGAATTCTCGGGCCAGTAATTCGATTGTTTTTCCCGCGCGCATGACCTTGCGGCCAAGCAAGTCCATTTCCAGATCTTCTACGACCAGCCGAGTCTCTGCGGTTGCCTTCGTGCTGCGGCGATTCAGAACCTCGAGGCGCGCTATGAGTTCCTGAAAGGCGAACGGTTTGACCAGATAGTCATCGCCGCCTGCTTTCAGGCCTTTGACACGATCATCGACCTCGCCTAGGGCGCTGAGTATTAATATCGGGGTTTGATTGCCTGCTCCTCTTAAAGTTTTCAGGACGGTTAGGCCATCGAGCTCAGGAAGCATACGGTCCACAACAATGACGTCATACTTTTCAGTTGTCGCAAGAAAAAGGCCGTCGCTGCCCGTGTCTGCAATGTGGCATGCATGACCTTCCTGCTTAAGTCCTTTTTTTATGTATGACGAGACCTTTGGGTCGTCTTCTATAATTAAGACTTTCATAGGTTTCTTAAATGCTTCAGTTTCACCGGTTATATATACCTGTGCCGTATACTAGAGGCATTCGTTGAGAAGATATAGCGGGGTTTTAGCGTCCGTGGTTAGTCTGAACCGCCCGGGCCGTCAATTTTGCTATCTTTGCTGGATTGCAAATGGTTAGTCATAAAGTTGGCGTAAATTCCAGCGTTGCTCAGCTTTTCAATTGCACCGGGAGCTTTGGCTATCGCGCCGGTCAGATTTCCCGCGAAACGTGCACAGCTCGAAGTGACATTCGCAAATGTTGAAGTGAGGATTGCGGCTAAAGGCATCATGATATTACCCCTGTTTCTTAAAAACTGTTATTTTATTATATGTATTTTTTTATATAATTTAACACGCTTACATGTGTTCTAGTATTTTGTCAAACTTTTTTGTCTTAGGTACAGGCGAAAGCTTTGTATAAATGTTACTTGGAGATCATTATTGAGAAATATCTGAAAACATTTCAATAACTTGGCGGTAAGTCTCGCGTTTGAAGGGCACAATCAGTTCGATCGTGTCCTGTAACTTGATCCATTGCCAGTTTGAGAATTCCGGTGGCTCGTGAGCGGACAAGTTTATGTCTTGATCTTGCCCTTGGAACCTTGCGGCGATCCAGGTTTGTTCCTGTCCTCTGTAAGCGCCGTTCCAGAGCTTGCTACGCGTCGGTTCGGGCAGGTCATAGCGCAATTTTTTGTCCAATATGCGGATGATTTCGGCTTTATCTGTGCCTATTTCCTCCCGCAGCTCACGAAGAGCGGCGGCCCTAATATCTTCGTCGGCATCGATGCCACCCTGCGGCATTTGCCAGGCGCCGGGGGTGTCAATCCGTTCTCCGACGAAGACACGGCCTTCCTTATTGAACAGAAGAATGCCCACGCATGGGCGGTATGGTAACAAGCTTTTATCCGGTGCATGTTGATCGTTCATGGAGATTTGCTTCGTCTTTACGCAAGCAGTAGCTAGCGGATTGTTCCGGCAGGTGTATGAGGGGCACGCTCTGGTTCCACATGATCTGCGGAATCCAACGCATGTGGTTGTATTTGTTCCGGGCTGCGAACCGATACAGGTGTTATCGTATCACCCTTTTGCAATTCGGCAGTTGCGGAAACCGGAACCAAGGTCATTCCCCGGCCTTCCAGAGTCTTTGTCCAGAGTTCCAGCATCTTCATGGTTTGAGGCCAAGGCGGCACAATTCCGAGAGCGTAGCCTTTTTGACGCGCTACCTGTTCAAATCTGTCAAACGAGTTTTCGCCTTGCGCTCTATATATCCATTGCTCAGCCTGAAGATAGGGCATTCCTGCGTTGAGCGCGACACCCTGAAGGTAATCTTTGGCCGCGGGATTGAGTTCTAAATAGGCCAGTCCGCGCTCCAGCCCTTCTTTGAAAACGCCTCGAAAAGGCTTCTGTGCCATCAGAAACGATTCGTCATTAAAGCTTGCCAGCCCGGCATATCCCGTTGTTCTTGCCATACTCCAGTAGAGCTTGCCCTTTGCTGTTTCCATGTCCTCGCGGATGAGGAGGGCGGCGGGGCCAGGGTCGGTGTAGCGGATGTTCTTGTTTTCAACGGGTATATTCAACCAGGACTCGTGCCCTTTCCGACGCGCCAGTTCTCTCCATGTTTCCGGAGATTGCGCATAGGGTGAGAGCAAGAACGAAACTTCCGGAGGAAGCAGTTCAAGTGCGATTTTTGCATTTTTGGGGGAGAGGCCGATGTCGGTTACAAGAATGGCAACGGGCGTCTTGCCTTGCGGAATTGCGGGGAACGGTCTTTTATACGCTTGAAAACTCGTCATGCGATCGTGTGATCTGACTATTGGCAGTTTCCCATAGTCAGTTTCCTCAACCAAGCCAGACAAGGGCGATTTTATTAATGCGCCCTCCGGCGCCGGATCCTCTTGGGGTGCTTCGTTGTCGCCTTCAGTATCGCCCAACAGGGCGGCTGATTGCGTTTCTTCGGCTGAGATCAGCATGATCTTATGGCTGGCCAGCTTGGATTCCAGCTGCTCTAAAGTTGAGCCCGCGAAAAAAAAAGCATAGAGCAGCAACGAAAGGTATAGGAAGACAACGATTCCCAGACCGATTCCCAGAGAGCGTAGATCAAGTTCTCCCGGCATCCTGATTTGAGGAATGTTCACCTTACGTTTATCTCCATCTTACGGTTTGGCTTCACCGTTCGTCGGACCGTTTTCTGGCTTTTTGTACAGGGACAGACCGCTGAGAAGGTCTAAAGCCCGTGAAAGCTGATAGTCGGTCATTTCATCCGTGCTTTCGCTGCCGTTGGCTGCGCCCGGATCGGCAGGTTTGGTCTTTTCACCTTCCACTGCGGCGGGAGGTTTAGGCGGCTGCTCAGGTTTGGCTTTGTCCGCGGCGGGCGTGTTACTGTCCTTCTTATCCAACGCGCCATGCAGGTCGGATTCGCGAATCCGCGAGGACTTTAAGGCTTCGACGCGTGCCTGCTCGACAATAATGTCGGGCTCGATGCCTGTTGCCTGAATAGAGCGTCCGGACGGGGTGTAGTATCTTGCCGTCGTAAGGCGCATGGCGCCGTGGCCGGGCAGGGGAATAACGGTTTGCACCGACCCTTTGCCGAAGGATTTTGTGCCTAGAAGGATGCCGCGTTTATGGTCTTGCAACGCTCCCGCTACAATTTCGGAGGCAGAGGCTGAACCGCCGTTGATGAGCACCACTATCGGCAGGCCGTTGGCCAAATCGCCCGGCGTTGAGTTGTCGCGCTTTGTGTCGTCTTCATGACGGCCGCGCGTCGATACGATTTCTCCATTATCGAGAAACGCATCTGAAACCGCGATTGCCTGCTCGAGAAGGCCGCCGGGATTGTTACGGAGGTCGATCACGTAACCGATCAGTTTATCGCCGAGTTGCTTCTTGATGTCTTCGATCGCAGCCTTCAAACCTTCCTCTGTGTTTGAACTGAATTGTGTTACCCGGATGTACCCAGCATTCCCTTCGATTCTGTGACGAACGCTCTTGATATTGATGACATCGCGTGTGAGGGTCACGCTCATGGGCGCTTCCATATTTTCGCGGTGAATTTCGAGGTCGATCGTGGTGCCGACTTTGCCGCGCATCATTTTTACCGCGTCGCTCAACGTCAGGCCCATCACGGCTTCACCGTCGATTTTTACGATATAGTCGCCGGATTGGATGCCTGCGCGGAAGGCTGGCGTGTCGTCTATAGGTGTCACGACCTTAACCAGCCCGTTTTCCATCGTGACCTCAATTCCAAGACCGCCAAACTGACCGCGGGTCTCGACCTTCATTTCGTTATAGCGTTCTTCATTTAAGTAGGATGAATGCGGGTCAAGGCTTGAAAGCATTCCGTTGACCGCGTATTCGATCAGTTCCTTATCGGCAACCTCCTCGACATACTGAGCGCGCACACGTTCGAAAACATCTCCGAAGAGGTTGAGATATTTGTAGGTTTCGCTATAGCTCTTGTCGTCTTTCTTTTCGATCCCGGCCGTGCGTGGCTCTTCCTGCGCTATGGCTTTGTAGCCGATAGCGGAAGTCATCAGGAGGGTCGTTCCCAGAAGAATTTTTGTCAGTTTTTTAGCGTTCACAGTTCAAGGTCCTTGGTCTGTATGCGTGGCGCCCGTGTCATTTAACTCAATTCAGAAAATACTACAGAAGGGTTTACGGGCTGTCCGTTCTGCCGCAGTTCATAATATAGCCGTGGGCGGGCAGAACCAGCAGGTTCGGGGAGTAGTCCTAGAGGTTCTCCCGAAGAGACGGACTGCCCTACAACCGCGTTGATTTTGCCCATACCGGCTACGAGGCTGTGATAGCCTTTGGCGTGTTCAATAATAATCAGATTTCCGTAGCGTTTAAAAGCCCCGGCGAACTGTATTTTTCCATCTATAGGGGCCAGAACCATTGCCCCGGGTCGGCCTTCGATAGATAAACCGTTGCTGATCGCCCCCAGATCGTCCTTTTCTTGGTATCGCGTGCGAATAATTCCTGAGATTGGCAATTGGGCTGTGGTTATTCGCCCGGTGGGCGCGGGGGCCTGTTTTTTACGCGGCTCCGGCCTGGGGAGCGGCTTTACGCCGGTTTGCGTCTGTAGAGCGGCCAACTTTTGCTCTGCCTCCAGTTTTTTGCGCTCCCGCTCGCGTTCTTTTTCCTCTTGTTTGATTCTCTCCTTCTCAAGGCGTGCGACCAAGTCTTCGAGGTTTTTGGATTGCAGCGAAAGCCGCTGGATTTCGGCTTCGCGAGCGGCGATGTCGTTGTGTGTTTTACGGAAAATTTCCTCACGTTCAGCGACCAGTTTTTGAGTTTCGTTGTGGCGCTCTTGTAATTTTGCGGATTCCTTGAGCAGGGCCTCCTTGCGCTCGGCCATCTTTGTGCGGATTGTTTCCAGTTCTGCCAGTTTGTCTTTCAGGGCTAACGCCTCTTTTTGTATGTTTGCAGTGATTTCGGCCATCAATAAGGCGCTTTGCGCTGTTTCGTAAGGTGCATCCGGGCGGGCGATCATGGCCTCCGGCGGGACGCGGCGCAGTCGCTCAAGGGCTAGAATCAACCGGGAAAGGCTGAGGCGATCCTGCTGAAGGTTGGTTTTTATGAGTTGCTGGCGGGCTTCGAGGGTCTGTATTTCCAATTCGTGATCGCGGATGGTTTCCTCGTGTTCGCGTAGGCGGGCAGCGGATTCGATTAAGCTGTCCTTGATTTTTGCGATCTCAAGGTTTTGCGCTTCGGCCTTTTGCTCCAACTCTTCCTTGAGTTTTTGTTCTGTCGTTAGTTTATCGCGGTAGGTTTTCAGGGCTTCGGTTTTGCTCTTCGGGGTGGGGGCGGCCAGAGCGGGAAAACTAAGCAGCAGTGCTGCTATGAAGGCACAGCAAGCCAATCGCAGTGTTTTGATGCTTCTTAGTGTTTGTTGGCGTATTTTCATATTACGGCTGCCGTTTTACCGCCAGCCGAAAGTTAGGCCGGGGTTATTCCCTGTGATACGGATGCCCGGCCAGAATCTGCTGGGCCCTGTATATTTGCTCCAAAAGCATGATTCGCGCAAGCAGGTGCGGCCAAGTTTGTTTTCCAAAACTCAGGAGATGGTGGGCGCGTTCGCGGACTGCGGGAGTCAGGCCGTCGGCGCCGCCGATGATGAACTGTACGGTTCCTGTGCCTTCGTCACGGTAGCGGCCAAGAAGGGCTGCGAAATCCTGCGAGCCAAGGGTCTTTCCGCGCTCATCCAGAGCTATGACGGTTGCGCCTGTGGTCAGGCGTTTGAGGATTTTTTGCTCTTCTTCTGTTTGAGCGAGGGCGGGGGTCGTTTTGCGAGCTTCGATTTCGTGAATTGTGAGCGGCCATTTGATTCGTTTTATATATTCCGCTCCCATATCGGCGTAAGGGCCCTTTTTCAGGCGGGCCACGGCTATTATTTCGATATTGAACATCGGCGGGTTTGCCTGTCGGGCCTTTGGTCTATGGTGCGGTCTATTAGGCGTGAGCCTGTTGGCCGATCACGTCGAGGGGCGTATGGTGCGTCCACATTTTCTCGATGTTATAGAAGGCGCGGACTTCGGGCCTGAAGATATGGATAATAATGTCTCCGGCATCCAGAACAACCCAGTCGGATTGGCCTAATCCTTCGATTCTCACGTGCTTCTGTCCGGCTTTTTCGAGCTTTTCCCTTACTTTTTCAGCTAAGGCGCTGACGTGGCGGGTGGAGGTCCCGGAGGCGACTATAATGTAATCCGCAAGGGCCGAGGCCTCCTTGAGTGGGATCGTCACAATATCCAGAGCCTTGTCCGCATCCAGAGATTTTTCGATGAGGGTTTTGGCTTTTTCAGGGCTCAGCGCCCTGCGGGTCGTTTCCTTTTGAATGGTCAATGCTCCCTTTCGCTGTTGTAGCTTACATAATCTGCCGTTCAGGCAACAAAAAGACCGACCCCGAGGGATCAGCCCTTTTCAGACCAGAACGTGCGTATTTTCGGATGCGTCTGAAAACGCTTAGCTTCACGCTTTCCTGCCCTCCGTACCGCAAAACAAAACATAGTTTGCTTTCATACCCCTATTTTACACCTAAGCCGGAGTTGTGGCAAAAGTCTTTTGAATCCGGAGGTGGCATTACGGGATTGCCCTCTCCTAACATATTGTTTTTACTTCTTATTTCAGTTGAAGATATGTTGATCATTTTTTTCTGTAGAAACCAGTAGGATACGCCCGGAACGAGGGGGACGGCGGCTCCGCGTTCGAGAATCTCATGACGGTGGTTGGCCAGCAGGCGTTGCGGGCAGCGTTGCGTTAGGGAAACCGCAGGGTGCCGCGTGATGTGCAGCATGCAGATTTCTTTGAGTAATATTCGCCAGTCGTTCCATTTATGCAGGTTGAGGGCGTTGTCCATGCCCGTGATCCAAACGAACTGAGTGTGCGAGTAGGCTTTTTTAAGCCGCTGAACCGTGTGCAGGGTGATGTTGGTCTGCAGGGTGCGCTCGATATCCGTCACAACGATTTTGGGATGGCGGCGGGCCATTTCTGCACAGAGCTGGAAGCGTTGTTCATAAGGCAGAAGGGTGGATTGATTTTTCAGCGGGTTGTGCGGCGTGACGATCCACCAGACCGCGTGGAGGTTCAGGCTGGCCAGCGCGATGCGGGAGATATGGATATGGCCCTCATGCGGGGGGTTGAAGGAGCCGCCCAGAAGCCCGATCCGCAGATTCTTCCAACGGGGACCGTTTCGCAGGGTCGGGTTGGAGAAAATGGTCATAACGGGGTGCCGTCTTTCTTTAGAGCCGGGTCTGGCCCGTTCCGTGAACGAGATATTTGTATGTGCAGAGCTGCTCCAGACCGACCGGGCCGCGCGCGTGGAGCTTTCCAGTCGCGATACCGATTTCTGCGCCCATGCCGAATTCGCCGCCGTCGGCGAATTGCGTTGAGGCGTTGTGCAGGACGATGCCGCTATCCACGTTTTTCAGAAAATATGAGACCGAGGCAGCGTCTTCGGAGAGGATGCTGTCGGTGTGGTGGGAGCCGAAGCCGTTGATGTGCTCTACCGCTTGTTCGACGCCTTTCACGATGCGCACACTTAGTTTTGGCGCCAAATATTCGGTTTTCCAGTCTTCTTCGGTGGCGGCTCCGATACGCGGGTCGAAAGCTTGAGTGTCCTTATCGCCAACCAGTTCGCAACCCGAGTCCAGAAGCGCGATCAGAATTTCACGGGCAAGCGTTTTATCGAGGTTCGCGTCAAGGAGCAGCGTTTCCATGGCACCGCAAACGCCGGTGCGGCGCATTTTCGCGTTCAAGGTCACGGCGCGGGCGATGTCGGGCTTGGCGGAGGGGTGAACGTAGATATGGCAGAGACCCTCCAGATGGCCGAAGACAGGCATGCGTGCTTCGTTCATTACACGCTCGATCAGGCCACGACCGCCGCGCGGGATCATCACGTCGATATATTCTGCCGCGCGCAGCATAGCGCCTACAGCCTCACGGTCGCTGACCGGGATCATCGAGACGCATTCGGCAGGGAGGCTGGATTGTGTGAGCGAGTCCTGAATGATTTTATGGAGCGCCAGAGAGCTGTGCAGGCTTTCCGAGCCGCCGCGCAGTATTACCGCGTTGTGCGATTTCAGGCAGAGGATCGAGGCGTCCACGGTGACGTTCGGGCGGGATTCGTAAATCATACCCAGAACGCCGATGGGCACGGCTACACGCTCTATGTTGAGACCGTTGGGGCGCTTGGTGCTCCAGAGGATCGTATCGACCGGATCAGGCAGGGCGCGCACGATCTCAACGCCTGCGGCCATGGACTCCACACGTTTTTCATCAAGCATCAAGCGGTCGGTCAGCGCTGCGCTCAAGCCACGTTCCGCTGCTGCGGCGAGGTCCTTTTTGTTTTCCTGAAGGATTTGCGCGGTATTTTTGCGAAGGGCGGATGCGAGGTTGTCGAGCGCCTTGTTGATTGTTGCCGTGGGGGTGCGCAGAAGGATCGTAGCGGCCTTGCGGGCGCCTTGGCCCAAGGAGGCGACAATTTCGTCGGGGTTTGATTTCGTTGCCGGATGCGCCATAAATTTTGTCCTGCTATATCCTGTTTGCCGGGGGTGCCCGAAAAAGGTTTGGAGGGCGGGGCGGCGGTCCGTCTCAGTTCAGGAGCTTACCCTGTTTTCCGACGCTGGCGATAGAATTTTCAACTAGCGCATCGTACGCGGAGGCTCCTTCGAGCTTCTTTTCGATGATCTCTTGGGCGGCCTTAAGGGCGAGGCGGGCAGCATAATCGCTGATTTCCTGCTTGGCGTCCTGCTCCATCCGCTGGATACGCTGGGCGAGCTGCTTTTCGCGGCGGGCCATCGCCTCTTCAAGGTCGGCTTCGGCCTTGACCTTGATCTGTTCAGCGTTTTTCTTAGCCGTTTCTATTATCCGGGCAGCTTCCTTCTCGGCGTCCCTTTGCTTGCGCTGGTACTGAGCCAGCAGCTCCTGCGCCTCGATACGCAGGTTTTCGGCGTTTTCGATTTCACGTCGGATTTGGTCGATCCGGGCGTCAATCATGGCCAGGAACACTCCTCGACCGTATTTCCAGAGCAGAAATACGAGCAGGACAAAGGAAAAGACCATCCAGATGTTTGCGTCGTGTTGCAGAAGTTCGAGCATGCCCTATGTCCTATTCTACGCGCTACTGTTTATGCGGCTTTTGCGGCGTCAAGCTTTGCGCCAAGGATTTTTTCAGCAGCCTTTTTACCCAGCTCAGCCGTTACGGACTCGATTTCCTTAAAGGCTTGTTCCTTAGCCTTTTTTATCTCAGATTCGCTTATCTCAAGCTTGTCTGCAGATTTTCCGGAGAACGCCTTAAGGTCCTTTTCCGCCTTCTGGCGGATCGCCTCCTCGACATCGGCGAAGATTTCAGTAGCCTTCGTCTGAGCCTTTTGTATGCCCTCTTCGTAGGTTTTGCGAACCGTTTCCGCATCTGACTTCAGGCGACCGGCTGTGTCCAGGTCGTTTTGTATCCGTTCATGCCGATTTTCGATCACCGTCCGAATTTCCGGCAGGCTCTTTTTCGAAAAGAACATGTAAAGGAATGTAAAAACGATAAACAGCCAGATCAGCTGTGTCTCAAAGGTTGAAGGATCGAGCTGAGGCAGACCGCCTGAACCATGGTGTGCGGCATCGACCGCCATACCATGATCTCCGTGTTCTGCGCCGGCCGCATGGGGGGCGGCATGAGAAGCCGCGCCATGCGTTTCCTCTGCGGCCAGGGCCAGAGACGTTCCATGGACCAGCAGAAGGGCTGTCCAGATGCTTTGGGCTATGAAACGTGAACGGGCCATGGCCGATTTCATCCTTAAGGGCAATTCTATTGCGAGGGCTTTTCGGTCTTAACCGAAAAGCATCGCAGCGCCGATACCGATGGGAATAATGCCGAGCGCTTCGATAAACGCCAAGCTCAGGAAGTATTTTTCATCCAAAGCGGCCTTGGTCTCGGGATTACGAGCCAGAGCTTCGTTGTACGATTTAAAATACATACCCAGACCCAATGCTGCCGCGAATGCGGGCAGGGTGACCAGTGCGCCGGCGAAAAGTCTTGCTACTTCTACTTCCATTTCTAGTTCCTCTTAGTGTGTTAAAAGTCAAAATTCAATAACCCTGCAATTCCGCAAGCGTTCATACGAAATCAGTGATGGAGTTCCACACTGTCTTTGAGATAAACGCAAGTCAGAATTGCAAAAACATAGGCCTGTACAAAGGCGACAAGCAGCTCGAAGAGCATCATGGCGGCATTGACCATTACAGGGAAAATACCCAAGACGCTCCAAGCGGCGCCCATGCTTGCCGCGGCAAGCGCAAACGACACCACGACCTTCAGTACGATGTGCCCCGCCATCATGTTCGCAAACAGACGAACGGAAAGGGTGAGCGGGCGGACGAAGAAGGAGATAATCTCAATCGGCATGATGAACGGCACCAACCACCAAGGTGCGTTGGGCGGCAGAAACAGGGAGAAGAAGTGCGTGCCGTGATTGTAAAGGCCGAAGCCGATTACAGAGAAGAAAATCATAAGGGCCAACGCACCGGTAACAATTAGGTGCGATGTGTATGTGAACATGTACGGGATGAGACCGACGAGGTTGCCCATCAGGACAAAGATGAAAATCGTGAACACGAAGGGTAAATAGTGCCGACCCTTTTTTCCGATGTTTGTCTTAACCATCTTGCCGACGAATTCGTAAAGCATCTCGGCGGTCATTTGCAAACGCCCGGGTACCATCGCGCGGCGGCGCATGGCCATCGTCAGGAACATGGTTGACAACAGAGCTCCGACGACCATTGCCAGAGAAGAATTGGTGAAGGATAGATCAACGGCCTCCACGGGCAGGCGGGCATACTCAACAATCTCGAACTGATGGACGGGACTGGCCACTTAGTACCTCTTACACACCTGTAATTCTTAAAATTTTAAAGGTTGTAGCGTATTTCCCATGGATGCGCAATGCCCGTTTTATGCATGTTTTATATTTTTTTATGACTTTGGATAGGTCTGCCGGTGCGATGGTCAGGCCTGATAATCCTATTGTTTTTCGCGGCTTTTGTTGTGTTGCTGCATTGCGGCATTTGCGCGCATGACGCCGCTGACAAAGCCCAATACCATCATTGTGATCATGCCCCACGGGGCGGTCGCAAAGACTTTATCGATAAGCCAACCCAAAAAGGCACCGGCAAATACGTTTGCGAGAAGCTCCGAACCGGCCTTGCCGCTGCGCATCGCGCCTTCTGTGGGGCCCGCAGATTTACGGCCTGTCTGCGTTTCCATCTGCTCGAATTCCTCGCGAGCGGCCTTGAGGCGGGCCTCGAAGTCTTCCTTGGTTTCTTTGCTTTTCTCGTCCACGGTCAGGCGACCTTTTGTTCGGTCAATTCAAATGAACGCTGTAAATCAACGGATACAAGCTGTGATACGCCCTTTTCGGTCATGGTTACGCCGTAGAGGCGGTCCATGCGCGCCATGGTCAGGCGGTGGTGGGTAATGATGAGGAACCTTGTTTCCCCGCGTTCGGCGATTTCTTCCAGCAGGTTGCAGACGCGGTCCACGTTGGCGTCGTCGAGCGGCGCGTCGATTTCATCGAGCACGCAAATCGGCGAGGGATTGGTCAGGAACATCGCGAAAATCAGTGCGATCGAGGTCAGAGTTTGTTCGCCTCCCGAGAGAAGCGAGAGGGATTGCAGAGATTTGCCGGGCGGCTGCGCAAAAATTTCAAGGCCGGCATCCAGAGGGTCCTGCGAATCGATCAGGGCGAGATGCGCCTTGCCGCCCTCGAACAGTCGGGCGAACAGATTCTGGAAATGCGCATTGACGTGGTCAAAGGCCTGCATCAGCCGCGTACGCGCCTCTTTATTGATGCGCACGATTGCGCCCCGAAGTTCCTCGATAGCCTGCATCAGTTCGTTGCGTTCGCGCATGAGAGCTGAGACTTCCCTTTCGAGGTCGTCGGCTTCCTTGTCGGCCTGAAGGTTTACAGGGCCGATGGAGTCGCGTTCATGAACCAGCTTGTCGCGGCGTTTTTTTAGGCCGTCGATATCCTCGGGCTGATATTGCACCAGATCTTCCGCTGCGTGGTCGGGGAGGGCTGCGGGCGGCATCTGGAACCGCTCCTCGATCGCCTTTTCCATTTCCGACAGTTGTTCGGCGATGGCGGTGTGCGTGGCCTGAATTCTCGCCCGCTCCTCGCGGGCGGAGCCGAGGGCCAGTTCCGCCGTGCGTAGGGCCTTCGAGGTTTCGGCGATTTCGGATTCACGCTTGGCCAGCGCTTCGGCGGCGGCTGTTCTTTGGCTTTCGAGTTCGGCTATGGTTTGCAGGAGCTGAGAACGGTCCGTATCTGCGTTTAGCGGCTGTTTTTGCAGTTCCTCGTGTTTTTCGGTCAGGGTTTGGATGCGTTCCTTGAGGCTTTTGAGGCGTTCGCGCGAGCGGATGGTGCGGTTTTGCAAGCTGATGCGCTCGTCAGCGATGGCCTGAAGGCGGGCGCGACGGGTGTTGCTTTGCTGCTCGAAAAGATCGTAGTCGCGCACGGCCTCGCGATAGCTTTCTTTGAGTTCATTCAAGGTTTTCTGCGCGGCCTCCAACTCGGCGTCCTTTTCTGCCGACGCGCCTTCGCCTAAAGCGGCGAGTTCCATACGGTCGGCCTCAAGGCTTGCGTCTACGGCCTGTATGTCTTCGATCAAGGTTTTGAGCGTTTCGGTGAGGCGCGATTTTTCCTTTTCGATGCCCGCGATCTTTTCGCGGATGCGGATCAGGGCGGGGCGGGCGGTGTTGATCTCGCGTTCGAGTTCGCGGATTTTCTGGTTTGTTTGGTCGGAATCCTGCCGGGCGGCTTTTTCGGCTTCGATTGAGCGATCCAAGTCTTCGCGAGCGGCGGTCACGCGTTCTTCATGGGCTTGGCTCAGGGCTTCAAGCTCAACGAGGCGGTTTTTCTGGGTGATCAGCTGGGCGTGGCGGTCGGCGGCGGCGGCGCGAACGCGCAGACCGTCCCAGCGCCAGTAGTCGCCGTTCGAGGAGACTATCGATTGCCCGGTTTTAAGCCCGGCGCACTGAGCGTTCCCTTCGGCTTCGTCCTTAACGAAGCCGATCTGTGAGAGTGCGGCATGCAGGGCTTCGGGGGCCTTTATGTTGGGGAGCAGGGGGGGGAGTCCAACAGGCAGTCCGGGCCTTTCGGCGGAGCTTGCACTCCCCCAGAAGGACGGGGCGGATGGGTCGAGGGAAGCGTTGAGCGCATCACCCAAAGCGCGGGAGAGTGCGCGTTCGAAGCCCGGTTGTGTTGTGATCTCGTTTAGAACGGCTTTGAATTCCAAGCCGCGGTCGGATTCGAAGATTTTCCGCAGTGTGGCCATTTCAGCGCTAAAGCGCTCGAATTCCTTTTGGGCCGCCGTAAGGGTCTGACGATGTGATTCCGTTCCTTCGGCGGTCTTTGCTATGGCCTGTTTCTTTGACTCAATTCGTGCGTTTAAGTCTGCGAGGGTCTGCTCAAGTTGGATGATTTTCTCGTCGAGCCTTTTTATTTCTTTCGTGTTTTCTTCGCCGACTTCGAGTTCCTTCAGTTCTTTCTCGATTTTTGTGCGGCGTTCGCGCAAAAGATCCAGGCGGTCGGTCGCGGATTTGATTTTGCTTTCGGCTGCATTCCGACGGGCGCGGGATTCGGCCATGGTCTCCTTGAGGGCCGTGAAGCGCTCCTCGCAAGCGGTCAAGCGGGCGTTGAGGGTGTCGCGTTCCTCTTTCTTACGGTTTGCCGTTGCGTCTTCGTTGCTACGGGCGGAATGGATTTCCTTTTCCTCGGCCTGAATACGTTCGAGGATTTTGCTGTTTTCCTCGAAGGTCTGGCTTTCGTGGGATTCGTCCTGACGCGCTTGCGCGAGTTGGGCGGCGGATTCCTCAAGCTGGGCCTTGTGGCGCTTTTCATCGTCTTCGATGCGCTGGAGGATGACCTTGCGTGTCTGAAGGGTCGCGGCGCATTCCATTTCCTTTTTGCGCAGTTCGGGCACGTCCTCGGCCTTAGTGGTCTGGTTTTTCGTGAGTTGCGCAACGGTGGTCATTTTCTGCGCGACTTCGCTTTCGATTTCCTTGAAGGATTTGTGCAGATCGTTGCGGCGGGTTTGCAGGGCACTCCATTCGAGCCACGCGATCATCACTTCGAACTGGCGGATCTGGGCGTTCAGATTTTTGTATTTCGTGGCCTGACGTGATTGGCGTTTGAGCGAAGCGAGGCGGCTTTCCATGCCGCCCATCACATCGTCTAAGCGCAGGAGGTTGGCGTCGGCGGCGCGCAGGCGCAGCTCGGCCTCATGGCGGCGGGCGTAAAGGCCCGATACGCCTGCGGATTCTTCCAGCACTAGCCTACGGTCGGCGGGTTTCGCGTTGATGATGCGGGTCATGTCGCCCTGTGAAACGAGGGCAGGAGAGTTCGCGCCAGTCAGGGTATCGGCGAACAACATCTGCACGTCGCGGGCGCGGGCATTCTTGCCGTTGATCTTATAGCTGGAGCCGTGGTCGCGCTCAATCTTGCGGATGATCTCGATTTCGTCGAAGCCGTTATAGGCGGAGGGGGCCTTGCGCGAGGAATTATCGAGCAAGACGGAGACTTCGGCGATGTTTCGGGCCGAGCGCTTGTCGGTTCCGGCGAAGATCACGTCCTCCATGCCGCCGCCGCGCATCCGGCGGGCCGAGCTTTCGCCCATGATCCAGCGCAGGGCCTCGACAAGGTTGGATTTTCCGCACCCGTTTGGCCCGACGATCCCGTTCAGGCCGGGCGTGATCTCTAGCTCCGTCCTGTCAACGAAGGATTTAAAGCCGTTGAGGCGAAGGCGCGAAAACTGGACCATTCACTCTACGCTTATTGTTTGCCGGAGAGCGCCAGTTCAGCGTCGATGGCCGCCTTGATCTCCTCATACGGCACATTGCCGGAGATGATTGTCTCGTTATTCAGCACCAAGGTGGGTACGGAGTTGATACCCTTACCGCGCACATATTCCTCAGTCTTGCCAAGAATTCCCGCTTGCAGTTCCTCGTTGCTGATGCAGGCATCGAAGGATTCGCTGCTGAGGCCCGCGATCATGGCGTGTTGCTTAAGGGCCTTTTTATAATCGGGGGCGCTGGTCCAGTCGCTCTGCGTTTCAAACAGCAGGCGCACGAAGTTAAAGTAGTTTTTTTCCGGGATGCAGCGGGCGACCATCGTCGCATCGACGGCGGGCCGGTTGAAAGGGTAGTCTACAAAGGTCAGTTGCACCTTTCCGGTATCGACATATTCCTCAATGATCTTTTTGAACGATCCCGCATGGAACTGCGCGCAGTGAGGGCAGGTGAATGAGGCATGCTCGACGATTTTCACGGGCGCGTCCGGAGAGCCGAGGCTGCGCGGGGCGATCATGGATTCCAGGGTGGGGGCTTGCGCCGCTTCTGCGGACACTGTCGCAGGTTCGGGTTTGGTTTCTTCCGTTGCAACTGCGGCTTCGCCTTCAGCGGGTTCGGCAGCTTCTTCGGCGGGAGGCTCCGCAGAGCCCTCTTCGAAGCCTTCTTCGGCTTGCATTTCAGTAGATTGTGCCGAAGCGGTCTGGGTCAATTCCATGTCCGGGATGGTTTCCGGGGTTTTTTCCTTGAAGTTGTAATAGGCGTAAGCACCGATTCCTATGGCGAGGAGGATCAGGGGGCTATAGGTCGCGCGCGGCTTCTTTTCGTTGTTTGCAGAGTCGTTCCCCGACATGGCTATCTCCTGATTTTTCGGTAAGTGTCGCTATACCACACTTTGGCGGCCAAAAAGTCAAGGTTTGCGCGGCTTACGCCTTATATTATCCACATTTGGCGGATCACTGCGTAAAGACGAGGTCAATCCGGTCGTCTTCGCCCCGGTTTCCATCTACGGGGAGGGGCTGGATTTTAATCCGCTTGGGGGATATGCCTTGGTCGATGAAGAACTGCCGGACTTCCAATCCCCGGGCCAGAGCTATCCGGGTTTTTTCGTAACGGTCTTTAGGGTTTGAGCGCGCAAGGCTTTGAATAACCAGATTGATGTCGGGCTTGTTGCGCAAGGCCGTCAGAGCGTGAGTCATCAGGAACTGCTTTTGCTCTTTATCCAACTCAACCTGCAGGGGTTCGAGGTTGAAACTGACGACGTTTTCGCTTTCGAGGTCGGTCTCGGTAACCGCCACGTCTATTTGTGCAATTGCGGGCGAAGTTCTTGCCGAGGTCTGGCTATTGTCGATTTTTGCGTTTTGCGCCGAAGCTGGATATAGAGGCATAGCCGCTATCGTTAGCAAGACAGGCAGTCCTCGCAGGTATGTTTTAAGCATGTCAAGCTGCCTTAAGGATTTTGGACATCGAATCGAATAGCCGATCATTTGCCGCCAGAATGTTGCCCGTTTCTACTGGATTTGCGGTTGTGCTATCAAGATCGGAGACGAATCCACCCGCCTCTTTAACAATTAGCAGGCCTGCGGCAATATCCCAAGGTTTAAGGTTGCGTTCCCAGAACCCCTCGTATCGTCCGGCGGCAACATAGGCCAAGTCGAGAGCAGCGGCACCGAAGCGGCGCAGGCCTGGTGCCACGCTTATGATTGCGCTGTATTCCCGCATAAATTGTGTGCGCGATTCGACGGATCGACGAGGCGCACCAGTTGCGATCGTCGCAAGCATGAGATCTTGTCGCCCCGAGACGCGCAAGCGGCGGCGGCGCATGAAGGCGCCTGTGCCTTTTTCGGCATGGAAAATTTCGTCCTTTACGGGGTCATGGATCAGGCCGGCGATGATTTCGCCTTTGTGTTCCAACGCAATTGAGATCGCCCAGTGTGGCAGTCCGTGAAGAAAGTTGGTTGTGCCGTCGAGCGGGTCGATCAGCCAGCGGTATTCCGGATCCGTTCCCTCCACCGCACCACTTTCCTCCATCAGGAAGGAATAATCGGGGCGGGCCTTCTTCAGTTCGCCGAAGATGATTTCTTCCGCGCGGCGGTCCGCCGCCGACACGAAGTCTCCGGGGCCCTTGGCCGACACTTGAAGATGTTCCACCTCGTTAAAGTCGCGCAGCAGCGACCGTGCAGCCTTCTCCGAGGCACGGAGCATGACATTCATCAGGGCGGTGGAGTGGGTTGCGGACATACTTGGCCTTTGCCGCGATGCGGCGTTGGAGATTACAATTATCCCTTGAAGCGTTCTACGTAGGATCCGTCTTCGATCTTGACGACGACCTTGGTGCCTGATCCTACATGCGGAGGAACCATAACCTTTACACCGTTTTCAAGGATGGCGGGCTTATAAGATGTCGTTGCCGTCTGCCCTTTTACTACGGGCTCGGCCTCCACAATTTCCAATACGCATGTGTCGGGGAATTCGAAGCCCAGAGGTTCCCCCTCGAAGCTTTCAATCTCGACGAGCATGCCTTCCTGAAGGAAAGCCGCGCGAGGGCCGATAGCCTCCTTGGAGACATGCATTTGGTTAAAGTTTGTCGTGTGCATGAAGTGGACGTCATCGCCGTCTGTGTAAAGGTATTGGTATTCATCTTGTTCAAGGCGTACGCGCTCTACGGTTTCCTGCGTGCGGAAACGCACGTTATCTTTTGAGCCGGTGCGGATGTCGCGCATTTCAATCTGCGATACGGATGCGCCCTTGCCGGGCTGCATGATCTCGTTGCTGGTGACAACCATGAGTTTTCCGTTGTATTCGATCACGTGTCCCGCACGCAGGGTAATGGCTGTGACTTTCATCTTACGCTCTCTTCAAAATTTCCCGGCCCAATGTTTCCAGCTTTGTCTTAAGTTCCTGATCTTCAAGACTCTCTAGCATACCGGATAGAAACTTTTTTTCGTCTTCCGTCAAGAGTCTTTTTGATTTTGCGGGAGGTTTGAGGCTTTCCCGGGGGAGGATGACGAAGCGGATATCTTCGATCCAGCCGCCGCCAAATAGGCCGTTTATCCGCTCAAGGATAAGGTCTTTCTGGTAGTGAAGGGTCGTCGACCATGACTCTGTGGTGGCGATATGGAGGGAGGCCAGCTTTGCGGCAGCTTTGCCTTTGCCCTGGGGGGCGCGGTAGTCGATTTTCACGGGTACGGCTTTGGCGGCGAATTCCGGGCCGATGATTTTTTCCCATTCCGCGACGATGCGGCCCAAGGCGATGTATTTCCGGCTGAAGGTCTTGCCGGAGATGCGTGTGACAGGTTCGGATAGAGGGCGCATGGCTTGATGTCGCGTGATTCAGGCATTAGCGTGATTTTACATGAAAAGCGTAAAACAGAATGCAGTTTGTGACAAGGTGGCTTCTTTCAGCGAAGCGCTTCTGGGGTGGTATGACCGAAATGCCCGCGTTTTGCCGTGGCGGTACAGGATGGGCGAGCGGCCCGACCCTTACCGGGTCTGGCTGTCCGAGATCATGCTTCAGCAGACAACGGTTACTGCCGTCATACCCTATTTTCAGAAGTTTACGGGGCGATGGCCGGATGTTCACGCTTTGGCTAGAGCGGAGCCGGAGGCGTTGATGGCCGCTTGGGCGGGGCTGGGCTACTACGCACGGGCGCGCAACCTTCTGGCCTGTGCGCGGACGGTTTCGCAAGAGTTTGGCGGGTTTTTTCCCGAGGACGAGAAGGCTCTGCGGGCTTTGCCGGGGATCGGCGAGTATACCAGCGCGGCCATAAGGGCGATTGCGTTCAACAAGCCCGCCGTCGTCGTTGACGGGAATGTCGAGCGGATTATCACCCGGGTCTATCCGGATGCGGCTCAAAACCCCAAAGACAAACGGGCTATAAAGGGTCTAGCCGAGCCTTATTATGACTATGCCTCGCGGGTCGGGCGTCCCGGAGATCTGGCACAGGCCTTTATGGATTTGGGTTCGGGGGTGTGTATTCCCAAGGCCCCGCGTTGCGGGTTGTGCCCGGTCAGCGGCTTTTGTGGGTCTGTGAGCCTTATAAAGGGTCAGGACAGTGTGAAACCCCCGGCTAAGCCTGAACGCCGGAAGCGTTTCGGGCAAGTGTACTGGATAGAAGATGGTCGGGGCCGGGTGCTTTTGCATAAGCGCCCTCCGAAAGGGCTTTTGGGCGGTATGGTCGGACTGCCGGTCTCGCCATGGTCTGACGGGGCTCAATCCGCTGTGCTTAAGCCTGATTTTTTGGTTGGTGTACGCGTTAGAAAGCTGCGCGATGCCAAAATTATTCATCCTTTTACTCATTTCATTCTGACGCTCGAAGTTTACAGTACGGAGGTCCCATCCGATTTCGTGTACCCGGATGATTATTTCTGGCATAGAATAAGCGACCTTGATTCAGTCGGGTTGCCCAGTGTTTTTGTAAAGGTTGTTAACAAACAGCTCAGCTGATTTCTTGAATGAATCCTCATAAAGTCGTATAATGACAGCTCATAAAATCTATAAGGGCTAGGTTATGGTTTTGAATAAATCTTCACTGTTTGTTATGTTTGCCCTTGTTTTTTGTCTGGGCTTGCTTAGCGGTCAGGTTTACGCACAGGATGCGAATAAAAAAGTTAAACCTACAGGTCCAGTTTTAGCAGATTTTTCGGAACCTGAGGAGAAGGCTCCTGACTCTGTTGTTCAGCTTGAGGATTTGCCTCCGGATGTTCCCGTCGCAGATTTTGTTGAAGGTACGCCTCAATCTACACGCAAATACATATACGAAAAGGCTACTCTCAAAAATCTTTCTAATCTTTACTGGGCCATGGGTTATGCTGATTTAGCCAACGACCAGCACATTGATCATTACCTTAAAATCACAGAGTGCGAAATTTTTCGCAAGTTTGTCAGCTCTGAGTTTGAAATGAAAGAGATACGTGAAGCGACAAGAAAGTTTATCGTCGACAACAGGAATGAATTCTCTACTCGTTTTGAATTGGTGCAGGAAATTCTGTTACGTGATTACGATTTAAAAAGGCGCGCGTTTAAAATTGACCCGCGCTATCAAATACAATCTGTTCGACGTTTTGAATTAGTTACATCAGATAATATTTTTGAGGCGGTATGTGGGCAGAAAGGTAAAGCGAGCATGATCTTTCCTCCTGGTCTAATATTGGAGTTCAGCAGACCTTTTACTCTTACTTATATTCCAGTGCCCGATGATATTGCCTTGGCCTATATTGAGGAAAAAAATAAGCGCTTTCAGAAAATTTTAGACAAAGCCAAGAGCCAGGAGAAAGTTTATGAGTATCGTAAAGCTTATCTTGTCTTGTACGCAAAAGCTTTTGCGTTTCGTAAGCTTGAGCCATCAACAACGATAAGGGGCGCTCATCTCTTACAGACTATGGCCGCTCTTGAAGGCGTGGAAGTGTACGGCGATCCGGGGCGTAAGCAGCTGTTCTACTCTAAGTCGTTTTTGAGCAATAAATCGCCGACGGAAGTCAGCGAGCAATTGCTCAAGGAATATGCTGTTCTCAAAGAAAAGTATAAAGCCGAGGGCATGTTCCACTAAGGTAGTTGCTTTCTTGAGATTGTAACTCCTACGCCTGAGGTTTCAGGCAGTATATCGGTCTTTATTGCGGTGATTTTAACTCGCGATATCCTTTTATCTTTTAGGCAATCTTTTGCGACTTCTTCAGCAAATTCCTCGATAAGCTCATAGTGCTTATTGTGCGCTATATCTCTGATTTTATTGACTACAGATTCATATGAGACGACTTCGTCTACATGTCTGAGGGGGCGACCTTCATTGCTTGATACGTCCAGCACTACGCTTACTAACACTGGCTGGCTCTTGAGACGCTCTTTTTCATAGATGCCTATTCTCATCTCAAGTTTGAGGTCTTGGATCAGTACACGGTCCGTCCATTCTTTAGACATATGGGCGGGTCCTATCCATTCAGTTGAGCGTTTCTCCACGCGCACGTTCACGTAGATTGTCGATCGGCACGTATTTGCCGTTTTCCTTATAGTGCCAGAAGGTCCAGCCGTTGCATGACGGGGCACCTTGAACGGCCGCGCCGACCTTATGGATGGAACCCTGAATTTTCTCCACACGGTTCTGGAGGCTCAGGGAGCCGTCAGCGTGGACGGTGGCCGTGTGCTTTTTCTTTGCATCCGTCAGGATTGCGCCGGGAGAGATCAGGCCTTGATCGATCAGCGTGCCGAAAGGAATTCTTGGCTTTTCGCGTTTGGAGTTGGTTTCCACCAACGCGCCTTTAAGCGGCTCGATTTCCTTGATGCGTTCACGGGCGAAGGCCGCGTAGCGGTTGTCCTGCTCGATGCCGATAAAGCGGCGGTCCAGCTTTTTGGCAACCGCGCCAGTGGTTCCTGTCCCGAAGAAGGGATCGAGCACAACGTCGCCCTTGCGGGTGGAGGAGAGCAAGACGCGGTAAAGAAGAGCCTCGGGTTTTTGGGTCGGGTGTGCCTTTTTCCCGTCGATGTCCTTGAGGCGTTCCTGTCCCGTACAGAGGGGCAGGTACCAGTCGGAACGCATTTGAAGGTCTTCGTTGAAGGTCTTCATCGCCTCATAGTTAAAGCAGTATTTGGAGTCTTTTGACTTCGAGGCCCAGATCATTGTTTCATGGGCGTTCGTGAACCGGCGGCCCCGGAAATTCGGCATGGGGTTGGATTTGCGCCAGATGACATCGTTCAGGATCCAGAAGCCGAGATCTTGCAGGATATATCCTAGTCGGAAAATATTGTGGTAGCTGCCAATGACCCAGATCGTTCCGTCGGGCTTCAGCAGATCACGCGCGGCGGAGAGCCATTCGCGGGTGAAGTCGTCGTAAGCCTTGAGGCTGTCGAATTGATCCCATTCATCATCTACGGCATCAACCTTAGAGTTGTTGGGCCGATGCAGGTCGCCGCCGAGTTGGAGGTTATAGGGCGGGTCGGCAAAAATGCAGTCTACGGATTCGGGTTGCAGTTGTTTCATGATCTTTATGCAATCGCCTACGACAATTGAATCTGTGGACAGATTTTTTTTTCTGCTCGACATTCTTGACTCCTTGATTTGAAAGCAAGCGAATCATGCGAAAAAAGTGATTCGCCGTCAAGAAGTATTTTGTTTTTCTTCTCGAGATTCTCTATTTAGAGTCAATATGTTGTTATGGAATCATAAGGTTTCGCTTAAGCCGATTTGGCCAGCAGCGCTTTGACCGGGCCAAAGCTTCTGCGGTGGTGAGGGGTGACGCCATAATTTTCGAGCGCGGCGAGATGGTCAGTGGTCGGATAGCCGGAGTTTTTGCGCCAGCCGTATTGCGGATATTCGCGGTCGAGTTTTTCCATTATCCCGTCCCGGTGGACCTTGGCGACGATCGAGGCGGCTGCGATGGAGATTGATTGTGAGTCGCCCTTGATGATGGCGCTCGCAGAGCAGGGCAGGTCGTGCGGCAAGCGGTTGCCGTCGATGAGCGCGTGGGCGATTTCGTTTTGGGCACTTAATTCCATGAGTGCTTGCGCCATCGCCTTCAGGCTTGCCTGGAGAATGTTCAAGCGGTCGATTTCGTCAATGCCGATGACAGCAACGGCCGCGGGGAATGTCTGAAGGATGAGCTGACTCAAGACAAGGCGTTTTGGCTTCGAGAGTTTTTTGCTGTCTTTTATATCCTTGAGAAATGGGGCGCTGCGGCTTTCTTTAGGGATCAGGACGCAGGCGGCTACGACAGGCCCGGCCAGGGGGCCGCGCCCAACCTCGTCTATGCCGCAAACGCTGCCCTTATATCTGTCTTCATGCTCGAAGTCGGGCATGGCGTCTCTTCGGTTTTAGTCGGCGACGCTTTTGGAGGCGATCTCGTAGACGTCGGGCGAGAGGTTTTCTATTTCCAAAATCTTTTTCAAGGCGGATTTCATCAGCGCTTGCCTGTCGGGCGTGTAGCGCCGCCATTCCTTGAGCGGGGTCAAAAGACGCGCGGCGATCTGCGGGTTGATCGTGTTTAACTCCGCCACTGCGTCACGCAGAATTTCATAACCTTGGCCGTCCGGCGCGTGGAAGCATACGGGGTTGTTCATCGCGAAGGCAGCAAAAAGCGAGCGAACCCGGTTCGGGTTTTTGAGGCTGAAATCAGGATGTTCGCGCAGCTGGCGCACGATCGCCGCCGTGTCTTCACGAGCGGCTGAAGCCTGTACGGCGAACCATTTGTCGATCACCAGCGGATAATCGCGGTAACGTTCGTAAAATTCCCTGAGAACGTCCATGCATGATCCTGTTCTAAACAGGGTCAGCCTCTGCAGCGCGGCGATGCGGTCGGTCATGTTACGGGCGTTCTTATACGCTTCGCGGCAAAGATCGACGTCCTCCTTCATGCATTTGTTGGTGAGGATGTGGAGCGCGGTGTTTTTAAGGGCGCGTGCGCCCACGGCCTGCGCTGTGACCGAGTCTCCTTCGTCATCGTTATGCATTCCATAGATCGCCAGGATCTTGTCTTTGTGCGCCGATAACAATCCGTTGATCAGGTCGTCCCGCGCTTGATAGATCGCGGCCGGGTCAATTTCCTCCCTCTGGAGGCCGATGTGTATCACGTCGGGGATGTGAATCATACGGGCGAGCAGGGCCTTGTCGCTCTCCGGGCGCAGAGCATCATCAAGAAGTGCGCCGTATGCGCGGAAGCACTCTTCGGGAATTTCCTCGCCTTGATCGAGCATTTCATCAAGGATGTGGAGCATGTAGGTCTGTCCGGCCTGCCATCTGTTGAAGCCGTTCGGGTCGTGGCGCATCAGGAAGGCGTGGTCCTCAGGTTTGAGATCATCCCTGAGATCGTCCTTGAGGATTACAGGCGCAGAGAAGCCGCGCAGGATGGATGCTATGGGCGGATACTGTATCTTTTCAAAGACGAACGTTTGAGTCTTTTCCCTGAGGTGCAGGATTTTGGTCGTGTTGCGTTCCTCGTCCAGCGGGAATTCCTGTCCGCTGGGGTCGAGCAAGCCCAAGGCCACAGGGATGTGCATCGGCTTTTTGTCCGTCTGGCCGGGTGTGTCGGGAATATTCTGGGAGAGCGTCAGGGTGAAGGTTTTTTCAAGGCCGTCATATTTTCCGGTGGTTGTGACTTCGGGCGTTCCGGCTTGTGAATACCAAAGCTGAAATTGGCTTAGATCCTGTCCGCTGACTTCCTCCATGCAGTTGATAAAGTCATCGCAGGTCACGGCTTGCCCGTCAAACCGGGAGAAGTACAGGTCCGTTCCCTTGCGGTAATTTTCAGGACCGATGATGGTGCGGAGCATGCGGATGACTTCTGCGCCCTTTTCATAGATCGTCATCGTGTAGAAATTATTGATCTCGATGTAATTGTCAGGCCTGACGGGGTGGGCGAGGGGGCCGGCGTCTTCTGGGAACTGGAAACGGCGGAGGTGCGTTACGTCATCGATGCGCTGTACATCCGGCGAGTGCATGTCGGCAGAGAATTCCTGATCGCGGAAAACGGTGAGGCCCTCCTTGAGCGAAAGCTGGAACCAGTCGCGGCAGGTTACGCGGTTGCCGCTCCAGTTGTGGAAGTATTCGTGCGCGACTACACTCTCCACACGCATGAAATCAAGATCGGTGGCCGTGTCGGGGTGTGCAAGGACGAGGGCGGTGTTGAAGATGTTCAGCGATTTGTTTTCCATCGCGCCCATGTTGAAATCGCTGACCGCCACGATATTGAACAAGTCGAGATCGTATTCGAGGCCGTAGACGTCCTCATCCCACTTCATGGATTTTTTGAGCGAATCCATCGCATGGGCGCATTGGCCCTCGTCGCCGGGGCGAACGTATATGTAAAGATCGACCTTGCGGCCTGACTTGGTTGAGAAGGTGTCGTGAATGTGGGTCAGCTTGCCCGCGACCAGCGCGAAGAGATAGCAAGGTTTGGGAAAGGGGTCGTGCCAAGTCGTAAAATGCCGTCCGCCCTCAAGCTTTCCTTCTCCAGTTTTATTGCCGTTGGAGAGCAGAACGGGGCAGCTTTCCTCGTCGGCTTCGACCCTAACCGTAAAAACCGTCAACACATCCGGGCGGTCGGGGAAGAAGGTGATGCGGCGGAAGCCTTCGGCCTCGCACTGGGTGCAATAGGTATCGCCGGATTTATACAACCCCTCCAACCGGGTGTTTCCGGGCGGGTCGATCACGGTTACGGCCTCAAGCGTAAATTCATCCTGTCCGGCGGGCGGCGCGAAGGTTATACCGCGTTCGTCCTGCGTATATTTTTCAAGAGATTGTCCGTTCAGGCGCAAAGAAACAAGTTGCAGGTCTTCGCCGTTCAGGAATAGCTGCACGGCTTTTGGGTCTTTTCGTGAGAACTTCGTGAGGGCTGTAACGGTCGTCTTGTCGTCGCGGATATCGAATGCCAGATCAAGCGAGACAACCCTGAAGGGGAAGGGTTTGTAATCTTGGAGGTACACGGTTTTGGGCGTGTCGGTTCGCATGCGCTTTTACTCTTGTTTAAACAGGGATAGCATGCCTTAAACGTGCCGGGCTTGCAAAGGTTTTGGCCTTAGGTTTCCAAAACCATGTCGTTGCGGTGGACCAACTCGTCGCGGCCCGTGTAGCCGAGAATCGCCGCGATCTCGCCGCTGTTTTTGCCGATGATGCGTGTGGCGTCGCCGACATCGTAGGCGCTTATGCCCATGGCGACCTTTTTTCCTTCCAGCGTGCGTATTTCTATGGCGTCGCCGCGCTGGAAATGGCCTTCGATCTTGCGGACGCCCACAGGCAACAGGCTTTTGCCACCCTTAAGAGCCTTAAGGGCGCCGTTGTCTATGGTGAAGACGCCCTTCGGGCGCATATGGGTTTGCAGCCAGACCAGCTTGGCCCCGGCATCGCTCTTTTGTGCGACAAAAAGGCTGGAGGGGCGGGCGGGATCGTTCATGAGAGTTTTCAGAATGTGGTTTTCGCGCCCGTTGGCAATAATGAGGCTGATTCCTGCGCGGGTCGCGGATTGTGCGGCCTCAATCTTGCTCTTCATCCCGCCGGTGCTAAGGCCCGCAATCGCCGATCCGGCCATTTCAACATGGCGGTCTTCGATTTTTTCGATTACGGGAATATGAACCGCCGCCGGGTCGAGGTCGGGGTTGGCGGTGTAAAGCCCGTGCGTCGTGGAGAGCAGAAGCACCGTGTCGGCCTGGATCATCTGCGCGACGCGGACGCTGAGGCGGTCATTATCGCCGAAGCGGATTTCGCCCGTTGAAACCGTGTCGTTCTCGTTGATGACCGGGACGATGCCCTTATCCAGCAACGTATAGAGCGTTTCGCGGGCGTTGAGGTTCAGGCGGCGGTTTTCGGTCTCGCTCATGGTCAGGAGGACCTGCGCGGCTGTAATCCCGAGTTTCTCGAAGGATTTATAATAGCCGTTGAACATGTGATATTGCCCAACGGCGGAGGCGGCCTGTTTTTGCTCTAGACGGATCGCGCCGGGGGCGATGTCGGCCGGGATGCCCAGCGCCTTGCGGCCCAAAGCGACGCCGCCTGAGGAGACGATTACGACCTTGATCCCTTTTTTCATCAGCTCGGCGACGTCCTGCGCCAGAGCGTCCATCCATGCGGTGTTCACCGCGTCCATTTCCTTGCCCCGGATGAGAACGGACCCGATTTTCAGAACGAGAAAGCGCGAGGCGTTCAGGACGGCGTGGGCGGTGAGAACGGCGCGGGTCATTCTTCTTCGCCTTCCTCGTCGTCTTCGTAGGATGCGGCACGATGGGGGATATGCCCCGAGTTCTTACGGTTCTCGCGGACGATTTCGGCCAGTTTGAAGAGCAGGGGTTTGATGTTGTCCTGCGCGACGGCGGAAATAACCATGATATCCTTTTTTATGGCTTTTTTGAGAATTTTAGCCTGATCCTCCGCCAGTTCAGGGCCGAGGGCGTCCGCCTTTGTCAGGGCGATGATCTCAGGCTTTTCGGTGAGGCCTCCGCCATATTCCTTGAGTTCGCGCCGGATGGTCTTGTAAGCGCCGGGCAGGTCGTCCTGCGTGCAGTCGATCAGGTGCAGAAGCACCGCCGTGCGTTCGACGTGGCCCAGAAAACGGTCGCCGAGGCCGTGGCCTTCGTGCGCGCCCTCGATCAGGCCGGGGATATCGGCGATTACGAAGTCGATTTCGCCCGCCCGGACGACGCCGAGGTTAGGGTGAAGGGTGGTGAAGGGGTAGTCCGCGATTTTGGGTTTTGCGTTCGTGCAGGAAGCCAGAAAGGTGGATTTGCCCGCGTTGGGCAGCCCGACCAGTCCGACATCGGCGATCAGTTTCAGGCGCAGCCAGACCGCTGCCTCCTTGCCCGGCCAGCCGGGGGTGAATTTGCGGGGGGCCTGATTGGTCGCAGTTTTGTAATGGGCGTTGCCGAAGCCGCCATCGCCGCCCTTCAGAAACACAATGCGCTGCCCGGGTTCGGTGAGGTCCGCGAGGACGGTTTCCTTATCCTCGTCGAGAATGACCGTGCCGACGGGCACCTTGATGATGCAATCCTTGCCGCCAGCGCCTGTGCGGTTCTGGCCCATGCCGTTCTGCCCGGGGGCAGCGCGGAAATGCTGCTGATAGCGGAAGTCGATCAGGGTGTTGAGGGTATCGACAACCTCGATAATTACATCGCCGCCCTTGCCGCCGTTGCCGCCGTCGGGGCCGCCGAACTCCACGAACTTTTCGCGGTGGAAGCTGACGCAGCCGGGGCCGCCCTTACCGCTTTCGAGATATATTTTAGCCTGATCCAGAAATTTCATGGCCGTTTATACCCTGCGGACAATGAAAAAGGGGAAATTTCTTTCCCCTCTTTTGTATCCGATGACTTCGCCTTAAAGAAGGATTACTCGGCTGCCTGCGCCTGCGCGTCGTTTGCCGGCAGGACGTTTACGATGGGCTTGCCGCCCGGGCCTTTGGAGAACAGCACTTGGCCTTCCAGAAGGGCGAAGATGGTGTGATCCTTGCCCATGCCGACGTTTTTGCCGGGTCTGTATTTCGTGCCGCGCTGGCGGATGATGATGTTACCGGCCAGAACGAATTCGCCGCCGAATTTCTTTACGCCTAAGCGCCGGCCTGCTGAATCGCGTCCGTTGCTGGTACTACCGCCTGCTTTCTTATGTGCCATGGTCTTCTCCTTTAATTCTTGTTTTTATCTTTGCCTTAGGCTGCCTTGATGTCAGTGATCTGGATGTAGGTCAGATCCTGACGGTGGCCCTTTTTGCGGCGGTAATTCTGTCTGCGTTTTTTCTTGAAAATGGTGATCTTGGGGCCACGATCCTGACGGATGATGGTCGCCTCTACGATTGCGCCTTCCAGCATGGGTGCGCCCACCGCGGATTTCTTTTCATCAGCGATCATGAGAACCTGATCCAGCTTGATCACGGCGCCGTCTTCGCCTTCGATTTTCTCGACGAAAATCTTGTCGTTCTTCTGAACCTTGTATTGTTTTCCGCCAGTTTTGATCACTGCAAACATATCTGTTATTCCGTTAGTTCGTTTTTAAAATTCCTAATATCCTGCGCTTTTCCGCATTTCCGAAAATGCCGCGCGTGCAGGCGAAGGACATAACCATACACATTCAATCGTGTCAAGAATTAGGAATATTCTTATACTAAAAATCCTGGCTGGAGGGAAGAAATATCGCAGCGCACAACAGATTTTAGGTGAAAATTCCTCACTTTTCTGCAGATTTGGCCCAATCTTATCTTTGTCGTTCGATGAAAAAGTCGAACCGGAGCCTCAAATTCAGCAGGACAATCAGCTTCTAAGGACAGTGGTTTCTCTGAAGATTGGCATCGCCCTGTAAGATGAAGGCCCTGAGCGTCGACCAGGGTGATGAGTCGGTTAGTGGGGGCTAATGGACTGCACCACCATAGAAGTACCAGCCTAGCCCGATCATAAACAGGCTGATTCCATAGAGGCCGTGCTCTATCGTTACAAGGGCGAGCGAACGCGTCCGGCTGTAGGTCGAGGCAAAAATAAGGCCTGCGATCAGGCTCAGGAGCGGTGCGACCCAGTTAATATATAGCACATGCGCGTACGCAAAAACGATGGCGCTGGCGATGATCATGGCGCGTTCGCTTGTGATGATCGGCTTGAACCGCTCGAAGAAATATCCGCAGAAGATCATTTCTTGTGGCAGGGCGGACAGAAGCGGGTAGGCGAACAGGATTACCGGGATGACATGCGGCCTGCTTTCAATGATATAGAACATACGGTCAGGATCGTAAAAATAGATGAAGACGATCATTCCGATGGTGCAGGCGATCCATCGCGGGAGGATGGTTTTCATGTTCTGCCAGTTTATGGCGTCAAATCTGAGTATCTTTAGCCAGTACGTCTTGTCCGACAGGTACATGACCGCCCAACAGAAAAAGGCCACCCCCCAAAGGAACGAAAACATAAAGGGTGCAAGGCGGAAAGTGATAATTACCGTGGGTATCAGGATACAGATGACGGAGAATTCAAGGATCAGGAGCAGCTTGGCTTTTAAATCGGGAGTTTTGGGCAGAACGCGCGCCTGCACAACTTCTTCGAACGATGCTGATCCACTCTCCTGCATGATCTTATCTTAACACACGCCCAAGCCAAAAACCCGAAAGACCTCAGGATTTTTGTGCTGCTTTGCGGAAAAATAAAGGTTCAGCTGCCGGGGCCGTAATACATGGAGTTCATGTCGTCCCACGTATAGCGTGCGGGCGGCAGATTCCTTTGCTCTTCGCCGGTTTTGAGGAAGTGTTCTGCGCATTCGCTGTCTGTGAAGATGACTCGGCGGTGGTAGACATCCAGCATAAAGTCCTCGAAGCCGTCCATGGGGTGCGTGTATTCCATGTGCGAAATCAGGTCGCTGGGGACGATCACTCTGAAGCCGTGTTCGACCAGATCCTGCATGGTCCAGTAGATACACTCGGCGGCATAGAAGCCGGTCAGAACGACTGTGTCGTATCCGTCGGCCTTCATTTTATCGAAATAGGCCTGATTTTCCACATAGGGAGACATGCGCGTCTTGTGCATGAAGGTATCTTTGTTTTCGTCGGGCAGAACCCGATGAAATGCGCGTTCTTCGGCGGTATAGTCATGTTCTTCGCCGGGGCGGGTGTCCTTATACTGCATAGCCCAGGCAATCGGGGTATGGGGGCGAACTTCCGCAACGAATTCGGCGATTTTCTGGGCTGTTTCGTCGAGATGCTGGGAACGATTGTATTCGTATGAACCTTTGTCGAAGTATAGAGTTGGGTCCGCGCTAGCGCGGTTGACATCGATTCCGAGAACAAAAGCTTTCATAGACACCCCCCAGTATTCTTATTTCGTATAGTTTAGCCGATTTTTTTTCATAACGGCTAGAATTTTTTATGGGAATATTTATGTTTTTAGGCCGTTACTTAGGTTATCCGCTAAATTTAAGGTTTTAAAGGCTTATTCCCACTTTTTTAGGCTGGATTCCATCATCCGGCACTGCGGGTTTTTGTCCATGCAGAGTATTGAGGCGATCATCAGCTGGTAATAGGAGGGGTCAGGTTTAACGCCTGTGATTTCAGCTATTTCTGCGATTTTATTGGCACATACGGTGTAAGCGCTCTTCATGGCGTAAGCGGGAATACCGTCCTGCTGCGTTGCTGCGGTCGAAGCCGCGCAATCCTCTTTCAGCGGGTCCATTTGGGCCTTATATCCTTCGTACTCCAAACTGGCGCCGAACTGGGATACCAGAACCATTGCAGACTGAGAGGTAGCCTTCAGGCATTCCTCGGCTTCCCAGTTACCCGGACAAGCCGTTGCGATAGCCTGAGCGTCAGCTTCAAAATTCTTATCAACGTTTGGGTTTTGTGCGGTCTTTTCTGTGGGGGCAGGTTCTACCGGGGTTTTGGTGGGACTTGATTTTTTTTTTGGTTTTGGAGACCTTGGGCTTCTCCTCCTCTGCGACGTCCTTATTGCTTTCTGGCTCACTCACCCAGAGGGAGCGGGGCTTTTTGAGCGTCTGATTCTCTGCGGCGAAGGAAATCTCGGGCATTAATGTTGCCACGAACAAAGACGCGAACAAAATAGCTAAGGAGTATTTTTTCATCGTGAATATCTTTTATGCATCGTTATGGTTGCCAAAAATACTATCTGATTTGCGCTTTTCGGGAAAGTTATTTTCTTAGTCAATCCGACAAAGTTTTTTAGGTCTCTGCTTATTTTGCTGGAAGTTCGCAGAAAAATTGGATAGTAAGTGGGCCTATATAGCGGTTTCGGCCGTTATGGCCGGGGTGTGGCGCAGCCTGGTAGCGCGCCTCGTTCGGGACGAGGAGGCCGGAGGTTCGAATCCTCTCACCCCGACCACATACTGCCTTTTGGCGCTTTTTCTATAAGCCTATCCCGTACCGGGCGGGCATCATCTTTCCAGAGAGGCGCTGTGGCCGCAAGTCTTCCGCTAATTTCGACTGTAGCGACCGGCATGGGCCTTGCCCTTGTGCTGGGCCTTGTCGCCGACCGTTTTAAACTGCCCGCTTTAGTCGGTTATCTGATCGCCGGAATTCTTATTGGGCCATATACGCCGGGTTTTGTTGCGGATGTGCATCTGGCGGGGGAACTGGCGGAGATCGGGGTGATGCTCCTGATGTTCGGGGTTGGGCTTCATTTTTCGGTTGAAGACCTTATGAAGGTCAAGAAAGTCGCCATTCCCGGCGCTCTTATTCAAATCAGTGTGGCCACGGCATTAGGGGGCGGTATGGCGCTTCTATGGGGCTGGAGCATCGGCGCGGCCCTTGTTTTCGGGCTTGCCCTTTCGGTTGCAAGTACTGTCGTTTTGCTGCGGGCGCTTGAAACGCACGGATCGCTTGAATCCCTGAATGGCCGTATCGCGATTGGGTGGCTTGTGGTCGAGGATCTGGTCATGGTTCTGGTGCTTGTTATGCTCCCGCCGCTGGCTAAAATCCTGACATCAGAAGATTCAGGGGCCGATTACGGCGATATTCTGGAAACGCTCTTCATTACCCTTCTGAGCGTGGCCCTTTTTGCTAACCTTATGATGGGGATCGGGCGAAAGATTTTTCCCAAGCTGCTGCTTCAGGTCGCGCGGACAGGTTCGCGGGAGCTTTTTACGCTCTGCGTCGTCGTGCTGGCGGTCAGCATCGCCTATGGAGCTTCTTACTTGTTCGGCGTTTCGTTCGCTTTGGGTGCGTTCTTCGCGGGTATGGTCATGCGCGAATCCGAGTTCAGCCACAGAGCGGCGGAAGAATCCCTCCCGCTGCGCGAAGCGTTCGCCGTTCTGTTTTTCGTATCGGTGGGCATGTTGTTCGATCCGCGGATTTTGATTACCGAGCCCCTGCATGTTCTCGCCGTTGCTGCGATTATCCTGTTTGGGAAATCGTTCGCAGCCGCCTTGCTGGTTCTTTGGCTTCGCTATCCTCTGAATACGGCTCTCACCGTTTCAGCAAGCTTGGCGCAAATCGGGGAATTTTCCTTTATTCTGGCTGGAATGGGGGTGGCTTTGGGGCTGCTGCCGCTTGAGGGGCAGAACCTTATTCTGGCCGGCGCGATCATCTCCATTGCGCTTAATCCCTTTCTCTTTCTTGCCATTGAGCCACTTGAGAAGCGTATAAGGGCCCGTTTCAAGTGGATCGAGGCGCTTGATGAACATTCTGATCCGTATGCGGAACTGCCGGTGACAACAGAGGATAAATATCTGGTCAAGCAGGTGGTTCTAGTCGGTTATGGGCGTGTGGGACGGCGGATTGCGGCTTCTCTGAATGACCATGCTGTCCCTTATGTTGTCGTGGAGCAGAGCAGGGAAGTGGTGGAGCAACTGCGCGATGCCGGGATCGTGGCTCTCGCGGGGTGCGCCACCGAGCCTGAGGTTTTGACGGAAGCGCATATACAGGATGCGAGTATGTTGGTCGTCGCCACGCCGGATAGTTTCGATATCCGGCAGGTCGTTGATGCCGCGCGCTCGCTCAACCCCGGTATTGAGATTATTGTCCGCACTCATAACGAGGACGAGGCAGCTTTGCTGGCACAGGAATCTTCAGAGACGGTTTTTTTCGGTGAAAAGGAACTGGCCCGGAGTATGTCCCGTTATGTTTTAGACCGCTTAGGAAAAACGGCCTGAGTTTCCTCAAGGCCGTTGATTATTTCCGTACTGCATTTTGACCATCAATCAGGCGCGGGGTGCGCGAAGGCCTCATAAGGCTCCGCCGAGGGTCTCTTTTCGACTTTGAAGGCGATGTCCGTCGCGACTTTCAGGCTGATTTCCCAAGCTTCGCGGTCCCCGCCATAGCTTTTTGCGCCCCAGCTGTTTAAGACTTCTTGTTGCGCCGGGTTCGGCTTTCCGCCGTGATCGTTGTCGTGGGCGCCGGTGAAGATCATGAAAAACCTGGACTTATTGAACTGCCCTTGGTCGCCTTGAAGGGGGATGGCCCGGCTGATGGTGGTGGGGTGAACGCCGTCACTTCCTGCAGCCTCTTTCATCTCGCGCAGGAAATTGTCGTTTGCGTCCACCTCAATCATGGTTTCAGTCATTTTTGCAGGTTTGTACACTTATGGTTCCTCCTCTAATATCGCCTATATGGCTTTATGTTTTTTAAAAGCATATTTTAGCCGTGTTGGTTATGACAAGGTATTTTATTGCAAGGCTGTTAAAACTTGTATTTGACTTCACGGGATTTTATAAAATTGAGGCCTATTTAGAGCCTTGTAAAATGAAAGCGGCTTTGCTCATGATCTGGTTTAAATCTTACACTGTTGATTACCTTGAAGGTCTGCGCAACGCCAATATGGGCGCGCATATTGGTCTGGAGTTTACCGAAGTCGGGCCGGATTACCTGAGCGCCCGGATGCCGGTGGACCACCGGACGACCCAGCCGTTTGGTATCCTGCATGGTGGTGCGAGCTGCGTACTCTCGGAAACTCTAGGCAGTGTGGCGGCGTGGATGTGCATCGACCCGGACAAGGATCGCGCGGTCGGGCTGGAGATCAACGCCAACCATATTCGCGCCGTGACGCAGGGGTATGTGATCGGCAAATGTTCGCCGCTGCATGTCGGGCGGCGCACCCATGTCTGGCAGACGGACATCACGGAAGAGGGCACAGGCAAGCGGGTGGCGATCTCACGGCTGACGGTGGCGATCATCGAGCAGGGGACCCTGAGTGCGCAAAAAGAAAAAATACTGATAAAATAGATTTTTGTAGGGGAGAATTTATGGATAAGGATTTATGGGAGCGATATAAACACGATGTTGATTTGCATCGTAGTTATTTGGATTTAGTAATAAAAATAAATACTTTTTATTATGCAATAACTGGAGCGATTGTTTCGTTTTATTTTTTACACTATGAAAATAAGCCGTTGGTTCAATATGCTTTAATATTGCCTTTTATTATGACTATAGCTTTGGCTGTGTTTTATTGGAGGTGTGCTACTGCTGCCAATATTTCACAGAAAAATCTTGATGATATGGCACAGGAGTTGGGATTTTCCGTAGGCTCTGTGGTTGCTAAAGTTCTTTCGTCTTTATTGATGATTTTTTTTTGGCTTTTTGTTTTGACTGCCCTTGGGCTGACTTTTCTGTTATTTGAAAAACAGATAGCAATGTTTATGGACTGTATTTCATGAGTGGTAACCGTTTCGGCACTTTATTTCAATACACAAGCTTCGGCGAGAGTCACGGCCCCGCGATCGGCTGCGTTGTGGACGGCGTGCCGCCTCGCATCGCGCTTTCGGAGGCGGATATTCAGTTCTGGCTGGACCGCCGGAAGCCGGGACAATCCCGGCACACCACGCAGCGGCAGGAGCCGGACGAGGTTCAGATTCTTTCCGGCGTGTTCGAGGGGCAGACCACGGGTGCGCCTATCGGTTTGCTGATCCACAACGTCGATCAGAAATCCAAGGATTACGGCGACATCAAGGATAAGTTTCGGCCCGGCCATGCGGATTATACTTATCATGAGAAGTACGGCATCCGCGATTACCGGGGCGGCGGGCGCTCATCGGCGCGGGAAACGGCGATGCGGGTGGCGGCGGGCGCGGTCGCGCGCAAGGTTCTTGAATCGCAGATCGGGCCGCAGGTTAAGATCAGGGGCTGCGTCGTGCAGATCGGTACGGAGAAAATCAACCGCGCCGCATGGGATTGGGCGGAAGTGGAGAATAACCCGTTCTGGACGCCCGATGCGAAGGCCGGGAAGGATTGGGAAGCGTATCTCGATTCCGTTCGCAAGAAGGGATCGAGCGCCGGGGCGCTGGTCGAGGTCCATGTTTCAGGGGTTCCCGCCGGGCTAGGCGCTCCTGTTTACGACAAGCTGGACGCCGATATCGCTAAGGCCATGATGAGCATCAATGCGGTGAAGGCCGTTGAGATCGGGGCGGGGTTCGAGGCCGTCGCGCTGGGCGGCGAAGAGAACGCCGACGAGATCAGGCTGGACGACGCGGGCAACCCCGTTTTCCTCTCCAATAATGCCGGGGGTATTTTGGGCGGTATTTCTTCAGGGCAGGATATCGTGACCCGGGTGGCGTTCAAGCCGACCAGTTCGATCCTGACGCCGCGCAAGACGATCGACCTGCACGGGGAAGAGACGGATATCGTGACCAAGGGGCGGCACGATCCTTGTGTGGGCATACGCGGGGTTCCGGTGGCCGAGGCGATGATGGCGTGTGTTCTGGCCGATCACTGGCTGCGGCACAAGGCGCAGTGCCGGTAAGAGAGTTTCCGATGTTTTACGAGCCGCGCAAGCAAGACCCCAAGGCTGACATGGGTTTGAAGCATAATCCGTGGAAGGCGCTGGTGCAGCCGCGGCCGATTGGCTGGATTTCGACGCTGAGCGCGAATGGAAAAGCCAATCTGGCGCCTTACAGCTATTACAACGCCGTGTGCGAAGATCCGCCGATCGTTATGTTTTCGAGCAGCGATAAGACCAAGGATACGGCCCGGAACATCCTTGAAACGGGTGAGTTTGTCGTGAACGTCGTTACGGACCGCCTTTTGCAGCCGATGGTGGAGACTTCGCGGGCCGTGCCCCACGGGGTGGACGAATTTGATCTGGCGGGCCTGACCAAACGGCCGAGCCGCCTCGTGAAACCCTATGGAGTTGGGGAATCTCCAGTGCATCTTGAGTGCAAACTTTTCAAAACGATCGATATCCCTTCGACAGATCCGGAGTCGGATTATATTCTTATTCTGGGCGAGGTTATCGGAATTGAGATTGATGACAGTATTATTCACGATGGTCGGGTCGATTTTATCTCGGTCGGACGTTTGGGTTATCAGGATTATTCGGTAACAGCTTCCAAGCAATCTGTTGTTTTGAAGAAGCGCGATATCTGATAAGAGTTTTGGGTGCGCCCGCTTACGAGCGGGGCCGATTTTCAGGTTTTTAAAGACAGGACAGTTCGATGACATCAAGGGATCCGTGGTCGGCCAGAAACAGCATCTATGCGGCGCCTCCGGCAAAGTCTGCGCCCGCCAAGCCCCCCCGTGCGCGTATGGGTTTCCTGTCTTTCGTCTGGAAATTTATTCGCGGCATGTGTACGGCGGTCGGTGCCATGGTGATTATCACGTCGCTCATCATTTTCTGGACGTTCTCGTCGGCCCTTCAGAATGTCGAGGCCAAGGCAGGGCTCCCTGAAAAGTTTGTTTTGTATATGGATCTTGATGGCAATCTTGGCGATCTTGCCCGGGAGGCCAGTCTGGCCGATCCGTTTGTCGGTCCAGGCCCCACGCTCAAAGACTTTCTAGACTCTCTGGAGCGTGCCCGAACAGATAAGCGCGTGCAGGGCGTTTATGCGCGCATGGAGGGGGGCGGATATGCTCTGGCTCACATTCAGGAGGTCCGCGCTGCCATTCAAAAATTCAGAGAGAGCGGAAAATTTACTTATGTTTATTCTTCGTCCTATGGTGATGCCGGAGGTCTGGGGAATTACTATCTGGCGCTCGCTTTCGAGCAAATCTGGATGCAGCCTATGGGTGTTGTGGCTATTACGGGCCTTAATGCCGAACTGCCTTTCCTCAGAAGCGTTATGGATAAAATCGGTGTTGAACCGCTGTTTTTTCAGCGCAAGGAATTCAAATCCGCCTATGAGAATATTACGCATTCGGGCATGACCGAGCCAAACCGCAAAATGACGGAGTATCTGGTTAAAGACCTTACCGATACTCTAGCTCAAGAGATTTCAGCCGATCTTGCGATGAAGCCTGAGGAATTTAAGGCTCTGGTCGATAAGGGCCTATTTACCGCCCAAGAGGCCCTTGAAGCCGGACTTATTCATTATGCCGATTATGCGGATATTCTGGTTCAGGAGATTAACTCCATAGTGAATGGCGATCCTGAAATGGACGCTGAGTACATTAAATTCAGCGATTATATCCGGGAAGGGCGTCCGAAGGAAAATATCTTCGGGAATGATATGTTTGCGAATTTGGCGTCCGGAGAGAATTCTAAAAAGAAAAAAGGCCAGGACGTTCAAGATCCGCCCTCAGTGGCTCTCATATACGCCGTTGGCGTCATTATGCCGTCTGAAGGTGATGATTCCCCAAGCCTTTTCGATGACGGAATTGCGGCGGCAAACCAGATTGCCGGAGCGCTGATCGAGGCGTCTCAGGATGAAGATATCAAGGCGGTTGTTCTTCGTGTTGATAGCCCCGGTGGATCGCCCGTTGCGTCCGAAACGATTTTAAGGGCCGTGCAGCTTGTCCAAATGGAGGGGAAGCAAGTGATCGTCTCTATGGGGCCAACGGCCGCTTCCGGCGGTTACTGGATATCGGCCTACGCGGACCAGATCTTTGTGCTACCGACCACGGTTACAGGATCTATAGGCGTTGTGGGCGGCAAATTTTCCATGCAGGCTTTGTGGTCGATCCTTGGTGTTAACTGGGAACGCATACAGTGGGGTACGAATGCCGGGATGTGGTCGAGCAACACGCCTTTTTCCGAGAGCGAAGCCGAACGTATCAATGCAATGCTGGATAATGTTTACAATAACTTTGTTGAGCGTGTGGCCATTGGCCGTAACATGACGCCCGATGAAGTTGACCGTATTGCCGGGGGGCGGATATGGACTGGCAAAAGCGCGGTTAAGATCGGGCTGGCTGATCGTTTAGGCGGTTTGAATGATGCGCTCGACTATGCCGCCAAGCAGCTTGGTAAAAACTCGCGTCAGGATATTCAGGTGGTCATTATGCCCAAGCCGCTGGCACCCTTTGAGCGGTTTTTAAACATGCTGGAACAACAAGTTTATGCTCACAACGCCCTGCGCACACAAGCACACGTTATGGAGGCGATCCAGCCTTACATGGCTGAAATGGCGATCCTGCAGAACCCGCAAAATTACAGCGTTTACGCCCCGGTGGACGTTAAGCCATGACTAACCGGCGGTGGTTGCCTTTTCACTGATTATCGCAGTGTTTTGTAAACGTGGCGGTGGAGGGTTGTCGTCGAGTATGGGCTTGAGAACGTCATACATTTCGTGGAACGACATGTAGATGTAATCGGGGCTGATATTCTTTTCGACCATGGTGACTGCTGCGTGAAGGCCGAATGCTACGGGCAGGACGGAGCATGGGAGGTCATTATTCGCTGCCAGAGCCGCGATGATATCTTTCCGGCGGTCGCCGATATACCAGACCACATCCTTATCGTTTAGTTCGAGATTCATTTGGCGGAGTGCCGTTAGGATCGGCTCAGGATTGGGTTTTGATTTTGTTATATCTTCACGGAAAACCGTGACCGGAAAATATTTGTTCAGTTCAAATTTTTCGAGAATTTCATGTCCATAGCCCTTGCCGAGACCATTGCTGACCAGAGCCAAGGGGATTTCATGTTGTTCGAGCAGCTCAAGAAGGTCATAAAGGCCGGGGCAGGGCTGAACGATCTGTTCCACAGGCTTGCGTCTGATTTTATGAATGGCACGGTGGACGATCAGACTCGGTTGCTTACGTTTTTTGTGCCAGAGCGGAATAATCGGGCCTTTTGCACCTTGGCGGAACAGCCAGGAGAAGAATTTTGATATCTTGTACCCAACGTTATCCAGCCACTCAAGGATGTGGAGCAGGCGCGGGTTAATATGGCGAACTGCCGTTCCGTCCATGTCAAAAATTATAATCGTCGGTCTTTTGATCGCCATGATCCCTCTTGTGTGGGACTATACACCATCCGCAATAGCCGAGGATGAAAAATGCGCTATTTCCGCGCCAGAAGCGAAGTTATCCTGTGCTCTATATGTTTGGCCGTCAGCCCGGCTTCCTCGTATTGTTTTGTCGGCGTGTCGTGGTTCTGGAAGCGGTCCGGCAAGGTCATGACGCCTAACTTGAGTCCGCTTGAAAGCAGTCCTTCTGCACACAGGGTTTCAAGAACCATCGAGCCGAATCCGCCGCGCGATCCTTCCTCAATCAAGAGGAGTACTTCGTGATTGGCGGCGAGCGTCTTCAGGAGGTCCGTGTCCAAAGGTTTAGCGAAGCGGGCATCGGCCACAGTTATCTCGGCAATCCCTCTATCTGCGAGCATATCTGCGGCCTTCATGCATTCGTCAAGCCGCGAGCCATAGCTGAGGATTGCGGCTTTCGAGCCTTCACGCACGATGCGTCCCTGTCCAATTGCAAACGGTTGGGCCTTTTCAGGAATCGGTGCGCCCGTTCCCGAGCCACGCGGAAAGCGGAAGGCGATGGGGCCGCCGTCATAGGCCGCCGCCGTGGCGATTGCATGCACTAACTCTGATTCGTCGGCGGGAGCCATGAGAACCATGTTTGGCAGGCAACCGAGATACGCGGTATCAAAAGCCCCTGCGTGGGTCTGGCCATCCTCGCCCACCAGTCCGGCGCGGTCGATCGCGAAGCGAACGGGCAGGTTCTGGAGCGCGACATCGTGCACGATTTGATCGTACGCGCGTTGCAGGAACGTCGAATAGATTGCAACGAATGGCTTGTATCCTTCAGCGGCCAGTCCGGCGGCGAACGTAACGGCGTGCTGTTCGGCTATGCCGACATCGAATGTCCGCTCAGGAAATTCGTAGCCGAAGGCATCCATGCCTGTGCCCGAGGGCATGGCGGCAGTAATACCAACGATTTTTTTATCCTTGTGCGCTTCTTGTATCAGGGCTTTGGCAAACACGCTTGTGTATGTAGCAGCCTGAATAGCCGCTTTTGTTTGCTCGCCTGTTATGACGTTGAATTTTCGTACGCCATGCATTTTGTCGGCTGCGCTTTCGGCGGGTAGATACCCCTTACCCTTTTTCGTAATGACATGCAGGAGGATTGGCCCCTCGTGATCTGTATCTCTGATGTTGGTTAGGATTGGCAGGAGTTGATCGAGGTCATGGCCGTCTACCGGGCCTATGTAGAAAAATCCCATTTCCTCGAAGAATGTTCCTGAACCCAATGCCGAGCGAGCGCTTTCTTCAGCTTTCTTTGCCGCATTCCGTATGGGTGCGGGCAGAATATTCGTCAGCTTTTTGGCAATTTCGCGTGCGCTGTGATAGGGCCGTGAAGAGACGAGGCGCGTCAGATGGCGGCTCATCGCGCCGACAGGCGGCGCGATCGACATATCGTTGTCGTTGAGGATGACGAGCAGATTGGTTTTTTTTCCGCCGATACTCAGGATCCCGGCATTGTTCATGGCTTCGTACGCCATACCCGCCGACATTGCGCCATCGCCGATGACGCAGATTACGTGGTTGTCCGCGTTTTCGCCTGACAGGTTTGCAAGGTCGCGGGCAGCAGCCATGCCCAAGCCGGCGGAGATAGAGGTGGAACTGTGGGCCGCGCCGAAAGGATCGTACTCGCTTTCGTCGCGTTTGGTGAAACCTGAAAGCCCCCCGCCTTGGCGCAGGGTGTGCATCCGGTCTTTGCGTCCCGTCAGAATTTTGTGGGGGTAAGATTGGTGACCGACGTCCCAGATCAGTCGGTCTGCGGGCGTATCAAACACGCTGTGGATGGCGACGGTTAGTTCAACTACCCCCAGTCCGGCGCCGAGATGGCCGCCAGTGCGAGAGACCGAGTCGATCATCAGCCGACGCACATCATCGGCCAACGCCTTCAGTTCGTCTGCGTTCAGATTTTTCAGATCGTAAGGACTATTGACGCGATCCAGTATCGGAAATCCGATGCTTGCAACCTGAAGGGCCTGTCCCGTTGCGGTCAGCGCTATGGCCGGATTTTCCTGAGCTTTCTTCATAGTCAGACCGTTTTATAGGAAAGAGGAGGTCAGCGCAAAACGTTTTTGAGCCTTTTTTAAAAGCACAAATCGTTAAATTTTTAATGATAACAGGGTTTTAGTGATTGCGCTTATCAGGTTGAGGGGCCTGTGAAGCTCATGCTTGCCGTTGCTGCAGGTGCCGCAGCCGGACCGCCGCCCGCATTTATCCCGCCGCTGAGACTGTTGCTTACGGCCTCAATCGCGCCAACGGCGATGAATCCATTCACTATGCCGCCCACCGTTTTGAGGGCATCCGGAGTTCCAGAACCTTCCGAACCATCGCCGAAAATCGTATCCATAATATAAGACATGCGGGTCTCCGTCTGTTTATTCCATGTGTATGCTATCAGCCGTTAGCGGCAGGTGTCAAATCTGCCGGGAGACCGAAAGCGGAACCCAGACCGCCTTGACGGGTTTCTTGATGTCGCTATCGGCCAGCTCAACAAGCAGAATCTGCTGCTGGCTCATGATCCGGTCGTAAATCTTCTGGCTCATCGGCTCCATCTGCAAGCAGGCCGAGTTAGCCTCCGAATCGTATACGTAGACTTCGCCTCGTTCGGCATCTATTTGCACCCACTCGGGGATCAGCCCGAGATCCTCGCCATAGAAAAAGCCAACCTCGTCCTGCTTGTTCAGGATGAGGGTTGCCTTCATGGTTTTGATGTTCATGGCTTTAGATGGCGCCTTCAGGCCCGGCGTTCCAAAACGTAGTAGGCCAGCCGTTGGAGCATTTCGGCGCGTCCGTTGAAGATCTTCAGGTGGCTGATGGCTTGCTCTACCAGCATTTCGGCGCGGTTCTTGGCCTGTTCCTTACCCATGGTGGAGACGAAGGTGGATTTGCCCGCCTGCGAATCCTTGCCGGTATCTTTTCCGGTATCCTGAGGATCGGCTTCTACATCGAGGATATCGTCTGTGACCTGAAAGGCCAAACCGAGGTCGAATGCGTAGTTACATAGCGCCTTGCGATGCGGCTCGTTGCCCTTGCCCAGGATGGCTCCGGCTTCGCAGGCAAAGGCCATGAGTTTCCCGGTCTTCATGCGCTGGAGCCTTGAGATTGTACCGAGGTCAAATTCCTCCGTTTCGCCGATCAGGTCAAGCATCTGTCCTCCGGCCATTCCATGCCCACCTGAGGCCTTTGCAAGCGAACGGATCAGTTCACAGCGTACGCGCGGATCTTCGTGCGTATCGGATTCGCTTAAAATCTCAAAAGCCAGGGTCAACAGGGCATCGCCAGCAAGAATGGCCGTGGCTTCGTCAAACTGAATATGAACCGTAGGCTTGCCGCGGCGAAGACGAGCATCGTCCATTGCGGGCAGGTCGTCGTGAATAAGGGAGTAGCAGTGCACGAACTCGACTGCCGCCGCCACACGGCGCGTGCGCAGAGGATCGACACCGAACAGGTTGGCGGCATGCATGGTCAGGAACGGGCGAAGGCGTTTACCGCCGCCTAGCGTTCCGTGGCGCATCGCTAAAAACAAGCGGTTTTCTGCAAGTTCTGTTTCGGGCAGAAGGTGGCCGATCGTTTTTTCGATCGCGTCGGCGACTATGTTCATTTCAATTTGAAGTTCCGGGTCCGCTTCGCGAGGAGAGGGGGCCATATCTTTATTCTTCCGGATCTAGGGGTTGCGTGGAAACCGAACCGTCATCCCGGACCGTAATTTTTTCAATCTTCGCCTGAGCGGCCCGAAGCTTCGCCTCACAATGGTGTTTAAGAAGCGTACCACGTTCGTAGGAGGAAATCGATTCTTCGAGAGGGGCTTGTCCGGTTTCAAGGGTCTTTACGATCGATTCCAGCTCGACCAGCGCCTCTTCGAACGAGAGCGATTCAACGGGGCGTTGTCGCGACATACTAAAACAATCCATAGACAGTTCAAATGAAGACGAAGTTTATGATAAGGCGGTTGTTAGCTCAAGCTTTTAAAAGCTTTGCGGACATAAAATTGTCTTTTATTATGGGATTATGAACAATCGGTTCACAATACCGGAAGGATTCCGGGTATACGCGATCGGTGATGTCCACGGTCACCTTGAAACGCTAGAGCGCATGCACGACGAGATCGAGCGGGACATGCGTTTTGCCCACGATCTCACGGCACATATCGTCTATCTGGGTGATTATATCGATCGCGGCCCTCACAGCGCGCATATCCTTGAGCGTCTTATTGAATTGAAGGCCAGAGAGGACGGGGTCTACCGTTCATTTCTTTTGGGCAATCATGAGCATTACATGATCCGCTTTATGAACGAGCCTGACCTTGCGGAAACCATGGAATGGCTGCAGTGGGGCGGGATTGAGACGATTCAGAGCTACGGCTACGGGTTCAAAACCTATCCGCCTGTGCGGGACGACCTTGAGGAGGCGCGGGACTTTCTTAATTCTCATGTTCCTGAGAGCCATTGGAATTTTCTGATTAACATGCCTATGGCGCTTGAGATCGGCGGGTATTTCTTCGCGCATGCCGGGGTGAACCCACGCAAGAGCCTGAAGGAGCAGGATTTATGGGAGCTGATCGGTATCCGGCAGCCCTTTTTGTCGTGGCATGAGGAGGCGGATTATAAACCGCTGCCCAAGAAGATCGTGCATGGCCACAGCATTTCCAAGGATCCTGTGATCCGACCTCACCGCATCGGGGTCGATACCGGGCTGTTCAAGGGTGGACCTCTAACTGCCGCCGTACTTGAGGCGACGGAAGTGCGGTTTCTTCAGGTCCGGTAAGCTCAGGCGAGCCCAAGCTTTTGTTCCAGCGCACCGCACAGCATGTGGCCGATCGTGATGTGCATTTCCTGAATTCGGGCTGTGGTTTCTGATGGAACTACGAGTAGGATATCGCAATATTCGCGCATTTTGCCACCCTCACGGCCAGAAAGGCCGACGGTGATCAGGTTTTTTGCACGGGCGGCATGAAGGCCGTTGAGGACGTTGGGGCTATTGCCTGATGTGCTGATGCCGATGGCTACGTCGCCGGCCGAGCCGAGCGCGTCAATCTGCCGAGAGAACAAATAATCGAAGCCGAAATCGTTGCCGATAGCGGTGAGCGAGGAGGTGTCTGTCGTCAGGGCGATGGCCGCTAGGGGGGCGCGGTCTTTTATGAAGCGCACGGTGAGTTCGGTTGCGAGGTGCTGCGCGTCCGCCGCGCTGCCGCCGTTGCCGAAGAAGAGCAGTTTTCCGCCGGAAGCCAAGCTTCGGGCGCAGGAATCCACCAGCGCCGAGAAATCATCTTTCAGACTGTCGAATGTTTTTGCAGCGATAGCGAGGTGGTCATGCCGCTCGGTGGACCAGTACGAATCCAGATCGAAGGTCGTGGAGGCGCTGTCCGCGCGTTTTGCCGGAGGCTTCATGGAAGGGGTTCCCTCATCACGGCCAGAGGCGGCCCCGAGGCGCCCGGATTGTTGGCGGCGGTATGCTCGATCAGCCTGTCCTCCGCCGACTGTGCGGGCGTAGCTGCGGGTTCCTCGATGGTTACGAAGGTCACGCGCGGCTTGCGCTTGGGTATGGGGACCTGTCCCGGCGCCAAGGCCCTGCGGTTATAGGCCAGTTGTTCCGGGGAGAGCTGGAAGCCGACCAGAACCTGATACTGGAAGGCCACATCTGGCCCCTTGATCGGAATGATCTGCCGCAGGTATTCCATGTGGGTCCTTGTTGTTTCTCCGGGTTCGAAGCCCATGGAGACGGCGAAAACTTCCTTCGCCATGATCTTGCCGTTCGGGCCGGTTACGGCGACAAAGAACGGGTAGGTCATGAAGGGCTTATCCGAGGGTTTTTGGCGGGCCTTGGGTCCAAGGGTCCCGATGAATTTCAGAGTCATATCAACGGTTGCGCTGCTGTTCGCTAATTCGCAGCCGCTTTTACCCTTCTGGATTTTCATTTCAACCAGCATGTTTTCCAGAATCATTCTATGTTCGTCGGTAAAATCCGACAGGGAGCCGAGATCGTCCACGATCTGGATGGACGGGCAGGAATCGGTGAGCAGACGGTCGGACCCCTTGAGGCCTCGGGCCTCGGCACGGCCAACCTCAAGCCCGCGGTTTACATCGTCCACCATACCGTCCACCGTCTCGGCGCAGCCGGGAAGAGTCAGGAGCGCAAGGAGGGTGAGCAAAAGCCGCTGGAAGTTATTGATGTACTTTTTCATAAACAGCCGACGCGTGAATTATCATACATCAGAGTACGAAAGCACGCTGCGGTGCGCAAGGGTGTGGATAAATGAAATGAAATTCCCTATACAGATAACGGGTATGCAGTGCGTCTTGGTGATTATATGGGAAATAGAAACCTCACAGTGATTTTGGCGGCTCCGCGCGGGTTTTGCGCGGGGGTTGACCGGGCGATCCAAATCGTTGAACTCGCGCTTCAAAAGTACGGCGCGCCGGTTTATGTACGGCACGAGATTGTTCACAACCGCTATGTCGTTGACTCTCTTAAGGAAAAAGGGGCTGTTTTCGTTGAGGAACTGGACGAAATTCCGCAAGACGGGCAGCCGGTGATCTTTTCAGCGCACGGAGTACCCAAGTCCGTGCCTGAAAACGCGAAAAAGCGGGAGATGTTTTATATCGATGCGACCTGTCCACTGGTGAGCAAAGTTCACCGTGAAGCGGAGCGGCATCATCAGGACGGGGATCAGGTGATTCTAATCGGTCATGCCGGGCACCCAGAGGTGATCGGTACTATGGGGCAGCTGCCCGAGGGCGCTGTGATTCTGGTTGAAACGCTTGAAGACGTTGAAAAAATTGCGGTCAAGGATCAGGGGCATCTTGCCTATTGTACACAGACCACGCTGTCGGTTGACGATACGGCGGCCATCGTAGCCACGTTGCAGGCGCGGTTTCCGGGCATCAAGGGGCCGCGCAAGGAGGATATCTGCTATGCCACGACGAACCGGCAAGCGGCGATGAAGGAGATTGCGGCGATGAGCGATGCCGTGATCGTGATCGGTGCACCGAACTCCTCAAACTCCAACCGTCTGGTTGAGGTCGCGCGGCAAAGCGGTTGCCCCAAGGCTATGTTGATCCAGAGAGCTGTTGACATCGACTGGGACTGGCTTGAGGGGGTTTCTCGGCTGGGCCTCAGCGCCGGGGCGTCCGCCCCCGAGCGGCTGGTCGAGGAAGTCGTAGCCCTGTTGAGAAGCCGTTACGAGGTAACACTTGAGGAAACAGTCCTGACTGAAGAGAACGTTACTTTCAAACTTCCCAAAGTTTTGAACGTGGCGTAGGTTTCATTTTTTGTACAATTGGGTATTTTTCGGGCATGGCCGTCTATACGCATATCACCGCCGAGCAGCTCTCTGACTTTCTGGGGTTATACGATCTGGGGACGCTTGTCTCCTTCGAGGGGATCGCGCAGGGCGTCAGCAATACGAACTATCATGTCTTTACCGACCGGGGGCGTATTATCCTGACGATATTCGAGGAACGGCGGGTGAACGAGGCCGATTTGCCGTTCTTTTTCGCTTTTTCAGATCATCTTTCGCGCGCGGGTATTCAAACCCCGCGCGCCTTACCCGACCGGGCCGGACGGAATATCGGACGGTTGGCCGGGCGACCCGCCGTTTTCCTAAATTTTCTTGAGGGCAAGGATATTCCCAAAGCTCAACTGACGGCTGCGCATTGCGGATCGTTCGGCGCGGGCTTGGCGCGCATGCACCTCGCTGCCGAAGGGTTCACCATAACCCGCAAAAATTCGATGGGCCCCGATAAATGGCAAACGCTTGCCAACAAGACGGCAAACGGCGCGGACGGGTTTCATGCGGGGTTGCGTACGATTATTGCCGAGGAACTGGCGGAGTTATTGGCGGCATGGCCGGGGCAAGATGGCCGTGTCCCGGTGGGTACGGTGCATGCCGACGCTTTTCCCGACAATGTGTTTTTCATCGACGGTGAGATGAGCGCGGTCATCGATTTTTATTTTTCCTGCACGGATTTTTACGCCTATGACCTTGCGATTTCGATCAATGCGTGGTGCTTCGCGCCCGACCATACGTTTTCACCGGAACGTTACCGCGCCTTCATGCAGGCTTATCAGTCGGTTCGCCCCCTGAATGCCCTCGAAGCGGAGTTTTTGCCGTTGTTCTGCCGGGGCGCAGCGTTGCGGATTCTTCTTTCGAGGCTTGAGGAATATCTGGAGCATGATGCCTCAACGCTTATGGTGCCGCACGATCCGGGCGAGTATCTCAAGAAGCTCCTGTTCCACAAGCGGCAGGGGCTGCCGCGTGTCTAAGCCGGGGATCGTCGAGATTTATACAGACGGCGCATGCAGTGGTAATCCGGGGCCGGGCGGATGGGGTGCGATCCTGCGCTATAACGGCCATGAGAGGGAATTGAGCGGCGGCGCGGCGGACACGACCAACAACCGGATGGAGATGCTGGCCGTGATAGAGGCGCTGCGCGCACTCAAAAAACGGTCGCGGGTTGAGCTTTATACGGACAGCCAGTATGTGAAGCAAGGCATTGAGGACTGGCTCAAGGGCTGGAAGGCGAAAGGCTGGAAGACAGCCTCCAAAAAGCCTGTCAAAAATCAGGATCTCTGGATGGAGATTGATGCCTTGGTCGGGCAGCATGACGTCTCCTTTCATTGGGTGCGCGGGCATGACGGGCACCCGGAGAATGAACGGGCGGACGCGCTGGCACGGGCGGCCATTCCCAGAGCCTAATCGTTAAGATGGGAGAAATCGCGGGAGTCACGCTGTTTAGGCTTGAGCTTGCCGTCGCCTTCAGTATTCAGGAGCCGTCCCAGCATACCGCTGAAACCGTCGTTATTACCGCGGCCTTCACTTTCATTTGGCGATCCGCCGTATCTTATGGGTGTAAAGAGGTTGCGCCCGGACAGCATGACATCGCGCCAGATTTCACCCGGTGGGCCTGCGCCGGTTGTTTTGTCCATGGGGCTGTTATCGTCATTTCCCAGCCACACCGCTACAACCATTTCGGTGGTAAAACCGATGAACCATGCGTCGCGATAATCCTGCGATGTTCCTGTTTTTGCAGAGGCGGGAAATGGAATCTTGATACGGTGGGCGGTCCCGTCGATCAGGACGCGCTCCATCATCCGGCTCACGTTTTGGGCGGCGCGATGGTCTATCACCGCTACGGGTGCCTGGGGCTTTCGTTTATACAGAACCCGGCCCTGCGTATCCTTAATCACTTCGATCGCGTAAGGTGTCACGCCGAATCCGCCATTGGCCAGCGTGGCGTAAGCGGTGGTCATATCGAGCATGGAGACGCCTGAGCTGCCGAGAGCCAAGCTGAGGTCTGGCTCCAGTTTTGAAGTGATGCCCATCTGGCGTGCGTTGTTGATTACGGAGGCGACGCCGACCTCTTTCATCAGACGCACGGCGGCGGTGTTCATGGAATAGGCCAGAGCCTGTTCCAGACTCGTTTCGCCGTAATATTTGCCGGCGAAATTGGCCGGCTTGTATTTTCCTTGGGTGATGGGCGCGTCGAGGATCGTGCTGCCGGGTTTCCAGCCTTGTTCGAGCGCGGTGAGGTAGACTATCGGCTTGAAGGACGAGCCGGGGGGGCGAAGAGCCTGTGTGGCGCGGTTGAATTCGCTGCCGGTCCTGTCCTTGCCGCCGACCATCGCCACGATCGCACCGTCGGGGCGCATGACGAGCACGGCCCCCTGAGACGCCGAGAGTTTTGAGCCTTTTTCCCTGAGTTGCGCGGCGAGCGATTCCTCGGCCTTGCTTTGAATTTTCGGGGACAGGGTGGTTTCAACGATCAAATCCATCCCGGGCGTTCCGATCAGATCGTCGAGATTGCCCAGTACCCAGTCTGCGAAGTAGCCGGCCTCTTTCGAAACCGCCGATTTCCCGGCGGGCTTCGGCAGAGTCCGGGGGGATTCCTTGGCCTCATGTTCGGCGATATATCCCGCTTCTACCATCGCGCTTAGCACGACATCGGAGCGTTCGAGTGCCAATTCAGGGTTGGCCAGCGGCGAATAGCGTGAGGGAGCCTTGAGAAGGCCCGCAATAATCGCGCATTCGCGAAGGGAGAGTTTTTCCACGTCTTTGCCGAAGTAAATTTCGGCGGCGGCATCCACGCCATAGAGGCCGGAGCCGAGATACACCCGGTTAAGGTAAGCGCTCAGGATTTCGTCTTTCGTCAGGTGCCATTCCAGCCAGACGGCGAGCATGGCTTCCTGAACCTTGCGTTTGAGGGTGCGGTCGTAACTTAGGAAGAGATTTTTCGCGAGCTGCTGGGTGATCGTCGAACCGCCCTGTACCAGGCGGCCCTTACTGGCGTTCACCATCACGGCGCGGGCTATGCCGAAGGCGTCGATTCCGGGGTGTTGGTAAAAGCGGCGGTCTTCTGTCGCCAGAACCGCGTTGATCAGGTTTGTGGGCAGGTCAGAGATCACCACGGTCCGCCCCTTCGTTTCGCCATAGCGGGCGATCTGGGAGCCGTCGGACGCCAGAATCGTAATCGACGGGCGCCGTTGAAATTTCGAGGCTTGGGTGATTTCGGGTAAATCGGCGGCGAACCATGCTATCAGGAATACGCCGATAATCCCCGCCCATAGTCCCAGTACCACCAGCCATTTAAACATGCGAACGGAGAGCGATTGCTTTTTTGCACGCTTTTTGGATTTGTTGCCTTTGGACGCGGATGAGCCGCCCTTCTTCTTTTTTTTAGCCATTTTTTGCCCGTTGAATTGCGGGAAGTTCGGGTTAACTAAACTTTTGTTTAACTACAGTCGAGCCAGTAGCGTCTGCGCGCCGGGAATTTGTCGGTCGCCTGCGTCACGTCCTGCAGCTTACCGCCGCAGAATTCGATCAGTTTAATTGAAGCTTTGTCTTCAGGATCTACGGTGACCAATGCACGTTCTATGCCCAGATAGTTCAGGTACGGTATGGATTTCTGGATCAGCTTTTTTCCGAACCCCTTTTTTCGCATGCTTGGCCGTATGATGAAGTTGAGGTGTCCGCCCCATTTTTCGAGATGCCAGTTCAGGCGATGGCGGATGTTTAGAGTCCCTATAAACTCTTTGTCTTTTACCAGCCATAGGACTGTTTCGGGCACGGGCTCAACCCATTCGGCGTATGGCTTGTGGAGACTCTTTTTACCTGTCGTGATTTTTTGAATGAAATCCTCGAAGTTTTCCTCAACCTGTTTAATGTTGAGGAATGTATACCGACCTTCGGCCTGAAACTCCTTGAGAGCTTCAACATAGCTGTTTTTGTGTTCTATGCTGGGTTTTACTAATTTTGCGGCTGTCATGACTCTTGTACTTAATTTTCAGCGTTTATAGGCTATTTCCCTCAAAATTTCAAACCGCACGATAGTTGTTAGATTAGAAACAGGGCCGCCAGGCCTAAAAAGGCAAAGAAGCCAACAACATCGGTGACGGTTGTTAGCAGAACGGAGGATGAAATCGCCGGGTCGCTTCCGATTTTATCGAGGAACAAAGGGATGCCTGCGCCAAACAATCCGGCGGCTACGAGGTTGATAATCATAGCCATGCCGATCACAAGGCCGAGTACAGGGTTCCAGAACCACAAACCTGCGACCATTCCTGCCAGAGCGGCGAAGAGAACGCCGTTGACCGCGCCGACCAGCGTTTCCTTCCAGATGACGCGCCATGTGTTCGTTCCCGACAGTTCCCGGGTGGCAATCGCGCGCACAGCAACAGCCAGTGCCTGTGTTCCGGCATTGCCCCCCATCGAGGCGACGATTGGCATGAGGACGGCCAGCGCTACAACCTGCTCAATTGTCGCATCAAAAAAGGAGATAACGACCGAAGCCAGAATAGCCGTCCAGAGGTTTACAAAAAGCCATGTAAACCGGTTGGCGGCCGTTGTAATAACCGCGTTGTAAAGGTCGCCTTGCTGCCCGACCCCGGCGAGGCGCAGGATGTCCTCTTCGGCCTCCTCGTCGATGACGTCCACGATATCGTCAATCGTGATCATCCCCAGAAGGCGCCCGTCAGCGTCGATGACTGGGGCGGAGACCATGTTTTCACGGCGAAAAAGGTGGGCAACCTGTTCCTGATCCATGTCGGCCGGGATCGTGTGCGCCTCACGCTGAATAAGATTTTTGACCTTCTCGGAGCGTTTGGCTCTTACGATCTGGCTTAAAGGAACCTCGCCGACCACATGATAGGCCGGGTCGATGATGAATACGTCGAAGAAACTCTCGGGGAGGCCCTCGGCGGCGGCGCGCATATAGTCGATGGTTTTCCCAACAGTCCAGAATTCAGGTATGGCCACGACGTCGCGGCTCATGAGGCGGCCCGCGCTATCTTCGGGGAAGCTGAGGCCTTCTTCCAGAGCGACCCGCATCTTTGCCGAGAGATTTTTCATAATTTCAGCCTGAAAGGCCGAATCGAGTTGTTCGATCAGAAGAAGCGCGTCGTCGCTTTCGAGTTCAGAGATGATTTGTGCGACTTGTGCGGCGCTCATGGCGGAGAGGGAGTTCCGGCTGATTTCCTTATCGAGTTCAACGAACGTCTCGGGATCGAGCATGTCGCCGAATTTGCTCAGCAGCTCCTCGCGGTCGTCATCTTTGATCTTGGAGAGAAGTTCGGCGGTGTCCGCGCTGCTGAGATCGTCGAGGGCGGTGAACAGGGTGTCGGCATCCTGCGCGCGCAGGGCGTCCACCACGTCGCGGATGTCTTCGTCCGTCAGGTGGTAGTCCACAGGGTCTCTGGCCGTAATTTTGTCAGCCGGGATGTCCTTGCTTTCCGGTGCGCTTTCAGACATGGCTACCGCCCCTTGCATCGGGTATCAGGCCTAGGCCCGCCCATAGTCAAATTTATATAGCACTCGGCGGGTTCACGCCACAGCAAGAAAAGAGGGGCCGGAGTTTAAAACTCCGGCAGCCATATGATTTATGAGACCGACCGGACCAGACGGTGTGTTACGTGATCGACCATTGCGTCATCGAAGATCTGCGCTCCGACTGTTGCCACGGACGTAATGTTGATGATGCCGCGCGGGGTTACGGATGGGGTCAGGATATGAACCGGACGCGCAACGCCCAACAGCAGAGGCCCGATGCTGACACCGTCAGAGAGGGTCCGCAACATGTTAAAGCTGATGTTCGCGGCTTCGACGTTTGGCATGATGAACAGGTTGGCCTGTCCGGTGAGGCGTGAGTTCGGCATCACGCGGTCGCGAACGGCCTCGATCAGCGCCACGTCGGCCTGCATCTCTCCGTCGATTTCCAGATCAGGATCGCGGCGGCGGATATCCGCATAAGCCGCCCGCATCTTGCGGGATGTTTCGGTATCCACGGTTCCGAAGTTGGAGTGTGAGAGCAGAGCGACCTTCGGCTTGATCCCGAAGCGGCGAACTTCTTCAGCCGCCATCAGGGTCATTTCGGATATCTGGGCCACAGTCGGGTTCGCGTTGATCTGCGTATCGCAGAAGAAGAACGTTCCCTGACTGATCAGAAGCGGGCTGAGGGCTGCGGGTGTTTCCACACCCGGCTTCAGGCCGATAATGTCGATGATGTTTTCCAAATGGTCGTGATAGTGGCCGAGCGTGCCGCAAATTACGGCATCCGCGTCGTCCTTGTAGACCATAAGGGCACCGATGACGGTCGGGTTGTTCCGGAGAATTCCCTTTGCGTCGTCAGGTGTGATGCCCCGGCGGTCCATGATGCTGTGATAGGTTTGCCAGTAATCCTTGTAACGCGGGTCGTAGGACGGATCGATCAGCGTAAAGTGCTTTTCGGGCTGCATGCGCAGACCGAGGCGCTTGATGCGGGTCTCGATCACCTTTTCGCGGCCGATCAGGATCGGGCGGGCCAGATTTTCGTCGATGACGGTCTGGGCGGCTTGCAGGACGCGCTCTTCTTCGCCCTCGCAATATACGACGCGCTTGGGGTTTTCCTTCGCGCGGGCGTAAACCGGGCGCATAACGAGACGCGAGCGGATGAAATATTGCTGCAGGCGGTCGCGATAAGCTTCGAAATCCGTGATCGGACGGGTAGCTACGCCGCTGTCCATCGCGGCCTTGGCCACGGCCAGAGGCAGATCGACGATCAGGCGGGGGTCGAAGGGCTTGGGAATCAGGTAGTCGCGCCCGAACTCGAGATTTTCGTTGCTGTAGACGGCGGCGACTTCGGCGGCGATTTCCTTCTGCGCGAGTTCGGCGATGGCCTTAACACAGGCGAGCTTCATTTCCTCGTTGATCGTCGTCGCGCCAACGTCCAGCGCGCCCCGGAAGATGAAGGGGAAGCAGAGGACGTTGTTAACCTGATTCGGGTAGTCGGACCGGCCCGTGCATACGATTGCATTCGGTTTTGCCTCGTAGGCTTCCTCGGGCATGATTTCGGGGGTCGGGTTGGCCAGCGCGAGGATCAGGGGAGCGTCGGCCATCTTGGCGACCAGTTCCTTGGTCATAACACCCGGGCCGGAGAGGCCGAGGAAAACGTCAGCGTTGACGATGGCTTCTTCGAGCGTTCTGTGCTTCGTCTTAACGGCGAAGGCCGCTTTGGCGGGGTCCATCCCCTTGTTGCGGCCTTCGTATACGACGCCATTCCGGTCACAGACAATAATATTTTCCTTTTTCAGGCCGGCGTGAACCAGCAGGTTCAGACAGGCGATCGCAGAGGCGCCGGCGCCGGAAGCCACCAGCTTAATATCGCCGATCTTGCGCTTGGAATATTTGATCCAGTTCGTGAAGGCCGCCGTTACGATGATCGCGGTTCCATGCTGATCGTCATGGAAGACCGGAATTTTCATTCTTTCCTTAAGCTTGCTTTCAATTTCAAAGCACTCAGGTGCCTTGAAGTCCTCCAAATTAATACCCCCGAACGTGGGTTCGAGGGCTGCGACGATCTCAACGACTTTATCGATATCTGTGGCATCAATCTCAATGTCCACGGAGTCAATATTGGCGAATTTCTTGAAGAGAACGGCCTTGCCTTCCATGACGGGCTTGGAGGCCAGCGCACCTAGGTCGCCGAGGCCGAGAACGGCGGTTCCATTGGAAATGACGGCGACGAGGTTGCCTTTGGATGTATAATCATAAGCTGTTGCGGGGTCGCGTGCGATTTCCTCACACGGAGCGGCGACGCCGGGGGAATAGGCAAGCGCGAGGTCGCGCTGTGTCGCCATGTCTTTCGTCGCGCGGATCGCGATTTTACCGGGCGTGGGGTATTTGTGATAGTCCAGAGCGCTTTGTCTGAAGGCTTCTTTGTCTTTTTTCGTGCTCATGGTCCTGGACCTCACTCAAATTTTTATAAAATTGTGGCTGAAAGCTTTACTTTTAAGAAAAGTGGTGCGGTCGAGAAGACTCGAACTTCCACGGGATCTCTCCCACAGCGACCTCAACGCTGCGCGTCTACCATTCCGCCACGACCGCACTTTTCTGCGCCTGTCAGCCCTGAGGCCGACATTGCAGCGGGATCAATAGCAAATCAAACGGCCAAGAGCAAGATGCTTGAGCATTGCAGCGCACCAAAAAACGGCGCTATAAGGGGGCATGGTCGAATGGACAGTCGAAAAACAGCCCGTCGAATATGCTTACGCCGTTCAGGAGATGGAACGGCGGGTCGAGGGCATTCGCGCGGGGACAGCGGAGGAGGCGGTCTGGCTTCTGGAGCATCCGCCGCTGTATACGGCCGGTACAAGCGCAAAAGAAGAAGACCTTCTTGACCCACGTTTCCCGGTTTTCAAGACCGGGCGAGGCGGGGAGTATACCTATCACGGGCCGGGGCAGCGCGTGGCCTATGTGATGCTGGATTTGCGGCGGCGTGGGCCAGACGTGCGGGGGTATGTTTGTTCTCTGGAGGACTGGATCATCCGGGCGCTGGCCCGTTTTGGCGTAACCGGGGAACGGCGGGAAGGCCGGGTCGGGATATGGGTCGATCTGGCCGGATATGGCGGGCGGGCGGGTCAGGAGGCGAAGATCGCCGCCGTGGGGGTGCGCATCCGGCGGTGGGTCACGTATCACGGGGTTTCGATCAATATAAATCCCGATTTGTCGCATTTCGGGGGCATCGTGCCGTGCGGGATCGCCGAGCATGGCGTCACGTCGCTGGCGGCGCTGGGGGTGGATTGTTCCATCGAGGATTTCGACCGCGCCTTGCAAGAGGTCTGGGGAGAGCAAGCGAGGCTATGCGCCCCGGCGGGTTGTGAATAGCGCTATTATTACATTTTCAACCCAGCGGAGGCACTTGGAGCAACTTCAGGCTGCCGGCTGGCATGTTGTTCGGGCGTTTCGGCCTGCATCAACTGGGCCTTGATTTCATCGCTCATTTTTGAGAGGTCCAAGGCGCTGGTATCCAGATAAATCCCGAATCTCTGACTCTCACCGGCTAAAAAGTAACCTTGTGTCGCCCCGTTGACTTCCACTCTCTGTATGGTCATGGCTATCGGCGCATCATTCCTCATGGACGATATCGTCGTGTTTCCCTGCGCGTCTGAGCTAAAGCTTTTCGCATCCCCGTCCATGTGAATGAGAAACTGTTCCTGATTGTAGCCAGAGAAGTCATTGATCCCGTCCCGAACCTGCTGAAGGTTTCCTTCGGAGTCCATAGTGTATGTTGTGAGGCTGTTTGGATCGGCGAGGCCGAGTTGGCTTATTGTATTTGCATCTATTCTTACGGCCCTGCCGTATGAAATATTTTCACCTTCGGCGCGTATGATTTGCTCGAACATTCTGGTTTCAGTCCTCGAGGTCAGGCCTCCCCCTGGGGATTCGTCGCCTAAATCAATAAGATCGCGCAGGGCCTGCTCGTTCAATCTTTGAAGTAGTAAAAGCTGCTGGAGGCCGCTGTCAGAGTTTGCCTGAGTTTCGTTGTAGACCCGAACGGCATCAGAACTTACGTTAATCGCCATTTTTTGCCCCTAAGAAAATGAATTAATAAAATTGTTTCTTAAAAATGGTAATAATTGTTGAACACACCTGTCAATAAATTAATCGTTTTAGTCTGCGGCAATAGATGAGAGTTTATCATTACAATAATCAGCGCAATATTTTATAAAATTCTTTAAATTGTCCTTTAAATTACTATATTTATGGCTTTTCTCTCCGGTTTCCTCGTCTATAAACAGGGCGCGGTTGATCTCGATCTGGAGGCTGTGGCGGCCTCGGGTGGGCTGGGCGTAGCGGCGGATGAGTTCCACGCCTTTATAGGGGTCGTTGATCGAGACGCGGAAGCCCTGTTTTCTCAAATAATCGCGCACGGCGTGGACGAATTCGCGGCCGCAGGTCGTTCCATCGCGGTCGCCGAGGACGAAATCGCTGGGGGCGGCTTCGCGTCCGGCCAGTTTCAGGGCCCTTTTCGGGATGGCGCTGGCGGCGGGCATGGAATGGGCGCTGATGTGCCAGACTGCGCCGAAGCGATAGTGGGCGCTGTCCAGAAAGCTCTCAAGCGCGGCGTGGTAGGGTTTGTAGTAATGCTCGATCCGGTGGACGATCTCGGCGGAGGCGAGGGTGCGATTATAGACCGGGAGGCCGGGGCGAGTCAGGCGGCAAATGAGGCCGATGCCGGAATCCGAGCGGGCGGTGGGTCTTATAATCCCGTGGGTTTCGTGCGGCCACGGGTCGGCCAGAAGTCTGGGGTCGATATCGTCGATGGCGCGGTTGAGGTCGATATAACTTCGGGCGAAATGCGCGCGGAGCAAGGCCGCGCCATGGTCCGGGGCCGCCGAGAAGAGGTCGTCCACATAGCGGTCTTCCATCTTGGCGAGGTCGGGCAGGGGGCAGGCGTAGCGGAAATCTTCGGGGTATTCGCGGCCACTGTGGGCGGAGTCAACGATCAGGGGCAGCGGCGCGTCCGCGTTTTCGAGGGTGAAGGTCCGGTCCGGCTTTTGCAAATCCTTCGTTCCGTTCAAGGCGAAAACCCCTGTTGTTTTTCGCGGCGCAGTCTTTTACTACTGAGACGGTAACATATTAACGAACCAAAGAAACTTTTAAAATACCAAGGGTACAGCATGTTTGACCTCCGCGCGATCCGGGAAAGACCGGACGATTTCAAGAAGGGATGGAGCCGCCGTAAAGTCGAGGGCGATCCGGCTTCCAAGATTCTGGAAATTGACGAGGCGCGGCGGGGCGTGCAGACCAAGTTGCAGGAGCTTCAGGCGACGCGCAACGCGGAGTCGGCCAAGATTGGTGCCATTAAAAAGTCCGGCGGGGACGCGCAGCCCATCATGGACGCGGTCGCTAAGATCAAGGGCGAGATTGCGGCTCTTGAGGAGCAGGAGCGCGTTCTGGGTGAGGAGTTGAACGGGGTTCTTTCGCGGCTGCCGAACCTTTTGGCGGACGATGTGCCCGAGGGCGGCGGCGAGGATGACAACAAGGAAGTGCGCAAGTGGGGCGCTATCAAGGTTCAGAAGGGGCCGGATCACGGGGAGATCGGCGAAAAGCTGGGGCTGATGGATTTCGAGATTGCAGCCAGGATGTCGGGTTCGCGGTTTACATTATTGAGCGGCGGTTTGGCGCGGCTGGAGCGGGCGCTGGCGCAGTTTTTCCTCGATACGCATACGGGCGAACATGGTTATACGGAAGTCTCGCCGCCGCTGCTGGTTCGGGATAACGCGCTGTATGGGACCGGGCAGTTGCCGAAGTTCGAGGAAGATTTGTTTCAGACTTGCAAAATTAATGAATTAGTTAAGAGTCTTTTGCAAAAAAAATATGACCAAGAACTGCAAACCTCGTTAAATGACCCAATGAGCGGTATTAATCCATTCATCGTATTGGATAAAATCAGATTTCTGAATGAAGACAGAAAGTGGCTCATCCCCACCTCAGAAGTCCCGCTGACAAATATCGTGGCGGAGATGATCGTTGAGGAGGAGACTCTGCCGCGCCGGTATACGGCGTTTACACCGTGTTTCCGGTCGGAGGCCGGGGCGTCGGGCAAGGATACGCGCGGGATGCTGCGCCAGCACCAATTCTACAAGGTCGAGCTGGTCAGCGTCACGGCCCCCGAAAAGTCGGTCGAGGAGCATGAGCGCATGACGGAATGCGCGGAGAACGTTCTGAAAAAGCTGGAGTTGCCGTTCCGCACGATGGTGCTGTGTTCGGGCGATACGGGGTTCGGCTCGCGCAAGACGTACGACATCGAGGTCTGGTTGCCGGGGCAGGAAACGTACCGCGAGATTTCAAGCTGCTCGAATTGCGGGGACTTTCAGGCGCGGCGGATGAACGCCCGGTGCCGCCCGAAGGGGACGAAGGATACGCGCTTCGTTCATACGCTGAACGGCTCGGGCGTTGCGGTGGGCCGCGCGTTGATCGCCGTCATCGAGAATTATTACGACCCGGCGGATGGCGGGGTGTTTGTGCCTGATGTGCTTAAGCCTTATATGGGCGGGGTTACGAAAATCACGAAAACTTGATGTGGGCGGTTGCCCGTTGTGCATGAAATCCGGTTTTCCCCTGTGAGGCGGGCCGGGTATAAGGTATATTTTTTTCCAGTCAATGTTGCGTATCCATGAACACTCAAGCCGCCAATAAACGTATCCGCCTTCTTATGCATCTGCGCCAGCGGGGAATCACCGACACGGGGGTTCTCAGCGCTATGGAGCGCGTGGCACGCGAGGCGTTTGTGCCCGACCACCTGACCGATCAGGCCTGGGAGGATATGGCTTTGCCCATCGGTCTGGGCCAGACGATCAGTCAGCCGCTTGTGGTCGCCACGATGACACAGGCGCTGGAGCTTACCGATATGGACAAGGTTCTGGAAATCGGTACGGGGTGCGGGTATCAGACCGCGATTCTGGCGTATATCTGCCGCCGGGTTTACACCATCGAACGGCATAAGGCGCTGCTGGAAGAGGCGGAGGCGCGGCTCAACGCTCTGCGCGTGCGGAATTTCACGGCGATTGCCGCCGACGGGATGAAGGGCTGGCCGGTCATCAACGGTATCCAGCAGGCGCCGTTCGACAAGATCATCGTGACCGCCGCCGCGCGGGAGAAGCCGCCCGCCGCGCTGTTCGACCAGCTTAAGGTTGGGGGCGTTATGGTTATTCCGGTTGGCGAGCCGGGGGAGCAGATGCTGCGCCGTTATAAACGGGAGACCGAGGAATCCACGGCAATCCGTGATTTGATGCCGGTGCGTTTTGTGCCTTTGCTGCCGGACGTTTCGTTCGGCGTAAACGACATGAATGCCGCCGTTTCGTCTTAGTCCCTGAATTCTTTGGGCTTTTCATCAAAAGGCGATGCATTTCCGGGCATTTTCATGTATGATCCGCGTATGAAAATGCGTCCTGCGTTGTTCATTCTTCCTATTATGCTTTTACTGGCGGCCTGCCTGGGTACGCAGCAACCCGCGCCCGTTTCCAATTTCGGGCAGAGTCCCGGCGCGGGCAGCGCGGGCGTTCATAACGCTCTTTCGGGGGAAACCGTGTATGGGCTTTCCAAGCGTTACAATATTTCTGTGCAGGATATCATTATCGTCAATGAATTGCGGGCGCCGTTCCGCTTGAAGGAGGGGCAGCGTGTGACTCTGCCGCCGCCGCAGGAATACCGTGTGCGGGACGGGGATTCGCTTTACACGGTTTCGCGCCTGTTCAACGTGAACAGCTCCGAGCTTGCCAAGCTTAACCGGATGCAGCCCCCCTATACGTTGCGTACGGGGCAGGTTTTGCGGCTGCCTTCGTTGAGCCGCAAGGCTCAGAAAACCCCGGTTATGGCGCGGATGGCCCCGGCGTACAGCCCTCCGCCTCAGGTTCCTGCGCCGATCCGCGGAGAAGCTCTGGCGCCGCCACCTTCTGCGGTTTCTTCTGCTGCGATCGCGCCGGTTCCTCCACCCGATCCGCGCGCAACCGAAAAGCCAACCTCCACCGCCAACAAGGCCGTTTTGACAACGCCGCCGCCGCGTTCGGGAGCCGTGTTTATGCGCCCGGTTAGCGGCCAGATCGTCTCGGCCTTCGGGCCCAAGAAAAGCGGGCTGCATAATGACGGGATCAATATCGGCGCGGCGAGGGGTACGCCCGTACGTGCGGCGGAGAACGGCGTTGTGGTTTATGCCGGGAACGAGCTTAAGGGTTCGGGCAATCTCGTTCTTCTGCGCCATCAGGGGCAATGGATGACGGCCTATGGGCATATGGATAAAATGATGGTGACCAGAGGCCAGACCGTTAAACGCGGCGAGACGATCGGGACGGTTGGGTCAACAGGGTCGGTTGCTTCGCCGCAGTTGCATTTCGAGGTGCGGCGCGGTACAGAGGCTCTTAACCCTGTGAACTATATTGAGAAATAACGAGGACAGGCATGGATATCGCTGCCATGTTGATAGAGAGCGTCCTGCCGCTCGCGCTTTGGCTTTTTCCCCTGCTGATTCCCGTCTTCATCGTTATGCGATTGTTCCGCTTCAAAGATGTGGTCGTCAAGCTCATGGACGAGGTCCGCCGCAACCCGGATATCTACAAAAATAATCCCGAGGCCGTGAAGGCGCTTTTAGGTAAGTTGCAGCGAAGTTCCAAAAATCCGGGTGGCTCCGTCGCCAAGGCGGGGCAAAGGCCCAGCCAAACTTCTAACTCTTCTTCGGTGAAGCGCAGCTCATCTGTTCCTTCGTCTCGCGGTGGCGTTCTTCCCTCCGGTCGCGATTTGCGGACGGTCAAACCCTCAAAATACTCTACCCCTCTTCGCGGGACTTCACGAATGACGCAATCCCGTCAGGAGCACAAACTTAAAACGACCGTCGCCGTCCTGCTCTTGCTTGGGGGAGTGACGATGCTTTTTTCTACGTATTTTTATGGTTACCAGTATGAGCCGTTCGTCGGCGGAATCGTGCTTATGGTCGCTGGGCTTTACCTTCTCAAAACCGATGTGGAACGTGTTTAGGGCTCATCATGTTTGATCTCATTTTCTCCGTACTGGAGGCTTGGAATGCGCTTGGTCTTATGCTGATGGCCAGCGTGTTTCTGCTGATCGGCGGCGGAATGTTAGCCCATCATTTTTATTGGCGCTTTTGTGCCCGTAGAATAGAGGGGCGAGTGGTTGGTTTGCGTGTTGTTCAGACTTCCAAATGGGAAGCCGAAACCCCTGACTCTGAAGGTCAGAACTCCCATGGTGCTCTTCTTGTTTTTGGCTTTTTCTTTATTCTCTTTCCTCTGATTTTTGGAGGCATCGGGGCATGGTTTGCTTATGGGTACTATGATTTAACGACGAACGGAATGTATGCCGATGCCGTTGTCGTTCGGAACGAAACTACAACTGATTCTGACGGAGACTCCAGTAATTCGACAGTCATCCGTTTTACCGACCGCAAAGGCGAGAGCCGGGAAGTCAAGGATTCCATAAGCTATGGTGGGGCGCCCTCATATGATGAAGGGCAGGGGATCGGCGTTTATTATGACCCCGACGACCCTGAGTGGTTCGTGATTGCCGATTTCTGGCACAATATGGGCATCGCCATCGCCTTTATGGGTTTTAGCGTCCTTTTCATTCTTATTTTTTGTCTTATATTCTTTTTCAGCAGGCGAAAGGGTTCGATTGGCTCCGGGGGGGCTGTTGCTACGCAGGATGCTTTCTATCCTGTATACGAATACCACACCCCTCAAGGCGAGCGCGCCGAATATGTCGACTCTGTCGGTACAGGAGCCTATTTTCTGCATACCCTGCCGGGGACGCGCGCAAGGCTTCTGATGTTTCCCGGGCATCCGCCGAAGGTCAAAAAGGCCAGCCTTGTTTGGCTGGTTCTTGGGCTTATTTTTCTTTTGCCGGGGCTGTTTATTGGGTATGTGGCCGTTTCGCAGTTCCGGTTTTCTTTGGGAATGATTGCGCTGCTTTTAGCCGGGGTGGGGTTTGCCGGTTACCAGCTCATGCTCTTTTTGGAAAAAATTCCAAAAGCTGAGCGGGAGAAGGGCTGGAAAGCCTTTCGTAGCGGTGAGTTTCTGAGCAATGAAAATTTTACCATAACCATGGACGATGCAAGCAAGAAGGGGCGATTGATGACGCCGGAGGAGATTCGTACGGGAATCCCCAAGCAGCGGCGAGCCTATCGTATTTCCGGGCTGATCATGCTTTTGATCGGGCTGGGGCTTGGCGCGGGCTCTTATTACGCCGGGGAGAGCATGCTGGCTTTGTCCCAAAATGGCATCAGGACCGGGGGCGAAGTGGTCGATCTTAGGAGTAAAAGTACCGATGATGGTTATGTTTACCATGCGGTTGTCCGATTTAAGGATTTAGGGGGGCAAGATGTGCGCTTTGAGGACAGTGTGGGGGCCAGTTCGCCTACGATGAAGCGCAAGGATCAGGTTCAGGTTCTCTATCCGCCGGACCGGCCCAAGGACGCGATCATCGACCGGGGGATATTCAACTGGAGCCTTAGCGGCGGTCTGGCGGCGGGCGCATTTCTGTTCCTTTTGGGCGCGTTCTCCTCTTTACGCACCGCCGCTCGGGCCGGTCGAATGGGCGCTTTTCGAACGGCTCTTTAGGGGTGGCTTCGCCGCGGGGCTTGATTTTGGCTTTTATGCCGCTATATTCAGCGTCTGTTATGATTTTACCCTTTGGGAGCAGAATTTATGCTCATTGCAAAAGCTTATGCCGCCGCCGCCGAGAACGCCGATCAGCTTGACGCGCTCGCCGATGCGCCGACCGCTGGAGAAGCGTTTTTCTGGAATATCGCTCTTGTCGGTATTCTTGTCTTTTTGTTCTATATCCTTCTGATTATGCCACAGCAGCGGCGCTTTAAGGAGCATAGCGATATGCTGTCCGACCTTAAAAAGGGCGACCGGGTTATCACTGGTGGCGGTTTGGTGGGCAAGATCGATAAGATCATTGATGACCGTGAAGTTCTAATCGATCTGGGGAACGGCCTGAAAGTTACGGCTCTCCGATCAACGATTCAGGGCAAGACCGAGGATCTTCTTAAACCTGTCGCGAATGATGCCAAAGCGGCCAAGGCTGAAAAGAAGTAACCCCTGATGATTCGTATTCCTCTTTGGAAGACCCTCCTGATTTTTGCGGTATCGCTTTGGGGCATTCTGTATACTCTGCCTAACTTTGTCGGCGATTCCGGGCGACAGTGGATGTCAGACAATCTTCCTGCCGGTTTTCCAAAAAGCACCATTAATCTTGGGCTCGACCTTCGCGGCGGGGCGCATCTTCTGTTTGAGGTCGATCTTGACTTTGTTTACCGCGAACGGGCTGAGTTTTTGGAGCAGGAAATCAGGAACGGTTTGCTTGAGGCGAAAATCGGGTATCAGAAGCTTGGAACTTTGCCTACGGGCGCCCGGATTACCCTCAAGGATACAAGTTTAAGCGAACAAGCACGCGGTGTGGTCAGGGCTATCGATGCTCGCTATTTGGTTACGACCTCCGAGGACGGGCTTGTTATCGATGCCACGATGGATGAGTCTCAGATCAAGGAAATACAAGATCAGGTTCTGGATCAGTCGATCGAAATCGTTCGCCGCCGCGTTGACCAGATGGGTACCACTGAGCCCACAATTCAAAGGCAAGGCGAGAACCGCGTTCTATTGCAGGTTCCCGGCGCAAAAGCGGAAGATGTTAAACGTATCATCGGTAAAACGGCGAAGCTTGGCTTTCATTTGGTGAACGCTACGGGTCGGCGGGGCGCAGGTGAGATGAGTCTGCCTATGCTTGAAGAGCCAGGCGCGAAGCTGGATGTTAGCCGTCGTCCCGTGATCACCGGCGACATGCTTGAAAACGCACAGCCCAGTTTTGATCAGAACGGCGAGACGGTCGTTAGTTTCCGGCTTGATGCGGTCGGTGCGCGTAAATTCTGTGACGTTACGCGGGCGAATGTGAACAAGCCTTTTGCTATTGTTCTCGATAACGAAATCATCAGCTCTCCTGTTATCCGCGAGCCCATTTGTGGCGGCCAGGGGCAGATTTCAGGGAGCTTTACGGTTCAAACGGCTAACGATCTGGCTCTCTTGCTTCGAGCCGGTGCCTTGCCCGCACCGATGAACGTGGTTGAGGAGCGCTCAGTTGGTCCCTCTCTGGGGGCGGATTCGGTTGAGGCCGGCAAAACTGCAAGCCTTTACGGTTTGGGACTTGTTTTGCTGTTTATGATTTTTTCATACGGATTCTTCGGTTTTCTGGCCGATATCGCTTTACTTGTTAACGTTGCACTGATTATCGGTCTGCTCTCTGTTCTTCAGGCGACTCTTACGCTTCCGGGTATAGCCGGGATCGTGCTGACCGTTGGTATGGCTGTTGATGCAAACGTTCTTATCTTCGAGCGTATCCGCGAGGAGTTGCGGGCCGGGCGTTCGAATATTTCTGCGATCGATACGGGTTACAGCAAGGCGATGTCAACGATTGTAGACGCCAACCTTACGACACTGATTGCGGCGATCATTCTGTTCGCTTTCGGGGCCGGACCTATCAAAGGTTTTGCGGTCACGCTCGGGATCGGGATTGTTACATCTATGTTTTCCGCCATCATGTTAACGCGGCTTTTTGTTGTTTTCTGGTTGCAACGCGCAAAGTCCGGCGCCGTTGTGCCGATATAGGGGATAGATTATGCGCGGTATAAAAATCATTCCCGATACGATCGATTTTAATTTCTATCGCTATCGTCGTATCGCTTACGTGCTCTCAATCTTTCTTGTATTGGGAACTTTTTTTATGCTTGCCACGCGCGGCCTTAATTTCGGCATCGATTTCACTGGCGGTACAGCGATTGAAATTGAAGCCCCGATAAAGCCCGATCTGGAAGCGCTTCGCGAAGCTTTGAATGCATTAAAGCTTGGTGACATCTCGATTCAGGAATTCGGGCAAGAACGCGATTTGCTTATCCGTCTAGCACAGCAGGCGGAAACGGATCAGACCCGGGCTGCCTATGAGGCATGCGTAGAGGCTAACCGCAAGAGCACCGACCCTGAGCCTTGTCCTACCGCGCAGACGAAGGCGATTGAGGCTGTGCGCTCGGCGCTGGCCGAGTTTTTTAAAGACGGGCAGGTAGATTATCGGCGTGTCGAGTATGTAGGGCCGCAGGTTGGTGATGAGCTCAAGGTTCAGGGTTTGTGGGCAATCAGCCTCTCCATTCTGGCCATTATGGCTTATATCTGGGCGCGGTTTGAGTGGCAATTCGCCGTTTCTGCAACAATTGCGACGACCTTGCATGACGTCATCCTGACGATTGGTTTATTCTCACTTACACAGATGGAGTTTAATCTTTCGACTCTGGCCGCCATTCTTTTGGTCGCCGGTTATTCTGTGAACGACACGGTTGTCGTTTTTGATCGCATTCGCGAGGATATGCGGAAATACAAGAAAAAGCCGCTTCCGGAGCTTATTAACCGGGCCATCAATGAAACCTTAACGCGCACGACGATGACGTCTTTTACAACCTTGCTGGCCTTGATGGCGTTGTATGTGTTTGGCGGCGAGGTCATCAGAGGTTTTGTGTACGCGCTTATTTTCGGGATTATTGTGGGCACCTATTCCTCTATCTACGTTGCCGCACCCGTTCTTGTCTGTCTTGGTATACGTCCCCATAAGGACGATTTGTCAGACCCCAAGGCTGCCGAGTCCGCCTGAGATGGATGTCACGCCGCTGATCAAAAAGGGGCAGCAGATTATCCAGAGCTATGCCGATGGGGGCTTTAAGGTCAGCGGGACACGTTATGAAGGCGGTATCATCGTCACTTCCCCGGCCACGTTTGTCTGGAATGTCTCCGCTCTTGATGCCGAGGCCTTGCAGGCTCAGGATTTTGAGTGTTTTGAGGAATTTCAGGGTCAAATTGACATTCTGATCCTCGGAACGGGCGCACAGCACGTTTTTTTGGCTCCGGCCCTGCTAAAATTCGTTAAGTCACTGAATATCAATGCGGAAGCGATGGATACCGGGGCGGCTTGCCGGACTTACAATGTCCTTATGACCGAAGGGCGCAGGGTTGCTGCGGCTTTGCTGCCTGTTTTAGGTGGTTAGGGTGGCCTTTATTTGCATCTTTTTGCCTCAAGCGTTATAGTGGGCGTTGGTTGAGGCTATTATAATTAAAAACGATATTTAGGGATTGATTGAGTCATGGCGGGTGGAAATCCAACATTACCGGGCGGTACGGCGCTGGATCGAGCGGCTTTTCTTGTTGAAGTCAACAGGGCGGGCGCGGTTTCGGCAAGCGACATTACCGCAGCCAAGGATAATAAAGACCAGATGCGCGTGGCTTCGCGTGCGATCAGTGATCTTAACACCATCATAGGTAACGATAACCGCGCACAGAGCGTTGAGACGCAGACCCGTGTTCTAGAAGCTTTAAGGGCTTCCCCCGGGCATCGCGATATTATTGCCGATTTCGTCCGAAAAAAGATGGTTGATCCGACTATGACCATCACCGAGCACTCCGGCATGGTCACTGGGCGTATGCTCGGTGTCCGCCCCGCACTTGAGAGTATTGCGCCTATTTCGGCGCAATTTCGGCAATCTGTCACGGCTACCGCCGGCGGGGTTCAACCAAAAAACCTCTCTGAACTCGGAATACTGCCAACCGGAAACGACTTGGCAGAGGACTACAATCGCGCAAAAACGGTGCTTGATTATATTCGGAACAGTGCGCAGTCCGGCGGTCCGCAAGAGAACAAGCTAACCCCCGCACAGATGAACGAGGTTGTCGGCGCCTGGCGCGGTGCCGGTTACGCCAGCTACGCCAACGTTATGGACGAGATGCGCCGTAGCGCTTCCAGCGACCCAGTGGCCGCACTCGCTCGGGCCAAAGTTTCTCTGGGTACGGCTTATAGCAGTGAGTATGAGAAGAAGAAAACCGTCGATATCCAAGGCGATGTAGAACGCGGCCGTCAGCAGGCTTTGCAGCATCTTAATGTCGATTACGGTCAGATCCGCCAACGCATTCCTGAGATTCTTGCGCAGCAAGGCGGAGGGCAATCGGGCGGCTCGGCTATGGATGCGCAACGCCAGACGCTTATTCAAGGGGTTCGGAGCACAGTTGGCGTACTTCTTGACCCGAGTAATAGTCTTACGCCCGAGCAGCGCATCAATGAGATCGCACGGACCGTTCAGCGTATTCCTGACATCGTCACATCCGGCGGGACAGCCTTGACGCCCACGCAGAGGAACGCAGTCATGAGGGATGCCCGAGAAGCGATCACGGACCTAGTTAGGAGAAATTCGAGTCTTACACCAGAGCAACGTCAGCAGGAAATCCAGCGTCTGACAGATGGAATTGTGCAGCGTGTTCAGGGTTTTGCACCCGCTACGGCGCAGAATGTGACCGAGGCTCAAAAAGACGCCATCATGCTGGGTGTGCAGGCATCGATTAATCAAGTCGCCGATGGATTTAGCGCGCTTTCACCTGAGCGGCAACGTGAGATCGAACGTACGATCAATATCCGGATTGAGCAAGCCGTGACGACTGAAGCCGCCAAGCGTCTTGGGAATACCGATGAGAGAGTCCGGGCAGCACAAGAGGGGGCGCAGACTGAGTACGACGCGCGCGCCCAATCGTTTATCGAGCGGGTTCGCAATATGCCGGCTGATCAGCGCGAGAAGCTTTGCGAGAATTCGGCCAGTAATCCGCTGGTCCAGCAAGCGTGCAAGCCTTAGAAAAACACAGAATTTAAAAAGGGGTCTTAGCGGGCCCCCTTTTTTATGCTTATGCCGCGATTTTGACCGGGCCCTTTTCAAATAACTCCGCTACGTATTCCCAGTTCACGAGATTGTCCATGAAGGCTTCCAGATATTTCTGGCGGGCGTTGCGGTAGTCGATGTAATAGCTGTGTTCCCAGACATCGCAGCCGAGCAGGGCCGTTTTTCCATGCGCGAGCGGGTTTTCGCCGTTCGGAGTCTTCATAACGTCCAGCTTGCCGTTCGCATCGAGGATCAGCCAGCACCAGCCGGAGCCGAATTGCGTCATTCCCGCCTCGATGAACTTACCCCGGAACGTGTCATACGAGCCGAAAGACTCCTTGATCATGCTTTCGAGGTTGGTGGGGATGGCCTTGCCGTTTTTCGGGCCGCCGTCCTTTTTCATCCAGTGCCAGAAATGGATATGGTTCCAGTGCTGGCCTGCGTTGTTGAACAGGCCCGCTTGCGCCGGATTTTTGAAAGACGAGACGACAACCTGTTCCAGTGTTTTATCCGCAAGGCCCGCAGCCTGCGCCAGTTCGTTCCCCTTGACCACGTAGGCGTTGTGGTGCTTGTCGTGGTGGAATTCCAGAGTCTCGGCGGACATATAAGGCGCCAGCGCATCGTAGGCGTAGGGCAGTTTCGGAAGTTCAAAAGCCATGGTCTTCTCCTGCTTTTCATGATCTGTAAAAGCTGCTAACGCTACACTAGTGATTTTGCGCAATTTCTCAAGGATTATCGGCAGGATTGGCTTTGAAAAACCCCGAGCTTACGGCCTGCGGACGGCTCGTCCGGGAACATGACCCGGATCGCTTTCTGCTTTCGTTGTTTGCGCCGCCGGACCGTCGGGCGGGGTTATGGGCTCTGTTCGCGTTCAACCATGAAATCGCCAAGACACGCGAAGTGGTCAGCGATAGCACGCTCGGCCTCATCCGGCTGCAATGGTGGCGGGACGAGATCGGCCGGATCTATGCGGGGCAGGGAGTTTCCGAGCATGAGGTTTTGCAGGAACTGGCCGAGGCGATCCGGCTTTATGATTTGCCGCAGGAGCATTTCGATACTTTGTCTTATGCGCGGGAGTTCGATCTTGAGAATGTGTGCCCGGCCAATCTTGAGGGCTTGCTGAATTATTGCGATTTTACGTCCACGCCCCTTTATAAGCTGGCTGTCCAAATCGCCGGGGGCGAGCCGGAGATGGAGCCGGTCTATCCGGTGGCGGTCAATTACGCGCTGGCCGGATTGCTGCGCAGCGTTGGCGCATTGGCTGCGCAGGAGCGATGTTATCTGCCTGAAGACCTCATGGAGCGGCATGGGGTTAAAAAATCCGGCCTCTATCGTGGTCAAGGTCTTGAAAACTTGCCTGCTTTGCTGGCCGAGGTTGCTGGTGCGCGGACCAGCGGCATGCGTCCTGAACACCCCTTTCTTGGTGCTGTATCGAAACTGTCCGATTTGTATTTCAACCATGTTAAGGAATTGAAATATAATATATTTAGCCCGCGCTATGCTTTGGAGCCGCCGTTTAAGGCGCTTCGGCTTACGCTTGCCATAAAGTTTATGCAATTTTAGGCATTTGGTTGTATGATCGACCTTGGTCAGGGGCTTTACGCATAGCCCAAAAATTACAAGCAGGCCCTCAGAAGGCCGCAAGCGTTTCAGGAGAGTGTTACGCCATGGTTGATTCCATCAATCCCGCAGGATCAGGGCAGCCGATCCAGAATACCCGCAAAACGCAAGAGACCCAGAAAGCTTCCGAAAAACAAGAAACCCGAAGCGGCCCTGTGGATGAGGTGAAGATTTCTGAGGAAGCGCTTAATCTCTCGCAAGCCGAGGCGGCTGCAAAGGATGTCGGTACTTTTCTTGCCAACAATTCAGGCGCAACGCTTTCCGCTGACCAGCAGCGGCTGAGCACACTGGCTTAATCATACTTATTTGTATTTAACGTCAAGAATTTCGTAGACGCGGATGCCTTTGGGCGTCTTAACTTTTACGAGATCGCCGACTGCCTTACCTATCAAGGCGCGGGCGACCGGTGCGCTGATCGAAAGGCGGCCTTTTTCGGTGTCAGACTCGTAATCGCCGACCAGTTGATATGTCTCCTCATCGTCCGTTTCTTCATCTACGACCGTTACGGTCGCACCGAATTTTACGGTCTGGCCGCTCATGCTTGCAGGATCAATCACCTGAGCGCGGCCGATTACGGCTTCGAGTTCCTGGATCCGACCCTCTATAAAGCTTTGCTGTTCCCGCGCGGCGTGGTATTCGGCATTTTCAGACAGATCGCCATGGGCACGCGCTTCGGCAATCGCCTGAATCACAGCGGGGCGCTGGACGCTCTTGAGATTCTTTAGCTCGCCTTCGAGCCTTGTGTAGCCTTCTTTTGTCAACGGGATCAGTTCCATGATCTTATCGTCCTGTAAAAATTAGTCTTTAAAAAACAAACATCCCGCCCGGATCATGGGCGGGGTGAAAAACATAAGCGTGTCTGACCACACCCCGAGGCTACTGTATCGGGGCGGGGGCGTCAAGAATGATCCTCTTGGCTAGGCTACGGCCTTCTTTGAATTGGGTTTTTCAAAGTAGGATTGCAGTGGCGCGACTGTTAGTTCCCGCGCCTTGATCGCCTTGATCGCCTCGACGGCGGCCTTGGAGGCTGTCATCAAGGTGTAGTAGGGGATCTTGTTCATCAGTGCCATGCGGCGGATCGACGATGAGTCCGCGAGGGCCTGCGAGCTTTTCGTCGTCGTGTTGATCACGATCTGGATCTTGCCGTTGATGATGGCGTCCACGATATGCGGCTGGCCTTCGAGCACTTTGTTGATGCGCTGAACCTTCAGGCCGCGTTCCTGGAGGAACTTACAGGTTCCGCCCGTTGCGATGATATCGAATCCGATATCGAGCAAATCGCGGGCGATTTGCGCGGCCGCTTCCTTGTCGGAATCCTTGACAGAGAGGAAGACGGTTCCTGAGACGGGCAGCTTGATGCCCGCGCCGAGCATGGATTTTGCGATCGCGTGGGCAAGGTCTGTGTCGAGGCCGATAACTTCGCCTGTCGATTTCATTTCCGGCCCGAGAAGCGGATCGACGCCCGGGAAGCGGTTGAAGGGGAAGACGGGCGCCTTCACGGCCGAGTGTGTTTTGCTCATCCCTACCAGCATATTTCTGAAGCTTGAGAGTTTCTCGCCCGCCATGATGCGCGCGGCGATCTTGGCGACCGGAACGCCCGTGGCCTTTGCCACAAACGGAACGGTTCGGGATGCGCGGGGGTTTACCTCCAGAATATAGATATCGAATTCGCCTGTTTCCTCATTCTTACGCGCGGCGAACTGGACGTTCATCAGCCCCTTAACCTTGAGCGCCTTGGCCAGTTTGACCGTCTGCTCCTCGATGCTTGCGATTGTATCAGCCGGAAGAGAGTGGGGCGGCAGGACGCACATGGAGTCGCCCGAGTGGATGCCTGCCTCCTCGATATGCTCCATGATACCAGCGACGAAAACCTCTTCGCCGTCACAGAGCGCGTCCACGTCGATCTCAATGGCGCTTTTGAGGTAGCGATCAAGCAGGACCGGGGTGTCGCCCGACACGCGCACGGCGGTGTTGATGTATTCGTCGAGTTCGCCCATGTTGTTGACAATCTCCATCGCCTGACCGCCCAGAACGTAAGAGGGGCGGATGACGATGGGGAAGCCGATTTCCTCAGCAATATTGAGTGCTTCCTGTTTGGAGCGGGCCAGCGCGTTCGGCGGCTGGCGCAGGTCGAGTTTTTTCAGGAGCTTCTGGAAGCGTTCGCGGTCTTCCGCGAGGTCGATCGCGTCGGGGTCGGTGCCCAGAATGGGAATGCCGTGCTTTTGCAGGCACTGCGAGAGCTTGAGTGGCGTTTGTCCCCCAAGTTGGACGATTACGCCCAGAACCTCGCCGTTTTTCTGTTCGGCGTGGATCAGTTCTACCACGTCTTCCTCGGTCAGGGGCTCAAAGTAGAGACGGTCGGATGTGTCGTAGTCGGTGGATACGGTCTCAGGGTTGCAGTTGACCATGATGGTTTCATAGCCCGCTTCCTTGAGCGCGTAGGCGGCGTGGACGCAGCAATAGTCGAATTCTATACCCTGACCGATACGGTTCGGGCCGCCGCCAAGGATAACAATTTTCTTTTTATTGGTCGGTTCAATCTCGTTTTCGGCAGGTTCGAGGCCATTGCCCTCGTAACAGCTATACATATAGGCCGTTTCAGACGGGATTTCCGCCGCGCAGCTATCGACGCGCTTATAAACGGGGTGAACATTGTGGGCATGACGGGCTTTGCGCACGTTGGCTTCGGGCACCTTCATCAGTTGTGCAAGCTGGGCGTCGGAGAAGCCGAGCTTTTTAACTTTCATCCAGCCTTCGGCGTTGACGGGAAGGCCGTTTTCGAGGATTTCTTTTTCCGCGCGGACAATGTTGGCGATACGTTCAAGGAACCAGGGATCGTATTTGCAGATGCTTTGGACTTCCTGAATGCTGAGCCCCTGCCGCAAACCTTCAGCGACATACAGAATACGCTGCGGCGTTGGTTTTGCAATTGCCGCAATCAGCTGGTCGCGCAAGGCGATGTCGTCGGCGCCTTTGGTCCCGCGTACTGGCAAAGGATTAAGTCCCGTCAGACCCTTTTCGAGAGAGCGCATCGCTTTTTGCAGCGATTCTTCGAAGCTGCGCCCGATGGACATGACTTCGCCGACCGACTTCATGGCGGTGGTGAGGATCGTTTCCGTGCCTTTAAATTTTTCGAACGCGAAGCGGGGCACTTTGGTCACGATATAGTCAATTGTCGGCTCGAATGAGGCTGGAGTACGCCCACCCGTAATGTCGTTTGCCAGTTCGTCGAGCGTGAAGCCGACGGCCAGTTTTGCAGCAATCTTGGCAATCGGGAAGCCTGTGGCCTTGGAGGCAAGAGCCGAGGAGCGCGAAACGCGCGGGTTCATTTCGATTACAATCATGCGGCCGTTTTCGGGATTGACAGCGAACTGCACGTTCGAGCCGCCCGTTTCAACGCCGATTCCGCGCAGGATTGCGATGGAGGCGTTGCGCATGATCTGGTATTCCTTGTCGGTCAGCGTCAAAGCCGGTGCGACGGTGATTGAATCCCCTGTATGAACGCCCATCGGATCGACGTTTTCAATCGAGCAGACGATGATGCAGTTGTCGTTTTTGTCGCGGACGACCTCCATCTCGTATTCTTTCCAGCCTAGGAGGGATTCCTCAATAAGAACTTCGCTTGTCGGAGAGGCATCCAGACCTTCACGGACGATTTTTTCGTAGTCTTCCTTGTTATAAGCGATGCCTCCGCCCGTGCCGCCGAGTGTAAAGGATGGACGGATAATGGATGGTAAGCCGATCTTTTCAATCGCCTGACGCGCTTCTTCGAGGCTTTTTACGACCACGCTTTTTGCAGATTCCAGGCCTAGCTCATCCATGCATACTTTGAATTTCTCGCGGTCCTCGGCTTTTTCAATTGCCTGCTGGTCTGCGCCGATCAACTCGATCCCGAGACGGTCAAGAGTGCCGTTTTTAGCGAGAGCAAGCGCGGTGTTCAGGGCCGTCTGACCGCCCATAGTGGGAAGCAGCGCGTCCGGACGCTCCTTTTCAAGAATTTTTGCCACGATTTCCGGCGTGATCGGCTCGACATAGGTCGCGTCGGTCAGTTCCGGGTCCGTCATAATTGTTGCCGGGTTGGAATTGACCAGAATGATCCGGTAGCCTTCCTCTTTCAACGCTTTACAGGCCTGCGTTCCCGAGTAGTCAAACTCACATGCCTGACCGATGATGATGGGGCCCGCTCCGATGATGCAGATCGATTTTATATCCGTTCTTTTTGGCATAGCTCTGGTTACTGTCCCTTATTTTCGGTTTGCTCTTCGCTTTTTTGTTCCGGCAGATCTTCTTGCGCCTGAGGCTCTTCGGTGATTTCCTTTGTGCCCGCGCATTGCCCAGTTGAAAGGTAGCCGACGCCCTTCTCAGACTGTGCTATGATCGCGTAAACAAGATAAGTTTTATCTGCTTCAAAAACGAAATTGCAGTTCGATAGCCTTTGCGCGATGCGCACGCGTTGTTCGCCGGGCATAACCGTGGCGGCCATAATTATTTTTGCTGCCTCGGTCTCTTTTTTCATACTTTCCACAACAAGGGTTGTCCAAATGCCGTTTCCGGCGGCTTCCGTAGGACCAATCGTCTTGCCAATAAAAATGGCATCTGCGGCTGCTTCTTGCACTTCGGGTGCTGCCTGCTCACAGGCGCATATGGCTTTAGCTTGCCCTGTGTAAAGCAAGAAGCCGGATAAACATGCCAAGAACAACGTTATGATTTTTTTCTTGCTCATCATTCTCTCACCATAGGCTTTAATGTTGCTGCGGTCGATTTTTGTAGCCCTTATTTTTTCATACTCTTCACAAAGCGGTCAAAAAGGTAATGACTGTCCTGCGGCCCCGGTGAAGCTTCAGGGTGATATTGCACAGAGAATGCCGCCTTATCTTTGACGCGTAGTCCTTCGTTTGTGCCGTCGAAAAGGCTGATATGCGTGACCTCGACATTGCCCGGCAGGCTTTCAGCCACCACCTGAAAGCCATGGTTCTGTGAGGTGATTTCCACTTTTCCGGTCATTAGGTCTTTCACGGGATGATTGGCCCCGCGGTGGCCGAGGTGCATTTTTTGTGTTTTGCCGCCGAGGGCCAGCGCCAGAAGCTGATGCCCGAGACATATTCCGAAAATCGGAACGTTTTTATCCATGAGTTCACGGATTACCGGCACTGCGTATTTGCCTGTAGCTTCCGGGTCGCCGGGGCCGTTCGACAAAAAGACACCATCGGGTTTGTGTGACAGTATTTCCTGAACGTTTGCGTTAGCGGGAACGACTGTTACTTCGCAGCCAGCGGAGGCGAGGCATCTTAGAATGTTTCGTTTTGCGCCGTAGTCGATCGCCACAACTTTCAGGATCGGTGCGCTCTGTCGTCCGTATCCGTCTTTAAGCGACCAGAGCGTTTCATCCCATTTATACATCTGGGTGCACGAGACATCTTTTGCGAGGTCCATGCCTTCGAGGCCGGGCCAGGATTTGGCTTCTTCGATCAAGGCCGGGATATCGAATTCGCCGGCAGGATTGTGAAACAGCACACCGTTGGGGGCGCCCTTGTCCCTTATACGGCGGGTCAGGGCTCTTGTATCGACACCGCATATTCCGGGCAGGCCGAATTCAAGAAGCCATTCATTGAGCGGCTTTCCGGAACGCCAGTTTGACGGGGTCGTGATATCTTCGCGGACCACAAGGCCGAGCGCAGCGGGGTTGATTGTTTCTATATCTTCCCGGTTGGTGCCGACATTACCGATATGAGGGAAGGTGAAGGTGATGATCTGTCCGGCATAGCTGGGGTCCGTCAGGACTTCCTGATAGCCGGTCATCGACGTATTAAAACAGACTTCGCCCACGGTTTTTGCGTGCGCGCCAAGGCCGCTTCCCCAGAATACAGAGCCATCGGATAGAACGAGAACGGCAGTTGCATTTTGGGGGCGTTTTGCGTAAGACAGATCAGACATTATCGGCGGGCTCTCCAGCAATGATTTAGCAGGTCTTGCTAGAGACACTGTTCCTAAAGCCTTTTGAGCGAAAAGAAAAGGAAAAAAATTGCAAAAGCGTACAGAAATTAATACTGCCCTCAAAGAAGCGCTTAAGCGGCAGGATAAACTAGCTGTTTCTACGGTTCGGCTTATCATGGCGGCCATCAAAGACCGGGATATTGGCGCGGTCGGGCAAGGCCGCACCGAGGGGATTGAAGACTCCGAGATTTTGCAGCTTTTGTCGTCTATGATCAAACAGCGTCAGGACTCTTCGCGTCAATACAGCGAAGCGGGGCGCGATGACCTTGCAGAGCGTGAAGAGGGCGAGATCGAGATTATTCGAGGATTTCTGCCGCGTCAGTTGCCTGACGCGGAGGTTGAAGATCTTATCGCCACGATTATTGGCGAGGTCGGGGCCGTCGGAATCAAGGACATGGGCAAGGTCATGGGGGTTCTCAAGGAACGCTATGCCGGCCAGGTCGATATGGCCAAAGCGGGGTCTGCGGTAAAAAAGAAGCTTGCCTGATTTAAAAAACACACAAAATTTATGTGGTTTTTTTAAGGAAAAGCGATCTGGCCTTTTTAAGCAAATCATGCCAGAAGGGCGATGGACGGTAGTTATCTCCGTACTCTATCACCTTGATTTTGCAGTTTTTTCTGAATACTTCTGGCATTTTTTTGTATCCTGCGAGTCTTCGCTTCTATCAGTTCCGGTAAAATCTTTGCTAAAAAATATAGCAGGTAAGCTATATTTTATTCGCCGGGTTGCCGCATAGTACATACTGGCTTCTGTATTTGCAATGAATTTATGTGAAAAGCGCTCTGCTTTCATAGGTTTTTCTTGTCTTTTTCACACCGAAAAAAGAATGCTAGTATCGTTACGTTCACTTTTTGATTATTTGGTTTGTTTTCATGTCCGTTCCCGCAGGCTTTTTGGATGAGCTCCGCAGTCGGCTGACTTTATCCGAGATTATCGGGCGCAAGGTCAAGCTTGTTCGCGCTGGGCGAGAATTTAAAGGCTGCTGCCCGTTTCACAGGGAAAAGACTCCGTCCTTTACTGTCAGCGACGACAAGCATTTTTATCATTGTTTCGGTTGCGGGGCGCATGGGGATGCCGTCGGCTTCCTTATGCAACACGATAATCTGGCCTTTCCTGAGGCGGTTGAGATTCTGGCAGCGCAGGCGGGGATGCAGGTTCCGCGCGAAAACCCTCAGGACGCGGAGCGTGAAAAGGGTAGGCGGGATCTTCTGGCCCTTATGGATGAGACCGCAAAATTTTTTCAGGATTGCCTGTATGAACCGCGCAACCGACAGGCTTTGGATTACACGCATGGCCGCGGGCTGAACGAGGAGATCATCGGCTCTTATCGGATAGGTTTTTCGCCTGAGGAGCCCCAGCTTTTACTTAGCCATCTGAAAGGTAAAGGTTTTTCGCCGCAGGATATGCTGGCCGCCGGTGTGGCAAAGACATCTGATCAGTCGCGCGGACCCTACGCGTTCTTCCGGGGGCGGATCATTTTTCCGGTGACGGACCGGCGGGGACGCTGTGTGGCTTTTGGCGGGCGAATCCTGCCGGAGCATCTGCGTCCGCCCGACCGGGGCAGCTTTACGCCGCCCAAGTATATCAACTCCCCTGATTCGCCCATTTTTCACAAGAGCCGGGTCCTTTACGGTGAGGCTCATGCGCGGATGGAGGCTGGAAGCGGCGGCACTTTGCTGGTCGTCGAGGGGTATATGGACGTTATCGCCTGTGCTGCCGCGGGGTTTAAGGGTGCTGTTGCCCCTATGGGGACTGCATTGACCGAGGAGCAGATCGCTTCGCTCTGGAAGATGGCGGCGGGCCCAGTGAAAGAGCCTGTTCTGTGTTTTGACGGCGACACGGCCGGGCGCCGGGCGGCCGAGCGGGCGCGGGACCGCATCCTGCCCCTTTTGCAGCCCGGGCAGAGTGCGCGCTTTGCCTTTCTGCCGGAAGGCGAAGACCCCGATACCATGATTCGCACGCGTGGAGCTGATTCGTTCCGTTCGGTGCTTGAGCGGGCTCTGCCGCTTTCCGAGTTTCTCTGGTTCAGCCTGACCTCCGGGCGATTGTTCAATACGCCGGAATCGCAGGCCGGGCTCAAGAAAGACTTATTAGATCAGGTGACCCGGATTGCCGACCGCGATGTGCAGCAACTCTACCGCCAACAGCTCATGCAGCGTTTTTCGCAGCAATTTTTTACGTCCAACCGATTCGGAACCGATCAGGGCGGCGTACGGCGGGCTCGGCCTTCCGGCAGTTCTTTAACGGGGGGGGCTCGAGGCACTCCCAAAAAGCCAGGGCGTCCGGTTGATCATCGCAAAACACTGTCGGTGCGTATCCTTTTGGCCGCTGTGATCAATCATCCGCATATTCATGACGAAATTGAGGAGGCTCTGGGTTGTTTGCAGCCAGGGGATGCGGCCCTGGACCGCCTGAGACAGTTTTTGGTCACTTATTTGACTGCCAACCCTCTGACGGAGCGGCATAAATTACTTGAGGTCCTTATCCAGAGCGGGTTTGAGGAAGAAATTAATGACATTCTCAACGAATCCGTTTATGTTCACGCTTCGTTTTGCGGCCCGCGCACTCTGCCTGAGACCGTAGCCTCGCGTTGGCTGGCGTTCTGGAGAGATCTTGAGGCCCGTGAACAGAAGACGCCTCTCATCAAGGCCTAGGGGTTATTCAACGATTAAGCCCTGCGGCAGAGTGAATTGGGACAGGGCGCTTTAAAGGGTATAGGGTTCGGTCTAGGAATCTTCTTGAAAAATATGAAAAAAGACGACATAACGCTTTGAAATTCATGTAAAACGTGAATAACTTACAGTCCTTGGGTAGGGCGATTCTGTGTCTTTAGGAAGTTTAGGTGTCTGGAAAATGGCTGGAAAAACAAGCGTAAAAGCAAAAGTCAAACCGCCGGTTAAAACGGGCGTCAAGGACAATAAAAAGAAGCCAGAGAAAACGGCTTCGGGTGCTTCGGATGTTTTGAGCGGGATTGTGACCAAGCTTGTCGCCGTGGGCGAGAAGAAGGGCTTTGTTACGCATGAGCAGGTTAACAAGGCTCTGCCTACTACCAGTTTTTCCGCTGAGCAAATCGAAGACGTGATGACCAGCCTTGTCGATCAGGGCATTCAGGTTGTTCAGAGCGAGGATGAGGTTTCCGAGGCAGATGCGCCCGATGAGGAGCGCGAGGCCCCCGCTGCCGGTGAATATGAAAGCGATTACGAAGCCGGCGGGAATATCGCCGACGACGACACGGGCCGTACGGACGATCCTGTACGTATGTACCTGCGTGAGATGGGTGCGGTCGAACTTCTGTCCCGCGAGGGCGAGATCGCGATTGCGAAGCGCATCGAGGCCGGGCGCGAGTTGATGATCGGCGGGATCTGCGAAAGCCCGCTCGCCATCGAATCGATTATCGCGTGGTATGACGCTCTACAGAAAGGCGATATCCTGCTGCGCGAGGTTATTGACCTTGAGGCCACTTACAATCAAGGGCCGGAGGGCGAAGACTCTGAGGCACCTGCAGCTAAGTTCGCGAATGAGGACGTTGCGCCGGCTAAAACGGAAAAAGACAAGCCCGGTAAGAAGGCGGCCTTGAAGGCGCCAGAGACAGCCAAAAAAGGATCAGGAAAAGCCGCGCGCGAGGAAGAGCCCGAGGAGGCGCCTCAAGATCCCGATGCCGATCCCGAAGGGGACATGGACGATGAGAGCAATATCTCGCTTTCCGCTATGGAAGAAGAGCTTGCGCCCGCCGTATTCGAGATGTTCGGCAAGATCCACAAGACCTATAAAAAGATGCGCAAAGTCCAGGAAGAGCGTATCGAATGGCTCACCAAGGGCAAGAAACCGCCAGCCGAGACCGACAAGAAATACAACAAGCTTAAGGAAGAGATGGTGCGTCACATGAACGACGTGCATCTCAATAATGCCCGGATCGAGCAGTTGATCCATCATCTGTATTCTATCAACAAGGATTTGGTCGGTATCGAGGGCAAACTCATGCGTCTGGCCGTGGACAGCGGCGTGAAGCGTGAGCGTTTTCTTGAGGAATATTACGGTTCGGAACTGGACAAAAAATGGCTTTCGCGCGTTGCGAAGCTTAAAGACAAGGGCTGGGCAAAGTTTTCGGATAAATATTCCGAAGAAGTCAAAACCATCCGTGACCAGATCGCCGCGATCTCCGAGGAGGCCATGCTGCCTGTTGCGGAGTTTCGCCGGATTGTCGGAACCGTGAAGAAGGGCGAGACGGAAGCCGGGCGCGCGAAGAAGGAAATGGTCGAGGCGAACCTGCGTCTCGTGATTTCCATCGCGAAGAAATACACCAATCGCGGCCTGCAATTCCTCGACCTGATTCAGGAGGGTAATATCGGCCTGATGAAGGCGGTCGATAAATTTGAATACCGCCGGGGTTATAAATTCTCCACCTATGCGACGTGGTGGATCCGGCAGGCGATTACGCGTTCTATTGCCGATCAGGCGCGCACGATCCGTATTCCGGTTCATATGATCGAGACGATTAATAAGCTGGTGCGGACTTCGCGCCAGATGATGCATGAGATCGGCCGCGAGCCGACGCCGGAAGAACTGGCTGAACGTCTGCATATGCCGCTGGACAAGGTGCGCAAGGTTCTGAAAATCGCCAAGGAGCCGGTTTCCCTTGAGACGCCGATCGGCGACGAGGAAGATTCATCGCTGGGCGATTTCATCGAAGACAAGAACGCCATTCTGCCGATCGAGAGTGCCATCCATTCCAACCTGCGCGAGACGACGACGCGCGTTCTGGCTTCGTTGACGCCGCGCGAGGAACGCGTTCTGCGTATGCGGTTCGGGATCGGGATGAACACGGATCACACGCTTGAGGAAGTCGGGCAGCAGTTCAACGTGACGCGCGAGCGTATCCGGCAGATCGAGGCGAAGGCGCTGCGTAAGCTCAAGCATCCCAGCCGTTCGCGCAAGCTGCGGAGCTTCCTTGATACCTGAGACATTTATAATTTTTTGTTTCTGAATGTAATCTCGCTGAAATTTGCATCAGCGTGAATTGTGTTTTAGAGTCTGCTCCCTGTTGTTTTTTCTCCGGAGAATTCCATGCCTTATATCCTGATGTTTTGTGCCTCATTGCTGCTGGTCAGCGTGTTTTCGGCTCCGGTTCAGGCCGATAACCCGATCGAGTCCAAATCTTATGAGCCGGGTGAGATGGTCATTCTGGATGAGGCGAAGGCGGGGAAGTTTGTCGATAGCCTTGATGATCTTGCGCAAATCCGCGCGCAAATGGGCGATCAAGGTCAAAATGATCCGCTGCGCATCAAGCCCGCCATTCTGACCGAGCAAAATTACGCGCCTTACCGCACGGCTGTAAAAGCTCTGAACGAAGAGTCGCCTGACGATTACGCGACAATAAAGGCACTCGCTGAGAAACATGGCTTTACATCCGCAGAGGATTGGGCGGAGACGGCAGACGGTGTCCTGCTCACTTTCTTTTATATCCAGCAGGAAAAGGAAGGCCGAACGATTGAGGACAAGATGCGCGAGCAGCTGACCCCGGAAATGATGGCCAAAATTCCTGCAAGTCATAAGCATATGGTCGATAACGCCCTGAAGATGGCGAATAAGATCAATCAAGTGCCCGAAGAGAATGAGCAGATCGTGCGCGGGCTTCTTCCCAAGCTTGAAGTGGCGATGAGCAAAAACCTTTAGGTCGGTTCTCGCTCATGCAATTCCGTCCGGCCCTGGCAATTCGTGCGGTTCGCAGGCCGGGGCGCGCGGGGGATGTTTGCGGTCGTATTCCTGCTGTTCCGCGATCAGTTCGTCCTGCGGCTTGAGTTTGTTCGCCAGGAGGAATTCGGCGAAGCAATCGAGCCTGTGGCGTTCGGATTTAATTAGATTCTCCGCCGTTTCCTGAAGCCTTTCGATATTCTCTTTAGAGGCATCATCAAAATCGTCGCTGGGCGCGGGGTTGCCGGGGCCGTGCGGACGCAGGTCTGTTTGTATGCGCATATAGTCAGGGCCGATCAGGGTGCGCATGATGTAATCGTGGGAGCGCATACTGCCGAGGTTTATGTCTACTGTCGGTCCGGCCCATTTGAGGATCCCGGCGTTTTTCAGGCCTTTATGATCGAGGGGGCGTTCCGTTTCCCCGGTTCCCAATGAGAAGACCACGTATTGATGCGCGGGGCCGAAGCGGCGCACGGCGTCGGAATAGACCAGAAGGGCCGGGTTGTTGGCGAAATTGCCGCCGTCGATCAGGTGCGTGGGTTCGCCCAGCATATTCTGCGCCGTATGGACGTTGAAGTAGGCCTGCGCCGAGCTTGTGGCGCGTGTCACGTCGAACAGGGTGTAATCTTTGGCGCGCGGGTCTTCGTGGCGGTCATAGGGGTTGGTGAAGTTGCCTTGCGCCTCCCACGACTTGAAGAGTTTTTCCTTCCGGCGCACGATATCGTAGGCGGAGACCATCAAATCGTTGTCGAGGTCGGAGAGCCGCAGATCACCGAACGTTTCGCGCAGCACGTGGTCGAGGTGCTTGCCGTCGTAGCGGGTGGTGAAGATGTTCGGAACGTCGATGTTGAATTTACGCGAGAGGAAGCCCTTGCGGAAGATATCCGGCCCCTCATCGATGAACAGGTCTTTGGCCTGTCCGGCGCTCATGATCGGCTTTCCCTTGACCAGGGAGGTCGCGGAGACGATCAAGCCGCCCGCCGAACTCCCGGCGCTCATGTAAAATTGCGACTGGGCGGGGACGCCCATCTGCGTTTCCATATATTCCAGCACCCGGCCGGGGATAATGCCCCGGATGCCGCCGCCATCGACCGAGAGGAGGGGGATAATACTCATGAAAACCTGCCCGCAATGATTGTTTTTGTTCGTTGGGGACCATTTTAAGGGTTTTGGCCCGTCAGGGCAAGTTTTGAGGGCGCGAGCGCAAATTGCCTTTATCTTGGCGGGAAGGCATATTATAAGCTTTGGAGTAATGGGCCTGTAGCTCAGTTGGTTAGAGCAGTCCGCTCATAACGGATTGGTCGTAGGTTCAAGTCCTACCGGGCCCACCATTTTACTTCTCTCCGAGATTTATTTTCGCATATAAATGAAATTGATTTGTGCGTTAAGCTGCAATGAATTTTTTTTAAGGAATAAATCCGAAAATTATATATATGGATAATAAAATGAGAAGAATCTTTTTACTATCAGCTTTTATTATATTCTTTCCGCAGCTATCAAATGCCTCTCAAGATAGTTTGCCAAAGCTGAAAATTATAGACAATAATATTGACCGCGATTTATGCGGAGATGCATTCAAAATAGCTCAGGCACAATTTTTCTCTAATAATTTTTTTATTTATAGAATTACGGACTTTCCAAATGCTCTTGAGAGCAGCCCCATTCTTATAGCTAGTGGAGATGATATATCAGGGGGCAATGCACTAAAGGAAAAGTCTTACATATTAGAAAAGATTTCTAAAAATAATAAAGATTCAAACTACCCTCGGAGCATCTATTGGCAAAAAGAACCAACACATAATCTTCGATTTGTTGTAGATGAAAATGCTTTTGGCTGGAGAGGCGATCAGTACACACTATTTGTTATTGATAGCAGCATACGTCCTTCAGAATTTATATCTAATACTAAAAAAGACTTCACACCAATTGTTGAAGATAGTTGGAACCCTCCACAACTCATGTACCAAAAAAACAGCGGACGTATATGGGCGTTTAGCGTAGGAGAACCGTATGTTATTTTATCAGATTGGGATATTTACTCAATTAATACAGATGGAGCAAAAAAACGATGCTCGATAGCTTTTCAACCAAATGCTAAAAACATAGCAAGTTTGTTACCAACCTCTGTAAAAAACTTAGCTAAATTTTTGGATGAGACATTAGGTAGAGGAAAAAATGAAGGAACATTACATCCTACAACACGAATTCGTTTAGATGTCATGCATACATGGGCAAATGTGGCATTAAGACCCTGGAGCCTATCAAACAGGGTTGCTTATAATAGTCGTGAACAAGTGGATCAAGAATTAAAGAAATGGTCGCATAAAGCAAAAAGCTTTAATCAACTTTATCGTTCAATTTATAAACTATATCCAAAAGCCGAGAATGATTTAGCTTCTTATTATAAGAGAGAATTTGGCAAAAGCGATGAAGAAGCAAAAGTTCTTGCTAAAGAAGTTCTTGATAAGGCATTTCGTATGCATTTTGTCTTTTCAAAGTAAGTTCCCACATTCACAAAATCTCAAATAATCGGTTCGATGCCTCCCTTGATGGCTCACCAACATTCCCATCACGCTTGTCTTTTTGTCTTCGCCGCCTCCGCGAACGGGTAATCGGTGTAGCCCTGCGCCGTGGGGGCGTAATAGGTCGAGGGGTCGGGCTCGTTCAACGCCGCGCCTGTCTTAAATCGGTCGGGCAGGTCGGGGTTGGCGATAAAGAGCTGGCCGAAGGCGACGGCATCGGCGGCGCCCGATTTTAAAACCTGCTCGGCCGTTTCCTTCGTGAATTTTTCATTCGCGATATAAACACCGCCGAAGGCCGTTTTGAGCTTGGGGCCGATCCAATCATCCCGCAGAGCGCCGCGTGCGCATATAAACGCGATCTTGCGTTTGCCGAGCTGTTCGGCAACGTAGGTGAATGTCGCCAGAGGATCAGAGTCGCCCATGTCATGCGCGTCGGCGTAGGGCGCCAGATGCATGCCCACACGGTCTGCGCCCCATACGGAGATTACCGCATCGGTGACCTCCAGCATCAGGCGCGCGCGGTTTTCAAGGCTGCCGCCGTATTGATCGGTGCGGCGGTTCGTGCCGTCCTGTAAAAACTGATCGAGCAGATAGCCGTTCGCGCCATGGATTTCAACGCCGTCAAAGCCCGCTTTCTTTGCGTTTTCCGCGCCGATACGGAACGCCTCGATGATCCCCGGGATTTCGTCCGTCTCCAGAGCGCGGGGGGTGACGTAAGGCTTTTTCGGGCGCACGAGACTGACATGGCCTTGCGGCTGGATGGCGCTGGGCGCGACAGGCAATTCCCCGTTCAGGAAGATGGGATCGGAAATGCGCCCGACATGCCAGAGCTGCAAGATCATCAGGCCGCCTTCCTTGTGAACGGCATCGGTGATTTTTCGCCAGCCGGCCACCTGTTCATCCGACCATATGCCCGGCGTATCCGCATAGCCGACGCCCATAGGCGTCACCGAGGTTGCCTCGCTGATGATCAGCCCGGCGGAGGCGCGCTGGACATAATATTCGCGCATCAGATCGTTCGGGATGCGCTCGACTCCGGCGCGGCTGCGCGTAAGGGGCGACATGATTATGCGGTTTGGCAATTCAAGTGCGCCGATTTTGATAGGGTCGAACAGGCCGCTCATTGTATAACTCCTTACAGTGTCGAAAACGCCAATAGTTCAATAATAGCGAACTATTGAACTATGTCAAGAAGTCTGTTACGATATTTTTATGAGTAAGTTCGTTCATCCATCGAAAGATGATATTACGCTGGCCAACATATTATCTGCGCTGGGCGATCCCATACGCCTGAAGATCGTGACAAATCTTATTCAGGATAAGGCCTGTTTATCGTGTTCCGAGGCGTCGCCTTGCCCTTCTATTCCGAAATCCACCTTGTCCAATCATTTTCGGATTTTGCGCGAGGCCGGGCTGATCCGCACGACCAAGCAGGGCGTAGAGCACCAAAACGCCGTGCGCTATGACGATATCGAGGATAAATTTCCCGGATTGTTGAAAACGATCATCAAGCACGCGGGCTGATCGAAGCTCAGGCCGCCAGAGACTTGATATCAATCGAGAAGCGGTAGCGCACGTCGCCTTTGATCATGCGTTCGTAAGCTTCGTTGATTTTCTGGATCGGGATGATTTCCACGTCGGAGACGATGTCATGCTTGCCACAGAAATCGAGCATTTCCTGAGTTTCCTTAATCCCGCCGATGAGGGAGCCGGCGAAGCGGCGGCGGCGCATGATGAGGCCAAAGACGTTCACCTCCAGCGGCTTGTCGGGCGCGCCGACCATCGTGAGGGTGCCGTTGACCTTCAGCAGGTTAAAATAGGCGTTCACGTCGTGCGGGGCGGCGACGGTGTTCAGGATGAAATCGAAGCTGTTGGCGTGTTTTTCCATGTCGGACCCGTCCTTTGAGACGATCGCGCCGACCGCGCCGAGGCGCTTGGCGTCCGCCGCTTTGCCGGGGGAGGTTGTGACCACCCACGTTTCCGCGCCCATAGCGCTGGCCAGTTTTACGCCCATATGGCCGAGGCCGCCGAGGCCGACGATGGCCACCTTCATACCCTTTTTCACGCCCCAGTGGCGCAGGGGGGAATAGGTCGTGATGCCCGCGCACAGGAGGGGGGCAGCGCCCGCGAGGTCGAGGTTATCGGGTACACGCAGCACGAAATCCTGATCGACCGTGATTTTCTGGGCATAGCCGCCGTAGGTGGGGGTTTTTCCGTCCTGCTCCATGCCGTTATAGGTGCCGGAGAAGCCGTTATCGCAATATTGTTCCAGACTCTCGGCGCAGTGCGGGCATTTGCGGCAGGAATCGACGAGGCAGCCGACGCCTACGCGGTCGCCCGCCTTGAATTTCTTGACGTTCGCGCCAACCTTTTCGACATGGCCGACGATCTCATGCCCCGGAACCATCGGGAAGATGGAGCCGCCCCATTCGTCGCGGGCCTGATGGATGTCGGAGTGGCAGACGCCGCAAAAAGCGATGTCGATCAGCACGTCGTAGGGCCCCGGTTCGCGGCGGCTGAGCGCATGGGGGGCGAGGGGGCTGGTGGCACTCTGCGCGGCGTAGGATTTGACGTTGATCATGGGGGCTCCGTTTTCTTCTGGCGGTTTGGCTTGCAGGGATAGTTTGGTGAATTATAGGGAAATTGGCAAGGGGCTGAGCTTTAAGCAATCAAGCCTGGCTGTTATAGATGCTGGGCGAACCTGCCGGGAAAGTTATTGGATTAATGATTTAATAAACTACCTATTAATTGTTCAATGTTTTTCTTGGCCGACTCGATAGGCTGTGTGTGATTATGTGAAAAATCAGGTTTGCGGCCGTTGAACTCCGCTTCCCATAGGGCATTAGAAATGTTCATAAGAATTTGCAGTATCTCGTTTATATCTGCATTTTTTACGGATTTATAAAGTTCTTCACGTTCAGCGTCAGACAGCATTTGGCTGTGAGCGTATACTTTATCTCGTAATGGCTTGATACGTTTCCAGATAATTTTTGCTTTCTTAAGCTCATTTCTAATTGTTTTGAGATCATGACTGTCTAACTCAGTTGCATTCTCAATATATTCGTCAATTCCCTCAAACTCCCCGCCTGATTCAACCTTTCTTTTGCGTAACTCTTGTTTGCTAAAATATTCTTTTCTATCATTTGCAGCTTTAAGCATTTTGTCGACATTATGGGTGCGGCGATCATCATCAAATATCTTGCTTAAGAAGATGATTGTTGTTTGAGCTGCAGCATACCTCTGATCAAGCCAGTATCTTGTGGCTTTGTTTAACGCTATAAGAATTTTTGGATCTTTTTCTGCCCTGTCGCCTAGGTGAACTTGGTGGTGCCATGTCCTAACTGCAAAAGCGACATTTTGCGCGAATTCTTCATAGTGCTTTTTATATTCAGCGGCTGTACTTGCCATATATTTCTATTCCGAAGGTGAGATTTTTTAATACCTAGGTAAATAATCTGGTAAATCGTGGCGGAGAGCCAAGGAGTCTCTTCGAACTCCCTCTACGACACTTTAGCAGACTGGGAAGCCCAGCTTAAACACGCAAATGTCTCGTTCGAGGAGCCGTCCCCATGACCGGCTCCCCGAACAACAATATCAGCCGCCTTGAGGAGTTTCTGGCCGCTGCAAAGGGCGAGGCAGCATCTCTGGCCGCCAAGAAGGCCAAGCCGCTCCACCCGTTCTCGATCCGCCTGACGCAGGAAGAGCGCGAACGGCTGGAAGCCCAAGCCAAGGGCAAACCCTTAAGCGTCTATATGCGCGAACGGCTCTTGGGGGATGGGACCGCGCCCCGGAAGCTGCGGCGCAAACCCGCCGCCGATCAGGCCGGACTGGCGAAGGTGCTGGGGATGCTGGGGCAGTCAAGGCTGGCCAATAACCTCAACCAGATCGCCAAGGCCGCCCATATCGGGGTGCTGGTCGTCTCTCCGGCATTGCTCGAAGAGCTAGAGAATGCCTGCCGGGATATCCGCATCATGCGGGATGCCTTGCTCTCAGCCTTGGGCTTTCCGCCTGCCGGGGGTAGTCCATGATCCTGATCGGCAATCAGCGCGGCGGCGGGCGTGATCTCGCCGCCCATCTTCTCTCTGGCGAGAACGATCATGTCACCGTGCATGAAGTGCGGGGCTTCGCCTCCGACGATGTGCAGGGGGCGTTTCAGGAAGCCTACGCCTTGAGCAAGGGGACGCGCTGCAAGCAATTCCTCTTTTCGCTCTCGTTCAATCCGCCGCCGCGCGAGAACGTCTCCACCGAAACCTTTGAGGACGCCATTGCGCGCGCCGAAGCCATGCTCGGCCTGACCGACCAGCCCCGCGTCATCGTCTTCCATGAAAAGGAAGGCCGCCGCCATGCTCATGCCGTTTGGAGCCGCATCGACATTGAAGAGATGAAGGCGGTGCAGCTTTCCTATTCGCACCTCAAGCTGCAAGACCTCTCCCGCGAACTCTACCTCGAACACGGCTGGAAAATGCCCGAGGGGATCGCAGACAGAAGCCGCAGCGATCCGCGCAATTTCACGCTGGATGAGTGGCAACAGGCCAAGCGCCAAGGACGCGATCCGCGCGAAATCAAGACCGCCTTGCAAGATGCCTGGGCGATCTCGGACAACAAGGCCGCGCTGGTCCATGCCTTGAAGGAACGCGGCTATACGCTCGCGCGCGGGGACCGCCGGGGGTATCTCGCCGTCGATCATCAGGGGGAAGTCTATGCCCTCTCCAAATGGGCAGGCGTCAAAACTAAGGATGTGCGCGCCCGTCTGGGCGAGACCGATACGCTGCCCTCGCTGGATGACGCCAAGGCTCAAATCGCCGAGGACATGCAGCCCGTGCTCACAAGATGGGAGCGCGAACTGCAAGAGCGGATCGACGGGCACCACGCCCGATATGAGACGCACAAGCGCGGGCTGATCGAACGCCAGACCGCCGAACGACAAGCCCTGTTTGACGGGATCGAAGACCGCCGTATCCGGGAAACCCAAGCGCGGCAGGAACGCTTCCGCACCGGGCTGGCCGGGTTCTGGGACAAGCTGCGGGGTGAACATCGCCGCCTGCGCGAAGAAAACGAGAAGGAGGCTTACGACACCCTGCTACGGGACCGCCGCCAAAAAGACGATCTGATCTTCGCCCAGCTTGAAGCGCGCCGCGCGCTGGCGGAACGCCACAAACAAGAAGTCGAGCGGCTGCAAGAGCAACAACGCGGTTTGGCGGAAGATCGCGCGCGGTTTGAACGGACAGCGCAAGGCCCGCCGGACCCAGTGGATGATGCAAAGCGGGCGTTCCTCGAAAGCCGCAAGAAATCCGGGCATGAGCCGGAACGGCCCCATGCGCCTGAGCCAGAACGCTAGAGAATTTTTGAAGTATCCCCCTGAGCGTATGGCCAAGCCGGGTTATGATGCCCGAATCCCATGCGATCAGGGGCGTTCGGTATGTCGATCCTCGATGACCTTCTGAATGAAGCGAATGCGCGCGTCCGCCGTATGCCACGCGCGAAGCGGATTGCGGCTTCGATGCTGGATAATCCCGCGCTCTTGCACGAGGTCGTCTACCGCCAAAGCCGCAGCTTGTGGGCGGGGCATCTCTGGGCGCTCACCTTCTGGACCGACGCGCTCAGCGCCTACGTTGATCTCTGGCATGAACGGCATGACTATTTCGAGGTTCAAGGAACGCCCGCCTTCGATCAGGTGACGTTGGCCTATGCGCGCGCCACGATCACGCCGGAGCGTGAGATTCCGCGCTTCATGCGGCAAAGGCCGGGAACGGTCTATCTGCGTCTGCCGCGCGAAAACCTGTTCCCGCGCCTCAAGGCTACGCCCTCGGCGGAAATTCCGCCGCATGAATGGCCATGGCTCTACTTCTATTTCGCTGAACAAAGCGCGCGCGGCTATTTCCCGCCCGAAAAGGCATGGCCTGTGGCGATTGCCGAAGCCGGAAACTGGACCGCGTTGATGCTCAAGACCCGCAACACGGATGAAACGGCGCGGCTGCTCGGCATGAGCGGAACGAAACTCCGTGCGGCAATAGCACAAGCGCGGCGTCTGACCGAAGGGCCGGAGGTGGAGAACGTCCAGCGGGTCAAGGATGAGTATCTGCGGCGGTTTGAAGGCCGCCGGGCGCGTGTCCAGCCCGCGCCTCCAATCTCCGAAGGCGCGCCGTTCTGATGTGCCCAGAATTGCCAACACAGGAGGAATCCGTTCTCGCCGATCTGGAAACACTGCTGATCGCCTTGGACATGCACCCCATGTTCATGCGTCAGCCTTTCAAAATCCTGCGTCTGAACCTGCTTGAGATGAAAGCGAACGGCCTGACGCCGGACATTTCCGCGCTCAAAGCGAGGTTTGCAGTGATGCCCGATGCCGAACTGCTAGCCGCGTGGGGTGCGCTCCATAACCCTTTCCGCCTGCAAGACCGGGTGCTGAACTGAGACTGGTGGGGTAGAATTTTATGGCAGACTTTGGCAAAGAATGGCATACTGGAAGGGAAAGGAGGCCCGATATGGCGACCATGAATGTTTCCCTTCCCGATCCGATGAAGGAATGGGTCGAAGCGCAGGCGGCGACAGGCCGTTACGCCAACGCGAGCGACTATGTGCGCGATCTGATCCGCAAGGATCAGGAACGCGCCGCCAAGATCGCGTCTATGCAGGACCTCATTGATGAGGGTTTGGCGAGCGGCGAAGCGAAAGGTTTCTCAGTCGATGGGTTTCTAGGCGCAATGCGGGAGAAGCATGGCGTCAAACAAACCTAAACCCTACCGGCTGAGGCCGCGCGCGCTCGATGATCTCGAAGCCATCTGGCTCTACACGGCCAAGCAATGGTCGGTCGATCAGGCGGAAATCTACATCCGCCAACTGACGGCGGGCTTGGACCTTCTCTCGAAGCAGCCGGAAATCGCGCGCGAACGTCCAGAACTCACCCCGCCCGTGCGGGTCCATCCCGTGGGCTCGCATATCATCATCTACAAGATCGAAGAAGATCATCTCGATATCATCCGCATACGGCATGGCCGCGAAGATTGGGCAAACGATCCGCCCGGAGAATGAAGCCGTCAAATGGACCCGAAGCAGCGCGTCCAGATTCTCACGCTCATAGCAGCGGCGCGCCGCGTCGCCGCGCGTCATTTCAATGAGCGGGATGCAGATATAGCGTCGATGTATTGGGTGGGCTTCCACGTGTCGGTGGTGCTCAAGCTGCCGTCGCCGTTGATCCGGCTGGCGATTGTGTTGCAACGCGATCCCTACAGGATCGCCGATTCAATCGGTGCGTATCAGGAGCTCAAGGCCCGCGAACCGGGTAGCTGCGAACAGGCATACCCTGAGTTTCTGGGGCTGTACGATCAGATGACGCGAAGGCCGTTCAACGCAGTCCGCTGAGCGGAGGGAAAGCGCGGTATTCCGCGCTTTCGCCAAGCGTTTCAGCCTTGCCAGAAAATATGTACTTCCTCGAAGCCCGTTTCGATGGCGAGGATATCGGACATTTCCAGATCGCGGGCCATGCGCTCATAGTCGATGTAGTATTGCAGGTTCTGCGGAATCTGCGTGGTTTCTTCGGTGATCTCCTGCGCGAAATCGGCCACGGATGAATGAACGCCGCAATAGCGGTCTTCAAGCGCCTCCTTGGCTTCCTCAAGATCGCCGAAATACTCGACCAGCTTCCCGGCAATCGCGCCATGTTCCCCAATAAACGCGGCCAGTTCGGCAACGCGCTGCACACTCTCGTTTTCACCTAAAGCCACGCCCTCAAAGCCCTCGTAATCGTGGATGGCGTGTTCTTCGGCTCCGGGGATTGGGGACGCGGCCAGCATGGCCTTGATGCCGTCCGAAATATGATCTTCGCCTAAAGTGGCATCGATCCAGCGCCCGTGCAGGATGCCGTTATTGTAAGCGGCTAAACAGGCTACATAGATTCTGATGGTTTTAGCTTCGTCCGTCATCGGAGGTATTTCTTTCGTAGGAAATGGGTTGCTCATGCAACCCTGCCCAAGTGGCGAACGGCAGGTGCGCAAGCGTCAGGAAAAATCGACGGCGGGCGCAGGCACAGCCGAGCCTCGGGAACCGTCTATTTTTCTTGATGCGCGCGAGGGCGCAGCCCTAAGCAATGCTGAGACACAAGTCCGCCGCAGGCCGGCGGTCAAAATCTAATCGTGCAAGGGAAGTCCAACGTGATTTTTAGATGTTGATGCGTTACACGAAAATAAAATCAAATGAATGCGAGTGTCCCGTTGTCGCGAGTAGAGAACTTGCCAACAAAAGCGTCTTTATCAAGCTTTGGGGACGGCATCGCTGTCGCCAGAATAATCTGATGCTCTACTTCCGATTCCGCTGACACCCGAACAACTTGCTCTTGGAAATTGTGGCTTCGCTCTTGTTCCATACCTTTGTCTTCGGTGATATCGATCATCAGAAAACGTGGGTGACGGAAAGCCTCATCCTCTAGAGCAGCAGCAAGGAATCCAACTAGGAAAGAAGTCTTCAGCACCACCCGCGAGCTTGCTGAAAAATAGGTATGTTCGTCAACGGTGATCATGTTTTTAGCGAAAGAGAAATCGACATGCTTTGGGTCTTCGAAAGAGTCCTGTCGTTTAAGGTCGCCCTTCAGCAGCTCGATTGTCTTTCTCTCGATAGATCGACGCGCAGTCCTCAATCGGTCTGTCTGGCTGCGTTTGAGGCCCTCAATACAGGCGTCTAAATCCTTTAGTTCTGCATCGAGAGCCGCCTTACGGGCTGACAGATCCCCAATCCGGTTAGCAAGATTAAGCTGTTCATCGGTATCCTCGATTGATTTATCAATATAACCAAGCCTCCGGTGTAGCTCGCGGATTTTGTCCCGCACCTTGGAAGTCGGCAGAACGCTCAACCCTGTCAGCTCTTTGGCCTTTAGTTTCCATTCATTCTCGGTGCTCGCATACTTCAACTCCAGAGCCTTGAGACGATATTGTCGAACACCTTGCAGCCTTTCCGATTGCCTGACCTGAATTGAGAGATCGTTCATTAAACCGACAACTCGATCACGAGCCCGCTGGGTATCGAGCGGTGTTTTGCATAAATGGCAAGCGGCTATAGTTTCATCGTTTTCCAATATCTCAGCATAACAGGATGGGCAGGTAGCGAAGTGGATCGTCTCAACAACCGACGATGTCAAATCGGCATCCTTAAGCGCTTCAAGCCTTTGGCGCAGCGTAGCAATAAAGGCATCGGAGTCAGCAATCTCAAATTCTAATGCGCCGATGGAAGCGCGAATATCTTGAAGTTCTCGCTGAAGCTGTTGAACTTCTTTGAAAACAGATTTCTGAGCTGAAATCGTGATCTTCTCATCGGACCTCTTGGCATAGAACTCCTCTTCAGCCGTGGCGATATGCCCCAGCAATTCCTCACGCTCCTCAACCAGCGCTTTGCGCTTTTGCTGCACCCACTCAAGCCCAAGACTCTCATCCCCGCCCACAACTTTGAAAATACTCCTTAGCTCTGCTGAGGCTTCTGAATATTCCTTATCGCGAAGTCTGCGGCGTTGTTGAAGTTCATATATCTCGGCATCAAATGCGCCGCAGAGTAAATTACCGACGGCTTCGCGAAGGTTTTCGGGGTCATAACCTTCGAAACGGAAGAGGTTTTCAATTGGGCTAAGTTGATCGGCATAGAGTAATCTTAATACTTGATGGATAGTTATACTCGAAGTGCCCTCAACGGCAACATCCGGCATGCCAAGCAGGCGAAAGATAGCTTGTGAAAAACTCTCCGCATTTCTTGAGCGTGAATAGGGATACTTTGCCCATTCCTCGATAGGCGCAATAAGAGCATCATCATACCGACCACCGAAAATTTCCATTGGAGACAACGAGTTCACATCTATGGCTCTTCGCAGAACAGCTGGCTTGCCGTTATACTCTACCTCAATCCAAACGAAGTCGCATTTCAGTGCGTGCTCGCTCCAGTCATCTTTGCTGAGATCACCACCAAGTCCGAAGAATATGAAGTTCAGAATCGTTGATTTACCCGAAGAGTTATCACCCCGCACGACGTTGACGCCTAGATGGAAATGCTCGTCATAGGCAACTGACGCGCGCCGCTTTACGACCATCCTCTTAACTATCAGGCAGGGCTCAAACCGCGTCATACCTGTACTCCAAGAGTCCTGTTCGATCTTTCAGTCCGTTGCGCCCGAGAAGCGGATATCGCTCCTTAATGCTGCACAGGACATTAATTACGTCGCGCATTGAAACGTTGAGCTCCGAGCACCTCATTTCAAGTTCCGATGTTAAATTGCCGCCTACGAATTCGATTTGATTGCAGTGCCAAGCATCAGCCGATAAAAAGCCCGCATTTACAAGGGAAGTTACTGCCGCGCGCTGAAATGGCTCCATTCTTGAAAAGATTGAAACGTCGTCAGGGAGTTCGCCGTAAGGCTTGCGATCGTCATAACGCTTACTAATTTTTCGCCACCCACGATCTTCAGAAAACAGGGACATATTCTGTATACGGAAAGGAAATAACAAATAGAAATCCAGAATGCGGAGCATATCGAAGTGGGTTTTTCCGACAAGCCCACATCCTTTCCAGAGACGCAAAAACCGGAAGGTCGCGTGATAAGGATCAAATGCTTCATTGTACGTGAGCTGAGTCATTGCGTAGCCTGCTTCGGATGATGCCAGCGAATAAAGCACTGTTCGGCCAACCAATAGACCATGCCCAAAACGAGACTGTGATTTATCGCGAGCAGCTCATCACCGCATTCCTCAACAATTGGGCTTACGATACGCTCGATTACGAGTGCGTTGATTTCTGTCTCCGTTTTGCTCGGTATTTGCGGATAGATAACCTGAGTAAACTCGATTTCCGCCTTCGCTAAAATGTGGGAAAAGATTAATTGGGCCGATGAGTACATAGTCCATTTCTGAAGAAGCTTGGCAAACATTTCTTTCTTTTCAATGGCGTCGTCAAAAGAGTCACACTTTCCTGCTGCTTCGAGCTTGGCTTCTAGACCGGACACACCGTCTGGCGTGCGTCGAGAGTGATATCGGGCGAGCTCGTCTATGATGCTCTGGGTTGCTTCGTCGCCGTCGTATTGCTCTTGAAGCTTTTTCAGGAGCTTCTCAATCTTGCCCTTCGGTGCATCATTGAATGTAGTGACCTTGTCGCCTGCGACAATGTCTCCCCCTGCCTTTGAATGCTGCTGACTGACTCTGCTCACTTTTTTGGCTCTTAGGACGGTTAGCTTCTTTTATCCCGTCCGACGATGTCCCCGCCCGCCGTGGATTTCGCTTGGTCTACGGTAGTTCCACTTCCATTCGCCCGCTGGTTTTTGGTGAACTTAAGAGTCAGAAGCGCGCCGCCAATACCGCCAGCAACAAGCCCGCCGATGAAGTTCCAAAGATCGAACGTCATGTATTCCATAACAACTCCTTCCCTACAAAATTGAATTGTGGGTCATTTATTGATATTGTTCAAGTCCTTATACGAATTAGGCGGGCTTGCTGTTGGTCGTACTTGTAACTCTTAATGCTACCGTCCTTGATCCGTTCAATGGCTTCATCGACAACCGAGAACGGCACGAGAAACCATTCCCGCGGGATTACAGGATTTCCAAAGCGGTCCTTGATCTCAATATTGAGCCGCGCAGTATCGAAAATTCGGTGAATGAGGTTTTCCAATTTTGTCCGATTGATGTTTGACAGCTTGTAGGTTGCGAATATCTCCACATCTGCCAAAAGAAATGTTGGATCGAGCTTGGCGTTGGCAATGCGTCGCTCCACGTCGCCGCCAGTTACGCCGATCTTGTGTAGAACCTCACGGTGTTGCACGACAATGGGATGATCGGACTTGCTTCGCAGTACATAAATCGTTCCGCTGGCCAAATCGTCCTCGCTGCTCTCCCCGGAAAACAGCGGCCCTGCGCTCGGTTCGGATATTCGGCGGCTGGCGTCGTCCTTGTAGAGCGCCCGTTGCAGGGAGCGAAGAAGCAGGTCGCTTTCCGTGCCGTTCGAGTAGATCACACGAAGGCGGGCGTCATTCTCGCCGTTTGGTGCTTTGAACCATTCACCCACCTCGGCGACGTAAGCGATTTGGCCCCCGAGGATAAAAAATTCGCCTTGCTTGATGTCGGTCTTCAGGAAGCCCGCGTCCTTCCTGATCTGACGGGTGATACGCACACCCGTATCGAGGTCGCGCTCTAACGCCTTGAAGAGCGGCTTGAATGTGTCGAAGTCCTCACACTTCTGGCGATTGGCGATTTCTTCTGCCGCCCGCTTTTCTGCGGCGGATCGGACATGACGCAGCTCCGTGATGTCGGTTGCGCCCGCCGCGCCTTGCATCTCGGCAAGCAACTCGTCGTCGTCGATGGCCTCTGTCACTGCAACGGTGGCGGCCCCGTCTCCGGTGAACAGCCCCTGACGGTCGAGCGGATTGAGAAGGGCGCGGCATTCTTCAAGGGAGCGCAAGCGGTCGAGCCGGACGGCATAAAGCCGTTCGAAAATGTCATTTCCTTCGCCGTGCTGCGGAGCGCGTCCGTGTTGATCGACAAAGCGCTGAATCTCTTCAAAGCCCGCGATGATGCGCTCTTCACGCGCAGAGCGCCCACCCTTCTTCTCGGGCTGGGCGAAGTCGTCGAGTTCGGCGCGCAGTTCGTCAAGATCGAGGTCAGTCATAGCGGCCCTCATCCTTGAAACGGACGAATGCTGCCGCGCCCTCGGCCATGCGCTTTTCCCATGCGTCGGTCGAGCTGATCGACGGGAGACGTCCGCGTTCCTTCTTGAAGCGGTAGGCGCGGACAGCAAGGTCTTTAGCCTCTTCAGGCGTGAGGCCCGTGCGTCTTGCAGAAATTGCCGCATGAACCTGTCTCAGGCTTTCCTCGCTCATTGTCTTGGCAAGGATCGCGTAGGCTTCGCCGAACGGGTTAATGCGGTCGATCAAGTCGATATCGAGTTCGCGCACATCCATCGCAAACCTCCGCACACCGTCGATCAAGGCGGTATTCGCGCTTGGCTCGTCGCTGTCGCCCCCCAAAGCAATCTTTTTGGCCTGCTGGGTGAGGGTAAGCGCGGCGATAGCGTGTTGGCGAACGGCCTCCTGATCCTCTTCGTCGAGTTCCGGGTATTTGTCCTTGATGATCTTGCCCAAACGGACCTGAGTCAGCTCCTCGGGAACAAGCTCTTCGTCAAACAGGCCGCGCTCAATGGCGGTTTTATCCTGAATGAAGGTGGCAATCACCTCGTTCAAATCTTCCTGACAGATGCGGGCGGCCTCTTTGCTTTTCGGTTCGGCAAGCCCCTTAATCTCGATCTGGAATTGCCCCGTTTCCTCGTTGAAGCCCACATTCGCCTTGTTCGGATCATAGCCGCCTTCGCCATAATCGAAGCCTTCGACGGGGCCGCTGCCCGGATTCTTGGGCGTGAAGTTGAAGCGCGGTGCAAGCACCTGCTCCATGAGCAGGCTGGCGGCGATGGCCTTCAGGGTATCGTTGACGGCCTCGGTCACGGCCTCCTCGGAAGCGTCGGGTTCGGCGATCAGATTGGTGAAGCGGGCGCGGGTCTTGCCGGGGGCATCGCGGGTTGCACGCCCGATGATCTGCACGATTTCGGTGAGGCTGGAGCGATAGCCAACCGTCAAAGCGTGTTCACACCAAATCCAGTCAAAGCCTTCCTTGGCCATGCCCAGCGCGATGATGATGTCCACATAGTCGCGGTTGTTCTTCTGTGTGGAGTCCTTCAGGGCGGCGGACACGCGCTCGCGCTTGTTCGGATCGTCGTCCACGAGGTCCGCAATTCGCAGAACACGGCCTTCGGGTGTATTGACAAGCTGGAACCCGGTATGCGGATCGGCTCCCTGCCATTCGCCCAATGCACTGATGATGTGCTCCACTTCCTTGATCTTGTCCTTCGTGCTTTCACGCGAATTGACGTTGGGAATGTGGACGATGGTTTTCTCGGCGGGGTTCAGGACGCGCAGGATATCTTCGGCGTAGGAGCCGGAATAGAAAAAATAACCGATATCGAGCTGTTTCAAATACTCATAGCCGTTGAGCTGCTCATAGTAGGTGTAGGTGACGGTATCGAACTTCGCCTCATCCTGCGGGGCCAAGACGGCTTCGGCGTCGCCCCGGAAGTAGGAACCCGTCATCGCCACGATATGCACTTTATCGCGGGCGACGAACTGGCCGAGATGTTGGCCAAGCTTGTTGTCGGGACTGGCCGAGACGTGGTGAAATTCGTCCACGGCGATCAGGCGGTCATCGAACGCCTCGACGCCATACTGATCCACGGCGAAGCGGAAGGTCGCGTGGGTGCAGACCAGCACCTTGTCAGCGCTCCCCAAGAACGCCTCAACGGATTTAACCTTGCCACCATTATCGGAACCCGGCGCGTTGCAGAGATTCCATTTCGGCTCGACGTGCCAGTCTGCTGAAAACCCGCACTGTGTCAGCGGTTCGTCGTTGAAACTCGCGCCGATGGATTTTTCCGGCACCACGATGATGGCTTGTTTGATCCCCTGATGGGCAAGTTTGTCGAGGGCGATGAACATCAGCGCACGGCTCTTGCCCGAGGCGGGCGGGGATTTGATGAGAAGATATTGCTCCCCGCGCTTTTCAAAAGCGCGCTCCTGCATGGGACGCATTCCAAGGGCGTTCGCCTTGGTCGATGTGCCGTTGCGGGCATAGGTGACAGAGACAGTTGGGATGGTTCGGGGTGCGATCATTCTGTACTACTCATTTAATATACCCGTATCGTCTGCCGCTTCCCATCGCGCGAACACCGCCAAGCCTGTGGCCGAACGCGGCTTCAAAATCTGCGGCCTCCAAGGCCCACATGCGGAAGCGACCATTTGTCGGAGAGAAGACGAGCACCTTGCCGTCGTACATGTCGAAACCATGTGTCTCCGGAATTGGAAGCGAAACCTTCTCCATCAAGTTGTTGCCAAGTCTGAGATTGTTGGAAACCAAGCCGCCAGTTGGAGGCTCGAACGTCACGCTTCCGATAATGGAATTTACCGCAAGGCTGTCGGGCGCATTGAACCCAAAATAGCGGTTCATGCCACGTGGCATATCGATCTGGTTTCCAGGACGGTCTGCGCCTCTGTTTCGAGTGACGTATCCTGCTTCAATCCAGAACGCTTCAACGTCGTCATAGTTTGGAGTGGGATCAGTAAGCCCTGCCGCCTCAATAACAGCAGATGATTTCCATCGTTGCTCATATGCTTCTATAATGTCTTGCGCGGGGGCCGCCGTATTCCAGAGACTTTCAGCGGCCTCCATCGCCGAGCAAAATGCCTCTTTGAATTCGCTGTGGGTGCTAGTGTGGAAACTGGCTCCGCACTCTGCAGCATGGCGAAGGCCATTCGATGAAAAATTCCCGGAACCAACGACCATCCCAAAACGCGATTCGTTGCTGTTAATCAGAAAACTTGTCTTCATATGGAAGTCGTGTCTTGGGAGAAAGCCGTCGTTCTCTACCACCCAAGCGCCATCATGGATTCGAACCTCTGCGTTAGACTTCCCAATCATGGACCGGAGTGCTTGTGGCTGTGTCCGGCCATAGTCGATTCCGAACAGCCATCTCGATTGGACGTCCTGCCAAAATCCCGCTCCAAACGCCAAATCAAAAGCCACGACGCCTGATTGAGTCGCATATGCGTATAGTCCAAAGTAGCCGTCCGTCTCGGCCCACGCGTGGACACGACGGAGCTCAGACAGAGTCGAAGGCTGCGGCGCGACTGATTGGATAAATGCCTTAGTCTTCATCCGCGCACTACTTTCCCCCGCAGTACGCTGAACTCATCATTGGCTGACATACGGGTATATAGGTCAAACAGCTTTTCGAGACGTTCGGTGTCATTCTTGAAGCGACGTCCGATGTAGATGCGCTCAAGCACTTCATCATTGTGCTCGTGCGCATCGCGCAAATCAGCAGGCATATTTTCGGGGTCGTAAAGATCAGCAATTGTCGCTGGGAAATGCGCCTCGCGTGCAAGCAAGATTTTCTCAGCGCAGCGGGTGAGATCGATCTTGTTCTTTTCGGTGAACGTCGGCACAGGAAAGGTGTTCCAGCCCAAGGTATTGGAGTAGCGGAAATCGGTCTTTAGCTTGCCGCACACGGTGCTAATCCAAACCAGATGAAGACGTGATGCTACTATCGACATGTTCCACAAGGGAGCATCGTAAAGTGCAAACAGTAGGTCGCTCACGATCGTCTCTCGGTCAAAGAGGTGTATCGGCAGGTATGGCCTCCTTTCGGACGACACCTTTGCCACCGCTAATGTGTAGTTTTTAGCCGTGCCAGCGATCTGCACGAAGCGGTATGGCTTGGAAGAAAAATCGCGAGTTGACGCAGCTGCGCTGCTGCTACGAAATTCGCGCACGCGCGCCAACAGTGCACTCAAATAGGGGTGTGCATTCGCGAATTCCGCATCCTTGGCTTCGATCCATATGCACCAGCGAGGCTTCCCTTGGATCATCTGTTCGGACCCAAGATAGGGTCGGACAAACCGGGCAAGCTCCGGATATGCGTCTAAAAGCAGGCGTCTCTCATCTGCCGACAAAATGAAATGCCCGCCGTCTCGCGGCATGTTTCCGAACAGCATCGGAGACAAGTTCCCGATTGGGCTTCGCGCGGCGTTGATAGCTCTGTTTGCCCCAGCTACGAGATAGGCATTGATGTTGCTCACCTGCCGCTCCATCACCGAACCATCATCGGCGATTGAGAATAGCCGCTTGGCGGCTGACACATCGCGCGATATCGCGATGATGGCTACGATTACCCCGGCGTTATAGCTGGCGAGATTCGCCCATTTGAATGAAGTGTGGGCAAAGGAAATCTGGTGGCCTGTTTCGAAAATTAGCGGCCATAGGATTGGAACTTGCTGCCCTTGGCAAATCGAATTCGTGGACACGAATGCCGATACAGCGTTGGTTCTGGCCCCGTAGTCAGCGGCTTTGAGAAACCAGCCAGCCACATAGTCAAGGGACTTCCAACTCGTCGTTCTGTCGGCGAAGATCGCCTTAAGGTCAGATTTGTGTTCGTCAGTCTGCCATTTACTGCCGAGGTACGGTGGATTGCTGCAGATATAGGTTTCTCCGCCTTCGTTTTCGAAGTCTACCTTGGTCTGATCGAGCGGCGCACCAAACAAATCATCGGCAAAAATTTTCCCGCCACCGATCCCGGTAGGTTCGCAGACCGTTAGCCAATCGAGCTTCAGGGCATTGCCGCAGGTAATCCAGTTCTGCGCGTCGAGCGGCAAAAACTCGGCCAAAGCCAGCTTTTGCCCGCGATAAAGCACGTCGCACTGATACTCTGCGATGATGAGCGCAAGGCGCGCGATTTCGGCGGGGAAGTCGCGCAGTTCGATGCCCCGAAAATTCGTAAGCGGAATTTCCGATTTCCGCTCGGTTTCGCCGCGCCGTTTGTTGATCTCCGCCTCAATCTCCCGCATTTGCTTGTAGGCGATGACTAGGAAATTGCCGCTGCCGCAGGCGGGGTCGAAAACCCTGATCCGGGACATCCGCTTGCGCAGATTTAGAAGCTTGATCCTGTTGTCGCCCGCTTCCTCCAGCTTCTCGCGCAGATCATCTAGAAACAGCGGATTGAGAACTTTCAGGATGTTCGGAACGCTGGTGTAGTGCATCCCCAATGCGCCGCGCTCTTCGTCATCGGCGACGGCCTGAATCATCGACCCGAAAATGTCGGGGTTGATCTTCGTCCAGTCGAGATTACCGATGTGGAGCAGGTAGGACCGGGCGATCTTGCTAAAGCGGGGTACGTCCATGCGGCCCGAAAACAGCCCGCCGTTGACATAAGGAAATAAATTGGCCCAACGGGGAAGCTTTGCACTCTCCCGTTCGGCGATTTTGACGTTCATGGCGCGGAAGATTTCGCCAATGACATAATCCGTGTTCGACGAATCCTTGGCGCTCATCTGCTCGACGGTCGCGGTGAACAGGCCCGTGCCGTTGAAGATGTCCGTATCCTCAGCGAAGAAACAGAAGATCAGGCGCGCCATGAAGTGGTTCATGTCAGGGCGGCGTTCGGCAACGTCCCAGTCGGGATTTTCCTCCAGCAGCGTCCGGTAGAGCCTGTTGAGGCGGCTTGTCGCACGAATATCGAAAGAGCTGTCGCGGAGCTGCTTGACGGTCGAGATACCCGCCAGAGGCAGGAAGAAGCCGAAGTGGTCCGGGAAATTGCCGTAGGCGCAGGCCACCGTCTCGCCCGTGCCTACATCCTCAGCCTCAAAGGTCTCGCCGTCCGTGGCCAGTGTGAACTTGACCTTTCCCTTGGCGGTCGCGGGGCTGGCTTTCAGGGCGGCAAGCGTTTGCGTGACCTCGCCGGGGCGGCACGTCTTGATATGGATGTTGTTGGTCTGGAGAACGCCGCCAATGTCGGATTTGTTCGTTGCTCCGGCGCGAAGGCGCTTGATCGTGGCTTCCTTGTTGCCAAAGGCTTCGAGGAACGCGAACGGAAACTCCTGAGCATCAAAAGGCTGCTCAGCTAGCGCGGATATGGCTTCCTCGATCTCGACGGCATTCATTTCTTTTTCTGCCCGCCTTTCCTGTCTTCCGCGCCGTCTGAATGGTCACGCACATACTGCTTCATGAACTCCCGAATGACCTGCGCTGCTGGCCTATCCTGCTCACGGCATAGCTCGACAAACTTCTCCCGAAGCTCGCGCTCGACCCGAATGCGGAGTCCCGAATCTTTCATGGGCGATAGTGTAGCCGTTGGATACACGATTTGCGAGCATGAATCGGCCGAATGCAGCTGTATTCAGAATCGCATCCAAGGGCGGCCCTTAGTCGTGCTCCAGCGGCGAAACGCTGGTCGTGGGCTCAGAGGCGCGAAAGCCTCTGACGGACTCCAAACGGCGCACGGTTGGTCATGGGGGTATCGGTGGGAGCACGAAGGCTCCCCTGATTGTCGATCAAACGGACAGCCGTTTGCCATGCGGGTTTCGGGAGAGCTTGGAGGCTCTCCTGAATGGCGGGTGTCGGGGGCCAATACCCTGACGAGTGGGTTTCAAGGGGCGCGATAGCCCCTTTAGCGATGGGTGCAGGGAGAGCCGAAGTCTCCCGCTCGTGGTCAATCGGCGAAACGATTGCTGGCGCAGGAAGGCTCAATGCCTGATCTGCGCCACAGGCCGGGAGGGATGCAACGGGAGGCGCGCAGCGGGCCTCCCTTGCCAAGATGGCGTTGTACTACAACGCACATCTTGCGCGGCTCTCCACTTTGGTCAAACCGGGGGCGTACTACGATCAGCGCTTTGTACTACAGCCAAGCGAAAACATCGGAGGCCGGAGCCTCTTACTTCATTTCCGTAATCATATCCTCCTGAATGAGTCGCGCTCTGCTATACAAGACGCGCCCAATGCAAACGAACCTTCCATACGTCGCGCCCTCGAAGGGACTGATCCGCTCTCTGGAAACGGATGTGCGAACGCTCGCGCATGAGCGGCTCGCCGACATGCTGCGCTGCTATCAGGCGCTCCACGGCTTCGACGATGAAACGGTGGCCAATCAGATGAACGCCTGTCCAAGCGTTCTCGGCATGTGGGGACGGGACGATGACGTTCACGCCCCGATCAGCGCCGCCAAGGTCACGCGCTTCAAGGACCGCAAGACAAGGCCGCAATCCCAGACGCTGGATCAGATGACGGCATTCTTCCGGGAAAGGCTGGACGCTCACCCCTTACTCTTCTGGGCGGATATGGATGACGTGTTGACCGCACTCCACGATGCGCGGCGCTTTCGCAAGGAACGGACCCGCAAAGACCTGATCGACCTCGCCACGGGCTGGCTATTCGCCGATCTCTTCTCGCCCACCTGCGCGATGGCCTTCCAGCTTACGCCTCTGGCCAACAACCCTATCATCCTGACGCGCGGGCGCATCGCCGTGTTTCAGGAAGACAAGACCGGACAACGCACCGTCACGGATGTCTGCATACATGGGTATGCAACGCTGACAGCCAAGAACCTGAACCTCCACATGCGCGATAGCGCGGGACGGCAATTCATCGTCACCATCGACGTGGACGCCGGACCCTTCGAGGACGACAGCGAGGATACGCCATACCTCGTCATCAAGCAGGTGCGCATTCATCTGCCCCCGGAATTCGGCGCGAACTTCCCACCGCTCTTCGTCAAGGCCCGCTCTGTGCGCAGCCGGGAGGATTACTCGCTCCATCTCACCGAACAGGATACCCGTCTGAACGGCAGGCCCATGGCCGCGTCGTTCTTCAGCTTCGGCAAGGTCGAATGGGACGCCATTCAATTGATCGCGTGGGGCGACAAGCAAGTGGACATGCTCAGCGCTAACCTCGATCCCAGCCTCGCGCATCTCGGGCTTCTCAGTCCCGAACCCGTGCGGTGTGAGGATGACCGCCTGTTGGCCGCCACCGACTTCGGGCGTAAGATTGGCGATCTCAAATACCTGATCCAGATTGTCGAGAACAAGCTGGCCGAACGCTTCTGACGGGCGCTAACGCCCTGAAACTAAGGCCAGAAACAAAATCCCTAAAATCACGAGTCGTTTTGTCGGAGCCTCGCTCCGAATCCTTTCCATAACGGCGCGCTCGCCGCGCCGCCGGAAAGGACGGATTCATGGGCGCTTGCGCACTCTGCATTATCGAGGATCGTTGCGAACGAACCCGGCTCGTGACGGACCGCGAACTGGCTGATCCCGCTTTCATCCGGGCCTTACGCGATCTCTGTTTCAGCCTGAACGTCTCAAGCTATCACTGGCTCGACTTCCTGACTGATCTCTACAGGGATTATCGCGGCTGCATCGTTGATGAAACGGGCCACACGGTCCTGCTCGATATGGAGGTGTTCGAAGTGCTGCATATCCGCGACTGGTTCCGCGATTTCTGCTGCACGCCATGCCCGCCGAATATAACGCCCTACGTGCGGGGAGAGGCAAAGGAACGTGTACGGATATTAGCGACGATCCTGCAAGCCTCTACGGTGCCGTAAGTGCAAATCGACGAAGTTCGCTTGCATGAGGGTGTTTACTTTTTTTGAAGATTCCTGAGACTTGCCTCCAGCTTCTCTAGTTCTTCTTCGTTTGGTAGTTTTGGAATCGGCATCCAATATTTAGGCTCCAACATCTCCATTTTTCGAGGCTCAAAAGGGTCAGACAGGGTGTGGTCCGACAGGTTCATATTTAAAAATTCTATGTCACTCCTTTTTGTCGCTGCCAATAGAAGCTCCCTTACAGATGCGAGAACTGCTTCCGCCGCTTTTTCATCAGGACTCCTCCCTTCATGGGCCAAAGTATTTCTGGCCTTTCTGGCCAAAGAAACGGTTGAAAATGTACGACTGTCTATGCTGCCAATCTGAAGAAGAAGTTCGTGCCGAGCTGAAATTGTCCAAGTTCGATAATCAGAGAGTTGTTTTACTCTGCCAGAAACTACTTTGTTCTTCCTCGCGGGCTCGATCACATCGCGCTTCCATATGTGGGACGTAATTTGCTCGATTGAAATCCATAAGTTAGCGAGCGCCGCGCTCCAATCACGCCGGGCATAGCTGGTGATTCCTCGAAGGAAAATTTCTCCACCTAACTCCGGAATAGATTCGAGGATTGATCTGCCCTTCAAAAGCGCTCTCTCCAAGAGTTCAAATGTCAGCGTTCTTGGTGACTCAAGAGCTATTGCTTCGAATGCAGATGCTTGCTTCAGCCTGATGAGACTATGAAAACGATTGGTTGCTGACAGAGAGGCAGAGTGTACGCGGACGAACTTCCAATCAATCACAGACCCAAAATCTAATCCATCCACACCAATGGCCTCGCAGTACACTCCTCCTAAAACCAAACTGGCAAAGCACTTGTTAAAGAAAGCTACTGCCTCCTTTTCGCCGCGCAGTTCAGGGATTGGGGGAATAGCAACACCACCGTCTCGACAAACAAGCATATGGTAAGGTGCCGGAAGGCCGACATCCACGCCCCCAATGACTTCATGAAGAGCAACATAGTCCCAGCTGCGAGTATTCACTTCTTGTAAGCTAGATTGCCAGGGCTTCTTATCTTTCGCCTCAACAATTCGAAAAGGATGAAGAAATGCCACCATGCACGGCACGCGGCGCTCGTGGAGCTGCTTCTTGATTTCATCGAGCGCATGAGGTTTTTGCATACTGAAAAATACCTTTTTTTGGTATTGAGAGCGATCAATATATTTTCAGCATCCGCCATATCCCCCTAAACCCGCTTTGCGCCTGACGTAGCCTTTCCTCACGAAAGGAGAGCAGCGTCATGCAGCCGTGGCAGCAACAGCAACACCATCAAAACCAAGCCGGACGGTCGATCTTCATGTCGAGCGTCATCGGCCTTTCGAACGTCATCGCCGTGGTCGTCGCGTTCTTCGCCACGCCCGTTGCGTATAACCGCACGGTCGGCTGGGTGCAGGGCTTCACCGCCAATCACTACGGCTACGGCTTTGAAGACATCACCGCCTTCGTCTGGTGGGTCATCGTCGCGCTGCTGATCTTCTTCTTCGCCCGCGCCTCGATCTCCACCGCACTCGTGATGGGCGGCCTCGCCATCGCAGCCCGCTTTCTCTGATCCCGAACCTCAACCCCAGAAAGGAGCAAACTACATGTTCACCAAGCACAAGAAAACCGGGCACGGCTATCACGTCCGCCCGTTTGAAACCCACAAGAAGGTCATCGACTGGGAAGCGGTCGGCGGCGCGGCGTTCCTCACCGTTCTCGCGCTCTGCGTCATCGGCTGGCTCACCACCTGAAGCGCCCGGACAGCCATGCTCTTCCTTTGAAGCCGGGCCGCTCCCAAGCGCCCGGCTTTTCTAATTTGAAAGCCTTCGCCCATGATCTCAGACCGCAATGAGTATTTCCGCTTCGGCAGCGCCGCCTTTGCGGACGCGCGCGAACTGTCTGCCGCCGGGTTCTTCCAGCAATCGCCCACCTCGCTCTTCGTCGGCTTCTCCGGCGGCAAGCCGCTCTGGTATCACGGCGCGGGCGGACTGCTGCTCACCGCTGGCGCACGGTCGGGCAAGCTCCGCGATATTCTCGCTTACAATCTCTGCGCTGGAATCTTCTCGGGCGGCTCTCTGCTGGCGCTCGACATGAAGGGCGAACTCGCGGCGATCTCGCAGGATCAAACGCCGGACGGCAAATTCTGCGCGTACTGGAACCCCCTCGGTCTGCATGGTCTGCCGCAGAACAGGCTCAATCCCGTCTCCTACATCCGCAAGGGCAGCGCAACGCTCGTCTCGGACGTAAAAGTCTTCACCGAAAACATGATCCCGCATTCGGGATCGGCCAACGGCAAGTATTTCGAGGCACGGGCGCGCGATATCGTCGAAGCCCTGATCCTGACGCTGGTTGAACAGAACGGCACGTTGACGCTGCCTGATCTGTACCGCGTCGTGAACCTCATCCCCGGCAATGGCGAGGAATGGCTGGACTTCGCCTATGCCATGCATACGTCCGCATTCCCATTGGCGCGGCGCGTCGAGGAAGAAATCAATCAGTCGCGTAAGGATACATCGAGCGGCGGCTTCCAAGGCATTCTAGGGGAAGTGTTCAAGGGCTTTTCATGCCTCTCGGACCCGGTGCTGCTCGAATCCGTCTCACCGCCCTATGACTTCGATTGTTCGGCCCTGACCGATTCAAGCCAACGCTGGCAAGTGTACCTCATGCCGCCCGCTGAGTTCGTCGATGCGTGGGCACCCGTCATCAAGGCGATCTTCGTGTCCGCCATGATCTACAAATCCCGCGCCCCGTCTGCGCCGCAACAGACATGGATTCTGGATGAATGCGCGCAGCTTAATAACTTCCCGCTGGTCGTGAAGCTCTTCACTTACGGGGCAGGCATCGGCATCCGCCCGTGGGCCGTCTTTCAGTCCACGGACCAGATGAATGCGCTCGGGCCGAACGCCAAGAACGTCATCACCTCAAGCGCTGCGCTGCAAATCTATTTCGCCCTGCGGGAAATCTCATCCGCCAAGGACGTTTCGACGATGCTCGGAACGCAGACCTTGGAGTTTAACGACGCGCTGCAACAGGGCCAGAGCCGCTTGGCCAAGGGCCGTATCCTCCAATCGCTGCTGACGGGCGAAGACCCGCTCGCCGCCGGGATCGCCTTCAATCACTTCAAACAGGCCGAACATCATCGCTCCAAGCAATCCCGCCCGCTGCAAACGCCGGATGAAGTTCTGAATGCGCGGCCAGACAGCGCCTTCATCTTCACCGATGCTGTGCAGCATCCCATCCTTGCGCAGCGCCAAGCCTATTACGCGCAAAGCTTTATGGCAGGCCGCTTTCATCCAAACCCGTATCACCCTCCCGCCGATAGGGTCCGCGTTACACTCGGCTTCGGACGATCAGGCTGGCTCAACGTCAGACGGGAAGCCGTGCCGCGCCGCTTCGCGCACTTCCCGCAATATGCGGGCGGCTCATGGTCGGTTGTCCGGTGACGGAAGGACGTGTCGATGCAAAAGGATACAGGGATCGGAAGCTACAGCTACGCCAACCGCGCGGACCTGCCGGGCGGGGAGCCAAGCTTCTATGCCAACGCCCCGAAAACGCGCGAAGCCTTCGACAATGCCCGCGATCCGCTGATTGCCGAACAGAAGCGCGATCTCGGAAAGAGCGAAGCGCAGCGCCGCTTTGAACAGAGCCGCCGCACGGACTCTGGCTTGGACCGGGGCTCGGACATGATTCGCCGGGATCAGCCCAAGCCCGTTCTTAAACCCTCTCCTTCGCTCTCGATGGGGCCGGACCGCGCCGCCTTCAACCGCGCATGGTCGGATGAACACCGCGCCGCGCGCAAGAAGGACAAAGACAAAGGGGCGGACCCGTTGCCTGAAATCTCCGCTTACACGCCGCCGCTGCAACAGGTGCGCGTCACCTTCGCCTTCCGCGAAATCGAAACCCGCGAAACCTTCACCGAGTCCCGCCGCCTATCGGCCAAGACCGCGCGAAAGCGCGAAACGCAAAGCCGATAATCGCACTGGTGCGCCGTTCGTCCCTAGGGCGCATACTCAATCAGAGGCACCGGATTTGCGCAGTTGCGGTCCTTAGTAGCGAGGTACCGTGCCATCGCTTTCGAAGAGAATGCCGTCTCGCACGCTTAGCCAAATACGGGGTTTGGCGCGCCTGTCAGCGACGGCCCATTCGGGCTGACCGTTGGAGGTCATAAACGAGACCAAGTGAAGGCCACCAGTCAGCGCAAGGTCAATCTCAGGAATTCGGCCAAAAGTCGAAAGCGCGGTCACGCTTGAATTTCTGACGAGATCAAAAGCGGGCTCCCAAAGATCTTCATCGCTCCAACTTCCGCAGATTATGGATGTCGCGTCTTCGATGCGCCAACTCCACTCGATGCTGATAGTAATCTCGCCCGTAGGACTTCCGAGAGAGCCGTCACGTCGAATTTTGCCTGGTGTAAGGTTGCCAAATTCAAGGAAGATGGCCGAGCCATACCCTCGCCAAAGGTGGCCCACCTTCATCCCCACGAGGTCGCGGGCAATACGGTTGAATGTGCTTAGCGGCTCCATTGCACCGAGTTTGGCCATGCGAGCCCGTGTCTGTCATTGGCAAGTTCAAAGATCATTGGACTGATAGTGTAGAGGATTGCGCGTCGCCCGCGCAAGAAATTGCGCGTATGCCCCCGCGTAGCTCCTATCGCGCCGATACAATTCGGCAGGCAGGAAAGGAGCATCTCATGACTGAACGCAATCACGACCCCGGCAATGCCGGACAACAGCCAGACAACAACGGCCCCGCCGATGTTCTGCGCGATGGCAATATCAAGGCGACCATCTGGAAGAACGAACGCGAGAACGGCCCTTCGTACAACACCACCTTCGCCCGCACATGGCAGGATGAAAGTGGTGCATACAGGGATAGTCACTCCTTCTCGGGGACCGAACTCCTGCGCGTCTCCGAACTCGCGCGCGGCGCTTACGCCCGCACGAACGAACTGCGGCGCGAACACATGCAGGAGCTTGAAGTCGAAATCTCCCGCGATGACGACGACACGCCGCCGCACGATCAGCGCGACAACTTCAAGGCCAAGCGCGGGTCACAAGACCAAGAGAGCCGAAGTCAAACCGTGGGCCGTCGAAAGTAACGATCCGTACTAGGAATATTTTCTTGCAAACAAGGAAATGTTCTGGTATTGTTCTCATTAGAAATCGGCGGCCCCTGTTTGCATTTTGGTGTGCACAGGGGCCGCTTTTTTTCACCGCAACATGAAAGGAAAACCCAAACGATGAAGACTCATCCACCCGGCAACAGTGCAAAGAACAAGCCGATTGACGTGATCCGCGATGGCAGCCTCAAGGCGACCATCTGGGAGAACGACAGCGAGAACGGCGTGATCTACTCCACGACGCTCGCGCGGACCTACCACGCGAACGATGGCTCGTTGAAAGACGCGCACAGCTTCTCAGGAAGCGAATTGCTGCGCATCGCCGAACTGGCGCGGCAAGCCTATGCAACCGTCGCCGCGCACCGCCGCGATCATGCGCCGGAGCCTGAACCTCAACATGAAGAGAGCCTCACCGATGCGTATCACAACGCGCTCTAGCCCTTTCAACGCGCGCCCGGACGGTTCCGGGCGTGCGCCACCCGAACCGCACGGACAACCGCCATGAAAGAAATCAAGACACAAATCCACGAAAGAGACCCGACGCCAACGCTGGCCATTCAATTCGATGCGCAGGCATTTGCGCACTTCCTCGATGAAAGCGATCTGACACACGATCAGAAGCTCGAATACATCCAGACCATCTGGGGCATCGTGCTGCAATTCATCGACATGGGCTTTGGCATCCACCCGCTTCAGATGGCTCTTGGCCAGCAAGCCTGTGGACAGTTTGATGCGGCTGCCGTTCTTTGCGGCGAGGCCAATTCGGATGCGCTAGACTCTCCCCATCCAGAATTTTGCAAAGACTTCGAGCGCGCAGGGTTAGCCCCGTGCCCGAAAAGGATTCAACACATGCAGGGAGGGGACACGCCATGACTGCTCAAACCGCCAAACCAAAAACCAACACCGCCACCGCCGTCATTTACGCGCGCGTCTCCAGCGTCGCGCAAATGCAGAAAGGCCACGGCCTCGGCTCGCAGGAAACGCGCTGCCGGGAGTTCGCGCGCATGAAAGGCTATGAAATCGCGCACGTCTTCTGCGATGAAGCCGTATCCGGCAGTCTGATCGACCGTCCCGGAATGCTCGCCATGCTCAAATACCTCAAAGCCAATCGCAGCAAAGAGCATGTCGTCCTGATCGACGATATCTCGCGCCTCGCGCGGGATATGAAGGCCCACCTCGATCTGCGCGATGCGATTGCGGCGGCGGGCGCACGGCTCGAAAGCCCGTCGATTGAGTTCGGCGAGGATTCCGACTCCATCCTCGTTGAGAACCTTCTGGCCTCCGTTTCGCAGCATCAGCGCCAGAAGAATGCGGAGCAAACCCGCAACCGGATGCGCGCCCGGATTCAGAACGGCTACTGGCCGTTCATCTCCTGCATCGGCTTCAAGCATGTGCATTCGCCGGGGCAAGGCAAGGTGCTGGTGCGCGATGAACCCTTAGCCTCGATCATTCAGGAAGGCTTGGAAGGCTACGCCTCGGGCCGCTTTGAAACCCAAGCCGAAGTGAAGCGCTTCTTTGAAAGCTTCCCCGTCTTCCCGAAAGACCGTTACGGCGTCGTGCGCAATCAGTTCGTGACCGACACGCTGACCAAGACACTCTATGCCGGATATGTGGAAGCGCCCGATTGGGGCGTGTCCTTGCGCAAGGGCCAGCATGAAGGGCTGATTAGCTTCGAGACGTTTGAGCGCATCCAGAAGCGCCTGAAGGAAGGTGCGCGGGCTCCCGCGCGGCCCGATCTCAATGCCGACTTCCCGCTGCGGGGCGCGATCACCTGCGCCTGCTGCGAGCGGCCCCTGACGGCCTCATGGTCGAAGAGCAAGACGGGTGTGAAGCACCCATACTATTCCTGCTTCAACCGGGCTTGCTCGGAAAAGGGCAAGTCGATCCGGCGGGATCAGATCGAGGGGGACTTCGCCGCGCTTCTGGAAAGCCTGACGCCTGCGCCCTCGCTTTTCGATCTGGTCCGGGCGCTGGTCAAGCATGGATGGGATCAACGGCTCGCCCAAGCCCACGCTTTCGCCAAGACCTTTGCGAAAGACATTCAGGGGATCGAGAAGCAAATCGACTCGCTTCTGGAGCGCATCGTCGAAGCCTCGAACCCCACCGTCATCACGGCTTACGAGAACAAGATCGCCAAGCTCGAACGCGAAAAGCTGGTGCTGGAAGAAAAGCGGGTTTCCAGCGGCCTTGTGCGCGGCACGTTCGAGGAGATGTTCGAACTCGCCATGTCGTTCTTCGCAAACCCTTCAAAACTCTGGGTTTCCGGGTCGCACATGCACCGCAGACTGGTCCTGAAACTGACCTTTGCGGACCGTCTTCAATATTGCCGGAAATCGGGGTTTCGAACCCCGGAAATGGCCTTGCCCTTCAAGGCTCTGGCGTCTTTTCGGGAAGGGCAAAGCATAATGGCGGAGAGGGTGGGATTCGAATAGAAATGGCCGACGCAAATCACTTCGGTATAACAAATACTTAATAGGGTGATTGTCGCTCGTCAACAAAAATTGTGTCCCACCGCATGGCCAATTTTGTGTCCCACATTTTGCCTTTAGTCGCTCATCGTTCGGGCGATCTCGATGGCGCGATCCAACCGCGTTGCGTCAGCTCGCGCGGCCGATAGCTCATCTTCGAGACGCTGGAATATCGGCAAGTACGTCTCTCCGTATTTGGCCACTATCCGAGCGGCCAGAACCATCACAGCCTCAATCTCGTTCTCTGTGGCATTCATCGGCGGCTACTCCAAATGCTGATAGTCATCACTATCCGCAAAACTTCCAGTGGATTGTTGCGCGTCTTCGACGCGGCGGTAATTCTGCGGGTCCCTGATCCAGTCATGAAGATCGGAAAGGTAGAACGCCTTTCGCATCGAACTCTTCTTTCCTGAAAGCTTGTGGGGCTTGGGGAACGTTCCGTTGTGTATGCGCCTGTCGATCTCCTGCCGGGAGAGGCCGCAGAGACGCGAAGCGAGTTTGATGGGGATCAGCGCGTTGCTCTGGATCATCAGGGCCGCCGTGACCTGCGCCTCGAATGTCGGCCGAATGCTCATTGTGTGGTCAATCATGTCTGCACCGTTCGGTCCTTGGGGAACGGCGGGATCAATGGAGCATTATTGTTTGTGTGGCCGTTCCTTCATCGTTCTGGTTGTAGCTCCATGAGTCCATTACAACCCAAAACCGCTTAAGACTTCGTTAACGACTGCGCGGAAACTCGCGCTGAGCGCCATGTTTCATCGCTGCATCTGCGAAGGTCCGTGGCTTCAGGGCGCGAAGGATGCACAACTCTCTGGTGTGACTCCGCGTCGTCTTTGACGGGGACGATGACCCCCGCCAACAAGCCTTCCTTCGAGCCTTTGTATACGGCGCTCCCGTCTCTTGGCCTCATCCCGGCGACAGCCAGCGCATTGGCTCTATCGTTCCGGCCTCGCCCCGTGCTCACGATGATGTCAGCGCGCGCGATTACCCGTTTCGGCCTTGCGCGGCGTCGGTGTCTCCGGTTCGTGCGGCGTTTGCTCCGGGACTTGTGAGGGGCGGGACCGGACATCATTGCCAGCCTTTATGCGTGTCATCCTGGCAGACAGGCGGGCAGGTTCAATAAGTTTTACCCGTCACGGCGACTAAGGCCGCAAGCGGCCAAGTCTGGTAGACGGTCCCCCACAAAACTTCTTGAGCCCGCCCTTGCTCCTGTCCGCTGCGGGTCATGCCACGAGGCTGGAATGGTCCGGCCCGTAAACCCTCAACAAGGAGCAAACATCATGACCGCACAAACCGAACACACCGAAGCCAAGACCGCTCACGCCGAGAACACGGGCAACCGTCCGACGCACATCGTCCGCAAGAAAATGGGCAGCGGCAAGAAGGCCGACTTCGAGACGCTAGGCGTCGCCTGGGATCGCGGCGACGGGAGCTGCTACGTCAAGCTCTACGGAACACAAGTGGTCGAAGGCGGGTTCTACGTCTTCCCGGTCAAGGAAGACGCGGAGAGCGGCCAGTAGGCCACTCCTTCGCTGCCATCGCAACGGCCCTGCTTCGTTCGCGAAGCAGGGCTTTTTAGCGTTCGTTGACCTTGATTGCGTCGAGCACTTCGATCCGGTCCGCTTCACTCAAGGCGGACAGAGCATCAGCGCGTTGCCGCTCATCCATCCGCGCGAGGCGTTTGCGGATCAGGCGTTGCGCGCGTCGATGCCAGAGAAGGAACGCCAGATACGAACAGCCCCAGAGCGCGATCAGAACCAGCGATCCGCGCAGGCCCCATGTGCTGAACACGAAGAGCGCGAGCGCCGCCATCGCGGCGATGGTCAGCGTCCCCTTCATCGCGTTGGCCCCCATGTCACTTCCAACATGCTGTCGCATTCGAACGCTTGCACCTTGACGAACTGCACGACATCGGACTCACGGCTCTTGCGTTCATCGAGGCCCTTACCGTAATTCTCCTGCTGCGCGTTGACGAATTCTTGCGCCCGCGCTTGCTGCTCGGGCTTGAATCCGCTGAGTACGGTCTCGCGGAACCGCCCACGCTGGGCGTCGATCCGCGCCAGCAGCCGCGCATCCTCCGCGCGTTTCGGATCGAGTCCGAACGCACCGGGATTATTTGCGCTGAACGCATAGAGCGCCTGAGCGGCGACCAGGCAATACGCATTCCAGGCGCGGCTCTTGTCCCGGAGCGCCTCCTGCACGGCGAGGTCTCTTGATCCCGCAACATCGCCCGCGAGGTCCATCGCCGTGTATTTCGGAGGCGCATGGCGGTTGATGAAGGGGCTCTTCTGTGCGTCCCGCTGCGCGGTGTACCCCCGCGCCCAGGATTCATTGGCCGTCTGGGCCTGTGCTTCTGCTCCGGCCAGGCTCTGTTTGCATCGCTCGTACTGGCTTCGGAACGAAGCTGGTGCGAGTGTCTTGGCCTCCGACTCCACCTTCAACCGTGCCGCGCCGGACATCTTCAGTTGCTGATCTTCCGGGATCAGCGGGAAGTATTTGGCACGGGTGCGGCTCCAGCGCCGTTCAAGGTCGCTGTCCTTGAACGCCTTGGCGACTTGATGGCAATACGAGGCTTCGCTGTAGAGCGTCGTGGCCGATGCGTTCGCCCCTGTACCCTGCGCCGCCACCGGACCGGCGACGAGCAGGATCAATGCGCCAAGCGCCGTGCGGACGAGCGGTGTGCGGATCATCATTCAAGCTCCTCATGCGATGGTCTGACGAACGGGATGACGGTCTGCGGCGGGATGCAAAGCCCGCCGTTCGCGTTCGGGTCGCGTTCAATCCTGAATCCGTAAGCTGCGTCGTTGTTGACCTCAAGGGTCCGCGCGGCCTTGTCCACAGGCGGACAGACAATCGGCGCATCGAATGCGGGCGGCAGCGAGCCGCAGCCCGCCGCCTTGCGCGGCTCCGGTGTCGCCGCGCATCCCGTGAGCGCCACGCCGATCAGTAGCACTGCCATCCGCGCCTTCATCGCGTGTCGTCCTTCTGGATTTGTTCGAGCAGCGCGCGCAGGAATTGCGGGGGCGTATAGAAGTTATCCGGGTTCGGGACTTCGCCCAACGGTACGCCATTGATGTAGATGTCGAACCCGTTCACGTTCGGCTCGGTGGGATGCTGCGGCGCTCTGACAACGCCGAAGATCGGCAGCGTGTTGGGTGCTTGCGTGAATGAGACGGCGGTGTCGTAGAAGGCACGCGTCATCGCCGGGTCCGCATACGAGACGATCACGAGCTTGCGCTCGCGCGAGCCGATGATGCTGGCCGTTTGCGCCGCCGCCCATCCGTCGTTCCGCGCAGTAAAGTCGAGATAGCGGATCGGAGGGGGCTGGGCTTGTTCCGAGTTCTGCGTCGGCGGTACTGGGTGCGTCTGCGCGAGTGCCGCCGGACCGCACGGGAGTAGGGAAGTCATCGTGACGATGACGACCGCAGCGATCCGCACCATGCCGTCCTCCTTCAAGAATAATCTTGCCCCGGTCCCGTTGCGTGTGCTCAGGTCAGAAGGGACCCGTTCTGACCGACACTGCCCGGCGCGCCCGATCCGCGCACCGCCTCATCCGCTTCAAAGCAATCCGCGCTCTGCACGCCCGTCATTTAGCGTCGGCATTGTGTGCGGACTTCTTATGGAAACGCTACCAAAAGGGGTCCCTTTTGTCTACCCTGTGCGGCGGGCGATTCCGCCATCCGCGCGGCAAACATGAAGGGGGCTGAACCTGGCGGTCATCGGCTATGCGCGCGTCAGCACGGACGAACAACATCTCGACCTCCAGCGCGATGCGCTGAAGGCCGTAGGTTGCGTGCGCATCTTTGAAGACGACGGCGTTTCCGCCGTGGCCCGCGTGCGGCCCGGCTTCAAGCTGGCGACCGAGATGCTCTGTCCCGGCGATACGTTCGTGGTCTGGAAGATGGACCGCGCCTTCCGGTCCCTCCGAAATGCGCTCGATACGCTCGAAGAGTTCGAGAAGCGCGGGATCGAGTTCCGGTCCCTGACCGAACAGATCGACACGACCACGCCGGTCGGGAAGCTGCTCTACCGGATCATCAACGCGCTCGCGGAGTTCGAGCGGGACCTGAACTCAGAAAGAACCAAGGCCGGGATGGAGGCGGCCCGTAAACGCGGCAAGCGTGTCGGGCGTCCGCACAAGCTGACGAAGCGGCAGATCGAGCGTGCAGCCGCGAAGCTGGCCGCCGATCCGGCGTTGTCGCTTGCTGCGCTCGCGAAGGAATTGAAAGTGTCCCCACGAACCCTGAAGCGGGAGATTGCGGCGCTTCATAAGCGTTGATCGCATGTCATCAACGGCTCGCGGCTCCTAATCTGGCTGCATCAGTTCAAGAACCATATCAAATAGGCTGCGGGTAGTTTGAAACGGGATAGTGCCGTGAATTTGATTATCACGCCTGGCCTTTGAGAGAAGAACGCAGGTTGCAAACAGCCAGAAATCATCATTTGGGTCCGTAATATTCGCTTCGACGATGCGAACCAGTTGCTGAATCCGCACATAGGCAGATGGATGCGAGTCGGACGGAAGCCACAGGCCGAGTTCCGTCGATTCGAATGTCACAGCTAAACCGAGAAAGACGCCCATTGCGCGCTTCCGCAGGACCCTGATTGGTTCGTAGTTATTCTGGCCAGCGTACTGATCGCAACGGTCCAGTAGGAAGGTGATCGCATACCTGTCGCATTCCAGCTCTTCTGCGACACCGCCGTATTCATCGCCTTGCGCACGCTTTATGGCGTGGCGAGTCTCATGCAATAGAACGAAGGCGGCAGCGAAGCAGCCCAAATCATAGGCTGCACGGTCTTCTTCGTCTCTCAATTCTGAAAGATCCGGGTCTAGGCGAGGAACGTCAGACGGCCACGGGTTAGATCCGGCATCAGCCGTTCGCAGGTCCGTCAAAGCTTGCCCCAGACGATCGACTTGTCCGATATATCGGTCATTCTTTTTGTAGAGGCTCGTGTCGTAGGGCAATTTCCTAGCGAGCGCGACGATCACAAAACCAGATTGCTCATGGAGGGTCTTCCATGACAAATAGGCGATGAGCCATATCTGCTGCATGGTTCGGTTTGTTAGCACGACAAGTCCCCGTCCAAAGAACGCCGTCGCCTCCAGATGGAGCGCGGGCCTGTCGTGAGCCCGTTTGTATTCAACAGACCTGAGCAGGTCCTCGACATCGGCAGGGCGTTCGGGCGCTGTTCCGAGTAATAGGGCTTTCGCGTCCTCGTCTGCGTTGCTGTGATCATTCATAGCAATGCAGAATCATTATGGATCAAGATTTGTGCAAGAAAATAACGTCGCGCGCCGAAAGTTTCTATCCTGAATGCGACGAGAGTGTACCGGGAGGCACTTGCACTTCTACACTCCGAAACATCAGCTGGCCTTCGCGGGCCTCGTAGACCCAATCGTCATCCCGATAGTAGGACTGGAACACGGCGGGATGACGTAACAGAGCGGGATCGAGCGGGTGCGAGGCGAACCGGTTGTGATAGATGCGCAGCCCGTCCACGAGGCTTTCCGTATAGCGATGCTTCGGTTCCTTGACGATGTGAGACTGGATGCCGGATGGGTTGTAGCGGAGCGCCGTGAAGACGATGTTCGGATTCGGATCGGACGAGAGTGCGCGGACTTTTCCGAGCGTCGCGCAACTGCTGAAGATCACAGCGCTGATCTCTCTGTAAGCGGGTGAGGAAAAAAGTCCCAATTCGACCGGGCTTCCATTGTCCTTGAAGACACGTTGCAACTGCTCGCCTTCAAGACGGCCTTCGCGCCCATGCGTCGCGATATGCCGCTCCTCGTCTACATAGTAGCCGTGCAAGACAGCTTCAATCGGGCGCTGGCACGCCACGAAGCTAAAGGGACGGTCGAAGCTGGTCACGGCAACGACATAGCTCTGTCCCTTCACATGATCGAGCTGTGCATACGACTGTGTGTACTTCTTGTGCTTCTCCGTCAGGCTGTTTGAAAGCCGCAGGATCGACTTGAAATTGAACGCATTGAGGTCCGGCGGCGGCTCCTTGCCGCGCCGGACGTGTTCCGGCTCCTCATCCTTCGCGTTCGAGGCGACGGCGGCCTCGACGACGAGCCCGCGTCCTGGAATGCAGAAATCCGGGCGGGCGTGGGAGAAGTCCACGGCCAGCCCATATTTCTTGAAGACCGCGAAGAGATACAGCTCCCAGAACGCCGAATTGAACGTCGTCTGGAACTCCTCCACGAACTTCCCGTCGCGGTCCTCGAACCCTCTCGCCCAATCGTTCAGAACATCGAGAGCGAACCCGTTTCCGGGCCGCATGATGGTCCTGAAATTCGGGTGCTGCCGGGCGTCCTCTACCAGCGGTTCAAAGAGGCGCATCGGCGTTTTCAGTCTTGCGTTCCGGTCTCATCGGATTGACCTTTCCACTTCCCTCACACATTTGCAACATTGTTGACCCGCCGTGCGGCGGGTGCTAACAAACTAGAAGTGCCCTGGTCCTCTGACAACCTCATCAGGCCCATGTCACGGGAACCCGGCGTCTCACATCGCCGGGTTTTTCATGCGGTCCTGCCTTGCTCTCTGGCCTTTGGAAACGCCGTAGGCATAGATAGACTCGCTGGCCGATCCTTTGCGGTCAGCTCCATAGAAGCGAGAAGAATCGTCGCGCAGCGACGCCCGTCATCCTGGAGCCTGTGGCTTGCGAATCCTCAGTCCTTTCGCAGCCGCAACATAGTTCCGGTTTCGGCAAACCGCGCGTAAGGATGACCGCAAGATGTGTGCGTGTAGTACAAACGAAATAAAATTTCGTTCGTCCTTCCGCACAATCTTGGCAAGGGGAACCCGCTCGCGCGTTCCCCGTTGCATCCCCTCCGGCGCATGGCGCGGCTCTGTGGGCAGGCCGTTACCGAGCGCCATGCAACCGTTTCGCCGGTTGACCACTCGTCAGGGTACTGGCCCCCGACACCCGCCAGTCAGGGCCTTCGAGCCCCGACACCCTGACCCGTTCCGGGCGACCAAGGGAGCTGTCCGCGCTCCCTGTGGAACCCATCGACCAAAGGGAGTTCCTGCCCCCTGGACCCCTGACCAACCGTCCGCCGATTGGATGCCGCCAGCGTGTCGCCGCTGGAACACGACCGGGGAGATTTCAGTTCTACCCCGGTCCCCAACGAGCAGGGCGGAGCTTCGGTGCTCCCCCTTGCAACCCCCATCCGCCGGAACGCCTTTCGGCGGCCCACCCACCCACCCCTGTCGGAGTCGGATAGGAATAATTCCCTCCCCATCTGCTCCTGGCACGAATCGAAAATCCAGCCTTGGGGCCGATCACCAGGTTGGTGTAGAGTGGTGCAGAGTTTGGGAGAATCAACCATGCGTTCGCCACCGCGCAAGCCCGTCAACAAAGAGTCTTCGTCCGCCGTTACGCGCGCGTCGGTGACGTTCCCGACCGCGCTCTACCAGGCCCTTGAAGACATTGCGCGCCTGAAAAAGGTCTCGGTTGCCTGGGTCGTCCGGGACGCGGCAGAACGATATGTCGCCGAGCAATTCCCGAAGCAGGCGAAGTAGAGCTATGGAGACGATCCGCTAATGGCACTGCATCCGAAATTTCCGCTTTCGCCCTACGAGACGTTGGACCCGGATTACCGATGGTTTCCGGCAGCCGAGGAGCTGCGCAGTACAGCCTATGAAAAGCTCCTTCCCCCGCTGGTCGCGAACATTCGGGAGGAAGTCGCGCAATGGCGGGCCGGGGGCTATGCCGGAGCATCCGCCACGTCACGCGCGCTTCTGACCTGGTGGTTCTTGACGGAGCATATGGTCGAGGGCGCGGACGGAACGGAAAGCGCGTTCCGCTACTACTTCGCACAGCGCGAAGCCGTTGAAACCGTGATCTGGCTGTATGACGTGCGCGGCGTACGCGACAAGTTCGACCTGCTGCGTTTCGATGCGTCAGGCGCGGTGTCAGCCAACATGTTCGATGAGGAATGGCCGCGATTCGTGGTCAAGATGGCCACTGGGTCAGGAAAGACCAAGGTGCTCTCCTTACTGATGGCCTGGAGCTTTTTTCACAGGCTCTACGAGGAGGGTTCGACGCTCGCACGGAACTTCCTGCTGATCGCGCCGAACATCATCGTCCTTGACCGTCTCCGGCACGATTTCGACGGTCTGCGCATTTTTTTCAACGACCCGGTCCTGCCCGACAACGGCCATGACGGTCACAACTGGCGCGACGACTTTCAGGTGGCCCTGCATATCCAGGACGATGTGCGCGTTGTCCGTCCGACGGGAAACATCTTCCTGACCAACATTCACCGCGTCTATCTCGGCGATGTGCCGGAGCCTTCGCTTGAGGACGACGATCTGCGCGACTATTTCCTTGCGCCGTTTGGGAATAAGCCCGCCGGCAAGACTAACGACAGCAATGTCGATCTCGGCGAAGTCGTGCGGGAGATCGACGAACTCGCCGTCTTCAATGACGAAGCCCACCACATTCATGACAACCGCCTGGCATGGTTCCAGTGCATCCAGGACATCCATCACCGTCTGCTGCAAAAGGATTTGCGGCTCACCATCCAGGTGGATGTGACCGCGACGCCGCGTCACAACAACGGTGCGATCTTCGTGCAGACCGTCAGCGACTACCCGCTCGTGGAGGCCATTGCGCAGAACGTCGTGAAGCATCCCGTTCTGCCGGACGCGGCGAGCCGGGCGAAGCTGGCCGAGCACAAGAGCCCGATCATCACGGAGAAGTACGCCGACTACCTGCAATTGGGCGTCGAAGAATGGCGCAAAAGCTATGCCGAACATGAAAAGCTCGGCAAGAAAGCCGTGCTGTTCGTCATGGTGGACGACACCAAGAATTGCGATGAGGTCGGCGCGTATCTCCAGAAGATTTGCCCGGAGTTGCAGGACTCCGTGCTCGTCATTCACACCAAGGCCAATGGCGAGATTTCCGAGGCGGCCTCCGGCAAGAGCAAAGACGAGTTGGAGCTGTTGCGCCGGGAATCCAACGAGATCGACACCTGGAAGTCGCCCCACAAGGCCATCGTCTCCGTGCTGATGCTCAAGGAAGGCTGGGATGTGCGCAATGTGACGGTCATCGTGGGCCTGCGTGCCTACGCGGCCAAGAGCAACATTCTCCCGGAGCAGACCCTGGGACGCGGACTCCGCCGCATGTATTTCGGGAGCGATCAGGGCGAAACCGTCTCGGTCATGGGCACGCCCGCCTTCATGGAGTTCGTGGAGTCTATCCAGAACGAAGGCGTCACCTTCGACCGTGTGCCGATGGGCGGGGCCGGAGGGCGCGAGCGGCAGGATTCTATCGTCGTCGAGGTCGATACAGAATCGCCCAACAAGAATATCGACGAACTCGATATCGCAGTGCCGCGCCTGACAAGACGCTACAATCGCGAGTTCAAAGACCTCAGCGAGCTGGAGCCCGAACACTTCGGCAATCCCAAGCTTCCGGTCAAACCATTCACGCCGGAACAGACGCGCGAGATCGTCTTCAAGACGATGCTCGATTCCGAGGTCGATCACACGATCCAGCTCGACGGCACAGGTCCGGGGGATTACCGCTCGGTCGTCGCGTTCTTTGCGCGGCAACTCCTCAAGGATTTGCGTCTCGTCGGTGGCTACGATCAGCTCTACCCCAAGGTCAAGATTTTCATCCGGGATCATCTGTTCACGAGCACCGTCGATCTCGACGATCCCGTGATCCTGCGAAACCTGTCCGAGCCTGAAGTGGCTAAGGTGCTGTTCGATCACTTCCGGGCCGCCATCAACACATTGACGATCTACGAGGGCGGAAGCTCCCGTATTGATGGACACATTCGGCTGCGCGACACGCGGCCGTTCCGCACGGAACCGCGCGGGTTCCTGCCCGCGAAGAAATCGGTGTTCAACCGCATTGTCGGCGAAGCCAACGCCGATGCGCTGGAGCTGGACTTCGCGGCCTTTCTCGAAAGCGCTCCCGACGTGCAGGCGTTCGGCAAGAACTACATGGCCGTGGGCTTCAAGATCGAGTTCGTCAAAGCCAACGGTGAGCTATCGACCTATACGCCGGACTTCATCGTGCGTACCACGGACGGCAAGGTTTGGATCATTGAAACCAAAGGCCGTGAGGAGATTGACGTGCCTCAAAAGATGGCGCGCCTACGTCAATGGTGCGAGGACGCGACCGAGGCAACGAAGGTTGATGGTGGACCGAGCTACCACTTCGTCTATGTTGATCAGGACAGTTTTGAGAAGCACAAGCCGTCATCGTTCGCGGGACTGGCCAGCACATTCCGCGAGTATCAGGAGACCTGACGATGGCGCGTCACGACAAGAAGTCATACGAACTCAGCGAGGCCGAACAGCGCGACCTCGTGACGCTCATTCAGCAGGGCAAGGCTCTGCCGGAGAAATACCGCTTTGTCCTGTTCGAGGATAAGAGCGAAGTCGAGCTTGTCTGGAACGGCAAAACGCGCGACGTATGCACGACCGTGCTGCCGTTCCAAACGCTTGAGCATATCGACGAGCCTCGTGCCGAAACCAAGGTTCAGGAAGACCTGTTCGACAGCCGTGGCCGTCAACGGAAGGGCTGGACAAACAAGCTTATCTGGGGCGACAACAAGCTGATCCTTTCGTCACTCAAAGCGGGCGCACTCCGGCAACAGATAGAAGATGCAGGCGGGCTGAAGCTCATCTACATCGACCCACCCTTCGATGTGGGCGCAGATTTCAGCATGGATATCGAGATTGGCGGAGAGACCTTCCACAAGGAAGCGAACCTGCTGGAGCAGATCGCGTACCGCGACACGTGGGGCAGAGGCGCAGACAGCTTCATTTCGATGCTCTATGAGCGACTCATCTTGATGAGGGACTTGCTGGCAGAAGATGGCTCAATTTATGTTCATATCGAGCCGGACGTAGGCAACTTCATTCGTGTGGTCTTGGACGAGATATTTGGAACCGATTGCCTCCGCACAGAAATAGCGTGGAAGAGAACTTCGTCTCACGGCAATGTAAGTCGAAGCTACGGCGAGATTTGGGAATCAATTTATTTTTATTCGCGTTCGCGTGAAAAGTGGACGTGGAATCCTCAGCATGTGCCGTTCGAGAAGGACTATATCGAGTCGCACTTTGCCTCAAAGGACCCGGATGGGCGGCACTACACAACCTCTGATCTCGTCAATCCAGGGTATCGGCCAAATCTTTGCTACGAATACAAAGGGTATAAGCCTCATCGGAACGGCTGGAAGATTTCGCTCGAAAAGATGCAGGAGCTTGATCAGCAAGGACGACTGTATTTTCCTGAAGACCCAAATGGGCGAATTCGCCTAAAGCGATATCTTGACGAGGTTCCTGGGCAAATCGCACAGAACCTTTGGACTGATATTTCACCGATCAATTCGCAGGCTCGTGAGTCGCAGGGGTATGCAACTCAAAAGCCAGAAGCACTTCTGGAACGCATCATCAAAGCCAGCAGCAATGAAAATGATCTGATTGCCGATTTCTTCTGTGGTTCGGGTACCGCAGCCGCCGTTGCAGAGAAGCTTGGTCGCAAATGGATTGCGACTGATCTGGGGAAGTTCGGTATACACACGACCAGGAAGCGGCTAATCGGGGTGCAACGCGAACTCAAGGCTGCGGAGAGAGACTTCCGGGCGTTCGAGGTTCTCAACCTTGGCCGCTACGAGCGTCAAGCCTATCTGAATGTCGGCGGACGGCTATCGGGCAAGCAGAAGGAGCAAGCGCTGGCCCAGAAGGAGAGCGAGTTCCGCGATCTGATCCTTCGCGCGTACAAGGCAACCGGCTTTGGCGGCAATCAGGGTGATCAAACTCAAGATGGGTTCTTCCACGGCGCACGAAATGGCCGTTTGGTCGTCATCGGCCCGATCAATCTTCCCGTGGGGCGGCTGTTCGTTGAAGAGGTCATCACCGAGTGCCGCAAGCGCGGCGCATCGCGCGTGGACGTGCTGGCTTTCGAGTTTGAAATGGGCCTGTTCCCCGCCGTGCTGGAAGAAGCCCGCAGCAAGGGCATTGATCTCGCCCCGAAATACATTCCCGCCGAGGTCTTCGATAAGCGGGCCGTCGAAAAGGGTCAGGTCGTCTTCCACGATGTCAGCTTTGTCGAGGCAACTCCGCGCTACGACAAGAAGCGAAAGCTCGCTGTTCAGATTGAGTTGACGGATTTCTCCGTCTACTACACCCAAGGCGCAGCCGAGGCCGCGATTGCCGCGATGAAAGAAGGCAAAAGCGAAGTCATGTGCGAGCAGGGGCAGCTCTACAAAGTCAGCAAAGGCAAGGACGGGATCGTCACGAAGGAGCGCCTGACAAAGCACTGGACAGACTGGGTGGACTATTGGGCCGTGGACTTCGACTACATGAGCCGAAAGGAAATCATCAAGGTTCCGGTGGGAACCGGGATAAGCGGCGTCGCGACGCTGGCGAGCGCAGAGGCCCCTGATCTGGAGTCCGGCAAGGCGCAGTTCGAGGAACGTTGGACGGGCGGGTACATCTTCGAGAACGAATGGCAGAGTTTCAGAACGCGCCAGAGCCGAGAGCTCGAGCTGACGACCGCCATCCACACTTACGACCGACCCGGTCGTTACACGGTCGCGGTCAAAGTCATCGACATCTTCGGTAACGATACGATGACGCTGGTTCCGGTGAATGTCGGGTAAGGATTAGGATATATGAGGTTCGAGCCTTGCCTATCGTTCTAAATGCCTTCCCGCTGAGAGTTTCTGAACTGGAGCTTGAAGCCCGCCAGGTCCCCTATGACAAGGAGACGCTGGACGGCTTTCGCGCAGAATACGGAGCGACGCACTCCTTTCGCCGTCAGGGCGACAACATCCTTATCTTCTCTTCGGACGGCACGTTCCCCGTATCCGGTACGCCGCAGACCATCGCGTTCAAGGACAATTTCGGCATCTTCTGCTCGCTGGTCAAAGACGGACTGACACGCCATCTCGCGGGGCTGGGCCGCAACCCCTCCGGCTTCAATCCCATCGAGCTGGTGAGCGCCAAGCCGGAAGACAATCTTCTGATTCCGATCCTGGGCGATGCTTATCCGTTCAAGGTCTGCGCCAAATACACCATCAACACCCGCATCGTTCAAGGCCATCCGTGCGTCGTCATTGATTGCACAACGCGCCGGGTGCTCAAGGAGAACGGCCTGTTCTTCCTGAACGCCGGGTTTGACCTCATGGGCCGCTACGTCGTCACGCAGCAGGAGGACGGATACAGAAAGCTTCTGGGGTCGGTGAGCGCGATCAAAGGCGAGACGCTGCACATCACGCAGCCTGACGGCCAGATCGAGCAGGTCGAAGCGAAGGACGTGTTTCTGGAAGCCAGCCGGACGAACTTCGACGACTACATTCTGCATACCCACGGTGCAAAGAAGGATTCAATCGTCGAACACATCCGGCAATCCATTTCCATATTCAATGGCGGCGAGAACAAGAAAGCCCGCATCGGCACGCTTAAGAACTACATCCAGTCGAAGACCATTCCGCTGATCGACGGAACGCGCATCGAGATCGAAGATTCACCGGACATCCAGAGTGAATGCGTACAGATGCAAAAGCCGGTCTTCGTCTTCAACGACAACGGCGAGGCGGATTGGGCCGAGAAAGGTCTCACCTCATCCGGCCCCTATACGAAGCGTACCTTCGACCGGAACGATCCGTCGATCTGCGTGATCTGCGCGCAGCACGACAAGGGGCGTGTCGAGCAGTTCGTCCGCAAGCTCCTCAAAGGCATTCCGAACAGCAAGTATTTCAGCGGCGGCCTTGAAGGCAAGTTCGCTCTGGGCACCAGCCGCGTTGAGGTGTTCACGACAGCGACGGACAGCGTGGAGGCGTACAAGAACGCCATCGAGACAGCGATCCGCAAGAAAGCGGATGACGGGGGACGCTGGGACCTTGCGCTCGTTCAAGTGCGGCAATCCTTCAAGAAGCTCAAGGTTACGGAGAATCCTTACTATTGGGGAAAGAGCCTGTTCTTCCTGCATCAGGTCCCGGTGCAGGATTTCACAATCGAGCTTCTTTCGCAGTCCGACACTTCGCTCGGGTACTCGCTCAACAATATGGCGCTGGCCTGCTACGCGAAGATGGGCGGCGTGCCGTGGCTGCTCAAATCGTCGCCCACGCTTTCGCATGAACTCGTGATCGGCATCGGCAGCGCGAATATCGGACAGGAGCGCGGGGCCGACAATCAGCGGATCATGGGCATTACGACGGTGTTCTCCGGGGATGGCAGCTATATCGTCTCGAACACGTCGAAGGCCGTCGTGCCGGAAGCCTATTGCGACGCGCTGACTTCAGTGCTCGGCGAGACCATCGAGAAAATCCAGAAGCGCATGAACTGGCAGAAAGGCGACACGATCCGCCTGATCTTTCACGCGCAGGTCAAGAAGTTCAACAAGGAAGAGATCGAAGCCGTCCGGGCCGTCATAGACAAGTACCGCGAATATCAGATTGAGTATGCGTTCCTGAAAATCTCCGAAGATCACGGGTTGCATATGTTCGACTCCGCGACCGCCGGGGTGCAGAAAGGACGGCTCGCGCCATCGCGCGGGAAGACGTTCAAGCTCTCCAAGCATGAAATGCTGATCTACCTGATCGGCCAGCGCGAGTTGCGGCAGGACACGGACGGGCATCCGCGCGGCGTGATCCTCGATGTTCACAAGGACTCCACCTTCAAGGACATCAAGTATCTGAGCGCCCAGCTCTACAGCTTTGCCTCGCATTCGTGGCGCAGCTATTTCCCGAACCCCATGCCGGTGACGATCAGCTATTCCGACCTGATCGCCCGGAATCTCGGATGGCTCAACCAGCTTCCGGGCTGGAACGACTCGGTGATGATCGGGAAGATCGGGCAGTCCCAATGGTTCCTGTAGAAAGGGAAAACGCCTACGCGCTGCGCGAATACCTTCACCGCAAGGTGATCGAGAGCGCGCACGCCGATCCGTTCAAATCCTCCTTTCTGCATTTTCTGGGGCTGTCGAAAGACGGCGGTCCGTCCTTCGACTTTGCCACGCTCTCCTTGTACCCGCGCTGCGCGATTGCCGGGCTGGGGATTCTGGACGAGACCGTATCCGCGCAGGATGTGTCGCGGCTGCTCGGGCAGGCCGCCAAGATCGACTCCACGCCCCGGCCCTGGGTGTCGGACGTGTTTGGCGTCATGGCCGTGAAATGGATGGCCGCGCAGATGAAAGATGCGCGCATCGCGCGGGAGTTTGAGAACTGGACTTCCGGGTTTCTTGCGCAGCAGGCCAGCGGCGACCATCTCAATATCTTCGAGAAGGACATCGCGGCCTATATCCGCAGCGGCGAGTCCGCCGTCTATGCGAGTGCGTGCGTGCCGCTCTTTCTTCACTACAGGACGCTGCGGCGGGTTGAGGATCACCAAAACCGCATGTCCCTGATCGGCCGCTTCATGACCGAGTTACGTGCGCAGGCGCAAGGAGACGCTTCCACGGCGCTCTTGAGCCTGATGGTTTATGTCTTCGATCAGGTCAATGAGGACGTGGCTACCGTCCCGCCGAAAGGGTGGAGCCTCGACGACCTTCTGGGGTTTCTGGAGCATATCCCTGTCGGCCTCAAGCGGTGGACCTGGGAGGAGTCGGGTCGCACGAGAGGCGCTGAACCCGTCAAGTGGCCCGTGGAGAACGAATACCACGTCCAGAACCTTCTCTATGTCCTGCTCGGGCCGATCTTCAACGACATCGCCGACGAAGTGAACCTCCAACCCGTCGGGCAGAAGAATCCGCGCATTGATCTCTACCTGCCGTCGCTGCATACGATCATCGAGGTCAAATACCGGAAGGACGTGAAGAAGTCCTTCCCGGCGCTCATCGGCGAGATCGCCGAGGATGCGTCTCTCTATCGCGCCGATGCGAAATACAAGGACGCGCGGATCGTCAGCTTTCTGTGGGACTGTACGTGCGCAACCCAGGAACACGCGAAGTTCAAAGAAGGCGTATTGAAGATCGACGGGATAAACGGGTGTGTCGTGGTCAGCGCACCGTCAACGATGAATGAGTAGTGTGAATGCCCCACTTACAAGGTGACGACGACCCGTTCAAGGATCTCCATATACAGCGCGAGCTGGTGTGTGAGTTCATGGCCGTCTTTTCTCGCCTGGAGTACGCGATCAAGGCGACACCCGGCTATGCTGGAGGCAACGAAAGACGGGCTGAAGCTCTGTGGGATCGGTTCGCGAACCATATTAGTGATGAGTTCTGTGCTGTTCCGGCTGAAGAGTCGGGGTTCTGGGAGGCTGTGAACTATCTGCTCGACCATCCGCCGCGTAAGCAAGTGCTAGTGGATGGCGCCTTGCTATTCAAGGAGCAGATCGTGGACAGGCAACAGACAAAGGCCCAGCAGACATTGTTCATGATCCGCACGGTCCGGAATAATCTTTTCCACGGAGGGAAGCACTATCCGGAAGGCGAACAGGAGCCTGGACGGAACCAGCAGCTTGTAGCGCATGCTCTCTACGTTCTAAAGCTTTGTCTTCCGATGCATAAGGCCGTGCAGGACCGTTATAACTATTGAGTGGCCTTTGAACCTCTTTGCTAAAGCAGCCCCGCGAAGTTGAGAACGTGGCGCGCATTGGCGTCGATGAGGTTCCGCGTTGAAATCTCGTCAAGCGCGATCGTTTCGGCGAGTTCCCCCATGAGATTTAGGGAATCGACCGGGCTTGCTTTGCGTCCGTTCAGCGTCATGAAAGGAGAGTCGGTTTCCGTGAGAAGTCGATCTCTCGGGAGACCTCGCACGAGGGCACGGCCGCGATCTTGCCGGAGCATGGCGGCATTCACTGAGAAATAGCACCCGAACTCGGAGGCGCGGCGCGCCTCGGCTATTGAGCCCGAGAACCAGTGCAGCATACAGAGCACCCTGTTCCGGTCGCTATGCTGCTCAATCAGATCAATCACGTCTCGCGCTGCGCGCCTGCTGTGGATGGTCAAGACGCGTCCGCCATGCGTTTGCGCGGCCCGAAGCACGCGAGCGAAAACATCTTTCTGCTTCCCGTAACTGGCTCTGTGCTGTGGACTTCCGTCTAGGCCGACCTCGCCGACAAGCCGCGAACCTGCGATGAGACGTTCGAGCATGTCCGCCTCGGCATAACGCTCGCCGACAAGTTCCGGATGCAGCCCAACGGCGGCATGCACATACACACTGTCCTTAGTCCACGTGAGGTTTTGTGAAAACGCCAATGGCGTCGTCGTCACCGCGATTACGGCAATCTGTTCTTTCTCGCAGCGAGCGATCAATCCCGGCGGGTTGGGATGAAGGTCAATGTGGCAATGAAAATCATAGCCTCTGAAGGTTATCGCTACGCTCACGCTGCTTCGATCGCTACGTCGTCCACGAGCGCTCCAACTTCCTCTATTCCGCGCCGGAATACCGCTGCATAGTTCGCGATCTCTTCCGGGGAATAGTCGTTTAACGGCCCGGTCTTGTGCACAAGCACCTCGGCCAGCTGCGGTTTCTTCGACAGGCGATGGCTCATCATTTTGAACGCCCGCACATCACTTGATTCCGCCTGCTTCGAGTCGAGGGGTTGCGCTTCAAGGTCCGGAATGGAGTAACTCGTCGGATCGGTTCCAAATGCTGCTTTGATCGACGCGCGCCGGATAAGGCATGGCGTGCAGTAACCGCAGTGACCGGGCGATAGCCCCTTCCAGCGGCCTTTTGTGTACGAAGAGCAGGAAATCGTGAGATCGAGGCTGTCCCTGAGCAGTTTCGTATTCTTGCACGACGAGAGCATCTCGCCCTTTGTTTGGAACCGGTATGGATTGGTCAAACGCGCCTGAATGCCAAGACCGTCTAGCAGTTCCTGCCAGCGCGCCATGTAAAAGGGATGAGTCGTCCGGGTGCTCCACGCGCCAATGCGCAACGGATCGAGCGGCACGTTCAAGGAAATCAGACCATTTTCCGGTACATAAATTGACGCACCTCCTTTGAGCGCATCCGCCGCAAGAGCAGCGAGCGCGAAGAAGATGAAGGAGCGGCCGCGGGTCGTCGTCTCGGCCCCCAGGCCCGGGAGGTCATGCTTGTCGAAGCTGACATTCGCCCGCACGTGTCGTGGTGCGAAATCGCCGTAGACTTTGCCCAAGCGCGCTGCGCATGCGGGTTGGCTGCTCGTGCCGGCGTCGCGGTAATGGCTCACGAAGATCGGATTCTTCTTTTCTTCCAGCAGGTCGATCCCCCCCACGAAACTGTCCAGCCCGCCCGAGAAGAGGCAAACGCTCTGGAATGTGCTACCCACGAGTTCCGCCGGACGCTCGATCAGCTCCTTCATACCCTTGGGCCGAGGGCGGAAGGCAATCCGCCACAGGTCGCCCGTGAGGAACGTCAAAATTCTTTCGAGTAGAATTGTGCTCGCCGTCCATTTCGCAGGATCGGCTACTGGGCAGTACAGGTCGATCTCCCGCGTCCAGCTATCCTGCGCATCACTCACGCGCGATATTCGCGTATCGGCTGCCGTGACGGCTGCCGCGAGGATGGCGAGATCGACTGCGGTTTCGCTCGGATACATTCCACGGTCTGCAAGCTGCCCGAGAATCTGCCCGATGCCGTGGCCAAGGCGCTTGTCTCCATCGACAAAGCGCAGCTCGGTTTTCTTCGAACCGCTATCGGCCACCTTCACTGTTTTCGTGTCGCCCGGATCGAGCCGGACCACCAAACTGTGTCGTCTCATTCTTCTTGATCTCCCCATGTTTGCAGGAGGTCCCACGTTTCCCGATACGTGTCTTCCACAATCGTGCGGATATCATCGTCGTTCATCGCGGACAGGTTTGTCAGGTCGCCAGAAAACGCATCGTGCACCGCCCTGTCTATGTAGTCGCGGAACTGCTCGTCGAAGCCCTCGATGTCGCTGATGTCGTCCGCGAACTTGAAACCGTTCACGCCGATCTCCTGATAGAGCCGCGTCTCTATAGAATGGGCGATGAAGCTGAGGTACAACTCCTTAATTTGTTCGTTCGAGAGGGTCTCGAACCCGTCGATTCCGAACTTATCCAAATCGCCGATCGTTTCCAGCCAGGCATCTCGCGCGATGGCCTCATCCACGGGGCCGCCGTCGCGGCACACAACTTCCGTGAGTCCGATAAGGATGTCCTGAACATCCCTCCCGGCGAGCGATTCAAGATTGAGGCGGCGCAATGTTTCCTGCGCGCCGTCGCGCTGGAGCATTCGGAATACGCCCAACGCTTTACTTGCCGCAGCAGCCGATGGGGCCATTCTCCGGACCGCGTTTCCGCTGCCGCCAACACCGCTGCGCGCATAATCGCGGACGGCGCGCCTGAGTGCCCTGCCGTCACTGCCGCCTGATCCGGCGAAACGTGAGAAGTTTGTTCGAGCGCTGCGGAACCGCTCACCGGAACCCGGTGGAGGTATCGGCGGCCTCTGATTGCCCGCCCCGCTGCCGGGCTCTCCCGTTCCGTCAGCATTCCCATCCGGCGGTCCGTCGCCACCGGGAAGGGGCCCTGCGTCGCCTCCGCCGAGCCAAGAGGGGACAAGCGGTGAATTCGAACCCGAACCTGATGATGAACCGGATGTCCCCATCAGCCTGACCCTTGTTTGAGCGTGCTCAAGGCCGTGGCCGCCGCCTGTTTCAGGAGATCGTTGTCATTCCCCACGGTCCAGCCCTGAATGACCCCCTGCAATTCTTGCTTGGCGTTTGGTTCGGTTATCGATTCGTTCCAGCCTTTCACTGCCCACGGGCCGAGTTCCGAGGGGTCGAAGCTCCCTAGCAGCTTGACGAGTTCGGCCTGGTAACGCGGATGGTGCTTCGCGAGAAGGGAAAGACCGCTGATTCCGGGAGGGGCAGTCTTGAGGCTGCCGGCGGCGAGTACGCGCTCGCGCACCGCCGCGAAGACGATGCCCGCATCGCCCGGCGTGAGACTCCGGACCTCCGGTTCGGCAGGGCGCAGTTCGAACGGGTTCGTTGCACAGAGTTTTGCGGTAAGGGCGTCCAATCCGCCAACAACGGTTCCGCCGGTAAGCAGCCGCTTGTCCCTTGCCACGAAGACATACGGCCGCAAATCCTCCTGAGCAATCGCAGGTGTGATTGTCAGCCAGCGTTTCAGCCAGTCTCGATCCCTCCACTTTTCTGCGCCCGATGCTTGCACCTCGTCAGCTGAATCGTCAGTCTTCCGCCCAGTCCGCTTTTTCTCCGCCTTCTTGTCCTGCTCGGTGTTCGCCGCCTCCAATGCTACGAGGTCCGCTGATTTGCCATCACCGGAAGCCATTGCCTGCGCCGCGACATGCTCGTAGAAATCCGGCTGAAAGCGTTCGGCTAGCATCAGTTTCGCCAATACCGGCTGACGAATGAGATTGCCGAACCCGCGCGCCTTTGCGATCGCTTGGCGCACGAGTAGTGCATTCAGGAAGCGCTTGACCTGCCGGGGGTTCCCCTTGGTGCCTTCGGCGAGCATGGGCGCGATCTGCTGCGCTAAAACGAACGCCGCATCCAGTTCTGTGCGCCGTGTCTTGTCTACCGCCTGCACATCACTTTGAGTAGCGCTTTCGCCGAGCCACGGCTGCCTGAGCCCCTCACGGACCTGATTGAGAAGTGTCTTGAAACCCTCGTGGTCTTCTCCTACTAGACCCTGTAGCAGCAGCAACATCACATATGCGCGCGTTTCCTGTGCGCCGAGCGCGGGTATCCGGAACGGAATCTGTACAAGCTTCTCTAGGTAGTTGCGCGCATAGGGCAGGGGACCGGATGCCGCGGGAAGGTCCGGGAAGTGCTGCCGTACGGCATACTCGATCATCGCCTCGTCTGCACCGATGATAAAGGCAGTCTTCGGCACGAAGAGGAACAACCGGATCGCTTCGAGCGTCTCGACCGCTGTATTCGGCAGGCAGCGATCCAGGTCGTCGATCAACACGACGAGTTGATCTATCTTTGCCTCATCGAGCAGCGTCTTGAATTCCTCCCGGAACGCATGAATGGTCTCCGGCAGGTTGTCGCCATTCTCCGCAGGCTTGAGAAAGCCCCCGATCTCATTAAGCCGCGATGTCACGTCCTCGGATGTCATATCCCCGATCCGCTGCGTGACACCGTTGAGCATCGCTAGTGCGCTCTGAATCTGATCAGGCGCGGGCAGGCCGGTAAGGACATTGAGCGCGACACCTCCGCCGCGTTTGGCAACCTTCAGCCAGTCGATCCGGCGCAGGAGCTTCCCTGCTATAGCTTTCACCTTGCCTGTTGCCGAACGCTGGCGGCACAACTCGGTGATCGTGGATTCGATGAGGATCGTCTTCGCGTCGTCGAACCCCTCGAATGTCCAGCCGTTGAACCAGAGAACTGCGACATTCTTGTCCTGCGTAAGATCGGTTTCGATCATCTTCAGGACACTGGACTTTCCCGCGCCCCAGTCACCGTGAATCCCGATGGTCAACGGCCTGTTCCGGTTCTCCCTGAGCACGGTGGCGACCGTCTGCGCGATGGCCTCGCAGTTCAGAAAATCGACTTCAGTCTCGTGATCAGGGATTAGCATGATCGTGGCAGCCTCTATGTCGTTTGTTCGCTCGAAGACACTAAGCCGCTCGTGTTCTGTTGATCGCACCAGACGAAGCGGGAATCATTAGCCGCGCGCGTTCTCCAGGATGGGCTGCGCCATCCTTCGGTCGCCACATGAACCCGATCTCGACGCCCAGCCCGAGCGCTTGCGCTGTCGTTAGAACAGCGCGGCAGGCGGCATTAGCGTCCTGTCCCTGTACGGAAATACCGATCTCCGAGAGATACTTGTATCCCTCGTCTTCCTTTCTCTGTTGAACCATGTTCACGGGGCAAAGCTGCCGCAGTTTAGAGAAATCGGATACCTGCTTCATCGCCCTGACCAGGATCGTGTCCAGGAGAAGATTCCAATGGGGCTTGGGAATCGTTACCCCTTCAATCTCCGCGTCGAGCACCTTCGTGTGCTTGAGATCGGGCAGACGCCGCGGGTCTATCCTTCGCTCTGGTTCAGTTCGGCCGACGGTCGCTGCTGAGACGCCTTCCAGACGCTCCAGAGCATCAAGCGCCCGGTTCACGACGCTGTCGGTTGTATCAAGTAGCGGCCTTGCGTGGCGCTGGAGCCGCTCAAACGTAGTTTCTTGGATGCTGATATCGACCATATGGCCTCCATACGAATCGTAGGCGTATACGAGTATAAGGACATATAGACCTTTAGGGACGCCAAGTCAATGCTGCTTGGCTTGGCCCCTTCGGCCCATCCGTCAAGGCCAAGCCCTTTGGGCGCTCCGCGCGGGGCCGTGCCTCGCCGGCCTTCGCGTAAAGCTCCGACCAGCTGCGGCCGCACCACCCCCGGCGCGATCCGGCCTTGACCGATTCCTCCCGCTTTTGTTGTCGCTCCCCGTCGGGTTGCATGCGCAACCCCTCATTCCATTCGGAAAGGGGCAAGGACCGCGAGTGTCTCGGCCCGCGCATCAACCTCCATGACAGAAAGGACTTTGTCATGTCTATTCAATCCATATCCCTCTCTCAACTCACGCCCTCCAAAGGCAACCCGCGCAAGCTGTTCGATGTCGCCAGCCTTGAAGGGCTGGCCGCCAGCATCCGCGCGGATGGGCTCTTGCAGAACCTTGTCGTTGCCCCGGCCAAAGGCAAGCGCTTTGCGATCATCAGCGGCGAACGCCGCTACCGAGCCTTGAAGCTCTTGGAAGAACGCGGCGAACTGCCCGAAGGCTTCACTATTCCGGTCGAAGTGCGAGCCGAGACATCGAAAGAAGACCGTGTACGCCTCGCCACCGTCGAGAATCTGCAACGCACCGACCTCACGCCGCTCGAACAAACGGCGGCGCTCACCAAGCTGGTCAAAGACGGAGAGAACCTTGAGGCACTGGCGGCGCAGACCGGACTCTCCATGACCACCATCCGGCGGCGGCTGGCGCTGAACGTGCTGTGCAAGGACGCAAAGGCAGCGCTGGCAGAACGGACCATCTCGCTCGCACAAGCCGAAGCCCTGACCCTTGGCGGGGATAATGAGCAAGTCGAAATGCTGTGCGACATCCTCAATGAGAACATCGTCCATCCCGGCGAAATTCGCGAACGTTTGACGGACGCGCTGCCGTGCGTGGCCGATGCGATCTTCCCGCTTGAGCGCTATACCGGAACGATCACCACCGATCTGTTCGGGGACAGCGAAACCAGCTACTTCGATGACAGGCCGCAATTCATCGCCTTGCAGACAGAGGCCGTGGCGGAACTGGCCGTGCGGTATCAGGATACGGCGGCATGGGTCGAAGTCACGGAAGGCTGGCGCATCCCGCGTTGGCAATATGAAGATGCGCCTTCAGGCGAACCGGGCGGTGTCATCATCAATATCAACCCGCGCGGACAGGTTGAGATCGTCACCGGGCTGGCCCGCGCGGTCCTTGAAGAAGAAACCGTCGAGGCTCTGGCCGAGAACCCCATCGCGCCGCCGAAGGCAAAGCCCTTCTACACCACGCCGCTGCGCCGGATCATCGGCCACTGCAAGAGTGCGGCTGTTGGCGAATTGCTTCTCTCTTCACCCCGCACGGCGAAGGAAGTCGCTGCCGTATTGCTCCTCTCGAACCTCAAGCCGCATGAAGCCTATGCGGAAGCCGCCAAACAGACCGAGCGCCAGAAACCTTTTGAGGTTCTCGATGCACACGCCCGCCTCATGGCGCAGAAGCTTGGCTTTGAACCCGGCGAGGATGAGTGCGGATGGGAGGCGCTTAAGCCCTTCAGGTTCGTCACCCGCGCCGAACTCTATACGGCGGTGAAGTGTTTGACCGATCACGAACTCGATGGACTCCACACGTTGATCGTGGCGCTCACCTTCGGCCAGTCGAACTGCGAGAGGCTGGATATCCATGACAGTCTGTTCAACCGCGTGGCTCAGGACCTCAAGGCCGATATGCGCCAGCATTGGACGCCGGACCGGGCGTTCCTCTCACGCCGGAACCGGGAGCAGTTGATCGCAATCGCCAAGGCGAACGGCGCGGCGGAGGGACGTGGCGGTCTTGCGTCTTATAAGAAGTCCGAACTGGTCGATACGATCCTGTTCCACGACCGCAATGCGCGGCAAGCCGTATCGCCCACGCCGGAGCAGCGCAAGGCGCTGGACTGGCTGCCGGAAGCAATGAGCTTCCCCGCTGTCGATCCCGATGCGCACGATGTCTCCGACGAACCGGACGAGGACAGCGCCTTAGAGGCCGAGGCCGATGAAGACGCGGCGAGCGAAGGCGATGCGCCGGATGCGGACGCGTTCGAAGACGAGCCTGTGCGCGAAGCGGCGTAAACCTGCTTAACCACCGGAGCGTCCGGCGGAGCTATCTGCCGGGCGCTTCTCGCGTATCCGTTTTGATCCTCGCAGTGCGCTCGGGTCTTTGGTCAGGCGCGAAGCATTCGTCTCCTTCCGGTGCGGTTTTGTTTTTTGCTCCCCGTCATAGCCGCGCGCGGCGTCGGCGCAACGGGCGGCCCGCTCCTTCACGTTCGTTCCCGCGTTGCCCGTTCCCCGCTAGTGCGGTGCGCCGCCGCCTTGATCACGCGGCTCCTGTGGTTCGCGTCAAAACCGCAAACCAAAAGGAGACTGACAAATGAAACTACTGACCAAAGACCAGCACGCGCAACTGCTCAAGAACGGAGAGATCAACGCGCAGCGCCAGCTCGACGGGCTGGACACCATCGACCATCCGCCGGTCGTCAAGCTGTTCACGCCCGATGCAAACTGCACCTGGCTCCTCTCCGAACTCGATCCCGAGGATACCGACATCGCCTTCGGCCTCTGCGATCTCGGCTTCGGAACCCCCGAAATGGGCAGTGTCCGTCTCTCGGAGATCGCAAGCCTTCGCGGGCGTCTCGGCCTTCCGGTGGAACGCGATCTGCACTTCACGGGCAGCAAGCCGCTCTCGGTCTACGCAGAGGAGGCGCGGATCGCCGAGCACATCAAGGCGTGACGCCGTGCCTCGCCCTCCGCCCGGTTCCGGGCGGAGGGTTTTCGCGTTTAGGGGGAGCGCAGCCTTGCATCGTCCGGCGCTTGCCGTTATCCATAAAGAATGGTGGCCACCGATCCGACAATCCATATCGATCCCGCCCCGCAGCGTCTGGCCGACCTGCGGCGCTTCTATGCGCTCATGGACGAACTCGCCCGGCGCACGGGCGGGCCGCGCCGATTGGCAGAGTGTTCGGGCCGGATGGAATGGCCGCCGCGCGGCGTCTACTTCTTCATGGAGCCGGGTGAAATACGGCGCGAGAGCGGTGACGGCCTGCGCATCGTGCGCGTCGGCACTCATGCGCTCAAGGATCAATCGCGCACGACGCTCTGGAAACGTCTCTCGCAGCACAAGGGACAAGCACGGTCCGGCAGCGGCAATCATCGCGGCTCGATCTTCCGTCTTCTGGTTGGTGCCTCGCTTCTGGCGGACGATCCGGCGCTGTGCGCCACCTGGGGACAGGGAAGTAATGCAGCCCGCACGATCCGCGAGGCTGAACGCGAGTTGGAGAGCCGCGTGAGCGCGGTCATCGGTCAGATGCCGTTCCTCTATTTGCACATTGACGATGATCCCGGACCGCAGAGCGTGCGCGGCGTCATCGAGCGCAATGCGATTGCGCTGCTCAGCAATTCCGGGAAGACGCCGCTCGATGCAGCCTCGACAGGTTGGCTCGGTGCTCGCTGTCCGCGCGAACGGGTGCGGGCCTCTCACCTCTGGAATCAGAACCATGTGGACGAGACTTACGATCCCGCTTTCTTCGTTACGCTCGAAACGCTGATCCATGCGGCGGAGCGCCGCGCATGAAGATCGTGATCCAGTGCGCGGCGAGCAAGGACCCGGCGGCGGGAATGATGACGACCAGCGAAGGAACGCCCGTCCTGTTCGTTGCTGATCCGGGCCTCGCGCCTGCGCGCACGGATGTTGTCTATGCGCGTCCTGACGATCTTGCGGAAGATGGACAGCGCGGACGCGATGCTCTGTTGCTCTATAACTTGCAGCCGAACGGCAATCCGCTTGGTCTTCTTCCGGCCTGGCGTCTCTACCGTCATCCGGCTTACGGCAAGCTCGTCGAGCGTTTCGGTGAGGCCAATATCTTCATCCTCTCGGCAGGCTGGGGTCTGCTCTGCGCCGACTTCCTCACGCCCGCTTACGACATCACCTTCTCGGCGCAAGCGGAGCCGTTCAAACGCCGCAGGGCGCACGACGCGTATGCGGACTTCAACATGCTCGAAGGGCGGCAGAGCGAACCCGTCGCCTTCTTCGGCGGTAAGGATTACCTGCCCCTGTTCTGCCGCCTGACAGCAAACTATCCGGGCCGGCGGATTGCGGCGTTCAATTCGGCCTCCGAGCCGCAAGCGCACGGGGTCCGGTTCGTCCGGTATCACACACGCACGCGCACCAACTGGCACTACGAAGCGGTGAACGCCTTTCTGGACGGTGCGTTCTTCGCAGCCTGAGGTTCGGCCTCGATGCGCGTGAGCGCGCAGCCGACCATCCTGCAATCGCCCTTGCACTGATCCCATGCAAGCGGGCCTGACGGTCATCCAGACCGGCGCGCACGCAATCCATCGCATCGGCGCATCGCGTTGATGCCGGGGACTGGCCGCGCAGACGGGCGGAGCGCCCGGCGGCGAGCGTTCCACTTGATTGAAGGCAGGCCGCACTGATCGAACGTGTCGGCTCTGATCCTCAATCCTGGCTGATCTTTAGTGCGTCATTCTTGTTGTTCGGGGTTGCTCGCTCCTTCGGGCGGTCGGTTTCGAAAGCTCCACCGAATTTGACGGGGGCGACGCACGCGCAACGGGCGGCCCGCTCCATTCACTTCGTTCCCGTGTTGCCCGTTCCCCCTGCGCTGTGCTTCGGGTGCGCATGCGTCTTTTCCCCCGTCTCCTCTGGTTCCGCGTGTTTCGAACCAACCGCCAACCGAAGGAGATCACCATGTCGAACGAACACGCCGAACGCAAAGATGTCTACAGCCGGGTCACGGACCGGATCATCGCCGACCTCGAACAGGGCGTGCGGCCCTGGATGAAGCCGTGGAACGCCGAGCACGCCGCCGGACGCATTACCCGCCCGCTGCGCCATAACGGCCAGCCCTATAACGGCATCAATGTCCTGATGCTCTGGTCCGCCGCGATGGATCGCGGCTACAGCGCGCCGATCTGGATGACCTACAAGCAGGCCGCCGAGATGGGAGCGCATGTCCGCAAGGGCGAGAAAGGCGAGCTGGTCGTCTACGCCAATAAGATCACGCGCACCGAGCATGATGCCGAAACCGGCGAGGACGAAGAACGCACCATCCCGTTCCTGAAAGGCTACACCGTCTTCAATGTCGAGCAGGTGGAAGGCTTGCCCGCGAAGTTCTACGAACTGGCCGAACCGGCCCTTGACCCCGTGCAGCGGATCGAGGCCGCAGACGCCTTCTTTACCGCCACCCAAGCGGATATCCGTCACGGCGGCAACATGGCGTACTACGCCATCGGCTCCGATCACATCCAGATGCCGCCCTTCGAGAGCTTTCGCGATGCCGAAAGCTACTACGCGACGCTCGCCCACGAAGCGACGCACTGGACCCGTCACCCCACGCGCCTCGAACGCGACTTCGGCCGCAAGTCCTGGGGCGATGCGGGCTACGCCCGCGAAGAGCTGGTCGCCGAGCTGGGCAGCGCCTTCCTGGCCGCTGATCTCGGGCTCACCCTCGAACCCCGGGACGATCACGCCGCGTACCTCAGCCACTGGCTGGCCGTCCTGAAAGAAGACAAGCGCGCGATCTTCTCCGCTGCCGCTCATGCGCAGCGCGCCGCCGACTTCCTGAACGGCTTGCAGCCGAAGACGGAAGAACAGGCCGCCGCATAGCGCGGCCTTTGCGTGCTCCGCCTTGCGCGGAGCACGCTTTCTTCGGCGAAGAAGCCGGGTCAGAGGCCGGGGGCGCGATGGCTGAGTTCCGCGCGGATGTTTTGCAGCGTGGCGAACGCGTTCAGTCGTTCCTGCGGCTGCTCGAACGTCGCGATGGCATTGAAGATGTCGCGGTAAAGCGCGCGCAGTTCGTTCGTGGATTTTGAAGCCAGTTCAAAGCGTGTGGTGAGTTTCATGATCGTCTCCTTGTGGTGTAAGGAGGCCCGGACCAACCGGAGCCTTTCCTGGCCCGGACAGACACAATCATGGGCAGAGAAAGGCGTACGGCTTGGCCGGGCGGACGAAAGACAACCAACAAGGAGGATCAGGGAACCAGGCGCACGCCGAACGGCGGCGAAAGACGCGGACGGCGCAGCGCGCGGGACCGCGTGGATTCGGTGCGGGTGAAGATCAGAGAGCAGCGCGGACGGCGAACGCACAGAACGCGGAAGCGATCAGCGAGGCGAGCACAGCACGCGCATGCACGTTGACGTTTTGCTTTGACGTGGCAGTGCGAATCTTGCTAGGTCAATAACAGTGCTTCGTGTGAAAAGAATTGGAGCGGCATGATGCCTTCTACAACATCTATGAGGAGATTTCTGCTCCCTCTGGTGATCGCCTCTATCGTCGGTGCGACGACCCCAGCCATTTCCAAAGAAGGCGGCAATACAAGACGCGACGACAAAATTCGGATTGATGGCGTCGAATACAAGAAAAGCGAACTGATAGAGGATTTCATAAACGTGGCGTTCTCCGATCTGCCATGGAACTCAGATATGAAGCCTGAGGATCGGGAAGACATCCACCGGCGCTTCTTCAGCGGAGGGTATCCGGATGCCTACCAAACGCTCAAGAGGCTTGGTGTCACGACCGACGCGGTTCCATGGATGGCCCCTCATATCGGAGAGAAACTGACGTTACCGCTTAATAAGCGCAACGTTCTTTCACGATGGGAAACGGAAGACATCACCATTGGGATCGACTGGCCAAGATACGTTCCCGGAGAAGAGGGGCAAAAGCGGTATGAGTACTACGCTCGGAAAAGGAACTACTCGACGCAATACTCGATCGAAAATGCAGCCAATTACTATCCACGCTTCATAAAAGCGATCAAGGACCAACTGGAGCTACTCTCACAAGTTACAGGAAAGACTATCCGTCTGATCGAACCTTCTGACATTCAGGACGGTTCAGAGGGTTACGCCAGATTAAGAATTATTCCAAGCTACGTGCGCGACAGAAGAGTTGCGAACCCAGGGCCAGGGTATCGGTTTCATCCGCAGATCTTCGAGTCCACGTTATTCAACGGCATCCTGTTCGAGTCCTTCACCAGTACATACTTTGATGGCTATCTTCTGCCGCGACAGAACTACGTTGTAGACATGGCTGTGTGCAAGGTCGATCCGTCGCTAGATGACGCCCTGTTTATCGCACTTGTCAACGAGTGCATGGTTCGAAGTCTTGGGCTTCCTAGTATTTCTGCATCAGAGCGCTCCTTGTTGTCACTGTGGCACACAAAAGACGAGTCTCCGCTAGGGATGAGCATGTATGCATTCAAGTCCGGGAGAGATATTTATGAGTCCAAGATTTATCGCGGAGATGACGAGAGACTAGAAGCAGAGGGAAAGCTGCATGAAGCGGAGAGGCGGCGGAGAGGAAAAGTATGGATAGTGATTCCGAAGAAAACCCTTCTGGCCTTTGGAGGGCTTCCTGCGTATGACCAAGCCCTGCTTCGGCTGCTTTACTGCCCCGACATCAAAAGCGGCATGTCAGTGGAGCAAGTGGAGGAGGTCTTGAATAAGGATAGCCGTTGTTTCGAAGGATTGAACAGCATTAAGCAATAGGAGAAAAACAAGATGGGTTTAGATATTACAAATGACACGGATGAGGGGACTGAAATACCGAACTCGACAATTCGGAGTAGCCTTAACAACCTTGTTAGCAAGAGTGCGCGAGCGCGGGATATTCTGGACAGAGCGTCTAAGGCCGTTGATCCACAGGGTGATGCGACAAGCTTGGATGTCGAGGTTGTTGTAGATGACGGAACAGAGGAATTCATGAAGAACGGTGGTCCTGCCGTTTGGACCAGAGAAATGTGGAATACAGAATATCCGACGGAAGACTGGCCGTTTGGTGAAGATAGCGACTTTGTTGTTTACATCCCAACGACATCATTTGATGGCGATGGCTTCTACTATGGTACGGAGTTCATTAAGACTACATTCGAAAGAATGCTGTCTCATGAGTTGATTCACCTTGAGCAGTTTCTCGATGGGCAACCCTACAATGAATCTGCTGCGCGGCAAGGTGAAAACGAGATAATGGAACTCTTGGGAGACCCTGCGGGGCTGAGGGCAGTGCCGGATGGGCCAGGCTCAGACCCACTCGATGGAAGCGGATTGGAGCCGCAGTTTCGTTACCCTGAAGATACATTCCCAACAGACCCACATATCACACCTGATGATCTTGCAGATTGGCTTCCTGATCCGTTGAATCTGTTTGGGATAGCTCCGCAACAAGATAGCCCGCTTGTACTCGATTTAGACGGCGATGGCATAGAGCTGACAGCCATTGATACCGAGAATCCAGAAGTTGCTTTCGATCTGGACAACGACGGCTTTGCGGAAGTGACGGGTTGGGTTTCTGCGGATGATGGTTTGCTGGCGCGTGACATTAACGAGAACGGGCGGATTGACGATGCGAGCGAGCTGTTTGGTAGTGCATCGACAGACGGGTTCGCCATTCTGTCGCTTCTGGACTCCAACGGTGATCTGGTCATCAACCAGAACGACACGGCGTTCTCCGAACTTCTGATCTGGCAGGACGCAAACGGAGACGGGGTATCCCAGACAGAGGAACTTCACGATCTGACCCACTACGATATCGTCAGTATCGACGTGGCGGGCGTGACGGCGAGTACCGCCGTCATTGCCGGTAATCAAATCAGCCACACCAGTACCTTCACTTACGAGAACGGCTCCCACGGAGCAATCGTCGATGCGTGGTTCTCCGTAGACAACACGCTGAGTTCTTATGCGCAGTCCTACATGCTAGACGTTAGAGCGATGTTTCTTCCTGCGCTTCGCGGATACGGAGAGCTAGCTGACCTGCATATCGCGATGAGCATTGACAACGGAACCGGCGGGCTTCTGGAGCTTGTTGAGGAGTTTGCCGACGGGTTCTCTTTCGCGGCTTTTGCAGACGAGGGGGCGCTACGTGAGGACATTGAGGAAATTCTGTTCCTCTGGGCCAATGTCACTGAGGAAGGACAGAATTTCACGAATGGTCCGTATGCCGGGCAAGCCGCTTACGCCGAAGAGGTGCAGTTCCTTGAGAAGCTGTTCGGCGTGATGTCGGAATCGACACGTTACAATCCCGACGGAACCGGCGGTCGGGTTCCAGGCGGTTCCGGTCGCGCACTCGCGGAATCGTTCGAGATTGCGTATCAAAATCTTTCGGCGCAGCTCTTGATACAGGTCGGAGCGGGACTTCTGTTCGACGAAGTGCCTACATACGATGCAGTATCGGGTGAAATCGAGGGCGATTTGACGCTCTCAGAGACTGGAATCGACTCTCTTGTTGCGTTCGCAACCGCCTCCGGCGTTGATGCGGAAGCCTATTGGCTGGCGGTCGCCAAGTTTCTGGATACCGTAAAGGGCTTTGAGAATTTCTCCTCGACCGAGAACGGCTGGATGGATGCGGCCATTTACGATTCCGATCCGGGTCGGACCTGGAGCGGCATTAAGGACCTCGCGGCCTTCGAGTACCAGCCATCCACCATCTATGGAACCAGCGATGACGATGTGATCGACGGTACGGCGGGTGACAACATCATCTACGGCTACACGGGCAACGATGTTATCGACGGCAAGGCCGGAAACGACACCTTGATTGGAAACACGAGCGGCCCGGTCACGTCCGAAGATGGCGCGACCTACATCGGCGGGGCCGGGGACGATTTCGTCAATGGCGGTCAGGGCAACGATATTTACATCTACACCTCGGGCGATGATTTTTACGAAGATATCTCGGGTACGGATGTGCTTCGCCTTCCGAATGGCATCGTCTTGGGAGACCTGCACTTCGCCGTCTCGGATACCTACAACCTGATCATCACAGTAGGAGATCTGGGCAGCATTGAGATCAAGGGGCAATTCCAGAACAATCCCTATTTCATTGAGACCATCGAGTTCTACGATACCTCTACACTTTCGCTCAGCACACTCAACAACATTACCCAATACGGCACGGGTGGGAACGACACGATCACTGGAATCGCTTACGGAGGCGGTGACGACGACATCATCTACGGCATGGATGGGAACGACACGATTAACGGCGGTACTGGAGACGATGTTATCGACGGCGGAGCAGGAAACGATACGATCACGCCTGGAGACGGCAACGACACGATCATCGCCAGTGAAGGGTTCGATACGATTCTGGCGTCTGATGCAAGCGAAACGCTCGTCATTCCAGAGGCATTCTCTGCAAGTGATGTAATCCTTCTGCGCGAAGCGGATGGATCGGGGAACGACAAGGAACTCAAGATCATCGTCAACGGCCTCGGCCAAATTCATGTAGACGATCACTTCCAGGGTACAAACAAGGCTCTGGACCAAATCAGCTTCGCTAACGGCGTTGATGCTTCGATCAACCTTCTGACCTACAGTTTCATCACGATTGGAACGAACGGGGACGATACGTTCGACACCTCCGGCTATGGCTTGTCGAACACCAGCGATATCTACCTCTTTGGCAAGGGCACCGATACCGTCCTTGAGTATGCCGGTACGGACACGGTCCTGTTTGGCGCCGGAGTGAGTCTGTCCAATCTGACGATCATTAAAACCGATACTGGATCGAGCGCATCAACCCGGAACTTCCTAGTGATTTCGGATGCCGATGGAAACTCGCTGACCGTTGAGCGTCACTTCGATGGCAGCGGCTACAAGATTGAGAACCTCAAGCTTAATAACGGCACTGTTATCAGTGTCGCGAGCCTTGAGATCGACTCCCACGGCTCCGAAGGCAACGACAGGATCGACGGTCTAGAGTCAGGCGACCTGTCCACGGACGACGTGATGTACGGTCACGGCGGAGCCGATCAGATTTACGGCGGTACAGGCAATGATATTTCCTACGGCGGCGATGGTAATGACTACATCTTCGACGATACGGGGAACGACGTTCTTTACGGTGAAGATGGAGATGACCAGCTCTACGGCTATTGGGGCGATGATCAACTCTTTGGCGGAGTCGGCAACGACACGCTGCGCGGTGACGATACGTTCGGAAGCTCGTCGGTAACAGGGAACGACTATCTCTCTGGAGGCGACGGCAATGACCACCTCTATGGTGGTCGAGGCGATGACACGCTTGATGGTGGTGCAGGCGACGATACGATCAATGGGGATGGGGATACGGACACCGTTACATACGCGTCCGCTACGTCTGGCGTGACCGTGAGCCTCGCAACCACAAGCGCCCAGAATACGGGCGGCGCGGGAACGGACACCATTTCGAATGTCGAGAATCTGACCGGATCCTCCTACGCGGATACTCTCACTGGAAATTCCAGCGCAAACGTCATCAGTGGCGGAGACGGGAATGACACTCTCTACGGCGGCGCGGGGAACGACACGCTCAAAGGCGGCGCGGGTGCGGATACGCTGTACGGCGATGCCAATGGCGATACCTTCGTGTTCGAGGCCGCATCGGCCTTCTCGGCGGTCGATACGATTGCGGATTTCTCGCCGGCACAGAGCGACAAGATCAACATTGCCGATCTTCTCGATGGCTACGTTCCGGGAACGAGCGATATCAACGATTTCGTGATTTTCACGACCGTTGGTTCGAATACGGAGCTGTCTGTTGACCGTGACGGCACGGGTACGACGCATAGTGCCGTGACCGTCGCGTCCATCACGGGCGTCACGGGACTCGATGCCGACACGTTGTTGGGGAGCGGCTTGCTGATCGCGGCGTAAAGCCGACGTTGTTCAGTTCAGCGTCCGGTCTTCCAGCCGGAACGGATTGTGGAGCGCGCCCCAGGCGGCAAACAGTTGATCGTCAGGCATCGCGGCGAAGCGGTCCTTGAGCGCGACGATCTCCGGGCTCACCCCGTCCGTCTTCATCTCCCGCAGATTGTGCCGGAGAATCTTAAAGGGCTGCCGATAGAACATCGGGTGCATCTCCAGCGCCAGCAGCAGCGTTTCCAGATCGTCGATGGTCTGCTCCGCATTCCAATCACTGCTACGCATCGGGTTCATGCCCTGCATCTTTGCCGCGTCCGGGGCGGCGTGTCGGTGATGAACGCGCGCCCGGCGCGCCAATCCCCAATTCCGCCTCCTTGACCTTGCCGCGAAACACCTGCGGTTTCGCGTCGCGTTCGCGCTCCGGCATGGCCATTTTCGTCAGGTCGCTGGCCAATTTCTGCATTTCCTCTTCATGCCGCTTGCGCATCGTATCGAACTGCGCCTGGAGGTTCTGCCGCTGGTCAAGCTGGACCTCAATCAGCTCCTGCCGTTCTTCGCGGTCCCGCACATGGCATTGCCACGCTTCTTTCTCGTTGGCCTTGCGGATGTTCCAGTATTTGAAGGTGAGCTTATCCCACAATCCCTTGAAGCCCTTGCGGACGCGCGACGCGCGCACCGCTTGCTCCGCGTTCCATCGCTTTTCTAGATGGGCCTTCTGAGCCGCGCGGTCCTTGCGGTGCTGCTCGGTCATCGTTTTCTTGATCCGCAGCAGGGGACGCATTTCAAGCTCATGCGCCTTCCGCAGCTCGGCGCGGTAGGTTTCAAAGAGGGACCGAACGGACTCGCCCAGCTTCGCTTTCGCCTGCTCGACGGTGGGAAGCGCCTCGGGCGAGCCGAGGCGTTTGGCGAGGTCCTTGCCCTTGAGGCCGAGCTGGCGGGTGAGCGAGAACACTTCCCCGTAAACATCGACCGCGACGAAGCCGCGCCGGTCGCCCTTGGCCAGCAGAAAGCCGCGTTCTTGCAGAACGGCAGCGAAGGCTTTGCCGCTATCCGAAGCCGCCCAGCATTCCTGCAAGCAGGCTTTAATCGCAGCGGCGCTGCGCCCGGTGCGCGTAGCTTGTTGCCATTCTTGCCGCGTGTAGGTCAGTGGATTGCGGTGCGCCTTATCGATCAGCCCGCGCGGCAGTGTCCATCCATGCTCGATGAACAGCGCGCGCGAGAGGGCTTGGAGCTTCGTCCGGTCATAGGCGATGTTGACGGCCTTCATCTCGTCCACCTTGATCCGGCTCCAGACGCAATGCGCATGGCGGCGGCCTTCCTTTTCATGGAAGACGACGACACGCGGCTGATCGGCCAGACCGAGCTTGTCTTCGATCTCTTTGATGGCGCGCTCGAACGCTTCGATGGGGACGCTCTGATCCGCAGGCGGATTGAGCGAGAGGGAGTAGAGATATTTCTGGCACTGGGTTCCGCGCGCAAGGGCGTAGGCTTCTTCAAGCGCGCCTTTGACGGTGTTGGCGAGGAATCCCCGCACTTGATGGACGGTCACATGCTCGTTCTGCATCCCGTTCAGGAGGTGTGCGGCCATCTGCCGCCCGCCGCCGCGCTGGTTGCCTTTGAGGATCACGAACCGTCCTCCTTCGCGCCGCCGGGGGTGAGCCCGAGCGCTGTCAGGAGAAGGTCGCGCATGGAATGAATGGCCCCGCAAGATTCCAGCAGCGCCCGGTGAACCTCCTCATTCAGGGGCAGGGAGCCGGTGTTGGCCGCTTTGGCGAGCTGGTTGACGTTCTGCGAGAGGCGCGACTGGCCGAGCAGCCCCAGAAGCTTGGCGAGCGCCGCCCGGTCCTTGACCGGCTTGGCTCCACGGGTCCGGGGCCGGACATCCCGGTTCAGGAGCGCATCCTTTATATACGTGCCGAGCGGCTGGCCGTCGGCGAGTGCGTCGAGCGCTTTGCGTTCCTCCTTGGTCAGCCGCAGCGAGAACGGAGCGCCATGTCCGCGCTTGTCTGACGTACCTCCGGTGGGTGGGCGCTCGCGTTCAGGCATGGCCGCTCCCGTTTTGGGTTGCGGTGCGCGGGGTTACGCCCGTAGAATGCGCGGCTCTGGAAGCGCGAACTCCCTCCGAGTTGGACAGTACCGCGCTTGAAGTACAAAGGGCGGCAGGGCCGGCAGCGATATCGAACGCTTGGAAGAGCCGTAGATAGCGTTGGTAGGGAGCCCCCGCTACCAACGCCATCTTGGAGGGTTCCAAACGGTTATCGTTAACCGCTTTTGGGAGCCTCCCGGATATAAGCCGATCCTTTCTGGCCGCCTCTGCTCCGGCGGCCAGGTCAAGGATTCCGGCCAGATCGCCAAACAAGTCGATCTTCAATTCGTCCCGCCCTGCAATCCCCAAATGGGACCAGGGCGTCAGGACGATTTTCTCGATCAGCCCCCGCACATGCTCCGCCGGTTCGCCGCGCCCCCCAGTTTGGGCGAGCGCGTCCCGCAGGGCCGCGATTTCTTCCCGGTAGCGCCTTGCCATCGCCGGATGCAGGAGCGGCCTTGGCTGTTCACTGCCCTGGGCAATGAGTTTTTCCAAGGTGTCCAGCCTTGCGGCAATGCTCTCCAGCTCGTCCTTGACGAGGTTGGCGGCGATGCCGTCCCGGATCGCCGTCAGGACGTTCGCACGGGCCTTCTGGAGCCGCTCCCGCTCGACCTTGGCCTCGGCAAGCGCGGAATCCTGAGCCGCCCGGAGGCGGTTCAGGTGCCGCGTGTATTCCTCGCAAAAGATTTGCAGCAGATCGTCCCGCATCAGGTGGGTCTGGAGGGCCGAGAGGACCTTGGCCTCCAGACCCTCGCGGGCGATGGTCTTGCGGTTCCCGCAGACCGCCTCGCCTTTATTCTTGGAGGCGGCGCAGCCGTAATGGGTCGAGTTGATCTTGGCATAGCCGCCCCCGCAGACCCCGCACTTGACCAGCCCCGAGAGGAGGTAACGGGGACGGTTTCTTGCCCAGAGGCCCGGAGCCTTGGCGTCCAGCGCCTTCTGCCGGGCCTTGGCGGCGTCCCATAGCTCCTGCGGGACGATCCGCAGCTCGGGAAGGTCCTGCCGGATGAGCGCCGACTCGTCATTGAGCCGGGTGACACGCCGCCCGGTCGCCGGGTCCTTGATGAAGCGCTGGCGGTTCCACACCAACTGCCCGATATAGAGTTCGTTGTTCAGGAGGCCCGTTCCCCGGCGGCGGTTGCCGTTGATGGTCGATTGCCCCCATGCTTTGCCGGAGGGGCACTTGATGCCCTCCCGGTTGAGCTGGGCGGCAATCGCCTTGGGCGAGAGGTTTCGCCTCGCGTAGTCCTCGAAGATGCGCACCACCACTTCGGCCTGCGCCGCGTTGATGGTCCGGTCCCCGCGAAGCGCCTGGCCTTGCGCATCGAAGCGCTTCACCACGTCATAGCCGTAGGCGATGCCGCCGCCGGACTTCCCGTGCTCGACGCGCCCGCGCAGGCCCCGGCGCGTCTTGTCGGCGAGGTCTTTCAGGAACATCGCGTTCATCGTGCCCTTGAGGCCGATATGAAGGGTTGAGATTTCTCCTTCGGAGAGCGTGACCATCGAAACGCCGCCGAACTGCATGCGCTTGTACACACCCGCGATGTCTTCCTGATCGCGGGAAAGACGGTCGAGCGCTTCGGCCAGTACGATATCGAACTGCCCGGAGAGCGCATCGCGAATGAGCGCCTGGATGCCGGGCCGCATCAAGGACGCACCCGACAATCCGGCGTCGCTGTAGCACTCAACAATCTGCCAGCCTTCGGTCTTCGCGCGTTCGGTGCAGAGGCGGAGCTGATCCTCAATCGAGTGATCGCTTTGCAGATCGGATGAGTAGCGCGCGTAGAGCGCGACGCGTTGGCCTGTCATCTGTGTCGAACTCTTCATCATTGTTTCGTTCGTCCGTTCTCTCGTTCGCGCTCGGCGCGGACATCCGCTTCCGCCGCTTGCCGCGCGAGGGCCTTGACCAGCGCCACGAGCTTTTCCTCCAGTGGCGATCCGCCTCGATTGTGACTCTCTTTTCGCCGAGTCTTCAACCGCTGGAGTGCCTTGTTTTCCGCTGGATTTGCGGCGCGTTCACGCATGATGGCCCGCTCCCTTGAGCGTGCCATGCGGCGCTTTAACGAACCGTAAAGAGAATCCGCACAAAGCGGCAGTGGAAGCAGGTTTCGCGGGAGTGAGCGTGTGCGCGAACTTGCCCATGCCGCCCATCCTTATCCGGCCCTGGCCGGCGCGGGGCGGGGCGCAGGTGAGGAATTTTTTTCTCTCCCAGCGCGTTTGGCCCAGACCGCATCCGCGAAGTACGGCAATTTCTTCGCGCGGATGACGGGCTGCCCGGCAATCGCAATGAGCTGCTCATGCTCAGGCAGACGCCCGATCTCATCGGGACTCAAGACCGGGAAGCCGCGCTCGCCCACCGAAAGCCGCCAGGGCGAGAAGAGATTCTCGGCATCGCGGGCAACGCTTCTCCCTTTTCTTGTCGCGTTACCGATGCGCGCGCTCCACGCCTTGCGGTCGAACTCACTGCGGATCGACCACGCCTGCATGAGGCTCGATTGCTCTTCGATCAGCCCGGCGATGTTGGGGCCGTAAATATCGAGCGACTGGCGGCGGCTCTGGAAGATCATCCAGCACCGCACGCCCTTGCCGGGGAGGAGCGAGAGCGCCTTGCCCAGGTTGGGCAGGCGTCCGAGATTGCCCATTTCCTCCAAGAGGAACAAAAGCCGCGTGTGCCGCTCATGCATGGTGGCCGAGGCGGCGACGGTTTCTAGCAGCAGCGTGACGATCAGCCCCATCCACGGGCCGTGGGTTTCGAGCTTGGATTCCGGGAGGATCAGATAGAGCGTCGTGCGTCCATCGAGCACATCACTGAGGGTGAAGTCGCTCTCCATCAGCGACTTGCCGAAGTCGGAATGCGCCTCGTAGAGATCGAGCGCATTGAGCGCGTTATCCCGGAACGCACCGAAGGTCTTGACGTATTCCGGCTCCAGCCCATCAGCGAGCGCGTTGCCATATTCGCGCAGGAGTCCGGCAAAGAGCTTTGATCCTTGCATCTTCGCTGCGATGGCGAACTTCTCCGCCTCGCTCGACCACACGCAGGCGCGCAAGCCCGGCAGCGTGCATGTGCGCGGCTCGAAGGCGGCGAGATACAAAAGGAAGGTGACGATCAGCCGCCGCCCGCCATTGCGGAAGAAGATTCCATCGCCACCTTCGCCGAAGCCGCGTTCGGGGATGAGCTGCAAGGCGATCAACTTACCAAGCGCGTGCAGATCGCGCCCGCCAGTGCGCAGGACATCCTCGACCAGCACGCGCAGCGGATTAAAGCGCAGGCCCGGAATGCCGCGCGCGCCGAACGGATTGAGGATCAATATCCGCTGCCCGTCCTTGCGCCGCCAGGCCGCCGTCAACTCGGTCAGCTCCCCCTTAACGTCGGTGACGATGACGCTCCCGGAAGTCCAGTGCAGGAGCGCCGGGACGACGAGGGAAGTCGTCTTCCCCGTGCGGGCCGGGGCATAGGCCAGCATGTGGCCATTACCCCGTTGATACGGATCGTAGAAGAGCTTCTGGCCTTCCAGCGTCCCGATGAAGAGGCCGCGCCGTGCGTTGATCAGAGCCTGGACGAAACGGTCCTTGAGGACGGCGAGCCGCGCAGCGCCGTAATCGCCCGAGAGGATGCGGCTTTCATGCAGGAGATTGATTTGCGTGGCTGTCTCCAGCCCCTGCATGAGATGGAGATAAAGGCAGCGCGCAGCGAGCGCCAGACCGAGCGCCATCAGGGCGGCGCCCCAGACAAACCAGCGCGGATGGACGCAGACATAAAGCCCGCCGACCATGAAGGCGAGCGCGACCAGGAGCGCGATGAACGGAGACGTGCGGGGTTGTCTGCGCATGATCAGCGCGCCCCGATCCGCACGGACTGAAGGCCCGAGAGCGAGACGCCGAGCGCACGGAAGAACCGTTCCAGCTCGGTCTTCACATCCGCGCCGCCCTCAATCTGGAGATCAGCCAGACCGTGCAGATGCTGCGGATCGGCAATTCCGGCCCAGAAGACGAAGAGCTTGCCGCCTTGCGCCGCTTTCAGCCCCGCAAGCCGCCGCACTTCGCGGGTGGGATCAGCTGCGCCCGTATCCACGCCGTCGGTAACGACGAGCGTGATGGATTGCATATGCGGCCCCGACACATCCGGCGGATTCTGCAATCCGTCGTCGATGGCGGCGAGCAGCGCCGTGCCGCCCGAGGGGTCCGGCAGGGGGTTCCAGAAGGCGAAGCCCGCTGCGGCGCAGACGCTCGCCTGTCCGGGTGGAGGCCAGAACGGCTGCATCTGGTCATTGAAGAGCACGATCCGGCAACGCGCATAGACCGGCAGGCTGGCCATGAAGGATTGCGCGGCGCTCACCACATCCTTCATGTGGCCGGTCATCGAACCCGAGATGTCGAGCAGCAGCGTGACCGGCAGCAGCGTGTGTTTGGGGATCGCAGCCGGGCTATAGGTGAAGGGCAAGCGGTTGAAGCCGGTATCGAACACCGCGATGTCATCGCTTGACGGTGCAAGCAATGTGCCGTCCGCCGCCCGGAAGAGCACCAGCGCCTCGCGTGATCCTCCGGCAGGCGCGACCCCCGCGATGGAGATGTGCGCGACCGGGCCGCTTGCGACGATGATGAGGTTCGCTTCCCCATGGGCGGCGAAGGCCGTCGCTGTCTTGCCGTTGGGGAGCTTGAGCCCCGCGCGGCGGATACGCAGATCAAGCAGCGTATCGTGGCTCGCCGCGAGATCGAACTGGATCTCCGGCTTGCCGAGCGTGCGCACGTGACGGTCCGGGTCGGCGACCGCGAACGTCCCGCGCGATTCCTGATCCGGCGTGAGGATGGTGAAGCCTTGCGCGAAAGACGGCGCGCTGACCGCCGCAAGCAGTGCCATGAATACGAATGTATGCATCCTTCGTTTGAGGCTCATGGCGCGGCCTCCGCCACAGGGGAGACATTGAAGGGGGAGGCATAGAGCGCCGATTTGCTCCGCTCGACATCGAAGAAGGTGACGCGGGCTCCGCCATTGCGCAGCGCCGTGAAGGCGGCGCTCAGGAACTGTTCCCAGACGATCCGCTGATGCGGCGAGACCCAATAGAAGGAGACGGAGCGGATGTTCTGGGAATTGGTCAGCGCGCCCGCGATGTCGCCTTCGGACGGCGGGAGTTGCGGCAGCGTGATGGCCGTGAGATCAGCGCAGGGTCGAGGCGTGTGCACGAGCGAACTGAATACGATGATATGCACCGTATTCACGCCCTGGCGCTCCAACTGCGCGAGATTGCTCTGCAGCTCGGCAAACGCGCCGGGCAAATTGTTGCAACGGCCCGGATCGGCGCTAACCGCATCGACCAGTTCCTGCGCACGCGCCGGATCGCGGCGGATGGCGAGCGGCGTGCCACTCCAGACTGTGCGGCCGTAAGAGGTCGAGATCACTTCGACCTTCGCATTCGCCCCCGAACGCTTGGTCGCCAGCGCCTTGAGGTGTGAGAGCAGCAGGAGCTTGTGGGATTGCGCCGCGTCCGCATCCAGCAGCACCCCGGAATCGTCGATCAGGAGTTCGATGGCGATGCGTTCTTGCGCGAGGGCTGGCGTTGACAGCGCAACGAGCAGAGCAAGGAGGATCACTTTCATGACGCGCTCCTTCCAAGCGCGCGCTTGGCGGCTCGAAGGATATGCGCCGTCGCCAACCCCATCGCCGCGTTGATCAAAATCAGCGCCACGCACATGAGCAGCATCGGCCAGAAGCCGGTGGCATGTCCGGCCAGCGCCGGGATCGGCGAGGGGGCGCTCTCGGCCTGGACGCGCAAGTACAGCGCAGCGAACTCCGTGACGATCACGAAAGCGTAAAGAACAAGCAGCAGCCCCGTCACGATCTTGCTTAATGCGCTGGCGAAGAAGCTCCGCGGGTTGGCGAAAATCTCTTCATGCCGTTCGATCAACTGCGAAAACAGGAAGACCGGGGTGGCGACAGCCGCAAGCCCGAGCACGCTGTTAATGAGCGTCGAGACGGTGAGGTTCTGGAACAGGCCCCATTCGGGAAGCCCGAGCGCGTCCACGAGGAACACGTCGGAGCCGACCGTGTTGACCAGCGAGTAGTTGGCCGTGTGCAGCAGCCAGTTGAAGGCTTCGGCGGCGAACAGGGCGATCAGCTTGCCGATCACCCAGAGCTTGTCCGCCGGTTCCAGCGGCGCGGCCTCCGGCCCCGCGCCCTTCGGGGGTTTCCAGCTTGAGAAATTCTCTTCGAACTCGGCAGACATGGATCGCCTCCTTGCGCCGGCCCGGTGAAGGGTCCGGCGCGTCACGTTGATCGTGGGGCGGTTCTGAAATCAGGTCTTCGAGACCGCCCGGAGGCTTTGCGCAAAGCTTGGGAGAAAGTGTAAAGAGGCTTGATCCTTGCGAAAATCAATTCATGGAAAGCTTGTCAAGTTGAGCGCCCCGGAGCGCAGCGTTTCTCATGCCACGAACCAACAGGCCGCCGAAGAATCCCTATTGCCGCCGCTCGAAGCTCTCGAAAGAGGCGTTCGAGGGGCTGATGGTTGCGTACCTGCGGAACACGGATGCGCAGGAGACCGCCGCGCTCCTTTACAGGGAATGCGGCGCGAAGATCAGCCGCCAGAGCGTCAACAAATACTTCCTTAATCTCGGCTACCACCTGTTTCTGAACTTCTACGTTCCAGACGCCTTTCTGGTGTTTGAGGCGGACGCGCTGGAGCGTGCGGGATGGCCGCGCGCCGCCTTGCGCGAGCGCGGTCTGCACTACGCCTATCACCTGGAACTCGTGGAGGAGATGAGCGCGGCGCTGAATATGCGCCGCGAGGACCTCGAAGCGACGCATGCCCGGATCATGAGTGTTCCCGCTACGCTCAAGCGCCATATCGAAGAAGATATTCCTTCGGTGCAAGACGTGATCGAGACAACACCGGACGGCGCGATGCTCCGGCGCTTGCGCGACAATCACTTTATGGTCTCGGCTATCCGTCTTATGCGCAAACGCGCCTACGGATACGGCGGTGAACATTTCCTGGCGTATTTCGGAAAAGCCTACTTCATGGATGTCTTCGCTTTTGCTTCAGAAGGCGCGAAGACGGATAGCGAGATGTTGCTCACGCGCTGGACGCCCTTTACCTTGCGTATCTGGCTTGGCCTGCTCCTGGAACTTCATCCCCTGACGCTCCGCGAGCCGATGGAATACGTTCGTACCATCGAGGCGCGGTTCAATGGAGAATCCGGAACGCGATCTTCCTGAGCCATTCATGTTTGGTTTCAAGCATGTGGCCGCGCCCGTATTTCGGGCCACGGCTGCGATGACCCATCAGTTCGTCGATCACTTCCTCCGGCGCTCCCGCGTCGCGCAGCCGATCCTTGAACGTGTGCCGCAGCGAATACAGCGAGTGGCCGTCCGTCGGCTTCAGTTCATTCTCCCGCAGATATTTGTTGATTGTCGTCGAGACAGTATCGGCGTTGCGGTAGTGATTGAAGCCTTGCGGCAACTGAGAAAAGGCATAGAGCGAAGAGCCGACCAGCGGAATCTTGCGTTCCGAGTGCAGCGTCTTGAGGGCGTGATCGTCGCGCGCCTTGATCCAGATGTGAGGAATCTCTTCCTCAAGGAGGATGTCTTCGGGCTGAAGGCCGATGAGTTCGGATTCCCGAGCGCCCGTATCGGCCATCGCGAAGATCAGCAGGCGCGCTTCGGTATTCAGACCGGAGAGTGCGGGACCTGTCAGGAGGGTCTCCTGAACGTAGCGGGCCTCGAAGGGCGGGCGCGAATTGTCGAGTTCTTTCAGGCGTGTCCGTGTAAAGAGCGTATCCACGCCGATCTCGATTTCCTGCGCCGTGCTGACAAGCTGGAGGATGTCCCGGACGTACTGCATATTCTTGTTGACCGTTCCGGCGACCGCCGTGCCATCGGCAACCCGTCCCATCCAATATTGGCGGTATTTGAGGATGTCTGCCCGCGCGAGGTCCGCGAGGGGCTTATCGCCGACTTCAGCAATAAACCCGTTCCAGGCGGCGATACGCGGGTTCTTCCACTTCTTTATCTGGTGATCCGACTTGTTGACCAGCCGATCTGCACAAAGCGGCCAGAACTTCTCCAGACACTCGCTAAGCATTAGGCGGGGCGCTGCGGCTCCGCCCAGGACCGCCTCGACGACCGAACGCTGTTCGATAGAGCCCGAAGCGATGCGCACGCGGGCGATGACTTCTTCGAGTGGGGCCTTGGCGATCTCGGCGACGCTCTTGTAGGCGAAGCCGTGGGCTTTGGCGAGCTTGATCGCCGCCCGGTAGGCGGCGTCACGGTTCGTCTGGCCATTAGCCTTGATCAGGCTGCGCCAGAAATCCTCAATGTAGTCGTTGTAGATGGACGCTTTACGTTGCGCCTCGCGTTCGTCTGTAGTCCCCAGGGAAATCTTGATGGATGAGCGCGTCTCATAGGGGAGGACGTGTCCGGGGACGCGCCGTCTGTAGTAGTAGTGTTCTCCGCGTCTGAATACATACGACCGCATCCGCCCCTGTGTCCCATTCTGATGATCAATCTGTGTCTCAAAAAGTCGTAAAGAAAAACCTCCGAGCGGTCAAGAGGAAACCACTAGTAAGTCATATCAACATCTTAATGGGGAAATGGTTAACACGAAGTAAAGGCCGATGGCGGAGAGGGTGGGATTCGAACCCACGGTGAGCTTGCGCCCACGCCGGTTTTCAAGACAGGCATGGGTTAGCTATCCTATTGTTATAGATTGATAAATTTTATTTTATTTCAAAATTGTGTAAGAATTTGTGAAAGTGTGTAAGGCCTGTGTAACTCAAATCCTTACAAAAACCAACGCACCCAGACACAGTTTTTCAGCTATTCAAGTATAGAGATTTTCTGCCGGTTTGAAAGTAGGGAAGAGGTTTTCTGGCAACCCAAATCTGAAGAAAATTTCCACGCACGAAATATCCCCCGGAATTCTAAACTTCCGGGGGATAGCGGTCGATTAGAAGTCAGGGCTACTCATGGCCATGATGGCCATGGTCGTCCGTAGCCGTAGCGTCATTGTTCATGCCTTCCATTTTTTCATCTTTCATTTCGGGCATGGGGCCGCTGGCGAATTTATGAAGGTTTTCTTCATTTTCAAAATAGTATGTCATTCCGTGAGTATCAGCACCAATGACTGCGGTGGCTTTATCAACCTCTTTGCCGCTCACGGGGTCGATTGCCACGCGTTTAGCCGGGTCTTTGCCTAGCATTTCTTTGCACATCGGGCAGCAGCCATAGTAAGTCTTGCCTTCAATCTCGATACTCATTTGCTCCTTATCAAAAACTTTGTTGTTCATCATACAGACCATTTTGGCTTCAACGGGTTTAAGCCAGGTATCGCCATGGTCATGGCCATTCTCAGCAGCCATGACGGGCACTGAAAGGAAGACTAACAAGAAAGCAAGCATAAGTGTTTTCATAGAACTTCTCCTTTGTGTTTAAAATTTGCAGTCAAATCCGGTGCAGTCTGATTTGCAACACCATCATTATTTTTTCCGGTAGTTGCTCGGCAGCTTTTCTGAATCTGCGCGGTATTCATCTTTAGAGATGATTCCATCTCCATTACGATCAAAATTAGCTTGGTGATTGTTCATATATGACTGGTATTCCTTCTTGGACACGTTGCCGTCCTCGTTTTCGTCGGCATTCTTCATGCGGTTTTTTACCCTGTTGACTTGGGTTTTAGCATCATCAGCGCTAAAAGTTGTCTGTTTCTGGGCTTGCAGTTTAGCCAGAGATGCTGCCGTTTCCTCAGGGGATAGAAAGCCATCTTTATTAGAATCTGCCGCATCGAATTTTGAGCCTGCGCTTTTCTGAAGCTCTTGTTGTATCAAGGACTCCATCCTTGTTTACCTCATACGCTTTAATCTCGCCAGACCTTTGGTCCAGCTTCTTTTGCTGATACTCAGATACCTCCGGCTTCTTGTCATCGGCAAGGGCAGAAACTGATATTGAGAAACTCAATAAAACCATGAACAGAATTTTATGCATAATTATGCTCCTTCTTTAGGTTCCGGCGTTTTTGAAAACATTTTATAAAGGGCAGGCAACACAATCAGCGTTAGAAGAGTAGCCGTTATGAGGCCCCCGATTACCACTGTAGCCAAGGGTTTTTGTACTTCTGCTCCTGTACCGGTAGCCAAAGCCATTGGTACAAATCCCAAAGAAGCTACCAATGCCGTCATCAATACGGGACGAAGGCGGGTAAGCGCACCATCAACAATCGCCGCCCGTTTCTCCATGCCGCTTTTTACCAGATCATTTATATAGGTAATCATAACCAGACCGTTCAGGACGGCTATGCCTGACAAAGCGATAAAGCCTACAGCAGCAGGAATAGAGAAGGGCATATCGCGCAAGGCAAGCGTCAATATGCCGCCTGAAATTGCCAAGGGCACACCACTAAATACCAGTAGCGCCTGCCTTGCTGACCCTAAGGCCGTAAACAGCATCATAAAAATCAGGAAGAAGCAGGCCGGGACAACAATCATCAGCCGCTTTTGTGCTGCAACCAAATTCTCAAACTGGCCTCCCCAATCAAGCCAGATTCCCGGCGACAGTTTTCCCTGATTATCGAGAGATTCTTGCGCCTCGGTAACAAATGAACCTATATCCCGCCCACGGACGTTGGCTTGTACGACAACGCGCCTTTTTCCATTTTCGCGGCTTATTTGATTTGGCCCTTCAGACAGTTTAAACGATGCAACTTCCTTAAGAGGGACAAAAGCACCAGATTCACCGTCTTCATGTGGCACAGGTACAGGAAGATTTTGAAGGGCGGCAATATCCTGTCGCAGATATTCGGGCAGACGCACAACTATGGGGAAACGTCTGTCACCCTCAAATACAAGTCCGGCTTCCTTTCCCCCTACGGCGGCAGATACGACGTCGAGAACATCACTAACATTCAATCCATATCTGGCTATGGCATCTTTATTTATATCAATATCAAGCATGGGAAGGCCTGTCGTCTGCTCAACTTTTACGTCTGCTGAACCATTAACACTTCGCAATATGCTGGCTATTTTGTTTGCCGTATCTGTCATCACTTCAAAGTCATCACCATAAACTTTTACAGCGACATCACTTCTAACGCCGGAAATCAGTTCATTGAAGCGCATCTGGATAGGCTGGGTATATTCATAGTTATTACCGGGAACCTGTCCAACAGCCTTAGCCAGCTTGTCTATAAAATCCGCCTTATCAAGAGATTTATCTGGCCATTCATCGTGAGGTTTAAGAATTATAAACGTATCGGATACGTTCGGCGGCATGGGGTCTGCTGCCATTTCTGCGGTTCCGGTTTTTGAATATACGAAAGCCACTTCGGGCAAACGGCTGACAGCCTTTTCGACCTGTAATTGCATCGCCGTAGATTCGGATATGCCCGTACTGGGGATTCTCATGGCGTGCATGGCAATGTCTTTTTCATCCAGAGAGGGGATGAATTCTTGCCCCAGACGGCTGCCTATTGCCAAAGAAAATACAAAAAACGCCAAGGCCGCCAAAACGACAAACTTAGGTCGATCTAGCGACCAGTTAAGCATAGGGGCATAGCCGGATTTTGTCTTTAATATTATACGGCTTTCCTTCTCTTCAACTTTTCCGGTTATGCACATGGCAATCATGGCAGGCACGAAGGTGATAGACAGAATAAATGCCGCAACAAGTGCAATAATTACGGTCATTGCCATTGGTTCAAACATCTTGCCTTCTACGCCTGAGAACGTAAGAAGGGGCAAATAAACTGTTATAATAATGGCCTGACCAAAAACTGCGGGCTGGATCATCTGGCGGCTGGCATTAAGAACTTCACTCATGCGTTCTTGTAACGTTAATAGCCGTCCTTCGTGATGCTGTCTTTCAGCGAGTCGGCGCAAACAGTTTTCAGTCACAATGACTGCGCCATCGACAATCAATCCAAAATCCAGAGCGCCTAGACTCATAAGGTTGGCGCTAATACCGGCCTTGAGCATACCCGTAGCTGTCAGCATCATGGTAATGGGGATTACAAGGGCGGTAATTAAAGCCGCCCGTATGTTTCCTAATAGAAGGAATAAAATGACAACAACAAGCAGCGCCCCTTCACCAAGATTTTTTTGGACAGTATGAATTGTGGCATCAACAAGCTTTGTACGATTAAGAACTGTTTTTGCTTTTATCCCTTGGGGCAGGGATTTATTTATCTCAGTAATTCTTTCATCTACGGCTTTAGACACAATCCGGCTGTTCTCTCCCTTTAACATCATCGCCGTGCCAACAACTACCTCATGCCCATTTTCACTGGCGCTGCCTGTACGAAGCTCCTTGCCAAGCTCCACCGAGGCAACGTCTTTGATATAGATCGGGATGCCGCCACGGGTTGAAAGAACAACATTTTCTATCTGTTGTATGTCTTCCAGCCGTCCATCAGCCCGAACAACATAAGATTCACCCTTTTGCTCAAGAAACCCTGCGCCAGTGCTAGTATTGTTTCGTTCAAGGGATTCAATCACATCAGAAAAACTAAGGCCCAAAGCCGCCAGTTTCTGTGGATCGGGCTGCACATGATATTGCTGGGCATACCCGCCAATGGCGTCAATTTCAGCTACGCCGGGAACGATTTTAAGCTGTGGCCTTATTATCCAGTCTTGCACGGTACGCAGATACATTGCTTTCTCAAAAGCAGTCTTTAGAACTCTGCCTTCGGGGGTAGTGTATTCGGACTCTGGATTTTCGTATTCCACAGTCCACATATAAATTTCACCAAGACCTGTTGAGATGGCACCCATCCGTGGCTCTGCACCTTCAGGTAAGGACTCCTTGGCTTCGGCCAACCGTTCATTCACCTGAGCGCGGGCGAAATAAATATCAATTTCATCTTTAAAAATGACAGTGACTTGAGAAAATCCATTCCTTGATATGGAACGTGTATAAGACAGTCCCGGTATACCCGCCATTGCCGTTTCAATGGGGTATGTGACTTGTTTCTCAATTTCGTACGGAGAGAGAGAGGGGACTTCGATATTAATAGCCACCTGATTATTTGTGATATCAGGTACGGCATCAATAGGAAGCTTGCTCAGGGAATAAACCCCGTAAGAGGCCATCACGGCTGTGATCATAACAATCAGCAGCCTGTGGGCGATGGAAAACCCAAGTATTTTCGCAATCATGGTCTAAACTTTCTTAATGTTCGTGTTCGGCTTCGGCTTTGCCTAATTCAGCTTTCAGGGTGAAGGTGCTTGTGATGGCGATTGAATCGCCAAGATTCAAACCTGAAACAACCTCTGCATGGTTGCTGTCTTCACGGCCCGTTACGATTTCACGCTTTTCAAAGCCTTGTGGCGTGCGCGCGAAAACAACTGGCTTTCCTTCGATTGTCTGGACTGCGTCTTTGGGTATTATCAAATTAATTTGCTGCGCCGATGTAGAAATAGCGGCATTCGCAAACTCGCCCGGCCGCCATTGGGAGTCTTTATTATCCAGCTCTATGATTGCTTTGGCTGCGCGGGTTTCAGGATCAATAGCGGGACTTACAAAAATAAGATTTCCATCAGCCTTACCGCCACTTCCTATAACTGTTGCCGTTTGTCCTTCCTTTACGAAGGGCAGGTCGCCGGGAGAAATTGCAGTTTCAACCCACACAACGCTCAAGTCGGCCACAGTGAAAGCCGAGTGCGTGGCATCAACATATTCACCCAATGTCAATTCACGGGCGATAACGCGACCCGATAAAGGAGAACGCAGTTCGTGAAAACGTAATCTTTCGCTTGCCGCTGCCGTATCAAATTCCTTAAGCATCTCGGAATCGTGTCCAAGGGCCTGAAGCTTTTGCCGAGTCAGATCGAAACGGATTTTTGCTTCCTGATGTGCATTTCTTGCATTCAGATAATCCTGCTCTGCGGTAATTTTTTTCTCCCACAGACCTTTTTCACGGTTGAAGGTAGTTTTTGCCAGCTCTTCTGCACGCTTGGCTGCGAGATAATCCGCTACTGACTCGGCCATTTCGCGGCTTTCAATAAGCGCCAGAACATCGCCTTTCTCAACAATATCGCCAAGGTTTTTTGCGGCTTCGGTAACGGTTCCAGATACCTTCGGCACAATTTGCGCCATGCGATCAGCAGCGGCGACAATTTTTCCGGGGACAGACACTTCACGCGACAGTTTTCCGGGGGCAACGGCTGTAATCTTGATTCCCGCAGCGGTAATTTGCTGCTCCGTTAAGGCTATAACGCCTTCTGCGTGTTCTTCATCGCCTCCATGCCCATGTTCATCTTCATGGCCGTGTCCATGTTCTTCCTTTGCGGTGCTATCATGCGCTTCTTCATTTTCCTGATGCTCATGGCCATCGCCGTGTTCAGCTTCTGGTTCCTTGTCATGAGCATCTTCAGATTCTGTGTGTCCGTGGCTATCTTCTTCCGCTGCATAACTGGGCGCGGCTTTGTAGTTCCATACGACAGCACTACCTGATGCCAGAAGCACTAAACCAGCCGCCAGAAATGTTTTTGTTTTAAGTTTACTCATGGCCTTCATCCTTGTTGTTGTGCTGTTCAGCATGAATCGCTGTCATACGTTCAATCACAGCGCGTTTATTGTGATAATCCAGAATTGACTGATTTAATTGCTTGCGGGCATCAAACAATGTCCGTTGCGCGTCTAAAACTTCCAGATAGTCAAATTTTCCCGCTTCATAACCTTCGCGGGCGAAACGGAAAGATTCTTCTGCGCCTGACAAAACACTTGTTTTCAGGGCGCGTGATTCATTGAAAGCACTGCTGAAATCGCTATAAACACTAACTAAGATTGCTTCCATAGCCAATTGACTGCCGCGCTGGTCAAGGATTGTGGCATTCAGCTCATGGCCTGCACGTTTAATGCCTGTCCTGTTCATATTGAAGACGGGCAGGGGGAATGACACGCCAGCTACAAAGGCATCCGTATCGTCCTCTTTAAATTTTTTGATCCCCAGATTCAAAGTAGGATCAGGGAATGAATTGGCCTTTTCTAAAGAAAGCCCTGCCTTTGCTTGCAATACCTCTGCATCAAGGCTTTTGAAGTCCGGGGTTTGTTGCAAACGTGAATGATAAACGAGATATGGCTGTGGCTCTGTCAATTCAGGCAGACTGTCCATGGATACTTTGAATCCGTCAATGTCACCGCCCATTAATCCGGAAAGTGCCTTTTCCTTTGCGCTTAAGTTTCTGCGCGCACGTTCCAGAGCAATATCGCTAGATGAAAGCTCAATTTGTGCTTTGTTTTTCTGAATAGGGGGAACTTTGCCAGCCTGAACTTTGGCAGAAACGCTTTCATAAACCTCTGTGGCTAAATTGCGTTCCTCCTCAAGAATGATGACTTCCTGCTGTGCGGCTGTGACTTCAGAAAAGGCTATTGTCACATCACGAATTAAATCCAAACGGGCAGCGTCACGGGCATAATGGGTCTTTGTTTTTTCTGCTTCCGCAACACGGATACGACTGCCGCGCTTGCCGGGAAGTTCAATTAGCTGGGAGACGCCGTAGGTAATTTCTGCACTATCCATTCCCTCATAAGGGCCATCTCCATAAATATTGTCTGCCTCAACTGAAACTTCAGGGTTTGGCAATGCGCCTGCCTGTGTCCGGCTGGCATTAGAAGCATCGGCCCGTGCGGATGATGCGGCCAGCACCGGAGATTTATCCAGCGCCCATGATATGGCCTGATCCAATTCCAGATATGCAGGTTCTTTTTCAGTTTTGGCGCTAACAGAAGTATTGGCGCTGCCTTTGTCTTGCGCCAAGGCGGGATTGGCGGGTGGCATTAATGACGCCGCCAGCAGGCCCGCCAGAGCAAATTTTTTAACAGACATGGAATTATCCCTTGTTCGATTGCAAAAGCATAAGCAATTCAAGCCGCTTCCTATGAAGCGGCTTAACAGAGCTCAAACCTTTTGAGGGCTAGACTCTGTTTAAATCAAACGAGGGATTTTGGGGGGCGTAGCAAGGAGAAGAGGTATTCTCCGGCAAATCCATTGACAGGCGGCGGGTTGAGAACTGCGGCCTGTGAAGGAAAATCTACAGCATGGTTAAGAAGGTTAATAGCATGAGAAGCACAGCAATGTGTGCAATCCATGCATTTCCCTTTTGCGGTTTTATCTGTCTTTGAATCTTGCTGATGCTCAGGTTTCGCTTGATGGCCGGGGCAATCAGACGTGTCCATGCTATCCTCTGCAATGTCCGATACAGCCACCGGATTGCAGGATTCCTTGCCAAATGCGTGTACAGCGGCTGAATAGCCGCTAAACACCAAAGCAAAGATAATGAGCATTAAAAACACACGCATATTCATACATATAACATTGAAGCTCTTAAGTAACAAGTGGAGGGCCATGATGGTTGTTATATGACTGGCACACTTCGTTGATTTGTCTGCCAGATACGGAAATTTTTAAGGTCGATAGTCTGGCTTTTTATTAATAATCGGCTTTTCTTCAGTTTTGATCGCTGAAAGATTGAATAGACCGGATATTCTGACGGCTTGGGGCGTTTCTTCCGGGTATGGTTCAGCCTTAAATTTTGGCGGCATCTTTTCCCTGATTATTGCCGCTGTGGCGGTTGTCTTATTGACCACATCTTCGTTTGTTGTGAATTTCTCTGGCGGTCTGTTTTGGCTGGCACTGCTGAATGCGTTTTGCAGGGGTGAGGATTCTTTATATGGCTGCGGGGCTGGATTTTGTAGCCTGCTGTTTTCTAACTCTCTTTCCACCTGCACCTGAAACGCGCGTGTTTTTTCTGACGCGGGAATATGCCAGTCACTGCGCTCCGCGCTGGTCAGTGCGGGTTTTTCTGTATCGGCTCTTAACGACGCTGTCGGGATAATACTTGCGGTGCGCTCTGCTGGCTCCTGCGCCTTTAATGGCGGCGCAGTTGCTTGGCTATTAATTGGCTCCGTTATGCGGGGCTGCTCTTTTGAGGGCTTGAATATCTCCGGTATGCCTTCGCGTAGCAATTCGGCTTTCAGCTTTATCTTTATAGATGATTCCTGATCGGTGATTGTCTTCAGTTTTACAATTTCCGTGAATTTTATCGCAGGGTGTCCTGCCAGCGCCTTATCGATCTTGTCCACGAATGATTTGTATTTGCGGCACTGTTCATGGGTTTCTTCCATGATTTTAAGACGCGTCTTCATGGTCTGGATTTGCTCGTGTATCCCTGTCCTATAGGATCGGCCATAGCGGAAATTTTGCCGCACGTTCCGCGCTTGCGATTCCCGATCCGTGAAGCGCAAAGATTCACGGTTTAGAATACGGCTAAATAAAAGCTCTTTCGAGAACCTGACAATCTCAAAAATGGATTTCTTAATAACTGCCGGAAGACTGGTCTTGGCATACAAGTTCTCAAACTGCCGCACACGATGGTCAAGCCTGACCATTTCCTTTTCCAGTATGCGGATTTGTTCGGTCAGAGGCAGGGCTGGCCATTTGCTGCGCTCGGTGTTGACTTGTTTGATGTCCTCCACCAGTTCAGCGCGGGTCTTGCCTTGGTCTATGGTTTTATAGTCCACCTCACGTTTCTGGCTGGCGGCTTCTTTCTCGGCTGTCTCGTCGTGGGGCGGCGCGGCGGTGGCTGGGCCTTTGTCGCCGGAACCGCTGCCCCGCTTGCCGTCACTGTCGCCGGATTCATCTTCTTCGTCTTTCTTGCCGTCGTCGTCTTCATCGTCCTTGCTGGTCTTTTCCTTGGCGGCCTTGCCCTCCGGGCCGATATGGATTTGCGGGATGCGGTCTATGCCCTGATCGTCCAGCGTCCGGCGGTCGATTTTGGCATGGGTTAATCCGGCCTGTTCCAAGGCATCGTTGGCCAGCGTTTCCCAGATGGTGCGGATTAACTCGACTTCCTGCGGCCCTTGCTCCCGGTCGTCAAGGATGCGGGTTTTCTTGCCTAGCCCGTCTTTTGTGATCTCGCGGGTGGTGAACAACAGATGGGCGTGATGGTTGCGGGGATCGTGACCATCCCCGGCAACGGGGCTATGCAGGGACGTATCAACGGCCACGTTGTAGCGCTCCACCAGCCACAGGGCCATATCGCGGGTGAGGGCTTCACGGGCAGGGGCTGGCAACTCATGCGGCAGGGCTAAAATAATCTCCCGCGCCACGCGGGAATTTTTGCGGGTTTCTGCCGCTTCGACCGCGTTCCACAGGCTAACGCGGTTACGGGTGATTTCCGGTGCTTGCGGTGGTGTGATGATGAACGAAGCCACAACGCCTTTGCGGTTGTGGTAGCGGTGGGTGTGGCCCCGCCGTTCATCATGCAGTACCGCCCCGGCGCGGTACGCGGCGGCGGCCACAGCAGAGTGGCCGTCAGCACGGGAAAACACCCGTAGTGAACAATGATAAATCGCCAAGGTTTCTCCGAAACCTTTCTTTCCCTGCGGGCGATTTATTGTTGTTCAGAAATGTTGTTGTTTCGCCCGGTTCCCAAAATGACCGGGCGGAATAACAACAGGGCGGCAAGATGCCGCCACAGGCCCGGATTCTTAAATCAATGAGGGCCGCACCTTAAAAGCACTCCTGCGAAGCAGGGCAAACGAAGTTTGCGTAAGTGCGCTATTACACCCTCTTTATTAAGGATAGCAGGGGAGATTTAAGGTTTTGTTACGGAAAGTTAAGGCTACACACCCTTACTTTCTGCGGACTATAAGCCGATTCTTAAGGTTGGCAATTAAGAACCAAGCGGATCAGAGAAGTAACTATTTTTCACAAATAATAGTATTTTGTAATCAAAATTCATAGAAAGTAAGCGTTTTTCAGGATACCATAGCTCCTGTAACTAAGATTCACGGAAAGTAAGCGTTTTTCATGGGACATAAGGAAAGTCAGTATTTTTCAGAGGCTGTAACCGTTTTTCAGGAAAAGCGGCTGCCGGAGGCGGCAATACCTGTCGGTTATGCCGCGCTAATACATGGCTATAATCTTCCTGTTCCGCTGCCCCGCACATTATCGGCTATCGGCACACGTCACAGCATTTTTGAAAAAGACGGGTGGCGTATTTTTACGCCCCGCCATATGCCCGATACGACCTTGGAGGGGCAACTTGTTTTTGCCCTGAAATATGAAGGGCTGGATTTAGCTGTTCTGAAGCGGCTTTTTGAAGCCGCCAATCCTCAAGAAATAGAAGCTATGATCGCGGACAAGCCCACCAGCTCCTATATGCGCCGCATCTGGTTCTTGTACGAATGGCTGCTGGATAAGCGGCTCGATCTGCCCGATGCCAAAACAGGCTCCTACGCCGAGGTGCTGGACACAAAGCAACAATATGCGGGGGAGGGTAAAAACTCCACCCGGCACAGGGTCAAAAACAACCTGCCGGGAACGCGGAATTTCTGTCCTTTGGTTTTCCGTACCCCTGAGCTGGAATCCTATATTGAAAAAAATCTCGCTGGCCGGGCACAAAAGGCGGTCGGCAGTATTTCAGCCGATATTCTGGCGCGAACAGCGGCGTTCTTACTGCTGAAAGATTCAAAATCCTCTTATGCGATTGAAGGGGAATCCCCCCCGCAAGACCGCATCCAGCGTTGGGGCAGGGCGATTGGCGAAGCTGGTAAACAACCGCTCGATCTGCCGGAAATCCTGCGCTTGCAGAAAATCGTTATTGGTCACGATAACCGCTTTATTCAAATGGGCCTTCGCACGGAAGGGGGCTTTGTAGGGGAGCATGAGCAAGAAAGCCGTTTGCCTCTGCCTGAACATATCAGCGCAAGGCATGAGGATTTAACCAGCCTTGTTCAAGGCTTGATTGATTTTGATAACCAATACGCGGCCACACTGGATTCAGTTATAGCCGCAAGCATTTTGGCTTTCGGGTTTGTCTATATTCACCCGTTCGAAGATGGTAATGGCCGGATTCATCGTTATCTTATTCATCATATCCTGTCCGAACGCGGCTTTAATCCGCCGGGTGTCGTCTTCCCGGTGTCTGCCGCTATTCTGGAGCGCATAGACGAATATCGTTCCGTCTTGGAAACATATTCAAAGCGGCTGCTTCCCCTGATCGAATGGGAACCGACCGATAAAATGAATGTCCGTGTCTTGAATGATACGGGTGACTTTTACCGCTATTTTGATGCTACGCCCCACGCACAGTTTTTATATTCGTGTGTAGAGCAGACAATTGACGTTGATCTGCCGCAAGAGATCGAGTTCCTACGGCGATATGACCAGTTCAAAGCCAAGATCGAAGCCTTGATCGAAATGCCAGCTTCGACAGTCGATTTGCTGTTCAATTTTCTGAAACAAAATGGCGGAACGCTATCTAAGCGAGCAAGAGAAAGAGAATTTTCTGCGCTAAAAGAAAAAGAAATTGAATATATAGCGTCTGCTTATGCAGAAATTTTTAGCAAGAACTAAGATAAACGAAGTTTGCAAGGATGGCGTATAAATATAAATTTTATTTATAAAACATACGTTATTAAATTATAATCATTTCAATTATCGATAGTTTGATATTGCGAGCCAATAAGTCATGAGCAGAAAACGTCAGGATCACAAGCAAGCACAAGGTATTGTTTCAAAATGCTCATCAAGAATCGCCAAGAGTGGTAGCCACGCCCACGGATTTTTTATAGGAAATAATAAATATACCCTCTTTTCAGAAAATGATTTATCTCCTGTGACAGATGGAGACAGAGTTCTTTTTAAATATGAAACGCGAACGCTTAAATCAGGATATCGTGCAAAGTATAATGCGATTATTCCGGATACATTAATAATTGAAGCTCCAGCAGAGCTGGAAGAAAAGATTGAAGGCGTTGTTTATATTTTGAGCAACAAATCTATGCCCGGATTATTAAAGATTGGATATACCACAGGGGAAGCGATTAAGCGCGCCGATGAATTATCGCGAGTTACAAGTGTTCCAACGGGCTTCAGAGTGGAGTGGACTCTGCCTGTCTATGGGAATCCTAGGGCCGTAGAGCAAGGAGCCCATGCTCATCTGGCATCTAACCGCCATGGAAAAGAATTTTTCAAAGTGTCTTTAGATGTGGCAAAGGACGCATGCATTAGTAGCTTTGCAAAGCTATATCCTGAACAGGCATCTTTAATGGATGAAGCATTTTCTGTACGCGCGAAGAATGAAATAAAACGTAGAGCTCAATTGAGAGAAATAGCAGAAGAAAGAGAGCAAGAAATAAAAGCAGAAGAAGCGAGAAAGGCTTATGAACAATCCGACGAGGGAATGTGGCGCTCTAAAGGAATATGCCGCATGATCGTGCATGATTTTGAAAGCCAGCCAGAACGTAGAAGTCCATCATTATTTTTAAAACTGTTTGGTACGCAGTTTGAAGATTTTATGGATTTCGAGGTAAAGGCCCAGCAAAATAAGGATGAAATCTCATGGTGTGTTTCAATAGCTGGGCGCAAATCTGAACAACACATCAGTGAATACAAATACTTTGTTACGAGGAATGATTGCGTAGAATATGCATCCGAATTTGTTAAAGGTTATGGAGTATCAAACTACAGGATTATAGTAGATGTTCCCAATAATCTGATAGAGAACCCACCGATTCCTGTGGATTTACCCAAGAATTATTATGTGTCTGCAAGGCCGCATATTATAGCGAACATGGATGATTTGGTTATTCGCCCGGACCCCATAAAACCAAAAAAATATAGACGCTAAAATTTTTCTTCAATTTTCGGTAGGGTAAAAAATTTAGCAATCTAAGTATCCTATATGCTGCAATATTTATAGCTAATAGCCGTGAATCTCACTAGAGACTAAAAAGTTCGAATCCTCGTTTTTAGGTCACAGGAAGTGCTCACAAAAAAATTGAAAAAATGAAATGGCGGACAGGGTGGGATTCGAACCCACGGTGGAGTTACCCCCACGATAGTTTTCAAGACTATTGCCTTAAACCACTCGGCCACCTGTCCGCGAATGAATATTCGTGTGGTTCTTTATAGTTAGGGATGGCCCTTATTTCAATCCGATATATTCAAATCCTTACTCTTTTTCAGCCTTCTTGGGCTTCTTTTTCGGCTTCTTGACGTTGATGGCCGAGGCATCCAGCGTGTTTTTCAGGTGAGCGGCGTAGAATTGCTCGATCATTTCTACGCTGGTGCGGCAGTTCTTGGCGATCTGGTAGATATCCGCGCCTTCCATCAGGCGCAGGCAGATATAAGTATGCCGCAGGCTGTAGGCGGTGCGGACGTTACCGTCCCGGTCATATTTCAGATTCAGTTCTTCAAGAATTTTATTCAGGGAGTCGCGGGGCGTTTTTCCGAAGATGTTATCGGTCGGTTTGCCGTTGTGCCGTTTCTGCATACGCTGGAAGGGGAGAATGGCGCCGGTCATGCTTTTGCAATACCCAACGCCGCGCTTGCCGCGCACTTCGATTTCCAAGAGGCGTTCGCCTGAGTCTTGGTCTGTCACGATTGTGACATCCCTGTATTCCAGCCGTCCGGCTTCGTCCGGCCTTAATCCTGTATTGGCCATGAACAGAACGTAGTCGTGTAAATCCTCCCATACCGTCCTGAAACGCTCGCGCGAAGGGTTCTTCGCACGGTCGCGTGTGGCCTCATACAGCATTTTATATTCTTCGGGGGAGAACCAAGCCCTGTGCTTTATTTTGCCTGAAGTTTTGTAGGGTGCGGATATATCCGGCACGGCATCGATCCAGCCATAGCGGTGCGCGGTTTTGAGAACCAAGCGCATTGTTACCGTTTCATGGTGAAGGGTGCTGCGCGAAGGGATGCGGCCTTTATAGCCGTTTGTGGTTCTGGCAACTCTGTATTCTTGCATAAGCCCAGCGTTAATTTGTCTTACAGGCATTTCACCAAAGAAGGGGATCAGGTGAACGCGGATTCGCAATTCATGGCCTTGCGCCCATGCTTCGTTGCGGTCCCCTTGGGTGATGACGTTGTATTCACCTAGGAACTTTTCCGCCGCCTCCGCGAAGGTCGGGCCGCTGGCCGCCTGTTTCTTGGGGCGCGGTTCATAGGGGCGGGGCATTTGCGGGGCATAGGGTGAATGGGGCGCATACTGCGCGGGTTCTTCTATGCGGTGATGATGCGGTGCTGCTCTATGCAGCAGCTTGTTTGTGAGGCCGCTTTCCTGAAAGCGGCGGGAGTCTACATAAACGGTCATGTACCACTCCCGCGCATAATCCATCGCCATGGCGAGGCTTTCATGCTTGGTGGATTTGCGGTGGTTGCGCCCGTTCATGTAGGTGGAGCATTGCCAAAAGCGGCTGCCGTCACGTCTGTAGACGTGGACTTTTCCATCCATAAGCGAATGTGTTTCGATGGTCATCTTACCCTCACTAGATTTTTAATCTGGTGCGGTCTACACGTGTAAAAGTGTGTAACACTTGTGTAAGTATAAACCGGAAGGGTTAAGATTTCTAAGTAATTGATTTTAAATAGAAAATAGAGATAAAAATAAGGTCGATTGGTTTTCAAGACCGGAGCCTTCAACCACTCGACCACCTCTCCTTGCGCGGCGGTCCGTTTAGCACGGACGGACGTCTGTCTGATTTAAAAGCACCCAATTTCTAACGATTTTTAGGGGGGGCTGTCTAGTGCTAAACCTAGGCTGCGGGAAGATCTAGGTTGATGTTGCTTTACGGGCTGTGGGTTCATGGCGAAGCGTGGCGGATTTCGCTTGTTCGGGCGGCGCGGCCTCTTTATCTTTTACGCATGTCCGCTTTGTCCGAATCTTATAACCGTTTGGGGTCTTGCGCCCGTATGATCCGATTTTCATGGTTTGCCATCGTTCTTACCCTCCTGATTTTGACGTCCGGGGCCGCCATGGCCGATAAGGACGGTTTCAAGGACTGGGTGGTCGCGTTCAAAAAGGACGCCGTCAAAAAGGGCATTTCCCAGAAGACGCTCGACGAGGCGTTCGCAGGGGTCAAACCCCTGCCGCGCGTAATCGAACTCGACCGCAAGCAGCCGGAAGGCAAAATGAGCTTCGTTCAGTATAAGGCCAAGGTCATCAACGCCGACCGGATCAAGAAGGGGCAGGCGCTTTACCGCGAGCACCGTAAGCTTCTGGACGGGATCGGGGCGAAATACGGCGTTCCGGCCCAATATATCGTTGCCTTGTGGGGTATCGAGACAAGCTATGGCACCAATACGGGCGGGTTCGGCGTGATCCCCGCGTTGGCCACGCTGGCGCATGACGGGCGGCGCAGCAGCTTTTTCCGGGGGGAGTTGATCGCGGCGCTTAAGATTTTGGATCAGGGGCATATCTCCCTCAAGGATATGAAGGGCTCGTGGGCCGGGGCGATGGGGCAAAACCAGTTCATGCCCTCAAGCTTCCACGCTTATGCCGTGGATGAGGACGGCGATGGGCGGCGCGATATCTGGACCACGCGCACGGATGTTTTCGCTTCGACAGCCAATTACCTGTCAAAAAGCGGGTGGCGTGGTGACGAGCGGTGGGGCCGCCCGGTTGATCTGCCTGAAAAATTTTCGGCTAATTTGGTTGGACTTGATGTGCGTAAAAGCCTCAAGGAGTGGCAAAAGATTGGTGTGCGGCTGCCCGGCGGGGCTGATTTACCGGTTGTGGACGGGATTAACGCCTCCATCGTTGCGCCGGACGGGGTCAAGGGCCCAGCTTTTCTGGCCTACCATAATTTTGGTGTGATCATGAAATGGAATAAATCCCAGTATTTCGCCATCAGCGTCGGGACTCTCGCCGATGCCATCGCGCAGGCCGAATAGTCGTATGTCCAGAGGATCCATGAAATGAACCGATTTTCAGAACGTCTCAGGTTGGCCTTTGTGCTTTGCGGTTTTTTCTTTGTTACAGGGTGTTCCAGTATGCCGTTTTTCGGTGACGATGGCAGCAACGGGAATAAGGGCAAGCCGGGAAAAAGCGCCGGGCAGTATAAGGTCGGATCGCCCTATAAAATTAACGGCGTGACGTATAAGCCGCAGGAGTTTGATACGTTCACGGAAACGGGCATTGCGTCTTGGTACGGGCCGGGGTTCCACGGTAAGAGCACGGCGAACGGGGAGCGTTTCGATACGGGGGAGCTGACCGCCGCGCATCGGGTTCTGCCGATGCCCAGTCTTGTGCGGGTCACGAATCTTGAAAATGGCCGTTCGGTTGTTTTGCGTGTGAATGACCGTGGGCCGTTCGCGCATAACCGGGTGATCGACGTTTCGCAGAAAGGCGCTGAGCTTCTGGGCTTCAAGAACAAAGGTACGGCGCGGGTGCGCGTTCAGCTTATGGAGCGAGAGAGCGCGCGGCTAGCCGATCTTGCGAAAAAGGGGATTAGTACGCGTGGGCATGAACTTGCACATAACCGCGCCTCAGGTTCACATGCGCCGGGATCGCCTCCGGTTCCGCCCGCGCCGCCCATCGTCCGTCAGGCTTCGGTTCAGGCGCCTATGACGCTTGATGACGGCTCCACCTTTCCCGGACACGTTAAAGGCGGGGTTTTTTATCCTGACCCGGTGGTTCGGCAAGAGGCCGTTATGCCAACAAATCTGTTCGTTCAGGCCGGATCGTTTAAACATGAGTCCGCTGCGCGGAGTTTAGCAAGTGAGTTGCAGGCTTTTGGTGCTGCACGGGTTTACACGGCGGACGTGCGCGGAACCCGGTATTACCGCGTGAGAATTTCCGCCAATAACGTTCCGGAGGCGGACAGAATCATCGCCGCGCTTAAACGCAGCGGTTATCGTGAAAGCATAATTGTCGTCGAATAATATCGCTTTAGTAGTATGTACGCTCACTGGGATCATTAAGGAAAATAAGAATGAAGATTTACGGATTGCGCTTACGAAACACCGCGCCTTTGGCTTTGATCGCCTTGTTGTTGATTATCTCAGGCGTTGCCAAAGCTCAGGAGGTTCAGGCTCCTTCTGACGGAGACCTGCGGACAACTGCCAAGCAAGCTATTGCGATCGATTTTGATACCGGCGCTGTCCTTTATGAGAAGGACGCGGATCTGCGTATGCCGACCGCCTCTATGAGCAAGGTCCTGACTATGTATATGGTTTTTGACGCGCTTAAAGCGGAGCGCCTTAAGCTTGATCAAGAATTGCTGGTCAGTGAGAAGGCTTGGCGTACGCAAGGTTCCAAGATGTGGGTTCCTATTCATGGCAACGTCAAAGTCGAAGATTTGATCCGGGGCGTCATCGTTCAATCCGGTAACGATGCTACGGTTGTTCTAGCCGAGGCATTAGCGGGATCGGAAGAGGCGTTTTCCGCGGCCATGACCAAGAAGGCGCACGAGTTGGGCATGAAAAGCAGCAATTTTAAGAACGCGAGCGGATGGCCTGACCCTGAGCATTATTCCACGCCCCGCGACATGGCAATCATGGCGCAGGCCTTAATTCGAGATTTTCCAGAGTATTATCATTACTATTCGGAGAAAGATTATACCTATAACGATATCAAGCAGGGTAATCGCAACCCGCTTCTTTATAGAAACATAGGTGCAGACGGCGTTAAGACAGGCCATACGGAGGAGGCGGGCTACGGTTTGATCGCTTCGGGCATGCAGGAAGGGCGGCGGGTGGTTGCAGTTCTGACCGGCATGAAAAGCCAGCAGGAACGGGCAGACGAGTCCGCTAAACTTTTGCAGTGGGCCTTAGGCAGTTTTAAAAATGTGACCATTTTCAAGGAACAGAGAGAAATCGAGAAAGTCCCTGTAGTCTGGGGCACTTTGGAAAATATAGGCGTGCGTCCGGCGCACTCCATGGCCGTAACCTTGCCCAAGATGGAGGCCGGAAACGTCTCGGTCGATATTTCCTATAAAACGCCCTTGATCGCCCCCCTGAAAGCGGGCGACAATGTCGGCATGGTGACGGTACGGATTGCGGGACGGGAGGATGAAACCATCCCCCTTGTTACTGTGGCGGAGGTTCCGCAGGCCGGGTTTTTTGCACGGCTGATGCAGAAGCTTCATCTTCTTGTAAACGGCTAATGCCATGATTGAGCGTACGCTATGACGATTGAACATAAAAAGCAGTCTCTGTTTATTACGCTGGAGGGCGGAGAGGGCGCGGGGAAAACCACGCAGATCAACCGTCTTGCGGAGGCTCTAACCCGCGAAGACTACAAGGTCATCACCACACGCGAACCGGGGGGCACGCCCGAGGGTGAGAAAATCCGCTCGCTTTTTGTCCGTGACGGCGGTGCGCAATGGAGTCCGCTTGCAGAAGTCTTGCTGGTACTTGCGGCACGGGCGATGCATGTGGAACGGGTTGTGCGTCCGGCACTTGAGGCCGGGAAGATCGTTCTTTGCGATCGTTTTTCCGACTCGACCTTGGCCTATCAGGGATACGGGCGTGGTCTTGACGCGCAGACGATCGGGCGGCTTTCGCAGGACGTTCTAGGGGATTTGCGGCCTGATCTGACCTTTATTCTCGATCTACCTCCTGAACTGGGCCTCAGCCGATCGACCAAGCGGCTGGCCCGTGAAGGTTTGAGCGGCTTCGAGGGCGAAGACCGTTTCGAAAAACTGGAGATGGATTTTCATCACAAAGTGCGTGAAGGTTTTCTCATGATTGCGAAGAACGAGCCTGAGCGGTGCTTGGTGATCGACGCAACCGTTTCGGTGGATGCGATGGCTGGCGCGATTTGGGATGCCGTGCGCAAGACATTATAGTAAAGGTTAAGCATTATGGATCTGTTCGGGGACAGTCTGGCCGACCCGGAGGCCGAGTCCTTGCATGACGAGGACGAGGAGCTCTCTGCGCCTGAAGTGTCCGCGCCCTCTTCGGGGATGCGTGATTCCCAGCTGTGCGTGCCGCAATCCATGACGTTCTGTTTCGGCCATCAAGAGCCGGAGCGATTACTGCTGGAGGCCTTTGCAGCTGGCCGACTTCCCCACGCGCTGATTTTCTCCGGTCCCCAAGGAATTGGAAAATGCACGTTTGCCTTCCGGTTTGCGCGGTTTCTTTTTAAATATGGCAATATTCCCGAAGCCGGTGAGAGCCTTTTTGGCGGCAGCGAGGTGACCTTGCCTGAAACCATGGACGTGGGACAGGGCGATCCGGTTTTCTCGCGTGTGGCATCGGGGGGACATGGCGGCCTGCTTTATATCGAACGCGGTATGGATGCCGCCAAGGGTAAGGAGAAAGCCGTTCTGAATGTCGAGACCGTCCGCAAGATCGCGCCTTTTTTACGTAAAACTTCGGCGGAGGGCGGCTGGCGCGTCGTGATCGTGGACGATGCTGACCTGATGAATACGGCCGCGCAGAACGCGCTTCTTAAAATTCTTGAAGAACCACCTAAGAAGGTTGTGATTATCCTTATCACGCATAGGGCCGGTGCGCTTATACCAACCATCCATTCGCGCAGCCGTGTTTTACGTTTTGAGCCGTTGGAAGAGCGTATTCTCAAAGACCTGCTGGCACGGCAGGGGTTTGTCTACTCGCCCGCCGACGGCGAGCTTATCTGCGACTTCGCTGGCGGTAGCATCGGGGCAGCTCTGCGCTTTGCCGACGAAGACGGCCCGGAGATATTCAGGAGCGTCTGGACGTTGCTGGGCGCGGCGCCGGATTGGAATTGGCCTGACGTTCATAAGTTTTCTGATAGTTTCGGGGGTGTGGGGGTGGAAAAGCGTTATGCATTGACCGCACGCCTTATGGTATGGATTTTCAGAAGGCTTGTCAGCCTGAAGGCTCGTGAAAGTTCAAGTTTTCCGGCTTATCTGGCTGGGACCGGAAAAAGCGCCTTTCTTCTCGGCCTTCCACAGGCGCGGCTTCTGGAGATCGCCGACGGGCTGGAGGCGCATTTTGCGCGCTCGGATTTTTCCAATCTGGACAAGCGGGAAACTGTACGCAGCGCGTTTCTTGTGATAAACCCGTAAAAACCTTCATTTTTTCAAGTTTTGTGTGCAGATTACAGGGGTACCGCTTTGAGCAAAAAGACGCCTTTCTTCATTACGACCGCGATTTCCTATGTCAACGGAAAGCCGCATCTGGGCCATGCGTATGAAGTAATCCTGACTGACGTCATGGCACGGTTTAAGCGGCTGGACGGCTATGACGTGATGTTCCTGACCGGGACGGACGAGCACGGGGAGAAGGTCGCCAAAACGGCTGAGAAGAGCGGTATGACGCCCAAGGCCTTCGCGGATATGAACGCCGCGCATTTCCAGCAGATGGCCAAGACTCTCGGCATCTCCAACGACGATTTCATCCGCACGACCGAACCGAGACATTACGAGGCCTCGCAGGCGATCTGGAACAAGCTGAAGGAGAAGGGCGACATCTATCTCGGTAAATACGAGGGCTGGTACTCGGTGCGCGAGGAAGGGTATTTCGGCGAAGATGAGCTGACGGTCGATCCGGCCACGGGCAAGAAGCTGACCCCCAACGGTACAGAAGTGGAATGGGTGGAGGAGCCGAGCTATTTCTTCAAGCTGTCGAAATATACCGATTTCCTTTTGGATTATTATAAAGCGCACCCAGAGTTCATTCAGCCGAACGTGCGGACGAACGAGATCGTCAGTTTCGTGAAGCAGGAGGGGGGGCTTAAAGACCTCTCCGTCTCCCGGCACAAGAGTCGCCTGACGTGGGGGATTCCGGTTCCGGGCGAGCCGGATCATGTGATGTATGTCTGGCTGGACGCGTTGACCAACTATATCACCGCTATCGGGTATCCTGACGAGGAGTCAGAGACTTTCAAGAAATACTGGCCGGTCGATTATCATGTCATTGGTAAGGATATCACACGGTTTCATGCGATTTACTGGCCCGCTTTTCTCAAGGCGGCTGACCTTCCGCTGCCCAAGCAGATTTTTGCCCACGGGTTTATCAATGTGCAGGGCGCGAAGATGTCGAAGTCGGTTGGTAACGTTTTGTCACCCGATGGGTTGGTCGAAACGTATGGGCTGGACGCCACGCGCTATTTCCTGATGCGGGAAATTCCGCACGGGCAGGACGGGAATTTCGGGCATGAACAGGCGGTGCAGAGGATCAACGCCGATCTTGCGAACGGGCTGGGCAACCTCGCGCAACGCACACTTTCGATGATCCATAAGAATTGCGGCGAGCAGATTCCCGTACCCGGTGAATTAATGACTGAAGATAAGGTTCTTCTGGAGCACGCTTATGAGCGTTTGATCGACGATCAGGCACGCAAGAACGCCGATGCGTTCGGCTTCCACAATGTTCTGGGGGCGATCTGGAAGGTGATTTCGGCGTGTGATGTTTATATCGACCAACAGGCCCCCTGGAAACTCAAGAAAGAAAACCCGCAGCGGATGGAGACGGTTCTTTATGTGATCGCGGAAGCCGTGCGCTGTATCGCGATTGCCGTGCAGCCTGTTACGCCCGGATCGGCGGGCAAGCTGCTGGATCAACTCGTTGTGCCTCAGGACAAGCGGATGTTTGCGCATATTTCTAAAGAGTATGCTCTGAAGCCGGGTACGAAGATCGACAAGCCCGAGGGCGTGTTCCCCCGGATTGTCGAGAGCGAAGAGGCGGCGGAGTAGGGCATTTATATGTGGATCGACTCGCATTGCCATCTCAACCATGAGCGCGTGACGCCAGAGGATACTCCGGCGATGCTGGCGGCGCGGGCGCGTGAGGCGGGGGTATCGGGAATGATCTCCATTTGCTGTCAGATTGCCAAGGAGTTTGACGGGCTTCTGGAAATGGTTCGGCCCCTTCCGAATGTCTGGTGCAGCGTCGGGACGCACCCGCATGACGCCGGGCTGGAGACCGAAAAGGCCGTGACGCTGGACGAGCTTTGCGCCAAGGCGTTGTCCGACCCCAAGGTTGTCGGGATCGGGGAGTCGGGGCTTGATTACTATTACGATAACTCTCCACGAGAGGATCAGCGCGAGTCGTTCCGCAAGCATGTCCGGGCCTGCGTCCAGACCGGGCTGCCGCTGATCGTACACAGCCGGGAGGCCGAGGCCGATACCGCGCAGATTCTGCGCGAAGAAGGTGGCGGAAAAGGGCTGCGCGGGGTTATGCACTGTTTTAGTTCCGGCCCGCAGCTGGCCAAGGATGCGCTTGACCTTGGATTTTATATTTCCTTTTCGGGAATGATTACGTTCCAGAAGGCGGATGAACTCAGGTTTATCGCCAAGACCGTTCCGCTTGACCGGATACTGGTCGAGACGGACGCGCCGTTTCTGGCCCCGGTGCCGCATCGCGGGCAGACGAACGAGCCCGCTTATGTAGTCCATACGGGGAATTACCTTGCCGATTTCCTCAATATAGACCGGGAGGATTTCGCGGCCCAGACAACCGAGAATTTCTTTACTTTGTTCAATCGGGCGAAAAGCGCATGAGCGTGCAAGCCATCATTCTCGGGTGCGGTAATTCTTCGGGTGTTCCGGGCATAGGCAATTACTGGGGACATTGCGACCCGGATGAGCCTAAGAACCGGCGCGGGAGGAGTTCGCTGGCTGTCGTCAGCGACACCACGACCATTATTATCGACACTGGCCCGGATTTTCGGGAGCAGTTTAACCGTGAGCATCTTAAGACACCGGACGCCGTGTTTTACACACATTCGCACAGCGATCATTGCCACGGGATTGACGATCTGCGGAGTTTTTATTTTCGCGTTCATCAAAAACCCTTGCCTGTTTATTTCAACGCTGAAACGCATATTGATCTTCATCACCGCTTTAAATATCTGTTTGACGGGGGGAATAACGAATTTTTTTATCCGCCTCTCCTCACGGCTCATGTGTTTTCGGATCAGGACTACGGGCAACTGCATAAAATCGGCGATATTTCCTATAAGCCTTTCCTTGTCGATCATGGTTCATGCACCTGTACGGGTTTCCGGTTCGGCGATCTGGCGTATACAGTCGATATGAAATCGCTTGATGAAAGGGCGCTTGGAGTTTTGAAGGGCGTGAAGACGTGGATTGTCGATGCGGCGGCCTATCAGATCAAGCACAACGCCGTTCACGCGAATATCGAGGATATCATCGCTTATAATCAGGTCATAAAGGCTGAAACCGTTTATCTCTCCAGCCTGACGACCCAGATGGATTACCAGACTCTTGTTAGGGAACTACCCAAGGGGTTTGCGCCCGCGTTCGACGGACTGCGGCTTGAGATAGCCACGCCTTAAGTGACTGTTCTAAAATCAATAATTTCTAAAATTGCCCTTTGCTGCTTCGCGCTCTATAATATTTGGAAAAATATAATAGTTTTTGGTGATACGGCGTGACAGACGGGCGAATTTACATCAGCGACAAGACAGCAGAGTCCTTCGGCGGTCGCGAGCGCGTCGAGGAGATGTTCCGGCGTGTGGGCAACGGCGGTCATGTTGTCGTGTTCGGCGAACAGGATACTCCTCAGGAGGTCGAGCGGCTCTTCTGGGAAGCCAAGAACAACTCTATGGGGTTTTTCAACTGGATCGGGCAGGATAAGATTGATCGTGCGCTTCAGGCTGCCCATTCGCCTCCGATTCCTGCGCTAATGTCCTATGATTTTAATGGGGATGGGCGCCGGGATGTCTTCAGTTTTAAAAACACCGAGAGACTTTTTGAGCTTGGCGTTCCGACCTTGCCGGGCGATCCTGCGGCTGTGCGGGAGTTTCTTTTTTCCCATGAGATAGGGCATGTCGATAGCCACAGCCAGAATTCGTTCTGGGACCGTTGGCGTAACGAGGTGGATGCCGACAAGGACGGTTTCCAGGGCATGGGCCCAAGGGCGACCAGTGCGTTTCAAGAGGGCATTCTGGCGGCCAGAGCCGGTAATGCTCTGGGCGATATGATTGCCATGCAGGAAATGAAGATCGACAGCCGTTCGACCTATAACATGCTTGTCGATAATCCTGAGTTTATTCATACCAGTGTGCTTGGAATTTATCTTCCCGGAGAGCAGCCGCTTCAATTCAGCGAGCAGCGCCTTAATCTCTCTCTTGATAATTTCCGCGATTCGGTTCTCGGGCGTCTTTACGACAATCACCTCGCACAAAATCCGAATTTTAGGCTTGATATTTCAAGTATTTCGGCAAGCGATGCCAACTATACCTACGAGAACAGCTTTAGAGCATTTATAGAGTCCAAGGGCGGGCCTGTTGCCGAGCGTTATGAGCCCTTCATTAACAACTTGCAGGATTTGAATATCCGGCAGGGGGACCTTTGGACACAATACAACGCTCTCAGCGACGACCAACAGGCGCAGAAGGATGCGATCTACGAGCAAATCAAGGAAGCGCAGGAACAGGTTAAAGTCGAGCTGCAGCAAGCGCTTGATTACATGCGCGAAACCAATCCTTCACTTTATCGCGAGCATATCGTGGGCGAATATTTTGGCCTGTTTAATAGGCAATCCGGCCTTATCAATATGGAGTTGGGCCAGCGTACGCCAGAGCAATTTGTCGCGGGTATACAGAAGCCGATGCTGGACGTTGTAATGCAGTTGCGTCGGGAAGGGGCGTTTGCGGACGATCCCATCCAAAAGCGCCTGACCGATTATATGGCACGTGACGCCCAAATCAGACCGGAGTACTACGGTTTGGCGGCCTCACCGGACGGATCTCAGGGGCCACGCGCGGAGCCGCCCGTCAGCGCACCCGTGAGACCCTAATTTGTTATTTGTCAGAATTTTTTTACAGGATTATAGTGAGCCCATGGCAACATCAGACCCGACCGCACCGATTGAGACAAACCCGCCCACAGGGCAGGGCGACAGCATCTGGGACCGTTCTATCACGATCCCCGTGGAAGATTGCGTTAACGGGTTTCCCGAAGGTTATGGTCCGGAGTCGGCGGATATTCCTGATACGACGTTCCGGTACGATCTGGTCGTTGTCTTTGATACAGTGGAAAAGCTCAGGGAATATCAGGCGCGTCCGGCCTTGGAGCGTCTTGAAATCGAGAACACCATGGCGCAGTTTATGCGTGAGGCGGGGAATACGCCGCTGAACTGGGAGGTCTTAGGCGACGACAACCCCAACAGGCTCAGCGAACAGACCATTCAGCAGCTGAACGGCTACGTTGCGCCGGAGATGGCGCGGATTATGAACGCCTCCTATCCCGGCATCGGGATCGCGCAGGCGGGTGTCTGGCCGGAAGTGGAGCAGGAACCCGGGTGCGCTTATCCGAAAGACAAGGTTGATCTCGATCTGCCGTCCGTTACACAGACAGCAGCAACCTATTCAGCCTATAAACCTTGATTTCCTTGTTAATGACAAACCATTTCGCTGCCGTGGAAGTGGCAGAATCCGCCGGCGGCGCCTTCGGTGGCCGCTTCGCCCAAGGCGTGCGCACCCGCCTCAGCCGCGAAATCCAGGCCTAATCCGGTCCACATTGACTCGAAGAAGCCGCTGAGCATCGGGCCGAGCGGCGTGGAGTGCAGAATGCCGAATTCTATTGGAATAATCAAAAGCGCGTGCAGCCAAAAGTCGTCCCAGTTAAAGCTGGATGTCGTGTTGAAATCGCTTGTGACGTCGGCCATGCCTGTATACTCCTATGAATTCTGGGCACCTTATAAGTGTTATGTTATAACGTTATGTTTACGGTTGTGTCAAAGGATTTTTTGAAGTATTTCTGAAGAGATCGCTGCACAGGCAATACGTGATATGTCAGAACTGTTATTAAAAGCGCAAAACCTCAAGCTTGACCGGAGTGGGCGAGATTTGTTTTCCGGGATCGGCGAAGTGTGCATTTTTTCCGGAAAAAACCTTCTTGTTCTTGGCCCTAGTGGCTGTGGCAAGACCTCGCTTTTGCATATTCTTACCGGATTACTGCCTGCTGATGGCGGGACCGTCGAGTTTCTTGGCAAAAATTATTCCCATATCAGCAGCGCTGCACTGAACCGCCTGCGCGGGCAGCGGTATGGCGTTATCCATCAAAAGCTTCATTTGATCAGTCACCTCAGCGTTTACCAGAATATCTCACTTGCGTTTAAAGGCGCGCGCAAGCCCGTGAATAAGCCGATGATCCTTAAAGTTCTTGAGGAACTTGGCCTCAGAGAGAGAGCTTTTCACTGCGCTCGCACGTTGAGCCAAGGAGAGGCGCAGAGGGTGGCAATCGCCCGCGCTGTGGTTCACAAGCCGGATATTATCTTTGCAGACGAGCCGACGTCATCTCTAGACGACCGCCATACGGATGCGGTTTGCGGGCTTCTTATGTCATTATCGGAGCGCGGAGGGGCCAGCCTGGTTATTTCTACGCACGACCAGCGCGTGCGTGATGTCTTCAAAGGGCAAGTTCTGGAGATGCAGACATGAGTGATCTTGCGCTTATTCTCTGCTCTTTGCGAAGCCGCTGGCTGGGTAATTTTCTTTCGGTTGCTTTGACCGGCTTTGGCTTCATGCTGGCACTTCTGATTTTGCTTTTTGGGCATCATATCCATAAGCGGCTAAGCGCCGACGGGCAAGGCATTGATGTTGTGATCGGTGCAAAGGGCAGCCCTCTGCAACTCATCCTTTCCTCTGTCTATCATCTGGATATCCCAACGGGGAACATTCCCTATGAGCAAGCACAGATCTGGATGAAGCATTCGCAGGTAAAGCGCGCCATACCCTTGGCGCTCGGCGATCAGTGGAAAGGTCAGAGAATTGCTGGTACAACGCTTGATTATCTTGAACTTTATGCTGCCCGCATTCGTGAAGGCCGCGTTTGGAAACAGGATTTTGAGGTGGTTGCCGGGGCTGCGACGGGGCTTGCGGTGGGGGATGAATTCGCTGGCGCACACGGGTTTGCGCCGGATGGCCATTCTCATGATGCTCATCCTTACCGGGTTGTTGGGGTACTTGCCCCAAGCGGGACAGTCATCGACCGGCTTATCCTAACCTCCGTCAACAGTGTGATGGCGCTTCATGGTCAAAGTGTTGCAGAGGACGATCACGAAGATCATGAGCATGCTGATGAACATGAGCACCACGAGCATGAAGATGAGCATGCTGCGGAAATCACCGCCTTGCTGATCCAAACCAAAGGGCCTTTGGCCCAGATGAACCTGCCGCGCATGATCAATAAGGACAGCGCCCTTCAAGCTGCCAGCCCTTCGTATGAGATCGCGCGGCTCACAGGAATTCTGGGAGTGGGATCACAGATTTTCAGAGGCCTTTCGTGGCTGATGATCGGGCTGGCCGTGCTGAGTGTTTTTGCCGGTCTGGCGGGCAATCTGGCCAATCGCTCCGGGGATATGGCCATCCTCAGAACTCTTGGGTATGGGCGTTTTCGGCTTGCCTTTATGCTGGCTTGCGAGGGCGCACTCATTGCTCTTGCGGGGCTAGCGGTTGGAACGGCGATTGCCCGGGCGGGTTTTGCTTGGGCTTTATCCGTTTCTCCCGTGTTAAAGGAAAGCGGCTTTGCTTTCGACCTCTCAGCGCCCGGGGTTTTGCCTGTTGCTTGTTTTATTTTCATAGCGGGGCTTTGTTCTGCTATTATTCCGGCTTGGAAAGCAGCGGGGGCAGATGTCTCAAAACAACTTTCAGGCTTTTAAACTATTCCGGCTTGATACGCGCATTTGTATTGGCGCGCTCATTTTCTGCGCGTGTGCGCTTTTTTGTTTATCGGCGGTTGCTCTTGAGGAATGGGAGAACGTTCCCGTTGATGCTGAGGTTTCGCTTGAGACCATGATCGAGTCACTTCCAAAATTCGTAAAGACTCCGGAAGGCGGTGTGGCTTGGGAGGTGTTAGCGAAGACGGAAGGCAAGGAAGTGATTACCGGACAGTTCGAAGACAACGATGTCATCTCTGTGCGGCCGGTATTTCCCGATGAGGTTAAAGCGCTGGATGGGCAGACCGTCTTAATGCAGGGCTATATGTTCCCTCTTGAGCAGGCCGAAAAGCAGGGGCGATTTTTGTTTGGGCCCTTTCCGGCAAGTTGCCCTTATCACTACCATGTTGGTCCCAATATGGTTGTCGAGGTACAGGCGAAATATCCGATCGTGTTTTCTTTTGACCCGATGACGCTGAGCGGGCGTTTGGAATTGGTTCCCGCTGACGATGAGTTTAATGTTTTTTACCGTATGAAGGATGCTGTGGTTCATAAGCCATAGGCAGAACGGGGCGCGATGAAAAAGGGCGAAGTACATAAGCTTGTAAAAACAGTTGAGGCATACTGCGCTGAGCGAGGTTTGCGCTTTACCGAGCCGCGACGTCTTGTGCTTGAGATTATTGCGGGCAGCAAGACGCCTATCGGCGCCTATGACGTCCTTGCACAGCTGGGAAAGGCGCTTGATCAGCCTAAGCCGCCGACCGCTTACCGCGCCATAGAATTTCTGCAGGAAAACGGCTTTATTCATCGGATTGAAAGCCTGAATGCCTATGTCGTTTGCCATGCCGGGCATAAGCATCAGGGCTCTCAGTTTCTGGTTTGCGATAGTTGTGGGCAGGTCACTGAAGCGCATTTATGCTCGCTCCCTAAGGATCTTGAGCGCAAGACCCAAGAGGCCGGGTTTGCGCTGTCCTCTTGGAGTGCGGAGCTTCACGGGCAATGCCGTCAGTGCTCTGGAGCATAATTTGCGGCCCGCCTGCTTGCCAGATGGCCCGGGACCCTCTATTTTCAGGTGGAATATTCCTGAAACATAAGGGACTTACGCCCTTTTTTTCATAATATTTCTTGCGATTTCTTTCCAACTTTGATTATTCTGCGTCTGGATTTGACATATTTTCAAGGAGACACCCTTATGTACAAAACGACCTTACTCGCCGGATTCAGCGCTTTGGCGCTTGTTTTCACGCTTTTCCCCGCTCATGCGGAAGAAGGCGGAACCTCTGTTTCCTATGCCAAGAAGAAGCAGGGCGGCGTTCACTTCGTGAACAAAGACAAGATTCAGGATGAGGCCGCAAACGCTGCCGATCCCGCCAACCCGCAGGATGTAGAGCCTGCGGCCGGTACTGAAGAGGAGCCGGAAGCCGAAGAGAACAGAGCGGCCGATATGATCAAGCTGCCGCGTAAGTAACGCGCAGATTTGATCATTCAGCTTGTACGGCTTCGGCCAGCTTGCGGTAGAATGTCGATTTGGCCATGTTCAGGGCCTTTGCCGACGCCGTAACATTCTGGCCGTGGTAGTCGAGAACTTTCAAAAGCGCCTCCCGCTCGATGTCGGAGGCGCTTTTTATTTTGCCCTCATCGTCGAACAGCTCGATAAACATGCCCTCCGACTCGGACTTCGCCGGCTGTTCCGCAGGTCGAACGTTTCCCTGCCTTTCTTGGCTATTTTCTGCAGCGCCCTGATTTAAAATGAGATCTCCGACCTCAAGACTTGGTCCGTCTGAGAGAACAAGCGCTCGGTTAATCATATTTTCGAGCTGTCGCACGTTACCGGGCCAATTATGGTCTTTAAGAGTCTTTATGGCACTTTCTGAAAGCGGTTTAGGGGGCCATGCCTGTCTGGCGCAGAAGCGGGTTATGAAATGCTCGGCAAGCCGCGGGATATCTTCTTTTCTTTCCCGCAGGGGGGGCATTTCGATTTGGAGCACATTGAGGCGGAAAAAGAGGTCTTCGCGGAAACGGCCTTCTGCAACCTCCCGGGTTAGGTTCCGGTTCGTCGCTGAAATGATTCGCACGTTTACGGGTACCAGGCGGGCTGCGCCGACGGGCTCGACCTCTTTTTGTTGTATAACCCGCAGGAGTTTGACCTGTGTTTCCAGAGGCAATTCTCCTACCTCGTCGAGGAAGATGGTTCCGCCCTCGGCTTCTCTGAATTTTCCAGAAGTCTTCTCGATCGCGCCCGTGAATGCGCCTTTCTCGTGGCCGAAGAGAACGCTTTCAACCAGTTGGGAAGGGATGGCGCCGCAGTTCACAGCTACAAAGGTTGATCCTGCCCGGTTGCTCTCCCCATGTATGGCGCGGGCCATGACCTCTTTGCCCGTTCCGGTTTCTCCGGTAATCAGCACGGGTATGTCAGCTGCACTTGCTTTTCTAGCAACACCAAGGGTTTGCATCAGTCCCGCCTCATGGCCTATAAGGCTCTCGAAGGTCACTGTCCCTTCGTGGGTCTGATTCAGTCTGCGGACTTCCCGCGCCAGCGACGACATATTCAGGGCGTTCCGCACCGTTACGGCCAGCCGTTCGCCTTCATAGGGTTTGTTGATAAAATCCAGAGCGCCCAGCTTTATCGCCTGAACGGCCTGCGCCATATCCTGATTACCGGTTAGCATGATCACGGGCATGTCCGGGTATCTCTGGCGTATGATTTCCAAAGTTTCCATTCCCCCCATGACCGGCATGTTTATATCCAAAACGACCAAGGGTGTTCGTTGGGCTGCGTTCTCTTCCGAGAGGTATTCCAGAGCTTCTTTCCCGTTTTGCTTAATCACAGCTTCGTAGCCGGTTTTCCGATGCAAAAGCGTCGTCAGCATGAGGCTGTGATTTTTATCGTCATCGACAATAAGGATTTTCTGGTTCATTCGCTCTTCCACCTTTTCTTATTTAATTTATCCCCGAGAGGTGAAGAAACCGTTTCAAAATGAGACTTTTGATTACTTTTTCTTATAATCAAACGTCTCATTTTGGGACATAAGAACATGGATGCCTATTAAGCCATTGATATTAAAGCATCAGCATTTTGGCACAGTCCTTGCTTTACATAATATCAAAGGTGTGAAATGCTGGTGCGACTATGGACATAATTACGCAGAATGCTGAAGAGCTGTTATACGAGGATTTAAGCGCGGCCTCCGGGTTTATGCCTGACCTGCGTTGCATCCATTTCAAGCGGGCGCCGCAGGACCGTTCCAGCGCCAACGCGCAGAATGCTATGGCCGATGGCGCATCTTCTGCCTTTATAAACGAATTGAAGGGCTATCTTGGACAGATGGACGCCCGCATTTTTCTTTGTCATGACGGCGACGTTTTTGTCGTGGCGCCCGATCTGACTCAGAATAATTTAAACGGTTTTTTGCACCACCTTGAAGCGAAACTTGGGCCAGCCTCATTTATGGGGCTGGCCTATCTTTTCGAGGTTGGGGTCGATTGGTCCAAGCTTCGGGTGCTCTGCGAGCGAAAATTCCAGTCTTTAAGGCGGGCAGGGGCGGCCGAGGCCAGTTATCTTATCGCCTGATTAAAAAAACCCTACTCGCCTTTATCCTTCAGGACCGTATCAATAAGATCTTGATTCTCTTTGTTTGCATCCTTGGCTCTTCTCAGCAGGTGTGCGGCCTTGCCGTATGACAAAATCTGATTGTCGTCTGTGATTAACTCACCTAGGGCGCTGTAGTCTACAATTTTGCTTCGGTCCAGCACGACCGCTTTGCGAATCGCTTCTTCCGTCAAATCACGCTTTATGTTTGTGCGGGCGAAGCCGGGCCATAATTTTCCTAAATCCCCGCCGTCATTGGCTGAACCGATCAGAATTCCCGTGCCTGATGTCGGATCATTCCAAAGAATAGAGTTTGGAAAGACTGCATGAAACGTCTTGGTGATTGAGGCGCTATAATAGGCCGGGACGAGATGATACGGCAGCCATTGCGCGATCACGCCGTCAGGAGTTAGTTTGCTGCGCGCCAATTGGTAGAATTCGAGAGAGTATAAAGCGTTAACGCCTGCAAAAGTCGGGGGCATGGGCTCAAGTGTGATGACATCATATTTCTCGGGCGTTCTACGCATGTAAGCGCGTCCGTCCATAATCACGCTGTTGACTCTTGGATCTTCAAGAACCTTTTCGTTGGCCGTGAAATGATCGGCCAGCTTGAAGACATTCTGGTTAATATCGACAATCCTGAGCGATTGTGGGTTCTCTTTGCGTACGGCGTTTGCGGTCTGGCCCGTGCCAAAACAAATCACGAGGGCGGTTTGGGGATTGGGATGAAGCAGCATCGGCAAATGCCCCATCCACGCCATGTACTGGCCTGTAAAAGGCATGTCGCTGTTTAGAACAGTGCCCGACTGTTCGGTCGTCGAAAACCCGTCAATAAACAAAATCCGGCGTCCGCCCTTATATTCTACAGCTGAAATTGTTGAATCTGGTCCTTCGTAAAATTCTAAAATTTTTGTCGGCACTCTGGTTTTGAAGTCAGATGCCCCTTGGATTCTGACCCTACCTAGACCGGATTCGAAAGTAACCGCAATTACAAGCGCTATAGCGGTTAGGGCTGAAAGACGTGCGCGCCTTTGCTTTTGCGCCGCTATAATTCCGGTCGCGCCAACCAGCAGTCCGGCTAACCAAGCGGTGCGCGCCAAGCCGATGGTCGGGAGTAAAAGCCATCCGGAAAGAAGCGCTCCCAAAATGGCGGCGAATGCGTTCACGCCATAAAGCACACCCCATTTCCATGGCCGATTTTGAGTATCTAAAATCCACGGAAGGGCCAAGCCCAGAAGAAAGATCGGTATCCCAATAACATAGAGCGTCAGGAAAAACCATTGAACGAATATGATCATCTCATAGTGAGCAACAAGCTTAACGAATATGTCGAAGCGTTCAATAACCGGCGTTGCCAATAAAATTGTGATCCCTGACCACGCCAATAAGACCCCGAGCGAGGCATTTTTTTGGGTTCGTAGGTAGGGTACTAATCTTGCGCCCAGCCCCAAGGCTATGAGCACACATGAAAGCATGATCGCAAAAGCGTCAGTAGTGCTCATGAATGCTGCCGTCAGAGCACGGAACCAAGCGACTTCGAGCATGAAGGTGGCGCAGCCTGTTGCAAAAACGATTAACAGAGCCATAAAAAATTTGAATGGCGGTTCGGCTGTCTTTGAGTCTGCGGATAATCTGTTTGCAAAAAGCACTTCTCGTCCGAGCATTATAGCCGTAATGCCAACAAGAAGATTTATAGATGAATTCAGCCATATTGTATTCTGAACTCCTAACATAGGAATAAACAGAAAGGCCGATAGTAAAGCGCCTAAAGCTGCGCCCAGCGTATTGAGGCCATATAATGTCGCTATTGGCACCTGCGATTGTCTTGCCATCAGTCCGATCACGGGAACCGTAGCCCCTAGGAAAATAGCCTGTATCCCGAATGATGAAGCGATACCCAAAAGATAAACGGTCCCAGCCAGTTCGGGGCTGGCCTGATAGAATTCGGTATCCACTCTCTCTACGATTTGAAAGGCGCTGTTTAAGAATAAACCGGATATCCCGATTATGCATTCCATAACCCCATACAACCGCAATGGTCTGGTGTTATTGGTATGCTCAAGGATGCGGCCTGTAATCAAGGCGCCGATGCACATTCCGCCCATGGTCACGGCCAGCGTTACGGCCGTGCCCCATGCCGAGACCCCCAGGGCCAGAGAAGCCTTCAGTTGCCAAAGCACCTGCCATGAGAGGGCCGCCAAGCCAGACAGCGTGACCAGCAAGGTGATGATTTTAGCGTTTTTTTCAACGCTGCCGGAGGTTACAGATGCAATCATGGCGCTTTACAATCTATCCTGTTCATTTTTTGACCTTATTTCGGCCTAACATATAATACGTTCGCCTTCTCGGGGAAAAAAGATTGAAAGCGGACTAAACTCGATGAATTTCTCAAAAAAACTCGTATCCTGGCGTCCCCGGCGGGATTTGAACCCACGACCTCAGGATTAGGAATCCTGCGCTCTATCCTGCTGAGCTACGGGGACAGGCCAGCCGTACTATTAGCAGGATAATCCTTTGAGGAAAACAGGTTAATACCCTCAAATAAAATGCTTCTTTGCAAGTCCGGTCCGTTTATGGTTATGTACGGCCATGACGATTTATCAAAAAACAGCCGCCAAGCGCCCTGAACGCTCCGAACTCCTGATGCCTGCGGGCTCCCTTGAGAAGCTCAAGGTCGCCGTTCTGTATGGTGCGGACGCCATTTATATGGGTACTCCGGATATGTCCTTGCGGACTAAGTCCAGTTTTACGCTGGATGAGGTGGTGGAGGGGATAGAGTTCGCCCACGCGCACGGCAAGCGAGTCTACCTGACACTGAACCTCTTTACGCACAATAAGGATATCGCCAAGCTGCCGGAATATATCGAGACGGTGCGCAAGGTGAAGCCGGATGGCCTGATCATTGCCGACCCCGGCGTGTTCCAGTTCGTCAAGCAGGAGGCGCCGGAGCTAGAGCTTCATATCTCCACGCAGGCGAACGTCTGTTCGTGGCTGTCGGTCAAATTCTGGCAGGATGCCGGGGCAAGTCTGTGCGTACTCGGCCGCGAAGTTACGTATGAAGAGCTTGTCGAAATCCGGGAGCATTGTGAAGACATCAAGCTGGAGGCCTTTGTACACGGCGCGATGTGCATGACCTATTCCGGGCGCTGCCTTCTTTCGAACTTCATGTCCGAGCGCGGTGCCAATCAGGGGAATTGCGCGAATAGCTGCCGCTGGAGCTATAAGGTTCATATCCGCATGAAAGATGGCACGCTCAAGGATCTGGAGATCAACGAGACGAACCGCGAGATGTTCGAGTTCTTCCTTGAGGAGGGGCATCGGCCCGGCGAGATGATGCAGCTCGAAGAGGACGACCGGGGGTCGTATATTCTTAATTCACGCGACCTGTGCCTCATGCCCAAGCTGGACGATTACCTGCGGATCGGGGTGGACTCGCTGAAGGTCGAAGGGCGAAACAAGAGCGCGTTTTATGTTGGCGTCGTAGCGCGGGCGTACCGCATGGCGATCGATTCCTATTACCGCGATCCGGCCAAGTGGGATCCCAAGCCGTTCATGGCGGAGCTTGAAACCGTTCCGAACCGGGGCTATACGCTGGCGTTCCACGAGGGCCGCCTCACGAACCTTTCGCATGGGTATGATAATACTGGTACTTTTGCCACTTATGAATTCGCGGGGATGATTTCGGCGGTCGCGGACGATGCGTTCCATATGCACGTCAAGAACAAGCTTGTCGCCGGAGATGTTCTGGAATTCATACCACCCAATGCGAACGATCCGATCCTGCTACGGATCTATTCATTTGAAAACGCGGAGAACGGCAAGGTTACCGAGGTCGTGAACGCCTCGCCGGAGACGACGATCCGGATTCCTTTTTCCTTGTTCGAGCATGAGCATATCCCCGACCTGATCCGAAACCTGCCGCCGCTCACGATCGTGCGGAAAGAAGCACTGCTGACCGAAGTGCAGGAGACACGCCTCAAGCTTGATAAGACCGTTCAGAATCTGGAGCTGGGCAAGGGGCGAGCAAGTGCGTTCGACGATAATCGCGTTGCGCTTCTGGACGCCAAGCGGGCCGATTCTCAGGACAAAGTTCTTAAATCTCCGCGCATCGGCGTCGAGGGGTGTTGCGGAAAGGGTTGCAACGGATGTCTTGTCTTCTGGCATGCCCCCGAATACGCCAAGGCGCGGGACGTCCTGAAAACCAAAAAGCAGGGTGAAATGCTTTCCAGCAACATGATTGAGCGGGGCCAAGAGACTAAAACAGGAACCTGATTTGTAATAATTTTGTTATTTTTTTGGATTAATGGTAGAGATTATAAACATAATTATATGTTGTTACTTTTAAGTTCGAGGGAGAAATCATGAAAAAAGATGATCGGGAACCAACAATTTATATCAGTCCGAAATATCCGTCGTACGATTTCAAGACGGCGGCGGAAGGCGTGCCGTCGGGTGCTTTGCATGATATTTTCCTGCGGCATGAAGCTGGTATGACCAGCATCGACCCTTCTGAACGCTGGGGCGTGGTCGATGCAATGAAGGTGATGTCCCGTCAGAACGGACTTCCCGGCGTCCAGGAATACAGGCAGGCGGCTCTTGGGATTCTTGAAAAAACGATCTCTGCAGATCCTGATGCCAATGTCCGTCAAAAGGCCGTGCAAACCGCCAGCATCATCCGAGGACTTCAGCAGCCTGCGAGCGAACATCAGGAGCCTGAAATCGCCTGAGTCTAACATTACTTCATATCGAGATAGATTTTAGATAGAGTGGGAGTCCGAGGCGGATTTCCGCTCTTTCTTTTTTTTTTGCGTTTGTTTTCACAATTTTTAGAGGCGGTCTTGTCCGTGCTTTTCTCACTGCAACGCGAGGCCTTTCTAAATGGCGTGCAACAGCGCAACGCGCTTCTGGATTCAGTTTTTTATGACGTGCGCTGTATTATGGAGACCGAGAAACCGTCTCTTGCTTTTTGGCGCGCGAAGGAGGGGGCCCTTTTGATTGTGCCGCCCTCCGGCGGGGATGCCCTTGAAGTGTTCGCCGAAAAAGAGTCGTTTTTTGATCAGGGCGGAGGAGATGTGAAAGCACTCGCCGTGGCCGGGGTGGGTAGCTCTGCTCTGGGCGCCGCCGCCTTCGCGCGCAACCTCGCCGATGCGCTGGGCGGGTCGGTGGCGGCGATCGTTTCGGGTTATGGGCTTTCGGATGTCCTGACCGAGGCGATGGGCGGGTTCTTCCTGTTCGGGGCACTGAATAGCGTCCGCCACAGGCTAGAGGGTCTGGACCGGCCGGGCCAAGCTTATACGCAGGGCGAGGCAACGGGGCTTCTTCGTACTAGCAAGGATACGGCGACGCTGATTGATTTGCTGTCTGATGCCCGTTTTGAAATACCGTTACTGATTGGGCACTCCAAAGGCAATCTTGTGATTTCCGAGGCGCTTTATGCGCTCGAAGCCCGGCAGGCCTTGGCGCCCGTTGCAGAGCGCTGCCGGATTGTAACGATCAGCGCCAAAATCGGGATGCCATCTGCGTTCAGGGGCAAGGTGATCGACGTTATGGGGCAATGGGACGGCTTCGGGGCGCTGAATTCCCGGCCCGATATTCCCGCCGATCTGATCGTGCCGGGCGCCTGGCACAGCACAAACCCTCATTTTCCGTTTGGTATGGGCCTTCGGGTCACCCCGACGCTCAAGGACGCCCTGACCTTGTTCGATATGCCCAGAACGCCGCAAAAACGGCCGATTTTTGCGGATTTTATGGAGGCGCGCAAACGCACCCTGAGCGCCCTTACGGTTCCGGCCTGAAATTTCCGATTTTTTGCTAAATCTCTGTAACTCCTATAAGTTTTTCATAGAATATTTATGAGTTGACTGGTCGGTCAAATGTGATTATAAACCTTTTCTTGTTGAAAGGAGCGCCTTATGAGCCGCGCGACCACGAGTACCAAAGACCGCCTCATCGAGACGGCCAGAGACTTGATCTGGCGCAACAGCTATAACGCCGTTAGCGTTGATGACATCTGCGCCGCCGCTGATGTTAAAAAGGGCAGTTTCTATCATTTCTTTCCGTCCAAGGCGCATCTGGCGCTGGCCACCATGGATTCCTGCATGCAGGAGATGAAGGCCGATTATAACGAGATTTTTTCGAAAGGCCGCCCGCCGATCGAGCGGTTCAGGATGATGGCGCGCCACGTTTTCGAGCATCAGAGCGAGATTAGCAAGGAACTTGGCCATGTCTGCGGTTGCCCGTTCGCGACGCTGGGCTCCGAGTTGGCTGCTAAGGATGAGGAGATCGGCAGCACGATCGCGCGTATCTGCGCGGAAAAGACCGCTTATTATGAGGACTGCTTAAAGGATTTGCAGAACGAGGGTCTTATCCCGGCCTCTATCGACGTTAAAATCAAGGCCGACGAGATTTTTGCTTTGGTTGTCGGGCAGTTGCTGATGGCCCGCATCAAGAACGATTTGAGTTTTATCGAACACAAGCTTGAGGAATCCCTGTTCAACCTGATCGGGATCGACCTTGCGCACCTGACGAAGGTTCCTGAACAGGGCCGGAAGAGCGTCAGGCGCTAATATATTTTTCTATGGAGAAGAACGTGCGTAACAAACTTTTATCTTTCCTGTTTTTGGTTGTAGCCATCGGCGCCGGCGGTGCGGTTGTTTATTTCGGATCGCCCGTCGGCGCCATGGAGCAAGAGGGCGAGCAGGGTCCTCCTCCACCCATGCCGGTTGAATTCGTGACCGTTGCGCCGGAACAGGTTCAGATCTGGAAGAATTTCTCCGGCAATGTCGTTGCTGTTGACCGCGCTGAAATCCGTCCGCAGGTGGAGGGTCGGATCACGGAAATCCGCTTCACTGATGGCCAGAACGTGAATAAGGGCGATGTGCTTTTTGTCATCGATCCGCGTCCTTATGAAGCTGCTTTGACTCAGGCTAAAGCCGCTCTTGAGAGCGCCAAGGTGCAGGCACAGCTCGCAGAGAAGGAGTATCAGCGGGCTAAGAGCCTTATCAAGAGCGATGCCATTTCACAAAGCGTGATGGATGAGCGGGATAATAACCGTCTTGCATCGGCTGCCGCCGTTCAAGGCGCACAGGCGACCGTGCTAAGGGCTGAGATCGACCTTGATTTCGCCTATGTAAAAGCTCCGATATCCGGCAGGATCAGCCGCGCCGAGATTACCGAAGGCAACCTTGTGCAAAAAAGCCCTAATGCGCCTTTGCTTACCACGATTGTTGCGCAGGACCGGGTTTATGTCGATTTTGAAGTGGATGAGCGGACCTATGTCGACTCTATTTATCAATCGAAAGGCGAGGGCGATGTTCCCGTGAGGCTTAAACTATCCTCAGCCAACAAGGAGTATGCCGGAACCGTTCACAGCTTCGATAACCGGATCGACCCTGCTTCCGGAACGATACGGGCCCGGGCTATTTTCGACAACCGCGACGGCGTTCTCCTGCCGGGTATGGCGGTGAGTGTTGAGATGGGCGGCAACGGCCAAGACAAACAAATTATGATTACCGAGCGGGCCATCGCCACAGACCAGGACCGAAAATATGTCTTTGTGATCGGTGAGGGCAATGCCGCCATCTATCGCGAGATCAAGATCGGCTCGAGCGTCAGCGGCAAGCGCCTCGTTCTGGACGGGCTGAAGGAAGGGGAGAGGGTCATTAGCTCCGGCCTGACCCATATCCGTCCTGGTATGGTCGTCAATCCGCAGACACAAGCTGAGAAAGACGCTCTGGCGCTGGCCTCCGAGCAAAAACAAGCAGAGACAAAAGAGTAATTTCCATGATCGTATCCAGCCAATTCATCGACCGGCCGATTTTCGCCGGAGTTCTCTCCTTCATGATTTTCCTGCTGGGCCTGATTGCCATGTTCCAGCTACCGATTTCGGAATATCCTGAGGTTTCTCCCCCTTCGGTCCAGATTTCGGCCAGCTTCCCGGGTGCGAACCCTGCCGTTATCGCGGAAACTGTCGCCACACCCCTTGAGGAACAGATCAACGGTGTTGAAAACCTCCTTTATATGAATTCGCTGGCTACTGCGGACGGGCGGCTTTCACTCACGGTCACATTTGCGATCGGCACGGATGTCGATTTGGCGCAGCAGCAGGTGCAGAACCGTGTAGCGCAGGCTCTGCCGCGCCTGCCGCAGGTGACTCAGGATCTCGGGGTTACCGTCGTAAAGAGTTCGCCAGACTTAACGATGGTTGTTCATTTGCGATCCCCTAATTCGCGCTATGACATGCTTTACCTTCGTAACTACGCGACCCTTAATATCAAGGACCAGCTTGCGAAAATAAAAGGTGTGGGTGACGTACGTCTTTTTGGTTCTGGTGATTATGCGATGCGCATCTGGCTCAACCCTGATCGTATCGCGGAACGCGGTATGGACGCGTCCGAAGTTATCAATGCCATACGCGGTCAGAATATCCAGGTTGCCGCCGGGGTTATTGGCGGCCCCCCATACGACGACGACACGGTTTTGCAATTGCCCGTCAATACGCAAGGGCGCTTGAGCACCCCGGAAGAGTTTGAAGATATTATTATAAAGCGCGATTCCAACGGCGTTATCACGCGCCTTAAGGATGTGGCCCGGGCCGAACTGGATGCCCAGACCTACTCGCTGCGCTCTATGCTCAATAATCAACCTGCTGTGGCGATTCCTATTTTTGCCACGCCGGACGCCAACGCGCTGGATATATCGGAGAATGTGCGTACGACGATGGCAGAGCTTAAGAAAAGCTTCCCCGAAGACATGGATTTTAGCATCGTCTATGACCCGACCGTGTTTGTGCGTCATTCCATCGATGCGGTTATACATACATTTATCGAGGCTATTCTTCTGGTCGTACTGGTCGTAATTGTTTTCCTACAAACATGGCGTGCTTCGATCATTCCGCTTCTTGCGGTTCCCGTGTCGATCGTCGGGACATTCGCGATCATGCTGCCGCTTGGATTTTCGATCAACGTGCTTTCGCTGTTCGGGCTTATTCTCTCGGTCGGGATCGTTGTGGACGACGCGATTGTCGTGGTCGAGAACGTCGAGCGGAATATCGAGGAAGGTAAGAAACCACGCGAAGCCACCGTACAGGCGATGAAAGAGGTGACTGGTCCCATTATCGCCACGTCTTTGGTTATTGCCGGCGTCTTCATACCTATCGCGTTTATCAGTGGCCTGACGGGTATGTTTTATAAGCAATTTGCCCTCACTATTGTGATCGCAACATTTATTTCCATGATCAACTCGCTGACCCTCAGTCCGGCTTTGTCTGCGGTCCTTCTGAAGCCCAGGCATGAGCAGAAGGATTTTCTTACGCGCCTTATGGACAAGCTCTTTGGCTGGTTCTTCAACGGGTTTAACCGTGTCTTTGGCAGAAGCCAGAATGCCTATGCAAAAAGTGTAGGTGTTATGGGCCGACGCAAGGCCAGCGTCATGAGCATTTTTGCTTTTCTGGTCATCGGAACCTATTACAGTTTTGGACTTATTCCGTCAGGGTTCGTTCCCGCGCAAGACAAACAATATCTTATTAGTTTTGCTCAACTTCCATCCGGAGCGACACTTGAGCGCACTGAAGAGGTGATGCGTAAGATGGGTGAGATCGCTCTCAAAGAGGAGGGGGTTGCCAGCGCTGTTCAGTTTCCGGGCCTTTCGATTAATGGGTTTGTCAATTCCGCCAGTGCGGGAATTGTCTTCGTGACTTTGGATGATTTTGAAGAACGTGACTCCCATGAGTTAAGCGCTGGGGCTATCGCCGGACGGCTTCAGCAAAAATTCGGCGCCATAGACGAAGCCTTTATCGCTATTTTCCCTCCTCCACCAGTTCGCGGTTTAGGAACTACCGGCGGCTTCAAGCTTCAGATACAGGACCGCACGGATCGCGGCTATCAGGCTTTGAACGAAACCTTGCAGCAGGTTTTGGGCAAGGCTTGGAGCAGCCCTGTCCTGACAGGTGTCTTCTCCAGCTATAATATCAATGTCCCTCAGCTTTTTGTGGATCTTGATCGGACACGGGCCCAGCAATTAGGCGTCTCCATCGACGAGGTGTTCCGAACGATGCAAATCTATCTCGGGTCGAGCTATGTCAATGACTTTAACCAGTTTGGGCGCACCTATCAGGTGATCGCACAAGCTGATAAAGAATTCCGTTCAAGGCCGCAGGACATTTTGAGACTCCAGACCCGCAACGCCGATGGACAGATGGTACCGCTTGGCTCTGTTGTGAAGGTTGAGGAGACGTTCGGGCCGGAGGTGGCCATGCGATACAACGCTTTCCGCTCCGCCGACCTGAACGGCAACGCCGCTCCGGGCTATTCTTCCGGGCAAGCGCAGGACGAGATCACCCGGATTTTGCAGGAAACCCTGCCGCAGGGGATTGATTTCGAGTGGACTGAATTGACTTATCAGCAAATTCTGGCCGGTAACACCGCGGTGTATATCTTCCCGCTTTGTATCTTCTTCGTCTTTCTTGTGCTGGCCGCACAGTATGAGAGTCTTGCGATGCCTCTGGCCGTTATCCTTATTGTCCCGATGAGTATTCTTTCGGCCTTGATCGGCGTTTATTTGTGGGGCGGGGATAATAACATCTTTACCCAGATCAGCTTGTTCGTTCTCGCAGGCTTGGCGTGCAAGAACGCGATTCTGATCGTCGAGTTCGCTCGCGAGCTTGAGCACCATGGAAAAAGCGTGCGCGAGGCTGCTATGGAAGCTTCCCGCCTGCGGTTGAGGCCCATCTTGATGACCTCGTTTGCGTTCATCATGGGCGTTCTTCCGCTCGCGCTCAGCCACGGAGCAGGCGCAGAGATGCGTCAGGCGATTGGGGTTGCCGTGTTCTCCGGTATGCTGGGGGTTACGTTTTTCGGCCTTATCTTCACCCCGGTCTTTTACATGTTGTTCAGGGGACTTGAAGTCAGCTTCCATGAGCGCAGAAAAAAACTTAGTGTTCCTGTGGAGTAACCTCTATGAAAAAAATTATACTTTTGACAACTTGTGTTTTTCTCTCGGGGTGCTTTAAGGGCGGGCTTGATCTGTCGGCTCCTGACAGACCGCAGCTCTGGACGGCTAAGAATAGCGAGTCCGTTAATGTCGTCGAAGCTCCTGCGCTAAAAAACTGGTGGCAGGGTTTTAACGATCCGGTTCTCAATCAAATTGTTGAGCTGACGCTTGCACAAAGCCCGGACCGGCTGACTGCTGAGGCAAAAATTCTTGAAGCGCGCGGTTTGCGACGCAGCTCCCGTTCGGGACTGTTCCCGCAAATCGGTGCTTCGGGTAATTCAGGACGGCAGGAATCCGGCGTTGATGGGGCGGGCTCAATCGATGACTTCTATGAGGCGGGGTTCGATGCCTCATTTGAGATCGACATTTTTGGGCGAAACCGCAACACTTACAGCGCCGCCGCCGCAAGACTGGATGCCGCCGAGGCATCTTACCGCGACGTGACCCTGACGCTGATTGCCGAGACAGTCCGGACCTATATCGACTACCGCGCCGCGCAGAACCAATACCGGATCGCGCTGAAGAACCTGCAATCACAAGAGAAGACGCTGACCCTTATTCAGGATCTTAATCGATTAGGTTCAGCGCCACGTCTGGATGTCGAGCGCACGGAAAATCTTGTCAACACCACGCGAGCCTCATTGCCCGAATTCATGCGGCAAGCTGAAAATGCCAAGCTGCGCTTAAGCGTTCTGACAGGCGGTCTGCCTGCGACGCTTGCGCCTGTTCTGAGCCCTGAAGCGGAAATTCCGGGATCAGATGCTTTGCCCGTTCTTATGGCGCCAGCGCAGGTTCTTGCTCTACGGCCTGATATCCGGGTGGCGGAGAAAAATCTTCTGGAATCAACCAAGCTGGCGGAGGCTGCTACTGCAGAGTTTTTCCCGGTCTTTAACATCGCCGGGTTCTACGGGATCGCCGATGGCGGGCTTGTGAGCAACGCGAATGTCTGGAACGTTGCACTGGGTGCTGCGGTCACTTTGCTTGACTTTGGGAGGATCGAAGGCCGGATTGACGCCGCCCGCGCCCGCGAGATGCAGGCTTATCAGCAATACCGCAAGGCGGTTCTCGCGGCCGTGACAGAGGTCGAGACGGCCCTTAATGATTATGCCTTCATCAATGAACGCCGCGTTTCTCTGGAGAAAGCTTTTGCGAACGCTGACAATTCGCTTACGCTTTCACAAACACTTTATAAGGAGGGGGAAATCTCGTTCCTGGACGTTCTGGACGCGCAGCGCAACGCCAATAACGCGGAGTCTGTTCTTGTTGCCGCACGGGCAGCGCAGGCGGAAAGCCTGACCCGGCTTTATAAAGCGCTAGGCGTTTATTAGATATATAAGGCTCGCAGGATTCACTTAGATTATTGCTTAACACTCAGTCTTAGCGTGTTATGACTTTTTACTTACAATCGCTAAGATGTCTGTTTGTCTTTGCCTGCCCGGAGAACACACTATGCAGAATGAATTTCGCCTGCCTTTTTTTGTCGGAGCTTTCTTTATGCTGCTTGCCTTTTTATCAGTACATATCCCATCAACGGCGTATGCGCAGGATTCATTCAAGATTCCTGATTGTGCAGGCCTGGAGAAGTGGTCCTCTGTTTTGCCTATTGCGGCCAATTATACAGAGGTGCGCGACACCGGTTTTATTGAACGCCGCAAGGCCGCGGTCCAGCAGCTCCTTTCCGATGAGGTCATGATTTCGTTTTTTGGCGTTGTCAACGGCATGTGGGAACACCAACGGAACAGGCCTTTGGACGATGCCGTTTATACATGTACGCAGGCGCTCATCAAAAACGGCAACAGAGATGCGGCTAAAAGGCTTACTCAGGCTCATGGCTTAGTCGGCCGCCCTTTAAGCGTGCCGCGCACAAAAAACTAACTAACGACGAGAGCTTGGTGGGCCTGGAGGGGCTCGAACCCTCACGACCAAAGGTCAACGGATTTTAAGTCCGCAGCGTCTACCGTTCCGCCACAGGCCCACTGTCTTCATACTATTTAAAGGCGGGTCCGTCCAACGGAAAGGAGGGGAGGGCACGGTTATTGGCTGCCTAAGCCCTTTATGACTGCGGACAGGCCCTCCATGACCGCACGGCCTCTGGCGGTCAGGTTCAGCTCCTTCCGGCGGCGCTCGGCAGCGGAAATGCTTACTTCTACAAGGCCGTAAGGCTGGCCTTTCTGCCTTTTTGAGGACAGGGCGCCTACAATACGAGAGACGGTGGAAAGTGGAAGGCGAACCTTCTCGGCCAGTGCTGTCACAGACAGCCCCTCATCCGCAGCGATTTCGCATAGGCAAAGCGCGTATTGAAGGGGGAATTCGGGATCAATCTTCTGTAGTTCCCTGAGAAGGCTGCGCAGATTGTCGATCTCGCGGGTCATGGTTGTGCTGTTCCCGTGCGGTTTTCAGTTTGCGTCCAGGCGTCCATATGATTTGTACGTAAGGCGCGTCGAATACAACCTCACCGTTGCAATTTTTTACCGACCATGCCGGGCGAGCCCCCAGACTGCCGCTGATCTCTATGAAAACAGCAAACAGGCCGCACGGCGCGACATACAGATTCATATAAACTTCCCCGGTTTACACCTTTTTTCCGAAGGCGGCAAACCTAACCACACAGAAAAGTCGAAGAAAGAACGTATTGGTATAGTTGTATGTATTTTGAACTGTCAAGAAAACTGCGGCTTTTGGCTTCACCGTCAGATGCACGGTGATGCATCAGATCCTCTAGCATCTTGCGGCCGATACTTACAGCCGTATGGAGGGGCAGGCGGTTACCGCCGATTTTTACGATTTTGTCAAACACAACCACAGGGGTGTTCAGCATACCGCGCAGGACGATGGGCGGGCGGCTGAAATCGGTCATCACGCCGTCGGCATGTCTGTAGCGGCAGGACTGAAGGCCTCTGGCTTGCGCGAACTCAAGATCGAAGGCGGAGAGGGTTGAAAAATATGCGCCCGATAGGTCTGCGCCCGCGATATCGGTCGCCCCGAATCTGGCGCCATAAAACACGCAGGCCTTGAGCGAGGATTCGCACAGGCATGTATTAACCATAACGGCATCGGTCAGGTCGCTGTTGTCCAGAACGGCTTCAGAGAGATTGGCCCCGGACAGATTGGCGCCGCGCAATTTTGCATCCGGCATGTTTGCGTCATCGAAATTCCCGCCGCTGAGGTTGGCATAGGAGAGATCAATTCCGGCGAGATTTACCTTTTCCAGAATCGCTTGCTCGACACAGGCGGACAGGGTTAGGAACCGGCCTTCATAAAGCGGTTCCCCGGTACGATAACATTTCAAGGTTTGGGTGGAGGGCATGGCGAGTGTTCCCTTGCTGATTGTTGAATGTTGATATATTGCAACTAAACGAGCACAAAAATCAAATTTGCTTATATAAGGTCATACTGGTGTATGGAGCGTTTTTGGTTGCATGTGTTATGGTGCGGCGGGAAAGCGTGTTTGTGTTTATATAGCTTGGCCATGGACGACGATAAACCATCATTGGAGAAGGGTCTGAAGACGCTGCGGGAGGCGGTGAAGACACTCTCCAACGCGCCCGGCGTTTACCGGATGATCGCCCTCGACGGCGAGGTGCTTTATATCGGTAAGGCGAAGGCGTTGAAAAAGCGTGTATCCTCATACATTCAATTTCAGAAGCTGCCGATCCGCTTGCAGCGGATGGTCGCGCAGATCCAGCGCATGGAATTTATCACAACGCATACGGAAGCCGAGGCGCTGCTTCTGGAATCGACGCTGATCAAAAAGCTCCAGCCGCGCTATAATATTCTGCTGCGCGACGATAAATCCTTCCCGTTTATTCTTTTGCGCGAGGGGCACGATTTTCCGCAGGTGCAGAAGCACCGGGGCGCGAAGAACATCGAAGGGCAATATTTCGGGCCGTTCGCCGGGGCAAGCGACGTCAACCGGACACTGGCCATCCTTCAACGCGCGTTTCTGCTGCGCAACTGCACGGACAGTTATTTCGAGCAGCGGGCGCGGCCCTGCCTGCAATACCATATCAAGCGCTGCACCGCACCGTGTGTGGGTTATGTCACCCAGGCGCAATACGCTGAACAGGTTGATGGTGCGCGCGCGTTCCTCAGCGGCAAGAGCCGGGAGATCCAGAGCCGGATGCAGGAGGCAATGACGGCCGCCAGCGAGGCGATGGATTATGAACTCGCCGCGTCCTACCGCGACCGGATCCGCGCCCTCACCAGTGTGCAAACACAGCAGGCCATGGTGGATATCGGGACGGGGGACGTCGATGTTCTGGCGCTGTATCAGGAGGGCGGGAAAAGCTGCGTCCAGGTGTTCTTTTTCCGGGGCGGGCAGAGTTTTGGAAACCGCTCGTATTTTCCCCGACACGACGCGGCGGATAGGCCGGAGGATATTCTGGCCGCCTTTCTGGGTCAGTTTTATCAAGGCAAGCCTTTGCCGCCCATCGTCCTAATCAGCCACGACGTGCCGCGCAAGGCCGTTCTGGAGGAGGCGCTTTCTTCGCAGAGCGGGCACAAGGTTACGCTTCTTCAGCCTGTCCGCGGCAATCGACGAAAGCTTCTGGATTTTGCTGTTACCAATGCGCGTGATGCGCTTGTGCGCCATCAGTCTTCGCAACAGGGCATGGCGACGCTGCTTTCCGGCGTGGCGGAGCTGTTCGGCCTTGACGAACCGCCCGAACGTATTGAAGTTTATGACAATAGCCACATTTCAGGGACGAATATGGTCGGCGCGATGATCGTGGCCGGGCCGGAGGGATTCCGTAAAAACGCCTATCGGCGGTTTAATATCCGCGAGGCCGACAAAGGCGACGATTACGGGATGATGCGCGAAGTTTTGAGCCGCCGCTTTAAAAAAGCCCTGAAAGAGCAGGAGGAGGGGCAGGCGGAGTGGCCCGACCTGATCCTGATCGACGGGGGGCAGGGGCAGTATAACGTCGCGCGTGGCGTGCTGGAGGAGTGCGGCGTTCTGGACTCCGTGAAGCTGGCCGCTATCGCGAAAGGGCCTGAGCGGAATGCCGGGAGGGAGCGGTTTTTTTTCGAGGGGCGCGCGCCGTTCATGCTGCCGATGAACGACTCCGTTTTGCATTATCTGCAACGGCTGCGGGACGAGGCGCACCGTTTCGCCATCGCCGGGCACAGGGGGCGGCGGCAGAAGCAGATCACGGCCTCACCGCTTGACGAAGTTCCGGGCATCGGCGGCAAACGCAAGAAGGCTCTGCTGATGCATTTCGGTTCCGCCAAGGCTATCGCGGCGGCGGGGATCGAGGAGTTGGAGAAGGTCGAGGGCATTTCCAAGGCTGTGGCCCGCAAAATTTACGATTATTTTCACGGCTGAGCTTTTAAGAGGTCGACATAAGAAAGTTACAGAAAATATTTGTATTTTGATGTTTTCTTTCTGTAAACTCCTTGCACGATGGCTGTACAAACGACAATCGACTGGGAGCGGTGCCAGAGGCGCCTCATTACGGAGGGGGAGGCTCTGCCCGACAATATTCGCGCGATCCGCGTTAACACTCTTGATGCCGAAGCTTTACGCTCCGCCTTAGGGCTTTTGGGTGGGACCGTAACCTCTGTGCAGATCGAGACCCAGGACGTTCCCCCCGATCTGATCGGCTTTCCGCATGAGTACATCATTAATTACGGGCGTTTTAATGTTGAGATCCTCCCTGTTGAATTTCGTGGCGGCTTCGTGCGCAGCACGACAACTGATATCATTCATCTCCTGAACAATGAATTTTCAAAACGATCGCAGCAGTTGAACGACGATGTTTTAAGGACGCGCATGCAAAGCTGGCATCAGGCCGTCGTCCGAATGCCGCTAGCCGCCGAGGAAGTTTTTCCGCATGCCTATAAAGGATTGTGGATCCGGGGTGATGGGCGCTTCGACCAGCGGGAGCATCCCGGTTTTCATCGCCACGGCGGGTTTGTTGATGTACTCGGTGATATGAAAGAGCTGCCGGGATATTTTCTGAACTTTACGCCGAGCTATGATGGAACCGTGTTTCCAGATGAGCAGGGGAATCTCTGGTACGCGCGCGGCGGCGCTTACAGTCTTTTTACATCAGACGGGCACAAGGATGTTGATGGCTGCGATCATGAAGTGCCTGACCGCTTTATTTCGCCGATCGAGCAGGAGCGACGGGCGACTGCTGTGATGCAGGTTTTTCCGCTTCCTGAAATCTAACCGCACGTTTTTATGTGAATGGGTGTGCGGCGATTTTTTTGCATAAGAATCAGGGACAAAAAATAAAAAACTGATAAATCAAATTGATAAAATTTTGTCTGGGGAAAACTCAGATTCGAGTCTTGCGGGTGTAAAAAACCCATGTTACGTTTGGTTCATTCTTACATAGTTGTTCGAAGCTTTTATTCAGGTGGGCGCTTTTGCGTGCCCGTCATACTCAACTGTTAATCGTGGAAAGGTGCGTCAAGATGTTTCATCGCGTGAGGTCAGAGATACAAGATGGAGAGCAGAAGTCTCAAGGCCAAGCTTCTTCGCCGGAATACAGAAACCGCGAGGCACGCGGAGCTGTGGTCAGCAAGAAAATCAGCCGGGAAGCTGTAAAACCGCAGGAAGAAGAAATTCGCACTGCACAAGAAGAACTCGAGCTTGATGAAGCCGAGCAGGAGTTGGATATGGAAGATGACGATACAGAAGATCAACGCGAGACTGCTGCTCCGATTTATGGACCGAGCAGCTTCGTGAATGAGGTTGAGATTCAGGCCCGTCCGTCTGATGTCGGCACTGGAAGCTTCCAGCGTCCGTTTCAGCCTGCTGGCCGCGCACCGGGGATCTATCCCGGCGCTTACGTGCCGCCGCAGGCTTATGAGGCACCCTCTTTGGCTTCTGCCGACCGCCTCCTGACTATCGGTCGCGGTATTAACATGTCCGGTGAGATCGATGCGTGCGATCATTTGGTCGTGGAAGGGACTGTAGAGGCTGCCCTCAAGGGTGCAAAGGTTCTGGAAATTGCCGAGTCTGGCACGTTCTACGGCACGGTCGAGATCGAAGAGGCGACCATCGCGGGGCGCTTCGAGGGCGATATCACCGTCAACGGACGTCTTACGATCCGCGCGAGCGGCGCTATTACCGGTTCCATCGCTTACCGCGAGTTGGAAATCGAGGCTGGCGCTATTCTTGACGGCAAGGTCACTCCTCTCAAGGCTGCAACGGATACAAAACGCCTGGAAAAGTACCGGGCCGGTTCGGACGCGTCAGCGATGGCGAAAGCGAAGGAGATTATCTCCAAGCGCGAGCGGAAGGAGCCGGCCAACACGGAAGGCGGGATGTTCTCCAAAACTTCCGCGAAATAGTCGATCTGGATTGATCCGGTCGATAGAGATTATGGGAGCTGCGATGAAGGTCGCGGCTCCTTTTTGTTTGTAACGGCCTAAACGGTTTTGTCTTTCCACCCGCAGAGATCGCGCACCGGGCAGGCAGGGCAATCGGGCTTACGCGCCTTACATGTGTAGCGCCCGAGAAGGATCAGCCAATGGTGGGCGTTCAGGGCGAACTCCATGGGCACCGCTTTTGTTAGCTTTTCTTCCACGTCGTCAGGGGTCTTGCCCGGGGCGAGCCCCGTGCGGTTTGAAACCCGAAAAATATGCGTGTCTACGGCCATGGTCGGCTGCCCGAAAGCCACGTTCAAAACGACATTTGCCGTCTTGCGGCCTACGCCGGGGAGTTTCATCAGCTCTTCACGGGTGCCGGGTAGCTTGCCGTTATGATCACGGATGAGAATGTCCGATAGGGCGATCACGTTTTTGGCCTTGTTGTTATAAAGACCGATCGTCTTGATGTGATCCTTCAAAGCTTCCAGCCCAAGCTTTAGCATTTTCTCTGGCGAATCGGCGATCTTAAAGAGCCTGTGGGTGGCCTTGTTCACGCCTGCGTCGGTGGCCTGTGCCGACAGGACCACGGCAACCAGAAGCGTATAGGCGTTGATATATTCCAGATCGCTTTTGGGTTCCGGGTTTGCGGCCCGCAGGCGACTTAAAAATTCATAGATGTCCGCTTTTTTCATGCTGGTATGATAGCAGACAATTTTTCCCAAGAAACGGGTTGGTTTATCAGCTGGCCAGCGTTTAATCTGACGTTATGGACAATCGCTTTATAGAAAAAATCATCGCCGAGAGCATCGACTATCTGGTCGCGCATTACACGGAGCAGCCGGACCTTGATTTCCTCGCGCGGCGTGCCGGTTACGAGGCGACCCATTTCCAGAAGCTGTTCAAGCAACATGTAGGGATCAGCCCGAAGCGTCTGGTGCAGTATATGAACGTGCGGCATGCGCGGGCGTTGCTCCAAGAGGGGCGGCCGCTTCTGGACGCGGCGTTTGAGACGGGGCTGTCCGGCCCTGCGCGGCTGCACGACCTGTTCGTGGCGTGCGAGGGTGTTACACCCGGAGACGTTCGAAAAAAAGGTCAGGGCCTAAGGATCGTTTATGGTTTTTTCTATAGCGTAATCGGCGAGATTTTGATTGCGCGAACCGAGCGGGGGGTCTGCTGGCTGGGGTTTCTGATTGACGGCAAACCGGAGGAGCCGTTGGCGCGGATGAAGGCGTTATGGCCTGAGGCCTATTTTATTCACGACGATCAAGCCGTGAGGGATGAGGGGGAACAGATTATGGACATCTGGCAGGGACGGGGAGATTCCAAGAAACGTCTGGCGCTTGATCTTTATGGGACGAATTTCCAGATTCAGGTGTGGCAGGCGCTTTTAAGGATTCCGTGTCGGCATACCGTTACCTATGGCGCAATCGCGCGTGAAGTCTGTACAGATCGGGCTTCGCGGGCTGTGGGCAATGCGGTCGGCGCGAACCCGGTATCCCTGCTTATACCCTGCCACCGGGTTATACGCAGCACGGGAATTATCGATAATTACGCTTGGGGCAGCGCGCGCAAAAAGCTTATTCTGGCGCTTGAGCAATAGATCGCTATTCAGATTTAGTCCTTCAGGTCGAGTACGTCGCGCATCGTATAGAGGCCCGGCTCTTTGTCGGACAGCCAGACAGCAGCTCGAAGGGCGCCCCGTGCGAAAAGGGATCTGTCGGTTGCGATATGGCCAAGCTCGACGCGCTCGCCTTCGCCGTAAAACGTGACCTTGTGGTCGCCGACAACATCGCCACCGCGTGCCACGGCAAAGCCTATAGTCCCCGCCGGGCGCGTTCCTATACGGCCCTGACGATTGTATGTTGCGAGATGGTCGAAGTTCTTACCCCGTCCATACGCCGCCGCCTTGCCTAACATAATCGCAGTGCCAGAGGGGGCGTCGACCTTGTATTTGTGATGCGCTTCGAAAATTTCGATATCCCATTCGATACCGAGACGCTCCGCTGTTTTTTCCACGTGCGCCAGCAGAATGTTGAGACCTATGCTCATGTTGGCGCTATACATAATCGGCGCTTCTCTGGCGGCCTCCATCAAGGCCTGTTCATCTTCCTTATCCAGCCCGGTGGTGCCGACAACCAGAGGTTTTTTCATTTCAGCGGCGAGCGCGGCGTGAGCGCGGGAGGCGTCCGGGCTGGTGAAATCAATGACAATATCGGAAATTTCAAACAGCTCGCGTGCGTTTTTCGTTACAAAGTGGCTGACTTTTTCCTTTTTTTCGCTTTGGATGCTTCCTCCGGACAGTTCAAGGCCCTCGCCTGTCCAGCGATCCAATCCCAGTTCCTTGACGACGAGTTTACCTACGCGGCCCGTGCATCCTGCTACACCGATTTTCATTTTTTTCCTCTGCTTACTTAACTTACGCTTTTTGTCAGTTTTTTATCTTTTTGATCATTGCCGAGCCTTCTAGTCGCTCAGGTCTCCCCAAAACTCGCGCATCTTCTTAAAAAACCCACTGGATTCCGGGGAATTCTTGCCCTTGGAAGACGAGTCGTTCATGGATTCATCCAGCTGCTTTAAAATGTCTTGCTGCTTTTTGCTGAGATTAACAGGTGTCTCCACAAAAATCTCGATATACATATCCCCCCGCGCCTCGGAGCGCAAGATGCTCATACCCTTTCCTTTAATCCGGAATTGCTGGCCGGTCTGGGTGCCCGCAGGGACTTTGACGTTGGCACGCTTGCCTTCTATGGTCGGGACATCCACATCGCCGCCAAGTGCGGCGCGTGTGACGGTTATCGGCACACGGCAATAGAGGTTTGAACCGTCACGGCGGAAAAGCTTGTGCGGCTTGACGTTCAAGAGGACGTAGAGGTCGCCTTTTGGACCGCCGCGTGCTCCGGCCTCGCCTTCTCCGGTCAGGCGGATGCGGCGGCCCGTCTCCACCCCGGGGGGAATTTTGACATTAAGATTCTTTTCCTTACGCAATACGCCCTGTCCCGAACATTTTTTACAGGGATTTGCGATTACGCTGCCAGCACCTTGGCAGGTGGGGCAGGTGCGCTCAATGGTGAAAAAGCCCTGCTGCTGGCGGATGCGACCTTGCCCGTTACAGGTGGAGCAGGACTGGCTTGAGGTTCCTGGCTCCGAGCCTTTTCCGTTACAGGCATCGCAGGAATCATGGAGTGGTATCTTGATCTTGGCTTCCTTACCGAGGAACGCCTCCTCCATCGTGATTTCAAGCGTATATTGAACGTCTGAGCCACGCGATGGCCCGCCGCGTCGACGGCCGCCCATGAAATCGCCGAACATATCCTCGAAAATATCTGAAAAAGCGCCGCCGAAGCCGCTGAAATCTCCGCCCGCGCCGGGTGAGGCCGCGCCCATGCTTCCATCAAAGGCGCTCATTCCATAGCGGTCATACGCCGCGCGCTTCTGCTCGTCCTTGAGAACATCATAAGCGCGGTTGATTTCCTTAAATTTTTCTTCCGCTTTCGGATTGTCCTTGTTGCGGTCGGGGTGATACTCCATCGCCAGCTTGCGGTAGGCTTTTTTAATTTCCTCCGCTTCGGCGTTCTTTTCCACGCCCAGAACCTTGTAGAAGTCCTTATCTGACATTGCTTTATTCTCCCGCCCGTGTCGTCAGACCAGCCGGAGGGACACTTGATGCTGTTCTCTCCGGCTTGTCTGCGGTCATGCTGTTATTCGGGCTTAGTTTTTGCGGTCGTCGTCGGATTCTTCCTCGATCTCGAGATCGGTAAAGTCCGCGTCGATCGTTTTGTCTTCCTCTGCGATGGAAGGATCTTCGGTCGTGTAGGCTGGCTCTGCGCCCGGTGCTGCGCCCATGCCGGCCTCCTTCTCCTGCGCCTTACGGTAGGCCAACTCGCCCAACTTCATGCTCGCTTGCGTGAGTGCGTCCGTTTTGGCTTTGATCTCGTCTGCATCGTCGCCCGAAAGCGCGGACTTCAAGGCTTCGATGGCGCCCTCTATGGTTGCTTTGTCTGAGGCTGGAACATCTTTTCCAAACTCCGTCAGGCTCGATTCCGCCGCGTGGATCGCCGCTTCTGCGTGGTTATTGGCCTCGGCCAGCGCACGCTTTTTCTTGTCGGCTTCGGCGTTGGCTTCGGCGTCCTTAACCATTTTGTCGATATCCGCATCGGACAGACCGCCAGAGGCTTGTATGCGGATCTGCTGTTCCTTGTTGGTCGCCTTGTCTTTTGCCGTCACATGCACGATGCCGTTGGCGTCGATGTCGAAGGTGACCTCGATCTGCGGAATGCCCCGGGGTGCGGGCGGGATGCCGACAAGATCGAACTGGCCGAGCAGCTTGTTGTCCGCCGCCATTTCGCGTTCGCCCTGAAACACGCGGATCGTGACGGCGCTCTGGCTGTCTTCCGCGGTGGAGAAGGTTTGCGACTTTTTGGTCGGAATCGTTGTATTCCGCTCAATCAGGCGGGTGAAGACGCCACCCAGCGTTTCGATACCCAGCGAGAGCGGGGTAACGTCGAGCAGGAGAACGTCTTTGACGTCGCCTTGCAGAACGCCGCCCTGAATGGCTGCACCATCAGCCACGACTTCGTCGGGGTTTACACCCTTGTGCGGCTCCTTGCCGAAAAATTCCTTAACAGTTTCGATGATTTTGGGCATACGGGTCATCCCGCCAACCAGAACCACGTCGTCAATCTCAGAGGCCTTCAGGCCCGCATCCTTCAGCGCGGCCTTGAGCGGTTCAACGGTGCGTTTGACCAGATCGGCCACAATGTTTTCCAGCTTGGCGCGGGTCAGCGCAATCTGGAGGTGTTTCGGGCCGGAGGCATCTGCCGTGATGAAGGGCAGGTTAATTTCGGTCTGCGTGGTACTGGACAGCTCGATTTTGGCCTTTTCGGCGGCTTCCTTCAGACGCTGGAGAGCCAGCTTGTCCTGGCGGAGGTCGATGCCCTGTTCCTTTTTGAACTCGTCGGCCAGATAGTCGATGATGCGCAGATCGAAGTCTTCACCGCCGAGGAAGGTGTCCCCGTTGGTCGCCTTGACCTCGAACACGCCGTCGCCGATCTCAAGCACGGAGACGTCGAACGTTCCGCCCCCAAGGTCGTAGACGACGATAATCCCGGAGGATTTTTTATCCAGACCGTAGGCCAGCGCGGCGGCCGTCGGCTCGTTGATGATACGCTCGACTTCAAGGCCGGCGATTTTTCCGGCGTCTTTGGTTGCTTGACGCTGAGAGTCGTTAAAATACGCCGGAACGGTAATCACCGCGCGGGTTACGGGCTCACCCAGAAATGCTTCTGCGGTTTCCTTCATTTTCTGAAGAACCATCGCGGAGATTTGGGAGGGGGCGTATTTCTGCCCGTTGATTTCCACCCACGCATCGCCGTTATCGCCCTCGATAATATTGAAGGGGGCCTTGCTGCGCATATCCTTGACCTGCGGGTCGTTGAAGCGGCGGCCAATCAAGCGCTTGATGGCGTAGAGGGTATTTTCGGGGTTCGTAACGGCCTGACGCTTGGCGGGCTGGCCGACGAGGCGCTCCCCGTCCTTTGCGAAGGCCACCATGGAGGGGGTGGTTCGCATACCCTCGGCGTTTTCTATTACTCTTGGCTCCTTGCCGTCCATAATAGCGACGCAGGAGTTTGTCGTACCCAAGTCAATTCCAATGATTTTGCTCATTTTGATACCTCTTTTGTTAGCGAAAACACAGCGGCCCGAAACGGCACCGATGGATTTCCATAAGGTTTAAGTTCCGTATCTTACGGATGAATGATTATAGCATAACCTAAAAAAACGCCATAACCGAAGTCAAAAAATGTGCCTTAAAGGCGGGTTTATTTACACTTGCGTGTCTATGTTTTGGCCGGGTTCCGGCGGGGGATCGTCTGGACCGGCGGAGTCCGAACCCGCATCCTTCACCACGCCGACGCGGGCGGGGCGAAGCAGGCGTTCGTGCAGCGTATAACCGGGTTGGATGAGCTGGCAGATCGTTCCTGGCGGTAATCCCGGGATAGGGGCCTCGAACATCACTTCATGCAGGTTGGGATCGAAAATCTGGTGCATCGGCTCAAGCTTTTTGATGCCGTTGCGATCGAAGACCGAGAGCATTTCGCGTTCCGTTGCCTCGATCCCGCTCAACAGATTTTTTATGCGGTCGTCGATTTGCGCAAGGTCGGCCGGAACGGCCTCCAGCGCACGGCGTAGATTGTCGGCCACGGAGATCAGGTCGCGGGCGAAGCCGGAAATGGCGTATTTACTAGCGTCTTCCTTTTCACGGGCAGCGCGGCGGCGCATATTTTCGGTTTCAGCCATGGCACGAAGGGTTTGGTCCTTCGCCTTTTCCAGCTCCCTTTCGAGGCGCTCAATGTGCATTTTTTCCTCGGAAGGGTAATAACCCGCATGCGTCCCAGCCGGTGAAGAGAGCTCCGGCTCGGCCTTTGGTTGCTCTGCACCTTCGCAGGGGGCAGAGTCGAGCGGTTCATCATTCATGGGAGCGTTGTTCGGGGCGGATGCGTCTTTTTTCTGTGTTTCGTTCATTCTCAACACCTGAAATAAAGAGAGAGAAGGGCGGATCGTTCCACCCTTCTGCGGAGTTTTAGCAAATACGGATCAGTCGTACAAGCCCGGTTTGCGGGCGTAGACCGCCAGATCATAGGGTTGCTCCGCCGGACCGTCAGCACCGTACATGGTTTTTGTCGGCTGAATTGTTCCGACCTGCTGGTCCCGCTCCGCAGAGGCGATCTGGTTCAAAATTCTTCCGCTTGGGTCGGTGTAGTATTTGACATTTTTGACCCAAACAGGACGCTCGAACTCCTTCAGCGTGTCCTTCATGGGGACCAAGCCGTTCCTTTCAGCAAACGCGTCGATCAGGGCTCCGACGTCTTGTGCAGACTTGGCGGAGGGTGTGTGCAGAATTATGGTGTTCGCGGGATAAAACCAGAATGTTTCATAGCCTCCGGCTGCTGGATACTTTGCCTCAAAAATGATCCGTTCTTTGTTTATGTCGACCTTGAAGTCCGTGTATTTTCCGTATTTTTTGCTTTTCAAGCCGATAGTTTGAACATTCCGCTCTATCAAGTCATCGCGATTCAGCCGAATGTCGAAAGACAGGGTGTGCGTTTCGATATTACAGCTATAGGACCCGTAATGTCTTTCCAGATTACGCAATTCGAATTCAGTGTCTTCTTCGATTGAGATTTCCAGTTTTCTCTGGGAAAATACGAGGTTAATTTGCGGTTCCGTCACGCCTACGCAACCCGAGACAACCCCCATATTCATGTAATGCATATTGAAGTCGCCCTCTTTGCCGTCCGAAACGCGCTGAATTGCCGCCGCGAAAAGCCCCCGGGAGACCAGATTCAGGCTTACATCATCTTCTTCCTCTTCGCCCGGCATCTGAGCATTGGCCGCTTGCGAGGTTATGAAAGTCATGCAGGGGAAGGCAAATACCATCAAAAGAGCAAAAATATAGAAGCGTTTTAGAGACATAGCTTGAACCCAAAGTAAGAAAAAACCGTTACTACTTTAACGCGGAACGCCCAAACAGGCAAAACATATATGAAATGCCACTGGCTTTTCCTACTGGTCGCTAAATTCACATTCTCTAATATTTCTTGTGTCGATGGTATTATGTGCGGTTGAGGAGGCGCCCGATGATCTGAGAGGTGTAGTCCACCATCGGGATGATCCGGTCGTAATCAAGGCGGGTCGGGCCGATGACGCCGATCGCGCCGACGATTTTCTGATTGGCGGATTTGTAAGGGGCGATGATCAGGGACCAACCGGACTGGTCGAAAATTTTGTTTTCCGAGCCGATGAAGATCTGCACGCCCTCAGCGTCGCCGAGGCTTTCGATCAGGCTGAGCATGATTTCCTGCTCCTCGAGGTAGCTGAGCAGGGCTCGGGCGCGGTGGAGGTCTTCGAGGGCCTTTACATCCTCAAGCAGGTGAGATTGGCCGCGCACAATCATATAACCGGCGCCCTTTTCAGCTTGGTTTCTGAGGGGCAGGGCCAGACCGGCTTCGACAAGGCTCGTGGTGATCTTGTCGAGTTGGGTGCGGTTCAGGCGGATATCCTCCGAGACCTCTTTCTGGGCCTCGCCGATCGTCTTACCCGAAAGGCGGCTGTTGAGATAATTCGAGGCGGCGATCAGGTTGCCTTGAGGGATATTCTCCGGCACGTCCATGATCCGGTTTTCGACCATGCCGTTTTCCATGACCAGAACCACTAGAACCCGGCGCGGCTCCAGCGGGATAAACTGGATCTGTTTGATGGCGTTGTTAATTTTAGGTGCCACGACAAGGCTGGCGCAGGAACACAGGCCAGAAAGCAGGTCCGTGGCCTTTTCCAAGGCGTCGTTGACAGTGTTTCCGGCGCTAAGGCACGAGGCTTCGATTTTCTTGCGCTCGCCCGCCGTCAGATTTCCGATTTCCATAAGGCCGTCAATATACAGGCGCAGTCCGGTCTGTGTTGGCATACGGCCCGCCGAGGTATGCGGGGCATAGAGCAGGCCCATATCCTCAAGATCGGCCATGCTGTTGCGGATGCTGGCGGGGGAGAGGCCCATCGCGGTCGCGCGCGAGATCGTCCGGGAGCCGACGGGCTGTCCGGTTTCCAAGTATGTGTCTACGATGAAACGGAAAATTTCCCGTGAACGTTCGTTTAATTCGCCTATCATGGAACTATAATAAATGCGCGTAGGAAAATTGACAATTCCCCGCAGAGCGTTAGAGTGCCCTCGACTTTAACACGATTAACGTTTGAAAGAGCACAGATATTATGGACAGACCTTCGGGCCGCATGGCGGCGCAATTACGGGACGTTGAGCTTCTGACCGACGTCTCTAAACATGCAGAGGGGTCCTGCCTCGTCAAGTTCGGGGATACGCATGTGCTCTGCCTTGCCACCGTGGAAACGCGGGTTCCGCCGTGGATGAAGAATTCCGGCAAGGGCTGGGTGACGGCGGAATACGGCATGATTCCCCGTTCGACCAATGAACGGATGGACCGTGAAGCCGCGCGCGGCAAGCAGAGCGGACGTACGCAGGAAATCCAGCGGCTGATTGGGCGCTCGTTGCGTTCGGTCGTCAATCTGGAAGCGATGGGCGAATGTCAAATCCGTATCGACTGCGATGTTATTCAGGCCGATGGCGGCACGCGCACGGCGGCGATCACGGGCGGATTTGTGGCCCTGCATCAGGCGTTTTCGCATATGCTGATGACCGGCTTGATCAAAAACATTCCGATCAATGACACCGTGAGCGCCATTTCATGCGGTATTGCCTTGGGCACACCTGTTCTGGACCTTGATTATGCCGAAGACTCGACGGCGGATACAGATGCGAACTTCGTGATTACCGGGCGCGGGGCGCTGGTCGAGATTCAATGCACGGCGGAGAAGGACCCCTTCACCGAAGAGCAATTCGCGGAGTTGCTTAAACTTGCGAAGCAAGGGTGCCAAAGCCTGACCGATATGCAACGCAAGGTTCTGGGGCTCTGAGCATGCGGCGCATCCTCCCCGGCGAGCGGCTTTTGATCGCCACGCATAATAGCGGCAAGGCCCGGGAGATCGGTGCGTTGCTCTCGCCTTATATCGGCTCGTTCACGACATCGGCGGAGCTTGGCCTGGCCGAGCCGGAGGAGACGGGTGACACGTTTGTTGCCAACGCCCTTATAAAGGCGCGGCAGGCGGCGCGGGAGAGCGGGCTGGTGGCGCTGGCCGATGATAGCGGGCTTTCCGTTACATCTCTAGGCGGCGAACCCGGCATTTATTCCGCACGCTGGGGCGGGCCGAAGAAGGATTTCGTGTTGGCGATGCAAAAAGTTCACGAGGCGCTAGGCGATCAAACCGACCGTTCTGCCTGTTTCATCTGCGTTCTTGCCCTCGCATGGCCGGACGGGGAGGCGTATACGTTCGAGGGGCGCATCGACGGGCAGATCGTCTGGCCCGCGCGGGGCGACAAGGGTTTCGGCTATGACCCTATTTTCGTCGCAAACGGCCATAGCCGGACTTTTGCCGAGATCGAGCCTGCTGAAAAGCAGACCATCAGCCACCGGGCGCGCGCGTTCGAGAAGCTTATGAACGCGCTGGCTGCGGCGTGATATAAAGGATTCCATGTTTTCAAAAGGACAAGCCGGGGTTTACATCCACTGGCCGTTTTGTGCGGCGAAGTGCCCGTATTGCGATTTCAATTCCCACACGCGCGAGCAGATCGACGAGGAGGCTTGGGCGCTGGCCTATGAACGCGCTCTCGATCATTACGTGCGCCTCTTGCCGGATATGGAGGTCGTTTCGGTGTTTTTCGGAGGCGGCACGCCCTCGCTGATGAAACCCCAAACCGTCGAGCGGATCATCAAACGGATTCGCGGCGGCTGGCGGACGGCTTCGGATCTTGAAATTACGCTGGAGGCGAACCCAACTTCCGTGGAGGCGCAGAAGTTCCGCGATTTCAGGACGGCAGGAGTCAACCGGGTTTCGCTGGGTATTCAGGCGCTGAATGATTCCGATCTCAAGTTTCTCGGGCGGGAGCACGACGTGCGCGAGGCGATGCAGGCCATTGCTATCGCTAGCGAGACGTTCGAGCGTTACAGTTTCGACCTGATTTATGCGCGGCCCGGGCAGACGCCGGAGATGTGGGCGAATGAGTTGCGTTCGGCCCTGCCGCTGGCGCGCGGGCATTTGTCGCTTTACCAGCTGACGATTGAGCGCAGTACGCCGTTTTACATGCGGCATGCGCGGGGCGAATTTTCCATTCCCGACGATGTGCAGGGGGCCGAGCTTTATACGGTCACGCAGGAGATTACGGGCGATGCCGGAATACCGATGTATGAGGTTTCCAACCACGCCGCGCCGGGGCAGGAATGCCGCCATAATATGATCTACTGGAATTACGCGGATTATATCGGCGTGGGGCCGGGTGCGCACGGGCGCTATACGCTGAACGGGCAGAAGCTGGCGACGCGCGATCACAGCGCGCCGGAGATCTGGCTGGAGCGGGTTGCGGCTGAGGGGCATGGGGCGCATCTGCCGGAAGCTGTAGACGCGCGGGCGCAGCTGGAAGAGGCGATCATGGTCGGGCTGCGGCTGCGTGACGGAATCGACATAGCGGGCTTTATGAACCGGTTCGGTAAAAGCCCCGCCGAGCTTTTTCATGCCGAGCATTTCAGGATCGCCCGCGAAGAAGGCTGGATTGCCGAACGCGGCGGGCGGCTTGGATTGACGCTTGAGGGCGTGCTCAGGCTGGACAGTCTGATCAAATATCTCCTGAGCGATTAAGCCAAAAAGAAAACGGCGGAGCTAAACCCCGCCGCCTTGAATGTCTTATGTGTCCGCTTGCTCTTAGTAGGGCAGGGGCTGCTCGGCGCCGCCGGCGGCAGGTGTCTCCTCGCCCGGAGCGGGACCACCCATCGGCATGTCCTGACCGTTGATGGTCATCTTGCCGTCCGCAGTTACCTTGATGTCGTAGTTGTAGCCCGGCTTGCCGTCCGGACCAGCCGCTGCCGCACCGTACTGCTTAAGCATTTCAAGCTGGGAGGCGATGTCGTTGAACTCATAGGCGTTGGGGAAATTCGGGTCCGCCGCCGTGGTCTTGATGCGTGCCAGCAACTCGTCCAGGCCGTCGAAACGACCATTGAGGTTTGCGATAAATTGCATAACCGCCGCAGGGTCGGCCTTGACCTGCCCGTTCAGGGTCGCCTTATAGTCCTTGCCGTTCACATAGTTATCCTTTACGGCGATTTCCGTTCCGGCCTGTGTCAGCATCATCGGAACCTGCATCATGAGGCCCATCGCGGCCATAGGCCCCGTATCCGGGTTCGCTACAACCGCCTTTCCGACATTCATGCCCGCCGCCCAGAGGGACTGGAGCGGAATTTTGCCTGCCGTCAGGTCGATATTCACCGCGTCGGGAATGACGCCTTCATATCCTGCCGGAACCGGGTCAACTGTGATACCGGAATAGCCAAAGTTCATGTTGAGAGAACTGGTATCGGATTTGATCCCTTCGATGCCAAAGCCGATTGAGGCCGCTGCGAGCTTGAGGTTTTTCAACTCGTCGGCTGGCGCATCCGCTGCAGGTGTTGCCGCCACTTCGAAATTCTCAAGACCGTATTTTATGCTCATGCCCTCGAAGTCGTTGATCGCCAAGAAGGCGTTGATAAGTTCTTCAACCTGAGCAGCGGAGGGGGGCTGTCCGCTTATGCCCGCATCCTGAAGAGATTTCATCTTCTCGCCGAAAGAAATAAATTTCGTCTTGTATTCATCGACCGAGATCAACTTGTAGCGTGTGATGCTGGCCACGAGGTTCAGCGCGCCGAGGCTGATCTTGACGTTTTCATCCGGCACGTCGAAGGACATACCCGATACGCGCACTGTGCTTGGGCCAGTCACATACCCTTGACCATCATCTTCGAGGTTCGTGTTCATCGCGATCTCGGGAACCATGAAGTCGTTGGTCTCTCCGGCGGAGTTCACGCTGAACTTCACGTTCTTGAGGACGGAGTTGAGTTTCAGGAAATTGCCGGAGGCCTCATGCAACAGGCCGGAGGTGTTTTGCTCGCCGATGGTTGCGGTCATTGCGAATTCGTTGGCGATGCCAAAGGACATCGTGCCGGGCAGGGCGACGGTCATCTTCCAAAGGCCAGGTTTCTCATCGGGAACAGCATTGATGGCCGTTTGTCCGAAATCGAGAGAGAATTCAGGCAAAACTTCCGCCGGCGCCGGAGCGGGCTGCGCAGCAGGATCCTGGGGGTTTGCGCCTTGAGCGGCGGCTTCCTCAATCTTTTTCTTGAGTTCTTCGCCGGCCTTGAAAGACACCTTGGGCAGAATGACGGCGTAATACTCGCCCTTGGGCTCTACGGTCACGTCGCCCTCAAATACGATATCAAGCTCGCCCGATACCTCGTTCATTTCTTCCTGATTTTTGAGATATTTTGAAAATACCTCTTTCAGGTGCGCGGCGCCTGCGGCGTCGATTTGCGCGGCCTCGGCCTTAAATGGCACGAAGGCAATCATTACTGCGGAGGCGAGAAGATATCTTTTCATTAGAAAAATCCCTGATAGAGTATGGAAAAATCAACAATCGCGCTCGAATTTATACAAAAACCCTTGCCGTGTCCAAGGATAAACTGCATTAATACGGCGCGTAACAAGGATTTTTCGACTATGCTGAACGCAAAAGCCAACCAATTTTCGCTCTCGCCTGAGGGTATGATCCTCTGGCAGTCCAAGCCTGAGAACCCCTTGCCGGGGGAACCGGTAGCACGGGTTGTGAAAGGTGAGCATGCCTTGCGTCCCGGTCTTGAGGTTCTTGACAACCCTCTTACAGACGGGATTGATCGCGAATCTCTCAAGAATACGCTCACTCTCTGGCTGAATACGCATATCGGCAACGTTTTGGAGCCTCTGGTATTTCTCGGAATTCAGCAGGGGGCGGCGGATTCCGACCCTGTGCAAGCCATTTGCAAAACGCTTTATGATTCTCTCGGGATTGCGCCACGCGAGGTTTTGGAAGACGAAATCTCCAAACTCGATGCCGAACAGCGGGCCGTTGTGCGCTCTAAAAAGATCAAGCTTGGGCCGATCCTTGTCTTCATTCCGCTTTTGAATAAGCCTGCAGCGGTGCGCCTGCGCGGGCTTCTGTGGTCGATTGATCGCGAGCGCCCGCTTCCTGCTCCTGTTCCTGCAGACGGAATCGTCTCTATGGCCATCGACGAAGCAAGCGCGGACCGCGATTTCTTCCGCGCCGTCGGCTACCCTCTCTATGCCGGACGGGCCGTCCGAATTGATATGTTGGACCGAGTGATCAATTCGATCTACGATCAAGCCGAGAAGGGTAAATTCAACGCCAAGCATCAGATGGCAGAGTGGCTGGGCTGCTCTATTGAGAGCCTATACAAAATTCTTGAGGCGATGGGGCATGTCAAGATTTATGACCCCGCCGAAGATCCGGCCAAACAGGTTAGCCCTGAACCCACGCAGGCAGAAGCAGTCCCCGAGCCTGAAACTTCCTCTGAACCGCAGATGTCGGTGCCTGCGTCCGAGCAACCTACAGAAGCCACAACCACCGTCGAGACCAAGCCGGAGTTGGCCGTTTTCAGGCTTAAGCGCGGAAAGGCCTTTGCCACGGGTCGTCCGAACGACAAAAGACGCCCGTTTGTGCGTAAAAACGAAGGTGCAGAGTCGAAGGCGCAAGACGATGAGCATGAAGGGCGCAAGCACGACAAGAGAAGCCGAGACTTCTCGGGCGAAAAGGGCGGGCGCCCACCGGGACGCTCAAATGAAAAATTTTCCAGTGACCGCAAGAATAAAAAGAAAAGCGGAGGCAAGGATTTCCGTCGCGACAAGGATTCAGACCGAGCGGACGATCAGCGTGAAGCCCGCGTAATTTCTTTTGAAGTAAAGCGTAAGGACGAGGACTCGCCCTTCGCTATTCTTCAAAAGCTGAAAGCGAAGGCTGATGAATAAAGATAGACGAACAGGAGCGGCTTTATTTTGCAGGCCTTTCCTGGCTGTCTTGTTCCTGAGCGTCTTGACCTTCGGGGTTTTATCCCTGCCTTCCTCTGCGCACGCGGCCCGATTTTCGGGCGAATATCTTCTGAAAGTTTGCGCGCTTGACCGAAACGGAAACGAAATTGTCGAGGGCGGGAAAATTGCTTGCCAGTCCTATATCTCAGCCGTGATTGATTACCACAATTTTTTGAGAACGCTCGACTCCGCAGGTCCGTCCAGCTTTTGTCTTCCTGATGAAATCTCACTTAATGAAATTCATCTTGTGGTCCTGCTGTATTTCATGAAGAATCAAAAACTTCATAGAAAATTTATTGCTGCGCCGGGGGTTGAGACGGCTCTTATTGAGGCTTATCCTTGTGGCGGCAAAAAAGCCAAGAAGAAATAGGCAAACGGAGCACACACGTGAAAGGGAAGCATGTTATCCGTCTGGAGCGCGATACGCCGGATCATATCCTGCCTATAGATTTTTATAACGTACTGGTTGAGCGCTTTATCCCGCTTCTGGGTCTTTGCTATGTCGTATCGGTTCTTGGCATGGCTTACGACCGGGGCGATTTTCTGTTCTACGGGTTTTTGGATAAGACAGCTTATATCATGTCTCTGTTCGTCCTCGTGTGGATTTCAGTTCCGGCGATCTTGTGGATTTTTCTGCGCGGAAGCATCATGTTCTGCCATATCGCGGAGATGTGGTACAAAATCATTTCCATTCTGCAGGTCGTTTTGACGACTATGGTCGCCATTTTGTTTCCTGAAGCGGACGTTTACGGCTTAAAGGTTTTTTTCTTTCTGGTCCCGGTCGCGTTTCTGCTGATGTATTTTTTTATGGTGCGGGGGCAGCTGCCGTTGCAGGCAGCTTATGCTCTAAGCGTTACGGGCTTGTTGTTTCTTTTTTACGGGTCGATGATCAATTTCATTTTTGGAGCCGGCGGCTAGGGCTTCAAGCCCTCAATTGGCCCGCTGAATTACGAAGTCCGCCAGTTCGAGCAGTGTTGCCCGCATCGGGTGAGTGGGCGCTAAGGCTAGGCTTTCCTTGGCCTCGACGATCTGGGCTTTTGCCAGTTCCGCGCTTTTTTGCAAGCCGTTATGACGGTTTATCAGATCAAGCGCCGCTTCGAAGTCGCCTTCGGAGATGATTTTATCCCCGACAGTGCGGCGCCAGAATGACCGCTCGACTTCATCAGCGCTTTCAAGCGCGAAAATTACCGGGGCGGTCATTTTACCTTCCTTGAAATCATCGCCGATGTCCTTGCCCCATTTCTGGGGGTCGGCGGAATAATCCAGGATGTCGTCTACAATCTGGAAGGCGTTGCCGATCTTCATGCCGTAGTTACGCATCGCCATGCTTTGCTCTTGGCCCGCTTGCGTGAGCACCGGACCGATTTGACAGGAGGCGGCAAAGAGGGCCGCGGTTTTCGATTCAATGACATCCATATAAGCGGCAAGCGGGGTTTCTATATTATTTGCCGTGGTGAGCTGTTTGACTTCGCCCTGCGCTATCACGGCCGCTGCGTCGGCAAGGATGCCCAATATTTCCAGGGAGTCACTTTCGACCATCAACTGAAAGGATTTTGAGAACAGAAAGTCACCCACAAGGACGCTGGCCTTGTTGCCAAAAATCATATTGGCTGCCTTCTGGCCGCGTCTTTCAGCGCTTTCGTCAACAACGTCATCGTGGAGGAGGGTGGCCGTGTGAATAAATTCTACGGCCGCAGCCAGAGGCCAGACCTTTTCCATCGGTGCATTATAAATGGATGCTCCTGCCAAGGTCAGAAGGGGGCGAATTCTTTTTCCCCCTGCGGCAATCAGATAGCGGGCCAGCCTGGGAATAAGGGCAACGTCTGATTCCATGCATTTAAGGATTCGCGCATTGACCTGCCGCATATCGGAATCCAGGACAGCAGATAACTCGTCCAGCGGGCCTGTGCGGCCAGCTTCAGCTTCCTTTTTTGCGGGTTGCCCTTGCATACTGCCTATAAAACAGTTTTTTACGGTGTGGGCAAGACAAATCAAGGAAGACAAGCACTTAGAGCTTAATTATTGTAGGATGCCGATGTGGCCCTTGGTGCCTTGCCGCTTTTTTTGCCGTGTTTTGATTCATCGGGTTTTTTCTTTGCGGCCTTCGCCTTCTTGTTCTCGATCGTTTGTTTTTGTTCGTCCGCGGCCCGCGCTTCGGCTTTAGGCTGATCCTGGGGTTGTTCGACTTCGGACTTTTTCAGGGACTTCTCTAGATCTTCTGGGCGCGCGAAGCTGCGGGAGCTCATTTCCGCCTTGTTACGGTTTTTATACTGGTCGAGCAGGCTGTTAATATCCTCAGCCGACTCTTCGTCATTATCAGCGGTTTCCTCTTCGTCTTCGCTTGCCTCTTCATCTTTTTTTACGGTGTTATGTTTTTCTTTAGGCGCCTCTCCTTCACCGGATATTTTTTTGTATTGCTTCCATACACGATCTTGCGGTGTTTCGGGCTTATCTGTCGGTTTGACCTCTCCGTTTGCCTGATCCTCAGGCGGTTCGGCAGCTGGCGTCTCTGCACTCGGCTTTGCTCCGGGCTGGTTCTTTTTGACCATTTCACGCAGTTTTTTAATCTCTTCTTCATTTCCGAAGGATTTGGACTGCATCCCTTTGCTTTCCGTTTTTTTGGGAATGGGAAAATCCATTTGCGCATATGCGCCCGGGGACAGAGCTATCATGCTGAAAAGGGCTATGGCCGCAACCTTTACAATTCTCTTGAACATGGGCATAAACTCTTACACGTTTGAGGAGCCGACTCTGATTATTTCTACGGCCAAGCATAAGATGAACACCGGAAAACCGCAAGAAACTCCCTGCCTTATTCGCCTTGTGGGTTCGCAAGAGGAAATTTGCGCGTTCTGGGAAGTGGTCGAGCAGGGCGGGCTTTCCGGGGACCGTGAGTATTATGAGCGCTGTCTTCAACGGCAGGAGGAGGGGGATCTGGACATTATTCTGGCCTTTTTGGCCGGCAGCGGCGATCCGGCGGGGTTTTGCCTGTTGAACTGGCAACCCAAATACGCGGTTTTCAAAAAGCTTGGGATTCCGGAAATTCAGGACCTGAACGTCCTGCGGGATTACAGGAAGCAGGGAATCGGGCGGGCGATCATCGAATATTGCGAGGCCCGTGCCCGGGAAAGGGGCGCCGAGGATATGGGGATCGGAGTCGGCCTCGACAGCCGCTTCGGGGCGGCCCAAAGGCTTTATGTGCGGCTGGGTTATATCCCCGACGGGAGCGGGGTCAGCTATGACCGGAAGCAGATCGCCTGCGGGGAAATGCGGCCCGTGGATGAAAATCTGTGCCTTATGATGACCAAACCCCTTTTTTAGGCGGGTTTGTGGCACGTTTATTGAATTAATCCCTTCCTCTTTGGAAACCAAATATGTTACACCGTGTGCGCAATTCCTGATCGTTAACGGGTAAGGAGAGTTTTTATGACTAAGTGGGTTTACAGCTTTGGAAAAGACAAGAACGAAGGCGACCGCAGCATGCGGAACCTTCTGGGCGGAAAGGGCTGCAATCTGGCCGAAATGGCCTCTCTGGGCCTGCCTGTCCCTCCCGGCTTTACCATCACCACCGAGGTCTGCACCTACTACTACGCCAACAAGCGTTCCTACCCGTCCGAACTGAAGGCTCAGGTCGAGGATGCCCTGAAAACTATCGAAAAGTCTGTCGGCATGGGGTTCGGCGATGCGGCCAATCCGCTGCTGGTCTCCGTTCGTTCGGGCGCACGCGTCTCGATGCCGGGTATGATGGATACGGTTCTTAACCTCGGCTTGAATGAAGAGACGGTCGCCGGATTGGCCAAGAAATCGGGTAACGAGCGTTTTGCGTGGGATTCCTACCGCCGCTTTATCCAGATGTACAGCAACGTGGTTCTGGATTGCGACCACCATGATTTCGAGGACATTCTTGACACGTACAAGCGCGATAACGGCGTCTATCAGGATACGGATATCACCGCCGATGGCTGGAAGGAGATCGTCTCTCAGTACAAGGCGCTCGTGCAAGAAGAAAAGGGCAAGCCTTTCCCCTCCGATCCCTATGAGCAGCTCTGGGGCGCGATCGGAGCGGTGTTCCAGTCGTGGATGGTGCCTCGCGCCGTGACTTACAGAAAGATTCATGACATTCCCGAGACGTGGGGAACGGCCGTTAACGTGCAGGCAATGGTGTTCGGCAACATGGGCGACGACTGCGCGACCGGCGTGGCGTTCACCCGCGATCCGTCCACGGGCGAAAACTATTTCTACGGCGAGTATCTTGTGAATGCGCAAGGCGAGGATGTAGTTGCGGGCATACGTACGCCGCAATCCCTGACCAAATACGGGCGCGAGAAAGAAGGCAGCAACCTGCCCTCAATGGAAGAATGTATGCCTGTTGTTTTCAAGCAGCTTTGCGATCTGCGCGAGAAGCTGGAGAAGCATTACCGCGAAGTTCAGGATATCGAATTCACGGTACAGACCGGGCAGCTCTACATGCTTCAGACCCGCACCGGGAAGCGGACCGCCGCAGCCGCGCTCAAAATCGCCGTGGATATGGTTAATGAAGGCCTGATCACAGAGGAGGAGGCCCTTTTGCGGGTCGATCCCGAGTCTCTGGATCAGCTGCTTCACCCAACGATCGATCCAAAGGCGGAGAAGAAAGTCATCACACGCGGTCTTCCGGCTTCGCCCGGCGCGGCTTCAGGCCGTGTTGTATTTCTGGCGGATGAAGCCGTCAGCAAGGCGCATGAAGGCGAGAAAGTCATTCTTTGCCGTCAGGAAACCAGCCCCGAGGATATCCACGGGATGCACGCCGCGCAGGGCATCGTGACCTCGCGCGGGGGCATGACCTCCCACGCCGCCGTTGTGGCGCGCGGGATGGGCAAACCCTGCGTTGCGGGAGCGGGCGAGCTTTATATCGACATTCAGAACCGGATCATCCGTAAGGGCGATATCGAAATCCGCGAAGGCGACACGATCACCATCGACGGCTCTTCGGGAGAAGTCATTCTCGGGGCGGTCAAGACGATTCAGCCCGAACTCTCGGAAGACTTCAAGGTATTAATGCAGTGGGCCGATGTACGGCGCCGCATGGCTGTGCGCGCCAACGCCGAAACGCCGCTTGACGCGCAGACCGCCCGTGATTTCGGCGCGGAAGGGATCGGGCTTTGCCGCACAGAACATATGTTCTTCGATGCCGACCGCATCCAGAACGTGCGCGAGATGATCTTCGCCTCGGACGAGACAAGCCGCCGCGCGGCTCTGGCCAAGCTGCTCCCCGAACAGCGCTCGGACTTCGTGAAACTGTTCACGATTATGAAGGGTTTGCCGATCACCGTGCGCCTGCTCGACCCGCCGCTGCACGAGTTCCTCCCCCATGATGAAGCTGATATCAAAGCTTTTGCAAAGGCTGCAAAGCTTGATGTCGATGATGTGATGCAGCGCCTTTCGGAGCTTAAAGAAACCAATCCGATGCTTGGCCATCGCGGCTGCCGCCTTGGCATCACCTATCCGGAAATCTATGAGATGCAGGCACGTGCGATTTTTGAGGCTGCCGTCGAAGCGTCCAAGAAAGCCGGGGAAAACGTCATGCCCGAAATTATGATCCCGCTTGTTTCGACCCACAAGGAGTTGACGCTTATGCGCGAGGTCGTCGAGCAAGCGGCGAGGGATGTTTTTGCCGAAAAGGGCGCCAAGCTGGATTACAGCGTCGGAACGATGATCGAGTTGCCGCGCGCGGCCTTGACCGCAGATGAAATTGCGTTGTCCGCAGATTTCTTCAGCTTCGGGACGAACGATTTGACACAGACCACGCTTGGCATGAGCCGGGACGACGCGGCGAACTTCCTTCCGGCTTACACCGAGAAGGGCATTTTCGAGCGCGACCCGTTCGTGTCCATCGACCAGCAGGGCGTCGGCGCCCTTGTCGAGATTGCCAAGGAGCGCGGCCGCAGCGCAAACCCCAGCCTCAAGCTGGGCATTTGCGGCGAGCATGGCGGCGATCCGTCCTCCATCGCGTTCTGCGAGAAGGTCGGTCTTGATTACGTTTCCTGTTCGCCTTACCGGGTGCCGATTGCGCGTCTGGCGGCCTCCCAGGCAGCGATTCGCTTGGGAAACCAGAAAACCGTAAAACTTGAGCCCAAGGCAGCGGGCAAGAAAGCTTAGGGCTTTTTAGCTTTATCTCTGCTTAGCGTTTTGTGGTATAATCGGCCATGCTCTCTTGTGTATTTGCGATGGAGGCCTTTCGTGAACCGCTATGAAATTTTTTCCGGGGTTCTGTTGCTTTTTTTCCTGTTTGTTGCTTTTGCCTCTGCGCCGGCGGCCATGGAAGAGGGGTACGGGCAACCGGAGGAGCCTGCGCCCGTGCCTGTTCAAAAGCAAATTACTGTAATCGATGAAACTGCTGAAGTTCCGTCTGTAGACGATATTATAGATCACTGTGCGCGCTTGCCTGAAATCGACGTGCCGAAAAAGGGTTGCAATTGTCTTTATGATGCGTATGACACCGTGCTTCGCTCTCAGGAAACACAAAACGAGCGTGTTTATGAGGACTGGAAGAGTACGCTTGATAAGGCTGAAAAGAAGATTTTAGAGAATTATGAGCCTTCCTTGTTGATGAGCACACAGAATTTCTGTGAGCAGTATTACGGCAATCCCGACCATGTCGAGATTGCCTCCAATATTGGTACGCGCGATAAGGCTGTCATGACGCCCAAGTTTAGCAACAAAGAGGAGAAAACAGCGTTCACGAACGCTAAACTGGAGCTTTATCGAGCGACTGGAGGAACGAGCGATTTATATTGCCGGGCCTATTTTGAGGTTCGTGTTTATGAGCGCCTTAAAAAGAGGAACCCTCTGGCTGGCCTGAGTCCTGCACAAGCCTATGCAAAATTGAGCCGTTCAAACTTTTGTTATGCTCGGCTCAGATAGGATTTTGAGCACCTTAATTATTTCAGAAGAATTTTTATTTCCGTCAGGCCGGACTCCGTTTTTAAGTCTTCCCCGGCATAGTCTTTTTTAATCAGCGCTAACCCGATATCGCCGCAAGACGAGCCCATTTCGCCGACCAGCTTACCGTCCGCACTGTAAAGTGCAGCGCCCCGTTCGGGAAGATTTGCACCCGAAAGCTTGCGCAGATGCTTTTTTGCAAGCCCACGATAGTGCATGCGGGCCGTCAGTTCCTGGCCCAGATAGCAACCCTTATCGAAAGATACGGCGTTCAGTCGATCGAGCCCAAATTCCAAAAGCGTTGCGCGTTCGGGCAACATGTCGCGGCTTCCGTCAGGAACCAACAGGTTTATCCGGTGCCTGTCCCATTCAGGGAAGGGGACTTGTGAGATATTTTCAGGCTTCCCGGATGATCGATACCCCATATCCGGATGGCGAGGGTCGCGCAGCCCGGGAGCCTCCGGCACCGCGATTATCGCGAAGACTTCGGCTTGCGGCTGACATTGAATATCAATTTGCGCCCGCAGCTTGTAAACGCTTAGGATTTTAGCAAGGTGATTTGCTCGGTCGCCGCCCTCGCAATCCAGCACGAATGCGCTTTCCTGCCTTGAAATAAAAAAATCATGGAGAAATTTTCCGTTCGGAGTCAGCAGGCATGAATAGAGCAGGGGGTTCGCGGGCCCCAGCGCGTTTATATCCGCCGTGATCAGGCCCTGAAGAAATTCCTGCGCCGTTGGTCCGGAAATGGTGATCCGGCCCCGGTTTTCCAGTTTTGCGAAAAAGCCCTGCTGTGTCATTATCTGCCCTGTCATGAGGGATAAGACGGATCATAAGCATATTTTGTTCATTACATCCAGCCGGATCGGCGATGCCGTTTTGTCATCGGGCCTGCTGAATCATATCGAGCGAACCCTGCCCGATGCGCGGGTTACGATTGCCTGCGGGCCTTTGGTGACATCGTTGTTCGAAGGATATCCGCACTTACAGGAAATTGTCCCACTCAGGAAGCAAAAATTCAACGGGCATTGGCTGGCTCTTTGGAAAAAGACCGCGATGCGCCGCTGGCATGCGGTTGTTGACTTGCGGAACTCGGCTGTCTCGCGGCTTGTTCTGTCACAACGTCGTTATATTTTTGGACCTTCGGTCGATTCGTCACGCCATAAAGTCGAGCAGGCCGCGAACATTATGAGACTGGATTATGTTCCGTTTCCCAGGCTTTGGCCTAGCGAGGCTCAGCGTTTGAAGGCTAGCGCTTTGATTCCCGAGGGGCGGGGCCAAGTTCTGGGCGTTGGCCCGACAGCCAATTGGATCGGCAAGACGTGGCCGGTGGAGCGTTTTATTGAGACGGTTCATTGGATGATCGCTGCGGGCGGTGTGATGGCGGGCGCACGCGTAGCGGTTTTTGCCGCACCGGGCGAGGAGGACCAAGCGCGCATTCTTCTTCAAAGTTTGCCTGAGGGGCAGCGGCTCGATCTGATCGCCAAGACGGACCCGGGGACGGCGGCGGCGGCCTTGTCTTCGTGTTCTTTTTATATCGGAAACGATTCGGGGCTCATGCATTGTGCCGCAGCGGCGGGCGTGCCCACTCTCGGCTTGTTCGGGCCAAGTTATCCGCATCTTTACAGGCCGTGGGGTCCACGTTGTGCTTACGTTGCAACTCCGCAGAGCTTTGATGAGCTGACGGCGTTCGAAGGCTACAGCCCTCGAACAACCGCTAGTCTTATGGGCGGCCTCAGTGTTGAGGCTGTAAAAGCCAAAGTTATGGAGATGCTCGGCCAGTAACGCTGGGCACAGGATTGCCAAAGGAGCCTCAAAATAAAACCGGCCTGATTTTTTAATCAGGCCGGTTCGAATTCTGGTGAATGTCTGAGAAATCAGTTGTTAAGGTTAGAGTAGTCAGTTTCCTTAACTTTCTTTTTCTTCAGTTTTTCAGAGTACTTAACGTGCGCCGCGAGATAGTCTTCGCGCGACTTGTAAGCAACATCGTAGGGAACGTATTTAATGCGTTCCCAGCCCTTTGAAAGCATGCACCCTTCAAAATCATGATAATCGGAGTGCTCGGCGAACAGCTGCTCGTCCCGGTTCGGGGTATCCCATCCTGCGAGCCTCATTTCATCTTCGCTGAGGACCAGACCTTCCGCGTAGGTGGGGATCGCATTTTTTACAACCCCCAAGCGCTCCAGCTCACGAAGCTCAACAACGCAGCGGGCAATATCCCGGTGCAGAACTTGCTGAGCCTTCGGGCCGCGCAGGAAGATGCTTGAAGAGGTGCTGACCCTTTGCCAGTACTGCCCCAAACCATCGATCCGGTCGTTAATAGACTCGGCGTAGGCGGGAGCGGAGATCAGGAGAACGGTAGCGAAAAGGAGGAGGTGAGAACGCATAATCATCGCAAAATCTTCAGTTAGTTTTTAAAAACCTATAAAACAATAACAATTCTGGACGCTTGGCTCAATACATTTATTTATTTGGTCTTTTTTGCCTGAGGATTAAGGGATTTGTCCTCCATCCACAGTGTTTCCATAATAATTCCCTGGGGGGCTGCCTTTTTCGGCATGTGAATGGTCCTATCATAGGCTATATAGTCCAAACCCGTGTAAAACAGCGGGATTATTATATATTCCGCCAGCAGGATGCGGTCTATGGCCTGCGCGTATGCAGTCAGTTCCCCGTATGTTTTTGCGCCGGCGATGCCCTTGGCGAATACTTCCAGCGCGGGGTTGCAAGTTCCCGCGTAATTCAGGCCCATCGGCTGTTTAGCGGCCTCGCAGCCCCAATAAATCATCTGTTCCGTTCCGGGGGAGAGGGAATTCATCCAGAACAGCATCAGGATATCGAAATCATACTGGCCTCGGCGGCGGGCGAAATTGGCGGCGTCAAGAAGGCGTATATTTAGATCTACGCCCAGTTTTTTTAATGTTTTCTTATAGTTAATGGCTGTTTTTTCCATCTGCGGCTCGTTGACGATCGCCTCGATCCTCAAAGGCTGGCCGCCGGACTTGTTCACCCTCATGCCGTCGCGGATCACCCAGCCGGCTTTATCAAGCAGGTCGCCGGCCTGTTTTAGCCGTTGCCGCAAGGGGCGCGTGTCATAAAGGCCGCCGGGATCCTCGTTAAACACGGCGGGGCGCAGGGCGGTCTTTTGGGTTTCGAGCAGTTTTCTGACCTCAGGGGATAGTGATTTTCCGCCGTTCAGCGGGGAGTTGGGGAAAAAGCTGTCGATCCGCTTGCCCGCGCCGAAGAAGAGATTCTGGCCGACCCAGCCGCCATCGAAGGCTAGGGCGAGGGCCTGCCTGACTTTTATATCGTCGAGAGGCGGGCGGCGGAGGTTCATGATAAAGCCCTGCACGCGCTCGGGCCGGGCGTGGGGAAGATCGCGCTTCATAAAGCGTGTCAGGTCAAGATCGGCATAGGCCTTATACCATTTAGACAGATCGAACTCTCGGCGCACGTTTAAATCGCCCTTTTTGAAGGCTGCGAGCGCGATGTTGTCGTCGCGGTAATAGTCGAAGACCAGCGTGTCGAAATTATTATGCCCGGCGTTGGTCAGGAGGTCCGCCGCCCAGTAATCCTTGACGCGCTCATAGATTATTCGTTTTGGAGCCTCGACAAGCTTGATTTTGTAAGGGCCGTTCGAAAGAGGGGGGGTGAGCAGAGTTTCGTCGAATTTGCGGCCCTGCCACCATTTTTTGGAAAGGACAGGCATCATGGCCATGATCATCACGGTTTCGCGGTCGTAGCCGGGGCCGAAATGAAAATAGACGGTGCGCTCGTCCTTTTTCTCGGCTTTATCAACCAGTTTGTAGATGCGGAGCATATTCGGGCGGCCGTGTTCGCGCAGCGTTTCAAAGGAAAAGATCACGTCATCGGCGGTTATCGGCGTTCCGTCATGGAAGCGGGCGGCAGAATTGATCGTGAAGGTCACGGACGATCGGTCGGGCGCGACCTCGGCCTTCTCGGCGATTAGGGGATAAAGGGTGAACGGCTCGTCATAAACGCGGGCCATGAGGCGGTCATAATAGTAACTCAGCCCCTGTGCGGCCACGCCGTTAACTGTGAAGGGGTTGAGGGTGTCGAAGGTTCCGGTGACCCCGGTTTTAAGCGTGCCGCCCTTGGGCGCTGCGGGGTTGGCGTATTCGACATGCTTTGATTCGGGGCCGTATTTGGGATCACCGTGCATGGCCAGACCGAAAACCGGAGCGGCTTGGGACGATTCTTTTTTTGCATTTTGGGCGTTTGCGCAAGAAACCGCTGCAAAAAAGATAGCGAAGTGTAATATAATTATAGCAAGATGCGCGATAACGATTTTTGAGGCCGGACGGGTCATGGACATAGTGATATCAAACTCCGGGCAGGCGCGGAAACCGTTTTTGAATAAAATACGGCTGGTGCAAGGTGATATTGTCGATCAAGACGTCGATGGGATCGTTACGGTCCTGCCGAAAAACCTTGAGCATATTGGCAGCCTCAACACGGCTATTTTTGCTGCCGCGGGCCACAAGCTGGACGAATTCATCCTGGAGCATATCTATAAGCCCAAACCGGGGGACGTTTATGCGTTGCCGGGCTTCAATCTTAAGGCGCCCCATGTTCTGGTCGGAATCCTGCCTTACTTTCGAACGGACTTCGATAAAACAGACCATCATCTAACGCACTGTACCCGGAGGATCATGGATTTGGCGCGGAGGATGGCGCTGCGCAAAATCGCATTTCCGCCCATCGCATCGGGCAAGAAGGGATATCCGCGCGCGAAGGCCGCGCGTCTGATCGTGCAAGGTATCGTCGACCGTATGGATCCGATGTTCGATGAAATACGAATCGTCTGTCCCGATAGCAAGACGCTCATGGATTTTCAGCACAAGCTGTCTACGATCGGGTGGCAGGAAGACTGAAGCCATAGCCGCGCGAATTTTACGGGGGGATACATCAACCCTGCTACAATAATTAAGTGATAATGTATATTATGGTAATTAATGGAGTGGGGTGCTTATATAGGCTTTCCGGGCTTTCTAGGCCGGTCCCTGATGATCCGGCTCGGCTTCGGGCGGCGTGAATGTTAGATCGTGGATGCCATCGCCCTGTTCCTGCAAGTCCGCCAGCATTTCAAAATTTTCGGCGTCTTTCATTTCGTTCGCCAGCGTTCTGCCCGCCTGTGCGTCATCCGGCTTTATCAAGCGCAAATCCGCGCCAGCCTCTAAAAGCCTCTCCATTTTAGCTTTGTCACGTTCACCCGATTTGATCATGTGCAGCAGCTGGACCGTTGCCTCATATGCGTGCGTAACCCGGTCATGAATTTCGGCGTCCATGGCGATCATGCAGGAATGATCGTCAAAGTTCAGCGATGCGAAATGATAGCCGGTCAGGCCGAAATTCGTGCGGCCGATGTCACGCGCGTTCTTGGCGATCTCAGCTGTGTTTTTCGTCTCCAGCACCACACACTTCCACGCGCGGCCCCTATGATCCATAAGCGTGTCGCCTTTGTTTAGCAGATGCAGAACAATTCCGGGCGAAAGTTTAGGTGTGACCGTTTGCACCGTATCGAGCGCACCGCCAGCAGCCTCGCTCAACAGCGCGGTCTGCGACCAGATGGCTTCGCGGTTATCCAGCGAGGTGGCCAGCCTGAAGCCGTTATCGGTGGTTTCCACGAAGAATTGCTTGGGCAGACCGATAAAGTAACCTGAAAACTCGGTCGAATCCGTCCATTGTTTTTGAAGATGCGTGATGTCGCCGACATTCTTGATCTTTTTGGGGCGCCATTGCCACGGCCCCTTGAAGCTGTCGTCCCATTCGTCCCGTAACAGAAAAGATAGATATTCTGCTGCTTTCTCTGGATCAAGCTCGTTGAAAGTCCGCAAATCCGGTTCGATAAACAAGTCTTTCGATACGATAAGTTTCGTTCCATTGAGGGCGCCGTAAGGCGTCAGGCCCCATTGCGCCGCCGTATCAAGATCAAACGATACGACATGAAAAAAGCGGCCGGGATGCAGCGAAAGATCTCGGTCATGCAAGGGCGGGCCGAAGGTGACTTTCTTGCCCCAATTTTCAAGAAATACGGTCTTGCTCTTGTCGTCATAAAACCGGACATAGGCGGCAATCTCGGGTATGGCGATCAGCCTCGCATCGGAAGAGCCCACCCCTATTTCGCTGGCGGATGTAATCTCGGCAATCTCCACATGCTCAGGGACGTCAGCTTGCAGGCCTCTTATGCCCATTCTGGCAGAGCGTTCCGATTCATCGGCGATCATAAAGGCACGGTCGGGAGACGTGCTTATACTGATACTTCCACCTCCCGGACGTTCGTCCGTTACCAGAAACGCCTCATGGTCGGGACGTGACGCAAGGGTGATGTCGTTCGGGGAACGCGCCGTGTGCCATTTGCGGCGCTCGTCCATAAAGAAATCCATGTCGAAGATGTTCGCCCAGTGCGAAGGCTGAGACATATAGCTCAGAATCTGCCGCTTTTGCTGGTACGTAATACTCATCGGCACCGCTTGTTGCTTCGTGTTTCCTTAGGCCAAGTATACACTATGATGCTTTTGAGGCCCAAAGTAAAATTCAGTCTTTTCCCCCTACCCCATTGTAATTCATGAATGTTTTTAGCATTTTCTTAAGCTTTCAAGCGCAGCCGCTTCCGGGCGTTTAGTGCTTGATTTGGCCCGGTTTCCTAATATGCTAGCCTTTGTCTGAACTGAAACTGTGACCGGTCCCCTATCGTCATGCGCACGGAAATTATCGGCTTTACGCTTGGGGCGCTTCTGACCATTCTGGGAGTTGCGGAGCTCGTTCCGGCTTTTGTGGACTGGAACCAGGGGCATCCCAACGCGCAGGTTTTCTTTCTGAATGCCTTGCTCTGTCTGTTTTTCGGTGTTGCGCTCACGCTGTCCAACTGGAAGCGCGGCAAGGATATCGGCTTGCGCGAGTCGTTTTTGCTGACAACCCTTAGCTGGGTCTTTATCAGCGTCTTCGCCGCGCTGCCATTCTGCATGGCGGATATCGACCTGAGTTTTGTCGATGCGTTTTTTGAAGCCGTCTCCGGTTTTACTACGACCGGATCGACAGTAATCGCAGGGCTCGACAAACAATCACCGGGCATTCTGGTCTGGCGGTCGATTACGCAATGGATTGGCGGAGTCGGGTTTATCGCCTTCGCGATTATTCTTCTCCCTTTCCTCAGGGTCGGCGGGATGCAGCTTTTTCAGACGGAATCATCAGACCGCTCGGAAAAAATCATGGCGCGGAGCGGTCAGGTCGTGTTTTCGGTATTTCTGACTTATTGCGCTCTGACTCTGCTTTGTGCGGTTACATACTACCTGTTGGGCATGAGTTGGTTTGATGCCGTCAATCATTCGATGACGACACTCTCCACGGGCGGCTACTCTACGCATGACGCGTCCTTCGGCTTTTTTGAGGATACTGCCCTCCAGTATGCGTGTTCTTTCTTTATGCTGGCCGGAGGTTTACCGTTCATTCTTTTTGTCAGGCTCTTTTATCAACAGCAATGGTCGGCTTTCTTTGAAGACGAGCAGGTCCGTGCTGGGTGCCTTATGGTTGTGGGCTTTACGGCTGCAATTGCACTCTGGCTGGTTTTCAAGGAAGGCTTTACATGGTCTGATTCTATCCGGCTGAGTCTCTTCAACGTGATCTCGATTATTACTACGACAGGATACGCGACAGCGGACTATTCTCTCTGGGGCAGCTTTCCGGTGATCATGTTTTTCTTTATCACCTATCTCGGGATGGCCACCGGATCGACTGCGGGCGGACTTAAAACCATGCGTGTCATCATCTCGTGGCGCGCCGTTGTATGGCAATTCAAAACCATTTTGTATCCTAATGGCGTCTTTACACAAAGGTATCAGGGAAGGCCCGTCGATCCGGCGCTTGTCTCCAACGTTCTCGTATTCCTCAGCTTATATGTCGTAACGAATGCTGTTGTGGCGATGCTGCTGGCGTTTTCCGGGCTCGATTTCGTGACGGCCGTTACGGGCGCTGCGACGTCTCTTGCGAATGTTGGGCCGGGGCTTGGTCCTATCATCGGGCCGGCGGGTAATTTCTCCACCCTGCCGGATGCAGCGAAGTGGATTCTCAGCGCGGCGATGCTGCTCGGTCGACTGGAGATCTTGACGGTTTATGTGCTCTTTACGTCCTATTGCTGGCGAAAATAGAAAAGGTTTGTAGTTGAGATGGTTAATAAGACGCAGGGTGAGCGGTACAGTTTCGAGGATCTGGTCGAGATTATGGCGCGGTTGCGGGATCCCGTCGGAGGGTGCCCTTGGGACCTGCAGCAGAATTTTAGGACCATCGCGCCTTATACGCTTGAAGAGGCTTATGAGGTCGCGGACGCGATCGACCGCAACGATATGAACGACCTTAAAGAAGAGCTCGGCGACCTTCTTTTACAGCCCGTCTACCATGCGCAGATGGCTTCGGAGTCCGGAACCTTTACGATTGACGAAGTGATTGATGGTGTAGCCCGTAAAATGGTCGAGCGCCATCCGCATGTCTTCGGGGAGGCACAGGCGCAAACCGCTGAAGACGTGAATCAAATCTGGGACCACAAAAAAACGCAGGAGGCCGAAGGGAAGACCGGAGGCGCGGCGGTCAGCGCCCTTGACGGCGTTACGGCCGCTCTCCCCGCCCTGCTCCGTGCGCAGAAGCTGCAATCCCGCGCCGCCAAGGTCGGATTTAAATGGAGCCGGATTGAAGACGCGCTGGCGAAGCTCGATGAGGAGTTTTTAGAACTGCGCGAAGCGATCAAGACCGGGAGCGCGGGCGAACAAGCGGAAGAGCTCGGCGACATGCTTTTCGTTCTGGCGAATGTCGGACGCATGCTGGGCCTTAACAGCGAAGATGCACTTCGCCAGTGCAATGGCAAATTCGAGCGGCGCTTCCGTGGTCTTGAACATGATTTGAAGGCGCAGGGAAAAATTCTTGAGCAAACGTCTTTGGATGAAATGACCAATAGCTGGAATGAGCAAAAGCGCAGAGAGCGCGGCACAGCCTGACTTACGGTATCAGGCTTTCTTTTTAGACGTTGCCCCAAGCGGTTGGTAGGAAAAGCGGGCCGCAAATTTATCTCGATCCACGGCACCCATATATACCTCTACTTTCAGAGACTTTCCTGACATTTTTTTGTCGCTGACTTCCCCGTGCGCATAGAGCCACGCCAGCGCCTTACCGTCTTCTGGCTTGAGGTTGTAAGTAAACATGGCCCGTTCGCGCGCCGTCTGCTCGGCGATCATTTTCAGGAGACTGTCAGTACCGTGCCTTTTCAGAGCCGAGAGCATGACCGCCTTACCGCCCCCAAAATTACAATGGCGTTTGAGGTCGGCCAGGGACTCGGGGTCCAGAAGGTCGGTTTTGTTGTAGATTTCGATTATCCGTTTATCGGTTTCATACTCCACGTCAAGATCGCCCAAAATAGAGATTACATCATCTCTTTGCTGTCTGTAATCGGAGCGGGATACGTCGATCACGTGCAAGATAACGTCTGCATATACGACTTGTTCCAAAGTCGCGCGGAAGGCTGCGACAAGATGTGTGGGAAGATCAGCGATAAATCCAACGGTATCAGAGAGAATAACCTCTTGTTTGTTCGGCAGTTTCAGGCGGCGCATGGTCGGATCAAGCGTTGCGAACGGCATATCCTCAGCGAAGACCCCTGCGCCGGTCAGCGTGTTAAAGAGCGTCGATTTTCCAGCGTTCGTATAGCCCACCAGGGAGACAACCGGATACGGAACGCGCTCGCGGCTTTTGCGCCCTAGATCGCGCGTTCGCCTGACATCGAGCAGTTCGATCTTAAGGCGCATGATTTTTTCTGAGATCTGGCGGCGGTCGAGTTCGATCTGCCGCTCCCCCGGCCCGCCCATGAATCCGGCGCCCCCGCGTTGCCGCTCTAGGTGAGTCCATGAACGCACCAGCCTTGAGCGCTGGTATTCGAGGGCAGCGAGTTCGACTTGCAGACGGCCCTCCTTCGTCTGTGCGCGCTCGCCGAAGATTTCAAGGATCAGCCCGGTTCGGTCGATCACCTTGGCCTTGAGCGCGTTTTCGAGGTTACGCTGCTGGACGGGCGAGAGCGCGTGATTGACGATTACGACCGACGGCTCAAGCTCTTCGAGTTCGAGCGCGATTTCTTCGGCCGTTCCCTTTCCGATGAACAGCGCCGGGTTAATCCTCTGAAACTTTGTGATGCGCGATCCCACGACACGCAAGGAAATCGCCCGCGCCAAGCCGTACCCCTCCTCCAGTATGTCTTCCATGCTGCGTGAGGGAGGCTTTACCTGGCTTATAGGCTGTATGATGTAGGCGGTCTCACCTGTACCGTGAGCCGCGTGGCCTTGCGTCTTATTACTCTTTAGCGGCTTTTGCTTGGTCAAGCGTCGTCCGAGTCTTTGCCGTCGTCGTCTTTCAGATTCAGCGGGCCGCCGGGCATGATGGTGGAGACGGCGTGCTTGTAGATCAGCTGGATGTGAGAGTCGCGGCGCAGAAGAATACAGAAATTGTCGAACCAGGTTACGATGCCTTGCAGCTTGACCCCGTTGACGAGGAAAACCGTTACGGCCATTTTTTCCTTACGGATTTTGTTTAGGAAGACGTCTTGTACATTTTGAATTTTCTCAGACATTATTTTATTCCTTGTTGTTGTTTTTATTTTTACTTTAGCGTCAAGACTTTATCTTTGTTCAAGAACGGCCTCAGACCATATTTTTTAGCCATTTACGGGTTTAATGCAACCAAAAACTCCAGTAACTCGGGGCAATCGGCCACAATCTTTATAGGATTATATTCATGTATTTTTATCTCCCCGGGACCGTGAGGGGCGACGAGCACTGCCGGGCAGTTGGCTTCTTTTGCGCAGTGCAGGTCTATTTCCGTATCACCGACATACCAGACGTGCGGCGCCCTGTCCTTTAGGCCTGCGCGTTCGATGGCCAGAAGCAGCGGGGCACCCGACGGTTTATCTGCACTCGCCTCCCCTGCCGCGACAACCACACCGAAAAAGCCGCCCCAGCCGAAATTCTCGATCTCACGGCGCACGATAGAGCCCTTTTTGTTGCTAACGACGCCGAGAGAGATTTCGTGTTCATGCAGCTTTTTGAGCAGAGCGTCCGCGCCGGGCATGTAGGCCAGTTTGTGCGAATTTTCGTTGACGTACGCCTCGAACAGGATTTTGGCGTCTTCGGATTTATCTTTGTAGATTTGGCGGTAGAGAATTTCGCGCGGCTTGCCGAAATAGTCCTTGAACTCATCTTTTCGGAAGGGCGTGAAGCCCAGAGCCTGCAAGACACTGGAGTGCGCATCGTTCAGGAAGGCATAGCTATCCGCCAGAGTTCCGTCCCAATCGAAAAACAAAGCTTTGGGTCTTTTCAAGTCCGTCATGGTTATTGCGCTTCCTGAATCTTTTCTATGTTTAAGGGGCCGCCGTAAAGGCTTTCTGCGGCTTTTTTGTAGCTGTCGGTCAGATCGCTGACGACATAACGGGCCTCGCCAGTCCTGCCGATATCGCCCGCGATTTCCGGGTGGCGGTTAAGATAGTCCGCTAATTTACCCGGTATGATTTCACCCTGAGAGAGGATTGCCGTGCCCTGCCCCGCCAAATTCTGGATTTGGTCCAGCAAGAGCGAATAGTGCGTGCAGCCCAGAATAACGCACTGGCTTTGCGCCATGATCAGCGGGTGCATGTAATGTTCGAGGACGGGCTGTATCCAGGGCATGCCGTCGTTCTCAATCATGGGCACGAGCAGAGGCGCGGCGTTTTGGACGATTTCGATTTCAGGATCGAGCTTCTGAAGCTCCTGCCTGTAAACATCCGAGCGGACGGTATGGTTGGTTCCAAGCACGCCAATTTTTTTATGGCCGCGCTCGATCGCCGTTTCCAAAGTTGGCACAACGACCCCCAGAATCCGCCGCTCCGGCCAAGGACAGGAGGGGAGATATTCCTGCTGCAAGCGGCGCAGAGCGGTGGCGCTGACCGTATTGCAGGCCACGACAACCAGGCGGCAATCCTGCCTGAACAGATATTCCATCGAGCGGCGGGCATATTCGTATATCGCCTCAGGCGACCTGTTGCCATAAGGCAGGTGCAGTGTATCGCCGTAATAGAGCATATTCAGATCCGGCAGACGATCGCGTATGGCTTTTGCGATCAGAAGGCCGCCGAGTCCGGAGTCGAATACACCGAGTTTCATAACGGCCCTTAAAAGAAATCGACCTGCACGGAGAAAAGTTTTTCGACTTCGCTTGCATGCTCGCGCGTTAGAATAAAAATTACATGGTCGTGTGGTCGTAACTCAGTTTCCGGCGAAGGCAGAATGACGTCATCGCCCCTGATAACTGCCCCCAGAACGATTTCACGCGGCAGCTCCAATTCCTCGACTAAGGTGTTGGCTATTGCCGAACTATCGGATATTTCAGCTTCTATTACCTCAAGAGATCCGTCTCGCAGTGTGTGAAGCCCCTTGATGCGCCCTCGTCTGACGTGCTGCATAATGCTGGCGACAATGATGGATTTCGGCGAAACCATAACGTCTATACCCAAAGGACCGACAAGAGGATAATACGCGTTGTTGTTTACAAGCGTGATGACGCGCGAACAGCCGTATTGCTTCGCAAGCAGAGAGCCCAGAATGTTGCTCTCGTCGTCGTTCATCAACGCGACCAGCGTTTCGGAGGTTTGAATTGAGGCTTCCTCCAGTATATCCCGATCAAGCGTATCCCCCTGAAGCACGACGACGTTTTCGAGTTCTTCACTCAAAAAACGTGCGCGTTCGGGGCGGCGCTCGATTATACGGATATCCAAGCCGTAAACATGCGTTTGCAGGAATTTTACCAGAGAAAGCCCGATGTTGCCGCCACCGGAGATAATAATTTTGCGGGCTTCTTTCTCAAGATGTCCGAATGCCGCCAAAACACGGCGGAGGTGCTTCGAGTCCAAAACGACGTAGGCTTCGTCACCGACTTGCAGCATATCATTATCGTCAGGCAGTATTGTCCGATTGTTGCGGAAAATCGAAAGGACACGGAAGGCAATATCCGGGAACAAGTTTCCAAGCTGGCCAAGGCTTGTATTCAGAAGCGGGCAGTCTTCAAGGCATATTAAGCCTATAAGGTGAGCCTTTCCTTCCCCTAATTTGATGACTGTTGTCGTACCAGGCACAGAAAGCCGCTGATAAATTTCCTTGGCCACCAGAACCTCCGGCGACACGATCACGTCGATCGGCATGTGAGAACGGCTGAAAAGATTTGACCAAGACGGATCAAGGTAGCATTGATTGCGGATGCGCGCGATTTTCTTGGGCACCCCAAACAGGGAGTGTCCGACCTGACACGCGACCATATTGACTTCATCGGAATCTGTTACGGCAATTAATAAATCCGCCTCGCTTGCACCAGCCTTTTTTAGAATTTCGGGATCACTGGCGTGGCCGACGATGGCCTTGAGATCCAATTCGTTCTGAACTTCGGAAACCAAAGCCGGACTGCTATCGATGACCGTAACGTCGTTATTCTCGCCGGCCAGGTATTCTGCGAGGCTTTTACCGACCTGCCCGAGGCCACATATAATCACACGCATGGAATGGCTCCTGTTTTACGAAAAGATGGAGGAAGTTAGAGGGGAACTCAAGCCCTTTTCAGCTTGGCCGGGGCTTCGGCTTCTCCTTCACCCCTTCCCTCCTCCGAGAATACGCCGAGAGACTTCATTTTTCGGTGCAAGGCCGAGCGCTCCATTCCTACGAATTGAGCGGTTTTGGAGATATTACCGCCAAAACGTTGGATCTGGGCAAGCAAATAGTCGCGCTCGAAGATTTCGCGCGCATCGCGCAGGGGAAGGTGTACTAGATCCTGTACGCCCGTAGTTTCGGAGTTGGCTGCAAGCGTGTTTCCTCTGATTTCGGGCGGCAGATCCTCAAGGGCAAACTCCTCTTTGCCTGAGGAGCCTGCCATGATTAGAACCCATTCGAGGGTGTTTCTAAGTTGCCTGATGTTTCCCGGCCAGTTATAGGCCTGAAGCACAGACATGGCTTGTTCATTGAAGCGGGGCGGCCTGGCTTCCGGTACTTTGGATATGACTTTAAAAAGATTATCGATCAAGGCCGGTATGTCGTTACGGCGTTTTCTGAGAGGGGGCATATTAATTGGAACGACGTTTAGGCGATAGAACAGGTCTTGTCTAAAGCGCCCTTGGGTCATAATGTCTTCAAGATTGTGGTTGCTCGAAGCGATAAAACGAATATCCGTTTGTATGCGCTCGGCGCTGCCCAGCCTCTGAAAGCTCTCCTCCTGAAGGACCCTTACCAGCCTCCCCTGAATTTCAATCGGGAGGTCGCCGACTTCATCAAGCAGGATGGTTCCACCGTTTGCTAAATCAAGTATGCCGGGCTTTGCTGGTTCACCGTTATAGCCGTTTGACGAACCAAAAATTTCAAGCTCCAGCCGCTCAGGGTTATACGTTGAGCAGTTGAGAATCATAAACGGAGCATCCGCGCGCTTGGATTGCGCATGTATGTACCGTGCAGCAAGGTTCTTGCCCGTTCCGGGTTCTCCGGTTAACAGGACCCTGCTGTTTGCTGTGGCCACACGATCCAGAATGCTTTGCAAGTTTTTAATAATTTGTGATTCACCCGTGATTTCCTCTTCTATGCTCTCGGCACGGCGGCGTAGGCTATCGTTTTCGCGGCGCAAGGCAACATGCTCAAGTGCACGGCCAATCATCACCAGAAGACGGTCGGCCTTGAAGGGCTTTTCGATAAAGTCGTAGGCGCCCATTTTTATCGCGGACACTGCGGTTTCAATTGTGCCGTGGCCGCTGATCATCACAAACGCGACATTCGGGTGGCGGGCTTTGACGTTCTCAAGAATTTTTAACCCGTCGTCTGAGCTGCCCTGAAGCCAGATATCCTGAATAACCACATCCGGCACTCTAGATTCTATCGCCTGATAGGCCAGTTTAGCGCTGGAGGCCGTACGAGGCATATAGCCTTCATCTTCCAGAATCCCCTTGATGAGGTTTCTTATATCTTCCTCGTCGTCTACGATCAGAATATCTGCTGCCATATTATGCCACCTCCTTCTTGCCTGGAGCCTGTTCTCCGGTTTCCGGGCTTTCAATTTGTGCCTGCGTGGAAGTTTTTAAGGGAAATACGATTGCCAGCGTAGCCCCATCGAGCGCAGACCAGCCGGGAGCCTCTTTAATCCAGTCCGCCAAACCTATGACCAGACGCCCGCGATGATCATCCATGATTTTCTTCACGATGGCTAGACCAAGCCCGGTGCCTTTAGGTTTGTGGGTAACGTAAGGTTCGGCCAGTCTTGCAGGGCTTTCATGGGCCGGAAGCCCTTGCCCGCTATCAGTGATTGCGACAAAGGCTTCATGAGGAAGCGATTGAGATATCAGTATATTTATTTTTGATTGAGAAGGCGTCCTCTCTTGGTTGCGGGCCTTGATTGAATCGACCGCGTTCTGGATCAGGTTATTTATAACCTGTCTAATCTGTACGGAGTCCAATTCTACCCTGGCGCTTTCAACTCTCGGATCGACCGAAATTTCAAACTTGATATCCGTGTGCGCTTGCTGCGAAAGGATCAGGGACTCACGGATCTGACGTACAAGAGAGGATGGCTTCATCACAGGTTCGGGCATACGCGCAAAAGCCGAAAACTCGTCTACCATTCGCCCGATATCCTCGACGTGGCGGATAATCGTTTGCGTGCAGTCCGAGAAGGTCTCTGCATCGTCTTTTATCTGAGAGAGATATTTTCGTTTGAGCCGCTCCGCCGAAAGTTGAATAGGCGTTAGAGGATTCTTGATTTCATGAGCGATGCGGCGAGCGACGTCCGACCATGCGGCTTTTCTCTGGGCTGCCTGAAACTCAGTAATATCGTCAAAGGTCAGGATTACATTTTTACTAGTATCGCTTGTCGTCTCCGTGCCGATCCTGAAGAGGAATATACGCCTTTGCCGTGAAGCCCCCACGCCTCGTTCAAGCATGATTTCATTTTGTGCCGTTTTACCTGGCGTTTTAAGCGCGGCCTCCATTAGTTCACGTATTTCAGGAATGATCTCAAAAATATGCTGGCCGGTGAGATCGTCCTGCTCAATGTCCAGAAGCCCGACGGCGCTTGCATTCGCCAGATTTATAATTCCCGTTTCATCCATTCCGATCACGCCTGAAGATACGCCCTTGAGAACGCTCTCGGTCAAGCGACGGCGCATATCAATTTGCCTGTTCGCCCTTATCAGTTCCTGCTGTTGTTGCTGGATTTGGCGGGTCATTCGGTTGAAGGACTTCGCCAAATACTCAAATTCCTCAAGGGATTTCTCCTCGGGAACTCTCGCCGTCAAATCGCCCGAGCGGACCCGGTCGGAGGTCGAAATCAGTTCGGTGATCGGCGTTACAAGCTCACGCGCCAGAATCAAGCTGAACCATATCGCCGCGAGCAGCATTAGCAATCCCACCACGACGAAGAGCAGCGTGACCGTGATCTGCATCCCGGCGAACGATGTTTGAAGCTGCGCGTAGTCTTCTACCGCCGCCGCCGTCGTGGAGAGGTGTTTGAGCACCTGCTGGTCTACCATACGACCTACAAACAGATATGAATCGTCGAAATTGTCCAGTTTGATGAGCGCCCGCACGCGGTCACGGTTTTCGCCTGTGCGCAGGATGACCTCACCAAGATCGGCTTCCTTCAGAAGTTCGGGCGGAACCTTTTCAAATTCCAAAGAGAGAGTCAGATCAGAACGCGCAAGAACCTTGCCGCTCTTGTCAAAGATAATCGCCTCGGGCAAGTTTCGCAGCATGGACTGTGTGTCGATCACAGTCTCCAAGGCTTTGGGCCTGCTCAGAAGGATATCCGCCTGACGGTCGAGGTCGCCCGCCATGGCCATCGCGTCCGCGCGGATCACCTGTTTATGCTCCTCAAGGTACGATTCAGCAACGGCCAGTGACTCGTTGATTGCCGTGTGCACACGCTCGCTGAACCATGTCTGCACGCCGAAATGGAAAAAGAATGCGGAGAATACCGTCATGATGATCGTCGGGGCAGCGGCCAGAAAGCTGAAAATGTAGACCAGGCGCACATGAAGATGCGATCCGGCGATTCCTCTTTTCCGCCCGCTCCAGATTGCCACCAGGCGCTTGGCGATCAAGGCGACCAGAAGCATGAGGAGGACGAGATCGATATTCAGCAGCCAGATCACAGTCTGCGGATCATTTCCAAAAGGCGGCGTATCAGTCAGGGCTGCGTAGGTTGCAAAACCACTAGCAATGGCCGCTATTACCAGAAAGAGCGACGCCTTCGTACGCCATGAACGGCGGCGTAGCGTGGAAAACTTGAGCGACGAAAGGAATCGTGCCAGAAGGTTTCCTGCCTGCAAGCCGAAAATCGTACCGGATTCCGTTTTGGCCGGTTGCCCGTCTTGTGCGGTTTCTTCTGTCAAAGCGGCTCCCGGTTGTGGTAAGTGTATGAACTGCTCATCCTTGAGGTGTTGCACATTTACAACAATTCTTGTGGGAATACAACACTCTCATGAGCCTTATACCCAGATTTCATGTGGTCCTTGTGGCGGCGGGCGGGGGCGTACGGTCGGGACAGACCGTACCCAAGCAATACTGCCCTTTGGGCGGACAACCGATTCTCCGTCATTCCTTGAACACTTTCAGGCAGATTCCCGGGCTGGACAGCCTGATTACAGTCATCAATCCCGAACATTCTCCGCTTTACGAAGCGGCTGTCAAAGGGTTTTCCCTCCCCTCCCCCATTCCGGGCGGCAAAACTCGAAAAGAAAGCGTTTTTAAGGGCTTAGAGGCTCTTCCTTCTGCTGATGACAGGGCGATTGTGCTCATTCATGATGCTGCGCGTCCTTTCGTTCGGCAAGAGGATATCATGGCTTTGGTTCAAACCATCGCCGATGGGGCGGAAGCGGCGACCCTGGCTCACCCGGTTGCTGACACGGTTCTGTATGCCTTAATGCGGGAGGGCGACCCTTTTTGTGGTGAACCTGCGCAGCGGACAAACCTTTGGGCCGTACAGACACCTCAGGCTTTCCGTTTGGGTGTGATTAAAAAGGCACACATGGAAAGCCCCGCCGAACTTGAAGCTACCGACGATGCGGGGCTTGTCCGCGCGATGGGCGTGGATGTAAAACTAGTACAAGGCTCGCCCCTCAATTTGAAAATTACCTACCCGAAAGACTTGGCCGTGGCCGAAGAGATGTATGCAGCGATGAGTGAAATAGAAACGCGTACGGGAACTGGATACGACGTGCATGCCTTCGCCGAAACGGAGGACAGCCCGCAATCCATCCGTTTATGCGGTGTCGATATTCCGTTCGGGCGAAGGCTTGCGGGGCATTCGGATGCTGATGTCGGATTGCATGCGTTGACCGATGCAATTCTTGGCGCGATCGGCGGGGGCGATATCGGCACACATTTTCCGCCGTCCAACCCCGCCTTCAAGGGAATGGACAGCGCCGCGTTTTTGAAGCATGCCTCCGATCTGCTCAAGCAAAAGGGTGGCTATCTAATCAATGCCGACATCACGATGATTTGCGAAGCTCCGAAAATCGGGCCGCACAGAGACGCCATCGTCGCGCGGATCGCCGAAATTCTTGCCGTACCACCTGATCGGATTAATATCAAGGCAACAACCACCGAAGGGCTTGGTTTTACAGGACGGCGCGAGGGGATCGCCGCGCAGGCCGCTGTGAATGTCGCTCTGCCCAGGGGGCGTCCCGGATGACCATACGTTTTTTGTATCCTGAGAATATTAATCTGAAAGCGCCGCATGTCTGGCTGGCCAGTTGGTTCGGCTGTGGCTTCCTCTCGCCTGCTCCCGGAACATGGGGCAGCCTTGGCGGGCTTATTTGCGGCTGGCTTCTCCTTTGGTTTGGCGGCCTTATGCTGCTGTTTGTTTCTGTCCTAATCGTTAGTATCGTGGGCCTGTGGGCTGCCGATCGTTTTGACCGTGACGTGCAAACGCATGATTCAAAAATGATCGTGATTGATGAGGTCGCCGGACAGTGGATCGCCATGATTCCGGCCTACGGAAGTTTGCCTCTGTATTTGCTTTCATTCGTGCTGTTCAGGTTTTTTGATATTCTGAAACCTTGGCCGGTTTCGTATTTTGACAGGGATGTCGAAGGTGCAGCCGGAGTGATGGGCGACGATATCGTCGCCGGCATCATGGCGGCGGTGTGTGTTATGGTGTTGAGCTATGTTTTCTGATCCCGTTTTGCTCGGCTTGGTTGATGAGGTTTCGGGGCTTTTGCTCTCGCAGCGCAAGAAACTGGTGACGGCTGAATCCTGCACCGGCGGTTTGATTTCCGCCCTGATTACCGAGCGGGCTGGCTCATCGAGTATCTTTGAACGAGGTTATGTCACGTACTGTAACGCTGCAAAACAGACGCTTTTAGGTGTTCCCCTTCAGGTTCTTGAAACTCAGGGTGCGGTCAGCGCGGAATGTGCGGAGGCGATGGCCATCGGCGCATTACGCAATAGCCGTGCCGCGATTTCTGTTTCCGTGACGGGCATCGCCGGCCCGGGCGGCGCCACCCCGCAGAAGCCCGTCGGGCTGGTTTATATCGCCGTTGCTACGGATTCTTTCTGTAAGGCAAAAGAATTTAAATTTGCAGGGAGCCGCAGCGAGATTCGTGCCGCGAGTTGCCGTGAATCCCTTATGTTTTTGATTGAGCGTCTGGCACCAACCCAGACAGCGTAGCCGCTTTAATACCGCTTTCGCCGTAGAGGCTTTTGGCTCGCTGCTCAAACGCCGAGACCATACGTCGGACGAGTTCATTAAAGAACGCGCCCATCAGGCCCTGCAATACCCGGTTTTTAAATTCAAAATCCACGTAGAAGTCGATCGTGCATGAGCCGTCCGGCTCGCGGATGAATTTCCACTGGTTGGTCAGGTATTTCATCGGACCGGAGAGATATTGGACGTCGATGCGCTCAGGGTGGGCGAGCGTTACTTTCGATCCGAATTTCTCGCGCACGACTTTATAGCCGATGACAAGATCAGCGTAGAATACATTGCCCTCGCGCCTTTTGATGACGCTGCTCAGGCACCAAGGGAGGAATTCGGAATATTTATCAACTTCGGCGACAAGGCCGAAAAGCTGTTCTGGCGTATAGGGGAGGTTGCGCTGTTCGATGTGCCGGGTCATGCCGCTGTTTCGTTCGGCCTTCTATTCCGCTGCACTGGTTTTACCCAGCTTGGCTTCCCGCGCGGCTTTAAGCTTCAGGAAATCGTCGCCCGCGTGGTGTGAGGAGCGTGTCAAAGGCGAGGCCGAGACCATCAGGAACCCCTTGGCCTTGGCCATTCTGGTCAGCTGCTCAAATTCCTCTGGAGTCCAGTAGCGTTCGAGCGGCGCGTGTTTGGGCGTCGGCTGGAGATACTGGCCGATGGTGATGAAATCGATGCCGGCGGCGCGCATATCGTCCATGACCTGAGCGACCTCTTCCTTCGTTTCGCCGAGGCCGACCATCAGGCCGGACTTCGTGAATTGCTGTGGGTCCACTTCTTTCACGCGCTGGAGCAAGCGGAGGGAGCGGAAATAACGTGCGCCGGGGCGGATCGTCGGGTAGAGCCGCGGCACGGTTTCCAAATTGTGGTTGAAGACATCGGGTTTCGCGCGGATGACCTGATCGAGCGAGTCCATACAGCCCCGGAAATCGCCGGGCAGGATTTCGATAGTCGTTTCCGGGCTTTTCATGCGGACCGCCTGGATCGTCTTGGCGAAATGGTCTGCGCCCCCGTCCTTGAGGTCGTCCCGGTCAACGGACGTGATGACCACGTGGCTCAAATTCATCTGCTTGACGGCCACGCCGATGCGCAGAGGTTCGAGTTTGTCGAGTTCCTCGGGCTTGCCCGTCGCCACGTTACAGAACGCGCAGGCGCGGGTGCAGACTTCGCCCATGATCATGAAGGTCGCGTGCTTTTTCTGCCAGCATTCGCCGATATTGGGGCAGCCGGCCTCCTCGCAAACGGTCGTCAGCTTATTCTTGCGGACGATATCGAGCGTTTCCTTATATTTACCCCCCTGCGGTGCGGGCACGCGGATCCATTCCGGCTTACGCCCGGAGGGGCGGTCCGGGTTTTTTTGCTTTTCCGGGTGGCGCTTGGCCTTGTCCAGCAGTTCGGGGTTATATGTCATTTTCAATAATCTCCTGACCGGGGTGCAGGATTACTCCAAAAACACGGGTTTCGCAATAGAAACGTCCTGAACGCACTTGCTTTCCACGATTTTCAGGAGGTCTTCGGCCCGCCTGAGCACATCGTCACAGACAGACAGCGACCTGAGGCGTATTTCTGCCTTACGACCTGTTTGCGGTTCCTGGCTGGCAAACTTTGAGTCCAGCCAGACATGGTAATTTACGTCCACCCTTTTGCCGTCTTCAGAGAGCCGAATAGCCTCAATTTTGTATTTAGCCTTGGATTCGTATGCCTTCGGGTAGTTTTGCCGTATATCGTCCAAAAGCTGCTTCTTGTTGTAGCGTTTAAACTCAGGCTGGGTAAGCTCGTTGATGTGCATCTCCGTCTGGAAACGGGCAGACGGGTCGATGCGGGGCTCTATGAACGCCATCATCTTTTCGAGATTGGGTTGATCAAACGTGTAAAACTCGGCCAATGTCTTGAACAGGTCCCTGACCGCACGTTCTTCAAGCGTCTGGGCTTGCGCCTCTTCGGCGGGGGCGGGGGCAGGCTCAGACTGCGCAAGAACTTCATGGATTGCGGCAAAGCTGGCTGCGAAAACGCAGAGGGACAGAAACCATTTTCCTGCCTTGAGTCGTGTTTTCATTATATCCGCCTTTGATAGCTCTAAAAATGTATGGCCTTGCCGTAGGCATTCAAAACGCTCTCGTGCATCATCTCAGATAATGTCGGGTGCGGGAAGATGGTGTGCATCAGGTCCAATTCTGTCGTTTCAAGGGTTTTAGCAATACCATAGCCTTGAATCATTTCGGTGACTTCCGCGCCAACCATGTGCGCGCCCAGCAGTTCGCCCGTCTTTTCATCGAAGATCGTCTTGACCAGCCCCTCGGGCTCGCCGAGCGCTATCGCCTTGCCGTTGCCGATGAAGGGGAAGCGGCCAACCTTGATTTTATAGCCTTTTTCCTTCGCGGCTTTTTCGGTGAGGCCGACGGAGGCGATCTGCGGCGAGCAATAGGTGCAGCCGGGGATGTTCTCTTTTTTCATCGGGTGCACGTCTTTCACGCCAGCGATTTTTTCAACGCAGATCACGCCTTCATGGCTGGCCTTGTGCGCGAGCCACGGCGGCGCGGTCACGTCGCCGATGGCGTAGATTCCCGGCTCATCTGTCGCCAGCCATTCATTGGTGACGATATGGCCGCGATCAATTTTGACCTTGGTTTTTTCGAGGCCGATATTCTCCGTGTTGCCGACCACGCCCACGGCCATGATAACTTTCTCGACTGTGATTTCCTGCTTGCCCTTCGCGGTTTCAACTGTGGCCGTGACCGATTTGGCGGTCTTATCCAGCTTGGTGACCTTTGCGCCCGTGATGAGCTTCATACCCTGTTTCTCGAAAGCTTTATGCGCGAATGCCGAGATTTCCTCGTCCTCTACGGGCAGGATGCGGTCCATTACCTCCACAACGGTCACCTCCGCGCCGAGATTGCGGTAGAAACTGGCGAACTCAATGCCGATCGCGCCGGAGCCGACGACCAGAAGGGATTTGGGCATGGCTTCGGGAATCATCGCCTCCTTGTAGGTCCAGACCTGTTTGCCGTCCGGCTCCAGCCCCGGCAAGACGCGGGCGCGCGCGCCCGTGGCGATAATGATATGCTTGGCGGTGAGATCGGCGATCGTCTTGCCGTCTTTCTCCACCGTGACCTTCCCCTGCCCGGCCAGCTTGCCCCAGCCGTCGAAGACCTCGACCTTGTTTTTCTTGAGGAGATGCTGGATGCCCTTGGAAAGCTGCGAGGCCACGCCGCGCGAGCGGGCGACGATTTTTTTGATGTCGAAGGAGACCTCCTTCGCAGTAAATCCAAACTGTTCAAGGTTATGGAGCAGATGGTTGATTTCGCTGCTGCGCAGGAGCGCCTTGGTCGGGATGCACCCCCAGTTCAGGCATATTCCTCCCAAATGGTTGGCCTCTACCACCGCGACCTTCATGCCCAGCTGCGCCCCGCGAATGGCCGCGACGTATCCGCCCGGCCCGCCGCCTATGACAATCAGATCAACCGTTTTCGCGTTACTCATGTCTTCAGACCTTTCCGTTTCTCAATCATTATTTCTCATCGCCGTGCCGGAATTTTGCGGTCACCCGCTCTAGAAACTCGCGTACCTCGTGTATGTCATCCGTGCGCGAGGGATGGCCGGGGAATCTCTCAAAGGCGTCTTCCGGCCCAAAAAGGATCAGCGGCTTTCCGAAGGTCAGCGCCAGCGAGACTTCGTTCTTGGTTCCGTGATCCCCGGGCAGGGCGATGATCGCGTGGCTGCTCATAATATTCACGTAATTCCGGCTGAACGGGCGTACGTCCTTCTGCGCCTTTGAGTCGAGGGGCGTCAGGATGGGCACTTCGATATAGGGGTTGGGGTAGATTTCGGAGGTGACGAAATCGCCGCTGTATTCCAATGTCGGGACGATGCCGATGCTATAGCCCGCTCGGTTTTGAACCTCCACGAACCCCTTGGATACGGCGGTCATGGCTCCCCCGCCTGCGCCCGTCAGAAGATGATAGTCGTGCTCGGCGATCATGCGGCCCAGAGGATGCGCGAATTGCTCCCACGGCTTTTCGTGCGAGCCCATCACGCCAATGATCGGCCGTTTATCGATCAAACCGCTTTCCTTCCTCGCATTTGCCTAAAGCAACATGCTGACGGGGTTTTCAACGTACTTCTTGAAGACTTGCAGGTATTCCGCCCCGATCGCGCCGTCCACCGCGCGGTGATCCACGGACAGGGTACAACTCATCATCGTGCGCACCTTCACCTCGCCCTTTTCGACGACCGCGCGTTGCTCGCCCGCACCGATGGCCAGAATACAGGCCTGCGGCGGGTTGATGATCGCTCCAAATTCACGGATGCCGAACATGCCGAGGTTCGATATCGTAAATGATCCACCCTGAAACTCCTCGGGCTTGAGCTTGCCATCACGTGCGCGCTTGGCGAGATCCTTGACCTCGTTCGATATCTGCACGAGGCCCTTGTCTTCCGCGTTGCGGACGATGGGCGTAATCAGGCCGTTGGGGGTTGATACCGCCACCGATATATCCGCCTTAAGGTATTGAAGCACAGCTTCATCCGACCATGAGACGTTCGCGGGGGGATAGGCTTTCAGAGCCATCGCCGCCGCCTTGACCAGGAAATCGTTGACGGAGAGCTTGTATTTACCGTCGGCCTGATCGTTGATCTCCTGCCGCGCGGCCATGAGGGCGTCGAGGCGGCAATCGATGGTCAGATAAAAGTGTGGGACGGTCTGCTTGGATTCGACAAGGCGCTTTGCCGTGATTTTTTTGATGTTGTTGTTCGGGATCTTGCGGTAGGCCATGCCGAAGGCGTTGACCTCGTAATCGCCGCCCGGCGTGAGTTGCGCGGGCGCGGTGGAAGATTTGGCCGTGGGGGCCGGAGCAGCGCCCTGGCGGACCGCGCGTTCGATATCCGCCTTGACGATGCGGCCATGCGGACCGGACCCACGCAGGGCGGACATATCGACGCCGCTTTCCTTGGCGAGACGTTTGGCGAGCGGGCTGGCAAACACTCTGTGACCGTCGCTTGATGTTTGCGGGGCCGACACGGGCGCCTTGGATGCGGAAGGCGGAGCAGCGGCGGAAGCCGCAGCCTTCGGAGCGGGCGCAGCAGGGGCTGGCGCTTTCGCTATTGCCGAGGCGTCCTCGCCGTCTTCAAGCAGGATCGCGATGGGCGTATTCACGGCCACGCCTTCGGTTCCGGCCTTCACAAGAATTTTGCCGATGACGCCCTCATCCACGGCTTCGACTTCCATCGTGGCCTTATCGGTTTCGATCTCGGCGATGATGTCTCCGGCGGCGACTTTATCCCCTTCGGCCTTGAGCCAGCGCGAGAGCGTGCCCTCGGTCATGGTCGGCGAAAGTGCGGGCATCGTTACGTTTATCGGCATTGGCGGTTCATACTCATTCTGAAATTGATGTTAAAACCCTTGTTTTGCAGCGCTTCTATGAACGCGCCCGCCTGCTCGCCGTTTTCAAGGCTGAAGCTTGCGCTGCCGTTCAGGCTGACCGCCGTGGGCGACGGCTCGGGAAGGCCCTGCATCTGGTGGCGGTATTTATTCTGGTTGGAATTGATGTTGACGTTCTTGCCCTTCAGTTCGATGTCTCCTACGCCGCTTTCTTTGGCGATGGCTTCGATTTCCTTGATGCGGTCGTCAATGTAGGTTACGGCTTGCTTAACCTCGATGATCTGGTTTTCAAAGTTCACGCTGAGATTCACTTCCTCGCGCGAGGTGCATTTACGTTCGGCCTTGTCCATGGACTGCGCGGAGGCTGAGTTCGCCGTAAAGCCGCCCAAAAACGCCAAAGCGGCAAACGTTAAAACTGGATTGATTTTGAGTTTTGTCATCGTTTCAATTCCTTTAATTGCACTGCCTGTGGGCGTTTAAAGAGAAGGTTACGTTGAAGCCTTTCTGGCTGACTTTTTCCATCAGTTCCATGGCTTTATTGGCGTCTGCCATAATGAACGTCACGTTTCCGTTCAGTTGCAGTTGAGTCTGCGGTTGGGCGCTTCCGGCGTAGGTGTAGTTATTGGTGTTGCTGTAGAGATTGTAGTTCATGTTGTTGACTTCCAGAGAGTCCAGGCCGATTTCCTTGGCCATGGTCTGAACCTCGGCAATTCTGTCGTTCACGTAGGAGCGGGCCGAAGCGGCATCCAAAGTCACGTTTCCGAAGTTGATTCCGAAATTCACCGTTTCGATGAGGCGGCATCGCGGACTGCTTGCGCCCGCTGGGGCCGCGACGGTTGCGACCACTTCCGCCATGGCCGGTGCGGCCGTTAACAGAAGAAGTGCCGAGGAGAGTAAGAGCGTTCTTGCGATTGTCATTGCGAGCCTCCGGGTTAAGGGCCTGTCGTGCGGTTTTTTCTATAGCAGACTTTCTTTACGGCTTCGACAATATGCGCGGCTTGCGGCAAGGCCAGCGCCTCCAGATTGGCCGCATAGGGCAGCGGCACGTCTGCGGCGCACACCCGCGCCAACGGGGCGTCGAGATAGTCGAAAGCATGCTCGCCGACCAGAGCGGCGATCTCCGCGCCTATTCCGGCGAAGGGCCATCCCTCTTCTGCAAAGACTATGCGGTTGGTCTTTTTCACGCTTTCGAGAATGGTGTGACGGTCGAGCGGCCGAATTGTGCGCAGGTTGATGACTTCTGCGTCTATCCCCTCTTCCGCCAGCTTCGCGGCGGCATCGAGGGCCTTGCCGACCATGATGGAAAAGGCGACGATGGTTACGTCCTTTCCGGCGCGCTCGATTTTCGCGCGGCCCAACGGGACGACATAATCGTCGGAGACAGGCACTTCGTGCGTTTGTCCATAGAGCAGCTCGTTCTCGAGGAAAACGACCGGGTTGGGATCGCGGATCGCGGCCTTCAGCAGTCCCTTGGCGTCCGCGCCCGACCACGGGGAGACGACCTTGAGGCCCGGCACGTGCGCGTACCAACTCGCGTAGCACTGCGAATGTTGCGCACCCACGCGGGATGCTGCGCCGTTGGGGCCACGGAACACGATGGGGCAACCCAGCTTGCCGCCCGCCATGTAGAGCGTCTTGGCGGCGGAGTTGATGATATGGTCGATGGCCTGCATCCCGAAGTTCCACGTCATGAACTCCACGATCGGACGGAGGCCGTTCATGGCGGAGCCGACCGCGATGCCCGCGAAGCCGTGCTCGGTGATCGGGGTGTCGATCACGCGTTTGCTGCCGAATTCGTCCAGAAGCCCTTGGGAAACCTTATATGCGCCCTGATACTCTGCCACTTCCTCGCCCATCAGATAGACGGTCGGGTCGCGGCGCATTTCCTGCGCCATCGCATCGCGGAGCGCTTCGCGCACGGTCTGCGCTTTTGTTTCCGTGAAGGCCGCCTCGTCGAAAGGCGGCGGGGGTATAATGGCACCCTGCGCGTAAAGAATGTCGCGGTTTTCGATCATCTGCCCTTCGGGCTGTCCGGCCGGCCCGACCGCGTGCGTTGCCAGTTGCGCCAAGGGTTGCGCCGCGGCGACGCCGTTCTTCGGGGCTGATGAGGCTACGGTTGCAATCGCGTCGGCGCCTTCGCCTTCCTCAAGCAAAACGGCGATGGGCGTATTGACGGCTACGCCTTCGGTGCCGGCTTGGACCAGAATCTTTCCAATAATGCCTTCGTCTACCGCTTCGACTTCCATTGTGGCCTTGTCGGTTTCGATTTCGGCGATCACGTCGCCTGACGCAACCTTTTCACCTTCGGATTTCAACCAGCGGGCTAGATTGCCTTCGGTCATGGTCGGGGACAGTGCGGGCATGAGAATTTGAATGGCCATTTTTTATGCCTCCACCAGTACGTCAGTCCAGAGGTCAATCGGCTCCGGCTCGGGCGAACTCTGCGCGAAGGACGCGGACTCGTTGACGATATCCTTGATTTTTTTCTCAATCGATTTCAGATCGTCTTCTGTGATCCCCGCCTCGAACATACGGCCCTTAAGGCTCACGATCGGGTCCCTGTTTTCCTTCATATTCTCGACTTCTTCCTTGGTTCGGTATTTGGCCGGGTCGGACATGGAATGGCCACGGTAACGGTAGGTCATCATCTCCAGAATGTAGGGGCCGTTGCCCGAGCGAATGTAATCCAGCGCCTGCTTCGCGGCGGTCTGCACCGTAAAGACATCCATGCCGTCCACCTGCTCGCCGGGGATGCCGTAGCCCGCGCCGCGCTGGTAAAGCTGCCCGGCGGAGGAGCGGGATACGCTGGTGCCCATGCCGTACTGGTTATTCTCAATGACGAACAGGATCGGCAGTTTCCAAAGAGCGGCCATGTTGTAACATTCCGCTGTCTGGCCCTGGTTAGACGCGCCATCGCCCATATAGGCCACCGCTACACCGCCATCGCCCTTGTATTTATGCGCGAAGCCGAGGCCCGCGCCGATCGAGGTGCTGGCGCCCACGATGCCGTGACCGCCGAAGAAATTCCGCTCAATGCTGAACATATGCATCGAGCCGCCCTTGCCGCGCGAATAGCCCGTGACGCGCCCGGTCAGCTCGGCCATGATGCCGTTGGGGTCCATGCCGCAAGCCAGCATGTGGGCGTGATCGCGGTACGAAGTGACCACCGTATCCTGCGGCTTTTGCTGCGACTGGATGCCGGTGACGACCGCTTCCTGCCCGATATAGAGATGGCAGAAGCCGCCGATCAGGCCCATGCCGTAAAGCTGGCCCGCCTTTTCCTCGAAACGGCGGATCAGAAGCATATCGTAATAAAGCTTTTTCATTTCCTCGACGGAGGGCGCGGAAGAACCCGCAGAACTCGTCTTTTGTGAAGCCTTGCTTTTTGATCTGGATGCCACAGAAACACAACTCCCGTTATGAACGCACAGACACACGGTATTAAACCCGATCCTTTTGCTACACCATTTCGGGAGGCATGACCAGTGAAAAGGCACGTTTTGTGCGGTGCAACATACTGTTACACAAAGAAAAAATCACAACGCCGTCATGTTTTATAATTTAATTTCCGAGAAGAAGGAATTCGTCGGAACGCTTATAGCCCAGAACCACGCGGGCGCGCTCCTCGAGAAGGTCGCGGCTTAGCGATCCGGGACGCATCATCCGAACTTTGGACTCCTGCATTTCCCGGTCGCTTCGCACCTCAAACAGCTCCTGATCCCGCAACGCCACTTCGGCTTCGAGCGCACGCAACTGCGTAAAACTACGGGCGCCATAGACGATGTGGTAGGAGAAATAGACCGTCAGAAACAGCCCCACCATGAGCGGAGCGTGCTTTCTGAGAATCCAATGACTGCGGGACAAAGTCTTCATAAGCGTCATGGAATCATATTTGAGTCCTGTGGGCAAGTCAGAAAGCTCAATATTACCAGCAACTTAGTGAGAACATAAAAGGAACGGTACGCGCTAAGGGATTCAAATGATTCGCTTTTATCCACAGAAATTATTTTTTAAATTTTTCCGGTGGTGGGCGGGCTTTTTTCCAGTTACAGGGTTTAAATGATCCCGGGCTTTAGATTCTGCCTGCTTTGGGCGGACGCTTTTCAATTATGCCCTTTAAAACCTTGCCCCATACTTCGGCGGATCCCCCCTCCATGTTTAGCATTTCGGGCGCAAAGTCTGTCATCGCCCAGCCACCGATGCGAATTTCGTTTTCGAGCTGCCATGACCGCCAGCCGCTGTAACCCGCAAAAATTATAAAGTTACGTCTTTTTTCCGGATCGGCCTGCATGGCCGACCACGCCTCAGGATATGTCCTTGTATAGTCCTGTAATGCCATGAATTTGTATGGCTGGCGACCCTCAGGGCTTTGAGGGGCGGCATCGTCCGGGACCAATACATATCGTGTATTCTGATAATCAACGGGACCGCCGAAACGCCAGTCAAAGCCCGGGGGCGCGTTTTCTTCCAGCATCGCAAAATGTTCCGCTGAGAGCGGCCTATTCAGAATTATTCCTATTGTGCCCCAGCCATCGTGCTGACCGATATAAACCAATGTTCTGGCAAAATAAGGATCTGCGTCGGCCAGAGGCAAAGCGACCATTACCTTGCCCTCATAGCGGCTGTAGAGGGAGCACAGGCCCGGCAGCGCAAGCATCAGTGCCGCTACAAGCAGATAGATGCGAGCAATCTGTGGTGTTGGTCTTAACGGCATAGCTCAGCATAGCGCATGAGCCGCCCTCTTGGAACGATTAGACACATACCTCTCACCAAGATAGTATTTGGATCACTCAATCTATTTACCTTTGATCCTCTGAATAAAAAAACCTAATCTCTTTAAAGGGCAATCTATCGCCCGAACGCGTGTTTACATAACCAATATCGCTTATAACGACTCCAACGTCCGGAATGGTTTGTTGTATTCCGCTTTTAGCTATTGCAACTGATTTTAAAGGTTTAATTTTGCCGCCTGAACGATTGCTAAACTCGCTATTTTTAGGAGTTTTATCGTTATCTAAATCCTGCCAATAATTGATAAATGCCGGAAAGTCATCTACAAGTTTTTCAACTACGCCGTCATGGGTCGTATCATACTCTCTGAGACGATCTAACCCCTGAGTGAACATATAAAATATTCTCTGTTCTACAGTATATTTCCGATCTCCATATATATGCAATGAAACGGCTATAAGCCCTTCGTCTGGCTTGATCCAAGCCGTATGCTCCTTAACACCATCTCCATCGACATCAAAAAGGACTGTCGATTCAGATAACGGAATAAATTCAAACCCATCTCCGTCTATATCAACAACCAGAAAAGGAGCACTTAAGTTTTGTGCAAAAGAAGATTGAGTGGTCAAGAGGGAAGAAAGAGAGACGATGGATAGCACAAATAAAAACAGTACTTTTTTCATTTTTAGGCCATGCCTATCTAAGAACAACAAGACTAACAAAGAAAACAACCAACGATATGCTCAAACACTTTCTACTTGTAATTTTAACCCTAAGCATAGCAATAAAATAATTTACTTCGCCTTCCTCAAATCTTGAATATCTTCGTCGTTGATCGGCAGTGCTAAGGCTTTAACGGCATGTTTGCGCGGAAAAAGCGGCTGCCGTAATAGGACGCCATCGGGCCAAGCTGCTCTTCGATCCGCAGGAGCTGGTTGTACTTGGCCATCCGGTCGGAGCGCGAGAGCGAGCCCGTCTTGATCTGCCCTGCGTTCGTGGCCACAGCGAGGTCGGCGATGGTGCTGTCCTCCGTTTCGCCGGAGCGGTGCGAGAGAACAATTCCGAACCCGGCCTTCTTAGCCATTTCAATGGTTTCCAGCGTTTCGGTCAGGGTGCCGATCTGGTTAACCTTGACCAGCACGGCGTTTCCGGCTTTCTGTTCGATGCCTTGCTTCAGGCGCTTGGAATTGGTGACATAAAGATCGTCGCCGACCAGCTGGACTTTGTCGCCCAGAGCGGCCGTCAGTTTTTCCCAGCCTTTCCAGTCGTCCTCGGCCATGCCGTCCTCGATCGAGACGATGGGGTATTTCTTGCAAAGATCGACGTAGTATTTGACCATTTCGTCGGAGGACAGGATCTTGCCCTCGCCTTCCATGTGGTACTTGCCCTTTTTGAAAAATTCGGTTGAGGCGGAGTCGAGAGCGATGACGACATCTTTCTTGGGCTTGTATCCGGCGGTCTCAATGGATTTCATAATGAAATCCAGCGCCTCTTTCGAGGATTTAACGGCCGGGGCGAAGCCACCCTCATCGCCTACGTTGGTATTTAGCCCAGCGTTGGAGAGTTCCTTTTTCAGGGCATGGAAGATTTCCGCGCCCGCGCGCAGACCTTCCGCGAAGGTCGGGGCGGATACGGGCATGATCATGAATTCCTGGAAGTCCACGGGATTGTCGGCATGCGCTCCGCCGTTGATGATGTTCATCATCGGGGTCGGCAGGGTATGTGCGTACAGGCCGCCGATATAGCGATAGAGCGGCAGACCCAGTTCACGGGCCATCGCACGTGCAGTCGCCAGGGAGACTCCGAGAATCGCGTTCGCGCCGAGCCGGGCCTTATTATCCGTGCCATCGAGTTCGATCATCGTGCGGTCCACGAGAATCTGGTCGGCCGCGTTAAAGCCGATCAGGTTTTCCATGATTTCCGTGTTTACAGCCTCAACCGCCTTGAGGACTCCCTTGCCGCCGTAGACGTTCTTCTTGCCGTCGCGCAGTTCGACCGCCTCGTATGCGCCCGTCGAAGCACCGGAAGGCACAGCCGCGCGGCCCGTTGCGCCGCTTTCGAGATGAACGTCCACTTCTACGGTCGGGTTGCCGCGGCTGTCCAGAATCTGGCGGGCGTGAATGTCGATGATGGCGCTCATGGTGTCTTCCTTCCTAAGGATTCGGCTGCAGGGAAACCGACAAGGCGGATTGACCGCCTGTCTAGTCAGGTTTTAAGCGCTGCCGTTGAAAAGTTAAAGAGGGAAAATTCAGCCGATGCGGTTAACACGGCTGGTCAATCAGACGATTTGATCCAGAACCTGGCCCTTGATTTCGCGGCTGAAGGCGTCGAACGGCAGGGATGCCCGGATGGCCGCGATGGCCTGAATGTTACCCTCGGTCGTGCTGTCCGTACCGGCGGTCAACGAGAACATCTTGTTTACGTCGGCGAGGCGGGAGGCGATAAAATCGTTGTTCAGCGCACGGGCGTTGGAGGATAGCCCGATCCCGCGTACACCATTTAGTTGGCGGCCGGAATCGAGCAGGCTTACGGCTGAGAGGCCGTCGGACGCACCGAAAAGATTGGGAGCACTGGAAGACGCCACGCCGCCCAGTTGGGCGAGCGCCTGTATGCGGTACTGAGATGCTCCTGCAATAGCCATACGTAAACGTCCTGTTTAACCTTATACCATTCTACAATGACTTGGCGATTTTATCAAGTTTTAACAATGTCTTAAGGATTTCAGGCAAATCCTTTAATTTCACCATGTTAGGTCCATCGGAGGGGGCCTTTTCGGGATCCTGGTGTGTTTCCATAAATACTCCCGCTACCCCCACAGCTACAGCGGCCCGGGCCAGAACCGGGACCATTTCGCGGTCGCCGCCGGAAGACGTACCCTGCCCGCCCGGCTGCTGGACGGAATGTGTGGCGTCATAAATCACCGGATATCCGGTTTTGGCCATGATGGGCAGCGAACGCATATCCGATACCAATGTGTTGTACCCAAAACTGGCTCCACGCTCGCATAAAAGGATGTTCTCGTTGCCACTCTGGGCGATTTTGGCGGCCACATTGACCATATCCCACGGTGCCAGAAACTGGCCTTTTTTGACGTTGATGGCCTTGCCGGTCTTGGCGGCGGCGATCAGAAGGTCGGTCTGGCGGCACAAAAAGGCCGGAATCTGGATGACATCGACGATTTCGGCTACGTCCTTGCACTGTTCGGGCAGGTGAACGTCGGTTATTACGGGCACGCCGAAGGATTTTTTAAGCTCTCCCAGAATCTCCAAACCCTTGGCGATGCCGAGGCCCCGGATGCCGAAGAGAGAGGTCCGGTTTGCCTTGTCGAACGAGGTCTTGTAGATGAGGGGAATGCCGATTTCCTGCGTCAGCTGCTTGAGGGCGCCGCACATCTCGAAAGCATGGTCCCGGCTTTCCAGGGCACAGGGGCCAGCGATCAGCACAAAGGGCTTGCTGTTCGAGATTTCGATCTTTCCGACAGTGACTGTTTTTGCGCTCATTTTCCGGCTGAATACATCACAACAGATACAGGTAACGCATACAAGTTTTCGCCGGAGGGCGCCAGAAGTTTGTTGCAGATATGCGCAGCGATCTTCTTCAGAGTCTCGGGCGTCTGGGCGCGCAATGTGCCGCCGATGCGGGCGCCGCCGTCATAAAAATGGCGGATATAGGTTTCGGCGGATTCGATCGGCCAGTCCAGTGTTAAAACTTGGCGTTCGATCGCTTTAAATCCCGCGCTTTTCAAGGCACTTTCGGCGTTACGATTATCGGCGTAGAAAAAGAAGGGCGGCCCCTCGGGCGCTTGAGGGGCGTTTTGGGCGTGCGCCTTGATTGCCTCGAAGATCAGGTTCATTGCCGGAGAGTGTTCAGGCTCGTTCCAGACGGTGAAAACATATGCGCCGCCGGGGCGCAGCACCCTGAAGGCCTCGTTCATCGCCTGCTGCGGATTGGCGAAATGCATCATGCCGAAGTTGCAGGATACGGCGTCAAACGCCTCGTCTGCGAAGTCCAGAGATTCCGCGTCGCCGATTCGGAAATCCGCCTGAGGAAAAACCTGACGTGCCAGTTCGATCATGGCGGCTGAAAAATCGACTCCGGTAACCTTGATCCTCTGCTCCCGGGCCGCACGCGTGATATAGCCCGGGCCGCAGGCTACGTCGAGCAAAGTCCGGTCCGGCTTGAGGTTCAGAGTTTTCAGGATATGCTTGACGGTTTGCGCGGTCACTGCCCCTAGACCGGAGTCGTAAGGCGTGGAGGTCTTATTCCAGAATTGATGCTCGAATTGGCGGAAAGCCGGGTTTTGCATCGGCGCCCTAGACCATGCGGCCCTGTTTCACCGCGGCCTCGATGAAGGAGACGAACAGAGGGTGCGGCTCGAAGGGCTTGGATTTTAGCTCGGGGTGGAACTGCACACCGATAAACCACGGGTGGTCTTTCATTTCCACGATTTCAGGCAGGTTGCCGTCTGGGGAGAGTCCGGAGAAGATCAGGCCCGCATTTTCAAGCTTGGCGCGGTAATTGATATTCACCTCATAACGGTGACGGTGGCGTTCCTTGATCATTTTGGAGCCGTACGCCTCGCTCACTTTCGAGCCAGGCGCGAGCGCTGCGGGGTAAGAGCCAAGACGCATCGTCCCACCCAGATCGCCCTTGGCGGAGCGGCTTTCTTTCTGGTTGCCCTTAACCCATTCGGTCATCAGGCCGATCACCGCATCGTCGCACGTGCCGAACTCTGTGCTGTTCGCGCCTTTGATTCCACAGAGATTTCGGGCAACCTCGATCACGGCCATCTGCATACCAAAACAGATTCCGAAGTACGGGATTTTCTTTTCGCGGGCGTAGCGGGCCGCCCGGATTTTTCCTTCCGCCCCGCGCTCGCCAAAACCACCGGGGACAAGGATGCCGTTTACACCGCGCAGATGCGCCTCGGGGTCCTCGGATTCGAAAATCTGGGATTCGATGAATTTAAGAGAAACGCGCACTTTATTGGCGATTCCGCCGTGGGCCAGCGCCTCGTTGAGGGATTTATAGCTGTCCGCGAGGTTGGTGTATTTCCCTACGATCGCAATCGTGACTTCGCCCTCGGGTGCCTTGATATTGTGCACGATATTGTCCCAGATCGAGAGATCGAGGCTCGGCAAATCCTTGATGCCGAAACTTTCCATCACCTGCTGATCCAGCCCTTCGCGGTGATAGGTCAGCGGGACTTCGTAGATCGAGCTTACGTCCACGGCGGGAATGACCTTCTTGCGGTCGATGTTGCAGAAGAGAGCGATCTTGGCCCGCTCGTCCTCGTCAATTGCACGGTCGGCGCGGCAAAGCAGAATGTCCGGGCGAATCCCAGCGCTCATCAGTTCCTTCACGGAATGCTGGGTGGGTTTGGTTTTCAACTCGCCCGCCGCCGGGATATAGGGCAAAAGCGTCACATGGATGAACAGGGCGCGGGCATGGCCGACCTCGTTACCGAACTGGCGGATCGCCTCCAGAAAAGGCAGGCTTTCGATGTCGCCGACCGTGCCGCCAATCTCGCACAGCACAAACTCCGCCGTGCCGTCCTTTTCGCGGATGAAGTCCTTGATCTCGTTGGTGATGTGCGGGATGACCTGAATGGTCGCGCCGAGGTAATCGCCCTTGCGCTCTTTCTGCAGCACGCTCGTATAGATGCGGCCCGTTGTGGTGTTGTCGGTGCCCTTCGCGGGAACGCCGGTAAAGCGCTCGTAATGGCCGAGGTCGAGGTCGGTCTCCGCGCCGTCGTCGGTGACGTACACTTCGCCGTGCTGGAAGGGGCTCATGGTGCCGGGGTCGACGTTAAGATAAGGGTCAAGCTTGCAGAGGCGGACACGATAGCCCCGCGCCTGAAGCAACGCGCCAAGGGCGGCGGAGGCGAGACCTTTTCCAAGAGAGGAAACAACGCCGCCGGTAATAAAGATGTATCGTGTCATGTCAGTCTTTTTTGGTCCCGGGTGTGTCTGGGGCGGCCTCGGACTTCTCCTGCGCCTTTACAGGCTCTTCTGCTGGCGCTGGCGATTCTGTCTTCGGTTCTTCAGCTTTGTTCTCACTTACAGGCTCTTGCGCGGCGGGCGCTGTTTCTTCGTTATTTTTCACCTGGGCAGGAGTCTCAGACGCTGAAGCATCTGCGGGCGTTGATGTTTCCTTATTGCTGGAAGTGGGCGGTTCGAAGGTGATTTCAGGCTGTGCCTTTTCCTTCGCTTCCGCCTTCTCGATCGCCGCTGGATCGATCTGTTCGAGAATTCCTCGGCTGGCGGAGCTTTGCTTGGCCGCCAGAATCCCCAGCGCCAAAGAGGTAATGAAGAAGCCGGTCGCAAAAATGGCGGTCAGGCGGGTCAGCATGTTGGCGGTCCCACGGGCGGAGGCAAAGCCCCCCATTCCACCGCCGCCGCCGATTCCCAAGCCGCCGCCTTCGGAGCGCTGGATGAGCACCAGACCAATAATCGCCAAGGCGAGAATCAGGTGTATGACCAGTACCACCGATTGAATAGATTGAATGGATTCAAGGTTTTCCATCTGATTTTATGTCTTTCTTACGCGCTCAGGCTTTTAGTGTATCTATGCGGCTGCACGCCTATCAAGCGGCCCGATCCTGCAATACGGCCCTACCAATAGCAAGAAACTCTTCGGCCTTCAAGCTGGCTCCGCCAATAAGGCCGCCATCGACGTTGGGTGCGGACAAAAGAGCCCCGGCATTGTCCGGCTTCATCGAGCCGCCGTAGAGAATTCTGAGGCTTTCCGGGGATTTTACGCGACCGGACAGCCATTTGCGGATCATGGCGTGTATAGCGGCTACATCGGCCGTAGTGGCCGTCTTGCCTGTCCCGATGGCCCATACAGGTTCGTAGGCGATGACCGTATTAAGCGCCCCGGCCTCCGGCGGCAGGGATTTTTCAAGCTGGGCGGCGACGACCTCATCCTGTCGCCCCGCTTCGCGTTCGGCCTGCGTTTCACCTACACAGACAATTGCGACAAGGCCTGCCGCTTGGGCGGCCTGGGCTTTCGCCCTGATCGTCTCGCTTGTTTCGCCCAGCCCGTGGCGGCGCTCGGAATGGCCGAGAATCACATGGGTGCATCCATATCCGGCCAGCATCGAAGCGCTGATTTGGCCGGTATATGCGCCCTCGTTCGCGTGGGGCGAGCAATCCTGCGCACCCAGCGCAGGCTTGATTTCCGCGCCTTTGAGCATGGCGTTGATCGGCGGCAGGTGGATACAGGGCGGGAAGATCGCGAACTCGACCGCGCGGGCCAGCGGCAGGTCGGCATCCAACCCTTTCAGGATATCCATGGTCAATGCCGCCGCGCCTTGCGCCTGCGTGTTCATCTTCCAGTTCCCGGCAATCAGCTTTTTCATATGCTTGCGGCCTCCGGCCCTGTTTGCTTCTTAGTTGCCTTCCCTGCTTAACGCTCCGCGGCGCACAATGCAATATCCGCTCCGATCAAAAAGGCATAGGAAACGGCGCTTGCCCACGATCCATCAGGACCTTATAGTGCGGGTCGTAGTCTGGAGCACAGGTTGTTCGGATAGCGCAGATAATACGGAGTTTTTTCTTTCATGGTTATGAGGGCTTTGCGCCAAGGCGTATTCGGCGGTTTTCTTAAATATGTTCTGATGAGCCTTTTGGCGCTCTCGGTGCTCGGCCTTGTATTCATGGACGTTCAGGGCGTCATGAAGGGCGGCGTCGGCGGTACGGACGTCGCGCGCGTAGGTTCAGAATCCATCGGCATGCGGGAATTTGACAAGTTTGCGCGGATGAGCCTTGGCCGTTTTAATATGACGCCTGAAGATGCCTATAATAAAAACCCCAAGATCATGGATGAAATTCTCGGCACGGAAATTCGGTCGCGCTTTGTGATGCTCGAAGCAGAATCCATAGGCATTTCTGTGGGTCAGAAGAAACTGCAGGAAGAGTTGATCGTTCGGATCAAGCCCATGCAAAACGAGGGTGAAACCTTGCAGCAAACACTTGAGCGCGTCCTGCGCAGCCAAGGCGTCAGAGAGTCAGACTTTGTTAAAAACTATAGCCGCGAAATCATCGGGGATATCCTGCTCGATACAGCGCAGGATGGATTTGGGGCGATTAATAGCGACATGGCGCGCGATCTTTTCATGCTTCAAAACCATACGCGCGATATCGAATTTATTTCGTTCGCACAGGATGAGATCAAAACGATTGAAGCGCCCGACGAGGAACGTTTGAAGCGCCTTTACGAAAGTTTTAAAAACACACAATTTAAAATTCCTGAAATGCGCGTCCTTGAGATTGCTTATATTGATGACTCCAAGCTGAAGGATACGATTGATGTCTCAGAGGAAAGTCTGCGCAAACATTACGAAGAGCGGATTGAAGAATATAGCCTTGGCGAGCAACGCGTTCTTGAGCAGATTGTTGCTCCTACCCCGGATAAGGCCCAGTTGATCCTGAAAATGGCTCGTGACGAAAAGGTTCCTCTCAGAGACGCGATGGAGCGGGTTCTCGGGAAGAATGAGGGCACGTATGTTCCTGCCGCGCCTTTCGGTGAAGACATGTTGATCGGCGAGATTAAAGACGCCGTAACAAACGCCAAGAGCGGCGAGATTGTCGGCCCTATTGAGACGGTCATGGGTCAGCACGTGATCAGCGTAGGCGAGATCACACCGCCCCGCACGATGAGTTTCGATGAGGTCAAGGACGACCTGCGGAAGGAAATGGAGCAGATCGCGCTGGCGGATACGATTTATGACCTTTCCAGCCAGCTTGACGATATCATTGCCGGTGGTAACAGTCTTGAGGATGCCGGTCAGGCGGTTCCGCTTAACATTACCGCCCTCCCCGCCATGAGCGCTTTGGGCTTGGACAAGGAGAAAAAGGACGTTTTTGAGTCCGTGAGCGAAAACGATAAAACCGATAAAAGTATCCTCCTTGAGGAGGGCTTTGCGATCCAGGAGGGAGAGATTTCGCGTGTTTTTGAACTTCCCAGCGGGCGCTTCGCCGTTCTGAGGGTCAAGGAGACGATTGAATCGTCTTTTAAGCCTTATGAAGATGTCAAAAAGACCCTTGCTGACGATTACATCAGTGATCAGCAGCGCGTTGAGACTTTCCGCAAGATTTCGGAGTTCGTCGGCGCGGTAAAGGCCGGCAAAAAGTCGTTTGAGGAAGTCGCCCGCGAGACCGGGAAAAAGGTCGAAAAGCGCGAGGGTCTCACGCTTGGAGGCGCACTGCCTGCGCCCCTTAACGATAATCAACGCGCGATGATTTTTGAGTCGTATGTGGGCGATCTTATGACTTTGCCATTTGAGGGCGGCGCGGCGATTGCGCGAATCAAGGCGGCAACTATGCCTAAAATGGACGAACAGGCGGAGCAAAGGGTTAAGCGAATCGAAGCGGAGCTGAGCAAGGAAGTTAAAGACGAAGTTTTTAACTATTACGTCCAGCGTATCGGGCGCAAGCATCCGGCGGTCGTCAATCATCGTCTCCTGGAGCAGGTTTACGGTCAGAAGGCGGCGACGGAGCCGCAGCCATGAGCGGCTCGAAGCCGTCTGTTTTACCTGAGCGCGAGACCTTCGTGCGCCGTTTCGATGCTGGAAATAGGCAGCTTTTATGGTGCTGGATTTCCTCGGATCTTGAAACTCCGGTTTCGGCATACCTTAAACTGTGTGGGCATGGTTCCTATGCTTTTCTTTTCGAGTCCGTCGAGGGCGGTGAGAAGCTCGGGCGTTATTCGATTATTGGTCTGAATCCCGATCTCGTCTGGCGCTGCAAGAAGGGCGAAGTCTCGATCAAAAACGGCACGCGGGATTGGGCCGCCACCGATGCGCCCGCCTTGCAATCCCTGCGCACAACGATTCAAGATAGCGTTATTTCCGATGTGCCCGAGGGGTTGCCGCCCATGTGCGCGTTCGGGCTGTTTGGGTATATCGGCTACGACATGATCCGGCTGATCGAGAAAATTCCTGACGATAATCCCGATGAATTGAACATTCCCGACAGCGTACTGATGCGGCCTCAGGTTCTGGCGATCTTCGATAACGTCAAACATAAAATCTGTCTGGTGACTGCTGTTTATGAGCATTCCGGCAATTCCTCCCGCAGCGCCGGGGATGCCTACGCCGACGCCCTCACACGGCTTGAGGCCCTGCGGGAAGCGCTGCGTAAGCCTGTCGAACCTTCGCTTATAGACCACAAGAGTGCCCTGACGGTCCCCCTGCCTGTGCGCTCGAATTTCGCGGACGAGGAGTACCGCGATGCGGTCCGCAAGGCGGTCGAGTATATCTATGCGGGAGAGATTTTTCAGGTCGTGCCGTCACAGCGTTTTTCTGCGCCGTTCGATCTTCCAGCGTTCGAACTTTACCGCAGCCTTCGCAGCCTCAATCCTTCGCCGTTCCTTTTCCATGTACAACTAGACGGATTTGCGCTGGTCGGCTCCAGCCCGGAAATTCTGGTGCGCGTGCGCGATGGCAACGTCACGATCCGCCCGATCGCCGGAACGCGCAAGCGCGGCGCAACGCCCGCCGAGGACAAGGCTCTGGCCGCTGATCTTCTGGCTGACCCCAAAGAACGGGCGGAGCATCTCATGTTGCTCGACCTTGGGCGCAATGACGTAGGCCGCGTAGCCGAGATCGGCAGCGTCAAGGTCACCGAGCAGTTCGTGATCGAGCTTTATTCCCACGTCATGCATATCGTCTCTAACGTCGAGGGGCGTCTGCGCGGCGATCTCGATATCGTGGATGCTCTATTCGCAGGCTTTCCCGCCGGAACGGTGAGCGGGGCGCCGAAGATTCGCGCGATGGAGATCATTGATGAGCTGGAAAAAACCCGGCGTGCGTTCTATGCGGGCGGCGTGGGGTATTTCTCAGGTCAGACGCTCGATAGCTGCATCGCGCTCCGCACCGCGCTGGTCAAGGATGGCATGGTCTATGTCCAGTCCGGCGGCGGTGTGGTCGCGGACAGCGATCCCGAAAGTGAAAATCAGGAATGCAAGAACAAGGCCCGCGCCATCATTCATGCTGCGGAGCTTGCGGTTGCGGCGTTTGGGGAAGAACGATAATCCCCTGCTCCGTCACCTTGAAGGCCGGGGCGGGCGTTGTCGCAGCCTCGGGTTCCTGTACCTCCTGAATTTCCGTTTCCTGCGGCTCCGATACGGTCTGAGCAACTTCCTGTTTCGTTGCCGGAGCAGAAGCCACAAGCATGGACGCTGATTTTTTTCCGACCACCGCGCTTGCGGGTCTCAAGGTTAGACCTTTTTCCTTTAATGTCGGCAGCCATTCGGCCAAAGCGCGGATCGTTTCATTGTGCGGGTGGCCGATCGCGATCGCGTAGCCTTTATGCCTTGCCGTCCATTCGACTTTTTTCAAAGCGTTGCGGATGAAGGGCATTGTGATTTCGTGATCGAGGAAAATATCGCGCTCGGCATAGGCCAGCCCCGCATCGGCGGCGGCGGACGCGGCGACCGAATTGCCGATCGTCTTGGAGTCGATGAAATAGAGCCCCCGGCGGCTGAGTTCCCTCATCACACGGTTCATGGCGGTGCGGTTCTGGGTCAGGCGGCTACCCATATGGTTGTTAATCCCGACATAGCCGCCGAACTGCGAAAGGTTGTAACGCAGAAGTTCCATGAATTTTTCCTCGCTCTGATCAACCTTGAGCAGGGTCGGCCCGCCATCGATGCGGCTATTCATCGGCTGCATGGGCATGTGCACCATCAACTCATGCCCGCGTTTGCGGGCGCGGGCGGTCTGCTCGGGCAGGCCTTGCGCATAGGGAAGATAAGCCAGCGTCAAAGGACCGGGCAGTTTTTCGACCTCGCGCGATCCCGCCGTAAGGCCCATATCGTCTATGATAATCACCACCGTTCCCTTTTTAACAGGGGGGCGTGTGCCCATCACGGGCATGACAGCAGCTTTCTCAGCCGAGGCTGGGGCAGCGGGTGCAGTCTGTTCGGGCTCAGCTTGTATTTTAGCATTTTGAACCGGCGGCAAATCGGGCGCGACGGGCTTTTGGATTACTGATGGAGCGGGAGTTGCGATGTTTGGCTGCGGGCCGAGATTGATCTCGGTTTTGAAGTAAGGGTCGGAAAACTCTTCGCCCGTTTCGGGCGCTGTCTCTCCGGCCATAGGGACAATATTCTCGGGAGGTTTCTCTCCGCCCTCCTCATAAAATTCCTCGTAGGGGAAAGGCGAGACGGGAATTTGGGAGATTTTAATCTCTTCCTTGAATTTCGGGCGGGTGATCTGCTGAGGGAGGGTTTCCAAACCTTCATCCAGATAACGCCTGTGCTGGTCCCGCAGAGCGCTCACCTCCTCCGGCGTTTTTTCCGGGACCGGGCGTTTGGGCCAGATCACGTCCTTGCCGCCCAGCACGAACAGATCTATGGCGAGCATGAGGCAGGCGCCAATCAGAATAATCGCAAGGGTTTTGGCGGGATCGCCTTTGGGACGGAGGTATTTCATAGGCCAAGAATACTGCCGAAACGGGTTTTGGTAAATGCCGGATCGAGGCTGAGCTTGCATTTTAGGGCCGGGAAGGTCATAAAAGGCTTATGTTAGTGACCGTTATCGACAATTACGACAGCTTTACCTACAACCTCGTGCAGTATTTCGGGGATTTGAAGGCGGCCGCGCGCGTGTACCGCAATAATCAGGTCACGGCGCAGCAGGTTTTGGAAGAAGAGCCGGACGCCATCGTGATTTCTCCCGGCCCAAGCGACCCGGATCATGCGGGAATTTGCCTTGAGCTGATCCGCAAGACCGCTGAGACCGACATTCCGCTGTTCGGCGTATGTCTGGGCTTACAGTCGATGGCGCAGGCGTTCGGGGGCCGCGTTATCCGTGCACCTAAACCGATGCACGGCAAGACCAGTATGATCGCGCATGAGGGCAAGACACTGTTCAAAGGTCTGCCTAATCCGCTTGAGGTTACGCGCTATCACTCCCTGATCGCAGAGCGCGAGACGCTGGCCGATTGCCTTGAAATCACGGCCGAGACGCAGGACGGCCTGATCATGGGCCTCTCGCACCGGACAAAGCCCGTACATGGCGTGCAGTTTCATCCCGAGAGCATCGCGACTACAGGCGGGCACGCCCTTATTAAAAATTTTCTCGATATGGCGGGCTAAGGGCAGACCCGGATCATGACCATTCTCAAACCCTTTCTTGAAAAGATTCAAAGCGGTGTGCTCCTTACTCAGGCCGACATGTCCGCCGCCGTGGGGCAGGTGATGGACGGGCAGTGCAGCGAAGCGGAAATCGCCGCGTTCCTCATGGGGCTTTCCGTGCGCGGTGAAACCCCAGACGAGATCGCCGGGGCTGCGCTCGCCTTACGCGAACGGGCGGTCGCGATCAAGGCGCCCGCCGGGACCATCGATTGCTGTGGCACCGGGGGCGATCATTCAGGTTCTTACAATATTTCCACGGCGGTCGCGCTGGTCGCGGCGGCATGCGGCGTTCCGGTGGCCAAGCATGGTAACCGGGCGGCGACATCCAAATCCGGCGCAGCAGACGTTCTGGAAGCGCTGGGCGTCTCTCTCGACGTGCCGACGGCCAAGCTCGAAGACGCCCTGCGGACCTTGGGGTTTGCCTTTCTCATGGCGCCGCGCCATCATCAGGCCATGAAACATGTCTTGCCTGTGCGCAGAGCGCTGGGTGTTCGGACGCTCTTTAACCTGCTCGGCCCGCTGGCCAACCCTGCGGGGACAAAGCGCCAGCTCATGGGAGTCTATGACCGCAGATGGGTTTTGCCGCTCGCGCAGACCTTACAGCAGCTCGGCTCCGAAGCCGCCTGGGTGGTCAATGGTTCGGACGGGCTGGATGAGATCACCGTCACCGGCGAAACATATTTTGCGCGGCTGGAAAACGGCCGGATTACCGAAGGCGTGCTCACGCCCGAAGATTTTGGGCTGCCCCGCTCGGCTCCGGAATCCTTGCGCGGCGGCGATGCCCAGACGAATGCGGATGCGATGCTGGCCATGCTCGAAGGTCAAAAGGGCGCTTACCGCGATATTGTGATTGCGAATACCGCCGCTGTTCTTGTGATCGCGGGTAAATTCCCGCATGATGGCCTCAAGGATGCGGCCCAGTTTGCTGCCCTAATGATCGACGAGGGGAAAGCTTTGGCCCTACTTAATGCTTACAAAGACTTTACGCTTGAGCAAAGGGAGCCCGCTTCGGCATGAACACGCTTGAGGAAATCTGCGAACGCAAGCGCGAGCATGTCCGCAACCGGAAATCCTATTACTCACTTGATGATCTTAAATACAGAATTGCCGAAAAGCCCCTGCCTTCCGGCTTTCTCTGCCGTCTGATGATGGCGGAAGGGCCTGCACTGATCGCGGAAGTGAAGAAGGCCAGCCCAAGCAAGGGTGTCATTCGCGAAGACTTCGATCCCGTCGCCATAGCAAAAATTTACCGCGACAGCGGCGCGACGTGCCTGTCCGTCTTGACTGACGAACCTTATTTTCAGGGCCATGACGATTATCTCGTGCAGATCAAGGAAGCGGTGAGTCTTCCGGTTCTGCGCAAGGATTTTATTATTGATGAATATCAAATTTATGAATCACGTGCGCTCGGGGCCGATTGCATTCTTCTGATCATGGCGTGCCTGACCGATTCGCAGGCGCGGCATTTTTATGAAGTCGCGCTCTCGTTGCGCATGGATGTTCTGGTCGAGGTGCATGATCTTCCAGAGCTCGAGCGTGCGCTCAAGCTCGATCCGATGATGATCGGCGTCAATAACCGCAATCTTAAAACGCTGGAGGTCGATCTCGACACCTCGTTCGACCTTGCGTTGCGACTTCCTTCATCTCTCTATAAAATTTCCGAGAGCGGTATCGGTTCGCATGACACGCTCAAGCGTCTTAATGCCGTTGGCTATCGCGGTTTTCTTGTCGGTGAGAGTCTCATGCGAGAGGACGATATCGCTCAGGCTGTGCGAAATTTACTCGCCGGATGAGGTTGTCCTATTGACACAAATGGCGAACTAAAGTAGAACAAATGGTGTATAAACGTGGAAATCAGGACGATTTTCATGATTCAGGCAGGATTATCAGGATTTTCCCATGCTCACACAAAAACAACGCGATCTGCTTTATTTCATTCACGAAAAAATGCGTAAAGACGATGTTCCCCCTTCCTTCGAGGAGATGAAGGAGGCGCTCGGACTTAAATCGAAATCCGGGATTCACCGGCTTATCTCGGCGCTGGTCGAGCGCGGATATATCGAACGATTGCCGCACCGCGCGCGCGCGCTTGAAATCAAGCGGTTGCCTGAAAGCATAAATCTGGGGGCGCGGGCGTTGAACGCGGGGCGGAGCCGTCCTGCCCCCGTCAATGTCGCGCCCGCGGGCTTCGACGAAGTGCCCCTTTACGGAAAAATAGCGGCAGGTACGCCCATAGAGGCCTTGCGCGACGAAGGGGGGTCGCTTGCCGTTCCGCCCGGGCTTCTGGGGCGAGGTGAGCATTACGCGCTTACGATTGAGGGCGATTCCATGGTCAATGCGGGCATTCTTGATGGCGATACCGTCATCATTCGCCGCTGCGATAATGCCGAGAACGGCGCGATCGTCGTCGCACTTGTTGATGATCACGAGGCGACGCTCAAGCGTCTTCGCCGCGCGGGCCGCAAGATCGTCCTGGAGCCTGAGAACGACCAATACGAGCCGCGCATTCTGGAGCCTGAGCAGGTCAAGATTCAAGGGCGGCTGGCTCATCTGATCCGGCGTTACGATTCCTGATCGCTTGCGTTTGCCCGCTTTTTTTCGGTGCGCTCTGGCTTCATCGCGCTCCACGGGCGAAGCGTTGTAGATGCCTCACGGCTTGTTTTCACCAGTATTTTATTCTCGTCTTGTTTTATATAAATCGCATGAGCGCCGTAACGCCATTGATCGAACTTGTCGATCACAATGGCCGCCCGGCAGGGCTTATGAAGCACAGGGTCAAAACTCACCACGATATCGGCCCATCCGCATTCCTCTTTCTGCGCGTAGGCTTGCCTGAGGAACGAGATTTTCCGCCCCTTTAAAACTGTTCGGCAAGCCTGTGCGTCGCACATCGGACCTGCCCCGTTTTCTGATCTGACCTCTTTGAACGCTTGCGGCTTCGACTCGGGCGCGAACGCCACGCTGGCCTCCTCGGCCTGCCCCAGTGAGCGCTCCCAATTATCCAATGTGAACTTTTGGGATCTTAGGGTTGTGACATGAAGTTTTCTGTCTTCCCCCCGAAACGCTGCCAGCCGCCCTTCTGATGATATCAGGATGTCCGGCTGCGGATTAACGGCGATCAGCGCTCCCGCGAGTATGGCCAGCGGGATTGATGCGGCCTTTGCCCATCCGCGCCAAAGGATCAGCATCAGGCCAGCGATGACAACCAGCAGGAAGGCCGAAAAAGGCCAAGCTTGGGTGTGAAGCACAGCTCCGGGCAGGGACGCCGTCAAGCGAGCCGTTTCGAGAATAGCGGAAACGCCCCAACCCATGAGCTGCAAAGGTCCATCAGCCAATCCGAATGGCATGAGTATGAAGGCGACTACGGCCGCCGGCATAATCAAAAACGCCATCAGCGGTATGGCTCCCAAATTAGCGATTATGCCGAGGAGCGCTACTTGGTTGAAGTGGTAAGCGGATATGGGCGCTGTTGCCGCGCTGGCCACAAGACTTGAGAAGCTTACCCCTATGAAGTATATCGCGGCACGTTTCAACGGGCCAGACGCGACATACGCTTCTACCCAATGTTCGCGGGTCGTTTCATAGGCCGCGATGAGGGCGGCGACTGCTGCAAACGACATCTGGAAGCTGGCCGAGAGCAGGCTCTCCGGCGCTATGGCCAGAACGACCAAAGCAGCAAAAGCCAGAAGCCTTAAAGACAGGGCTACACGGTCCATGATCACACCCAGGAAGACGATCGAGATCATCAGAACGGCGCGTTGTGTGGGAATTGTTGCCCCGGCAATCATCATAAAAAATAGGGCACATATACAAGCGATTACAGCGGCCAGCTTTTTAATCGGATACCTCAAGGCCAGAGTCTGCGAGAGTGCCATCAGGAAGCGCACAACAAAAAAGACAAACCCAGCCACAAGCCCTACGTGTAACCCGGAGATGGCCAAGAGGTGGGCTAAGCCGGCATCGCGAAGCGCCTCTTCATCTGCTTCCGGTATTCCCTTTTTTTGCCCTATGGTCAGGGCGGCTACGACCGCTCCTTCGGACCCCGGCAAGGTCTCCCTAATGATTTGAGCGATCTTTTGCCGCAGAGCTTCCAACCCTGCAAAGGCGGACGGCTCCTGCACAATTTCCGGAGCCTTGAACGCGAAGCCGACCGCTCCAATACCCTGAAAATACATGGCTCGCCGGAAATCGTAGCCGCCGGGGATAAGTGCGTCAGAGGGCGGATTGAGTTCCGCCAGGACTTTTATACGCTGTCCGGTCTGAAGGTTTTCATCTTTACGGATTTGCAGCCTGATTTTGCGGGGGGTGCGTTCAAGTGAAAGCTTTTCTATAATAATATCCGAAAGGACCGCCCGACTGCCCTTCTTTCCGGGCAGAGCCTCTAATGATTCAATCGTGGCCGTCACGTCGGCAAATTTTATCTTTTTTTCCAGGATCGGCGTTTGGACGGCCAATGTCCTGAGTTGCGCCGACAGAAACCCGCCGGAGATCAGCATGCCTATACAAAGCCATATGAAGGCTGGGTTAACCCTATCCCCGGTTGTTCTGTTCGTCAGCATAATCCCGGATAAAAGGGTCATAGTGACGACGACAAAAGGCCAAAGAGGCGGCTCGAACGGCAGGCTGAAATAGGCCCCGATTCCGCAGGCGAAAACAACTGGCAGCCAAAGGATGGCGTTTTCATGCTGGTTTTGCGCCTGGGCTCTTAACGCTTCTGCAAGTCGGTGGATGCGCCCGGCGGGCCTGTCTATTTCATGCGGAATCGTCTCTAGGCTAAGCGCCCCGGTCATGCTAGGGTTCCTGTCGCAATTTGCAAAAAGAATGGCTTAATAATGCCTCGAAGAAAAGGTTTTGCCAAACGATGAGTATCGTCACACGCTTTCCACCCTCCCCCACCGGGTTTATGCATGTCGGGAACGCCCGGACGGCCCTGTTTAATTATCTGTTTGCCCGTCGGCATGGCGGGAAGTTTCTGGTACGGATCGAGGATACGGACCGCAAGCGTCATTCCGAAGAGGCTGTGAAGGCAATTTTTGACGGGCTGGCGTGGATGGGGCTGGAGTATGACGGCGAAGCGCTGTCGCAATTCGCGCGGATGGATCGGCATGCCGAGGTGGCGAAGCAGATGGTCGCCGCCGGGAAAGCTTATTACTGTTACTGCTCGCCTGAAGAGTTGGACGCGATGCGTGAGAAGGCCAAGGCGGAGGGTTCGCCGACCTTCTATGATCGGCGGTGGCGTGACCGCGATCCTTCTGAGGCCCCGGCGGGCGTGCAGCCCGTGGTGCGGATCAAAGCGCCGCTGGACGGCTCTACCACCATCAACGATGTCGTTCAGGGCGAGGTCACCGTTGCGCACGAGCAGCTGGACGATTTCATCATCCTGCGCAGCGACGGGACGCCGACCTATATGCTTTCGGTCGTCGTGGACGATTACGATATGGGCGTGACGCACATCCTGCGCGGGGACGACCATCTCAATAACACGTTCCGGCAGAAGATTATTTATGACGCGATGGGCTGGCATGTTCCGATTTTCGGGCATCTGCCGCTGATCCACGGGCCAGACGGGTCAAAATTCTCCAAGCGGCACGGGGCGCAAAGCGTCGGGGAATACCGCGATCTGGGTTACCTGCCCGAGGCGCTGTGCAACTATCTTTTGCGCCTTGGATGGTCGCATGGAGACGAGGAGATCATCCCGCGTGAGAAGGCCATCGAATGGTTCGACCTTGAGCATATCGGGCGTTCGCCCGCGCGGTTCGACTTTGCGAAGCTGGAGAGCCTGAACGCGCATTACATCAAGGAAGCTTCGGCCGCCCACCTGATCGACAGCAGCCGCCGGTTTTTCAGGGAACGGCATGGACTGGAGCTTGGCGATCTGGCCGTGTCGCGCATTACTCAAGGTGTAGAGGAACTTAAAAACCGTTCCAAGACTCTGATCCAATTTGCGGATGAGGCTGCGTTTTACGCACGTACCATCCCTTACGCTTTCGACGAAAAGGCGAAGGCCCAGATCGCAGAATCCCGCCCGGTTCTGGAGGCTCTGCTAGAGGCTCTGGCTAAACTTAACGATTTCAGCGCCGAGGGCGTTCAGAATATCTGTAAGGCGGTCGCGGCCGATTTGGCCGAAGGCAAGCTTGGGAAGGTCGCCATGCCGCTGAGGGCCGCCGTGACGGGCACCACCGTTTCGCCCTCCATCTTCGAGGCTTGCGCGATTCTGGGGCCGGAAGAAACATGCGCCCGTATTCGTTTTGCGTTGCAGCAAGGCTAGCTGCGCCTTTGCTGAGTTAATAACAGGATTGTCTTGTTAACACGGCGCGTCTCTTTGTTGTCCATTTGGATTTATTATAGAATTTGCCCCTAGAAGCTTTTCCGGGGGTCGCGGTCTTGCGTCAATCATTCCTTAAGCCTTTACGGCTAGCATCCCCTTAAAGACTGATCATCACGTCTCACGCCTTCCTTTTACGGGGTCTAAATTATGTCAAATGACGAAGTAAGCACCAAAAGTTTTACGCTGACCAACAATCAAACAGGCGAGACAAGCATTCTCCCGATCATCGACGGGACGATGGGGCCTTCGGTCATCGACGTGCGCAAGCTTTACAACGATACCAACCACTTTACCTTCGACCCCAGCTTCACCTCGACAGGCAGCTGTAAGTCACGCATCACCTATATCGACGGCGAGAACGGTATCCTGCAACATCGCGGATACGACATTCAGGATCTTGCCGAGAAGGCCAATTATCTTGAAGTGTGTTATCTCCTGCTCTATGGCGACCTGCCGAACGCGGCGCAAAAAAAGCAGTTTGAGCATAACATTACCTATCACACCCTCTTGCACGAACAGATGCATTTCTTCTATCGCGGCTTCCGGCGTGACGCGCACCCGATGGCCATTATGTGCGGTGTCGTGGCCGCGCTGTCTGCGTTTTACCATGACTCCCTCGACATCTGGGATCCGGCGCAGCGAGAGCTTTCGGCGCATCGCCTGATCGCCAAGATCGGCACCTTGGCCGCCATGACCTACAAATATTCTATCGGCCAGCCGTTCATGTATCCGCGTAACGATTTGTCGTATTCGGAAAACTTCCTTTATATGTGTTTTGCCGTTCCGGCTGAGCCTTATAAGGTGAACCCCATCCTCGCGCGGGCGATGGAGAAACTCCTCATCTTGCATGCCGACCATGAGCAAAACGCTTCGACCTCCACGGTGCGTCTGGCGGGCTCGTCGCAGGCCAATCCATTTGCCTGTATCGCGGCGGGCATCGCCTGTCTGTGGGGACCGGCGCATGGTGGAGCCAATCAGGAAGTCCTTGAGATGCTGGATGAGATCGGCTCCAAGGAGCGTATTCCTGAGTTCATCAAAAAGGCCAAAGACAAGGACGATCCGTTCCGCCTGATGGGCTTCGGGCACCGGGTTTATAAAAACTTTGATCCGCGCGCACGTGTTCTCAAGCAGTCGTGCGATGAAGTTCTTGAGGATCTGGGGATCAACGATCCGCGTCTTGAACTCGCTATGGAGTTGGAGCGGATCGCGCTTCAGGATGAATATTTCATCGAGCGCAAGCTGTTCCCGAACGTGGACTTTTATTCCGGGATCATCCTGAAGGCTATGGGTTTTCCGACCAGCATGTTCACTGTGCTGTTCGCTGTTGCCCGCACGGTCGGCTGGATCGCCCAATGGAAAGAGATGATCGAGGAGCCTTCACTTCGGATCGGCAGACCGCGCCAGCTTTACACCGGCCCGGCGTCTCGCCCGTTCGTCAAGCTTGAAGACCGGGATTAGGAGCCCGTTTTTTCAGTGTCTGCCGGCTTGGACGCAGGCTCGGGCTTTTTGGGTGCTGGCTTTTTCTGCGGAGGCGCACCCTTGGCCACAGGTTTTTTGACAGCCTGATTCTTGACCTGCTTCTTTGCGGGAGGCGGCGCGATCACCCTTCTGGGCTCCTTCATGACCTCGAGCACAAATTCGGCGGCTCTGCGCGAGGGCGTTTTTTCGGACCCGAAACCTACTAATTTGCGAAGTTCGTCAAATTTATCAAGCTGCTTTTGGCGGGCTTCTTCGCTAGAAAAGAGCTCTAGTAGCTTCTGGGCTATCGACTCGGGGTGGCATTTTCCTTGAATGAACTCGGGGACAACATCTTCGTTTAGAAGGATGTTTGCCAAATGTACTTTTTTGACCTTAACCATAAGCCGCAAGATCAAATAGGTCAGAGGGTTTGTTTTATAAACAATCACATGCGGGATACCAGCATAGGCCAGTTCGAGTGCCACAGTACCGGAAACCGCAATTGCAATATCGCAAGCCTTGAAGGACTCCCATTTAAATGCCTGGTTCGAGGATACGTGAACAGGATGGTCGAAATCCTTCAATAATATCTGTACGTTGTATTCAGTCTCAGGCAGCGTTGGGACGACAAATCTTATGTTTTTTATTTCTTCAGCGACCAATGCGCCCGAGAGTTTTATGGGGGAACTGATGTTCTTGAACTCGCTCTCCCGGCTACCGAAAAACAATCCCAAGGTCTTCACTTCCGAGGGAATATCGTTTGCCTCCCGGAATACGCTGCCTTCGGCTTCGATGGCCTTGGTTTCAACGACCGGATGACCTACGTAAGCCGCTTTCAGATTATGAGCGGTAAAATATTCCGGCTCCATCGGGAAAAGGCAGATAATCCCATCCAGAAATTGCGATATGCTTTTGGCCCGGCCTTTTCGCCAAGCCCAAACAGAGGGTGCAACATAGTGAATGATTTTTCCGGTGTATCCGCGCTTTCGGAGGGATTTTCCCATCAGGAAGTTAAAATCCGGGAAATCAACCGTGATGACTGCATCTGGGTTTTGTTTAATAATCTCTTCGGCAATCGCCTTAAAAATTTTCATCAGGCGTGGGATTTTCGGGATGACTTCCCAAATGCCGATCACTGATATCTGGTCGAACGGCAGCAGAACGTTCATGCCTGCCGCCTTCATGCGCGGGCCACCTACGCCGACACACTCCAGTCCCTCAGGCTGAATTTGCTTTAATTCGCGGATCAGGCCCCCGGCCAGATTATCGCCCGAATTTTCACCAACGATAAAGAATAGTTTCAAGCAGACCTCCCTGATTGTCCGCACACAACATTATAACTACTTTTTTAGGGGGTGGTCTAACGTCACCCCGAGTACAAACATATTATACGTGTCCGCAATTTCCGCAACCGTTTGAGGATCCAGAACCAAAGCAGCCCCCGTTTGTACAACTATTCCCGATAAACCGGCCTCGCCCGCCTGCCTCAACGTGTCCGGACCAATGGTTGGCAGGTCAAGATCGCGGTCCTGCTGGGGTTTGCAGGTTTTAACGAGAATGGCTCCTCCTGATCTCTTCTGCAAGGCGGCGCACCGTTTTATAAGCGCGTCCGTGCCTTCTGCCGCCTCGACTCCGAGAATGACTCCGTCTTGAACAATTACAGATTGTCCTATATCAAGGCCGCCCAGAACCTGCGAGGCTTCCAGCCCCTTATTAATACTGGATTTTTCCTGTTCGTTCGGCTTACGGCGCGACAGCGCCCCCTCCTTTGCAAGCATCCCTGAAGCGAATTTTTGTACCCCGTGGAGGGTGAATCCTTCTTTTTCCAACTCCTTTTTCAGGAGGGTCAGGAGCGAATTGTCTCCAAAGGCGCTTACGCCTATACGTGTCAGAATTTCAAGACCCTTGAGGTCTGGCTTGAGCTCGCTCAGCCACGGCCGACGGATTGAGCCCGCCATCACAAGATCCTTTATGCCGTTTTGCTTAAGGGTGCGGATTATCGAGCCCGCAGCGCCCAGTCCCGTCCATAAATGCTGGTAATTTTTGCGCAGCTCTTCGGATGTCTGGCCATCGAAACCCACGATAAACAGCTCGATGCCCTGGCTTTTGCACTCTTGGGCGAGTTGGATCGGCAATATTCCGCCGCCCGCAAGTATGCCCAGCTTGCCTATGCTTACTTCTTCTGCGGCTGACATAAGGGAAAACGGGTTTTTTCGCGGGCGAAGTTAATGATCGACATGATGAGGTCGTCGTTGGCAAAGTCGCTGGCCACCATTTCGAGACGTTGCTCCATGGTGCCCTCGTCGCCAAACATCTGGTTAAAGGCCCTCTGCAAGCCTCTGATCTTTTCTTTTGAAAAGCCCCGGCGCTCCAGGCCGATCAGGTTCAACCCCGCAAGAAAGGCGCGCTCACCCTTGACCCGGCCAAAGGGTATGACGTCGTTTTCAACGCCTGACATACCGCCTACAATAGCATGTGCGCCGATGCGCACGAACTGATGCACGGCGCTCAACCCTCCAAGTACGGCATAGTCGCCAACGTGTACGTGTCCGGCCAGAGTCGCGTTATTGGCCATAATCACGTTGTTGCCGATCACGCAGTCATGCGCGACATGCGTGGCCATCATAAACAGGCAATTATCGCCGATGACGGTTTTCATGGCGCCGTGCTTGGTGCCGGGGTTCATCGTTACATGCTCACGGATCGTGTTATTCTTGCCAATAATGAGTTCGGACTTTTCGCCTTCGTATTTAAGATCCTGGGGGGGGGTGCCAAGAGAGGCGAAAGGATAGATGGTCGTGCCTTCGCCTATGATCGTCCGGCCCTCGATATGCACATGAGACACGAGGCGTACGCGCTCGCCGAGTTGGACGTCCGGCCCAATCACGCAATAAGGGCCGATCGCCGCGCTTTTGGGTATCTGTGCGCCCGGGGCGATTATTGCGGTCTGGTGGATGTTGCCTGTCATGTCGCGGTCATACTCAAAAAGATTGTTTATCATAGGTTGGGATCGCGGAGCGGACAAATCACGGTTTGTTGCGAACCGTTACAGGACCACTCTATTGCTGCGCATCCGCGATCATCGCGCTAAAGGTCGCCTCGGCGCAGACCTTTTCGCCGACTTTGGCCGTTCCCTTGAATTTCCATACTGTTCCGCGCGATTGTAATTTTTCGACGTGAATATGCATCGTGTCGCCCGGCGTGACAGGCCTTCTGAAGCGGGCGTTGTCGATGGTCATGAAGTAAACGATTTTGTTTTGTGATTCCAAACCCATGAAATCAACCACGACGAGCCCGGCCGTTTGGGCCATCGCCTCAACGATCAGCACGCCCGGCATTACCGGAAATCCCGGAAAATGGCCCATAAATTGGGGTTCATTCATCGTAACATTCTTGATCCCAACGGCGCTTTCGCCGGGAACCAGGTTGATGACCCGGTCAACCATAAGAAAGGGGTAGCGGTGGGGGATCATGTTCATGATCCGCTGGATGTCGATCTGGTTTGTTGTTTCGCTCATGGTCGATCGTTCAGGCTGATGCTCTTTATTGCGCCGTGTGCAGTTAAACGCCTTTTTTCTTCTGAATCAAGCGATTTAGTGCAGCAATCTGACGGAAGTAATGCCTTGAGGGGTAAGCGGGCGAACCTAGTTGCTCTTCTCCCGGCGGAACATCCCGCATCACCCCCGCTTGGGCCCCTATGCGGGCGCCTTTGCCGATTTTGAGGTGGCCGGCAACGCCAACTTGGCCGCCGATGGCTACGAAGTCGTCAATTTTTGTGCTTCCGGAGATTCCAACCTGGGCCACGATAATGCACCCCCGGCCGATTTCGACGTTATGGCCAATCTGTACCAGATTATCGATCCACGTGCCGGAGCCTATAACGGTGTCCGGCCCAGCGCCCCGGTCTATGGTCGTATTGGCCCCGATTTCAACATGGTCGCCAATGACCACGCGGCCCAGTTGGGGCACCTTGACGTGTCCGGTGGGGTCGATTGCGAAGCCGAAGCCGTCCTGTCCTACGCGGACCCCGGGATAGAGCCGCACATGGTCGCCTAAATAGGCGTGCGAAACGCTGGCGTTTGTTCCTATCCGGCAGTGGTTCCCGACCCTGACGTTTCGGCCAATCACCGCGCCGTGCTCTATCCAGCAATCATTACCGATCTGCGCTCCCTCCTCTACACAAGCTCCCGCTTCGATCACGCAATGCTCGCCTATCTTGGCAAGAGGGTGTATCCAAGCCCTTTCTGAAATTTCAGCTTTGGGCAGCGTTTCGGGGTAAAAGAGCTGCGCGGTCTGCGCATAAGCCTTATAGGGGGACGGGCTCACAAGGCAAGTCAGTCCCGCCGGGGCAACCTTTGCCATTTCTGGCGTCACAAAACAAGCGCCCGCGTTTGTCTTCAGAAAATCTTCACGATATTTCAGATTATCCAGAAAGCTTAGTGTTTCCGGTCCCGCTACCGAGAGCGGGGCCACATCTCTAATGATCTTTTTTGCGCTGTCATCACCGGCGGGAACAAGGGTTGCCCCGGTCTTTTGCGCAATTTCACCCAGTGCGAACTCACCGGCCTTTTTAAAGAACGCGGGATCGGCCATAGCCGCCTTTCTTCGTCACTCCGCCGCGACCGTCATTTTTACGGTGGGCAGGGTTGCGTTAAGGTTTTTCATCACGTCCGCAGTGATATCCAGAGCCTTCGAGCCGACGATTACGTTTCCGCGCGTTATTACGAGGTCGTATTTGCGCTCTTCGGCCAGCTTGGCGCAGACTTCGAAAATCGCATCCGTGAGCTTGCTCAGGGCCTGACTTTCGCCCTTTCTGAGAGCGGAGAAACGCTTTTTCAGGGTTTTCTTTGACTGGTCGCGCTTTTGTAAAAACGCTGCGGCTTTCTTGTCATTTTCTTCGCGGGAGAGGGATTCGCCTTCCTTTTTCAGCTTATCAAGGTCGGCGTTGAGTTGCTTTTCCAAGGCCTGCATTTCCGTTTCGAACTTAGCGGACTGTTCTTTAACCTGCTCCTTGATCGACTTGGCGGCAGCGGAGTCGGACATAATGGACTCGACGTCGACAACGGCGATGGAGATTTGTGCGTACGCCTGAGGCGCAGCCAAAAACATTAGAAAAGCAGAGCAGATCAAAGCCCGGGCAATAATACGCAATTTCATTTTGGAGCCCCTAGTATAGGTTTAGCCACAGACGCTACTAGAAGCGCGTTCCAAAATCAAATCTGAAATACTCTTCCTCGTCGAAATCTTCCTTCAAATAGGGGACCGCCAGATCTACGCGGATCGGGCCGAACGGAGAGCGCCACGAAAGCCCCACGCCCGCGCTGGCCCGGAGAGAGTCTTCCTCCAGAAGGCTGGAGCCGCTTTCGTCAATATCCATAAGTGACCCGAAATCTGTGAAAAGGTGCCCCTTGATGCCCATTTCCTTAGGCAGGCCAACCGGGAAGGAACCTTCGACACTGCCACGGTAGAACATATTTCCGCCGAGCGCATCGTCGGTTTTCGAGTCGCGCGGACCAATCCCTGAGCGCTCAAAGCCACGCAGAGTTGAACCGCCGATGAAGAAACGCTCGTTGATCTCCACGTCCGTGTTGCTGTAGCCCGTGATCGCGCCGACCTCGCCCAAGGCATTGACGACAACCTGATCCATGACCGGGTAGAAGTAGGATGCTCCGGTACGGCCGGAGACATATTTAGCATCACCGCCAACACCGGCCACTTCCGTGTCGAGCCAGTAGTAAAGCCCCTCGGTCGTAAGCAGGATGCTGTCGCGTGTATCGTACACGAGGCGTTGGGCAACCGCCGATGTCGTCCGCATGCCTTCTTGATCGCGGATAAACCGGGAAGCGTCGCTATCAACATTGTCGATGTCGTTTTTCTCATACTGGTATTTAACCGTCTGGCGCCAATTTTCAGACAAGGGATATCCCATACGCAGGGCGCCGCCTGTCCGTTTCTGGTCGTAGGAGCTTTCGTCCTGCAGGTCGCGCGAGATATGGAAGATGTCGAAGCCAGCCGAAAGGTCGCGGTCGAGGAAGTACGGCTCAGTGAACGACACGTCGAATTCGGAGCGCTTGCCCGCGATTGTGGTTGCAAACAACAGATCCTGCCCCTTACCCAGAAGATTGCGTTCGCGAATACGGAAATCCGCCAACGGGCCGTCGGTTGAGGAGAAGCCCGCGCCGATCGAGAGTTCGCCGGTCGATTTTTCCTGCACATCCACATCGATTACAGTCTTATCGGGAGCCGAGCCTTGCTTGACGCCCAGCTTCACGTTCTCGAAGTAATCCAGATTTTTGATGTTCTGCTCGGATTTTGCCACCTTGGAGCGGTTGAAGGGGTCGCCCTCGACCACCTCGATCTCGCGGCGCAGAACCTTGTCCATCGTACGGACGTTACCGTTTATGTTTACGCGCTCAACGAATACCGGCGGGGTCTCGCTCACACTAAATATAACCAAAACTTCCTTCTTTTCCCTATCCTTTTGAATGTCGGGCTTGACGTTTACGAAGGCGAATTGAAGATCCCCTAGGTGATCCGTCATGGCGGACACGGTTTGCTTGACCTTGTCGGCGTCATACCAGTCTCCTGCGCCGAAATTGATCGAAGCTTGCAGCGAAGACGTGTCGAAGTTACGCAATTCGGAGACTATGCTCGTTCCCGCAACTTTATAGCGCTCTCCTTCATCAACCGTAAAGGTCAGGAAGAAGCTTTTCTTGTCCGGAGAGAGTTCAGCCGTAGCCGAGACAACAGAGAAATCTGCATAACCGCGCGAGAGATAATAGTTGCGCAGCAGCTCCTGATCGTAGGACAGACGGTCCTCGTCATAACGATCGTCCGATGTCAAGAACCGGTACCATGCACTTTGCTTTGTGCTGATAACGCTGCGCAGTTTGTCGTCATCAAATTTCTTATTTCCCACAAAGCGTATGGTTTTAACCTCGGTTACATCGCCCTCGTCGATTTCAAATACAAGATCGACGCGGTTTTGATCAAGACGAATGACCTTGGGTTCGATATTGACCGAAAAGCGCCCCTGACGACGGTACACCTGATTCAGGCGCGAGAGATCGGACTGCACCTTCGTTCTCGTGAATACATGGCGCGGGCGCAATTGAATTTCGCCCAGCAGCTCTGAATCATCGATCTTATCATTCCCTTCAAAGCTGATCTGGTTGACGATCGGGTTTTCAACGACTGTGACTTTAACCGTACCGCCCCCGGCATCCACGACCTTAACGTCCGCGAAAAGACCTGTGGAAAAGAGGCTCTTGAGGGCCCGGTCTACGGCGATTTCGTCCAGCGGGTCGCCGGCCTTGAGGTCCATGTAGGATACCACGGTCGCTTCTTCGATCCGCTCGGAACCGCTCACCTCGATCTTGCGCACTGTTTCAGCCCACGCGCGCGCCGGGACGGCCGCGACAATTACCATGGTCAGAACAAGGCTGAGCGCCTTAAGCATCCTGCTTTTATTCGTCATTTTTGAGCATTCCTGCGTTTACTTAAGTGATTACGAGGCTATCAGGATCGAAAACCTCAGCTAAAGAAATAGATCAAATCGATCAGGTTAGCAATTATCATGATTCCGGCCAAAAAGACCAGAGCAATTGCAAAGGCAATGTTCTGTATCCGTGGAGAAAGTTGCTGCCCTGTTATGGCTTCGTATATTAGAAAAACCATAAAGCCGCCATCCAAAAGCGGGATCGGCAGAATATTTATCAGGGCTATAGCCATGGAGAGCATGGTAAGGAAGACTATGTAATCGCTTACCCCCTCTTTGGCTGCCCCACCGGCGTATTTTCCCAGTTTTAACACGCCGCCCACGATTGGTTCTTCGGTCCGCCCTTTATACAATACCGCAAATAAGCCCACAGTGGCCTTAATTCCCCTCCATATCTGATCTGCGGCGCGACCGTAGGCTGAGATAATATCTTTATGACTGTATTCTAATTTATTGATATCGCTTAAAAATATACGATCATAGTAATGGTGTTTGGGGTCCATCAGATGCTCGTTGTAAGCCGCCGGGAAATAACTCAGAAAAACGTCGTGACCATCATCGGTCAGGTCATATTCAATTTCCACAACTTTATCGAGGCGCTCCTGAAGCAGTTTCCGGGCCTTATCGGGGTCTTTTTGCGTATCTATCCCGTCGATTTTTACCATCTGTTCAAAATAGGCATTTGTGCCGTTCAGCATCCCGATCTTGCCCCGGCCCTCCCACTTTCTTCCTTTCCAGTCGGTAAAGTTCATTTCGCGGGCTGTCATCGTGATCTCAATGACATCTCCGTTCCGCAACACTTTGTATTTATGGGGATTGGTCCAGTCCTTGGTGGTGACTTTGTAGATTTCTTCAAAGTCATTAATCTTTCTGCCGTCCATTTCCAGAATCCTGTCGCCTAACTGGAACCCTGCGTCATAGCTGGCCGTGCCGATGGCTATGCCGTTGACGACCGGAGGGGTTACCGTTACGCCGCGAATCATAAACAGGCCCGCCAGAAGCGTGAACGCCAAGAATACGTTGATGCCCGGTCCGGCGGCTACGATGATCATGCGCTGCCAGACCTTGCGGGTGCAGAAGGCTACGGCAAGTTCCTCGTCGCTCAGCCTTCGTTTTTCCTTTTTTTCGGAGTCCCATATAACCGGGTCGGCGGGATCGACATCCCCGAAAATGGCCACGTAGCCCCCGATCGGCAGGCGGGATAGTGCCCAGCGCGTGCCTTTTTTGTCGGTGCGGCCCCATATCTCCTTGCCGAAGCCGATGGAGAATTTCGTGACCTTCACGCCAAAGGCTCTCGCCGCCAGATAATGGCCGAATTCGTGGATCAGGATAATCAGGGCGAGGCTAATGGCCGTTACAACGCCATACCGGAAAACCAAGTCACCTATTTCGAGAAGGGTCATGGCTTCCGAGGGCGCAGCGTCCATAGGCTTATCCGTGCTTCATGGGTCAGCCGGAACCGGCCCGCAGGAGTTGTAGAATGTCGTTCAGGTTGGCGAAGGCCATGATTCCAATCAAAAAGACCAGACCGAAGCGGAATGCGTATTCCTGCACCTGTTCGGAGACCGGGCGGCCCATAATTCCCTCGAAGAAATAAAACAGCAGGTGTCCGCCGTCGAGCAGCGGGATCGGCAGAAGGTTTATGAAGCCGAGATTGATGGAGAGCAGCGCCATCAGGATAATCAGGGCGAAAAAGCCGTTTTGCGCGATTTCTCCGGTTATGGCGCCAATACGGATAATGCCGCCGAGTTCGGTCGCGCTGCGAACGCCCGTAATCATCTGGCCAAGTCCCTCAAGGATCCCGCGGGTCACGAGGTAACATTCCCGCGCCGCACGGTAAACGGCCTCGCCGGGGGTCAGTTGTATGAGCTCTTTTGGCTCCTGATTCGAGAGGAACAACACTCCGTAATAGGTCTTGTCCTCAGGATTGGTCATATTTTTGTTCAGTTCAGCCATCGGGCGAACAACCAACTCTTCCTTTTTCGGGCCCAGATCAATTTCGAGGCGGTAGGTTTTGCCCATGCGCTCCTGGAGCGCCTTAACCTTGTCTTCGTTGTTTTCTATCGCCTGCCCTTCGATCTTGGTGATTTTGGCAATTTCGACACCCCAACTCGGTTCATAGATACCCAGTCGGCCCTGACTGCTTTTGAACCCAAAATTATCCGTCATTTCCTGACGATCCGGCCGGGCATAGATGTCCACGGTCTGTCCATCTCTCTCCACGACGAAATGGCGTTCCGTATCGAGCGCGAGCATCATCTCGCGCTGGAGATCCTTAAAGCTCTCCATGGTCTTTCCATCGATGCTTACAATACGGTCGTGGGGCTGGAAACCATGACGTTCCGCAGCGGTTCCGATACCGACCGCCGCCGCCACCGGGGGAGAAACCGACTGGCCGTAATACATAAAAATCCCTGCGTAGATCAGGAACGCGAAAATATAGTTGATCGCGGGACCGGCAAATACGATCGCCGCTCGCTGCGAAACTGGTTTGGCGAAGAAAGCCTGAGAACGCTCCGAGTCGGTCATGGTGCGCTTTTCGCCCTGCTCCTTATCTTCGACCTGATCGGTGTGTCCGGCGCTCGCCGGGTCAACATCACCGTAAAGCTTTACATAGCCGCCGAGCGGGATGAGCGAAATTTTCCAACGCGTGCCGTTACGGTCGTTCCAGCCGCAGAGCTCCTTACCGAAACCGATGGAGAAGCTGTCGACCCTTACACCGCAGATCCGCGCGATGATGTAATGGCCCCATTCGTGCACGAAGACCAACACGCTCAGGACGACTAAAAATACGATGACGAAAAAGAAGAAGTTATGGCCAAAGATTTGAACCAGTTCCATGATGTTCATGAGGGACTTACCGCTTTCCTATGTTGTCCGTGTGTCTGGCGGGCTGCAATATACTCTTCCGTCAAAGCGCGCACAGTTTGATCCAATTTTTCAATCTCTTCAACCGTTTTCGGCGTTTTTGCAGCCGGGTTACACCGTTCGTCCGCCAACGCATGGGATACGGCACCTAGAATATCCATAAACCCGATGCGCCGCTCCAGAAACGCCTGAACCGCTGTTTCGTTCGCGGCGTTCAGGGCGATGCATGCGGCTGCACCGCGCTTCAGACACTCGTCAGCATAAACTAATGCCGGGAATTTATCAAAATCGGGGCGGCTGAAGCTGAGGGTGGAGACGGAAGCCAGATCGAGCGTACGCCCCCCCTTCTCCAGCCTGTCCGGCCAGGCCAGCGCGTGGGCGATGGGAACGCGCATATCGCTTTCGCCAAGCTGGGCGAGTTGGGAACCGTCCTTGTAAGCAACCAAAGAGTGAACGACTGATTGCGGGTGGATCAAGACTTCGATTTGTTCGGGCTTCAGGTCAAAAAGTACAGCTGCTTCAATAATTTCAAGCGCTTTGTTCATCATGGTGGCGCTGTCCACGGAGATCTTGGGACCCATCGACCAGTTGGGGTGGGCCACAGCCTGTTCGGGGGTCGCCTTGGCCATCTGCTCGTACGTCCAGTTGAGGAACGGCCCGCCGGACGCGGTCAGGATCACTTTTTCGACGGCGCTCCTGTTGTGCTGCTCCAGAACCTGAAAGATCGCGTTATGCTCGCTGTCCACGGGGATCAGCTTCGCGCCGCCTTTTTTTGCCGCTTCCTTGACCAGATGGCCCGCCGCGACCAGAGGTTCCTTGTTGGCGATGGCCACATTCACGCCGTTTTCGAGGGCGGAGAGGATGGGCCGGAGCCCTTCGAACCCAACAATGGCGGCCAGCAGGATATCGGCGGGCTGCGCGGCGGCCTCGATCAGGGCCTGTCGCCCGCCCATCGCCTCAATGCCTGTGCCTGCGAGTTTGGATTTCAGAGGTTCCAAAAGGGCTTCATCCGCGATGACGGCCTGTTTTGCGCTTAGGGTGCGGGCGGCCTGCGCCAGTTTTTCGACGTTGCGGCCCGCCGTAACGGTCTGAACCTCAAATCTGCCGGGGGCGTTCAGAATCACATCGCAGGCGCTGGTTCCGACCGATCCGGTCACGCCGAAAATACTGACTGTTCTTTTAGAAGACATAGTGCAGGACGCTGATCAGGAATAAAAATACCGGGGCGCCGAGCATCATCGAGTCGATCCGGTCGAGCAGGCCGCCATGGCCGGGGATCAGGGTTCCGGTATCCTTGACGTTCGCGCGGCGTTTTACGTAAGAGATCAGCAAGTCCCCGACCTGCCCCACGCAGCCGATGGCCAAACCGACCATAAACCCGGCGGGCAGGAGCATCAGGAGGCCCAGTTTCTGGAAATGATCGTGAAAGCCGAAGACGCTGATCCAGATCACGGCGAACACGGCCGGAAAAAACAAGGCGCCGCCGAAACCCGACCATGTTTTGTTGGGGCTGATTTTCTGGATCAGCTTGGGGCCGCCTAGGGTCTTGCCGGTGAAATAAGCGCCGATATCGCTGAACCAGATCATGCCGATAAAGATCAACAGAACGTTCAAGTTATAAAATTCGCGCAGGAAGTAGAAGCTGCCGTAGGCCGTCATCATATAGGCCGTGCCCATGCTGAAATAGAACAGGAAGCGGTCGGTTTTTTGAGACAGGCCGTACCATTCATAAAGCGACAAAGCGAAGGCCAGAAGCAAGAAAGTCTGAAAGATCACGCCGCCCGTATACATGATGTAAATGAAGCACGGCGCCATGATCAGGGCGGAGATCACCCTGAGCTTCAATTTACCGAACTCCAGTGTTTTTGCCACTTTTTCGATCCCTGCTTGCCGTGCCTTCGCCGGGGCCTTTCGCCCGGATTATGCAGAAAAAGCCTTGCGAACGCTAGGATTGTTTTACCGCGCCGAAGCGCCGGTCGCGGTCCGCGTATTCGCCCAAAGCCTGATCGAGCTCCGCCGGGCCGAAATCGGGCCACAGGACGGGCGAAAAGACCATTTCGGCGTAGGCGCACTGCCAGAGCATGAAGTTACTGATGCGCTTTTCGCCGCTGGTGCGGATCAATAGATCCGGGTCCGGCAGGGCGTGGGTGCGGAGGTTGCGCTCCAGGGCGCGGGCGATCGCCTCCTGCGGGGGTACGATCCCGGCCTCCAGAACCTCCTTGCACAGCGTTTCCACGGCCTGCGCGATGTCCTGCCGCCCGCCGTAATTGAGGGCGATGGTCACGTTGATGCGTGTGTTGTTTTCCGTCAGGGCCTGTGCGTTATCGATCAGCTGGATGATATCCGCATCGAAGGCTGCAAGGTCGCCCACAACCCGCAGCCGCGCGTTTCTTTTATGAAGATCGGCGGTTTCCGACCGCAGGTAATAGCGCAGGAGCTTCATAAGCTCCTCGATCTCCGCGCGGGGGCGATTCCAGTTTTCTGACGAGAAGCCAAAGAGAGTGAGGTATGCCACGCCCCGGTCTGCGGCGGCCTCCACAATTTTGCGGGCCGCCTCAGCGCCCTGCTTATGGCCGGCGGTGCGCGGAAGTCCCCGACGCTTGGCCCAGCGCCCGTTTCCATCCATGATGATGGCTACGTGTCGCGGGATCTTCGACCCTGTATCCTGTTGGCTGATGACCATGTGCGTGCGTGCCGGACCTATACGGTCATAATCTCTTTTTCTTTGTCGGCCAGAATCTTGTCGATTTTTTTGATCGTCTCGTCGGTCATTTTCTGGACGTCCTCGGATTTTTTCTTCTGCTCGTCCTCGGACATCTGGCCGTCCTTTTCCATTTTTTTCAGGGCATCCATGCCGTCACGCCGCACGTTGCGGACGGACACACGTGCCGCTTCGGCATATTTTCCGGCGATCTTGGAGAGTTCGGTGCGGCGCTCCTCGTTCAGGTCGGGGATCGGGAGACGCAGGGTCGTGCCCTCGATCTGCGGGTTCAGGCCGAGGCCGGATTCGCGGATGGCCTTTTCGACGGCGCGGACGTTAGCGTTGTCCCAGACCTGTACGCTGATCAGGCGCGGTTCGGGAACGTTGACGGTCCCGATCTGGTTGATCGGCATGCGTGTTCCGTAGACTTCCACGGTGATCGGATCGAGCAGGCTGACAGAGGCGCGGCCCGTGCGCAGGCCTGCAAATTCCTTGCTCAGAATTTCAACGGCGCCGTTCATGCGGCGCTGGATATCGGCTTTATCGAAAGACATGGTTTACTCTCCCTCAACAGTGTTCACAGACTTCCCGGCGCGATGGGCTTTCAGGCGTTCGTTACGACGGTGTATTTACCCTTCGATTGGACGACCTGGGCGAAGTTCCCCTCTTCGCGCACTGAGAAAACGATAATCGGTATGTTATTTTCACGCGCCAGCGATATGGCAGTCGAGTCCATCACCCGCAAATCGCGGGTCAGCACTTCGATGTATGATACCCGGTCAAACCGCTTGGCGTCGGGGTGCGTTTTCGGATCTGCGGTATAGATACCGTCCACCTTCGTGCCCTTGAAGATGGCGTCGCAATCCATTTCCGAGGCGCGCAGCGTGGCGGCGGTGTCGGTCGTGAAATAAGGATTTCCTGTTCCGGCGGCGAAGATCACCACGCGGCCCTTTTCCATATGCCGCAGGGCGCGACGGCGGATGTAGGGTTCGCAGATTGAGTCCATGCGGATCGCGGATTGCACGCGGGTATCGACATTGATGCGTTCGAGCGCGTTTTGGAGGGCGAGCGCGTTAATCACGATGCCCAGCATGCCCATATAGTCGGCGGTGGTACGGTCCATACCTTGCGCCGCGCCGGAAACGCCGCGAAAGATGTTGCCTGCGCCGACAACCACGCAAACCTCTACGCCCATATCCACGACTTCCTTGATGTCGCGGGCGACGCGGGCTACGGTCTCGGGGTCCATGCCGTACTCCTGAGGGCCCATGAGGACCTCGCCGGACATTTTGAGCATTACACGCTTGTATTTCAGTGCAGATTGAACGTCAGCACTTCCCTTTTCCGCCGTCATCGCCATGGCCTTATCTCTTTGCGTGAACCCGTTTCGTGTCGTGCTTCAATATAGGGAATGCCGCGTCGGGTTGCAACGCGGCACTTTTGTTTTATGCCTTTGCGGCATTTAAAATATCAGGAGGGCCTCAATCAGGCCGCCAGATTTTCTTCTTCGGCCTGTGCCACGCCCTCGCCAAGCTGGAGGCGGACGAAGCCAGTCAGCTTGATGTCCTTGCCGGCTTCTTTGGCGGCGTCAGCCACAACCTTGGAGATTTTGCGCTCCTGATCGATCACGAAGATCTGCTCCAGCAGGCAAACTTCCTCAAAGTATTTGCGGATACGGCCATCGACCATTTTAGCAATAATTTCTTCTGGCTTGCCGCTGGCGCGGGCCTGCTCGCTGAAGATGTCTCTTTCGCGTTGCAGTTTCGCGGGGTCGATGCTGGCCTGATCCACGGATTCCGGGTTGGCGGCGGCAACGTGCATGGCGATCTGCTTGCCTACACCTTGCAGGGCGGAAGCGTCTGCCTCGGTTTCCAAACCGATCAAAACGCCGATCTTGCCGAGGTTGGGGGCCAGTTCGCTGTGCATGTAGGCGATGACGGTGCCCTTGGGAACGCTGAGAGACTGAAAGCGACGGAGAGTCATATTTTCGCCAATCTTTGCGATCAGGTCGGTGAGGCTTTCCTCAACGGATTTTCCGCCGTCAAGCTTTGCAGCCTTCAACTCTTCGAGCGAGGAAACGCCGAGAGCGGCCTGCGCGACCTTCTTCACGAAACCCTGGAACTCCTCGTTCCGGGCCACGAAGTCGGTTTCGGAGTTCAGCTCGATGACCGCGCCTTTGTTGCCCTGAACCGCGATTGCGACCAGACCGTCGGAGGCGGAGCGGGAGGATTTCTTGGCGGCCTTGGCGATGCCCTTTTTACGGAGCCAGTCGTTCGCGGCTTCGATGTCGCCGTTGTTTTCCTCAAGCGCCTTCTTGGCATCCATCATGCCGGCGCCGGTGATTTCCCTGAGCTGCTTGACGAGCGCTGCTGTTATCTGTGCCATGTCTTGATTCCTTTATGCTTGCGTTTCAAGAGAAGGGGGAGCGCGGGTTGACCCGTGCGCCCCCTTGATCGTTTTAAGCCTTATCAGGCCGATGCCGCTTTCTTGGCGGGATCTTCGGCTGCTGGGGCTTCGGCTGCCGGGGCTTCGGCGGAGGCTTCGCCGCTTTCAGCTTGCTTGCCTTTGCCTTTTCTGCCACGGCCCTTGCCTTCAGCGAGGTCCTTCACGTCGGACGATGCGCCGAAATCGCGGCCGGAGGAGGATTGTTCAGCCTGCAGACCGTCAAGGATCGCACCGGTGAACAGTTCGCAGAACAGGTCGATGGCGCGCAGGGCGTCGTCGTTGCCCGGAATGACGTAATCCACGCCATCGGGTTCGGCGTTGCTGTCCACGATTGCGAAGACCGGAATACCCAGGCAGTTGGCTTCCTGAATGGCGATGCGCTCCTTGATCGTGTCGATCACGAAGATCGCGTCCGGCTGGCCGCCCATCTCGCGGATCCCGCCGATGGAGAGGTTCAGCTTGTCGCGCTGGCGCGTCATCATCAGGATTTCCTTCTTGGTGAAGCCCGCGAGGTCGCCGTTCAGCTTGTCGTCAAGGTCGCGCAGAAGGTTAATCGAGGTCGAGATCGTCTTCCAGTTGGTGAGCATACCGCCCAGCCAGCGGTGGTTCACGTAATACTGGCCGCAACGTTTCGCGGCTTCGGCGATCGGCTCCTGAGCCTGTTTCTTGGTGCCGACGAACAGAACGCGTCCGCCGTTGGCCACGATGTCGCGCATCGCTTTCAAAGAAGAGGCCAGCAAGGGCTGGGTCTGCTGCAGGTCGATGATGTGAACGCCGTTACGTACGCCGAAAATAAACGGGCGCATTTTGGGGTTCCAGCGGCGGGTGTGGTGACCGAAGTGTACGCCTGCTTCCAGAAGCTGACGCATGGTGAATTCAGGTAATGCCATAGTTATATCTCCTTTACCGGTTATACCTCTGCGGGCTGTGCATAGCCTTTTTGGCTACACCGGACGGGCGCCTGACCTTATTGTAAGGGGGAACCCAAAACCCGCATGTGAATTTACGTTGCCGGGGTTTTACAGGGTCAAAAGGGGTTTTGCAAGCAAAAACGAGGGGTTTAGAGGGTGTTTTGGCGCTCTTACTAGCTTTCGGCCACCGATTTCACGCCCTTCTGGGTGCGGATGATGTCGCGGGCCTGTGCGCTGAGCGACCAGCGGCCCGGCAGTTGTATCACCGCCATGCGGCCCTGATCCAGCGCGACGTGCAGCCGGATATAAGAGACTCCGCCGCCTTCAATGTCCAGAAACTGCTTGATTTTCGGCAGGGCGGCGGCGGAGTCGAGATGGATTGAGATATCGCTGATCCGGCTTTCCAGAATCTTTTCGAGCCGTTCCAACCCCTCAGCGGTCAGGCGGAGTTGATCCTCCTTCTGTTCGGCGTTGAGGGTCAGGAGCAGCGCCTGCCCCGGTTCCAGAAATTCCCGCGTCGCATGCAGGGTGTCGGAAAAGACCGTGACTTCGAAGACGCCCGTAGGATCGGAAAGCTGTAAAAAGGCATAGCGGTTGCCCTTTTGCGAGATTTTTTCCTGTTTTTTGAGCAAAACGCCCGCCATTTTGACCCGCAGGGCGGGCTTGTCGCGCATCTGGCGCTCGACCTCGGCGATGGGCAGGATGTTCATCCGTTCAAGCTGGGCGCGGCGGGAATCCAGCGGATGGGCGGAGAGATAAAAGCCCACGGCGGCGAATTCATGGCCAAGTTGTTCGAGCGGCGTCCAGCGGGGTACGTCCGGCAGGGCGGGCATCCCGAGCGCCCCTTCACCGCCCGCATCACCGAACAGGCTGACCTGCCCTGAGCTTTTTTCCTCCTGCAAGGTCTGGGCATAACGCAGGATCGTCTCAGCGCCCGCGCCCACCTGCGCCCGGTCGGGATTCAGGGAGTCGAACACTCCGGCGGCGGCCATCTGTTCAAGCTGCCTGCGGTTCATGGTCTTGGGGTCGATGCGCTTGGCGAAATCCTCCAGAGATTTATAGGGTCCGCCCTTTTTACGTTCGGCGGCCAGCGCGTCCATCGCGTGCTCGCCTACGCCCTTGAGCGCGGAGAGGGCATATCGCACAGCGCCTTCCTCGACGGAAAAATCGGCTTGCGAGCGGTTGATGTCGGGCGGCAACAGCCGCAGGCCCATGCGGTCCAGATCCTGCTTGAACAAAGCGAGCTTGTCGGTGTTGCCCTTATCGTAGGTCATGGAGGCCGCCATGAACTCCAGCGGATGGTTGGCTTTGAGCCATGCGGTCCAGTAAGCGATCAGCGCATAGGCGGCGGCGTGCGATTTGTTGAAGCCGTAGCCCGCGAACTTGGCGATCTGCTCAAAGATGAAACTGGCCTGATCGGCGTTTACGTTGTGGCTTTCCTTCGCGCCCTTAAGGAACATGTCGCGCTGGTCGTCCATTTCCTCCTTGATCTTTTTTCCCATCGCGCGGCGCAGGAGGTCGGCCCCGCCCAGCGAGTATCCGGCCAGAGACTGCGCAGCCTGCATGACCTGTTCCTGATAAATCATGATCCCGTAGGTTTCCTCAAGATACGGGCGCAGGATCGGGTGGAGATAATCCGGTTCCTCGCGTTCTTCCTTCACGCTGATGTATTTGGGGATGTTGTCCATCGGGCCGGGGCGGTAGAGGGAGACGAGCGCGATGATGTCCTCGAAGCGGTTGGGCTTGACCTTGCGCAGCGTGTCGCGCATGCCCGCGCTTTCAAGCTGGAACACACCGACCGTATCGCCCGCCGACATGAGCGCGTAGGATTTTTCATCGTCGAGCGGGATATCCAGCATCCCGATCCCCTGCCCCTTCGATTCCAGCATATCCAGCGTACGCTGGATCACGGTCATGGTCTTGAGGCCCAGAAAGTCGAACTTGATGAGGCCCGCCGTTTCCGCCGATTTCATGTTGAATTGCGTGACCGGCATGTCGGAGCGCGGATCGCGGTAGAGCGGCACAAGCTCATGCAACGGGCGGTCGGCAATCACCACCCCCGCCGCGTGGGTGGAGGCGTGGCGGTAGAGGCCCTCAAGCTGCAAGGCGATGTCGATCAGTTTTCTTTGCGTGTCGTCGCGGTTGCGTTCGTTGCGGAGTTCCTGATCCTGCTCTAGTGCCTGAGCGAGCGTCACCGGGTTCGCCGGGTTGTTCGGGATCAGCTTGGCGATGCGGTCCACCTGCCCGTAGGGAATTTGTAGAACGCGGCCCACGTCGCGCACCACCGCGCGGGCCTGCAATTTACCGAAGGTGATGATCTGCGCCACGCGGTCGTAGCCATAGCGTCCCTGCACATACCGGATCACCTCGTCGCGGCGGTCCTGACAGAAGTCCACGTCGAAGTCCGGCATGGAGACACGCTCGGGGTTCAGGAACCGCTCGAACAGAAGGCCGAGCGCCAGAGGATCAAGGTCGGTGATCTTCAGCGCCCACGCGACGACCGATCCCGCGCCCGAACCCCGGCCCGGCCCGACAGGGATTTTATTATCCTTCGCCCAGCGGATGAAATCGGACACGATCAGGAAGTATCCCGGAAAGCCCATGGCGTTGATGGTGTTCAATTCAAAATCCAGACGCTCGCGGTAGGGTTTCGCCTTTTCCTCGCGCTGCTCGGCCGTGTCGCCGGGTTCATAGACGAATTTTTCCAGCCGCCATTCGAGTCCCGCCTTGGATTGTTCCTTCAGTTCCTCCTCCTCCGTGCGTCCGGCCTCGCTCGGGAAGGCCGGCAGAACGGGTTTGGCGGGTTTAAGCAAAAACGAGCAGCGCCGTGCGATCACTTGCGTGTTCGCAATCGCCTCGGGCAGATCGGCGAATAATTTTTCCATTTTCCGTGCGGATTTGAAGTAATGCTCAGGCGTGACCTTGCGGCGGTTTGCTTCGCTGATGTAGCGGCCCTCCGCGATACAGAGCAACGCGTCATGCGCCTCATAGGCGTCGCGCTCCCCGAAATAGCAATCGTTCGTGGCGACCAGAGGGATGTCGTGCTTGTAGGCGAGTTCGATCAGGGCGTCCTCGACCGCGTCCTCGTCCGACCATCCGTGACGCTGGAGTTCGATATACAGGCGGTCCCTGAATATGCCCTTGAGGTGAAGAAGCGCTTCCTCGGCTTCATGCGCGCGGTGGTGGAGCAGCGCCTGTGCCACCTCTCCGGCCAAACCGCCCGTGAGGCAGATCAGGCCTTCGTTATACTGCGCGATCCGTTCGGGCGTGACCTCGAAGGCGCGGTTCTCTCCGGCCTTCATGTAGGATTCGCTCACCAGTTTCGACAGGTTGCGGTATCCGTCCTCGCTCTGGACGAGCAAAACAATCTGTTCCCCGTTCGCACCGACCGTGAGCTGAACGCCGATGATGGGCTGCACACCGGCCTTGGCGGCCTCGGTGGCGAACTCCATCGCGCCGAACAGGTTGTTCGTATCGGTCACGGCCACGGCGGGCATCCCGCCGGCCACGCATTTCTTAATCAGATCCTTGACCGGAATCGCGCCCTCGGCCAACGAATAGGCCGAGTGGACGTGCAGGTGTATGAATCCGGATTCCGTCATGGTTCTCGCAGGGCACCGCAGCCGTCTTTGCGGGCCGCAGGCTTATGTTTTCTGATGCCGTTTCATGCTATCGGATGCGGCCCGGGGGAAGAAGCATTTTCTGGCCGTTCGGGCCGTTTCTTCCCGGAATTCTCTGGAGTTTTGCGGGGCGGATGTATATAATAGGGAAAATTATAAAAGCGGGAATGCACTGTTTATCAATGACTTAACCCGCAATTTTTGAGACTTTCAAAGCCTGCATCCCTTGCGGATACGGGCGGTTTTGGGTTTTTAGGGTGATTAATTAAGGGTCGTTCGGTTCGTCATGGCTTACGCGCTGGCCTCTTTGTTCGATGAAGCAGTTCAGGATCAGGGAAAATATACGATTTTCCGGCCCGAGAACACGCTCGAACCCGTCGATTTCAAACTTATGGCTCAGATGCATCAGGCCAGCGGCCTAGATGTGCCCGAACTGATTCGGCTTAAGCCCGAGCGGCTGGTTTCGCAGTGGGTCGCTGCGCTCGTGCCCTTCGGTTTTAAAATCGATGATGACGCACGTTTCCTGGAAATCGCCGAAAAGGTCCGGGCGTTTAGCGTCGAGAATATCGATATCGTCAATGAGGAACTCACCCCCTATTACGCCCGAATGCTTACCGATGTTGCCAAAGCTGTTGAGCATGAATTTGACGGGGTGGCGCGCCCCGACGAGCCAAACGAAGTCTATGACACGGTTCATCAGATCCGCCGCCTGATCGCGCTGCGGCAGGATCTCGGCATGTGCGAATTCGACGAGGCGGACACGCGGCGCCTGACGCATGAACTCGCCGTGTCGTTTTTCTACAACCGCGAGGCCAATTTGATCGTCCAGAGGCACGTGGACAGCGCAATCGATTCCCTGATCATCATGGGCGAGCCCGGCCTTGAGGAAATTCCCGATCCCCGCAACAAGCCCCATAAACATATTCATGTCAGCGGTGGACAGGGCGCGGGCAAGACCCAGCTCAGCCGCCGGACGCTCGGCTTTTTAAATGAGAACGAGCAGAGCTATATCCGCGTCAACAAGGATATTTTCCGCCCGCTGGTCCTCGACCCGCACACCATGAACGGCGAAGGCGATCTGTCGGATCCCGATCACCGAAAGCTTTACGGGCGGATTACCGAAGACGAACTGAACATGATCAAGCGCAAGCAATGGTCCACGATCGTTTCTCTGGCCGAAAGCGACAACCTTCCCAACGTGTTCGTTGACAGCACGAGCATCATTCACCCGCATCATGTCGCTGCGCTGACTGAAAAGGGATCATCGCTGAGTCTTCTATACGTCCATACGCCTTTCGATGAGGCGCAGCGCCGGATCGCCGAGCGTGCGCTGGGCGACGGCATCCCCGGCATCGACACGTTGCGCGAGAGCCTTGAGACCGAAATGATTCAGGGGCACAGGGAGTCGGCGCGGCAAGTCGCCTCGCTGCTCATTCACGGCGCGGGCAAAAATATCAAGGTCAAAATTCTGGATGGCCGCTCGGCAGACCGAACGAAGCCCGTCGAGGCGCGGGTCGAGCTGGACAAGGGCAAGATGGAGATCCGCAATGTCCGCGCGATCCTTGAAATCTTTCATAAATCGACAGAGGGCAAGACGGCCCACATGCCGACCGACGACGATCTCGCCGCGCAGATCCCGAACTTCGACAAGATCGCCTCCGTTATGCACGAGATCACCTTCCTTGACCCGGAGTCGGGGCGGCCGATCGCGAAATACGATAACGGGGCGGGGCTACAAATTATTGAAGCGGCGCTGGTGGAGGACGAGTTCCTTGGCACGCTGACCGGCGACGTGATGGAGAGGCTCAATCAGTTTTATAACACGCACAAGGCCTCACTCCTGAGGGTCATCGCCGAGAAGAAAGGCCACGTGTTCGAGCACCGCCGCCCGTTCGCTGCGGGCGAGCCGTTCAAGATCGTCACCGACAATTTCGAGACCGAAGTGCCCTTGGTCGAGCGGAGTCTTTATGTCGATGACTCGGCCGAGGAGCGCCTTCTGGAATGGCGGCATCTGGCCAAGCGCGGAAAGTTTCTTGACGGGCAGTTCGATCCGTGGCGGAAGACCGCGCCTGACGAAATCCGCATGCTGGCGGCTCGTTCGGTGACGGATGCCTGGCTGACCGACGCGGTCGTCGAAAAGATCGCGGACAATGTGGCGCAGAAATTGGGCGGAGAAAGCGCGAAGACACCCATCACGGTGCATATTTCCAACCCCGTGAAAGACCACACGCGCCCGGGCGTCAATATCAACTATATGGTCATGGCCTATACGGAGGAGCTGACCAAGCGCCTCAACGCCGCGATGAAGTCCCGGCACCCGGATCTGCACATCGGCTTTGCCGCCGACCGCCCCTTGATGGCGCTGGCGAGCGACCGCGCGACGCGCACGACGGCGGGTACGCTCGAACGGCTCACCTCCCAGCCCTTCTACGATTACAGCGTCTTCGGCGAGGGCGAGCATGTCATCTTCGCGGACGAGCACGTGCAGGCCGGGGGCGTCATGCTGGCCGCGCGGAACGTCATGAATTCCGTCGATCTCGATATTCTGGGCTACACGGCGCTCTCCTCGCATAATCTGGGGGCGGAACTGCGGATCAATCCCGACATCCGCATGGCTCTGGATACGGCCATCGAAGAGAATGCGCGGCTGAACGGCGGCGATGCGGAACTTTATAAGATAAATCTCGACGAGGCGCTCGATCAGGTCGGGCTGAGCCGCGAGACGATTACCAACCTTGAAGGACTGATCCTGATCGCCTATCTGCTGGACGGGAAAGAGGATTCGCGCCGCAGCTGGTTCGAGACGCTTAAGGGCTCGGCGGGGCTGGAAGACAAGGACGTGCGCGAGGGCATGGACAGTCTGGACGATTTGCTGGCGGCCGATCCCGTGACCCCGGCGGAGCTGGGAGCGATGATGAAGGACCAGATCGAACGCAGCCGCAAGGCCGTCTACCCCAGTATGACCCTGACGTGAGCGGAGAGGATATGACGATGGATCAAGAGACAGAGAAAAAGACGCTCACGGAAGACGAGGCCAAGGCGCTCGGCGAGGGGTTGCGCGAGGCCGCGCAGCTGCAGGAACAGGTCGCGGAATTTCAAGAAACCTACCGGGCGCTCGATAAAAAATATCCGCTCAAGAGCAAGAGCAAATACAAAGATTAATCCGGCCAACGCCGCCAATCCCTCAGTACGGAACCAGCTTGCCGCCCTTGAGTTCGAGGATGCGGTCCATTTCCTCGGCCAGAGCGATATTGTGCGTGGCGATCAGGGCGCCGATGCCCCGGTTTCGGACCTGTTCGAGCAGGATTTCAAAAACCTCGTGTGAGGTCTCGGGGTCGAGGTTTCCGGTCGGCTCGTCCGCGAAGAGAAGCTTGGGCTGGTTGACCAGCGCCCTTGCGATGGCCACGCGCTGCTGCTCGCCCCCCGAAAGCTGCGTCGGGCGGTGTTTTACGCGTGTGGCCAGACCCATGGCCCGGAGGTATTCCTCAGCACGGTCTTTCGCCTCCGTCAGGTTCACGCCCCCGATGATCAGCGGCAAAGCGACGTTTTCCAGCGCCGAGAATTCGGGCAGGAGGTGATGAAACTGGTAAACGAAGCCGATGGATTTATTGCGCAGGCGCGTGCGGGCCTTGTCGCGCATCTTGCCAACAATCTGGTCGCCGATGATGATCTGGCCGTCGTTGGGCGTGTCGAGCAGGCCGAGAATGTGAAGAAGCGTCGATTTTCCAGAGCCGCTCGGCCCCACGAGCGCGGTGATCTCGCCGCCGCGCAGGCGGAGGTTCAGCTTCTGGAGGATGTGCAGGGTTTTTCCGCCTTGCTGGTAGTGTTTTTCGAGGCCCTGCACGGTCAGGAGGATTTCGCCTTCCCCGGCGCGGGGCTTGTGGGCGCGGAAAACGCTCGGTTCGCGCTTGATTCCGGTCCCTTCACTGGCAGAACTCTCCTCTTCTAAAACAAAGGGCGCGCTGTGCCGCGCGAAGGTTTCGGAGAGTTTGACGGATTTTTTTGCCATGACGCGCCGCCTCCCCTACTCGTACCGCATCGCTTCGACGGGGTCGAGCCGCGCCGCGCGCCAGGCGGGGTAGAGGGTTGCCGCTACGGACAGGAAGAAGGCCATGCCCAGCACGGCGGCGACCTCGGACCAGTCGATGACCGCCGGGATTTCGGAGAGGAAGCGGATTTCTTCATCCCATATCGTATAACCCGTCATGCCTTCGAGCCATTTGCGGATGGATTCAATATTGAGCGCGAAGGAAATGCCGATCGCCGCGCCGACGAACGTCCCGATAAAGCCGATGCTGGCTCCGGTCAGGATAAAAATCTTCAGCATGTTGCGGCGCGTCGCACCCATGGTGCGCATGATGGCGATATCGTGGCCCTTATCCTTCACAAGCATGATCATGGAAGAAATGATATTGAACGCCGCGACGAGGATAATCAGGCTGAGGATCAGGAACATCACGTTTCGTTCGACCTGCAGCGCGTTGAAGAAGCTTTTGTTCATGTCACGCCAGTCGTAAACTTTCGCGAAAGGGTCCAGCTTGATCTCGACAGCCTGACGGATTTCATCCAGCCTATCGGGGTCGTTGAGGAAGATTTCCAGGGAGCTTACGCTGTCCCCGTAACCGAAGAGTTTTTGTGCGTCCTGAAGCGGCATAAAGATAAAGCCGCTGTTATATTCGTACATTTCGACATCAAAGATAATTCCGACTTCATAGGTCTTCTTGCGCTGCATATTGCCGAAGGGACCGCTTTTGACCTCCGGCGAGACGAGCGTGAGTTTTGCGCCAGGCTGAAGTTTGAAGCGTTCGGCCAAGACGGTTCCGATGGCGATTTTATCGGTTGTGAAATCTTCGATCCCGCCCTGTCTGATGGCGTTGTAGAGGATATCGCGGCTTGCGAAGTCGGATTGAGCGAGGCCGCGTACCATAACGCCGTTGGCGGCGTTGCTCTGGGTGAGCATGAGGGACTGGCTCTCGATCACGGGCGTGATGGTCTTGATCCCGTTCACGTCCTTGATCCGCTCGACCATCTGCGGGTAGTCGTACAGGCGGCCGCTGGTTGAATAGGCGTTCATGTGGCCGCCGAGGCCGAGGATACGACTGAACAGCTCTTCGCGGAAGCCGTTCATCACGGACATGACGATGATCAGGGTGGCCACGCCTAGCAGGATGCCCATAAAGGAAAATCCGGCGATGACGGAGACGAACCCCTCTTCCTTTTTCGAGCGGAGGTAGCGCCAGGCCACCATTCTTTCGAATTTCGAGAACATTACCGATCCTTGCTCCCTTTCCGCAGCGCCTTAATACGCCCGGCCGATCAGAACCTTGCGCCCCTCGTCCGTGAAGGGCTTGTTGCGCGCGGACAGGCCGTATTCCGTCTTGATGGCGGCCAGTTTTTCATCGTTCAGAACCTCGACGGGTACCTTGATCAGGCCGGTTTTGCCGGCTGCAAAATAATCCTTCACGTCAGAGGCGGTTTTGCCTTCGGATGTGCTGGCGGCGTGGAAAGCGCGGGAGCGTTCGAGCATGCTGTCGTGGATCGCGTCCAGAGTTTTGCCGATCTCGGCGAGGAAGCCATCCACGGGCAGTGTGGTTTTGGAATCGCGCCCCAGATCGCGGCGCACGAAGGTCACGTTTTTCTCCTGCGCCTCGCGGCCACCGATCTCGACGCGAACGGGGATGCCCTTTTTCACGGCGTCCCACATTTTGTCCGGCGTGCGCATTTCGCGCTCGTCCAGCTTGACCGCCAGCCCCTGAGCCTTGAGCTTCTGTGTCAAGGTTGCGCAGAATTCCATGATCTGCGGTGTCGTGCCGTCGTCTTTCAGAACGGGCAAGATGACGACCTGCTGTGGCGCGATGCGCGGGGGCATGATCAGGCCGTCGTCGTCGGCGTGCATCATAATGAGGCCGCCGATCACGCGGGTACTGAAGGCCCAGCTTGTCGTATGGACGAAATGTTCGTTGCCGTCGCGCCCCTGATACTTGATACCGCAGCTCTTGGCAAAATTCCGGCCGAGATCGTGGGTCGTTGCGGCCTGAAGGGCCTTGCCGTCCTGCATGATGGATTCGAAGGAATAGGTTTCGTCGGCGCCGGGGAAGCGTTCTTCGGGGGTTTTCACGCCCGTGAATCCGGTAAAGGCGCAATAATCGCGGAAGAATTTTTCATAGAAGCCAAGGACGGTCAGACAGTCGTTCTTGGCGCCTTCCGCGTTTTCGAACGCGCAATGGCCCTCGTGCCAGAAAAATTCGGACGTGCGCAGAAACATTCTGGTGCGCATTTCCCAGCGCATGACGTTGCCCCACTGGTTAAGCTTCATGGGCAGATCGCGGTAGGACTGGATCCAGCGAGACATCGCATCGCCGATGATGGTTTCGGAGGTGGGGCGGATGACATAAGGTTCCTCAAGTTTTCCAGTGGGAACCAAGCCGTTTTCTCCTGCCTCAAGCCTGTGGTGTGTGACAACCGCGCATTCCTTGGCGAAGCCGTCCACATGCTCGGCCTCGCGCGAGAGGAAACTGACGGGGATCAGGAGCGGAAAGGAGGCGTTCTGGACGCCGTAATCCTTAAGCCACGGGTCGAAGATGCGCACCATATTCTCCCAGATCGCGAGGCCGTAGGGCTTGATGATCATGCAGCCGCGCACGGGCGAGTTTTCGGCCATGTCGGCGGCCTTGATAACCTGCTGGTACCATTCGGGAAAATCTTCCGCTCGGGTGGGCGTAATTGCGGTTCTGGTCGCGGCTTTGGCGGGTTTATTCATGGCTGCGCGCCTCCGTTCGTGTTCTTATGGGCGTTATTATCGCCAGACACTAAGGGATCCGCGGGGTTCTGTCCATCCTGTTCAGGGAAGAGAGCCGGGTTGTCCAAAGGACAGCGTGTTCGTATATCCGGGCCGATATCCTCGCCGTTAAAGAGAATACGCCCGTCTCCGTAGATTTCCAACCAGGAGACTTCGGGCTCAAGGTTTAATCCTGAAGTTTTCCCGGCGTAGCGGCTGCTCAGGTCGATTGTGATGGGAATGACAACCGGATCATATATCCCCTGCCCGCCTCCGCTATCCTCAATATCGGCGGGGGCCACGGGGTTGCCCTTCACGTCTACGCCGGGGACGAAGTTGGCTCCGGCCTCGTCGTAGGCGGTGAGCTGCTCGCAGATTTTATTCATGTCCGGGCGTTGCGCGGCCGCAGGGCCAGAGCCTGCGAACACTATCAAAAGCCCGGCCAGAGCGGGTTTTAAAAATCCTGGGTTTGAGCGCTTACGGTCAGCCATATTTCTGCAACGAGAGTTCACGCAGGTCGATTACGCCCGAGCTGATCACCGCATAGGCGATGAGCCAGAGTACGACAGAAATGACCGTTGTAATAAGCATTTTTTTTCCGATTTGCGGGTTGGCTGGCGCACCCGGTGCCGTGAGGGGGTCGTGTTCGGCGGGTGTGGACAGGCCGATGGGCAGGATGCAGAAAATAACCGTCCACCAAATACAGACAAAGACGACGATTCCCGAGAAAATGCTCATTTCACAGTCCCTTGCCGTGCGATCTTGAACACGTGAACCGTGGTTTTGGGCTTGAGGCCGACACGGTTGTGAACATAACGGCGCAGGCAGATACGGACCTCCTCGGCCAACGCGTTCTCATCGAGGTCGGGGCCTTCGGCGCAATCAGCGATGATCTCCTCGATTTCGTGGCGGATATCTTCCTCCAGCTCTTGCGGCGGGCCGCCGTCGGTGAGGCCGATCACGTCGAGGCGGATATCGCCGATAATCCGGTAATCGGATGAAATCGCCAGCGAGACATGCACGGCGCCGCTATATTGCAGCTTCCGGCGGGCGACGATGGAGGGGTCGGAGGCTGGAATGAGGCGGTCCTGATCGACGGCCAGAAGGCCGGTCGCGATCTGGCCGATCTGCGCCATCGGGCCGGGAGCCAGGCGGATCACCGAGCCGTTCACTGGCACAATCGTCTGGCTGACCTGACATTCGCGGGCCAGAGCGGCGTGGGCTTCGAGCTGTACGCGTTCGCCGTGGACGGGAATAACGCATTGCGGGCGGAGCCATTGCAGCATGTTCTCGATCTCCTTGCGGCACGGGTGCCCGGAGACGTGGATTTTATGAAGGCTGTCCGAGGGTGTGATGACACGTACACCCGACGCGACGAGATTGTTTTTGACCGCGTTGATGTTTCGCTCGTTCCCCGGAATGGCGCGGGCGGAGAAAATCACTGTGTCACCCTCGCTGAAACTGATTGCGTCATGATCGCCGCGCGCGATCCGGGCGAGGGCCGAACGGTATTCGCCCTGAGAGCCCGTCACAACGATAACCGTCTTGGAACCGGGCAGGCGCTCCATATCTCTTTCGTCAATAAAGTCTTTGATATCGTTTAAATATCCGCATTCCTGCGCAGCCGCAACCATGCGGCGGAGAGAGCGCCCTACGACTGCGACATGGCGGCCCGCCTGCTTGGCAGCCTCCGCGATGCTGATCATCCGACCGATATTCGAGGAAAAGAGCGTTACGGCGATCCGGCCCCTGCATTCCCTGAACTCCTCCACCAGCCCTTTGGCCACTTCGCGTTCCGAGCCGGAGACGCCGCGCACGTTGGCGTTGGTGGAGTCGCCGACATAGGCCAGAATGGACTCCGCACCCAGCTTACGGAAGACTGCCTCTTCGGTCTTGCCGCCAACCACCGGATCGGGGTCAAGATTCCAGTCGCCGCTGTGCAGAATATTTCCGTGTTCGGTGCGGATCATCAGGGCGCAGCTATCGGGCACAGAATGGGAGACTGGCACAAATTGAACCTTAAATGACCCTATTTGAACCTCTTGCATCGGTTCAATTTGGTGCATTTTAGGGTCATAAATTCCGACCTCTTCCAGCTTTTTTCTCAGAACCGCTGCCGTAAAGGGTGAGGCGTAGATGGGGCATCCAAGGCGGGACCATAAATGGCTCACTGCACCGATGTGATCCTCGTGGGCGTGCGTGATGATCAGGCCCTTGAGCTTCTTCTTGTTCTCGACCAAAAAGGCGGGATCGGGCAGGAGCAGGTCGATCCCGGGAAAACGCTCGTCCGCGAAGCCCATGCCGCAATCGACCGCCAGGAGCTGCCCGTCGAGCGCATACAGGTTCAGATTGACGCCGAACTGTTCGCTGCCGCCCAGCGGTATGAAATAGAGACCATCTTTTTTAAGCAGCTTGTTGGCGGGCATCGTTACGCGTTCCGTTTATTGTCTTCGTATATTTTCAGGAGGCCCTTGAGGGTCAGGTGCTCATCCACCCGGTCGATGACGTTCGTGCTTTCAGCGTACAGCACGGCCAGACCGCCTGTCGCCAAGACGAACGGCTTCTCGCCCATTTCCTCAGTTATATGCGTGAGGATGCCCTCGATCAGGCCAATATAGCCCCAGTACATGCCCGATTGCATCGCGTCGGCGGTATTCTTGCCGATCACAGCAGGCGGCTTTTTGATTCCGACGCGCGGCAATTTTGCGGCCTTACTGTGCAGCGCTTCGATAGACAGGCGCACGCCGGGGGCGATCACGCCACCCTGATAGGTGCCATCGCGGCTGATAACGTCAAAGGTCGTGGCCGTGCCGAAGTCGATCACCACGGCAGGCACCTGATAGTGCGCCATCACGGCCACCGCGTTGACGATCCGATCCGCGCCGAGTTCGCCGGGGCGGTCGAGGCTGATTTTGACGCCGCGCACGGTCTCCGCCGTGACGAAGACACAGGGGCGGCCGATATATTTCTGGGTGAAGCGCTCGATATGCAGATCAGCATCAGGGACCACGGAACTAACGATGACATCGGTGACATCCGTCCATTTGAGGCCGGCCAGATCGAAGAGCGGCCTCAGAAAGACGGCATATTCATCGACCGAGCGCGCGCCCTCGGTGCGACAGCGCCAGAACTGCGTCAGGTTCCGCCCTTCGAACAACGCGAAGACCGTATTGGTATTTCCGATATCAATCGCCAGTAGCATGGGCAAGGGTATAACACATCAAAACAGGGCGGGCATCCCTAAAAACGGGGTTCGCTGGGTCAGCAGCAGCCGCAACCGCCGCGCGGGCTGGTGTGGTCGGCATCGCAATCTTCCTCGTGCTCGATCTCGTCGGCCGCCATGGCTTGAGGTTTTGCGGGTTCGGCGGGGGTGGCCTCATGCGGGTGATGGTCGTGGTGTTCCTCGCCGTGATCATGGCCGCAGCAGCCGTCATGGTGATGGTGGTGGTCGTGATGGTGGCTGTGCGCCAGCCCGTGGCCGAACCAGCCCGGTCCGCCATCCGATCCGGCGGGCAAAGTCGTTGACATTGAGAGGGCGCGTTTAATGCGGCTAAAATCCTTGCTCATCCGAGTCTCCTTATCAATCCGGTCACTGTTCTGCCTCTAACGGGGCTATTTTGGCAAGATTTTTTTGTGATTTTTACCAGTCTACACGGGTTTTAGGGCACACGCACGCAGCGCTTTTGCTGGAACAGGCCGATGAGGCGCTGTTTTTCGCTCTGGGCCTGATAGCCCTGCTGGGTCTTGATCTGGTTGCCGTGTCCGCCGCCGTTGCCGAAGCCGGAGGCCAGACCGCTCAGCTCGCGCACGCCCGGCACCTTATAGATAGCTCCCGTTGCCGCGAGGCCGGTATTCACGGTCTTTGAGGCCATGTTGCCGTAATTTGCGCCGGCGCCGCCCTGCGATTGCATGATGATTCGGTCCATCGCCTGAATCTCCTGCACAATCTCGTTGCAGGAGGCCGCCGGAGTCACCAGTTGGGCGTTGGTCAGGGCCGTCTGGTTCGTATTGGACCCCCCGGAACAGGCCGCAAGTAAAACCCCCAACGATATGAAAATAAACGGATATTTTTGAATGAAGGTGGACCTATCCTTAGGAGTAGCCATAACTTTTTCGCCTTGACGCTTCGGGAATTTCACCCTAGTACATTCCTTTGATTCGAGAAAGCTATGATGTGTAAGGCGCTGGACCTTCTGATGAACAAACTGCGTATTTTTAAACAGTCGCTCTCTGTTTTGTGTTTTATGCTGGTTCTGGTCAGCTGTTCTTCGGTTTCCGAGAGCGCCGGGCCGTATGCTACCTATTACAAGGTTCCCAAACCCATTCAGTGCGTTCCCTATGCCCGCGACGTTTCGGGTATTCCGCTTATGGGCGACGCGCATACATGGTGGGCAAAGGCGGGCGAGCAGAATTTCAAGCGCGGCAAGTCCCCTGCTCCCGGCGCCGTTCTGGTTCTGAGCAAAACCGATAAATTGCGGCATGGGCATCTGGCCGTGGTCAAGCGCGTCGTCGGACCCCGCGATATCGACATCACGCACAGCAACTGGGGCAGCGACAAGAAGTCGCGCAGCCTCGTCTACAAATCCATGCGGGTGAAGGACGTTTCGCCCAAGAACGACTGGAGCCTCCTGCGTTTCTGGAACGGCAAGAGCTTCGGTGCGCCCTACCCGGCTCTAGGGTTTATCTACAAGCGTTAATATCTTACGCAGTCCGGTCTTGTGCCTTCGCGATGCAAAGAGAGCACGCACCCCTGAATTTTTTCAAAGCTTCCCTTTCAGATCCTCGGCGATCTGCTCGGCGGTGTCTTTCGCCGGGTAGAGAGCGATGTTCGCGCCGTCGGGGCCCATCAGGTAGGTGAAGGCGGAGTGGTCCACCATATAGCCGTCCATGCCCTCCATCTGGATTTTCGATGCGAAGACCTTATAGGCCTTCTTCGCGGCCTCCACCTGTTCGGGGGTTCCGGTCAGGCCGACAAGCTTTTCGTGGAACTGGCCGATATAGTCCTTGACGGTCTGCACGTCGTCGCGCTCGGGATCGACCGAGATAAAGACGGGCTGGATCTTTGCGGCCTTCTCGGGGCCGACCAGTTCCATCACGCGGGAGATTTTCTGCAATTCAGTCGGGCAGACTTCGGGGCAATAGGTGAAGCCGAAGAAGACCAGCATATAGCTTCCGGCAAAATCCTTTTCTGTCACGGTCTTGCCGTCCTGATCGACCAGCGTGAACGGGCCGCCGATCGCCACGCCGGGCATAGAGGGGTCGGGCCGGGATTCCGGGGCCGCGATTACTGTCGCGGCATCGGCTTCTGTTTCTCCGCCACTGGCGGCGCTCAGGGCAGAAATTTCGACTTCCTCGTCGATATTTTCATTCATTTTCTGCTCGTCCATGAAAACCTTGAGGCCAAAGCCTACGGCAAGACCGATCAGAAGAAACGACACCAGACGGATAACGCGCAACATGGGGACCCCCTTTTTGCATCTTTAGAAAGCCGAAAACGCCCCTTTATAAGGTGCGCGATGGCGCTTGACAATTCCTTTCAATCTGCCACCCTTGGGCGATACCATGAATGCAGTCCTTAGGGGTGCTCCGGGGCGTTTATCCGGGGCTGAGATTACACCCTATGAACCTGTGGGTTAACACCTTCGTAGGGAAAGGAAAACGATATGTCGCCTAAAGACCAATCCAATACTCAAGCCGAGGCGGGGGTTTGCCCGTCCACCACGCATGTCACGCGCGGGCCCCTGCCCGCCAGCAAGAAAGTCTATGTCGGCGATCTCAAGGTGCCGATGCGGGAGATTTCCCTGACCAACGGCGAGAGCATCACGGTTTACGATACCTCCGGGCCGTATACGGATGCGTCGGTCGATCTGGACATCATGCGCGGGCTGCCGAAGACGCGGATGCAGTGGGTGCTGGAGCGCGGGGACGTTGAATATATCGAGGGGCGCCAAGTCAAACCCATCGACAACGGCTATAAGACCGAGGCGCAGCTCAAGAACCGCAAGATCAAGCACGAGAAATTCCCCGCCTCGCCCGAGAAACCCCTCCGCGCGAAAGCGGGCATGAATGTCAGCCAGATGCATTACGCGCGCAAGGGCATCATCACGCCGGAGATGGAGTATATCGCGCTGCGCGAGAATCAGCGACGGGCGGAGGTTCATTCCTACGCCAAGGGCGGCGAGAATTTCGGCGCGAATATCCTGCCGTTCATCACGCCGGAGTTTGTGCGGAAAGAAGTGGCGGAAGGGCGCGCGATCATCCCCGCGAACATCAACCACACGGAACTGGAGCCCATGATCATCGGGCGGAACTTCCTGGTGAAGATCAACGCGAATATCGGGAATTCCGCCGTCACGTCCTCCATCGGCGAGGAAGTGGACAAGATGGTCTGGGCGATCCGCTGGGGCGCGGACACGGTGATGGATTTGTCTACGGGCAAGGACATTCACGATACGCGCGAGTGGATCATCCGCAATTCGCCCGTGCCCATCGGAACGGTGCCGATCTATCAGGCGCTGGAGAAGGTCGGCGGCGTGGCCGAAGATTTAAGCTGGGAGATTTTCCGCGATACGCTGATCGAACAGGCCGAGCAGGGCGTGGATTATTTCACGATCCATGCGGGGGTGCGCCTGCCCTATATCCGTCTCACGGCGGACCGGGTGACGGGCATCGTTTCGCGCGGCGGCTCGATCATGGCGAAGTGGATGATGACGCATCACCGCGAGAGTTTCCTCTATACGCATTTTGAGGAAATCTGCGAAATCATGAAGGCGTACGACGTGTCGTTCTCGCTGGGGGACGGGCTTCGCCCCGGTTCGATCGCAGACGCGAACGACGCCGCGCAGTTTGCGGAGCTGGAAACGCTGGGCGAGTTGACTAAGATCGCGTGGAAACACGATGTGCAGGTGATGATCGAGGGGCCGGGCCACGTTCCCATGCATCTCATTAAAATCAACATGGAGAAGCAGCTCAAGGAATGTCACGAGGCGCCGTTTTATACGCTCGGGCCGCTCACGACCGATATCGCGCCGGGGTATGATCATATCACGAGCGGGATCGGCGCGGCGATGATCGGCTGGTTCGGCTGCGCGATGCTGTGCTACGTCACGCCGAAGGAGCACTTAGGCCTGCCCAATCGCGACGACGTGAAGACGGGCGTGATTACCTACAAGATCGCGGCGCATGCGGCGGACCTCGCGAAGGGGCATCCGGGGTCGCAGTTCCGCGACGATGCCTTGTCGAAGGCGCGGTTCGAGTTTCGGTGGGAGGATCAGTTTAATCTCAGCCTCGATCCCGACACGGCGCGGGAGTTTCACGACGAGACCCTGCCCGCCGAGGGGGCGAAACATGCGAGCTTCTGTTCCATGTGCGGCCCGAAGTTTTGCAGCATGAAGATCACGCAGGACGTGAGAGAGTTTGCGGCGGCGAACCCTATCGTTGAGGCGGCGGAATAGATGAGCGTTTCAAATGACGATTTGGCAAATGACGATCTGGATGCGTTGATTATGGCGGCGGCGAGCGCGGAGTGGCAAAAGGTCGCGCTTCTGATCTCCGCCGTGTTTGACGCACTGGCCGCAAGGCAAATTACCACCCCCGCCCAAACCATCGCCGAGCGTATCTACGCCCTGGCCGACAGCGGGAAGCTGGATTCCGGCGGCAATCTCCGCCGCTGGCGCGATGGCACCGTGCGCGTGAAGGGGTAGCGGCTGGAAAGCTGAGGGAGTTCGTCAGTCGTACCGAAGCTTTAGCGGAGGGCGATGTTGCGAAGACGAGACAGCGGAGGCGGCTGAATAGTTTGAGCATACTTTAATAAACTTCAGAAAACTCATGCAATCATTTGATTTTTTTAAAGCTAGGATTGATATGTTTGTTTCAAAATCTCAGGCTAATTTTTTAGCTGTTTTTGCAGTTTTTATTTTTGGCCTTATGCTCTGTTTATTAGCAAATACAGCGGTACAGGTGGTTGGAGCAGCAACATCGATAGGTGCTATTTGTGCAGGTATCTTTCATTTAATTCGTGATGAGTTCCAGCGTCACCATGAACGACAATTAAGTGATCAAGGCCAAGTTTTATCTATTGGCGCAATGTCTCATATGGCTAAAATCACTTTTGATAAGCATGTTGAATTTTGTGAAGCGTATGTCCAAACTTTTGCTGGTGTGCTCCATGCTCTGTTAACAGATGGTCCAACGAGAAAATGTATACAGCATGCTAGCGACTTAACGGATATAAGGGAACGTTATGCCTTATGGCTTACACACGATATTAAAGTCCCATTGATTGCACTGGAAAATGCGCTACGCGAAATCGGACGACATGAAAGAATGCTAGAAGTGCTTCCTGTTTCAGAAGAGAGAAGTCAAAGAGTAGATTCTATGTACAACCTCTTTTATCAGATTCTACCTCTTAAAAATGACTCTGAAGAAAACTTTGAGGAGAGAGCAATAGCCGCTTCGAAAATTATGGATCATTTAAGGGATATTTTAAAGGTTACTGACTTTACTAAACTAAGAGACGTTTTAATAAAAAAATCTTTAGTTTGCTTATCACAATAAACTATAGTGACATTAATCTATGACCACCCTTCTCCTCGCCTCGCTGCCGTTTTTCTGGTTCTTTTTCGTCGCCTCCATCACGCCGGGGCCGAATAATTTCATGCTGGCCGCGTCGGGGATGAATTTCGGGTACAGGCGCACCCTGCCCCACATTGCGGGGGTCGCGGTGGGGTTTTGCTCGCTCATGCTGCTCTGCATGCTCGGCGTCGGGGCGGTGTTTGTGGCGTTTCCGGCGCTTGAGCTGGCGCTGAAAATCCTCGCGGCGGCTTACCTTCTCTATCTTGCCTACCTCATGGCGCGGGAGGCGCTCTCCCCGCCCAAGGGGGACGGCGCGGAGGCGGAGGGCGCGCGCAAGCGGCCGATGACGTTCACGGAGGCGGCGCTGTTTCAATATATCAACCCGAAGGGGTGGATGATGGGCATCTCCTCCACCGCCACGTTCCTGCCCGCCGGGGCGATCGTGTGGGAAAAGGCGGCGGTGATCATTCTGGCCGTTATCCTGATCGGGGTGCCGTGCATCATCGTCTGGACGATGTTCGGGAAGGCGATGGCCGTTTTGTTCACCTCCGACAAATACCGGCGGTTCATTAACCTCACGCTCGCGCTGCTCCTCGTGCTGACCATCCCGATGATGCTGGCTTAGTCACGGGGGAGGATTTTCAGAACATGTTCTGCACGTCTTTGCGGATCTGCCGGAGCTGATCCCAGACGGTGTTCTGGTCGCGTTTCACAAGTTCGTTATAGGCGGAGCCCGCGATGCCCTGCCATGCGGAGGCGTAGCGGCAGCGCTGCTGGTCGCTCTTTTCCGGCTGGAGGCGCAGGGTGTAGGTCAGGCGCACCGCGTCGTCGTCACTGCCGCCGCCCATGCTGACGCCGTCCACATCCACGCCGAGGCGGCTGCGGTCCCATTCATACGCGAGGACCTCGCCCCGGTCGAAGCGGTCGCCGATCGAGCAATTTTGCTCCGCCGCTTTGGCGGACAAGACCACGCGCTCGCGCTCATAGCCCAGGCCCTGCGGCAGGCCCGCCAGTTCTGGGCGCGCGACCGCGCCGAGGGGTATTCCGGCCTCCTGCTCTGCGGCGGGCGGGACGAAATTATGGGCGTAATGCGGGGTGTATTCGGCAAAGAACACCGCCATCATCAAGCTGCCGTCGTGCTGGTCATCCGTGCGGTCCACGACTTGCGGCGGGGGTGGAACCAGTGGCGCGGATGCGTGAGTCGTCACGCACCCGCATAGCACCGGACCGGTTAAAACAATCAAAATAAAGGGGATTGTGGCGTTTTTGATTTTCTCAACGCCGCGATGAAAAAGCCGGGAAACCGTTTCCATCCGCATAGGCTTCATAAGATAATACTAACATAAAACGCAGGGTCACTGCGAGTTTTGCGTATAAGAAGCCCACGGAAATCATTGCTGCGGCGCGGAAGGTTGCGTTTGAACCCCTCCGGGTTCTTCTAGTCGTAAAAGTAGAATACAACCGCCATGATCGGAATGCCCAGAACGCCTTCGACCGCGCCCCACATGATCTGCGGGTCGGCGAGGTAGCCCAGATCGCTTTTTTGAAGGCCGAACAGGATGTAGAGAATCTCGTACATATGATGGGAGAGCAACGTCAGGCCAAAGAAAACCGCAATGTTTGCGGCCAGAAGCTTGCCGCGCACATCCTTCCAGAAGGCTGTCATGATGTACACCATGCCGTAGGCCAGGATGCTGACCCCCACAGGTTTGATCGTGTCATATTGCTCCGCCCAGATGAAGCAGGCTGTTCCGATGACAACACAAGCCGCGATGATGTACCACCGCAGTGCTTTCAAAAAGGCATCCGACATATAAACTTACCCCGTTATGAACTCATTGCGAATACTCTACAGCGGGGCTTGCGCCTCTGCCAACGGGAAAATAAAAAAAGCGGCCAGAGAGACCGCTTTTTTGTAGAATAAAGAGAAAGAATTACTTCTTTTTCTTTGCTGCGGGCTTTTTCTTAGCAGCAGGCTTTTTCGCGGCGGTCTTTTTTGCCGTTTTTGCCTTTGCAGCAGCTTTCTTTGCCGGCTTCTTAGCAGCAGGCTTTTTCGCGGCGGTCTTCTTTGCCGCAGGCTTCTTAGCAGCAGGTTTTTTAGCAGCCATTTTTAGTCTCCCTTGGGATTTGTAAAGTTTGAAGTAAGTAGGACAGTGCGAACGCACTTTTGGTATACTACTTGAAATTTGACTAATAAAAAACAAGAAAAATCATTTTTCACATTTTTTTACTATCTATTACACCGGAACTTTGATCTAAAAATTGCGCTCTCTTTTCGCGCAACGCTTTGTTCAGAGCGCGTTACGGCGTAATTCTGATCTTTACATCGTCATTCCCCTTGATTTTGATGTCGAGAGGTTTTCTTGAGATGTAGGTGCGTCTGATGCCGTCGCGAATGACAACGATTCGGTTTGCGGTCATCTCGTCGTCTTTCAAAATTCCGGTTGCGACGACCCGATCCTGCTTGTGAATGATCTCGTCGATGGACTCGGGAAAGGCGATGTCGTCGAGATCGATTTTGATGCGTTCTCCCTGCGACTCTATATATATGACTTCGTGGCCGACCTTCGTGACGACGCCACTGACAACGTGATTTCCGCGCGCGCGTTCTATGGCCTCGCGGCTTATGTTGATTGTCTTCTGAGTCTTTTTATCAGCGTAAGCCGGCGCACTCGCGTTCACTGCGCACGCGCCCAAAAAAGCTATGAGAAAATATGCCCGAACGGAAAACTTCATGGTCCCCTGCTCCACACTTTATATGTGAGATAGCGTGTCGTGGTACGCAGGCTGATTATAAAGCCTTCGGCGCGGGAATGTAAAATTTCAACCTAGGTCGCCGCAAAGCAGGCGGGGCAAGCGGCGGCGAGGATGATGGTCTTGGCTGCGAATCCCAGAACGAGAAAGCCGATCACGACCAGCGCAAGGCTTGCGATTGCCTCGGTGCGACCTTTCAATGCGCGGGCCAGGTAGACGGGCCGAGGGTGGCCGGCCAGATGGACCCACTGGGCAACGGTGAAGTTTTTGACCTCCTCCGGGCAGCGCCGGCGGAAGAGGATCACGCCCGCAAGGATGAACGCAAACCCGATCATGAGCGCATGAATTGCTGCGGGTGATATCAGGCCGAAGACCGATCCTGGCGCCATCCCGTTATGTGCTGCGCGAACAGCGGATATAATCACGAAGCAGATCGCCAACCCCAGCGCCGCAAAAACCGGGAGCACCTTATCGCCGATCCAGCGCGCGTGCGTCCAGTTTATTCCCGAAGGTAAAATCATGTGCTCGGACTGATCGAGGCCCGGCTCATGTTCGGGGAAATCGGCCTGCTCGAAATCGGTGCGCTCATCGATGCGTGCGCCCCGCCATGAGGTGCCGTTCAGGCGCGCCCGGAAAAACCTGACGCCCGAAAGATCGGCATCGTGGAGGCGGCTGCCTTCGAAGCTTGTGCCGCTTAAATCCGCGCCGCTTAAATCCGTTCCGTCGATCCTGCATTGTTTGAATAGTGTTTCGTCGTCGCCCTTGGCCCGGCGCAAACTGCTTTTGTGATCGAGGACGGCCTCTATAAACTCCGCCCCGCCGATGTTGGCCTCGCTCAAGTCCGTACCCGCCAAGCGGGTGCCGCAAAAGCGGGAGCCGAAAAGATAAGCGCCCGACAAGTTGGCGAACGACAGATCAGCGCGCGCGAGGGCATCCTGACCGTCTTTATTGTCCGCCGATGAGGATTCCGGAGATACCGGGTCCTTGCCGTTGCCTTTTACGTGGTCGTTGGCGGCGTCGCCGTTAACCTTTGGTTTGGAGACCTTTTCCGGCATCGCGCTGAAATCAACACGGGACAGATCATAGCCGCTGAGATTCATATAGCGAAGATCCGCGCTGCGCAGATCGATGCGGCCGGCTGTTAGCCTTTTGCCATTCGTGCCCTTGAACGCCTTGGCTCGAAACTGTTCCCACTCCAGGCGTCCGGCTTGAAGGGCCTTTAGTGCTTCGGCGTTTGGCATGACAAAGTACTCCCACTCAACAGAACCGGGGGGCGGACACCCTGACCGGAATCACAACGCATGTATTTGGAGCTTGAATCCTAACCCGCACAATGCCTAATTTCCAGATGATTTTAATATCTCTCCCCAGTGTGAACACGTCTTTTTCATGGAAATTGCGTTGGAGGCGGTCTATTCTTGGGCCATCGAATGAAACGGAGTGTCCTTGAATGAACCGCGCCCTGCTGTTTTTCTGTGCCTTTTTGGCCTTTAGCCTTTTCCTTGTCCCCTCGATCGCGGAGGCCAAGAAAAATCAGAGCGGGCAGCCCGACATTAAGGTCAAGCTTCCCAAGGAGTTGCAGGATAAGGAGGACGCTTTTGAAAAGGCCCGTAAAAAGCTCAACCGCGAGCAAAAAAAGCTGATCGAGGAAATGGAAGTGAATTTCGTATCGACCGTCGATCCGGATTTGCAAATCCTGAAACTCGCAAGCAACCTTGAAGCCTGCGGAACTGATTTTGTGAACGACCCTAAGATTATTGAGAAGTTCAATAATTTCCGTGCAAAAAGCAACGAGCGGCAGGTCATCATTTGGGGTACGTTTGATCAGAAATACTATCCTCAAGTTGATTTTATGGACCACAAAATGCTGCGCGAGCATCTGGTTATCAAATTTAAAATTGCCATGAATGTCGGCGCCCAGATGATCAAAATTCAGGCCGGACAATTCGACAAAGAGCAGCAATGCGAGAACGCCAAGGCAACGCTCGGCCTCGAAGACGGGGCGCAAGCCGATGAATAATCCATGGGGTATTATTAAGCTGGTCTTTGTTTTCGCTGCTGGTTTTTGTCTTTCACTTAATACTCTCCACGCGGTGCATGCTCAGGACGGTTTGCCGGATGCCAGCGGCGTCGAAGCCGCGCAACCTCCGGAGATTCTGACCGAGGAAATGATCCTTTCCGAAGATGCCTATAAACGTGTTCGGGATACGCTTCAGCCCGAACAAAAGAAAATTCTCGAAGACCTGGAGAATAATTATCTCCTCACGCTTGCGCCGGAGATGGAGGTTGCACGCCTGTCATGGCAACTCAAAAGCTGCGATTACAAGGACAAAGCCCAAAAGGAAGAGGATGCGAGCATTTTTTCAGCCTTCAAGCTCGAAAAGAAACGTGAAACGCAAACCCTCAAGGAAAAGGCCGCGGCCGCCTTCAAGGATAAAACCAGCTTCATCGATGCGGCCGTGCTGACCCGGCATATAGCGGTTATCATGCATTTTGGGCGGCATGTCTCTTTACAGGCGCTGCGCGGCCAAATGATCGACACAGATGCGAAAGAGCTTTGCGACCAAGGGCGCAAAACCTTAAAGGCCTATAGCAAGCAATAGTCCCGGGATTAGTGGGAACGGTTTTTAAGGGTGAAGAGAAACTTTTCCAGTTTCTTGGCGTCCGCCGCATTTGCTTCCGGCCACAGCAGCTCAACCGTATTGTAGAACGCCTGACGGCCTTCCACGAACAGGTGATCGCACAACAGGACCTTACGCTTGGGGCTGAGGGCCGCAAACTCTTCGATGATGCTGAAGGGTTTTTCGGTATTTTCGACGATTTCACGCAGGCCGCTTCGCATTAACATTTTTATTATCCCCCCAAGAAATTCATAAAAGAATTACACGCACATGTAAATTTCGTCCCTGTTTTATACACGGAATCCCAAATACAGTAAAGCTTTGTTGAAATTATGAAAAAAATCAATAGGATACCGCGAATGCTCACAAGGCTGTTTTACTGTAAAACGTGAGAAATCCAATGGTTTGCGTGATTCTGGTCAACCCGCAGATGGGTGAAAATATCGGGGCGGCGGCCCGGGCGATGCTCAATTTCGGGCTGGCGGAGCTGCGCATCGTCAATCCGCGCGATGGCTGGCCGAACGAGAAAGCCGACGCCATGTCCGCCGGAGCGCTGGAAGCCATGCCGCCTGTCCGGGTGTTCGGCACCCTGCAAGAGGCCGTGGCCGACCTGCATTTCGTTCTGGCGACCACGGCGCGGCTGCGGGATATGGTCAAGCCTGTTTATACCCCGCCGCTGGCCGTGCAGGCCGTGCAGGAGCGCGAACAGCAGGGCCAGAGTGCGGGGTTCGTCTTCGGGGCGGAGCGGATGGGCCTGGTCAACGACGACGTCGCGCTGTGTCAGGGCATCATCAATATCACAACCAATCCCGACTTTTCTTCCCTTAATATCGCCACGGCTGTGCTGGTCATGGCCTATGAATGGATGCGTGCGCAAGCGGCTCCCGTTCAGACGGGCGCGGAACTGCACCGCAAGGACAGCCCGCCCGCGCTGCAGGGCGATCTCGAAGGGTATCTGGAGCGGCTCCTGGCTGCGCTGGAGGGCACGGCGTTTTTTCGTGCGCCGGAGGTCGTGCCGATCATGAAGCGGAACATCCGCAATATTTTCGTGCGGGCCGACATCACCGAACAGGAATTGCGGACCCTTCAGGGGATTCTTTCCGCCCTTCTTGACCGGGGGAGCGGCCGATCTCCCCCATAAAAAAAGCCGCCCGGAGGCGGCTTTCTTGCAAATTCCGTTTCTTTCCCCGTGATTAGCGGGAGTAAAACTCGACCACCAGGTTCGGCTCGATCAGGACCGGGTACGGAACGTCTTCAAGCTTGGGAACGCGCAGGAAGGTCGCCTTCATGGCTTTCTTGTCGCTGTCGATATAGTCGGGAACATCGCGCTCAGGGGATTCCGTGGCGGTGATGATCAGGGGCATCTTCTTGGACTTTTCGCGGATCTCGATCACGTCGCCTTCCTTCACGAGGTAGGACGGGATGTTGATAACCTTGCCGTTCACGGTGACGTGGCGGTGGTTCACGACCTGACGCGCGGCGAACACGGTCGGAACGAAGCATGCGCGGTAAATCACCGCGTCCAGACGGCTCTCCAGCAGACCAATAAGGTTCTGCGAGGTGTCGCCCTTCATGCGGGAGGCTTCCTTGAAGTAACGGCGGAACTGACGCTCGCCGATATTGCCGTAGTAGCCCTTGAGGAGCTGCTTGGCCTTCAGCTGGATGCCGTAGCCCGTAGGCTTGCTGCGGCGCGCGCCGTGCATGCCGGGTCCGGTCTGACGCTTGTTAAAGGGGGATTTGGGGCGGCCCCAGAGGTTGACGGCCAAACGGCGGTCGATCTTGTGCTTGGAACTTTCTCTTTTTCCACTCATCGTTTTCACTTTCTTTTATGTTGTCCCGGCAGACCATACGGTTTGAGCCAAAGCGCATCCTTGAATTTTTCAGGGAGCCTTCCGTTCAACGGGGGGTCCTAAAACCCCCACTTTCCCGGGAATGCGGGGATTTATAGCGATTTTTGGGGAAATGTCAATTTTTTGAGCGAAAATTGTTCTATATTCTTGGTTTGTACAGGGAGAAGATCATGACCAAATTAGAGCTTGGGGCCTTGATTTCAAGAGTTTTCGCCCTATTTTTTCTTGTTACGAGCGCGAATATGTTTGTTTTGATATGGCCGCAGCTTTTTGCTCTTGATGAGCAGGGGATAAAGATAATTACCGTTCTTCTGGCCCATTTTTCGTTTTGGGCTCTTTTGTCGGCTTTTTTCTGGTTTTTTTCAAGAACTATTGGCGGCCTTCTTGCGGGCCCCTCCTCAACAAATGATAGTGTTCCCAGTATCCAGCCAGATGCTTTCATGGTTGGGATTTTTGCAGGTTTCGGCTGCTATTTGATTGGTCAAAGCATACCGGATCTGGCGGATTTAGCCTCAGAGCTGGTGTATATGTGGACCACGGATACCCCTTCAAGACGGCCAGGGTTGGCGGTAGTTGGAGCAAATCTGAGAATCTTGATCAATCTAGTGATGGCCATGTTCTTTATCTTTGGCGCTCGCGGCTTGCAAAAATTTGTCTTTTCACTAAGGGGAATACCAAGAGAAAAGTAAGGTTTATGTAATAAGGGGAAGAAAATGGGGCGACTGACGGGGCTCGAACCCGCGACAACTCGGACCACAACCGAGGGCTCTACCAACTGAGCTACAGCCGCCATAACCCGCCGGGCGGGTTGGAAATGTCTATCCCCTGCACCCCCGGCACGTCAAGAATATTATACTCATCCGCCGTCATAATTACAGCTTTTACCCCTCCAACAATGAGATTGCCGCCCCCTGCCCTGCATGGTAAACAGGGGGTGTCCGCCCCAAAACAGGAGAGGTTTTCCCCGTGAACAAATACACGCTGTCCTTCAAATCCCCCGCCGAACTGCTGAAATATATCGAGGAGCAGGACGTACAATATGTGGATTTCAACTTCACGGATTTGCGCGGCAAGTGGCACCATATCACCTTCCGGGCGAGCTATGTGGACAAGGATATTCTGGATTCCGGGGTTTATTTCGACGGCTCCTCCATCGCCGGGTGGCGCGCGATCCATGAATCCGACATGACGCTGCGCCCCGACCTCAGCCGCGTGACATACGACCCGTTTTCGGCGCAGAAGACGATCAAAATTCTCTGCGATGTCTCAGAGCCGGGAACGACCAAGGGGTACGGGCGTGACCCGCGCTCCATCGCGAAAGCCGCCGAGGCATACCTGCGGAAATCCGGCGCGGGCGACACCGCCTTTTTCGGGCCGGAGATCGAGTTTTTCATTTTCGACAGCGTCCGCATCCACGCCGACCCGCATCATGTCGGCTATCAATTAGACAGCGTCGAAGGCCCCTATAATTCCGGGCGCGATTATCCCACGGGCAATATGGGCCACCGCCCCACCGTGAAAGGCGGATACGTGCCGGAGGCTCCGGTGGACAGCCTTTCGGACATCCGTTCGGAGATGCTCACGGTGCTGGAGAGCATGGGTGTGAGCGTCGAGAAGCATCACCACGAGGTCGCCTCCTCCCAGTGCGAGTTGGGCATGCGGTTTGCGACTCTGGTTGCTTGCGCCGATAACGTGCAAATGTATAAACACGTTGTTCACAACGTGGCGCACAGCTATGGCAAGACTGCCACTTTCATGCCGAAGCCGATCTTTGGCGACAACGGTTCGGGCATGCATGTTCACCAATCCATCTGGAAGTCCGGCAAGCCCCTGTTCGCGGGCGGCGAGTATGAGGGCCTTTCGGAAACCGCGCTTTACTATATCGGCGGGATCCTCAAGCATGCCCGGGCGCTGAACGCCTTTACCAACCCGACGACGAACAGCTACAAGCGCCTGGTGCCCGGTTACGAAGCGCCGGTTCTTCTGGCCTATTCCAAGGGCAACCGCTCGGCGTCGTGCCGCATTCCCTATTCCGCAGCGCCCGGCGGCAAGCGGGTGGAGGTGCGTTTCCCCGATCCGCTGGCCAATCCTTATCTCGCTTTTGCCGCGATGCTCATGGCCGGGCTGGACGGGATCGAAAATAAAATCCATCCCGGCACGGGTCTGGACAAGGACCTTTATCATCTTACGCCCGAAGAGGCCGCCAAGGTTCCCTCCGCTTGCGGTTCGTTGCGTGACGCTCTTGAGGCGCTCAAGGCCGACCATGCGTTCCTGCTTAAGAACGATGTCTTCACCAAGGATGTGATCGATGCGTTTATCGCGCTGAAGATGGAAGAAGTCGAGCGGATCGAGCGCAGCCCCCACCCGACGGAATACAGCCTTTATTATTCGAGCTGATACCGATGAGAGGCCGCACGCTGCTCATTCTCTGCGCTATAACCCTGTTCAGCGCTCCGGCGTATGCTCAGGGCAGCCTTGGCGACATGAAGAACCCCTACAAGATAGCGGAACGCGCGGCATCCTGTCTGTCGGCCTATCTTCAAGGCGGCGTGCCCGGGCAAAATCCTCATGTAAAAACATGGTCGAGAACCTTGCTTTTTTCCGGAGCCTGGTCAGCGCAATATGGATACAGCCTTCGCGATCTGCACCTTATCAACACGACGGACACGTTCGGTTGCGAGGACGATATCAAAACAATCATCGAAAAATTTCCTGATGTTATCGCGAATACCTACAAAAACGACTGGAAGGCCGCTCGCGAAAAGAATAAAAAACCCACCCCGGTTCTTGAGGAGCCCGGCTTGCGGGCGCTTTCACAGGCGGCCTGGTGCGCCCAAGCTTTAACCACGAGTGCGCAAGCCATGCAGGACGCGCCCGAAGATTTTGGCTTCAACACTACGGACGGCGATCTGGCCAAGGCGACGGCGCTATCACGTGGCAACGCGCAACTCTGGGAAGATCGCCTTGCGGCACAGGCTCCCTCCGGCAGCTATTCCGCCAATATTGGCGATCAGGCGCGCGCCGCGTTTTTGTCCTGGAATGCCGATCTTTCCGCGCAGAAGGAGAAATCCTTCTGGATCAACTTTCTGGCGAATGAGATATACCCCTGCAACACACTCGGCAGCGCTCTGGGCGCTCCGGCAGACGATTTGTAAGCGGGGTCGCCATGGCCATGATCTTTAATGAAAAACTCGCTTTGGCAGACGAAGTGTCGGGCTATCTTACGGCGCAATCCTTCGCCTGTGATAGCGCGTTTGTGCCGTTTTTGGGACTGGCGCTGTGAAGGCGACGCTGACCATCGCCGGGATGGCCGCGCTCGCGCTCCTCGTATTCGGCCTGTGGGGGCTGCGCGGATCGCTTGTTCTGATCGGGTTATGGTTTGTTGCTTACCTTGGCTTCTCTCTCTGGTATCGCCGCGCACGACGCCTGATCCGCAAGCGTTTCGGGCAGATGACAGCGCGGCAACGCGCCCAAGCCCTGTCCGCCTTGAGCGAAGAAGACCGCGCCGAAGTGCTGGCGGCAATCAAAAACAATGAGCGGGCTCTATAAAAAAGGATTAGAAGATTACTCCCACTCTTTATATTTCCATTCGGGACTGAGTCCAATACGAATGACCTCCTCGAGCTTCTTTTGCAACTCATCCGAACCTCGATGCACGAACAGTATCTGCGAGTGACCGTTGAATACTTGGAGCGCGCTATATGGCGGGCTTCGAAAATAACCTGACCGCACGAGCACATAGTCCGGAAGTGATATACCTTTGATCACATCGGGATGAGACTCACCGTACCCGTACGTGACTTCGACGTAGGCAACCAACGAATTCTTCTGGGTAAGTCTCTCGTCATGTTCCTCCCCTATCACATCGATCTGTTGATTCTTAATGCAGGGCAACATCCTTTCTTCGAGAAACTTCTTTGCAGTCTGAACGATATTCTCTTGCCGAAGCACCTCTGGAACTAGTCCTTCTTTCAAAGGGGCCGCAGGCCCTACTTTAGCCACCAATAGGAACTGGTCTGCGCCGCGATATTTGTCCGCGATCCCAACAACGCTTGAGCTTCTCATGTTGTTCAATTCTGAGAGAGAACACTCTGCCTGTGCTTGCAATGGCCACGTTGCCACCAGTATGACGAACAGTCGCGCAAATGCTCCGTATTCCATAAGCAAACCTCTATTTGCAAATTGTTTAAGCAGCTGCTCGCCTAGATGGACCTAATCTCTACAAAATCGCCTTCGGCGGCAGTTCCCTATAAAGTATTGAAATGATTTTCTGAAACTGGTGATCGCGCCGGGATTCGAACCCGGGACCTACTGATTAAAAGTCAGTAGCTTTAACTCTTTACTAACCCCTGAAACGTAGACTGGAATTGGGTTTCAAGAGATTGACGCAACTTCATTGCGCCCGCTGGCGGAACTGCGATGACTGCTCTACTGAAACCCTTTGTGAGCAATGACTACAGACCTTTTTTCTTGCTCATGTTTGCTCATTCTGCTCATGTTGTCTGGTCATAATGGGTAGCCAGGTGGGTAGCCCAGACAGTTTACATATAAAGAAGAAAGCGCATGGATGCCAACAACAATTCGATTTCTCGACACCGTAATCAGGAACATCAAACCCTCCAGTAAGCGCGACACCTACTGGTGCGACGGTTGCCCCGGCTTCGGGGTACGTGTGGCCCCGTCCGGCGTCAAGTCGTTCGTATTCAAGTACAAACGGGGGCGACAGGACCGATGGATCACGATTGGCCGATACCCGGAATGGTCGATCCGCCAAGCGAGGCGCGAGTATGACGCGCTCTATGAGCAGGTCCACGCTTATGGGCGCGATCCCGTCGCCGAACGCCAGGACGAAACGAAGAAGAAAAACGGACGGCTGACCGTCTCGGCCTTCATCGACACCTACCTCGATCTCATGCTACTGAAAGGCAAAGCCTCCGTCCGGGAGGAAGAGCGCGTGTTCGCCTGCGATGTCGTTCCGTCCATTGGGAACAAATTCCTTGATGAGGTTACGACCGACGACATCGAGCGCATCCAAACGCGCATCCTCAATCGAGCAAAGACGCGCAAGAACGCCTCGCGCGGCGGAAAGGTCGCGATCAAGAACACTCTGGCTTACACACGCCAGCTCTTCAATCTGGCCAAGAAGCGCAATCTGATCGCGGCCAATCCGGTGATCGAAGTCGAGTCCCTTGGAGTGGCCGGAACGCGGGACCGTGTTCTGTCTCTCAAGGAACTCTGGTTGTTCTGGAACAAGCTCGATCAACTTGGTATGCCACCTGTGACCGTGGCTTCTCTGAAGTTCGCGCTCGTGACCATGCAGCGAAGCACAGAACTCCGGCACATGCGCTATACCTCTCTCAAGCTCGATGAGGGCGTATGGCAAATGGAAATGGGTGAAACCAAGAACCGGAACATGCACCGTGTTCCGCTCAACCGCTACGCGCTGGCGCTGATCGAGCAGGTGCGCCCCTACACGGGATCAAGCCCATATGTATTCGGGGCCACACGGGCGTTCAAGGTTCCTCGCAAGCCGAGCAAGTCGCTTAAGCCGTTCGGCAAGACCGCCTTCTCTCAGGCGGTCCGGCGCAGCCGTGATGATCTGGGCATCATTAACATCTGTCCTCACGATTTGCGACGCACGGGCGCGACGTGGATTACGGCGGTCGGCCTGCCAAAACTCTATGCCCGATTGATGCTCAATCACTCAGATGGCGAACGGGACGTAACGGGCGAAGTCTATGTGCAATATTCCTATGACTTCGAGAAGAAGCGCGCCGCTCAGGTGTGGGCGTTCGTACTCGACCAGATCGTCAACGCACCCACGGTCGATGACGTGCCGACGCTCGATGTCCTGCGCGAACGCGTTAAGGCGGCGGAACTCCTCTGAGCAGGCCGGGCCGGTTAGAATTGCGTCATGCTTACACCCGCAGACACACTCCGCGCGATCTTCCGGACGCTTTCCGGCGGCGGCCTGCGCCTCCGAAAAGCCCCGACCGCGAAGATCGACCAGCAGGTCCTGCGCGAGGTTTTCGCTCCGGCGCAGTCGCTCAAGGGCACAGTTTCCAAGACCGCCGTACCGTCCAAGCCGGCGGCTCGACGCGGAACCCTGAGATTTGTCCCGCGTACTCCGAAGAAGTGACGCAGCGCCGGTTACTCCACCCGGTCGAGCGGATGGCGTTCGAGCGTATCCAGCAGAATGGTCCAAGCCAGCCGCGCGATTTCTTTGATGCGCGGATAGGCAAAGAGGTCGTCGATGCTCTTGAGCTTCATGCCGCTCGCCTCAATGGCAGCGCAGACAAACACGGCCCGCGCGACCTCGCGGTGCAACTGGTCTCCGGTAAAACCGCGCGTCACGTCTGAGCGCCGTTTGAGAAGCTCGATCAGAACATTGCGCTGAAACTTGTCTGACTTGTCGGAGCCGGCCTTTGTCTCTGTGAGCGGTACGCTCCGCAGAAACGCTTCCACCAAATCGTAAGGCTCTGTGAGCGTATCGGCCGGTCCATAGATATAAGCGAAGAGCCCATCGAGCCGCGTCTTTTCGGCGTAGCGCGGATCGGCGGCGACCACGACATGCTCCCAGAGAAAGTCGCCGATGGCATCGAAGTAGAGACTGATGGACTGGCGCGAGAGCTTGCTTCCCTCTTCGCCGGCTAGGAGCAGCTCCGCGCAGGCATGACGGCTCCAGCCATTTGTGACTTCCAGGAAATAGAAGTACGAGACCTTCTCGAACTGCTCCTTGGTCAGTTTCGAGCGGCGGCAGTAGGGATTCTTGGCCTCCCAGTAGGTTCTCGGCATGGCGGGATCGCGGGTCCAGGGGATGAGCAGACCGGAAAATCCTAAACAGGAACGCCCAACTTAACCAGAACTCCCCGTTGCGCTGGCGGCGTCCGGTTCGCCCGCATAGGCTTCAATCAAGCTTTGCGCAAAGCCTCCGGGCGGTCCCGGAACCCTGATTCGAGGACCGCCCCACGATCAACGTGACGCGCCGGACCCTTCACCGGGCCGGCGCAAGGAGGCGATCCATGTCTGCCGAGTTCGAAGAGAATTTCTCAAGCTGGAAACCCCCGAAGGGCGCGGGGCCGGAGGCCGCGCCGCTGGAACCGGCGGACAAGCTCTGGGTGATCGGCAAGCTGATCGCCCTGTTCGCCGCCGAAGCCTTCAACTGGCTGCTGCACACGGCCAACTACTCGCTGGTCAACACGGTCGGCTCCGACGTGTTCCTCGTGGACGCGCTCGGGCTTCCCGAATGGGGCCTGTTCCAGAACCTCACCGTCTCGACGCTCATTAACAGCGTGCTCGGGCTTGCGGCTGTCGCCACCCCGGTCTTCCTGTTTTCGCAGTTGATCGAGCGGCATGAGGAAATCTTCGCCAACCCGCGAAGCTTCTTCGCCAGCGCGCTGAGCAAGATCGTCACGGGGCTGCTGCTCATTCTCTACACCTTCGTGATCGTCACGGAGTTCGCTGCGCTGTACTTGCGCGTCCAGGCCGAAAGCGTCCCCTCGCCGATCCCGGCTCTGGCCGGTCACGCGACGGGCTTCTGGCCGATGCTGCTCATGTGCGTGGCGCTCATATTGATCAACGCGGCGATGGGATTGGCGACGGCTCATATCCTGCGGGCCGCCAAGCGCGCGCTTGGAAGGAGCGCGTCATGAAAGCGATCCTCCTTTCAATCCTCGTTGCGCTGTCAACGCAATCCCACGCGCAGGAGCGCATCGCCATCGAGCTGCTGATCGACGATTCCGGCGTGCTGCTCGACGCGGAAGCCGCCCAGTCTCACAAGCTCCTACTGCTCTCGCATCTCAAGGCGCTCGCGACCAAGCGTTCGGGGGCAAACGCGAAGGTCGAAGTGATCTCGACCTCCTACGGACGCACGGTCTGGAGCGGCACGCCGCTCGCTATTCGGCGCGATCCTGCGCGCGCGCAGGAACTGGTTGATGCCGTCAGCGCCGATCCGGGCCGCTGCAACAATTTGCCCGGCGCGTTTGGCGAGCTGCGGAGCAATCTCGCGCAGCTCGACCGTGAGGGCGTGAATACGGTGCATATCATCGTATTCAGTTCGCTCGTACACACGAAGCGCCCTTGCGCTGACCTCACGACCATCACGCTGCCGCAACTTCCGCCCGCCGAAGGCGACATAGCGGGGGCGCTCACCAGTGCCCAGAACATCCGCTCCGTCTCCTTCTATTGGGTCTCGCCGCATCAGCGGATCGTCTGGGAACAGTTCCTCAACCCGGCCTTCACGGTGCTCCGCAATGGCGGCGCGCGCGTCTCCTTCTTCGATGTCGAGCGGAGCAAATCAGCGCTCTATGCCTCACCCTTCAATCTCTCCCCTTTGGCGGAGGCTGCGCCATGAGCCTCAAACGACGGATGCATACATTCGTATTCATGGCGCTGCTTGCGCTGGCCGCCGCGGCTCACGCGCAGCGCTTCACGATCACGACGCCGGATGCGGAGCTGCGCGGCACGGTCGCGGTCAGCGACCCGGACCGCCTCATACGCACCCTGGGCAAGCCCGAGATCCAGTTCGATCTCGCGACGAGCCACGATACGCTGCTGGATCTGCGCATCCGCCGTGCGGGGCTGAAGCTCCCGAACGGCAGGATGGCCTCGGCCTTCGCCAGCCATGCAGAGGCGAACCTCGTCATCGTCGCGGGCGGCCCGGTCGCGCATATCGCCATCGCGGGTATCACACCGGAGGGAAGCGCCCGCGAAGCCCTCGTGCTCTTCAAGGCTTCGGATGGCACGCTGCTTGCGCCGGCAGCGGATGAGGTGGCGGTGTTCGATACGGCCTTCAACCGCTTGCCCTTCACCTACAGCCCGGCGGCGATTCCCAAACACACGCTGCTCCCGGTCACGCTGCTGCTCGATCTCTCGGGTTCGATGACCGGGCACATGAAGGATGTGGTGAGCGCCGCGCAATCCTTCATGGCCAGCCTGCCGCTCTATGCGCGCTGCCGGATCGTGCTGTTCAACGACCAGGTGCAAGCGTTCTGGCCTGCGCCCGGACAGGCCAGCGTCTGCGCCGCAGCGGGCTTTGCCTTCTGGAACCCCCTGCCCGAACCCTCGGGCGGCACGGCATTGCTCGCGGCCATCGAAGAAGGCATTCGGAATCCGCCGGAAGTGTCGGGACCGCATATGCAATCCATCACGCTCGTCGTCACCGACGGCGTGGATACGGGCGCGCTCGATCCCGCCCGCGAAGTGCGGCGTCTCGCCGCTTTGAAAGCGGCGCAAGGCGGCAAGCTCTTTGTCTTCTGGGCCGGGGTTGCCGATCCGCTGCATCTCAACGGCCTCGCTGATCTCCAGATTGAGGGCGGCGTGGATGTGAAGACCGAGCTGGAGCGGTTCTTCCGGTCGCTCGGCGTTTCGCTCTCGGGACTTCAGTCCGTGCGGATCGGGGCGCGCTAATCATGCGCAGGCCGCCGCGCACCTCTCCGTTCATCGCGCTCCTGGTCGCGCTCGCCTTCATGGTCGGCGGGCTCTATGTCTGCGTTCATCCGCGCTGGTTTGTCTGGGGCGTCGTCCTCATGGCGCTCGGTCTGGCGCTGGCCGCGCGCTGTCTTTATCTCCACCTCATGCAGGGGCTGGAGACGGCGACGCAGATCAATCTCCTGCATGAAAGCCGCATCCTCTCGGGCGATTACGGCGCTGCACGGCTCGCCGTCCTCAAGGACCGTTTCGTTCAAGCTCTGATCAACGCACGGCGCGGCCTCTTCATCGGCACGCTCGAAGGCCAGAAGCTCTTCTACGATCCGTATCAAAGGGGCAACGGCCACATGCTGGCCTATGCCCCGGCCCGCACGGGGAAGACGACTTCGCTCGTTGTCCCGGCGCTGCTGCACTGGACTTCCGGCAGCGTCATCGTCACGGATGTCAAAGGCGAGCTGACCGAATTGACGGCGGCCTGGCGGCGCAAAGACGGGCAGCGGATATTGATCCTCAATCCCTTCGGCGCGCGCGGGATTCCGGGCCTGCGATTTAACCCCTTACGCGTTCTGGTCGAGGATGTCCTGCGCAATGGCGGGCGCGATCTGCACGCGCTTTGTAAGTTGATCGCCTTGCAGCTCATTCCCGAACGCGGCTTCGGCGAAGGCGGCGATGGGATCTTCTTCCGTAATGGCGGGCGGCGGCTGATCGTCACCTTCCTCTTGTATCTCGCCGCCTTCGAGCCCGATAAATGCACGCTGCCGGGCTTAAGGGCCTGCGTCTGGTCCAGCGAGGCCGAGAAATTCGCCATCGCGGCGAAGATGCAGGGCTCGGCTCTGTTTGCCGGACTCCTGCGCGAATACGGAAACGCGCTCGCCGATGGGCTGGAGCCCGAGTACGTGAAGACCTTCGGCGCATTCCGGGATAACGCGCTCAATGCGCTCGATCTCTATGAGGCGCATTCCGACTTCGGCCAATCGCTGCTCGAAAGCGACTTCACTTTGGCCGATGTGCTCGATGGGCGCACCACGCTCTATCTGATCCTCCCGGAATCCAAGCTCGAAACGCATGGGCCGTGGATGGGGCTGATCGTCACGCTGCTTCTGGAAACCGTCGCCGCGTCGGCCACCATGCATGAGCGGCACACACGGCTTTTGTTCCTTCTCGAAGAGATGGGCAATCTCGGACGCCTGCCCAATCTGGGCAAGGCGCTCTCGCTGCTCCCCGGCAAGGGCGTGCGGTGCTGGATGATCTTCCAGTCCCGCCGCCAGTCTCTCGACATCTATGGCCCCAATATCGCCGGGCTGATCGAAGATCAATCGAGCCTCATGCAGGCGTGGTCGATCCGCAGTGAGTTCGACCGCAAGGCATGGAGCACACGGATCGGCAACGCAACCCGCAAAGGGCGCAGCGTTGCGCGCGACGCCGAGAATCTCTTCTCGCCCTGGCGGCTTTCGGTCGGCGAACGCGGCTTCCCGGTGCTGAGCCCCGATGAGATCGGGCGTCTGCCTGAGCATGAGCAGCTCATTGCGATTGCCGGGCAGCCCGTCATCCGCGCGAAGAAATTGCCGTACTTCGCGGATGCGGTCTGGGCCAAACGCGCTGGGAGAGAAAAAAATTCCTCACCTGCGCCCCGCCCCGCGCCGGCCAGGGCCGGATAAGGATGGGCGGCATGGGCAAGTTCGCGCACACGCTCACTCCCGCGAAACCTGCTTCCACTGCCGCTTTGTGCGGATTCTCTTTACGGTTCGTTAAAGCGCCGCATGGCACGCTCAAGGGAGCGGGCCATCATGCGTGAACGCGCCGCACATCCAGCGGAAACCAAGGCGCTCCAGCGGTTGAAGACTCGTCCGAAAGAGAGTCACAATCGGACCGGGACGCCGCTTGAAGACAAGATCGTCGCGCTGGTGAAAGCCCTCGCACGGCAAGCGGCGGAAGCGGATATCCGCGCCGAGCGCGAACGAGAGAACGGACGAACGCAATGATGAAGAGTTCGACACAGATGACAGGCCAGCGCGTCGCGCTCTATGCGCGCTACTCCTCCGATCTGCAAAGCGATCATTCGATTGAGGATCAGCTCCGCCTCTGCACCGAACGCGCGAAGGCGGAAGGCTGGCAGATTGTTGAGTGCTATAGCGACGCCGGATTGTCGGGCGCGTCCTTGATGCGGCCCGGTATCCAGGCGCTCATTCGCGATGCGCTCGCCGGGCAGTTCGATATCGTTCTCGCGGAAGCGCTCGACCGTCTTTCCCGCGATCAGGAAGACATCGCGGGCGTCTACAAGCGGATGCAGTTCGCAGGCGTTTCGATGGTCACGCTCTCAGAAGGCGAAATCTCGACCCTCCATATCGGCCTGAAAGGCACGATGAACGCGATGTTCCTGAAAGACCTCGCCGACAAGACGCGGCGCGGATTGCGCGGGCGGGTCGAACACGGAAAGTCCGGCGGCGGGATCGCCTACGGCTATGACGTGGTGAAGCGGTTCGATGCGCAAGGGCAAGCCCTGCGCGGGGATCGCACGATCCACGCGGCGCAGGCCGAAGTGGTGGTCCGCATCTTCGAGGATTACGCGCGGCGGAACCTTTCACCGAAAGCCATTGCCGCCCAGCTCAACCGGGAGGGCATCAAGTGCCCGTCCGGCAAGGCATGGGGGCAATCGACCATCAACGGCAATCGACGCCGGGGAACCGGCCTTCTCAACAACGAACTGTATATCGGGCAGCTCGTCTGGAACCGCCAGCGTTTCATCAAGGACCCGGCCACGGGCCGCCGGGTGACGCGGCTCAATGACGAGTCGGCGCTCATCCGGCAGGACCTTCCCGAGCTGCGGATCGTCCCGCAGGAATTGTGGGAGGCCGCCAAGGCCCGGCAGAAGGCGCTGGACGCCAAGGCTCCGGGCCTGTGGGCACGCAACCGGCCCCGTTACCTGCTCTCGGGGCTGGTCAAGTGCGGGGTCTGCGGCGGGGGCTACGCCAAAATCAACTCCACCCATTACGGGTGCGCGGCCTCCAAGAACAAGGGCGAAGCGGTATGCGGGAACCGCAAGACCATCGCCCGCGACGTTCTGGAAGCCAAAGTCCTTTCGGCCCTCCAGACCCACCTGATGCGGGACGATCTAGTGCAAGTGTTCTGCGAGGAATACACCCGGCACCTGAACCGCCTCCGGGCGGCTCAGGACTCCGCGCTTGCCGAGGCCAAGGCCGAGCGGGAGCGGCTCCAGAAGGCCCGTGCGAACGTCTTGACGGCGATCCGGGACGGCATCGCCGCCAACCTCGTCAAGGACGAGCTGGAGAGCATTGCCGCAAGGCTGGACACCTTGGAAAAACTCATTGCCCAGGGCAGTGAACAGCCAAGGCCGCTCCTGCATCCGGCGATGGCAAGGCGCTACCGGGAAGAAATCGCGGCCCTGCGGGACGCGCTCGCCCAAACTGGGGGGCGCGGCGAACCGGCGGAGCATGTGCGGGGGCTGATCGAGAAAATCGTCCTGACGCCCTGGTCCCATTTGGGGATTGCAGGGCGGGACGAATTGAAGATCGACTTGTTTGGCGATCTGGCCGGAATCCTTGACCTGGCCGCCGGAGCAGAGGCGGCCAGAAAGGATCGGCTTATATCCGGGAGGCTCCCAAAAGCGGTTAACGATAACCGTTTGGAACCCTCCAAGATGGCGTTGGTAGCGGGGGCTCCCTACCAACGCTATCTACTGCTGTTTCAAGCGTTCGATATCGCTGCCGGCCCTGCCGCCCTTTGTACTTCAAGCGCGGTACTGTCCAACTCGGAGGGAGTTCGCGCTTCCAGAGCCGCGCATTCTACGGGCGTAACCCCGCGCACCGCAACCCAAAATGGGGGCGGCCATGCCTGAACGCGTGCGCCCACCCACCGGAGGCACGTCGGACAAGCGCCGACACGGCGCACCGTTCTCCCTGCGGCTGACCCCGGAAGAACGCAAAGCGCTCGACGCACTCGCCGACGGCCAGCCGCTCGGCGCCTATATAAAGGATGCGCTTCTTGCCCGCGAGGTCCGGCCCCGGACGCGCGGGGCCAAGCCCGTCAAGGACCGGGCGGCGCTCGCCAAACTCCTCGGGCTGCTCGGCCAGTCGCGGCTTTCCCAGAACGTCAACCAGCTCGCCAAGGCCGCCAACACCGGCTCCCTGCCCCTGAACGAGGATGTCCACCGGGCGCTGCTCGAATCCTGCGGGGCAATCCATTCCATGCGCGACCTGCTCCTGACCGCGCTCGGCCTGACCCCCGGCGGCGCGAAGGAGGATGGATGATCCTCAAGGGCAACCAGCGCGGCGGCGGGCGGCAGATGGCCGCGCATCTTCTGAACGGGATGCAGAACGAGCATGTGACCGTCCATCAGGTCCGGGGGTTTCTGGCAACCAACGTGCGCGGCGCGCTCGAAGAAGCCTACGCCCTCGCACGCGGCACCCAGTGCCAGAAATATCTGTACTCGCTTTCGCTCAATCCGCCCAAGGATCAGAGCGTCCCCATCGAGGCGTTCGAGAAGGCGCTCAAAGAGATCGAGGACAAGCTCGGCCTGACCGATCAGCCGCGCGTGATCGTCTTCCATGAGAAGGAAGGCCGCCGCCATGCGCATTGCGTCTGGAGCCGCATCAAGGTGGACGAGATGAAGGCCGTCAACATCGCCTACGACCGGACCAAGCTCCAGGCGATTGCACGGCAACTCTTCTTCGAGCACGGCTGGACCTTGCCGCGCGGCCTAATGGACAAGGCGCACCGCAATCCCCTCACCTACACGCGCGAGGAATGGCAGCAAGCCGCGCGCACCGGGCGCAGCGCCTCGGCCATCAAAGCCTGCTTGCAAGAATGTTGGGCCGCCGCCGATAGCGCCAAAGCCTTCGCCGCCGTTCTGCAAGAACGCGGCTTTCTGCTCGCGCGCGGGGATCGGCGCGGCTTCGTGGCGGTGGATGTTTACGGGGAAGTGTTCTCACTCACCCGGCAACTTGGCATCAAGGCCAAAGAGCTGGAAAAGCGCCTCGGCAAACCGGAGGCACTGCCCTCGGTCGAGCTAGCGAAGGAGAAGCTGGGCGCGTCGGTCCGTTCTCTCTTCGACACCTATCGCGCCGAATTGCAGAAGACGCAGGAGCAGGAACTGCGTCCGCTGCTGCGGATCAAGAAGACGATGACCGAGCAACATCGCAAGGACCGTGCGGCGCAGAAGGCGTTCCTCGAAAAGCGATGGAACGCCGAGCAGGCTGTGCGGGCGTCGCGCGTCCGTAAAGGCTTCAAGGGCCTCTGGGACAAGCTCACCTTAAAATACTGGACCATCCGCAAGGCCAACGAGAAGGAAGCGTGGCAATGCCATGTGCGTGACCGCGAGGAACGGCAGGAGCTAATCGAGGTCCAACTCGATCAACGCCAGAAGCTTCAAATGCAATTTGCGTCAATGCGTAAGCGGCATGAAGAAGAGATGCAGAGATTGGCCGGCGACCTGACGAAAATGGCGATGCCGGAGCGCGAACGCGACGCGAAACCGGACGTGTTTCGGGGCAAGGTCAAGGGAGCTGATCTAGGGATTGGCACGCGCGCACCGCGCGGATCAGCGCCGCGCCGCCCCGGTCGCGGCAAAGATGTGGGGCACGAACCCGATGCTTAGCAACGATTGGAACGCAGAGCGAACCATCGACGATCTGGAAACGCTGCTGCTGGCGCTGGAGATGCACCCGATGTTCATGCGCCAGCCGTTTGCGATCCTGCGGCACAATCTGCGGGAAACGAAAGCCGATGGGCTAAGCCCGGAGATCGCCGCGCTCAAGCAGCGGTTCGCCGCGATGCCCGACGATCAACTATTCGCCGCCTGGGGCGCGCTTCACAATCCGTTCCGCCTCGAAGACCGCACACTGAACTGAATCACCATCAGACCTGCGATTCCGATAGGATCAGATTGTCGGAGGCATACAGCGCTGCCGCGTTCAGTCCGGTTACAGCCTTGACGGAGGCAACCTGAACAAACGTGTCTCCACCACCGTCGATATCGACCGCTATGTAGGAATTCTGCCCGCTGGTCGTGATCGACACGAAATCATCTATGGAGTGTTGAAGCGGGTCGTATTCGACGCTAAACAGATCGTGCAGGTCGATCACGTCGTTTTCGGAGAGCTTGAAATCGCCGATGATATCTGTTGCTCCCAGCACGTCTATTACAAACCGGTCTGCCCCGCTCTGGCCATACAGCTCATCCGCGCCGCCCCGGCCGTTGAGAATATCGTTTCCGGCGTTTCCGTTTAGATAATCGTCGGCGCTGCCGCCCGTCAGGACATCATCATAGATGCTACCGACAACACGCTCGATGCTGATCAGCGTATCGCCTTCGGCGTCACCGCCCGTGTGAACACCTGTTTCAAGATTGATGTTCACAGCCGAGGGCGAGCGAATATAGCGAGCCCAGTCAATGCCGGCTCCGCCATCCAGCACATCCGCGCCGCCATCACCTTCGAGCACGTCATCGCCAGCCAGGCCGCTCAGGATATTCGCCGATTCGTTACCCCAGATACGGTCGAACTCCGCCACGCTGTTCGAGCCAACGATGTGGTTGACGTTCGAGCCTGTGACGTTCTCGATGCTGTAGTACGTATCGTTCTGCGCATCGCCGTATTGGCCAACATTATTGAGCAAATCAACGAACACACCGACCGATGAGTTTGCATAGCTTACGGTGTCAACTCCGGCCAGGCCGTAGAAGGCTTCCGGAGCATCCGTCGCGGTGAAAGCATTGTCATCACCATCGCCCGTCGTATCCAGCGCATCGGGATTGGCGGCGACCAGCGCAGCAAGGGTCATTACGCCAAACCCGAAGAACTCGAACTCCTCGAACAAGCTGATGTCGTTCACCGTGATGCTGTCCATCGTGCCTTCGAAGCTGATGAAGTTGCCGTTGACGATCACTTCATCGGGACGCCAGATCGAAGCGAAGACAATGCGGTCTGTGCCGGTCGTTTCGTTCATTGATACGCGTCCGGACGTGAAGATGTAAGTGTCGTTCCCCTGTTCGCCATGCAGGATGTCGCCAACGCCGCCATTTCCATCCAGAATGTCGTTCCCGAGACTGCCGCGCAGATAGTTAGCGCCGGCATCTCCGACGATCACATCGTTGTACGCCGAACCGCCGACCGACTCGATACTGATCAGCACGTCGCCGTCCGCGTCGCCACCAATACACACGCCCGTTTCGAGATTGACATTGATGCCGGAGGCAGAACGGGAATAGCGGATCGTATCCCGACCCGAACCACCATCAAGCAGATCGGCTCCAGCGCCGCCCTCCAGAAAGTCGTCCCCGGCCAGACCGCAGAGATGGTTGGCGCGATCGTCCCCATAGATCGTGTCGTAGGCGGACGTTAGATTGGTGCCGATGATGTTCTCGATTGCAATCAGTACATCACCTTGCGCGTATCCGCTCGACGCCGTGCCGTTCTTGAGGTCGATGTTGACCTTCTGGTTCGAGAGGCTGTAATCGACCGTATCGACGCCTTCCGAGCCGTTGATGACGTTCGCACCGGAACCGGAAAAGAACACGTCCGCATAGAACGAGCCGGTGACATTCTCGACTGAGGTCAGCGTGTCTGATCCGCCCATCCCGTCATTGGCGGTTCCACTGATAAGATTGACGACAATGCCTTGCATCGAGCCGCGATAGGAGGCCGTGTCCATCCCGGCCCCTCCGATGAGCGTGTCGTTGCCCTTGCCGCCCTCAAGGATGTCGTCGCCGTCACCGCCATCCAGCGTGTCATTGCCAAGGCCGCCGTGCAGACTGTCATTGTCGGCATAGCCAAAGACATTATCGTTTCCGTTGAGCGCGTACATGATGTCCGCTCCGCTGGTGCCCGCGAGCGTACTGTTATTACCATTTGTCCCTAGAATCCAGCTCGGATAACTCTGAAGGTCGAGCGCGGTTCCGTCCGCAAAGATCAGGCGCTCGACGCGATACGCTCCGCCCAACATCTGATTTTCAATGATGATTAGACCGTCAGGATGTTCGATCTCCAGATTGACGCCGGATACGGTAAAGGTCAGATCATCCAGCACGATCCCTTCATAGAAATGAATAGCGTCCTCTGCGCCCGCGCCCTCGGTGATCGTATCCTCACCCTCATCGACGCCACTGCCAAACCAATAGCTGTCATTGCCAAGAACGCCCTCAAGAATATCGTCACCGCCGGAGCCTTCAATGACGTTGGCTTGCGCGTTGCCGTATATCTCGTCATCGCCGTCTGATCCAATCGCGTTCTCGATGCCGACAAGCGTAACGTTACCGCCAGCCCCGGATACTTCCTGCTCGTCAAGGTCGATCACAAACGAATGTGTCGTTCCGGCGAATATATTTGCAGCCGCCATACTGACCGTATCGGAGCCCTCGCCGCCATCCACGGTGGTGATTCCCGACGCGCCCAGCATGAAGAGGTCATCGCCTTCTCCGCCAGCGAGCAGGTCAGTGCCACCGGCGTAAAAATTGAGGAACACATCGTTCCCGGCCCCTCCATCGAGGACATCGTCCCCTGAACCGCCCTGGAGCGTATCGTTGCCGTCTTCCCCGTAAGCCGTCAGATCACCCGATCCCGTGACGACGGTGAAGCCGCCGGTCTGGGGATTGAAGACGACGCTCGCGATCTTGCCGAGGAAATCGTCTCCAGCACCGCCATAGGCCGTATCGTCTCCATGCATGAAGTTGAAGACATCGTCGCCGCCCAGCGCATAGACGACATCGTTCTGCGCCAGGAACGCCTGCTCGTTGTATGAGTCGTCGTCATCGCTTCCGAATCCGATGATCGTGAGGTCGTTCAGCGAGACGAGCGAGTCGTCGGCTAGGCGGATGCTCGGCGCGAAATCGTAGTTGGTATAATCCTTGAGCAGGATGCTGCTGGCCCCATAGACCAGCTTGTAATCGGACACATCCGAAATCGAGAAGTCCCGGACGAACCCGTGGTCGGCAAGCAAGAGCGATACCGGGTTAATAAGCCCATAGGCCGAGAAGTCCAGAATGACCGAGGACAGGTCGGTCAGGTCTGTTTCGACAATATTGTCACCGCTGCCCGGCAACAAGGTGTCGTCGGTCGTCACGATATACGTGTCGTTGCCTCCGCTGTCTTTCAGGATGTCGTCACCAACGCCGCCGTTGATCTCATCATCGCCCTCGCCGCCATCCAGAAGATCATTACCGCTGCCTCCGAACAGAATATCGTCGCCCGTTCCGCCGAATATCTCATCGTCACCGTCGCCCCCGTCAATGTCGTCGTTTCCACCTTCGCCGTGAATCACGTCATCGACCGAGAATCCGCTCACGTCACCTTCAATGATGTCGGTCAGGGCTGAACCGCGCGTAACGAAATCAATATCGGTCAAGGACAGTGTCGTGTTGGTCTGACCGAGGCGCACTTGATAGCCAGACGTGATGCTTGATACATCCTGAAGGAGGACCTCGCCCGCACCGTAGTAAAGACTGAACGCGTTCGGTGCGGACGCGTTGCGCACCAGCGTAAAGGCGTCCTGCGAGGAGGCGCTGGAGAGAACGATGGTTTCCAGGCCGCCTGCGTGGCCGTAGATATTCGTTATGCCTTCATAGTCGGCGTCATCGAAAATGTATTCGTTGTTGCCGCCGCCTGAAATGATTGTGTCGTCGCCGGCGTTGGATGCTTCATACACCTCGTCCGCCGGCGTGCCGCTGAACACTTGGTCGCGGTCAGAGGTGAGGTTCTTGGCGGGATGCGTCTGAAGATAGTTGCTCAGGTTGTAGTCGGTTGCTCCGTCGCGGATGGTCGCGATACCAGAGACAATGACAATCGCATCACCGCCTGATCTCTTGAGAACCAGGGAGTTGTTTTCCGCACGGTAAAACGTCAGATCGCCGATACTGCCTGCGGTAAGTTGCAGCACACCGTTTCCAGAATCATGGATGACATCCGTTCCTGCGCTCTCCCTGTAGACCGTGCTAGCAGTACCTTTGAGAAAGTCGTTCCCATCGCCACCATCCAAGATCGAATCGCTTCCATAGAGGAAATCTTCCCCTCCATCGCCATACGCAATATCCGCACCCTGGGCGTAGATGTGATCTGATCCGTTGCCACCGGACAGGAGGCCGTTGCCGCCACCGTGAATCCAGTCGTTATCGTCTTGGCCATGTATGAGGTCTGCGCCACCGCCAGAAATCAGGACATCGTCGCCCCCGCCGCCGAGAAGAATGTCGTTACCAGCGCCGCCGAGATATTCGTTATCCGCTGCATTGCCCTTAAAGGTATCTCCGAAATCCGTACCCCAGAATCCCTCGATGGACGTTAGCGTGTCGAACTGCTCGCCGAGGATATCCTTATCCACCACAACCGAAGCCCCGCTCAGATCGACAACAATCCCCGCAGACAGAGCTGAATAATCCATGACGTCGTGCCCGACACCGCCGTCGATGACATCAATGCCGGCTGACACGGAGAATAGATCGTCCTGGCTCGTGCCAACGAGGTCCGGGTCATCAGAGGTGGTCCCGGCCACGAAGTTGTCAGGGATGTAAAGCGGCTCTTCCCGTCCGAGTGAAGCGATGGAAAAACGGGCCGTGTCACCATACTCGACGTACTCGACTGAACTGTCGGCAACCGCCGCGCCGACGATGGTGATGTTTGCACCGTTGCGGATGAAAGCCAGTTCGCCGGTCATCTTAAACGAGCCAGCGAGGAACACCGTATCCGTCCCGCCGGAACCGCTCACGATATCAAGATCATCGCTGCTGCCACGGAAATAGAACGTATCGTCTCCGCCGCCGCCATCGAGCGTGTCCACGCCCGCGCCACCTTCGATATAGTCGTCCCCGCCGCCACCGGAAATTTCGTCCGCCCCGGCATTGCCGAAGAACCATTCATTCGCGGCGCTTCCTGTCAAATTGTCTGCGTAGGCGGTGCCATTGACTTCCTCGACATTTACGATCAGCACGGTGCCCGCTCCGGTCTCCATATCAACCGTGACGCCGCTGGTGAACGCCGAGAAATCGACTCTGTCGCGCACGCCGTCGAATCCGTCGAAGGAAATCCCGCTTACGCCCTCCTTGGCGCGGAAGAAGTCGTTGCCGTGCGTTCCGATATAGCTCTCGACGTTTCGGATCGTGTCGAGGGAGGTGCCGCGCGCATTGGTGGACACGCGGACGGTATCGTTGGTCATATCCACCACGATATGGCCCTTGGTCGGCAGGCCAGATTGCCCGGTCGGGTCCAGTAGGGCGCTGTAGTCGGCCCGGTCGCCGAACGTTCCTGTCTCGTGCCCCCCACCGTCGAACGTGATGGCCGAACCACCGCCCTTGAAAATGTCGTTCTTCGTGTTTGAGCCGAGGATGACCTCGAACTCCCTGAACTTCCCAGCCCCGATGGAGCGGAACCCGTTTTGATCTTCCGGGTTGACTGTGATCCCTTGGCTGCTATCGGACAAATCCACCTTATCGAGCGATCCGCCGAGTCCAAAGAACTTTGCGGCCCGAGTCGGTGCTCCGCTTGAAAGCTTCAACGTATCGCTGTCGTTGGTCAGAACGAACGTCTCAATCGAGACAGCAACATCCTGTGTTCTGTTTTCCAACGGGACGCTCGCGTGCGCGCTCTGGTAGATGGCTACATCACCGTTGACCAGATCGAGATATTCAAGTGTCAGCCCGCCAAGAGCCACGAGGCTGTAGTTGAGCGTATCGCTCCCATCGGTTGATTGATCTTGGATGAACACGGAGCCGCCGTGATACAAATCCCCCTCTAATCCTCCCGAGGACATCAGTCCCTTGGTTCCGGCGAATCCAAAAATTACGTCGTCGCCTAGCTCCCCATAGACCTCATCTCGGCCAAGACTGCCTTTCAGGATGTCTTCCCCGGCGCCGCCGTAAAGGATGTCATCGCCTCTGTATCCATCAACCTCGTCGTTGCCATCGCCCGCGACGAGAATGTCCTTTACATCCGAGAATGACGATGTGCCGGTGAGAGCGTCAGCGTTCGCCGTTCCGTAGATAACGTGCTGGCCTTGTTTGGTCAGATACTCAATCGTTCCAGCCGCTTTTAGATTGGCGATAACAGACTGTATCGGAACATTGGCATCTGCAATGCCTCCATCATAGTCAATCTGTAAGTATGCCTGATGGTCAGTCGTGAAATCGTAGACCTCAGTTACAGGAACATCTTGCTTGTTCTGAAATTCAAACTGCAACCTGCGTCCGATAGCGTACGGGTCAACAACACCTCCCAACTGAATGTAGTTTGCTAGTTGAGTTAGCCAGTCACCACTTTCAAAGTCGAAATTGTCATTCAACGCATGGACGGATACGTTCTGGATTGAGAACGTGCCATCTGCATGTACTACGAACTGGGTGGTATCCGACAGAATAAAGGCCGATGAGTTGTAGATATATGTCCGCCAGCCGTAGTCTGGATTATCCGTCTCTAACTCATACTGCTGAAAGTCCACCGTAAAATCACTATTGCTGAACCCATGATTGTCCCTTAGGTCTAAGCGTGTATACGTTCCTACGGGTAGCGCAACGTTTCCCGCCAAGAAGTCCTGAACAAATTCAAACTGCGCTGCCCTGACGTACTTACCAGGGCCATTTTCCATGAAGTCTTTCATGTCAATGTTAATCTTAAGAACGGGAACTGTTGCGGTACCGTTGTTAATCTCAAGCAGTGGCAAATCAGCGTACTCCTGAGCGGAACGCAAGCGGTCAACGTAGTGCTCCGGCGTAGTCTTAGTTCCGTATAAGAAGAGATTTGTTATGACATGAATGTCGGAGAATTCTTCAAACGTCAATTCAATCGGCTCTGTCGGCATCCTCTATTCTTCTCCAATTCTTGTTGTTAGATCTCAATATGGCCTCGTACGAGGCTTGCGAGTTGCTTTCTCCAAATCCTGTATGCGCACTTGAGCCACAAGAATTTATTGAATGCTCATACCACTGGAACAAATCCTCAGAACCCGTTTTCGCTTTATCTGCCGGATAGCTGTATTCAAACCCGTACCGATAGTTTCCAAGAGCGCTGTTAAACAGGATCGTGAATCTCGACCACCCGAACGCAAATTTGCTGACGCGGCAGCAGTCAGGATATTCGGCTCCAGTACGCGCTCTTAGGTCATCGACTTTCTCGTTATCAGTCATGGAGCGGGCATTACTTCCAAACAACACGCGATCCATCAGCTCGCGCTCGCTGAGGTACTTCATCTCGGCGTAGCAGAATCCGGTGTGGTTGAGATACTGAGTGGACATCAATAGCAATAGGCCAAGCAGCAGGCTCATGCGTACACGACCGATACGCCGTTTAGGAACTTCCAGAGAAGCCGGACCCTCATCAGTCTCATTGTTGTCGTGGTTCATACGTTCCCCGTTTACACACGCTCACAACCAGCGTTAGCAAACGCTCCCGATTCGGGTCAACAAGATTCCGCAGCGTTATAGCTGTATTCGTCAGACAGATTGGCTTGCTCGTTCCATGCGGGTGTTCTATTGCGCGAAGCGCGTTCTCCCGTCCACGCTGCTCTCCGATCTTGATTTGCATTGATTCCGCTCGGCTTCGCGCGCTGCGCCGTTCGCGTCTTCCGCCGCCGTCCGGCGTTCGTCTCGTTCCCTGATCCGCCTTGTTGCTGTCTGTCGTCCGCCCGGCCAAGCCGTGCGCCCTTCTCTGCCCATGATTGTGTCTGTTCCGGGCCAGGAAAGGCTCCGGATGGACCGGGCCTCCTTACACCACAAGGAGACGATCATGAAACTGACCACACGCTTCGAACTGGCTTCGAAATCCACGAACGAACTGCGCGCGCTGTACCGCGACATCTTCAATGCCATCGCGACGTTCGAGCAGCCGCAGGAACGGCTGAACGCGTTCGCCACGCTGCAAAACATCCGCGCGGAACTCAGCGACCGCGCCCCCGGCTTCTAGCCGTTGCTCGGTCAACGCCGAGAATGCGTGCTCCGCCAAAGCGGAGCACGCAAGAGGCCGCTATGCGGCGGCCTCGGTTTCGGCTTTGGGCTGAAGGCTGTTCAGGAAGTCGGCGGCGCGCTGCGCAAGAGCGGCAGCGGAGAAGATCGCGCGCTTGTCCTCCTTGAGGACGGCGAGCCAGTGGCCGAGGTACGCGGCGTGATCGTCGCGGGGTTCGAGGGTGAGCCCGAGATCAGCGGCCAGGAAGGCGCTCCCGAGTTCGGCGACCAGCTCTTCGCGGGCGTAGCCCGCATCGCCCCATGACTTGCGACCGAAGTCGCGGTCGAGGCGCGTGGGGTGACGGGTCCAGTGAGCCGCCTCGTGGGCGAGCGTCGCGTAGTAGCTCTCGGCATCGCGAAAGCTCTCGAAGGGCGGCATCTGGATGTGATCGGAGCCGATGGCGTAGTACGCCATGTTGCCGCCGTGACGGATATCCGCTTGGGTGGCGGTAAAGAAGGCGTCTGCGGCCTCGATCCGCTGCACGGGGTCAAGGGCCGGTTCGGCCAGTTCGTAGAACTTCGCGGGCAAGCCTTCCACCTGCTCGACATTGAAGACGGTGTAGCCTTTCAGGAACGGGATGGTGCGTTCTTCGTCCTCGCCGGTTTCGGCATCATGCTCGGTGCGCGTGATCTTATTGGCGTAGACGACCAGCTCGCCTTTCTCGCCCTTGCGGACATGCGCTCCCATCTCGGCGGCCTGCTTGTAGGTCATCCAGATTGGCGCGCTGTAGCCGCGATCCATCGCAGCGGACCAGAGCATCAGGACGTTGATGCCGTTATAGGGCTGGCCGTTATGGCGCAGCGGGCGGGTGATGCGCCCGGCGGCGTGCTCGGCGTTCCACGGCTTCATCCAGGGCCGCACACCCTGTTCGAGGTCGGCGATGATCCGGTCCGTGATCCGGCTGTAGACATCTTTGCGGTCGGCGTGTTCGTTAGACATGGTGATCTCCTTCGGTTGGCGGTTGGTTCGAAACACGCGGAACCAGAGGAGACGGGGGCTAAGACGCGACGCGCACCCGAAGCACAGCGCAGGGGGAACGGGCAACACGGGACCCCGGACTTGATCCGGGGGAATGGAGCGGGCAGCCCGTTGCGCGTGCGTCGCCCCCGTCAGATTCGGTGGAGCTTTCGAAACCGACCGCCCGAAGGAGAGGCAAGCCATGAAGAACACGGCGAACGCGATCAAAGATCAGCCGGGAGAAAGGACCGGAGCCGACACGTTCGATCCGTGCGGCCTGCCTTCAATCGAGTGGAACGCTCGCCGCCGGGCGCGCCCGCCCGTCTGCGCGGCCAGCCTCCGGCATCAACGCGATGCGCCGATGTGAGGGATTGCGATAGCGACGGTCTGGATGACCGTCAGGCCGCCCGCATGGGATCAGTGCAAGGGCGATTGCGAGATGGACGGCTGCGCGCTCACGCGCATCGAGGCCGAAACTTAAGTGGCGAAGAAGGCACCGTCCAGAAAGGCGTTCACCGCTTCGTAGTGCCAGTTGGTGCGCGTCCGCGTGTGATACCGGACGAACCGGACCCCGTGCGCTTGCGGCTCTGTGGCCGAATTGAAGACGGCGATCCGCCGCCCCGGAGTGTTCCGTTAGGCGACAGAACAGTGGCAAGTAGTCCTTACCGCCAAAGAAGGCGACGCGTTCGATCTGCCGCCCTTCGAGCATGTTGAAGTCCGCATACGCGTCGTGCGCCCGGCGGCGCTTGAACGGCTCCGCTTGCGCCGAGAAGGTGATGTCGTAAGCGGGAGTGAGGAAGTCGGCGCGGATGAGTCCCCAGCCTGCCGAGAGGATGAAGATATTGGTCTCACCGAAACGCTCGACGAGCTTGCCGTAAGCCGGGTGGCGGTAGAGCCGCCAGGCCGGGAGAAGACCGAGCGGATTGCTGCCCGGTTGCTGATTGTAGCGCAGAAGTACATCGCGTCCGCGCTGCCCGTCTTCCGCTAAGTCATCAGGACGCGCATAAGCAATATCCGTGCGCGCAGGCGCGAGGCCCGGATCAGCAACGAACAGGACGGGCATTCCCTCGCTGGTCGTCATCATCCCCGCCGCCGGGTCCTTGCTCGCCGCGCACTGAATGACGATCTTCATGCGCGGGCTCCCGCCGCGCGAATCAGCGTTTCGAGCGCATCGAGGAAAGCGGGATCGTAAGTCTCGTCCACATGGTTCTGATTCCAGAGGTGAGAGGCCCGCACCCGTTCGCGCGGGCAGCGATAGCCGAGCCAGTCCTTCGAGGCCGCATCGAACGGTGTCTTGCCCGAATTGCTCAAGAGCGCAATCGCGTTGCGCTCGATGACGCCGCGCAAGCTCTGCGGCCCGGGATCGTCTCCGATGTGAAGGAAGAGAAACGGCATCTGGCCGATGACTGCGCTCACGCGGCTCTCCAGTTCGCGTTCGGCCTCGCGGATCGTGCGGGCCGCATTGTTCCCCTGCCCCCAGGTCACGCACAGCGCCGGATCGTCCGCCAGAAGCGCGGCACCAACCAGAAGCCGGAAGATCGAGCCGCGATGATTGCCGCCGCCGGACCGTGCTTGTCCCTTGTGTTGCGAAAGACGCTTCCACAAGGTCGTGCGCGATTGATCCTTGAGCGCGTGGGTGCCGACGCGCACGATGCGCAGGCCCTCATTGCGGCCTTGCCGGACTTCGCCCGGCTCCATGAAGAAATAGACGCCGCGTAGCGGCCACTCCATCCGGCCCGAGCATTCGGCCAATCGGCGCGGCTCGCCCGTGCGCCGGGCGAGTTCGTCCAGCAGCGCATAGAAGCGCCGCAGGTCGGCCAGACGCTGCGCGTGAGAAGTGGATTGTGAGTCGGGTGGCGCCATTCTTTATGGATAACGGCAAGTGCCGGACGATGCAAGGCAGTACCGCCCTAAACGACAAATGCCCTCCGCCCGGAGCCGGGCGGAGGGCGAGGCACGGCGTCACGCCTTGATGTGCTCGGCGATACGGGCCTCCTCGGCGTAGACCGAGAGCGGCTTGCTGCCCGTGAAGTGTAGATCGCGTTCGACCGGAAGGCCGAGCCGCCCGCGAAGGCTTGCGATCTCCGAGAGCCGGACACTGCCCATTTCGGGCGTTCCGAAGCCAAGGTCGCAGAGGCCGAAGGCGATGTCGGTCTCCTCGGGATCGAGTTCGGAGAGGAGCCAGGTGCAGTTCGCATCGGGCGTGAACAGCTTCACCACCGGCGGATGGTCGATGGTATCGAGGCCGTCCATCTGGCGCTGCGCGTTGATTTGGCCGTTCTTGAGCAGTTGCGCGTGCTGGTCTTTGGTCAGAAGTTTCATTGTCAGTCTCCTTTTGGTTTGCGGTTTTGACGCGAACCACAGGAGCCGCGTGGATAAGGCGGCGGCGCACCGCACTAGCGGGGAACGGGCAACGCGGGAACGAATGTGAAGGAGCGGGCCGCCCGTTGCGCCGACGCCGCGCGCGGCTATGACGGGGAGCAAAAAACAAAACCGCACCGGAAGGAGACGAATGCTTCGCGCCTGACCAAAGACCCGAGCGCACTGCGAGGATCAAAACGGATACGCGAGAAGCGCCCGGCAGATAGCTCCGCCGGACGCTCCGGTGGTTAAGCAGGTTTACGCCGCTTCGCGCACAGGCTCGTCTTCGAACGCGTCCGCATCCGGCGCATCGCCTTCGCTCGCCGCGTCTTCATCGGCCTCGGCCTCTAAGGCGCTGTCCTCGTCCGGTTCGTCGGAGACATCGTGCGCATCGGGATCGACAGCGGGGAAGCTCATTGCTTCCGGCAGCCAGTCCAGCGCCTTGCGCTGCTCCGGCGTGGGCGATACGGCTTGCCGCGCATTACGGTCGTGGAACAGGATCGTATCGACCAGTTCGGACTTCTTGTAAGACCCAAGGCTGCCCCGTCCGTCCGCCGCGCCGTTCGCCCTGGCGATGGCGATCAACTGCTCCCGGTTCCGGCGCGAGAGGAACGCCCGGTCCAGCGTCCAGTGCTGGCGCATGTCGGCCTTGAGGTCTTGGGCCACGCGGTTGAAGAAGCTTTCGCGCGTATCCAGCTTCTCGCAATCCGATTGCCCGAAGGTGAGCGCCACGATCAGCGTGTGGAGTTCATCCAACTGGTGATCGGTCAAACACTTCACCGCCGTATACAGTTCGGCGCGGGTGACGGACCTGAAGGGCTTAAGCGCCTCCCATCCGCGCTCATCCTCGCCGGGTTCAAAGCCAAGCTTTTGCGCCATGAAGCGGGCGTGCGCATCCAGCACCTCAAACGGTTGTTGGTGCTCGGGCTGCTTGGCGGCTTCCGCGTAAGCTTCATGCGGTTTGAGATTTGCGAGCAGAAGTACAGCGGCGACTTCCTTCGCCGTGCGGGGTGAGGAGAGAAGCAATTCGCCAACAGCGGCGCTCTTGCAATGACCAATGATCCGGCGCAGCGGCGTGGTGTAGAACGGCTTGGCCTTCGGAGGCGCGATAGGGTTCTCGGCCAGAGCCTCCACCGTTTCTTCCTCAAGGACAGCGTGGGCCAGTCCGGTGACGATCTCGACCTGTCCGCGCGGGTTGATATTGATGATGACACCGCCCGGTTCGCCCGAAGGCGCGTCTTCATATTGCCAACGCTGGATGCGCCAACCTTCCGTGACCTCAACCCATGAAGCCGTGTCCTGATACTGCACGGCGAGGTCCGCCACCGCCTCTGTCTGCAAGGCGATGAATTGTGGCCTATCATCGAAGTAGCTGGTTTCGCTGTCGCCGAACAGATCGGTGGTGATGGTTCCGGTGTAGCGCTCAAGCGGGAAGATGGCATCGGCCACGCAGGGCAGCGCGTCCGTCAGACGTTCGCGGATTTCTCCGGGGTGGACGACGTTCTCGTTCAGGATGTCGCACAGCATTTCGATCTGCTCGTCATCCCCGCCAAGGGTCAGGGCTTCGGCTTGCGCAAGGGAGATGGTTCGGTCTGCCAGCGCCGCCTTGGCGTCCTTGCACAGCGCGTTCAGCGCCAGCCGCCGCCGGATAGTGGTTATGGATAGTCCGGTTTTGGCTGCGAGGTCATCGAGCTTGTCCCCGTCCTTGACGAGCCTTGTCAGGGCTTCGGTCTGCTCCAAGGGCGTGAGGTCGGCGCGTTGCAGGTTTTCGACGGTGGCGAGGCGCACACGGTCCTCTTTAGAGGCATCGGCGCGGACCTCGACCGGAACGGTGAAGTTCACGGGCAGTTGGCCGCGTTCCTCCAAGAGCTTTAAGGCCCGGTATCGGCGCTCACCGCTGATGATCGCAAAACGCTTGCCCTTGGCGGGGGCCACGACAAGGTTCTGCAACAACCCATCCGCGCGGATGCTGGCAGCCAGTCCTTCGAGGCTGGCGACATCGAACAGTTTGCGGGGGTTCGTTTTGGAAGGCGTGAGTTGAGAGAGGGATATGGATTGAATAGACATGACAAAGTCCTTTCCGTCATGGGTGTTGAGCGCGAGCCGCGACACTCGCGGCCTTGCCCCTTTTCCGAATGGAATGAGGGGTTGCGCATGCAACCCGACGGGGAGCGACAACAAGAGCGGGAGGAATCGGTCAAGGCCGGACCGCGCCGGGGGTGGTGCGGCCGCAGCCAGCCGAAGCTCACGGCAAAGGCTGGCGAGGCACGGCCCCGCGCGGAACGCCCCCTTGGGCTTGGCCTTGACGGATGGGCCGAAGGGGCCTGACGACCTGCTAGTCCTTGAATGTTTTCAGAAGCCGGAGAAGCTGCAATCTCAACGGCTTTGGAAAAGAGATTTGCTGGTTTTCGAACTGTTTGAAGCAGAGGCTAAAGATCGCGGCAAAATCCCCTCGCAGCGATTGCTGGTTATGGGTCTGATGCAACGCCATCAGCGTCGGTCCATGACAGTCCCTGACTCTCGTGCCGCTGCCGCACGGACAATCATGATGTCCGCGATATCCGTGTTCGAGAAGAAAACTGATGACGGTCAGCGCGGAGAGTTCGTCGCGCAGGCCGAGCGTATCGACATAGTGCCGCAAGATGCCCTCATGCCCATGGGCCGCTTCATCGAACGGGTGGCGCTCGTGCGTCTTGAAGTAGCAGTACCCATAGAGATATGGGATGACCAGCCGGTTCACGAACCCGAGCAGCGTGGGATTCTCAAGGAAGATACGCCGCTGCTCGATAGGTACGGCGAGGCAAAGCGTGCCGCTTGGGTTGCGGTGCTCGTAGTCGCTCGCAATCCGGCCTCCCGTCTCCCTGGCACGCGGCAACGTCTCCGGGAAATCGCGCGGAATGGTCAACTCGATCTCGAAGGACTCCGTGATGGTTTCCAGCCCGTCCGCAGACGCCTCGAACGGCAGCAGGCCGGAGACGACAATCCCATCATCGCGCTCAACAACATTCTTGAGCCCTTTATGGACTCCAGTCAGTTCGTCGATTTGCCGCTGCAAATCATCGGTCACTCGTCCCTCCACGGTTTCGCAGGGCTGGAGATGTGAATACGCGGTGGTGTATCGAGTGCCACCGCCGCTGGAATGAGAAGATCGAAGTGCGTGGCGACCGCAGCCGTTCCCAGAGCGCGCCCGAGATGCTCTTTGAGCAGGCGCGGACTGGACTCATCGAGAATATTGAGGAGGTCTTTCTGGAGCGCGTCCACCCAACCGAAGAAGGCCCGCGCGCGGGCGTGATTGTCTTCATGCCAGCGGTCAGCGAAGTTTTCGGCGGGATTGACCGGATTGCCGATATACCAGGTTCCGTCAGGCCGCCGCTGGATCAGGCCCATTGCCGCCAGGGAGCCGTCGATAGCGCGGTTCTCGACGAGCGCCGCATGTCCCTGAAGTTTTCGTACGATGCCCGCCAAGGCGGAGTACACGTCCGTCTCGTTGCCGTAAAGATGCGCCGCCAGCGTCGTGATGATGACGGAGATCGGCCCGTAGGCGATGCGGTCTTCATGATTGAACCGTAAATCCCGATGGCGTTTCATGAGCTGGATCGAGCGCTGGAGCGGCGTGCGGACCAACTGATTGGGAACTTTGTTGATGCTGGCGAACACCAGGGGCGCGCGGCGCTGAATCTCCTGCTTTTGCTCCAGCAGGATACGGTTGAAGGCGACGGCATTCTTGCTATCGAACCATGCCCCGTAGCCGCGCGGATCGCTCGCCGACCACGTATAGGTTTCACCCTTCTTGTTGGTAATCGCAATCGCCGTGCCGAGAAGTCCACGATGGTCCGAGACGGCAGGCAAAACATCCAAATGAAATCCCACACCGTCCTGCTCAGCATATTCGAGCGTCCAGCAGCGCCCCCCCTCGGGATCAAGCAACCTCTTGTACGTCCCGTGTTCCCGCAGCCGGTCACCGACCATGGACTTGAGGGCTTGCGGCGTCGTCAGGTTTATGTCCGCCGGCAGTTCGGACACGAGATCAATGTCATACCGACACTCGACTCCATCCCGCATGGGCTTCGTCACGGTTCCATATCGAAACGAGCCTTGCACATAAATCAGGAGTTCGCCCTGGCAGCCGGGGTACTCGCCACCTTCAAGCCAGCGCCCTACGGCTTCATACCGATCCACCGCGTCCTGATATTTGCCGGGCGGGATGTCAATCTCGCTGGCGACCTGCTCCAGAAACTTGGAGTACTTTTTGATATCCATCGTCATGCCGACAACCTCTCTTTCGATGCTTTATCCGGCTCCTGATCAAACCCATAGACCGGCACAAACGCTTCCGCTGGCTGGCCGAAGAACACGGGATCGAGAACCGGGTGCCGATCGCGTGCGAAGGAATAGCCCAGACCTTTGAGGTCCTGAATGACCCGCGTGTCATCCATCTTGTAGGCGCTGTAAGGAACGGTGTGATTGATGCGGTGGATTGCGTCTTTCCGCTCGTGCTCATGGCCGGTCAGCAGTTTGGCAATGCCCATCGCACCGTGCGACTGGCCGTCCATGAAGAGCTTGATGACCTTCGAGCCAAGCGTGCCGATCCCCGCCCACTTTCGTATGGTGTAGGTCTCCTCCAGGCAACCGAGGCTCAGCACATGCAGGGAGTGACCCGGCCAGCCGAGCATCGTGATGGCCTCGACAACGGCCAGCGCCGTCGGATTGTTTGCCCAGGTGCCCCCGTCAGTCAGACCTACAGCGTGTTGCGTGACGTGCTGGCGGAAATAGGTCGGCGCGGCGGCTGTGGCCATCGCGGCATCAACGGAGAGGGATTTGTAGTCGTTGCGAAGCCGCGCGTGGTGCGCGGTCTTGTATATGTAGACGGAGCGCGCGACCGGATTCCAGGCCGGGATGAGCAGCCTTGTCGTGGCATCGCCGATCCGCTTGCTGCCGAGCGTGTCGGTCAGAACCTGCCGGAGCGGATCGGAATCATGCTTGTTCATGACGAGTTGGCGGCCGAGGCGCAGCTTGTCGAGGATGAAGTCCGCCACCGTGCCGCGCCCCTGGCCGAAGATTTCCGGGCCGCGTTTTTCGTAGAGATCGAGAAGATCAGAGGCGCGCAACCCCATAGCGAGGCCGATGGCGATGATCCCGCCGGTCGATGTGCCGGCAATCAAATCGAAATACGATCCGATGGGTCGGCCCTGCAAATGCTGCTCAAGCCCGGTGAGAAAGGCCGCAGGAAAGGTGCCGAGGATTCCGCCCCCGTCAATACACAGGATGCGGCGCTTGGGCAGTTGGTGATCTTCTTCTTTGCTCATGTCGGGCCTTTCTTGTTCTTGATCCGAGGCGCGTCTGTTCCCACTCTTGCTGTGGACGGGTTCAGATTTGCCTTGTCAACGCGAACTCACTTCGTTAAGGTGTATGTCTGAGTAGACTACGGAGTCAGAGCCATGAGTGAACCCAACGATAAGCCATATAAAAGCACTCAGAGCCGTCCGTTGTCCGGGCTAGACAACACCGTATAAAGATTATCGCTATCTGTCAAGAGGACTCTGATGTCGTTCGGCTATGCGCTGAAGAAATTCCGGGAAGATCGCGGTTTGAGCCTGCGCGAACTCGGAAAGCTCTGTGAAATCGACCACGCCTATATTCACCGGCTGGAAAAGGACGAGAAAACCGCCCCGTCCGAACAGGTCCTCGATTCGTTCGTCCGGTATCTGAAACTCCCGCCCCGGCGTGCTGCCCTTCTGCGACTGCTGGTCGGCAAGTCCGTGAATGAGCTGCTCGTCGATGTCTTCATTGAGGATGAGGACCGGCCGCTTGATTTGCTCGAACCGTCCTACCAGATGAGCTTTCGCGGAAAGCGCCCGGAAACCAAAGACGAATGGCGCAAACACATTGATCGTCTGGCTACCTTGTTTGACGATGAGGACTGAATGGGCGATTTCCAGACCAAGGAATTTCAAACCATTCTCAAAGCCCGCAAGTTCGTTCGCGAGGCGGGCGTAGCATCGGCCCCTGTCGATCTTGAGCGCCTGGCTGCCGCCGCGAACGCGAAGATCAAAATCGTTGATGACCTGTCCGATGATGAATCCGGACAGACGACCCAGATCAAGGGCAAGCACGTCATCATCGTGAATGGCAATCACCGTGAGGAGCGTCAGCGCTTCACGGTGCTTCATGAACTCGCCCATATCGTTCTCGAACTAGCCTCTCAACATCACGGGCCGAAACTGACGACCGGCACGTTGATGCGCTATGGAAAGCGCCCACCGGAAGAGATGTTGTGCGACGTGTTCGCGGCAGAATGCCTGCTGCCTTATGACCTGTTCAGCAAGGACGTCGGTGATGTTGATATTTCAATGGCCGCCGTTAAAGAACTGGCGGAGAAATACAAAGCGTCCCTGACCACGACCGGCTCGCGCTTCGCTGTCAGTGCGCATGAGCCGTGCGCTTTTGTCCTGAGCGAGGACGGACAGACACGCTACGTCTCCCGCTCGAAGTTTCTCAACGAGTTGAAGGGATGGATCGACTTCAACATCCCCCTTCCCCAGGGCAGCGTTGCTTACCGCCTCATACAGAACGGCTCAAAGACCGAGGACTACGATGAGTTGGCTTCGGATGTCTGGTTCAACGGGGGCATCAAGATCCGTCCACTTCTCGCAGAAGAATCCGTTCTGTTGCGGGAATGGAATCAGTGCCTCTCGCTGATCTGGTTCGATGACAGCCTGAAACCTGTTCACGAGCCCCGTGACGAAGAGGATGAGGATGAGCCACTGCTTAAGGAGCTAGACGGCACACTTCCCTGGCCATCCAAAAGCAAGCGAAGGTAACGTCTGCACCACTACCAGAGTCAGTTACTCGTCCATCGTCGAAGGCGCGCTAACCACAACGCACCCGCTCATGCCGTCGATCTTCAATACGCCTTCCTTGAACTTCGCGTGTTCCTGGGTTGCGCGCGTACAGTCCCACAGAAAGCTGACGATCCGCGCATCCTTGAATTTCGCATCGGCTCGGTAAAGGGACGCGTCCTCGGCGATCTCGCCGATGAGCGCCGGGAAGGACTTCTTCACGTCCTTCCGATACTTGACCTCGATGACCGTATGCAGGGACGGCAGGTAGAGATCAATGCGCGGGTTCTTCTGCCCGACTGGCTGGAGGTTCACTTCATCTGCGATGTCGTTGAAGATCGGCCCGAGCAGGACATAGAGAAGATTCTGGACGTGGTATTCGTTCTCCACGGGCCACTTGACGGGTTCAGCGCCTCTCGTGCGACCCGACTCCTCCCAGGTCCACCGCTTGAGGCCGACAGGGATATGCTCCAGAAACCCCAGAAGGTCGTCGAGGCTCCACCCTTTCGGCGGGACGGTAGCCACGTCCTCATTGACCTGATCGAAGACATAAACCATCAGGCTCAAGAGCGCCGTGGAAGCGTCTCCTTGCGCCTGCGCACGTAACTCGGTCATGAAGCGGCCGATCAGGGACATGCGGTTTTGGTGATCCTCAACCCGCCGCAGCGTCCTGTAGTGAAGAAAGAGCGGCACGCACGCACTCGCATAGACGGCGGACTCGCCGCTGCGGATATAGGCCGCGATGTCCTTCTCGAAGATATTGAGATGGTCGCCGCTGGCCTGCTGCGCAAGAAACCCGGAAGTCCAGTTCTCAAACTCCCGCGCGATGCGCGCATCTTTCATCTGCGCGGCCATCCATTTCACGGCCATGACGCCAAACACGTCCGACACCCAGGGCCGGGGCGTGGAGTCGATCTTGGCGGCCTGCCCGAGCAGCCGCGACACATCCTGCGCGGATACGGTCTCGTCCAGAATCCCCAGCCCGGCAATCGCGCAGCGCGGGTACAAGGAGAGCGTGGCAAAGTCGAAGGACGGACCGCCGTCTTTCGACAGCCCCAGAAAATGCAGAAAGGAGGATTTGAACGGATCGGCGTGCGCGCTCTCGATCACCTTGCGGTGAAGGTATTCGCGCAGCGCGTAGGCGTTTTCCCTTTCTACAGGAACCATTGGGACTGCCCGATCTTCCCGATCATCACCGAGTCGTTCCAGCCCGGAAGCTGGTTGAGCCATCCGAGATTCCGGGCGATCAGGTCGGAATAGCTGATCGTCACCGGCATGGGGTTCGGGAAATAGCTGCGCCACGAATGCGAGGCAAAGCTGTAGAGCTGGGCGCTCAGATACTTGATGTCCTTGAAGGTGGAGTCCTTGTGAACATCGAGGATCACGCCGCGCGGATGCCCGTCCGTGTCCTGCCGCAACTCGCGCTGGCCGATCAGGTAGATCAGCATTTCATGCTTGGAGAGCTTGAACGTCTTCCCGCGCGATGGCGCGAGCCGTCCTTTCTGCACCCCGGCGGTCGCGGAGTCGAACATATGCAACCCGTGATCTTCGGAGATTTTCAGGAACGCATACTCAATCTGATATTCGCGGTACTTGTCTATGACGGCCCGGACGGCTTCGATCTCTTCCTTGTTGAACTTCTTGACCTGCGCGTGAAAGATCAGGCGGATCGTGTCGCCTTTCTGCCAGTTCATGCGCTTCTGGATTTTCTCGATGGTCTCGCCGAGCACTGAAGTCAGCGCGTCGCAATAGGCTTCCGGCACGACGGCCTTCGACGTGTTCGAGACGATATAGCTGCCATCCCCGGAGAACACCGTCGTAATGCCCATGATCCGCTGATTGTCGGCCCCGCGCTCCTGTCCGATATTCGCGCTGCCGATGCCGATCACGAGTTCATGCGAAAGCGTGGGCGACGATTTGAGCAGCCACGGCACGCCGCCCATCTTCGCGTAGCAGGCCAGCGCCATATTGTTGAGCGAGTACCCGAGCGAAGTGTCGGACTGCGAAAGAAGCTCGATTGTGAAATCCTGCACCGGGACCTGATGCAGGAAGAACAGGCTCTTTCCCCAATAGTAAGGATTCTCCGTGACGTTGAGCTTCTTGAAGGATTGCCGCACTTGAACGAGCGCCAGGTCCCAGCGTCCGCCGTCATCCGCCTTCTTGCGGATCGCCGTCTCGATAGCGTTCTTGTACGCCTCCACGCTATCCGTCGCCGTCGTGAACACCTCCACGCGACTCGTGCCCAGAGCGAACTTGCCTTCAAGCCCCCCGCTGAAATACTTGCTGCCAGAAATGCCTTTGAGGAGCTTGCGAACAAATTGCTCGACGCGCCCCTTGTCATGCTGCGCGCAGATCACGCAGATCGACGGATCGTTTCGGTCGAAGGTACGCTTCGTATAGGGGCCGGATGAGGTCAGACCTTTCTCGGCCCAATCCGCCTCGCCGTTGTCGTTGAAGACAAAGACCGGCTTTTGCATCTGTACGCATTCACTCTGGATATCCCGTGAATCCTCGATCTCGATGCGCGTTCCGTTGATCAGCGGAATGGTCTTCGACTGGATGTAATTCTTAAGCGTGCCGATGCGGGCCTTCTTGTTCTCCCCGCCATTGAATATGGAAATGGATTGCCGAATGTGTTCGACAATTGAATCCTTCTTTGCACCGTGGGTATGCAGAATGTAGTCGTCGAAGTTCGTCCGGCTGGCTTCCAGAAACACGTCCTTCGCTTCGACCTGCGCGACCTGACCTTCAGGCTGCGTGACGTGCAGCGTCTCGCCCTTAATCGCGCTCACCGATCCCAGAAGCTTTCTGTATCCGTCCTCCTGCTGCGTAACGACGTAGCGCCCCATGAGATCGAACCCGGCGTTCAGGAAGAACAAACCGTTCTCTTTGAGCACCCGGCGCGTCGTGCAATCAATGACGAGGCACGGATGGCCTTGAACGGTGCGGGTGTTGATGGTGTATTTGGCGCAGACCTTGAATGGGTAAGCATCGCCTAGAATCGGAATCAGAAGATTGTCTTCCGGCTTGGCGCTCACCAGCTCGATGGGATTGAAGCCGGAGGGGTTGCGGCCCAGCCCGGTGAGATGCCGTGTCAGCCCGTCTTTCACCAGCGAGCAGAAGATGCCGAAGTTGTCCTTGAGCGCGATGGTCTGCGGCGTGCCGGATACGGGGAACGTGCTGTCTCCCGAGAAGATCAGGATGTTGTCGCCCTGCCGGCGAAAGGAGTGCGTCGTTCCGTGCTCCGCGCGAAAGCGGTCCAGCGTCTCCTTGTCATAGGGGACCTGGCGGGCTTCAAGCTCCAGTTCGGGGACTTTCAGGGGGAAGGCGTTCAGAACGATAGACAAAATGCATCCCTCTTAAGCCCGCGACGCTTCTACGGCAACGTGTCCAGCGAACTCGGTGACGAACGTGCGCAGCCCCGTCATATCGGAAAGCTCCGCATAGTCGCCAGTCGTTGCGGCGGTGCGCGGTGATTTCAGGATGCATGCCACCGTATAGAGCTGCTCCTGCATGAGCCTTCTGCAAAGCACGTTGTAACGCTGGGCGTAGGACGCATCCTTGAAGTCCGCAAAGATCGGAAAATGCGGAGAGGTATCCCGAACAGGTGCGGCGGATTTCGGGCAATCTTCCAAGAGCATGAGCCAGCCGATAAATGGCTTGGTCTGCTCCCCGAACGCTCCTTCGCGATACGCAGTCCACAAATCATGCGCGGTGCCGATGGCTTCTTCGGTGCGGTTGTTGAAGTTGTTGCCGAAAGACGGTCCGACCTGGCTCTTGAACTCGAAGGCCGCAACAAGGCGGCCCTGATTCATGACGAGCAGATCCCAGAGCTTAGTCGGCCGGAAATATCCGGGCAGGGTCAGAACACGGCGCTCCAGATGAAGTTGTGCATGGGCCAGACCGTTAGCGCGCACGATGTCCTTCACCAATGCGACGAACCCATCCATGTTCTTGCCGCCGGTTACACTGGCACGCTCACCCTGATCGACGACTCCGGCTTCGATCTGCTTCTGCCGCGCCTTCTCTCGGTTGCCCCAGAACGCCATGACGGCATCCCGCGCTTTCGTTTCATAGTCCGCCAAATCAAGCGCCATGCCTTAATCCCCGTTTCCGCCAAGCGCCGCCTTTTCGTGGCGGCTCAGTCCGTAAAGTTGAAATGTCGCGGCGTTGCAGGCTGCAAGGTCGCGCGTCTCCGCTGCATTGATCAATTCGCTCTTGATGTTCTGCGGCACGTCGCTCCAGCGCGGCAGACGCAATCGGCGCAGATACTGAGCCTGAAAGCGCAGAAAGCCGCCGTGCATCTTGGTCGAGTACGTGGCGATGAACAGCCGCGTCACCGATGAGAGAAGCACGGCCTGCAATGCCTTCAAGTCCCACTGGTTCGATGTGATGTAGTAGAGATTGTGGTGGGGGTAGAGCTTCCCCTCCTCAAAAACGATGTGGGCCTGCCCCTTGATGTCGGGGATCAAGAGCTTCGGCATCTTGGCGATAGAGGGCGTGATCCGGTCGATGGTGCGATACCAGTTAGCGGGCACCTTCTGCGCGCAATGCCGTCCGGCGATCTGTTCTTTACGCGCCTCAAGGAAACGTTTGAGCATCGGATAGCGCGCGAGATCGACGAGTCCGCCTTCGTCGGCGAACGGGTTGACCACGCCCAGGCCACGCCACTTCACAGTGCCATCGGCGATGTCCTTGGTCATGACGAGTGGGAGCTTGCGGTCATCTTCCACGGTCAACTCGTCCATCGGGCCGATGAAGGCTTTGTCTGCTCCGGTCGCAACGCCGATTCCGACTTTGCAGCCGGTCTCCTCGAGAAGCGGGAAGGCCGCTTCAAGCCGCCTGATGACGGCCAACTGATCGGAGGAATCCAGAATCCACGGCTCGGAACCGCTCGCCACGCCATCAATGGTCTGCACGGTGCTGTCTTTCGCCGGACGGCGCGATGAAGTTAGGTCCAGGGCGAGCGCCCGCAGTGCCTTACTCTCAATGGACGGTCGATGCGAGATCCGTGTGCTTTTGCCACGTTCCCGCGCGATGACCGTGATGGCCGGATAGGCGATCACGTCGGAATGGAAGGCCGGCGTATCGACCATATCGACATAGACTTTGAGGTGGAACTGTTCGGAGACGAGGTTCCTGAGCGGCCCGCCGTAGCGGTTCTTCATCCAGCGGTCTGCGCAGATGAAGCCGAGAACGCCGCCGTCCGTCAGCGAGCGCAACGACCGCTCGATGAACGGAATGTAGAGGTCGGCGCGGTCGTAGATCGTCGTGTATCGCGAGCGGTATTCCGCCAGTAGAACATCGGGAACCCGTTCCTGCCGGACATAGGGGGGATTGCCAATAACAACATCGAAGGCGTCAGGCAGATCGGCTAGCAGGAAGTCGTCATTGATCAACCACGCATCAGCCAGCGCGATGGATTGCGAAGCGGTCAGTCCGTTGCGGGACAATAGGTCGATGACCTGGCCGTGCGTTTGCGTGAAGGTCTCGCGGTGAAGTTCGACCGCACGGACGCATCCCGCCAGAGCCTTCACGGGCATACGCGGATCGTCCGATGTCTTCCACGCCGCCAGAAGCCGCTCGATGGCCGGAAGCAGAAAGTCCCCGCCGCCGAACGACGGCTCAAGGAGCCTGAGCTTGTGCAGCGGACGGTCGGCCTGATACCCGCAGAGATCGAGAAGGAACTCGACGATTTCTCGACGCGTGAAGATCGCCCCGCGGGCTTCTATGCCTGCGTCTGTGGCGAGGATCTCGACAGCCTGCGCAACCGGGCATAGCCCCGGCAGGGACGCCTGCCGGGCGGCGAGTCCTTTGGTGCTTCTTTGGGCAACGGGGACGGAACTCATTGCGGCTTCTCCAGAAGAGGCCATTGGTCAGCGACATACTTCTCGGCCGCGTCGCGCACCACCCATGCAACGGAAACCTTCTTGCTCCGGGCGATGGCTTCGAGCATTTCGTAAAGCTCAGGCGGAAACGTCACCGAGGCTCTTGGCGCTGAATCACGTTTGGACTTTGAGGCCACATTCTGTTTTGTTGCAGGCACCGGAAATGCTCCCGAATCGCGTATGCACCACCTTACACCACGCCGGTGCAGCATACCAGAACAGACCGGGTACATATCCACGCATGCGGACTTCTGGATGCGCCCGCGATTGGCGGTTGTGCGGGCTTCGAATACGGGTGGGTGGGCGGGCCGGGATTGCAAAGGGGCGATGCCCCTTAGCCGGATGGGGGTTGCAAGGGGGAGCACCGAAGCTCCGCCCTGCTCGTTGGGGACCGGGGTAGAACTGAAATCTCCCCGGTCGTGTTCCAGCGGCGACACGCTGGCGGCATCCAATCGGCGGACGGTTGGTCAGGGGTCCAGGGGGCAGGAACTCCCTTTGGTCGATGGGTTCCACAGGGAGCGCGGACAGCTCCCTTGGTCGCCCGGAACGGGTCAGGGTGTCGGGGCTCGAAGGCCCTGACTGGCGGGTGTCGGGGGCCAGTACCCTGACGAGTGGTCAACCGGCGAAACGGTTGCATGGCGCTCGGTAACGGCCTGCCCACAGAGCCGCGCCATGCGCCGGAGGGGATGCAACGGGGAACGCGCGAGCGGGTTCCCCTTGCCAAGATTGTGCGGGAGGACGAACGAAATTTTATTTCGTTTGTACTACACGCCCACATCTTGCGGTCATCCTTACGCGGGGTTCGCCGAAACCGGAACTATGTTGCGGCTGCGAAAGGGCTGAGGATTCGCAAGCCACCAGCTCCAGGATGACGGGCGTCGCTGCGCGACGAATCTTTTCGCTTCTATGGAGCTGGCCGCAACAGGCCGGCCAGCGAGTCTATCTGTGCCTACGGCGTTTCCAATGGCCAGAGAGCAAGGCAGGACCCCATGAAAACCCGGGGGGGTGTGACGCCGGTTTTCTTGTCAGGTATCGGGGTAGGTAATGCGACCGTTCTCGGCGACTGAAATGCATTTCGCTTTCTTGAGCGCCGCAAACATTCTTTCCTTGTCGCCGTCCGAAATGCCGCCCTGAAACTGAAACATGGCTCCGACGGAATTAAGCAGCGCATCCTTCTTTGAAGGTTTGAGCTTCCGAAGGCGCTCGGCGACGTATTGCACCATCTCGGGATCAATCTCCGAAGGGTGTCCCGGAGATTTCCTCTGCTCAGGGTTCTGCTCTTCCTCCTCTTTCCGGGCCAGTTGGATCAGGAGCTGGGCCAGCCGAAGTTTATCCCGATAGCCAAGCCCCTCGACCTCTTTGGACAGTTCGTCATACGTCATGTCAATCGCCCTCTCCTGTATCCGCGCATCTTCTTCTTGATGGCACAGGCCGCGCCCGTCGTCAATTCCACGCCGCCTCGGAAGCGATAACCGCAGACCTGAAGCAGCAAACTATACAAGCGCCGCTATCTCCCGCTTCAGCGTCCGGGGCGAGACTTTCAGTTCCTTCGCGAGTGCAGCAAGCGACATGGCCGGATCGGCGGCCAGCTTCTGCGATGCCCGCTCGATCTGTCTCTTCGTCAGCTTGTGCGGACGCCCGACGCGCTTGCCGCGTTTACGGGCGGCCTCCATCCCGGCCTTGGTCCGCTCGGAGTTGAGATCGCGCTCGAACTCCGCGAGCGCGTTGATGATCCGGTAGAGCAGCTTCCCGACCGGCG
>JAHDXS010000004.1 GCA_023384135.1 Alphaproteobacteria bacterium | reverse complement strand
CCGCGAAGGCGGAAGAACCGTCGGCGCAGGCGTCGTCTCCAAAATCATCGAGTAACCGCAGTCATCTGCAAGAAATCAGAAGCCCCGCCCGCAATGGCGGGGCTTTTTTTTATCAAAACCGCCCTAAAAAACTGTTACAATACCCTTGGCCTAAAATAGGAAGAGAATATGGTTGTTGATTTCCATAAAGTAAAAATTGGCTTGTTTGTGACGGTTGCGGCTCTATGCGCAATGCACTCTGCCGCTTTCGCCGGCAGCAGTCCGGCCAACACCATGACCAAACGCCAATATCTGGAAAGCCAGAATAAGGAAAAGGTCATAACGCCCTCCGAGCGTTCCTGTGGCATGTATCTCGATCAGGTAGACAAGATATATAAAGGCGCCCGTCCTAAACGACAGTTTAGAGCATTCCGCTTGATGTACACGCGCTGCACCTTTTATGACCCCTTCATCGAAGAAACGCTTCGGGACATGGCGGAAGCCCGGGAGAAAGCCATAGGCGATGATCCCATTGAATCTTCCAGAGCCCTCAGAAATTACAAAAACATTGTGCGTCGGCACCTGGTCAACCTTGGCGTAGTGAACATGGCGCTGGAAATCGCAAAGGAAGACTCGCGTTTCGGCAATCCGGATTTTTTCCGCGAGGTCAGAGCCATGATCATAGAAAGCCTCAAGGGCTCGTTCCGCGATGGGAGTGAACCGGCAACGGCTATAGAAATTGTTACGATGGCGGAGCAGGACTACATTATTGCGAACGCTGGCGGAAAGCTGCTCGAAAATGAGCTGATCAAGGAAAGCGGCATTTACTACTATGCTTTAGACTTCGAAGAAGAGGGAACAAATAAAAAATTCTCGATCTTCCTTGATGTCTCAACACCGATGATCGTTGCGCAAACCCGGCAGCAGGAAGCTGAAAAAGAGCAAAATCTGAACGTTTTGGGTAATCCCTGAAACGCTAAGGCCCGTTTTACCTGACCGCAGGTTTGGGCGGCACACAGCGTGCCGATAAAAACGTGCAAAGACTAGCCTCCGGACTCCAGCTTCCGGTTTTCATAGTACAGGATCTGGATCGCCTGCTGGCTGGTCGCCGCTTCACGCATTGTGCGTTCCAAACGCTCGAGAGTCTCGGACACCCGCGTTGACGTGGCCTGATCTGGGCAAAGAACCGTGCCTTCTTCAGAGGAGGAGATCAGGCGACGATGCTGTTCTGACAATTCCTGCAGTGTTTTGCGTTCGCTCTGCACAGATGTAAGTCCCAAAAGAGTTTTCTCAAAGGCCTGATAGCGCAAAGCGCAGCCCTCTTCGTAGGCACTTTTCTCTATGATGGGCGCAGCAGCTTCGGTCCGGATCGGGTCGTTCTTAAGAATATTCCATGCGATCGTCGCGGCGCTCTCAGGCCCGCCGCTGCCCGTCTCGATCAGTTCAGGCGCACTGGGCGAAGCGGGCTCAGGCACGATATCGGACTTTTTATCTTCAGGAGCAGGCGGCGCGTCATCCGGCGTTTCAGCGGGCGGCGCGGCGCTATTATTGAGGCCGGGATCGGACGGTTCCGCCTCAGCATCGCCGCCAGCGGGAAGAACCGGCCCCTCAAGGGGCTCATCGGCAACAGGCTCAGAAACCTTCGCCGCGGGTACCTCGGTATTGGCATCTTTATCCGGGACAAGAGACTCGGATGCCTCTTCATTCACCTCGCCCGAAAGAGCCTCGTCCGGTAAAGCGCCCAGAGCTATAAGCTTGTCCCTGAGCTTGCCATTCTCCTCCTCAAGCTGTGTGACCTTGCTTTCCAGATAGCGTAATTGGCGGCCATCCTTCTGTGAAAGCGTGACAGAAAGCTCTGCCGCCTGCTCGCCCGCAATCGAACAGGTCGAGAGCTTGGTGCGCAGAGCTTCTTTCTCCTTCTCCAGAAGGCTGAATTTTTCATAGAATCCCTTAAGGGTTTCTTCGTCTACACAGGTATTTTGGGACGCAAACGCAGACGCAGACACACCGTGCCCTACAAGGCACAGCACAAAAAGCAGACGACCAAAATACGCCAGTAAGCGTTTCATAATTAAAGACTCAAAGTCGGGAGACATGCACCTGCATACCCCCGTATTAACAATATGTTGGGAATAAAAAACTCTGTAGATCCGATGCGCTCATTTTTCCTTTCGTTAACAGTTTTCACAGAAGCCCTGCTGGTCCAGATAGCCGATCTGGCGGAGAAGGGCATAGCTGTTATTGATGATATCGGTGTCGATCTTGTAAAGCCGCGTGCGGGACGTAAAAAGGCGCTCCTCGCCTTCGATCATGGCGATCACATCGCCCTCGCCTAATGCGAACTGTTCCTTATAAAGGGCCTGCAGCTCCGTATTGGCTTCGATCTCTTGCAAAAGCGCATGATGCTCGGCCTCTAAAGCTGTAATCTGGTTATAGGCCAGCTTGATCTTCTGCATGATATCGCGTTCGGCACGCTGCCGGCGGTAATCGATTTCGCTCAACTGGCTGGTTACACGGCCCTTGGACGCATCGCGCGCATACCCGTCAAAGATCTTGTAGCTAAGTTGGAGTAGGGCGATGGCGCTGCGGTCCCGGCCCACCTCGCCCCCGGAATCATGCGACTGGCTCATCTCCACGATCATATTGACGGTCGGCAGGTAACGGCCCTTCACACCTTCAAGCTCATGTTCCAAAGCCTTGCGGTCTGAGGCGTTAATAAGGAAGTTCGTATTGTTCTTTTCAGCCAGATCTTTATACGCGCCCAGCTGGATTTGCACGAGATCAACCACCTCCGGTGCGGCGGCCTTGAACGCCGGAAGCTTCCCGGTCAGAAACTCGAGGTCGGTAAGAGCGTCGGTGAGCGAGGCGCGCGTGTTGTTATAATCCGCTTGGGCGAACGCCAGCCGGGAATTAGCGTATTTGAGTTTTGCCTTGCTTTCCGCGCCCGCATCGACCATCAGCTTGATTTTATGGATGATGGCCTCCAGACGCTCGAGAAACGCATCATATTCCGCGAGCGTGTTCTGGAGCCTGTAAACCTGCATGTAAGACTCGATGGTCGTGATCATGATGCGCTCACGCACCAGATTGGTCTGAAGCTGGGTAGATTGCTCCAGCGTCTCCCGCCGCCTGACTTCCTCGCGGCTGGTTGAGCCGTCATAGATCAGCTGATTGGCGGACAGGATGACCTCGGCGGAGGGGTTGGTGTTGCTCTTGCCGACGATCGCATCAGGATCAACGAAGTTGGCAGGGGCGTTATACTCTTCGCCCGCCTTGACGGTCACCTCAAGCTGCGGATAAAGAATCGAAAGCGCTTCCTGTGTGGCGTAGCCGGCCTGTGTCTCTTGCTCCTTGGCAATCTTGATTTCAGGGTTGTTGTTCAAAGCGAACAGCATCACGCTCTGTAAAGACAAATCCATATGGCCTGCAGGCGTCTCGTCCTTAGTCGAGTCGACCGCAAAACCCGCTCCGGCAGTCAAAAAAAGCGAGAGCCCTCCGGCGAACGCCAGGAGAGCGATCCGCCTGAACGGCACGCCTTTGCGCTTTTTAAAGTCTATGGCGGACTCAGGAATCATCGACCTCCACCATAACTTTGAGCCAGTTATAAGTCTCATCGATACTCTTGGGCTTGCTGTAATTCACCTCGATCGCCGAGGAATCAACACTTTGCTTTAAAAGAACGTTGCGTACATTAAGCGAACGCGCCAGGCTGATCTCCCGCGACAATGAGATACTGGCTGCGTTCGGGTTGTCGCTGGTCAGGATCCGCACGTTGAATTTTTTGCCCTTAAGCTTCTCGCTGATGGCCTCGATATAAGAATCGATCACCTTTGTGGTTTGCTCGGACAGCGACACGTCATTATTACTGAAAATAATCAGTAGGCTGTTATCCTCGCCGACTTTGGTTGCCTGCTCCGTTCCCTCAGAAACATCCTTCTGGACCTGCTCGACGACCTTCTGCAATTCCGCGACCTCATTGGCCAGAACATCATTTTCTTGCTGAAGCTTTTCTTTGACCTGCGCCACGTTATCCATCTGCATCTGGTCTTCAAGTTTTTTGAGAAGTTCTTCAACAGTTTCGTCGCCTGACAACAGCTCTTTAAGCTTTTCGCGGAGTTCCTCGGAAACCAGCTCAGACAACTTCTGTTCGTTCTGCTTTTTCATTTCCTCGCGGAACTGGATGTTCAGTCCGTACATGACGATCGAGGTGATCAGCATGAAAAACAAAAACATAATCATGACGGACGACAGAATATCAACGAACCCCGGCCATGCTATGGCACCGGCGTCATCGTCGCGGCGATCACCAGGCATGACATAACCTCCTACTCAGCGGGAACATCGCCAGCCCCCGGCCCGTTAGATTGTCCTTTGCCGTGCGGCCCCTGATCCTCGAAAAGACCCATATAGGCCGACACGTTGCTTTGACGGATTTCTTCAAGGATGGAATTGAGCTGCCAGACCAGATTCGAAAACTCCGACACATTATCTTCTTTCTGGCTTCTCTCGCGCAGCTTCTCAATTTCGACGACAAGGCTTGATTGCACCTGGCTTAAAACCTGGAAAGTCGAATTGACCTCCTGCATCTGGTTGGTCAGTTTGCTCAACCGGTCGATCTGCTGAAGAGCGATGTCATTATCCGAGGACCGCGCTGTTGTCAGATGCGTGTTGATTTCTACAAGCGTATCCCGAATGCTGGCATTGATGCGCATGGTCGGCTCGACGCTTTTGGTCATGTATTGCAGCGAGTCCTTGACCACGCCCATGCGCGTGCTCATCCGCTCCATCGACATGAAAATATCCTTTTGATAGTCGTAGATTTTTTCCGTCTGATAGGCGCTCTTGAGCATCGCCTCCGTAGATTTCGAAAGCGCCAGCATGATCTGGCCCATTTTCTGGTTCGTTTTGCTCGAAAGATAAACAAACCCGGCAAGCCAGGCCTTCAGATCGTCAGATTTCGGAACTTTCTGACCTTTTGTCTTCTCTTGAAGCGCCGGGTTGAGCTTGGGGATGCGGATATCGATCCAGCGGCTGACTTCCTCGACAAAATTGTTCTGCGCATGACCCGCGAAAAAGTTAAGAAATCCTAGGAAAAGCGACCCGGACAAACCGAAGAGAGAGGAACTGAAAGCGATCCCCATACCCTGAAGAGGCGCGCTGATGCTGCCGATGAACGAGCCGAGATCGGCACCGCCCGCTCCGCTGTCAGCCTTAAGCGAGTCTGAGACGGAGCCCATGGCCTTTCCAACATCGTCAATCGCCCCCAGAAGGCCCCAGAACGTTCCGATCAGGCCCAGCATGACCAGAATCCCCGAAAGATAGCTTACGACGTTACGATCATGCCGCATCCGCCCTCCGAACTTGGATTTGATGAGGCGCGCATCATTGTCAGTAAAGTTCAGATGCCCATAGACCGAGAGGTTTTCGAGGGCTGAGACCATATTCTGAATATTCAGCATCGCCCCGTCGGTGACCAGCTTGCGCCCCAGAACCTTCAAGTCTTCACTGCGCGCATCCCCTTCATCCTCGATCTTTTCGACGAACTTGAGAAAGCGTAATGTTTTGTAAAGCTGGTAGTTATTGGCAAACGCGATGTAAATTGCGGAAAAAATCACAAGAAAAATGGTGCTGTTCAGTTCGGGCGCCGTTAAAAAACCGATCATCAGGCGTTCGCGCAACAAGTAACCCAAGACGAAAAAACCGACTACGCACATAACCATGGTCGGGGTGAACAGCTCATGGAATCGAACATTGATCTTGTGCGAAAGCGTCAGGGAATCATCGGACGTCATAGGAATATTTTCATTTCTGTAAATTTCGGAAAACCGCGCGAAGAGAAAAACGAAAGGAAGTGTTTGACCAATAAAATGCGAAGGGAGAATTCCCCTCCATTCCAGAATAGACAGCCGCAGGTGTAAAAACAAAGCCTCTCGCGGGGTTTTCCCCAGATTTCTGCGGCAGGAAGGGGGCCTAAATCGCTAAAAATTAAGACAAAATTTAACTTCTGTGCCTAGAATCGTAAGCAGGAATATTCTCAAGGCTTTAGGGCTTTATATTATGGCAAATATAGTCGACGCAACGCTACCGGGGCCCAAGGAGCAGAAAACCCTCCATGTCCGCCCGGGTGATACGATTGATTTCAAGGGCTTGGTCCTTGAAAAAGCGTTTGTCGATATTCTGGGGCCGGATATTGTCATCACTGACGGGGTGACCGGGGCTCGTCTGATTTTCCCCGGCCTTGGCCTGATCCTGTTTTCTGAGGAAGACGCGCCTGGCATGATGGCCGGCGGAGAGGCCCTAAGCCCGCGCGAACTTTTAAGCAAGGTAGGCCGCGTCCATAACATCAGTACCGAAGATTACGTCAGCTTCACCAGCCTCGACATAGATTCCGATAACGGCCTGCCCAGCGAAGAGAAAAAAGACGAAGAATATCTCCTCAATGAGGATTTAGCTTTTGTAAGCTTCCAGGCAGCGCAGATTCAGCCGCCCCAGCGAGATTTCAGCGACCCCGAAAAGGCGCAGAAGGATCTAGAGGAGATAGACTCACTGCTGCAGCTCAACTCAAAAATTAACAAGGAAGGGTTCGGTTTGCCCCTTCTGCTCCCCCTTAAGGCCTCCCTCGACAAAAGCGCCGCACAGCAAAATCCGCCCGGCGAGGAGCTTTTCGATGATGCCGTCCGCACGCGGTTTGACTTCGACACACGTATGCTCCAGCTTTCTATGGTTGAGCCGGGCGCAGGCGTAGACGCCTATGGCGGCGGCGGATCGGAGCTCTCCGCCTTCGACCCCAGCGCAAACCCGCAATACTTCGCGCAGGAACGGATCGACTATTCCGGCGACCATTCTGGCCTGACGATTTATGGCGACAATCCCGTGTTCTTTGACGCACTCAACGCCGCGCGGATTATACAGGTTTCGCCTGTCCTTCCAGATGATTTCGCCGTGACGCAGATCAACATCACCATCCGGAATATCGTCGGAACCGTGACGCCATCGGATTTTTCCGTATACAGCGTTCTCTCGGACGGCGCGGGGTTTAACGAGATCCCGGCAACCTTCAACCCCGCGACAGGAACCTTCACCTTGTCTCTGACGGATATCCAGACGGACGGCCGCGGCGATATTAACATCGCGCTCGTTTACAATCAGGGCGCGTTCGTTGGGGATACCTTCGAAATTGTAATCGAATCCACCGCCGAATTTGACTTCCTGAGCGCTTCGCCGGTACCGGAAAGCCCGATCCAGACCCGAAGCATCACACAGACGGTCAAGTTTACCGACGACTACGCAAGCGAAGCCGGAACCTATAACTGGTATCTGGAGAGCCGCCCGAATGATAACCGCATCCTCACCGGAAACGGGAATGATACGATTTACGGCGGTATGGGGATCGACATTATCGAAACCAACGGCGGCGACGACATCATCTCCCCGGACAGCGGAGACGGTGGTGATGACGACCTGATCGACGGCGGCGAAAGCGGCGAAACTTCGGGCGATACCGTAACCTACGCCGTAAGGACGGAGGACATTTCGGTTGATCTCGGGGCGGGCGGCGCTGTGGCGGACGGCAGCGGCTATTTCGATGTCAATATCGGCATAGCCGGAGAGGTCGATAAGATCAGGAATATCGAAAATATTACAGGCGGTGCGGGCAATGACACCATAATTGGCGACAATGACGCTGCAGGAAACATTTTAACGGGCGGTGATGGTGACGACCTCATCATGGGCGGCTTGGGCAACGATACCCTGACCGGCGGAAATGACGTCGATACACTCAGCTACGCCTACATAACAGGGGCCGGAGCCGGCATCACGATCGACCTGTCCGCAGGCAGTGTCAACGCGGGCGCTGGCGATGTAGACACTCTGGGCGATTCATTCGAAAATCTTATAGCGACCAGCCGGAATGACACGCTCATCGGCAATACGCTGAATAACGATATCGACGGCGGCGGCGGGACCGACACCATTACATATGCCGCCCGCGCCGGAACTGGCGGCCTGACGGTGGATCTCGGAACGCTGGACGTTGACGGTTATGCGGTCCTGACCTTTGGCGGCATAGCCGAGCAGGATCGGTTGCGCAATATCGAGAACCTGACGGGAACGGCTGACGGCGATACGATTACGGGCGATAATGCGGCCAATATCCTGCTGGGCATGGCCGGCAACGATACGATTAATGGCGGCAGCGGTGATGATACGATTAGCGGCGGTGCGGATGATGATACGCTGAACGGCGATGCGGGAGACGACACGATCAGCGGCGGCGCGGGCGTGGATGTGATTGACGGCGGTACGAATACGGCTGTTGGCGACACGGTGGATTACAGCGCGGAGTCTGGCGTTGTGAACGTGAATCTGGCGACGGGTGTTGTGTCTGCGGATGGGACGGGCAGCACGGATACGGTTATTAACATTGAAAACGTGCGGGGCGGGAGCGGGACGAACACGATCCGTGGCAACGCGGACAATAACGTGATGACGGGCGGCGCCTCGACGGACAATTTTTATGGTTCTCTGGGCGACGACACTTACGTTGGCAATGGCGGCACGAACACGCTGGATTATTCTGAGCTTGGGGGCGGCAACGTTGATGTCCGCTGGAACGGCACGGCGAACACGATTGTCAAGAGCGCGGGCGGGACCGACACCTTTACGGGGGTTCAGATTATCAACGGCAGCGTTCTGGGGACGGACACCCTGACGCTTCTGGTTGCGGGCCTCACCGTGCAAAGCTCGGGCGCGTATTTCTCGCCCGATGCGCTGGCGACCCTGATCGGCGTAGAGAACGTCGAGGGCTCAAGCGGAGTCGATATCGTGAACGGCACCACTCTCGCGAACGTGATCAACGGGAATGACGGGAACGATATTTTAAGCGGCAACGGCGGCAACGATACGATTAATGGCGGCAGCGGTGATGATACGATTAGCGGCGGTGCGGATGATGATACGCTGAACGGCGATGCGGGAGACGACACGATCAGCGGCGGCGCGGGCGTGGATGTGATTGACGGCGGTACGAATACGGCTGTTGGCGACACGGTGGATTACAGCGCGGAGTCTGGCGTTGTGAACGTGAATCTGGCGACGGGTGTTGTGTCTGCGGATGGGACGGGCAGCACGGATACGGTTATTAACATTGAAAACGTGCGGGGCGGGAGCGGGACGAACACGATCCGTGGCAACGCGGACAATAACGTGATGACGGGCGGCGCCTCGACGGACAATTTTTATGGTTCTCTGGGCGACGACACTTACGTTGGCAATGGCGGCACGAACACGCTGGATTATTCTGAGCTTGGGGGCGGCAACGTTGATGTCCGCTGGAACGGCACGGCGAACACGATTGTCAAGAGCGCGGGCGGGACCGACACCTTTACGGGGGTTCAGATTATCAACGGCAGCGTTCTGGGGACGGACACCCTGACGCTTCTGGTTGCGGGCCTCACCGTGCAAAGCTCGGGCGCGTATTTCTCGCCCGATGCGCTGGCGACCCTGATCGGCGTAGAGAACGTCGAAGGCTCGACGGGCGCAGACACGATCTACACGATGACCACCGGAACCAATAACAACATCATCAACGCCAACGGCGGCAACGATACGGTCTATGGCGGCGATGGTAACCATACGCTCGACGGCGGGACGGGGACGGACACGCTGCGCTTCTCGATCGCAACGGCGATTACGTTCGACCTTGGCGCGGGAACGGCGATATTCGGCGGGTACACGAACACCTTCACCGGGTTCGAGACCTACTACCTCGGTTCTGGCAACGATACGATCACGGGCTCTGCGGGCGCGGACGGAACGGTCTACGGCGAAAATGGCGACGACACCTTCTACGTCAGCAACGGTGCGGACGGGTTCGACGGCGGCGCCGGAACGGATACCTACAATTTTTATGCCGCGACAGCGGGCATAAACGTCAACATGGCGCTCGGCAGCAATCAGGTCGTCAATGACGGTTTCGGAAATACTGAAACCATAGCGAACGTAGAAAATATTATAGGGACCACCTTCGCTGACACCATAACCGGCAGCACGGCAGCCAACGTCCTCGAAGGCCGTGAAGGCAACGACACAATAAACGGCGGCGCTGGCAACGATACCATTTACGGCGGCGATGGCGATGACACGCTCGACGGCGGCGCGGACGCCGATACAATCTACGGCGGCGACGGCGACGATATCCTGATCGGCGGTGCGGGCGTGGACGTCCTCGACGGCGGAAACAACACGGCCGTCGGCGACACGGTGAGTTACGCCGCAGCGGCCGGAGCGGTGAACGTGAATCTGGCCACAGGCGTGGTTTCAGCCGATGGTTTCGGCACGACCGATACCGTAAGCAATATCGAAAACATCATAGGCGGCAGCGGCACCAACACAATGCGCGGAACCGCCGGCAACAACGTAATGACCGGCGGCAGCGGCACGGATAACTTCTTCGGCTCGCTGGGCAACGACACCTACACCGGAAATGCCGGGTCCAACACCCTCTCTTATGCCGAACTGTCCTCCGGAAACATCGACGTGCGCTGGGACGGAGCTGCGAACACCGTGGTCAAAAGCGCGGGCGGAACCGATAGCTTCACGGGTATTCAAACGATAAACGGCAGCACGGCCGCGACCGATACGCTCACCCTTCTGGTTGCGGGCCTCACGGTCCAAAGCTCCGGCGCCTTCTTCTCGCCGAACGCACTCGCCACACTGATCGGCGTGGAAAATGTCGAAGGCTCTGCGGGCACGGATACTATTTTCGCCATGACGACGGGCACGAACAACAACATCATTAACGGAAACGCCGGGGACGACACGATCTACGGCGGCAACGGCAACCACACGCTGAACGGCGGATCGGGCGGCGAAACGCTGGGCGATCTGCTGGCCTTTACGGGCAGCACGAACACGACCCTCAACCTCGCAACCTCCACCGCGACGTTCGGCATCTACACCAACACCTTCTCCAACTTCGAGCGTTATCAACTCGGCAACGGTACGAACACCATTACCGGTTCCGCAGGCGCAGACGGCCTCGTGACCGGAGGAACGGGCGCAGACACCTTCTTCGCCAGCGCGGGCATCGATTCCTTCAACGGCGGCGCGGGTACGGACACTTATAACTTCAGCACTGCGACGGGCGCGATCAACGTCAATCTGACGCTGGGCGCGAACCAGATCATCGACGACGGCTTCGGATCGACCGAAACCGTCACCAGCGTCGAAAACGTGACCGGCTCGAACTTCAACGATATCATCACCGGAACAACGGGCGCGAACACGATCAATGGCGGCGACGGCGATGACACGATCAACGGCGACGCCGGGGCCGACACGCTGAACGGCGGTAACGGAGCCGACACGATCGACGGCGGCGCCGATAACGACACGATCGACGGCGGCGCGGGCAACGACATCATCAACGGCGGCAGCGGTGATGACAGCATCGTGGGCGGCACAGGCGACGACACCATAGACGGCGGAACAAACAACGCCGTAGGCGCGGCAACGGGCGGAGATACGGCAAACTATAGCGCGTCCGCAACGTCTGTTACGGTTGATCTGGCGACCGTGGGCGTAAACGCAACGGGCGCAAGTATAGGAAACGACAGCCTCACCAATATCGAAAACGTGACGGGCGGCAGCGGCAACGACACTCTGCGTGGCGATGCGAACGCAAACAGGCTCACAGGCAATAACGGAAACGACCTGCTGAACGGGCGCGGCGGCAACGACTTCCTGTTCGGCGGCGCGGGCGACGATACGCTCATCGGCGGCGCCGGAAACGATGCGCTGGACGGCGGCACGGGCTTCGATACGGCCGATTATTCCAGTGCCGCATCCGGCATCACAGCCTCCATGACGGCGGGCACCGTGAGCAACGACGGAGACGGCGGAGCGGACACGCTGACCGGGATTGAGGCGATCACAGGCAGTAACTTCAACGATACAATCACCAGCGCCCACAACAACTACACCTTCTTCGGCGGAACAGGGACGGATACCCTGAATTACGGGTTCACGACTCAGGGCATAACCGCCAGCCTGAACGGCTTCGGCGCGACGATCACAGGAACGATCAACAAGACCAACGGCGCGGCCGTGACGACCGACAGCGTAACCAGCTTTGAAAGCCTCATCGGCGGCACCGGCGCGGACATTTTCAACTTCAACACCGATGCCATCGGCCTTCTGGGAACCGTGAACGGCGGCGGCGGCAACGACCGCGTAAGCATCTCCGACAGCTTCACCGGAAATAACCTCACCGATAACGGAATCAGCGGCAACACGATTGCGGGCATCTTCAGCAGCATTGAAGAACTCGATCTCAGCGGCGCAACGGTGGACGGAGACTATGACGGCGCGGATTATACCCTGAGCGACGACGCCGACGATTTCGACCTGTCGCAGGCTGACGTGCAGGCGCTGGTCGGTGTGGGCGGAACCCTGAACCTGACGGTCGGCAGCACCTTCGACCTTTATATCGCGGGCGCCACGAACGATGGCGGCGGCCAGTTTAGCTGGGGTGACGGCACGCGTGTCCAAGTGACCGCAGTTTAACCCACACTTACAAAACCCGACCAACGCCCCCGTGTTGTGAGCGTAAGTCTTTTCTGATACCCTCGAAATGTTGATCAATACGACTTTTCTGCGGCGGGTCTCGCCGCTCTTATCGCTCTATGGCCCAGAAAATAAACAAACCCGCAAAGTCTGCCCGCGCACCCGTTGTCGCGCTCGCGAATGAACCGCCGCAAGGGCCCGACCCGCTTCAGGAGTGCCTGCGCTATCTCCTGTCTTTGCAGGGCCTGACCCCTGATCTGCGTTCGGTGCGCCAAACCATGGACAATTCCGCCCAGGCGCTCGAGCCGGCAGGTTTGCAGGAAATGGCTGAAAAACTGGGCATGAACGCCGCGATCAAAAAAATCCCCTTCGCGATGCTCTCCGAACTGGCGACTCCGGCCATCCTGCTGCTGCAAGGCAAGAAATCCGTGGTCTACGTCCCAGAGGGGCAGAAAGGCAAAATATTCACCCCGGGCGATGAAACCTCCCCCACCGATCTGGAGCAGCTGCGCAACAGCTACATAGGCCATGCCGTCATTCTCTCCGCCGCCGGCCGCGAGGACGAAGCGACCGCCCATATGTGGAAGCAGGGCAAAATCGACTGGTTCTGGCAACCCATCCGCGCCTACTGGCCCGGTTATGCCGAAATTCTCGTCTGCTCCCTGTTCATCAACCTGTTCGTGATCGCCCTCCCGATCTTCACAATGAACGTCTACGATCGCGTGGTGCCCAACTTCGCGCTCGATACGCTGCACGTCCTCACGATTGGCGTCATGCTGGCCTTCGTCTTCGATCTCGTCTTCCGCAGCATCCGCGCCCATATCCTTGAGAAAATCGCGGCGCGTCTCTCGGTGCGCTTCGACCGCGAACTGATGGCCCGCCTCATCGACCTTCCCCCCGACGTCATAACTATGTCGGTCGGGGAAAAGGCCAATATCTTCAAGGAGCTTCAGGGGCTGCGGGATTTCTACTCCACGCGCCTCGTGCCCGCGTTCGTCGATCTACCTTTCGCCTTGCTGTTCATCGCCGTTATTTATCTGATTGCCCCCTCCGTAGCCTTGGTGCCGATCTTGGGGATTGTGGTCATACTGGGTATACAGACGGCCGTGCAGGCCTTGCTGACCCGCCGCACCCGCGACCTCTTCGCAGCCTCGCAATCCAAATCTGCCGTTCTCGTCGAGATGCTGGGCGGCGTAGAGGCGATCCGTATATTCGGTGCCTCGGGCGCAAGGCTCTCCCGCTGGACCGAGGTCTGTCAGCGTTCCGCCACCAGCGCCCACCGCAACCAGTCCATTTTGAATGCCGCGGGCAATCTCTCGGCACTTGTGATGACTCTGGTAAACATTTTCGTCGTATTTTTTGGCGTATACGCAATCCAGTCCGGTGACCTCTCGATTGGCGGACTGATTGCCGTGACGATTCTTGCGGGCCGCGCGCTGGCTCCGGTAACGGGTGTCGCATCCGTCGTCTCGCGCCTCAATCAATCCCGCGACGTTCTCCGCACGATCGACGGTATTTTTGCCGTCCCTTCCGAATCCGCTCTTGCCTCGGGCCTCGGTGCGAAGGGGCCGTTTTCCGGCGCGGTTGAGGTCCAGAATGTCGCCTACCAATATAAGGGGCAGAGCCTTCCGGCCTTGCAGGGCGTCAACCTGAGCATCCGCGCGGGCGAGAAAATCGGCCTGATCGGCCAGACCGGCGCGGGCAAATCGACCTTGGCCCACCTGATTGGCGGCCTTATGGCGCCGCGTACGGGCTCCATACTTTACGATGGCTTCGCGCACGACACCATCCTGCCTGCCGAACTGCGCCGCTCTATCGGCTTCGTGCCGCAGAAATCCGTCTTCTTTTCCGGCACCATCCGAGACAACATCCTGCTCGGCGCCTATGACATCTCTGAAGAGGACTTGACCCGCGCCGCAGAACTTTCGGGCCTCAATATGTATATCCACCAGACCGGGCAGGGCTTCGACACAGAAATAGGCGAGGGCGGATCTCGCCTCTCGGGCGGCCAGCAGCAAGCCATCGCGCTCGCCCGCGCGTTCGTTCGCGATCCCGCGATCCTGATTTTCGACGAGCCGACCACCGGAATGGACAGTATGCTCGAACAGGCCATCCACCAGAATCTCAAAACCTATCTGCGCGACAAGACCTTCATCATGGTGACCCACCGCACGACACTTCTGCCGCTGGTCGATCGTCTCGTGCTGCTCACCAAGGGCCGCGTGACCGCCGACGGCCCGCGCGATGAAATCCTGCGCCGCCTCGGCGCCCAGCCCGGCCAGTTCGGAGAACGCCCATGAGTGAATTCAAACTCGACGGCTTGGAGTCCGAAGGCTGGAATTACCGCCCGCTGCTCTATGCCGTGGTACTCCTGATCCTGACCTTCCTGCTGTGGTCCGGCCTCTCGGAAATAGACCAGCAGGTGCGCGCGATGGGGCGAATCGTCCCCTCCGGTGCGGCCAAGCTCGTCCAGCATCTGGAAGGCGGAATCGTCGATAAAATCCTCGTCAGCGAAGGCCAGCGTGTACAAAAAGGCGACCCCCTGTTTCAGATCCGCAATCAGGGCGCATCCTCCGAACTGGAGGGTGGACGGATTGCCCTCCAGGCACTGAATATCCGTGCCAGCCGCCTTGAGGCCGAGCGCTCAGGGCAAAAGGAATTTATCCTGAACGCCGCAGACCGCGCCGGGGCGCTGGAGGAAATCGCCAGAAACGAAGAGCGCCTCTTCGAATCACGCACCCAGGCCTTTGAGGAAAAGCTCGGCGTCTATAAGGAGCGCGAGAATCAAAAATCCCTGAAGCTTGAGGAACTGCGCGGCCAACTGGAAAACCTGAGGGCCGAGCGCACAATCGCGCAGGACCAACTTAACATCAACGAAAAGCTCAAACGCTCCGGCGCTGTGTCCGAAAGCCGTTACCTGGAGGCCAAAAGCCGCGTCAGCGATTTCAACACCCGCATCGGCAGCATCGAAAAACTCATCCCCATCACAAAGGCCGAACTTGAGGAAATCCGCAACCAGACCGCCGAACTTCACGAACGCCTCAAAACCGAGATTCTGGACGAACTCGGCAAGGTCGAACTCGACCGCCAGAAGCTTCAGGAAAAACTCAAGGCCGACATCGATCAGGTCCAACGCGCGGACCTCTATGCCCCCGTAACCGGGCTGGTCAACAAAATCCATGTTAACACTGTCGGCGGCGTGGTCGCACCCGGGGCGATTCTCGCCGAGATCATCCCCCTTGAGGATAATCTGATCGTCGAGGCGCGGATGCAGACGAAAGATCGCGGCCTTGTCTGGAACGGCCTTCCCGCGAGCGTCAAGATCACCGCCTACGATTCGGCTGTTTACGGCACCCTCAAGGGCAGCATCACGGAAATCAGCGCAGACAGTTTGCGCGACGATACCGGGGCGGTCTTCTACCGCGTCAAAATCACGCTCGACCCGGAATCCGTTAAAGGGTTCGAGCCGATTTATCCCGGCATGAGCGTGGAGGCCAACATCCTTTCGGGTAAGATTTCGGTCCTCCGCGCCATCTTCAAGCCGCTGCTGCGCCTGCAGCAAAACGCGTTGCGCGAACCCTGAGCCGAAGCCCCGCGAAAACAAACCGCGTAAATTCCTGCCCCGGAATCGTTTTTTGTCTTAAAGTCAGGGCAATCTTTTGCTATGCGTAGAGTCTGTTCATTACAGGATTGGAGTGTCATACGGTGGCGGAAACACAAACGCGCAAGACGGCCCTGCATGCGGCGCATGTCGCGATGGGGGCAAAAACGGGTCCGTTCGCCGGATACGATATGCCCCTTTACTACGCGCCGGGCGTGCTCAAGGAACATGAATGGGTCCGAGAATCGGCGGGCATCTTCGATGTCTCCCACATGGGGCAGGTCATGATGGAAGGCCCCGGTGTCGCTGAATTTCTTGAAAAAATTACCCCCTCCGGCTTCCGCAACAAGCCCACGGGCCGCGCGCAATACACCGTCCTGACGAACGAGGAGGGCGGGATCGTTGACGACCTCATCATCACCCGTCTCGAAGAGGAACGATTCTTCATCGTCATCAATGCGGGCTGTAAGGAAAAGGACATCGCCTGGATCAAGGCGCACATGCCCGCCGGGATCAAGTTGAACTACCTTGAAGACCGCAGCCTCATAGCGGTGCAGGGTCCGAAGGCCGAATCGGTCATGACCAAACTCTTCGGCGTTGGCCTCTCTGATCTGCCCTATATGTCTATAATGACGGAAGTCAAAATACTGGGCGAAACCGTTCATATCTCACGACTCGGTTATACGGGCGAAGACGGCTTCGAGATCAGCGTGAAGGACACCGCCGCCCGCAAAATCTGGGATGCGCTGGCGGCCCACCCCGACGTCAAACCCATCGGCCTCGCCGCGCGCGATTCGCTGCGCCTTGAAATGGGCTACTGCCTTTACGGGCACGACATAGACGGCGACACCTCGCCGCTGGAGGCTGATCTCGGCTGGGTCATGGATAAGAATAATACCGACTTCATCGGCGCCCCCCGAACCCTCAAGGAACGCGAAAAGGGGCTTGCCCGCAAACGCGTGGGAATCAAACTGATCGACCCCGGCGTCGCGCGTGAAGGAACAGACATCTTCAGCGCCGACGGCAAAAAGATCGGAACCCTGACCAGCGGCGGGCCTTCGCCCACGCTCAAGGCTTCGATCGGGCAGGGCTATATTGACCCCGGCTACACAAAACCCGGCGAAAAAATCTTTCTGGACGTGCGCGGGCGGCGGTTGGCCGCCGAAGTGGCGACGATGCCCTTCGTTAAGCCGCGCACGAAATCCATGAAGAAACAAAACGCGGCATAAGCCGAAAATTGAACACGACAAACGAGCGATTTTTAGGAAAGGCGGCAGGAAAATGAGTGCACTGAAATACACAAAGGATCACGAATGCGTCCTCGTGAAGGGCGATACGGTCTGGATCGGGATCACCCCCCACGCGCAGGACGCTTTGGGCGATCTGGTGTTTCTGGATTTGCCGGATATCGGCAAAAAAGTCGCTAAAGGCGGCGATGTCGCCGTTATCGAATCCGTCAAGGCCGCCGCCGAAGTTTACACCCCCGTGGCGGGTGAAGTCGTCGAGGTCAACAAGGCCATGGCCGGCGATCTCGACCTGATCAAAAGCCCCGTCAACGACAACGGCTGGATCGTCAAGGTCAAGGTCGCAGACGCCTCCGCGCTGAACGAACTGATGGACGAAGCCGCCTACAACGAATACCTGAAAGGGCTGGATTGATGCGTTACCTTCCGCTGACCAAGAACGCGCGTGCCGAAATGCTGCGCACCATCGGCGTAAAAGACGTCGATGCCCTGTATAAAGACGTGCCCAAACAGGCCTTTATCAAGGGAACGGCAAGCCTCCCCGCGCACAAGGGCGAACTCGAGGTCGAGCGGATCATGTCCGCCCACGCCAATGAAAACCGCGCCGCGCCGGACGGGCCGTTCTTCCTCGGTGCCGGAACCTATTACCACCATATCCCGGCGAGCGTGGATTACATCATCCAGCGCTCGGAATTCCTGACCGCCTACACGCCCTACCAGCCTGAAATCGCGCAGGGCACGCTCCAGGTCATCTTCGAATATCAGACCATGATCGCCCGCCTGACCGGGCAGGATATCGCCAACGCCTCCATGTATTGTGGCTCCACCGCTCTGGCTGAAGCCGCGCTGATGGCCATGCGCGTCACCAAGCGCAGCAAGGTTGCGGTTGGAGCGCCCCTCCACCCGCATTACCGCGAAGTGCTCGGCGCCTATCTCGGGAACTTCGAAGGGTCTGAACTCGTGGACGCGGAGCCCGACTCTGAAACAGCCTGCGTCATTATCCAGTCGCCTGACTTCTTCGGAACACCTCACAAATATGAAGCCTGGCGCAAAAAATGCGACGAGACTGGTGCGCTTCTGGTTGTGCTGGTCACTGAAATCGTCTCCCTCGGGCTTCTGCCCGCGCCCGCACAGGCCGATATTGTCTGCGGAGAGGCGCAATCTCTGGGCTTGCCCATGAGCTATGGCGGTCCTCATCTCGGCTTCTTCGCCTGTAAGGAGGCGTATCTGCGCCAGATGCCCGGCCGCCTCTGCGGTATGACCAAGGACGCCGACGGCCGTCGCGGTTATGTTCTGACCCTCTCCACCCGCGAACAGCATATCCGCCGCGACAAGGCGACCTCCAACATCTGCACCAATCAGGGCCTCTGCGCCCTGGCCTTCACGGTCCATCTCGCGCTTCTGGGCGAAGACGGCTTCAAACGCCTCGCGCACCTGAACCACGAAGCGGCATGCCGGTTGGCCGATGCGCTGGCCGCCGTAAAGGGCGTGAAGATCGAGAATGCGTCCTTCTTCAACGAATTTGTCGTAACTCTGCCGATCGACGCAGAAAAGGCCGCGAAGGAACTGGGCAAACGCGGCGTGGTCTCCGGGCTGCCGCTGGAGGGCAACCGCCTTCTGGTCGCGGCCACTGAAATGACCGCGCCGGAGGACATCGAATCCTTCGCCCGCGAACTGGGGAAAATTCTATGAACTCGTACATGAGTTTTATAACTTTTCTGACGGGTATCCTGTTCGGCGGGGCTTTGGTCGGTTTCGGCATGTTTGTTATGAATTCGAACATTCCCCGCAAATACCTCAAATGCGAGACATCCGACCGCGGCACAAAAATCGGTATCATGATTGATGACTCCGCAAGACTCTTCACGCTGGAAGGCGAAGTCATAGCCAACGACAAGATCAAGAATTTCACCGAATACCTGATCCTGGCCGAATGGACGCACGCGCGCGGCATGACGACGGTCGATTTGGATCGTCTCTCGGGAAGCCTTCAAATCATCGAGCGAAGCAAGCGCGGCATAGAAGAAAGCGCTCAGAAATTCGAATGCAATCACGTTAATCAAAAATTCTAACCGGGGCTGGAGTGAATAAAAAATGAGTGCAGCAGAAGCCAAAATTAGCAGAATCGTTACCCACGAGCGCGAGAAGGCCGCCTTGGCCGCGTTCTCAGGGGATCGTGCATTGAACTATGAAGAAAACCTCCTTTGGGAAAAGGAATTTAGCGATAGCCCCGGCGTGGACCTGCCCGAACCCGAAGGCATCAAGCTCCGCACGGGCGCACCCGCCCGCGACAAGGTCGGCCTGCCGCAGATCAGCGAACCGCAGGTTTTAAGGCATTTTGTGCGCATGAGCACTTGGAATTATTCCATCGATCATGGCTTCTTCCCGCTCGGCTCCTGCACCATGAAACACAACCCGCGCCTGAACGAAAAGATGGCGCGCCTCAAGGGCTTTGCGCACATCCACCCGATGCAGCCCGAAGACACCGTGCAGGGCGCCCTGAAACTCCAGTACGAATTGCAACACTGGCTGGCCGAACTCACCGGCCTTCCCGGCGTCTGCCTGACTCCTTCCGCCGGAGCGCACGGCGAGCTTGCGGGCATGATGACCATCCGCCGCGCCCATGAGCTGAGCGGCCAGAGCCGCCGCAAAATCGTGCTGACCCCCGACTCCGCCCACGGCACCAACCCGGCCACCGCCGTCATGTGCGGTTTTCAGGTCCGCAACATCTCCACGCGTGAAACGGGCCGCCTGACCGTCGAGGCCTTCAAAAAGGCGCTCTTCGAAAGCGACCCCGAGGGCGCGGACATCGCCGGAATGATGGTGACGAACCCCAACACCTGCGGCCTGTTTGAAACCGATATTCTTGAGATGGCCGACCTTCTCCATAAGGCAGGCGGCTATTTCTACTGCGACGGGGCGAACTTCAATGCGCTGGTCGGCAAAATCCGCCCCGGCGATTTCGGCGTGGACGTGATGCACATCAACCTGCACAAGACCTTCTCCACGCCCCACGGCGGCGGCGGCCCCGGCTCCGGCCCGATCTGCTGTTCCGAAAAACTCGCCAAGGCCATGCCCGTGCCGACCGTAATCAAGGACGGCGAAATCTACAGGCTTGAAACCGGAGAAGACCGGCCCGAGACTCTGGGCCGCCTTAAGGCGTTCCAGGGCCAGTTCGGCATGCATGTCCGCGCCCTGACCTACATGCTCTCGCATGGCGCCGATGGCTTGAAGCAGGTCGCAGAGGATGCCGTCCTGAACGCCAACTACATTCTGGCCAGCCTCAAGGAGGACTATCACGTCCCCTACGAAGGGCCGTGCATGCACGAATGTCTCCTCACCGACAAAAAACAAAAGGAGGCGGGCGTAACCACAACCGACATCGCGAAGGGCCTGATCGAACGCGGTTATCATCCGATGACCGTCTACTTCCCGTTGGTCATCCCCGGCACCATGCTCATCGAACCCACCGAAACCGAAAGCAAGGACGCTATCGACCGTTTCATCAGCGTGATGAAGGATTTCGCCGCCGATGTCCGCGCAGGCAAGACGGAGCAATTCCATCAATTCCCACTCTCCTCGCCGCGCCGCAGGCTCGACGAGGTCCAGGCCGCGAAATACCCCGTTCTAAAATGGTCGGAAAGCTGAGGATAAATACGATTGTATGACGGCAGGAAGCCTTAGCCGCGTTCGCTACGGTAATGTAGAACCGTATCAACGATAATGCTGATCAGAAGAGTCGGGTCGTTATCGTGCTTGGACAGGCAGCGCGAGATATTCAACTTGTCGCAATCTTCCTTTGAAATCTTGCGCATATCCAGACCGGTCAGCAGAATAACGGGCGTTGTAATCCCCATCAGGCGGATTTCCCGAACAATATCAAGTCCCAGCTTGCCCTGATCCAGCTTGTAATCGACGATATAGATGTCATGTTCGTTGCGCTTCATCGCGCCCAGCCCGTCCTCGAACGTGCCCGCCCAGTCCAGCCGGTGACGGAAATCCCGCCCTGTCTCGAGGCTCGCCCGCGTCAGGATAAAGTCCGTTTCCGAATCATCGACCATAAGTATTTTCATAATATCATCTACAAAGGGCTGCACGGTGTTAATTCCTTTTAAAAAATATGGGGTATACGCATTAAATTATGAAGGTGAACAACTTTAAAAAATAAATTCAAAAAATCGGAAACATTATAACGCTAATAAACACGCAGGCAAACGGAACATTTTTTTCCACAAAAGTAAAGCGCCTGATGATTTTTCTGGTTTTCGAATATTTTTTGGTGTACTACACAGTCATTCCCATGAAATTTAGTCTAAGTTAATAGCGGCAATGGCCGCCGCGACGAAGACTGTTGAGGGAAACCGGACACAGTAAAATCCGGTAAATGCAGGAAAACAAAGAGGATTTCATGGCTAAGACAACACCGGTCGAATTTATCCGTCAGGTCAGAAATGAAATGAAAAAGGTCACGTGGCCGACCGGTCGCGAAACGATGATCAGCATGATTGCGGTCTTCATTATGGTGCTTCTGGCGTCCACCTTCCTGTATTTCGCCGACCAGATCATCGCGTGGCTGGTCCGGTCGATTATGAATTTAGGGCTTTAAAGGTTCCATCTGGGATAGAAGTTTTTGAAAGGATAAGAAAATGGCTGCACGCTGGTATGTTTTGCACGTTTACTCCGGCTTTGAAAGCAAGGTGGCCGAGGCCATCCGCGACAAGGCAAAGAAGCAAGGTCTTGAAGACAAGGTCGAGGAAATTCTCGTGCCGATGGAAGAAGTCGTCGAAATCAAGCGCGGCCAGCGTGTAAACGCCGAGCGCAAATTCTTCCCCGGCTATGTTCTCGCGCGCCTCGATATGGACGATAACGTCTGGCACCTGATCAAGAACACCCCGAAAGTCAGCGGTTTCCTCGGTGCCGGCGGCAACAAGCCCGTGCCGATCAGCGAGGCCGAGGCCCAGCGGATCTTGCGTCAGGTTCAGGAAGGCGTGGACCGTCCCCGCCCGTCCGTCATCTACGACATCGGAGAAGAAGTCAAGGTCACCGACGGCCCCTTCGCGTCGTTCAACGGCTTCGTGGAGGAAATCGACGAGGACAAGGCCAAGCTCAAGGTCTCCGTCTCCATCTTCGGTCGTGCGACGCCCGTGGAGCTGGAATTCAGCCAGGTCGAAAAACTCTAATCTCTGGTCTATGGGCTATTTGCGCTGGTCCTTGAAAAAGGACCAGACTTCTTCCGCCATTTCGAAATCCTTGTTCTGGCGCTTGACGATCGCTATGAACAAACGCCCGTAGTGGCGCGTCAGGCTCGGCTCCGTATGCCCGCCGCCAATCACCTTGATGAACGCCACGGGTGCGTCTCCCGCATAAACATATCTCTCTGCATGGCTGCCGTCGTCCGGGTCTCTATCGGGAAAAACGGAATGGACGGGCTTTTGAGCCGTGCCGTTATGCCTGACCCACCACGCGACGGACTCCTCGACGGAGAGGCTGCTGCCCCGGTCGCCCTTATTGTTGAAGATCGGCCCGCCCGCATATTTTACCATCGGGTCCTCGGTGCCGTTTATAAACAGGACCGGAACCTTGCCTTTGCCGATTACGCACTTGTTGATTGCGGGCATGGCCGCCACCACCGGAGCCGCCGCCGCGATAAGGTCCTGCGCCTCCAGCGCCATTCGCAAACTCATGAACCCGCCATTCGATGTTCCTGTCACGTAAACCCGCGCCGGATCGGCCTCATAATCCCGCACGGTCTGCTCAATAAGCGCACGCAAAAACCCCGTATCGTCGCTCGAGGGGTTAGTAGCCGTATCCTTACGGCAGTCGTTCCAGCCCTGACGCTTGTCCGGGCTGATGGTGCCGTCGGGGATAAGCAGAAGAATCCCCTCCCGCTCCGCCACATCCAGCCAGGCATTGTGCGGGCTGCGCTTGCCCGTCTCGCGCGTAATGTGCGCCGCGCTGCCCCCGTGACCGTGCAGAATCAAGACCAGCGGCCTCAAGCCCTTCGGCCCCTCCGGCGGCACGAAAAGATCGTAACGCCGCTCAAGCCCGCCATGGTGCATCGTAAGCTGGGTAGACAACCCCTCCCGCGCGGCGGAGGGCAGGGGAGCCATAGCCAGAAGGAAAGCCAGCATAATCAGGATGTTATGAAGTCTGATCATCTCACGCGCTCCACAGAATACGGAACTGCCCGGGCCGCAAAGGGACTTGCGCGAGCGTATTCCCCGTGCGGTCCAGAAACTCGACTGTGCAATAAGGCTCCGGCGCGTCGTGGATCGCCACGATGAACCCGTGCTTGCCCCGCGCCAGCGAATGTTCGGGCAGGTCAACGTCAAGAGTGACGACATCGTCGATTTTCATTCCGGGCTTACTCTTGTGGTTCTGTCCCGCCGCAGAATCTCTATAACCCGCCTCCGCCGGGCAGACAAGGCCAAGCGCCGCCGGACTCATTTTTTTCTTGATCGCAGGGGGCCGAAAGTCTATGGTCCCCCGATTATTGTGGGAGGCGTTCTCATAAAGCCCATTGGGCGCCGCACCACGAAACCTTTAACCTAAAGGAGAAAACAATGGCAAAGAAAATAACAGGTTATATCAACCTGACGATCCCCGGTGGAATGGCGAACCCATCCCCGCCTGTCGGTCCCGCTCTGGGTCAGCACGGCGTGAACATCATGGAATTCTGTAAGGCGTTCAACGCCCGTACGGAAGGCCAGAAGGGCGTGCCCACCCCGCTGATCATAACGGTTTTCGAAGACCGTTCGTTCACCTTCATCACCAAAACCCCGCCCGCCAGCTACTTCCTGCTGCAGGCGGTCAAACGCGAAAAGGGCGCAGCCACTCCCGGCCGCGAAACGATCGCGCAGGTGAAAAAGTCGCAGGTTCGTGAGATCGCCGAAAAGAAGATGGTCGATCTGAACGCGAACGACATCAACGCGGCAATGAAAATTATCGAAGGCTCGGCCCGTTCCATGGGTATCGAAGTCGTGGAGGGTTAAGACATGGCCAAAGCAGAAACCAAGAAAAAAGCAGCCGGCAAAACGCCGAAAAAAGAACAGGTCGCTGTGGACCGCAACCGCTTCTATCCTCTGGACGAAGCCGTTTCCATCCTGAAAACCGCGACTAAGGGCCGTAAATTCGATGAAACGATCGAAATTGCGATCAACCTGTCCGTAGACACCAAGCACGCTGACCAGCAGGTCCGCGGGATGATCTCTCTTCCCAACGGAACCGGGGCGAAGGTCCGTGTGGCCGTGTTCGCTAAGGATGAAAAGGCCAAGGAAGCCAAAGCTGCAGGAGCCGATATCGTCGGCGCCGACGACTTGGCGGAAAAAATCCAGAAGGGCGAGATCGACTTCGACCGCTGCCTGGCCACGCCGGACATGATGGTTCTGGTCGGCCGGGTCGGTAAGATCCTCGGTCCCAAGGGCCTGATGCCCAACCCGAAACTGGGCACCGTCACGCCGAACATCGGCGAAGCGGTCAAGTCCATGAAGGGCGGGGCCGTTGAATTCCGTGCTGAAAAGGCCGGGATCATCCACGCCCGCGTCGGCAAGGCCTCCTTCGACGAAGCCAAGCTGGTCGAAAACATCCGCGCCTTCATCGAGGCGATCGTCCGCGCGAAGCCGCCGGGCGCCAAAGGGAAATACATCAACAAGATTTCCCTGTCCTCCACGATGGGCCCGGGTATCAAGCTTGAGCTTGAGAACCTGACCTCCGGCGGACAAAGCCGCGCGGCGTAACTTTTTTGAAATAATGCTTGACGGGCCTGTGCTTTTTACTTAATACAGGCCCGTCGAGTGCAAGACCTGTCCAGGACTGTAGGGGCCAAAAGGCTTAAAAAACCTGCATAGACGAGGAAGACCAAGACGAAATATCCCGCATGTCGGGTTTGTCTTTTTCTCTCTTTTTCTAGACCATCGGACAGGCGGCTGTGAAAGCCGCCTTTTGTTTTGGGGCGGCACAGAATTTTTGAACAGAGTTTTGACGAATAACAAGGTATCCGGGAGATTTTGACCATGGGCATGAGCCGGGCAAGAAAAGAAGAGGAAATCGTTTCCCTCAACAAGCGTTTCAGCGATGACGAAGTGGTTGTCGTAACACACTATTCCGGCCTGACGGTCGCCGAGATCACCCAGCTCCGCAACGAGCTGCGCAAGAACGGCGCATCCTTCAAGGTTATCAAGAATCGTCTGGCGCAACGCGCGGTCAAGGGCACGAAGTTCGAGAATATCGGCGACATGTTCACCGGACCCACCGGGATCGCAACGTCGAAGGACCCCGTTGCGGCGGCTAAAGTCACCTATGAATTCGCTAAGAAGAACCAGAAACTGGTCATCATCGGCGGCGGCATGGGCGAAACCGTTCTCGACACGAAGGGCGTTGAAGCGCTGGCAAAACTGCCGAGCCTCGACGAAATCCGTTCCAAACTCGTTGGTCTTCTGGTTGCAGCACCCACCAAGCTGGTTGGTGTTCTTCAAGCCCCGGCCCGCGATATGGTCGGCGTAACAAAGGCTTACGGCGAGAAACAAGGTTAGGTTTTTTTAATTTTCAGCAAAATTGTTAAGTTTAAATTCTAAGGAGGAAAAAATGGCTGCTGATCTGAATAAAATTGTTGAACAACTCTCGGCTCTGACGGTGCTGGAAGCTGCTGAGCTGTCCAAGCTGCTCGAAGACAAGTGGGGCGTAACCGCTGCTGCTGCTGCACCTGTAATGGTTGCGGCCGCTGCTGCTGCTCCGGTTGAAGAGAAAGACTCCTTCGACGTCGTTCTCGTTGACGGCGGTGCGAACAAGATCAACGTGATCAAGGAAGTTCGCGCAATCACCAACCTCGGCCTGAAAGAAGCCAAAGACCTCGTTGAGGCCGGCGGCAAGACGGTTAAGGAAGGCGCGAAGAAGCCCGAAGCCGAAGAAATCAAGAAGAAACTCGAAGCTGCTGGCGCCAAAGTCGAGCTCAAGTAATCTTCATCCGAAACAATGCGCATTTCCCGCACGTGCGAAAGCTGTGTGGGAAATGCGTTCATTCGGCATCATGAAGGTTGACAAGAGTGGGGCGATGGTTCATATAGCAATCAAAATTTCTGAGACAGACGTGAAAACCGTACGCGTAACGGAAGCCGCATTGCGGAACAACTAGGAATTTCAGGCCGGTTCGAAGCCTCCAAAAGGGGGTGGCGGACGGGCTGTTTTTGTTCGCCCCCTGTGTAATGCCTGCGGCCCGCTTCCGGGCAGGGTGCGGCGAAGACTGTAAAATTAAGGCGTGTAGGCGCAACCGGCCGAAAACGGCAGGCCGCGAAGTTTTAAGAGATCTGGTTAAGACAAAAGGTAGGACACGACATATGTGCGCAGCGAAATCCAAAGCATCTGGGGAAACCACACAAGCCAACGATATCAAGAGTTTCACGGGACGCAAGAGGATCCGCCGCGATTTCGGCCGCATCCGCGAAGTGGCCCGCATGCCGAACCTGATTGAGGTGCAGCGCAACTCCTACGAACTCTTCCTCCAGAAGGACATCCGCGCCGAAGACCGCGCAATGACAGGACTTCAGGAGGTTTTTTCCTCCGTATTCCCGATCAAGGATTTCAGCGACCGCGCCGAGATTGATTTCGTTAAATTCGAATTCGAGGACCCCAAATACGACGTAGAAGAGTGCCAGCAGCGCGGGATGACCTACGCCGCGCCCCTGCGCGTGACCCTGCGCCTGTCGGTTTTTGACGTAGACGCCGACTCCGGCCTGCGCTCCATCCGCGACATCAAGGAGCAGGACGTCTACATGGTAGACATGCCTCAGATGACCGAAAATGGAACCTTCGTCGTCAACGGCACCGAGCGCGTCATCGTCTCCCAGATGCACCGTTCCCCGGGCGTGTTCTTCGATCATGACAACGGCAAAACCCACGTTTCAGGCAAATACCTCTTCTCCGCGCGGGTGATTCCCTACCGCGGCTCCTGGCTCGACTTCGAATTCGACGCCAAGGACGTGATGTACGTGCGGATCGACCGCCGCCGGAAACTGCCTCTGACCACGCTCCTGCGCTGTCTGGACAGCGCGGAAACTGAAAAGCTCCGCAAAAAGGCCGAGGACAAAGGCGAGGAACTCGATCCCCTTCTGGTTCAGGGCATGTCGAATGAGGAAATTCTCAAAACCTTCTACGAAGTTGTGACCTACAGCCTCGACAAAAAGGGCTGGAGAACCGCCTTCAATCCCGACCGTATGCGCGGCGTGAAGCTGAACTACGACCTCATCAACGCCAAAACCGGCAAGGCCGTCGCCAAGGCCGGCGAAAAAATCACGGCCCGCGCCGCCAAAAAGCTGGCCGAGGGCGGCCTTGAGGAAGTGCGTATCGAGAGCGAAAACCTCGCCGGAAACTTCCTCGCCGCCGACATCTTCGATGAGAAAACCGGTCTGGTCGTCTTCGAAGCGGGCCATGAAATTGCCAAGGACGACTTCGCAAAATTCGAGGAAATGGGCGTAGAAGAACTGCCCGTTCTGGCGATCGACTTCCTGAATGTCGGCCCCTATATCCGCAGCACCCTGATTGCCGACAAGTGCGACACGCGCGAAGAGGCGCTGGTGGACATCTACCGCGTCATGCGTCCCGGCGAGCCTCCGACTGTTGAATCCGCCCAGGCCTTGTTCCACTCGCTCTTCTTCGATGCAGAGCGTTACGACCTGTCCGCCGTGGGCCGCGTGAAGATGAACGCCCGTCTGGACCTTAAGGCCGACGACCAGTTCCGCGTTCTGAGCAAGCAGGACATCCTAGCCATCGTCAAATATCTGCACGAGCTCAAAGACGGCCGCGGCGAGGTGGACGACATTGACAACCTCGGCAACCGTCGCGTACGTTCTGTCGGCGAACTGATGGAAAACCAGATGCGCGTCGGCCTCCTGCGTATGGAGCGCGCCATCCGCGAGCGTATGTCCTCCGTCGATATCGACACGTACATGCCGCATGACCTGATCAACTCCAAGCCCGCTCAGGCGGCGGTGCGCGAGTTCTTCGGATCGAGCCAGCTCTCCCAGTTTATGGACCAGACCAACCCGCTCTCCGAGATCACCCACAAGCGCCGTCTCTCCGCGCTCGGTCCGGGCGGTCTGACGCGCGAGCGCGCGGGCTTCGAAGTCCGCGACGTGCACCCGACCCATTACGGCCGGATCTGCCCGATCGAAACGCCCGAAGGCCCGAATATCGGCCTGATCAACTCTCTGGCCACCTTCGCCCGCGTGAACAAGTACGGCTTCATCGAAAGCCCCTACAGAAAAGTCACCAACGGCAAGGTCACCGACGAGGTGGTCTACATGTCCGCAATGGAAGAGGCCCGCTACGTGATTGCGCAGGCGAACTCCGTGCTCGACAAGGCCGGCAAGTTCGAAAGCGACCTCGTCTCCTGCCGTCAGGCCGGGGAAAACATCATGTCCCAGCCCGACCAGATCGACTATATCGACGTTTCGCCCAAACAGATCGTCTCCGTGGCCGCATCGCTCATCCCGTTCCTTGAGAACGACGACGCGAACCGTGCGCTCATGGGTTCGAACATGATGCGTCAGGCTGTTCCGCTGCTTCGCGCCTCCGCGCCGATCGTCGGCACGGGGATGGAAGCAACCGTCGCCCGGGACTCCGGCGCAGCCGTGTCGGCCCGCCGCAGCGGGGTCGTCACGAAAGTGGACGCGACCCGTATCGTCGTTCAAGCGACCGATATCCAAAGCGCAGACGAGCCTGTGGTGGATATCTACAAACTCTCGAAATTCCAGCGTTCCAACCAGAACACCTGCATCAACCAGCGCCCCCTCGTAAAGGTCGGCGATGACGTGCGGGCGGGCGACATCATCGCGGACGGTCCCTCGACCGACCTCGGCGAACTCGCTCTGGGCCGCAACGTCCTCGTGGCGTTCATGCCCTGGAACGGCTACAACTTCGAGGACTCCATCCTCATCTCCGAACGCATCGTAAGCGATGACGTCTTCACCTCGATCCACATCGAGGAATTCGAAGTCATGGCCCGCGACACCAAGCTCGG